>NZ_CP085233.1:0-2457283 GCF_044807045.1 Pseudidiomarina marina | reverse complement strand
AAAAAGACCTTTGAAAATGGATGTGTTCATGACGAATCCCCCCACAGAGATGTCATGTATTAAGATAGTAGAAAACTGTGAAAGGTTTATGTCAGAAGTGTAAAAAAGAGTAACCGATTGATCCTAAACTTTATGTAGTTTTAAGTAATTCTGAAATTGGCTTGCGAATTAATTTTATGGTGGGCACTGATGCAGATAATAAAATGATGAGCAGGAGTAAACCTGTCGCCAATAACGCACCGTTAATGCTTGGGAGTAGAGAAAGGCCGAGCTGTCCAATAATCACTTTAAGTCCCGCAAACAGGCAGACTGCTAGCAACATACTTATAGCTAGCGCAATAAAGGGATGTTGGAAACTGCGACTAAAGAGCGCTGTTTCGGGAGCGCCAATTGCACGAAGTAAACCATATTCGTGTTGCTCTAGAGCAAGTCGCATTTTCACTTGATAGCTTATGTTTACAGAGATACTCAATGAAATAATTAGCACCAACAGAACTGAAAAGAGAACCAAGCTGATTGTCCGTTGTTCGTAGCGCCATACACTATCAGCCAATTGATTCGTGGACGAAAATTTTGGTCCAACAAGGTGCGAAGCTAACGACTGCTGAACTTGCTCAATTTCGCTGTCTGTTACGTCTGATGACATATAAACCGTATTAAGATCTGAGCTATTGTCATTATCCACAAGCAGGTATGCTGTCGGTTTTAGACCAGAAAATCGCCCCGTATGAGCGATATCATTAACGATACCTGTAATGGTATGACGTCCCATGATTTTACCCAATTCAATAGGTGCACCGATCAAGGTCGAAATATCTCGCTCTTTTGCTAATTGCTTCGCAGCCGAACGATTGATAACGACGCCAAATTTCCATGGTTTTTCAAGTTCCATAACCTTAGCTTGAATAACGTCAAAATAGTTTGCGCTCACATAATGAACGTCAACCTGCGGTGGCGATTGGTTACTGATGTTTTCGTTGGCTATGGATACTGCGTCATTGAATGATCGAGTTGAGAAAGCGATGTTCGCGGATTCGTTGTTTCCTGCCGATTCCATTTCGATCGCACGCAGCGGCACTGTCCCGCCTCGCCGTTTGATATCAAAACTTACCGTTTCAGCATTGAAACCTAACGGATGAAAATTGCTAAATTGCGTATAGATGAGCGAAAAACTGAAACTCAGGGCAACGAGTGCGACGGTAATTTGACTGATTAAATTCACTTGCCCAAGAATGAGCTGTGATCGACTTCGTAGCGTTCCAACCATTCTCGAAAACAACATGCGATTTTTCAAAGCGGTTAATGGCAGCAGTGAGCAAAGCGAGAAAATCAGCGCAACCAAACAAAAAGCGCTCAGCCAAAACTTCAATAACTCAAATGACGTAACCGTTGACGTAATGTCTGTAAATCCGAAGAGCTTCAGGGTTGGAGTGCTCAACAACAGCAGCATGACGATTGAAAGTATCGCGATAATAATCAACTGAATAACACTTGCAGTAGCGGATGTTTGTATGAAGTGATGAAAGCGAGCGCCTAATATTTGGAAGGTATTCAATTCTTGTTGGAATAAAATGGAGCGGCTACTGTGAATCATGATGGTACTTAACGCAAATATAACCGCTAATGTTACAACTAAAAGGACTAATATTTGCCACTGTGTAATCATCGCTTGAGTAGCTGGATAATCTAATTGAATTCCTTCATATACTTTTAATTTTGCGCCCGTTGCTTGCATGCTCATGCCCGAAACTGATAGGTCAGCTTCGTTCATTAACGCGGTAAATTTCTCGACATCGATTTCCTGATTTGTCGTAAATATACCGTAGTATTCAGGCATTGCCCGAAGAAAACGATCAACAAGAATGGCATTTTCAGACGAAAACGGTGTGGTGTATTGAAGATAGGTACTCGGAAGCCATACATCAGGTTGCCATGGGCCAATCGAGTCGATAGATGCTGGCAGAATGCCTTTTATTTGAATGCCTGTTGGAATTCTAGGGTGAGTGAGATAACTGCCAATAACGTTGCTATCACCGGCAAATGATTCTTTCCAAAAACGTTCACTAAGCCACACACCAGCTTCCATCGATTGGCCTTTGGGGAATGGAACGTCTAATAGCGAAATAAGCGTATCATCGAAAACTAACGCGAGTGGGTTATTTAATTGATATTCTGACGATTGAAGATCAAAACGTTTGGGCATTAACCACGAGGCATTATCAATCGACGAAAGTGAATGAAGGTAATCGATTGATTGGCGACTGATACCTGACTGACGCCCATCCTCATAAGCCATCGAGAGCGTATAGAAACGTTCATCACTTTGCACCCAATGCGGATTGCTAAAAAATAATTTGCCACCTAAGTACAGCGATAGTGCGGTGAGTACGCAAGTCACTGCAAAGCCAATTAATAGTGCACTTAACTTACCGCGTTGATTGGCCCAACGATTCCACTCGCAGCGCAATGAAAATAATAGATTATTGGTGATCATGAACGAGTGATCCATCGTGAATTTTAACGCGACGGCTGCATTGTTGTGCGATGTTGGCGTCATGCGTAACAATCACTAAAGTGGCGCCAGACGTGGGTAAGTTCAGTAATAACTCAATAATTTTGCTGGATGTATGTGAGTCGAGGTTACCGGTCGGTTCGTCGGCAAGAATTAAACTTGGTTCGTTAATTAGGGCTCGCGCGATAGCAACACGCTGTTGTTGACCACCGGAAAGCTCGCTTGGTTTCAAAGCGTATTTATCTGCGAGTCCTACAACATCAAGTGCGTGAAGCGCACGCTCGTTGTACTCTTTGGATTTAATATTTTGATTATATCGCATTGGGATAGCGACATTATCTAACGCCGATAGGTGACTAATAAGGTTAAAGTTTTGAAATATCCAGCCAATTTGGTTGTTGCGTAATTGGCTTAGCTGTTTGTTTTCAAGCGCTTTGATATTGCGCCCTCGCAGAAAGTAGTCACCTTGGTAATGTGGGTCAAGCAATCCAATAATTGAGAGTAAGGTCGATTTCCCGCTACCTGAAGGTCCGACAATGGCAAGCTTGTCACCGTCATCAATGGTTAAATCAATCGATTCGAGTACCCGTGTGGCTTGCTGAGTGCGTCCAAAGGCACGACTAATATTGCGTAACTCAATGAGTTTATTCATCATTCACGTCATCTACAGAAATTTCTGATTGCTTTAATAACTTAGGATTCATGGTCAACAGCACTTCATCGCCAACCTCTAAGCCGCTAAGAATTTGAACATTAGTGTCACCAACGAGCCCAAATTGGACATCACGCTTGATAAATCGGTCATCATTGCGAACAAAGAGCGTATTGTGTGAACTTTGCTCTACTCCGTCGGTGGGCGTTTGAACCGTCATGACATCGTGTAGTTGCGCAATAATAATTTTGGCCGATACATCAAGGTTTGCTCGAGCAACGGCAGGAAGTTGCGCTGGTAATTTCACATCAAGACGAACTTGATTATTTTCAGCTGTAGGGAAAATTCGAAGGACACTACCGGTCACAGTTTCATTGCGAATCGTGATTAAAACGTCCTGTCCGCTCGAAACGAGCTGTGAATCGTTTGCCGACATCAGCAATTCAGCATATAACTGACTCGGGTCGGTAACTTGAGCAAGAACTTGACCTCGGGTAACTGGATTCCCAATTTTCACATCGTCTTGTAGATTATTGAGCAGACCGGTACGTTTTGCCGTGACGTTCAAGTGTGCGAGATCTTGATTGACTAATTCGAGACGTTTCTCAGCTTCTTGAAGCTTGTATAAAGCCATGTTGCGTTCAGCAACCTCGGTTCGCTCAAGCGCCTTAAGACGCCGTTGAAGAAGGCTATGACTCAATTTTGATTTTTTCAAATTGGTTTCTGATCGAAGAAAATCAAGTTGTGTCACGAGGCCTTGCTCAGATAGAAACTTCTTTGTATCAAGCTCCTTTTGAGACAAGCCAATTTCCGTGGTTATCATCTCAAGTTCATTGAGAAGCACAATTCGTTGCTCCTCAAGCGCTGCTTCAACTAACTCAAGATTCGCTTTCGCTTCCAATACCGATAACTGGGCTTGTTCTAGGTCACGCTGTAGTTGCGGATTTTCAAGAACGACAATGGTATCGCCAGGCGCTACAGCGGTACCTGGAAACTGCTCAATAGCGGCGATCACACCATCAACTTCCGCGATAAGGCTGCTGCTATGTCGCGCTTGAAGCCGTCCATATGCGCCGACTGTTTGAGTGACATCACCTTGTTCGACAGTCGCGACAATGTTTGATTGCGGTGCGGCATTTGCTAGCGTATCAAGCGAAGCTGTCACCGCCCACATCACTATCGATACCAGAGCGACGGCGCCAATGATGACGGCGATTTTTCTAGCTTTTGACTCAGTTTCTGGTACTTCAAGCATTGATGTGCCACCTTAAGGAGATTGGGTATCCACTAAACTGGGAAGAACTCGAATATTGAGCGTTTTATCGAACTGCCCGAGCACTTGCACTCGCTGGTTATACTTCTGAATAAAATCGTCAGAAAACATGGAAATATGCGTGTTGCCGTTATCAGCAACAGCCAAATCAAAGTAAACCAAAGCATAACCGCTCGATGGCAGTTCATCAGGGTAATCGATTAAGGTCGCTAACTCACTTCGAGTTGTTTTGAAATCACAATCAAAATCAAAAATATGCTTAGAAATAGGTGCAAATTGCTCTTTCACTTGGCTCGCACTTAACCAACGCTCGTTCTCTAAATCATAAACACGGCCAGCGTTTTGCAAGAAATCACAATCTTGTTGATGAAAAAAAGCTTCGAGCGTATCCACATTATCTGGGTAGGTTTCAATCCAGTTTTGCGCGGCCTTCGCCTGTGAGATGGTTGGCGTACTCAGAATGGCAGCGAAAAAAAGCAATGCGTATATAAATCGTCGCATTTCAATGTCCTTATCTAGAAGAAGAGCGCAACTTACTACCAATGCGTTTATCTTTATTTAACAAAAATGTTAGAACTTATCAACGACAAGTACGATTTTCGTTACGGGAAAAGCCAGCACGATATTAGCTATTGGATATTTGATATTAGAGCCAATGTATCGGGTATGTCTGTTTTCGCTAATATCTAATATCCAATAGCTAATAACGTTTTTGCTCTTCATTCACAGCTTTTATCGCAAAGATTGATGCATATATCCTCTTATGAATTTAATTCAGCCACAAAACCTCGTATAATTCCGCGCACTTTTAAACCGCAACAGCAAAAGGGGTACCCAGTGCTGCAAGAATATCGTAAGCATGTCGAAGAGCGGGCCGCAGAAGGCATTCCGCCAAAACCACTGACAGCAGAGCAAGTTGCTGATTTAGTCGAATTATTGAAAAACCCACCAGCCGGTGAAGAAGACTTCCTTGTTGAGCTTCTTTCTGAGCGCGTTCCTCCTGGCGTTGACGAAGCGGCCTACGTCAAAGCTGGCTTCTTGTCAGCCATCGTAAAAGGCGAAGCGAACAGCCCAGTAATCAGCAAAGATGCTGCGGTATCATTGCTTGGTAATATGCATGGCGGTTATAACATCGTCACGTTAGTAGAGCTGTTAGATGACGCAGAATTAGGCGAGCTAGCTGCGGCAGAATTGAAGCACACGTTATTGATGTTTGATGCCTTCCATGATGTGGAAGAGAAAATGAAAAACGGCAATGCGTTGGCGAAAGAAGTCATTGAATCATGGGCTGATGCCGAGTGGTTCACCAGCCGTGACGAAATGCCAGAAGCCATTAAAGCGACCGTATTTAAAGTAACTGGCGAAACCAATACCGATGATTTGTCACCAGCTCCAGATGCATGGTCGCGTCCAGATATTCCTCTGCACGCCAAAGCCATGTACAAAATGCCTCGCGAAGGCGTGACTGATGCCGCCAAACAAATTGAAGAGCTGAAGCAAAAAGGTCACCCGGTAGCGTTCGTTGGTGACGTTGTTGGTACCGGTTCATCACGTAAATCAGCGACAAACTCAGTACTTTGGTTTATCGGCGAAGACATGCCAGGCACGCCAAACAAGCGCGCTGGCGGTATCTGTATTGGTGGCAAAGTTGCACCAATTTTCTTCAACACCATGAAAGACGCAGGTGCGTTGGTGTTTGAAGCTGACGTTGAAAAAATGAACATGGGTGATGTGATTACCATTTACCCATATGCCGGCAAAATCGAAAACGAAGCAGGCGAAGTTATTGCCGAGTACGACTATGCATCACGCGTGATTCTTGATGAAGTTCGTGCTGGCGGTCGTATTAACCTGATCATCGGTCGCGGTTTGACTGAAAAAGCACGCGAATCTTTAGGTATGGGTCCATCTGATCTGTTCTTGAAGCCTGAGCAACCAGCAGATACTGGCAAAGGTTATACTTTAGCGCAGAAGATGGTTGGTAAAGCTTGTGGTATGGAAGGCGTGCGTCCTGGTACCTATTGCGAACCGAAAATGACAACGGTCGGTTCACAAGATACTACCGGCCCTATGACCCGTGACGAATTGAAAGACTTGGCATGTTTAGGCTTTACTGCTGATTTAACCATGCAGTCATTCTGTCACACTGCCGCTTATCCGAAGCCAGTGGATATCGAAACCCAGCATACCTTACCTGACTTCATCATGAACCGTGGTGGTGTTAGCTTGCGTCCAGGCGACGGTATCATTCACAGCTGGTTGAACCGTATGTTGTTGCCAGACACCGTTGGTACTGGTGGTGACTCACACACCCGTTTCCCATTAGGTATTTCATTCCCGGCGGGTTCAGGCTTGGTTGCATTCGCGGCGGCCACCGGTGTCATGCCGTTAGATATGCCAGAATCAGTATTGGTGCGTTTCAAAGGTGAAATGCAGCCAGGTATTACCTTACGTGACTTGGTACACGCAATTCCTGCGTTCGCGATCAAAGAAGGTTTATTGACCGTTGAGAAACGCGGTAAAAAGAACATCTTCTCGGGCCGCATCCTTGAGATTGAAGGCTTAGATCACTTAACGGTTGAGCAAGCATTCGAATTATCAGACGCCTCAGCAGAGCGTTCAGCAGCAGGTTGCACCATCAACTTGTCAGAAGAATCAGTTGCTGAGTACTTGCGTTCGAACATCACTATGTTGCGTTGGATGATCAACGAGGGCTACGGTGATTCACGTACCCTTGAGCGTCGCGCACGTAAAATGGAAGAATGGTTAGCGAATCCGCAATTAATGCGCGCCGATGCTGACGCTGAGTACACTGCGGTCATCGAAATCGATTTGGCGGATATTAAAGAGCCAATCGTATGTTGCCCGAACGACCCGGACGACGCGAAATTCTTGAGCGAAGTGGCTGGCGACAAAGTTGACGAAGTATTCATCGGTTCATGTATGACCAACATTGGTCACTTCCGCGCGGCAGGTAAACTGCTTGAGAAGAACACTCAAGAGTTGAATACGCGTTTGTGGATTGCTCCGCCAACTAAGATGGACGAAGCGCAGTTACGTGAAGAAGGTTACTACAACATCTACGCGAACAACGGCGTACGCACTGAAATGCCAGGTTGTTCACTGTGTATGGGTAACCAAGCACGTGTTGAGCCAGGCGCAACTGTGTTGTCAACTTCAACGCGTAACTTCCCGAACCGCTTAGGTGACGGTGCCAACGTGTACTTAACTTCAGCTGAATTAGCTGCGGTGGGCGCTATCTTAGGTAAATTGCCAACGCCTGCTGAGTACATGGAATACGCACAAGACATTAACGCCATGGCTGGCGAAGTTTACAAATACTTAAACTTCGATCAGATGGACGCTTTCCGCGAGGCAGAAGCCGCCGCCAAAGCCAACATCATCCCAACCATTAACGTAGCGTAGCCCGGCGTTTCCACGCCGGGTGGCGCGAAGCGCCGTTAATATTCGGGGCTTCCGCGTTGGCCGGGGCTTCCGCGTTGGCCGGGGCTTCCGCGTTGGCCGGGGCTTCCGCGTTGGCCGGGGCTTCCACGGTGTCGCCGTTATAGCTGTCAAAAGGAGCTCTCCCCGAGCTCCTTTTTTTCTCAAAAATTTCAACCCCTTAAACAAAAGTTATAAATTTCTCTTGCCATAACTCAATCTTTGCATAATCTTAACGTTAGCTGTTTGCTCAGCGATCAGATGTAAAACAACAACAATAATTTCAGCTCACGGAGAGCTCCAATGAAGAACATCAAACTCGCCCTCGTGGCATGTACCGCCCTATTTTTAAGCGCTTGCGCGATGGGCCCTCAACTCGCTCAGCCTTACCAATTAACCGCACCGCCAGCCATTCAAGATAACAGTGGCGAATACATGAGCCCTTATACCTCTGACGGCGTTTTAGCCGAGTGGGTCAACAACGCCCGCAACGCAGAAATGGGTGCTGCAATTGGTGGTATGGCAGGCGCTTATGCAGGCCAGAAACTTGCCGAAAACATTCCGTTCATTGGTGGTTGGATTGGTCAAGAAATCGGTAACTCTGTCGGTCGTGAAATTGCATTAGAAATGGCTGGTGGCGAAGAAGTCATTCGTGGCACTTCCGATATTTCATTCAATAGTCTCTATGAACTGTCTGTATGGATGTACGTGACGCACTCAGCGCATCCGCATTATCAAGATGCTCTCGAGTCAGCAATGTCAATCTATCCAGAGATGAAAACCGTGTATACCCAAGCGCTTTATCAAGCGTCAGCACAAGCCGGTTTTTAATCACATCCTAGTCATCTAGAAAAAGGCATTTGTTATGAAATATTTTGTCATGACAGCGGCGTTGGCAAGCACGATGGTGCTTGCTGGCTGCTCTAGCACAACCATCGATAATAGCGCTGGCCGCGCAACTGTATATGAAGACGCACGCTCACCTGGCAAAGTTCAGGGCGTTGGTGTTGAATCGCAAGACATCATGGCCGTCACCGACCAAATGATGCGCGACATGCTCAGTAATCCTCAGCTTGTCAGCCGCGAAGTCGCACCGCGAATCATTATTGATAGCCAGTACTTTACCAACGAAAGCTCATCACGTATCAATAAAAACATGCTTACTGACCGCTTGCGCATCAACTTAAACCGAGCCTCAAATGGCCGTTTAGTTTTCGTCGGTCGCGAGTATGCCGATATGGTTGAGAAAGAGCGTGAACTGAAGCGCATGGGCGTTGTTGACGGTGGCACTATTCGTACCACTCAAGCTACAGCTGGCGCTGATTTCCGTTTAGTGGGTCGCATCATGTCGCTTGATGCCATGGACACACGTAGCCAAGAACGTTCTCGGTATCATCAAATCACCTTTGAATTAGTTGACCTTGAACTCGGAACCTATGTCTGGAGTGGCATGTATGAATTCCAAAAATCTGCACAAGACGACGTTATCTATCGCTAGTGCAGCGTTGGTCATTGCGTTAGCGGGGTGCACGAGCACCGGGCCGGCGCAATACCAGCCATTAGCACTGAACGCGCAAGAGCAAGATGCGGTTGCTGATAAACCGGCTTACTTACAACCGCTTTATCGTAAGCTATTTGAGGAAGGGAAGCGCAACGAAGTTTTAAATCGCATGGAGATTGGCACCGCTGCTTTTTATCGTGGCGATATAGATTTAGCGCGAGAAAACTTCGATGCGGCGTTGGAAACCATTGAAACGGTTTATGCCGATAACGAAGCGGCAACGCAAGCCCGTAGTATGTGGCACGAAGAAGGGCGCAAGGATTTTAAAGGCGAACCTTATGAACGTGCGATGGCGTATTACTACCGCGGTGTGATTTATCTTATTGATGGTGAATACGATAACGCGCGAGCCAGTTTTGTTAGTGGTTTAATGCAAGATGCGTTTGCTGAAGAAGAACAAAACCGGAGTGACTTTGCGGTGATGATGCTTTTGGCGGGCTGGTCTGCACAAAAAATGGGTAGCCCAGTATTAGCTGAAGAAGCCTATGATGAACTTCGCGCTTTGCGTCCTGATTTCCCAATTCCAGCTGCCGAAGACAATGTTCTTATCCTCGCTGAAACCGGCTTCTCACCACGCAAGTTAGCGGATGGCATGGGCCATTACGAACTGGTTTTCCGCCCCGGCAAAAACTTTACTGAAAAGCATGTGATGTTGAATACCGGTGCTGACCAATTTGAACTTGCTCCTGTTGAGAGCGTTTATTGGCAGGCGACGTCACGAGGTGGCCGGCCTGTGGATGCCATTATTGAAGGCAAAGCAGCTTTCGCTAACACGACCGCTGATTTGGGTCGAGATTTAGCACAACTTGGCGTAACAGCACGCGTGTTTTCACCTGCACTTGGTGGTAGCAGTGGCCAAGTTGGCAATACCTTAGCACTGATTGGTGTGGCCAGTATGGCATTATCAGCGAATGTAAAGCCGCGAGCAGATACCCGTTATTGGTCGCGTTTACCTGATACCGTGCATACCTCAACCATGCGCGCGAACGTGACAGACGTGTCGCAGTGGCAGGCCTCCTATACAGATATTGATGGCAATCCAGTTAACTTGAAGTCGGGTGTGTTTCGACACTACCAAGATCCTCAAGGAAACCATGTGATTTGGCATAGTTCACGGGCTCGATAAGAACAATAAGGAACCCAAACATGAAACGTACGTTAGTTATGGCAAGCGCGGTTGCTGCTGGTTTAGCGTTAACTCTAGCTGGGTGCGGAAGCACACAAAATGGCTACAGTGGCTCACATCCGGTGCAACGCACAACCACCAATGAATTGAATACAATTGTGTTTATCGATCACAATCTCAATCGCACCGATATCACCAAGACGCTCACCGGTGAAAAAGTCCGTGACACCGTCAAAGTGACGCTCGATCGCAGCGGTATGAGTAATACCGCAACAGGTCAGCTTGAAGTTTGGACGATGATTCGGAACCGCACCGATTATGATCTTCAAATTGAAGGTAAAGCGCTGTTTTTTGATGCGAATCAAACACCATTAATGGACGAATCAATGTGGCGTCGGGTTTATGTTCCAGCGAACGGAACAGCGATTTACAAAGAAACCTCATTGAACGATCGGGCCGAGTATTTCTTGGTTGAGCTACGAGAAGGTCGATAATATGAAAGCCGTGCATGTTTTTACACTCTGTGCGGCTGCCACCTTGTTGGGTAGCAGCCTTGCTCATGGGCAAGATACACCTGCTCAACCGATGCTGAACGACAGTTATTTTGATCGTGCCCGCACTGCCGAACAGCAGCAAGTGAGCCTTATCACCGTTGATCAGACTACATTCAAAGCGGCCTACGAAAAAGCTGGGCGTCCGAAACTCGTCATGTTGGTTGGTGAACCATTTAGTGACATGGTTTCAGACTGGCATATGCAACGTCGGGTAAGTGTGAATGCCCAAGCAACCGGTACCGAAGGAACTTTTGTGCCTGAATCGCAGAGCGTTCAGGTGGGCGTCGAACAACGTAGTTATGATAGTCCACGTCGCTCGGGCATGCTCACTGGCGCCCAATGGGACGAGTATCAACGTGGTTATCAAAGTACGCTCATGCAGTACGGTGTGCGCTTGGTAAATCGCGCGGTCGCCATGCGATTATTAGATTCTGAAATTCGTGCCGAGTCGAAACGGAACCCACAAGATGATAACCAACGCCTCGAGATGGATATGTTGCGCAAGCACACCAATCTATTATTAGAGGTGATGCCGTATCGCGAGAACAAGCTTAATTTTGAGCCAATTGGATATCAAATCACCATGACCTCTTTGGAAGATGCCACATTATTAGCAGATGATCGTGTCGCCATTCCCCAGGGGTTAATGGAATATCGCGCAGGTGCAGGCGGCTACAACCTCCAACGTCCACGGCAAGTGGCAGGTGTAACGGCGCAGCCTGGCGGCTATGAGGTGATTGAGGAAGAGCTCGAATTGTGGGCAGAACAAGGTGAACTTGCTGCTCAAGCAACAATACAAATGCTTTACGACCGCTATTTGTAGCGCTACGCTCAAGGGCACAGACAATGTCGAGGAGTACCTGTGCTTTGAGTGCACCCCAATGGATTCTTATACTCTTCTGTGGATTACTTTCCGCTTGTAGCTCGTCTTCTAAGGCACCGTCGCTGACACTCAGTGACGGTGTTTATTGGTCGAGTCATTACCAGAGTTATCTTGTTGTTGATGATCCTGTTGTCACGCATTATCAATGGACGCCCAATAATTGTTGGGCAGCCAACGCAGGGTTGCTTCCTCGCGTGTTCTCAAGTGCCCAAAACCCTGGGCAACACACATGGGTTGGCGCAGGTGAACGCACGTTGGTGTTGCAACGGCTATCGGACGGTTTACCGGTAATTTTCACACGTGAGCCATTTTTACCAAGTCACTGCTTACAATCCCCGAAGCAGTCAGCTGCGCAAGTCATTACAACGTTGTCCGAAGTATTATCACAATTTCAGCACGGTCTCTCTCAATCAGCTATGGTGCGCTGGCGCTATGAAGCCGAGTTACTCGACAAGGCCGAGCAACTTGAGTCGCTGGATAAAAAGCTCGCTTTATTTCAGCTGGTGAGCGAAGTTCTAGAAGATAGTGGTGATGAGCATGCGTTTGTTCTTGCTAATGATATTCAACGATACCAACGAGTCAGTGATTTTGAAGTGGGCGAATCACAGCGTAAGCGCTCTCGGCAAAAATTATTAAGTGAGTTGCGGCAAAGTCGCCTTAGCCACGGATGTAATGAAGCATTGTGGTGGGGGTTGTTAAGCACCGGAGAGTATTACTTGGGTGTGCAGCGTCTGCATTTATACAGTGAGGATGCGGCCTACAGTGAAGCGGGGCAACGCTGTTTACAACGTGCATTGCGTACTATCGAGAGCGACTTAAAGCTTACCGCGCAGTCAACCGGAGAAAAACCTAAGCTACTGATTGATTTGCGATTTAATGAAGGTGGCAGCTTATTATTGGCGAGCCAGCTAGCGAATAGCTTAGTGAGTCGTGATGAGCCTTTAACCACCATTCGAGGGCAAGCAGTTTATGAACAACGGCCGCCGTATTTGGAGACATTGCATCAGCGTGGCACGGTGTTAGTGACTGAAGTGACAGCCAGTGCCGCAGAACACCTGGCACAGGCTCTGCGGCTAAGAGGCTTTTTATTACGAGGACAAAATACCCGCGGTGCGTTTGCCCCGACCACAGTAAAAAGTTTACCCAATGGTTGGGTGGTTGGGTTGTCGATGTATGCGCCCGCCGAGGTGGTTGATGGGCGCGGTACAGAGTTACCCGAAGGTGTTGGGTTAACACCGGATGAAACACTCGCCATCGAAATCTTGTTTCCGGCGAAGTAGCCCGGCGTTTCACGCCGGGTGGTGCGCAGCACCGTGATTGCTTGGGGGTACTTCAATGTTGGCTCTCATGGAACCCCATATATTAACGGCGCTACGCGCCACCCGGCGTGGAACGCCGGGCTACGCCTTCATCAATCCAGTTGCGGATTTCTTGCTCGAGGATGTCGAGTGGAATGCTGCCATTACGCAATACCACGTCATGGAACTCGCGGATGTCGAAGTCGGCGCCAAGTGCGGTTTCAGCTTCGGTGCGTAATTGACGGATGAGCATTTCGCCGAGTTTATACGACAGCGCTTGGCCAGGCCAAGTGATGTAACGGTCAATTTCAGTTTTCACGTTATGCAAGCTCAGCGCTGTGTTGGAAGCCATAAAGTCCATTGCTTCTTCACGTGTCCAACCCATCGCGTGCATACCGGTATCGACCACCAAGCGCGCCGCGCGCCACATTTCGTAGCTCAAACGACCAAAATCGCTGTATGGGTCTTGATAGAAGCCCATCTCTTTACCCAGCCACTCTGAATACAAGCCCCAGCCTTCGCCGAATGCCGAGATATAGGTGTAGCGACGGTAGTCTGGTAAGTCATCCATTTCGCGCGCTAATGCGCCCTGTAAGTGATGTCCTGGCACCGCTTCGTGCAAGGTTAACGCTTCCAGTTGATACAGTGGGCGGCGATCTAACGCATAAGTATTCACCCAATAAAAACCAGCGCGATCACTACGATTACTGCCGGCATAGCGGCCAGTGGTGTACTTCGGTGCAATTTCCGCAGGCACTGGTGCCACACCGTATGGCTGGCGTGGTAACAGCTTAAAGAACTTCGGCAACTCGCCGTCGGCTTTCTTCGAAATATACGACGCTTCTTTGAGTAACTCTTCAGCCGTTTCCGGATAAAACTGAGGGTCCGTACGCAAAAAGTTGGTGAAATCTTCGAAGCTACCGTCAAAGCCCGTCTTCTCTATCACCACCGCCATTTCATTACGAATACGTTCAACTTCGGCGAGGCCGCGCTGGTGAATCTCTTCTGGCGATAAATCTAACGTGGTGTAGTGCTTAATACGGTTTTGATAATACTCACTGCCATTAGGTAACTCGCTTGCACCAACGCTGTCGCGACTGTTCGGCAAGTACTCCATCACCATAAAATCAAAATAATCTTGGTAAGCAGGAAGCACTAAACCATCAATGACATTGGCGGCCTGCTGTTGTAACTCCTGCCATTGCTCTGCGCTGACAAAAACCGGTTTGTTGGCCTGAAACGGTTGATAGAACAAGCTATCTTGTGGCGATTGTACAATGAATGCAGCAATACTCTCTTCAAACCCCTGCATGGCAGCTTTTGGCTGCGTGTAGCCTTCTTCCAGCGCAGCTTTTAACCAATCAGTTTGTTGCGACATATAACGTGGGATAGAACGTAAACGCTGTAAATAGTTCTCATAGTCTTCAAAACTACGGAAACTTGCATTGCGCACCATAAACCCTAAATTGCTATGAAAGCCGCCTTCGGCATTCAGTGGCATATAGTGCTCATTGAAGGTATAGCCATCGATATCGTTCTGCAAACGATAGGTAAGCATGCGGTGATTGATTTGGTTCTGACGTGATAGCTCATTCACGTCCACCTGCTCAAGTTGTGCTAACCATACTTTCTGCTCATCAGCACGCTGCTTTAGAGCTTCTGCTGACATATCTGGTAACTCATTGCTTTGCCACGGATTCTGCGCTTGTAGCTTGTCATAAATTCCATCGGCTAGCGCTTCATAGCGGCTATCTGCACTCTCAACCACTTGCTTCGTGCTTGTGTCAGGTTGTGTTTCCTGGGTTGCAGCGCAACCGCCAAGCAATAGCGTGAATGAAGTGGCTAGAACGGTGGCCTTAAAAAGTTGCTTTTTTCGTGACGCAGCTGTGAATTCTGAACGCATGATATCTCCGGCAGTTGGCTCAATGAGTTATAACGTTTTAATATGACATGAATTTGCTAGACTTTTGTATCAACTAGCATCAACAAACGTGTCAATTTATGGTAAAAATCAATAATCCATTTAAACCGATCTATGGCACAGCCAAACCTTTACCACAAGAGCATTGCGATTGATGCGGCAGTTTCGGCGAGGAAACGCTCTAAATAGTGGCCAATGAGGAATCTATGAACAACGCGCAGACGGGCATTTACGCAGAACCAAACTTACATGGCATCACACTTTTATTAAATGTGATGACCGACGATGCCGACTATATGCGCCGCAAATTAGCGCGAGTCCCGCAACTACTCGATGATCTTGACTTGCGCTTCTCAGAGTCCATGCTCAATGGTTTTATTGCAGTAGGCAGTGATTATTGGGATGTTTTATATCCCGATGTTCGTCCACTGCAATTAACCAGCTTTCCCGATTTAAGTGATGGTGATAGACACACACCACGAGAGTCCGCCGACCTACTATTATGTATTCGCTCCGACCGCTTCGATGTCAACTTTCAAGCAGCTCGAACTTTAATGGAATGGCTCGGCCACGATGTTGAGTTGGTAGAGCAGAGCAATACATTTCGGTTTATGGATGGTCGTGATCTGCTTGGTTTTATTGATGCGCCTGACAATCCGCGTGGTATGCGTCGACGCGAAGTGGCGGTGGTTTCCGACGACGCCTTATTTAAAGGCGGTAGCTATGTGTTTACCCAAAAGTTCCGCTACGACTTGCGGCGCTGGGAGCAATTAAGTACTGAAATTCAAGAACATGTCATGGGCCGAAAGAAAGTGACGGGTGAACGTATCAGCGAGGCTGTACTGAGCATGGTTACCCACACCCAAAAAGCGCGGTTGCTCGATGCCAACGAGCAACCACTGGAACTATTACGTCAGAACATGCCGTGGGGCAATCTACGTGAACAAGGGCAATTGGCCATGTACTTTTCCGGCAAACCACAACATGTGGTGCAATGGCTCAAGAATCGTTACATTGCGGACGAGCAGGGGGAATATGATCCGTTGCTTGACTATATTGAAGCGACAGCGAATGCGGCCTATTTCGCCCCCTCAATCGAGTTTCTGAAAAGGTAGCCCGGCGTTCTACGCCGGGTAGCGCGCAGCGCTGTTAATGCTGAATAGCGCGCAGCGCTGTTAATGCTGAATTTAAAGTTGATATCGAAAGGGCGAGATTAACCTCGCTACGCTCGTCCCGGCGTGAAACGCCGGGCTACGGTTGCTGCTGCTCAAAGAGTTTTTTTACGTTCTGCAGGGTGAAGTCAATTTCCGACACCTTCAACGGCGCAATAAAAATCGTATCATCGCCAGCAATCGTGCCAAGCACTCCCTCTTTTTTGCCAACCGAGTCAAGCAAGCGAGCAATGAGTTGTGCTGCGCCGGGGGTAGTGCGAATGATTACCATGACATCATTGTGCTGTATATCCAAAACAAGCTGAGTTAATGGCGCTCGGGTGCTTGGAATACCGAGTTCAGCGGGTAAACAGTACACCATTTCTTGGCGCGCGTTGCGCGTACGAACGGCACCGTACTTGCTCAATAGACGCGATACTTTTGATTGGCTAATGTTCGCAAACCCCTGTTCTTTCAAGGCATCGACAATCTCACCTTGAGAACCGTAGCGTTCTTCTTTTAGTAACGCCTTAAAGGCTTCGATCATGTCTTCGGTTTTTTTTGTTGGCATGATATCGCTCAATTATTTAGTCGAGATAACGGTCAAATTAATCGTTCATCATATACTTGCGCCTAATTTACGCAAGAGTAAGGCAAGAGTAACGCAACTATTTCACAGTGCCTATACCAGCGTCTTTGGTTGTAATTTCGGCGTAAAAGGAGTAGAGTTTTCGGCCTAAAATTTCCCCAAATAACTGGATGGAGTCTGAGATGAAAGTTGCAGTTTTAGGTGCAGCTGGCGGTATCGGCCAAGCACTATCATTACTTTTGAAAACCCAATTACCGGTTGGTTCTGAGCTAGCGCTGTATGACGTAGCGCCTGTTGTTCCTGGTGTTGCTGTTGATCTCAGCCACATTCCAACCGCTGTTTCTGTCAAAGGCTACGGCAAAGACGACTTAGCATCAGCATTAGTTGGTAGTGACATCGTATTAATTCCAGCTGGCGTACCGCGCAAGCCGGGGATGGATCGTTCAGACTTGTTCAACATTAACGCTGGTATTGTTGCAAACTTGGTTGAAGCAATTGCGGACAACTGCCCAAATGCATGCATCGGTATCATCACCAACCCAGTGAACACAACGGTTGCTATCGCGAAGAAAGTTCTCGAGAAAAAAGGCGTTTACAACAAGAACAAACTGTTTGGTGTAACCACCCTAGACGTGATTCGCGCGGAAACTTTCGTTGCTGAAGTACACGGCAAGAACCCAGCTGAAGTAACGGTTCCGGTTATCGGTGGTCACAGCGGCACAACTATTTTGCCATTGTTGTCACAATCTGGCTTAAGCTTCACTGACGAACAAATTGAAGCGCTGACTAAGCGTATTCAGAACGCTGGTACTGAAGTTGTTGAAGCGAAAGCTGGCGGCGGCTCGGCAACCCTATCAATGGGTCAAGCAGCAGCACGCTTCTGCTTATCACTAGTGAAAGCATTGCAAGGCGACAACAGCGTTGTTGAGTGCACTTATGTTGAAACTGACGGTAAAGACGCATTGTTCTTTGCTCATCCAGTGCGCCTTGGCGCGAACGGCGTGGAAGAAATTCTGCCATACGGTAAGCTAAGCGCTTACGAAGAAAAAGCCAAAGCTGACATGCTGGATGGTCTGAAAAACGACATTCAAATCGGCTTAGATTTCGTTAAATAAGCGAATCACAATGCCAAAGCAGAGCGTCTTACCACCCCTAGTGATAAGCGCTCTGCTTTTTTGTATCTTTTATTTTCTTACTCCTTGGCATGATCATCTACTCATGCGTTATCCGCGAGTTATGGATGGCGCTTGGTGGCAACTCATCACCAGCCAATTAATGCATCATGACGCACCGCACTTATGGTTCAATATTGCTGGGGTTTGGATAGCTTGGCTGTTGTTTCCCGAGCAATTGAAAAAGCCGCAGAATTGGGTTGTCGCTTTACCAATATTACTCAGCAGTAGCATCGTCGAACTTATCGGCGCACCAACCTATGAAGTCTACGCCGGTTTTTCCGGCACACTGTACGGGCTATTTGCCTACGCAGCCCTTAAAGATGCTTTGAATAAAAACTGGATTGGCGGCCTTATATTCGTTGCATTAATAATCAAAATAATTCTCGATTTAGACCAACCTGAGTACGGAGATGTTGTTGCAGTGTTTGCACATATAGGCGGCGCTGCGGCTGGCATTGCGATGGTATTTTTTACCCGAAAAACCGCCGCACAGCAATCCAAATTATAACATACGGTATAATTTTCGGGCTATTTGATCAAAAAACCTCCTTGTATTATTCGAACAATTGGCGATATTTAATACAGCGACTAGTACTTTAGTGCTATGCGCTTTTGCACAACAACACAAAACAACAAGAATAATCGGGGAGAAATTTATGACAAAACCTGTCATTGAAAAAGTAGTCCCATCT
This sequence comes from Pseudidiomarina marina, assembly GCF_044807045.1. NCBI lineage: Bacteria > Pseudomonadati > Pseudomonadota > Gammaproteobacteria > Alteromonadales > Idiomarinaceae > Pseudidiomarina > Pseudidiomarina marina. The sequence goes on along the minus strand of NZ_CP085233.1, from coordinate 2,438,455 downwards.
GTACATGGTATTCGACCAACTCTTGTCGCATGTGCAATTTTAGCAAGTTTATCTACCACATCATTCGCACAAGAAGCCGGTGCTGATAGCGTTGAGCCAGATACCCAAGCCGATGAACGTATTGCGGTTGTGGGTACACGTTCAGCGCCACGGTCAGTTGGTGATTCCGCTGTGCCGCTCGATATTGTTGGCGCTGATGAGTTACGAGACCAAGGCTCCACCGATATGATGAACATGGTGAGTACGGTAGTACCGTCATTCAACGTGAACGACCAGCCCATCAATGATGCATCGACGTTAGTTCGCCCAGCCAACCTTCGCGGTTTGGCATCAGACCACACCTTGGTGCTCGTTAATGGTAAGCGTCGACACCGCAGTGCGGTTATTACCTTTCTTGGCGGTGGCTTATCTGATGGTGCTCAAGGACCAGATATATCCAATATTCCAGCCTCAGCGTTGCGACAAATCGAAGTACTTCGTGACGGCGCTGCTGCGCAATATGGCTCAGATGCAATAGCTGGGGTGATCAACTTTGTCCTCAATGATGCATCGGAGGGGGGAACGCTTGAAGCTCGCTACGGTACTACTGCCGAAGGCGACGGTGACACTATACAGATTAGCGGTAATATCGGGTTGCCGTTAAGTGAACGAGGGTTCGCGAATCTCAGCGTCGAATATCGTGAAGCCGATGCGACCAGTCGCTCGGTTCAACGTGATGACGCGGCTGCGTTAATTGAGGCGGGTAACACGTTTGTTGCCGACCCAGCGCAAATATGGGGAACGCCAGAAATCAAATATGATTTCAAGGCGCTGGGTAACTTTGGTCTTGATTTAGGCGGCAATAAAGAAGCCTATTTATTTGCCAACTACGCTGAACGTGAAATTGAAGGCGGCTTTTACTATCGCCACCCTCATGATCGAGATGGCGTATTCTTTGGCGGCTTTAACGATCAAGATGAACAACTGCTACTAGTGGCTGATCTTGATGGTGTAGGTCAAGGGCTATCATGTCCAGAAGTGCCAGTGGGCGATAATGTACTGGACTCTCCAGAATATCAATTAATTGCAGATAACAACACACCGCTCGGCGCGAACTGTTTTGCCTTTAACGAACTGTTCCCAGGCGGTTTTACGCCGCGCTTCGGTGGTATCGTGACTGATGCATCGTTTGTTGCCGGAACGAACGGCTATTTAGCAAGCGATTGGGCGTATGATGTTTCTGTTGGCGTTGGTTATTCACGGGTTGAGTATTTACTTTTCAATACTGTGAACCCATCACTTGGCCCAGATACGCCGTTTGATTTTAGCCCTGGCGCAGCAAGTCAGCTCGAGAAGAACTTTAACCTCGACTTCAGTAAAGGCTTCCAATTTGACAGCTTTTACGACCTCGTGAATTTCGCAACCGGTATTGAGTATCGTCGCGAAACGTTCAAGCAGGAAACCGGCGATCCAGCATCATTTGCCGTAGGTCCATTAACTGAGCAAGGCTTCGGTATCGGCTCAAATGGCTTCCCGGGTATCAAGCCTGAAGCTGCCGGCGAGTGGAGCCGAGGTAACTGGGCCTGGTATGCCGACGTTGAAACCTATTTGACGGAAGATTTCATGGTGGGTGCTGCCATTCGCCTTGAAGATTTTAGCGACTTTGGTTCAACGTCTAACGGCAAACTTTCGGCGCGCTGGCAATTAACCGCCGATTGGGCACTTCGTGGTGCTGTTAGCACCGGTTTTAAAGCGCCAACAGTTGGACAAAGTAATGTCATCAACGTGACAACTGCGTTTGTCGGCGATGCCTTGCAAGATCAAGCTCTGCTGCCACCGACGAACCCAATTGCGGCGTTAAAAGGCGGTAGACCCCTAGAGCCAGAAGAATCAGTTGCTTACAGCTTGGGTCTTGTCGGTGAATTTGAGAATGGTCTCTATTTAACTGTCGACTATTTCAACATTGAAGTGACCGACCGTCTAAGCCGTACATCGGCCATTCCATTAACCCAAGAAGATCGTGACGCACTCATTGAGCAGGGTGTTCGCGATGCAGCAAGTTATAGCAGTGTTGTGTATTTCACCAATGACTTTGACACCACCACCCAAGGTATCGATGTTGTCGCCAACTACGGGCATGACCTGTGGGAAGGTGATATGAAATACACCCTGGCATATAACTGGACTGATACGACCGTTGATTCATTCAATCCAGACAACATTAACCTTGCCAAAGTGCAGATGTTAGAGGATAACCTACCGGCTCACCGTGCAACCTTCACAGCAAACTACCGGTTCGATGCGATGCGTACGCTAGCTCGTGTTAATTACTACGGTAAATACTATGAAGACCATGTTGACGCGGGCGGTGGTTTGGATATCTTCCCTGGCGCTGAAACAACGGTCGATGTTGAGTTTAGCTATGACTTTAGCGAAAGCTTTACGGCAGCGATAGGCGGTAAGAACGTATTCGATAACCGCCCTGATGAGAACCCGTTCGCAAGTGCAGTTGTTGGCTCGTTGTATCCACCAACCTCACCGATGGGTGTCAACGGCGGCTACTACTACCTTCGCGCGCAATACAAGTTCTAACATGTTGCGATAGAAAAACACCAAGGCAGGCCGAGCGCCTGCCTTTTTTCTGTGCCCTTCAGCGAAATTCGTGTACAATCTTTGGCTTAATTTAACAGTCACACTGAAGCTATGAAGTTATCAGAAATCAACGCCTTGATGGCCGACGACATGACGGGAGTAAACCAACTGATTGGTGCTGAACTTCAGTCGGATGTTGCTCTAATCAATCAATTGGGTCTGTATATTGTGAACAGTGGCGGCAAACGTCTACGGCCGCTACTCGCTGTAACCGCCGCACGTGCCGTAAATTATGAAGGGCAGGGGCATTTAACCCTCGCGACCATCATTGAGTTTATTCACACCGCTACGTTGTTGCACGATGATGTTGTTGATGCATCAGAATTACGTCGTGGCAAAGAAACCGCTAACGCAGTATTCGGTAACGAAGCGAGCGTGTTAGTCGGCGATTTTCTATATACCCGTGCGTTTCAGTTGATGGTGACGTTAGATTCCATGAAGGTGATGAAGATACTTGCCGACGCCACCAATATTATTTCAGAGGGTGAAGTTTTGCAGTTAATGAACTGCAATGACCCAGACACCACTGAAGCGAGCTATTTTGACGTTATTTATGGCAAAACTGGTAAGCTGTTTGAAGCGGCCACACAACTCGGCGCAGTGCTGGCTCAGCAGCCACAGCAAGTAGAAGATGCGCTAGCGGCTTATGGTCGTCATCTAGGCACTGCGTTTCAGTTGGTTGACGATTTACTCGATTACACAGCCGATAGCGAAACCATGGGTAAGCAAGCTGGCGATGACCTAGCCGAAGGGAAGCCAACACTGCCATTGTTGTATGCCATGTGGCACGGCAACGATGAAGAAGCGGCTATGATTCGTCTCGCGATCGAACAAGGTGATGGGCGCGATCAATTGCAACAGGTGCTTGCGGCAATGCAGCGCACTGGCGCACTTGAGTACACGCGTAATCGGGCGTTAAAAGAAGCCGAGTTGGCACAGCAGCAGTTGGTGCATTTGCCTGCGTCGCCATATCGCGATGCGTTGCACGCGCTCGCCGCCATCGCCGTCGACCGCATCGCTTAAAAACCAAAAACGATATTAGCTATTAGCTATTGGATATTAGAAGTGCAAGTTCGATATTAGATATTAGAACTGATGTATCGGGTATTTAATGGTTGTCCAATATCTAATATCCAATATCTAATATCGTAGTTGCATTTCGCCCCGTAGGGGCATATAATTCGCGCCCTGAATTTAATTCAAATAAAGACCCCTCGGGGGAAATCGGAGAAAGACATGTACGCAGTATTCCAAAGTGGCGGTAAGCAACACCGTGTAACTGAAGGCCAAATCGTCCGCCTGGAAAAACTGGAAGCGGCCACTGGTGATGTGGTTGAGTTCGATCAAGTGTTAATGCTATCGAACGGTGACGACGTGAAAATCGGCGCACCTTTTGTTTCTGGTGGATCTATCAAGGCGGAAGTTATCAACCATGGTCGTGCAGACAAAGTGAACATTATCAAGTTCCGTCGTCGTAAGCACCACATGAAACGTCAAGGTCATCGTCAGTGGTTCACCGAAGTGAAAATCACTGGTATTAACGGTTAATTGAAGGAGTAACGACACATGGCACACAAAAAAGCCGCAGGTTCAACTCGTAACGGTCGTGACTCAGAAAGTAAACGTCTGGGTGTTAAGCGCTTCGGTGGTGAGTCAGTATTAGCTGGTAGCATCATCGTTCGTCAACGTGGTACTAAATTCCACGCTGGTGATAACGTCGGTATCGGTCGTGACCACACTTTGTTCGCATTAGCGGACGGCAAAGTTTCTTTTGCGGAGAAAGGTCCTAAAAACCGCAAATACGTTAGCATCGTAACTGAATAATTGTAACCCGGCGTTCTACGCCGGGACGTAGCGAAGCTACGGTTATTCTCAAATACGGCTAACAATGAAGTATTGAAACCCCGTCCGGAGTGGCGGGGTTTTTTCATGTAAGCAGGTAGGTAATATCATGAAGTTTGTAGATGAAGTCGAAATTCGCGTAGAAGCAGGCGACGGCGGCAACGGCGTAGTCAGTTTTCGACGTGAAAAATATATCCCCAAAGGCGGTCCCGATGGCGGTGACGGTGGTGATGGCGGCGACGTTTATCTAGAAGCCGATGAAAACCTAAACACGCTTATCGATTATCGTTTTGAACGTTTCCACCGCGCTCAACGCGGTGAAAATGGTCATGGCAAAAACTGCACCGGTAAACGTGGTGCAGACTTAGTCTTAAAAGTACCTGTGGGTACGCGCGCCACGGATCAAGAAACCGGTGAAGTGCTGGGCGATTTAACGCGTCACGGCTTGCGTCGCATGGTGGCCAAAGGTGGTTTCCACGGTTTGGGTAACGCCCGCTTCAAAAGCTCAACCAACCGTGCACCGCGTCAGAAAACCATGGGTACTCCAGGTGAAATTCGCACATTAAAGCTTGAACTGATGTTGCTGGCTGATGTTGGCTTGCTAGGCATGCCGAATGCCGGTAAATCAACGTTCATTCGTTCCGTATCGGCAGCGAAACCGAAAGTAGCAGACTATCCGTTTACTACGTTGGTCCCTAATTTAGGTGTTGTACGCCCTGTACCACACGCCACATTCGTTATTGCCGACATTCCAGGACTTATTGAAGGCGCAGCAGAAGGTGCAGGCTTGGGTATTCGCTTCTTGAAACACCTTGAGCGTTGCCGTTTATTGTTGCATCTTGTTGATTTAGCACCGTATGATGACACTGACCCAGCAGAACAAGCAGTCAAGATTGTTCATGAGCTTGAAAAATACAGCCCAGAACTTGCTGCTAAACCGCGCTGGTTAGTGGTAAATAAAGTGGATTTGCTAAGCGAAGAGCAAATCGCTGAAGGCATCGAACGCGTTAAAGCGGCACTTGATTGGGATGGCCCGGTTTACCAAATCTCCGGCTTATCGAATATCGGTACCGATGCGTTGTGTAAAGAAATCATCGCCTATTTAGAGACATTGCCGAAGCAAACGCCAGAAGAAATGGAAGCTGAAGCGAAGGCAAGCGTCGAGTTTAAGTGGGATGATTATCACAAGCAGCAGCTGGAAGCGTTCGAAGACGAAGATGATGATGATGATGACTTCGACGACGATGATTACGACGTGGAAGTGATCTACCAGAAATAACAGCAAATACGATATTAGCTATTGGATATTGGATATTAGAACTGCGAATTCGATATTAGCTATTGGATATTAGATATTAGGATTGATGTATCGGGTATTTGTGTATTGCTAATATCTAATATCCAATAGCTATTATCGTTTTTGAATTCATGGAGGTGAGATGCATATCGCTTTAGTTGCGGCCATGGCGGCCAATCGCGTCATCGGGAAAGACGGCAAAATGCCTTGGCATCTCCCTGCTGAATTGCAGCACTTCAAACGCATAACCCTCGGTAAACCCGTTGTCATGGGGCGTACCACCTATGAATCGATTGGGCGCCCGTTACCAGGGCGTACCAACATTGTCTTAAGTCGCAAATACCAGCAACCCTATACTGACGAGCAAGGTGTGATTTGGGTCAACAGCCCAGAGCAAGCGGTGCATGCAGCTGGTCATACTGAAGAGTTGATGGTCATTGGCGGCGGTCACGTTTATGCAGAGTTTTTGCCGCATGCATATCGGTTGTACCTTACTCAGATTCAACTCGAGACTGAAGGCGATACGTTTTTTCCTGACTATCATGCTCAAGCGAACTGGGAACTTATTGAATCGGTTGAGCATCCAGCTGACGATAAGAATCCACACGCATTTGTAACAGAAGTTTACGAGCGTGTAGGAGCACACCGCTAGCGCAATAAAAGTGTAGAAATTGCGTTAATACAGGGCGCTTTATAACATTTTAATCCGTTGCGAATGACAATATCGGTCGTTAACATACCTTTCAAATAATAATTTAGCGATTGGTTATGAAAGGTTTTGGGACAGCTCGAAAGGGCTTCGTGACAACATTGAGTGCAGCGTTAGTTCTAGCCAGTGGGTCAGTTGGCGCACAGCCTATGCTGAGTAGCTTTGGCGATGACATGGCATTGTTGTTTTGTAGCCAAATTCGTCATAACAATTCATACGATTTCCGCAATAAATTACGCGAATATCGCTTGCGCATTCGTGATATCTACCCGCGCGTTCGTTGTAACGGCGAAACCATGATTCAATTCGCTCAGCGTAACGGCTCTTTTGATATTGGCCGCTTTATCGCGCATAGTGTACTCATCGATGACTTATATGAGGTTGGCGATGCAAATTGGATTCGGCAATTGCCGGAACAAAACACGATACGTCAAGCGATTGAAGAACGGCTGCAGCAAGTATCCCAGTAAAAACAAAAACAAACTTTTACAGTTTGTTGCTTTCCACCTAACCCATAGAAAGGATAGACTGAGCACAGTTGTTACAACCGGATAACAAATCATGCGAAATAAGGGAATATCTGCTCTAGCATTATTGCTAGGGGGAACACTCTACGTTGGTACTGCCACTGCTGCATTCGCGGCAATTCAAGATGATACCCAAGAAGCCAAATCGGCACTGCAGCAGCAAGAGCCGCTCGCTTCATGTTATTTGAAGAACATTAGTGAGCAAGTGCTGTGCGGCACACTCATGGTGCCTGAAAACTACGAGCAACCAGACCAGCGTCAAATTCCTATCAATTACGCCGTGTTGCCGGCGGTCAGTGAGAATAAGAAAGCGGACCCTTTACTGATCTTGGCAGGCGGTCCCGGCCAAGCCGCGACAGAGCTTGCTGCTATGATAAATCGGATGTTCAACGATGTGCGCAAGCAGCGTGATATTTTGTTAATCGACCAACGCGGCACCGGAAAATCCAATCCACTTGGCTGCGAACTGAGTCAGGTCGATGAATTAGTGAAAGCGGATGACGACATCGAGCTCTCGCGGATAGCTGGCGAATGTCTTGCGCAATACACGGAAGAAGACCTGACCCAGTATCACACGGTGAACGCTATCCGCGACTTTGAGGCGGTACGCGAACATTTAGGTTATCAACAAGTTAACCTTTATGGTGGTTCGTATGGAACCCGCGCTGGATTAGTCTATATGCGCGAAGCGCCAGAATCTGTCCGCGCAGCGGTGCTGGACGCAGTTGCGCCACCTGAGGTAGTTGTTGGACCGTTTGGTCGACATGGCGCTGACTCGTTCGATTTATTGCTGGAGCAATGTGCGGGCTCAACAGCGTGTGAGAAAACGTTTCCAAGTCTGCGGAGCATCTATGCAGAGACGCTGACTCAACTGGAAGCGAATCCTGTTCCGCTCACTGTGAACGATCCGCTCACCAACGAACCAACTGATATTCTAATCACGGCCGGACGCTTCACTTCGGTCATGCGGGTGGGCCTCTACCACCCAGTAACGCGACAATTGCTTCCGTTCGCCATTCAAGAAACGCACCGTGGTAATTACACACCGCTGGTTGGTTTGATTGGGAGTAGTATGTCGCAATCAGAAATGTATATGGGTTTAACCTTATCGGTGCTGTGTAGTGAAGACCTGCCACGAGCTACCGATAAACTGCTAGCGCAAGACGGCGATAATGACTTCATTGGTAGTCGTACTGCCGATGCGTTTATCGAGATGTGTTCGGTTTGGCCTACTGCACCACGTCCTGAATCTTGGTTTGAGCCAGTAGAAAGCGATATTCCGAGCTTATTGTTATCGGGTCGTCTAGATCCTGTCACCCCTCCAACTTGGGGAGCCTTAGCGGCGCAATCGCTATCAAATAGTCGTCATTTAATCGCACCGAATGGCTCGCACACAATTGCCGGTCATACTTGTGCCAACAAGTTAGCTGCGCAATTTATCGACACATTGGATTTGGCTGCGCTCGACGATAGTTGTTTGCAACAGCAAAAACCATTGCCGTTTGTACTGAATGCTAACGGCAAAGGCTTGTAAGGTACCCGTCATGATTCAAGTAACAGAACTTCGCAAACAATTTGGCAAAGTCACCGCATTGGACGGACTTACCTTTACCGCCCCTGAAGGGCAAATAACCGGTTTGTTAGGGCCAAACGGCGCGGGTAAAACCACTTGTTTACGCACGATCTATGGTCTGCTTAAAGCTGATAGTGGACAAGCGCTTATTGATGGTATCGATGCGAGTAAGGAGCCACTCGAGGCGCGTCGAAACATCGGCATCTTCCCAGATAAATTCGGGTTGTATGAGCGTTTGACGGCGCGTGAGCAGGTGGCGTATTTTGCCGCCCTGCATGGTCTTGATAAAGATACTGGTGAAGCAGCCGTGCAGGAGGCTCTTGAGCGCTTAGATATGCTCGCTATCGCCGACCGTAAAGCAACCGGGTTCTCACAAGGCCAGCGCATGAAAGTGGCGTTGGCACAAGCGATTGTCCACCGCCCCAAGCATCTGATTCTTGATGAGCCGAGTCGCGGTTTGGATGTCATGAGTACACGCATTCTACGTGACTTGTTGCGCGAGCTTCGCAGTCAAGGCACCAGTATTTTGTTCTCCAGCCACGTGATGCAAGAAGTAGCAGCACTATGTGATCAAGTGGTGGTGGTCGCAAAAGGGAAAGTGGCCGCTCAGGGCACAACAGAAGAACTTTGTCAGTTAACTGGCGAATCAGCGCTCGAAGAAGCGTTCGTAAAAATAATCGGAACCGATGAGGGAATCGCTGCATGAGCAAGTCTGTTCGCAGTCCAATAGGAATTGTTTGGCGTAAAGAATTAAAAGACGCAATTCGCGATAAACGCTCAGTGATGGCGGCGATGTCATACGCATTTTTCGGCCCATTGCTTATGGCGGTTGCTTTTTACGTGATGATCAGCCAATTGACTGATCCCAGCGATGTTGAAATTGATATAAAAGGGGCAGAAAACGCGCCGGCACTGATTAATTATTTAGAACAACAAGGTATTGTTGAACGCGACAAAGCTTGGCCTGCTGGCCAGCAACCCATAGAACTCGATATCGGTGAAAGTTGGGCTGACGACATTGCGAGCGCAACGCCAGCTCCGGTGACATTAACCGCTGATTTTAGTGCCACCAAACAACGCTCAGATATCCGTCGTATTGAGCAAGCCATTGAAGGTTATAGCAGTAAACTCTCGTTTATTCGCATGCAAATGCGAGGCCTTGATCCTCGTGTGGTGCAGCCGATTGATCTCATCAAGCAAGATACAGCAACCAAAGGTTCTCGCTCAGCCATACTCATGGGCAGCGTGTTAATCTTTATTCTGTTGTCAGTGTTCTTCTCAGGCATGAACGTTGCGATTGATATTAGCGCCGGTGAGCGTGAACGTAATTCCCTCGAATTATTGTTATCGCAACCCCTAAGTTCAAACCAGTTGGTACTTGGTAAAGCATTCGCGGCAAGTTGTTTTGCCATGTTCGGCGGCGTACTGAGTGTGGTACTGATACCGATTATTTTCCGGTTCCTGCCGCTGCACAATATTGGGATTAGTGTCTCAATCGAATGGCCAATGATGTTGTTAATGGTATTGATGCTTGCACCGCTTGCATTATTCGCAACGGCACTGCAGCTATTTGTAAGTTTCCGCGCTAAGAGCTTTAAAGAGGCGCAAACATACATCTCGTTCTTACTCATGCTACCGATGTTGGCTGTGTTTGGCGTTGAATTTGCGCGCCTCAAGAATCCAGTACTTTACTATTTACCATTAACTGGGCAGCACCAAGCTTTGCTCGATATCATCAAGGGCGAGGCATTACAGTGGTTGCCGTTGGTGGTTAGTGGGGTAGTGACGGCGATTGTGAGTTTGTTGATTATTCGCTTTATTGGCAAAATGCTCGCAAGCGAAAAAGTCGTCTTCGGACTTTAAAGGCAACAACGATATTAGCTATTGGATATTAGATAAACATTAAATACTCGTTACATCAGTTCCAATATCTAATATCCAATAGCTAATATCGACTTTGAATTTGATAGTAGAGCCACTGGCCGAGGCGGCGCAGCCTCGGCAGCGGAAACTTCGGTAACGGCGACTCGTAAAACGGTAAAGGCGGCAATTTCTCGCCCATCGCCAACTCGGCAACACGTTGTCCGGCTAATTGCGTGAACGTAACGCCGGCACCACAATACCCCATGCTGGTGAAAACATTCTTCGCTGGGCTGTAAATGCGCGGATAGTCATCCAATGCTACAGACACCCAGCCACTCCAACTATATTCAGGCTTTTCTTGGCTTAGCTGCTGCAAGGCTGGAAACGTATCTGCCATCGCGCGCAGTAGGTTGCGCTGATAGCGTTCCTTGTGCGCGTCTTTGCCGCGAATGGCACCCCGACCACCAAATAGCAAGCGACCATCGGGTAAGAGTCGGAAGTAATATTTAAGTGTGCGAGTATCCATCACCAGCTCGTGTGGCTCGACACCAATTGCAGTGCGCTCTTTAGCCGTTAATGGACGTGTGACAAGCACACTCGAGAGTACAGGCAAACTGCGCCCATGAATTGCTGGATGTAAGTGGTTTGGCGTATAACCGTTGGTGGCCACAATAACTTTCTGGGCTCGAATGGTCCCTTTGGCAGTGAGCAAGTGGTGCGATCCGTCGCTTTGGGTATGCCACTGCTCAACAGGCGCGTGCTCAACTAGCGTGGCGCCGGCCTGCGATGCTTGACGTGCCACACTCGCCAATAACAGCAATGGATTGACTCCAAAACTTTGCGGAAAGTGAATCGCAGCAAAGGCTTGAGGGCTTCTCACCCGTGCCTGAATTGCATCATAATCAAGCCATTTAGTACTCGGCTCGTATTGACACAATGCCTGATACTGTTGTTCTAACTCATTGATTGCGGATGCTTTGTGGGCAATTTTCAAATAGCCGCCACGTTGCACTTGTAGTTGTTCCGGACACGCTTGCAAGTGACGTTCAAGTCGTTTAAAAGCAAGCTGATATTCGTTCTGGATGGCTTGTGCAACCGCTTCACCGCGACGCTTCTTCCAAGCGACGTAACCTAAGCGTCCAGTACCAGGCATGGCAAAGCCAGCATTGCGTGTTGAACAGCCCCAGCCAAGCTGATTGGCTTCAACGACAACGACGCGTTGTTGGTATCGTTCGGCAAGCTCAAGGGCGGCATTTAGCCCCGTATAACCGGCACCTATGATCACAATATCGGCTTCTGCCGGTAACGTTTCAGAGCAAGCTGGCCAAGCAGTTTGAGTGTGAGCGTGCCAATAACTTGCCGGGTAAGGTTGATTTGGGCCTGGATTTTTATCGTGGAGAGGGTCGTACATTATTGCACCAGGCCTTAGTTAAATTAAAATTTCAGTACCATTTCACCAGCGGTGCAATAACACACACCATCGCAGACAGGGCAATGGTACCCGTCATTAATCGAGAGATCATACCAACGTTTATCGTGTTCTTGAATCAGCTCACCACCGCAGCGGGTAAAGTATTCAAAAGCCGCATTTTGAGGACTTTGCATCCAAATATGCGCCAATCCAGCTTTACAACCAAGTTTCTTGGCTTCAGCAATCGAACGTTGCAGTAAACCGCGACCAATGCCACCACCGCGAACATCAGGATCAACCGCGACACATTTAAAGTAACAAATTTGCGCAGCTGGCACAGGCCATTTAGAAGGGCTACAGTGACCATCGATATCCCAATTACCCGGAGCGAAAGTCAAACGAATACCCGCCAATTTGCCATCAGCAAAGGCCAGCCAGTTTAAATTGATGTCGCCAACGCGCCCACGCTGGTCATAGTCAGCAAGTGATTCTGGCGTCAAATAGTTGTCGCCATGAACGCGGTTGCCTAATTCAATTACGGCCGCGTAATCGGCGGCCGTCAGTTGCTTGTATTCAATCATAAAAAACCAAGTTCGATATTTGATATTAGATATTGGATATTAGTAAGAGCGAAATCGCTAATATCTAATATCCAAGTGCTAATATCGCTTTTGTCTTTAGTAGCGGTAGTCGTCGGACTTGAATGGCCCTTCAACAGCGACATGAATATAATCCGCCTGCTGCTGCGTCAATTTCGTCATCACGCCGCCGAAACCCTGCACCATATAACGTGCAACTTCTTCGTCGAGCTGCTTCGGCAGTACTTCAACGCGAAGCTTGGCAGTTTTTTCAGAAGCTGGCAAGTCAGCAAATTTCTCTTCGAATAAGTGCATTTGCGCGAGTACTTGGTTAGCAAATGAACCATCCATAATACGGCTTGGATGACCCGTTGCGTTGCCTAAGTTCACCAAACGACCTTCCGACAATAGCAACAAATAATCGTTGTCATCGTCGCTGCGATAGATTTTATGAACTTGTGGCTTTATTTCGTCCCAGCGCCAGTTATCGCGCATAAATTTGGTGTCAATTTCGTTATCGAAGTGACCGATGTTACAAACCACAGCAGTAGATTTCAATGCGGCGAGCATGTAACGGTCGCACACGTTGACATTACCAGTGGTGGTAACGATCAGATCAATGTTCTGCAGTAAGTCACGGTTGATGCCTTCGGCGGAATTGGTGTTGACGCCATTAATGTAAGGCGACACGACTTCGTAGCCGTCCATGCAGGCCTGCATCGCACAAATTGGGTCAACTTCGGTGATTTTGACAATCATGCCTTCTTGGCGCAAGCTGGCTGCTGAGCCTTTACCTACATCGCCATAACCAACGACTAGAGCTTTCTTACCCGACAATAAATGGTCGGTCGCTCGCTTAATCGCGTCGTTCAGTGAATGGCGGCAACCGTATTTGTTGTCGTTCTTTGACTTTGTCACGGAGTCGTTCACGTTGATAGCTGGAACGCGCAAGGTGCCGTGTTTCAGCATTTCTAATAAACGATGTACACCCGTGGTGGTTTCTTCAGTGATACCGTGAATTTTGTCGAGCATTTGCGGGTATTTTTCATGAATCAACAGGGTCAAATCACCACCGTCATCCAAAATCATGTTGGCATCCCACAACTCGCCATCTTTGTGGCAAGTTTGCTCCAAACACCACTCGTATTCTTCTTCAGTTTCACCTTTCCAAGCAAATACCGGCACGCCCGCCGCAGCCATTGCTGCCGCCGCATGATCTTGTGTCGAGAAAATATTGCAAGATGACCAACGCACTTCTGCACCTAGCTCAATCAACGTCTCAATCAATACCGCTGTTTGAATGGTCATGTGAATACAGCCAATGATACGCGCACCAGACAATGGCTTGCTGTCTGCGTATTTACGACGGATGGTCATTAGCGCTGGCATTTCTGATTCAGCGATTGCGATTTCTTTGCGGCCCCAATCGGCCAAGCTAATGTCTGCGACTTTGTAATCTTGCATATAAAACCTCTTAATATTCAAAAAGCCAGTTCGATATTAGCTATTGGATATTCGATATTAGAAAAAACCGGAACATGCGGGCTAATATCTAATATCCAATAGCTAACATCGTCTTTGCTCTTAGCTAATATCTAATATCCAATAGCTAATATCGTTTTTGCTTTTAACTAAATTCTGGTTCGTGCTGTAAGCGAATCAACAACTGCTGCTGCCGATCAAGACTCAAACGCGGGCCGAAATTCGACACTACCTCCGCCGCCGCATGACTGGCTAACAAACCACATGCAGCTAACGAATAGTTACGCGTTAAACCATACATCATCGCCCCGGCAAACATATCACCAGCACCGTTGGTATCTACCGCTTTCACCTTCACACCGGGTACCACAACTTGGCGTTCGCCATCACCTAAAAGAGCACCATTCTTGCCAAGTGTAATGGCGACCAAATCAGCGTGTTGTTGTAATTGTTGCAGCGCTTCTTGTACGTCAGTGGTGCCAGTTAAGATCCCAGCTTCTTCTTCATTACAGAAAAGCACATCAACGCCGCCATCAAGAATCAAATCAATGCCGTCACGGAAGTACTTCACCATGGCGGGATCAGAACAGGTTACGGCTATTTTGGTGCCGTTAGCGCGGGCGATCTCTTTGGCGCGAGTAATTGCTTCACGAGCAACCATTGAGGTGACCAAGTAACCTTCAATGTACAGGTACTGAGCGCGCGCAATCGCATCTTCATCTAGTTCATCAACTGATAAGTCAGCGGTGATACCTAAATAGGTGCGCATAGTGCGCTCGGCATCAGGGGTCACCATCACCAAACAACGACCGGTTTTGCCTTCGTGCTTTTGGCTACCTGTATTCGTGGTAATGCCGACCTGTTCTAGGTCTTCACAATAAAATTTACCTGCTTGGTCATCAGCAACTTTACAACAGTAAAATGCGTTGCCACCAAACTGGGCAAAACCAACTAACGAGTTGGCTGCAGAACCACCGCCAGATTGCTTTTTAAGTTCGCCGCGCTGAGCCAAGAGTTTAATTAGTCGCTCTTGGTCCTCATCTTCTATCAGCGTCATCATGCCTTTTTCAATTTGATGCTGCTGTAGAAATTCGTCAGTGACTTCAAATTCCTGATCAACGAGCGCGTTGCCAATTCCAACGATATCAATAGGTTCCATGCCTTTCTCGTATAAGGTTTTCATTAGGTTATAAAACAAAAAAATCCGGCCGCAAAGTATACCGCAGCCGGATTAGTAGGTCGATAAATTGGTTAAGCTTTGTAACCGCCAGGCACGCCTTTGGTGGTAATACTCACAGCGTCATGAGCGTGCAGTGATTCATAGTGATTCACGCGCACCCAGAAGTCTGAGAATTGCGCCTGCAAATTCAATGCATGTTGCAGACGGCGAGCAGCGTCTTCGCAGAACATTAAGTTCTGACCGTTTAAGCGTGCGAACTCTTGCTCGTCTTCACGTTTCACCGCAGCTTGCACAGGGGTCTTCAATGCATCTTCAATCGCATCAATGAGCGCAATGATTGGCAGTTCAGACACGTTGTCGCCCATAATCACTTTCACTTGAGCAACAGAGCGTTGGCTATGAGGTGTCGCGACGATACCTTGGGTTGTGCCTAACCAGCGATGAACGAGTTCAGCATCAACTTCGCTATCCGTTCCGAATTGATTTGCGAATGCATCCTGAATCAACTGTCGAGCAAGAGCTGCTGAACACGGACAGGTGCTTGAATACGGCACTTCAACGCCTAGTTCGAGGTTCAATTTGCCATTATCGTAACGTCCAGTCACAGTGACAGGGTAGGCTTTCCAACCCTGTTTTTTGCTGATCAGTGATTTACGACGCAGGTGATAATCGAAACTAAATTTCACGTAAGCTTGATCTGCAAGCCCATCGTGACTATCTATAAAGTCATGCAATAATTTACCAAGCGACTGATGGCTGAGCACGTCGTTGTTTGATAAATCTTCCAACAGCAGGTATAAGCGAGACATGTGAATGCCTTTCGCTTTTGGATCGGTAAGATTGACGAATGCATCAACGTGAGCACTCACTGGGCGCTCAGGTTCTTGTGCAGCACCGACCACCAGTGGCATCTCGATATTGCTCATGCCGACCCAATCGAGTTTACCCTCGGTTTGCGCGCGAGTTTGATTGGCGATATCTGGCATCATTGTTGGTGTAGCTGTTGGCATGCTTGTACGGCTCCAAACGTTAAAAATACTGTTCCCTGCGAAAGGGGGCGATAGTATACAAGAATTATGCTCAATACGGTAGTTTGCCAGATTGGGTTTATAACCAAAGGAAAAGTTTTCGATTAGGTGAATCGAAAAATATGGATAAGGACAGCACGATGTTGGATGAAAAGCTTTTAGAGCAATACCATGAACTACTTGGTAATGAAGGTGTGCATGAAATGTACGATACCTTCAGTGACAACATTGCCGGTTATTTAGATCACCTGCAGCATGTCGTAAAAAAACGCGATGAAGCAGAAACTCGCCGGCAGGCACATAAGGTCAAAGGCGCTTGTCGTTCAGTTGGGCTTAGACAGCTTGCGGATCAAATGGAACGCTTAGAGCGAGAAGAGTGGCATTGGGGCGACGCCGATGAACTGCTGGAGCAGTGGGTGGTTGAATTGCCACTGCACCAGCATCAGCTTCGACGTTGGTTACATGCTCGGGGCATTTAACGATGGCTGCTCAAGGTGTTGAATTGAGACATCACCAATAAAGCGGTAGCCTTCACCATGAATAGTCGTGATGAGGTTCGGCGAATCAGGCTGAGCCTCAAAGTGACGACGGATACGGCGAATAGCAACGTCGACCGTCCGGTCGTTTGGTCGTAATTCACGATCCAGCATTTTCTTCACCAACGTTTCACGATCTAAAATCTTACCCGGATTCGTTAAGAATAATTCCATCGCGCGATATTCGCTTTTCGGCAGACGGAACATTTTCCCATCTGGCGAGAACAGGCAGCGACTATCACTTTCCAAACGCCAGCCGTTAAATTCATACACCACACTGTCGTGACCGACATTTTTCTGTTGGCTCTTCAATGCTTCAATGCGGCGGTATAAGTTGCGTACGCGAATAATCAATTCTTTTGGGTTATAAGGCTTGATGAGATAGTCATCAGCACCCAGTTCCAATGCAAGTAGGCGGTCTTCTTCTGCATCACGGCCGGTTAGGAAAACTAAGCCGATGTTATCGTTTTCGCGCAATTTTTCGGCGAGCTCGATACCGCTTTTGCCCGGCAAGTTGACGTCCATAATGACAAGGTCAATTTGTTGACGCGCCATGATGCGTTGCATTTGCATGCCATCTGCGGCGTCGAACACATCGTAGCCTTCTTGCTGAAACAGGCGCGTGAGTGTATTGCGTGTAACAACTTCGTCTTCAACGATTAGTAATCTGGCGCTCATAGATGGTTCCAAGAATCTGTTAACATGTGTTGAAATTTAGTAATGAAATATAGTGTAGCATGCGATTTTATATATAGCTGTATATTCATGCAACTATTCTTACAAAAGTTTACTTGCTCGCAGCGACGTGGCGTACCGGCATTGTGATATGAAATTCAGTGCCTTGCTGTGATTGGCTTGCAAGACTAATTTGTCCCTGCAAGGCGTGCACTACCAAGTTATAAACCAAGTGCAAACCAAGGCCTGCCGCGCCATGACTGCGTTTCGTAGTAACGAACGGGTCGAAGACTACTTTGATCAATTCATCTGGTATGCCATCACCGTTGTCGGAATAATTCAACTCGAGTTCACCTCGCTCAGCACTATCTTCCATTGCGTGATAGTTAAATTCAAATTTAATTCTGGGTTGAGCCGTATGTGTAAATGCGTGCTGCAAAGCATTTTGAACTAACTGACTAATCACTTGATTCAAAGGCCCCGGGCGTACACTAACGGTTAGCTCGTCAGGGAATTCTGCGACAAGTTGCACGTTCGCTAATTCAGGATGACGATTGCGCAAACTTTGTTCAATTTCCGCCCAGAATTTCGAAATAAGTACCGGACGATCTTCGTCGCTAAACTGATCCATCGATAATTTACTGAAGTTACTAATCAGGTCAGCAGTGCGTCGAATATTTCGGCTTATCAGCGCTAAATTTTCATCGAATGAGGTCATGTAGCGCTGAAACTCCTGACTGGTGAGCTTCTTTTCCGCAAATTTTTGTTTCATGCTGAGTAAGTGATCTTGCAATATGGACGTTGAAGTCACTGCTAAACCAACCGGCGTATTAACCTCATGTGCGACGCCAGATACCAATTTCGCTAAACTTTGCATCTTCTCAGCTTGCACCAATTCGTTTTGATACTGGTGAGCAGAAGCGAGTGCTTGTTGCAGCTCTTGGTTCGATTCAAACAACATTTGTGTGCGCTGCTTTACTTGCAATTCAAGCTCTGCGTTAAGATCGCTGGCCTGACGTTCAGCTTGCTCTTGGCGTTTAATGTGTTGCTGTATACGGCTTAATAGGGAGTTAAATGCGTTGGCGACACGGTCGAGCTCTTGTAACTCAAATTCATGCAGCGCCGTATCATATTGCTTATCACGCGCGATGTCTTGAATGCTCTCCACCATTTCATCTAACGGCTGCGTGATAATACGGCGCAACCAAAGTGACATAAGCCAACTTAAAATTAAACTGGCGGTGGTGATGGCAATACTAATCGCTAGCGAGAATATTTGCGCCTGATCGTAATCGGTACGCGAGGTCCGTATATACAGATATCCTTGCAGCGAATCTTCAACCATAAGCGGACGTGCCGACTCCACATAGTTATCAGTAAAACGCGCCTGAATAAGTGTTTTCGCTCGTTCGAAGCGAACCGGAATTGGCGCTTCTTGTTCAGCGTAATAGCTCGCAAAAAAGCTCAGTGAATCGCTGTCAGGATCATGGCGGTACAAGTGGATGTGCTTAATAAGTGGCGAGCTTTTAAATGACTTTAACCATCGTTCGGCCGAATCCGCTTGATTATAAACCATGAATGCATTGGCGTTGGCGGCAACAAAACTGGCAACTTCATCGGTCTGACGTAACAACCGTTGATGGGTATCATGAATAAAGTTAAAGCTAAGCACCAGGCACGCCAACGCCACCGAAATCGTTGTAATTAAGATAACGAGGCTGGTAACACTGCGTTTTATGGAGCTAACTTTAAGCGTCATGAAGGCTACACCTGTTTATCGCCGCTTAGTATGAGTTTTTGACGCCGGCAACTTAGTGGCGTGATAAACGGCAAACTTATTATCTTCTGCAACACGGTCACAATGTCCAAAAGCTTGTTCGATAAGCTCGGGCCAAGGTAAGAACCGATTAGCCACCAGCCATAGTTCACCGTGTGTATGTAAATGCTGATAGACACTACGTAAGAACTGCTTGCCAATTTCATAATCAGTTGCCAAGCCAGTATGAAATGGCGGATGACTAATTACGTAATCGAACTGTCCCAAAGTATCAGATAAACCATCGCTTGCAATGCAAGTACCGGTTAGCGCATTCAGCTCGAGCGTACGCTCGGTTGCTTGTAACGCCAGCGCACTCACATCTAAGTAGGTAATCTCCAACGCTGGAGTTTGACGATTTAGCCAAGCGCCAAGCACGCCATGGCCACAAGCGAAATCGAGCACTTTACCGCGCTGCCAAACCGGAAGGTGTTGTAATAACATCGCGCTCCCAGCATCAATGCTTGGGAAAGCAAAAACACCCGGCAGACTCGCTAGTTTCAGTGGCGTGGGCTGATTGGGTTGGTCAAGATCCACATAAACAAAATGATCATCCACTGCGAAGCTATCGGCATGTTGGTTAACACATGTTCGCAGTAACAGCGAATGGTTTCCAACCGCCACTTTTTGCGCCGGTGCGACCGTATTCGGAAACTGTTTGTGAATACTTTTGATACCGCCACGATTGTCACCGACTAACCAAATCGTTGCGCCTTCTGGTAACACGTGACGGAGCGCCTCAAGCACGTACAGCGTCAGTTGCTTCTCTTTCGGTATCCAGACAAGTACAGCCTTAGCACTCCCTGCTTGCGGCGCGCTTGCACCAAAATGGTGCAAAATATCAGGAGCTTGGCGTTGCCATTGCTCGGAATAACCGGCATGCCACTGCCAGCAACTGACGACGGGAAGTAATTGCGCCAACTCAGCGTCAGGCGCATTCACAACCAACAATGGCTCATCTTCGAGTCGCAATTGTTGGCGAAGAACCAGTTGTGAAGGAGGACTTAAATGCTTCAATGTATGCTTCTCTAAGTTACCTAATTGCTATTGTTATATCGGTTTTTGGTCGTAAGCTTCCGCGAATACGTCAACATTTTCGCTGGCATGTTCAATTCGTTCACCATCAAATTGTGCCACATTAAATAAAGCTTCGCCCTCGTTGGCAACAGGAATGTTACTGATACCAATCACAATACCATGATACGGACTCTTGATTGCATGGAGTTCATCACCGTGCGGATTCACCGTTTGTGCAATCACTTGCCCTTTATTAATGGTCTGGCCAAGCTCTACTTTAGGAACCACCAACCCATCGTATTCATTTCGAATCCATGCGCTGCGGTGTGCAACCACGGGTTTTACTTTCTTGCGGCTACGGCGGCCTTTGAGCATCTTCAAGCTCTTCATCACGTTCTGTACGCCAATCACACCGGCCTTAATTGCCGCATAATCAAATCGTAAAGCTTCCCCCGCCTCATAAAGAATCAAGGGAATGCCGAGCTCTGATGCTAATGAGCGCAATGAACCGTCGCGCTCTTTGCTATGGAGAATCACCGGCGTACCGAACGCTTCCGCCATTTTAAGCGCATCGCCGTTATCCGTGTCGACACGTATTTGAGGCAGGTTACTGCGATGAATCGCGCCCGTATGCAAATCAATAATATGCGTCGCGTTCTGCACCAAGGTTTCGTTAAATAAGTGTGCCAGTCGGCTCCCCAATGCACCACGCTCCGAGCCAGGGAAACAACGATTCAGGTCACGACGGTCGGGTAAATAACGCGACTGTTGAATAAAACCAAATACATTAACTATCGGTACAATGATCACAGTACCGGCCAGTTGTAACGGATCTAACTCACCCATTAAACGCCGACATACTTCAATACCATTCAATTCATCGCCGTGAATTGCCGCACACACGAGCAACGTAGGGCCAGGCTTCACGCCATGAAACACTTCAGCATGTAAATCCATCGGGGTATCGTTGTACAGCCGTGCCGCCGGTATTTTCACGCTGTGGCGCGAACCGGGAGCAATGCGCTGGTTAGCTAACTGAAAAGATTTATGCTTCATAAAAACCTTAGTGCGATATTAGCTATTAGATATTAGATATTAGAAAGGCAACGTCGATATTAGCTATTGGATACTAGATATCAGAACTGATGTATCGGGTATTTTTTGTTTGGCTAATATCCAATATCTAATAGCTAATATCGTTTTTGTCCTTAATTAGCCCTTGCCCTTGGTTCTGGTTTTGTTGGCCTTGGCGTTCTTCTCAATGAAACTGATAATTTGATCCGCCACATCCTTGCCCGTTGCACCCTCAATGCCTTCGAGGCCTGGCGATGAGTTGACCTCCATCACCAAAGGCCCGTGGTTAGAGCGAAGGATATCGACACCGGCAACGTTCAAGCCCATGGTCTTGGCTGCTTTGACGGCGGTTGCGCGTTCTGCTGGCGTCAGTTTCACCAGGCTAGCTGAGCCACCTCGGTGCAAGTTAGAACGGAATTCGCCCGGCTTGGCTTGGCGCTTCATGGCTGCAATAACTTTATCGCCAATCACGAAACAGCGGATATCGGCACCGCCAGCTTCTTTAATGTACTCCTGCACCATGATGTGCGACTCGAGTCCCATGAAAGCTTCGATAACGCTCTCTGCAGCTTGACGCGTTTCGGCCAAAACCACACCAATACCTTGCGTACCTTCAAGTAACTTAATAACTAATGGCGCACCGCCAACCATTTCAATTAAATCAGGAATGTCTTGTGGCTGACTCGCGAAACCAGTGGTCGGAAGCCCAATTCCTTTTCGGCTTAGCAATTGCAATGAGCGCAGTTTGTCACGGCTGCGTGAAATCGCGACCGACTCATTGAGCGGGTAGGTACCAATCATTTCAAATTGCCGTAATACCGCAGTACCGAAGAAGGTAATCGAGGCGCCAATACGTGGAATAATCGCATCGTATTGCGGTAAGTCTTTCCCTTTCATGTGAATTGAGCTTTCGCGGGCGTTAATATTCATATAGCAGCGCAACGGGTCGAGCACATCAACAATGTGGCCTCGAGCTTCGCCGGCTTCAACTAAGCGGCGTGTTGAATAAAGACGCGGATTACGCGATAAAATGGCAATTCTCATGCGGTAGCTCCAGGCTGGCCGAGTAAATAAGATTTATCAGGGTCGACAAGGAAATGTCCACGCATTGCTTGGCGGCCCAATAACATACGAAATTTCATGGTGTCGCGGTTCGTTAACGTCAACTCAATTGGTTGCGAGAACTCACCTAAATTTAATGTGGATAGAATAACATATCGCAGCTCAGTATGACCTCCAGAATCTGTCACCTCGCGCTGATCATGTATTTTCGCCTCACAGATTAGCTCTCGGTCGCTGTGTTGTTCGGGATGCAACCAAATACGCAGCCAATCTTCGCCGTTGCGTTCAAACGGCTCGAGTTTAAATGCGTGCAAACAGGATGTACGCGCGCCTGTGTCGACTTTCATTTTGAGGGCATCGATGCCAAGTTCAGGAAGTGAACCCCATTCGCGCCAACCAAGTGTTTGCATAAAAACTCCCTTCGAAAATCAAAAACGATATTAGCTATTGGATATTAGATATTCGACAAACCATAAATACCCGATACATCAGCTCTAATATCCAATATCTAATAGCTAATATCGAACTTGCACTTATATCGCTCTTGTGTTTTTTAACTGTTGTAGCCAAGTGATGAAATCTTCGGGGGCCCGATCAAGCGCAGCCGCCGGCACAAACAAATCATAACCCAATAATTCGCGAAAGTGCTCACATCTTACAGCGAACATCGCTTGTACGCCGCGATATTCGGTTCCGGAGGCACTTTGATAGCGGTCCGGCACTTCGAAATAAGGTGAATATTCACGTAATTCGGGGCGTTCATGGCGTAGCGCAGCAACCAATAAATGACGCTGCTCACTAAGTAAGTAGACAGCTAGGCGCGGCGTGATGGTTTGGATGATGGGCTCAATGTCATGTAGGCGAAAACCGATATACGGCATTTGCTCGAGCTCTAGGCCTCGGTGCAACCGCGGGATGTCGAACCGTAAAATGTTGTTCCATTGAATTTGCCAACGGCCTCGACGGTGCAAATACGTGATTTCTTTTGGTGTGATGGTCATGCTGACAGGCGGTTCAAAAACCTTCGCGCTACCGAGAAAAATCAGCAGCGCACTGGCAATAAACAGGAGACCATACGCCGCTGTGATAATAGGAGCGTCAATAAGCCATAGAAACATGGTCACCGCAAAGATAACCAAGCCTAACGCGTTAAAACCAAGACCATGTGCTCGGGTCAATGGTTTGACATAAACAATGCGCTCTTCTGTTGAAGTATCAGTCATAGGTTGTGGCCGGATCGGGCAGACCAAATGTCTCGCGAATGATCTGACTGGTGAACTGGGTTTTTAAATAGAAGCCACGGGGTAAGGTTTGAATGATCTCGCCATTTGCCCCGACTGCTTCGGTCAGTACACGGCTGTTAGCTGCTTTAGGCCGTAATTGCAGCACTTCACCTTGATGAGCGGTGATAGATTCCACTTCGCCGAGCGCAATTTTATCCATATGTTCTTGCCAGTCGGCACGCAATTGGGCTTCTTGTTGAACACTAGGCTGCCATAAGAATGCGGTACCGATACAGCGTTCAGCCAGCGGTACGTCGCGACGCCCGTCAATAGGTATCCACAGGACGCATTGGAGCTTATTGCGCACATTACTGGTTTCCCACGTCAACTGGTGCACATCGATTAATGGCGTGGTACAAACGAAGGTGGTTTCTAACGGCTTGCCGTTGGCGTCCAGCGGAATGGTTTTCAATTCAACGCCTAGCTCAGGGAAGTCTTGTAACGCCTGTGAACCCGCGCTTGCCCCTAAAGCGCTTTCCAGTAGTTGTCCAACCCAGCCTTTGTTCCGGCGCAAATCGATTGGCACGGTCATACCAACGTGATTAGCCAGCTCTGCAAAGCTTAAGCCTGCCAGCGCGCTGGCTTTATCAAAGAGCTGTTTGAGTTGCACAATTACCTCGTCTAAACCGATTAATCCTTTCATTCATGACGCGATTATGGAAAAATCCAAGCCATATGTCGAATTTATGAGGGCGCTCGCGTGATAGACGCAGAAGGATTTCGCGCCAATGTGGGAATCATTATCTGCAACGAGCAGGGACAAGTCTTTTGGGCGCGTCGATTCGGGCAACATAGTTGGCAGTTTCCGCAAGGCGGAATTGATGATGGCGAAACGCCAGAACAAGCTATGTACCGTGAACTCTGGGAAGAGGTTGGGCTGAAGCCTGAACAAGTCGAAATTGTTTACACCAGTCGCAATTGGTTTCGCTACCGATTACCAAAGCGTTTGGTACGACGCGAACAACGACCAACCTGTATTGGTCAGAAGCAGAAATGGTTTTTGCTGCGGTTAAAATGTAATGAAAAGGACGTGAACGTCATGCAGTCGTCACATCCTGAGTTTGATGACTGGCGTTGGGTCAGTTTCTGGTATCCTGTGCGACAAGTAGTGTCGTTCAAACGGGAAGTGTATCGACGGGTTTTGAAAGAGTTTTCGGCAGTCGTGATGAATGCCGCACCGCGTCGTCCAAGACCTCCGCGCCGCCGCCGTTCTTAACAAAGGGTTTGTGATTAACAAGGCAGGCTATGCTTCGAATACTACAGCGCATTGTTGAAGCAGTGAATCAGGCGCCAGATTTTGATCTGGCGCTGCAAACCATGGTGCGCCAAGTTAAAGAAGCGCTTCACACCGATTCCTGCACGGTCTACCTCGCTGATCATGAGCAACAGCAATTTGCACTCGCCGCCACTGATGGCTTAGAAATTCGTTCAGATAAACCGATTCATGTGCCATTTGGCGAAGGCGTGATTAGCCTTGCTGCGTCACGTGAAGAGCCCTTAAATATCGCTAATGCTTCCGATCACCCGGCGTTTTTGAAACTCGAGCATGTTATTGAAGATCGCTACAAAGCGATGCTGGCTGCGCCGGTCATTCATCGCCGGCGGGTGCTTGGGGTGTTGGCCGTTCAACAAGAGCAAGCGCGGGCCTTTACCCGCGACGAAGAAGCCTTCGTCGTAACCTTGGCGGCTCAGTTAGCGGTGGTTATTGCCCATGCGGAAGCGAAAGGGCTGTTACGTACTGCAAAACAATCACCGTGGTTGCAGACCATCAAAGGCTTGCCAGCCGCGCCGGGTGTTGCCATTGGTGAGGCTTTCGTGGTGAAGCCGCCAGCGCGTTTAAGCGAGGTCACACCAAAGCGTAGCGATATGCCCGAGCACGAAATTCGTGCGTTTCGAGCTGCCGTCGCACGTACTCGCCAAGAATTATTGAACATCAGCGACAGCATGAAAGGGCAGGTAGCTGACGAAACGCTTGCGATATTTGATGTCTATCACGCCATGATGGACTCAGCCAGCCTCGGGAAAGAGGTGGAACAAACCATTAATGACGGTTGGCGGGCACAAACGGCCTTGAAGTTGGTGGTGGAGCAACTGGTCAATCAATTCGAAAACCTCGACGATGAATATATTCGCGAGCGAGCGAGTGATGTACGCGACCTTGGTAACCGCATCTTAGCGCACTTACAAAATCGTGAGGCACGACGATTCAATCCTCCGGCGCAATGTATTTTGGTGGCTGATGAAGTGACCGCGACTATGTTGGCAGAACTGCCTCAAGCCGACATTATCGGAATGGTATCGCTGCGCGGTTCAGGTAATTCCCACGCGGCTATAATGGCACGCAGCATGGGTATTCCGGCCGTGTTGGGTGTTGATGATATGCAGCTCAGCGACGTCAACGGCGAAACGCTGATTGTCGATGGCTACAACGGCGATGTGTTTGTCAGCCCTCCGCTGCAAGTTGAAAACGAGTATCGCCAACTAGCTGACGAAGAGCTCGCACTACGTCAAAAAGTAATGCAGGCGCGTGACCTGCCCGCTGAAACCACCGATGGCGTGCGTGTTCAGCTAAATTTGAATGTTGGTCTAAATACCGAACGCGACTGGCTGAATGATTTAAATGTGCACGGTGTGGGGTTATATCGCACCGAGATACCGTTCATGATGCGTGAACGTTTGCCAACCGAAGACGAACAAGAAGAGCTCTACAGCCAAGTGTTGGAACAATTTCGTGGCGCCCCTGTTGTCATGAGAACCCTAGATGTTGGCGGCGATAAACCGTTGCCGTATTTGCCGATGGACGAAGAAAACCCGTTTTTGGGCTGGCGCGGCATTCGTATGACGCTGGATCATCCTGAGATTTTCTTGGTACAAATTCGAGCCATGTTGCGCGCCTCGATGGGGCGTAACAATTTACGCATTTTATTACCGATGATCTCCAGTGCTGAAGAAGTCGATGAAGCGGTTCGAATGATTCATCAGGCCTATCATGAAGTGGCTGAAGAGCTGCAATGCAGCGTTGATGAACAATTATTTGAGCCGCAAATTGGTGTCATGATTGAAGTGCCCGCGCTGATTTATCAGCTTCATTGTGTTGCCGATAAGGTCGATTTTTTCTCGGTGGGTACCAATGATTTGACCCAATACATGCTGGCTGTTGATCGCAACAACTCGCGCGTCGCTAGTTTGTACGATGCGTTTCATCCGGCTGTGCTACATGCGCTGAAGCAGATTATTGAGCGTTGCGACCAATTGAATAAGCCAGTGTCGGTGTGCGGCGAATTAGCCGGAGAGCCGGGTGGGGCGCTGTTATTGCTCGCCATGGGTTACCGTAATTTCAGCATGAACAGCTATAATATTGATCGTATTCGCTGGATTATTCGGCATATTTCTGCCGCCGATTTAGACGAAGTATTACAACGCGCATTAGCGTCGCGTTCCCCGCAAGAAGTGAAACAACACGTTATCATGGCACTGGAAAACGCCGGTCTCGGCGGTTTTGTTCGTGCCGGTGGTTAAGGAGATTCGGTGCTCTTAACGGGCTGGTTATGGTGTTTAGCCGGAGGCATGGTGGCAGGCTTGTTAGCCGGCATGCTGGGCATTGGCGGCGGCCTTGTGATTGTTCCATTACTGATTTATCTGTTGCCAATGCTTGGTGTCGCACCCGATCTCGTGGTGCAAATGGCTGTCGCAACGTCTCTTGCCACTATTGTCATGACCACTTCAAGCTCGGCGCGCTCGCACTTGAAGCACGGCCAAGTGAGTTTCTTCTGGGTTCGACGTTTAATTCCTGGGCTCATGGTTGGTGCCGTATTAGGGGCGTGGCTGGCGACGTTACTAGATCCAGATTGGTTGCAACGTATATTCGCAGGCGTGCTGGCATTGCTCTCCATTCGTATGTTGATACCGCAGCGCAGTGGTGAGCCACTTACCAACGTATCAAAACGCTTGATGGCCTTAATTAGTGCAGCGATGGGCACTTTATCAGCACTTGTCGGTATTGGCGGGGGCTCACTAACCGTACCATTATTGCAGCGTCTGCGTGTTCCCATCCGTCAAGCAATTGCGGTATCCTCGGTGGGAAGCCTAAGCATTGGCTTGAGCGCGGTGATCGCCTTTATTGTGCTTGGACAACAATTAGAGGGCGGCGATGGTTTACTTGGGTATGTGCACGTGAAAGCATGGCTCGCAATTTCACTGACCTCCATGCTGTTTGCACCGCTCGGTGCCAGCTTGACTCAACGTATACCAGTTAAACATTTGCAGCGCGGCTTTGCGGTGTTTTTAGTTATTATTTCAATAAAGCTAGCAATAGGATAATTGATGCAAACAGGAATGACACAAACAGAATACATGGTGCATCCAAGTATCGATCCGATTATCGTCAGCATCGGGCCGTTAGACCTGCGCTGGTATGGCTTGATGTACCTCGTTGGCTTTCTGTTTGCTTGGTGGTGGGGAAACCGCCAATGCCGTATGCCGCATTATGCAGACCAAGGCTGGACCGAGAAGCGCTTTAGTGACTTGCTGTTTTGGGCATTTATGGGCGTCATTTTAGGGGGCCGTATTGGCTATGTGGTGTTTTACCAATTCGAGTACTTCATCGAAAACCCGCTCTATCTGTTTGATATCACCAGCGGCGGCATGTCTTTCCACGGCGGTATGCTGGGTGTGATTGCCGTATTATGGATATTCGCTGCGAAAACCAAGCAATCATTATTGGCTATCGGTGATTTTGTCGCGCCATTGGTTCCAGTGGGATTGGGTGCTGGCCGCATCGGTAACTTTATTAATGGTGAGCTTTGGGGTCGCGTTACGGATGTACCATGGGCGATGATCTTCCCGGCAGCTGGGCCACTACCACGTCACCCGTCACAGCTTTATCAAGCCGCACTTGAAGGCCTGTTGCTATTTATAGTGCTGGCACTATATAGCCGTAAACCACGTCCGGTTGGCGCCATTGGCGGTTTATTCTTGATTGGCTACGGCTTAGCACGGTTCGTCGTTGAATATGCCCGCGAGCCTGATAGTCACTTAGGCTTGCTATCCTTTGGCTGGTCGATGGGGCAGTGGTTATCAGCCCCCATGGTTGTTGCGGGTGTGGTGTTGATGTTGCTAGCGTATAAAAACAAAAACAATAACGGAGCTAATGCGTGAAACAGTATCTAGAACTTTGCCAACGTATCGTTGAAGATGGCGTTTGGGTAGAAAACGAACGTACCGGCAAACGCTGTTTAACCGTGATCAATGCGGATCTTGAATATCGCGTTGATCGCAATGAATTTCCGTTAATCACCACCCGTAAAAGCTATTGGAAAGCCGCTATTGCTGAGTTGCTCGGATATATCCGAGGCTACTCCAATGCCGCAGATTTTCGTGCGCTTGGCACCCCAACATGGGATGCCAACGCCAATCTAAATGAAGCATGGCTAGCCAACCCACACCGTAAAGGTGAGGACGATATGGGGCGCGTTTATGGCGTACAAGGTCGAGCTTGGGCTAAGCCTGACGGCGGCGTCGTCGATCAATTGCGCAAAGTGGTCGACAACTTATCTCGCGGCATCGACGACCGCGGCGAAATCATAAGTTTCTATAACCCAGGCGAATTTCATATGGGCTGCTTACGCCCATGCATGCATACCCATAATTTTTCGCTACTGGGTGATACCTTGTATTTAACAAGTTATCAGCGCTCATGCGATGTGCCGCTGGGGCTAAACTTCAACCAAGTACAAGTATTTACCTTCTTAGCATTAATGGCCCAAATTACCGGTCATAAAGCCGGTGTGGCCTATCACAAAATCGTCAACGCCCATATTTACGAAGACCAACTCGAACTGATGCGTGACGTGCAGCTCAAGCGCGAGCCTTACCCCGCGCCGCAGCTCGAAATCAACCCCGACATCAAAACCTTAGAAGACTTGGAAACCTGGGTCACTATGGACGACTTCGCCGTCCACAACTACAAGCATCACCCACCAATAGCCTACCCCTTCAGCGTGTAGCCCAGCGTTCTCTCACAGAAGGAACGCTGGGTGGCGCGAGGCGCCGTGAAAGCGTTGCTCGTTGCTCGTTATTCGTTATTGGTTATTCGAGGAGCTCATTGCGTAAAGATGAAACATTGCAACAAACCCCAGAGCTCCTAAACACGAATAACCAAAGCGAGAGAGAGGTATATACACCCCCCTTTTCTAAAAAACTCGATTTTCAGCGCTTATTATAAAATCCTTTATACGTTACTTAATATCCATTTATTGATATTAAAGTGCTATTTATGGGTCTTTATCGTAGCTTGATTCAGGCTTGAGATTTTCGTTACCTTCCGCTTTTTATGTCCGCTTATCGGTGCTTTTAAAGCTAAAACCTATAATAAAGTTCGAATAGCGTTATATAAGCTATAGTTTGTATTTTGATGGTTCCGAGGAAATACCCCCACACATACACCCATCAACCTAACTTCCCTAGTCACATCATTCAACGTCGTTTAATGTCCGATATATAGTATTTAATTTGCTTAACAATTAACTAAAGTTCAAATAATAGAACTTTACTTTATCTAATATCAGGTCTACGCTTTAACGAACAGCAAAGCGCACGAACAGCAAAGCGCACGAACAGCAAAGCGCACGAACAGCAAAGCGCACGAACAGCAAAGCGCACGAACAGCAAAGCGCACGAACAGCAAAGCGCACGAATAACGAATAACGAATAACGAACAACGGAAACCGACATGCTTTCACCTGCAGCCCAAGCCGAACAACTCGGCGAACGCCTCAAACAAGCGCGACTTAACGCGAATATTACCCAAGTAGAGCTTGCAGAGCAGGCGGGGGTGTCGCGTAAGATTGTATTGAATGCTGAAAGAGGCCAAGCCACGCTTGAGAACTTTGTGGCATTAATGCAAGCGCTTGATCTTACGGCGCAGTTAGACAATTTCTTGCCGCCACAGCCGATATCGCCAGTGCAGTTGAAAAAGCTGCAAGGTAAAAAACGTAAGCGTGCAACAGGCTCTCGCGGTAAAGGTTACGACGACGAATTGGATGTTGAAGCATGGTAATGGAAGTTATTGGCGTATGGTATCAAGACCACGAAGTTGGCGCGTTGAGCTTTGATACTGAGCGTGGTGTTGGCGCCTTTGAATATACGCCGGAATTTCTTACCAGTGGCATTGAGCTAGCACCGCTGAAAATGCCACTCCGTAAACAAATCTACAGCTTTCCTGAATTAAATTATGAAACCTTTCACGGCTTGCCAGGCCTTACCGCTGATTCACTGCCTGATGATTTTGGTAACGCCGTACTCAATGCTTGGGTAGCCAGCCAAGGTAAACAACCGAGCGACATTACCCCGCTACAACGCCTGCAATACACCGGGAAACGCGGTATGGGAGCGTTGGAATATCGACCAGCTACGCGGGTAAGAGGATTCGAAAAGTCTCAAGATGTTGAAATTAAAGAACTCATAAAAGTAGCGCAAGATGTACTCAATAAGCGCTCGCAATTTCACGTTGAGCTTGATCCTAGCGGTAAAACCGATCAAGAGGCGATGTTGTCGTTGCTCTCTGTCGGGATGAGCGCGGGCGGCGCCAGACCTAAAGCTGTATTGGCATTCAGTGGTGACTTCACTGAAGTGTGTTCAGGTCAAACCGATGCGCCTGAAGGATTCGTGCATTACATCATGAAATTTGATGGGGTGACCGAACGCAATATTCAACGGGAAACGTTTGATGATCCGCAAGGGTTCGGTGCCATGGAGTACGTTTATTATTTGATGGCGCGTGAATGTGGTATCGAGATGATGCCTTGTCACTTGTTGGACGAGGGCGATCGTCGGCATTTTTTGACGCAACGCTTTGATCGTCGTGATAACGAAAAGCTTCATGTACAGACATTGACAGGCATCGCGCATGTCGATTTCAAAAAGCCCGGCAGCTTTTCGTATGCCGAGCTTTTTGCGGTCGCCCGTCAACTTAAGCTCAATGCGCATGAGGCTGAGCAGTTGCTACGACGCATGATCTTCAACATCGTCGCTCGCAATCATGACGACCACGCAAAGAACTTCGCCTTCCTTTATCAAAACAACCGCTGGCAACTCGCACCGGCTTACGATGTCGCATATAGCTATAAGCCCGGTAGTAAATGGGTCAACCAACATTGGATGCAACTCAACGGTAAACGTGAAGATTTTAACCGCGCTGATCTGTATAGCCTCGAAAAAGTGAGCCCGTTGTTTACCCGCAAACGTATCGACGCCATCCTCGAACAAACCATCGAAGCTGTCTCAAACTGGCCAAAACTAGCCAATGAAGAACAGATCCCCGCTGACCTCGTCAACGAGATCGCCACCAACCACCGCCTCGACCTTTAATATCTAATATCTAATATCTAATATCTAATATCTAATATCTAATATCTAATATCTAATATCGTTTTTGCACTTATCTCTTCAAAAACAATTTGCTAACATCCAACTCAGTTCATAATAACAAAATAATAATTGAGAGCTCTGGATGTCAGCAATAGCTTGGATAGCTGTAGCGGTTTTATTGCTAGCAGTATTCTTTTTTTTCAAATCCCGTAAATTTCGAGGCTTTATCTTGCTGACGGCATTTGCCACATTGCTCGGTATGCTCTTTGGTCCGCCGTCGTATGTTGTGCATACCGATTACACGACAACGTTACGTAATGATGCCAGCGGTACCGAATATCACTACGCTTGGTCAATTAATAAATTGGCTCCGACCAACGCCAAGTTTGCACGTGTAGGGCTGTATAATCCCTCGACCAAAGAATTTAGACGGTTTGATGACGAATTAGCTAAACGTGCAAACTTAACTTTCGTATCGCCAACGGGTGCCAGTTGGCTATTGCATATTTGGTGGTGGATTTTCCCCGCAACTTACCTCGCATTTTTCCTACAACGAAAGTACGGCGGATTATCAAATATTGGTGGGATCTTGTATTTTCCGCGTCGCAATCGTTTATGCCAAGAGCAACTGGCTAACGCTCGTGAGTACGGCACAGTTTGGGCCTATGAAAAAGCTCTTAAGTTTTGTGAAAGCTATCGCTGGCCACCGCGAAAACTAGTCGAAATCCTTCATAAGGAGCGTCAGGCGATTTTCCAAACTTATCGGCAACGCATTCAAACGCTCGAACGGTTATACCGTAATGCCGGCAGTACTCTGCAACAACGTGATGCTAGTGCCTATCAGCGCTATGGAAAGCTGTATCTTATTGCTAACTTTATGCACCTGATTAGTCGCCAACTCGAGCAACGCGAAACACAACAAGCGGCAGGGTTAGCGCTCGATATTCAGGTGCTAGAGGGCTGGTATAGCTATGCAGGCCCAGATAATGAGCTGACTAAATACGACAGTTTGAGTTCACTCGAGCGCGCAAAACTCGCTGAATGCGAGCAGCGCTGGGGCGCGCTTGGTATTACTGCTGTCACGCTGCATGAGGCCACGGAAAAATATGCAAGTGAACGCACGAGTTTTGCTGCGATACGTCAACAGCTCACGAAAGTTGAAAGTGCACAAGGGTTTGTTAGCGAGCAAATTAGCCAATTTCTGGCTTTCGTTGAGCAGTTATTGCAGGGCACATTGACTGAGCAACAACAGTCAGGAGTGCGACAACTGGCGCACTCGTATTTTATCCAGCGGCTATTTCAAGAGGTTTCTGATCGTTCGCAGGATCATGTGTTTCACCGCTCGTTTTCAAAACAGTTACGTCACACCCTAGCGACCATTATGTCGGCTTACTTTCCAGAGGAAAGCAAAGGTACGCAAGGCTTAGCATTATTTAGCGATGCGCCTCTCGCTAACCTTGAGCAACAACAATTGCAGTTTCATTTGTTGCCAGTTGGGCGATTAACAACGGGAGCGCCAACTATTGAAGCTACCGTATTTTATCAGGTCAACAAGCAACAAATATGGCGAGCAGGCTTGCGACAACCGCAATTGCCGAATAACTTCAAAGCGAGCACAGACGCGTTTGGGCATATCGCTGCGACGGCGATGCTACGCGACACCTTCAGTACACGTCAAAATCAGCCAGCGCCATCGCGCCAAAGCGTGTCTGAGCAAACCAAGCAAGACATTATTGATGAACTGAATGAGACCATGAAAGAGCTGGCACAAGGAGCTGGGGAAGATCTTGCTCTTGAACTCATTAATCAGATTATCGCGGGCAATGGCAGTAACGCAGTGTTGCAATTCGAAGCGGCTGTCGATAGCGAAATGAGTACGCTCGTATTTGAATCATTAGAACATGCCGCAGGCTTGCTGGAGGCCGGATTGAGCTTATTTGGAGGCGATGACTAATGCGCGGAACAATGAGAATGGCAAGTGCAATGTTATTGGCAGTAAACCTCATATTAAGTGCGCCGGCAGCTGCCCAAGATGGCTGGGGACGAAAACTCGGCGAGGTGCTCGGCGAATTGCCGCTTGGCGAATATTATCGCTCGCTTACTGGTTTCAATGATGTGCAGTGGGTCACCAATGATACGCTCGTCGTCCAAGGTGTTATGTATCGCGTACAGGCAAATAGTAACGTGAATGTCAGAGCTGGAACGTCCACGCAAACGGCTGTGGTTGCTTCGGTGTCACCGAACGAACGTGTAATGATTTTAAAAAAACAACCGTTTGAACCTTGGTTTTTGGTGCAGTTAGCAAACGGTACACAGGGTTATATTCACGAGAGTTTGTTGACTCAAATAGATGATTGACGGTTGTTGTCACGGCGTGTGAAAACGCAGACAAAACTGCTAGAATGCCGCAGTTTTTCGTCCATTGAGTTAGAGAGTTCATGAGCAAAGAGCGTTTTGCGGGTATTCAACGCGTATACGGCACGGCCGCGGCCCAATCCTTTCAACAGCATCACGTTGCAGTGATCGGTTTGGGCGGTGTTGGCTCATGGGCGGTTGAGGCGCTCGCGCGCTCTGGTATTGGTGCGCTCACGTTAATTGATCTTGACGACGTTTGCGTGACCAACATCAATCGGCAGTTACCGGCACTAACAAGCACGGTTGGTCAACTTAAAACAGAAGTATTAGCCGCACGGGTAAAAGATATTAATCCAGATTGCGAAGTGCGCATAATTGACGATTTTCTCTCAGCCGATAACCTCAACGACTATCTCGGCGAACCCGTCACCGCAGTATTAGATGCAATTGATAGTGTGACCGTAAAAGCAGCACTGATTGCTTGGTGTAAGCGCCGCAAAGTGCCGTTGGTTACGTGTGGTGGGGCTGGTGGTCAGGTTGATCCAAGCCAAGTGACATCGGGAGACTTAGCCAAAGCGACACAAGACCCGTTATTAGCAAAAGTTCGTTCCATGTTGCGTCGCGATTATAACTTCTCGAAGAACCCGAAACGCTCGTTTGGCGTTACCGCCGTGTATTCTACCGAACAACTACGTTACCCAACGGGTGATGGCGAGTGGTCGCACGCGAAACCAGGCACTGGCAGCATGCGTATGGATTGTGCCACTGGCTTCGGCGCCGCGATGCCGGTCACCGCCACCTTCGCCATGCACGCCACCGCACTGCTCCTGAAAAAACTGTAGCCCGGCGTTTTACGCCGGGTGGCGCGCAGCGCCGTTAATATCTGGGGCTTACCGGATGCCAACCCCGCCGGGTGGCGCGCAGCGCCGTTAATATCTGGGGCTTACCGGATGCCAACCCCGCCGGGTGGCGCGCAGCGCCGTTATCGCTCTTGCAGTTTGGCGATGACATTGCGCAAACCATTTCGCCGCGAAGACGTCACAAAGTCAGCTAATCCAAGCGCATCGAAGTGGTCATCTAACGAGTAACCTGAAACTTGCTCTGCGCTCGCACCATGCAACGCCTGCCGAATCACCATCAATAAGCCCAACACCACGCGTGACTCACTATCAACCGTAAGCGCCAGTCGGTCATCACGCCAATCAGCTTGCACCCAAACCCGTGCCTCACAACCAAACACCTCGCGCCCAGATGTTCGAAAGTCATCAGGAATCTCAGCTTGCTTCGCCAATTGCACCAAATAACGCATACGATTCTCACGCGAGCCAAGTTGCTCCCGCAGTGCCAACAGATCAGATTCGCTCAAAATGCCGTACATGTAATTCCTAGTGAAAAGTGACAATTCGTCAGGTTAGTCAATAAAAACGCCCGTAAGAGTACCATTTTTGTGCCGAAAAATGTTAATCTTGCTCGGTCTCAAATTCATTTGAACAGAACTCTAAACAACAGGAACGACAACATGAAAGTATTAGTGGCGGTCAAACGCGTCATTGATTACAACGTGAAAGTTCGCGTGAAAGCGGACCAATCAGACGTTGATTTGGCCAACGTAAAAATGGCCCTGAACCCGTTCTGTGAAATCGCTGTCGAGGAAGCAGTACGACTCAAAGAAAAAGGCATTGCCGAAGAAGTCGTGGTTGTGAGCATCGGCCCAAAAGCGGTGCAAGAACAATTGCGTACAGCGTTGGCACTCGGTGCTGACCGTGCTATTCAAGTTGAAACCGATGAGCTTCCAGATTCATTGGCAGTGGCCAAACTGTTGAAAGGTGTTGTGGAAAAAGAACAACCGCAGTTGGTTATTCTTGGTAAACAAGCGATTGATTCTGACAACAACCAAACTGGCCAAATGTTGGGTGCGTTAACTGGTATGCCGCAGGGCACCTTTGCGTCGAAAGTAGACGTTGCTGATGGCAGCGTAAATGTGACGCGTGAAGTTGACGGCGGATTGCAGACCGTGAAGTTGCAGTTGCCAGCCATTGTCACCACCGACTTACGTTTGAACGAGCCGCGCTATGCATCATTACCAAACATCATGAAGGCAAAGAAGAAGCCACTCGATGTGACCACGCCAGACGAATTAGGCGTAAGCGTGACGCGCACTGTGAAATTGCTAAAGGTTGAGCCGCCTGCAGAACGCAGCGCTGGTATCAAAGTGGCGAACGTCGCAGAGCTAGTTGAAAAACTTCAAAATGAGGCAAAAGTGATATGAGCATTCTCGTTATTGCCGAACATGACAACGCACAACTGAATGGCGCCACGCTAAAAACCTTAGCGGCAGCAAAGCAAATTGGCGGCGACATTCACGTATTAGTAGCCGGCCAAGGTTGCCAAGCAGTCGCTGACGAAGTTGCGAAGGCCGACGGCGTGAGCAAAGTTCTGCTCGCAGACAACGCAGCCTATGGTCATTTTCTAGCTGAGAATTTAGGTCAGCTGGTTGCCGATCTAGGCAAAGACTACGGTCACATCTTGGCTCCAGCGACTACCACCGGTAAAAACTTCATGCCGCGTGTCGCTGCACTGCTAGATGTTGCCCAAATCTCTGACATTATCGCCGTAGAAAGCGCGGATACTTTCAAGCGCCCAATCTACGCGGGTAATGCAATCGCAACCGTACAGTCGGAAGACGCCATCAAAGTCATCACCGTACGCGCAACCGCATTTGATGCTGTCGCTGCAGAAGGTGGTAACGGTAGCGTTGAAACGATTGATAACGTTGTGAATAACGACAAAGCAGAATTTGTTGGCGAAGAACTTGCCCAGTCAGAGCGGCCAGACCTCACCGCAGCACGCGTTGTGATTTCAGGCGGTCGCGGCATGCAAAACGGTGAAAACTTCCACCTGCTTGAAAAAGTTGCCGATAAACTTGGCGCCGCCGTTGGTGCTTCGCGTGCCGCTGTTGACGCAGGCTTCGTACCAAACGACATGCAAGTTGGCCA
The DNA here is from genome assembly GCF_044807045.1 of Pseudidiomarina marina. NCBI lineage: Bacteria > Pseudomonadati > Pseudomonadota > Gammaproteobacteria > Alteromonadales > Idiomarinaceae > Pseudidiomarina > Pseudidiomarina marina. Next base: position 2,401,153 of record NZ_CP085233.1, on the reverse strand, counting down.
AACCGGCAAAATTGTCGCGCCAGAACTCTACATTGCAGTCGGTATCAGCGGTGCGATTCAGCACTTAGCCGGTATGAAAGACTCAAAAGTCATCGTCGCTATCAACAAAGACGAAGAAGCACCAATCTTCCAAGTGGCAGATTATGGCTTAGTCGCTGATTTGTTCGACGTACTGCCAGAGCTAGAGCAAAAACTCTAAAAGTACAAACGCGATATTAGCTATTGGATATTAGATATTAGCCCGAAATTTCGGGCTTTATCTAATGCTCTTATCTAATAGCCAATATCCACCCGCCTTTCTAATATCCAATATCCAATATCTAATAGCTAATATCGTCTTTGCGGTTTTTTAACTATGCAAAGTACATGGACAGATTTTGAGACCGTTGCTATAACATCCATATACGTCAATGATCATATATCAACGTTTATCGTGAAGGATGCTCAAGGCATGAAAACAACACTAACAAAGTCTCTGACAGCATTAACCCTGACCACCGCCCTTACTGTTATTAATGTATCAACCGCACAAGCTGAAACAGTTGAAGTACGCGGCCAAATTAATTATGGCTACAGTTTCACTCCCGCAGGCGTCACACAATATGACTCCGGCGAGTATGTGCTTGAAATAACGCAACGCCCGCAAATGCCACTAGTGTACGCAGCAAGCACTTGGCGTCAGTACAGTGATGCGATTGAGCGCGTCACCGTATCTATTTATGACAGCGAAGGCAATGCGCTAAGCGTTCGCCAGCCGCTCGCGGCGAGCGAACTTGTTGAGCCAACTAACACATTATATTTTGACTATGGTTACCGCTCGAACTACACCAGTTGGACGATGAATGGCATGAGCCAAGATGGTCTCAATAGCCAGCTTAATCTAAATCTGCGTGGGCCGCGCGATAGCTTGTTTGCATCAACGGCTGAGTTTCCACGTTTCGTAAACACTCCCCGGTACGTGAACGCTACCTTGTTTTCAAACGTGGAAACCGCCGAGGGTGACGACGTCGTCTATCTATACGGCCCAGTCACTGAAGTAAACTACCTCACCGCCGATAGTGATGGCGATGGTATTAATGATGATGTTGATGCATGCCCAACTTCTGACATCAGTCACAGTGTTGTAGTCGACGCCACCGATACTGGGGTGACGAACAGTGTCGATAGCGTCGGCTGCTCTGTGACTGACAAAGTTTTGGCGTGTGAAGCAGATGCCAATAATCGAGGCGACTATGTATCGTGCGTGAGTCATTTAGCGAAGCAATTGCGCAAAGAGGGTGTCATCAGCAATAGCGATCACGGCGCACTCCTGCGTCACCTCTAAAATCAAAAACGATATTAGCTATTGGATATTAGATATTAGCCCTGAATCATCGGGCTTTATCTAATATCCATTATCCAGCAGCTAATATCGAACTTATCTTTCTAATATCCAATATCTAATAGCTAATATCGTCTTTGTTTTTTTCATAACGAATCACTTGCATATTTGTAACTCATCGGACATGATTGAACCTATAACATCCTAATCGGATTAGGTGGCTAACATGAAAAGAAGAACAACTATGCTCAAAAAATTACCTATCGCGTCAGCTATCGCGCTGGCATTAGCAGGAACAGCAAGCGTCCAGGCAGCGGAATTTGAAGTAGGTGACTTCCGCGTTAAGTTCGATTCCATCATTTCATATGGTGCCGCATGGCGTATGGAAGAGCGCGATATGCGCTTCATCCACCCAGGCAATATGGAAGGTGGCCTTGGTCAATCAGGTGTTGCCGACGATGGTAACCTGAATTACGACAAAGGCGATATGGTCTCTTCTGTAATCAAAGGTGTGCATGATTTAAGTATTGATGGCGGCGATTACGGCGCTTTCGTACGTTTCAAATATTGGTATGACGATGTCATCAAAAATGAGGAAGTGGCACACGGTCACACCTCGACCAATTACTATCCGAATGTAACGCTTGATAACGACGGACTTGACGATTGGTCAACCGGTTCAGGTATTAAGCTGCTTGACGCATTTGTTTATGGCTACTTCGACATGGGCGATATGCCAGTGAACGTCCGTTTAGGCCGTCAAGTATTAAGCTGGGGTGAAAGTACGTTTATTTTTAACGGCGTAAATGCTGTGAACCCTGTTGACGTGAACGCGATTCGTCGTCCGGGCGTTGAAATTAAAGAAGCTTTGCTTCCGGTTGGCATGTTAAACGTCAACTTAGGCTTAAGCGACGAAACCAGCTTAGATGTGTTCTATCAGTATGAGTGGGACGATTACAAACTCGATGGTTGCGGTACCTTCTTCTCTACCGTTGATATTTTGGGTGGTCAAGGCTGTAACAAGGTAACTTTGAACCCAACATTAGTACCGGGTGACCCTGATTCAAGCTTGAGTGATTTGGAATCGATTCAATTCGGTACCTACCTTGAGCGTCGTCCTGACATCGAGCCAGACGATGGCGGTCAGTATGGTTTTGCATTGCGTCACTATGCAACCAGTATCGATACTGAATTCGGTGTGTACTACATGAATATTCATACGCAGACCCCAATTATTTCTGCGTACAACTGGGTTGAGCAGCCATCTCCAGCTCTCAGCCATCCAGACGGTATTCCAATTGCAGGTCCTGACTATGTGTTGCAGTTCCCTGAAGATCAAGAAATCATTGGCTTCAGTGCTTCAACCTTAGTTGGCGAATGGTCTGTAGGTGGTGAAGTTAGCCACCGTTTCGACATGCCAGTGCAAATTAATACCACTGAAATCTTAACCGCTGGTTTACGCGCCGGCGTACCAAGCACCTTCTCTGACCGCATTGAGCGTGATGGAACGGGCGCGATCACCAACTTAGGTGAGCTACAAGAAGGTTATGATAAGTACGACGTTAGCCAGTGGCAGTTAACCGGTGTGCGTTTCTATGACCGCGCATTGGGTGCCGACCGTATCACTTTGATTGGTGAAGTAGCGGTCAGCAAGGTTCACGGCTTAGCTGGTTTAGACGAGCAACGTTATGGTCGTAACCCTGTATTCGGTAAGTGTTTGACTGTTGCTGACCAAGCGGCCTTGGGCAATCCATCGGCAACGGCAGACATCAACTGTGAAGGCTTCGTAACCTCAACCTCTTGGGGCTACCGTGCACGTATCGTTGGTGAGTACAACAACGTATTCTCCGGCTGGAACATGAGCCCAACCATTGCGTTTGGTCACGACGTGAAAGGTTACTCAGCCAACTCAAACTTCATCGAAGGTCGTAAGACAATCGGTTTGAGCGTTGACTTTAGCTATTTAAGCAACTATCGCATTGGCGTAGGTTATAACATTACCGATGGTGGTGAGTTTGACCCAGCTGATGACCGCGATTTCGCATCAGTTAGCTTCAGTTACAGCTTCTAATAAAAAAACCCGCTTCGGCGGGTTTTTTTTCGTCCGTTACACTGTTCGTAGTTAGTGCGCTACGCTGTTCGAACGCTTCGCTTCTCGGATGTGTAATTTGACGCATTATCTACCCGCTTCGGCGGGTTTATCATTTTACTTTATGATTGTTTGGTTATCTTTGAAGTACGAACAGTGCGAAGCACGGACGAACAGCGTAGCGCACGAATAACGAACAACGAGGCACTTTATGAAAAAACTCTTAACGCTTAGCTTGGCTTTGGCAGCTACCAGCGCCTTCGCCAACACCGATAACACACTGCAGCTCGAAGACGTGTTTCAGTTGGAGTATGCCAGCCAACCAACCATTCACCCAGACGGCGGCTATACCGTATTCGTGCGCAACTACATGGATATTATGAGCGACCGTCGCTTAGGTAACCTCTGGCGTGTCGACAATAAAGGCGAATTACGTCCACTAACGGGCGGCACGGCAAATGATCATTCGCCAACGTGGTCACCTGATGGAAAGACGCTAGCATTCGTATCCAACCGTACTGGTGCGAATCAGATCCATCTGTATTGGACCGACACCCGTGATCATGCACCGGTGACGCGTCTGACCGGTAACCCAAGTAGTTTAACTTGGTCACCAGATGGCAAGTGGCTTGCGTTCACCATGTTCACCCCAAGTTCGAAAGCGCCCCCTGTTAATTTGCCAGGCAAACCGAAAGGTGCCGAGTGGGCAGAGCCTGCGCGCTACATAGATAAAGATAACTATCGCTTCGATGGCTCCGGTTATGCACCAGACGGTTATACGCAAATCTACGTGATTCCAGCGAGTGGTGGCACGCCGCGTCAGCTAACACACGACGAGTTTAATCATGGCGGCCAGCTTACTTGGACCGGTGATAGCGAAAACATTATTTTTTCCGCAAACCGTCGCGATGATGCATTTGAACAACCCAATAATTCGGAGTTGTACCAAGTTGCATTGGCAGATAGTAGCGTGAAGCAATTGACTGATCGCAATGGGCCAGATCGCTCACCGCAGGTTAGTCCTGATGGAAAAAAATTGGCTTGGTTGGGATATGACGACAACTATAAGAGTTATCAGCTCACTCACTTGTATGTCATGGATCTTGACGGTAAAGGTTCACCGAAGCTGATGACGACGAAGCTCGATTACTCAGTGAGTGACGTCAAATGGTCTGACGATAGTCGTGGCTTGTACTTCAGTTACGACAAAGAAGGCAAGGGCAACATTGCTTACCAAAGTTTAAGTGGTAGCCGTCGTGTGTTAACGGATGCTATGGGTGGATTGAGTTACACGCGTCCATATAGCGGCGGTAGCTTTGATGTGAGTAAAAATGGTGATTTAGTGTTCACCATGGCCAATGCTTACCGACCTGCTGATTTAATGCTTCAAACCAGCAAAATCAAACGTAAGCTGACCAACCTCAATGAGGATGCGTTGGCGCACAAAGAATTAGGCCGTGTTGAAGAAATCTGGTACGACTCAAGCCACGATGATTATAAAATCCAGGGTTGGATCGCTTACCCACCGAATTTTGATCCAACGAAAAAGTATCCGTTGATCTTAGAAATTCATGGTGGCCCGCATACTGCCTATGCCGGTTCATTTGCAGCGGAAATTCAGTTAATGGCGGCTAAAGGGTATGTGGTGCTATACACCAATCCTCGCGGAAGCACGAGCTACGGTGAAAAGTTCGCCCAAGAAATTCATCATAACTATCCAAGCCAAGACTATACCGACCTTATGGACGGCGTTGATGCAGTAATCGAGAAAGGCTTTATTGATGAAGAACGTCTATACGTTACTGGCGGTAGCGGTGGCGGCGTATTGACTGCATGGATTGTTGGGCATACCGATCGTTTCGCTGGCGCCGTCGTCGCCAAGCCGGTTATTAACTGGTACAGCTTTGTATTAACCGCTGACATGTACAACTACTTCACCAAGTATTGGTTCCCAGGTTTACCTTGGGAGAACCAAGAACATTACATGAAGTATTCACCAATTAGCTATGTCGGCAACGTGAAAACGCCAACGATGTTGTTAACCGGTGAATCGGATTATCGGACGCCAATTTCAGAATCTGAGCAATATTATCAAGCGCTGAAATTAGCTGGTGTGGAAACCGCAATGGTACGTATTCCAGACGCGCCGCATGGTATCGCAGGACGTCCGTCAAACTTAATGGCGAAAGTAGCTTATATCCTGCATTGGTTTGAAGAGCACAAGTAACCAAGAAGCGACATTGACGTATTACAAGCGCGGCGTTCGACGTCGCGCTTTTTTATTATCAAAATACAAACCCACCTGATGCTTCAAACGGCGCCAACCACTTTTGTGAACGTGGTGTCTATTTTCGACCGCCAAAATCTCACTGCCATGCTGATGTGTATTATCAACCGTATATGGAACTAGCCCAAAGGTTCGAATTCCGAGCTCGTGAGACCACTGAAGGTCAACGTCGACAGGGCGGAAAATTGGAGGGCGCAAACGCAATAGTTGGCGTGCACCGTTAAAACTAATTGCTGTTCATGGGGTAGCTGAAGACTTTCTAGTTGCTGTGAAACGTGTTGCCATCGTTCGGTTGAATGCACTAAGTTGATAACAAATATCTTGAAATTCGGCTGAACGAACGGTTCCACAGCGCCCCCTCATGACAGTTAACTACTCATTTTTTTGTTGCTCTTGCTGGCGTTTTTGACGGTACTGCATCTCATAAAGTTTCGCTTCGGTTAAGAAGAAGTGAAACGCATCAATGTTCGCCTTAATAAACCCTCGCCAACCCGACCAGATCATCTGCCTGCCGAGGTAGAACTTCAAGAACATTAACGGAAATATTACTAACAACCGTGGCAAGCTACATGGGCGACCTTGCTCCATACGCTGCTCAGCTTTGAGCTTAGAATATTTATTGAGTTTGTCCATGTAGCCATGAGCGGAGTCATAGCCGTAATGCTTCAAGTAAATCGGTAAATACGCTGTTGGCTCATCCACATGAATATGCTCGTGAACCAATACGGAGGTATCCATGCGGCTGCGATCTTTTCGATACACGCGACGATACTTGTGATGGCGCGCTTTGGTGAGGCTGTGACCCATAAAAATATCATCATGATGAATCCATATTCCGTTGATATCACCCTCGGCAATACGTTCACGTATCATCTGTAAGCCACCTTCCGGTAACACTTCATCGCCATCAAGGTTAAGTACCCAGTTATGCGTGCACTGCTCAATACCGAAAGCCTTTTGCTTCGCATAACCCGGCCAATCGTTATGTACAATGCGCGCACCGTGCTTCTTCGCAATTTCTAAGGTAGCGTCTGTAGAACCTGAATCGATGATGACGATCTCTTCGACACCGCGCACACTCTCAAGAACTTCGTCTAAATGCTCGGCTTCATTGAGGGTAATGACAAATACACTTATTGGCGGGTAGGGCTTACTCATCAAATGCTCTCTTTTGTTGGTATCACGATTCGTCTCGATGTTAGGATATCGAACAGATATTGGCACAATAATACAAAGGTTAGTCTATAAATGACAGCACAGGCGTTAAGCTGGAGCGACTTGCTCGGCGAAGAAAAACAACAACCATACTTTCTTGAGCTGATGCAGCGCGTGCAGGCTGAGCGCGATGCCGGTAAACAGATTTATCCACCGAGCGACCAAGTATTTCAAGCGTTTAAGCTTACTACATTGGCCAATTTAAAGGTTGTGATACTCGGGCAAGACCCATATCACGGGCCTGGACAAGCACATGGCTTATGTTTTTCTGTACCCGATGGGGTGAAACACCCGCCGTCATTGCGCAATATCTTCAAAGCCATTCAACACGATTACCCTGATTATCAAATACCGGAATCAGGCAATCTAGAGCGTTGGGCGCGACAGGGCGTACTGTTATTGAACACGGTGTTGACGGTAGAGCAGGGTAAAGCGCATTCGCATGCTAGCTGGGGATGGGAGACCTTTACTGACAAAGTGGTGGAGCAAATTAATCGACATTGCGAAGGTATCGTGTTTTTGCTGTGGGGCGCGCACGCACAGAAGAAGGGCGCTTTAATTGACCGCCAGCGCCATTATGTATTAGAAACGGTGCACCCGTCGCCGCTATCGGCGCATCGTGGTTTCATCACCGCTGGCCACTTTCGCCGCACTAACGAGCTGCTGGACACACGGATACGCTGGTAGCCCGGCGTTCTACGCCGGGTGGCGCGAAGCGCCGTGATACTTCGAAAATCACTAGGTTCGCTTGATAACAGGCAATTCAAGGTACATTACCTGATAACAGGCACTTCTGGGTACATCACCTGATAACAGGCAATTCTAGGTACATCACCTGATAACAGGCACTAACAGTGCTGCGCACTACCCGGCGTGAAACGCCGGGCTACAGCGCACTACCCGGCGTGAAACGCCGGGCTACAGGTCTAATTCGTCGAGTTCGGCATCGAATTCAAAATCGATATCTTGGAGTTCGTCGCGTAACCGATACTTTTCCTTAAGCATCTCAATTTCACGCCACTTACGAGGGGCTGCTTTCTTGCTAGACTTAGATTCAACTTGCTTTAGCTCTTGTGAATGATCCATCGGACCCTCCGGCTTTTTTGTGTTGTTGTTCTAATTTAATGCCTGATTTTTTGCATAGCGCAACAATCTTATAGCACGAGCTGTTTGAAAAGTGAACACTTGCTTAACTGCTTCATTCTCCGTATAATCCGCGCCCACAAAATTGTTCTTTCACAGCACAGGTAATTGGTATGCATCCGATGTTAAACATAGCGGTGCGCGCAGCGCGTGCGGCCGGCAAAATTTTAGTCAAAAACTTTGGCGTAGAAGTTGACCTTAATGTTCAAACGAAAAGCCAAAACGATTTCGTCACCGAACTCGATAAAGCGGCTGAAAGTGCCATTATTCGCACCATTCAAAAAGCTTACCCCGATCACTCTTTCTTAGCAGAAGAAAGTGGTGAAGTAGTGGGCAAAGAAAGCGACCATCAGTGGATCATTGACCCACTCGACGGTACCACCAATTACCTGCGCGGTATCCCCCATTTCGCCGTTTCTATCGCCTACTTATTCAAAGGCGCCGTTCACGCTGCTGTTGTTTATGACCCGCTGCGTGAAGAACTATTTACCGCAACCAAAGGCCAAGGCGCGCAGCTAAACGGCAAGCGTTTACGTGTCACCAAACAGCGTGACCTCAACGGCGCTTTATTAGCAACCGGTTTTCCATTCAAACGCAAAGACATGACCAAAGATTACTTGGCCGTGTTTGCAGCCCTATTCGAACACACCTCAGACATGCGTCGTAACGGTTCTGCCGCACTTGATTTAGCCTATGTCGCCAACGGTCGTATCGACGGTTTTTGGGAATTCAGCCTGAAACCTTGGGACATCGCGGCCGGTCAATTGATTGTACGTGAAGCTGGCGGTATTGTGGCTGACTTCGCCGGTGGTCACGGTTTTATGCGCAGTGGTCATGTGGTTGCAGGCAATCCGAAGGTGGTGCAGCACCTACTCACCAAGGCTCGCCCGCACTTACCTGAGTCACTTCGTTAAGAGCAAAAACGATATTAGCACTTGGATATTAGATATTAGCGCCGCTTTGGTTCCTATCTAATATCCAATATCTAATAGCTAATATCGAAGTTGAGGTTGAACCCATGCTGGAAAGAATCCGAATTGTTTTAGTCAACACCAGCCACACCGGTAACATCGGCTCAGTGGCGCGCGCCATGAAAACCATGGGGCTCAGTGAGCTGTATCTGGTTGATCCTGTGCAAGAACCAGACAGCCATGCGTCAGCTTTAGCAGCGGGTGCCACCGACGTACTATATAACGCGAAGATTGTATCGACGTTAAGTGAAGCCATCGGTGATTGTGGCCTCGTGGTTGGCACCAGTGCGCGCAATCGCACCCTCGATTGGCCGTTACTCGGCCCGCGTGAGGCGGCTGCGAAAGTGTTGGCGGAAGCGCCAAATTACCCAGTTGCAATGGTATTTGGCCGTGAAAGCAGCGGTCTTACTAACGAAGAATTGCAGCAATGCACGCATCATGTGCATATACCTTCGAATCCGGATTACAGCTCATTGAATTTAGCAATGGCTGTGCAGACCTTGGCCTACGAAGTACGTATGCAATTCTTAGAAGCGGACTCTCACCCTGAGCGCGAGCAAAGTGAGTACCCACTTGCTGAAGATCTCGAGCGCTTCTACGTGCACCTAGAAGAAACCTTGGGCGAAACCGGCTTCATCATCAAGAACCATCCAGGCCAAGTGATGGCGAAGCTACGCCGCTTGTTTAATCGGGCGCGCCCGGAATCGGCCGAACTGAATATCCTGCGCGGCATCCTGACCTCAATCGACAAGAAAATGAAGTAGCCCGGCGTTCCACGCCGGGACGCCGCAGGCGGTTATTGTTGACTAGTAGACATCGCTTGATAACAGGCAATAACTTATAAACATTACCTGATAACAGGCAATAACGGTGCTGCGCACCACCCGGCGTAGAACGCCGGGCTACGGTATTAGCGACTTTGTCGCTAATACTTGACTAAAATAGTCGGGAATGGCAAAATTGAGGCCTAACTAAATGGAGGCAACACCGCTATGCGTTTAACCTCAAAAGGCCGCTACGCCGTAACCGCAATGATTGACGTTGCGTTGCATACAGAACAGGGTCCGGTGCCATTGGCAGACATTTCTGAACGCCAAGGTATTTCCCTAAGTTATCTTGAACAATTATTTGCGCGTTTGCGTAAACAAGGTCTGGTAAGCAGTGTGCGCGGGCCAGGTGGTGGTTATCGATTAGGCTTAGAAGCCCATCAAATTTCAATTAGTGCGGTCATTCAGGCGGTGGATGAGAGCATTGACGCCACACGCTGCCAAGGTAAGGGCGGCTGTCAAGGCGGAAGTCGGTGCTTAACACATTCGCTGTGGACCGACTTAAGCGAACGTATTGAAGATTTTCTGGCTGGCATTACGTTAGCCGAACTGGTCAAGCAAGAAGACATTGCACAAGTGGCATTACGCCAAAACAAGATTATTTCTGACCAGAAAAAACGCGAAAACCAAATTGCATTGAGCCAGTAAAGCAGTCTGGCATGAGGAGTAGCTTGATGAAATTACCGATTTATTTCGATTATGCAGCAACCACACCGGTTGACCCGCGTGTTGCTGAAAAAATGATGCAGTTTCTGACCCCAGATGGTCAGTTCGGTAACCCTGCGTCACGCTCGCATCGCTTTGGCTGGCAAGCCGAAGAAGCGGTTGATATTGCCCGAAATCAAGTGGCTGAACTCATCAACGCTGACCCGCGTGAAATCGTATTCACCTCAGGTGCAACCGAGTCAGACAACCTGGCTATTAAAGGTGCAGCTGAGTTTTACAGCAAAAAAGGTAAGCACATCATTACGGTGAAAACTGAGCACAAAGCGGTGCTAGATACTTGCCGTCAAATGGAGCGTGAAGGCTTCGAAGTTACTTATCTTGATGTCAAAGAAGATGGCTTAATCGACATCGACGCATTCAAAGCAGCACTTCGTGAAGACACCGTATTAGTTAGCGTGATGCACGTGAACAACGAAATTGGCGTGATTCAGGATATCGAAACAATCGGTAACTTGTGTCGTGCGAACAAGACGATTTTCCACGTCGATGGCGCACAAAGCTGCGGTAAAATCGAAGTTGATATGGAAAAGCTTCCGGTTGATTTGTTTAGCATCTCAGCCCACAAAATGTACGGCCCGAAAGGTATCGGTGCCTTGTATGTACGCCGTAAGCCACGTGTACGCTTGAATGCACAAATGCACGGTGGCGGTCACGAGCGTGGCATGCGTTCAGGTACCTTGGCGACGCACCAAATTGCAGGTTTCGGTGAAGCCGCACGTATCGCGAAAGAAGAAATGGGCGCTGAACGCGAGCGCTTTAAAATGTTGCATGACCGTTTATGGAACGGCGTAAAAGACATCGAAGAAGTGTATGTGAACGGTAATCAAGAGCATGCGGTACCGCATATTTTTAATATCAGCTTTAACTTCGTCGAAGGCGAAAGCTTGATTATGGCACTGAAAGACTTGGCCGTATCCTCAGGTTCAGCCTGTACATCAGCAAGTCTTGAGCCGTCATACGTATTGCGTGCATTAGGCCGCAATGATGAATTGGCGCACAGCTCAATTCGCTTTAGCTTCGGTCGTTTTACTACCGAAGAAGAAGTGGATTACGCCATTAAGCAAATTAATAATTCAATTGGTCGTCTACGCGACATGTCACCCCTTTGGGAAATGTACAAAGACGGCGTCGACCTTACCAAGGTCGAATGGGTGGCACACTAAGAGAGGTAACACGGTATGGCATACAGCGAAAAAGTAATCGACCATTATGAAAACCCGCGCAACGTAGGCGCATTCGACAAAAACGATCCGTCTATTGCAACCGGCATGGTCGGCGCACCAGCATGTGGTGACGTGATGAAGTTGCAATTGAAAATCAACGACGACGGCATCATTGAAGATGCGAAGTTTAAAACCTACGGCTGTGGTTCTGCTATTGCGTCAAGCTCGCTAGTCACCGAATGGGTGAAAGGCAAATCAATTGCCGAAGCTGAGCAACTGAAAAACACGCAAATTGCTGAAGAATTAGCGTTGCCACCAGTGAAAATTCACTGTTCAATTTTGGCAGAAGACGCAATTAAAGCAGCAATTGCAGACTACAAAAAGAAACACGCAGGTTAATTAGGTTAGCAAATGGCAATTACCATAACTGAAGCAGCGGCACAACGTGCGCGCTCGTTTCTGGAACAACGCGGTAAAGGTGTTGGCATCCGTTTAGGTGTGAAAACCACCGGATGTTCGGGCCTTGCCTATGTGATGGAATTCGTTGATGAAGTCGACGATACCGACACGGTTATTGAAGACAAAGGTGTAAGCATCATTATCGATGGCAAGAGCCTCGTGTACCTCGATGGCACCGAAATCGACTTTGTCAAAGAAGGCCTGAACGAGGGCTTCGAGTTCCGTAACCCGAACGCCAAAGGTGAGTGTGGTTGCGGCGAAAGCTTTAATGTTTAACAGGTAAAAAATGAATCATTTTGAACTGTTTGATATGCCCGCCGCATTCAATTTGGATGCGGCGGAATTACAACAGCGCTACCGAAAACTACAACAAACCATGCATCCCGATCGCTTTGCTAACGGCAGCGAGCGCGATAAGTTGATGGCAGTACAACGTACTTCCCAACTTAATGATGCGTATCAAACCTTGCGTTCACCGCTGTCGCGCGCCGAGTATTTGCTCGAATTGCGTGGCATTGAACTGGCCCATGAGCAAACCACCTTGCAAGACCCTGAATTTCTCATGGCGCAAATGGAATGGCGCGAGCGTATTGAAGAAGTTGATGATTTTGATTCGCTTGACGCGGCCTACAAAGATTTGCAAGAGCAGATGCGTGATTTGCAATCAGAGCTTGAGCAGCAGCTCAATAGCGATGCGAATGACGAGGCAGCAAACACGGTGCGCAAACTGAAGTTTATGCACAAGCTGCACCACGAACTCGAACAAATCGAAGAGCGAGTACGATATTAGCTATTGGATATTAGATATTAGCAAGAACTAGAAACATTAGATCTAATATCTAATATCTAACGGCTAATATCGCTCTCGTATTTAAAAAGAGGATTTAAATGGCTTTATTACAAATTGCGGAGCCGGGCCAAAGCACCGCGCCCCACCAACATCGACTTGCCGCCGGCATCGATCTCGGCACCACCAACTCATTGGTGGCGACCGTGCGTAGCGGTGAAGCGAAGGTGTTGCGTGACGAGCAAGAGCGCGCCATTTTACCATCGGTTGTTTATTACGGTGCCGATGAGGTACTCACCGGCCATGAGGCGCTTGCCAAACACGCCGATAAGAGTATCGATACCGAAAACACCATTGTCTCGGTGAAGCGGTTTATTGGCCGCACCATTGCCGACGTGCAGAAAAACTTCTCGAATTTACCGTATCGCATGAGCGAAACCGATAACGGTGTGCCGGTATTCCATACTGCAGCGGGCGAGAAAAATGCCGTCGAAGTGTCAGCGGATATCTTACGTTCGTTAGCGGCTCGCGCTGAAGCGTCGTTAGGTGGCGAGCTCACAGGTGTGGTCATTACGGTGCCGGCTTACTTTGATGACGCACAGCGGCAAAGTACCAAAGACGCAGCTCAGTTAGCTGGTTTGAAAGTGTTACGTTTATTGAATGAACCAACCGCAGCAGCCGTTGCTTATGGTTTAGACTCAGGCCGCGAAGGTTTGATTGCCGTGTACGACTTGGGCGGCGGTACCTTTGATATCTCTATTTTACGCCTTCAAGGTGGCGTGTTTGAAGTGCTGGCAACCGGTGGTGACAGCGCCCTCGGTGGCGACGACTTCGACCAACTAATTGTGAATTGGCTTAAGCAAGAATGGCAGTTACCAGACAACGTTGACGCTCGCACCGAACGCGACCTCGTCAACGCCGCCAAAGCCGCCAAAGAGCTATTGACGGACGTCAATAGCGTAGTAGCCCGGCGTTCTACGCCGGGTGGTGCGCAGCACCGTGAATCTCGAATTGATGCACAAAGTGAATCTCGAATTGATGCACAAAGTGAAGCTCGAATTGATGCACAAAGTGAATCTCGAATTGATGCACAAAGTGAAGCTCGAATTGATGCACAAAGTGAATCTCGAATTGATGCACAAAGTGAATCTCGAATTGATGCACAAAGTGAATCTCGAATTGACGCAAACAGCTCTCTAAACGGCGAAACCATTGTTATAGAACCCTGCAGCGATGCTGAACCGATCACCGATTCCCGGCGTGAAACGCCGGGCTACAGTGTACTTACCCGCGACAAGCTTAACGAGCTTATCGAACCATTAGTTCGCCGTACGCTCTCAGCCTGCCGCCGCGCTTTAAAAGACGCTGACGTTAGTGCCGATGAAATTCTCGATGTGGTAATGGTTGGCGGTTCAACCCGCGTCCCACGCATCCGCGAAGCCGTAGGCGAGTTTTTTGGACGCGAGCCACTCACCTCAATCGACCCAGATCAAGTTGTGGCGATTGGTGCCGCCGTACAAGCCGATATCTTGGCCGGTAATAAGCCAGATTCAGACATGTTATTGCTCGATGTCATTCCATTGTCGCTAGGCCTTGAAACAATGGGTGGCTTGGTCGAAAAAGTTATCGCGCGTAACACCACTATTCCTGTGGCAAAAGCACAGGAATTTACCACCTTCAAAGATGGTCAAACCGCCATGATGATCCACGTGGTGCAAGGTGAGCGTGAGTTAGTGGATGATTGTCGCAGCTTAGCTCGTTTCGTTTTAACCGACATTCCACCGATGGCCGCTGGTGCAGCGCACATTCGCGTAACCTTCCAAGTCGATGCCGATGGCTTACTCAGCGTCACCGCCATGGAAAAATCGAGTGGTGTCACTGCCTCGGTGCAAGTGAAACCGTCGTACGGTTTAGGCGATGACGACATCACCAAAATGATTCAGTCGTCGATGACTAACGCCAAAGAAGACATGGCCGCACGCATGTTGCGTGAGCAACAAGTAGAAGCTGATCGTGTATTGGAAGCGTTAAGCAGTGCATTAGCAGCGGACGGCGCCTTGTTAAATGAACAAGAACGCACAATATTAGATGACGCCATGGAAGCCTTGCGCATTGCCCGCAATGGCACCGATACTGGCGCCATTGAGAAAGCTATTGAAGCGGTCGACAAAGCCAGTGATGATTTCGCTGCCCGCCGCATGGATGAGAGCATTCGCAAAGCCCTCTCCGGCAGCAAAGTCGACGAGCTGTAAAAGCAAAAGCGCAATTAGATAGCGATAATGCGATATTAGATATTAGATCTGTCTCTTCGAGGTTTAGCTAATATCGAATATCTAATAGCTAATATCGAACTTGAGGTTTTATTTATGCCGAAAATTATTTTTTTACCACACGAAGAACTATGCCCAGAAGGCGCCGCCGTTGAAGCCGCCGAAGGCGAAAGCGTACTTGACGTTGCCTTGCGCAATGGCATTGGCATCGAGCATGCCTGCGAAAAAGTCTGCGCTTGCACCACCTGTCACGTATATATCCGTGAAGGTATGGATTCGTTGAATGAAATTGAAGAAAACGAAGACGACATGCTCGACAAAGCCTGGGGCCTTGACCCAGATTCACGCCTAAGCTGTCAAGCTCGTGTGGATGGCGAAGATCTCGTAGTTGAAATACCGAAGTACAGCATTAACCACGCCAAAGAAAATCATTAAAAAAGTGGGGGGCAGTCCAAGGACTGCACCCCTCCTCCTGATCAAAACTTGCACAAATTAAATTAATCCACCATAATTCATTTATTAGCGTTTTATTGATGATATATGGTGGATTATGAACTCCGAGCAATTTCTGCAATCAGTCGGTGAGTTGATCAAGAAGCACCGCACGCAAACCATGGATCAAGAAGAGTTCGCTAAGCGTTTGGGCTGCGGGGTAAATACCGTGTATCGAATGGAGAACGGGCAGGGCGTGAATGCAATGACTCTTGTTTCGGCTCTAGAACTCCTCGGTTTATTGGGGGAGTTTACAGACGTCGTTGATGAGCAGCTTGCGCACGTGGCCGACGCACCAGAGCGCAAGCGCCGTAAACCGGTTGAGGATTTCTCCAATGATTTCTGAAGCCTATATATTCATTGAAGGATTGGAAGATGAGCCAGTCATTTGCGCTAAGTTTCGTTATGACGTGGCGCGCAAAGTTGGTCAGTTGCGTTACGGGAAATCCTATCTATCGCGTGATGATGCCTTTGCGCTCGATCCTATACACCTACCACTTAGCCAAGAAATTTTTACCACCAAACTCAATAAGGGCATCTTCGGGGTGTTAAGCGATGCCGGAGCTGATGCTTGGGGTCGTAAACTTGTTCTGCAATTGCGTAAAACCAAACCGCAAAACGAACTTGAGTTTCTGATTGCTGGCGCCACCATGGGCGTTGGTGCCATTAGCTTTAGTTTGTCGCGCACCAAAGCTAAGGCAAAACAATCTCGCAATACGCTGGATGATTTGGACTTATTACTACGTGGGAAAAGAGCCATTCTCAACTCAGAGAATGTCAGTGTCGAGGTTAAAAAAGCATTCCAGTTCGGTGACTCAATGGGTGGGGCGCGTCCGAAAACCTTGTTAGTTGATAACCATCAAACGTATTTATTGAAGTTTAACCGAGCCGACGATCTTTATAATGTCGCTCGCGTCGAGTACGCCACCATGCAGATGCTTGCAGAGCTTGAAGGAATTCGCACTGCCGATGTACGTTTGCTTGCAGGCGAAGAAGATGCGTTGATGGTGAAGCGTTTCGACAGGCATTTTGACGGCGTTATCGAATCGGTATCGCATCATTTTATCAGTGCAAACTCACTCTTGATGAATGACCATGTGAACGAGACAGCGCTGCGAAGTTGGTACTCTTATGGCGCACTGGCCGAGTTATTGCGTAAACACAGTGCTTCGGCCGACGATGCACCCGAGTTGTTCAAACGCATGGTGTTTAACGTACTTATTGGTAATACCGACGATCATGCCCGAAATCATGCCATGTTGTGGCATTTACACGAACGTCATTGGCGATTAGCACCTGCTTATGATGTACTTCCCATAAGTAATAGCAAAGAACATGGTTTTGGTATTGGCGATGATGGGCGTGCCGGCACTGTGGAAAACTTAATGTCACAGTCACGTCGATTTGGGCTGCAGCCATACAAAGCGCGAGCAGTCATAAACGAAGTACAAGAGCTAATAGCAGAATGGCCGATTTACTTCCGACGCCACGGTGTCGGTGATGGCGACATTGAAATCCTTCGTAGCATTATTGCATAAACAGGGAATAAGAGGGGTGCAGTCCAAGGACTGCACCCCTCCTTTTTAGCCGTCGAGTTTCTCGGCAAATGTACGTTTAAATTTCGCCAATTTTGGATGCACTACTGCTTGGCAATAGGCGTTTTCAGGATTACGCTCCACGTAGTTCTCGTGATACTCCTCAGCGGGCCAGAATTTCTCCAGCGGCTCAATGGTGGTCACTATCGGCGCATCCCAAGTTTGGTCACGCTCCATTTCGGCAATAATTTCTTCTGCTAAGCGTTTTTGCTCGTCAGTTTGATAGAAAATCGAAGTGCGATATTGCGTACCAACATCGTTACCCTGACGGTTCACCTGCGTTGGATCGTGCAGCGCAAAAAAGATCTCATAAATTTCACGTACGCTGAGTGCCGCTGGGTCGAACGTGATCTGCACAACTTCAGCATGACCGGTATCACCCTTGCACACTTCTTCATAGGTAGGATTTTCTTTGTGGCCGCCAGCATAGCCCGACTCAGCTTTCAACACGCCGCGTACCTGCTTGAACGCACCCTCAATGCACCAAAAACAACCGCCACCTAACGTAATTTGTTGCGTCATAACCACCTCATGAATTTGTATAGACGTCTAGATGCCCACACTTTACGCCCGTTCCACCCAAAGCGCAAGAGGAGGGGTGCAGTCCTTGGACTGCACCCCACTTATTTTCTCCAAAACCAGGCATAGCGAAATGACCAGATGTGATCACTGTTGATGCGTTGCCAAGATGCGGCGAATTGATGTTGATTAGAGAGAGCGAATCGAGAGATAACTTCAACGTCATGGTAGTTGCCGTCATCAAATTGCTCGGCGTATGTTGCGCCAATGCTGTGCGTCCACCTTCCGTGTGTATAGGCGTACGCTACACCGAGGAAGTTTTGAACTACGGAAGCTTTGGTAAATGTGTGTCCCCACCGAAAGGAATAACCGTGGTGATTGCGTTGATGATCGAGGTTGGCGTAGAAGCCAGACTGCTCCCGATGCTCCGCGCGCCAAGTTCCGAGTTGTAATTTGCTGTTAAAGATTTTGGTTTGGTAAGCTGCTATCACAAACGGGCCGTGGTCAGCGGCAACGTCATCGAATAAGCCACCATATGAACGCTGACTTATATCCGCTAATCCACGACCGTGAGCGTAAGCTATACGCCAGCTTGTATTTTCGTTTTCAGTGTATCTGTAGTGCGTTGCAAGCGTGTAATCAGGAAATGGAATGGTCGGATTATTACCTAAACCGGTGTTAAGAAACGAGCGCGTTTCGTCGTTCATCAACAACGATGTATCAAAAAAACCGGTGAGATCGACGATGCCGAATTCAATGGCGTGTGCCTCTTTTAGACGAAATCCATAGGCAAATTCGGATAACTGAATACGACCATCGCCATCACTATGTAATGCCGATCCAGCATCCGCATTTGCTCGCGGGAACATGCCAGAAACGCCGTTATTATTGGTAGTTGTCGACCCTTCGACGTAAATGCGTAAGTGATTGTCTGACGTTTTAAAATGAAAGATTAAATCGCCTGATGCTAGCCATTCATTTTCAGTTGTTGATTCAGAAGCTGACTGATGAGTAACGACTACGGCGCCGTCGGTAGTTAAGTTCTCGCTTGAGAGAAGACTTAACGTCAAAAGTATTGGTGTCATCGATGACGGGTCCCTGCGCCTTGGCGCTAACTAATCTCCGCATAATAATAGCTAAAAGGAGGGGGCAGTCCAAGGACAGCCCCCTTTCCACACTGGAATTTAAAAGATTGACAGCATGTTAACAAAGTGTAATCTTCCTAGCCGATAGTTTACAAGATGCTTACAAAGTGGGCAAAAATGGAAGACCGTTACGGACTTCGGTATCTATGGAGAGAAAAATGAACAAACCCACCAAACTCGCATTATCATTGGTGTGCGTGGGCGTTTTGAGCGCTTGCGGCAGCGATGGCAAAGAAGAGCCACCAGTTGTCATCGAAGAACCAGCAGCGTATCTATTATCAGGCACTGTGACTGGCTTAAACGGTGAGTTATCAGTAACCGCAGGCGAAGAAGAAGTGACCGTTACAGAAGACGGCGCCATTGCATTTGCCACCGAATTTAATAGCGGTGACACAGTCACCGCGAGCATCACAGCAGCGCCTGAACTGCAAGAGTGTGCTATCACTTCTGATACCGAATTTACTTTCGAAGATACAGACATCGATGCGCTTGTTGTTGAATGTCGCGATCTTGAACTTTACGTAGCCGTTGACGACACAGCAGAAACCGCTGACGACGCAGCAGTGACTATTGACGTATTTGCTAACGACACCAGCGAATATGCGGAAACCTTCGAGCTTCTCGACGTCACCGAGCCCGCGAACGGCACCGCCGCTATCGCAGAAAACAAAATCACTTACACGCCGAACGCAGGTTTCGCGGGTACGGACACTTTCAGCTATACCGCCACTGACGGTGCGCAAGAAGCTAGCGCTGAAGTCACCGTGACCGTCAGCCAAACCGTCGGTATCTCTGGTCGTGCGGTCGATTCGCCGATTGCGAATGCCATCATCACCATTACTATCGGTGAAACGACGTATACCACCGAAGCGGATGCGGATGGCTATTTCGATTTAGACTTGAATCTGTTGAATTCAGCGGATGACACAGTGCTTGAAATCATCGCCACAGGCGTTGGTGAGCAAGACTACGTGACCTTAAGTTCGCGTTTGTCGACCGTCGCAGACTTGCTTGAACTGGCAGGTGAAGACCGCGTGCTTTCAGCCGAAGAGTCAAGCGACGTGGTTGTGACACACGTAACCACCGCAATGAACCAGCAGCTCGAAGTTCTGGCTGCCGGCGAATCAATCACCAGCGCGAACATTCAAGAGTTGATGATGCAGGTAGATGGCCAACTCGTTCTCGAAATGGCGGCATTGATCAAGCTGTTAGTAGACGATGAAAACTATAGCCTGCCGGAAGGTTTCACGAGCATTGAAGACTTCTTAAATGATAGCGACGCCTACAATACCTTGCTTAACGAAACAAACATCTCAGGTGATTTGCAAGCCATGGTGGCGGCAACACTCGCCGACTCGGATGTCATGCCGGCTATAGACCCAGTGCAACAAGCGGGCAACTTCATCCTGTTACGTGATTATCATCGCTACAATGCCAATCAAAACTCGGTCAGCTATTCAATTGACAGCGATGGCTCACTCTATCAACCGTCGTACTATGACGAAGAGGTGACGTACATACCTTTTGTTGATGGCAAATGGATAGGGAACAGCGGCGAAAGTACCGTAGACATGCAAGGGTCAATGTTCATTCAGTATTATGGCTATTTGTATGATGCCGAGCACTTCGATAAATTCGTATTGAGTTTAGGTGAAAATCCGTCTGATGTGTATGTGACTTTCACGAGCCGGTATTACCTTGAAGCTACGCCCATTAATTTAACTCAGAGCAGCATGACGCTTCATTCATACTCTGACGGTTTCATTGAACCAATTCAGTTTGAATACGGCGGCGAACAGCTGGAGCTGCCTGAAGTGAAGAGCGGCAGAGGTGAGTCTGTGTATACCTATTTACGCCCAGAAACTCTTATTACCGGCTTGACGTTTGATTTGTCTGAGGAAAAAGAGTTTGTGTATTACAGTGAATACAATACTAACAACGGCTTAACATTAGAAGATGAGCCAAATGCTCTATATTTTTTCTCGTCAATGGCATTCACGTTCTCACCGAATTCAGAGTTAAGCGGCACATTTACGCGAGACGTGCTTGAGGGCGGAAGCTATGAGCTGAGTAGCGATAAAACCATACTCACATTGAACTATTCTGACGAGCGCATGAATTACAGCAAGGAAGATCTGTACTTATTGAATAATGAAGCTCACGCCGAGATCGTGCTCAGTAAGCGTTACCTAGATAATGGTGAGGTGGATTGGTCAACACATCACATGCCGCAGTTTGAAGAAGGCATTAACACGGCTGAAGTGGTTAACGATCAAGTACTTTGGCAGTATTTGGATAGCGACGGTAAGCTAGAACCGCTAATCGACATTGTTGGTGCTCGAGCTACCGAATACCGCAGTGATGGTAGCATTTACTATCACAATGTTGTTTGTGATGAAGTTGGTCCAAGCGGTGATAAATGGTCCGACTGCGTTACTGTTAAGGCCGTTCCTAACATTGAATCAAATGGTCCGTGGGAAGCATATGATAACACCAGCATACTTGTATTTAAGTCATGCAATGGCGATGTCTGTGGCGGTTCGTTCCGTCGCGTAACAAGTAAGTACGATGATGGTGTGATGGTGCTTTTATCAACGTCAAAATACCCACCAGGTACCCTATTCAGCGAAGACCTGAGTCCGCCAGATCAGGTTCATTTCTACGCTGCTTATTTTACTCTAGTTAAGGCCAGTCCGGATGGTTTAGAGCCAGAACAGGTTGCTGCAACCAGCTTAATCCGTACCCCAGCTGACGACTATCAGCAGGTGCTACCGTGGATGCCAGCAATGCAAAAACCGCTGAAAATGGCGCCGCAAGTAATCAAGAAGTAACTCGGAACTTTTCCACCTGCGAAAAGCGAAAATAAGAGGGGTGCAGTCCTTGGACTGCACCCCTCTTATTATGTATAATCCGCGCGACTTAAACTTAGACAACCTTTTACTTTAAAACTCTATTGGAGAAAATCATGGCTTTAGAGCGCACCTTATCAATCATTAAGCCAGACGCAGTTGGCAAAAACGTCATCGGCGCAATCTACAATCGCTTTGAAACTGCGGGCTTCCGTATTGTTGCAGCGAAAATGATGCACTTGAGCACCGAGCAAGCAGAAGGCTTCTACGCAGAACACAAAGAGCGTCCTTTCTTCCGCGCATTGGTTGATTTCATGACTTCTGGCCCAATCATGGTACAAGTACTTGAAGGCGAAGACGCAGTAAAACGTCACCGCGACATCATGGGTGCAACCAACCCAGCTGACGCATTGGCAGGAACCTTGCGTGCAGACTATGCTGTATCTATCGATGAAAATGCGGTTCACGGTTCTGATGCGTTAGAATCAGCGGCACGCGAAATCGCGTACTTCTTCACTGAAGAAGAACTCTGCGCCCGCACCCGTTAAGAGCAAGAAGCTCAAAGGCTCGGCAGACCGAGCCTTTGAGATATTAGCTATTAGATATTAGATATTAAAACAAGGCTGGTTTTTCTAATATCTAATATCCAATATCTAATATCGCACTAAGGTTTTCTCCATGAATGCTGTAGACAAAAAAGTGAACTTACTCGACTTGAACCGCGAAGGAATGCGCGCGTTCTTCAAAGAGTTGGGTGAAAAACCATTTCGCGCCGACCAGGTGATGAAGTGGGTGTATCACTATTGCGTCGACGACTTCGATCAAATGACCAACCTCAACAAGGTCTTACGAGAGAAGCTTAAACAGGTGGCGGAGATTCGTGCGCCAGAAGTTCGTATGCAGCAGCAATCCGCTGACGGCACCATCAAGTTTGCGATGACCTTATTTGACGGTCAGGATGTGGAAACTGTATGGATTCCAGATCGTGACCGTGCCACCTTGTGCGTCAGCTCACAGGTGGGCTGTGCACTAGAATGCACCTTCTGTTCAACCGCGCAGCAAGGCTTTAATCGCAACCTCAAAGTAGCGGAAATTATCGGCCAAGTGTGGCGTGTGAACAAATTGCTCGGCGCCTTTGGCGACACCGGCGTGAAAGCGGTAACCAACGTGGTGATGATGGGTATGGGCGAACCATTGCTCAACCTCAACAACGTGGTGCCGGCGATGGAGCTGATGCTTGATGACAATGCTTTCGGTTTATCAAAACGCCGCGTTACGCTGAGTACCTCAGGCGTGGTGCCAGCGCTCTACAAGCTTAAAGAAGAAATTGATGTGGCATTGGCGATTTCATTGCACGCGCCGAACGACGAACTGCGTAACGAAATTGTGCCGATCAATAAAAAGTACAACATTCAAGAGTTCCTAAAAGCGAGCCGCGATTATATCGACGGTAGCAAAGCCAATAAAAACATTACCATTGAGTACGTGATGCTTGATCATATCAATGACTCAATGGAGCAAGCGGCCGAGCTCGCAGAGCTTCTCAAAGACACGCCGTGCAAGATCAACCTCATTCCGTTTAATCCATTCCCCGGTTCCGACTATGGGCGTTCGAGTAATTCACGTATCGACCGTTTCGCCAAAGTACTAATGGAAAAAGGCTACATTGTGGTGGTTCGCCGCACTCGTGGTGACGATATTGACGCCGCCTGCGGTCAGCTGGTGGGTGATGTTATTGACCGTACTAAGCGCATTCTGAAGAAACAGCAAGCGCAGCGCGGTGGTGATGGAATTCAAGTCAAAGCGGTTTAATCGCACGAAAAACCCCTTCTTAAGACAAACTTAACACGCCTTTGACGCCGCATCGCTTGATCTACCGCCGATAAAGGTTAAGATAGCTTTCTTTACAGGGGGATTTACATGCGGATACTACTGCTTGTGCTGTTTACCGCGCTCGTAACGACTGGGTGTGTCAGTCAGCGCACGGTTGATGGGAAGCAACAGCCAGCCCAACAATTCAATGCAGAAGAGGCGTCGCGCACGCGGCTAGCCTTGGGATTACAGTATTTACGCAGTGGTAACTTCGAGCAAGCGAAAGC
This sequence comes from Pseudidiomarina marina, assembly GCF_044807045.1. NCBI lineage: Bacteria > Pseudomonadati > Pseudomonadota > Gammaproteobacteria > Alteromonadales > Idiomarinaceae > Pseudidiomarina > Pseudidiomarina marina. The sequence continues at coordinate 2,377,196 of NZ_CP085233.1, read as the reverse complement.
AAATTTAGAGCGCGCTCGCGAATATACCCCCGACAACGCCGACGTTTATACCGGCCTTGCTTATTACTACCAGCAAGTTCGCGACTTCAAGAGTGCCGAGGCACACTACCGAAAAGCCATTGATTTAAAACCAAAAGATGGCGATAACTACAACAACCTCGGAGTACTTTTGTGTGGTCAGCAGCGCTACAACGATGCCGATCAGATGTTCCGCAAAGCGGTTGCGCAATCCGGCTATGTTAAAGTAGCTAGCACCTATGAAAATGCCGCGCGTTGTGCGGCCGAGCAAGGGGATCTCGCAAGCGCCGACCGTTATTATGACTTGGCACTGAACCACAGCGGGGGTGGTGTCAAAATACTAGAAAATTACGCAACCTTGTTGATGCAGCAAAAACGCTATGACAAGGCAGCAACCATGATAGAGCGCCGCAGTAATTACCCCCAATTATCGGCGCAATATTTGTGGTTAGAAGTGCAGTTAGCCCATGCCCAGAACCAGAAGAATAAACGGCAGCAATTTGGTGATCTGCTGGTACAGCGCTTTCCTGCATCGCAGCAAGCGACTGATTATCTCAAACTTATTAAATAGCGATACCCCATGGCACAAGACAAAGACTTATTTCAAGAAAACGAAGAGCAGGCTGAGCCACAGCCCGAGCCTTACACTGGTGAAACGCCAGGGCAAATTTTCCGTGAGGCACGCGAAGCAAAAGGTTTAACCACGCAGCAAGTGGCCGATAACTTACGTCTGCGAAAGGTAGTCGTTGAATATCTCGAAGCGGATGACTACGACAAATTGTCATCGCCAACCTATGTGCGCGGCTATCTGCGCTCGTTAAGTAAGGCGCTTGATGTTGACGAAGCTCGGGTGTTTGAAGCCTACAGCAAAATGGGCTTTGGTGAAGTGGTGCCGAGCACCATTACCATGCAAAGCTTCTCGAAGCGCAAAGTGCGCGAGCGCAACGATAACCGCTTGATGCTCATCAGCTACTTAATCATTGCGATTGTAATTGCCATGGCTGTGGTGTGGTGGTGGCAAGACAGCAATGCCGGCGATGTGTTTGCTAATGGCAACGGCAATAATGGCGCAAGCCAAGCAGTTACTGAACGCCAACCGACGCGCCGCACCGAAACGCAAGTACGCGAACAGCTGCAGAGCGCAGCAGATGATGAACCAGTCGACGCAGCGGACCGCGATTCTGGTTCCACCGATTCAAACAGAACATCATCAGATAGCCGCAATGCCGCATCTGACGACTCAAGCAACATCACCACTAGTCCAGTTGTGACAGCGGAAGATAACCAACAAGAATCTCCGGTTGTCACCGACGAGCCAGAGCCAACCAACCGCGCAAACAATCGTTCTTCAGATACGAATGACGCTGAAGTCGTTGCCGACACCAATCGTGAAGCCCCAGTGGTAACCGATAACGCCCCAGGCAATACCGCCACGCTGGTGATGGAGTTCAGCGACGCCTGCTGGATCAAAGTAACCGACGGGACAGGTACCGATATCGCAATTGGCGTCAAAGAAGCTGGCTACAGAATGCCGCTGACGGGCGAGCCGCCATTTGATATCATTTTATGCAAGCCAGAATTCGTCGAATTGACGTATAATGGTGAGCCGGTTGATTTGAGCAATTATCGCCGCAACCGCAGCGTAACCATGACCCTTGATTAAGAACAACGATGATATTAGCTATTGGATATTAGATATTAGAACAAGGCGGGTTTTTGCTAATATCCAATATCTAATAGCTAATATCGCACTAAGGTTTTAACACAATGCATTTAAACCCGATCAAACGTCGACCTTCTCGCCGTATCTATGTTGGTAACGTACCGATTGGCGATGGCGCACCGATTGCCGTGCAATCGATGACCAATACCGAGACCACCGACGTGGCGGCGACGGTGAAACAGATTCAGGCCATTGCCAACGCCGGCGCTGACTTGGTGCGGGTGAGTGTGCCGACCATGGATGCTGCTGAAGCATTCAAATTTATTAAACAGCAAAGTCCGATCCCATTAGTTGCAGATATTCACTTTGATTATCGTATTGCCTTGAAAGTGGCCGAATATGGGGTTGATTGTTTGCGTATTAACCCAGGCAACATTGGTAACGAGCAGCGTATTCGCGCCGTGGTCGATGCCGCCCGTGATCGCGGTATCCCCATTCGTATTGGGGTGAACGGCGGCTCATTAGAGAAAGACTTACAAGAAAAATATGGCGAACCGACGCCAGCAGCACTGGTTGAATCGGCCATGCGCCATGTCGATATTCTTGACCGTTTAAATTTCCAAGATTTCAAAGTGAGTGTGAAAGCTTCTGATGTGTTTTTGGCCGTTGAATCGTATCGATTACTGGCCAAACAAATCGAGCAGCCGCTGCACTTAGGTATTACCGAAGCGGGCGGCTTGCGCAGTGGCTCAGTCAAATCGTCCATTGGCCTTGGCATGTTGTTGGCGGAAGGTATTGGCGACACGCTACGTATCTCATTAGCGGCTGATCCTGTTGAAGAAGTAAAAGTCGGTTTTGATATTTTGAAATCACTGCGAATTCGTAGCCGCGGTATTAACTTCATTGCTTGCCCTAGCTGTTCTCGCCAAGAATTTGACGTGATTGGTACCGTGAATGCGCTCGAGCAACGCCTTGAAGACATCACCACACCAATGGATGTGTCGATTATCGGCTGCGTGGTCAACGGCCCAGGTGAAGCCTTGATCTCGCATGTTGGCTTGGCTGGTGCTAAGAACAAAAGTGGTTTTTACCTCAATGGTGAGCGTCAAAAAGACCGTCTCGATAACGCCGATTTGGTCGATGAACTCGAAAAACGTATCCGCGACCAAGTAAAACGTCTAGAAGCTGAACAGATTCCCGTGAAGCAAGCGTAAACCTGCGGTATACTATGCGCCATTTTTCGTAATAAATTTCCGTCTTAAGTAGACCCTAAGCAGAAAAGAACTCGAACGTGGCAAAAAATATACAAGCAATTCGCGGCATGAACGACATCCTGCCGAATCAAACTCCAGCGTGGCAATACGTTGAAGGCGTGATTCGCCAGGTGGCTGCTCAATATACCTACCAAGAAATTCGCATGCCGGTGTTGGAAAGTACCGACCTGTTCAAGCGCTCCATTGGTGAAGTCACTGATATCGTCGAAAAAGAAATGTATACCTTCGATGATCGCAACGGTGACAGCTTAACCTTGCGCCCAGAAGGCACCGCCAGTTGTGTGCGTGCCGGCAATGAACATGGTTTGTTGTATAACCAAACCCAACGTTTATGGTACTTAGGCCCAATGTTCCGGCATGAGCGCCCACAAAAAGGACGCTATCGCCAATTTCATCAATTCGGTATTGAAGCCTTCGGTATGGATGGCCCCGATATTGATGCGGAGGTGATTCTACTATCAGCTCGGTTGTGGCAAGCGTTTGGCATAAGCGAGCAGGTTGAATTGCAACTGAATTCATTGGCATCGAACGAAGCGCGGGCCCGCTATCGCGAAGCATTGCGTGAGTTTTTGCGAGCCCATGAAGACAAATTGGATGATGATTCAAAGCGCCGTTTAGACACCAACGTGTTGCGTGTACTGGATAGCAAATCGCCAGAAACCCAAGCGGTACTTGTCGATGCGCCGAAGTTGTCGGAGTATTGGGACGATGAATCGCGCGCGCACTTTGACGGCTTATGCAAACGCCTCAATGCGGCTGGCATCAAGTATGTATTGAACGAGCGCTTGGTTCGTGGCCTCGACTATTACAATCGCACCGTGTTTGAGTGGGTAACCACGGAACTCGGCGCGCAAGGTACAGTTTGTGCCGGTGGTCGCTATGACGGCTTGGTGGAGCAGCTCGGCGGCAAACCAACGCCAGCAGTCGGCTTTGCCATGGGTATGGAGCGTTTGGTACTGTTGCTGGAATCACAAGGCAAAATTCCACCAGAGCAAGCCATTGATATTTACGTGATTGCGGCAACTGAAGCGGCGGAACTAATCGCTCCAGCCGTTGCCGAACAAATTCGAAGTGCCAAGCCGCAACTCAAAGTACAGTTGCACAGTGGCACCCAGAACATGAAGAAGAAGTTGGCGAAAGCCGACAAGTCAGGCGCCACCTATGCCTTGCTCGTCCGCGACACCGATTTCGAACTCAAGCACCTGCGCGACCGCACCACCGCCCCGCAGCTGCTAGCAAGCATAGAAGAACTGTAGCCCGGCGTTCCACGCCGGGTGGCGCGCAGCGCCGTGAATATCCGGGGCTTCAGCGGTGTCAGATATTGCATAGCGGTGTCCGCGATTGCATAGCGGTGTCCGCGATTACATAGCGGTGTCCGCGATTACATAGCGGTGTCAGATATTGCATAGCGGCGTCCGCGATTGCATAGCGGTGTCCGCGATTGCATAGCGGTGTCAGGCATCGCAGAAAAAGTTAAGATTAACGGCACGTTGTGCCACCCGGCGTGAAACGCCGGGCTACCAGGAGTTAAAAATGGAAACTGAAGAACAACAAGTCGAACGAATCAAACAGTTTTGGAACGAACACGGCAAAGGCATCGTCGCCGGCCTCGTCGTTGGCTTCGCACTATTTTACGGCTGGCGCTACTACGACGCCCAAGTGCGTGCCGACCAAGAAGCCGCTTCTGAGCAATTCGAAAGCATCATAGTGCAACTAGAATCTGGTCAAGAAGAGGGCGCATCAGCAGCACAAGAGTTTGTAAGCTCAAGTGATAGCACGTATGCGCATTTAGCCGCGCTAGAATTAGCAAAACATGCCGTGGATAACAACGATTACGCCACCGCAGTTAGCGCGTTGCAAACCGTCCGTGACAATGCAAAACCAGCTTTACGCGCCGTAGCTGATATCCGTCAAGCGCGGGTACTCCTGGCACAAGAGCAGTACGATGCCGCATTAGCCGCTGCACAAGCTGCAGAATCGGTTGCAGCATTTAAAGCACAAGCAGCTGAGCTCAAAGGTGACATCTTGTTAGCGAAAGGTGACAACGCCGGTGCACGCGCTGCGTATCAAGCCGCTCTCGACGCTGGTGCTCAAGGCATCGCCGAGATCAAACTCAACAGCATTGTGGCGGGTTCATGAAACAAGCAAAAACCTTAGGTCTAGCAGCGCTCGCAACCCTCTTTGTTAGCGGTTGTTCGCTCTTTAGTACCGAAGAAATCACATACAAAGAATTACAAAGCTTTGATGTAAAAGTTACACCTAAAGTGGTGTGGGAAACTAGCGTTGGTAACGGTATCGACAACTATTTCTCACATTTAAACCCGGTTGTGGTTAGTGACAGCATCATTGCTGCCGACCGCCGAGGTGTAGTGGAAGCGTTCAATCGCGAAAACGGCGACCAGCTGTGGCGCGTTGATTTACGTGACGTTTTAGATTTAACCAAAGGCGCATGGTGGAGTGCTGGTGAGCCAATGCGCATCGCTGGCGGTTTAGCTGCTCGCAACGGCGTGGTTTATCTCGGTAGCGAAAACGGTGACGTGGTGGCGTTGAATGCCGAAGACGGCAGCGTGAAATGGCATCAAGTTGTGCGCTCAGAAATCATGTCCGATCCAGCTATTGGCGGCGGCCTTGTTGTGGTAAAAGGTTCGACCGGTGAAGTGATTGCCCTTGATGAAGAATCAGGCGAAGAGCTCTGGAAACACACGACCGAAACACCACCGTTGTCACTGCGTGGCACGTCGTCACCAGTGTTCGAACAAGGCGGTATTTTCGTTGGTACCTCGACCGGTAAAGTCATTGTACTGATTGCCGAGAATGGTCAACCGGCGTGGGAAGCGCGCTTAGCTATTCCAAGTGGCACCACTGAGTTACAACGGTTAGTTGATGTTGATTCACGTCCAGTTTTAGCCGGGCGCTTTGTTTACAACGTTGCCTACAATGGTGCGTTAGCAGCAATTGAAGCCAACACCGGCGAAATCGCATGGCGTCGTGATTATTCATCGTATCAAAACGTGTTGTTTGCTGGTGGTCGTTTATTCGTAACCGATGCCGATGACGCGGTGTCAGCACTTGATGCACAAGGCGGCGTCGAAATGTGGTCGAACAACGACTACAACGGCCGCAACGTGACTGCCCCTGTGCGCTTTGGCGATCACATCGTCATTGGCGACCGTTTCGGGTATTTACACTTTATTAATTTGCTAAGCGGCGTCACGGAAGGTCGTTTAGAAGTGGGTGATGATGTTTACACCGCACCAATTGTGGTGAACGACACCCTGTATGTTCAATTACGCGACGGCAGTTTACTCGCGGTAAGGATTTAACTCGATATGTTACCCGTAGTTGCCCTGGTAGGGCGCCCAAATGTGGGCAAATCAACCTTGTTTAATCGGCTCACCCGTACTCGGGACGCCTTGGTTGCAGACTTTCCTGGCTTAACGCGAGACAGAAAATATGGCCAGGCCAACTACGACGGTTATCAGTTTATTGTCATCGACACCGCTGGTGTTCACGGTGACGAAGAAGGCATTGATGCCGAAATGGCATCGCAATCCTTGCGCGCCATTGATGAAGCAGATGTCGTTCTATTCATGGTGGATGCTCGCGATGGTATCACCGCGGCTGACATGGGCATTGCTGCGCATTTGCGCCGCCTTGGCAAAAAAGCTTATGTGGTTGCCAACAAAATCGACGGCATTGACGTCAACGCAGCCCGCGCCGACTTCTTCGAACTTGGCTTAGGCGATGTCCACGGCATTGCCGCCGCACACGGCCGTGGTGTTGAGCAACTGCTACAAGAATGCTTCGACCCGCTTGTCGAGGAATACCCAGGTGTCGTAGTCCGTCGTTCCACGACGGGTGACGAAGTCGTTAATCTCGACGCCGAAGGCAATCTAGTCAATGCGGAAGGCGAAATCGTTGAACCTGACGCCGACGGCAACGTCTACGACGCCGACGGTAACATCGTCGATGCTGACGGTAACATCATCGATTACGAAGGCAATATCATCGGTCAGCTCGGTGATCGTAGCCATGACGAAATTGACTACGATGCACTCCCACTAAAACTCGCAATTGTCGGTCGCCCGAACGTGGGTAAATCAACGCTAACCAACCGTATTCTTGGCGAAGAGCGGGTGGTCGTTTACGATATGCCAGGCACCACCCGTGACTCGATTTATATTCCAATGGAGCGCGAAGGTCGCCAATACATCTTAATCGACACCGCCGGCGTACGCCGCCGTGGTCGCATCGACGAAACCGTCGAAAAGTTCTCAGTGATTAAAACGCTGCAAGCCATCGAAGATGCCAACGTCGTGATCGCCGTCATCGACGCACGCGAAACCGTATCTGACCAAGACTTGAACTTAATTGGCTTTGCGCTGAACGCTGGTCGCTCAATCGTTATTGCCGTTAACAAATGGGATGGCTTGTCGCATGATCACCGCGAAGAAATCAAACGCGAACTCGACCGCCGCTTAGGCTTCGTTGATTTCGCCCGCGTGCACTTTATTTCAGCGCTACACGGCAGTGGCGTAGGTAACCTGTTTGAATCGGTGCTTGAAGCTTACGCCTCAGCATCAGCTCGCGTTGGCACCGCCAAGCTCACCCGTATTTTGGAAACCGCCGTCGAAGATCACCAACCACCATTGGTGAGCGGACGCCGCGTCAAACTCAAATACGCCCACGCTGGTGGCTATAACCCACCGCGAATCATCATTCACGGTAACCAAGTTGAATCGCTACCAGGCTCGTACAAACGCTACCTGATGAATTACTTCCGTAAATCATTAGGCGTGATGGGCACCCCCATCAAAATCGAGTTCCGCGAATCCGTCAACCCGTACGCCGGCCGCAAAAACCAGCTCACGCTCTCGCAAACCCGCAAGCGCAAGCGCCTGATGAAATTCCTCAAGAAGAAAAAGTAGCCCGGCGTTCCACGCCGGGTGGCGCAAAGCGCCGTAAGCCAATCTCCCACAGCAATATAAACTCGCCCAAACCTACTTTTTGCGCAACACTCAACCTATGAGAAACGTTCGCAGATTTTTCGAGCGCGGTTACTACTTTTTCACCGTGTGTACCTACCGCCGACAGCCGATATTAACGCGCCCCGATGTCATTGAAGCGCTGCGCAATGCTGTGCGCGAAACCATGAAAACACATCCATTTGAAATTGAAGCTTGGACAGTAATGCCTGATCACATTCACTGCGTATTAATCATCAAAGACGATTTCGTCCCAGTACGCTGGGGAAAAATTAAAGCACTAACCACCAAGGCTCTTCCGGAATTCTCCTCGAAGTCTCGAAAAAATGCCAAGAACACCAAAGCCAGAATAGCGCATGGATACGGGAAACTTTGGCAGCATAGTTATTGGGAACACGAGATTCGAGATGAACGCGAATATATGATGTATATCCTCTACTGCTGTTTTAACCCAGTAAAGCATGGCTACGTAAAGAACGCGTGGGATTGGCCTTATTCGACCTTAAATCGGTATCTGAGCGAGGGGCGTTACCCAGACGATTGGAAATACATCACGCCGGCTTGGCTTGAAGACAACTTTAGCGATTATCAAGAACCTTAATTATTGGTTCTTAAATTTAATTAACTCGCGGCGTTCTTTTTTGTCGGGTTTGTGATCGGGGTGAGGGTTGTATAACGCATTCATTTTGCGTAGCTCGGCCTCTTTTTCGCGGCGTGCGATGGAGTCGGCCGTTTCACGGTAAAGTTCTTGAGCCAACGGCGCGCTGAGGCGATTTTCGCTTAAGCCTAAAACTTCGACTTCGTAGATATCATGGCCGCGTGGGGCTTTGACAATTTGTCCGACGGTGATGGTTTTTGAAGGCTTGCAACGTTGGCCGTCAACCGACACTTTGCCTGCCTGCACGACTTGGCGCGCAAGCGATCGGGTTTTATAAAAGCGTGCAGCCCAAAGCCATTTGTCGATACGTACAGATTCCATGTTTAGTACCTCGGCGTCGTAGCCCGGCGTTCTACGCCGGGTGGCACGTAGTGCCGTTAATCTCAAATTTTGTGAAATGCTTGGCATCGGGGAAGCCCGAATGATAACGGCGCGGTGCGCCACCCGGCGTAGAACGCCGGGCTACCAGCATCGGGGGAGCCCGAATGATAACGGCGCTTTGCGCCACCCGGCGTAGAACGCCGGGCTACCGGCATCGGGGAAGCCCGGATGATAACGGCGCGGTGCGCCACCCGGCGTGGAACGCCGGGCTACAGGTCTTGTTCGGTGAAGCGGTACTGGGTTTGGCAGTATTCGCAGGTCATGACGACGGCGCCTTCTTCGGCGATGATTTCGCGCAGTTCTTCCGGCGATACGGAGGCTAACGCTTCTAGCGTGCCGTCGCGCGAGCAGCCGCACTTGAAGCTGACCGGCTGAGCGGGATACAGCTCAACATGCTCTTCGTGGTACAAGCGATGTAATACTTGTTCGCCCGGTAACGTGAATAGTTCAACCGCGCTAATGGTGTCGGTTAAGTGCTCGAGGTGCTCAAACGCTTCCAAGGTGGTTCCGGCAGCTGGCATCACCTGTAGCATCATACCGGCGGCGTGTTCACCGTCAGCGAATAACCAAATACGTGTGCGTAATTGTTCCGATTGCATAAAGTAATCTTCCACCACGCGTGCAATCGAGTCATTGTCGGCGCTCACGACGCCCTGATAGCGCTCACCTTCAAGTGGTGTCAACGTAATCACCATCACCGCTTTGGCGCCCATCAAAGTACGCAAATCGTTCATATCATCGGCGATCTCTGAGCGTACGCGCGCGATGCCGCGTAATTCTTGGTGATGTGAGCCATTAACTGCGACAAAGTTCACTGGGCCATCGCCCTGAATTTGAATAGAAATATGCCCTTCAAACTTCAGCGTTGCGGTTAATAACGAGGTTGCCGCCATTAATTCACCCAACAAGCGTTGAACTGGCGCTGGGTAATCATGTCCTAGAATCATGCGTTGATAACTGGTGCTCAATTGCACCAATTCGCCACGCACGTCTTGCTCTAGAAACGTATAGCGCAATAGTTGATCGGTTGGGTAATGGGTATCGTTTTTGCTCATGGTGATTATACGTCTGTCATACTTGTGTAAAAAAGTGGCGGCATTATACCAGAATCCTCGAATTTGATCTGTTCTCTTGTGTATAGTAAGGCTAGAATGACCAAAAGACGCAAATGTCACATAATTATAACGAAAGCGTAGTATTGACCCATGCAGATACAGAACACGCACGTCAACGCATTGATTACTGCGGTTTGCGCAGTAGCGGCAGTATGGTTGGGCGCGCAACTTACCTGGCAGCTGATAACGCCAGCCAGCGAGGTGCCTTCGGGGCCGATTCAAGTGACCACTCAAAGTGCTGAGTCATCGTACTCGGCGCGCTCTATTGTTGCGCTCGATTTATTCGGCGCCGCCTCAGAAGCGACACCACAAGCATCTTCGAATGCACCAAAAACATCGTTGAATATCCGCTTATTGGGCGTATCTGCTTCGAATGTGCCAGAGCGTTCAGCGGCGATTATTGAACGCAGTGGTCAGCAAGAAGTGTACGTCATGGGTGATAAGCTGGAAGGCACTCAAGTTATCATTAAGGAAATTTACGCTGACCGCGTGATTCTTGATAACAATGGACGCCTTGAAACGCTGGAATTAGAAGGCATCGGCGAGCTCAGTGAGGGGCTGTCGTTAACGATGGCGAATATGACTGGTGCCGAGATGCGAACTTCAGGGCGAGCAGTTCGTGACGGCGGTTCAAGCCCGCGACGCACAGAACGAAACACCCAAGTAACAGCCGCTGCCGTAAATCCTGAAAGTCTCCTCGAATTTATTCAAATTACGCCGGTGCGCGGCGGTAGCGGCCTTAGTGGCTATCGTTTAAGTGCTGGTAAAAATCCAGAATTTTTCCGCCAAGCCGGTTTTCGTGACGGCGATTTGGCAGTGGCAATCAATGGCCAAGATTTAACAAATATCAGTACCGCGATGAAAATCACTGGCGAGCTTGGTGATATGACAGAAGCCACAATAACTGTGCTGCGCGGCAATGAATCGGTCGACTTGCAACTCGATATTCGAGATCTTCCTAGCGAAGCGGTGCAAGACCAAGATCAAAGGAATTAAGGGATAAGTATGCGTAAAACCTCATTGGCTTTGGCCATCACAATCGGCGCGGCTCTCGCGGGAACCTTCCATGATGTGAGCGCGCAGCAATCACGCCAAGCGACGCAGCAACAACGGCAAACCGCGGACGAGCCGGTTGAATACGCAGCGAGCTTTAAAAATACCGATATCACCGAATTTATTCAGGTGGTGGGACGCAACTTAGGCCGTACCATCATTATTGATCCTGATGTGCGTGGTCGCATTGACGTGCGCAGTTACGACGTGATGAACGAAAGCCAGTACTGGCAGTTCTTCTTAAACGTATTAGATGTGTATGGTTTCGCCACCATCGAAATGGAATCGGGCGTGATTAAAGTGATGCGCGACAAAGACGCCCGTAACGGTGCAATTCCGGTGGTCGATGACAACTCGCTCGGTGGCGATACGTTAATCACCCGCGTAGTGCCTGTCTCGAACGTCAGCGTGCGTGAATTAGCACCCTTGTTGCGTTTATTAAACGACCAAAGTGGCGGCGGCAACGTGGTGAGCTATGACCCATCCAACGTGATTATGATCACCGGTCGTAGCGAAACTGTGCAGCGCTTAGTTGAAATTATCGAGCGTGTGGATCGCGCCGGTGACCAAGACGTGACCGTCGTGAAACTTGAGTTTGCATCGGCTTCTGAAGTGGTGCGTATTGCTTTAAGTTTGTTTGAGAAAGCCAATGACGGCACGCCAGCCTTATTGATTCCAAAAATTGTGGCTGATGAACGTACCAATAGCGTCGTCATTAGCGGTGAGCCGCGGGCACGACAGCGGGTAATGAAGCTGATTAATCAGCTTGATCAAGATTTGAAAACCGAAGGCAACACGCGCGTTTACTACTTAAAGTACGCCAAAGCTGAAGAGCTCGTGGATGTGTTGCAGGGCGTGAGCCAAAGCTTACAGGCTGAAAAAGAGTCAGCGTCTTCAGCCGCCGGAACAACGGCAGCAGCACGTCGTTCAAGTTCGTCGAGCGGCGAAATCTCAATTAGTGCGCATGACGCGTCGAACTCGTTAGTGATTACCGCGCAGCCTGATTTGCTAGCAAGCCTTGAGGGCGTGATTCGCCAATTGGATATTCGTCGCGCACAAGTACATGTGGAAGCAATCATCGTTGAAATTATGGAAGGCGATGGCGTTGATTTCGGTCTGCAATGGATTAGCGAAGATGGCGGCATGGTGCAATATAACAACGGTCGCCAAGCGCCAATCGGCCAGATTGCTGCAGGTGCTTATTTGGCGCGCGAACAGCCGGGAAGAACGACAACCCAATATGATAATGCGGGCAACCCATTAGTGACTGAAGAGCCTGCACAGCCGGGCGATGTGTCGCTATTGGCGCAGGTATTACAGAACGTGAACGGCATGATGGTTGGTGTCGTGAAAAACGATTGGGGCGCGATTTTGCAAGCGGTGACCACCAATACCAACTCAAATATTTTGGCGACGCCGTCAATTATGACCGTGGATAATGAAGAAGCGTCGTTCTTGGTGGGGCAGTCAGTGCCAACAATTACCGGTTCAACCACCGGTTCAAATAACGACAACCCGTTCCAAACCGTTGAACGTGAAGACGTGGGTATTAAATTAAAAGTAACGCCGCAAATTAACGAAGGCAGCGGTGTGCAGCTCGTGATTGAGCAGGAAGTATCAAGCATCAGCGGTGCCACCTCGGTGGATATCACCATCAATAAACGTGAATTAAAAACCGTTGTTATGGCAGACGATGGCGAAACCATTGTGCTGGGTGGCTTGATTGACGAAGACGTGCAAGAATCGGAGTCGAAAGTACCGGTTTTGGGCGATATTCCGTTTTTGGGGCACTTGTTTAAGAGCACTTCAACGTCGCGTCAAAAGCGCAACTTGATGGTGTTTTTGCGCCCAACAATTGTGCGTGATGGTGCTGCAGCATCGCAGATTTCGTCTCGGAAATATAACTACATCCGCGCTGAGCAAATTAAAGCGGACGAAGAAGGCATTTCGTTGATGCCGCTGACTGACCAGCCGGTATTACCGGAGTGGGATGGGCCGTTGACGTTGCCGCCATCGTTCGAAAAGTATATGGAAGAAGAAAATAAGGGCAGTGGTAATGACTGATATCGCGAATGTGGCCGCGCAAGTGGCACCGCGACGGTTGCCATTCGCGTTTGCGAAACGCCACGGGGTGGTGGTGGCCTACGCCGCTGTTTCTGGGGCGGATGATGCGGTGTCTGGTGATGCCATCGTGCACGCGCGTCATGGCGTCAGCCCGCAAGCTTTGCTCGAGGTGCGCCGCGTGTTAGGCACCCCGTTCGTATTACAAGAGCACAGCGCCGAAGAATTCGAAGCGATTTTGACGCAGGCTTACCAACGCGATTCGTCGGAAGCGAAGCAGTTGATGGAAGATATCGGCAACGAAAGTAACTTATTTTCGCTGGCCGATGAACTCCCGCAAACCGAAGACTTGTTAGAGAGCGAAGACGACGCCCCAATTATCAAACTCATTAACGCCATGCTCTCGGAAGCCATCAAAGAGGGTGCTTCGGATATTCACATAGAAACCTTTGAGAAAGATCTGTTGGTGCGGTTTCGCATCGATGGCGTGTTACGCGAAGTGATTCGTCCAAACCGTAAACTTAGCTCATTGTTGGTATCGCGGATTAAGGTCATGGCGCAGCTTGATATCGCTGAGAAACGCGTACCGCAAGATGGCCGCATAAGCTTGCTGATTGCCGGCCGCGCGGTGGATGTGCGGGTATCGACCATGCCATCCAATCATGGCGAACGGGTGGTGTTGCGTTTGCTTGATAAAAACAACGCACGCTTGAACCTCGAACAGCTCGGTATGACCGAAGCGAACCGCCGTATTTTCTCGCAACTGATTAAAAAACCACACGGTATTATCTTGGTCACCGGCCCAACCGGTTCGGGTAAATCCACCACCTTGTATGCTGGGTTGATGGAAATTAACTCGCGCGACCGCAACATTTTGACAGTGGAAGATCCGATTGAATATTCCATTGAAGGCATTGGTCAAATGCAGGTGAACCCGAAGGTGAACATGACCTTTGCTCGCGGTTTACGTGCCATTTTGCGCCAAGACCCCGATGTGGTGATGGTGGGTGAGATCCGCGACGTTGAAACCGCGCAAATTGGCGTGCAGGCATCGTTGACCGGTCATTTGGTTCTGTCGACCTTGCACACCAACACCGCAGCAGGCGCGATTACCCGCCTCGAAGACATGGGCGTGGAGCCATTCTTATTGTCGTCTTCGTTATTGGCAGTGCTGGCGCAGCGCTTGGTACGAACCTTGTGTGACGACTGTAAGGAGCCTTATCAAGCTTCGGCTGAGGAACTTGCTTACGTGGCTGACGCGACAGTGGACGGTGGCGCCCAATTGTATCGTGCAGTGGGCTGCGACAAGTGTAATCACACTGGTTATCGCGGTCGTACCGGTATTCATGAATTATTGGTGGTGGATGAGCGCGTCCGCGAGCTTATTCATAATGGCCATGGCGAACAAGCCATTGAAAAATATGTACGCGCGTTGGCGCCATCCATTCGAGATGATGGTTTGGCCAAAGTGATTGCTGGCATCACCACCTTAGAAGAAGTGTTGCGCGTAACGCGCGAGGAGTAACCGGTGGCAGCGTATGCATTTCAGGCGTTAAACGCCAGCGGTCGCAAAACCAAAGGTGTCATTGAAGCCGATACCGAACGCCAAGTGCGCGCACAACTGCGCGAGCAGGGGCTGATTCCGGTTGCTGTTGAATTGGCTGAAGAGGGAAGCTCCTCTCGATCGGGGACGCGGTCCGGAGCAGGGGTCGGAGCAGGGTCTGCACCCCTCCTCAAGCGCTTGCAAACGCGCGGTGTTGGCGCCGCCGATTTAGCCTTGATTACCCGCCAATTAGCGACTTTAGTCTCCGCGGCTCTGCCTATTGAGCAAGCGTTGTTTGCGGTATCTGAACAAACCGATAAACCACGGCTACAGAAGCTAATTATGGCGGTTCGCTCCAAGGTCGTGGAAGGGTATTCATTAGCCGAGGCAATGGCTGAGTATCCGCACGTATTTGATAAATTATTTACCGCGATGGTCGCGGCGGGGGAGCGTTCGGGGCACTTAGATGAAGTGTTGAATCGCTTAGCCGATTACACCGAGCAGCGTAACCGCCTCAAAGGGCAGTTGGTGCAAGCGTTGGTGTATCCAACCATTTTGACGTTAGTCGCCATTGGCGTGATTATCTTCTTGCTGGTGAGTGTGGTGCCACAAATTGTCGAACAATTTAGCGGCCTCGACCAAGATCTACCGCCAACCACCACGTTCTTACTAGCCGTCAGCCAATTCTTACAAAATTATGGACTGTTTCTGCTGGGGATAATTCTAGTGGGATTAGTTGTTGGCGGACAGCTGTTACGCAAACCATCACGGCGCGACAAGTTCGATGCTTGGGTGTTGAAAGTGCCGCTGTTTGGGCGTGTGATTAAGGGCGTGAATACGGCACGCTTTGCGCGAACGTTAAGTATTTTGTCGGCCTCAGCGGTGCCGCTACTGGATGGTTTAAGAATTACCGGCCGCGTGCTGACCAACCGCGCGATGCAAATTGCGGTTGAAGAAGCCTGCGACCGAGTGCGAGAAGGCTCATCATTACGAGCTGCACTAGCGCAAACCAAATTATTTCCGCCAATGATGCTGCACATGATTGCTGCCGGCGAAAAATCAGGTGAACTCGAACAGCTACTCGGGCGTGCCGCCGACAACCAAGACCGCGATTTTGAAACCACCATGAACGTCGCGCTAAAAATATTTGAGCCCGCATTGATCGTTGTCATGGCTGGCGTGGTCTTACTGATCGTACTCGCAATCATTCAACCTATATTAGAGCTCAACCAAAGCGTAGGACTTTAGAGGAAAACCATGAAAAAACAATCCGCATTCAGCCTTATCGAAGTGATGGTGGTTATCGCCATCCTTGGTTTATTAGCGTCGTTAATTTTGCCAAACGTGCTCGGCTCAGCAGACCAAGCCAACCGTCAAAAAGCGCGTACCGACATCATTGCGCTGGAAAATGCATTGGCACAATATCGCCTTGATAACGGCTCGTTCCCAACTACCGAGCAAGGCCTTGAAGCCTTAACCGAAGAGCCAAACGTTGACCCGCGCCCGCGCAACTACCGTCGCGGCGGCTACATCCAACGTTTGCCATCCGACCCATGGGGCAACGAATACCTGTTATTAAGCCCGGGTGAGTTCGGCGATATCGACATTTTTTCAGCCGGTCCTGATGGCCAAACTGGCACCGACGACGACATCGGCAACTGGAACATCGAGTAGCCCGTCGTTCCACGACGGGTGGCCGAAGGCCGCTAATGATGCTACCCACGAATCATGCCGCTAATCGCAGAAGCCGAACGAGTCACCAAGGCTTCACCCTAGTCGAAGTCATGGTCACCATGGCGGTTATCGGCATGCTGGCGCTGACCGTCAGTTTCGTCGTACCCGATAAACAGGACGACGAAGCTGCCGACAATGCACGAGTACTCTACGAACGCATCCGCTACGCCCGCGAATACGCCTTAGTGCGCCACGCCATTCTCGGTTTGCGCATTGACGACGGTAACAGCTACCGTTTTCTTCAATTCACCGACGGTCGCTGGCAGGATATCACCCACCGAGGTTTGCGGCGCACGGATCTCAGCACCGATATCGAGCTAACCGTCGAGGCCGGCGATCTCGAGCTGTTACAACAAGACGATACTGAGCTCGATGAAGTATTCGCCGTGGACCGTGAGGACCGCGGAACTCGCTCCGACGACGACAAACCAGCCAGTGAACCCACACCCCAATTATTTATTTTTGGTAGCGGCGATCTCCCACCATTTGAATTATTTGTGCGTCATGTGGGCTTGCTAGGAGAGCCAGTTAGCTGGCGCATTGCCAGTACGGATGGCGTCGATATTGTGCTGGAGCGCGAAAATTAATGAGTATGCGTAACCGTGGATTCACCTTAGTGGAAGTGATGTTTGCACTGGGCATTTTCGCCTTGGCGGCACTGGCTGCAGTGGCTGCAACCAGCCAACATTTAAATGATCTGAACTACATGCAGGACAAGTCGATGGCGCAATATGCCGCGGCGAATGCGATGGCGCGAGTGAGCTTGGATTATCCTCCTGAAAACGGTGCCAGCGGCGCGGAAGTGGTTGGCTCACGTCAGTGGTTTTGGCGCTCAGAAGTGTTGAAAACACAAACCGAAGATGTGTTTTATGTGACGGTGCGTGTATTTGCAGAGCAACCCAGCTCGAGTGATAGTAACGAGGGTGCTTTGGTGGTCTTGAGCCGATATTTAGGCCCAGACTCTGGTTCTGCTGATGGCGGTGCGCGCCCATGATGCAGCATCGTCGCGGATTCACCTTAGTTGAAGTATTGGTCACCGTCGTCATCATGGCGGTGATAGGGCTTGCCTCAGCCGCGGTGATTAACGCCATTATGCGTACCAGCGAGCAAAGCGAAGCCGCCATCGCCCGGCTCGAAAAACTCCAGTACAGCATGCTGATTTTAGAGCAAGACATTCGCCAAATGGTGGCACGCGATAATCCGACTGGGCGTTATATCTTTATTGACGATGATCGTTTGGGATTTGTTCGCTCGGGCTGGTTTAATCCGCTGGGCTTATTTCCGCGCAGTGAATTGCAGCCGGTGGCCTACTTAATTCGCGAAGGCAATCTGGTGCGCGAGCATTTTAACTTTGTCGATGTGAGTGAATCGTCCGATCCGGTATCGCGCATCGTGCTTGAGGGCGTCACCGCCTTCACCGCCAAACCCCTTAAGAGGGGTGCAGTCCAAGGACAGACCCCCACCTCCGCGCGCAATAATTCGAACGACAATAGCGATATCGAAGGCTTACCGCCAGCGCTCGAGATTACGATTGAAACAGAAACTTGGGGCACCATCACGCGGGTGTTTTTGATTAATGACGGAGGTCTTGATGATCAGCCGTCGCCGTAATTCGCCCGCAGTCGGGCCTGTGCGTCAACGTGGTGTGGCGTTATTAATGGTGCTATTAGTTGTGGCACTCGTATCCATCATGGCCGTGACATTAAGTGGGCGCTTACAAACCACGGTGTTGCGAACCGCCAATTTTCAACAAGCTGAACAAGCCTATTGGTATTGGTTAAGCGCCGAAGAAATTGTGCGAGAGTTGCTACAACGCGAAGTGAGTGAAAACGACGGGGTCGTGACCCAGCAGCAAATGTGGTATCAGCAAAGTAAGAGCGGCAGCATTTACCCAGTTGATGGCGGTGCAATCAAAGGTGAAATTCAAGATTTGCAGAGTTGTTTTAATTTGAACTCATTGCGGGTAGAGGATGGGGTCAGCTCCGGCTCCGGAGCAGGGACTGCACCCCCTTCGAATACCGGGCAAGGCAGCCAAAGCGGCACCAATACCGGCTCGAACTCCGGCACGAATAACAACAACGCCAACTCGGGTAGTGGCAATAATGCGGGCGGTTCAATCGCGCCAGATGTGTTACGCGAACGCCGCAAAGCGCAACTACGCATGCTGTTGATGGCAACTGACGATAACATGGAGCCATATGCCGCAGACGTGATTGTCGATTCGCTGGCCGACTGGCTCGATAGCGATGATAACATTGATGGCAGTTACGGCGCTGAATCGGTGGATTATCAGAGCTTGCAGTTTCCGTATCGGGCGGCGAACAGTTGGCTGGTTCATGTGAGCGAATTACGCTTAGTGCGTGGTGTGACGGCGCGTATTTATCAGCAAATTAAACCGTACGTATGTGTTATTCCTCGCGATAACAGTCTGAAATTAAACATAAATACGGTTAGTAAAGAGCAACCCGAGCTCTTGCAGGCTGTAACAGTCGGTGCAATGTCGATGGGCGATGCCGCGAGTTTCTTGGCCTCCCGTCGCGAAAGTGGCTATGAAAGTATGGACGATGCGCGTAATAATGGGGCGATAAATGATGCCGCATCGCGCGGTACCCGACCGAATTTTGGCGGCGGTGTAACCCCAAATGGCGTGACCGCGCAAACAATCGGTGGTGCACTTGACGATTTAGACGTGAACAGTAAGTATTTTCAATTAAACGCAAAAATTGGTTATGGCGACCTGACGATGGCCGCCGAGAGCCAGTTTTTAATCACCAGCGAGACCGCAGAAGTATTGTATCGCGGCGCAGGAGAACCCTAAATTATGGAACAACTATTTATCCGCTTGAGCTCGGCTGAACGCGAGCCGCTGCACTGGCTGATTTGGAGCCCAGCGCAAAGCGAATTAATTGCAAGCGGAACGCTGAATGATTTGTCCGAGTTAAGCCAACTGACGGACCACGCCCGTAGTCGCGAGGTAATTTGTTACGCGCCAGGTACCGAGTTGTTACTCACACAAGTGGAATTGCCTAGTAGCGCGATTCGCATGCTGCCACAGGTAGTGCCGAACGCGTTAGAAGATGAATTGGCGCAGGATATTGGCGAGTTGCACTTTGCGTGGCCTCCGGCGAAGAAGGGGGGGGCAGTCCTTGGACTGCACGTTGCCGTTGTCGCCCGCGAAGTTATGGCAAAATGGCTAGCAGCATTGGACGAAGCCGATATTGAGTGCGACGAAATTTACCCCGATATTTTTATGGTGCCAGCGCCGCAGGTACAACCGCAGTTGTCTGAAAGCGAAGAGGGTGCAGGCCCAGCTCCGGAGCAAGGACTGCACCCCACCTCCCTAACCCTAGGCGAGACGGTGATTGTGCGCACCGGACAGTACACCGGCTTTACCACCGACACCGCGCTCGCGCCAATTGTAACCGAAGGTATGCAGTTGCAGCCGGTCGAGCAGATGGATATCGAAGTGCCATTGAGTGTGGTTGCCACCACTTACAACGCGCGGAAATCTGCGCCACCGATGATTAATCTTCGTCAGCAAGAGTTTCGCTCGCAGCGTAAAAAGCGCAAAGGCGTGAAAGTAAGCACTTACAAACCAGCGGCGATTGCGGCTGGTGTACTGTTGGCGGTGGCTTATAGCTCGCAAGTGATTGAATATGTGCAACTTGGCAATCAAAGTGCGCAACTCGAACAAGCTATTGAGCAAACCTATCGCGATGCGTTTCCGAATGAAAAGCGCATTGTAAATGTCCGCTCGCAACTCAATCGCCACTTAGAAAGTTTAGGCATGCAAGGCACAAAATCATCGCCGCTTGAGTTATTGGCGCATCTTGAAGGTGCGTTTAAAGCGAATCGCGATGTCAGACTTGAGCTTATCCGTTACGATGACAAAACCCTTCGCATGCAAGTAAACGCCAGTAGTTTCGACAGCTTAGAGAACTTTCGTAAAGTAGCGAATCAAGGTGGGCAGGTGGTTGTTGAGCAAGGACCTGTGAGTAACCAAAGCGGTGCAGTAAGCGGCGCCCTAACCGTGAAGAAGGATGTGTGATGCCTCGTTTGTTACAGCAGAGTTTGTTACAGCAGAGTTTGTTACAGCAAATAGTGCAACGCGTTCCGGGGTTAGAAGCGCGCGTGAACCAAATGAACCAACGCGAGAAACGATTAGTCAGCGTAGCCGCAGTGCTTCTGGTCATTACGTTGGCGTACTTCATTGCCTGGAAGCCGTTAGCCGATGGCATCGCCGAGCGTGAAGCTAAAGTTGTCGCGCAGCAAGAGCTATTGCAGTGGGTGCGTGAAAACACCGGCCGCTACCTTTCGCAAAAAGGTGGGGTGCAGTCCAAGGACAGCACCCCCACCTCAGCCATGAACGGCAGCATGAGCGAACGCGTCACGCGCTTAGCTACCGCCGCCAAAATCGAAGTCACGCGCATGCAACCACAGTCTGACAGCTTAGTTGTGGTAATAGACGAAGTGCCATTTAACGCGCTGCTGCAGTTCATCGAAAGCCTTGAGACTCAAGCTGGCCTCGTTATCGAACACCTCGATGCGACCGAAGGCGGTGAGCCGGGTATTGTTCGGGTACGTCGCTTGCAGGTGGCGGAATGATGTCGTGGCGCTGGCTGTTATGGCTAATTCCGTTGTACCTGATTGCGCTGATCGCGTTGACACCCGCTTCAGTGATTAAGTGGGGTGCAGGCCTAGCTCCGGAGCAGGGACTGCACGTCTCCTCCACCGCAGGTACGATATGGAACGGGCGGGCGAATATTAGTGCAAAGCTGCCGACAGGCGGCATGTTAAATCTTGACGATGTGCAATGGCAGCTGAATCCGTGGAAGTTATTCATGGCTGAAGCGGAAATCGCAGTCGAAATTCCGTCGAAGAATTATCTGTATGGCACAGCCGTTATCAACGCGGGAATGTCGCAGGCGCAGCTCAAAGGCAATCTCAAGGGCGCAATGCAGCCGGCGATCCAACAACTGAAACTTCCCGTACCCATCACTATGGCTGGTAACTTCGAACTTGATATCACTGATTATCAAGTCTCTGATTTTAATAGCGGAAAGATCTGCGATGCGTTAGCCGGTACAATCAATGCGCGGCGAACTGAAATGCGAATTAACCAGCAGTGGTATGAACTGGGAGACTATTTAGCGACGCTCACATGCAATGCTGAAAATGGCATAAATGTTAGAATCGACGATAATAACATCGTTGGTTTGCGCTTAGACGCACAAGTGAATGGGCGTATCGATGCACCGCAACTGAGCGTAAACGGCAGTATGAAACCAACGTTGCAAACCCCGCAGCCAATCTCTGAGCTGTTAGTTTTCATCGGAAAACCGGACGCTCAAGGCCGATACAACTTTAAATGGTAAAAAGGAGTACTTATGGAACAAGTCACGACATGGATTAGCGAAAACCAAGAGCTAATTCTCAGCTACACCGTAAAATTTATCGTCGCAATTATCATCTTAATTGTCGGTAAGATTGTAGCGAACTCAGTTTCTAAGTTAATGGGCAAAGGCATGGAGAAACGCGGCACCGATAAAGCCGTGATTAGCTTCCTTGGCGCCATTGTTCGCTCGGTTATTTTCATCGCCGCCGTGCTCATGGCGCTGTCTCAGGTTGGCGTCGAAACCACATCCTTCATTGCTATTTTAGGTGCCGCCGGTTTGGCAATCGGCCTGTCACTGCAAGGCTCGCTATCGAACATGGCGTCGGGCGTATTAATCATCTTATTCCGTCCATTCCGTGCCGGTGAATACGTGGACGCAGGTGGCGTTTCGGGTACCGTTGAAGAAGTGAACATCTTCCAAACTATCCTGAAAACACCAGATAACAAAGTGGTATTCGTGCCGAACGCGCAGATTACCGGCTCGCCAATTACGAACTACAACCGAGAAGATACTCGCCGTGTCGATCTGCTTATCGGCGTGTCATACGACGCCGACTTGCACAAAACCAAAGAAGTGCTTGAAAGTGTATTGAAAGCAGATGAACGTTTGCTGAAAGATCCAGCTTGGAACATCCAGGTTCATGCATTAAACAGCTCTTCGGTCGATTTCATTGTTCGCCCTTGGGTGAAAAGCACTGACTATTGGGCGGTGTATTGGGACTTGATGCGCGAAATTAAAATTGCATTAGACAAAAACGAAATTGGAATCCCTTATCCGCAAATGGATGTGCACCTGCACAAACAAGACTAGAAAAAGGAGGGGTGCAGTCCAAGGACTGCACCCCACTTATTTACTTCTGCGAAAGCGGATATTCGCGCACTAAACTCTCAAGCGGAATATCCAGTCCATGGTTTAGATTTCGAATCATCGCCAAACTTAGTTTGCGTTTTTTATTCAGCACTTCACTGACTCTGCTACGTTGTCCGAGAAACGGCACTAAATCGGCATCTGCTAACCCCAACTGTTCCATTCGAAACTTAATTGCTTCAACCGGATCGGGAGTTTCAATGACAAATTTTCGTGTATCATAAGCCTCAACCAGCGTTGTCAGTACATCAAGCTCGTCACCTTCAGGCGTGTTCGGTTCCGCATCGAATATTTCTTCGATGCGTCGCATAGTCGACAGATAGTCGTCTTCTGTTTTGATAGGTTGAATATTCAAGTGCTATACCTCTGCCGCGTTAATCTTGTCATATTGCTCATGAGTACCCACAAACCGGATATAAACGATCGAAAATTTGTAGTTAACCATGACAATCAAACGATATTTGTTTCCGTGAATATTGAAGATGACTCTGTTTTTACCGACAAAGCTCGCATTTCTGTACTGCCATTTGACGTCGTTTGGAAATTTCCAATCGGCCTTCTTTACTTCATCAAACCATGCTTTGAGCGCCTGCTCAGAGTCGGTAAACCTGGGTTGTTCCCAAAAATCACGAAGTGTTTTTCTTGAAATTATTCGCATTATAGCTCCATTTTCCCGATATGGGAAATAAAGGGGTGCAGTCCAAGGACTGCACCCCTCCTCTTATTCATCTTCGTCGTCGGCGAGCGCCATGTTGACGAGGCGGGTGTAGCTCACGAGCGGGAAGTCGACCTGCGCCGAGAGCATTTTGTGGAACTCTTCGTCGCCGTAGACGGCAATTTGGTTGCGGGCAGTGTTGATGATTTTGCACTGAGCTTCGTAATGCGAGGCTTCGACATTGAACGATCGACGAATGAAATCCCGATAATTAGCTTGTCGCTCATCTGGGTCCGAGCCAAGTAGGGTATACAGCGGATGTTCCACTAAACCATAGCTGTGTAATCCCCATGCGTTGGTGTGAAAACTGCTCCAATGATACTGACGTGGGCCCTTTACCATTCCAGCGCGCACCGGATTCAACTCGATATACCGATATAACTCTAAAATGTATCGCTGGCCATCTGCTAATAGTTGACGGAATCGTTGCTCCCAGAGCGTGCCTGAGCGGTTGTATTTCTTGTTGTAATGCTGCGTATAACTCCCTTTAAGTTTTTGCATGAAAATACTGATGGTGCGTGGATTTTTAGGCGTGAGCAAAAAATGAAAATGATTGCTCATCATCACCCAGGCGTGCAGGGCAATCTCGTACTCTTCGGCGAAGTCAAAAGCGCGATGAATGAACGCCGCATAGTCTTTTTCGTCATGAAATATCCGCATTTTATTGATGCCACGATCAAAGATATGCTGACAAACCTGAGCCCCTTGGTATCGCTTTCTGCGAGGCATAACACACTCCTTGTGTATGGATGGGAGAGGAGGGGTGCAGTCCAAGGACTGCACCCCACTTACCGGTGCGGGCACCGATGCCTTATTTTACCACCTTTCAGGCCACGTAAATTCTGAGCAAAAGAAGGGTGCAGTCCTTGGACTGCACCCCACCTCTCGCCTATGCTGAAAGCAGGACTTCAACAAAAGGAAGAGAGCAATGAAACCTTTCGTAACAAAAATGTCAGTTGCTGCGCTAGCAATCGCCGCATTAACAACAACAGCGCAAGCGCAACAAACTCTACAACAGCCTAGCTTCGACAAGCTCGGCGTGAGCTATATCAACTACGACCTCGAAGGCGAAACCTTGAACGGCGCCGGCCTGCAGTTTAACCGCCACATTAATCAAGACTGGTTCTTCGACGTAAATTACATTTACGCCACCGACGATTACACCGTTAGCGGCGTTGACGTCGACGCCACCGCAAATACGCTGTACGGCAACCTTGCCTTCAAGTTCTATCAAATGAATAACATGGTGGCTTACGCCAGCGCTGGCTTGGTGTACAGCGAAATTGACGTCGACAGCGGTGTTGGTAGCTTCAACGAAGACGACACCGGTTGGAACGCCCAAATTGGTATGCGCACCCGTATCACCGACGTTTTTGAAGTCGACGCAAACGTACGTCACGTCGATATCTACGACGGCAGCGACCAAGAATGGAGCATTAGCGGCCAGTACTACATCACTAATGAATTCAGCTTAGGCCTTGGTTACACACTTGTTGACTCTGATAACAGCTACGTCGCGCTAAGCGGCAACTTCCACTTCTGATAAAGAGGGGGCAGTCCTTGGACTGCACCCCACCTCTCACTTACAATTTTCACCTTTACAGACCTCTAACTAACTGATAGATTTACAAGTGATCACTCACATAGACGTGAGCTGATTGGCCAATCAAAGAAGTAAGGAAGAGGAAATATTATGAAAACTTTATCAGCATTATTTGCTGCTGCACTTATGGCGTTAGCGCCAACTGCAATGGCATCTGGTCAAGCTGGTGGCGCTGAGGCATCTGGTTCAGGTGCAGCATTCTCTACTGGCGCAATGGTAGCCGCTGGTGTTGCTGGCGTAGCTGTTTTAGTTGTTGCAACTGACGATGACGACGATTACGTCATGCCAGAAAACAACGACAACGACGACGATGATGACGACGACGATAACGGCAACGGTACCGTTACTTCAACTAGCACAACTACCTCAACTGTAGGTATGTAATCTAGTTTGAAGTAAACATAAAAGTCGCAAGCGCAAGCTTGCGGCTTTTTTATTTTGTGAAGGTGATAATTATGTTAATATCGCCGGAATAAATAGAACACAAAAGCTCCAGCAAACAGAACCCAAAACTAAATCATGAAAGCCAAACAAACCTTTTACATTCAAGTCATCATTTTGGCTCTCATCAGCACGCTGATAAGTGGCTGTAGCGCTCGCCTTCAAAATTATCAAGAAATTGTCACCGAACTCTTCAGCACACCAGAAGACGTGACGCTCAGCCAACAAGAAATTGAAGAATTCCCGTATGCCGGTAGCTACATTCAAGTTGATAAGCGACCGCGCGCATTTATGGCATTGGCATTCGACGATAATGGCGTACTTAAATGGCGCACCGGCGGTGAGGAAATTATCCACACCAAGCACGGTCGAATTACAGCGACCAATAATATGAGCGGCGCTATCGCACATACCAGTAACTTAAAAAATGACCCGCTAGGGTGTTTCCGTGTTGCTATTATTGATGATAACGATCTCGAGACCTGCTCAACAACCTGGCAGCGTGAGATCTGGGTCACCACCGCTACGCCGGAAAAAATCGAAGATCAGGCGTACACCTATACCTCTGAATTCAAAGTAGGCGCTACCGAGCAAGTCAGTTTGGCTAACGGCAGCGAGCACCAAGTCATCAAAATTGAAGAACGCGTAAGCACTGGCACAAGCGACCACCACATCACCAACACCTTTTACATCAGCACCGACAACGGTCGCATTGTGAAATCGCACCAGCTCATCGCGCCCCAAAGTAACTCCGAAAGTACCTTCGCAACCATTGAAGAAGTGAAGCCGTACACCCTAGAAAAAGTGAAGAATAACGGATGATCACGCGCACTCTTAAACTCACAGCCATCGCATTCGCTGTAGCAACGGCTGCAACAAGCGCTTATGCCCAGAACCAAGCAACGGTCGCCGTAAAAATTCAAGGCCCAGAAAAGGCCCCAGAGTTGCAATTTGCCGGCAGCCCGCGTCTACACCAGGTGTACGAGAACGCGCAAATTAAACCAGAAGAAATCTTTTGGCCGGGCGTGCGTCTTGTCAGCGCAGAAAAGCACAACGAGATCATTCAAAAGCAAAAGCAGCTTACCCAGCAACTCTACAAACTCGAACGCTACTTTCAGCAAGAAGGCCAACGTAGTTATGCGCAACTAGCTAACCGCATCGCCAGCCAAATCTCAAATTGGCCGGTAGTGGGCGCTGAGCCAATTGGTCGCGGCCATGTTGAGCAGGGTCCGAAAGATGTCACGCTAGGCGTCGATATCAACAAAAAGAGCAGCCTTACCAGCTATTACGACGAGGCGCGCCTCAACATCAATGCAAACCCGCAGCTACCGCAGGGCTCCAAAGAGCAGCCGGCGCGGTATCAGTTGCTCATGCCAACAATCGAGAAACACCAAACAAAGCACCTGCAAGTAATTGGCGCTGTGTGGATGCCGTTCACCATGAGCTACCACCCGCATTTCACCGCACGTGAAACCGCGCACAAAGAGAACTTCAAGCAGCGCCTTGAAGCGATCACGCATAAAGACAAAGTGCTACAAGTAACCGCTCAAGGCGACATTCAAGAAATCGCAATCGATCCATATAACGCTCACAGCCAGAAATTTTCAGCTGGCGCAAAAATACTAGCGTTGTTCAACACCAAAAAACTGCCAAAAGAATTCAAAAACATAAACACGCAAATGGCAGAGCTTGCGAAGTACTGGAACCCATTGCAGCCAACTCTGCATGAAACCAGTCATTTCACTACGTTGGGTAAGTACACCCAAAGCGAAAAAGAGCAGCAGCCACCAATGCTTATCTTCGGCGAAGCGGACAAGAAGCCGCGTCCAAGTACGAGTGATTATGGCAGCGTGGGTCTGTTGCAAATGCCAAGTGGACGTCATGCCGAACAGGGTGAATTTAGCTTTACCTATTCCGATCAGGAAGAGTACCGTCGCTGGGCATTGAATCTACAACTGTTCCCGTGGTTAGAAGCAACACTGCGATATAATGATATTCGTACCCGCAAGTACAGCCAATTCGAAGAGTTCTCAGGTGATCAAACCTATAAAGACCGCGGTGTCGATTTAAAACTTCGTCTTACCGAAGAAACGCGCTGGATACCCGAAACCAGTGTGGGTATTCGAGACCTTGCTGGTACCGGTTTATTTGCTGGTGAGTACGTAGCTGCCAGCAAGCGTTTAGGTAACTTTGATTTTACTGCGGGTATCGGCTGGGGCTACCTCGGTAAAAATAACAACATTAACAATCCGTTCTGCGAACTCACCGACGAATTCTGCAATCGCACAGGTGGTTTCAGCGGCCGAGGTGGAAGCTTTGAAGTGGATAAATGGTTCAAAGGCAACACCGCCTGGTTCGCGGGGCTTGAATACCAAACGCCGTGGGATCCGCTTAGCATCAAAGTTGAATACGACAGTAACAACTATAAAAATGAGCCGTCGACGGTCGCTATGCCGCAAGACTCACGTTGGAACTACGGCTTAGAGTATGATCTCGGCAATAACATGAGCCTGAAAGCCAGCTACGAACGCGGCAACACCATCATGTTTGGTTTTACCCTGCGCACGAACCTTGCGAATGCAAAACAGCCAAAAATAGATAGCCATCGGAAGCGCCCACCAGCGCCACCGCGGCTGCAAAGTGTCGAACAGCTCAAGCAACAAGATGAGCTCAATAAACTACGCACAACAATGAACGCTGAAGCGAGCACGTGGGTACGTGAGTTGGCGCTTAGCGAAGACGAGCAAACGCTCACGTTATACGGTAGCCAATATCGCTATCGAGACAGTGAACTTGGCCTTGAAAAAATCAGCCGCGTACTCGCAACCGAAGTACCTGATTCCATTAAAACGTATCAGTTCATTGATCAATCAGGCACCATGAACTTGGCACAAAACAACATTGATGCTGAGATATTCAAAGACGCCATGGGCCGCCGAACTATCAATGCCACCACGCAACAGGCATACAGCCGTAGCGAGGTGACCGATAATCCAGGCGACATGATTTACAAGAAAGAGTTTGAGTTTGCCGATCTACCAACGGTGAGCGTGAAGCCTTACCTAGACCAAAGCTTCGGCGGGCCAGAAGACTTTTATTTGTATCAGCTCGGCGTTGATGCGCGCGTGCGTTATTCATTAAGCCGTAACACGTTCGTCGCCGGTACCGCCAGCTTACGCGTTATCGATAACTACGATAAGTTCAATTACACAACCGGCACGGAAACCGGTGCATTGCCGCGCGTACGTACCTATGTACGTGAATATGTGACAGGCAGCGATGTGTTCTTGCGCAACCTGCAAGTAATCCATCGTCGCCAGCTAGCCGACAATTGGTTCGCCGCGGGTTACGTCGGGTACCAAGAACAAATGTTTGGTGGCTTTGGTGGCGAATTGCTTTATCGTGAATTAGACAGTAATTGGGCGGTGGGCTTAGATATTAACTATGCCAAGCAACGTGACTGGGAAAACCACTTCGGTTTCCGTGATTATGACGTGATTACCGGCCATTTAACCGGTTACTGGCGTCCGAACTTTATGCCAAATAGCTTGGTGCGTGTAGCAGCAGGTCAATTCTTAGCCGGTGACCGTGGTGCGCTCGTCGCATTTGATCACAAGTTCGACAGCGGCATCATTGTCGGTGCCTATGCAGCGAAAACCAATGTCTCAGCGGAAGAATATGGTGAAGGTAGCTTCACCAAAGGGTTCTATATCAGCATTCCGTTTGACATACTGCAGCTACGTTATAGCCCGGGCCGCGGCACAATCGGCTGGAGCCCATTGACACGCGATGGCGGCCAAATGCTAGGTCGCGAATTTAGTCTGTTTGGCGCAACCGATAAACGTAGCCCGTATTATGTTGATTAAGAGGGAATTTAAATGGCAAAAGTAGTTGTCGCCGGCACCGGATACGTCGGCCTGTCAAATGCCGTGTTACTAGCGCAGCACAACCAAGTGCATGCGCTCGATATTGTGCAAGAAAAAGTTGACCTGATTAACGCAGGTAAAAGCCCAATTGAAGATAAAGAAATCAGCGCGTTTTTAGCCGAAAAAGAACTGAATTTAACGGCGACAACTGACCCAAGTGTATACGCGGAAGCGGAGTGGGTGATTATTGCAACGCCAACCGATTACGATGCACAAACCAACTACTTCAATACGCGTTCGGTTGAAGCTGTGATTGAAACCGTACTAAAGCATAATCCGCAAGCGGTGATGGTGATTAAGTCGACCATTCCGGTGGGCTACACCAACGAACTGAAAGCCAAATTCAAAACCGACAATATTATCTTTTCGCCAGAGTTTTTGCGTGAAGGTAAAGCATTATACGATAACCTGTACCCATCACGCATTATTGTGGGCGAGCGCTCACCGCGCGCCGAGACGTTTGCGACGATGCTGAAGCAGGGTGCGATTAAACAAGATGTACCGGTATTGTTCACCGATGCCACTGAAGCCGAAGCGATTAAATTGTTCGCGAACACTTTCTTAGCGATGCGCGTGGCGTACTTTAATGAGCTAGACACCTATTCAGCAGTGCATGGCTTAGATAGCCGTCAGGTGATTGAAGGCGTATGCTTAGATCCGCGAATTGGTAACCATTACAATAACCCGAGTTTCGGCTATGGTGGTTACTGTTTACCGAAAGACACCAAGCAGTTGTTGGCAAACTACGATGAAGTGCCGCAGAATATGATTCGTGCGGTGGTTGATGCTAACCGTACGCGCAAAGATTTTATTGCCGAAGATATTCTGCGCCGCAGCCCGAAAGTTGTTGGTGTATACCGCTTGGTAATGAAGCAAGGCTCAGATAACTTCCGTGCTTCGGCAGTGCAGGGCGTAATGAAACGCCTAAAGGCCAAAGGCATTGAAGTGGTAGTGTACGAACCAGTATTAAAAGAAGAATCATTTTTTAACTCACGTGTGATTCGTGACTTAGGTGAGTTTAAGCGGATGAGCGATGTGATTGTGAGTAATCGCCATCATGACGTGCTTAGCGATGTCGCGGATAAAGTGTATACGCGTGATTTGTTTGGTAGTGACTAAAACTACAATTATAGGTCGATAAATAAATGAGCAATGAAACGACTAAAGGTGTAAGTGAAATAAAATTCAACGAGCTGATAGCCGATTTATGGCAGAAAAAAATAACCATCATCGTATCAACGATAGTTGGTTTTATTATTATGCTAGTTATTGGATTAAGCCTACCAGATTATTACCGGTCTGAGGTTACGCTGGTTCCTTCCGAGTCTTCAAATAAGTCTATGTTGCCGATTGGTGGTGAACTTGGAAGTATTGCAACCTTGGCAGGATTGGATGTTGGACAGCAAGGAATAGATAAAACACAACTGGCTCTAGAGATAATACAATCTAGACGGTTTATTAATGAATTTGCAGCTAATAGGCAGATTCTTCCCGATTTAATCGCTTACGACGAATGGGTTAAAGAGGGTCGACGAAATTTATATGACGACGAGCTCTATGATGCAAATTCTCAGCAATGGGTGGAAACCCAAGGCGGTACCCAGTTTCAACCGTCGACTGCTAGAATTTATAAAGAATTTACGGAGTTGTTAACTATCGAAACGGATAAAAATACAGGTGTAATTCGAATCGCCGTAAAACACTTTTCTCCAGATATTGCACAGAAATGGACTGAATGGTTGATTGAAGACATTAATAGCGAAATGCGCAAACGTGATGTCCAAGAAGCTCGAAATAGTATTAGGTTTTTAGAGAGCGAACTGAAAAACGTGACCTACTCGGAAATGCAAAGAGTATTTTTTCAACTAATGGAAAGTCAGTTGAAAACAATCATGCTCGCGGATGTGCGGCCTGAGTACGCTCTACAAACAATAGATCCTGCGGTGGTGCCAGAGCGACCAAGCGAGCCCAACCGAATTATTATTTCGTTTTTAGGCTTACTATTGGGTGGATTTGTCGGCGTAGTTATCGCATTAAATACAGGGAAACGGAAGGCAATCTGATGTTACTCAGCGTTATTGTACCTACGTTTAATCGCGCGGATATGCTTGAAAACCTACTAAATCGTTTTCAATCACTTATTGATGCTCGAGATTGTGAAGTTATTGTTGTTGATGATGGTAGTCGACCAGATCAAAGATCTAAGCTAGAACTATTGCAGAAACAGTTTTTAAATCGAGTTACTTTTCATTTACTAGCGTCAAACTCTGGCGGCGGATTTGCACGAAATGCCGGAGCTAAGATTGCAAGTGGTCGCTGGCTTTGG
Organism: Pseudidiomarina marina; assembly: GCF_044807045.1. NCBI lineage: Bacteria > Pseudomonadati > Pseudomonadota > Gammaproteobacteria > Alteromonadales > Idiomarinaceae > Pseudidiomarina > Pseudidiomarina marina. Next base: position 2,345,437 of record NZ_CP085233.1, on the reverse strand, counting down.
TTTTTCGATGATGACGACGATATCGACTCTGAAAACTTAGATACGTTGATAGATACGTTACGGAGCGACTCTGAAATCGATAACGACATGATTTTCCTAGCTTACAATGAGATTTTCGAAAGCGGCAAAAATAATTATGTTGTACCAACTGGAACAAAGCTTTTCGAGGAATTTCGTCGATACGGGCAAGCCGTTAATACATCTTGTTTGCTTATAACCAGACAACTATTTGAAAAAATCGGAGGCTGGGATCCTAGTTTGAAAGCTGGCCAGGACACGGATATTTTTTTAAGAGCATCATGCTATTCGGATGCTTACGTTATCTCTAATATTCATGTGAATGTATTTTTTCATGAAGGAGAACGAGTAACAACGAATCCCAGAAAGCAAGTTGTCGCAAAATTTCAGTTTCTCAAGAAGAACTGGAGGCTACTCCACTGGTCAAGACGTTTACGCTATTTAGTCACAATGATTTTTCTCGTGCCTTATATAAAGAAAACTTTGGGTAGATGAAAAAAATTAGCTTCGCCATAGTACTCTTCATTGCGTTCTATAAGGTCACGCTACTAAGTAGTGCTTTGTATCTTGTATTTCCAGTGACGATATTAGGGTTACTTTTGTTAATACGAGATAATCATTTAATTAAGGGTTTCATTGCCGATAATTTTCACGTTATTGGTGCTTTTTTACTGTTATTTGCATTTACCGTCCTCATTGATGTGGTCGGCGGCGGATTATCAAGCAATTTGATGGGATCATTCACGTTACGAGCCATCACATTAATTTTGATGAGTTTTATTCCCGCATTTGTGATTATTCATTATTACGTTGGTACGGATTTAAATAAACTTCGCAATATATTCATAATCGCGATAGCAATACAGATTATTTTTTGGCTAATCACTTTTCTCAGCACAGACATCAAAGTAGCCGTTTATTCTCTAAGTGGGCATGGTGACTCTGTTAATTTAAGACCGCATAACCTTTCTACTCGCGGATTCGGGTACACCAGTGAGATTAACTTTACTGGTCCATTCATGACAGTGGTCGTTGCTTTGATCTTTTTACGAAAATTCTTGTTTTCGGCTGCGGTGACTTTGATGCAACTTGTCAATTCAAACATGACAATTGTCGCAGCCGTTGGGGGATTAATTCTTAGTAAGATACCCAATTATTTAAAAGTATTGATTGTTGCGGTTGGCGTAATAGCCATAGGGATAGCAGGTAGTATTTTATTCCCAAGGTTTTACGATGAATTCATCACCGGCGGGGGAGTTCGGACCTTGATGATTTTGTTAGAAAATCATGTTGTCGTACTCAACAACAGTATGTGGGACAAGTTATACGGATTGGGTGTTTATATATTTGATGGTAATGAAAAAGTATACTCGGACATCGGTTGGGTAATCATGTTTAACTTTGGTGGGTGGGTTATTGTATTACTCTTTTTGATACTCCTCGCCACGCTTTCATATAGTATTTTTGGATTCAGTATGTTGGGATTGGCATGGTTTGGTTTTGGTTTAGTGCTAAATACAAAAGGTTTGTTATTTAGTCCGAATGCTTACATGTTCGTCTCATTTTTACTGCTTTTGTATGGCGCGCTCACGCAAAAAAAAGTGTCGCTTTAGACATTTGAGTAAAAAGTGTTGCGGATAGTCATTAATTTACCAGAAGCGAGTGATTAGGAATAAAATAATGTTTAAGGATAAAATCTTATTAATATCAGGCGGTACAGGCTCTTTTGGTAATGCCGTCCTTCGCCGTTTTCTCGATACAGACATCGCAGAGATTCGCATCTTCAGCCGCGACGAGAAAAAACAAGATGACATGCGTAAAGCGTACAACAATCCTAAGCTTAAGTTTTATATTGGTGATGTACGTGACTATCAAAGCGTGTTGAACGCAACACGTGGCGTTGATTTTATCTATCACGCAGCCGCGTTAAAGCAAGTACCATCGTGTGAGTTCCACCCCATGGAAGCTGTTAAGACCAACGTTATCGGTACAGAAAACGTTCTTGAAGCCGCTATTCAAAATCAAGTGAAGCGCGTGGTGTGTTTAAGCACCGATAAGGCCGTTTATCCAATTAATGCCATGGGCATATCAAAAGCCATGATGGAAAAAGTCATGGTGGCAAAATCGCGTAATGTAGATGAAAGCAAAACCGTTATTTGCGGTACCCGTTATGGTAATGTTATGGCTTCACGTGGCTCAGTTATTCCGTTGTTTGTAGACCAAATTCGTGCTGGTAAACCTATCACTATGACTGACCCGTCAATGACGCGATTCATGATGACCCTTGATGATGCAGTGGATTTGGTACTCTATGCATTTGAACACGGTAAAAACGGTGACATTTTTGTTCAAAAAGCACCAGCAGCAACCATCGACACACTATCTAAAGCCATTTTGTCATTGATTAATAAAGACGATTATCCAACTCAAGTGATTGGAACACGTCACGGCGAAAAACTCTACGAAGCGCTGCTTTCTCGCGAAGAGATGGCCTGTGCTGAAGATATGGGACAGTACTACCGTGTACCGCCAGATTTGCGTGACCTGAACTACGCCAAGTATGTTGAAGAAGGTGATAGCAAAATTAGTGAATTGGAAGATTACAATTCACACAACACCGAGCGCCTTGATGTTGATGGCATGAAGCAACTCTTGCTTAAACTAGATTTTATGCGTGCCTTTGCCGCGGGCAAGTACATTCATCCAGAAGGTTAAATCATGAAGCTGTTAATTACCGGAGCAAACGGATTCGTCGGTAAGAACTTGCAAGTTCATTTAAGTGAAATGCCTGACGTGAGCTATAAATGTTACACGCGCGAAAATCATGTCCGTGAACTTGAAAGCATGTTGCAAGACGTTGACGCCATTATTCATTTAGCTGGTGTGAACCGTCCGCAGCATGAACAGGAATTTCAAGAAGGCAATGCAGATTTAACCCAAGCATTGGCTGATGCGGTTCGTAGTGTTTCAAAAGAGCAGAAGCGTCGTATTCCAATTCTTTATAGCTCGTCGATACAAGCAGAGCGCGACAACCCGTACGGGCGTAGTAAAAAGGCCGCTGAAGATATCTTGCGCAAGCTTTATGGCGAAACGCAAAACCCAGTGTATATCTATCGATTAGCTAATGTGTTTGGTAAGTGGTGCAAACCGAATTACAACTCAATGGTAGCGACATTCTGTCATAACATAGCGCGTGATTTACCCATTCAAATTAACGATGAAAAAGCGCAGGTACAATTAGTTTACGTTGATGACGTGATAGATGCGTTTTTGAAAACAGTATTCAAGGCCATCACCGCGATTAAAAACAAGAAACCTGTGCCTATATCAGGTTTGAAACTTGCCGGGCCAGTGCATACCAAAACTGTGGGTGACATCGCCAAACACATTCAAGCATTCAAGAACAGCCGCGAAACGCTGATTACTGAGCGCGTTGGAACCTATTTTAAACGTAAGTTGTATTCAACGTACGTGAGCTATTTACCAACCGATAAGTTCACTTATACGGTGCCGAAGTATGGTGATGAACGCGGTGTATTTGTCGAAATGCTGAAAACGCCAGATAGTGGGCAGTTCTCTTTTTTTACAGCGCACCCTGGAATCACCCGTGGCGGGCATTATCATCACACCAAAACCGAAAAGTTTCTGGTAATCAAAGGTAAAGCGAGCTTTAAATTCCGACATGTTGTGACCAATGAGTTTTATGAGTTGTTTACTGACGGTGAGAACCCTGAAATTGTTGAAACGGTGCCTGGTTGGAGTCACGACATTACCAATATTGGCGACGAAGAGATGGTGGTGATGTTATGGGCGAACGAAATATTCGACAGAGAAAAGCCGGATACCTATGCTAGCCCTGTAATGAATAACACCGAACAAACGAAAAAATAAAAGAGCTGAAAAGAATGAAAAAACTAAAAGTCATGACAATTTTGGGAACGCGCCCAGAAATTATTCGTTTGTCACGCGTGATGGCCGCACTTGATCAAGTCGTCGATCACAAAATTGTTCACACCGGTCAAAATTATGATTACGAATTGAACGACGTTTTCTTTGAAGAACTCGGTGTGCGGCAACCCGATCACTTTCTCAATGTCGACACGTCAAGCTTAGGTCGTAGCCTCGGCGAAATATTGATTAAAACTGAGCAGGTGATTCTTGAAGAAAAGCCTGATGCCGTGTTAGTACTTGGCGATACCAACAGCGCCACAGCGACCATTATGGCAAAACGCATGAAAGTGCCGACTTACCATATGGAAGCAGGTAATCGTAGCTTCGATGCGAACGTACCAGAAGAGATCAACCGCAAATTAGTCGACCATCTTGCCGATTTTAACTTGGTATATACCGAACATGCTCGCCGTCATTTAATTAGCGAAGGCTTATCGCATCGCTTTATTTATTTAACAGGTTCGCCAATGCGCGAAGTGCTCGAACACTCACTCGATTCAATTCAGAACTCGAATGTCTTGAAACAACTCGAATTAGAACCGGGTAAGTTCTTTATTGTTAGCGTGCACCGTGAAGAGAACGTAGACAGCAAAGAGAATCTTGCCAAAGTGGTCGAAGCACTTAATGCGCTGTATGAAGTATATGGTTACCCCGTGGTGGTTTCGACGCACCCACGCACCCGTAACCGCCTTGAGAAACTTGGTTTAGATAAAATTAGCGGCGATATTCGCTTTTTAAAACCATTCGGTTTCTTTGATTACAACAAGCTACAAATGGAAGCATTCTGTGCCATTTCTGACAGCGGTACCATTAGTGAAGAATCATCTATTTTGAATTTCCCTGCAGTAACGTTGCGCCGATCCATTGAGCGCCCAGAAGCACTCGATACCGGCGCTATCGCGCTGACAGGCCTCGACAAAGACACTCTCATTGAAGGTGTTCGCATAGCAACAGCGAGTCGCGATGTGTTTTCAGGCACCGAGCGTGAAATTCCGGAAGAGTACAAAATCAGAAATACCTCAGAGCGTGTGGTGCGATTGATTACAGGAACCGCCAAACTCACACCGCATTGGAAGAATATGGATTCGTTTAGCCGATATGATTGGTAGTTAACAGCATGGCTAAATTGTTGCTATTAATCGATGACTATTTGCCTCATAGCACACGCGTTGCTGCAAAAATGTTTCACGAGCTGTCACTAGAGCTCGTGAAACTTGGTAACGAAGTTACCGTTGTGACTCCCAATTCAGTACTAGAGTCTTCATTTGAAGAGAAATTCATTGATGGTATTCGGGTTTGGTATTTCCAGAGTGGTGATGTCAAAACACCATCGAAAATCAAACGCGCAATTACCGAAACGTTATTGTCTTACAGAGCGTGGAGTAATCTCAAATTCAAATTCAAATCCGAAAGGTTTGACGGAATTGTCTATTATTCACCATCAATATTTTGGGGTGGGTTAGTAAAGCGATTAAAGCGACTGTACCAAGTGCCCGCTTATCTTGTGCTACGTGATATTTTTCCGCAATGGACCATTGATGCAGGTATGATCCGCGAAGGTTCGGTCATACATCGTTATTTCAAGTATTTTGAGTTGTTGTCTTATCGTCAGGCCGACATGATAGGGATGATGTCTGAGGCGAATATTAACTTTTTCAATCAACTTCATGGTAATGGCTTTCCACTTGAAGTACTCAGAAATTGGGCATCGCTTAATGAGCCGACCAAGCCACAATCTTATCTTTCACAAAGAGAGCGTCTCGGACTACAAAATAAAGTCATCTTCTTCTACGGCGGAAACATTGGTCATGCGCAAGATATGGCGAATCTCATGCGACTTGCTCGAGCGTTAAAAGACGAACCCGAAGCGCATTTTTTATTTGTAGGGCAAGGCGATGAAGTTGAGCTAATTAACCAACTTGCTAAAGAATGGCAGCTTGATAACGTCAGTTATCTTCCGTCTATTGATCAAGAGTCATTTGCTGCGCTGCTAGATGAAGTCGATATAGGTTTGTTCTCACTATCGAACAAACATTCGTCACATAATTTCCCTGGTAAGCTGTTGGGGTATATGCAGCATAAGCTGCCAATATTAGGTAGTGTGAACAAAGGAAACGATTTAATTAGCGTTGTTGATGCCAACAAAGCTGGTTATATAAGCATAAATGGCAACGACGAAATACTTTACAGTAATGCAATAACATTACTTTCAAGTTTAGACGAACGAACAAAACTTGGTGAAAATGGTTACAAATTGTTAACGAAAGAGTTCTCAGTAGAGGCCGCTGCGCAGCAAATACTCGTTAAATTACTCATGCCAAGCGATAAATAGTACAATTAGCTCAATTTGTGTACACATAAAGTTAACGTCTTCAAATGTAAATATGCTTACTGTCCGTGGCGTTGTAAACAACAATAGTGTAAAATTCGGCTTAATTTGGATATAAAAATAACGTATTCCGTCTGGAGATGACCCAAAGTATGTCCGTTTTACCGATTTTGATCGTATTAGCAGCGACAGCGTTAATGCTGCGGCTTATGCATCCTGTAGCCGTATTGATCGATTTGTTGGACAAACCTTGTAACCGCAAACAGCACACTGGCTCTGTACCTCTTATTGGTGGTATCGCGGTGTTTGGTGGGCTTGCGGTCGCTATGCTGTTTTCAGCAGAGCTCGCACTACATAGCCGGTTATTTCTTGTGAGCGCAGCCATGATGGTATTTATCGGAATGCTTGACGATAAATATGATTTAAGTGTGCGTCTTCGCTTAATTGGTCAATTCATCGCAGCAAGTGTCATTATTTTCGGTGGTGACTTATATATTTCAAATCTTGGTAACTTGTTTGGATTTGGAACTGTTGATATGGGAATGGCGGGTATCGTCTTCACATATCTAGCCGTGTTGGCGGCAATGAACGCATACAACATGATTGACGGTATCGATGGCCTCCTCGGCTCGATGGGCGTTATCTCCTTCTTCGGTATCGGTTTACTGGCAGCGCTAAACGGTCATGCTGAATTACAATTGATTGCGACATTAGCAGGTTTTGCGTTGGTGCCGTTCTTATTCTGCAACCTCTCAATTTCGAAACGCTATCGCAAAGTGTTTATGGGCGACGCTGGCTCTATGTTCGTCGGTTTGGCCGTTGTTTGGTTACTTACTCTAGCCACACAATCGCAATTCACAAGTGTTGAAACAGCGATTATCAGCCCAGTAACTTCATTGTGGTTAGTGGCCATTCCTATCATGGACATGGTCACTATTATGGTGCGTCGTGCTAAGAATGGCGTAAACCCAACCACACCTGATCGTGATCATATTCACCACTTCTACATGCGTGCAGGGTATTGCCCGCGTCAAACATTAATGATTCTTTGCGGTCAAGCCATTGTACTGGCGGCAATTGGCGTTGTATTGAACCAACTTCAGACCCCAGAATGGGCGTCATTACTCTTGTTCTTAGGCGCATATGCGGTATATTGTCGTCAGTTTAAGATGTTAAAACGCAAAGCCCGCGCATTAAGCGAAGCTCAACTAGAAAAATAATCGCAGTAAAACATACAGGAAGGAGACGGTAGTGCGCCGCATTCTCTCAATTACTGGCCTAGCCATGGTCATGCTATGGACTAGCCTTTTTGCATTTTCATACTCAGCGCAGGCACAGGTTGCCGGCGTTACCCCGCAGCAAATTGAACAATTCAAGCAGCTTCCGCGAGCTCAGCAAGAAATGCTGGCGCGCCAGTATGGTTTCGACCTGTCTTTACTCGATTCTCAAGATACCTCTACGGGCAGTCGCACGAACGAAGACCCACAAACGGTTTTCCCGCGGGGAACGACATTTGACGATAATGGCGATCCGGTTATTCCAGAAGATATCCGAGCACAATTCGCCGAAGAAGAAGGCGTACCGAAGCCATTCGGTTATAAACTATTTGCAGGTGAGCCGAGTACATTCGCACAAGTGACGGGTGCACCTGTTCCAAGCAACTACATTATTGGTGTAGGCGATACCATTTCGGTACAGCTATATGGCAAAGAATCTAAATCACATCAATTAAAAGTCGACCGTCAAGGGTTAATCACGGTTCCTGATCTCGGCCCTATTCAAGTGGCTGGGCTAACGTTCGACAAAATGCGCGAACTAGTTCAACAAGAAGTATCGCAACGCCTCATTGGTATGCAAGCCGCTGTGAGCATGGGCGAACTGCGTTCGATTCAAATTTTTGTGATGGGTGAAGCACATAAACCAGGTGCTTATACGGTAAGTTCACTCACCACCATTACTCAAGCGTTGTTTGTCAGCGGTGGTGTTTCAGATATCGCCTCGCTACGTAATGTGCAGCTAAAACGTGATGGCGAAACCATTGCGACGCTCGACCTCTACGATTTTCTCATTCATGGCAACATGGGCAACGACCGTCTATTGCAATCAGGCGATATGGTATTTATTCCATCGCGTGGCGACATGGTAACCGTTCAAGGTGAAGTAGTTCGTCCAGCAATTTACGAATTAAAAAATGAAGATAGCTTAGCGGAAGTACTTGAGCTTGCGGGTGGTGTGTTACCAACCGCTTATAAAAAAGCAACGCGCATTGAACGCGTTCGCGATGGTCGTCGTTTGGTCAGTACCGTAGATCTCGCCAATGCGAAAACCCTTAACGTGGGCAACGGCGACGTGGTTGAAGTGCCACAAGTATCGAACGAAATTGTCGATTCAATCATGTTAGTGGGTGCGGTTGCCCGCCCTGGTTACTATGAATTTAACCCTGGCATGAAAGTGTCAGACGTTATTACGAACATCAAAACCAGCTTACTGAGCTACGCCGATTTAGGTTATGGGCTGATCGTTCGCGAGCGTGATAATCGCGGCAATATCGAGTTGCATCAATTTGATGTGGCGGCAGCGGTTGAAGGCGACGCGGAACACAACAAACAACTCGAAGCGCACGACCAATTGGTTATTTTCTCGCGCTATGAAGATAAAAAGCTGCAAGATTTGCAGCTAACGGATTGGATTGTTAGCGAAACCGAAAAGCAACGCAAAGAGCGCAAACAATTGCTGAAAGATTACCGTCAGAATTATCTGCGTGGTTTGGTAGCAGAACAAAAGCGGGAGCTTGCAGAAGAAGAAGAGTCTCAGCGCTCTGAAACGCAAGTCGAGCTGCAGGGATTATTTACGCAGAGTAATATGGATAGCGATATTGCGAATGCAAAAATTGAAGAATATGCAGAATATTCGCGTAATAATTTGCTAGAGCCGATACTCACTAAGCTCCGTCACCAATTTAGCGAAAGTGGTAATTTACCTTTGGTGTACGTATCCGGCGAAGTGAAATACCCTGGCGTATATCCCTTAGTCGAAAAAGCTGATGCATCAGACCTTGTCGCAGCGGCCGGTGGTTTAAAAGAGTCAGCCTATTTAGCGCGCGCGGAAATTACGCGAACGCAAGTGAAGGGCGATGAAACCGTTACGGATTATTTAAGTTTTAACTTGTTCGATGCATTAATGGGTAAGCAAAACGTGCCAGTGAAGGGACGTGATAGCTTGAACGTATTTGCGATTCCAGATTGGCAGAACACGTTAGAAGTAATACTTGAAGGCGAAGTTAAATTTCCAGGTAAATATACAATTCGCCGTGGGGAAACTTTAACGGCTTTGATTGAGCGTGCCGGTGGTTTAACTGAATATGCATTCCCGCGCGGTGCTATTTTCACGCGTGAAGAGCTGAAAGAACTTGAACGACAACGTATGCAGGCATTGGCTCGCGAACTTCAGCATGAGGTGGCAACAAATAGCATTACTGGGAACAATCAAAGCAATATGAGTTATTCTCAAACTCGCCAGCTTCTGAAAGACTTGATGGAAGTGGAGCCGGTAGGCCGCCTAGTCATTGATTTACCGCACGTGATGAGTGGCAGCATGAATGCCGACATTCAATTGAAAGACGGCGATCGCTTGGTGATTCCAGCACAGCGCAATACTGTTAATGTGATTGGCGAAGTACAGCTAGCCAGTTCTTTCCTTTATGACGGTAGTTTGAACGTTGAAGACTATCTGCGTCGTGCCGGCGGTACGCGTAAGAAAGCCGACGAAGAACGTATCTTTATCGTTAAAGCCAACGGTTCCGTTGAGACGGTTGAGCTTGGTGGCTGGTTTAGTCTAGCGTCGAATAATCGCCTAGAACCAGGCGATACCATTGTGGTTCCGTTGGATACCGAGTACACCAACAATATGGAACTATGGCGTGATGCAACGCAGATTCTGTATCAGATTGGCGTCGCGTTGGCCGCACTGACCGCTATCTAGTGAACATGGATGAACAATGATTATAGAAAGTGATTTTCTGAACTTAGATACCACTTACCAAGGCGTCGATATCGACGCCTTGCGTGACTTTGCTGCGAAGCGTTTACCAGAAAATTTCGATAAGTTACGCACTCAACTTCTTCGTGGCGAATTCTATAATGCTACGGAAGACAGACATGTCAGCCATTGTTTAAATCGCTCAATCCACAACGTTGTCAGAGCCGGTAACGGTAAAAACCGATTCTGTACTATCGTACGTGAACTACGTGCTGGAAAGTGGCTGGGCGCTACCGGTAAACCGATTAAAGATGTGGTGAACATCGGTGTCGGTGGGTCTGACTTAGGGCCAATGATGGGTAGCTTTGCGCTGAAAGAATTTGCTGACGACAACAGTCTTCACCACTTAAGCGTGCACTTCGTAAGTTCAATGGACGGCGGCCAGCTTTACGCGGTGCTGCCAATTGTTGATCCTGAAACCACCCTATTCATCATTGCATCAAAAAGCTTCGGTACGATTGATACCTTGGCCAATGTCGATACCGTGAGAAAGTGGATTGAACCAACGCTCACGCAAGAGCAGTGGCTCAGCCGACATGTGATTGGCGTTTCAGCAAACAATCAAGCTATGACCGACTTTGGCATTCCACCAGCACAGCAACTGAGTTTTGCTGAATCAGTTGGTGGTCGTTTCTCGCTGTGGTCAGCCATTGGTTTACCCATTGCGCTCACGATTGGTTCTAATCAATTTGGGCGGATGCTTGAAGGCGCCAAAGCGATGGACGATCATTTTGCCAACGCACCGCTCGAGCAAAACATTCCACTGCAAATGGCACTTCTGGGCGTTTATAACCGTGAAGTACGCGAGATTAATAACCTTGCTGTTTTGCCATACGATGGCCGTTTGCGTTACTTACCGAGCTACCTACAACAGCTCGACATGGAAAGTAATGGCAAGCAATGCGACTTTGAAGGCAACGCCATTGATTACCCAACCGGACCCATTATTTGGGGTGGTTTTGGACCCAATGGTCAACACGCATTCTTCCAGCACTTACACCAAGGTTATGACAAGTTCTGCGCTGACTTCGTGGCAGTATTAAAACGTGCCGCGCCTGACTTTGAACCGGCTGTTCAAGAAGGCCTAGCAGAACAGCAGCGCCTCGCTGTGGCGAATTGCTTAGCGCACCGACGCCTCATGTGGTTTGGTGCTGAAAACGGTGAAGCGCGTAACCATTATATTGGTAACCACCCGTCGAATTTATTGTTTGTGGATGAGCTTACGCCGCAAAGTTTTGGTGCATTGATAGCTGCATATGAGCATAAAGTGTTTACTCAAGGGGTGATTTGGAACTTGAATAGTTTTGATCAGCCGGGAGTCGAAAAGGGTAAAAAGCTAGCAGTTGAAATTTTAAGCGTATTGGATGACGAGGTTGAATCATTATTTGATGAATCAACAGATGGTATTCTTTTACGATTTACAAAGATAAAAGGTCAATAGCCGTTGATATCATCGGAAGACAGGCGCTGATTCGTGTTGTTCAGCCTTCCTTTTGGGTTTAGCGAGAAGTAAATGAGTTCCTCAACTTTAAAAAAGTATTTAGCAAACACCAGCTGGATGTTCAGTGATAAGGTACTCAGTCTCGCTCTGAATTTTGTAGTATCGATTATTATCGCCCGTTATCTAGGCGCCGAAGACTACGGAACTTTAGCCTACGTACTTTCTTTAACTACGATTTTTACCGTAGCCGGACATATGGGGCTCAGCGGACTAGTAGTACGAGAGATAGTAAATAGCAAATCTGAACACGATGTTATTTTGGGCACATCTTATGCGATTAAGATGGCTGGAATGCTGTTAGGTTTCATCGGTCTTCTTGCGTACGCTGTCTTAACAGAACTAAACAATGTAACAGTTTTTTGGATGCTTATTTTCGCATCATTACCAATGCTAATACAGCCTATTACGGTTTTAGATTTTTGGTTTCAGTCGCAAGTGCAGGCAAGATTCACGGCAATTTCAAATACTTCAGGTTTAGTAGCGGCTTCGCTATTTAAATTGCTACTTGTTTTTTCAGGCGCTAGCGTTTTGTTTTTTGCGTTAGGAAACTTGATTCAATCATTTGTCGTTATGACCTTACTGATTTTCTTCTACAAAAGGTCATCGAGCTTATCAATTTCTGAATGGCGATTTGATAAGAACAAAGCAATAAGCTTGGTGAAGCAAAGTTGGCTTATTTTTGCCGGAGCAATTTTTGCTGTTATATACATGAAAATCGACCAAGTCATGTTGAAATTTTTTGAAGGTTCTACAAGTGTAGGCATATATGCCGTCGCAGCGCAGATATCCGAGGCTTGGTATTTTATTCCTACTATTATTGCCGCATCGATTTTTCCGAAACTAATTCAACTGCGTGAAAGTACTCCCAATGAATTCTACAGACGGCTCCAGCAGTTGTTCGATATCTTGTTTATCATTGGCCTAGTTATTGCTGTTATAACGACCTTTGTAGCGCCATTCGTAATCAATTTTCTATATGGTATAGAGTACCTTGAGAGTGCAAATATTCTTGTTGTGCACATCTGGGCTGGTATATTTGTAGCTCTTCGAGCTGCTTTTTCTAAATGGATCCTTATCGAGAACGCATTGGTTTTTTCTTTGGTTACTCAAGGAGCCGGGGCTCTATTAAACGTTGTGCTAAACTGGATTCTCATTCCCCACTTTGGTGCAATGGGTGCTGCGGTATCAACACTAATTTCGTATTCAGTCGCATCATTTTTTGCTCTGACGTTGAGTTCTCATACCAGACCGATATTTTGGATGATGTTCAAAGCGATGTTTGCGCCAATTCGATATCCATTAAGTCTGTCAAAATAATCTCTGTGGAGTTACTGAATTGAAGTCAACATTAAAGAAAATCTTACCTCAGCGACTTGTTCTGAAAGTACGGTATTTTTTCATGAACACTGAGGTGGCTTTGACTCGTATTTTTTCTAAAAATGCCGTTTTAGCTTCTATATATTACCTGTTGTTTAATAGAAGTTTTTATAGAGAACATCGAAGTGTTTTAGCGGGTCGTATAGCGTACAAAGCGTCATTGAAAAAAATTGATAGTTCAAACTATTTATTGAGACGCAACATTCATCGATTAGAGAAAGGTCTGATCATGCGGCCGCGTCGACCAATTTTTGCGCTTGATTATATTGCGGAAACAATTGAAATATATGGACGGTCTGTGAGTTCGCAAAAACTTTGTATCAGTGAAGCAAAGTGGGCTACGGACGTGCTTACCGAGTATTTCAATGTTGTCACTGCGAATAAATTAATTGAACGTTTGGCGAATGATTTTAACGAATACAAAGATAGCTATTTTAGGTTGTTAGCAAATAGAAAATTAGAAAATGAATCGCCAAACTTTATTCCATACCCTTCAAGCAAGCTTCCAAAGCTTGAGGTTACGTCTGACTCATTGCACCAGTTATTTTTACGCCGAAGATCGACTCGGTGGTTTGAAGAAACCCCGGTTGCAAAAGAACTACTACTTCAAGCAATAGACATGGCTTCGCTTGCCCCTTCAGCGTGTAACCGTCAACCATACCAATTTAAAATTTTGACCCAAGCTTCAGCAGCGCAACGAGTTGCAAAATTAGCGATGGGAACTTCTGGTTTTGTAGAAAATATACAAACGTTAATTGTGGTTGTTGGTGACTTAAGTGCTTATCCTTTTGAACGAGATAGGCACTGCATATATATCGACGCGTCACTTGCAAGTATGCAACTAATGTTAGCCTTGGAAACAATGGGGTTATCAACGTGCCCAATTAACTGGCCAGACATAGAGTCTCGAGAAATGAAGATGCAAGAAATGCTGAGCTTGCCGCACTATTTAAGACCGGTAATGCTAATTGCAGTTGGATATGCCGATAAAAATGGTGGTATTCCATATTCGCAAAAGAAAAGCAGTCAAACCCTCGCTGACTTCATTGAATTATAATGGAATAAGGCGGATTCCATTGGGTTAAATTTTTATTCTACAAATTTAGGTTTCAAGATGATTATAGAAATTAAAGGAATAGGAATTCCGAATAAAGGTGCAGAGTTAATGCTCGTAGCGATCATAGAGCATTTTCAAGACTTAGGGATTAATGCAAAGTTCGTTAGCGCACCACAGACTGACTATGAAGCTAGAGCTAGATACGGTTTGTATCAGCTCGCTACCTTACGTTTAAGAAGGTTAGACTTAAGCTGGCTATGGAATTTTGTGCCGTCTAGGCTTCGAAAGCAATACGGTATTGTTCTGCAAAAAGAAGTTGACGTGGTACTAGATGCATCAGGCTTTGCATACGGTGATCAGTGGGGAGTTGAAAAGCTAAAGCATAGGTTGACCTCTCGAATCAGAAGCATGAAGAATAATAAAACGAAAGTTATTCTAATGCCTCAAGCGTTTGGCCCGTTCAAAAAGAGCGGGTTTGCGAATGAGCTAATAACCTTAGCTGATCATGCGGATTTAATTTGCGTTCGTGATTCGCGGTCTTTTTCCTTTTTGAAGGATATCGTCGGCACTCGTGAAAATATTGTTTCATTTCCAGATTTCACTGGAATTGTTTTACCTGCATCAAATCAGGCTCACAAAGATAAAGATTACGGAATTTGTTTTATACCAAATTCGAAAATGGTTGAGATGAGAGGTGATGGAGAATTTTATCAAGATGAAATGTTTCAGGCGGTTAAATGGGCATCAGATTCTGGATTCAAGGTCACTCTTTTAGTGCACGAAGGCAAAAAAGACAAAATTCTTGCTAAAGATCTTCAAGAGAAAGTTGGTGGGAATATACAGTTACTAGAGGCAAGTGATCCAAAAGAAATAAAACAAATTATCTCGCGATCTCGAATTGTTGTTAGTTCTAGATTTCATGGTTTAGTCAGTGCTTTGAGTCAAGGGATTCCCGCGATCGCTACTGGATGGTCACATAAATATGCAGAACTTATGAACGACTACCAAGTTAATGAACTGATGGTTGAAGATTTTGCTGATATTAAAAACAAACTGCAGTGGCTTTCATCTTCTGAAAACTATGAATTGATTCGGGATAAACTGGTCGAAAGTTCTTCGCTTCAGAAGCAGGAAATTAAGCGAATGTGGTCGCACATAGATCAGGTGATTGGGGTAAATCAGTTGTGACGGATGCTAAGCAAGTTGCTCAAGACTCTTTGCCATTAATTACTGTTGTTATACCAACCTACAATGATTGGGAAGATCTTTTACGATGTATTACTGCTTTGCAGGAACAAACCTACCCGTCTGAAAAATATGAAGTGATTGTAGCCAATAATAATCCTAAAAATACAAAGCCGAGGTGGTTAGATAATTTTCTAACGATCAAAGTTATTGATGTCGAAATTCCTGGGTCCTACGCTGCTAGAAATGCTGCCTTAAAAATTGCTACGGGTGATGTGATTGCATTTACTGATTCAGACTGCACCCCTGAAAAGGATTGGTTGATGCAAGGTATTAGTCACTTATTACTTGGACATGACAGAGTTGCAGGACATGTTGCTCTATATTTTGAAAATGAACGGCGATCAGTAGCTGAGCTTTACGAAAAGATTTTCGCGTTTCAACAAAAAAGAAATGCGCAAAATGGTGAGTCAGTAACCGCTAATTTATTTACTTGGAAATCGTTATTCACAGACGTTGGATTTTTTGATGATTCACTCATGTCTGGAGGAGATTTGCAATGGAACAGAAGGGCATCAAAGCTCGGTAAAACAATATCCTACGCAGAGGAATGTGTGGTATATCATCCAACGCGAGCGACTTTAAAAGAGCTTCTAAGAAAGAAGAAACGAATAAGTCGCGGTGCAGTGGCAGCCGGACTAATTAAGAAATCAGATTATTTTATTAGGGGACTAGTCCCTCCTGTTTTTGTCATTCCAAGAATTTTTAAGACTCATGGTTTGACGTTCATACAAAAGTTAAGTGTCTTCGGTATCTGTTACCTTTTGAAAGTGTACAGTGTCTTTCAAGTATACGGATATATAATGGGCTTGGGCAAACAAACCCGTCGTTAGCTGATTTAGTAAAGGTAAGGTGAATTGTTCATAAAATGAAATGGTATGTCATCCGCACCAAACCGCGGCAAGAGCAGCGCGCGTTGGTGAATCTCGAGAACCAAGATATTGCGGCGTACTTGCCGCAAATTACGCTGGGCAAAGTACGGCGCGGTAAGCGGGTGCCGGTTACTGAAGCGTTGTTTCCTGGCTATATCTTTGCGCAGTTGGATGATTTTGCGGGATGCTTCCATAAAATCCGTAGCACTTTTGGCGTACAGAAGTTGTTAATGTTTGGTGAAAAGCCTGCGACAATTCCTGACGCACTGATTGAAGAATTAAAGACACTTGAACACGACCCCATTACTCAGGCTACTGCTGAACATCAGTCATCGCCACAAGTTGGTGATCAAGTTGAGATTGCCAGTGGTCCATTTGCAGGATTTATTGCGAAGATCATTGATTTAGATGGTGATTCTCGCTGTATCGTTCTCCTCGATTGGCTTCAAAAAGACGTACAAGCATCATTTTCGTATACCGAAGTGAAGAAAATCTAAGCACATTTCAAGCAACAATTGTTTACATTTTAGACAAAGAACACACCCCGCAATCCCGCACCGTACAAGCCATTCACATAAATTTAATTTTATTTTTCAGTTGTAAAAATTTAATTAAAATGCTCCAATATCGATAATATAAATACAACAATTAAACGCGTTAATAATAACAGAATACAATGAACGCGTTAGCAGAGAGCAATGTGGGAGCTGTAACCTAAGGGCGGTAGCGTGTCTGAAGTTAGGGCAAAAACACTGCACAAATATCGCACAATTCTTTTGCTAATTTCCTACAGCCTGCTATTCTTTCTGCATCATTCAAATTCATTTAGGGACAACAACAGATGACAAAATTGACTTCGTCTTTCGCTGCAGTGATGGTAGCCGTTGCTTTAACCGCAACACCAATTGCATTAGCTAATCCTGAGCCAGCACCGAAACCAGCGCCGGCTCCAGCACCTGCGCCGCAAACAGGTACAGCAGCAGGTGGCGCAGCCGCTGGTGGTGCCATCGGTGGTGTTACTGTCGCTGCAGTTGTTGCAACGGTTGTAGCTGTTGGCGTTATCGCTACTGTCGCATCGGATGATGACGACGAAACACCAACCACGGTGACGAACAACTAAATTGTGATAAAGCAATTCAAAACGGCCACTTCTTTAAGTGGCCTTTTTTATGGTTGTTTCGCGCTAGCGGCTATGACCACTCTTTCAGGTTGTAGCTTAATGCGGTCAACCCGGGTGCTGGATGAGTCTGCCAGTGCCGCCTCGCAAAGTCTGTACTATGCGTTTGCCGGTCAAACGGATGTAGAACTGACCGAGCAGGAAATAGCCGAGTTACAGTTCGCCGCCAACTATGTGCAATTTGAGAATCAAGCGCGAGCGCTCATTATTTTAGGATTCGATGATGGGCACTCACTGCAGTGGGTGTCGGCTAACAACGAAGTGATTACGACCAGCCTGACCGGTCGCGTTATTCGTACCGATAGCCTGCTAAGTAACCTTGAGCACGTTGCGAACTCTGAAGCTGATCCTTTAGCTTGCATTCAACAAGCACCCTCGATTGAGCAAGCTCAGCAATGTCAGCCTTCGTGGCAACGACTGATTACTACCGAACATAACGGGCAGTTTAGCCAGTGGTTAGTAGAAACCACCTTTGAAGTGGAAGATAAAGACGCTATCCGTATTGTTCGAGAAAACGGCACGGCAACACCAGTTTCTCGGCAGTCACACGCGGCAGAACCGAAGCTGATTTCAAATACCTTTGAGTTTGCGGCTTACAACAATGTGTTTAGGCCGGTTGCGTCGACGCAATGGATTAGCCCTGAATTAAGTGTGCTTCAACAACAAGAAGTGAAGGCATATAGCGAATACCTGTCAAATGACAGGTTTAAGCAGTCAATTGACACAAAAGATCAGAAAAACACGTCAAAAGACGCAAATAATAATCAAGGCATGTCAAATGATCATAAAAACCTGTCAAATGACATGTTTTTTCAAGATCAGCTATTCAGCCAGCCGCCTCAACTCACAAATCAGCAGATGTGGGTGCGTATTGAGCGTAGTAATGGCACCAAGGTAGATATTGTCACCGATGGTGAACCACGCATAAGCCAGTTACTCGATGCCGTGCCAACAGCGCAATCGGTGATGTGGCCGCAAACGAAGATCAGTAGCCCTTCACTTAGCCAACAATTTGAAGCGCGTAAGCAGGGCATGTATGTGCGATTAAAAATGCTTGCGCAAACTTTCCGATATGATGGTCAAGCAGATCTTGCGACAAAAGCTGACGCATTGGCCGATGCGTTTCTAACCTCGCCATTAAAGCCAAGTTACGTCACAGATTTCTCGCGCGCTAAGGCACGACAGGATTTGTCGCAGAATCCGTTGCTAAATCACGCGCAGGTTGGCGCGGGCCGAATAAATAATGAGCCGCATTACACCATTACGTTAAGCGCGTACTACGACCAAACGCAGCTGCCGGCCTTACCAATTGCTGACCATGAATTACCGAAAGGCTTTCGTGACGTAAACCAGCAATTACGAATGTTCATGCAATACTGGCACTTTACCGAAGCAGTAGGGCAGCACTAGATGGCATTGACTAGCTCAGCTTTGGTGATATTGGCAAGTAGTGCTTGGCAGCCTGTAAGCTTTCAGCCCGAGACAGTCAATCAGAGTGATTTTGGTGGTGTTGGTTTAATGCAAACACCAACGGCGCGCATGCATAATGAAGGTGAATTCTCGTTAAACTACGTGGATAACGAGCAGTTTCGTCGGATGTCGGTGAGCTTGCAGGTGTTTCCTTGGTTGGAAGCGACGGCGCGATATACGGATGAGCGCGAAGTGAAGTGGGGCGGTGGCCCTGACTTTAGTAACAACCAAACCAATAAAGACAAAGGCTTCGACGCCAAATTCAGGTTGTGGCTAGAAAGTGAGTACTTACCGCAGGTGGCGCTTGGATTGCGTGATATGGGTGGTACTGGTTTGTATGCTGCAGAATATATTGTCGCAAATAAACGCTTTGGGAATTTTGATATAAGTCTTGGTATGGGATGGGGTTACCTCGGTCGTCGTGACAATATGACTAACCCGTTTTGTGAAGTTGCTGACAGATTTTGTGAACGACCAGTAGAAACTTCAGGACGTGGTGGCGAGTTTGAAGTTGATGAAATGTTTCGTGGTCCGGCAGCAGTGTTTGGCGGCGTACACTATCAAACACCGTGGCCGCAACTTCAACTGATGGCCGAATACGATGCGAATGATTACAGTCAAGACCGCGTCGAAACGCCCATTCAAGTCGATAGTCCTTGGAACTTCGGCGCAAACTACGCGGTATCTGATAACCTCAACTTAAAGCTCAGTTATCAACGTGGTAACACGTTCATGTTTGGGGCAACTTTCCATTTCAACTTGGCGACGATAAGCCAAGCTAAGTACGAGCCAGCGCCACAAAAAGTTGGTTACAGCGAAACGCGCGAACTCAGCCAAGTTGATTACGAGCGGTTAAGCCAAGATTTATTGCGCGAAGCTGGCTATAAAGTGCATGCGGTTGAAACTGATAAAACCCAACAACGCGTGACGTTCTACACCACGCAAACACGCTACAGAAATAGTGAGCAGGCGGCCGAAAAAGCCGCAAGCATTCTCGCAAATAACTTGCCGGAAGAAGTCACAAGCTATGAGCTGGCGCAAACCGATAACGGTTTAGCATTAACTCAACATAACGTTGATGCCATGCGCTTCAAACAAGCAGCTCGCGGTGAGCGGTTCTTCGCAAAAACCGAACAAGCGCTCAGTGAATCAGATGTTCGATATAGCTCAGCTGATTCAACCAAACGCTTGTACACCCGTGAAGCGGCAACATCAAAACAAGACAAGTGGAAATTCGCCGTACGCCCCGATTTAGATCAAGCGTTTGGTAACCCAGAAACCTTTTACCTGTATCAACTGAGTTTGTTTGGTACCGCCGATTGGCAACCGAGTGCCAATTTCAGCATCAATAGTTCGGTGGGTTTAAATCTCATCAATAACTACGATGAATTTAACTTCTTGGTGGATAACCTCGATACGCCGTTACCGCGTGTGCGTACCCGCATTCGTGAGTATTCCGTTGCCAACGATGTTTGGTTGCAGAACTTACAAGCAACCTATACGCATCAATTCAGCCGTAACTGGTATGGTCTAGCGTACGGTGGTTATTTAGAACGCATGTTTGCCGGTGTTGGCGGTGAAGTTTTGTATCGTCCGCATAATAGCGATATCGCCTTTGGCTTCGATGTAAATTACGTGAAGCAGCGTGAGCCAGATAGTTATACGGCTTTAGAAGATTACGATGTGCTGACTGGTCACGCCGCCATGTATTGGCAACTGCCATTTATCGATGACACTTTGCTCACGTTAAAAGCCGGGCGTTTCTTAGCGGGTGATGAAGGCGTACAAGTCAACTTCGCCCATGAGTTTGATTCAGGCGTGATAGCTGGCGCCTATGCCGCCTTTACTAATGTCAGTTCAGAAGATTACGGTGAAGGTGGTTTCACAAAAGGCTTTTACTTAAACATTCCATTTGATTTATTCTTTGTAAAACATACAAAAATGCGTGGTACCGTGGGTTGGAACCCAATCACCCGTGACGGCGGCCAAATGCTCAACCGCAGCCGCCAACTCTACCCCATGACCGAAGGAAGGTAGCCCGCCGTTCCACGGCGGGTAGCGCGCAGCGCTGTTAATCTCGAATTCAAAAATAGAAGCAAAATAATGAAATCAAAACTATTACTTATATTCTCAGCCTCACTACTAACAACAAGTTGCGCTTTCGCCCCAGGTAGCCACATTCCAACCGATGGCAATCTCTTTAGCGACGACAACCGTGACGCCAGCCAACAAGAATTCAGTGAAGCTGATTTCAGCAAGTTAGTCAGCACCTACACCATTAGCCCAATGCTTCTGGCTGAACTCAACGCCGCAACACCCAAACCAGAGTTCAACAGCGAACTAGAAAATCAACGCCAACAGTACGATTACCGCGTAGGTAAAGGCGATATCTTAAACATTACCGTGTACAACCACCCTGAGCTAACCATTCCAGCAGGCTCTATGCGTAGCGCACAAGAATCGGGTAACTGGGTTCACAACGACGGGACCATTTTCTATCCGTACATTGGTAAAGTCGAAGTTGAAGGTATGCGTGTAAGTGAAATCCGCGACATTATTGCGAAGCGCCTTGCTACCTATATTGAAAGCCCACAAGTAGATGTCACGGTAGCGAGTTTTCGTAGTCAGCGCGTTTACGTGACCGGCGAGGTACAAAAGCCAGGGGTGCTGCCAGTTACCAACGTACCCATGACCCTTATTGAAGCTGTTAGCGAATCGGGCGGTTTAACGCCGGAAGCCGATTGGACAACAGTAACCCTCACACGTAACAACCAAGAATTCGATTTCAACCTGAGAGAGCTATACCAGCAGGGCAACACCGATCAAAACATTCTGCTACAACCAAACGATGTGCTACACGTTGCCCGCAACGATCAGAATAAAGTATTTGTGCTAGGTGAAGTGCGCCAACCGAAGAGCTACATGATGGGCCGCAGCGGCATGACGTTAGCCGAAGCCCTAGCTGATGCTGGCGGCTGGTTCGAAGCAACCGCCGATGCCGAAGGCGTATTTGTGATTCGCGCAGCGAACCCTGCGTCAGGACGTGTCGCAGAGGTGTACCAACTCAACGCCAAAAACGCTACCGCCTTGGTACTTGCGGAACAATTCAAACTGCAACAACGCGACATCGTTTACGTAACCGCCGCCCCAGTAGCCCGCTGGAACCGCGTCATCAGCCAGCTTCTACCGTCCATCACCGGCCTCTACTCACTGGGTAGATTCCAAGATGACGTCCGTAACTAATGTTGGTCGCTTACGCGCCCGCTATTGTAGCCCGGCGTTCCACGCCGGGTAGCGCAAAGCGCTGTAAATATCTGAGGTTTATTTAATTGTTTAACAAAATACTAGTAGTCTGCCTTGGCAACATCTGCCGCAGCCCAACAGCTCAATTCCTGCTGCAGCATCACTTGCCAAACAAAACCATCCACAGCGCTGGCATAACTGCCATGGTACGCGATGGTAAAGGCCATGACATGGATAAAACCGCACGTGAAATTGCGGCAAAAAATGGCTTTGAGTTCCCAAAGCATGAAGCGCAACAGCTAACACGCGAACTCATCGGCCATTACGATTTAATTTTAGTGATGGAAAATAACCATCGCAGCCATATTGCGAACCGTTACCCTGAAGCTCATGCCAAAACGATGTTATTAGGCCAATGGCTTCAACAAAGCGGAAAAGAAATTCCAGACCCATACAAAAAAAGCGAAGAGGTGTATCAGCATGTCTTCGAATTAATTAATAAGAGTTGTGATCAATGGAAAACAAAACTGTGACAATGCCGAACCCAAATATTCAACCGCAACGCAATGATGAAGATGAGATCGATCTCGGCAGACTCTTTGGTTTACTGATTGATCACAAATGGCTCATTGCTCTTATTACCGCAGCCTTCATGTTTGTGGGCGTCGTTTACGCGATGCTTGCCACACCGATTTATCAAGCGGATGCGTTGCTTCAGGTTGAGAAAAAATCATCAGGTATCCCAGCCTTGGGTGAAATGTCTGAGATGTTCGCAACTGAAAGTGAGGCCGCAACAGAAATCGAGATCATGAAATCACGGATGGTGATTGGTGCCGTTGTTGACCAACTCGAGCTCACCAATGTGGTTAAGCCAAATTTCATGCCATTTATTGGTGAGTTTTTGGCACGTCGCTCAGGTGAAAATAATCAAGTAGTATTAGAAGCTCTGCAAGTACCTGAAAGCCAAATAGGTAAAGAGCTTAAGCTGCGTCTGAAAGATAAAACGTTCACCTTATTTGATAGTGAGAGTGAGGAAGTAGTTACTGGTGTGGTGGGAACGCCTGCCGAGAATGGTAGCTGGTTAATTCATATTTCAGATGCAGTAACTGCTAACACCAATAGTTTTACGTTGGTGAAACTAAACCGCTTGAAAGCCATAAATGATTGGCAGGCGGCACTGAGTGTCATTGAACGTGGTCGTCAAACAGGTATTTTAAGTGCAAGCATACAAAATGCCAATGCCAAGCATGCTGAGCGCGTATTAGATGCGATTGCAACGGAATACATGTTGCAGAACATTCGCCGTAATGCCGCTGAGGCGGAAAATAGCTTAGAGTTTTTGCAGCGCCAAATTCCAACCATTAAAGAAAACTTGAATGAGGCTGAAGAAAAACTTAATTCTTATCGGTTGCAGAGTCAGTCAGTCGATTTAAGCCTTGAAACGCAAGGGTTACTTGAGCAGTTGGTTGAATTAGAGAAGCGCATTAATGATTTAACCTTGAAAGAAGCTGAGCTTAGTCGTTTATATACTAAGCAGCACCCTAGCTATCAGGCGTTGATTGAACAAAAAGCAAACTTAGAAGCAGACCAGAAACGTTTAAGTTCACAGATTCAAGAACTACCTGAAACGCAACAACAGGTTTTGCGTTACACGCGTGACGTTGAAGTCAATCAAGAGATTTACTTGCAGTTACTCAACCGCATGCAAGAGTTGAATGTGTTAAAAGCAGGCACCGTTGGCAATGTTCGCATTCTTGATAACGCTGCAACAAAACCCGAGCCTGTGGCTCCCAAAAAACCTTTGATTGTTGTTTTGGCAACAATGTTAGGTGGGATGTTATCGGTTGGCTTGGTATTTGTGAAAGCAGCACTGAATCGAGGTGTTGAGAGCGCCGAGCAGCTAGAAAATGAAGGAATTAATGTTTACGCCTCGGTACCTAAATCAGAAGTGCAAGAGACTATGGATCAGCGTTTGGTAAGAATGGCCAAACGCAAAACGCATGAAGTGATTAAAGCACCATTGTTAGCAAAAGAAGATCCGACTGATTTAGCGATTGAAGCCTTGCGTGGTTTGCGTACCAGCTTACATTTCGCAATGTTGGAAGCGCGTAATAACATCATCATGATTTCAGGCCCTAGCCCTGCTGTGGGGAAAAGCTTCGTTACAGCGAATTTAGCAGCAGTATTAGCCCAAGCAGGTCAGCGCGTTCTTCTAATTGACGGCGACATCCGCCGCGGCTACCTGCACAGCATGCTCCAAGCGAATAATGATAAGGGACTAGCCGACCTGTTAGTAGCCCGTCGTTCCACGACGGGTGGCGAAGCCGTTAATGGTAATTCTTCTGAACTGGTCGACTATAAGCCATATATCCAATCCGGCTACATAGAAAACCTAGACTTCATTCCACGAGGAACCTCAGCACCAAACCCAGCTGAACTTTTGATGCACCCAAGAATGAATAATTTCATGGAACAGGTATCCAAAGAATACGATTACGTATTAATCGATACGCCACCAATTCTTGCGGTGACAGATGCTGCGATTGTAGGAAGCTATGTTGGCACAACACTTCTTGTAGCCCGATTCGGCTTAACGCCAGCAAAAGAGATGATTCACACAATAAAACGTTTCAATCAGAATGGTATAGAGATAAAAGGCGTAATTTTAAACAGCGTTGAGCGTAGGACAAGTGTGTATTACGGTTATAATTACATGTATGGCTACGAATATAAGCCAGAAAGTCAATGACTGGCTGATGTTTATCTATATAAGAATAAAAGTTTTAGTACTAAATCTGAAGCTAAGATGAAGAAAAATTTATACTATTTTTCCGGAATGCTTTTATTGGCACTAGCTCAATGGTCTCTTTTACGAAATGTGCTAAGTTTTTATGGCGTAGAGGGTGCTGGACTATACTATTTGTATATTAGTATCTTGACGCCATTTTATGTGCTGTTAGGAGGTGGGTTTAGGTTTTATTCACAAAATCAAAATTCAGTCTTAGACGATATGATACGATTCAGATGGCTGAATATGTGTATCATCTTACTTTCCTCAGGTGTTTTAGCCTTAACCACAGACAGGATTACATTGTTTCTGCTTGCTTTTTCTCAAAAGTTTATCGATTTTAGCTTGGAAAGCTCACAAGGATTGAAAAATAAGACCTCAAGAGACACTGATACGACACTGATATCACTTGTTATTGTAAACCTAATATTGATTTCGAGTCAGTATTTTTCAGAAAACTTGAGGAATGCTAATTTGATTAATATTGAAATCGTTTTGCCGATTGTCATTATTGCCTTTGCATGGATGATGTTGCCAAAGGCGATGTTGCGAAAATTCACTTATACATACGATGTTAAAAAATTGCTGTCTGTTTTTAATAAATATACCTATGTTTATGCATCTATCGGAATCCCAGCACTTATTATCGCTTTAATAGCTCTAGTTCCTAGGTTAAGCATTGAGTTTTTGATCGACTCTTTTGCATTGGGTGTTTTTGGCACGTACATGTATCTATATATTATTGCTAAAATAATAAATCAGTCATTAATAGTTACGTTGATTTCTAAACAAATTGATGCTTATAAAATAATAAATATAGGGGTATTCAATGCCTTAACGTTAGGACTTATAGCTGTAGCTGTTTCTCTATTTTTTCATGAAGAAATAATATCTATAATATTCGGTGATAAGTTAGCTGAATTTAGTTACTTACTGCCAATATTTTTGGTTTTATTTATTATTGAGAGCATCAATTCGACACTTGAGTATTTAATTGTTTACATGCAATCTTCGGTTGATTTCTTAATATATAATTCGTACCTCCTTATAATGTCAGTATTGTTGTGTCCATCTTTGATTTATTTATTTGGTTTTGACGGCGCTATATATTATTTATTTTCGCTTGCCTCGATAAAGTTCTATATATATCTAAAATCATTTTTAACCTGCTACCAAAAGGCTAGGGCGCTTTGTGAAAATTCGAATTAACGAATTGTTGGTCTTGCTTTTATTCGCTAAGATTCTTGTGTTGATCGCTGTATGGATTGGTATGGGAGATTCAACTCAAATTGGTGATACTCAAGACTATATTTCCGGAAAATATATATATAGAAATGACTTACTTTCGACAGCCTATATTATGTCGGTTACTGGATACTTTTTTAATTCTATTACAGGATCAGCCCTAGTTTCAAATATACCTTTGCTTATAGTTAGTTATATTGCGGTAGTTTATTTCTTAAAAAAGGCGAGCATGCCATTTAAGTACAATGCAATAATCTTAACTTTACTATGTTTAAGCCCTAATTATTTATTGTGGACTT
Source organism: Pseudidiomarina marina (assembly GCF_044807045.1). Classification (NCBI taxonomy): domain Bacteria; kingdom Pseudomonadati; phylum Pseudomonadota; class Gammaproteobacteria; order Alteromonadales; family Idiomarinaceae; genus Pseudidiomarina; species Pseudidiomarina marina. Next base: position 2,318,827 of record NZ_CP085233.1, on the reverse strand, counting down.
CATTGCATTCAAAAGAGGCTGTATTCAATACGGCTGCATTTTTTTATCTTGGGTTATTAGTTTCTACTCAGAACTCCACTGATATACGGAATAGTCTAAAAATTATAAAATCTGTGTTATTGCTCGCATGTTTATTGATTATGTGTTTTTTTAAAGTGGCCTATACCCCGATTCTATTATTTATACATTTTATGATTCTATATAAGAAATATTTTAAAAATAACATGATACTTATACTTATTATGTTATCTTTTTTTCTGTTTCTCATTTTAATCGCATTAAAAATGTATATCTCAGAACTTGATTCAATATTCTCCGTTATGCACTTGCATTTTTCCGGTGATGGTGACAATACGAGGCTAGACCATAAGTGGAATGGCTTAGCTGACATGTTAAGTGATCTGCCCATTGGGGTTGTAGTTAGTTTTTGGGGCCCGACAATTTCTGAGTTATCCGATAAATTTTATTCGCCTATATTCTTTATTGAAAGCTTTTTGTGGCTTTGTGCGCTAATTTACTTTTTATCGACCTCCTTTAATCGTTTCCCCAAGATAAGCCTTTGGCTGATTATTCTGTTTGCCATATCCATAGTTGGCTTTATTGTTGTTCATTATCCGTTTGGTTATTTTAATTCTGGCTCTGCTTTACGTTATAGACAAAACTTCGCCCCATTTCTTATTTCTCTAGTCGCTTATTTTGGCTATCAAAGTAAAAAGAAATAGCGATTTTATTCTTAATATTTTTTTTCTAAGGTTTATTTTAATTTGATTGTTTGACTAAGCGCCTAAAATTTTAATAGTTATCGTCAGTTTTAATTGATTATTATAAGTGCAGTACCGAGTTTGAAAAGACTGGATGTAATATTTATTTGGACTTATTTATGAATTTTTCAGGGTTATATTATATCAATGAAGATGGATTGGTTATATCGTTCAATCCGAAAATACAAAAGAATTTGGGGTTATCTCTTTGTTCAAAAGGAGAGTTTGTATTTAATAGATCGATAAAACAAAGGTTTTATTTGTTTTATCACAAGAACCGTGTGTACGTAACAAAAAGAATAAGGTCATTCTTAGATTTTAAACGTAATGAAATTTCTGTATCTTTGGATAGTTCATTATTTTATCAAAAGTTTGGGTTTATTTATCCTCCATATACACTGTATAATAATATTTTTCTGATGTCTCCGTTTGTTGGTTTTAGAATCATTGATGGAAAGGTTGATGTTTCAACACTGCCATTTGAAAGTCTGAAAAAGGATGACGACGATCCTCTAACATACTCTGGAATAAATTTAGATGCTCACATTAAAGGTTTGTTAGCTCGCTTTGTAGATAAATCTTTAACACAATCAAAAACCAGCCATTTATCAGTACTTTTTAGTGGAGGTATAGATTCGTCCGTTCTTTTAGCGCTAACTAAAGATAAGCGGCACTTCGATTGTGCTTATACTTGCAATATGCCGACGTTGCAATCTGAAATAGAAAAATCAAAATTAATGTGTGAATATGCGAAAGTCAATCAAGCAATTATCGACGTCCCCGCGGATCTGGAATGCGAAGCAGAAAGGTTTCTAGAATATAGTCTCGAGCCAATTCAAGATAACATTGCACCTGTATTAAGCTACGTCTATCGAGAGATTGGATCTCGAGCAGCCAAAAAAGATTTTAATTTAGATTCGTACTATTTGCTGGATGGGCAAGGTGCCGACTCACTCTTGTCTGGATTGCCACACGACAAGGTCTATCGCGCATATAAAATAATATCTCGAGTTCCTGGCTTGCGTTCGGTTTTAAAATTCCTCCCGCAAAGTTTCAAAAGAGAACGTTCTAGACTGTTATATAGAATCTTTAAAGCTTTATCAGCATTATCTGCGGAAAACGCTCAAAGTATGTTGGTTAATGCATTGATTGAGAATAAAGAAGTTAATCTGAAGTCAGATAATCGGGTTCTGTCATATATGAATCAAGAGCTCAATGAACTTTGTTGCGTTTATGATGATTTTCATATGGTAATTCGTTATTTCTTTATGTTTAGGGTTCTCCCAGCTAGAGAAATGCAAAAGTATGTCAACGTACCCTCGGGGATTAACATTCTTTTACCATTTTTAGATGACGAAGTGGTATCCGAGTTGTTTTTTACGCCCTCAAATAAATTAATTAGAAATGGAATTTTTAAGGCTCCAATGGTGCATATAGCGAAAAGCCATTGGCCAAGTTTTTTCTCTAAATCTAAAACATCACCGTTCGCTGTTTTTTACAAGGTAGGTAGTACTAATATAGTCGAGTATTCCTTAACTGGGTTGAAGCGATTAGTTGGAAACTCCGAGAGCAGTTAAATTTTAATTTTTCTCTTTTTATAATTTGTCGCAATTGTTTTCAATTTGTTCTCTGAATTTTTTCCTGATTATAGAATTTATTTTAATTTAAGGATGTATATTGAGAGTTTTGTTTGTAGTAAATGTAGATTGGTTTTTTATTTCTCACCGGTTACCGATAGCATTAAAACTTAAAGAACTTGGTTATGATGTTCATATTGCTTGCAAATTCACCGAACACAAAGAATGCCTTGAGGAGGTGGGTTTTGTTATTCACCCTATTGAGTTTTCTCGCTCGCGTTCCAATCCTTTAGATGAATTAAGAATTTTACTGTCTGTTCGTAGGCTTTTTAGAAATTTGAATCCAGATATTGTTCACGCAATAACGATTAAGCCAGTATTGTACAGTGGAATAGCTGCGAGATTTATCAAAAAAACTCCGAAGTTCGTTTTTGCGATATCCGGTTTAGGTTACGTCTTTGCATCTAAAACCGTTCGGGCTACAGCAACCAGGAAATTTATATCAGTATTCTATAAAATTGCGTTTAGTAAGAAGCAAAAGACAGTTATTTTTCAGAATTCCGTAGATGACGCAATATTGAGTGCTATCACTTCACTTGAGGATAATGAAAAAGTACTTATTAAAGGATCGGGTGCCGATTTAACTAGCTATAGCTACAGCCTAGAACCCAAGGGTAATGAAATTCGTGTAGTCATGGCTGCGCGGTTGTTAAAAGAAAAAGGCGTTTTTGAATTTATTGAAGCTTCCCGTCTTGTCGCTAATCAAACTTCAAGAGTGAAATTTATTCTTGCGGGCCCATTAGATCCTGATAATCCTCATGGAATTGATGGTAGTGACGTATCCGAGTGGGTTAACCAAGGAATTATCGATTACATAGGGCCACGCGACGACATTCCACAAGTTTTCGCGAACTCACATATTGTGGTTCTGCCGTCATATTACGGTGAAGGATTACCTAAAGTGCTTATTGAGGCGGCAGCATGTGGCAGGCCAATTGTAACGACAGATAATCCAGGCTGTCGTGATGCAATAATCGATGGAAAAACAGGGTTGTTGGTACCAATTCGTGATTCTGAAGCGTTGGCGCAAGCTATTACAAAGTTAGCGACCGATAGTGAGCTTCGACAAACAATGGGGCTAGAGGCAAGAAAGCTGGCTGAACAAGAGTTTGATGTCAATTCGGTGGTGGCTAAACACATAGAAATATACGACCGGTTAATGGCAGATAAACACGTAGACAACGGTTAAGGATGCATAATCTTAGTGTATAAAAAAGTCGTCGCTGTTACGGGTGCTACTGGGTTTGTTGGTGAACATGTCAGCAACCGTCTAATGACCGAAAATTATTCAGTTATTTCCATAGGTCGAAGAAAGCCAGTACTGACTTCTGACGTTAACAATGTTCATTTTGATTTGCATCAGCCGGCGATTGACAAAATGTCATTGCATGGGGTTGATACCTTTATTCATTGCGCAGCGCGCGCTCATGTTATGGATGAGGATCAGAATGAAGCTCGTGAGCTTTATTTAACAACAAATACAGAAGCGACCGTAAAGCTAGCCAACGAGGCTGCTGACGCTGGTGTGAAAAGATTTATTTATATCAGTTCAATAAAAGCCATCGGTGAGAAAACAAATAACGGAGAACCCTTACGATTTGATTCCGACTACAATTATGAAGATGCGTATGGAGAGTCCAAGGCTCTTGCGGAGAAAGCGTTGAAGGAAATAACCGAGAATACAAGTATGGAAGTCGTCATTATTCGTCCCCCGTTGGTTTATGGACCTGGAGTGAAAGCTAACTTTGCGGCAATGATGAAGCTAGCCAAACGAAACCTACCTTTGCCATTGGCTTCTGTGAAGAACAAAAGAAGCTTAGTAGCGATAGATAACCTTGTCGATTTAATTGTTACATGTATTGAACACCCTAAAGCCGCGAACCAGACTTTAATGGTTAGCGATGATCGCGATGTATCAACCCCTGAATTATTGTCGGCCATGACCCAAGCTCATGGTTTGCAACCTCGGTTGTGGCCATTTCCGGTGAATCTCCTGCAAATGGCCGCAACACTAGTGGGCAAGCGGAACCTAGCGGATAGGTTGTTCAGTTCACTTCAGGTCGATATTGAACACACCAAAAATATTCTTGGGTGGCGACCTAAGGTCACAATGGAAGAACAGTTGAAAAAATGCGTTGAAGAGGATGTCACGTGATTCGTTTGTTTGATTTTATTTTTGCCTTAGTTGGTCTGATTGTTGGTTTTCCGATATTGCTACTTTTGACCATTATTGGATTATTTGATACCGGTTCCCCCATTTTTCGACAAGAGCGTGTAGGCCGTAACGAACTTCCGTTCACTTTAGTAAAATTTAGAACTATGCGTGTAGATACCGTATCGGTTGCTAGTCATTTGGCGAGTGCTTCATCAATCACTCGATTTGGTCGTTTTTTACGCCGTACTAAACTTGACGAATTACCTCAACTTTGGAACGTACTTAAAGGTGAAATGAGCTTAGTGGGGCCGCGTCCGTGCTTGTTCAATCAAGAGGAACTCATTTCTGAGCGTCGAGCGCGCGGGGTGCTAAACGCCCGCCCCGGCATAACCGGTTTAGCACAAGTAAATGAAATTGATATGTCGACTCCGGTATTACTAGCAGAAACAGACGCAAAGATGCTCTCATCATTAACATTGAGCGATTATTTCAAGTACATCTTCATGACTGTTACCGGAAAAGGTAGTGGTGATCGAGTTACAAAGAGCTCAGCGAGTAGGGAAGAATGAAAGTATTAGTTACAGGTACAGCCGGTTTTATTGGACACTTCACGGCACTGCGCCTATTAGAAATGGGGTACGAAGTTATTGGTCTCGATAGCATTAATGATTATTACGATGTCGCGTTAAAATACGGCCGTTTAGCTGAAGCAGGATTCACTCGCTCTGATGTAAAGCCGGGGAATTTGATTCGGTCGTCACGTTTCGATAGTTATCATTTTATACAAGGTAAGCTTGAAGATCGTGAATTGTTAAACTCGCTATTTGAAACTGAGAAATTTGATGCCGTTTGTAACTTAGCCGCACAAGCGGGCGTGCGTTACTCCTTGCAAAATCCGCATGCCTATATTGACTCTAATGTTGTTGGTTTCATGAATATTTTAGAGGCTTGCCGATATAATGGCGTCAAAAACTTAAGTTACGCCTCAAGCTCATCGGTTTATGGCCTGAATGAAACCATGCCGTTCTCAACATCGCATAACGTTGACCACCCAGTCAGTTTGTACGCTGCAACCAAGAAGTCTAACGAGTTAATGGCGCATACATACGCGCACTTGTATGGCATTCAATGCACCGGCCTGCGATTCTTCACTGTATACGGCCCGTGGGGACGCCCTGATATGGCACCGTTCTTGTTTACCAAGGCTGCCTTTAATGGCGAAACCATCAAGGTGTTTAATCACGGTAAAATGAAGCGCGATTTTACGTACATCGATGACATTGTTGAAGGTGTGGTGCGAGTGATTGAAAACCCATGTACCACTGATTCATCATGGAGTGGTTCGCAACCGAATCCTTCAAGTTCATCTGCGCCCTATAAGATTTATAATATTGGAAACAGTGACACTGTTCAGTTATTAGATTTTATAAAAGCGGTGGAAGATGCTGCAGGTGTTGAGATCTCAAAAGAGTTCTTACCGATTCAACCGGGCGATGTTGTTGCAACATATGCTGACGTATCTGATTTGGCAGCAGATATGGACTACCGTCCATCGACACCTGTTACCGAGGGTATGAAGCGCACCGTCGCTTGGTATCGCGAATTTTATGGTGTTTAGTTGCTGAAATGAAAATATCCCGCAAACAAGCAATCTACATCGTCACTGTTCTGCTGGCATTACTGCTAGGCTTTGCCCTAGCCGTATGGCTGCATGACTCCGGTCAGGTGGATATCACTTCATTCACCGTCGCGGTGTTGTCGGGCGTGATTTCGTTGGTGGCGCTGTTTATTGCACTGCAAACCTATATCTCTATAGACAGCGTTAACAACATCACCAAAATGGAAGGTAACATTCTCGATAACGAGCACTATGTGACTTCCATGCCTGAATTTATCGAGACTTATCCGCAAACCACCGAAGCATCGTTGCGCAGCGCCATTATTAGCGAAATGCAAACCAAGCTGGCGCAGCAGTCGAATACCGGAGTGGATTTCGCCGATACCCTGCAATCCATGATCGATATCTTGGTGCTGTTTCCAGCAATGAATGCGAATAGTGATGAGGCCGCCAAGGCGAGTATCGCTACCATGATTACGGATATGAAAACCAAGGCCGCCGATTTCCAATCAATTAGCAAAGGCAATTCCATACAGATTCAACAGGCGGCGAAGCTGTTTGAAGCGGTTTGCGAGTACCAAGGGCTTATTGTTCACAATAAAACGGCCTCCACCGGCTTGTTGAAGGTTCGTGGGCCGGTGTTGCGTAACCCGGTGAGTGTGACGGTTTATTATAATTATCTTGGGCTACATTATCGCCGTTTAGCGGTAGGCTTGTTTGGTAATAAAGATGAGCTTGATGTGGCGTCGTTGAAAAAGGGCATTGCAGCGACACGTGCTTTGTCAGCTTATGAGATGGAGAAGCTGAAGCGCTATGTTGCGCTTGCTGATGAATCATTCGAGCGGGCATTGAGTCACTCACAAGATGACCCTATGTGGCGCGGTTATATTCTGTTTAACCAAGCGCGACTGTATTTTGCTCGGGCTGTGACTCTGGGCGAAAAGTACGACTTTGCATTGGACTACATGAAACGCGCTATTGATGCGCGCACAACATTGAATGAGCTGATTCGAGATGTGGTGAGCTCAGATTCTGAGTTGAGCATTTTGCAAAAGCATTATCTGTTTCAAGAAGAGTACGCCCGTCAATTGTATGTTAGCTACTGTTTAGCGGTTGGGCGCGATGCTTCGTATCGTGGGCAGAAGGTTACGCTTGGTGCTGATTACGAGGCGCTGGTTGCCGATAAGGTGGCTGTGCTGTGTGATGTTGACCGGAAGAAGCTGGCGGCTATGCGCGCTGAATAGGCTAGAGGTGGGGTGCAGTCCTTACTCCGCACCCTCATTGAAATGTGGGGCTCTTCGATAATTGACGTTATGCCACGTTAGATTCAAACTTTATCTTCAATGAAAAGGCACTGGCGCTAACCTAAATTTCGTTCAATTTATTTTTGATTAGTCGATATCGTTCATGTATAAACACCTACCAAACAGCTTATAAGTGTTTAATATATAAACATAAGATTTAATTTCGTGGTATTTGAAGTTGACAAACATTTATCGATTTAAGCCATCATAAAATAGGGAGTATAAAATGGAAGATAAGAAGTCTGGATGGAATCAAGATTCAGACCAAAGCAATTCAGATTCCCATGGCTCTGTTAGCTTATTGTGCTATTTGATATCGATAGGCATGCTCATTTATGCGTTCATACTTGGTTACCAAGAGCCTGGCTACTCTAATAAGATAGTTGGCGGAGATGCTTATAACTATCTCATTTATACTAACCGAGCCATTATATTTGCTTTAGCAGGGGTCGCCTTTGCGGCGATGGGACTTGGCTGCCAGGTTGCTAAAGTCTGTAACAAACTTTGATAAAGGTTGCATTGCTGATTTGGGCCCTCTGCAAATAATTCGTGAGTACCTAGGCTTGTTAGGATTTGCGCGTCCTTGTTACGGAATACCGCACCAGTGGGCATAGTATTGTTCCCCAGTGAATATCCCTCCATACTTCTCTCCTTCCCAACAGTTAAACCATATTATGAATCGGAAGCTTCTAGTAGCGACACTTGATGTCGCACGTTGAGCTAAATATGACATTTGGTAGGTGGTTTAATGTCCAATGCGGTGGCACCGTTAAGTTTCGTGTGTAATGCAATAAGCGTTTTGGTTTCACGGGAAAAGCTTTCATATACAGAGCAGTTAAACGTCGTGAAGAAAAGAGGGGCACCCCTTGAACCGAGCAAGAAATTTGACTCTTGATTACATCTTAAATTGACATCCTAAGTAATTATGATGTGTCATTGTTAGGTGGAGATGATTATGGCCAAGAAGCCTAAAAATATGTCTGATACGGAAGCTCAGTCAGCTTCTGTCGAACAAAAACCTAGAAGCATTTTTGATTTCAAAAATAATGACGATATCTTTTCTGCACTCAAAGAGTTGGAATTCGAAGACGTGCTTGGTCGAGTTCAAAACTACTTAAAAGAGCTCGTGGTTGAATACAGTATCAGTAATTACATAATTTTATTTTTATTTGATGAATATGACCCAATAGACAGTTTCCATGCCAATAAACTTTATGAAGTAGCAAGACATGCGCGAGACGATAAAGACATATTGTTAATAGTTCATTCGAGCGGCGGCAAAATCGAACCTGCGTATTTAATAAGTAAGACTTGTAAAAGTTTAAGCAAAGATAATTTCGTCGTGGCAGTTCCACGAAAGGCTAAGTCAGCGGCAACATTAATCACTCTTGGCGCAGATCAAATTCACATGGGCCTAATGAGTGAGCTGGGGCCAATAGACCCACAAATTAACGGCTATCCAGCATTGGGACTTTCAAATGCTCTCCTAAAGTTTGCTGAAATTTTGAGTGATTACCCACAAAGTTCTGAAATGTTTGCTCTGTACTTGACTAAAACACTAGATCTAAAGGACGTTGGCTATTTTGAGAGAGTCTCTGAATCCGCTGCGCAGTATGCCGAAAGACTACTGACTGGTAAGTTACTACCGAAAGACCAAGATGCGAAAAAATTAGCTAACCATTTTGTTAATCATTACAAAGATCATGGCTTTGTTATTGATATTGACGAATGTAACTCACTTTTAGGAGAGTCGATTATTCAGCGGGAGTCAAATGAATATAAGTTTGCGAATGAAGTTTTTCGTGTATACAACCATCTAGCAATATGGTTACGTGTTATGAAGAATAGTTACCTCTGGCACGTCGGTGGCATAGATGACAAAATCAATGTTTCTGAACGTAAGAAGTCTAATTAAAAAGTCTTCGTTTTGACGTTCATAATGTTGCTTTTTGCACCATCAAAGGGAGCTATTTGTCAATTAATCACAATGTAGGGGGAAGGTGACACCTCTTCGAAATCTTTCTCAAAATATCAGGAAAGCCGTCGGGCGTTATTTCTGCGATATCAATTTGATTTTTCACTTTATCAAAGAAGTATGCAGCTTTGCATTTCGGAGCCATTAGGTACAGTAGCCTGAGGCTACGCTCATAGCGTGTACGAACCTTGTTATCCATTACGTCATGCCCGCAATATTCAGTTCTGGAGTTAATTTTCTGAATATTTAGTTCAGAATCGTATGTACAAATGTAGTATGGGTAAGAGTTTTTAGTAGGTATGCATGTATAGTTGTGCTTAGAAACGGATTAGTAATATTCGAGAGGTAAAGTGAAGTTGTGGCGAACGAAGAAATGAATTTTGACTGGAGTGCCTCGCAACAAATCGAGGAACAAAACTTTCCGGCTGACACACTTAGACGATCTCAATATGCTGAATTATTGACTAAATATCTTTGTGAACGATCGCTACAACGAAGCTATGTGCTTAACATAAACTCGAAGTGGGGAAGCGGCAAAACCTACTTTATTAAACGTTGGGTACAAACGTTAGATGCTCATTTTGATGTGGTTTACGTTGATGCTTGGAAATACGACTATTCAGATGATCCACTGTTAACTGTCATTTCAGAGATTAAAAAGCAGGTTCCGCGGTTAAGTGACAAGCTAAGCCAATTGAAGATTATTGGGGCTATGGCTAAAGCGGGTTTGCCAAACCTCGTGAGTGGATTTGTCAAAAAATATATTGGTTTTGACGCTGAAAGCTTAGGGGAAAAAATTGAAGCGGATTTTCTTGCTTCGTCTACAGAAAAAGCAACGGAAGTACTATTACAAAGCTTCGAGCAACAAAGAGAAGCGATTTCTTCATTTAAAAATTACCTGCGTGAGCTGGAGCCAGAGAAAAACAAGGAAAAGCCATTCTTTATATTTATTGATGAGCTTGATAGATGTCGGCCAACCTATGCAATTGAATTATTGGAGACGGTAAAGCACCTTTTTGATGTGCCTGAATTTGTATTTGTTATCGCAACCGATACCGAACAATTAGCGCATTCTATTTGTGCGATATACGGACAGGGATTTGATGCTAGAACTTATTTGTCGCGTTTTTTTGATGATAGTTATAAGTTGCCGGACCGTGATATTCGACCATTTATTGAGTCGATTGGATTCCCTAAATTATTCGATGTGGCAAAAGATCTAGTAACCCCAATTTGTGAAAATGATAGTTTAATCGTAGCTGTTTGTGCATTATTTCGGCATTTCAATGTTTCGCTTCGGGAAATTGAAAAGACTGTCGCGCGATTCCAGCTTTTTATTTTGCAAGTTGAGCATAAACAAAAATCGTTTGATCCACTATTTACGATTTTAGCGCTGATTATGGGGAATTGTGATAAAACTCTTTTAGATAGTGTATTCAATGAAGGTAAAGTGTTCTACCGTTCGGGACTTCTCAATGGGTTGTCTAGAATTGAAGTGACAGTTTACGAGGAAAAGCAGAGAACGTGTACGACAAATTTGAAATCATTATTAACGGATAGACAGAAAGCATTAAACGGTGAAATTACTAGTCTCACAGTGATGCAAGAACTGCAGGCTTATGGAAGCAGAAGTGGCAAGTACCCTCCCAGAGATCATGATATTTACCGCAAGATTGCAATCGTCTATCAGCCACAGAATAGAGACCACCTTAGTGTGAGTGAGTATCAGGCGATATTAGAGAATGCGACTTTACTTGAATGAGTGAAGGTTTTTCTTTTCAAGAAAACGAGGGCTGATAACGCTCCTGATCTTAGGTTTAAGTGTTAGTTACAACAAATTAGGAAAGGACATGAAAATAGCCTCTACTGAGTATCAGTATGATATTTGCTGGCGATATTTCGAACTACATGCGAATCAGCGTCTAAAAACCTTCAATTTTTTTCTTGTTGTGCAAGGTGTACTTTTCGCACTCTTAGTAGAGCAACTAAAAGCTGATGCATGGTCTGCATCGCCTTATTTGTCAATATTGGGTTTTTCGATTTGTATCGTAGCCATGGTTTTTGGGGGATTGGATAATAGAACGAGAGAACTGATACATCATGCTGAGTCGAAGCTCATTGAAATTGAAAATGCAGTTTTATCGGAGCATGAGAAATCGGAGGGAGTATTTTATGCAAACATATTTTCAAGTGAGGACATTACCGCCAAAGTAGGGTGGCTAACTCAGGCACCGAAATATACTGCATGTTTTAGAGTTTTGTTTAGTGGGACTTTTTTGATAGGTTTTATTTTTGCTTTTATGTATTTTTTGTTGCGATAATTAACGATATTGATAGACAACCACTTTTGCAGTAATTGATTAGCGGGGCCATTGTCTAGACTCTTGGAGAAAGTGATGCCTTATGATTTAACCAAGCGACTAGTGGTCGGAATTTCATCGAGCGCACTTTTTAATTTAGATGAATCTGACCAGATATTCAGAACGCAAGGTGAAGAAAAATATCGCGAATATCAGCGTGAAAATCAGCACGTGACGTTGGGGAAAGGAGTCGCTTTTCCATTTGTAAGGCGTTTACTAAAATTAAATGAATTACAAATTGACGACCCACTTGTTGAAGTAGTGCTATTGTCGCGAAATGACCCTGATACGGGTTTAAGGGTTATGAACTCGATTGAGCATTATGGATTAGGGATTACTCGGGCTGTATTTTTGCAAGGCAAATCGCCCCACACCTATATTGAAGCGTTCGACATAGAGCTTTTTCTTTCTGCAAATAAACAAGATGTAGTGCAAGCGACAATGGCCGGCTATCCCGCAGGGCAAATATTACAAGGTGATGTAAAAGATATATTGGCTGATGATGAGCTTCGGATAGCTTTCGATTTCGATGGTGTTCTCGCAGACGATGAGGCAGAAACTGTCTTCAAAACGACGAATAAATTAGAAAAGTTTCACGCTCATGAAACTAAAAAATCTGAAATCACACATAATCCTGGACCACTTAAAAAATTTCTCGACAGGATCTCGGCAATCCAAGAAATTGAGGCTGCTCGTGAATCTTCCGATTCGACTTACAAAGCTCGACTAAAAGTTTCAATAGTTACAGCCAGAAACGCACCATCACATAAGCGTGTTATTAATACGATGCGGGAATGGGGTATTACAGTAAATGAGGCATTTTTTCTTGGTGGAGTTGAGAAAGCAAAGATTTTGAATATATTGAAACCGCATATTTTCTTTGATGATCAGTTAAGTCATTTAGAAGCGTCGGCATCAATTTTACCATCCGTACATATTCCTTTCGGCATTGCTAATAGCAAAATAGATTAGCCTCTCAATTGTAAGTATCATAGCATATACTCTTCAGTAGGCATTCGAAATGGAGGGTGGTACGATAAATCAACCAACCGAATTTCTGTGCGTTGCATTCGCCGATAATGTAGTAGCCACTCCGATGTTAGGTATTGTTCAAAGTAGCTGGTTTCGTATGTTGGTATGCCTATGTGGTAATGCCAAAGCGCGTAAAATTGTGCGAAGCTGTAAAGTTCTTCGAAGTTGTCGGTTTCCGGAGGTATTCGGGTTGAAGGAACATTTTTTCCGCATAATCCTGAGAAACCATAGCTTTGATAATGTTCAATGAAATCAAGAATTTTGTCTTGATCATCGGGTGGGAAATTACCGAATTGCTGAGCGAATAACTTACCAAGAGTTACTTTGTTATTTGACATCCTGTCATTTCCGTCGGCTAGTTTGAGTTCGCGAAGTCTAGAATTTTTTTACGCAACGTTTCGCGATTATCAGCCGGCGATAATTCTAGTACAGGCTCGTGAACTGTTCTTTGCAAACGTGCAAGATTAAGTACGTTAAATTGAGGGTGTTCACTTCTGATACCCTCAGCGATTGATTCAGCTTCGCCAGAGTCGTATCCTAATTGTTGAAGTAAGTTGTGCATTTGAATCGGTTGTGAACTACCTTTGGGATCCGTCCACTCCTCGAAGTTAGCATGAGTGTATTCGACTAAAGACCAAGGCGACATATGCGAGTACTCGCGCCAAACGATGTCAACAGTCTGAATAATCATATCTGTGGTTGTTAAATCACAATTTTCTCGAAGTTTGATTGAATGATTTTGGCGTTGCTCGAAGCAGTTGTCCCATTGCTCTTGAAGTTCAGGTATTGCGCAGCCATTCATTAAATCATAGGTTGTACTAAGCACGGGCCCATGGTTCATCGATACATATCGGTCAAACGTCAATGGTTGAGCATATTCGTTCAGCGCATATCGATCACTGATATAAAGAAGCTTCATTAGCTTCAAAATATTCAGTTCTCCGCCCGCAGCTGTGATTAGTCTACCTGCTAATTCGATAGTTCGCTTAATGTTCAATTGGCGCCTCGATGCTATTTAGTTAAAGGGTTCTGTTTCATTTATGGCTACAAATTATACACCATGCGCGTTTGTTTTTCACTAGAGGCGATGTCCTATGTAATCCCCCCATTTTAAGCAGCAGTTATTCGTAGAATTAATGAACCGCTTGCGTTAATTGTTTGGGCGGAATGCCTCCGATGGCCGTGTTAGGCCGTTCGTTGTTATAAAGCCAAAGCCACTGAGTGGCAAGTTCTTGTGCATGTTCTACGCTTTCAAACAGGTGTAAATCGAGCCATTCATGCCGTACTGTTCGATTAAATCGTTCAACATAGGCATTCTGAGTCGGTTTACCTGGTTGAATATAGAGCATCGTAATTTGATGTTTTTCAGCCCAGTTAATCAGCTCGCTTGACAAATATTCTGGGCCATTGTCGCAACGTATCGCCTCAGGTTTTCCCCGCCATTCAATCACTTGCTCTAAGGCGCGAATAACCCGGGCACTTGGCAGCGACAGATCGACTTCAATGGTTAACCCTTCGCGGTTGTAATCGTCGATGACGTTAAATGTTCGCAGTGAACGACCATCGACCACAAACTATCGGACATAAAGTCCATCGACCAGACTTGATTCATTGCGGTTGGCACGCTTAAAGCGTCCGGTTTGTCACGTCGCAGGCGACGCTTGGGTTTGATTCGTAAGTTCAGCTCTAGCTCGCGATAAATGCGATACACGCGTTTGTGGTTCCATGGAAACCCTTTCACGTTTCGCAAGTGCAAAAAGCACAAACCAAAACCCCAGCGCTTGTGCGCCGTGGTTAAGCGCAGCAACCAATCAGCAATCACAGCATTTTCATCGCTGAGTTTGCTTTGATAGTGGTAGCAGCTCGTACTAATGCCCATACAAACACAGGCAAAACGAACGCTAATACCATGACGTTGAATGGCAGCTTGCGCCATCTCCTTGCGCTGAGATGGCTTTACAACTTTCCCTCAAGGGCCTCCTTGCGGATCTCAGCCTTGAGTCGCTCTTCGGCATACATTTTCTTGAGACGCTTATTTTCGTCCTCAAGCTCTTTGAGACGCTTCATCATTGATGCGTCCATGCCACCAAACTTGGCGCGCCATTTATAAAATTGAGCTGAGCTCATACCGTGCTCACGGCAAAGCTCTGGAACGGGAACACCGCTCTCGTTTTGTTTCAGAATCGCTAAGATCTGACTGTCTGTGTATCGTGATTTGCGCATAGAAAACTCCTTCGTTTTAGTTTAACGGAATTTTCTACTTATAACTGCTCCGATTTTTCGGGGGGATTACATGACATTTGCTGGTTAAAGGTTTCAAGTTCCAATTTGTGTTGCTCCTAGATTGGTAGCTGGTTAAGTCATATTTAGTTCATAGTTTATGAATGTGGTTGTTTCAATGTGATTATGAGATTTGGTAGGTGTGTGTTGGGAATGGGTGCGACATATCGTGTCGCGTGGTTTGTGGTTTGGTGGAGGGGGGGCAGACCCGAGACCGGACCAGGCTCTGCACCCCTTTAAAATTGAATAAATTTTGTTCAGGTACTATCATTACAGGCCGCTTAAGAACCAAAGCCTGAAGGAGCGTATCCGTATGACGGACACCAAAGGAAACAACACATCAAACTATTCATTCGACCTAGCCCGAATGACTGAAGCTGTCGAAGGCAACGACAGCGATGATGTGGTTGTGTTGACGGGGCCAATGACGGTCGACGAAATACAAAAAACGTTAGAGCAGGCCTATTACGACTTGGTAGCTCAGGAAGGTTAAAGCAACTTAACCACAAGGATGATTGTCATGGAACGACAGCTATCAGTAAGTTTTCACTTCTTAAAAATCTACATGAATGCGAATTTGATCATGGCGAGTTAGCGGCGGTTATTCATAGTCCATTTTCACGATGGTTAGAGCTTTCTGATTCTAAGCGGATGAAAAGCAACCAAAAACGTCAAAAATACAATTTTCGGTCGAGGGCATTTAATGGTTTTGATTAAAGCCGGTTCAAACACTATTCTTAAAGTTAAATTGAAAATTTAAACCCAAGTAAGTCTACGACGAGTTTTTCTCACACATGATTAACGAAGCCATGCCCGTTGTCAATTGACAATGACTGATAAAGGAACTATCTTATGGCCAACCGAAGAAAACATGCATCCCAAGATATTGAAGCTGCAATTCGTTATGCAGAGGCAAGCAGATGATGAAAAATTATGAGTTCAGTTTGCGATTTGATGTTTCTGCGTGTCAGTTGAGTCGAGATGAAATTGATGATCGGCTATACGAGGCAGGCTGTGATGATGCATTGGTTCGTCATAGTCGTGTAGGAGAGATACTGATTGAATTTAGTCGTGAGGAGCATTCAGCACTTAATGCATTGGCTTCTGCGAAACAGCAAATTCTGACCGCACTCCCACAAGCACGAATTTTGGAAGCAAAGCCTGACTATGTGGGACCAACGGATATAGCTAAATTTTACGATGTTTCTCGACAACGTATTCAAACTATCATTCATGAAAGACAACTGGGCGTTCATGCGGTTACCTGTGTTGGTAATACCCAGATTTTCAGGCTTGCGACGGTGATTGAGGCGCTTGAGCAAGTCGGGACTGTTATTGAAGATGATGCGATTCGTGAAGCGGCATTCGCGGCTTTGCAATTGAATCGTGAGAATGATCATTACGGCGCTTCGCGCCACCCGGCGTAGAACGCCGGGCTACGTTGGGCCGGGCTACACTTCCTTCGCGCCCCAGTGCGGGAAGTGTTTCCGCACGTAGGTGTTGAGGTTTTTCTCGAATTCGCTGACTTCGCCGGGGGCGGCGGTTTGATCGGTTAGCGGCTGATGCACCATGCCGGCGCCAACGGTGGCGTTGGTGAGTTTGTCGATGAGTATGAAAGCGCCGGTGCTGCGGTTGATGCGATACTTGTCGAAAACTACGCGCTCGTGCACATTCACATCCACTAAGCCAATTTCATTAAGCACTAAGGTTTCGGCGTCGGCTTCTTCTAAGGTGTTCACATCCACGCGATAACGTACGTTTTCCACCACACAGGTAGTCAACTTGCTACCCATCTTCAAGTAATATTCTTTATACGGCACGAGGCCGTCTTCATTTAACCACACCATTTTTGCACGCAGCCGGCTGGACATATGCGGCATGGCGTTCTTCTCAACAATCATATCCCCACGACTAATATCAATTTCGTCATTCAGGGTCAGCGTGACTGCTTGCGGTGCTTGCGCTTGGCTGATTTCACCGTCGAAGGTGTAAATACTTTTGATGGTGGAGATTTTGCCCGATGGCAACACGCGAATGGTATCGCCTGTTTTAACGATGCCTGAGGCAATGGTGCCCGCGTAACCTCGAAAGTTGGGTGTTTCAGCGGTGTTTACTCGGTTCACGTACTGCACCGAGAAGCGGAAATCGCTGTGATCGCCGTCGCGATTAATCTCAAGTGTTTCGAGATATTCCATTAGTGTGCGGCCGCGGAACCACGGCGTGTTGGCGCTTTTGTGCACCACGTTATCGCCTTCGAGTGCGCTAATCGGCACGAAATGGATATCGGGAATATCGAGCTGACCAGCAAGCTTCAAATAATCGTCTTGAATGGCTTTGTAACGGGCTTGGTCGTAGTTGATTAAATCAATTTTGTTTATGGCCACAATGGCGTGCTTAATGCCGAGCAAGCTGACGATATAACTGTGGCGCTTGGTCTGGGTTTGTACGCCTTTGCTGGCATCAATCAAGATAATAGCGAGCTCGCTGGTGCTGGCGCCGGTTGCCATGTTGCGGGTGTACTGCTCATGGCCCGGCGTGTCGGCAATGATGAACTTGCGCTTGTCGGTACTAAAATACCGATACGCCACGTCAATGGTGATGCCTTGCTCGCGCTCTGACTGTAGGCCATCGACGAGGTTTGCTAAATCGAGCTGCTGGGTTTTATTGTTGGTGATGGCAGCGAGCTGATCTTCGTAGATTTTTTTACTGTCGTGCAGCAAACGGCCGATGAGGGTACTTTTGCCGTCATCCACGCTGCCACACGTAATAAACCGCAGCAGCTCTTTTTGCTCATGCTGCTTGAGGTAGGTGAGGATATCTGGCGCTTGTGTTTTGGCTGCTTGCATCAGAAATACCCTTCCATTTTCTTCTTTTCCATGGAGCTGTTGGCGTCATTATCAATCACGCGGCCTTGGCGCTCCGAGGTGGTGCTGAGCAACATCTCTTCGATAATTTCCGGCAAGGTGGCGGCGGTGGATTCAATGGCGCCGGTCAATGGATAGCAACCGAGGGTGCGAAAGCGCACAGTTTTGAGTTCTGGCGTTTCGTTTTTTTCGAGCGGCATACGTTCGTCATCGACCATGATCAAGGTGCCACTGCGTTTCACAACCGGGCGCGGCTTAGCAAAATACAGCTGAGGAATTTCGATATTTTCGAGGTAGATGTACTGCCAGATGTCCAGCTCCGTCCAATTGCTCAGCGGGAACACGCGAATGCTCTCTTGCGGATGCACTTTGCCGTTGTAGATGTTCCAGAGCTCCGGGCGTTGATTCTTTGGGTCCCAGCGATGGTTTTTGTCGCGAAAACTATAAATGCGCTCTTTCGCCCGCGATTTTTCTTCATCACGTCGGGCACCGCCAAACGCGGCATCAAACTGGTATTTGGTGAGAGCTTGTTTGAGCGCTTGGGTTTTCATCACGTCGGTGTGTATGGCGCTGCCGTGGCTGAACGGGCCGATGCCTTGACTAATGCCGTCGGGGTTCGTGTGCGTGATGAGTTCAAAGCCGTGCTTCGCTGCCATGCGGTCACGAAATTCAATCATTTCTTTGAATTTCCAGGTGGTGTCAACATGTAGCAGCGGGAATGGAATTTTGCCTGGTGCAAAGGCTTTGCGCGCAATGTGCAGCAGCACCGAGCTGTCTTTGCCCACCGAGTACAACATCACCGGATTGCGCAGTTCAGCCACCACCTCACGCATCACGTGAATGGCTTCGGCTTCGAGTTGTTGTAGGTGGGTGATTTGGTTCATGCGCTTGAGTTTATCTTATGTGGCATTGTTGTGGAAGTGGGCTACCCCGATGTTTGGGTTATGTTGTAGTATCGGGCTATGAGGTAACAAAAGGACGTTACGAATGACTACAAATATTGTCTGGCATGAGGCCTCGGTTTCGGCTGCGGAACGCGCGGCGCTAAAAGGCCACAAACCATGCGTGCTTTGGTATACCGGCTTGTCGGGCTCGGGCAAGAGCACCATTGCCAACGCGGTGGATAGAAAGCTGTTTGAGCGCGGTTGCCACAGTTATGTGCTGGACGGCGACAATGTGCGCTACGGCCTGAACAAAGATTTGGGCTTTGATGATGCCTCGCGCGTTGAGAATATTCGTCGCATTACCGAAGTCGCAAACTTAATGACCGATGCCGGGCTAATTGTCGGCACCGCATTTATTTCGCCGTTTGTGACGGACCGGGCGCAGGCTCGCTCGTTGGCTTCTGCTGACTTTATTGAAGTGTTTGTCGATACGCCGCTAGAGGTGTGTGAGCAGCGCGACCCGAAAGGGCTATATAAGAAAGCTCGCGCGGGCGAGATTCCGCATTTTACTGGCATTAGTTCGCCGTATGAACCGCCGGCGGCGCCGGAAGTGCATCTGCGCACAGCTTCGCTGAGCGTAGAAGAGGCGGCGGAGCAGGTGGTGCAGGCGCTGGTGGCACGTGGGGTGCTGAATGTACGTTGATGTATTTAATGGCGATGCCGATGGTATTTTCTCTTTAATTCAGCTGCGTAAAGTGTTTCCGGTTGCTGCAGATTCGCAGATGTTGATTAGCGGCGTGAAGCGCGACAATGCGTTGCTGGCGCGGGTGAGCGATGATCAGGCTCGCGACGCCGTGGTGCATGCTTTGGATATTTCTTTTGATAAAAATACCGACGACTTGCGACGGATTCTGTCGCAGGGGGCTTCAGTGTTTTATTGCGATCATCATCAAGCGCGCACGCTGTTTGAGCACGAGCGTTTGCAATGCTTGATTGATTTTGCGCCGACTGTTTGTACTGGGCTGCTGATGAATTCTTATTTAGAGGGGCGTCAGCGGTTGTGGGCGGTGGCGGCGGCGTTTGGTGATAGTTTGAATCATGTTGCCGAGGCTGAATGTGCCGCATTAGGGTTGTCTGCTGCTGAGGTTTCTGCATTACGCGAACTGGGCGTGTTGGCGAATTACAACGGCTACGGCGCCTCGGTGGACGACTTGCATTATGCGCCGGAAGATTTGTTTCGGGCGTTGATGATTTACGATTCGCCGTTGGCCGCCGTGGCTGACTCGGCGGCTGATGCACCGTTTGCGGTGTTGCGTCGTGGCTTTGCTGAAGATATGGCGTTGGCTGCAGCAGCTGATGTGGTGGCTTGTGATGATGTGGTGCGTGCGGTGATGCTGCCTGCTGAAGCGTGGGCGCGCCGCATTAGTGGCACCTTGGGGAATGATTTGGCGCATGCTAATCCATCGCAAGCGATTGTGATTGCGACGCCGAACGCCGATGGCGCCACGCTGACCGTGAGCTTAAGGGCACCGAAGGTTCGGCTTGAGGGCGCTGGGGATATCTGTGCGCGGTTTGATGGTGGCGGGCGCGCTGGCGCTGGTGGGGTAAATGCGTTGCCGGTTGATGCGCTGGAAGAGTTTGTTGGCGCTGTCCGTGGGTATTACGGTGGCGGCGAGGATAACGGCGCTTCGCGCCACCCGGCGTGAAACGCCGGGCTACAGAAACGAGTCGATGGGGAGTAGTGAGAAGAAGCGGATGGCGAGGCGGTTAAACCAGGTGGTGCCGGGCTCGGTAGTGTGGCGCTTGGTGATGTTACCGTTGGCGTCGCGCTCAAGCCATATGAGATCGCCGGTATCCGACAGAATGACTTCGAAAGATTGTACTGGTGTATCTCGCTCGAATGCTTCGGCCATTCGGCTTCCCAGCTCATCGCTGTGTACGACTAAACCGAGTTCGGTGTTGAGATTTATCGAACGTGGGTCAAAGTTGAATGACCCGACAAATACCCGCTGCCTATCGATAATAAAGGTTTTCGCATGCAGGCTACTGGCGGATGAACTGGAAAAGGTCGGGTCTTCGTCATCTTCAGTAGATGGCCCTGTAATGGCGGCGGGGCGCAATTCAAATAATCGGATACCGGCTTTTAGCAATCGTTTACGCCACTTCGCGTAGCCCGAATGCACAATGGCAACGTCATTGGTTGCAAAGGCGTTGGTGAGCACGCTCATTTGTACGCCTGTATTAATTATATTCTGCAGTGATTCTACGCCGGCTTTGGTGGGAATAAAGTACGGTGAGATAATCAATACTTCTTCTTCTGGTACGCCAAGCACTTCTTTCAATTTGTAGGTAATACGCTGCTCTTCTTCAATGATTCCGAGTACTTTATTGGGCGCATCGCTGACCAAAATAGCGTTGGCCCAGGTCATTTCATGCGTATTGAAAAAGTCTTCGAGGTCGTGTGGTGGTTGATACTTCGCAGGGTCGAAGCTGGTTTGGCTGAAGGCTTGTGCTGAGCTGGCTGTATTGGGTTCGAGTAACTCAAGCGGATAACTGGCGTTGCTATTCCAATAGGTATCAAAGTCGTTGGAAATGGCGCTAACAATTTCACCGATGACTAAAAGGTCGAGATCTGAAAATAAAATATCGCTTTCGCCGCGCAGAAAATAATCATCTCCCACATTGCGACCACCGACAATCGAGGCTTGGTTATCTGCTGTGAGCGATTTATTGTGCATGCGTCGATTGGCTCGTTCAAAATCGGTGATAAAGCCCCAGACAATTGCTCCCCGTGGCATAAAAGGGTTCACTAACCGAACGTGAATGTTCGGATGAGCGTTTAACTGATGCAACAATGCGCTGATTGCGTTGGCATGAAAATCATCAAGCAGTAGGCGTATGCGCACACCGCGGTTTGCTGCGCGTTGCAACGCTTCAGTCATCATCTGACCCGACGTATCATCGCGCCAAATATAGTATTGAATGTCGATGCTTTGCTCGGCATGTTCAATAAGCATTAATCGCGCATCGAGCGCCGCTTTTGCTTCGCTGAGAAGAACAACACCTGCGTTCGTTTGCGTATCTTGGCTATGTTGGGCGATGACGGTACCCAGTTCGGTGTTGCTTGTGTCACTGGCGGGAACGGCATAGCTGGCGTTGCGCTCTGCGAGATCCGGCAGGCTGGCACAGCCTTGCAGGTTGATTAGCAACAGGCTTGTGAGCGTTACGAGAATGTGACGAATGCGGTTCATAGCTATGCTCGGTTAGCATGGATGTATTAACGGTAGCGCATGGTGTTGGGTTTTAGCAATGGTGGGGGACTGCACCCTTCTTGACAAGTGGGCGCGGGCGGCATAATTTTCAAAGGTTACCCTTTGTAAGGGTTCTATTGTGAGATGACGCTCATGCGCAACCTACTAATAATAGCGGTGCTGGTGTCGGCAATGGCTGACACAGCGAACGCACAGACCTACCAAATGCCTGAGGGCGAGCAGGGTTACTGGAAGCTTGAAGAAACGATGATGTGGCAGCTGACAGACCCGGCTGAACGCGGCGAAGTGTATGCGATTTCGAAGCTCAATAGTCTTGTGAAAAAATGCCTTGAAACTGCCGCATGCAAAGGGCCCCTGGCCAATCGAGGCGAACATCCGACGCAGCAACAACGTGAGGCTGCTGTGGCAGCGGCTAATTTAGCTGATCTGTTTCTCAATAAGGCGGAGCGAGCTGGGGTTGAGCGCAATCCGACACTTTTTGTACGCCTTCATACCTTCGCCAATAACTTAACCTATGCGCCAAGTACTTACGCTTTAGGGCGTCAATTTCTTCGCGGCGGCATTGTGGCGAAAGACCCAGAATATGGCGCGCAATTGCTACAAAGTGCGCTAGCGCTTGGACACATTGAATCGGGCATTGAGCTTGGTTTGTATTATCGCTCCATTGGTTCATCGCAGGCGGCTCGATCCGTCTTTGAGGAGGCGTTCGAGCAGCTATCATCTCGGCTCGATACACCTGAATCGTTCGTGCAGGTGATTCATTCGAATTTGCGCGAACTGGGTTATCCACTAGATAACGTGCTGGCGGAACGTCGGTCTTCGATGACTTCTGAGCCTGCCAAAGTCGCTCAAACATCGCAACAGCCGACAGTGCGTGCAGAGCGTGTGGAACTCGCTCGCCAATGCTTTGCGGACGCTGAAAACATTACCCGCCGTGATAGCGCGTTGCGTAGGCAGTTACGCACCATTGATAACCAGTTGAATGATGTTGAGGGCGACATCAACGTGTTACGCAATACGCGTGGTACGGTGCGCGGCACTTATGAGGGGCAATTGGAAAGTTATGCACGCAGCGGGCAGTTTAGCCAACTTGAGCAAGAACGACGTGATTTGCTGCGCGAACGCGGGTATCTAGATCGTGAGCTGCGTTCGTTGATTGATTATGCACGCTCGCGTCAAAGCGAGTGTAATTTGTCGCTGTATCGCTCTGAGTATGATTTGGTTTGCAAAGGCAACAGCGGCAACTCGTTTTGTAAGGGGTATGACTTATGAGCGCGGCAAAAAAATGGGCTTTATGGGGCTTAGTTGGCGTGCCGGTGGGGGCATTATTGCTGTTGTTTACGCTAGGTATGCTAAAAGACTTCGGGCTGTTGCCGGAGCGTCGACCATGGCATGCTTCGGCTGCTGAAACGCCCTCGGGCGCAGATTCAGAAGTTGGTGTAGCCGCTGGTGCAGCAGCACCTGACGCTCTTGGCGATAAGGAAGCACCGACACCGATGGGGGCATATGTCGCCCAACATTGGACAGATGCTTGGTTGCGGACTTACGACCTTGTCTTACAAGCGACTAGCGGCGATAAAACTTCTGAAGTGCGCTTGCGTGAGATATTGGCGCATTGTCCATCAATGGACGTGTGTAAAACCCCGGAACATGCATTTTCGCCGATAAATGATGCTCTCGCTGATTTTATCACCGCGCAATATTTGTTGGGGAGTTATTACCTGCAGCGCGCAGAGGCCACCGGTGATACCAAGGCCGGTGATTATGCGTTTCAGTATTTAAACATTGCGACATTGTATAAGCATCCGCTGGGGGCATTCGCTTATGCGCAATTGCGTGAAAGAGGCAAATATACCGAAAAGGATTTGAACAACGCCTACGCGTTTTACTTTGAGTCTGGTCAGGCAGGTTATTTGCAAGGGGCGATACGAGCCGCAAATGTTGCATCAAATGCGAAAAGTTGGGGCTACGCCCGCAATGCGTTTATGTTGGCGTTGCAGTATCCGTTAAATGATTCGCAGCGCGCTATGTATGAACAAGACTTGCGCAGTGTTGAGCGCGCAGCACTTAACGAAAGTTTAGTCACCGCCGAAGAACTCCCGCGCACCATCCGCCTATTTTGAATAAGGAGGGGTGCAGTCCAAGGACTGCACCCCACTTACGGCGCTTCGCGCCACCCGGCGTAGAACGCAGGGCTACTATTGCTACAATTCCTTAACACAGTTATAATTCTGTTGCTTTGGTATTAAAAAAACTTAACGAAACGGAATTATTTTGTACAAGGTTGTTGTTTTAGCGTGAAATTCTTAATGCCCGTACTGCAGCTACCGCGCTCCATGAAGCGCTTGGTGAGCTTGCTTGCTGATGCAATTGCCATCTTGGTTGCGTTGATTGTTGCGCACGTGTTGGCATATTTATACCAGCCGCCGAGCGATTTATTGCGCTGGGCGTTTTTGTATGTGGCGTTAACCATCGGTTCGCTGGCGGTGTTCACGAAGCTCGGGCTGTATCGTGCGGTGGTGCGTTATGTGAGCTTCCGTGCGCTAGGTTCGGTGTTAGTCGGCGTTTTTGTCTCTACGCTGTGGCTGTGGGCACTACGTACCATGCTACAGCTTGATTTCCCTGGGCACGCGGTGGCCAATTACGGCTTGATGGCACTGCTGATGATCGGCGGAAGTCGTCTGATTATGCGTGAGATTTACCATCGCATGGTGAGTCGTCGGAAGCGCCGCGTGCTTATTTACGGTGCAGGCTCGGCTGGCCGACAGCTGGCGCAGGCTTTGATGAACGGTGAGCAGTTTCATCCGGTGGTGTTTGTGGATGACGACCGAACGCTGCAACGCACAACCATTCTCGGTATTCCAGTCATTGACCCGTCGCAAGTGGAAGATGCGGTAAAAAGTGGTCAAATCGAACGTATTCTCTTAGCGTTACCGTCAGCCTCTCGCTCAGTACGTAAGCAAATTCTTGAATCGCTCCAACCTTTGAATATTCGCGTGCAAACCATTCCCGGCATGGCCGACATGGTGAACGGCGATATCTCCATTGATAGCTTGCAAGACGTCAACATTGAAGACTTGTTGGGGCGCGATCCGGTGGCGCCGGATACTACATTGATGCAAAAGCACATTCGTGAAAAGGTTGTGATGGTAACGGGCGCCGGAGGTTCAATTGGTTCTGAGTTGTGCCGCCAGATCATCATGCAAAAGCCGCGCGCGTTGGTGTTGTTTGAGTTAAGCGAATACAGTTTGTACGCGATTGACCGCGAGCTACGTCAGTTATGTGACCGCCACGGTGTCAGCCTTGATATCTTCCCAATGATGGGGTCGGTGCAAAATCAGACGCGCGTTGAAGGCATTATGAAAGCGTTCAAGGTGCAGACGGTTTACCATGCGGCGGCCTATAAGCACGTGCCGCTGGTGGAATTTAATATGGTTGAAGGCGTGCGCAATAACGTGTTTGGCACTTGGGCGACGGCTGAAGCGGCGATTAACGCACGGGTTGAGCAGTTTGTACTGATTTCAACAGATAAAGCGGTGCGGCCTACGAACGTGATGGGCACGACGAAACGCCTAGCAGAGCTGGTGTTGCAGTCGTTGGCTGCGCGCGAAGATGTATTGACGCGTTTTTGCATGGTGCGTTTCGGCAATGTGCTGGGTTCATCGGGTTCCGTGGTTCCGCTGTTTAAGCAACAGATTGAAAACGGTGGGCCGGTGACAGTGACGCACCCTGATATCACACGTTATTTCATGACCATTCCTGAGGCCGCGCAGTTGGTGATACAGGCGGGCACTATGGGTTCGACCGGAGCAGTATTTGTGCTGGATATGGGAGAGCCTGTGCGCATTGTCGATATGGCGAAAAAGATGATTAACCTGTCGGGGCTTGAACTGCGCTCGCGTGACAACCCAGATGGCGATATTGAGATTAGTTTTACTGGCTTGCGCCCCGGCGAGAAGCTCTTTGAAGAGTTGTTGATTGGCGATAATGTAGTGCCGTGTGCGCACCCGCGCATCATGCAGGCGCAGGAAGATTACATGTCATGGACGGCGATGCACGATTTGCTGCAACTACTCGAAAATGCCTGTGAGCATGCATTGTATGACACCATCCGCACTCTTTTATTGCAGGCTCCCTGTGGCTATATGCCCACTGAAGATCACGTCAACGATTTACTCGCCCGCCCTCTTTTATAAGTTAAGAGGGGTGCAGTCCAAGGACTGCACCCCACCTCCTGCTCAAATCACGGAACCAGTAATCAACCCAGATCGCTCAATCGCCGCGGCCAACACTTTTTTAGCCCCATCTTCGCCATGCACGAGTCGCACATCACGCACCGAACCCACGGTGGTCTGCAAAAACTCCAAGAGTTCACGTTGGTCAGCATGCGCACTATAACCACCAAGCGTATGCACTTGCGCACGAATGTCGTAGCGCTCATGATCCAAAATCACATAACCACCGCGCGGACCATAGTCCTGAATTTGTCGCCCCGGCGTGCCTTCGGCTTGATAACCAACAAAAACAACATCGGTACGCGAATCGCCTAACAAAGCCTTCAAGTAGTTTACGATACGACCGCCGCTGCACATGCCGCTGGCAGCCAATACAATGGCTGGCTCACCGCTGTCGCGCAGCAAATCGACAATTTGCATATGTTGCTCGTGGCTTTCTACGACATGGAGACGTTCAAAGTTAAGTGGATGGCGGTCATCCGCTAAGCGTTCTTTCGCTTCTTCGTCCCACAATGTCTTCAAGCGCCGATATTGTTTGGTGTATTGGCTTGCCAGTGGCGAATCCAATATTACGGTCATGGTTCGCCAGTCGGGGTCTTGGTGCATGATATCTTCAATTTCGTACAATAATTCTTGCGTACGGCCAATACTAAACGCCGGAATCAGTACTGTGCCACCGTCGGCATAAGCGCGTTCAATCACATCTTTCAAGCGTTGTTGGCGCGTGCTGCGATCTTCGTGAAAACGATCGCCGTAGGTACTTTCCAACACCAGAAAATCTGCGTATTCCAACGGGGTTGGATCGCGCAGTAGCGGCGTATTCTTACAGCCTAAATCGCCGGAAAATACCACGCGCACCGGCTGTTCGTGCACACCAACCTCAACCATTTGCTCAAACTCAACATAGGCCGAACCCATAATATGTCCGGCGTTGCGCAGACGTAGCCGCCAGCCTTGCTCTAACGCCAGCCAGCGATCAAGAGGGAGGGGTCGGAGTAAGGACTGCACCCCACTTAATACTTTAGCGGCGTGCGGAAAGCGGGTGATCTTCATCGCGTCGGCCAAAACGATTGGCAACAGCATCGCGGTAGCGGGGGTGCAATAGATGGGGCGGCGAAAGCCGGCAGCCATTAAGCTCGGCAAACGACCCACGTGGTCAATGTGACAGTGAGTGATTACTAGGCCAACAAGGTGGTCAATCGGGAAGTCAATTTCTTGGATGCGACTCACTGTGTCGCTTTCAATCGAGAAATCGGGCACGTCGCCGCCTTGAAATTGACCGCAATCAATAAGCATTGCGGCGGAATCGGTTAAAACGAATTCGTGGCAGGAGCCGGTAACACCTTGATGTGCACCATGATGTTTAACGCGCTGACGAACTTCCATGTTATCTCCTAAAATAAAGAAACAAATTAATCTATAAAATTTAACAAAACTCTATTACCTATGCTTGGTTTTGTTTTCAAAAATATACGTTATTCTTTACATTGATTTTACGATTAGTGCACATGTTGGTGCATTTTTCAAAATAATTATAAAAAGTCACATGGAGAGTTGAAAATTGAGTGACCTAGAGACGACACAAGTAGTGGAGCCTGAGCACGTTGAAACGAGCGCGCATCGTAAACGTCGAAAGATATCGTTATATAACGGTACAGAGAAGTTGTCCGACCTTGGTGTACCCATGGCGGAGTCAAATGGCGCTGCCATCAAGCGGGCAATGGCAGAACTGCAGCGTTCACCAATTATGACGCACGCGGTATTTCGAGACCGTAAAGGGAAGCAGTGGGTCATTCCTCGCGCTATCTCTATTCTAAAGCGTCTAAAAATTCAATTGTTTGCTAACTAGCAGGTAACAAGCAAAATTTACATTTCTACGCTAGTCATTCTGTTTTTGTTGTGGTTATATTGGAAACATAACAACAATAAGAAAACAGAGGCGGGGAATGCGCATAATTCAAGTCGATCAGCAGGCCAAAGCGGTCGTAAACCTAGTGATTGGCATCGCTTTGTTTATGGCTGCTTTTGTGATCTTGATGTATCGATTTTTGGAGCCCACCCAGCTTCAGCTTTATCACTCGCTTAGCTCATCCATTCTTATTGCCGCCGGGGCTAACGGCATCGCATTATTAACCTACGATTTAAATAGCAGCAAAGAGTGGAAATCTGGCGTTTCACGCTTGTTTGCCGTGCTCGCCATTATCGCGTCGGTTGATGGCTTCATGGGAAGCTTGTTTGACAGTTTTGACGCCCAGATTCATCAAAGTTTATATGTCACCTTGGGCATTACTGGCCTTTGGATGGCGCTGCGCTTGCGTAACGTGGTTGCGATACGTGCGCAACGTATTCTTGCCGCATTGGCAGCGCTGGCGTTGGCAGCTATTTTACTGATGCATTTTGTTACCGAAACACCGCTGTTAGCGCGTCACCCGACTGGTAGCTTAGTGGCGGGGGCTCTGGTGTTACTCGCCCTGATTGGGCTGTGGAACCAAAGCACAGCGACTGAAGGCGAATTGCCGTGTGTGAGTGTTTTGACAACCTCGGTTGCGGTGGTTGGATTACTTATTTCCTCCGCCATTGGCGTCACCCTGTTTCATAACGAAATGAATGAGTTGCGCGATAAAGGGCGTGAGGCCGCCGTGGGGTTAAACCTGAGTCGCCGCGCTGCTGGTAAGGAGCATGTTAGCACCCTTCGGCGCTTAGCCGAACGTTGGGAGAATTATCCGCAAACCATTCATGACGAGCTGATGGCGCTGGATATGGTCGCCGTTTTGCGCGATGTCGATTTTCTTGAAAGCCTGATTTTACGTCGTGGAAACGAATTGGTTTGGGAGCGCTCGCGGCATCAAGATACCACTTATAAAGAGATGTATTTGGAAGACGGGTACTTGCAGCAGCAATTTGACCCAACCCGTAAAGGTGAAGTACAGATGCTGGTGGCATCGCGTTCGCGTACTGAAACCGGCGCTCGCTTATTTATTCATGTGCCTATCGATTTCAAAGATGATAACTACGAAAACGGTTATTGGGGCGTGTTAGCGGTTGTGAACGTACCGAAAATGTTGTCGAACAAGGCGCTGACCTATCGCTCGCCAATTTATACCTATACCGCTATTTCGAACGGTATGTTGCTTGATGAATATGGGCACTGGGTATCGGATGCTACGCTCGATTATTTACAGAATCGCGCGTTGTTTTTATACGAAAGTGCACTCGATACAGAATTTACGAGCGGCACGCCAATTTATTCTTACATGTATGACCTTAAGGAAATGCAAGCGCGAGCGAACTTACAAACGTTGGTGACCTTTGCTGGCATTGCCATAGTGCTGTTCTTGGCGCTTACCATTGAGCGTAACCGCGAGCTTGTGGTGCAGGGGCGTCAATTGCGTTTCCAAGCTGAGCATGATGCGTTAACCGGATTGTATAATCGCACCACCATAGAGCGCATGATTGCGGATAGATTCCATAAACAGCGTGATTTAACCGCGCTGTTCATTGACCTCGATGGGTTTACGCTGATCAACGATAGCTTGGGGTTGCAGGTGGGTGACCGCTTACTTCAGGTGCTTGCGCAGCGGTTAAGCAATATTGTTGGTAATCGTGGCATGTTGGCGCGTTTTGGCGGCGATGAGTTCTTAATTGTGACGCAGAACATGCATGAGAATGAAGAAGCGGTGGCGGAATTAACCAGTAAGATTCTCAGTGCTGTCGCCCAGCCTTATCGCATTATGCATCATAAGATTTACCTGACTGCGAGTATTGGTGTGGCGCATCAAACCGAAGATCAATACGCACCGCTTGAGTTGATTCAACGCGCGGATATGGCGATGCACCAGGCCAAGCGTCAGGGCCATAACCACGTACAGATTTATCAAGACAGCATGAGCTTGCAGTTTAAATCATCGGCGGCGATGCGTTCGAGCCTGCAAGAAGCGATTGAGAAGAATCAGCTAACACTGCATTATCAGCCAATTGTCCGCTGTAACGATGGCGCGACCATTGGTTACGAGGCGTTATTGCGCTGGGAACGTGAGCCTGGCAAGTTTATTTCGCCAACCGAGTTTATTCCGCTGGCTGAAATGACCGGACAGATTATTCCGCTCAGCGAGTGGGTGTTCCGTCGCGCCTGTGAGGCCGCAGTGAAGTTGCAAGAGCATGGACCATGCAAGATGGCGGTGAACTTGTCGACGTTGCACTTTAATCGTACTGAATTTACGCCGTTTTTAGAACAAACGCTGGAAGAAACCGGGTGTAAGCCGGAGTGGCTAGAGCTTGAGCTAACCGAAAGCATTTTGATGGAAAATACGGATTACGCAGTGGAAGTTCTGCAGAATCTGCGGAATAAGAACATTACGATTTCATTGGATGATTTTGGTACCGGTTTCTCATCGTTGAGTTACTTAAAACGCTTGCCGGTAGATAAAGTGAAAATTGACCGTAGTTTCGTCGCCGGTATTCGTACGCATCGTTCAGACCGTGTGTTGATTGGCTCGGTGATTAAAATTGCGCAGAGTCTCGATTTCGCGGTGGTTGCTGAGGGCGTCGAAACCCCACAACAAGCCGAATTTGTTACCGAGCTTGGCTGTAACTACATGCAAGGATTCTACTTCGGCCGCCCAGTGCCGCTAGAGGAACTGTAGCCCGGCGTGAAACGCCGGGTAGCGCGCAGCGCTGTTATTGTTCGGGCTTCTTCGATGACTAAAGCATTAACCGTGGCTACGCCACGTCCCGGCGTTTAACGCCGGGCTACGTAAAACATTCGTTAATTTCGATCTTTTGGTCTATTAATTACATACACTTATGTATGTAATTTACAATCTAAAGGCCAAACCATGTCATTTCCTGTGTTGCTAAGCATTGTGGTGGTGCTGTGGCTTCTGTTGGTTGCAGCGGGTGCTTTTGAGGCACTGAGACACAAAATTCTTCTCCGAAATATTCCGGTAAGGGTGCATGTTAACGGCACCCGTGGCAAAACCAGCGTCACCCGACTGATTGCGGCTGGCTTGCGTGGTGGCGGCAAACGCGTGTGCGCCAAAACCACCGGATCAGCGGCTGCCATGACCGACCCAGATGGCCGTGAATTTCCTATCTACCGCATTAGCGGTGCCAACATTATTGAGCAAATGCGCATGCTAAAACGCATGGCGGTGCTGAAGCCTGAGGTGGTGGTGGTGGAGTGCATGGCGCTGCAGCCGCACTACCAAAGCTTGAGTGAACTACGCATGGTGCGCTCGACTGTGGGCGTCATTACCAATGCGCGGGCGGATCATCTCGATGTGATGGGCCCCGGTGAGCGTGATGTAGCGTTAGCGCTGGCAGGTAGCACACCGGTGCGAGGCAACCTATTCACCGCAGAGCGCGATTTACTCGAGGTATTTGAAGAATCTTGCCAAGACCGCCGTAGCCAACTTCATGGGGTTACTGAAGACGAAGTTGCTGCGATTCCTGAAGAAGTGCTCGCCGAATTTAAATATGCCGAACATGCAGAGAACGTCGCCTTGGCGCTGAAAGTTTGCGAGCACCTGGGCGTTAAGCGCGATGATGCCCTCAAAGGCATGCTGGCGTTAGAGCCGGAAGCGGGTGCTATGCAGGTGCTTCATGTTCGCTACTTTGAGCGTGAGCTGATTTTTGTGAATGCCTTCGCTGCGAATGATCCTGAATCGACCGGACGTATCTGGGAAAACATGCTCGAAAAGCATGGTCAAGGGCGGCACTCGATTATGCTGATTAATTGCCGCGCCGACCGCCCGCATCGCTCTCAGCAAATGGCTGAGGCGGTGGTGCAATGGTCGCCAGCCAGCAAGATTATATTGATGGGCTCGGGTTCTTTTATTTTTGTGCGCGAGGCCATGAAATATGGGCTCGATCCGGACAAGTTATTGGTCATGGAAGGCGCTCATATGACGGAGATAACCGAAGTTTTGCTGGAGCAATCGCAAGGTAACGCGCTGATTGTGGGCATGTGTAATATTCATGGTGGCGGCGAGGAAGTCGCACGCTTTTTCCAAAACCGTGCAATTGATGAGGAAGACGTATGATAGCGCTCAATATTCTCGCCGTAGCTATCGGCATTGGTTTGTTTTTCACGCTACTGCTCACCCAAACCTTGGGATTAGCGGCTGGTGGTTTAGTGGTACCTGGTTATGTGGCGTTGCAATTGACTGATCCGCTCAGTCTAGCGCTAACACTGGTTGCGGCTTTCGTGACCTATCTCATCGTCAAAATTGTTTCGAGCTTCGTGATTGTTTATGGCCGCCGTCAAACCATCATCATGATTCTAACCGGTTACATTATTGCCGGGCTGTTCGATATGTTTATTGGCAACCTTGTGACCTGGACTGACCTACAAATGATAGCCGGCGTAGATGAAGCACAAGCCCAAGTGCAGCCACTGGAATCAAGCCTCATGATGGCGGTAATGGAGAGCAGCATTATTGGCTACATCATTCCGGGTTTAATTGCGATTTGGTTCGAGCGCCAAGGCGTGTTGCAAACTTTATGTGGCTTGGCGGTAACCGCGGTATTGGTGCGCTTAGCGCTCATCGCGATTATGCCCGAGTCATTGCACATGTATGAAGCAAGCCGCGCATTTCAAATGCCAGGCTGGTAAGTCAGCGCCAACAGGAGAATTATTCACATGAGTAAATTTACCAAGATTTATTGGCGCTCGTCAGGGGTGCCACTTTGGGGACAAGTCTTTTTAATTGCGCTGGCGGTACTGGCATTTTTGCTGGCCGAGAACTTACGCCAACGCGATCCGGTGGTGGATAAAAACTACGCCACCATGGTGAACGCCGCGAAGATTATGCGCGAAGGCATGGATGTGTTGCAGCCGTTGCGCGCGCAGCTTGCGCCAATTAACCCTGAATTTGATCCGCAGCGTTCTGGTTTAGTGGGCCTAGAAAATTCTGAGATTACCACCAACCAAGGTGGTCGCGAATCAAAGCAAACCACCGTGAACCCGAATTGGGCTGCCGTTGCCGTGAAGCTATTGGCCGATGCCGGTGTGGGCGAAGGTGACTTGGTTGCGGTGACCATTTCTGGCTCGTTTCCAGCGATAAACCTTGCTGTGTACTCAGCGCTTGAAGCGCTGGGCGCCGATGCGGTGATTATAGCTTCGGCATCATCGTCGCAATGGGGCGCTAACGTGCCGGGCTTCACTTGGCTTGATATGGAACGTGAGCTACGTAGCGCTGGTGTAATTTCACTGAAACCGATTTATGCCTCTCTGGGCGGCATTGAAGACCGAGGCATTGGCATTTCCGAAGAAGGTATTGCCATGCTCAAGCGCTCGATTGACCGCGCAGATATTAATTTGATTGAGCCTGCAAATTACCAAGAAGCGGTTGCTGACCGTATCGCTATTTTCCGTGAATACTCTGCCGAGCGCAGCTACAAAGCGTTCGTAAACGTCGGTGGTGGCGCCACCATTGTTGGCCCGCCGGGCATTGACGACATGTTCAAATCCGGCCTGCAAAAGGATGCGCCATCCCGCGCGTTCGCAGTCGATACGGTGATGGGCTATTTCTTACAAGAAGAAATTCCGGGAGTTCATTTTATCGGCATTAAAAATTTAGCAAACCGCTACGGCTTACCGATTGCACCCGTTGAGCCAGTACCCGTTGGCAATGGTGGCATCTACTCGGCAACAGTCTACAACCGCTGGCTGGCAATTGCGCTTGGCTTGGGCCTCTTTGGCATGACTTGGTTGATTGTGCGCTCAGCACGCATCACCAGCATCTTTAATCGCGCCGGCGGCCACGGCAAAATCACCAAGCCAATGGTGTAGCCCGGCGTTCTACGCCGGGTAACGCGCAGCGTTGTTCGTTACTCGTTACTCGTTGCTCCAAAGCATGGTTCAAATAGAATCGATGTTTTGGGATGTTTCATGAAAGCTCTATAGGTGTGTGGGGTGTCTCTGAAAAAAGACTGTTCAGTTGCATCAAAAAAGTAGCATTTTGGGGTGCCTTATTTGTAGCAAATTTGATGCAACTGAACACTAAAATTTTTAGGGGGTATGCACAGCTCTATCGTCTCCTAATATTTCCTGATAATTCGCAATTTCACCGCGCGATTTCGAATGTATCCAGCAAGCTTAGTCAGATATCAGTCGATATCAATCGCGTGTTAGGCAGATATCAGTCAGGTATTAGTCAGGTATTAGTTAGGTATTAGTCAAGTATTAGTAAGGGTTCTGTCAGGTTTCAATCAGGCTTCAGTCGGGTATCAGTCATGTATCAGTCTGGTATTAGTCAGGTATCAGCCGCTGTCAGCCGTGTATCAGTCGATTAGGTTTCTAGCGTAGATTCCGCTGACTTTGCCATCTATTGAGTAATAGGCGTTAGTGGCACTGCGCAAATGTCGCCGATGTTGATTAAATAGGTTAACTCTGAGTCTGTTTCGACAGATGGTTGCCCTAAATTTTCTTTAAAACTCTCCGCGGTTGTACACAATTACAATTTCTTGTCTGTGATGAATAAAAAAAATGGCTAGCCAACTAAATGACTAGCCATTTCTGCGTTGTGTCTTCGTCCTTCTTACTTCGTCCTTCTTACTTCGTCTTTCGTCCTTCGTCTTTCGTCCTTCGTTTTTCGTTCTTCGTTCTTCGTCTTTCGCTTTTCCGAATAACGAATAACCAATAACGAATAACGTTTTTCGCTCTTAGAACGTGTACATCGCCATGAACTGGACGCGAGTTAAGTCGCCGTCCTGGCCTGCGTCATTTTCACGCTGTGCCAGTGACACTTCGCCACCGAAGGTGAGCTTCGGGTCAACTGAGTGCATGACGTTGAAGCCAATGCGCTGGGTGAACTCAGTGGCCAGTGAGCCTTCGAGGTTGTCGGTGTTGTCGGCCCAGCCGCGGCTGTAGACGATGTTAGAGCGGGTTTTGTCGCTCCAGTGGTGGCGATATGCAAAAGTCACGCCCATTACGTCGAGTGACTCGAGGCTGTTGTTCGGGTCAACGTAAGCGCCGTTGAAGGTGTTGAGGCCCATGTAGCGGCCGATACCTGAACCTGCGGTGAAGCTAGCACGGATGTCGTTACCGTTATCAAATGCCAATTTACCACCGAAAGTGACGCCGTAGCCGGTTGCGGTTTCGTCGCTGCCGTCGCTGTCGATGTCGTATGCTAATTGACGCACTAAACCAGCCACGCTGTAGCTAAAGTTGCCGCTTGCGCCTTTATACTTTGCGGTAAAGTCTGGCATGATGCCTTCGCTGGTGGCGGCACGCGAGACTGCACCGGTATCTGCATCAACTAAGCTCACTGTGGTTTCTGGGTTTTCGATAGAGAAGCTCCACGCGCCGCTGGTGTATCGTACTTGCGGTTGACGCATAAACACCATACCGTCGGTAGCACCAACGAAATCAACGGATTCAGGCAGAATACTTAAGTCTTGGAAGTTTGACCATGCTTGACCAATCATCCAGTTTTTGTACTGTAGAAATGCTTGACGCAGACGCGGCGCATAGGAGTTGGTAATACGCTCGTCCCCACTCGGTACGGTCATGAAATCGAGTTCGATATGACCGGTGATCGCTTCACCGTTCTCAAGTGTTTGTTTTACATCGAAGAAGAAACGCGATTGGCGAGCGTGGAAATCGGTGACGGCATCGTCGCCTTGACCGCCTACTGGCGTTAAGCTAGGAATATAAAACTGGCGACCGATATTTCGGTCGGTGCCTGCGCCGGCTGAACCGTCACCATAGTCAGAAATCATGGCATCGAGTTTGACGTAGCCACCGAATGACCATTCGGGACCTTCTGCAGCATGGGCATTCGTGGCTAGGCTGCCTGCTAAGCTAGCAAAAACTGCACTGGCAACTAGCGATTTGGTTAGAGTTTTTTGCAACATTGCTGTGCTCCTGTTTTGTAAGACGTTGTTCGTTATTCGTCCGCTTCGCTGTTCGTCCGCTTCGCTGTTCGAATAGCGCGTAGCGCGGACGAACAGTGAGCAAAGCGAACGTACGAATGACGAAGCACGTAGTTTCTAAGCTTTTAACATGCGGGCGTAATTATCAATCTAGACTATGGTCTAATGGCTTGATCGCGCGCAATAACTGAAGGTATAGGCATCAAAAACAAGAGCGATATTAGCTATTAGATATTAGATATTAGAAGAGATTAGCTATTAGATATTAGATATTAGAAGAGCAAGAGCGATATTAGATATTAGAGTGCGAGAAGAGCAGGCTCTTGGGTTTTGCTAATATCCAATATCCAATAGCTAATATCGACTTAGCAGTTCAATAGGAGGTTTTATGCAACATGGGGTTTATAAAGTGCCGGCAGATGCGAAAGCGCGGGCATTGGTGAACAATGAACAATACCTGGCGATGTATGAGCAGAGCGTGAAAGACCCTGAGGGTTTTTGGCGTGAGCAAGGGCAGCGTATTAGCTGGTTTAGCCCCTATTCGAAGGTGAAGAATACGAGTTTTGCGCCGGGCAATGTGAGCATAAAATGGTTTGAAGATGGCACCTTGAATGCGTGCTACAACTGCGTCGATCGGCACTTGGCGGAGCGCGGTGATAAAACTGCGATTATTTGGGAAGGTGATGACCCAAGTGTGAGCGACGAGATTAGCTATAAGCAATTGCATCAAGAAGTATCGCGTTTTGCGAATGGTTTGAAGAAGCTGGGCGTACAGAAGGGTGACCGTGTGGCAATTT
Organism: Pseudidiomarina marina; assembly: GCF_044807045.1. Lineage (NCBI taxonomy): Bacteria > Pseudomonadati > Pseudomonadota > Gammaproteobacteria > Alteromonadales > Idiomarinaceae > Pseudidiomarina > Pseudidiomarina marina. Next base: position 2,281,777 of record NZ_CP085233.1, on the reverse strand, counting down.
ATATGCCGATGGTGCCGGAGGCAGCTTATGCGATGTTGGCGTGTGCGCGCATTGGTGCGGTGCATACGGTTATTTTTGGTGGCTTCTCGCCGAATGCGATTGCCGACCGCGTGAATGATTGCGGCGTGAAAGTAATTGTGACTGCGGATGGCGGCCGTCGTGGTGGTAAAACGACGCCACTGAAGGCGAATGTTGACGAAGCATTGCGTGGTGGTCGTTGTGCGACGGTTGAAAAGGTTGTGGTTGCGAAAGTAACGCACGGCGAAACCGAATGGGACGACAGCCGTGACGTGGCGTGGGATCAGTTGGTGAAAGATGTACCTGCTGAGTGCCAGCCAGAAGTGATGAATGCTGAAGACCCGCTGTTTATTTTGTATACCTCGGGTTCAACCGGTAAACCAAAGGGCGTGTTGCATACCACTGGTGGTTACATGGTGTATGCGTCAATGACGCACGAGTTGGTATTCGATTATCACGAAGATGATGTGTACTGGTGTGCAGCCGATGTGGGCTGGATTACTGGTCATAGCTACATTGTTTATGGGCCGTTAGCTAACGGTGCAACCACGTTGATTTTTGAAGGATTGCCAACGTATCCGGGCGTGGGTCGGATTGGTGAAGTGGTTGATAAGCACAGCGTCAATATTCTGTACACGGCACCAACGGCGATTCGTGCGTTGATGTCGAAAGGTACTGCTGCTGCGGAAACGTCTTCGCGTAAGTCATTGCGTACGTTGGGGTCAGTCGGTGAGCCGATTAATCCAGAGGCGTGGGAGTGGTATTACAAGGTGATCGGCGATAGCCGTTGTCCAATTGTGGATACGTGGTGGCAAACTGAAACGGGTGGCATCATGATCACGCCATTACCGGGTGCGACTGATTTGAAACCAGGTTCGGCAACGCGTCCTTTCTTTGGTGTGCAGCCGGCGTTGGTGGATGCCGATGGCAACGAGCTTAAAGGCGCTGTTGATGGCAATTTGGTGATTAAAGATTCATGGCCAGGTCAAATGCGCACGCTATGGGGTGACCATGAGCGCTTTGAGCAAACCTATTTCTCTGCCTACAAAAACATGTATTTCACTGGTGATGGCGCGCGTCGTGACGAAGATGGTTTCTTCTGGATCACCGGCCGTGTGGACGACGTGTTGAACGTGTCGGGTCACCGTTTGGGTACGGCTGAAATTGAATCGGTGTTGGTTGAACACGAGAAGATTTCTGAGGCGGCGGTTGTGGGTTATCCGCACGACGTGAAAGGTCAGGGTATTTATGTGTATGTGTCAGCAATGGCCGGCACGGAGATTACCGATGAGTTGACCAAAGAAGTGCGCGACTGGGTGCGTAAAGAGTTAAGCCCAATTGCGACGCCAGATTTCATTCACTGGACAGCGGATTTGCCGAAGACGCGTTCGGGTAAAATCATGCGCCGCATTCTGCGTAAGATTGCCGCCAACGAATTCGAGAATTTAGGCGATACCTCTACGCTTGCCGATCCGTCTGTGGTAGATTCGTTAATCGAAAACCGATTGAATAAGTAGCCCGTCGTTTCACGACGGGACGTGCGCAGCACGGTTATTCTCAACGTTTAATCGATAGTTGGGCATTAACGACGCTGCGCGTCACCCGGCGTGAAACGCCGGGCTACGGGAATCCTATGGCGAAATTTTTAATAGCAGATGATCATCCGTTGTTTCGCGAGGCCCTGCAGGGGGCTCTCGCGAACCATTATCCTGAGCTTGAGTTACGCGAAGCGGGCGATTTAGACGCGACGCTTGCGGCGCTCAATGAAGATGATGATCTTGATTTACTTCTATTGGATTTGCACATGCCGGGCAGCGGCGATCTGTACGGGTTAATTCGTATACGCGAAGATTATCCGCTACTTCCCGTTGCCATTATTTCTGGTTCTGAAGATCCTGCCGTGGTTGCCAAATGCATTGGCTTCGGCGCGCTGGGTTTTATCCCGAAATCGCTCTCTTCAGCAAAGATTGCTGAGGCCATCGATGTGATTTTGCAAGGTGATACTTGGGTTCCGGCGGAAATGCGCGGGCGCCTCGATAACATCACCGATGAAGATCAAGAGCTTGCCAAGAAAGTTGCCGATCTCACCCCACAACAATACCGAGTACTTTTCCTGCTGCACGAAGGCTTATTAAACAAGCAAATTGCTTATCAGTTGAACATCACCGAAGCTACCGTGAAAGCGCACATTACTGCTATTTTCCGCAAACTCGGCGTTTATAGCCGTACTCAAGCGGTTTTGCTGGCTGAGCGTTTGCAGCTTGAACCCAACCCCACCTAAATTGTTACACGTTGTTACAAATTTGAATAAAAATTGATTCAATTGTTAACTGTTTGTAGGTAATTTCTTCCTTTGCGACTGTCAATGTCGTACACATCTGACACAAACAAGGAAGAGCAATGACAACAATAAAAACTGCTCGGTGGTCGACTTTAGCGATAGCGGTTGCTGCAGCAACATCGGTATCGGCATTGACGGCTCAGGAGTTTCAAAAAGTAGATGCGGCTATCAAAGTGACCGAACGCCAGGTCAATTATACTGGTGAAAAGCACAAGATGACGATTGAAGAATTCGCTGCAGCACACCAATCAACGCGTTTTTTAATTGAATTTGTAGAGCCTGCGGTGGCTGTCTATAAAGGCGGTATTGCTGGTTTTGAAGCGACCTCGGCGAAAGCGACTGGGGCTGAACGCTTAGACGTTAAATCTCACAAAGTACAAAGCTATGCGCAGTATCTTCAGCGCCGTCAACAAACCGTATTAGCCGAAGTGGCTAAACGCGTTCCTGAGTTGAAAACTCAATCGCATTTAACCTTAACTTTCAACGGTGCCATTGTTGAATACAAAGGGACTGATTTAAAAGCAAAATTACGCGGTATTCCGGGTGTGAAAGCGGTGCATGAAGATCATGTTGTTTACACCGATATGGATGCCTCCAACGACTTGATTAACTCGCCTGCCGTTTGGCAAATGCTTGGTGGCCAAGATGCGGCCGGTAAGGGCGTTAACGTCGCGATTATTGATACCGGTATTGATTTTGCCCACCCGATGTTTGCAGACAATGGTCATGATCCTGCAACCACGTCGGCGACTGACGATTACTGTGCGTTAAATGCCGGTGTGTGTAACGACAAAATTGCGGTTGCTCGTTACTACCCAGCTCCTTCTACGGTTCACCCAAGCGAGTATATGGATTCGCCGCAGGACATGAATGGTCATGGTTCGCATGTGGCTGGAACCTCTGCCGGTAATCTTGTTAGTGCGACATTCAATGGCGTTGCTTTGAATTTCTCAGGTGTTGCACCAGGCGCTAACCTATTTGTTTATAAAGGGTTGTGGAATACCGTGGATGGCCGCGGCTCGGGTTTGACGTTAAGCCTTGCCGAAGCGTTGGAAGATGCAGCAGCCGATGGCGCTCATGTGATCAACAATTCATGGGGTGGTGGCGCTGGTGCCTCTCCGGCGAGCAGTTATTACACCCCAATTATGAAATCGCTTGATGAAATGGGTGTGGTAACTGTCACCTCTGCCGGTAACTCTGGCCCTGGCGAGCAAACCGTGGGTTGCCCTGGTTGCGCTGAAGAAACCATTACTGTTGCCAGTACGCGCACTGGTCGGGTGTTTGGTAACCCAGTTGATGTTGATGGCTTTGACGAGATGTTGTCGATTGCCGGTACTGGCAGTTTTACGATTGATTCGGCTATTACCGCGCCATTGATGCCGGCCTTAGAAGTGGATAACACCAACGTTGAAGGCTGTAATGCATTTCCAGCCGATTCATTCGCTGGGCATATTGCGATGATCTCGCGCGGAACCTGTAGCTTTGAAATTAAAGCCAACAACGCGCTATTAGCTGGCGCCACCGCGCTGATCGTGTATAACAACGCTGGCGGTGCGGCAGGTATGACGATGGGTGCAGCCACGTTACCTAGTGTGATGATTGGTCAGGACGATGGTGAAGCGATTCTAGCCGCTTGGACTACAGGCCTTAGTGCGACGATCAATCCTGTTGATGCCATTATTGATGACGCTAATGTCGATGTGCTGTCTTCCTTCAGTTCACGCGGGCCAAACGGTGACCCGAATATGCTGAAGCCAGAAATTGCGGCCCCAGGCCACGACATTTTGTCGGCAGCGCCAGGGCAAAGCTACCGAGCTATTAGCGGTACTTCCATGGCGAGCCCTCATGTCGCAGGTGCTGCTGCACTGTTGTTAGCTCACAATCCTGATTTACTGCCACAACAGGTGAAGTCAATTTTGATGACCTCGTCGGTTGACGGTGTACGTAAAGATGATGGCGTTACCCCAGCTGACCCATTTGATGTGGGCGCTGGCCGGCTGGAATTACCACGCGCATTTAACACGGGGATTACCTTTGATGTCGCGTCGTTTGCGAACCCAATGTGCTTAAACGAATGTAGCTTTACTCGTGAAATTACCAATTTGGATGATGCTAACGGTGAGTGGCACGTTACGGTTGAATTTGCCAACCCGAATGTGACGACGACTTATTCGGAAACAATTAACCTTGATGCGAACGGTAACGCAGAATTTGTACTGGACGTGGTTGGTCGTTATGCCGGCGAAGGTTGGCAGTTTGGGACGGTGACGTTTAGCGACGCCAGTGGCTCTTTTGCCGATGCGCGATTGCCTATTGCTGTATACACCGCGTTGTCGGAAAACCCAGGTGTGATGAGTAGTGGTGTTACGGCTGGCGAAGTCGCTGCCGATTCACCAATGACGCTGACCATGATGAGTGCACTTGGCAGTACTGGCGAGGACGTGACCATTACGGCACAATTCCCAAGCGATGAGAACTTTGTGGTGGATGAAGATTCAGTGGCTGTCACTGAAACCTTAAGTTCAACCACGAGCTCAACGTTGGACAGCACCGCACGCACCTATACCTGGGTGGGTACGCAAACGGATAATCCAGCGGTTGTGACACAGCGATTGGCAACCTCGTTCCCATGGGCTGGTGTCGGCTTCGATATGATTGGCGGCGCAACATTCACTGAATGTGCGAGCGGTTGTGATGAAGCGGCTTTCACACTGGATCTCACTGGCATCGCGAGCTGGGAATATGAAGGCACGCAGCATTCGAAGTTCACTTTCTGGGAGAACGGTATTATCCAGCTTGGTGACCCCACTGTTGCGACGACCTATCAATTGCAAGGTTTGCCAAGTTCGGCAGAACCGAACAATGTGTTAGCGCCATTGTGGGCGGACTTTGAAACTGAAGCCGGCGAAGGCGAACTGCGCTATGACGTCGTTTTTGATGGCACCGATAACTGGTTAGTAATTGAGTGGTATCAAGTGCAGGAATGGGGTGACACAACCGGTGCGACGCATACCTTTAACGTGTGGTTCCGCTTAGATGGCAGCGATGCCTATTTCAACTACATCGATGTAAACCAAACTGTCGATCTGTACGGTATTATTGGCCTTGAAAACGCCGACGGTACGCTGGGTGGCATGGTGTATGCAGCTGGTAGTGGCTACTATCCTGCGGATGGCGACGCAATCGAAATTGGCTTGACCAAAGGCGAGTTGGCATCTGTGCAGATTGACTTAGATGCTTCGGTAGCGACATTTGGTGACGTATCGAGCGCCAGTGGTAATGGTTCGCACAGCCGTGCAATGAGCGTCGATTTGACCGATGCCGTTGGTGCCCCGCAACGCGATTTGCTAACGCTAATAAATATTAGCAGTGGCACTGTGTCTTACGACGCCATTCTGCCATTATTGATTCAACCGGACGGCGATTTGAGCGTTGAAGTGACCGCGCAACCTGAGCATGGTTCGGTGAGCCTAGATGGCATGACGGCAACTTATACGCCAGATGCTGGCTACATAGGTGCCGACAGCTTTAGCTATCGCGTGGTGGATGCGGCTGGCGCCACGTCAACCGAGAATACGGTATCGATGACGGTTACCAACACCGCACCAACCGTCACGGCGACAGCGCCAGAATCGGCCGAAAACGGTGACACCGTGGTGCTCGATGCATCATCGGCGGCGGATGCCGATGGCGATGCGTTAACCTACAGTTGGACACAAACCGCGGGTCCTGATCTTGAACTGAGTGGTGCTGATACAGCGCAAGCTTCGTTCACTGCACCGTTGTTTGAAGAGGACGATACTGATTTTGGTTTCACGGTGACGGTAAGTGACGGCTTTGAGTCGGTAACCAGCGATGTGGTGGTGACTGTGTTAGCTGATCCGAACACGGCGCCGGTCATCAATATCAGCGCGCCAAGTTCAGTCAGTGCCGACACGATTGTGCGTTTAGACGCATCGGGTACAACGGATGCAGAAGACGATACATTGACCTTTAACTGGCAGTTTGCTGGTGGTACCACCGTGTCGTTGAACAACGCGAATACTGCGGTTGCGACGTTTACTGCGCCACGTGTATTTGAGCAGGCTCAGGCGAACTTTATGGTGACTGTTTCTGATGGTCGCGCGACCAGTCAGCAAATGGTTACGGTGACCATAGAGGCCGAGAAAAAATCAAGCGGCTCAATGCCTTGGCTGTTTATATTCATGGCATTGCCGTTGTTATGGCTACGTCGTCGTAAAGGTTAAGTTAAAATAAATTTTTACAAAATTTATTCTTTTGTAATTTGGTCTAAAACGGCGATAGTATGAACTATTGCCGTTTTTTATGAGTATAAAAACAACTATGAAAACACTACAGACAACACTTGCAGTAACTATCGCGGCTTTGCTCTCAAGCGGAGCAACAGGGGCCGTTTATGCCACGGACATTCAGGTAAAAGTGAATGAGCGGACAGTAGCCGCGCCCCAGCGAAAAATTCCACAGCCAGCTGAACAGCAAGTGCGTATTTCGGCGCCGAAGCGTTATTTGATTCAGTTGGAAGAGCCAAGTGTTGCGACTTATAAAGGCGGCATTGCGGGTTATGCGGCAACGGCTGCGACGGTGACTGGCGATGAGCGCTTTCAGCGTGGCTCGCGAGCGGTCGCCGATTATTCAAGCTACGTTCAAAAACGCCAGAAAGAAGTATTCAGCACAATTGCACAGCAAGTGCCGTCGGTGGCGATGAAGAAGCAAATGAAGCTCTTATTGAACGCTATGGTTGTTGAGTATGAGGGGGATGATTTAGCACAACGGTTGGCAGGCACGCCGGGTATTAAAGGTGTGTATGCTGATCGCGAAGTATATGTTCAAACGGATACCTCGAATGCACTGATTGAAGCGCCAGCTGTGTGGCAACAGTTAGGCGGACAAGCGCAGGCCGGCGCGGGCGTGAATATCGCTATTTTGGATACGGGTATCGACCCTGATCATATTATGTTTGAAGACAATGGCCACACACGCCCTGATCTAGGAGTGACCGACGATTACTGTGCCAGCACCCCGGCGTTTTGTAACGATAAGCTTGTTGTGGCTCGTTATTTCTTGCCAGCCGGTTTTGATTTGCATCCTGACGAATTTGCCGATTCGCCAGAAGATTTAGATGGTCATGGTACACACGTAGCGGGAACCGCAGCGGGAAACCCGGTAAGCACCACGTTTAATGGTGTTGCGGTAAATTTCTCGGGCGTTGCTCCGGGCGCTAATTTGATGGTTTACAAGGCGTTGTGGGTCAATGCCGATGGCAATACCACTGGGTCCTCGATTAGCTTGGCGGAAGCGTTGGAAGCAGCGGCGAACGATGGTGCCGATGTGATTAATAACTCGTGGGGTAGCTTAGATAACGGTGTAGCGCCTTACGAAGCTGATATTGTTCGCGCCATTGATGCCATGGGTATTGTCAATGTAGCGGCTGCCGGCAACGATGGCCCAACAGAGAGCAGCATGGGCTGCCCAGCCTGTATTGACGAAATGTTGGCGGTTGCCAATACGCAAACGGGTCGCAGTTTTGCTGTGACAATGACACATAGTGATTATAGCAATGCGATTCCGGTGCTGATTGGACAAGGGGATTTCACTATTTCTTCACCAATTACTGGTGCTTTTCGCACTGTAAAGCGTGATGCACCGTCAAATCCACTAGCGTGTAGCAGTTTTAGCGCTGGTTTATTTACCAATGAAATTGTATTGGTTGAGCGTGGTACCTGTACCTTTGAGCAAAAGGCGAATAACTTGCAGGCCGCGGGCGCACGGGCCATGGTGTTGTATAACAACGTGGATGGCTCGATTAGTATGGAAATGGGGGCGGCAACGTTACCAAGCGTATCCATCGATCAAACGACTGGCGAACAGCTCGAGTCGGACTGGACTGCCGGTGAGCAAGTTACAATTAACCCACCTGAACGAGTGATTGATGAGTCGCTTCAAGATCGTTTGGCAAGCTCGAGTTCGCGAGGTCCGAATCGCGATAGCAGCATACTGAAACCAGAGGTAGCGGCGCCGGGTACTGGCATTCTTTCGGCGTACCCAGGTGGTCAAGTGGCATTGTTGAGCGGAACCTCGATGGCGAGTCCACATGTCGCTGGTGCCGCCGCATTGTTGCGTGATCTGAAGCCAAACTGGACCAATAGCCAAATCAAATCGGTGTTGATGACCTCTGCCAATGCGAATGTTACGCAGAGCGACAATGACGCCCAAGCGACCCCGCATCAGGTGGGTGCTGGTCGCATCGATTTAGCAGCAGCTGTGGACTCTGGTCTTAGCTTTGACCGTGCTTCGTTAAACAATAATGCGTGTATCGGTATGTGTGACTTTGACCGTACACTCACCAATTTGACCGCGAGCGAGCAAACGTGGACGGTGGCTGCCACCTTTAATGACCCTAATATTACGGCAACATTCCCGACCTCGATTACGCTTGCTGCAAACGAGAGCAAAACCTTATCAGTGACCGTCAATACGGCTTTTGCTGAAGAGGGCTGGCAGTTTGGTGCGCTGACGTTGACATCCAACTCAGGCAATTATTCACCAGCGCGACTACCGATTGCGGTGTTCACATCGCTTTCTGATGATTCCCGCATTATCTCTGCTGCTATCGCCTCAGGTGCTGCTGTTGCAGGTGAAGCGATGCAATTGCAACTGCGTGGTGGCTTGGGCTTTACTGACGGTAGCACGGAATTCTCAGTGGCATTGCCAACTAGCGCCGGCATTTCGATTGATTATGACAATATTGGATTGCAGTTAACGCGTAGTACGCAAACGGCTTTTGACGTGAACGAAGCAACCGGCACCTTGGTTTGGCAAGGTGATCAAAATGATGCACCTGATTCAGCGGAAATTAGTGCAACAACTGGGTTCGCTTATGCGGGTATGTCGTTGGCAGATATTGCGGTAACTGAAGATATCAGTATTTCGAGTGTTTGTAGCGAAGGCTGTGACGATTTGGTTGCTGAAATTGAGCTAGAAGGCGAAGGGGCAACGTGGCGCTTCGATGGCTTTGAGCACAATATATTCTCAATGTGGAGCAACGGTTTGGTGGAGCTCGGTGAAAGCCGCGCATTATTCACGGCAAGCGCCGCAATGTTACCAAATGAAAATGAGCCGAACGGCATTGTTGCGCCGTTTTGGACGGACTTGGAATTTGTTAATGGCGATGGCGAGATGAATTATGCCATTGTGACTGAAGGTACTGATACGTACTTAGTGCTTGAATGGGAAAACGCACGGAGTTGGGTTGCTTCAGGCGCTACTGATAGCGGTGTACGTTATACCTTTAACGTGTGGTTCAAGCTGGGAACCAACGAAGTGATTTACAATTACGTTGACGTGAATGGCGGCGCGCCAACTTACAACACGGCCATTGGTTTGGAAAACTTCCGTGGCGATGTTGGGGCAACGTACTACTTCTCTGGTACCAGTACTGGAACGTATCCTGCAGACGGTGCAACCTTAGCCGCAAGCTTTAATTATGGTGAGCGCGCTGAAGTACGCATGGATGTACCCGCAACGGTAACTCATTTAGGCCCGCTGGCCGATGTTACGGTGGCAGGTACAGCCAACCGCTCGGTTGAAGTGGATTTCGCTGAGGCGACAGCTGAATTAGGGCATGAATTTGTGGTGCTGATGAATATCAGTAGTACCGATGCCGGTGAGCCAATTGAGTACGCCGCGCAATTACCAATTTCCGTGCAGCCTGAAGGTGCTTTGGCGGGGGCACTAGTGAGCCAACCTGAGCATGGTACAGTGAGTTTTAGCGGCGCTACTTTAACCTATACACCGGACACCGACTTCACGGGTAGTGATAGTTTTAACGTTCGGTTAGTGGACGAAGCTGGGTCGCCAACAGCAACCGCCACGGTAACCGTTGAGGTGACTAATACGGCTCCGGTAGCAAGTATCGATGCACCAAACAGCGCCACCTCAGGTGAAACGGTGCGCTTAGATGCCTCCGGTAGCTCGGATGCGGATGGCGATAGTTTGGAATATGACTGGCAGGTAGTTAGCGGCACTGGCGTGACCTTATCGGGTGCGAATGCGGCGGTAGCGACCTTCACAGCGCCCGAGGTGACCACTGCGACGACCATTCAAGTGCGTGTGATTGTGTCAGACGGCATGGCCACTGCACAAGAAACCGTATCGGTGAGTATTACCCCACCAGAGAAAAGTTCAGGTGCTATGGGGTGGTTGCTGATGTTGTTGGCATTGCCGCTAGTATGGCTACGTCGCCGTCAGGTTTAGCATGTTAAGTTGGTATAAATAAAAAAGAATCGGCGATAGGATGATTCTATCGCCGTGAATTAACGAGGTGTTGCTATGACGAAGGAACTATCGAAAGGGATAGGAAAAGGACTAAGTATTCTTGCTTTAGCGTTTGCCATGAGTGGTTGCGTTGATGCGGAGCAAGCCAATAGCGAAGGAAGATCGCCAATGTCAGATGAGAGAGAGCAAGAGCAAAGCGTCGATCCGGCAGCTGATGCTAATCGCGGCGCCCGTATTGCTGAGTTAGATAATCAAATTCGCACAATGGTTGGCGTAGCGCGTGCTGATTCACTGGATCAATGTCGTTTGGCAGCAGTTGGTAAACGTGCCTGTGGCGGCCCAGAATACTATATTGCCTATTCAACCAAAGTGACCGATGAAAAATCGTTGCAAAAGTTGGTCGATGAATACACGCAGTTGCGTATTGAGCACATTAATGCAACTCAGGAAATGAGCACCTGTGAGGTGATTCCTGAGCCGCAATTATCGCTTGAAAATGGTGTTTGCCGTGCTGTTGCGCACAGCACAATGTAAAACCTAAGAATCAAAAAACTTATTGCCGCTCCAAATATTTCAGCAGTGATTTGAGAGCGGCTGGCTTCACCGGCTTCGCCAAGAAGTGCAGATTCTGTTCGCGGGCTTGTTTGCGTACCGAATCGTCACGCATCGCAGTGACTAAAGCGCCTGATAAGGTATCGCCCCAGTAATGCCTTAGCGCCTTCGCTAAACTTAAACCGTCATGTTCATCGTCACCGAGCTGATAATCGAGCAGAATGCCGTCTGGACGTTCATGGGTGCTCGCATACTCCAACGCCGTGGCGCTACTGGTAAAGGTTTCAACAGTACATCCCCACTTTTCTAGCAAGGCGCGAAGTGCACTTAAATTTTCTTGGTCGTCATCAACACATACCATGAGCATGCCTTTGTTCACGTCGGCAGCGCTGGGTTGTTCTGGTTTTTCGTAAACCTGTGCTGGGCTACCAAGCGGTACTTGCACCGAGAAACAGCTACCGGATCCTTCGACCGTTTTTAAACGCAGCTCACAGTGCAACTGCTCGCTCATGCGTTTCGCCACGCTCAAGCCAAGGCCTACGCCTTCAACGCGCGTCTGTGAACCGCGATAAAATGCGTCAAAGATTCGGTGACGTTGTTGGGCGGTAATACCCGGGCCGGTATCATAGACCGCAATGAGGAGATGATTGCCGCGCTTACGAACCGCTAATAATACCTTGCCGTTGTCGCGGTTGTACTTCACCGCATTCGATAAAAAGTTTTGAATAATACGACGCAAGTAGGTTGGGTCGGTGTAAACCACACCGTCGTGCAGGTGGGTCTTCAATGTTACCCCACGTTGCTCCGCCAACACGCCGTATTCATGTATTAGAGGCTCAAGAATGGTGCTTAAGCGAACGTGTCGGAAGTTTGGTTGCAGTGCGCCTTGATCCATCTTGGCAATCTGCAATAGGGTACTGAGCAAGTGTTCGGTGGACGCCAGTGCGGTATCTAGCTTGCTTAATAGCTGCAAGTTATTGGTATTGAGATTCGCTTCATCCATTGCCGACAGGTACAAACGAGCCGCGTTAAGTGGTTGTAAGATGTCATGACTGGCAAGCGCTAAAAATCGAGTTTTGGAGGCATTGGCTTCTTCGGCCTCTTGCGTCGCCTTTTTTAGCTCAACCTCAACTTTACGTCGCCGCTCAATCTCTTCTGTAAGCTCGTTATTGATTTCACGAATTTTCTTTTGACGCACATTGATGCGTTGCTCGAGGTCAATATTGGCTTCTTCAAGCGCCTGCTGGGTTTCAACGTGCTCGGTGATATCAGTGAATGAAGTTACAAAGCCGCCATTCGGTAGCGGATTGCCCACCATTTCGATCACGCGACCATCGCCACGGCGCCGAATAAATCGGTGTGGCGAGCCCAGTTGCATGTGCTTTAAGCGCTTCGCGACCAGTTCATCAATTTCGCCTGGGCCACATTCACCGCGTTCAGCGTTGTAACGAATCAGCGTGGCAATGGGTTGTCCCGGTTTCACCATGCCATCAGGGTAGTCGAAGAGATCAAGATAGCGCTTATTCCACGCCACCAAACGCAGTTCGGCGTCGACTACTGAGATACCTTGCGCCAGGTTTTCGAGCGAGCTAAATAGAATGGATTGCTGGGTTTGTAATGCTTGTGTGGTGTCATCGAAAAAGTGCACCACTTCCTCAAGGTGTAAACGCCGGTCACGCAGTGCCGCTTCAACCAGCGAGCGCGCGGTGGCGGCCCCAAGCACCCCAGTTAGCACACGTTCGACGTAGTCGATAAATTCCCGCGAAGCCACGTCTTCTTTATTGGTGTGGCTGGTGTCGTCACCTTGCGATTCGGCAAAATAATCTAGTAACTGAGCGGTGCGTTGCTCGCCTACGAAAGTTTGCAGTAACAACATCATGTCGCCGTTGGTGGCTTGATGATGACGGCCAATGGTGTGTTCTTGCACACGCGAGCGCGGCTTCACAAACGCGGTGGCTTGTATCCGATCAATGAGGCGTGGCTGCGCGAGTAACGAGAACACAATATAGAACGCGGTATTGACCGCCAAGCTAATGACAGTGCCTTGCGTAATGACGCTGGTGTCGGTGCTGTCATGCGGCAAATACATTGGTACGGCGACGGCGAATAGCCAAGCAATCAGACCGGTACCTAAGCCGACATAAACGCCGCGTGCGTGACCGCGACGCCAATACAAGCCGCCTAATACCGCCGGTAATAATTGCAGTACAACTGAGAAGGCCAATAGACCGATACTCACTAAGCCCGTTCCGGCTGCCCAGAAGTAATAACACAGATAACTAAGCAATAAGATTATTGCGATGGCGACGCGGCGAATAAGCAGCAAACGTTTCTGGAAGCTGGTTGGGAAACGGCTGCGACGTTGGAGGATGACTGGCATGATCACGTCGTTCGTGACCATGGTGCTGAGCGTGACTGACGCGATAATTACCATCGCCGTTGCCGCTGAGAAACCGCCGATAAAGATGAATACTGCCAGCCACGTTTGATCATGCAGCAGTGGTAAGCGCAGCGCGTAAGTATCGCCATCAATGCCGTTGCCGAAAAACAGGCCGCCACTCAAAGCAATCGGCACAATCGCAACGGCAACCAACACCAAATACAGCGGGAAGCCCCAACGTGCGGTTTTCAGGTGGTTCACGTTAACGTTATCGACTACCGCAACGTGAAACTGGCGCGGTAGGCACAGAATGACCCCAGCAGCCATAAAGGTTTGCACAATAAAATCAAACTCAGTGACAGCTTCCCAACTCCAGGCTTTCGAGGTTGGCGTGGTGACTTGCTCCCACATGCTAACCGGCGATGCGTCATTAAATAAGAAATAGGCAAACACCGCAGCCGCCAACAGAGCAAGCAGTTTCACAGCTGACTCAAAGGCAATGGCTAAAATCATTCCGTTACGGTATTCGGTCACCTCAATATGTCGGGTGCCAAAAAGCATCGCAAACACGGCCATAATCGCCGCGGCCACGAGTTCGTTTATCGAAAACTCGGTGAGTGCCGAGGTGTTCTCAGTAAGTACCACAAAGGTTAATCCGACCGCTTTTAATTGCAGCGCGATGTATGGAATTGTTGCCAGTGCGGCAATCAAAGTCACAAATAACGCTAAGCGTTGGCGTTTGCCATAACGGCTGGCAATAAAGTCGGCAATTGACGTGATATTCTGCTGCTTCGATACGCTCACCAACTTCTCAAGTAACGGTAGCGCGAAGATAAATAATAAGAACGGCCCCAACAAAATGGGTATATAGGCCCAGCCGTCAGTTGCCGCATTTCCCACCGCGCCATAGTACGTCCAACTGGTGCAATAGATTGCCAGTGACATACTGTAAATGATTGGTTTATAGCTGATTTTGTTGGCCAATGAGTTCGGTTTGTCGCCCCAATGTGCAACGGCAAAAAGCAAAGCGATGTAGGCCAATGAGGCTAAGATGAGTAGTAATGTCATTTGAAAATCAAAGTCGATATTAGCTATTAGATATTTGATATTAACATCAAGCGTTAAAAAGCAAAGACGATATTAGCTATTGGATATTAGAGCGGATGTATTGGTGTTTCATCTAATATCCAATATCTAATAGCTAATATCGCTTTTGCATGTCGTTAGACCAATGTCTTATTTCCCCTATTGCCATATCCCGTCTAGATTGCATAAGTGATTCTTTAAGTGAATAAATCACTCATAACAACATAAACAATAACAGAACAATCTGGAGGGCGTATGGCTTTCAAAAGCGAAGAACTCGCAAAAGCCTACTGGCGCGATAATATCAGCCTAGTACTGAAGTTGCTGGCGGTGTGGTTTATCGTTTCATACGGGTTTGGCATCATCTTAGTAGACTGGCTAAATCAGTTTACTTTCTTCGGCTTCAAGTTGGGCTTTTGGTTTGCTCAGCAAGGGTCAATCATCACCTTTGTGATTCTAATCTTCGTGTACGTGAAGCGTATGGCGGCGTTAGATAACAAATATGAAGTTCACGAAGAGTAAGGGGCCGAATCATGGATATTCAAACTCTCACGTTTATTATCGTCGGCCTGACGTTCGCTCTCTATATTGCCATTGCAATTTGGTCACGCGCGGGCTCGACTTCTGATTTCTACGTAGCCAGTGGTGGCGTACACCCAGTGATGAACGGTATGGCAACAGCCGCCGACTGGATGTCTGCTGCTTCGTTTATTTCAATGGCCGGTATTATCGCTTTCGCAGGTTACGACGGTAGTGTGTACCTAATGGGTTGGACCGGTGGTTACGTATTGTTGGCTCTTTGTTTAGCGCCATATTTACGTAAGTTCGGTAAGTTCACCGTGCCTGATTTCATCGGTGACCGTTACTATTCGCAAACTGCACGTACTATCGCTGTTATCTGCGCTATCTTGATCTCGTTTACTTATATTGCAGGTCAGATGCGTGGTGTGGGCGTGGTATTCTCGCGCTTCTTAGAAGTTGATATCGCAACGGGTGTATTCATCGGTGCGGTTATCGTGTTCTTCTATACTGTCCTGGGTGGTATGAAAGGTATTACCTATACGCAGGTTGCACAGTACTGTGTACTCGCGTTTGCGTACTTGGTACCAGCAATTTTCATCTCGATTTATATGACCGGTCACGTATTACCTCAAACTGGCTTTGGTGCAACCATTGCACAGGGGGTAGCTGGCGAGGGGACCTATTTGCTTGATAGGCTTGATGGCTTGTCCGCCGAGTTGGGGCTAGCCGCATATACTTCAGGTATTAAATCGAAGATTGACGTATTCGCAATTACTTGTGCGTTGATGGTTGGTACCGCTGGTTTGCCACACGTGATTGTTCGCTTCTTCACCGTACCAAAAGTACGTGACGCGCGTCGTTCAGCGGGTTGGGCATTGGTATTCATTTCTGTTGTTTACCTCACTGCGCCATCGATTGCTGGTTTCGCGAAAGTGAACTTGATTAACACGGTAAATGGTCCTGATCTGCAAGGCGTTGAGTATGACGCTGCACCAGACTGGGTGAAAAACTGGGAAAAAACCGGTTTGATCACGTGGGAAGACAAGAACGACGACGGCAAGATGTTCTATTCAGGTGATGATCGCAACGAAATGACGGTTGATCGCGACATCATGGTACTGGCAAACCCTGAGATTGCTAACTTACCAGCTTGGGTTGTGGCATTGGTTGCTGCGGGTGGTGTTGCCGCCGCGCTTTCTACCTCGGCAGGCTTGCTGTTGGTTATTTCAACCTCTGTATCACACGACTTGTTGAAACGAACCTTGACGCCAAATATTACCGATAAGCAAGAGCTGATGTGGGCACGGGTTGCCGCAGCTGTAGCTATTGCGCTATCAACGTGGTTTGGTATCAATCCGCCCGGCTTCGTGGCGCAGGTGGTCGCCTTCGCGTTCGGCTTAGCCGCAGCGAGCTTCTTCCCTGCCATTATTCTGGGTATCTTCTACAAGCGCATGAATAGCACCGGTGCTATCGCTGGTATGATTGTGGGTATTGTGTTCACCTTGGCGTACATTATTTACTTCAAGTTTGTGAACCCAGCCGCAAATACTGCTGATAACTGGCTATTCGGTATCTCGCCTGAAGGTATTGGTACCATTGGTATGTTGCTAAACTTCATCGTGTCTTATGTGGTACATAAGATGACGGGTGATGCGCCGCAAGATACGCAAGATTTGGTGGAGTCGATTCGTTACCCGCGTGGTGCGGGTGGTGCGACGCACTAAAATACAAAGCCCGGCTTCACGCCGGGCTTTTTAATTCAAAAGCGATATTAGCTATTGGATATTAGATATTAGATCTGAAGTTTCCGGTTTGACTAATATCCAATATCTATTAGCTAATATCGTATTAGTATTTTGCTAATATCCAATATCTAATAGCTAATATCGAACTTGGGTTTCAAACAATGCAGCCGGAATTTACTGAGGTTCAGCGCTTTTTACTCGATTGCCCACCATTTGACGAATTAACCGGTGAGCAGCGACAGTGGGTGGCACAGAATATTGATGCCGCTTATGTCAATGAGCACAACGTGGATGCGCTGTTTAAGCAGCACAGCCCCGCGCTTTATATTGTGCGCTCGGGTGGTTTTGATTTGCTGGCGCCCGATGGACACTTGATTGAACGTTTAGAATCGCATGACTTGTTTGGGTTTCCGTCGTTGTTAAGTGGCCGACCTGTGGTGAACAAGCTCAAAGTGATTGAAGACGGCATTATTTATATTGTCTCGGCGGCGATGTTCGATAAATTACGGCAGCATGCGCGGGCCTTCGAACAATACTTCATTCGCGCCCACGGCCAACGCCTGCTAAGCGAAGTAGCCCGCCGTTCCACGGCGGGACGTGGCGAAGCCACGGTTAATGCCGATGCGAGTAATAATCGCGATTTTAATGAAACGGAGAGATTAACTACTAACGCGTCCCGGCCTTCAGTTACAGAAAAGTCGCCGGGCTACGACACCCTCGAGCTCACCATTGCGGAAGTGATTAGCCGCGAACCAGTTACGGTATCAAGTACAGCCTCCATTCGCGAAGCCGCCGAGCTCATGCGCGATGAAAAAGTCTCATCGGTGATGGTAACGGGGGCAGACCTTGGACTGCACCCCACCTCCTCTAAGCTTTTCGGCATTTTAACCGACCGCGATTTAAGAAACCGCGTCATCGCTCAAGGCTTAAGCTACGACATTCAAGTGAATGCCGTGATGACCCAAGCGCCGGCGACGGTTTACGGACGGCAAACACTCATGGATGCGCTGACGTTAATGACACAGCACAACATTCACCATCTGCCAGTGTTAGACGACAATGACCAGCCGATTGGCATGATCACGAATACTGATTTAATGCGGCAACAGCGCAGTGAACCGGTGATGTTGATTAGTGCGATCAATAAGGCTGACACGCGCGAGCAATTAGTTGCTGAAGCACAACATATTCCAGCGTACATGCAAACCTTTGCGGCGCGCGTGCATGACACGACCATGGTGGGGCGTCTGTTAGCGTCATTAACCGACAGCATGACGCGCAAGTTGATTAGTTTATATGAGCAAGAGCACGGCGTTGCGCCGAGTGCTTACTGTTGGATAGCGTTCGGCTCACAGGGGCGGGAAGACCAGGTGCTCAGTTCAGACCAAGATAACGGTTTGTTGTTAGGCAACGGCTTGAACGAGCAACAGCTTGAGTGGTTTAAAGGGCTTGGTGAATATGTTTGCACCGGCTTAAATGAATGCGGTATTCCGCTGTGCCCTGGCGATATCATGGCATCGAACCCTGATTGCCGACGCACGCTAGACGGCTGGCTCGATAGATTTCAAACTTGGACTGAGAGTCCAACACCAAAAGCACTGATGTACTGCCAGATATTTTTCGATTCACGCATGGTGCACGGCAATAAACGCTTGTATCAACGTTATCGTGATGAAGTTGCCAAACTGGGCAAAAGTGAATTTTTCTTGGGTAACTTAGCGCGCTTGCAGGTTAGCGTTCAGGTGCCACTTGGCTTATTTAATCGATTTCGTGGTACCGAATCGGGTAAAGATAGCGATTTGATTAACATAAAGCGCTACGGCATTGCCCTGATTAATGACATTGTGCGAATTTATTCATTGCAAGCTGGGTTGACAGCACCTCAAACGTTGGTTCGCTTAGAGCAGTTGCGCGGCAGTAATTTACTGAACCGTAAGGATAACCAATCATTGGCGGAAGCATGGCAGTTTCTAACTCAATTGCGATTGCAGCATCAGCTTGATATTTGGGGTACCGATAAATCGAAGAACGCTTTAGATCCGGATGAACTCAGTACGTTAACTCGCCGGCAATTAAAAACGGCCTTTCGAATCATCAAAGATTGCCAGCAGGGTGTTGGTTTAAAATTTGGGCGTATTGGCTGATGTGGTCGGCAATAAAACGTTGGTGGCAAACACACAAAGCGCGCCGAAAGCCGTGGACGGAACATCGCTATATTGCGTTAGATATTGAAACCAGCGGCTTGGACCCTACCAACGATCAGATACTGGCAATTGCGTGGGTTGAGGTATCACCGCCTGTTATTCACTATACAACCGGTCGCTACTATCTCATTAAACATGATAAAACTGACTTAAAGCAGTCACCAGTGATTCATGGCTTGGTCAAGAAAGACTTCATTGAAACGTCAGAATTGTGTGATGTAATGAAAGCACTCGCTGCTGAGCTTAATAACAAAATATTAATTTGCCACCATATACAACTTGATTGGCGATTTCTAAAGCAGGCTGCCAAACACTGCGATATTCAACTTTCTCCGCTCGCGCTATTTGATACGTTGGCATTTGAGGCCAGCCGCTTGAAGCGTCAACAACATCATATTCAACGCGGTTCGCTGACCCTCTCAGCCTGCCGATCGCGCTATGGTCTCCCGGAATACGACTCGCATCATGCGTTTAGTGATGCTGTCGGTTGCGCTGAATTGATGCTCGCGCAAGGCTACAAGTTTGCAGGTAGTTCAAAAAGTTCAATATTTTGAAGCGTTTCTAGGCAACTTTATGCGATTTTCGATGAGTGACGTTTTATTTATGTTGAAAATCCATTGAAATCAGTTAACGACTGTGGTTATCTAAGCAAGATTCTATGTCAGTTAGCAGTAACTTCATTAGAACACTCAGATTTCGGTACGAACGCTAATTATAAAAAAATGCTTGGTACTGAAGCAATTACAATAATAATCTCAGGGAGACTTAACATGGCTCAAAAGTCATTTTTGTCAGACTCAATCCGCGCCATCATGATGGCAGGTTTTGGTTCTGCGCTAATTGCAGCTCCTGCAATGGCTCAAGATCAAAACGAAGATGAACAAGAAGCTGAAAAAGCGGTTGAGAAAATTCAGGTAACTGGTTCTCGTATCCGTACCGATGGTTTGGATAGCCCAACACCAATCGAAATTATTACTACTGAACTTGCAGAAGACCAAGGTTTGAACACACTGGGTGAATTGTTGCGTACATCAACAGTTGCTTCTGGTTCTGACCAGTTGGTTTCTGCATATTCTGTTGGTTATGTTACCAACGGTGGTAGTGGTGCTGAATCAATCTCTATGCGTGGTTTAGGCGCTGGTCGTACCTTGGTACTCTTGAACGGCCGTCGTGCTGGTCCTGCTGGTACCCGTGGTACAGTTTCTGCATTTGACATGAACGCATTACCAATTAGCGTCATCGAGCGTGTTGAAATTCTTAAAGATGGTGCTTCTTCACTATACGGTTCTGATGCGGTTGCTGGTGTAATCAACATCATCACCAAGAAAGGTGAAGGCGGCCAAGTCAACGTTTCTGGTTCTGCTCCATTTGAAGGTGGCGGCGAAACTTACCGTTTGAACGCGACTTACGGTAGTGCATTTGACCGTGGTTCATGGCGTGTGGTTGTTGACCACAACGTGAACACCGGCTTGAAGCGTGCTGACCGTGACTACTTTGATTGTTCTACTCGTTACTTGTTTAATGATATCGAAACTGGTGAGCGAGCTGATCCAATCGATCCACGTACTGGTGAATATCACTGTAACGAAAGCGGCTTTGGTTTGTGGCACTCAGGTTCTGCAGGTACAGGTCGTATTCAATACAACTACGGCAACTATGATGTCGATCCAGTAACTGAAACGAACCCGAACGTAACGCAAGCGCCAGACGGTTGGTACTGGGCTGGTTACGATAAAGAATCTGATGGTTTGTTGGACGGTGGCGGTCACCCGTTCCGTTTAGAACAAACGATGATTCCAGAGACTACAGTTAACTCAGCGTACTTCCAAGCGGATTACGACTTAACTGATACTATCTCTACTTACGGCGAACTGTTGTACAGTCAGCGTGTAACGAAGTCGCAAAGCGCACGTCAGTTCTGGCCTGCAGACTTAGTTGGCTATGTGCCAATCAGCACCGTGCCTGGTTTTGATGGTGACAGCTTTGTTATGCCAGTTCACTACACCAACCACTATGGTAACGAAACCACGGTTGATTACACGCGTTTAGTACTTGGTTTAGAAGGTTCTATCGGTTTCTGGAACTGGGATATTTCATATCAGCGTTCAGAAAACGATGGTACTTACGAGCAGGATATCATTCTTCGCGACTCGATGTTGATGGCGCAAGAAACCTTGTTAGGTGTACCTTGTGAAGGTCGTGTCACTTCAATCTCTGGCAAAGCTTGCTATGAGTATGATTGGTTCGATCCACAAAACATCTATGGTAACCCAAGCCAAGAAGCTCGTGATTTCCTATTCGGTTACGACAAAGGTAACACTGAGTACACCCAAGACACCATTGATGCGTACATCACTGGCGACTTGTTCGAAATGCCAGCTGGCCCAGTTGGTACTGCCGTAGGTGTTTACTGGCAGCGTGATGAAATCAATGACGTTCCTGGTGAGAATACTCGTGCAGGTAACTCATGGGGTCTTTCTGGTGCAGGCATTACTGCAGGTGAAGCGAAAACTACTGCGGCTTATGCTGAGTTCCAAGTTCCATTGCTACGCGACTTGCCATTCGTTGAAAGCTTAGACTTAACAACTTCTGGCCGTTGGACTGACGTAGATATCTACGGTAGTGACACGACGTTCAAGGTAAGCGCTAACTGGGAAATCGGCGCCGGCTTCCGTCTTCGTGCATCACGTGGTAGCTCATTCCGTGCTCCAGCGCTTTATGAGTTGTTCCTACAGAACCAAACTGGTTTCTTAGGTCAAACTTCTGATCCATGTTTGAACTGGGTTGAATCAACGAACCCACAAGTACGTGAGAACTGTGCGGCAGAAGGTATTCCTGAATCGTACACCACAGCGGTTGGTAGCAGCGGTTCAATGACTTCAATCACCGGTGGTGGTGCAGGTCAATTGAAAGCTGAAACTTCAATCTCTGAAGGTATTGGTTTAGTTTACTCAACTGATGACGGTCGTTTCGCTGCGTCTGTTGACTACTATGACGTAGTTATCAGTGACCAGATCTCTAGCGTTGCTGGTGGTTCAGTATTGAACCAGTGCTACACTTCAAACGACTTCGCGAACGAGCCTTTCTGTGATCAAATCACTCGTCGTGACGGTTCTGCTGACGGTGACTGGAGTGTCTTAGAAGTTCGTGGTGGTTACTTGAACACTGCACAACAAGTTGTTCGTGGTGTGGATATTGTTGTGACTTACCAAGATTCATTTGATTTTGGTGATTTACGCATCAAGTTAGATCACACGAACCAAATCGAGCGTTCATTCCAGCAGTTCGTTTCTGATGATCCAGAGCAAAACATTGGTTACATTGGTAACCCACGCAACGTAGGTACGTTGAACACTACCTTGACGCGTGACGAATGGAGCTTCAACTGGAACATGAGTTACTTTGACGCAACATCTGACTACCGTTATTTCGGTACCAGCTCAACCACTTACCGTGGTGAGACTGTGCGTTTCGTAGCTGAAACTCCAACTTACGTGTTGCATTCACTGTCTGCTAGCACCACTTTCAATGACAATATCGATGTCACTGTAGGTGTTGGTAACATCTTTGATAAGCAACCACCAATGGTGAGCCCAGCAGCAGCAGCTGTTGTTGGTAACACGCCATTATTTGCTTCTCAGCTCGACTACTTAGGTCGTCGTGCATTCTTCAACGTTTCTTACAGCTTCTAAGTTGTTAAGGAATTAGTGAGAAAGTGAATGACCAAAGCCCCACCTTGGTGGGGCTTTTTTTTGCAAAATTACAATAACAAAGTAAGACAGAACACGAGGTTAGGATGAAGATTTCTAAATTATGGCTGATTGCCGCAGTGATTATTCCAACGCTGGCAAGCACAGCAGAGATAAAACAAGAGGTGCTGGAGAATTACGCTAAGCACGCGCAATACCTCAGTGTGAAAATTTCTCCAAATGGAAAACACCTCGCAGCGACAGCACGCAACGAAGAAGGCACGATTCAGCTGACTGTTCTGGATATTAAAAACAATAAAATTCTTTCGGTTACACAAGGTAAAGGGAACGAGTCTGTCTCGAGCTTTAACTGGGTGAATGACAACCGATTAATTATGACCATGGCGCGCGAAGTTGGCTCATTAGATATGCCTTTGCCAACCGGTGAAATTTTCGCGATGAATGCGGACGGTAGCAATCAACTTATATTGACAGGCCCGCGCTCGGATGGTGGTGAGTATGAATTTGCGCAAGTGCTCGATATGTTGCCTGATGAAGAGGATAACATTTTAATCTATACGCGCTCGATGATGTCCTCTGAACCTTACCTCGATATTTACAGAATGCGCGCTAACTCAGGTCGTAAGCGCAGTGAGGGACGTATTCCATTAAAAGCTTATCGCAGTACCAACGTACAGGTTTTGGTTGATCGTGCAGGTATCGCACGTGTTGCGGTGGGTGTTGATCCTGAAGCAGATAACCGAGTAGTTATTTTGGCACGTGAAGGCGCCAATAAAGAATGGTATGAGCTAGCCAGTTACGATACAGATGAAGGCGGATTTTCTCCGCTGCTATTGAATGCTGACGCAACCAAAGTGATTGGGCTAAGCAACAGTCAGACCGATACGCAAGCCATCGCCACTCTTGATTTAAAAACTAAAAAAGAAACTGTGTTAGCAGAGCATCCTGGTACCGATCTCGCGCCGATTATGAGTATTACAAAGGGGCGCGCACAGGAGTTGGTAGGTGCCGCGTTTGAATATGATGGTATTGAGGCTGTATTTTTCGACGACATTCAAGATAAGCGTTTTGTGCAAATTGTTCAGGCACTGATGCAAAGCTTCCCGAATCATTCGGTGAGTATCAGCTCAGCAACGCACGACAATAGTCAAGCGATCATTCGTGTGGGTTCAGCGAATTTACCAACGATGTTCTATCTGTTTAACAGCCAAGAGAATAAATTATTACCATTAGCGCCTTCGACACCATGGCTTGATGCGAAGGAAATGCCGGAAACCAAATTAATTACTTATACATCAAGAGATGGTTTAACGATTCGCGCACTATTAACCTTGCCGCGCGGCAAGAAGGCTGAGAATTTACCGTTAATTCTGGTGCCACACGGCGGTCCTCATGGTATTCGTGATTCGTTAGCAGGTATCGATGGCGATGCGAAAGTCTTAGCAGAGCATGGTTACGCAGTATTACAACCGAACTTCCGTGGTTCAGGTGGTTATGGTCGTGAATTCCTCGAGCTTGGCCACAAGAATTGGGGAACCACGATGATTAATGACATGACCGACGGTGTGCAGCATTTGATCAAAGAGAAAATTGCCGATGCCGATCGCGTCTGTGTTTATGGTGCGTCTTACGGTGGTTATGCTGCATTGCAGAGTGCAATTCGTGAGCCTGACCTATACAAATGTACCGTCGGCTTTGTTGGTGTTTACGATTTAGAACTTATGTATGAACAGGGTGATATCTCCGAAGCACAAGCTGGTCGAAACTATTTAGACCAAGTATTGCCAAGTACGAAAGAAGAGCGTCAAGCGCAATCACCGGTACACAACACCGACAAACTTAAGGCGCCGGTATTTATCATTCAAGGTGGTCGCGATGTTCGTGTACCGAAGGAACATGCGTTCCGCTTACGCGACAAGTTAAAAGAGCAAGACCACCCATACGAATGGATGATGAAAGACGGCGAAGGTCATGGTTTCTACAAACCTGAAAACAATATAGAGCGATGGGAGCGCATGTTAACATTCTTTGATAAGTACATAGGCGAATAAATATGGCTTAACCAGTTGACCAAAAAAAGTTCCCTAAATGCACAAAAAAAAATCATATTTAGGTACTTTTGTTCGTTAAGTAGGTTGCCGATATAGTTTTTTTTGATTAGTATCGAGTACTGAGCGGTCAAGGTTTGCGCTTTGTAAGCCTTGATCGTCGACGCACGAGGGCGTTCACGTGCCGACTTTAAACCTAGTAAATCACCTATAAAGTGATCCAGGGAGAACACAGTATGTATACTAATAATAAATTGGCTAAGTCTATCCGCTTAGCTCTTATGTTCGGTGGCGCTTCACTTGCGTTATCAGGCACTGCGGCAGCGCAGGATCAGTCTGGTGACGAAGAAGCTGAAGAAGCCCAAGAACGTATTACCGTAACAGGTTCACGTATCAAACGTACTGACTATGAATCATCTAGCCCAGTACAAATCACCTCTTCTGAAGAAATCAAAAACTCTGGTTTTACCCGTATCGAAGACTTGATGAACAGCTTGCCACAGGTAGAAGCTGCGCAAACTTCATACATCGCTAACGGTGCGTCTGGTGTTGCAACACTTGACCTTCGTGGTGTTGGTACTAACCGTACGTTGGTTCTGATGAATGGCCGCCGTCTACAATCAGGTGGTATCTATTCACAAGCCCCTGACGTAAACCAAGTTCCAGCTGCGCTTGTTGAGCGTGTTGAAATCTTGACTGGTGGTGGTTCTGCAACTTACGGTGCCGATGCGGTAGCCGGTGTTGTTAACTTCGTAATGAAAGACGACTTCGAAGGTCTAGAAGTTAACGTTGGTGCGTCTGGTTACCAGCACAGCAACGGCAACGACTATATGCAAGGCCTGATGGATGCACGTAACTTCGGTTATCCTACTGGTGGTAGCGGCATCGACGGTAAGTCGTACAACATCGACGTAACCATGGGTAGCACGTTCGCTGACGGTAAAGGTCACGCAACTGCATATGCTACATGGCGTCAAATCAACGAGCTTCGTCAAGAATCACGTGACTATTCATCATGTGCTCTGAACGCGGCAGGTACTGCGTGTGGTGGTTCTGCAACTGCGCCATTACCAAACACTTACTTCGCACCAATTGTTGGTGGCGAGTATGACCTAGACCAAGAAGTATTGTGGTCATTAGGTGCTGACGGTACTTTCCGTCCGTATGATGGTTCTAACGTGTATAACTATGCGCCAATCAACCACTTCATGCGTCCTGATACCCGTTACACCATGGGTGCGTTTGTTAACTATGACGTAAACGACTCATTCCGTCCGTACATGGAAATCAGCTACATGCACGACCGCACTGTTGCTCAGATCGCTGAGTCAGGTGTGTTCTTCCAGTACTTTGAATTTGATATCGATAATGCAATCTTCAGCGATGCACAACGTGCACAATTGCAAGATGCATTCGGTGCTGACGCAGACACTGTTGGTGCATACATCGGTAAGCGTAACGTAGAGGGTGGTCCTCGTCAGAATGCTCTTGAGCACAGCGCATACCGCATGGTATTCGGTGCTGAAGGTTACCTGAACTCAAACTGGTCATATGACTTGTCATTCCAGTATGGTTCAACTTCTTCAAGCACTGCGTACATCAACGACTTCTATGTTGATTACATCGGTTCTGCATTAGGTGCAAATGGTTACGACGCTTGTACTGGCGACTGTATCCCATACCCAGTATTCGTTCCAAATGGCGTTTCTGCAGAAGCAGCTGACGGCTTGGGCGGTGTTGCAATCATGAACGGTATCACTTCACAGCGTATCTTAAGTGGTTTCGTGACTGGTGAATTCGACGCTAGCTTGCCAAGCTCTGACTTGCCAATGGCAGCGGTATTTGGTTTCGAAAACCGTGAAGTTGACTTCGAGCGTATCGCTGACACCATCTATCAAGAAGGTGCGTTGGCTGGTCAAGGTGGCCCAACTAACAGCTTAGCTGGTGGTTACAACGTTAAAGAATTGTTCGGTGAGTTAAGCGTACCAATTGCTGAAGGCCGTGATGGCATCGACAGCATGACTTTAGACTTGGGCGTACGTTTCTCTGACTACAGCACTTCAGGTAACGAAACTACCTATAAAGCAGCGTTAGATTACAACGTAACAGCGGATTGGAAAATCCGTGCTAGCTACAACCGTGCAGTACGTGCACCAAACGTTGCTGAATTGTTCTCAGCAAGCTCACTTGGCTTGTGGAGCGGTGAAGACCCATGTGCTGGCGATACTCCTGAGTATACAGCGGCACAGTGTGCGAACACTGGTGTACCTACTGACCAATACGGTTCAGTTGGTGAGAGCCCAGCGTCTCAGTACAACGGTATCTTCGGTGGTAACTTGAACCTTCAACCAGAAGTTGCTGACACTTACACCATCGGTGTAGTTGGTAACCCATTGGATAACTTGAACTTCACAGTTGACTACTGGGCAATCGACATTGAAGACGTAATCGGTACCTTAGGTGCTGAAAACACCCTTCGTCAGTGTGCGTTGACCGGTGATGCAGTTTACTGTGACAACGTAGTACGTGGTCCAGGCGGCAGCTTGTGGCGTGGTGAGGACGGTTATGTAATCGCTACTAACTTGAACGTTGGTACTGAGAACTACCGTGGTATTGACATGAACGTTAACTACACTGTTGAAGACGTTCTTGGCGGTACTATCACTGCACGTATGAACGGTTCATACTACCTTGAGAAGTACACTGATGCTGCAGGCGTTGACTGTGCTGGCCAAATCAGCACCAACTGCTTCCCGCAGCCAGATTGGCGTCACTCTTTAGCGGTAACTTATACTCCAGACGATATCTGGACCGCTCAAGTTAAATGGCGTTACTTCGGTGGTGTTGACTACACTGGTTCAACTGACCAAATCTTGTTGGATCGCGGTATCGCATCACAAAGCTACATCGACTTAGTAAGTACTTTCGAAGTTAACGAAAATACTTCATTGTTGGTTGGTATCAACAACGTGTTAGACAAAGAGCCACCATTGGTAGGCGGTTCATTGGCTACTAACGCGAACACTGTTGCTGGTTTCTACGACACCTTAGGTCGTTACATCCACGCTAGTGTTACTTTCCGCTTCTAATTCAATTTAGATGTGGTAAACAACAAGTAAGTGAAGCGGCGACCTTGGTCGCCGCTTTTTATTGCAAAACAGTATTTTAGAACAGGTGGCTGAGATGCAGTCCAAGACAGTTCAAGATCCGCTTCAGCATATTGTCCAACAAGTGCAGGGGCTCGCGAGTCAGCAAAAGTTTCAAGAAGCCCGTGAACTTATTCGTGGGGCGACAAAAGACGCAAACGTTCCGGTACTACATCGCGCCCATCAATTAGCGATGTATGTTCAGGATGCTTCAGGGGCGTTAGAGTATCTAGACAAAGCGCTCGAGCAAATGCCTGACCAACCCGTGTTGGTGGCTGACAAATTACGTGTGTTAGTGCAGTTGCGTCGCCGCAAAGAAGCACTGAAGCTAGCTAAACACGCCGAGAAGTCAATTCAAGCAGGTCCACAATTTTTACATCATATCGCCCGTATCTATCAGCAATTGGAGCAACCTAAGTTAGCTCTGAAGTTGTTAACTGCGCTAGCCAAGGAGCAGCCAGAGAATATTGAAGTGCGTTATGAACAAGCCAGCCAACAGTTCTTTTTAAACAAAATGTCGGCGGCCGAAAAGAATTTTGATTGGGTTATTCAAGCAACCCAAGGCAAGGTCGCCAATGCTTATCACATGCGTTCAGCGCTGCGTAAACAAACGCCAAATGATAATCACGTTGCTGAACTACAGACACGCTTAGAAAAATCAGAAGCGGGTGATGCACCCATTTGGTTTGCTCTAGCGAAAGAGCTGGAAGATTTAGGTGAGTACGATAAATCGTTTGAGGCATTAGAAAAAGCCAATGAATTAAAAAGGGCGACGGTTCAATACAACGAAGAAGCCGAGCTTACTGCGATTGACCAGTTGATAAACGTTGCAAAAGAATTTGACTATTCAGGTAAAGAATCAAAATCGAAGACAACCCCGATTTTTGTGGTTGGTATGCCACGTACTGGTACCACTTTGGTAGAGCGTATGCTGGCAGCACACAGCGATGTGGTGAGTGCTGGTGAATTCCAAGATTTTCCATGGCTTATTGCCACAGCAATTAATGATATTCAAGCTGCTTCTGGTGGAAAATTGTCGCGCGATGAAGCATTAAAGCAAGTCGATTTTGAAGCGCTAGGTCAGCGCTACTTAGCACAGCTTAAAGATGTTGCTGGCAATGCGAAATATGTGGTGGATAAACTACCATTCAATTTCTTGTACATTGGCTTCATCAAGAAAGCGTTGCCTCACGCTAAGTTCATCAATCTGCAGCGCGACCCACTCGATGCGTGCTATGCCATTTATAAGACCATGTTCTATCAAGTCTACAGTTTCTCGTATGATCAACGAGAGCTTGGTCATTATTTCGCGAAATACCAAGAAGTGATGGCTTTGTGGCATAAGCTATTTAAGAAAGATATTTTCGCTGTTAGCTACGAAGATTTGGTTACTAAGACCGAGAAGCAAGCGAAAGCGTTGATTGATTACTGCGGATTGGCCTGGGAAGACGGTGTGCTTGAGTTTCATAAGCAAGATACAGCGTCAACAACGGCAAGTAGTGCTCAGGTGCGTCAGCCGGTGTATCAATCATCTGTGGGCAAGGTGCAGCATGTTGAGAAGCATCTCAACACACTGCGTGAAGCCTTAAGTGGTAAATAAACCCTTGTTACCACTGCGGTGAAATATCACAAGGTGCCGTGATGCGAGCTCCATGCCCGCTGAACGGCACTGTTCCGTGAAAGAAATAACTTGGGAAGAACACACAATAGCCAACCTGAGGGCACTTTGCCTCGGTAACTGGCGTTAACCCGGGTAATTCAATACCTGGGTCGCCAAAGCGAATCCATCCCGCTTGTTCCGAATCATTTGGCGTAATTTGTTGCGGCAATTGAATGTAAGTACAACACGATAACCAACCCTCTGGGTGCACATGATTGGTGTGAAAACCTTGCTCTTTTAGACACACCGACCATGCGCCGGTAAAACGAATTTGCTTATTCTTGCGTTGCAAAAAAGGGTGTTGTGAATCATCTGGTAGCCCATCTATATAACTGTGTGCTGCCTGCTCTATCATTTGCTTTAGCTCGCCAATTATTGGCGCTTTGTTGGCAAACAAATTTCCCATCGTCTGGGTGCCATGGCGCACACTCTGGTCAAGCGGATGTTGGGTGCTGTTGTGCATGCCCGAGAGGGTCTCAGCTAACTCGTCCATGAAGCTCTCGATAGATGAATAGCTTTGTGGTACCTGCAACGGAACAACCTTCACAAACTGCTCATAATTGTTAAGCCATTGCGCTTTGTCGTTACCAAGTGCTTGAAAACAGAGCGCCTGATAAGCCAACATTTCTTGATTGTAAGGGTGCATTTTTGCAACGGCTTTTACGTGCTGAAGCGCATCTTCATAGTCACCGTGACGCATTAAATTCACTGCTAAATCGAGTTGATGGCGAATGCTGTTAGGATTTAACTCAACCGCTTTCTGATACGCACCGCGCGCCTCGTCAGGTTGTTTAAGTCGAGCAAGGGTTACGCCTTGTAAATGATGAAATTCAGCCCACTGTGAGTGCTTTTGAACGACACTCTGACAAAGCTCCAGAGTTTCTTGGAGTTTTCCTGCTAAAAGTTTATGAGTGGCAAGATTAAATAGTAGCGGACGCGATTGCGGTAAACGTTCGAGAGCTAGCTTAAAAGAGTCTAAAAACTTTTCTTGCGGGCCATATTCCCAGTACAGCTTATTCAGCGCGACGTGCGCATCAATATACTCTGGTAGTTGTCGCACTAAATTCTGCAAAATTACTTCGGTTCGCTCGTAATCTTCGAGGTCGTAATGAATACATGCTTTTAAATAATCAACGATGGGAGAGGGCTGTTGTAATTTCTGCTTGGCATGCTGAATCGCTTCCATGGCTTCTGTAGCCAAACCTAACTCCCGATAAAGCTTGGCTTGCAAAAAATAAGGTTCAAAGTGATTTGGTTGATCTTGAATAAGTGCATCGATTTCTTGTTGCGCAGCGTCGTAATGACCATGTTGAATATAAAGTGCGATTAGACTTTTCCGAGACGGGCAATGGTGCGGGTTATGTTTGAGTGCCGCTTTTAAATTTTCGGCGGCTGCTTTAGGTTGATGTTGATGCTGTAGGCTCAGTGCCAAAATATGAAGTACGTCGGGGTGCTTTGCATTGAATCGAAGTAAGTGCCTGCATTGGTGCTCCGCCTCGCTATATTGCTCGGCGCGAAAGGCATTAACAGCTTGCTGGAACAATTTTTGTACATCGGTCATGGTTACTACACTTTTTATTATTATTGTTGTGTAGATTTTGTACCACTGAGCGATGAATGGATCAAGTTTTGCGATGAATTACTTGTTGGCGTCCCCGGCAGGAGTCGAACCTGCGACCTGCCCCTTAGGAGGGGGCTGCTCTATCCAGCTGAGCTACGGGGACACGCGCTTTATAATAGACATAAAAAAACCAGCCGCAGCTGGTTTTTTTAAATCGTACGTCGGTAACGCAACCGAACAGCGTCTTACAGAGCGCTGATTTTCGCGTTGAAGCGGCTCTTATGACGAGCGGCTTTGTTTTTACCGATGAGACCTTTAGTCGCGTAACGGTCAAGTACCGGTTGAAGGCTAGTAAATGCCTGCTGTGCAGTCGCTTTATCGCCTGCTTCAATTGCAGCAGTTACTTTCTTCATCAAGGTACGCATCATTGAGCGACGGCTCGCGTTGTGGCGACGGTTCTTTTCCGCTTGTACCGCACGCTTTTTAGCAGACTTAATGTTAGCCAAGGTGAACTCCTAAAATTCGTTATCTATGTGCAATGGTTTTGTAGGGCGGGGAATATGCCTGTTTTCCGACTGAAAGTCAAGGACGATATTAGCTATTGGATATTAGATATTAGAAAAAACGGGTTAAGATTGCATGGCACAGGGAGGTGTTCATGTTTAAAGATTTGAAAGTTTATAATTCGGCGATGGACTTATGCGTATCAGTCTATAAGATAACTGATAGTTTTCCGGGACATGAATTATTCGGGCTTGTCAGTCAAATGCGGCGAGCCGTGGTTTCTGTTTCTAGCAACATAGCGGAAGGTGCTGGCAGGGGCTCTTACAGAGAACAAATAAGATTCTATTACATTGCTCGTGGTTCTCTTGCTGAGTTAGAAACACAGCTCGAAATAAGTTTTCGATTAGGTTACGTCGATTGTCGTTTGCATAATGAAACTCGCTTCGTTTACCGACTACTTAATGGTTTGATCAATTCAACCAAGAAAATGATGCTAGTCGATTCGACTTAACTAGGTTTTACTAATATCTAATATCCAATAGCTAATATCGTACTTGAGGTTCCATTGTCAAAATCGCTTACTAAATCCGGCATCATTGTTAGCTTCATGACGCTCATATCGCGTGTGCTTGGGCTTGTGCGCGATGTGGTGATTGCGAATTTGATGGGGGCTGGGGCGGCGGCCGATGTGTTCTTCTTTGCGAACAAGATACCGAACTTTTTGCGACGGTTGTTTGCGGAAGGGGCATTTGCGCAGGCTTTTGTGCCGGTGCTGACGGAGTATAAGCAGGGTAAGACGCTGGATGAGCAGCGCTTGTTGATTGCTCGGGTGGCTGGAACATTGGGGACGTTAGTCACCATAGTGACATTGGTGGGTGTGATTGCCTCGCCGGTGGTGGCAGCGATGTTTGGTACGGGTTGGTTTCTTGATTGGTACCACGATGGTCCGCAGGGGCATAAGTTTGTTTTGGCGGCAGACTTGTTGCGTATTACGTTTCCGTATTTGTGGTTTATTACCTTTACGGCGTTAGCTGGCGCGATTCTGAATACGATTGGAAAGTTTGCGGTGGCGGCGTTTACGCCGGTTTTTTTGAATATTGCGATTATTGTTTTCGCCATTTGGATTGCGCCGCAACTGGAGCAACCTGAATACGCTTTGGCATGGGGTGTATTTGTTGGTGGCGCTGTTCAGTTTCTATTTCAAATTCCGTTTTTGAAACGCGCAGGGTTGTTGGTTCGTCCGCGCTGGGGATGGCGTGACCCTGGGGTAACCAAAATCCGCACGTTGATGATTCCTGCGTTATTTGGTGTGTCGGTAAGTCAGATTAACTTACTGCTGGATACGTTTATCGCGTCGTTTTTAATGAGTGGTTCAATTAGCTGGTTATATTACTCTGACCGGTTATTGGAATTTCCGTTGGGATTATTTGGCATTGCGATTGCGACGGTTATTTTGCCAGCTTTAAGCTCACGTCATGTGGACAAGTCAGCCGAAGAGTTCAGCCGTACTTTGGATTGGGGTATTCGTACGGTTGTACTGCTTGGATTACCGGCCATGTGCGGTTTGATTGTGCTGGCGGAACCTATGCTGATGGTGTTGTTCATGCGGGGTGAATTTACGCCTGAAGATGCGCGCTTGGCCTCCTATAGTTTATTTGCGTACGGCTCGGGCTTACTGAGTTTCATGTTGGTGAAGGTATTGGCGACTGGCTTCTATTCACGCCAAGATACCAAGCGACCCGTGAAGTACGGCATTATCGCCATGGTGACCAACATGGTGTTCAATATCATTTTCGCGATTCCTTACGGTTATGTCGGCTTAGCCATTGCAACATCTCTGTCTGCTGCAGTGAACGCCGGTTTACTGGGCTATAACCTGTGGCGCGATGGCGTACTTAAACGTTACCCCGGAACATTAACCTACCTCTCGAAAGTGGCGCTCGCTGTGGCGGCGATGGTCGCAGTCGTGCTCTATCTTGTGCCTGCTCGTTCGTGGTGGCTTGCGGCTGAATTTATTGATCGGGTGTGGCAGTTGGCGTTGTTGATTGGCGCGGGTGGGGGCACGTACTTACTCTCCCTCCTCCTCCTCCGCGTTGTGAAGAGCAAAAACGATATTAGCTATTAGATATTGGATATTAGAAGAGCTAGTACGATATTAGCTATTGGATATCAGATATTAGAAAAAGCCGAATAGTCAGAGCTAGTATCTGATATCTGAGTGCTAATATCGTTTTCGATTTCCTAATATCTAATATCCAATAGCTAATATCGCCTTTGTTTTTCGGTGGGTCTATATTTGGTCTTTATTTAGACTTCTCCGCCATTCTCGTCTAATCTTATTCCTGAAACCACCAACAAGGAATAAGAGCCATGTATACCGTTAAACGCCCGCGCGTGACCACTGTTTCAGGGTTTAAGAAAGAAATTGCGACCATGGATGTGAATGAACCGGTTTTGGTGACCCAGAACGGTGAACCGTTGTATGTGGTGCAAGATCCTGCCCAATACGAAGCCATGCAAGAGCAGATGGCGATGTTGAAAATGATTGCATTGGCTGAAAAGGATGTTCGGGCTGGTCGTGTTGTTAGCCGCGAAGAGCTGTTCAAAGGATTGGCAGAGGAGCTCGGCGCAGATGACGATATCAATTAATTATCCGAGCCATTTCCAATCGCAAGCTCGCGACCAGGTCAGGTTTCTTACAAAAAAAGTCGGGTATCGAGCGGCGCAAAAATTTGTCGATACCGTGCTTGATCTATTCGAACAGAGAGTTTCGATGTTTCCGCAGGGAGGCGCTCGATGCTTGGAAAGCGCCGAGTTAGGATTTGGTCAATATTATGAGTTTGTTGATACAAAAGCGCAGATTCGGGTTATTTATCGGCTTGCCGAGAGCGATGATTCTCTTATTTCAGCCTTGTTATTTTTGCGAACGAGGCAAGATCTGCGTGATCAGCTATTTCAGCTGGTATTAATGAGCCCTTAGTGTCTGGTTAGCGTTTGGCTTGCCTGTTATAATCGCCGCTTTGTTAATCACCTGATATAACGACAGGCTTGCGACGCACTGATGCAGTTAATTCGCGGAATCCATAACATTCGATCTGAGCACCGTGGGTGTGTACTTACTATCGGCAACTTTGATGGTGTTCATTTGGGGCATCAAGCGGTGTTGGCGCAGGTAAAGGCGCAGGCGCTAGCACGCGGTGTTCCGGCGACGGTGATGACGTTTGAGCCGCAACCGCAAGAGCTGTTTCAGCCTGATAAAGCGCCGGCGCGGCTGACCAATTTTCGCGAAAAGCACATGGCGCTGCGTGAGCAGGGTATCGATCGCCATATTGTCATCGAGTTTAATCGTAAATTTTCTAATCTGCCGGCACGCGAGTTTATCGAGCGAGTGCTGGTTGACATGCTCGGCGTGCAGTTTTTGGTGGTTGGTGATGATTTTCGCTTTGGTCACGGGCGCGAAGGCGATTTTGCAATGTTGCAGCGTGCGGGCGCAGAGCTCGGCTTTGAGGTTGTTGATACACAAAGTTATCGCCAACAACAGCAGCGCGTCAGCAGCACAGCGATACGTCAATGTTTAAGCGATGGTGACTTTACTCAAGCAGCCGCGATGTTAGGTCGTCCTTATGCGTTTGAAGGTCGTGTGGTGCACGGTGAGAAAAAAGGTCGTACTATCGGCTTTCCAACCGCAAATATTCAGTTAAAACGGTTGCATTCGCCACTTCAGGGTGTATTTGCTGTGCAGGTACAATGCAATGATGGCAAAATGCATGCAGGCGTTGCTAATATTGGTAGACGCCCAACATTAAATGGCGAGCGGGTGCAGCTTGAGGTGCATTTGTTCGATTTTGTTGGTGATTTATATGGGCAGCAGTTGCGGGTGGTGCCGACGCATTTTATTCGCGCTGAGCAGAAGTTCGCTGATTTTGCGCAGCTACAGCAACAAATAGCCGCCGACGCTGAAAAAGCAAAGGCGATATTAGCTATTGGATATTAGATATTAGAGCTGATGTTTCGGGTATTTGTGTTTTGTCTAATATCAAATATCTGATAGCTAATATCCTACTCGAATTCAAAAATTGAAATAAGTTGTGGGGCAGATAACACCCCCGAAAAAGGAACCGAAATAATGACCGACTACAAACACACACTGAATCTGCCGGAAACTGAGTTTCCGATGCGCGGGAATTTGGCGCAGCGAGAGCCGCAGATGTTGCAACAGTGGTACACCGATGATGTGTACGGCCTCATTCGCCAAGCGAAGGCGGGTAAGCCGGTGTTTATTTTGCATGATGGCCCCCCGTATGCGAACGGTGATATTCACATTGGTCACGCAGTGAACAAGATTTTGAAAGACATGATCGTGAAAGCGAAAACGCTGAGCGATTTTGATGCGCCTTATGTGCCAGGCTGGGACTGTCACGGCTTGCCAATTGAGCTGCAAGTTGAAAAGAAACATGGCAAACCGGGCAAAAAACTGAGTGTGGCTGAGTTTCGTCAAAAATGCCGCGAGTATGCACTGACTCAGGTTGACGGCCAGCGTGAAGATTTTAAACGGTTAGGCGTATTTGGTGATTGGGACAACCCATATTTGACCATGAACCCGAAGCAAGAAGCCGATAGCATTCGTGCGCTGGCGAAAATTATTGCCAATGGCCATATGCAACAAGGTTTCAAGCCGGTGCATTGGTGTACCGATTGTGGCTCGGCACTGGCTGAGGCGGAAGTTGAGTACCAAGATAAGCGCTCCCCAGCTATCGATGTTGGTTTTACGCCTGTAAACGAAGACGAGTTGGTGGGTAAATTTGATCACCCAGACGGCCATGCTGGCGAGGGTGAGGTGATGGTTGTTATTTGGACTACCACGCCGTGGACTATTCCAGCAAACCGCGCAATTTCGTTGCATCCGAGCCTTGATTACACGCTCGTTCAGGTTGAAGCCACCGATGAGCGGCCGGCGATGCGTTTGGTACTTGCTGATGAATTAGTTAAATCAGCAATGGAACGCTGGGGCATTGATGCTTATCACAAGCTTGGCTTTGCGAAAGGCGAAGCACTTGAAAATGTGAAAGTGAATCATCCGTTGTTTGCAGATATTCAGGTGCCATTGATTCTTGGTGAGCATGTGACCACTGATTCGGGTACGGGCTGTGTGCACACGGCGCCAGGCCACGGTGTTGATGACTTTATTGTAGGTCAACGTTACGGCATCGAGGTGTATAACCCGGTTGGCGATAACGGTGTGTACAAAGATGACACGCCAATGTTCGCTGGTCAGCACGTGATGAAAGCGAACCCCAATATTGTCGATGCGCTACAAGAAGCTGGGCGCTTGATTCATCATGAAGCCTATAATCACTCGTATCCACATTGT
Organism: Pseudidiomarina marina; assembly: GCF_044807045.1. Classification (NCBI taxonomy): domain Bacteria; kingdom Pseudomonadati; phylum Pseudomonadota; class Gammaproteobacteria; order Alteromonadales; family Idiomarinaceae; genus Pseudidiomarina; species Pseudidiomarina marina. The sequence goes on along the minus strand of NZ_CP085233.1, from coordinate 2,244,634 downwards.
TGGCGCCATAAAACGCCGATTATTTTCCGTGCTACCCCACAGTGGTTCATTAGCATGGACAAACAAGGCTTGCGCGCGAAAGCATTAGAACAAATTAAGCAAGTGCGTTGGGTACCTGAATGGGGTCAAAGCCGCATCGAAAGCATGGTGGATGGTCGTCCTGACTGGTGTATTTCGCGTCAACGCACTTGGGGTAATCCGATTGCTGTATTTGTACGTCGTGATAATGATGAATTACATCCGCGTACGTTGGAGCTGATGGAAGAAGTTGCGAAACGCGTTGAAAAAGATGGCATTCAGGCGTGGTTCGATTTAGAGCCAGAAGCGTTATTAGGTGATGAAGCCGCGGATTATCGCAAAGTGACCGACACGCTAGATGTCTGGTTCGATTCGGGTGTGACGCACGAAGCTGTGTTGAATAAAACGCCTGGCTTGCAGTGGCCTGCGGATTTATATCTTGAAGGTTCTGACCAACACCGTGGCTGGTTCCAGTCGTCATTGTTAACTGGTGTGGCGATGTACAAAAAAGCACCATATAAGCAAGTGCTAACGCATGGTTTCACGGTTGATGGGCAAGGCCGCAAAATGTCGAAATCGATCGGCAACGTCATTGCTCCGCTTGAAGTGATGAACAAGTTAGGCGGTGACATCTTACGTTTGTGGGTTGCGGCAACGGATTACTCGGGTGAAATGACGGTTTCTGATGAAATCTTAAAACGTTCAGCCGATAGCTATCGTCGTATTCGTAACACCTCGCGTTTCTTATTGGCTAACATAAACGAGTTTGAGCCAAGCAAACACGCTGTTGCGGCCGACGATATGGTTGCGATTGATAAGTGGATTGTGGCGCGCGCCGTTAGCTTGCAAGAAGAGATTCTAAAAGCGTTAGATGACTACCAGTTTCACGGCGTCGTGCAAAAGATTATGCACTTCTGCTCAATTGAGTTAGGCAGCTTCTATCTAGACGTGATTAAAGATCGTCAGTACACAGCGAAACGAGACAGCGTGGCGCGTCGTTCATGTCAGACTGCGTTGTATCACATTGCCGAAATGCTGGTTCGTTGGTTGGCACCGATATGTAGCTTTACAGCGCAAGAGATTTGGGATGCCTTACCGAAGCAACTCGCCAACGGGGAAGCGCGCTCGCGTTATGTGTTTACCGAAAGCTGGTATCGTGACGCCGCACAGATTACTGTGAGTCCAGCGGATAACGCTTTGTGGCAAACAGTGCTTGAAGTGCGTGATGAAGTGAACCGTATGCTTGAACAAGCGCGTCGCGATGATGTGATTGGCGGTAGTTTACAAGCCGAAGTGACGGTATACGCAGTAGCTGATATTGCTGCGCAATTAAATAGCCTTAAAGATGAGCTACGCTTTGCCTTTATTACCTCTGCCGTTGACGTGGAAACTGTTGACGCGGCACCAGCGGGTGCTGTCGCAACTGAACTTGACGGTGTTTGGGTGAAGGTAGCGAAATCGGCTCATGAAAAATGCGAGCGCTGTTGGCACCATCGTGAGGAGGTTGGCACGATTGCGAACCACCCAACGCTATGCCAACGCTGTGTGACCAACGTTGATGGAGCTGGAGAGGAGCGCCATTTTGCTTAAGCCAACTGATTTACAAAAGCGCGCCAGTGGGTTGCGCTTTTTGTGGCTAACTCTATTGCTTATTGTTTTGGATCAATTTACCAAGCAATGGGTGATTCGTGTTTTCGATTTATACGAAAGCATTGAGGTGATGCCCTATTTAAATTTGACCTACGTGCGTAACATGGGCGCCGCTTTTAGCTTCTTGAGCGATCAAGGCGGCTGGCAGCGCTGGTTATTCACATTTTTAGCGATTGCCGTGAGCGTGGTATTACTCATTTGGCTACGCCGTAATCCTGCCAACATGTGGCGTCAAAATCTTGCTTTTGCGCTAATTTTGGCTGGCGCGATTGGAAATGTTATCGACCGCATCATGTATGGTTATGTTATTGATTTTATTGATGTGTATGTGAATGATTGGCACTGGCCGGCATTTAACGTTGCCGATATGGCGATTACTATCGGCGCAGTACTCATGTTATTAGAGGCGTTTTTTGAGCAACGTCAGGAGCCACAGTCATGATCAGTCGTCTCCCGATCGAACACGGTCGCGAAGTGATTTTGCATTTCACTATTAAATTAACCGATGATTCGGTTGCTGATAGTACTAAGATGTCTGGCAAACCAGCGAAATTTCGAATGGGCGATGGCTCATTAACGGAAAATTTTGAATCGTGTTTGGTCGGCTTAAAAGCCGGCGATGCCCGCGAGTTTGAATTGGCACCAGAAGATGCTTTTGGTATGCCGAACAAAGACAACTACTATCAGGTAGATACCACCAAGTTCGGCGCAGATCGCCCCGAAGTTGGTCAAATTTTTACTTTTCCACAACCTGATGGCACCGAGTTGCCAGGCATTGTGCGGGCAATCAATGATCAGTTTGTGACGATTGATTTTAATCATCCGTTGGCAGGCCAACGTGTACGATTTGCCGTTGAAATTATTGAGGTAAATCCGTAAAAAAGCGAAAGCGATATTAGCACTTAGATATTAGATATTAGGAAATCGAAAACGATATTAGCTCTTAGATATTAGATATTAGCTCGAAAATTTTGGCTTGTTCCAATATCTGATATCCAATAGCTAATATCGACCTTGCTCTTCTAATATCTAATATCCAATAGCTAATATCGCACTTGGAGTTTTTATGAATATTGTTTTAGCGAATCCGCGTGGTTTTTGCGCCGGCGTTGACCGCGCGATTACTATCGTCGAGCGTGCATTAGAAATCTTCGAGCCACCTATTTATGTGCGTCATGAAGTGGTGCACAACAAATATGTGGTGGATTCCTTGCGCGCACGTGGTGCGGTATTTGTTGATGAACTGCATGAAGTGCCAGACGATAGCATTGTGATTTTCTCGGCTCACGGTGTGTCACAGGCCGTGCGTCAAGAAGCGAAAGATCGTGGTTTGCGGGTGTTTGATGCAACCTGTCCGTTGGTGACTAAGGTGCATATGGAAGTGACGCGCGCGAGCCGTAAAGGTCATGAGTGTGTATTAATTGGGCATGCGGGGCATCCGGAAGTTGAAGGTACCATGGGGCAGTACAATAACCCAAAAGGTGGTATCTACCTGGTGGAATCGGTCGACGATGTCGCAAAACTTGAGGTGAAAGATCCGAAACAATTGCATTACATGAGCCAAACCACGTTGTCGGTTGATGATACCGCCGATGTGATTGATGCGTTGCGTGAAAAATTCCCAGAAGTACAGGGGCCGCGTAAAGACGACATCTGTTATGCCACCCAAAACCGTCAAGATGCGGTGCGTGAACTTGCTGCTGAAGTTGATGTGTTATTAGTGGTTGGAGCGCGTAATAGCTCGAATTCGAATCGTTTGCGCGAATTGGCCGAGAAAATGGGTACGCCTGCTTATCTCATCGATGATGCGACCTGCATTGACCAAGCTTGGCTTGATGGCAAAGAGAATATTGGTGTTACGGCCGGTGCTTCAGCACCAGAAGTTCTTGTTCGCGATGTGGTGAAGCAGTTGCAATCGTGGGGCGGTCAGACGGTACAGGAGCGTAGTGGGCGCGAAGAAAATATCACGTTCTCTATTCCACCCGAACTCCGCGTCGTCGAATTGTAGCCCGGCGTTTCACGCCGGGTAGCGCATCGCGCTGTTAATACACCACTTTTATCAATGTGCGTTCAATTCGACAATAACCGCACCACTTTTATCAATGTGCGTTCAATTCGACAATAACCGCACCACTTTTATCAATGTGCGTTCAATTCGACAATAACCGCACCACTTTTATCAATGTGCGTTCAATTCGACAATAACCGTGGCGTAGCCACGTCCCGGCGTAAAACGCCGGGCTACTGCCAGCAGGCGGTGGGGGTTTTTTGATCGTTCTGATTGATACTCATCGTCGCACATTCCGTATCTGAAACCTGAGCACCAGTCGCTGTAGCCGTCAACGTATACGTTTCAGCACCGATGTTCGATACACTAAAAGTGTAAAATTCGCTTGACGATGTAAAGCCAAGATCGGCTATCGTCGCATAGCTTGAATTGCGTAATCGGTACTCTTCTTGAGCCATCTGTAACTTCATTAATTCGCCCATGGCGTCTGCTCTGCGGCTCTGTTTGACGTAGTCGGTAAAGTTCGGATAAGCAATGGCTGCAATGATGCCGATAATTGCTACAACAATCATCAATTCAATCAAGGTCATACCGGATAACTTTTTTTCAACTTGCATTTATTCCACCTGTTTATACTATGCTTAATGCATCTGCTCATTAGTACGACAATTTTGGAACAAACGCAATGCGTCAAGGATTTACTTTACTAGAGCTTATCATCACGTTGTTAATTCTCAGCATTGTGCTGGGTTGGGGTGTGCCTGCGACGATTGAAATGGCTCGCACCATGCGTTTGCAGGGGGCTGCCCAAGACACCTATGCATTATTGCAATATGCGCGCTCTGATGCTTTAAGTAGCGGCGAGAACCGGTTTGTGGTGTGGGACGACGAGGATGGCGCTTGGTGCGCAGCGGTTGCAGACAATGATGATTGTGACTGTTTAACCGAGGATTGTTCCATTGATGGTGTGTTACGCCAAATCAATGGGGCTGATTATTCTGGGGTAACGATGGCATCCGCGTCTTTTTCCGGCGGCGATCACACGCGGTTTGACGCACTTCGCGGATTGGCTGAAGGCAATGCGGGTACCGTTAGCTATCAGTTGCGCGACAGTAGCAATGCAGTCGAGAAGGAAATTCGCGTGGTTGTTAGCACGCTTGGACGTTTGCGTTATTGCCAAGTAGGCAGTGTGGGGAGTTATCCGGCATGTTAAAGCAGCGCGGTTTATCACTTGTTGAATTAATGATCACCATTACGCTCGGCTTGATTTTAATGGCGGCGCTGACATCTGTGTTTTCGGCAACCCTTGGGACCAATTCGCGAAGCCTCCAGTTAAGTCAGCTCCAAGAGGAATCAACGGCAGTTATGGATTTGCTTTTGGGTGATTTGCGGCGAGCGGGATACCGCGGTAACGCGCATTTATTGGTGGTCGACCCAGATAACGCGGTGACGGCTTTCAACAATACGATTACGGTTTCACAGCATCCTAGCGAAGTCGGTTCGAGTTGCTTACTGTTTGAATATGACGCTGATAATGATGCGATTCATGACGGTGCTGTTGAGCAATTCGGTTATCGGTTGCGTAATGGCCAAGTTCAGCGTCGTCAGGGTGGCGCGACCTGTGACCAAGATGGTTGGGAAGGCTTAACCAGCCCCGATTTAATTCAAGTGGATGTGCTTGAGTTTATTCTTACCGAGCGCATGCTTGATGAAGTCAATGAACAAGTTGTCGAGGTATTGATGGTGGTGTCGCTACCAAGTGACGCCCAAGTATCACGAGAGTTAGCAACAGAGGTGGTGCTTCGCAATGCGTTTTAAACAATCGGGCTTTGCCACAATCACAATTACGGTTTTATTACTCTCCATTATTATTTTGGTGACGCTTTATACCGCGCGCTTTAAAGTTCAAGAGCAGCGTATTACGCGCAATCACGCCAGCATGCAAGAAGCGACCTTGGTGGCCGATGCGGCGATTGAGCAAATTGTGATGGAAGTGAACGCGGAGAAATCAAACCTTAACCGCACCATTGACGGTGTTATTGGCGGTGCTCAATACAATGCAACGCTTTCGAGTACGCGGTTTGACGATACTATTCGCGGCGATGTGGATATTGTTGACGTGGTATTAACCGCCACATCGGCCGATGCGCGTGCGACACGAACCTTGCGCCAGCAAGTTGCGGTGCTTCCGATGATACGCTCGGCCCCAGATACACCGGTTGCGATTAAAGGCAGTATGAACGTTTCGGGTAACTTTGAGGTGGTAGCTAACCCTAACGGTGGTGGTGATGGTGTACCGTTATCAATTTGGACTGAAGGTGACGTTGATATTAACGGTAGCGGAACCACGTGTGGTCAGCAGGAATACAGTGAAGGTATGTGCTCGTCGCAACCGTTCAGTGAACGTGGCGACCACGGCGTCGATATCTTAGATAACGACCCTAATTTCCCTGATGATCTCTTAGAGTATTTGTTTGGCGTGCCCGAGCCGAAATGGGAAGAATTACGTGATTCTGCCAATCAGATTGTGAATGGCTGTGATTCAATTGGGCCTGCATCAACCGGCTTAATTTGGGTGATCGGTAATTGCTCGCCTTCGGTTGATATTGGTTCCCCTGAAAATCCTGTAGCGTTGGTAATTCAAGATGGCGACTTGTCGATTAACGGTAATACGGTAGTCAATGGCTTGGTTTTCGCATTTAGAACGCCAGGTAACCTTGCTGATTATGAGTTAAAACTGAATGGTGGAGCGACCATTAACGGTGCTGTTATGGCTAACTTTGATCCAACTTTATCAAATGGAACACTGTTAGTTCGTTACCACGAAGAAATTCTCACTAATTTAGTCAGTAATGATGCTTTCAAACGAGTTTTGCGAGTAGGAGGAAGCTGGCGTGATTTCTAATTTTGCGAGTTCGGCGCAGAAGCGCGGATTTACCTTTGTTGAGGTGCTGGTTGCACTGGTAATTATTGCAATCGGTGTCACGGGTCTTGTTAGCTTGCAACGCACGTTCATGCAAAGTTCAGTAAGAGCTGCAGAACATGCTGCTGCTTTGAAGATAGCGCAACAGCGTCTTGAAGAATTACGTTTTGAGATTTATGCGGATATTGATTCGGGCACGGACAGTGTCGTTCTCGATGACAAGACGTATGCGGTTAGTTGGACGGTTGCGCCGCAATACTTTAATGGCTTATGGCGAACCACGGGTGATCCTGATTTGCCGAACCCATTACCGCCAACGCCGGACGCAAAGTCGGTTAATATTGAGGTGGCCTGGCAAATGCGGGGCGGGGAAGACCAGCTCTTAACTTTAGAAGGCTGGGTTGGCCGCATTGCGATGCGTGATGGTGGTCTGGCTGTAACCGCACCACCGCCGCGTAATGAGCCGAGTGTCACTTATAACCCAGGGGCTGCACCCGAGGTAATCGCGGTTAAATTGACTGAAGACGAGACGGCGACGCAGTACCAAGTGAAAGAAACCACGCGCCCAACACCGACAGTGATGCAGCGCGGCGACAAGTTAACCGTGCGATTTGATACCGTAACGTATGATGAAGCCACACAAACCCAACGCGTTGAAGACTTTATCACGATTAATTGTTCGTGCATGTTTACTGGGTTTGAAGATAACGCGAATACGCCGCATCGGCTAATGCTGAAAGATGGTCGCTTGGTTTTAGATCCAAATGGTGGTCAAAAAACCAAGAAAATGACCGGTGTTGTGAACCCTGCTGTTTCTAACCAACCTGAGCTATGTACGCAATGTTGTCGTGACCACCATGATAACTCGACCATGGTTGCAGAGCAGGTTGTGTTTAAACATGACACAAACCGTAAGACGAACGGCAACCATCGCCATTTTTATCGTGACGCCAGTGGCAACTTGGTTGAAGCAAACCAAGGCTCTAATAACGTTTACGAAGAATCATGTCGTATGCGTCGCATTGACGGCTGGTATGCCATGTATCCTGACTGGCAGTTCCACGCCGTAACCGCGACTTCGGCAAGTTTTTTGATTAACGAAACTGGCGCACAAACCTATACGCAGTATGTTCGAGATGTGGTGAAAGCGCTGGTGATGGGCAATGATCTTCCGGCGTCTCCAAGTGGTCGTGATATTTCTGTGACACCGGGCTCATACCAGCTCATCGGTCGCGGTATTTATTTGGATGATATGACTGATGCGCATTTGCAGGAAGTTAGACAATCGATTTTGAATAATGAACCTGACTGGATTGCTAAAGTACCATTTTATGAGGTCAACCTGACATTGTTGGGGGGCTGGGATACCACCAACACAGCGGTTGCTGATGTGACGAATGAGCCTATTCAGACGATCGTTGATCCTGAACAGAATTATTACGGTACCTACAGTCGCGGACGTATAAGTGCGCTCGATGGTGGTGTTGCAACAGTCACCATGAATGCGGCACTTGGTAATGCAAGTGTACTCGGAAGTAAACCAATTCATCCGCTGGAAGATGGCGAACTTAACAGCAGCGTCAATGTCACTGTTACCGCATCGGATGGTACAACACCGTTATACTCGGTTACCGGTGAAATTTACTGTCTTCAGTACAATGGCGATGCCTGTAAAAACACGCACTATCGTGACGTTAGCGTCTCGGGTGTCGATGTTACCTGTACTTTCTCGAAACAAGGGAATGCAGATACTGGTGCGTATGCGTGTAATGGCATACCGGCGGGTACCTCAACCGTAATTAACTTCAGTAAATCTGGATTTACCTTCACACCATCGAGTGTGACGATTTCAAACTTAAGTTCGAACGAAGTTCATAACGTACGAATGGACGAAAATTGATAGGTAAGGCTTATATGGCCTTGTAAACCTGTGGTACTATCGGGTCACTTTTTTTGACCCGATAGGTTGCCTCAACTCCAATGTCTGTTGTTATCGAAGCCAAACAACTCACGTCGGTACGTGCGGGACGCACGTTATTCTCCACACTCTCGCTGCAACTCGGCGCCGGTGAAATTCTCCATGTTGAGGGGCCAAACGGTGCGGGTAAGTCGACCTTACTTCGAATCATCGCTGGATTATTACAGCCACTTGAAGGTGAAGTGTGGTTATTTGGTGAACCACAACATCGAGATCCTGAGCTCTGGCAACGTCAAACCCTATTCATTGGGCATAAGCCGGCCGTAAAAGCTGAGCTCACCGCCTTAGAAAATCTTCATTTCCAGACACAACTTGATGGCGCCACTGATGTTGATGCGTGGCAGTTACTCGAGACAGTGGGCTTATTAGGGCTAGAAGACATTTCTGCACAGCAACTTTCGGCTGGCCAGCAACGACGCATTGCCTTAGCACGTCTTTGGTACAGCCAAGCCAAACTATGGATTCTTGATGAGCCTTTCACCGCGTTAGATACGTACGGGATTGAGTTACTCCATCAGCGCTTTCAACAGCATCTCGAAAATGGTGGTTCGCTTATTTTAACATCACATCAACCGCTGACGTGGTCGGGTGAACGATTACAGAAAATTCGAATCGAACATAACGACGAGGAGCTCACCGATGAATAAGGCGAGCTCCTGGCAGTTGATGACAACTGTGATGCGGCGCGATTTAGCCGTAGCGTTGCGCCGACGCAGCGATATTATCAACCCGCTGTTGTTTGTCGTGATTGTAGTGACCTTGTTTCCGTTAGCCGTAGGGCCCGGTCCTGATATTTTAGGGCGTATTGCTACTGGGGTGATCTGGGTGGCAGCGTTGTTGTCATCGTTAATCGGTTCTGAGCGCTTATTTCGCGATGATTTTTTGGATGGCAATTTAGAGCAACTGGTTCTATCGCCAGCGCCGCTGCCGTTGTTGGCGTTGGGCAAGGTTGTTGTGCACTGGTTGCTCAGTGGCTTGCCGTTGGTGATCCTCGCTCCGGTTTGTGCGTTATTACTTAAACTGCCGTTTGAAGCTTGGGGCACGTTGATGCTCACTCTCTTAGTAGGTACCCCAATGTTGAGTGCGATGACAGCCGTTGGTGCCGCATTGACAGTGAGTTTAGGGCGCGGTGGCGCCTTATTAAGCTTGTTATTGCTGCCATTGTTTATCCCTTTGTTGATATTTGCAGCGGCAGCCGTTGAGAGTACGCTGGTGGGTACATCTGCTTATGGGCAAGTGTTACTATTAGCCGGACTGATGTTATTGACGTTAATGTTGGCGCCTCTGGCCGTCGCAGCAGCAATTCGAGTGAGCGTGAATTAATATGTGGAAATGGTTACATCCGTACGCAAAAGGCGAAGCAACCTATCGATTATTAGGCTTATGGCAGCCGTGGTTAAGCGGTTTAGCCTTGGTTTTTGTAACCGTCGGGTTGGTGTGGGGATTGTTTTATGCACCACCTGATTATCAACAAGGCGATAGCTACCGCATCATTTTCATTCATGTTCCAAGCGCCATGTTCTCGATGGGGGCATATACCGGAATGGCGATTGCGGCGTTGATTGCTCTGGTGTGGCAAATTCGCACGGCTGAATGGGCGATTGCCGCGATTGCGCCGGTAGGTGCGGTGCTCACTTTTGTCGCATTGTTTACTGGGGCTGTTTGGGGCAAACCGATGTGGGGCACTTGGTGGGAATGGGATGCGCGCTTAACGTCACAACTTATTTTATTGTTTTTGTATATCGGTGTGCTGGCGCTTTACTATGCCTTCAATGACGCACGAACTGGCGCTAAAGCAGCTGCAATATTGGCTTTAGTTGGCGTAATTAATGTGCCGATTATTCACTTTTCGGTGTATTGGTGGAATTCATTGCATCAGGGAGCCACGATTACGAAATTCGAAAAACCGTCCATGCCACCTGAAATGCTTATCCCGTTACTGATTAGCATCGCCGGCTTTTTGTTCTTAACCGCTGCGCTGATAACACAACGGTTGCGTAATGAGATATTAAAGCAAGAGCTGCACCGTCCGTGGGCAATGGAAAAACTGGGTGTGGAGGCCAACCATGGCGTTTGATAGTTGGCAAGAAGTGATTTGGATGGGTGGCTATGGGTTTTATGTATGGCTCGCCTTCGGGGTTTCAATATTAGCTATCGCAATATTAGTGGTGCACGGGTTGCTAACGCGCAAAAAATTAGCGCAAATGGCTGTAAAAAAACAGCAACAACAGCAACGTATCGCGCGTCGTAAACAGCAAGAGCGTCATAGGAGTATGGTGACCAATGATTCCACGTCGTAAAAAACGCCTCGCTTGGGTTTTATCTTTGGTGGTTGGCGTAGCCGCAGCCATTAGTTTGATTTTGTATGCGTTAACGCAAAACATTGACCTGTTTTATACCCCGTCAGAAATGATTGAAGGGAAGGGTGTTACTAAGGTTCGCCCAGAAGTAGGGCAGCGTATTCGAGTTGGCGGCATGGTTGTTGAAGGTTCGGTGAAGCGCAACCCGAAAACACTTGAAGTAAGTTTTCAGGTAACCGATACCGGCCCTGAAGTGACCGTACTCTACACCGGTATTTTGCCGGACTTGTTCCGTGAGGGGCAGGGTATTGTCGCGCAGGGCGTTTTGATTGAACCAACCGTGCTAAAAGCAACCGAAGTATTAGCGAAGCACGACGAAGAGTATATGCCTCCGGAATTGGCAGAAGCCATGAAGGGCATTAAACACGTCAATCCGAACCAGCCGGATTACACCGGTTCAAAAGCAGAAGATTCTGACCAACAAGACAGCTCTGGAAATAACCAATGATTGCTGAATTTGGACAATTAACGCTGGCGTTAGCGCTTGCGTTCTCCGTTTTACTCGCGATTTATCCATTATGGGGCGCTTGGCGCGGTCATAGCGGCGCGATGTTGCTGGCTCGGCCTCTTGCCTATGGTCAGTTCTTATTCACGGCGTTAGCTTACGCTGCGCTCACCTATGGCTTTATTGTTAACGACTTCAGCATTTCCTATGTGGCACACAATTCAAATACGGCGTTGCCGTTAGTGTATCGCATCACTGCTGTGTGGGGTTCACATGAAGGCTCGTTCTTGTTGTGGATGCTGATGCAGGCTGGCTGGATTGCGGCTGTCGCTATGTTTTCGCGGCGAATGCCATTAACCATGATGGCGCGGGTGTTGGCGGTGCTCGGGCTCATTAGCATCGGCTTTTACTTGTTCATGCTGAGTGTATCGAATCCGTTCGATCGGGCGTTACCACTGATTCCAGTGGATGGGCGTGACTTAAACCCGCTGTTGCAAGACCCAGGCATGATCTTCCACCCGCCACTGTTATACATGGGCTATGTCGGCTTCTCGGTTGCCTTTGCTTTCGCAATTGCAGCACTCGTTAGTGGCAAGCTTGATGCTTCATGGGCGCGTTGGTCACGGCCGTGGGCGACGGCAGCATGGTGCTTCTTAACCTTAGGTATTGCGCTGGGCAGTTGGTGGGCTTACTACGAATTAGGCTGGGGCGGCTGGTGGTTCTGGGATCCGGTTGAGAACGCCAGTTTTATGCCGTGGCTGGTTGGTACTGCATTGATTCACTCTTTAGCTGTTACGGAAAAACGGGGCGCGTTTAAATCGTGGACCGTGCTTTTAGCAATCTCCGCCTTCAGTTTGAGCTTGCTTGGTACCTTCTTGGTGCGTTCTGGTGTGATTGTCTCGGTGCATGCGTTTGCAACAGATCCTGCTCGTGGTCTATTTATTCTCGGCTTGCTAGCCGTTGTTATTGGTGGCTCGCTATTATTGTTTGCCTTGCGCGCTGGCGCCGTTAACAGCCAAACCAAATATGAAGCGGTGTCGCGTGAAGTGATGTTGCTTGGTAATAATATTTTATTAATGGCGGCAACCTTAGTTGTGCTCCTTGGCACGTTGTTGCCATTGGTTCACAAAGAACTTGGTCTGGGCTCAATATCGATTGGCGAGCCGTTCTTTAATCAAATGTTTACTTGGCTGATTGTGCCGTTTGTGTTGTTGATGGGCTTAGGGCCGCTATTGCGTTGGCGTCGCCAAGAACTGAAGCCGTTAGCGACTGATTTGTTCCTTGCACTTGCTCTTGCTGTATTGCTTGGTTTCGCTCTGCCGTACGTGTTTGCCGATCAAGTTCTGGCAATGACGGTGTTAGGTTTGGTGATGGCGTTGTGGATTGTGATGACGCTGGTTACTGAGTTGAAGCAGCGTATACAGCAACGTGGTGAAGGGCTGGCTAGTCTAACTAAATTAGGGCGTAGCCACTGGGGTATGGTGCTTGGCCACCTCGGTTTTGCCGTGACACTGGTTGGTATTGCGGCGGTAAGCCAATACGAAGTTGAACGTGATGTCCGCTTGGCACCAGGTGAATCGGTACAAGTAGAACATTATCGTATTCAATTTGATTTACTTAGCGAGCAGCAGGGACCAAATTACACGACAGACCATGCTGAATTTAGTGTGTATAAAGATGATCGTAAAATTTCAGAGTTAGTCTCTGAAAAACGGTTCTATACCGTACAGCGCATGAGCATGACCGAAGTCGGTTTAGACTCTGGCTTTTTACGTGACGTGTACGTCGCATTGGGCGAGCCATTACAAGATGACGAAAATCCGAATGCGTGGGCAGTACGCATCTACATTAAACCATTTGTGCGCTGGATTTGGCTTGGCGCCGTGATCATGGCTTTAGGTGGTGCATTAGCGATGAGTGACAAGCGTTATCGGTCACAGCGAAAACAGCGAGGTAACTATGGCACAGCGTAGTAAATTACGTTGGGTAATTTTGGCCCTGCCGTTGTTGGCATTTATATGGTTAACCCTATTTTTGTTGCGCGGCTTGTTTTCTGATCCAACCGAACTTAGCTCGGCACTCGTTGGAAAACCGGTGCCGCAGTTTACGGTGCCTGATATCTACGATACGAGCAAAATGCATACTGAAGCCGTGCTGCAAGGTCGTCCGATGTTATTGAACGTATGGGCAACTTGGTGCCCAACGTGTCGCGCCGAGCATGAATATTTGAATAAGCTCGCAGCGGAAGGAGTTTATATTGTTGGTTTGAACTACAAAGATGACTCGCGTGCGAAAGCCGTCAACTGGCTCAACACCTTAGGTGATCCGTATCAACTCAATTTGTTTGACGAACGTGGCATGGTTGCCCTTGATTTCGGTGTATATGGCGCACCCGAAACGTTTTTGATTAACTCGGCCGGTGAAGTTGTCTATCGTCATGTGGGCGATGTAAACGACCGTGTTTGGAATACGATATTAGGACCACAATACGACGAATTAATGCAGTCTTATCAAGGCGCGGGAGCGAAGCAATGATGAGAAACTTAATCACCATGCTCGTAGTCGCGTTTAGCGTGACCCTTAGTTCGTTAAGTGTCGCTTATGCGGTTAACCTTGAAACCTATAAATTCGATGACCCGCAGAAAGAAGCCTTATTCCGCGAGCTTATCGATGAGCTGCGCTGTCCGAAATGCCAAAATCAAACGATAGGCGATTCTGATGCGCCCTTAGCCAAAGATTTGCGTGACCGAACTTATATGATGGTGCAGCAAGGCGCATCGAAGCAGGAAGTGGTTGATTACATGGTTGCGCGCTATGGCGACTTTGCCTACTACCGACCGCCGGTTAAGGTGAGTACCGTTGTGTTATGGCTGGGTCCAGTTATTGTGATTTTAGTTGGCGCAGGTGTCATTTTGATGCGCGTACGAGCCCGCAATAACGCAGAAGTTGAGTTAAGTGAGCAAGAACAAGCGCAATTAGCCGCGCTGCGTGCTTCAAAACAGGATAAATCATCATGATTGTACACATTGCGTTGATTTTAGCCGTGGCATTGGCCGGTGGTTTATTTCTATTGCTAACCGGACGCCGCCAACGTGATCAGCAACGCACACGCTTAGACGTCAACCGCGAGTTATATGAGCAACGCAAACTTGAACTTGTGCAAGAGCGCGAAGACGGTTTGCTCACTCAAAACGCATTTGAGCGTGCTAACAATGAATTAGATAAACGTTTTGTTACTGAAAATACTGAGTTAGAGCAGTTGCATGATGAGCAAGTTGGTCGCAATATTTGGCTACCAGCGGTATTGGTGGTGGTGTTAACTGTCGTACTTTATAGCTTATTTGGTAGCTGGACGCTGCAACGTCAAGCCGATGAAGCCATACAAGCGCTCCCTGAATTAGGTAAAAAGGTACTCACCAACGACAGTGCGCAAACGACTCGCGAAGAACTTGAGACCTTTGCGCTGGGTTTACGTCAGCGCTTAGCGGGTGAACCGAATGATGCTGTCGCTTGGTTGGTTTATGCGCGCTCAATGACTGCTCTGGGTCAATTGGAGCAAGCCATTGAAGCTTATAAGAAGTCATTGAGCATGGAACCGAACCGTATCGGCACACTGCTAAGTTATGCACAGTTATTACTGCAAACGGGTGACGACGAGATGATGCCGGAAGCGGCGACGATGCTACGCCGCGTACTCGAGCAAGAGCCAAACAACCAAGAAGGTCTTTCGTTATTGGGCTTTGTGGCTTTTCAGCGTGGTGATTGGGAGCAAGCCATCACAGCATGGGAGTTGTTATTACAACAAATTCCTGAGTCTGATGAACGCTATCAGCCGGTTGCAACAGCTGTTGCTGATGCACGGGAACGCCTCGAGGCAACGGAATTGGAACTGACTGTTACGGTCGATATTAGTGAAGAACGAATGGCTGACGTGCCCGAAGGTGCAACATTGTTTGTTTACGTACGCGCAGCTGATGGCCCGGGCATGCCAGCAGCGGTTGTTCGTCAGCCAGTTTCCGAGTTCCCGGTTACCGTCACCTTATCGGATGCTAACGCGATGCTACCGGACTATCGCTTGAGTCAATTGAACCAATGGCAGGTGATGGCTCGTATATCAGCTGATGAACAAATTGATGCGGCTGAGGGTGATTTGGATGCGGTGCCACTGATCATCGACCCAGCCACCACCACCGTGCGGTTAGTGATCAAGTAAACGCAAGTACGATATTAGCCGTTAGATATTAGATATTAGCTCGGCTGTTTTAGTTGTTTTCTAATATCTAATATCTAACGGCTAATAACGGTTTTGGTTTTAAGGGAGTTTTTATGAACAGACTTTTAGCAATTGCTGCAGTTGCCTTATTGGCAAGCGGTTGCGCGAGCGCCCCACAGGACGATACTTGGGCTGACGAACGAGACCCGTTCGAGCAAGTAAACCGTGAAGTGTGGGACTTCAACGAAGAGCTTGATGATGCTGTGATCCGCCCCGCTGCAAAAGCATACAGCCACGTGCCAAAGCCGATGCGAAAAGGTTTGTCGAACGCGGTAGAGAATCTCGATGAAGTATCGTCGTTGGTCAATAATGCGCTACAGGGCAAAGTGGTGGATGCTGGTGTGAGTTTCTGGCGTTTCACGATTAACAGCACCGTTGGTGTGCTTGGTATTTTTGATGTCGCTACTGAGATGGGTATCGAGCGTCGCGAAGAGGGTTTTGGCGAAGTATTGGCATCCTACGGTGTTGCTGATGGTCCCTACTTGATGCTACCTGGTCTTGGGCCAACCGTTGTGGTTGATCGTGGTGGTGATGTTGTTGATGGCATGTATTTCCCACTAGATAACTTGAGTGGACCGACAAGTGTGGCGCGTTGGATGATTAAAGGTCTCGAAGCGCGTATTCAACTGATGGACTTAGAGCCAATGTTGGAAGAATCTTTGGATCCGTATTCGTTCGTGAAAGAATCGTATTTTCAGCGCTGGCAAGACAAAGTTTACGATGGAAATCCGCCAGCACAGTCGGAAGAAGAGGAACTGGACGACGATTTTTACGACCAGTTTTAAGCCTCGAAGCCTTGCACCATGCAAGGCTTCTGCGTTATAAAAGCCCGTCACTGTTATAACTTGAATAACTATAATTACATTTACTGAGGAATATTATATGAGCCAGGCGCCTGCGAAGTCTGAACTTTGGGGTCACCCGAAGGGCCTGTATGTGCTTTTTACTGCCGAAATGTGGGAGCGTTTCTCTTACTACGGCATGCGCGCATTGTTAGTACTTACTTTGGTTGCAGCAACTGAAGCGGCAAACCCAGGATTCGGCATGAGCGATGCGGATGCATTATCGCTTTATGGTATGTATACCGGTCTTGTTTATTTTACGCCACTGATTGGTGGTTGGTTAGCTGATAACTATTTAGGACAGCGCCGCTCGATTCTACTCGGCGGTATTTTGATGGCTGCAGCGCAGTTCACCTTGTTTGCGGCGACCCCGCACAGCATTGAACTGTTCTACATCGGTTTAGGTATTTTGATAGCTGGTAACGGCCTATTTAAACCAAACATTTCGACCATTGTTGGTGATTTGTATCAACAAGGTGATGCACGTCGTGATAGTGCGTTCTCAATTTTCTACATGGGTATTAACTTAGGTGCGTTTATTGCGCCACTGGTTACCTCGACGTTGGGTGAGAGCCCTGATTATGGTTGGCGCTGGGGTTACTTTGCCGCTGGTATTGGTATGACGCTAGCCGTGATTACTCAAGGTTTATTCTTCCAGCGTTTCTTAGGCGATATTGGTAAAATTCCTGGTGCAAAACGTGACCGTGATGCGGCCGGTGGTGTGAAGAAGCCACTATCAAAAGTTGAGCATGATCGCCTTCGCGTTATTTTGTTCCTATTTGTGTTCGTCACGGTGTTCTGGTTAGCGTTTGAGCAAGCCGGTGGTTTGATGAATATTTACGCTGATCGTTACACTGACCGTAGTTTTGGTGATTCGATTATTCCAGCTGGATATTTTCAATCGCTGAACCCGCTATTTATTCTGCTATTCGCACCTATTTTCTCCGTATTGTGGGTGTGGTTACACAAGAAAGATAAAAGCCCAGATGCGCCGATTAAGATTTTCGCAGGCTTGGTACTCACCTCAATTGGTTTCGTATTCTTGATTTTGGGCTTATTTGAGATTCAAGTAACCGGTCAAGCGAATATGATGTGGTTGATACTCGCGTATCTATTCCACACCTTGGGTGAACTTTGTATTTCGCCAGTTGGTTTGTCACTGATGACAAAACTCGCTCCGTTGCGTTTAGCATCATTAGTCATGGGTGTGTGGTTCTTGATGCCAGCAATTGCCAGCTACCTTGCGGGCATGGTTGGTGCATTCAGTGAAAACGCAGGCGAGTATGACTTCTCGATTCAAGTAGCAACGTCAATTGGCCTTGACCCAGGTTATGCAGGCTTATTAATGGTATTTGGTGGCGTTGCGGTAGGTTTACTATTTTTCGCTGTGGTTCTTTGGTTTATCTCTGGCATGCTTGTTAATTGGATGCATGGGGCAGAGCGTGTGGAGCCAAGAACGACGGCCGAAGGACTTGATCAAGAGCTGGAAGCTGTCGCCGAACACGAAGGCCTAGGCACAAAAGCTGAAAAGCAATAAAACATTAAACAATAGGATTTGTTGAACATGGTAAAAAAAGTTGTGATTCCGGTGGCAGGTCTGGGGACGCGGATGCTGCCAGCAACCAAAGCAATTCCAAAGGAAATGCTGCCGTTGGTTGACCGGCCGTTGATTCAGTATATTGTCGAAGAGTGCGCTGCAGCTGGGCTAACCGATATTATTTTGGTGACTCACTCAAGCAAAAACGCTATCGAAAACCACTTCGACGCCAACTATGAATTAGAGGATATGCTGGAAAAACGGGCTAAAGATCAACTTTTAGCTGAAGTGCGGGCAATCTGCCCGCCTCAGGTTACCGTGATGGCCGTGCGCCAAGACGTTGCAAAAGGTCTTGGCCATGCCGTGCTTTGTGCGCGTCCATTGATTGAAGACCAGCCATTTGCAGTGGTACTGCCAGACGTATTGGTCGACTCAGCAAGCTGTGATTTAAGTCGAGATAACTTGGCCGAAATGGTCGCTAACTTTAACGCCTCTGGCGCAGCACAGGTTATGGTCGAAAAAGTGCCGGCTGAGTTAGTTAATCAATATGGCGTTGCTGACATCAACGGCGTGGAGCTAGCGCCGGGCGAGCAGGCTTCAATTAAACGTTTAGTGGAAAAGCCGCCAGTTGATGAAGCACCATCGGATTTAGCTGTGGTTGGTCGCTACGTATTCCCAGCCGCCTTGTGGGCGCTACTGGAGAAGACACCGCCGGGCGCTGGCAATGAAATTCAGTTGACTGATGCAATGGCAATGCTACTCGAGCAACAGCCGGTTAATGCCTATTACATGAAAGGCAAGAGCCATGATTGCGGCAACAAGCTAGGTTACACGCAAGCCTTCGTTGAACACGCCATGCGTCACCCAGCCCTCGGCACCGACTTCAAAGCCTGGCTCGCCAAGCAAAGCTAATACCTTGACGTTTACAGCCCATCGCGTTGATGCTTAGAAGCCTTGACGTGATGGAGCTTATCCCACCTACATCTGAATATGTCAGCAATAAGCCAAAAAGCTAAGTGGATATGAATTAATTAAAGTCCGCCGGTTTGGTGAGTGCCTATACTTCCTCTTTTCTGTACTCTGGAAGCAAACCAATGAAATCTCCACAAGAACTGCAAGACGAAGTTGTCCGTAAGCTAGCGAAATTTATACGTACCGAACGTGAGTATAGAATGAGTCAGATAGCCTTTTCTGAGAGGTTGTATTGTGGTCGCGCAACCATTTCAAGAATGGAAGGTGGTCATAGTGTACGCAGTGAATATTTAATAGCGGCACTCGTCGAACTCGGTTTAGCCCCGAAATTCATTGAAATCCTTGATGCAGCGCTGGCTGAGCCGCCATCTAAACGCGAAAAGGATGAACGTCAACGAAGATTCGATGCCATTATGGCTCCCTATCTCTAAAGAACCGCAACATCAGTCAATTTGCACAGCCCAAGGCCCATAACTCAAAAATATCGTTATCGGAATAATAATCCAAGGTATCAATTAATGAACTAACAAGCAGAGAAGAGTGGGTATATGCCAATAAAAAATAAGTGTTCAGTTGCATCAAAAAGAGAGCAAAACGAGGGGGCTAAAATGCTCCATTTTTGATGCAACTGAACACTGAAAATAAAATAGGGTGGCATGCCTATGCCTATGACTATGGCCATGCCTATGACCATGCCTATGACTATGGCCATGCCTATGACTATGGCTATGGCCATGCTTATGACCATGCCCATGCTTATGACCATGCCCATGCTTATGACTATGGCCATGCTTATGACCATGCCCATGCTTATGACTATGGCCATGCTTATGACTATGGCCATGCTTATGACTATGGCCATGCTTATGACTATGGCCATGCCTATGACCATCGGCGTAAGCTCGGGCATTCACGATGCTACGCATCACCCGGCGTAAAACGCCGGGCTACGGGTTGGCGATGATGACGGCGCGGCGTGGGGCGGGGTAGCCTTCGATGGTGCGGCTGCGGTCGTTGGGATCGAGGAAGTCGGCGAGTGATTGACCTTGCATCCATTCGGTGGCGCGTTGTTCTTCGAGGCTGGTGATGGATTCGTCGACCACGCGCGCGTTTTTGAAGCCGACTCGGCTCATCCAGTGTAATAGGGCTTTGGTGCTTGGGATAAACCAAACGTTGCGCATTTTGGCGTAGGTTTCGCCTGGCACTAAAACGGTATGTTCGTCGCCTTCAACCACCAATGTTTCGAGTACAAGTTCGCCGCCCGTTTTTAATTGGGCACGAAGTTGTGTCAGGAAATCAATTGGCGAACGACGGTGGTATAAGACGCCCATGCTGAAGACGGTGTCAAACGCACGGAGTTCAGGAAGATCTTCGACACCGAGTGGAAACCAGTGGGCTCGTGCGGCAAGTTCGGCAGGCATGAAGTGCCGAATGGCCATAAACTGTGCCATAAACAACTGGCCTGGGTCGATGCCCCAAACTTGATCGGCGCCGGCTTCAAGCATGCGCCACAGGTGATAGCCACTGCCACAACCGATATCAAGTACTTGGCGGCCGCTGAGGTCGCCGTTATTGCTTAAATGGGGCAACACGCGCTGCCATTTAAAATCTGAACGCCATTCGGTGTCGATGTGCACGCCGTGCAGGTCGAACGGTCCTTTGCGCCACGGTGTGAGTTGCATCATGAGGCCGCGAATACGGTTTTGCTCGCCTTCACTAATATTCTCGTTCGCTACGGTAATCGTATCAGCAAGAGAAACGTGTTGCGGTTCGATTTTAGGTAGTTGCGCAACGCAACGAAGCCACTTGGGTAATTCGCCGTGCTGTTGTTCTTTTTGCCATGTTTCTAACTGCGCTGGCAAGGTTGTAAGCCAATGCTGCAAAGGTGACTGGGCAACAGAGATAAGATCTTGGGCGAACAAATTCATCATTTCTCCGGTTAATTCTCGGCAAGTTATTTAACGGCTAGCTATTTAACGGCTAGTAGTGCCGCGAAATTGTAGCATTGGAACCACACTTGGGTGTGATTAAAGCCAATTTCGTGCAGGCGTTGATGGTGCGCCTCAAGTGTGTCGATGCGCATGACGTTCTCGATGGCTGCGCGTTTCTGGGCAATTTCGAGTTCACTGTAGCCGTTGGCGCGTTTGAATTCGTGGTGAATATCTACAAGCAGCTCGTTCATTTGCTCATCGGCACTGCGGAATTTTTCGCTCAACAACAGCACGCCGCCCGGTTTTAGGCCGTCGTATATTTTTTTCAGTAAGTCGTAGCGCTGCTCTGGCGGCACGAACTGCAAGGTGAAGTTCATGGTCACCACGGAAGCACTTTTAATGTCAGACTGCTGGATGTCTTCGCAACGCACATTCACAGGCACGTCGCTACGATAGCCTTGCAAGTGAAGCTTGCAACGCTCAACCATGGCTTCGGAATTGTCGATACCGATAACCTGAATGCCGCTAAGGTGCTGGCAGTTTTGGCGCATGGCTAAAGTCGCAGCGCCTAACGAGCAGCCTAAATCATAGAGATTAGAGTCAGATTGTGCGAAACGTTTGGTGAGCTGGCCAATGCCTTGCAAAATGCTTTGGTAGCCAGGTACTGAGCGGTTGATCATGTCGGGGAATACTTCCACCACGGTGTGATCAAACACAAAATCGCTGACTTGCGGCAATGGCTCTGCGAATATCGAATCTTTCTTCGTCATACGTCTCAATAATCTTTGGCTGACAGACACTCGATGTATTTTAACGTAACGTAGCCCGAAACAGTAGCACCATGGTTGTTCTCATTATTAAATTGCGCCGACAGTTACTGACATTCAGTGTAAGTCCGTTATAATGTGCAGCTTTGTAAATTCTTAATTTGTGGTAGGGATGATCCCATGCGTAGCCATTACTGTGGACAGCTTGAAACGAGTCTTGTAGACCAATCCGTAACTTTGTGCGGTTGGGTGAATAAACGCCGTGATTTAGGTGGTTTGATTTTTATTGATATGCGCGACCGAACTGGTTTGGTGCAGGTAGTGTTTGATCCTGACCAACAGGCGCTTTTCGAGACTGCAAACAAGCTACGTCAAGAGTTCTGTATTCGTTTAGTGGGCACCGTGCGTGCGCGTCCTGAAAGCCAGGTTAACAAAACTATGGCGACCGGTGCGGTTGAGGTGATGGCGACTGAGCTTGAAATTATTAGCCGTGCCGAGCCACTGCCAATTGATTTTAATCAGCAGGTAAGTGAAGAGCAGCGCTTGCGCTTCCGCTATTTGGACTTACGTCGTCCAAACATGAACCACAACTTACAGTTCCGAGCCAAAGTAACCAGCGCGGTTCGTCGTTTCTTAGATGACCATGGTTTTTTAGACATTGAAACACCAATGCTGACTCGAGCAACGCCTGAAGGTGCGCGTGATTACTTGGTGCCAAGCCGCACACACAAAGGGAAGTTCTTCGCATTGCCACAGTCGCCGCAGTTGTTTAAGCAGTTGCTGATGATGTCTGGTTTTGATCGTTACTACCAAATTGTGAAGTGTTTCCGTGACGAAGATTTACGGGCAGATCGCCAACCAGAATTTACCCAGATTGATATTGAAACATCGTTTATGTCGTCTGACCAAGTGATGGCGGTAACAGAACAGATGGTACGCAAGCTGTTCTTAGAAATGCTTGATGTTGATTTGGGTGATTTCCCGCGGATGACGTGGCACGAAGCGATGCGTCGTTTCGGTAGCGATAAGCCTGACTTGCGAAATCCACTTGAGTTAATTGACGTGGCTGACTTGCTCAAAGATGTTGAGTTTAAAGTATTTGCCGGCCCAGCGAATGATCCGAAAGGGCGCGTCGCTGCGCTGAAAGTGCCAGGCAAAGCGGAAGCAATTTCACGCAAGAACATTGATGAATATACCAACTTTGTTGGTATCTATGGCGCGAAAGGCCTAGCGTGGATGAAAGTGAACGATTTGACTGCGGGCCGCGACGGAATTCAGTCGCCGGTACTTAAGTTTATTCCAGATGCGGCACTTGAAGGCATCCTAACCCGTACTGAAGCGGCTAACGGCGATATTATTTTCTTTGGCGCCGATAAAGCGACTGTGGTTGCTGAAGCCTTAGGTGCATTGCGCTTGAAAGTGGGTAATGATTTTGAGCTTGTTAGCGATGAATGGCGCCCTCTATGGGTAGTTGACTTCCCTATGTTCGAAGAACACGAAGGCCGTTTACACGCAATTCATCATCCGTTCACGGCACCTGTTGGCGTGACTCCTGATGAGTTGAAGGCGAACCCAGAAGCAGCTCTATCGAATGCATACGATATGGTGCTTAACGGCGTAGAAGTTGGCGGCGGTTCAGTTCGTATTCACAATAACGAAATGCAGCAAGCGGCGTTTGAAATTTTGGGTATTGGCAAAGACGAAGCGCAAGAGAAGTTTGGTTTCTTGCTTGAAGCCTTGAAGTACGGCACGCCGCCACATGCGGGCTTGGCCTTTGGTCTTGATCGTTTAGTGATGCTAATGGTGGGCGCAAGTTCTATTCGCGAAGTAATTGCATTCCCGAAAACAACAACCGCGGCGTGTGTATTGACTGACGCACCAGGCGTTGCCAACCCAGAGGCATTGGCAGAACTCAACGTTGCTGTTACCTTGAAGGACAGTGAATAAAATACCTTACTGATAGGAGCGAATCATGGCCATAATTCTGGGAATTGACCCAGGTTCACGCCTTACCGGCTATGGTGTGATTCGCCAATCAGGCAATCAAATTACCTATTTAGGCAGCGGCTGCATCAATGTGATGCGCAGCCTTAAAGGCGAAGCCGAACCAACTCTTGCCGATAAGCTCAAAGTTATCCATGATGGTATTGTTGAGCTTATTGCGCAGTTTCAACCGACTGAATTCGCTATTGAGCAAGTGTTTATGGCACGCAACCCTGATTCTGCGCTAAAGTTAGGTCAGGCTCGAGGTGCTGCGATTGTCGCTGCAGCCGGTGCTGGTTTGCCAGTGGCAGAATATGCTGCGCGTTTGGTGAAACAGGCGGTGGTAGGCACGGGTGCTGCTGACAAGACGCAAGTGCAGCACATGGTCATGGCGATGCTGAAACTGCAGCATAAGCCGCAAGCTGATGCCGCCGACGCGTTAGCTGTTGCGTTGTGCCATGCGCATACACGCACACAACTCATACTAAAAACAACAAGGGGACGCGCGTGATTGGTCAATTAACAGGAACGTTAATCGCTAAGCAACCACCTGAAATTCTCATTGATGTACACGGCGTTGGCTATGAAGTTCAGATGCCGATGACTTGTTTGTATGAACTTCCAGATATTGGCGAGCAAGTAAAAATCATCACACACTTTGTGGTACGTGAAGATGCACAACTGCTTTATGGGTTTAATACGTTTGCGGAACGCATGCTATTTCGGCAACTGATTAAAGCGCAAGGTGTCGGCCCGAAGTTAGCCCTTACTATTATGTCTGGTATGACGGCGCATCAGTTTGTTCATGCTGTAACACACGATGATGTCTCCACGTTGGTTAAACTTCCGGGTGTAGGCCGCAAAACAGCGGAACGCTTAGTTGTTGAAATGCGCGACCGATTAAAAAATTGGGGTACGGCAACACCTGCAACCGATGCTGCACCAATTGACATTGGTGAGATGAATCCAACGATTAGCGGTAGCTCGCGGCGCGACGACGCGCTGAGTGCATTGCTGGCGCTTGGCTACAAGCCAGCCCAAGCTGAGAAAGCTGTCGCGGCTGCACTCAAAGCTGAACCCGAAGCACCAAGCGAAGCCCTCATCCGCTTCGCGCTGAAGAATATGTAGCCCGGCGTTTCACGCCGGGTGGCGCGCAGCGCCGTGAATATCAGGGCTTCCGCGGTGTTCTATTCAGCGTACCAAGATGTCCGAAAATATAGAGATTGGTAGTAATTTGGGAGAATAACAGCGCGTTGCGCTACCCGGCGTTATAAAGTGTAACGACGGGCAATAACAGCGCGTTGCGCTACCCGGCGTGAAACGCCGGGCTACGGGGTGTTAACAATGATTGAGCCAGACCGCATAAATCAACCGCAGGCGAGCAGCGAAGATGAAGTGATTGATCGCGCTATTCGTCCTAAGCATCTTGCTGATTACACCGGCCAGAAGCATGTGGTTGAGCAAATGGAAATTTTTATTCAGGCCGCTAAGCAGCGTTCTGAGGCGCTCGATCACGTCTTGATTTTCGGGCCGCCAGGGCTTGGCAAAACAACCCTAGCGAACATTGTTGCCAATGAATTGAACGTAAATATCCGGCAAACTTCAGGGCCAGTGCTAGAAAAAGCGGGCGACCTTGCGGCATTGTTAACCAACCTTGAAGAGCATGATGTGCTGTTCATTGATGAAATTCACCGGTTGAGTCCGGTGGTTGAAGAAATCTTGTATCCGGCGATGGAAGATTATCAGCTCGATATTATGATTGGTGAAGGCCCTGCGGCTCGTTCGATTAAACTCGATCTTCCACCGTTTACGTTGGTGGGAGCGACAACGCGAGCTGGCGCTTTAACGTCGCCGTTGCGTGACCGGTTTGGCATTGTCCAGCGGCTTGAGTTTTATAACGTGGAAGAGTTAACCACGATTATTCGTCGCTCAGCTAAATTCTTGAACTTGGATTTAGAAGCTGATGGAGCGCTAGAGATAGCGCGCCGCTCGCGTGGTACGCCGCGTATTGCAAATCGTTTGCTACGACGTGTGCGTGATTTTGCCGAGGTAAAGAATAGCGGTCATATTGATCAACCAACAGCGGCAGCTGCACTTGCGATGGTCGATGTTGACGAGGCGGGATTCGATTACATGGACCGCAAGTTGCTATTGGCAATTATCGAGAAGTTTATGGGCGGGCCAGTCGGGTTAGATAATTTGGCGGCAGCGATTGGCGAAGAGAAAGACACGATTGAAGATGTGTTGGAGCCTTATTTAATTCAGCAGGGGTTTTTGCAGCGAACTCCGCGGGGAAGAATAGCGACGCCACACGCCTACGCCCACTTCGGCTTAGGGAAAGACTAAGACGATATTAGATATTAGCTATTGGATATTAGCTATTGGATATTAGCGCTGAAGTATCGGGTATTTGTGGTTTATCTAATATCTAATATCCAATAGCTAATATCGCATTTGAATTTAGGCAAAAAAAAGCCCGCTCATGGAGCGGGCAAAATACAGAACAACAAGGAAGTTAAATCCAGGGAACAATAACAGGAAGAAGTGACAACCGGTCTCTTCGTATCTGATATCTGACGCGCATTATACGGAGGACTGACCACCTTTCAAACGAGAAAAATTGTGTTTCACATTATTTTTACTAATGCGACTCTGGTTTTGGTGGTTAAAAAATGCGCTAACATAAATTGGTCAGACCAAAATAGGGCTCGAATATTAAGGGTTTTGTAAAAATTGGTCAGATCGTTAAGATAAAAAAATGTCTGGTGTAAAATTGAACAAGTTAACATTTGAATGGCCGATTCGGGTCTATTACGAAGATACAGATGCTGGCGGTATCGTTTATTATGCGAACTATCTCAAATTCCTTGAGCGGGCGCGGACAGAATGGTTACGCTCTTTAGGGATTGAACAGGATACGTGGCTGTCGCATCGAATTGGTTTCGTCGTGCGCCAGGTGCAGATGGATTTACTGCAGCCGGCAAGATTTAATGATGAACTGATAGTAACGGTTGTGGTCGAACGCCTCGGAAAGGCGTCGGTGGTATTTACGCAGCAAGTGTTGCATGCCAATCGATCGGTTTTATGTCAGGCGCAAATTAAAGCTGCTTGTGTCAATTTAGGAGAATCTGGTGAGTCGGTGAAAGCGGTGCCGATGCCAGCAGAAATATTTGAGGTGTTAAAACGTGCAAACTGAATTGTCGATAACTGCGCTGATTTTGGAAGCTAGTATTGTTGTCCAGCTGGTAATGCTGTTGTTGTTAGCGTTCTCGGTGGTTGGTTGGATGATGATTTTTCAACGTGCGAAAATTATTAAAACAGCAACGCAACAAGCGTTAAGTTTTGAAGACCGGTTCTGGTCCGGTGTTGATTTGGCTCGTTTATTTCAGGAAGTTTCGGCGCGCGCACAAAACGCCTCAGGAATGGAAAAGATTTTTCACGCCGGCTTTAAAGAATTTGCCCGTTTACGCAAGAACGAAACGTTAAGCCAACAGCAGATGTTGGATGCGTCATACCGTGCAATGCGCGTGGTTCACTCACGCGAACTCGATCGTTTAGAGAGCAATTTGTCGTTTCTAGCGACAATCGGCTCAATTAGCCCTTACGTCGGCCTATTTGGCACGGTTTGGGGTATCATGAATGCGTTTATTGGCTTAGGAGCGGTGCAGCAAGCAACACTTGCTATGGTTGCACCAGGTATCGCTGAAGCACTGATTGCAACAGCGATGGGCTTGTTTGCGGCAATTCCAGCAGTTATTGCGTACAACCGATTTACATATCGTGTGGAAAAAGTAGATAACCAATACGTCAACTTTATGGACGAATTAATGGCGATATTGCAGCGCCAAGGTTCGCAATCAAAAGCAGGTGCTGCGGCATGATGACGGTAACGCGTCGGCGCCGGAAGCAGGTGTCGGAAATCAATGTGGTGCCATACATTGATGTCATGTTGGTTCTACTGATTATCTTTATGGTGACGGCACCATTGATTACGCAAGGTGTGAAAGTGGATTTGCCGAAAGCATCAGCAGAGCCGCTCGACCCTGAGAGTAAGCCGCCAATTGTTGCGTCAGTAGATAAGGATGGTAATTACTATTTGAGCACCAATAACGACCCCAATGCCGCTATGGATGTGGTTGATTTGGCGGTTGCTGTACAGGCTGAGCTTCAGGTAAGTCCTGATCGTCCCGTGGTTGTGAAAGGCGATGGTTCGGTACAATACAATCAGGTTGTCCAGTTAATGGTGCTGTTGCAGCGAGCTGGCGTACCGCAGGTTGGTTTGATGACAGATAACTCAGCAGGTGATCAGTAGTGGCAAAGAAGAGTTGGTCATGGCCTAGTGATTGGACAGTGCCTTTGGTACTGTCGCTGTTAGTGCATGTTGCGGTTGTCGGTTTGATGATCTTCGGCATGCATTTCCAGATGCCATTTGATAAGCCGCTACAAGTAGAGCTATCAGCTCCTAACGCGCCACAACCTGATAATCAAGAAATTGTACAAGCTGTGACTGTTGACCAAGCGGCAGTTGAGAAGCGTGTAAATGAAATTCGTGAGCGTGAGCGTCAAGCGGAGCAAGCCGAGCAACGACGCCAGGCTGAACTTGAACGCAAGGCAGCTGAGGCTCGCAAAGCACGCGAAGCAGAGCAACAGCGGTTACGTGAGTTGCAAAAGCAACAAGAAGATGAACGGCGTCGCTTAGAGCAGGAAAAAGCGGCAGCGAAGAAAGAGCGTGAAGAGGCTGAAAAAGCGGCTGC
This sequence comes from Pseudidiomarina marina, assembly GCF_044807045.1. Classification (NCBI taxonomy): domain Bacteria; kingdom Pseudomonadati; phylum Pseudomonadota; class Gammaproteobacteria; order Alteromonadales; family Idiomarinaceae; genus Pseudidiomarina; species Pseudidiomarina marina. The sequence continues at coordinate 2,216,193 of NZ_CP085233.1, read as the reverse complement.
GGCTGCCGCCGAACGGCGTAAGCGTGAGGAAGAAGCGGCGGCCAAGGCTGAAGCGGAACGTCAACGCAAAGAAGAAGAGGCGCGCAAAGCTGAAGAAGAGCGTAAACGTCGTGAGCAAGAAGCGCGTGAACGTGCCGAGCGAGAGCGACAGTTGCAAGAAGAATTAGCGCGAGAAGCTCAAGAGCGTGCGGCGGCTCGACGCCAGCAAGTTCAAAGTGAGGTTGATCGATATTCAGCGCTGATCAGGAATACGGTTCAACGTAACTGGATTGTCGATGATTCGATGCGCGGTAAAGAATGCCGCTTAAATATCACCCTATCGCGAAGTGGTTTTGTTACTTCAGTAAGTGAAGGTGAGGGTGACCGCGCTGTGTGCGAATCGGCCCGACGCGCCATCTTGAAAATTGGTACACTACCGATGTCAAATGACCCAGACGTGTACGAAGAAATGAAAAATATTACGTTCCCATTTATCGCGGATTAAATGAAGAAGCTTATGATGAAGAAACTGCTCATTTGTGTTGTAACCGCGGCTAGTTTGCTGATTTCTAGCCAGCCGGCCAAAGCCTCACTTGAAATTGTCATTACTGGCGGTATCGATTCGGCGCGTCCTATTGCTGTCGTACCGTTTAAATGGTTGGGGAATGGTCCGAAGCCGGAGGGGCTTACGGAAGTTGTAGCTGCCGATTTAATGCGCAGTGGTAAATTTAATCCAATTCCGGTAAATGGTATGCCGCAGCGGCCATCAAGCTCCGCTGAAATCGATTATACGGCGTGGGCAGGTTTAGGCGTCGAGGCTGTACTGGTAGGCACGATTGAGCCACATTCGATGGATCGCTATACCGTCTCGTTCGAGATTGTTGATATTTTGCGAGGGCAAATTACCAGCGGTACTCAAGTTCTTCGTAACGGTCAATTGGTGACATCAGAAGATCATATACTGGATGCACGCTCGAGTGTTATTTCAGGTGATCAATTCCGCCAGTATTCCCATCGTATTTCAGATATCTTTTACGAAACCTTAACCGGTCAACGCGGTGCGTTTATGACCCGTATAGCGTATGTTACTGTTAACCATGAGTTAGATAAGCCGTATGAGCTTGTGGTGGCGGACTACGATGGTTATAACGAGCGGGTGCTGCTACGTAGCCCTGAACCGTTGATGTCACCGTCTTGGTCGCCAGATGGAAATAAACTGGCGTATGTCAGCTTTGAGAACAAAAAACCTGAGATTTTCATTCAGGACATCTATACTCGTAGTCGAGAACGGATGACACAGTTCCCTGGCATTAATAGTAGTCCAGTGTTTTCGCCGGATGGCAAAAGCTTAGCTATGGTGCTATCGAAAGATGGCAACCCAGAACTTTACGTGATGGATATCGCGACAAAGCGTTTACGTCGAATTACGAATCATCACGCGATTGATACTGAGCCAGCTTGGTCGCCAGACGGTAACTCGCTGATTTTTACGTCAGAAAGGGGTGGCAGACCACAACTTTATAGCGTAAATTTAAGTTCAGGCCAGGTTCGCCGATTAACCTTTGAGGGCGAACAAAACTTGGGCGGAACGTATTCGCCAGATGGTAAGCAAGTGATTATGGTTAACCGGACACAAGGTAACTATCACATTGCACGTCAGGACTATCCAAATGGTACGATGCAGGTTTTAACGCAGACAGCTTTGGATGAGTCGCCAAGCTTGGCACCGAATGGTAGTATGGTGATTTACAGCACCACCCATAATAACCAGCAAGTACTGGCGCTGGTATCGGTAGACGGACGATTTAAAGCGCGTTTACCTGCGCGAGAAGGTGAAGTAAAATCACCGTCGTGGTCACCGTTTTTACGTTAGTACGAATGTTTTAAAGCAAGTTCAATCACTTACATGAAAGAAAGGAACGCGGACATGAACGCAAACAAAGCCTTAAAAAGTCTGTTCATTGCAGTACCTATGCTGACTCTTGCAGCATGTAGCTCTAACCAAGGTGCTGAGGACGCTGTTGACCAGCAAACTAACCAGCAGCAAGAGCAGCAACAAGATCAATCAGGTGTTGATGTTGGCGCTGTAGAGCGTGAAAAAACTCCTGAAGAAATTCGCGCTGAAAAAGTTGCTGAATTGCGTCAAGAAAACATGGTTTTCTTCGCATTCGATGATTCACGTATTTCATCTGAGTATGCACAAGTATTAGCAGCGCACGCTGACTTCTTGGTTGAAAACCCGAACGTAACAGTAACTGTTGAAGGTCACTGTGACGAGCGTGGTACACCTGAGTACAACATCGCGTTGGGCGAGCGTCGTGCGAAAGCTGTTGCACAATACTTGCAGAACTTGGGCGTAAGCTCTAGCCAGATCACGACCGTTTCTTACGGTGAAGAGAAGCCGTTAATCAACGCTTCAAACAATGACGCCTACGCGAAAAACCGCCGCGGTGTACTCGTTTACTAAGTAACTCTGGTTGAGCCAATGCAAAAAGTAATCTTAGTATTGGCCTTTCTGATTCCCGGTGTCCTGCATGCGCAGGCACCGGTTTCTAAGTTAGGCAGTGGATCGTTAGAAGAACGTCTTAATCAACTCGAACGTGTTATGGATGCGCGTAATGCAGCGCAGATGGCACTGTTAGACCAAATGTCTCAGTTGCAAGATGAGGTTGCTGAACTTCGTGGTAAAACGGAAGAACACGCATATCAAATTGAGCAGATTCTGCAGCGTCAACGTGAAATCTATCAAGAAATCGATCGACGTTTAGCGTCACAGCCAGCAGCTCAATCACAACCGGCGCAAGTGAATACAACAGCGGTTGATACGAGTAGCTCAACGAATTACTCAGCAGATCTATCAGAAAACGAAGCTTACGAACAAGCCATTCAATTGGTTCTTCGCGATAAACGATATGATGCTGCAGTGCCAGCCTTTGAATCATTTATCGAAAAATATCCGAATTCTACGTACGTGCCAAACGCGCACTATTGGTTAGGTCAGTTGTTATTTGCTGAAAGCAAATACGACCAAGCGAAAGGTCATTTTGCGACTGTTGTTAGTGACTTCCCAGATAGTAATAAGCGTGGTGATTGTCTTTTGAAACTGGGCATTATTGCGCAGCAGCAAGATGATAAAGCGAAAGCGCGCGAGTTATATAATCAGGTGATTAGCGAATATGCTGATTCGACGGAAGCTGGCTTAGCACGTAAACGCCTCGATAATTTGTAAAATTCCTGTAGAAAATTCGGGTAAATGTTCGCAAATTGAGCAAACGCACCCGATTCCTTCAATTTACAGTTGCAACGAGCGGCTTTTTAAGTAAACTATGCCGCCGTTGCCACTGATAAGTGTGTAACGCGAAAGTGATGGGTTGTTAGCTCAGTTGGTAGAGCAGTTGACTTTTAATCAATTGGTCGCAGGTTCGAATCCTGCACAACCCACCAATCACTCTCACCTCCTTCAAAGTTTTATTATGGGTTGTTAGCTCAGTTGGTAGAGCAGTTGACTTTTAATCAATTGGTCGCAGGTTCGAATCCTGCACAACCCACCACTTTATTTTTTCCCTTCGCGCCCCAATTTGATTTATAATCGTCAAACTTTTTTAAGGCATTGAAGTGGTACCATGAGCATTACGGCAGAAATTCAAGCACGGGTAATTGATAGCTTAGATTATCCATTCCCGCCTAAACCCAAAGCGCTATCAGACGCTGAAAAAGCAGAATACACCGCACGTATTAAACAATTATTACGTGAAAAGAATGCGGTATTGGTTGCGCATTATTACACCGATCCGGAAATTCAGGCTCTCGCTGAGGAAACTGGCGGTTGTGTAGCTGATTCGCTTGAAATGGCGAGATTTGGTGCGAAGCATGAAGCAGACACGCTGATTGTTGCTGGGGTGAAGTTCATGGGCGAAACCGCCAAGATTCTTACTCCGCATAAGCGCGTGCTGATGCCAACGCTAGAGGCGACTTGCTCGTTGGATATAGGCTGTCCTATTGAGGAGTTCTCGCGGTTCTGCGATGAACACCCTGATCGTACTGTGGTGGTCTACGCGAACACCTCGGCAGCCGTTAAAGCACGGGCAGACTGGGTTGTCACTTCAAGTATTGCGCTTGAGGTTGTTGACCATCTTGATGCGAATGGCGAAAAGATTTTATGGGGACCTGATAAACATTTAGGGGCCTACATTGAGAAGCAAACAGGCGCTGACATGAACATGTGGCAGGGCGCTTGTATAGTTCACGATGAGTTTAAAACGAAAGCTCTCGAAGACCTGAAGCGTGTTTATCCAGATGCGGCAATTTTGGTACATCCAGAGTCGCCACAGTCCGTCGTCGAAATGGCTGATGCCGTAGGTTCAACATCGCAGCTCATTAAAGCAAGCCAAGAGTTGCCAAATGATACCTTTATTGTGGCAACTGACCGTGGCATTTTCTATAAGATGCAGCAGTTGTCGCCGAATAAACATTTCATTGAAGCGCCTACTGCTGGTAACGGTGCGACTTGTCGCAGCTGTGCTCATTGCCCGTGGATGGCCATGAACGGTCTTGTAGCAATTGCAGAAGCGCTTGAAAACGGTGGTGCAAAGCACGAGATTCATGTTGATGAAACATTGGCTGAACGAGCTTTGAAACCATTAAATCGCATGCTTCAGTTTAAAGGTTAGCGCCAACTCCAATCACCGTACTTTATAGTGATTATATTTGCGTCAAATTAACTTCATGCTTAAGGTGGATTATTCACTTTTTGCATGAGGTTGTATAAATGGCGCTCTATTCACATGACGACGTACGCGACAACTGTGGATTCGGACTGATTGCTCAAGTTGATGGGCAATCCAGTCACGCCATTATTACCAAGGCGATTACCGGGTTAGCAAACATGCAGCATCGCGGTGGTATTAATGCTGATGGCAAAACCGGCGATGGCTGCGGATTACTCCTCCAGTTACCCCAACAATTCTTTCGTGATTATGCGACGAAGCAGAATTGGCACCTGAGTAAGAAATTTGCCGTTGGCATGGTGTTCTTAAGTACGGCCCCAGAAACTCAAAAAACTCAGAAGCAAACTCTAGAAGCGGAATTGCGACGCGAAACGCTCAGTGTGGAAGGTTGGCGTGAAGTACCTACAAACGCCGACGTACTTGGCTCGATAGCGCGGACAACGCAACCAAGTATTCAACAGGTGATTGTCAGTGCCCCGCCTGGTTGGCGTAAAAAAGATTTAGAGCGACGGTTATACATGGCTCGGCGCAGAACCGAGCAATTGTTGGCTAACGACTCGAGTTTCTATGTGTGTTCACTTTCTTGCTTGGTTATCGTTTACAAAGGTCTGATGCTGGCGAAAGATCTTGCCAATTTCTACCTTGATTTAGCTGATCCAACGTTAACAACGAGCCATTGCGTATTTCACCAACGATTTTCAACTAATACTCAGCCACAGTGGCGCTTAGCTCAACCCTTTCGCTTTCTTGCACACAATGGCGAGATAAATGCCATTCGAGGCAATCGCCAGTGGGCCTTGGCGCGACAGTACAAATTCCATTCGCCGTTATTACCCGATTTGCAACAAGCAGCTCCGTTTGTAAACAGTGATGGCTCGGATTCATCGGCGTTGGATAATATGCTTGAATTACTTTTAGCCGGAGGCATGGATTTGTTTCGTGCACTACGGCTTTTAATTCCTCCAGCCTGGCAGGGTAATGCGACGATGTCTGACCCGTTGCGCGCTTTTTATGAATTTAATTCAATGCATATGGAGCCATGGGATGGTCCAGCCGGAATCGTCATGAGTAATGGACGGCAAGTTGCCTGTAGCTTAGATAGAAACGGATTGCGCCCCGCCCGCATGATTGCCACGAATGATGGTTTAGTTACTATCGCATCAGAGGTTGGAATTTGGGATTACAAAGACGAAGACGTGGTCGAGAAAGGACGGCTCGGGCCTGGTGAAATGGTGGCCATTGATACCTATACCGGGCGTATTTGGCGCAGTGGTGAAATTGACGACGATTTGCAGCAGCGACATCCTTATCGCGATTGGTTGAATCAGCATATCCGCCATCTTACGCCGTTTCGCGAGTGTGCTGCGGAACATCTTGGTCAGCGCCTATTTGACGACGCAACGATGGCTATTTATCACAAGTTACATATGTATAGCCGCGAAGAATTACTGCAAGTGCTGGCCGTGCTGGCGGAAGATGGTCATGAGGCAACTGGCTCGATGGGCGATGACACGCCAATCGCTGTTCTTTCGCAACAACCGCGCGATGTTTTTGATTATTTCCGCCAGCAATTTGCGCAAGTGACGAACCCGCCGATCGATCCAATTCGTGAACGACATGTCATGAGTCTCGCGACTTGTATTGGTCGCGAGCAAAATGTCTTTAATGAGACGTCAGGGTATGCGGAGCGCGTTGTGATTGAGTCACCGGTATTAATGTATACCGACCTCAAGCAGTTACGGGAGTTGCCAAGTGAACATTATAAATTAGCCGTTTTAAATCTAGGCTACGATGCGCATTCCGATAACTTGCAACAGGCGCTCGTCAAGTTAACGACGGAAGCCGTGAGGCTAGTACGCGATGAGGCTGTGGTGTTGGTTGTTTTGAGTGACCGAACCCTCAACAAAAATCATCATCTGATTCCGGCGGCACTGGCGGTGGGAGCAGTACAACAAGCATTAGTTCGTGAAAGTCTGCGTTGTGATTCGAATATTATTGTTGAAACTGGTGCGGTTCGCGATGCGCATCAAATGGCCGTGTTAATTGGACTTGGCGCTACCGCGGTATACCCATTTTTAGCGTATGAATCGATTGAACAACTGGTCGAGCGAGGCGATATCGACCTACCAGTTCGCGATGCACTGCAAAACTATCGTGAAGGGATCAATAAAGGGCTTTTGAAGATCATGTCCAAAATGGGCATCGCTACGGTTGCCAGTTACCGCGGTGCGTGTTTGTTTGAGATTGTTGGTTTAGCTGCTGAAGTTCGTGAGCGTTGTTTTGCGCATGCACCCGCTCGCATTGGCGGCGCCACCTTCGCAGATCTTGAGACACAAATTCAGAAGATATATTCAAAAGCATGGTCTAGCCATCATAAGATCACTGCCGGAGGCCTGCTGAAGTACGTGCACGGTGGTGAGTACCATGCTTACAACCCTGACGTGGTGATGAGTTTGCAGCAAGCTGTTAATCGAGGCGATGCAAATGCCTACCAACAATTTGCCGATCATGTTAATCAGCGTCCAATTAGCTTTATTCGGGACCTTTTGGTACCCACAGCCGTCGCCAAGCCGCTAGATATTTCTGAGGTGGAGGCTGTAACTGAACTATTCCATCGTTTTGATACGGCGGCCATGTCAATCGGCGCATTAAGCCCCGAGGCGCACGAAGCGTTAGCGCAAGGGATGAACCTGATTGGCGGACACTCTAATTCTGGTGAAGGGGGCGAAGACGCACGGCGTTTTGGTACGGATAAGAATTCGCGAATTAAGCAAGTTGCTTCGGGTCGGTTTGGGGTGACGCCGCACTACTTGGTAAACGCCGACGTACTACAAATAAAAATAGCTCAGGGCGCAAAACCCGGAGAAGGCGGGCAGCTTCCTGGTGAGAAGGTCACGGCTGAAATAGCGAAGCTACGCTATGCCGTGGCCGGCACGACATTAATTTCTCCGCCGCCGCATCATGATATCTATTCGATAGAAGATTTAGCGCAATTGATTTTCGATCTAAAACAAGTAAACCCAAAGGCTTTGGTTTCTGTAAAGCTCGTATCATCGCCGGGAATCGGCACCATCGCGACTGGTGTTGCAAAAGCTTATGCCGACTTAATTACCGTATCGGGCTATGACGGCGGTACCGGTGCTAGCCCGCTAACTTCCGTAAAACACGCTGGTTCTCCGTGGGAACTAGGGTTAGCAGAAGTTCACGAAGCGCTGGTGAGCAATAATCTGCGCCATAAAGTGCGTGTTCAAGTGGATGGTGGCTTAAAGACAGGGTTAGATGTGATCAAAGCGACTATTTTAGGTGCTGAGAGCTTTGGTTTTGGTACGGCACCAATGATTGCTTTGGGGTGTAAGTACCTGCGCATCTGTCACCTAAATAACTGTGCAACAGGTGTCGCAACGCAAGACGAAGCATTGCGCCGTGAGCACTTTACAGGCTTGCCAGAGCGGGTTGCTAAGTATTTTGAATTTGTCGCCGAAGAAGTACAGTTTTGGCTCGCACAACTTGGCGTGACACAGCTCACCGATCTCATCGGGCGAGTCGATCTGCTGACCCGTGTTGCCGGTGTAACGCGAATGCAAGAGCAGTTAGATTTATCGAAATTACTTGAGGCTGCAGCCACTGATAATGGGCTACCACGCTATTGCACCGAAGCAAATATTCCGCATGACTCTGGCGAGTTAAATCGAGAGTTAATGGCGGTCACGCATGATGCTATCGAACAGCGATTAGGCGGTACATGGCAGTTTAAAATTCGCAATTATGATCGTGCCGTGGGGGCAAATTTAGCTGGTGCCATTGCGAAAAAATACGGCAACCAAGGTATGGCGCCGCATCCAATTGCCCTGCAGTTTCAAGGCTCGGCAGGTCAAAGCTTTGGTGCATGGAATGCTGGCGGGTTGCGTCTTGAGCTCATCGGGGATGCCAACGATTACGTTGGCAAAGGTATGGCGGGTGGGCGAATTGTTTTACGTTTTCCGGCGTCAGCCAACTACCGTAACGATAATCCAATCATCATGGGTAACACCTGTTTGTATGGGGCAACAGGCGGCAAAGTATTTGCTGCTGGTTGTGCTGGTGAACGATTTGCTGTGCGCAATTCTGGGGCAACAGCTGTCGTTGAGGGAGTGGGCGACCACGCTTGCGAATATATGACAGGCGGTATTGTTGTGGTGCTTGGTAACACGGGTATCAATTTTGGCGCAGGGATGACTGGCGGATTTGCTTTTGTTCAAGATTCCGACGGTAGCTTGAGTAAACGAATTAACGCTGAGCTCATTGAGCTTTGTACGGTTGAAGATGCGCGATTACAAGAGCTTTTACGCGGTCTTATTCATGAACACTATGAGCACACCGGCAGTGAGCGAGCGCATCAGTTACTAGCACAGGGGCAAACGACATTTTCGCAGTTTGTATTGGTGAAGCCAAAGGCGGTGCAGTTGGCTGATTTGGTCGGTCATCGCGCGCGATCAACCGCTGAACTGCGCGTGGAGGTGATGTAATGAGCAAGAACATCTATCAATTTCTTGATGTACAGCGTATCGATCCTCCCAAAAAAGCGTTGCGGGAGCGCCAAATTGAGTTTGTCGAAATTTACGAACCGATGTCGGAGCTACAAGCGCAAGGCCAGTCTGATCGTTGCTTAGATTGCGGCAACCCATACTGTGAATGGAAGTGTCCGGTGCACAATTATATTCCGCAGTGGCTGGAGCTGGTGCAGCAAGGTCGCATTTTTGAGGCCGCAGAGCTTTGTCATGAAACGAACAGTTTGCCCGAAGTATGCGGTCGCGTGTGTCCGCAAGATAGGCTATGTGAGGGCGCTTGTACGCTCAATGATGACTACGGTGCGGTGACTATCGGCAGCATTGAGAAATACATTACCGATACCGCATTTGCGCAAGGGTGGCGACCCGATCTTTCCCATGTTGAAGCGACCGATTTCAAAGTCGCGGTGGTTGGCGCGGGACCTGCAGGATTAGCATGTGCAGATGTTTTGATTCGCCATGGTATTACGCCTGCTGTTTACGATAAATATCCAGAAATTGGTGGTTTGCTGACGTACGGCATTCCGCCTTTTAAACTGGAAAAATCGGTACTTGAACGCCGTCGTGAGATATTCACCGATATGGGCATTCAATTTAAGTTAGGCGTGGAAGTTGGTCGCGATGTGCTATTTGCAGATCTTGTACAGAAGTATGATGCAGTATTTGTGGCATTAGGAACCTACCAAGCGCTTGACGGCAAACTCCAAGGCTTAGATGCCAAAGGTGTGCACCATGCGTTGGCGTACTTGATTGGCAATACTCAGACATTAATGAATCAACAGATGCCCGCGTATCCGCTGATAAATCTTGAAGGCAAAAGGGTTGTGGTTCTAGGCGGTGGTGATACTGGTATGGATTGCGTGAGAACGGCGATACGCCAGCAAGCTGAATCGGTGGTTTGTGCTTATCGACGTGACGAAGGCAACATGCCGGGCTCGCGTCGTGAAGTACAAAATGCTCGGGAAGAGGGCGTTCAGTTCGAGTTTAATTTGCAACCGATTGCAATTGAAACCAAAGAAAATCAGGTGGTGGGTGTGCGAATGATTCGTACCGAGCTGGGGTCGCCTGATAGTAATGGACGACGTCGACCACAACCGGTACCCGATTCTGAGTTTGTGATGCCTGCAGATGCAGTTGTGATTGCTTTCGGTTATCAACCCAACCCACCGCAGTGGCTGCAAGATGAAGGTGTTGAACTGTCGGAGTGGGGCACGGTAATTGCCGACGAATCAAGTCGTTACCCACTACAAACCAGTAATCCGAAAATATTTTCTGGTGGCGATATGGTACGCGGTGCCGATTTAGTGGTTACCGCCATAGCCCAAGGCCGAGCCGCCGCACTCGGCATCATGGATTACCTGACTGAGCGTTAGTTTTGGTTTGTAGCTTTTTCGAATAACCAATAACGAATAACGAACAACGAATAACCAATAACGAACAACGCGATTAGAGATGCGGGTGGCGCAGTTGATAGCCGGTAGCACGCATCTTAGCATTGCTGAGCCGTTTGCTGCCGCGAGGCCCGACTTCATTCGTGCGCTTTAACCCGTCAATGGAAACGCCAAGTTGCTGTGCGATGCGCGCATAGGCTTGTTCTTGCAAGAGTGGCTCGTTGTCGCTAACGACGTAGATTTCTTCTTGTTGCTCAGGATGCTCGAGTAAATAGGTAATAAATCCAGCGACATCGTCGCTATGAATGCGATTTGTCCATGCTGGGGTGATCACAGCAGTACCGTCTTTTATTTGCTGCTTCAGACGCTCGCGACCCGGACCATAAATACCCGAACAACGTAATACCGAAACTTTTGCTGGGCTGCCAAGAATCACCTGTTCCGCTTGCAATAGCATTTCGCCACTATCGGAATCTGGTAACGTTGGGCTCGTTTCGTCAACCCACTCGCCATCGCGTTGGCCGTACACTCCGGTACTCGAAATATAAATAACTCGAGGCGCGGTAGTAAGTTGATGTAGCAAATGCTGTAGATGTCGGCATGGCACAACATAAGCCTGGTGGTAACCATCTCGACTGTAATTGGATGGTGTAAGAGTAATTACGATTGCATCAAATTGACGCGACAGTAATTGGTTTAAGTCGTGTTCACTATTGGCGTCGGCAGCGACGAGCTCAACGCCATTTATAACAGGTTTCGCTTCCGGTGTGCGACATGCCCCAACGACTTCCCAGCCAGATTCCAGTAACAAAGGTGCTGTGCGCTGGGCGATATCACCATAACCTAACAAAAGTACCTTGGGCATGTTTAAACAGCTCCTAACCAAACGTCCAAAAATAGCATGACGACTAATCCAACCATGAGCCCTGCAGTAGCGCGGCTGTGATGACCGTGTCGGTGCGTTTCAGGAATGATCTCATGACTAATCACAAACAGCATAGCACCGGCAGCAAATACCAATCCCCAAGGTAACAACAGCTCAGATAGATTCACGAAAACGCCACCAAACAGGCCCCCGAGAGGCTCAATAAGCCCGGTTAATCCGGCAACTAAAAAGGCTTTGATATGACTGTAACCAACTGCTACCAAGCCAACGGCAACGGCTAGCCCTTCTGGTAGATTTTGCAACCCGATACCCAGTGCTAATGAAAAAGCTGTTTCCTGCTGACCGCTTCCATAAGCGACGCCTACAGCTAAGCCTTCAGGAAAATTATGAATCGCAATAGCAAATATAAATAACCATACGCCGGCAATTTTGTCGCTGTTCGGCCCCTCGACGCCACTGATAAAGTGTTCGTGCGGCACCATCCGATCAAATAGCGCGATGGCAAAAGCACCAAGTAAGATACCGATAACAGCTATCGCGGCCGGCCATGGACCAGGACCATAAATATCGGTCGAAATATCAATTGATGGGACAATCAGTGAGAAAAAAGAAGCGGCGAGCATCACGCCTGCCGCAAAACCTAGTAGGGTATCGTTAAATCTCTCAGACGGCTTTTTTCCAATTAATATTGGCAGCGCCCCCACAGCTGTTAAACCACCAGTGATTGTACTCGCCAGTAACGCCGTGAGGACTAACTCCATGATTTATTCCTTTAGTTTTAATAACCTGCCGCATGACCGTCTTTACGGCTTTCTGATGCACCGTAATATACGCCTTCTTCATGATTACGCCAAATGGCTTGATAGCCGCCATACGGTCCCACAGCTTCTTGCAATGTATGCCCCATTTTGATGAGTTCGCGGCGGGTGTAATCGGAGAAACCATTCTCTAAACTAACGGCACCGCCATCGGTCATGACCTCACCCGTAGGCTGGCTCGAGCCGGTATGAAGAATTCGCGGCGCATCACCAGCTTCTTGTAGGTTCATGCCAAAATCAATCATATTGATGAGAATTTGTGCATGCATTTGCGGCTGCGTTGCACCCCCCATTACGCCATAACTCATAACTGGCTTACCATCTTTAGTGACGAAGGCGGGGATGATGGTATGAAACGGACGCTTGCCTGGCTCAAAAACGTTACGATGATTTTTATCAAGCGCAAATAATTCGCCACGGTTTTGAATCACAAAGCCAAGCCCTGTTGGCGTGATTCCCGAGCCCATGCCACGATAGTTGCTTTGAATGAGCGAGACCATGTTGCCATCTGCATCTGCAGTGGTGAGGTAAATGGTATCGCCTTCGGTTGGCGGATTGCCCGGTTCAAACGATTTGCCAGCGCGATTCATGTCAATGAGCTTCGCACGCTGTTTGGCGTAATCTTTGTCGAGTAAGCCTTGCACCGGTACTTCGTTAAAATCTGGGTCAGAGTAATATTTTGCGCGGTCTTCAAATGCCAATTTTTTTGCTTCAACAAATAAGTGAACATATTCAGGGCTATCAAAACCCATGCTAGCCAAGTCGTAGTTTTCTAGAATATTCAGGATTTGTTGAGCTGCGATGCCTTGTGTATTCGGCGGTAATTCCCACAAATCGTAGCCACGATAGTTGGTCGAAACAGGATTTATCCATGTTGATGTATGGCTCGCAAGATCGTCGTAACTTAAAAAACCACCATGCTTTTTCACAAAGGCATCGATGGTTTTGGCGATTTTGCCTTTATAAAACGCATCGCGACCTTCTTTTGCAATGAGTTTGTAGGTAGTGGCAAGGTCAGGGTTTTTGAACATTTTGCCTTTTTGCGGGGGGAGGCCATTCTTCATGAACACATCGGCAAAGCCCGGTTGATTTTTTAGTACGTCGGCGTTGCGCTCAAAATAGTAGGCAATCACTTCAGTAACTGGGAAACCGTTTTCAGCGTATTGAATAGCCGGTGCTAATACTTGTTCCATTGGCAATTTGCCGAATTTTTTATGCAGTTCAAACCAGCCATCAACTGCACCAGGTACAGAGAGCGGCAGAACCCCGCGTGCAGGAATAGACTCATACCCGTTCTCTAAAAAGTAATCTAAGGTAAGCGACTTCGGCGAACGACCAGACGCATTCAGACCGTGCAGGCGCTTGCCTTCTGCGTCCCACACTATTGCATATAAATCACCGCCAATACCGTTGCCCGTTGGCTCAACAAGTCCGAGAAGCGCATTTGCTGCAATAGCGGCGTCAATAGCATTACCGCCTGCTTGCATAATATCGAGTGCAACTTGAGTTGCGAGCGGTTGGCTGGTCGCTGCCATTGCATGTGGAGCCATGGCTTCTGAGCGGGTGGCAAAGTGATGACCGGTTATACGGTCAGCGGCAATGGCACTCATGCTCGCAGAGGCGCAACTAAGCGCAAAAAGGCAGCTCGCCGCCGCCACTTTCGATTTCTGAAAAAGAGACTTCATAATTAGACACTCCAGTTTTTCGTGAGGTATCGCTTCACTATATGGAGTGTGCATGGAATGAGCAATGTCCGTGATCGCAGATAACAGACCTACTACCGAGCCAACACCTCCTGACAAAATGGCTCAGCTTTGACTTTCGTGATGGATTGAGATGATTGCTGAATATCGTACTGAGCTTGACGCGTTAGCCAGTACTCGGCGGAAACACCAGTTGCAACCTCTAACTTAAGAGCAAGTTCAACCGACACCCCAGTGTGCCCATTAATGAAGCGCGATAATTGTTCACGTTTCATATATAACTTAGCCGCAGCTTCGGTTATTGAAATACCAAAACGCTTCAGGAACCGATCATTCAGTACTTGCCCCGGATGTTTGATTGCATGCTCTGTACTTGGTAATAGCTGCATAACTTATCCCTCTGAAAAATAATCGACATGGATAACAATGTTACCTCTATACTCGAAAGTGATAGCACCGCAAGATTCAACACCGTTGACGGTTAATACAACATTATTTACGCCGTGATATTGATAGACAGTCCAAAGTTTCGTGAAATCTTCTATGTGAAATTTGTCTGAGTTTAAATCAATTAAAATCTCCAAAATTTCAGATAATGTGGGTTCAGTAAAAGGTAAGCCTTCCACAATATTTTCACAGAAAAACGCCTCCAACGCTTTTGATCGAAAGTTATCAATCAAATAAACCTCCTTGTTTATTTTAGTTGAGCATTCGTAACACATCAAGTTACGGAGATATTCAGGCAACGCAAGTGGGCAGGGGAGAGAATAACGAGAGGAAAGTAAATTTTTAAGATTACTAAAAATTATTTATCTATTTAAAAACAAAAAGATAAATCTAGATATTCCACTATATAAGGTCGTTAAATAGCTTTAATCGTATGTTCAATTACGAACGTGATGAGCTTCAAATATGAAAAAACCGCCTAACGGCTGTGCCAAACGGCAATCCTGCCGTTTGGTCGAACCCTGAGAGTTCTCATCAAGTCCGCACTCTCCATCAGATACAAAAAAACCGCCTAACGGCGGTTCTCTTGTATCTGGCGGAGAGAGAGGGATTCGAACCCTCGATACAGCCTGAAATCTTATAACCTATTGAATTTATTGACTTCCTGAAGCCTATATTCTTTTGCTACTGTACCACTTTTCTGTACCGAATTAAATGCATAAACCTCTATATTCTCAATTGTATGGTCATATTTCAAACATTGATTTGCGCCTTAGAAAACACAGGAGGCTATCTAGTTGCTGAATCACATCCTCTAAGTTTTGGCTGGTTATTTTCTGAAGTTGGGTGCCCGAAGTTAAGCGGTCTAACTCAAACGTAAATGCTTCCACCTTGTCGTAAAAATCCGAACCTAAGATAGTCGAGCGAGGTACTATGAAATCCTTTAGTACCATTAAAAGTTCTTCGATATCTTTTATAATCTCTTGTTTTGCTAAAGCTTTTTCAGATGGGATGTTAGTAGAGTGACTATTGTCGCTTATAAATTGAGCGGCTCGGAAGTTGGGAATATCAGTATTAAGTTTGTAGGTAATCAACGAGAGTTTTGCATAGCACTCGGCTGAAATACTTGCTTGAAATCGACTTCGTTGCTGTTGTGTCCAAATAGGAAACGCAAGAAAAGCGGCAAAGCCAAGCATTAGCGTACCTATCGCCGTGATGATATTGCTAACCCCTTGGAACTGTGCAAGGTCATATCCAAACAAAGCACCGAGAGCAACAAGTCCAATAACGACTATGAAACAGGATATCCAACTTTCAAATATTTTTGCCATAATTTCAATCACCATCATCAAAATTCAGCTCAGGAACAAATCTTTTAAACCAATTCTTTAAAAGGGTATCTGTATTATTTTCCTCTGTCAGGTCTTTTACCAATCGCATGTAGGACATCACAGAGAACCTAGCAATATCATGAACCTTGTTAATCGACAAATTCAACGTTTCTTCAAACGGGGAAGACGCCCCGTGGCTGATTTCACTTCTTATCCTGTACAAGTCTTTACATGCTAGATGCATTTGACCTGCTTCAGCCCGAGATATAAAACCTATTTGTATCAATAATAGTGTGATGCGGTTTGCAAAAATCTTTTTCTTGCAAGAACGTTCTTTCTTGAAAAATACAAGGCGTTCTAGGCCCATTACATATTTAATTATTCGTGTGGGCGCACTCGTCTCACGAATAGCATCACCAATCCAGTATGTGGCATCAAGTAACCTACTTACTGCTGGTGGTGGTTTGCGAAGATTCAAAAATGAATCAATGCATATTGACTGGATCTCAATGTATTCGCGCATTTCGCCGTTTTGAACGTCATCCCAAAAACTGGGGTCGATTCCGGCATTTCCACCAGTAAAGCTTTGTTCAATATAATAATTCAATTTTCGAGATTCGCTAAATATCGAGTAGGCTTGTGGGGTGGGATTCAAATGAAACCCAACCTCCCATTTATTTGAATAAATTTGAGGCAAGAACAAATGGAGCAGATTGATAGCGTGGTACGCTGTTGTCTTTGCAATTTTTCTCGCAATCTCAAGTGAAGATACCGGAGGAGTATCGATGACTAAAAACCAAAAGAATTTTCTGTAGTGATTTTCAGTTTCAATCCAGTATTTTTCTATCACTTGGTCATCTAAATGTTTCCACTCACTATTGAGTAAGCGTTCAAGTTTCATCACGTTAATTAGTTTGGCAGAGCCGAAGTTTATTTCGTGTTCCTTATCTGTTGGGTAGCCTATGTTACAAGGAACTACGACTTGAAATGACTTGAGAGTTTCCATTATTCGCTCATTTAACTTTTTTAAAAATTTTTCGTCCGTTTCTAACCCTTGTATACGTCCAAATAAAAAATCACCGAACAACCCTAATGCAAGGTGGCGAACTTCATTAAATGTAACCCTCTTAAGATTGTTATCTTGCTGATAAGCGAGCTTAATCAAGGGAGTTAGTGCCTCGTATGATTTATCACCAATGTATATTTCACCACCCTCAGGGTGAGCAATTCTGGGTATGAATAACTTCTGCTTGCCCCTGAAATAGCTTGCGAGGTTGTTCTCTTTGGCAAATTGCTCGGCGAGCGTCGCCGCAATTAATATATTTTGTACGTTGTTCAATATAAAATCCCTATAAATTGAATTGGTCGAGTGGTTGTATGCCTATAGTTAGCCTGAAAATCGGCTTCTGGTAATAATGAAACATTGAATAATACATATTTCTTTCAGAGCTGAACTCTAAGCAATAATCGAAAGTCCTTATAACGTGTTACAACCCTATTGGTTTGGTTTAAAGGTAAAGCCCGAAATATCAGCTAATAAACCACGCAAAATTCTCTCTAGAACACTCTAATATCTACTAGTCTATATCTATCTTTATGTAATAGTTGATTATTTCGACGCCCGAACATTTTTCTAAAAAAATTTGTAAGCTAACTCGACTTGTTAAATTTCCAAGTCCCCCCCATAGAGGGAGGAGGTCATATCTTTGAGCTAATCATTTCTCCTGCTGTTTAATTTTTTCATTTAAAAATGAGGCAAGTGACTCGTCCAAAAATAATTTTGGGTTCCAATGGTCGGCTATCATATTTAACAAAAATGACTCTCCAGCTGCGGCAATTACCCCGAGTGCTGGGTTAATGAGCCCCAAACTAGTTGGAACTATAAAAGAAACGAGTCTTGATTGTATGTTCGACCTGCACGGTTTTAGTAACTCAATCATGACCTCTCTCTCGTCATAGTCCTTTTGTTTTATCCACTGCCTAAACAGTTCTGCTTGTCGGCTGTTTCGAATTTTGAGCACGTCTTGAAAATCAATTATTCCACCTTTCAGGAGTTCATATATATCTGGAACACCTTTATTTGAAAGAATCGTTTCGAAACACTCTACTGATTGGTCTTTTTGGCCGGTTAGTAAAATTTTTTGCTCTATATAATCTCGTGCAAAAGCGTCTTGAATTACTGTCTCTACACCTAGCTCTTTTTGCATGGCATACCCAGTTAGAACATCACATATTCTCAGGCCATTTAACGCTTTTTCAAGTGAGAATTGGGCATTTGGTCGGAAACCAAATTTCAGAGCATAGGCTTCCTGTTCAACATCCATTGATGCCTCTCTGACAATTAAACTCGAGTATTTATCAGTTGTTCCATCTTTTGGATTTACATCGAAAAATAAACGATATCTCTCTGTGAGCGTCCTAAGCTCTCCTTGAATCTTTTTATTTTCATGGCAGATTGATGATTCGTCTTTATAGATATCTTTGAGTGGAGCAAGTCGAATCATCGTTTCTAATTGCCAGTTGTCATTGTCACGATTACTAAACGTATAGTCATGAACATCATAAACCACTCTTATGGCATCATCTTTTAGCAAATCTAGCATATTCTCCCCACCTATCAGCTCGATGCAGTCCAAGTAATCTTGGTGACGTAAATAGACGGTGTTGTGGAGAATAAGACTCAAAAACAGCTTACGTATGGCAGAGTTGTATCCGTTAATAAATTCACTAGGTGAGCTGTAAAATCCAAGGAACGCTTTTGCGTCACTCATCCATTCTTGACGTTGCTCATTCCATGACTTCATTAAATTTAATTTCTTCGGGAAGTTATTAATTAGTATTGACGACAAAACTCTGCTCCAGTCGAAGGTTAAACTATTTCACTGTAACTCTAATTGATATTTTTTGCATGCCAGCTTAACAACCACAGATTTATCTTTTTTAGGTATAGAGTAGCGATACACTCGTATGAGACACAAAAAGTGTATCAATAGAGTTGATTTTTATATTTTGAGGCAGTATAACTTTAGCGGTCTAGACTTAAAAGAGACAGTTGAGGTTATACAGACATGCAAAACATTGGTTACATCCGAGTATCAACAGTTGACCAAAAGACCGACCGACAGCTTGACGGTATTCAGTTAGACCGAGTGTTCACTGATAAATGCTCAGGCTCTACTACCGAGCGTCCACAACTAGAACAGCTAAAGGCTCATGTCCGAGAGGGTGACATCGTTCATGTGCATAGCATTGACCGAATGGCTCGTAACCTAGAGGACTTACTCGATTTAATCAGGTTCTTCGATAACAAAGGTGTTCAGGTTCAATTCAAGAAAGAGAACATGACCTTTGGTGGTGCTGAGAACAACCCCATGCAGAAGCTCATTCTGTCAGTTATGGGATCTGTCGCTGAGTTTGAGCGAGCGATTATCTTAGAGCGCCAGCGAGAGGGTATAGAGAAAGCTAAACAACGTGGCGTTTACAAAGGGCGTAAGAAGTCTGTCGATAGAGACAAGGTGCTTGAGCTTCGCCAGCAAGGCGTTAAGAAGATGCAGATAGCCAAGAAGCTAGGGATTGGTCGAGCGACGGTCTATCGGATACTTGAAGAACAGGCTGAGGGCTAGTCTCTCAGTCTGCTTTAGTTGGCTCTATATAACTATCATTTATGGATTAGTTAATTTTTATATCACATCCCTATGGGGAGGCTAAGCCCCTGTTTTAGCGTTATCAAGTAACTCCCACCCCTATGACAAAGTTGCCGCAGTTGTGGTGGTCTTGTCGATACTTTGTCAGTGGCTAGTGATTTTCTGGTCATTGGCTTGGTAGATAATTACTCAATAACAATCAAGGTAACGGTGAGCTAAGAGTCGGTCTGTTAGTTACCAGTTAACTTGTCTTGGGTTGATTGATTAATAATCAAACTAAGTGATTTCGACTGGTCTATAAACAGATGACTAGCCTTGTCTTAGTAACCATCAACCATCTACTAGCCAAGCATTGACCAAGCACTAGACCTCACTGACTTCCTTTCATTAGTTGTTATTTAACCAAGCAGACGCTGGGGGTGACTTAGCTATCTTAGAGACGACCTTAAGTCATTAGGGTATGGTTTAGAAAACCTTGAGCCTACCTAGCGTCCTCTTACGGAGGACTACATGATTCAACAGTCAATTACACATTCAAAACGTAACTACGAATGGTCAAAGACATTATGTGAACACCATGATTTCACTGAGTTTGTTCGAGATGTATCTCTAGACACCAGCTCAGGGTTATCAGGTAGTGCAATAGATGACCTGCTTAGTGAGTGGTATCCAAGCATTAGCAACAGAGCTAAGCGTGGTACAAAGCAAGCCTTTCAGTCAGCCTTATTGAACATCGCTAATGCGCTGAGTGAAACCGACAGATACCAAGAGCCTACTGGATTTCTCTGCTCTACGCTGAGCAAGTACAAGCGAGAGATTAAGCGGTACAAAGACAACGACTTTAGCCGTGTACTCTTTGCATCGGTACTGAGAGATCTGGCTAATAGAGGCTTCTTGGCGCTTTACCGAGGGTTTAAAGGGAAGAACCATACGAAAGGACTGCTCTCCCTTTGGTTGCCAACAAATAGCGCTAGAGAGCTTCTCAGTGAACTTAGCGCCAGCTCTGAGGTGATACCATTTCACGATAGCGTTGAGCCGATTGTGCTTAAAGATGACGAGGGTGAACTCATCGACTACCGAGACAACGAAGAGACACGCTTAATGCGCTCAGAGCTAGAGCTATTGAATGAACTGAGAGAGTCAGTAACGTGGGCTTATCGTCCTGCTGAACGCATCCATATCGACACTGGTAAAGCGTTTCTAAGTGACCAATATGTGGCGCTAGGCTCTCGTAATGTCCGCTTCAAACGCTCATTCAAAGGTTCATTCAGTATCGGTGGTCGGTATTACGGGAATGCTCAGTGTCTAAGCAAGACTGAGCGCTCGACTATCATCATTAATGGTGAGCCAACGACTGAACAAGACATCAAAAGCATGCACGTTCGTATGCTCTACAACTATCTGGGGAAGCCAGCGCCAGCCGATGGTTATGACATTGACGGATATGACCGAGAGACAGCCAAGAAAGTGGCGTTAATTGCGCTTAATGCTGACTCAGAGAAGTCTGCCGCTGGCGCTATTCGTCAAAGTTTAGGGTTTACCTCAAATGAAGCAAAGCAAGCCATAGAGAGCTTTAGGCAAGCCCACAAGCCAATCGCTGAGTTCTTGTATTCGTCGAGTTGGAAGCAACTGCAATACTTAGATAGTGAACTGGCGAGGGGGATACAGCTAAAAGCCGCTGAACAGGGGATTCCAGTGATACCCATTCACGATAGCTTTCTAGCTGGTGCGAGCAAAGCTGATACTCTGGCTGAGATAATTCATAGCGAATACGAGCAACGCTTCGGTTTTCTACCTGTAATCTGTGCCTAGCGACAGCCCGAACATGCGTCGTGATGCTCTCGCAGTTTATTGCGAACAGATACGCACTGATTAGCGATACGCTTAGCTTCCTCAGTGTCACCACGAGTTAACGCTGCGAATGCTTCAACAACCACCATGTAGAACTTAACGTCTACCCACATGGCGTATGCGTAGAGTGCTTCTAGTGTTGCTAAGGTTTGCCAACCACCGTCTTTCTGAGAGTCGATTCTACGAACCTGCATATTTGCAGTCTCGTCAAAGTGCTTACTTACCTTTTTGACCGCCATTAACAACCTGCATATTTGCAGTTTCTTCCAAATGGTCACGTACCTTGTTACGCCATTGACTCGGTATACAAATATGCACAGCGAGTTAATTGGTCACGAGTATGACCGAACTGCAAATTTGCGGTATGGTTCAAATGAGTTCTGAGTTTACGTCGCCACTCGCTAGGACGTTTGTTTTCTTTGTCAGAAACGAATATGCGCCAAATATCATTAAGGTCGAACATTCCGTCTTCATTGGAAACGATGGTTGCGGTTGTGTTGTTGATTCAAAGCGCCAGCTTTGGAATCTTGTTCAACTCTCTACTCATCAGCTCTAATGAATACTCACCGTAAGTATCCGCTACATCACCTGAGCTATGACCTGTAATTCTGTCGCTGATTTCTTTCGGAATGCCAACGTCACGAGCGATGGTCTTGAATGAATGCCGAAAGCCATGCATTGGTTTAGCGTTGCTACCTAACTTGAGTTCTTCTCGGAAGTATTCACCAAGCCATTTTGAGACTCGACCTGAGAAGCGTCCGTCGCTACCTTGCTTGAGTTTCGGGAATACTCGACCATCATTCGCTTGTTGAGCGACATAACCCAAGAAACCAAGCTCTAACAGATGGGCGTGAAGCGGCACTCTGCGAACGCTAGATTTGTTCTTCACGCTCTTGTCTGAGCTATCAGCGATGATATGAATGTAAGCAATACTGTTTTCATGTTTGATGTCACGAACGTAAAGCTGAGCTAGTTCCTCTACCCGAGCGCCAGTGTAGTAGGCGAGTAACGGCAACCAATAGACGGCTTCACCGTAAACGCCAGTCTTAGGTCGGTGATTATCAGTAAAGATGCCACTAGAGAATATGCGTTTGAGTTGCTCAGCGTTGTATTGTTTCTGAGAGCCATCGTTTCGTTCATCAGCTAGCGTTAAGCGCTTGGTTGCTCCGTGAACAGGGTTGCTGGCGCACAACTCATTTTCAACGGCATATTCAAACAACGAGCTAACCGCCATGAGTTGCTTGCGAACGGTTTTAGGCGAAAGCAGGGTTAGACCTTTACGTTGAGCGAGGTCGATCTGCTCGTTTAATGGTCGACCTGCGACATCTCGTGTCGGTCTACTCGGTAGCTGTAACAATATCGCTCTGAATTCATTGATGTCTCGCTTTGTTACTTCAGCAATTGACTTGTCACCAGTGAACTCAATAAAGCGTTTTATGGCTATCGAGTAGTCTCTCAAGGTTTTATCTACCGTACGCTCGTTCTTCGTACTATGGAGCCGCATAGACACTTTGTAGCGTTCAAATACAGAGGATATTTCGTCCTCTGTTTTTTTCTTTTCACTGTATAAACGAACGACATTAGGTGACTCAGTGTTTGACTGAGACAGCTCAGCGTTCGCCATTGGTTGTAGCTGTGGCTCTGTACCTGTTAACCGTACAAGGTCAATGACATCTTGGCGTAGCTTAGGGATGACCTCAGCGATAGCTTGAAGTAGTCGTTTGAACTGCTCACTATCACGAGGAACAGCTCTGTTGGCTTCTCTGAGCAGACTCTCCGCATCATCAGCGAATAACTCGTAAAGCTCAGCGTTCACATCAAGAGGTACTTCGCTGGCGCTTAGGTCATTTGCTAGGTCGACTGCTGTTACCACTTCATCAGGCATAGCGTTGGCATGAGCTTGCCAAGCATTCAACCTAACTATCATCATGTCGTACTTAAGCATGTCAGGAGTGCCAAGCGTAGGGCTATCCATCATGCGCTTAAGTTCTTGGTTGTAGTAGCGTGTCGCTAGAATCTTGATGTCTCGTAGGTTCAGATTGTCGGGCTGAGCTAGAGCTTTTTCTTCGTATTGCTGGCGCTGTTGAACGACAAGCCGAGCTTTTTCAAACTCAGCGTCAATGCCAGCGTATATCGTGGGAAATAACTTGCGAGCTTCGGCAAGACTCTTTGTACCAAGTGAGCGCTTGATTTCGTGCTTGCCGATAATTTCTCTAAGAGCTTTCGGAACAGCTCTACGGACTTGATAAACGCCCGTTTTCGGATGCTTATATGGTTGTGCCATAACACTCATTCTGTACCACCTTTCTGTACCACTCTTGTACATACTCAGGGTCAATAAATCACTGTTATATAAGCTAATCTTTGAATTTCAAAGACTTAAGTAATCTGGCGGAGAGAGAGGGATTCGAACCCTCGATACGCGGTTAGCGTATACACACTTTCCAGGCGTGCTCCTTCAACCACTCGGACACCTCTCCTGAAGGTGGCGGTATGATAGGGAAAAGCCCCGGTTAAATCAACTACGCTTGGAAAACAAAAGCGATATTCGCTATTGGATATTCGATATTAGAACTGATGTATCGGGTATTTGGCTTTAACCAATATCCAATATCCAATAGCTAATATCGTAATCGCAGTTCCGTTTCAGACCTAAGTCGTATGGGAAAAAGCTGGTAACGCGCTACATTAGACGAAGTAGTAGTAGATAAGGATTTTTACCATGAGTTACCCGCGCGAATATGAATCTTCGTTGCAACGCACCGAGGCGTTTTGGCTAAAGCAAGCAGGGCAGTTGCACTGGTTTAAGGAGCCGAGCAAAGCATGCCAGTTAAAGGCTAATGGAACGGCTGATTGGTTTGCGGATGGTGAGTTGAATGTGTCGTTTATGGCATTGGATTACCATGTTGATAACGGTAGGGGTGACCAAATTGCGCTGATTTATGACTCGCCAGTAACCGAAACGAAACAGCAGTATACATATCGCCAGTTGCGTGATGAAGTTGCCTTGTTTGCTGGGTTGTTAAAGAAACACCATGTCAAAAAAGGCGATCGTGTTGTTATTTATATGCCGATGATTCCTCAGGCTGCTATTGCAATGCTCGCCTGCGCTCGGTTAGGTGCGATTCACTCGGTGGTGTTTGGTGGTTTTGCACCCCATGAACTTGCTGTGAGAATTGATGATGCGACACCTAAGGTGGTGGTAACAGCTTCATGTGGTGTCGAGGTGAATCGCGTTATTCCGTATAAGCCGATGGTAGATAAAGCAATCGCTGAAGCCGTACATAAGCCAGCAAATGTGATGGTATATCAGCGTGAACAATGTCATGCCGATTTAACTCAACCGGGCGACTTAGATTGGCAGGCTGAGGTTGCGAAAGTGACGCCAGCCGAATGCACCGTAGTACCAAGTACACATCCGCTGTATGTGTTGTATACATCGGGTACCACGGGTAAGCCAAAGGGCGTGGTACGCGACACCGGCGGCTACGCAGTAGCGCTTAAGTATTCCATGCAAACTGTTTATGACATCAAGCCGGGTCAGGTTATGTTTACGGCGTCGGATGTCGGCTGGGTTGTTGGTCATTCGTATATTGTTTATGGTCCATTGCTCGCTGGCGCGACGACTATATTGTATGAAGGAAAACCTGTTAGAACGCCGGATGCAGGGGCATTTTGGCGTATTTGTTCTGAGTATAAAGTTGCGGTTTTATTCAGCGCGCCAACTGCGTTTCGCGCGGTTAAAAAGGAAGATCCCGAAGGTAAGTTATTAGAGCAATATGATCTTAGTGCGTTAGAGCGTATTTATATGGCAGGAGAGCGTCTGGATCCGCCAACCTATGAATGGACGACCGAAGTTACCGGAAAGCCAGTTTATGACCATTGGTGGCAGACAGAATCTGGTTGGCCGATTTGCGCAAACCCAGTTGGTATTGCGGAGCATCCCATTAAGCCAGGCTCAGCGACCTTGCCAATGCCGGGTTACGATGTGCGTATTTTGGATTATAAAGGCCAAGAGATTGCTGCCAATGAGCAGGGTGCAGTAGCGATTAAGTTGCCGTTACCGCCAGGTTGCTTGACCACAATTTGGAATGATGAAGCGCGTTTTGTTAGTGGCTATTTGCGTGAGTTTGATGGTTACTATTCAACTGGCGACGGTGGTTATAAGGACGATGATGGTTACGTTTTTATTATGGGACGTACCGATGACGTCATTAATGTCGCCGGGCACCGTTTATCCACCGGCGAAATGGAAGAAGTTCTCGCGAAAGATACTGCCGTTGCCGAATGCGCAGTCATTGGTGTGCAAGACTCTTTGAAAGGCCAGGTACCGGTTGGTTTGGTGATTACGAAAGATGGCGTGACGATCAGTGATGACGAGTTGAGCTCTCGTCTTGTGCAACTGGTGCGGGATGAAATTGGTGCCGTCGCGTGTTTGAAGAAAATTTTAGTAGTACCGCGGCTACCCAAGACTCGCTCAGGTAAAATTTTGCGGCGCGTCTTGCGCCAAATTGCTGATGGCGAAGAGGTGGTGGTACCGTCAACGATTGATGACCCTACCTGTATTGACGAAATTCGCGAGCGCTTAAGCTAACTCGCGATTCGTTTAAAGTTCTTCGGCAGCGTCGTTTTCGGGGCGTTTCTTTGACTTCGATGCGGTGCTGCTTTTCTTTGCTTGCGTTTTTGATAGTGATTCGGTTTGTACTCTTGCGTCGCTATTCCAACTACGAATATGCAAGTCGCGTTGCGGGAATGGAATCTCGATACCATGTTCTTCCAACGATGTATGAATTTCCCACATAAACGCCGCTCTCACGGCACTTGGACGATTCACAGCCTCAGGTTTGAGCCAGACCACGAGTTCAAAGTTCAGCGAACTGTCACCAAACTCGGTAAGCCATACTTGCGGTGGACGGTGACTTCCATCATTCAGGGTATGTGGAACGCGCTCTGCGGCCTCGAGGACGGCTTTCCTGACCAGCTCTTTGTCGGTACCGTAAGCAACGCCGAAGCCAATCTTAATTCGGCGTAATGTATCGCGCATAGTCCAATTGGTGACGCGTCCGGAAACAAACTCCGAATTAGGGACAATAATATCGATGTTGTCATTGGTTGTGACAATGGTGCTGCGGATATTAATTTCTTTCACTTCGCCGGTAACACCTGACTCAAGTTCGACAAAATCGCCAACTTTTAAGGTTTTTTCGAATAACAACATGATGCCGGCGGTGAAGTTGCTGATGAGGTTTTGCAAACCAAAACCAACGCCCACACCAAGCGCACTAGCAAAGATGGCGAATTTTGTCAGATCAATGCCTACTGATGACACGGCAATCAAGGCACCAATCACCATCACCACGTAATGAGTGATACGTGTTAGTGCATAAACTGACGATTGCGCCATTGATTTACGATAGCTGGCAATACGACGCAGGGCATTCTGTAATAGCCGCGAGAAGATGTAAGTGACGACCAGTATCAGCACCACACGGAAAATCGAACCGTAGGTGATTGATGTTTCGCCTACTTTAAAGAGTTCGGTTTGCAACCATCCAAACAAATGTTTCGTTTCAGCGAGAAATTGCTCCATGCAGCGTTATCCCATTTGTGCTTGTAAATAAAGCTCTAATCCTAACTTCTCGATGAGTTCTAATTGCTGGCGTAGCCAATATGCATGATCTTCTTCCGTGTCTTTTAAGATTCCAATGAGCATATCTCGCGAGACAAAGTCACCGGCCTGTTCGCAAAACTTAATCACACTGCGCAGTGTTCGCGCATTGCCGTACTCCAATTCTAAATCGTTCGCGAGCATGGTAGGTACTTCGTTAGCAATGGTGTGAGGTTCGCGCCCATTCATATTGGGTTGACCACCCAGAAACAGAATGCGTCGAATCAGTAAATCGGCGTGTCCACGTTCGTCATCCACTTCGTGGTTAATGCGTTCATAGAGTTTTTCTAAACCCATATCTTCATAGATACGTGAATGCGCGGTGTATTGATCGATAGAGGTTAGCTCGTACGCAAGTAGCTTATTCAGTTGCTCTACAATGGCTTGATGGTCAAGATTCATGTTCACTCCTTATTCGCTATCAAGTTTGGTTTGTAAGTACTTCGCTAGACCAATCTTTTCGACCAAATCAAGCTGCGTTTCTAACCAGTCGAGATGCTCTTCTTGTTGTTCAAGTATTTCTGTTAATTCGTCACGGCTCACGTAATCCTGTGCACCTTCGCACACAGCAATTGCGGCGCGAATAGCGAGAACATCGTCCATTTGAACTTTGTGATCAAGCTGCAGCATTTCATGCGGATCTTCACCAATATAGAGTTTGCCAAGATCTTGCAGGTTCGGCAGGCCACCTAAGAATAAAATACGCTCGATGATGTCATCAGCGTGTTTCATTTCATAAATAGATGCTTTATAGATTTTGCTATTGAGCTCACCAAATCCCCAGTTTTTGTACATGCGGGCATGCAAAAAATATTGATTAATAGCGGTAAGCTTGCGGGTGAGTATGCGATTAAGCTCTTGTAAAACCTTACTGTCGCCTTTCATGACTACAACTCCTAACTGTTATTTTCTAACAGCTTAAGCGTAGCACACCTCGACTGGCAATAAAGTTTCAGATTTTAATCGTGCATTACGTTCAGCGACGGCGTCTTTTACAATGTCTTTCGCACACTGATTACAGCAGCCACACTGCGTTCCAACGCCATATTGCTGGCGCAGTTCACGCATACTGCTTAAGCCATCGTCGACGGCACGACGAATGGTTTTATCTGTGACACCTTTGCATAGACATACGTACATAGTTAGCTCCGTACTTTAACGGAACTAATGATAACGCAAACAAGAATGATTCGCAATAAAAACGAAAAAGGATATTTGCTATTGGATATTAGATATTAGTAAAAGATACATACCTGATACATCGGCGCTAATATCTAATATCCAATAGCTAATATCGCCTTTGCTCTTCAGAGGCTGATGATGAGTAGGATGACGTGCAGTGCTACCACCGTAAATGTCAAACGGCCGCGCAACTCTAGATACCAGGCATGTGCGCTGAGCTTGCGGCGTTCATAGTTAAGCCAGAATAGATGAAGTAGCGCTAGCACCGCTAAGAACGAAAGTGTTGAATCGCGACAAATGGGGAGCTGGGTTGCAACGAGCACGGCAAAGCCGGTAACGGACGGCACCATGCTCCATTGCAGGCTGCGGCGATGGTCGCGGTCGTCGTCGGTCATGCATAGTCCCCAATGGATACCGCCAAGGAAACTGAAAATAATAGCGCTATAAAGAATAAACAGTGTCATGGCGAGCTCGCCTTGAAGATCGAGCAACGCCATGACGGTCAACACAATAAACGGTGCAAGTCCTGCGAAGCCAAGGCGCTGAGCCGTATATTGTGAGATTAAATTCATGCGATAAATCCTGTTTGTAGTACGTAAATGGTGTAGCCAATATAGCATGCCACAAAGATGCCGCCATGAACTCGGTTTATACGATTCGGTCGGTTATTTGGGCGGAATGCAAAAATTAGCAACATAAAGGTTAATACGGTCATCATTAACCAATCGCGGCTTAACACCAACGGTTCAAGCGATATTGGTGTAATGGCACCGGCTATACCGACAACGGCGAGCGTATTAAACATGTTAGAGCCGATGACATTACCGAGCGCTAAGTCATGTTCATTTTTACGAACAGCAGCTATCGCCGATGCTAATTCGGGTAATGAGGTTCCGACTGCAACAACGGTGAGACCAATAACGAGATCGCTAACGCCTAATGCGGTCGCAATATCGACGGCGCCCCAAACTAGGATACGTGAGCTGATGATTAATAAGATCAACCCGACTACGAGCCAAGTAATTGCACGGCTTACTGGCATCGCTGTTTCTTTGAGTTCTTGATCAAATTCGCTACTTAATACGTCATCACTGCCGGTCATGCCTTGATAGATACTCCAGCCGAGATAGCTCGCAAAGATGGCCAGTAAAATCCATGCTTCTAATTTCGTGATAACGCCATCGACAAGTGGCCAAGCGGCCAGAAGGGTAATCGCTATGAGCATGGGCGCTTCGCGCTTTAATACCTGGCTGGCAACGGCTATTGGCGCCAAAATGGCAGTGATGCCTAAAATAAGTGCAATGTTCGTGATATTTGAGCCGTAGGCATTTCCTAGTGCAAGACCTGGATTACCTTGCGCGGAAGCTAAAGCGGAGACGACCATTTCAGGTGCTGAAGTACCAAAACCGATGATCACCATACCGATAAGGAGGGCAGGCATACCGAAATGATTGGCTGTAGCAGCGGCACCATCAACAAATCGGTCGGCGCTCCAAACTAACAAAGCTAATCCAACAACAATGGCCGCAATCGCGAGTAACATAAAATTCCTTGGTGTTTTATTAAGTTGGTCAATATTTTAACTTGAATTCGTAGTACTTGTGAATGCAGTGTTGAACAGTCTAGACTGAAAGCACGAACAAAAAGAGGATTTCGTTATGACGGACAAGCAGTTAGCTCGACCAGAATTTATGATTGATAGTTGGGATTTCAGTCAGCATCCTGCGCAACCGATTCATGACAAATTTCATGAACGACAAAATAGCTGGTTTCATTTTCAACGAAATATTCCCGGACTAGCCGATTGGCTCATTGACTCAGGCATTCCGGAACCGATTATTGATGCCGTTTTAGAGGAAGATACGCGACCTCGCTTTGATCGTCTAAATGATGGTTTTTTGCTTATTCTTCGCGGTGTAAATTTAGCTGAAAGTGATCAACCTGAAGATATGGTGAGTCTTCGTATTCTGTATTTTAAGGGGAACTTGTATAGTTTTCGCCGGCGTCCCGTTAAAGCTGTTCAGTTAATTCAACGTGCTTTGGAGCAACAACAAGGACCTCAATCATTACCTGATTTTATGTTGCATCTTGTCGATGAAATGACCAATAAAATTGAACAACTGCAAGATAACATTGAAGCCGAAATGGAAGCCTTGGAAGATGATGAACAAGGAACAACCAGCGAACGCCAGTCAGCGTTGACGCAATTGCATCGTCGCCTGCTACGACTAACACGCTTTGTTCGCCCTCAATTAACAGCCTTGGATAAGTTGGCCGCCGATAGCAGTAAATGGTTTGATGCCGATTGGACACAGTGGTTATTGAACGAGCGTGACAATACCCATCGTGAACTCGAAAATATGGAAATGTTGCTTGAGCAGGTGTGGATGTTGCGCGAGCACTTACAGCAGGATTTGGCGGAAAAGATGAATCGCAACACTTACTGGCTGTCGATGGTTGCTGGGGTGTTCTTGCCGATTAGTTTTCTGACCGGTTTGTTTGGCATCAATATAGGCGGAATGCCAGGCGTTGACGACAACAGCGCGTTTTGGATATTTAGCGCTGCGTTACTTATCATTGCCGTCGTTGAATTTTTATTATTACGCCGATTGCGTTTTTGGTAACACCGTTGGTAGCGGCTGCACAGTCGGGGCTTGATCGTGAAAGCCTGGCAGTTCACAGTGATCTGCAGCAAATACAACGAGGTGATCAAACTCAGGTCTTAGGCCGATATTGGCACCGACAGTGAACTCTTCATGGGATGGACTTAGTGTCAGAATCTCAACGCCGCTTGCTAGTTCAATCGTATAAAGGTTGTGCGCACCACGGAAACCACGCGCTTTAATGGTGCCGCGAAGACGTGATGTTGGATCAGGAACTAAATCATCTGGACGTACAAGAAAGCTCACTGGTGTTCCTGCTGGAATTTGCAATAAGCTCGGGTGCTCAAGCATACCAAGTGGTGATGCCAACGAACCTTCCGTGTTCACGGTGCCTTGTAGCAAAACGCCGTGCCCAATAAAGTCAGCAACTAGCTGATGCTTTGGTTGGTGATACAGCTGATACGGGGTATCCCATTGCAACAATTCGCCTTGATACATGACACCAGCTTTGTCTGCCATGGCAAAGGCTTCTTGTTGATCGTGCGTGACTAATAACGCAGTAATTCCTTCTTTTTTCAGCAACTCACGTACTTCGACAGCTAACCGTTCGCGCAACTCGGCATCGAGACTGGAGAATGGTTCATCAAGTAACAGCAATCGTGGCTTGGGCGCAAGAGCTCGGGCTAAAGCGATGCGTTGTTGCTGTCCCCCCGAAAGTTCGTGGGGGAAACGTTTGTGATATCCGGGTAAACCGATACGATCAAGTAGTTCATCTACGCGTTTGCTTCGCTCAATCGCGCTGGCCTTACGCATGCCAAAACTAATGTTGTCTTCAACGTTTAAGTGCGGAAATAAAGCAAAGTCTTGAAAAACCATGCCAACGCCACGCTGTTCAGGTGCTAACGTGTGTTTTTCATCGGATACACTTGAGTCGTCAATATGAATGAAGCCTGACTGTAACGCTTGAAAACCGGCAATGGCGCGCAATAACGTTGTTTTACCGCACCCGCTTGGGCCTAACAGGCAACCAATTTCGCCTTGCTTGAGCTCCAAGGTAACGCCACGAACAATGTGTAGTGCACCGAAGCTAATGTGAATGTTATCAAGCTGTAACCGGGACAAACTCTTGCTCCTTTAATGCAGATTGTTGCGACTTTAACATAGCGCGAGACAATAAAATAACTGGAATCAGCCCCACCAATACCATCATCAATGCTGGCGGGCCAGCATCGGCGAGACGTTCGTCTCCTGCCATTTCGTATGCGCGAACGGCGAGAGTATTAAAGTCAAAAGGGCGCAATACCAAGGTTGCTGGTAGCTCTTTCAAAACATCGACACCAACTAAAATGAGTGCGGTAAGAACGCTTGGGCGTAACAATGGCAAATGAATTTTGCGCAACACCTGTAGTGGTTTGTAACCTTGAATACGTGCTGCTTCATCCATACTTGGACGAATCTCACCGAGCCCGGCCTGAATTGTCTGTAGCGAAACACTTAAAAAGCGAACGCTGTAGGCAAATAATAAGGCAAACACTGTACCCGATAATAATAATCCGGGATTCACACCGAACCACGATTCGCTAAGGGCAATGATGACGTGATCAATACTGGTAAGAAATACCATTAAGCCAACCGCTATCACTAGACCCGGAATGGCGTAGCCCAAACCTGCGAAGGCAACGCTGGTGCGGACAATTTTGGTTGGGATTTGGCGGCGACCATAGGCTAACCACAACGCCATTGTCACTACCAGAACAGCTGCAAGCACGGCAAGGCCAAAGCTATTCATCGTCAGTTGCCAAAACTCAGGATCTTGCCAGACTTCGCTGCGCTCAATCGACCAGCTTGTCAGTTGCAAAGCCGGTAAAATAAAGCCAAACAGTAATGGCAGCCAGCACGCAATACTCGCTGCAATGGCTTTCCAACCGTTCAGTTGAAATGGCGGCGCCGGGCGATTGTTGCGTTGATCGTATCGCGCTTGGCGACGCGACCAGCGCTCAATGAATATTAATAAAATAACTGCCACAAGTAGCATGCCAGCGAGTTGCAATGCGCCTTGTAAGTCTCCCAGACCGTACCACGTTCTAAAAATACCGGTAGTAAATGTCGTGACGCCAAAATACTGGACGGTGCCATAATCGGCTAAGGTTTCCATCAATGCTAATGTGGCGCCAGTAACAATAGCGGGGCGAGCTAGCGGCAAGGCTAAACGTAGGAAGCATTGCCATGGGTTTAATCCTAAACTGCGTCCGGCTTCTAAGGTTGTCGCAGATTGTTGGATAAACGTCGCACGGGTAATGAGGTACACGTATGGAAACAGAACCAAACTCAGCACGACAATGGCACCACCAAGACTGCGAATCTCAGGAAACCAATAATCGCCGTAACCCCACCCAAACCAATCGCGCAAAGTCGATTGCACAGGACCGGCAAAGTCCAGCATGCCAGTATAGGTGTAGGCGGTAATGTAGGCGGGCATTGCCAGAGGGAGTAATAGCGCCCAACTGAGAATTCGTTGCCCTGGGAAGCGGCAAGCCGTTGTAAGCCATGCGGTAGTGACGCCAAGCGTAATGACACCGACAGCGACACCCACTAACAGGATGATTGAATGTCGAATGTACTCCGGAACGACGGTGGCCCAAAGATGACTGAGCGTAGAGGTGTCGTTACTCCATACGAGTTGTAGCACCGACCAGAAAATAACGAGCAACGGCACGCCAATAACGACGGCCGTTGCAATTAATGTCAGTTGGCGCCACAAATTAAAGCGCATTAACGCCAGCCAGCTCGATTCATCAATTTAACGGCTGCAGCGTTATTTTCGCCTAAGAAAGTCATCGACAAATCATCAGCTTTGAAGTCGCCCCACGCCTGCAACGTCTCACTCCACTCAACGCCTTCGACGGCAGGGTACTCATTGTTGGTAGCCGCATACCAAGCTTGTGACTCAACCGACAGCAAAAACTCAATCAGTTGCTGCGCTTCAGTTTTGTTTTTTGCATGCTTGGTTAAGCCGATGCCAGAAACGTTCACATGAGTGCCGAAACTATCTTGGTTCGGCCAGAAAATTTTGAGTTTACTCGCGGCTTCACGTTGTTCAGCGTCATCGCCGGTCTGCATAAGACCAAAATAGTAAGTGTTTGCTACTGCTATATCGCAGACACCAGCTGCAGCGGCTTTTAACTGATCACGGTCACCGCCAACAGGTGGTTTCGCTAAGTTATTTACGAGACCTTTTGCCCATGCTTCTGTTTTTTCTTCGCCCCAATGCTCAATCAAAGCAGCAGTAAGCGATTGGTTATAAATATTGTCTGATGAACGAATACAAACTTTCTTGTTCCACTCAGGTTTTGCCAAATCTTCATACCCAGTCAATTGGCTCGGGTCGACACGGTCAGCAGCATAAAAAATTGGGCGAGCGCGTAAGCTCAAACCAATCCAAAGGTTATCGGTACCGTGCAAATGTGCTGGCACGGACTCTAATGCTTTGGCTGATGTCAGCGGTTGGAATACGCCTGCTTCAGCGGCACGATGCAAGTTGCCAGCATCAACCGTCAGAAATAAATCCGCAGGGGTGTTTTTGCCTTCATTCTGTAAACGAGCGAGA
Source organism: Pseudidiomarina marina (assembly GCF_044807045.1). Lineage (NCBI taxonomy): Bacteria > Pseudomonadati > Pseudomonadota > Gammaproteobacteria > Alteromonadales > Idiomarinaceae > Pseudidiomarina > Pseudidiomarina marina. The sequence continues at coordinate 2,181,809 of NZ_CP085233.1, read as the reverse complement.
AGGGCATCACCACCACCCGTTAAAAGGCGTACTTCAATACCGGTTTCTGCGGTAAACTTTTCTAAGACCGGCTTAATTAGCGCTTCTTTGCGCGCAGAATACAGGTTAACTGTAGCTGCTTGTGCTACCGTTGCTGTTAAACTTGCTGCAATCGCGGTTACAGTGAATATTTTACGCAACATAGTTGAACTCATGATTGAATACCTCGTATTGATGGGTTGAAGTATATCGAAAAAAGATAACGAACGATATTGATTCGCATTTGGTACCTACAATTAGTTTGACGCAAATGAGAATTGTTATCAACAACTGATTGTAAAAAAATACAAAAGGAAGACTTATGTCAAATATGTCAGCACTTGCATTGATTGGTGTGCTCTCAATTATGTGCCAGTGGGGCGCATGGCGGATGAAAGTGCCGGCAATTTTGCCGCTGTTAATTGTGGGGATTGTGATTGGGCCGGTATTTGGCGTACTCGATCCGGACGCCGTGTTTGGTGATATTTTATTTCCATTAGTCTCGTTATCAGTTGCAATCATTCTGTTTGAAGGTTCGTTAACTCTCAAGTTTGAAGAGATACGTGGGCATGGCCGAATGGTAACGAACCTCGTCAGCATCGGTATGGTTGTCACCTGGGTGACTATTGCGATTGCTGCGTACTACCTGATTGGGTTTGGCTGGGAGCTCGCCGCGTTATTTGGCGCATTGGTTGTGGTCACAGGGCCGACAGTGATTATGCCGATGTTGCGCTCAGTGCGACCGTTGGCGCGACTCGGCAATATTCTGCGTTGGGAAGGCATCATCATTGATCCGATTGGCGCGTTATTGGCTGTGCTGGTCTATGAATTCATTATTTCGAGTCAGGGCGCTGGCTGGTCACAGGCATTACAGGCCTTTGCCACAACCATTGGCGTCGGCTTTGCACTTGGCTTTGCCGGCGGTAAATTACTCGGTTGGGCACTGATTAAAAATATCTTTCCGCACTACTTACGCAATGTCGCTACGTTAGCTGTGGTGTTAGGCGTCTTCGCGGTTTCAAATGCCATGCAACATGAGTCAGGCTTACTGACCGTAACCGTCATGGGAATGGTGATGGCGAATATGCGTGGTCTTGATTTAGATGAGATTCTTGAATTTAAGGAGACGCTGTCGGTACTTCTCATTTCAGGGCTATTTATTATTCTTGCGGCCCGAATACAGCCTGACGCATTTAATTCGCTTGGTTTGCCGGCAGTCGTTCTGTTGGCAATTATTATTTTTGTAGTGCGTCCACTGAGTGTGTGGTTGTCATCGATTGGTACGCAAACCGAATTCAAAGAGAAAGTCTTGCTCAGTTGGATTGCTCCGCGCGGTATTGTTGCTGCCGCAGTATCTGCATTGTTTGCATTGAAAATGCAGCAAGCCGGTTGGGAGCAAGCGGAAATACTTGTTCCTTTAGTTTTCTTGGTCATTTTAAGTACCGTCATTCTGCAAAGTCTAACGGCCAAACCTCTTGCTCATGCGCTGAAACTTCGGGAACCTCCCGCGCGTGGTTTTTTAATTTTCGGCGCAAATCCAACCGCGCGGTTGATTGCTAAATCGCTGCAAGAGAATAAATTTCCGGTGATTTTGGCTGACACTAACTGGGAACACATCAAACAAGCCAGAATGGAAAACTTGCCGGTTTACTTTGGCAACCCGACTTCCGAGCACGCGGAAAATAATATGGATTTAACCGGTATTGGCAACGTTCTAATTTTGTCGCCTTATCGGCAGTTAAACCCCGTGGTAGCGATGCATTTTATGGACTGGTTTGATGCAGAGAAGATCTTTGCGCTACATAGCACCGACCATGATGCGCCAGCGCGAAACCAATTACCGGACGTGTACCGTAAGCGCTTGAAACTATTCGGCAAGGGAGTCACGTTCTCAAAACTGGCAAGCCTGACCTTTCAGGGGGCGCAAGTTAAAACAACCGCATTAACTGAATCATTTCACTATGACGATTATCAGGATCGCTATGGTAACAGAGCGTTACCATTGTATGCACTGGATGAACGCGGGCATTGCCATTTATTCTCAAGTGACCAAACCTTTGAGCCAAAGGCCGGTTGGCAGATTGTGGCATTGGTTAGTCCCGAGCAAGAATTGGACGGAAACTAACATTTTTTTAAATTAAATCGTTTTTAAAATTAAAAACTTATAAAAATGTTACCAAATTGTAATTGAAATGCGTTTTTTTATTAGATAAGATGCCTGCATGGATTTGGGATGACACTCATGGAATGACGTTATCCCCTCGAACACGGATGTTCCATCCTCTTTTTTCTTCCGCCAATAGTCTTTATACTGCAGAGCCATTCATTCGTTGTTTTGGAAACGCATCATGCCGTTTACTACGTGGCTTAAAGCAATCTATAGATCGATTCTATCGGGCACCTTAGCGCTGATGTTATTTGGGTGCGAGCCGCAACAGCCAGTTGATGAACTTGAACAACATGTTATTGCGATTGATCAAACTCAGTTACCAACCGGAAATTGGGCGTTATCTAACTCGGCAATTCAACTAAGTTTTTGCCGCGATCGCGTTAATGAAGCGCTGATGGCCGAGGCCGATGAGCTGAATCGTTGGCGCTTGGTTGGCGAACAATCGGTATTTCCAAAGAATCGTCGCGAAGGTCTACAGCAGCTCGTTGAGTTATATCGACAACACGGTGTGTTGTTATATCAACTATCGGGCAATTTCGGGGCGCAATGGTATCGGATTGCGTACCGTCCGAATGAACCTGAACCCAATGTTATTGATGCATTTGCTAAAATAGGGCGTGATTCGCGAATTTGCTTTAGCTCACTCGATAACGATTAGCGAGGCGCATATGACGACGCTGCAGGAAGTAATTCAAGACAAACTACTTACGGAATTTTCTCCTCTACACTTAGACGTTATTAACGAAAGCCACTTGCATGGTACGCCAAGCGATGACTCGCATTTTAAAGTAGTGATTGTGGCGGAACTGTTTGATGGTATGCGTTTATTACAACGCCATCGCGCAATAAACAAGATTTTAAGAGATGAGTTGGCGGGGCCTGTGCACGCATTAGCACTGCATGTATATAGCCCAGTAGAGTGGCATCAGTTGCATGAAGTGCCGTCATCACCGGCGTGTCGAGGCGGCAGCAAGCTCGACTGAAGCTAACAGCTCAGATCACTTGCTGCACTGCAGTCGGTTACACTAGCCGCCATTTATATTGATATGAATTCAAAACAATAGGACATAACAACATGGTTATTCATCCAAAAATTCGCGGGTTTATTTGTACCAATGCGCATCCAGTAGGTTGTGCAGCACATGTTCAACAACAAATTGATTACGTGAAGCAACAACCGGCGTTGACTGATGTGCCCAAACGCGTTTTAGTCATTGGGTGTTCGACTGGATACGGCTTAGCGACGCGCATCAATGCTGCCTTCGGTGCCGGCGCGAAAACATTAGGTGTTTGTTTCGAAAAAGAGCCAACCGAAAAGAAAACAGCAACAGCAGGTTGGTATAACACGGCTGCATTCCACAGTGCAGCGAAAAAAGAAGGTTTATATGCGCACACCATCAATGGTGATGCCTTCTCAAACGAAATCAAACAAGAAGTGATTGCCAAAATTAAAGAAGATTTGGGGCAAGTCGACTTAGTGGTTTACAGCTTGGCATCACCAAAGCGCAAAGACCCAGAAACTGGTGAAGTTTACAGTTCAACATTAAAGCCAGTTGGTCAGGCTTACACCACTAAAACTTATAATACTGACAAAGATGAAGTTTCTGAAATAACACTTGAGCCGGCTAACGAAGACGAAATTCAACAAACCATCAAAGTCATGGGCGGCGAAGACTGGGAACTTTGGATGGCCGCATTGCATGATGCTGGTGTGCTTGCTCCGAATGCAAAAACCACAGCATATACCTACATTGGCAAAAAACTAACATGGCCAATTTATGGTCACGCGACTATTGGTAAAGCCAAAGAAGATCTTGATCGCGCGGCGGCGGCGATGCGTAGCCGTTATGCAGACATTCACCTCGAAGCTTATGTTTCTTCGTTGAAAGCCTTGGTTACACAAGCCAGCTCAGCGATTCCAGTTATGCCTTTGTACATCTCGCTTATTTACAAAGTGATGAAGGAAGAAGGAACTCACGAAGGATGTATTGAGCAGACTCATCGTTTATTACGCGATGCGCTTTATGCTGAAAATCCAAAACTGGATGAAGCAGGGCGCTTATTTATGAATGACTGGGAAACCAACGATCAAACTCAAGCAAAAATCGAGCAGCTCTGGAATCAAGTGACTCAAGATAACTTCCATCAGTTAGCTGACTATGCGGGTTATCACAGTGATTTCTTGCAGTTGTTCGGCTTTGGGATGGAAGGTGTTGATTATGACGCCGACGTCGATCCCGTCGTCACCTGGTAGAAAGGCAAAAGCGCTATTAGAAATTAGATATTAGATATTGGGAAAAGACAAAGCCGATAGCCAAAAGATGAGAGATGTTAGTGGAGATCAATGCCTACTAATATCTAATATCGAATAGCTAATATCGGTTTTGTTTTACCCGGTAAAAGTGCTAAAATGCGCGCCCTAGGTGAAAATGGACAGAATTTGGTCAGTGTAGGCATTTAAACCTTCGTTTACATGCCTGCGCTGGAGTGAGATTAATCTTCCCTAACGAGTAGTGCAAACGCGTATGATTACGATCAAGAAAGGGCTGGATATCCCGATTTCGGGTGCGCCCCAGCAAACTATCGAGGATGGCCAAGCCATCACCACCGTTGCCGTACTGGGTGAAGAGTATGTGGGAATGCGCCCAACCATGCATGTCAAGGTTGAAGACCGCGTTAAAAAAGGCCAGGTACTTTTCGAAGACAAGAAAAACCCAGGGGTTAAATTCACTGCACCTGCTGCGGGCGTTGTTAAAGACGTGCTGCGTGGCGCAAAGCGAGTTTTGCAAGCCGTTGTCATTGAAATTGACGGCGATGAGCAAGAAACCTTTGCCAAATACGACAGTAACGAATTAGCGAGCCTTGATCGTGCAAAGGTCGTCGAGCAATTGAACAACTCAGGTCAATGGGTTGCATTGCGGACTCGTCCATTTAGCCGTTCACCAAAGCTTGACGCAGAGCCTACCGCAATTTTTGTCAACGCGATGGATACCAATCCATTAGCCGCTGACCCAGCCGTTATTATCAACGAACACAAACAAGCATTTATTGACGGTTTGAAAGTTCTTGGTAACTTGACCCAAGGCAAAGTTTTTGTGGTTAAGGCGGCTGATGCTGACGTTGATGTTGGCGATGCCAAAGTACAACTAGAGAGCTTTGCAGGACCTCATCCAGCGGGTTTAGTTGGTACCCATATTCACTTTTTGCAGCCAGTTTCAATGGCCAAGCATGTTTGGCATATCGGTTATCAAGACGTAATTGCTTACGGTAAGTTGTTTACTACTGGTGAACTATTTACCGACCGCGTTGTTGCTTTGGGTGGCCCGTGCACCAAGAAGCCACGTTTGTTGCGCACGCGTTTAGGTGCAAACTTGCGTGAGCTTACCAAAGGTGAATTGGCGCAAGGCAACAATCGTATTGTCTCTGGTTCGGTGTTAAACGGCCATAAAGTTGACGATGCGCACCAATGGTTGGGTCGTTTTCATAACCAAGTCAGCGTATTAGCTGAAGGTGATCAAAAAGAATTCTTTGGCTGGATCAAGCCTGGTGTTAATCAACACTCGGTTACTCGTGCTTATTTAGGCCATTTGAATCCAAAGAAATTGTTTGCGATGACTACTACCACTAACGGTTCTGACCGTTCGATGGTTCCAATCGGCAACTATGAGCGCGTGATGCCGCTTGATATTTTGCCAACGATTTTGCTACGTGACTTGCTCTCGGGTGACACTGAACAAGCTCAAAAATTGGGCTGTTTAGAGTTGGATGAAGAGGATTTAGCGCTGTGTTCTTATGTTTGCCCAGGCAAATACGAGTACGGTCCTGTGTTGCGTAACATGTTGACCGAAATTGAGAAAGAGGGCTGATCATGGGCTTGAAAAGTTTTCTTGAGAATATTGAGCCAAACTTTGAAAAAGGCGGTAAGTACGAGAAGTTTTATGCCTTATACGAAGCGGCTGCAACCATTTTCTATACGCCAGGTAAAGTAACCAAAGGCATTACCCACGTAAAAGACAGCGTTGATTTGAAACGTATTATGATCTTGGTGTGGATGATGACTTTCCCAGCAATGTTCTGGGGTATGTACAACATCGGTAATCAAGCGGCTATGGCATTGGTAAACGGTTACGAGCTCGCTGATATTTGGCAAGTAGGCTTGTTTACTGCACTAGGTGGCGATTTAAGCACAGCCGGTTGGGCTGGTAAGCTGTTTTATGGCGCTTGCTTCTTCGTTCCTGTTTACGCCACAACCTTTATTGTCGGTGGTTTCTGGGAAGTCTTATTTGCTTCAATTCGTAAGCATGAAATCAATGAAGGCTTCTTCGTAACGTCAGTATTGTTTGCATTGACGCTGCCAGCAACCATGCCATTGTGGCAAGTTGCTCTAGGTATCACCTTCGGTGTGGTGATTGGTAAAGAGGTATTCGGCGGTACTGGGCGTAACTTCTTAAACCCGGCACTGACTGGTCGCGCATTCTTGTACTTCGCGTTCCCGGCTTCTATTTCGGGAGAGCAAGTATGGACCGCGGTTGACGGCTTCTCGGGCGCCACACTGCTCGGTCAAGCAACGTCAAGCACAGACTACATTACTGACACCGCATTATGGTGGGATGCTTTCTTAGGCAACATTCAAGGTTCAATGGGTGAAGTATCGACCCTGATGATTCTTATTGGTGGTTTGGCGCTTATCTACTTCCGCATCGCGTCATGGCGCATCGTTTCTGGTGTGTTTGTTGGTATGGTGGCATTGTCATTCCTATTTAACATGCTTGGTAGCGATACCAACCCAATGTTTGCTATGCCGTGGTACTGGCACTTGGTCGTTGGTGGTTTCGCTTTCGGTATGATGTTCATGGCGACCGATCCAGTTTCAGCGTCGTTTACCAATAAAGGTAAGTTCGCTTACGGTTTCTTGATTGGTGCAATGACCGTACTTATCCGTGTGGTAAACCCTGCGTATCCAGAAGGTATTATGTTAGCGATTCTATTCGCCAACGTATTTGCCCCGCTGTTTGACCACTTTGTTGTTCAATCAAACATTAAACGGAGAATGGCACGCAATGGCTAAGAAAAACGAATCACTCGGCAAAACGCTATTTGTCGTAATCGCGCTCTGTTTAGTGTGTGCGATTATTGTGGCGGGCTCGGCGGTTGGTTTGAAACCGCTGCAGCAGAAAAATGCTGCATTAGATATGCAACGCAACGTGCTTGATGCGGCTGGCTTATTAACGCCTGAAACAGACGTTATTGCAGTATTTGAAGAGCGTGTTGAAACACGTTTGTTCAACCTAAATACGCTTGAGGAAGTCGATTCAGTCGATGGTAAAAATCCTACTGAATATGACCCGATTGCTTCTGCTAAAAAGGCAGGGTTAGGCACCAAGTTAGAAAAATCGAACGATTTGGCTGGCATTGGTTCTCGTGAAGACGTTGCTAAAGTTTACTTTATCAACGACAAACAAGGTGAGCTAGAAACGGTTGTTGTTTACATTCGTGGTTATGGCTTGTGGGGTACTATGTATGGCCTCATGGCTGTTGCGCCCGATATGAATACCGTGAAAGGCATCAACTATTACGAGCACACCGAAACTCCGGGCCTTGGCGGCGAAATCCAGAATCCAAACTGGACAGCGAGCTGGGAAGGCAAAGAAATTTATGAAAACGACAGTGTGGCATTGGAAGTTACAAAAAATGTAACTGACAAAGACCATCAAGTGGATGCACTCTCTGGTGCGACGCTAACTAGTAACGGTGTTGAAAACACCATGAAGTTCTGGTTCAGCGAAAACGCTTACGGCCCACTGTTTGATAAAATTCGCAAAGGGGAGCTGAACTAATGGCCAGTGCAAAAGAAGTCAAAGAGGTTCTATTTGGGCCGATTTTTGCCAACAACCCGATTGCCCTACAAATCTTAGGTATCTGCTCGGCGTTGGCAGTAACATCGAAAATGGAAAACACTTTGGTTATGTGTATTGCACTAACCTTCGTGACGGCATTTTCAAACCTATTTATTTCGATTATTCGAAACCATATTCCATCGAGCGTGCGAATTATTGTGCAAATGACCATTATCGCCAGCTTGGTAATTGTGGTTGACCAAGTTTTGCGAGCCTATGCATATAGCATCGCGAAGGAACTTTCGGTATTCGTTGGTTTGATTATTACCAACTGTATCGTTATGGGCCGTGCTGAAGCGTATGCGATGAAAAGCACGCCAGGTCTGTCATTCTTAGATGGTATTGGTAACGGTTTAGGCTACTCAGTGGTCTTGCTAACGGTTGGCTTTATTCGTGAACTGTTTGGTTCTGGTAGCTTGTTCGGTTATCAAATTATGCAGCTCGCTTCTGAAGGTGGTTGGTATCAACCAATTGGCTTGTTGGTATTGCCACCAAGTGCGTTCTTTATTATCGGTGGCTTCATTTGGGTACTGCGTACCTTCCGCACCGAGCAAGTAGAGCCGAAGGATTAAGGAGCAGACCATGGAAGCCTATATCAGTTTATTTATTAAATCGATTTTCGTTGAGAACTTAGCGTTATCGTTCTTCCTTGGTATGTGTACTTTCTTGGCAGTATCTAAGAAAGTTACCACTGCGTTTGGTTTGGGCGTTGCTGTTATTGTAGTACTAGGCATTTCAGTACCTGTTAACAACTTGGTTTACCACAACATCTTGGCACCTGGTGCATTAGATTGGGCTGGTTTCCCAGATGCCGACTTAAGTTTCTTGCGTTTCTTGACCTTTATCGGCGTTATTGCAGCGCTGGTACAGATTCTAGAAATGGCATTGGATAAATACGTACCAGCGTTATATAACGCGCTGGGTATTTTCTTGCCATTGATTACAGTGAACTGCGCAATTTTCGGTGGTGTTTCGTTCATGGTTGAGCGTGATTACACCTTTGGTGAGAGCGTAGTATACGGTATCGGTAGCGGAATTGGCTGGGCACTTGCGATTGTTGCTTTAGCAGCGGTACGTGAGAAGTTGAAATATGCGGATGTACCTGATGGCCTACGCGGCCTAGGTATTACCTTTATTTCAGTAGGTCTGATTGGTTTGGGCTTTATGTCATTCTCTGGCGTATCCCTGTAATAGCACCGGTAACGATAGAAACGGATTAACGAGAGGTACAAGTCGATGCAAGGGCAAGATTTGACACTAATAGCGCTCGGCGTAGGCATGTTTACCTTGATTGTATTGATTTTGGTTGCGGTGATTATGTTCGCCAAATCAAAATTGGTCCCTCAGGGTGATGTCGAGATTTTAATTAACGATGACGAAGACAAGAAAATTACCACACAACCTGGCACGAAGTTGCTAGGTGCGTTAGCTAACGCTGGTATTTTCGTATCGTCAGCGTGTGGTGGCGGTGGCTCATGTGGTCAGTGCCGCGTGGTTATCAAAGAAGGTGGCGGCGATATTTTGCCAACTGAGCGTGACCACATTAACCGCAAAGAAGCACGTGAAGGCTGCCGTTTATCATGTCAGGTAAACGTAAAGCAAAATATGAAAATCGAACTTCCAGAAGAAGTATTCGGTATTCGTAAATGGGATTGTACGGTTAAATCGAACAATAACGTTGCAACTTTCATCAAAGAATTTGTTGTTCAGCTACCTGAAGGCGAAGAAGTGCCATTCCGTGCTGGTGGTTACATTCAGATTGAATGCCCACCGCATCACGTGAAGTTTAAAGATTTCGACATCGAAGAAAAATTCCGTGGCGACTGGGAGCACTTTGGCTTCTTTAACCTCGAATCGAAAGTTGATGAAGAAGTTATTCGTGCATACTCAATGGCGAACTACCCAGATGAAAAAGGCATTATCATGTTGAACGTGCGTATCGCTACGCCGCCACCGCGTGATATGAGCTTGCCACCAGGTAAAATGTCGTCTTACATCTTTAGCCTGAAGCCAGGTGATAAAGTGACGATTTCTGGACCATTTGGTGAATTCTTCGCGAAAGATACCAAAGCAGAAATGGTGTTTGTTGGCGGTGGTGCTGGTATGGCGCCAATGCGTTCACACATCTTCGACCAATTACGTCGCTTGAAGTCTGATCGTAAGATGACGTTCTGGTACGGCGCACGTTCGAAGAAAGAAATGTTCTATGTTGAAGATTTCGATATGTTGGCGCGTGAAAACGACAACTTCGAATGGCACGTTGCTTTATCTGATCCGCAACCAGAAGATAATTGGGAAGGTTACACCGGCTTTATCCACAATGTGTTGTATGAAAACTATCTGAAGGACCATGAAGCGCCAGAAGATTGTGAGTTTTACATGTGTGGACCACCGATGATGAACGCTGCGGTCATTAAAATGTTGAAAGACTTAGGTGTCGAAGACGAAAACATCTTGTTAGATGACTTCGGTGGCTAACCGTAACGGTTAACTGTAAGGTGAAATAAATCGGATGAAGATGAATCAATCATCGACTCTGCGAGTTTGGCTAGCCCTGTTAGGGCTGGCCTTTTTCGTTTCATGCACGCCTGCACCACAGCAAATTTCGGTGTCGGGTGAGACCATGGGTACGACCTACCATATCCGCTATGTAACTGCGAATCCGAATCACTCGCCGGAGCGTGTGAAAGAGCGTGTGGACGCTGTGCTAGAGCAAGTTAACAGCCAAATGTCGACATACGATCCGAACTCAGAGTTGTCGTTGTTTAATCAGCGTCAGACCACAGATCCGGTAGTTATTTCTCGTTCGTTAGAGACGGTTGTTCGCCGTGCACTCGAGATTGGTGCAGAAACGAATGGGCTGCTCGATGTTACTGTAGGGCCGTTAGTAAATTTATGGGGTTTTGGCCCACTAGGTCGGCCTGAGCGCGTGCCGTCGGAAGAGCAATTACAAGCTATTCGCAAACAAATTGGTTATCAATATTTAACCGTTGAAAACCATCAGTTAACTAAAGCGATTCCTGACTTGTATGTTGATTTGTCCACGATTGCGAAAGGCTATGGTGTTGATCGCGTTGCGGTGCTTCTGGAGCAAATGGAAATCAAGAACTACCTCGTAGAAATTGGTGGTGAGATGCGCATGCGTGGCACAAAGCCAGGTGAGCAACCATGGCGAATTGCGGTTGAGCAGCCGGTTTCTTTGGATCGTGCGGTACAACGCATTATTGAGCCAGGTAACAATGCCGTTGCAACGTCAGGTGATTATCGTAACTACTTTGAGGAAGATGGCGTTCGCTATTCGCATATTATCGATCCGCGTACTGGGTATCCCATTCAGCACAATTTAGTTTCGGTAACGGTGATCAGCGAAACCTGTATGGATGCAGATGCTTATGCGACAGCGTTAACGGTAATGGGCGCTGAGCAAGCATTAGCGTTTGCGAACCAAAAAGCTCTTGCGGTGTTGCTAGTGACCCGTGAAAACGATCAATTTAAAGAGTACACTAGTACTGCATTCAAACGATTTGAGCAGTAGCTCAGGAGGTCCACATGGGCGTTTTTATTGCTGTATTCGTCATCATGTTGGTGGTGGTATTAGCCATGTCGGTGGGTTTCATCGCCCAACGTAAATCTATTTCCGGTAGTTGCGGCGGTATCTCGTCATTAGGTATGGAAAAGGCTTGCGACTGCAAAGATCCGTGCGATGATAAGAAAGCCCGCATGGCTGAAGAAGCTCGAGCTGCGAAAGAAAAGCAGTGGCAGGAAAATCGAATCGATTAAGTTGAAGGAGTTACACTGATGGTTACACCGGTACAAATTCGCCCGAAAACGGCTGAAATTTACCTTGATTGCAACGCAACAACACCGGTGTTACCTCAGATAGCTCAAGCCGTCGAACATGTGATGGAGCATGTGTTTGGAAACCCTTCTAGTAGTCATATCACCGGCCTTCAGGCTCGATATATTCTCGATAACACGCGTCGCCTTGGGCGCCAAGTTATTGGTGCACCGCGCGGGCGCCTATTTTTTACGAGCGGTGCAACCGAAGGTATTCAGACAGCGGTGCTATCGGCGTTAACGGCGGCGCGTAATAGCACGAATTTGGGCGGTAAACGTTGGTTACTCTATGGGGCAACCGAGCATAAGGCCGTACCGCAAGCGCTCGAGCACTGGAATAAGTTGCTACAGCTTAATGCTGAATTAAAGCCTATCCCTGTAGATAAACGCGGTAAATTAGACCTGCAATTTATTGCTGAGCATGTGGGCGCCGCGCACATGATTTGTACCATGGCCGTGAATAACGAAACGGGTGTAATGCAAGATTTAAGCGCCTTAGAAGAAGTTATTCGAGCCGAAAATACAACTGTCCCGTGGATGGTTGATTGCGTTCAAGCTCTCGGAAAGCAATCGCTGCAATTGAGTGAGACAACAATTGATTATGCGCCTTTCAGTGGTCACAAGCTTTATGGCCCTAAAGGGATTGGGTTTATGTATGTGCGTGAAAATGCGCCTTTTACGCCACTAATTATAGGTGGCGGTCAAGAGCAGGGGCAGCGCTCTGGAACCGAGAATCTACCGGGCATTGCTGCGTTACATGCGCTGTTTGAGTTGTTGTTAGATAAAGAGCAGCAAGTTTTTCAGAGCCACGCAGTTCTCGAAGGATATCGAGAAAAATTATTGAAAGCGTTGCGTAGCGCGTTTCCCACCTTGGTTTTGAATCATGAGCTTGCAGATTCAGTGCCAACAACCTTGAACTTTTCAGTACGTGGCGTTCCGTCGCGAGACATTATGGATGTATTTGATGCGGCGAATATTCGCGTCAGTTCCGGTTCGGCGTGTAGTTCTGGTGTCACCAGAAGCTTCGTGCTGGATGCCATGGGCTTAGAATCGTGGCGTTCTAGCTCAGCCATTCGTCTTTCATTCGGGCCCGCAACGTCACCGGCAATTATTGATGCTGCGTGCGAACGCATTCGTGATGCCGCGATGGCTTTACGCCAATCTTGTTTATTAGTGTCTGACACCAATGAAGATGTTGATAGCAACCTAGATGGGGTTGTTCAGCTTCGCTTTGATAGTCACTGTTGTTATTTGCTAATTGATAAAGCCGCTGGCGAGATGGCGGTGATCGATCCGGTGCCTGAGCTGGCTGAACGAATTGAACGTTTGGTAGCGTGCCAAAACTACCGGGTGAAGGCTGTATTGACAACCGAAGCGCAGGCGACAGACAGCCCCGCAGCCATGCTAGCTCAGCTTCTTTGTGCAAGTGGTTGTAGTGCCCAACGTGATGCCGTTGGTTGGCCATTGGATGCGGTTGGCGGCTGTGAAGCGCCGGTCGAGTGTCAAGTTGAAGTGTTCGGGTGCTTGCGTGTGGGCGCGAGACGTTTATATCGCGTTGGAACGCGAGAGCCGATGTTTTTGCTGAGCTCACCACTCACTAACGAGGTAGCCGCACCTCATGTCGATTTTGCATTTATTGGCGAACAGCATGATGTCAAAAAGCTTGCAAAGATTGTACATGAGCAAACACTATTGCTTGCTCGTCGTGATGATGCGTTTCGTGTGGTCGAGAAACTTTGTGAAGTTTCAGGTGATTGTTTGCCATGCCAACTTATTGATGTGTCACTTGAACAGCAGCAAGAATGGTTGGAGCAACCTGAAACCTTGGTTGTTGACGTGCGCGAACAGCAAGAGCATCAAGTTCGGAAATTATCGGTTGATGCCGAAGTGATTAACGTGCCGCTCACACGATTAGCGCAGTTTATTTATAGTCATCGAGCGCAATATAATCAGCGTCCAATTGTCTGTGTGTGCCGTTCCGGACACCGCAGCGCAGTGGCTGCGCAAGTGTTAGCTAGACACGGTTTTGAACAGGTCAGTCATTTGTCGGGCGGTACCGCACTACTCATCGAAGCTGATACGCGCAACAAAGCCATCTTTACCAACTAAATAACAGCGCTGATTAATACACGCGCTGTTCCAAATGTTGGCATCACTCAGTTTTTCCCATGTCATATCGGCGCTGTTTAGGTATGCAGCGCCATTCGGATTACTCACTAACATATCGCCGTTCGGGCGCACCGTTAAACTGTATAAGGCGCCATCAAAATCCGGCTCTGGCAGAGCGGCAAACTCGCCATTTTGATAACGCATGAGTCGCGGTACCGCGGACGGATCATTGAGGTCACCGCCGGCGATAATGGCGTCGTTTTCAGACAATGGCCACACACTCGCAATGCCAGCACTCGGACCTGCGGGAAGCGGGGTATCAATGGCTTTAAAGCGAATACCAAAATTGCGCTTTAATAATAGTCGTGCCTTGCTTCCGTTGGCCGTACCTATTGCCCACACGTTGTTGTTATAGCGCACGCATCCACCGCTAGCAGCTAATCCGCCTTCATCGGAAAGTGGTGCGCTATCAACGACATTACTTGCCGACAACCAGTTCCGGCCATCGGTACTTCGAACCATTTCCCAACGACCTTCAAGACTGTCCCCATAAACCCATGCTTCGCCACTGCTAGCCATGGCGATACAATTGAGAAACTGATTGGAGCCAGCACGAAACCGCAGCTGCCAGTTACGTCCACCATTCGATGTGTAGTAAACGCGTGAGTCGCCATTATCGCCAATACTTAATGCATAGGCATGATTTGCGTCGAGTGCTTCAATGTCACGAAACTGCAAGGTTTCGTTGGCGGGATTAAAATACTCCCACGTCTCACCGGCATCAGTGCTACGCGCAATCGTCGCGTTTGAGCCACTTAGCCACACCACATTATTTGTCGGCGCACTGACACCAATCCAGTGCACATCAGGCTTGCTCTCTAAAGAGGTGACGCTTAATGCTGTTGCAACGACCAAACTGACCGCAATCATAAAACCTCGTTTTTTACTTAGCGAATGTCACTATCGTGGCTGTTTCAGCGCGCAAACACAAGCTAACTTCGACGCTTTGTTGGTAATCTTTGTAAACGCAGTGCGTTCAACACAACTGAAACCGAGCTCAATGCCATAGCGCCACCGGCTAACCAAGGTGCCAATAATCCAGCGGCAGCCACGGGAATACCTAACGTGTTATACGCGAATGCCCAGAATAAGTTTTGTCGAATATTACGAACGGTTTTATTGCTTACATACAATGCATCAACGAGACTTCGTAAGTCGGCTCGCATGAGCGCAATATCTGCGGTTTCTAAAGCGACATCGGTGCCAGTTCCCATGGCGATACCGACATGGGCCGTGGCGAGAGCAGGTGCATCGTTAATGCCGTCGCCAACCATTGCCACAATTTCGCCTTGGTCACGCAGTTTTGTAATGTGCTCCGCTTTATTTTCCGGCAATACTTCAGCAAATATATGCTCAATACCAACTTGTTTCGCAATCGCCTCAGCAGTGCGCTGATTGTCACCCGTAATCATGACGACTTTGAGTCCGCGTTGCTTCAAGTTGGTAATTGCATCCTTCGAATACTCCCTCACCGTATCGGCGACCGCGACAAGGCCTACCAATTGCTTTTCAAAACCAATCAGCATTACGGTTTTACCTTCTTGCTCAAGCGCCTCTTTACGTTCGAGCCAAGCATTGCAGTCAATGTCATTTTCTTGCATTAGCCGAGTGGTACCGATATGCATCAGGTACGCCTTATTGTCGGTGTTCAATGTGGCTGAAACACCACGTCCTTCATGTGCTTTGAAGTTTTCGATAGCGATTGCTTTTGCATCGTCAGAAATACCCGCAACAACGGCCTGCGCGAGTGGATGCTCTGATTGTTGCTCAAGGGCTTTTACAGCAGCTTTCAATTGTCCCTCATTGAGTTGTCGCTCGGCCGTATTGAATTCAATATCAGTTAATTTGGGTTTGCCTTCGGTGATTGTCCCGGTTTTATCTAGCACCACGGTGGTTACCGTGTGTGTGATTTCTAGGGTTTCACTTTGTTTAAACAACACGCCCATTTGGGCAGCACGACCCGAACCAGCCATTATTGACGTTGGTGTTGCCAACCCGAGCGCACAAGGACACGCGATAACAAGCACGGCAACTGTTGCCTCCAGCGCCGATCCGTAATCACCGGGCTGATACCAAAATGCCCAAACGAAAAAAGTAATAACCGCAATACCGAGTACCACTGGAACAAATATTGCGGACACTTGGTCGGCTAAACGCTGAATCGGGGCTTTTGACGTTTGTGCTTGCTCAACAACTTTAATAATCTGTGCTAGCGCAGAGTCTTTGCCAAGTTTCTTAACTTTAGCTTTCATAAAGCCATTTTTATTAATGGTGCCGCCAGTTAATGAATCACCTTGTTTTTTATCAACAGGAACACTTTCGCCCGTCAACATCGACTCATCAACCGCACTGTCGCCAGACATGACTTCACTGTCCGCCGGAACTTGTTGCCCAGGCTTGATGTGAATGACATCGCCCACCTTTAGTTCGGCCACGGCAACTTGTTCGGTTTCGCCGTCGTTACGTTCGCGCAACGCTTGTTTTGGTTGCAGGTTTAATAACTGTTTGATGGCTGCGGATGATCGCCCTTTGGCGCGAGCCTCAAACCACTTACCTAATACAATGAGCGTGATAAGAACGGCACTGGTTTCGAAATAAAGACCTTCGTGAATGACATGGTCACTCGCAAATGCGGCTAAAAATACGCTGTAAAAGTAGGCGGCTGATGTGCCGAGTGCAACGAGGACGTCCATATTGGCGGCACCGCCGCGCAGCGCAGTATAGCTACCTTTATAAAACTGCCAACCGATAATAAATTGCACCGGCGTTGCTAATGCCATTTGTACCCAAGGATTCATTAACCAATTCGGTACGTAAATAGAGTCTGTCCAACTAAAATGGCCTAGCATGGTGTATAACAACGGCGCCGAAAGAATAGCCGCGGCAATAAATTTATAAAACTGAACTTGCTGCGCTCGCTCGCGCGAGTCGTCTGGCTCAGATTGCTCATGATCGATGACACTGGCGTCGTAACCTGCACCTTTCACCGCCTCGACTAATTTAGCGGCAGCAACATTGTTTGCCTCTACGGCGGCAATTTCGGTTGCAAAATTGACGTTTACCGAGCTAACACCATCGACACCTTGAAGTGCACGCTCAATTGTTTTTGCGCATCCGGCGCAACTCATTCCTGACAGCTGTAATTGATACTGTTGCGTTGCCATAGTTAGCTCCCTAGCGCTTCAATAAACGCTCAATAGTTGTATCTAGTTCGTCCAATACGCTCTCGTCACCCGATTGAATTCGCTGTTTGACACAGCTATGCATATGTTGCGTGAGTAACTTACGAGCGACGCCAGTCAGCGCTGCTTGCACCGATGCAATTTGATTTAGAACATCATCACAGTATGTGTCATTTTCAATCATTCGCTGCAGTCCGCGTACTTGCCCTTCGATGCGCGCAAGTCGCTGCTTGAGATTCTGCTTTAATTTATCTGGATGGGGGGTAACGGTGTGTTGCATCACGGTATCCTCAATGAAGTGATGTATATAATATAGGGGGCTACCCTATAAAGATCAAGTGCGATATTAGCTATTGGATATTAGATATTAGCGCCAATGTATCGGGTATTTGGCTTTAACTAATATCTAATATCCAATAGCTAATATCGTTCTAGCAGTTATTGGGCGTTGAGGGACTGATTGTTGACGCCGATGCTATCGTCCGACATCAAATACACGTACGTCGGCATTAAATCTGCTGGCGTTTTAAGTTTATTCGGATCTTCCGCTGGGTAGGCTTTCGAACGCATGGTCGTGCGCGTTGCTCCGGGATTAATAACATTGACGCGCACGTTCGTGCCGTCATATTCATCAGCCATCACTTGAGCAAGACCTTCGGTGGCGAACTTGCTGACGGCATAAGGGCCCCAGAATGCGCGACCTTCACGACCTACACCGGATGATGTAAAGATGATGCTCGCGTGCGGCGCTTTTTTTAATGCTGGCATGAGCGCTTGAGTCATCATGAATTGTGCGGTCACGTTCACCTGCATAATGTCATTCCACGAGTCGTGATCAATATGTTCGAACGGTGACAATACGCCGAGTAAACTCGCATTTTGAAGTAAGCCATCTAAACGACCGAATTGTTCGATGATGGTTGCTGCCATGCCTTGGTAATGTGATTTTGTCGCACCTTTCATATCCAGCGGCACAATCGCGGGCTCTGGATGACCGGCGGCAATAATTTCGTCATAAACTGCCTCGAGCTTTTTGACTGTGCGACCAAGTAGAATCACCGTTGCGCCACAAGCAGCAAATGTTTTTGCTGCTTCACGGCCGATACCATCACCGGCCCCGGTTACTAAAATAACCTTACCTGTTAGCGAACCTTCTTGGATGACGTAGTTTTTCGGATCATTATGCATTGCAGTCATTTTCGGCTTACACTCTTGTTTAACTGAACCTATGAATACGCTAAGTGTACTGGTTTTTGCTATTATTCTCAGTAGCTGGGGATAAATTATTGAGAAATACTTTCAAGTTAAGCTCAGACAGTGTATAAAATTTTGTTAATTAAAACGTCTTGTCGTACCAGTTTAAAAAAGCGATGATAGGCAAAATGAACAACAGCATCCTGCAGGTGCTCAATACATAACAACACGAACAAGGATTGGGGAAGCCTCATGAAAAAACTCTTGCTTGTAACTGCCATCGGTAGCGCGCTCAGCTTAGTTGGCTGTGGCAGCGGCGAAGATGCGCCAGAATCGGTAAAAACCGAATATCAAGTCGCAGCAACCCGTGCCGTTTTTGATCCATCAAATGGTGAAGTTCCGGTACCTAGTAATATACTTTTGAGCGGCACTGTTGACGGTACGCTCAATATTCCAGTGGCCGATCCGAGTGATGGTGGTGATCCGCAAGTTGCTATCAACGGCCTTGATGGTTGGGGTACGCATTCAACATTGACTTTTGATTTCTCGTTACCGGTTGACGAAAACGGTGATCAAGTTGTTGTTGATTCAGCTTCACTTGAAGCGGCAGGCTCAATTCGTGTGTTCGAAACCATTATGGGCGGCAGTGACGTAAGCGAATCATGCGCAGCTGCACCAAGCCCAGCAGTAACCTGTGCGGTGGCTGCGGAACTGGTGCATGGTGAAGATTTCATTGTGCGTGCAACCGGCGCTGGTGGTGTCGCTGTTATTCCATTAAAGCCATTCAAGGCCAAAACCGGTTACATGGCGGTACTAACAGACAATATCCAGGATTCTTTGGGACGTTCTGTGAAGCCATCACAGACCTATGGTTTAATGAAGCGCCCGGTAAGTACTGACCCAGTATCTTCAGACCCAGCAGCCCAAAGCTTGCAAGGTTTGATTAACAGCCATGAAGCTGCGCTTGCGGCGGCTGGTGTTGATACCGATACGGTTATCTATACCTCGAGCTTTACAACACAATCGACAGCTGATGCATTCCACATGGTGAAAACCATGATGGCAGCACAATTCTCTGCGACCGCTGCGGCGGGCACACCATCACCATCGTTGGGCGTCGCGCCGTTGGGTTACAATGCCGCTCAAGCATTGGTTCAGGCTGGTGCTTTACCGGATGATCCGACGAATCCTGCTTATGCGGTATCGAGCACTGCACAAGTTTATGGCGGTCAAGTGACTTTGCCGTACTTCTCACCATTGCCATCTACTGAAAATCCAACTGCGCCTTTAACTGGTCGTTGGATGGCAAAATGTGATAGCGGCGTCTCTGTACTTGGTGCGATTCAAGCTGGTGCGATTGATCCAATGAATACCCCATCAATTGACCCGTCTTGGTTGAGTGGTGGTGCTGCGACCTTTATTCCGGCTTGGGTTCAAGCTTGTTTACAAGCGAGCACGCCAGAAGCTGTTGCAGCAATGGATTTTCCAGGCGTTGACGAAGAACGTCATGTGACGAAATTCAACCCGGTGCCGGCGGTGCAGGGCGATGTAACCGTGAATGCTGTGATGACCGTGCCAGACTTGGCGACGGTAAACGCGGTGCGCGGAGCTCAAGGGCTTGACCCAATCACTATGCCAGCTGATGGATGGCCGGTGGCGATTTTCCAACACGGTATTACGGCTTACAAAGAAACTTCATTGGCATTGGCCGGCATGATGGCATTGAACGGCGTTGCTACCGTGGCAATTGATCATCCACTACACGGTGACCGAGGTTTCGGTGCGATTAACGCGACTGCGGGTGAAGGTCCGGCAACGGCTTATATGAACTTAGGTAGCTTGCTGACGACGCGTGATAACTTGCGCCAGTCAGTTTCTGACTTGCTTGGTTTACGTTTAAGCTTAAATGCAACGAATGCTCCAATTGATGCCAGCCGTGTTTACTTTGCTGGTCATTCATTGGGTGCAATTGCCGGTACTGCGTTCAGTGCTGTGGCAAACACGCCAATGACGGGGCCTCTTGAAGCGGCAACGCCGTTGTTTGCAGTAAACGGTAGCTCATTGATGGCGCCAGGCGGAAGTATTGCTAATTTCTTGTTGGAATCAAACAGCTTTGGTCCGGTGATTAAGAGTCAATTGCTATATGCACAGAGTGCTGACTTTGCTGCGGCGGTGAATGCGACCGCTGAAGCTCAAGGCGTTGCACCAACTGACCCTGAGTTCCAAGGCCTGTTGATTGAGGTTTATGACCAATTCTGGGCGAGTTTGAGTGCCGCTGAGCAAGCAGGTATTAACGCTGTGTTCGAGCAGTTTGCTTTTGCAGCTCAAACTGTGGTTGATTCGGCAGACCCAATTAACTATACCGACACGTTGTTAGCAACTGAAACGCCTATCCACTTAATTGAAGTAGTGGGTGATGGTGGTGAAAACTTGCCAGACCAAGTGATTCCGAATGCGGTACAAGGTAAGCCTTTGGCTGGTACTGAGCCGTTAATTACAGCGCTTGGTTTAGAAACCGTTGCAGAAACGCTAGTTACTGTTGATGGTACGCCAGTATCAGGTGCAGTTCGCTTCACTGAGGGTAGCCATGGTTCAATTGTTGATCCATCAGCATCTCCTGCGGCGACTCAAGAAATGCAAACGCAAACAGCGGTTTGGTTCAGTACAGATAACACGGTTATCCCTGTTCAAAACCCAGATGTTGTGCAACCATAAGCAACATCGACGCGAGATTAAAAAGGCCGCTTCGACGGCCTTTTTTTATGGAGAAAACAAATGTGGGATATAGCACAAGACCTGATTCTATTTGTCTTAAAAGCCGCCATTATTGTGTTTGCGGTGATGATGATCGTCGGCGTTATGGCACAAGTAGCACAGCGGCAGAAGGGCAAAAAGGGTGAGCTCGTTATCGATCGGCTTTCTGATGATCTACGTGATGGTGTTCATCGATTGAAACTTGAATTGCTTGATAAAAAACACCGCAAGAAAGCGCAAAAGGCGCTTAAGAAAAAACAAAAAGAAGAAAAGAGCGATACACCACGTAAACGCATTTTTGTCATCGACTTTAAGGGAAGTATGGATGCCCATGAAGTCGACTCACTCCGTCGCGAAGTAAATGCGATTGTTGCTGTTGCTGAGCCGGGCGAGCAAGTCATGGTTCGTCTTGAAAGTCCAGGTGGTGTTGTTCACGGTTATGGCTTAGGTGCAGCTCAGTTACAGCGTTTGCGCGATGCACAACTCGAACTAATTGTCAGTGTTGATAAAGTCGCTGCAAGCGGCGGTTACATGATGGCATCCGTTGCGAACCATATCCAAGCCGCTCCATTTGCTATTATCGGTTCAATTGGCGTGCTCGCTCAGTTACCTAATTTTCACCGTTGGCTGAAAAAGCACGATGTTGATTTTGAACAAGTTACCGCGGGTGAATATAAGCGCACGTTAACGATGTTCGGTGAAAACACCGAGGAAGGACGTCGCAAATTTAAACAAGATCTTGAGAATATCCATGAACAATTTAAAGAGCATATTCGTAAGTATCGGCCTGAGCTCAATTTTGACAAAGTTGCTACCGGCGAGTATTGGACAGCGCAAGAAGCTCTTGAATATGGCTTAGTCGATTCATTAACTACGAGCGATGCATGGTTGTTGGAACGTCGCGAGAGCCACGATATGTTCTTGGTGCGATATGTGGTGAAGAAGAACATTGGAGAGCGCGTGGGGCGCAATGTTTCTGCCGTGCTGTATGCCGTGAAGAACTTTCTCAGTAAAAATTAATCTTAGTAACCATGTGGTACGGGTAACGGGTTAAGTGAGGGAAACCATGAGCGATGATTTTGAGCTGTTTCGCCGTGAAATGACCGACGTCACTCCCCTTGCTGGGGAGGACGTTGCGGATATCCGAACAGCGTTTACACCTACTCTTGCGCAGCTAGAGCGCCGTAAAGCAGCAGAACAGCAGCTTGAGGAAGACATTAACTTCTTATCCACCGAATACGTGGAACTTGTTGAGCCGCTCGATACCATCGCGTTTCAGCGCGACGGTGTGCAACACGGTGTTTATAAGCGTTTGCGTTTAGGGCAATACCCAATTGAAGCCAGCTTGAACTTACATCACCACACTCTGCGAGAAGCGCGTGTTGCGTTATTTGAGTTCATTCAAGACTGTCATCGCAGTGGCGTTCGGTCAGCTTTAGTTATTCATGGTCAGGGGAAGCATTCCAAACCACACCCAGCACTGATTAAAAGTTACGTGAACAAATGGCTGCGCGAACTAGAGCCGGTGATGGCATTCCATAGTGCACAACGCCATCATGGTGGTAGTGGGGCTGTATATGTGATGTTGCGGAAGAATGCGACGCAAAAACAATTGAATCGAGAGCGACATCAACGCCGCTGAGGAGCTCTTTCGTCGTGAAAAAATATTTTGGTTTACGTGAAGCGATACTTGGTGTCGTGGTCGCTATGAATAGTTTACCAGCAAGTGCTGAGCAAACGATGTCGGAACGTCTGGGTGAGATCCTCGAACAGCGCGCTGACAGTCACCTTGATGCTGATTTTGCCTACAAAAATTTAGAGTTAGTGACGTTATTGGGCGAATTACGCGCTCAAGAGATTCGACTCAGTACACGTGCAGTAGAATTAGATGCTGGCTTAAACGAGGTGTTGCGTGCTGATTCGGTGATTGTCGAAGGGGAATGGTTAGGTAGCGGTCACAACACCTTAATCGTTGATTCAGTTACGGCAAAAGATGCCCAGTTGACCATTGCCTATTGGGACAAAGGCCAATCGAATCTTCATGCGTTATACAATGCAGCAAATCAACAAGCACAGTTACAACGTGCATCGCAGCCGATCATTTGGCAAATAAAACGAGCTTATCTGGACAACGTTGTACTCAATTTGTTTGATCAAGGACAACCCATTTTGAGTGTGCGTTTAGCATCGTTAGCGCTTCCTGAGGCGAGCGTTGATGATACTGCTGATGATTATATTGCGAGATTGTTGTGGCCGGTGTTGGAGCAGGTATTGGAGCAAGCGATGACGGGAAGTTCGGATGCGGTGGTTGATTATGGCCGTTTGACGCAATTCATCTGGCGCGAAATCCGTTAAGAGCAAGTGCGATATTAGCCGTTAGATATTAGATATTAGAAAAACACCTGAAACAATCGGTTCTAATATCCAATATCTAACGGCTAATATCGTTTTTGGTTTTAGAGGTTTCTTTCTTTTAGGTCGGCTTTGGCGTCGTTGAACACATCTTCATCCAACGCACCTTCACTTTTCGCCACAATCACTGAAACCATCGCATCACCAGTGACATTGACAGCCGTGCGAGTCATGTCGAGTAGGCGATCGACACCAATGATTAAGCCGATACCTTCAACAGGAAGGCCAACCTGGCCGAGGACCATGGCGAGCATAATCATGCCAACGCCTGGTACACCTGCAGTACCAACTGAAGCGAGTGTTGCGGTGAGGACGACCATAAGATAATCGGCGATGGTTAAATCAACTAAATAAACCTGCGCGATAAATACCGTAGCTACACCTTGCATAATAGCGGTGCCGTCCATGTTGATGGTTGCACCTAGTGGCACCGTAAATGAACCGACACTGTTATGTACGCCGAGGCGCTTGGTCACTGTCTCTAACGTGACCGGCATGGTGGCGTTAGAGCTTGCCGTACTGAAACCGAAAATTTGAACCTCACGCAGTTTGCGTAAGAAAATAATCGGATTCATGCCAGATAATCCTTTTAGAATAATCGGATAGGTGACTAGGGCGTGAACAATGAGGACAAATAACACCAGCAAGAAATATTTGCCAAGACTGAAGATAGTCTCAAATGACGTTTCTGAAAACAGCTTCGCCATCAGCGCAAATACGCCATATGGTGCAATATTCATTAAGATAATGACTAACTTCATGATGACGTCGTTAAAGTCATCGAATAATGTTTTGATGCGTTCACCTGGTTTGCCAACTAATGCCATAGCGATACCGAATAACAGCGCAAAAACAATGATTTGCAGCATATTCCCGTTGGCAAATGCATTAAATGGGTTGGTTGGGAATAAATCGATAATCACTTGAGCAAGCGATGGTGCTTGGGTAGGTTCGTAGGTTGCATCAGTGGCAAGCTCGATGCCGGTGCCGGGCTGTACAATAACCCCCATCGCGATGGCGAAGGTAATCGCGATGGCAGTGGTAATTAAATAAAGACCAACGGCTTTACCGCCGAGTCGACCCAATTTACTCGGATCACTTAACGAGCAGGTACCCACCACAAGTGACACGAAAACTAAAGGGACAACCAACATCTGTAGTGACGAAATGAAGATTTGGCCTACAACGTAGAACAAGCCTTTCGTTAGGTAACCTTCGACAATCGTGTTATCAGGGAAAATTGCCTTTAATAGAATGCCAACGGCAATACCGGCAAACATCCCGATAACAATACGGCTCGTGAGACTGAGCTTCTTTTTATTTTCAGACATAAATATTCCTTTCGATCACGTCGAGATAGGAGGTGACGTGTACGTAACAAATTGAGATCGGCTCAAGACTACCAGAATTCTTATTTAAACAGTAGCACTGTGCGTTTGACTGTCATTGAATTGCCATGAAAGTGCCAACGAACTGTCACTCTCTCAACCTATGCTAACGCAACAGACGCAGAATGAGAGAGTAACAATGATCGAAGTTGAGCAACTACTTAATAAGAATTTGCCTACTTTACACCATCACCAGTTGTTGCATAAATCTGCATTGTGGGTGTTGCGTGGGTTGTTGTGTGAGCGTGAAATAAAGCGCTTTGCCGAGGCTTACCCAAACCTTCAAGGGGTTGAATTTGTTGAGCATGTGCTTGATTTTTTCAACTTTAGTTTTACCGCTCGCGATAGCGAACTTGATAACATTCCGACCGAAGGTCGACTAATTATTGTCGCGAACCACCCGATCGGGTCGCTCGATGGCTTGGCTCTACTAAAGCTAGTTAGCAGCGTGCGTAGTGATGTGAGAATACTCGCCAACGACTTGCTGCAGGCGATTGAGCCGTTGCAAGAATTACTGATTCCAGTGCCGGTATTCAAGTCCTCAACTACGGGGGGACGCAGTGAACCATTGCGACGTCTGTATCAGCACCTCGAAGATGAAGGGGTGTTGATTGTGTTCCCAGCTGGCGAAGTGTCACGATTGCGGCCGCAAGGGGTTCGTGATCATCACTGGAATACTGGCTTTTTGAAAATGGCTTTGCGTGCACAAGCGCCGATACTTCCCATTCACGTGAAAGCGCATAATTCAGCCTGGTTCTATGGTGCCTCAATGCTCTATAAACCCCTAGCAACGTTGCTCTTAGTGCAAGAGATGTTTCGGCAGCAACAGGGTCACATTGATTTTCGCATTGGTGAATTGGTACCGCTGAAATCATTTCAAATTGAGCAATTAACACTGTCGCAACGTGCGAAGATGTTTCGACGTCATGTTTACCGTCTTGGCCAGAATAAGAAGGGGGTTCTTAAAACCCAGCGACCAATTGCTCGGGCGGAGTCGCGGCAAGCGTTGAAAAAAGCCGTCGAGGCTTGCGAGCGACTGGGCAGTACGCAAGATGGCAAACATATCTATTTGTATCGATACGATGGGAATTCGCCGATTCTTCGCGAAATAGGAAGACTACGTGAAATCGCTTTTCGCGCGGTTGAAGAGGGTACTGGACGGCGGCGAGATCTCGATAATTTTGATACTTGGTATACCCAGTTAATTTTATGGGATGCCGAGGACTTAGAGATTGCTGGTGCGTATCGTCTTGGTGATGCGAACGCGATAGTCGCTGAACGTGGTTTGGAGGGACTCTATAGTCACTCGCTATTTCAATACCATCCACATCGTATGGCGCCATTTATTGCACAGGGCTTAGAGCTTGGACGTAGCTTTGTGCAGCCGAAATATTGGGGTAAACGTAGTTTAGATTATCTCTGGCAAGGTATTGGCGCGTTACTGCAGCAACATCCGCAGTATCGCTATTTATTTGGTCCAGTGACGATGAGTGCAGGTTTGCCAAGCGTTGCGCAAGATGCGCTTGTGCAATTTTTTGGTGATCATTTTCCCGACCCAGATAACTTGGCTTTACCACGCACGCCATTTCTTCCAAACAGCCGGCCGCTGCCTGATATCAGTGATGATTATGCGGATGATCTGCTTCATTTAAAGCATTTTCTAGCTCATCAAGGCGCTGCAATTCCGACGCTATATAAACAATATGCTGACTTATGTGAAAAGGGCGGGGTGCGGTTTTTAGGTTTTAATGTCGATGCTAATTTTGCAAATGCAGTTGATGGCTTAGTTATGGTTGATATACAGCGTTTAAAAGAGCACAAAAGAAATCGCTACATCGGGGGATAACAACCGGTGATTCGAGCTACAAAAAAGCCCAGCTAATTCGCTGGGCTTTTTTTAAATCACGGTTACATGTATTCAGGACCGAAGCCGTTGGTCCAAATAATCGCTGAGGTTACCATGAGTACAACCAGCATGATTAAGCCAGCAGTAACAACCGAAGAAGCATATAAAAAGCCGCGCTCTTCCGGAATGTGCATCAAAATGGGCACGCCTGAGTAGAGCAGGTAAACCGAATAGGCAACACCCGCTAAAAACACCATAGTGACGAACCACAATTCTGGGTACAATGACGCAATACCTGACATGATGACAGGCGTCGCTGTGTAGGCAGCCAGCTCTAGTGATTGGGTAAAGGTTGGCGCAGCGCCAAAGGTTTTTGCCATCCAATGAATTAAATAAGCGAGTGCAAAGGTTGCTGCGATTATGCCAACGTACATGGCAACGGCCATCAACATGGCACTGTTTTGAGTTAAAAAGGTGACTTCACGTGCGCCAATGCTCCAACCAATATGTGCGGATGCATAGTAAGCCGCCGCGCATGGTAACAACGCAACAATTAAGATGTGACTTAGTGCAAAGCTCATGCTTTCGTGACGTTGATCAATCGATTTCCATTCATCAACTGGATGAGCGTAAAGGCCCCAAATGTGATTTAAAATCATGACATACCTCAACTTCTGTTGTTGTCTGTAGTTACAGTTATTATTTTTTGACGCTTTTTTGTGCGCCTTACATTCAATATTGGTCGGATTTTCAACAGAGTCAAGCCATTTTGATGCAAATAACCATATTTAATTTGTGTGATTAAAATTTAACCAGTTTTTTAACCCTGAGAGTTTAAAGAGAGCTTATCGTGGAGTCTTTGCTACAACCAATTCGTCAGTTTCTTCATTGTGACACGCCGCGCGAGTGGATAGAAGCTGCCCGCGAGCCAGAAAACCTATCGATATTACTGATTGATCATTTAGTTTGCGAGCTCAAGGCCGCGCAATCAGCGATGTTACTGATTCGTCGTTACGCAGATGATGCGGCAAGTGGCGATGCGCTATTGGCTTGGTTAAAGCCTTATGAAGATTTCACTTATCGGATGCAGGGGGATTGGCGACAGTTAGCTGCCCATGAGCGCCTGACAAAAGCGATGTTGCCAAAGCGAGATGCGCCGTATAGCCAAGAACTTATTGATAAAATGGTATTGCTTATCAAAGAGGAGCTGCATCATTTTTATCAAGTGCTGGAGATCATGGATGAGCTTGGCATTGCATACGAGAATATCAGCTCAAGCCGCTATGCCAGAGGAATGCTTAAGCACGTGCGTACGCATGAGCCGGCAACATTAATTGATAAATTAATCTGTGGCGCCTACATCGAAGCTCGCTCTTGCGAGCGCTTTGCTGCATTAGCACCTCATGTGGATCCGCAGTTGGCGAAATTTTACGTGAGTTTACTTCGTTCTGAAGCGCGTCATTTCCAAGACTACTTAGAATTGGCTGAGCAACTAGCCGGGCATTCGATTGATGAGCGGGTAAGGTTCTTTGGCGAGGTCGAAGCGCAGTTAATTCAATCACCAGATACCGAGTTTCGTTTTCATAGTGGGCCAGTTTAAGATTTGAGTCCCGCTAATGATTAATTATCAGATGCGAGTGGGCTGACAATGAGTTCGCGCTCTGTGGCGGTTACCTTTAGAAAACTACCTTGTGTGTACCAGTCACCAAGAACAATGCGCTCAGCCATTTCGCCATTAGGTAATCGATGTTGGTGAACCGCTGGTCGATGGGTATGACCATGGATCATGCGTTGAACGTCATGTTCAATAAAGAGTTCGCGAACAGCATGTTCATTGGCATCCATAATTCGCAATTGCTGTTCAGTTAGTGGCTGTTGCGTTTTGCTTGACGCACGTAATTTATTAGCAATACGCATGCGTAAACTGAGCGGCAACGCCAGTAGTAGTTTCTGTACCCAGCGATTACGAATGACTTTACGAAATCGTTGGTAACTGACATCGTCTGTGCACAACGTGTCGCCGTGGAGAATAAGGGTCGGTACACCATACAGATCGACGATGCTTGGCTCTTTGAGTAGCTTGATGCCGGTGATTTGTGAAAATCGTGGGCCAATCAAAAAATCACGGTTACCAGCAATGAAATAAACTGGAACCCCGCTGTCGGTTAATTGCCGCAGCGCAACTTGCACTGCAGCAACGAAATCGCTGGTATCATCATCGCCAATCCACGCATCAAATAAATCGCCAAGAATATACAAAGCGTCGGCGTGAATTGCTTGCTCTTGCAAAAAGCGCTGAAACAAACCGGTAATATCCGGTCGCGCAGGACTTAAATGCAAATCGGAGATGAACCAAGTTGTCATGGCTTACTCGCTGATTGTCGCGCTTTTAATAATCACGTCATCAACCGGAACATCTTGATGGAAGCCTGCGTGGCTAGTACGAACAGCTTCAATCGCAGTAACAACGTCCATGCCTTCAACAACTTCAGCAAAGACGCAGTATCCCCAGCCACCCATGCTTTCATTTTTGAAGTTAAGGAAATCGTTATCAGCAACGTTAATAAAGAACTGCGCGGTAGCTGAATGTGGATCTTGCGTACGTGCCATAGCAACGGTGCCACGATTGTTTTTCAAACCATTGTTCGCTTCGTTTTTAACCGGCGCGTGAGTCGGCTTTTGCACCATCTCTAGATTAAAACCACCACCTTGAATCATAAAGCCACGAATGACACGGTGGAATAACGTATTCTCATAAAAACCTTCACGCACATAAGTCAGGAAGTTTTCCACAGTTTTTGGTGCTTGTTCGGCGAATAACTTTAAGGTGATGTCGCCGTGATTGGTGTGTAGGGTTACCTGCATTGAGGATGCTCCATAATTAGTAACGAAATTGATGTTATATACAGATTTAATTGGTGTTGTAGTTTAGCATTGTTTGTGACCATGGCGCACCTTGCGTTATTATGTCAGCCTCTTTTGAATAGTGTTGTCATGCAGTGAGACAGGAGCAACTGTGCATGTTGAAAGTTTTTAATACGTTAACCCGCCAGAAAGAAGAGTTTAAGCCAATTACGCCAGGTGAAGTAAAGCTATATGTGTGCGGGGTAACTATTTACGATTACTGTCACATTGGTCATGCCCGTACTTATGTAGCCTTTGATGTTGTGGTGCGGTATCTGCGCTCACGTGGTTATAAGGTGAAATATGTTCGTAATATCACAGATGTTGATGACAAAATTATTCGCCGTGCCGCGGAGAATAACGAAAACATTAATGCAGTGACTGAGCGTTACACGCAAGCCATGCATGAAGACTTCGATGCGTTGAATTTGGTTCGACCAGACGTAGAGCCGACAGTTACTGGTCATATGGGCGACATTATCGCCATGATTGAAACACTGATTGCTAATGGTAATGCCTATATTGCTGGCGACGGTGATGTGTTGTTTGATGTGAGTACCTTTACACCGTACGGCAAGCTTAGCCGCCAGAACCTAGAACAACTGCAAGCCGGCGCCCGAGTCGATGTGGCGGATAACAAACAAGACCCACTCGACTTTGTTCTATGGAAACAAGCAAAAGCTGGTGAACCAAGTTGGCCATCGCCATGGGGCGCAGGTCGACCAGGCTGGCACATTGAGTGCTCTGCTATGAATAAACGGCACCTTGGTGAAAACTTCGATATTCATGGCGGTGGTTCCGATTTGATTTTTCCGCACCACGAAAACGAAGTGGCACAAAGCTGCTGTGCAAATCACAGCGACTATGTGAACTATTGGATGCATAGTGGCATGGTGCAGGTTGATGAAGTGAAGATGTCAAAATCCTTAGGAAACTTCTTCACGATTCGCGATGTACTTGCGCAATATGATCCGGAAACCGTGCGATATTTCCTGATTTCCAGCCACTATCGTTCGCAGTTGAACTATTCTAAAGACAACCTTGAGCAGGCGCGCGCTGGTTTAGAACGTCTGTATACCGCTTTACGTGATGCGCCAGAGAGCGGCGTTGATCCAGCACTAACCGCTTCGCACATCGAGCGCTTCAATGCGGCAATGGATGATGACTTTAATGTACCAGAAGCACTATCGGTGTTGTTTGAATTGGCGCGCGAGATAAACCGTACGGTGCAAAGTGAGCCGCAAAAAGCTGCGGCTTACGCCGCACAGCTGCGTGAGTTTGGGCATCTTCTCGGGTTACTTGAACAGCAACCAGAGGCCTTTTTACAAGGTGATGCTGCTGATGTTGATGTGGCAAAAATTGAAGCTTTGATTGCTGAGCGAAATGATGCGCGAGCGGCCAAAGATTGGGCTCGTGCTGATGCAGCGCGTGATGCGTTGAAGTCTATGAATATTGAATTAGAAGATGGTCCAACCGGCACCAAATGGCGCCGCATTTAGGACGCAGCTCCGCTGCGAGATATTAGATATTAGCCGTTAGATATTAGCGAAAGCTAAAAAAGACCAAGCCTGAAAGAACAGAGCTAATATCTAATATCCAATTGCTAATATCGAACTTGATTTTAACGAGGGGTTTAATTATGGCATTTCCAACGGTTAATGTATTTGATAGTTACGCGGCGACAGCCGGTAGCGATTTTGACGCAGTCATTTTAATAGGTGATTTTGCCGAGACGATACCTGACGATTTCAGTGATTACGTGTCGCAGGCGCAGCAATTTGATGCGCGCGTTGGCAAGCACCCATTATTAGTTCCTGCAGATGTGGCCGGTGGTCGTTTGATTCTTGCGCCAACTGGACCATTAACTCGTGATTATGATGATGTTCGAAATATTAGTGACGCTGCTGGCGCCGCTGCACGAATTGCTCAACAAGCGGGTGTTACAAAGCCATTAATGATTGTATTTGGCGTGCCAAGCGAGGCTCGTTATGGCCAAGCGGAAGCCGTTGCTTACTGGGGCTTCTGCCAGGCTTTATATGAGCCACTAGAAGCACGTGAATATCATGGTGAAGAGGTGCTGGAAACCGTCACCAGCGTCGGAATTGTCGGCGCATTAGATGAAACTTGGTTGCAAGCTGTCGAAGCCGGTAAACGGGTAGCTCGCGATTTGGCGGGCACGGAACCTGAGCGCATGGCACCGCCGCGTTTTGCGGAATATTGCCAACAGGCGTTTGCGCATTCTCCGGTACGTGTCACCGTTATTGACGACGTGCAGCAACTTCAACATGAATATCCGCTACTGATGGCAGTAGCGCGAGCATCGTTAGGCGTTACGCGTCACCAACCATGTGTCGTGCGTTTAGAATATAAAGCCCCGGCAGCAGAGCAAACGTTAATGTTTGCTGGGAAAGGTATTGTTTACGATACCGGTGGTGCGGATGTGAAAACCGGTGGCCATATGGCTGGTATGAGCCGCGACAAAGGTGGCGCTGCTGGCGTAGCCGGTTTTGTAAAAACGGTCGCCGAGATGCGACCAGAAACCTTAAACGTAGTGGCTGAACTGGGAATTGTACGCAATAGTATTGGTGCTGATGCCTTTGTAGCTGATGAAATTATTACCGCGCACAGCGGTGTAAGAGTGCGTATTGGTAACACCGATGCGGAAGGTCGTTTAGTGTTAGCTGATTTGCTATCACATCTACGCGAAGAAGCAACGGATTATCCTCGTCCACAATTATTTAGTGTGGCAACGTTAACGGGACATGCTGCATTAGCGAAGGGGCCATATACGGCATTGATCCCGAATGGGCCAGCGCGCGTAAATGAAGTGACAGAAAAACTATGGGAAGCTGGTGAAGTGTATGGCGACCCGACGGAAATTTCATGGTCACGACGTGAAGACTACGATTTTGTGCGTCCGCGAACCAAAGCAGACGACACGCTATCGAGTAATAACGGACCTTCAGCAACAACCAAACGCGGGCACCAATTTCCGATGGCATTTTTAGCAATTGCTTCAGGATTGGATAAGCATGGTACTGATAGTCAACAACCGCTGCCTTATGTGCATGTCGATATTGCTGGTAGTGGTGTGGAAGGTGGTGATTGGCAACACGGAAAGCCAACTGCAGCCCCGGTGACTTGTTTTGCTGGATGTTATTTACACCAATAACGCAGACATCTTATTAACGGGAGATTCTCAATGCGTGGTTTGAAACTAGGATTAGTGAGTGCAGTTTTATTGTTTACAACAACGATGACTCAAGCACAGTCAAATATGGATGACGTGGAGATTAAAGCCACGCAATTGAGTGAACGAGTTTATATGCTAACTGGCATGGGCGGCAATATCGGCGTTTATGTTGGTGATGACGGCGTGGTTATGATTGACGCGCAATATAAAGGCCTAGCTGATAAAATTTCAGCAGCAATTGCAGAAATCTCTTCGCAACCCATTCGCACTTTAGTAAATACCCACTTTCATGGTGATCACACGGATGGCAACGCTGCATTTGCAAAGCAAGGCGTGAAAGTCGTGGCACATGAAAATGTGAAAACGCGTTTGGCCGCAAATGAGAAGTTTGATCGCGAAGGCCTTCCGACCATTACGTTTGATAAAGCACTTGAAGTAAAAACTGGTTCAACGGCTGTAAGATTGAAGCATTATCCGAACGGTCACACTGATGGTGATGTCGTGGTTTGGTTCCCTAGCAGCAACGTGATTCATGCCGGTGACTTGTTTTTTGTGGATCGCTTTCCGTTCATTGACTTGAATGCTGGCGGCAACGTTCAAGGCTTTATCGATAACGTTCGTGCGGTCATCGCAGATATTGATGGGGATACCCAAATCATTCCTGGTCATGGCGGCTTATCAAAGCGTAGTGACTGGTTGCGTTTGGTGCATATGATTGAAGCGACACGCGAAGAAGTGATGACGATGAAAGAACAAGGCTTGAGTGAAGACGAAGCTGTGGCAAAAGGTTTGAGTGACCAATGGGCCGATTGGGCATGGAACTTTATCACTGAAGAGCGTTGGATTCGTACACTTTACAAATAACGCTATGATTTTCTGATGGACAAAAAAAAGCCGCTTGATGCGGCTTTTTTTATGCAAATAAATATTACGCCGGTGTTTCGATTGGTAGTGCGTCGAGCTCGGCTTTCGTTTTACCGTGCGGTTGGGGCGTGCGAGTTTCTGGATCAATATGAACGAAGACAATATCATCGGCCACACAAATGTTTTGTTTGGTTTGTTTGTTGCGAACCACACAAGTGAGGGTAACAGACGTTATGCCGACTTTTTTCACGCCCAAACCGAATTCAACCACGTCGCCTTGATAGGCCGATGTTTCAAACGCAATAGCGCCGATGTGTTTGGTAACTAAACTTTTTGCATCGAGTTGGCAAGCAGCAAAAATATAGGCTTCTTCGTCAATCCATTCGAGAATACGGCCACCAAATAAAGAGCCGGCAAAGTTAAGGTCGTTCGGCATAACGAGGCGACGAGATAAAAAGCGCATCAATGTTCACTCCTTGTGGGTTGGGATGCGCTTAGTATAACGTATTCATGAAACTTATCGTAAGTGTCGATTGAAAAACTCGGTGATCAATTGATAGCGATGGATACTCGCCTCACGGCCCCGAATTCCGTGGGCTTTACCAGGGTAGGCCATCATTTCAAATGGAATCATCGATTGTTGCAATCGGTGAGCTAGCATCGCGGTATGGGTAAATAGGACGTTATCATCAGCCATACCATGATAAATCATCAGGGGCTTGTTAAGGCTATCCGCATAGGTCAATACATTCGCTTGTTCATAGCCTTCAGGGTTATCCTGCGGTGTTCCCATGTAGCGTTCGGTATAGTGCGTGTCATAGAGAGCCCAATCGGTAACAGGCGCTCCAGCCACCGCCGCAGAGAATAACTCAGGTGCCCGCATGATTAAATGTAATGCCATGTAGCCACCGTAGCTATGTCCAAATACACCAATGCGATTGCTATTCACATAAGGTTGTTTAGCTAGCCATTGTGCACCAACCTTTTGGTCTGCCACTTCGAGCTCACTAAGTTGGCGATAAATGCCACTTTCAAACTGCCGACCACGATTGCCACTACCGCGATTATCTAATTTAAAGACAACGTAGCCTTGTTGCACAAGATATTGCGTGAAGTAATCGCCCCAGCTATTGGTAACACGTTGCGCACGAGGGCCGCCGTAGACCATCACGATGGCTGGATGATTCTGATTATCTGCAACTTGAGCTGGTTTATTAATTTGATAGTACAACCGCTGGCCATCTTCGGCTTCTAAATGACCGAATTCGGGATAGCTCCACGTTGCTAAGTACGGGCTAAGCGGATGGTTTTGGTCTAGCCGATTTTCATGCAGCCAAGTGATACGTTCACCAGTCGGTCCATGCAGACTGACCTGAGGTGGCTGTCGGCTACTTGAAAAGTAATCGATATAGCTGCGCCCATCGGCAGCAAATACCACCTCATGCATGCCTGCTCGGCTACTCAGTTGACTCGGCTGCCCGGGTGAACTGTTATTTAAATTCGCGCGATATAAATGGCGCTCTAATGGTGTTTGTTTTCGACCGGTAAAGTAGACAACCCCAGTAATTTCATCAACATGGCTTAGGTTATCAACCATCCAGTCGCCACTGGTTAATTGCC
Source organism: Pseudidiomarina marina (assembly GCF_044807045.1). Lineage (NCBI taxonomy): Bacteria > Pseudomonadati > Pseudomonadota > Gammaproteobacteria > Alteromonadales > Idiomarinaceae > Pseudidiomarina > Pseudidiomarina marina. The sequence goes on along the minus strand of NZ_CP085233.1, from coordinate 2,146,361 downwards.
GAATGAGGCTACCATCAGTGCGATAAAGGTAAAGATGCTTAAAACCACTGCGCTCAGAAGCCCAAATAAAATATCGGCTATCGCTTAAAAAATAGAGGTCATCGTGTAAATTAACCCAAGTCGCGCTGGTTTCTTCTAGAATTGGCTTTGGCGACTTTTCATTTAATGAATGCAGAAAAAGCGTCAGTTTGTTCTGGCTACGGTTTTGCCACTGATAGCTGAAACTTTGGCTATTTGGAAGCCACTTAACGCGTGCTAAATACCCCGGTTCATCATGTTGTTCGGTTAAGTCTATCCAACGAATAGATACCGGCTCGGTCGGTGATTCTTCGTCGTCGCTTTTCGGTAGTGCCTCGTTAACATTTAGCCAACCCAGATCGATTGTGACGTTGTTGGTACCGGCCGCAGGGTAGTGTTGTTCAACGAGCTCAGTGCGTTCAGCGTAAACATCAACCCGTTGTTGAATTTCAACAGGTGATAAATCAATGCGCGTCAACGCAATTTGCTGCTCATTCGGGCTCCACCAATAGCCAGTCATGCGTTTCATTTCTTCTTGCGCAACAAACTCTGCCGTCGCAAATTGTTCCGTTTCCGATTGGCGCTGCGTTAATTGATATGTCTCTCCTGACGCACGTTCGATGATAAATAAGTTGTAATCATGAACAAAGCTGATGAAATTACCTTGCGGCGAAAAGCGCGGGTCAGTTGCGAACGTGTTAGATGGGGTTAACCGATTTACCTTGCGGTTTTCTAAGTTAAATAAATAGAGTTCACCATTTAGAGGAAATAATAGCGCATCACCATCAGGGGACCACTGGTAATCGACGATGCCGCTTGCTTGAATCCGTAAGCGCTCGCGCCGCGCCTTTTCTTCGGCCGACAAGCGTTGATTCGGATCAAGTAAATCAGCTGCTTTGACGATAATGCGATGTTTATTTTCGCGCACATCATACAACCATAAATCTTGCACACTTGGGTTCTCTGCCGAGCCTGCTAAATAGCTAATCTGTTGGCCCGAAGGGGCGAACTGAATTTGTTGTGGTGCTTGGGTGGAAAGGTTGGGTGCTGAGAATATCCTCTCAATTGAGAGTGGTTCAATTTGTTGTATCGCATTTTGCGGGAGTGGCTTTGCGCCTATTGCAACACTAACGAACGTGCAGAGAATGAATAAAGATTGTATTACACGAGTACAACGCATTGCGACCTAGCCCTGATTATTGAATCAACAATGACAGTTTATCAAAGCTAGGCGCAATACTTGTTACAGTGCGATAAAGCGCACGGTGAGTGCGCTAGAATTCACCTCGTATACCAATACTAAAGTTACGACCGCGCATTGGTGCATCCTCTTTTAAGAATGAAGAATGCACGTAGCCGAGTTCATCCGTGAGGTTATCAGCTTTAACATAAACGCTAATATTTTGCTTAGCGAGTGCTTGTGGGAACCAGTTAAACTGTGCATTCAACAAGCCAAAGCTTGCCGTTTGTTCTTCAAGGGCCGCGACATAAGTTTGTTTGTTATACCAAGTGTAGCCAAGTTTGGTTTCCCAACGGTCGGCAGAATATCGAAGTTCTGCACCAATGCGTTGAGAAGGAATACGCGGTAAGTTTTCGCCGCCATCACGAACTTTGGCTCTAACGTAATCGCTGAATCCGTGTAATTGCCACTGATCGTTAAACTCATATCGCGTGCTCAACTCATAACCATAGAGATCGACATCGCGCTGCACGTAACTAATGACCGGGAGGCCGTCGTCGTGGTCGTGGTCGTGGTCGTGTTCGCCACCTAGTTCACCTTCGTCGCCGTGTGCGTCGCCATGCTCGTCTTCCAATTCAAGGTCAACGCTATTAATGTTTGTAAACGCGCCATATACGAAGTCATTTACGCGGTTATAAAACACATTCCAGTCCATGTGGAATTTGTTGTAATCCAGATGGATTCCGACATCGATGTTGTTTGACATTTCAACTTCTGGTGCGACTTCAGCTGGTTCGATGTGATAAACATGTTCAGCTTCTTCATGCACCGCATAGGCGAGACCAATTTCGTACGTTTGTGTGGCCAAATGAGCGCCATTGGAAAGCAATTCGTTTGCTGAAGGTGCACGTTGCGCATGGCTTAGATTCGTTGATAGCTGCATACCCTCAACCAATGGGTAGGTAAAACCAACTGATGCAGATATCGGCGTAAACGAGTAATCGTTTACATCGACGTCTTCTACGCGCGCTCCGAGCTGCCAATTTAGATTATCGAACTTGCGTTCGAGTAACCAAAATAGTCCGTGTTTAGTGGTAGAGGAGTTTGGCGTATAGGCCTCTTCGCCAAAAGCTTCTTGTTCTTGGTCGAAATAATGATAACCAAAGGCGCCCTCCCAGCCATAAAGGGCTTCATGATTTGCGGTTAATCGCAGTTCATGCTGATTATTAGTAAACGTAGTACTTGGTGCGCCATCTTCAATTTCTTGGTGTTGGTAGTCAGTAAAGCCATAACGCAACTCAACACGTTCAATTGAGTTGAAAGGATTTACCCAACCGCCGTGAACTTGAATACGATTTTGCCACATGTCAGCATAAGGACCTGCTTCAGTATGCTCATCGGCACCTGCAGGTTCATCTTCGCTGTGTTCATCCTCGCCATGAGCGTGGCCGGGAATACCATATTGTTGTTCTAAGCGACCGTAGGATGCTCCTAAATAACCACTATCGAAAATATAGCTCACACCGATATTGGCACCTTGGGCATCGATAAAACTGTTTTCAATTTCGTCAGTAGTTTCACCTTCATCATTGGTAAACTCTGGTACTTGGTAGTCATCGCTACGGCGTTTGAAGGCATCAAAGTGCCATACTGTATTTTTATGGTCACCGGTAAAGCCAACGGTGCCTTCGCGCAAGTTGCTCGCGCTATCAAATTTGGTTCCATAGAACCCTTGCGCTCCGCCGGTTAATTCTTGAGCAATACGATTATCAACTACGTTGACTACTCCGCCAATCGCACCAGAACCATAGAGAAGCGTTGCGGGACCGCGGAAAATTTCAATTTGTTCAGCAACTGACGTTTCAGTTGTTACTGCGTGATCAGGCGAGCCGCGCGAAACATCGCCGCTATCAAGGCCATTTTGCGTTATTTTAACGCGCGGGCCGTCTAATCCGCGGATAATTGGGCTACTGGCGACCCCAGCAAAATGCGTCGCATTGACACCTGGCTCCTGCGCTAGCGTTTCACCGAGCGTATGTGCGTGCTGTTCACGCAACTCATCGCCTGCCATCACCGAGATCGGTTGTGCTGATTCTAAAGCTGTTCTATTTAACGGGCTGGCGGTAACAACAATCACTTCCGTATCTTCGTGCTCATGAGCTTCTTGCTCAGTCTGTTGCGCTGATAAAGACGCGCTTGCCGTCAAACTGACAAAACTTGTTACGAATATTGCCAATGGGCTTTTACGAAACTGCGATACCATGGGTTGAAATCTCCGATAAACTGCTTGTGTTGTAATGTTATAATATAACACTACATCAAGTTTTATCTTCTCGCAAGCGCTAGTATGCGGTGCAGAGGTTGGTTACACTCTCGGAGACCTTTTAATAATGACAATAATTGGACGTTAACTATGCGATTTTTTTCTTATATCGGTGCTATTGCGGTAGCACTGAGCCTCTCGGCTTGTGCCGATGAATCTCCATCGAATGAAGCAGTTAGTGCTGACGCTTTGGCATTACAAGCGCATCTTGAATTTTTGGCCAGCGATGATCTTGAGGGGCGCGACACCGGAAGCCGTGGCCATGAGATTGCGGCGAAGTACATTGCTGCTAAGTTTAAAAGCTTAGGTTTGGAACCTGCTGGCGATGACGGAACATACTTTCAGCGCATTAAATTTCGCCGCAGTTTTCTTGAAGAAAACAGTGCGTCGTTCACTTTGAACACCGGTGAAGACGAAATCAGTCTCGATTATCCGAAAGAATTTATTACTGGCCCCAGTGCATACAGTGAAGAAGATGACGTTGAAGCGCCATTAGTTTTCGTAGGTTACGGATTGGTTTCAGAAGCTTTTGGTATTAATGACTACGAAGGTCTTGATGTTGAAGGCAAGATTGTGGTTATGGTGAGTGGCCGTCCGGAAGAGCTTCCTAGCGAAGAGGGCGCTCATTTAAATAGTAGCAAAACAAAGTTCGCGGCAGAGCGCGGAGCGGTTGGCATCATTAATTTGCATACGCCGGCTCGTGAGAAGGTGCGTCCGTTCGAAGTTAGCGTGATGTATCAGCGTGCACCAAGCGTTCGTTGGTTACATCCAAACGGTGAACCTAACGTTGCGTTTAAGAATATCGCTGCATCAGCCTATGTTCAGCATGAAGCTGCTGAAAAATTATTCGTAAACGCGCCAGTTCAGCTTGAAGAAATTTTTGCCCAGCTGGAAGCAGGTGAATCGCCAAAAGGATTTGATTTAGGCGTAAGTGCCCGATTGCAACGTGCATCGCGTCACGAAGAAATAAGCAGCCCTAATGTAGCCGCCGTATTACCTGGCAGCGACGACAAATTAAAAAATGAATATGTGCTATATACCGCTCACTCAGATCACATTGGCATGACCAAAGATTTAAGCCAAGACGATCACATCAATAACGGCGCCATGGATAATGCTTCAGGTGTATCGGTGATGCTCGAAACAGCGCGTATGTTTAAAGAGAGCGGTCAGCAGCCGAAGCGCTCCATTATGTTTTTATCAATTACTGCCGAGGAACGCGGTCTGCTCGGCGCTGATTATTTCGCACACCACCCAACCGTGCCGTTGAGTCAGATTGTGGCAAACGTCAACCTTGATATGCCGGTATTACTGTATGACTTCGCTGATGTGATTGCGTTTGGCTCAACGCATTCGACTCTTGGTGATACGGTTGCGCGAGCTGCTGGTCAATTCGGTATTGATTTGAGCGAAGACCCAATGCCAGAACAGGCGATTTTCACCCGTTCAGATCACTATCCATTTGTGAAAAAAGGTGTACCTGCCGTATTTTTGATGACCGGATTCACTTCTAAAACGGAAGGTGAAGATGGCGGTGAAGTTTGGGGTGAATTCTTTGCTGAGCATTATCACCGTCCAAGTGATCAACCAGACTTACCAATTAATTATGAAGCCGGTGTTACTTTCACCAATATTAACTTTGCAATTGGTCAAGAAATAGCGAATCAAGTGGAACGTCCTCGCTGGTTACCAGAGAGTTTCTTCTCGCAGCTTGATTAAAAAACGGCTGATTATAAAGTGAGCAGGGGCGTTGCTTTTTTGAGCGACGCCTTTTTTTTATCGGATATATCCCGCAAAACAACTAATTTTCATTGTCCTTTTCCCTCGTCTTGGTAGTTTGCTTCGCCTTTTGCTCGAAAGAGCGGGAGATTTGGTAAGAGCAGCGAAGCTCTTACAACAAAAAATAACTAAGACTTTATCTGGAGAGATGATGAAAAATAGTCGTATCGCCAAATCGGTACGTCTTGCGCTAGTGTTTGGCGCTGCTTCAACGCTGTTTTCAACAGGCGCGATGGCACAAGACGTAACTGATGCGGAAGAAAATATCGACACGGAAGAGCGTGCAGAGCGCATTACCGTTGTCGGTTCGCGTATTCGTTCTGATGGTTTAGATAATGATTCGCCACTTGAAGTGATTTCAACAGAAATTGCAGTCGAGCAGGGGTTAGGCACGTTAGGTGAATTGTTGCGTACGTCAACCGTTGCATCTGGTTCAAACCAGTTAACTTCTGCAATGTCGGTTGGCAGCGTGACGGAAGGTGGTGCTGGTAACGAATCGATTTCAATGCGCGGTCTTGGAGCCAACCGTACCTTGGTATTGTTGAATGGTCGTCGTGCAGGACCTGCTGGAACGCGTGGTCAGGTTGCAGCGTTCGATATGAACTCGATTCCAGTATCTGCGGTTGAACGTGTTGAAATCCTGAAAGATGGCGCTTCATCTTTGTATGGCTCTGATGCGGTTGCAGGTGTTATCAACATCATTACCAAAAAAGGTGATGACTCATCGTTCAACGTTAGTGCTAACCAGCCAATGGAATCGGGCGGCGAGAACTACCGTTTGAACGGTACGATTGGTCGTGCGTATAGCAAAGGTTCGGTACGTTTAGTTGCTGATTACCGAGTACAACAAGAACTCGCACGCGGCGATCGTGACCATTTTGCCTGTGGTCAGCGCATGTATTTTGACCAAGAAACCGGCGAACGTGCTGATCCAATCGATCCGCGTACGGGCGATTACCACTGTAACGATTTGCCATACGGTATGTGGATGTGGGATTACGGCGCAGAAGACTATATCTCGCTAATTCAAAACTACGATTATGATGGCTCAAAAACTGCAGCTGGTTTACCAACCTATGATCCGCAAAACCCAGGTGATATTGCGGTTCCTGAGGGCTGGTTCCCAGTTGGCTACGATAAAGTAAGCGATGGTTGGTCAGACGCTGATCACCCATTCCAAGACTTAGAAAGCATGATTCCACGCACTGAAGCGTGGTCACTGTATGGTCAGGCTGATTATGATTTGACCGACACCGTACGTTTTTACTCAGAGTTCTTGCATAGCCGTCGTGAAACTAAAATCAACAGCTATCGCCAATTCTGGGAACCGTTCATCCCAGCTTGGTATGGTTTAGTTGAAGGTTGGGATGGTTATGTTGCCCTTGATCCAACTGCGGTAACCGACCATTCAGGTAGCACCACCACCATCGATTATACTCGCGGCGTTTTGGGCCTTGAAGGTTCCATTGGTTTTTGGAACTGGGACGTCTCTTGGCAGCGCAGCTTAAGCAGCGGTACTTATGCGACCAAAATCATCTATCAAGATGCTTTGGAAATGGCTGCAAATGCAATTTGGGGTGATCCGTGTGAAGGTGAACTCTCGCCAATTTCACAGCGTGAATGCTATGCGGTTGATTTCTTCGACCCAGAATACTTACGCGGAAACTTTGATCAAGGCACGCGCGACTTCTTGTTTGGCGTAGACCACGGTAAAACAATCTATAAGCAAGACACTGTTGATGCTTATATTACCGGTGACTTGTTCGACTTGCCTGCAGGTACTGTTGCAACAGCTGTTGGTATGGCTTACCAAACCGATGAAATCGTTGATACTCCAGGGGAAGCTACCTTAGCGAAAAACTCATGGGGTATGAGTAGCGCCGGTATTACTGCTGGTCGTCAAACCACAGTAGCTGCCTACGGTGAAGTTCAAGTACCAGTACTCCGTGACCTACCAGGTATTTACAACTTGGATGTAACGGGTTCTGCGCGCTGGACTGACGTAAACACCTACGGTAACGATACCACCTTTAAATTAGGCGTGAACTGGGCGATTACCGATAGCTTCCGAGTTCGTGCGTCGCGCGGTACATCGTTCCGTTCGCCAGCCTTGTTCGAATTGTACCTCGGTGACCAATCAGCATTCTTCGATCAGCGTAGCGATCCTTGCTGGAACTGGGCACAGCGTGAACAAGACGGCACCATCAACCCAACTGTACTGGCGAACTGTCAAGCAGATGGCATTCCAGGTGATTATGCTCAGGACTTCGGTTCAGGTACAGCATACACTGGCGGCGGCGCTGGCACATTACGTGCAGAAACCTCTGTTTCTGAAGGTATCGGTTTTGTTTGGTCGAGCCCTGAAGGCGTGTGGGCAACCTCGGTTGACTACTACAATGTTCAAATCGATAACCAAGTTGACGATTTGTCAGGCGTCCAGATTCTGAACCTGTGCTATACCTCTGAAAACTTCGAAAATGAACCATTCTGCGATCGCTTTACTCGTAACGACGGTAGCGAATCAGGCAACTGGGGTATCGACGAAGTGTATGGCGGCTACGTGAACGTTGCTAGCCAGAAAGTTCGTGGTATTGATACTGTCGTGAGCTATCAGGATGAAACTGATGCCGGTTTCTTGCGTGTACGTCTTGACCACACCGTTCAAATTGAACGTACTTATCGTCAATTTGAAGATAGTGCGCCAATTCAATACGTTGGTCGTTTAGGTAACCCACGCCACTCGGGTTCATTAACCGTATCACTTGAGCGTGATAGCTGGTCATATACCTGGGCTGCTCGTTACGTCGGTAAAGTAAACGATTACGATCGTTTCGCAAACGGCAATGAGACAACGTATCGTGGTACACCGGTAACCTTCATTGCTGAAGCACCGACCACGGTTTATCACACAGCGTCAGTCAACAAAAGTTTCGACAACAATGTTGATGTTACTTTAGGTATGACAAATGTGTTTGATAAGAAGCCTCCGATGGGTAGCCCATCAGCTGCTTACACCGTTGGTAATGCCATGTTGTACTCGCAGTACGATCAACTGGGTCGCCAGTTGTTCTTGAATGTTGGTTACTCGTTCTAAGCGATATAGCCATTCGTTCATAATAAAAACGCCAGCATGATGCTGGCGTTTTTTGTTCTTGTCGGCGTTAGCTCGGCGTTTAAATAGGAGAGCCTGGCGGTAATTCAGGCGCCGGCTTGAGCGGCCATGGTTTACCAGCAAACCATTGTTCCAATGCATACACAGCGTAATTACGATGAGCAGAATTCGGAGCCTGTTGCCAGCGTTCTAGTTGACGTTGTAAAAAGCTAAATATAGGCGCTTTCACCGAAGCACTTACTTTATCGTGACCATAAGTCGATACAACCGCATCGAGAACCTCATAAGCTAAACGTTGTTCAAGTGTTGACGCATTAGCTTCATAGGCAGGCGTTATCGCGGCTTCAGCAACTTGATTAAGAAGAGCGGTGACGTCAGGAATGGCTTTATTGCGGCTGTGTTGTTGCTGTAATCGCTCGAGACGTTGCGAATTCAGCATCAAGTTCAACACAAATCGTGCAGAGCTTGCGGCCATGGTGTCAGGATCTGAAACGAGACCAGTCAAGCCGTTAAAACGCTCACGATCATTACCTTCACCATAGGACGGTGGTGCAAGCAAGCTGATGATATGCTCTGGCAATGCAAGAGTTTCTGCACGTAATGTCTTACTCAACACTCGAATTGCGCGCAACTGTTGTGACGCGTTAACCGAGCGAATATCAATATCACCCTCACCTTTTACGGCGTAGTCATAGTGCAGACCGGCGATCATCTTCACCGCCGCTTCGGCTTGATAACGATGTAACAGATACATTGGTACTAGCAGATTCTGTAACTCACTGAGCGGGCGGCCATCAGCAAGATTACCTAAACCGAACTGCTTCAGCGCGGTTTCACGCACTGCCAATACGCGCTCGAGTTCGGTAACTGCATCACTGCCATTATCCCATAAGTGGGCATCTGGATGCGCACCACCGGCAGCGCGAGCATCTCGGTCTGAAATGAAACTTAAGCCGAGACGACGATTCTGCTCTAAAACTGTGGCAGGGTCGCCCTTACCGTAGCCGTAAGCAATCACTTGCATATCCCATAAGCCAACGCCTTCGGTGTATGCATCGGCCAAGGTTAAACCGCCGGTTTGGGTATCAATGCTGATCAATGGGTGCGGGTAGTCCATCACTGAGGCGCGATCATCGGCACTTGCAGCGAAGTTGTGTGCAATCCCAAGGGTATGACCAATTTCGTGTGCTGAAAGTTGACGAATTCGGGCTAAAGCCATTTCTTCAATTTTCTTTTTAATTTGCGTTTGCTGCTCGGCATTGTCGGCTGCAAAAGGCGCTAATAAACCTTGCGCAATTAGCATATCTTGACGAACACGAAGCGAACCTAAAGTTACGTGTCCTTTGAGAATTTCGCCGGTACGCGGATCGATCACCGAGGCACCATAGGACCAACCACGAGTAGCGCGATGTACCCACTGTATCACGTTATAACGAACATCCATTGGGTCTGCGTCGGCAGGCAATTCGCGTACTTGGAAACCATTGGGTAAATCAATGGCAGCAAAGGCTTCAGCCCACCACCGACCGCCTTCTAGCAAGGCAGTTCGAACTGGTTCAGGGACACCTGGATCGAGGTAGTAAATAATGGGTTCGTCTTTACTGACGCGGTGGCGTGGAATGTACTGTACTGTGGTTGGTGCACCGAGTGGAGCGGCATAATCGCGGTGTGCTTCCGACCAAAAACCACTTTGTGGGTGAAATTCACGCGGCTGGTATTGAGAATCGGGCAAACGAATGAACGAATGGTGCAAATGCATGGTTAAGTGGTCGGCATCGGCGGCAACACTGCGCACGTATTGTCCGGTACCTTCACCACTAAACGTAATTTTTGCTTCGAGTTCGGTGTTGTCGGCAAACGATTTGCTACGCGCTGGATAAATCACCGATTTCTCGGTGCTGAGTTTATAGCTACCTTGCTTGGTATCTCGCAAACGTTTTACTACACCATGGGTGTCGCTCAATAAAAACGGTGTGTAATCAATTAACACATGATTTTCATCGCGCGCGACCACGCTAAAGCCCGCAATGACTGAATCGGCGAACGCTTCGTTGATACTTTGACGCTCTGCTTGATTGTCGCTATTCGCACGAAACTGAGTGTTGTGCTGCATCAACAGTACTTTATCACCTTCGATATAGAAGCTAGCGAGCCTCGTTGCGCCAAGTTGACCGCGATCTAGGCCAATATCGTTTGAGCCTAGGCCCCACGGTAAGCTCGTTTGATAAATAAACGGCTGATGTTGTTGTGGCACGAGCAAGTAAATTTTGCCCTGCTCTTGATCGTGATAAAAGGTGAAAAAGCCTTCATGTACACGCATCTCAGCGGTAAACTGGGTGACAGCTGAAGCTGTTGACTGAGTTTTTGAATTTGCAAAAGTGACAGTCGAAAAACTTGTGGTTATAAGTAAAAACGTAAATAAAACAATGCGTAGCATGATTTTGGCTCACCGTTTTAATAACTGATTTATGGATTATTGGATGCAAAACACAACCTCAAAAAACCGTTATAACAAACTCGCTGTGCAAAGTAACGTAGCGAATGCATTGAACGCGGTTGACGGTGACAAATTCACGTTAGATTCTCGCCTAGAAGCAGATAGTTTCTTATTGGCACGCTGGCCGCTGTGCGATGTTCGGCGGTTTGATGATCAGCGTTACGATTGGTTGATGTTAATACCGAGAGTACCTGATAGCGTTGAGTTTACCGATTTATCAGAGCTACAACAGCAGCAATTGGCGGTTGAAGTACAGCAAGTTTCGTTGTTATTAAAAGAGTTTGGTACGGGGCAAAAGCTAAATATTGGTGCGCTCGGTAATGTTGTCAGTCAGTTGCACGTGCATTTGGTGATGCGCCATGCGCAAGATCCAGCGTGGCCTGGACCCGTGTGGGGACATTCAGCCGCCAAGCGCTTTGACGACGCGACCAAAACGACAGAAGTTAAACGCTGGCAAGCTCTTCTTTGAGCTGCGCACACCACTGTTGTATGCGCTCTTCGCTGTATTCATATTGACTGTCTTCGTCGAGCGCTAAACCAACAAAAAACTCGCCATCGGCAGTCAATGCTTTTGAAGCGGCAAAGTCATACCCTTGATTTGGCCAGAAACCGATGCGAATGCAGCCTTGTGTGCCAGGATTTGCCGCCAATTCATCATGCAACATACCAAGCGCATCTTGAAACCAATCGGTATAACCGACCTGATCACCCATTCCGAACAAAGCAACAATTTTGCCGTTCAGCTGTAAATCCGCAATATCACTCCAATGACTTTCCCAATCTTCTTGAATTTCACCGAAATCCCAAGTTGAAAGGCCAAAAATAATCACATCAAATTGCTCGGCGTCACGCAAAGGTACATCTTTAATATTGAATAACTCGATCTCACCCGGCGCAAACTGAGCTTGAATTTTCTCTGCTGCAATTTCAGTAAAACACGTGGTTGAGCCGTAAAATAAACCAATGCGTAAAGCCATGTCTTGTCGCCTAATCATTGATGAGTTCGAGGAATAAATGAGGTAGGTAGTGTATCAGAAATTACCGCTAATATGGTATGCTTGCGCATCGAATTCATTGAGCCAATCGAGTGTAACTAGGGGATATTTTATGGCATCGGCAGCATTTAACGACTACGTTCAATCACTTGAGCAAGTATTTGACGAGGTCGTCGCCACGGGCACTGATGATGAGCTGTTTGCTAGCGGCTATTTGCGCGGTCATTTTGACTTGGTCGTTGCGCAACTCGAACTGAATGATCATGCCAGTGCCGATGCTGTACTACCGAGCGTGCAAGCCTCTGTTGAACAGGCAAAACACGAGCTGGCGCCGGCCGATATGGCACATATTCAGGCTATGCTGAATCGACTTGAAGCCGTTGCGGCGCAAGTCGCTTAATTAGCGCATCAGCCAGTGGTTGGGGTTCCCCAAGCCACTGGCTAACTAACAATTCAGCGCACAGCGGAGCACTGGTAAAGCCGCGTGAACCAAGGCCACTTACTACTCCTAAATTATCTGTTAACCAGCCGCAAGCCGGTAAATGGTCTCGCGTGGTATTGCGCAATGAGGCACGGTTGTTGACTGCGTTTAGCGGAAGTGTCCAAGCTTGTGCAAGATTATCTTGAAGCGTTAGTAAGTTTTCTTCAGTGTCAGCCGGTTCAATGTTTTGGTAACTCTCTTGCTTAAATTCACGGTTGTAGGTAGCACCTACACAATGAGTTAACTCGCCGTTGTGATTCTCAGCTGGCGTGAAATAACCTTTGTAGCACACAACTATCGGACAACTAGCGCTTACTTCGGTTGCCGCAACTTGCGTTACTTGGCCGCGTACATTCTGTGTTTCTATCTGCCATTGGGCTAGTAGCGTTGAGGTATTTGCTCCTGCGGCAACAATTAAAGTGCTGGCTTCATAACGCTTTCCGGAGCTTGCGTCCAGTCGCCAAGTGTTACTAGCCGTCTGTTGGAGTTCCGTGATTTCGGAAACTTCTGTAATGGCAAGGCGCTCTCCACAGTTCTGCAATATTTGTTGAACTAAGCGTTGCGGCGGCACCCAACCTGAATTTGGATAAAATAATGCCGGCAGTGCAGGTAAGAACTCCCAAACTTGTTGTGTTTCTGCCGCAGTCAGTGACCTGACCAGGTCGGGCGCATAGCAACCGCTGTCAGCAATTTTTTGCTGGCGCTGTTCACGAATGGCATTAAAGGCAAGCTGAATCACACCGGTTGCATGCCATAAATTCGGACAATTGCTTTGATAAAACTGCCGCGCATGGTCAAACGCACTCACGTAAAACTGACTTAACGGACTGAGTTCTGCATGTAACAGCGGATACACCGCCCCCTGAGCGTTGCCAGAGGCACCATCGGCGATGCCTTGAGTAAGCAAGTGAACGGGGTAGCCGCGTTGGGTAAATGACCAGGCAAGGCACGCCGCGGCAATACCACCGCCTACAATCGTTACTGTTTCGGGCGGTCGCGGTGTAATGGTTGTTTCTTTATGAATTAGGCCACGAAGCATTTCGCGTTTGCGCCCAAAACCCTTGGCCTTAGTGACCGCAAAACCGGCTTCTTGCAAACCACGACGAACAGCACCTGCTGCTGTAAAAGTGGCAAAAGTACCTGAAGGTCGACAGCTTTTGGCCATGGCTTGATAAACATTGGCCTGCCACATTTGTGGGTTCTTATCAGGCGCGAAACCATCGAGAAACCAAGCGTCAACGGTGTTTTCAGCGTTCGGAAGCCAATTCGGCAATTGCTCATGAATATCACCAAGCCACAAATCGATAATCACTCGGTTATTATCAAACTGCAGGCGGTGACATCCAGTTTGCGCTGCGGGATAGGCATCGAGTAACGCTTGAGCGAACGCCGCGAGCTCAGGAAAAGCACTGAGCGCCCGTTCAAGATCGGCCTTAACCAGAGGGTACTTTTCAAATGAAATAAAATGTAGCCGCTGATTAGCGGGCGCCGTTTGTTGAAACAACTGCCAACAGGCGAGAAAGTTCAATCCAGTACCAAATCCGGTTTCGGCAACGGTGAAGGTACTGTGCAAAGAGGTTTGCCAGCGTGTTGGGAGATCGTTATGCTGAAGAAACACGTAACGGCTTTCGGCTAATCCGTTTTCATTGTTAAAATAAATATCATCAAATTCAGTGGAAACAGGGACGCCTAAATGGTTAAAAGTAACCGTAGCAGTGGCAGGTTGCTCACTGATTGAACGTTTGTTGAATTGATGACTCACGGAACTTACCTACTGCAGTCAATGAAACATGCGTCATAGTGTAACAATATTTAGGTAAAAAGGCGGAAAGCAGACCACTTTTTTCAAGAAGTGAGCTACCATACAGCAGCGCTCAGCAAGACAGGATAATAGAATGAGAAGAGCAGTGATTACCGGTATGGGCATTGTGTCCAGTATCGGCGTGAACAAACAAGAGGTGTTGGAGTCGTTACAACAAGGACGCTCGGGCATCGAATTTTCTCAAGAATTTGCCGACATGGGATTACGGTGTCAGGTATGGGGACCAGTTCGTGCCAATCCAGCCGACCACATTGATCGTAAAGCACTTCGCTTTATGGGCGATTCAGCCGCTTATGCTTATATGGCAATGGCGCAAGCGATTGAAGATGCCGGTTTGACCAACGAGCAGGTTTCTAACCCGCGCACCGGTCTTGTGGTAGGTTCAGGCGGTGCGTCCGGCGAGCATCAAGTTGCGGCCGCTGACATTATGCGTGAAAAAGGCGTGAAACGAGTGGGCCCATATATGGTTCCGCGTTGCATGGCTTCAACAACTTCCGCATGTTTGGCGACGCCATTTCAAATAAAAGGTGTGAACTATTCAATTAGTTCAGCCTGCGCAACATCTGCACATTGTATCGGCCACGCATTAGAGTTGATTCAGTTTGGTAAGCAAGACCGCGTGTTCGCCGGTGGTGGCGAAGAATTGCATTGGACTCTTGGGATGGAGTTCGATGCTATGGGTGCGCTGTCAACCAAATACAATGAAACGCCAAGCAAAGCATCGCGTACTTACGATGTGGATCGTGATGGCTTCGTGCCAGCCGGTGGTGGCGGTATTTTGGTCATTGAAGAGCTAGAAACTGCCTTAGCCCGCGGTGCTCATATTTATGCTGAAATTGTTGGCTATGGCGCCACGTCAGATGGTTATGACATGGTTGCACCATCAGGTGAAGGTGCAGTGCGTTGTATGAAGATGGCGATGGATACTGTCGACACGCCAATTGACTACCTGAATACTCACGGTACCTCAACACCCGTCGGTGACACCAAAGAGCTTGAAGCCATTCGCGAAGTTTTTGGTGACCAGGCGCCGTATATCAGTGCAACCAAGGCGATGACCGGTCACGCGTTAGGTGCAGCAGGCGTACATGAAGCAATTTACTCATTGCTGATGTTACAACATGGCTTCGTCGCACCATCCATTAACATCGAAAACTTAGACCCAGCGGCAGAGGGCATGAACATTGTTCGTGAACCGCAAAAAGCTGAGTTAACCACAGTGATGTCGAACAGTTTTGGTTTCGGTGGAACTAACGCAACGTTAGTTTTGCGTAAATATCAATAAAATTAACATCTTCATCATGCATACGGTGGTAAAAAGGTGCGCAAATGCGCACCTTTTTGTTGTATGCTCTTTAACAATTCATCCATCGTTATCTGACAAGGTTTGATTGATGCACCTTTTGGCCGATGCTTCGATGCCGCTGGTTGCCCAACTCGCTGAGACGTTTTCTGATGCGCTTCGTGAGCAGGGCATCCCGTTTACGTTGAGTACCTTTCACGGCCGTCAACCTACACCTGAGCAACTTGCGAGTGCCGATTTGTTAATGATTCGCTCAATCACTCGAGTGGATGCTGAACTATTACGTCATGCGCCACGTTTAAAGTGGGTGGGCACAGCAACTATCGGTACCGAGCATGTTGATGCAGACGCGTGTCGGTATGCAGGCGTCGCTTTTGTTTCTACGCCAGGTGTGAACGCCAATGCGGTAGGCGATTATGTCGCCAGCGCCATTAGTAATATTGCGTTAGAACAGGGAGCTTTACCCGCTGGTGACGTGGCAATTATTGGTGCTGGCCATACTGGGCGAGCTGCGGGCCAACGACTGCGCGGACTTGGTCTAAACGTTCATTTTTACGACCCGCCATTATTGCAAGCTGGCATGCACCCAACTGAAGCCGATGTACATGCTGATTGGCAGCGAGTGCTAGCGAGCAAAGTCATTAGCTGCCATGTACCGTTGACGAAAAACGGTGAGTATCCGACCTATCATTTATTTTCTGATAAAAGTATCGCTACACTTACTGATGATTGCATTTTAATTAATGCGAGTCGCGGTGCCGTTGTTGCTGAGCAGGCATTACGATCAGCAAAACAGCGTAACCAACGGTTGCATGTTGTGCTGGATGTGTGGGAAAACGAACCTCAAATAGCGGCTGATTTATTGCCTTGGCTTCGCTATGCCACTGCGCATATTGCAGGCCATAGTGTTGCTGGTAAAGTGGGTGGTACATTGCGCTTGTTTGCGGAGTTAGCGGGCTTTCTCAAACAGCCTGATTTAGCATTACAACTGCCATCATTGCGGCGTTTATTAAAGCCTTGGCCAGAAGCCGTTCGGGAATATCGCTGGCAGACAGACGCAAGGCCAACATGGCAAATGCTAGCATCTTGGGTGCGTGACATTTATGATATACGCATCGACGATAATTTATTGCGTCAGGCGACCCCAGAACCGGCCGCGTTTGATGCTCTACGGCGTCATTATTCGGCGCGAGCAGAGTTATCACAGGGCATCGTAGTTGGTGGGCGTTGGCTAGCGCAACGTGAGTGGCAGAATCGTTTACAGCAGCTCACATTTTCACACATACAAAAGCAGGAGCAGTAATGTCACGAGCATTTAACGTAGCTGTACTTGGCGCGACCGGATTGGTTGGCCAGCATATGATTGAAATTCTTGAAGCGCGGGATTTTCCGGTCGCCCAATTGTTTCCATTAGCAAGTAGCCGCTCTGCCGGCTCAACGGTTACGTTCCGTGGCGAAGAAATCACGGTAGAAGATGCCGATACGTTTGACTGGAGCCAAGTCGAGCTTGGGTTCTTCTCTGCCGGTGGCAATATTTCGCGTATCTACGCGCCAAAAGCGGCCGATGCAGGCTGTGTGGTTATCGATAATACCTCCGAGTTTCGTTACGAACCGGATATCCCGCTAGTTGTGCCAGAAGTCAACGCGCATGCGTTAGCGGATTTCCGCAATCGCAATATCATCGCTAATCCGAATTGTTCAACGATTCAAATGTTAGTTGCATTGAAGCCAATTCACGATGCGGTTGGTATTGATCGCATCAACGTTGCGACCTATCAGTCGACCTCAGGAGCAGGCAAAGAAGCGATGGATGAGTTGGCGCAACAAACCGCCGCGCTATTGAATGGACGCCCAGTTGAAGTTGAGCGATTTAGTCGTCAAATCGCCTTCAACTGTATTCCACAGATTGATGTGTTTTTAGATAATGACTACACCAAAGAAGAAATGAAAATGGTGTGGGAAACACAAAAGATCTTTGGCGATGAGAGCATTCGGGTGAATGCAACGGCTGTGCGTGTGCCAGTATTTTTTGGTCATGCAGAGGCGATACATATTGAAACGCTACAACCGATTGATGCAGTGCAGGCAAAGGAATTGCTGCGTCACGCACCAGGTGTTGTCTTGTTTGACAATAACGATGATTTTCCGACACAAATAGGTAACGCTGCCGGACACGATGAAGTTTTTGTAGGACGCGTGCGCAACGATATCTCTCATCCACAAGGATTAAACTTGTGGGTTGTAGCTGATAATGTGCGTAAAGGCGCCGCGACAAACAGTATTCAGATTGCAGAACACTTAATTCGCGACTATATGTAAAACTATCCATCTTTCAATGCGGTACCGATAATTACAACGATTACAAAAGAGGGAACCAGCTCAATGAAACGGAATAGCTTGGCACTGGCGGCCGGTATAGCACTGGCACTCGGCTCGTCGGCAGTGGTTACTGCTGACGCGAGCTTTGTGAATACAAGTGCAGCGGCGATGCTGCAAGGTCAGGCCACGTCTCGATGGCAGCCTGATCGGTTCGGTCCAATTGTTTCGTCTGACACGTTGTGGTCAATCGCCATGTATTATGGCGATAAGACTGATCTGTCAGTCTATGAAATGATGGATTTATTCATTGAACTCAACCCTGAAGCGTTTATCAACGGTCGTGCTGACCGAATGATGGATGGCTATTATCTGAAGATTCCCGAAATAGCACAGCGTGCTCGCGCAGCAGACATCGAAAGTAGCGCCGCAGCAGCGACAACGGAATCGCCGAAGGTCACGACAAGTGATATTCCTGAAACGGATCCGAACGATACAACAGATGTTGTTGACGCCGACAAATCTGAGGCAGATACGGATAGCCCAGTTGTAACGGAGACAGCATCTGGTAGCTCCGATCGCTCTCCTGGTCGAGATGCTGCAGACGGTTCGAGTGTCGAATTTGATGTTGCTGAGCTGACGCAGTTGCGTACTCAACTGGCTGAATCGATTTCATTGATTGAACAATTAAATGCTGAAAATAGTGCGTTACAACAACGTCTTGATTCGGTGAATGCAGAGTTAGAACAGCTTCGTCTCAGGGTTGATGCTGAGCAAGTTGCTGAAGATGAATTGCAAGAGCAAATTGCAGCAGAGATTGTTGCGACGAAAATTGAGGCCGGTGAAACAGCTGAGGTATCGCCACAAACGCAACAGCCAGAAGAACCTTCAGCCTCCGCCGAGCAATCAGCGGCAACTGAAGAAAGTTCATCTGAGCCTGAGGCGGCAAGCGCAGATCGTTCGACCGCGCAACAGCCAACGCAATCACAAGCAACAGAAACACAAGCCAGCGAACCGAACAAAGCCGAACCAAAAGCAGCTCAACCAAAGCCTGTTAAACGTAAACAGCAATCTGAGTACGAAGAGTTCTTGGATTGGTTGATGCAGCCGTTCCAATTAACACTGGCAATTCTCATTCCATTGCTACTCGCAGCCATCATTTGGTATGTGCTGTACGTGCGTCGCTTAAACCGCGAAACACTGGGCCCGTATAACGGCGCTATGCAAGCCGCTGAACAAGAACAGCAAGAGCAGGGTGGCAAGGAAGAAAAACTAAGTGCCTATGAAGAAGCTGAGCAGGCCGCTTTGGCTGAAGAAGCTGCTGATATGCCTGAGTTTGAGCGTATCGATGATGCAGAAGACGACGTTGTCGCTCAAGAAGCTGCAGCCGAGGATAGTCTTGAGGATGATTTATCAGCGCTTGATAGCAATGAAGATGAATTTGAACGCATAGACGAAACCGTTGATGATGAAGCTGATTTGGATACCTTATTGGCCTCTAGTTTCGATACGGAAGAAACAGCAACCACAACGGATGAGGATTTAGACACTGCAGACGTTGAGGTTGAACCAACCGCTGAAGTAGAGGTTGAGCGTGAAGTTGAGTCAGTAGAACAGTCGCAGCCGGAGTTAGACGAAGATGATTTGTCGCTAGAGTTTGATACAGAAATCGAACCAAAAGACGAGCCTAAAGTTGAAGCTAAACCGGTGGAATCAGAAAGTTCTGACGATGACGAAATGAGTTTAGATTTTCACATCGATGATGCAGAATCTGCAGCAGACGAACCAGTAGCTCCAGCTGTCGACGAAGCACCGGTGACTGACTTAGAGGTTGAGCTTGAGCAGTTTGAAGATGTTGATTTAAACGATATCGACCTCGAAGCTTTGACGACGGAAGAGGCCACCAAACCAGACGCTGAAGACGACGCTTCGGATGATACCGCATTCTTGGAGATTGATGCTCTGCTTGAAGAAGCAGAATCAGCAGATTCTGATTTTGATAGCCCACGGTTTGAGCGTGAATCGGGTCAAGTCGATGATAACGAGGAAACGCCATCGGGTATGATCGATCTTGCTCGCGCTTATTTAGAAATGGATGAGTATGAGTTGGCGCGAACAGAACTTGAAAAAGTGGCGCAGACTGATGACGAAGATGCAAAACGCGAAGCGGCAATGTTATTACAGAAAATTGAAGAACAGGGTCATTAATGAGTAGTACGCGCATTGCGCTTGGTATTGAATACGACGGGAGTCGGTATTTTGGGTGGCAACGACAGCGAGAAGTTGTCTGTGTTCAAGAAGTCTTAGAGCGCGCTTTAAGCAAAGTTGCCAACCATCCGGTAGAAGTTACCTGCGCAGGGCGCACCGATGCCGGTGTTCATGCAACGGGGCAGGTGGTGCACTTCGATTGTCAGTTTGAGCGGGCGATGCCTGCTTGGACCATGGGCGTGAATAGCAACCTCCCCGATTCTGTAGCGGTGCGTTGGGCGCGCGAGGTACCTGAATCGTTTAATGCGCGTTTCAGCGCGACCGGTCGACGCTACCGATACATTATTGCGAATCAAAAAATGCGTCCGGGTATCCTCGGTCGAGGCTTAAGTCATTATCATCAGCCACTTGACGCTGAACGTATGCACGAAGCGGCACAACACCTTATCGGTGAGCATGATTTTAGTGCGTTTCGAGCCGCTCAGTGCCAGTCGCACTCGCCAAATCGCTGCGTGACACGAATTGATGTGCGTCGCTATGGTGATTTCATTGTGGTTGATATTGCTGCCAATGCGTTCTTGCATCATATGGTACGCAACATTGTTGGTAGTTTGCTTGAGGTTGGCAAAGGCGAGCAGCCATCGTCTTGGCTTGCAACCTTATTGGCAGGGCGTGATAGAACACAAGCTGCAGCAACTGCGAAAGCCGAGGGATTATATTTGGTACAAGTGGACTATCCGCAAGAGTTTGATCTTCCGCAATTACCACCCGGTCCGCTTTGGTTACCTGACTTATAAGACCACTTTTTGCTAAACTGATTTCATAGAATATGCTTTAATAGAGCGTATTTACTGGCAATTACGCCACCTGACTGAACAAGTTAACAACGGAATATTATGAGCTGGATAGAGCGAATTCTTGCAAAACCGAAAAGCAACAAACGCCGCAACATTCCGGAAGGAGTGTGGGCGAAGTGTACGAGTTGCGATGCTATTCTCTATAGTGCTGATTTAGAGCGCAGCTTGAACGTCTGTCCAAAGTGTGACCATCACATGCGCGTATCTGCGCGAGTGCGTTTGGCGAACTTTTTAGATGACGGCAAGGGCGAAGAGATCGGTGCAGAACTCGAGCCAAAAGACGTGCTCAAATTCCGTGATTCGAAAAAATATAAAGATCGTATCGCGGCGGCTCAGAAAGCAACCGGTGAGAAAGATGCGCTAGTGGCACAAAAAGGCCGCTTAAAGGGTATGCCGGTTGTTGCCGTGGCTTTTGAATTTGAGTTTATGGGCGGTTCGATGGCATCCGTTGTTGGTGCGCGTTTTGTTAAAGCGGCAGAAGTTTGCCTGCGTGAGCGTATTCCACTGATTTGTTTTTCAGCATCAGGCGGTGCTCGCATGCAAGAGGCGTTGTTGTCTTTGATGCAAATGGCAAAGACATCGGCGGCATTAGCACGTATGAGCGAAGAAGGTCTCCCGTTCATCTCAGTTCTTACCGACCCAACAATGGGTGGTGTATCAGCAAGTTTGGCTATGTTGGGCGATATCAATATCGCTGAACCGAAAGCTTTGATTGGTTTTGCTGGCCCGCGAGTGATTGAGCAGACCGTACGTGAAACTCTTCCTGAAGGTTTCCAGCGCGCCGAATTCCTTGTTGATCATGGCGCTGTAGATATGATTGTGGATCGCCGTCAGATGCGTAATCGAATTGCTGCCTTATTGGCAAAATTTCAGCACCTACCGGCCGTTGCTGACGAATATTAAGCGATGACTACCCCAGTTAAACCTTCCTCTTCAGCCGGGCTTAATGCCTGGCTGAGTTATTTAGAGCAACTGCATCCAAGTGCTATTGATATGGGACTTGAGCGTGTCAAAGCGGTTGCTGAACGGCTTGATCTCACCTCAACGAATGCGCAGGTATTTACTGTTGCCGGTACAAACGGCAAGGGCTCAACAGTTCGTTATCTAGAAACTATTCTGCGTTGTGCTGGCTACAGTACAGGTGTCTATATTTCGCCGCACCTACACCACTATGCTGAACGTGTACGTATTAATGCCGAGCAACTTGCTGAAAACGAACATGTTGCAGCTTTCGCAGCAATCGACGAAGCGCGCGGAGACATATCACTCACCTATTTTGAATTCGGCACTTTAGCCGCACTGTGGTTAATGAAACAGCGCGAGTTAGATGCTTGGATTCTTGAGGTTGGGCTAGGCGGACGGTTAGATGCGGTTAACATTATCGACGCCGATGTTGCGCTGTTAACGAGTGTCGGTATTGATCACATTGGTTTTCTTGGTGATGACCGCACCGGCATTGCTCGCGAGAAGGCCGGTATATTTCGACCGCAACGTCCGGCAATTGTTGGCGAACCTGATTTTCCTGAAGTGGTCGCGAATGCAGCGTTAGCACAAGCGGTTGATCTTCGACGCGTCGGTAAAGATTTTCACTATCGCATGACTGGTGTTTCAACGTGGCAATTCCGCGATGACAATAATTTCTTGCAAGAGCTGCCATTGCCGCAATTACCGCTACCGAATGCCGCAACAACTATTGCTGCGCTCGCTGCCAGTAAATTACCGGTATCTGACAAAGCCATTCGTGAAGGTTTAAGCCAAGCTCGCGAGCCGGGGCGATTGCAGTTTTTAGCTGGTGATGGCAAAAGCAGAGTCGATACGCTACTCGATGTGGCACATAATCCACATGCCGCGAATTATTTAGTGCAAGCGTTACTGAGTCGATATCCGCAGCGTGAGGTTGTTGCTGTGGTGGGCATGCTTCATGATAAAGATATTGCTGGTACATTAGCCGCTTTGCAGCCGGCTGTATCACGCTGGTACTTTGCTAGTTTGTCGGAACCTCGCGGTGCAACCGCAGCGCAACTATTAGAGCAGGCACCAAGTGATGCGACCAACACCGAATGTTTTGATAGTGTTTTGGCGGCTTACGAAAAAGCGCATCACGATGCTTTATCCAAGCAATCGTCACAACCGCTGGTATTGGTATGCGGCTCGTTTTACACTGTAGGGAAAATTCCAACAACGGAGTAGTTCATGGCCTCGCAGTTGCAAAATAGAATTGTCGGAAGCGTTATTCTGATTGCCCTCGCGGTAATTATTTTACCAGAACTGTTTGATGGTAAACCGCAGCAACAACAAGAGTCATTTGAGGCGATTCCGCTGCAACCAGAGGTTGAGGTTGCCGAGGTACCAGCAAAATCGGTTCCGCAACAAGAAGAACTTCCAGACTCGCTTGAAAAAATTGAAACCCTCGAAATTGACGCCGATGATGCGCCTGCTATTAAAACGGCACAGAAGAGCACGCCAGATGCACCTAGTAACGCTGAACTACAGCAGCCGGGTTGGATTATTCAGTTAGGTGTATTTCGTAATCAGGCTTCTGTTGATCGCTTAGTAAAAGAGCTTCGCGCCGCCGGTTACCCAGCATACCGTGAAGTGGTTCAAACCGCCGATGGTCCGCGTAACAAACTATTGGTTGGCCCAGGCCTAGTAAAAGAAGAACTGGAAGCAGATCTACCAAAGTTAAGAGAATTAACTGATCTCAATGGTCGAGTTTTTCGCTACGAGCCATAATAATTTTGCGCAAAATGTCAGCCTTTCTGATACAATTCGCGCGAAATTTTAATCCGCTAGGGAATGCTAACAATGGTCTGGATTGATATCGCGATTTTAGTGGTAATAGGTCTTTCGACGTTAATCAGCTTAACCCGAGGCTTCGTCAAAGAAGCTCTATCATTAGCCATTTGGGTGGCTGCCTTTTTTATCGCAAAATTTTTCTATCTCGACCTCGCTACGCTGTTTACCGGTATTCAGGATGAAATGCTCCGTAACGCAGCTGCCGTCGCGGCATTATTTGTTGCAACGTTAATTGTTGGCTCCGTAGTGAATTATCTAATTGGCCGTCTTGTGGAGAGTACTGGTTTAACCGGCACCGATAGACTACTAGGCGGCTTATTTGGAGCGTTACGCGGTGTACTCATTGTCGCCGCGTTGCTATTTTTCATGGATTCTTTCACCGGTTTATCCGATGAACCATGGTGGCAGGCTTCAGAGTTAATTCCGCATTTCGGTGTGGTCATTCAGTGGTTTTTTGAATACTTGGAAAATACATCAAGTTTCTTACCCCAAAATGTTTAATGAGGTTGTTGTTGCATGTGTGGCATTGTTGGAATTGTAGGTAAAGACCCAGTCAATCAAGCGTTGTATGACGGTTTAACGATGCTACAGCATCGTGGCCAAGATGCCGCCGGTATCATGACCGTTGATAACGGCACACTGCGTTTACGTAAAGCCAATGGCTTGGTGCGCGATGTCTTTCATACGCGGCATATGCATCGTCTACAAGGTCGTATTGGTATTGGTCATGTTCGCTATCCTACTGCAGGTAGTTCGAGTTCCGCTGAAGCCCAACCATTTTATGTCAACTCGCCATTTGGTATCGCTATGGCGCATAACGGGAACCTGACGAACGCACATGAGTTGCAAGAGCAGTTGTTTGCGAAGGCTCGCCGTCACATCAACACCACTTCTGATTCTGAAATTCTTCTTAACGTATTCGCCCACGAACTGTATCAACAAGAAAGCTTGCGCTTAACACCGGAAGACGTGTTCGCAACCGTTGCTCGTGTGCATCGTCAAATTCGTGGCGCCTATGCCGTGGTTGCCATGATTATCGGTCACGGTATTGTCGCATTTCGCGACCCGTGGGGTATTCGCCCATTAGTATTGGGTATGCGCGAGACTGCGAATGGCAATGAATATATTGTTGCCTCTGAAAGCGTTGCCGTTGATGGTACGGGTTTTAAATATGTGCGCGATGTTGAGCCTGGCGAAGCGATTTATATTACTGAAGATGGTGAATTGTTCTCGCGCCAGTGTGCTGATAATCCGCAGCACTGCCCGTGTATTTTTGAGTATGTTTACTTTGCTCGCCCAGATTCATTTATCGATAAAGTGTCGGTGTATGCATCGCGCGTCAACATGGGCCGCAAGCTTGGCGAGAAGATTAAACGCGACTACGCCGATTTAGATATTGATGTGGTCATCCCAATTCCAGAAACGAGCTGTGATATCGCATTGGAAATGGCGAACATTTTAGATTTGCCGTATCGCCAAGGTTTTGTGAAAAACCGCTATATTGGCCGTACATTCATCATGCCTGGGCAAACTCAGCGCCGTAAATCGGTACGTCGTAAACTGAATGCGATTAGCGCCGAATTCCGTGGTAAGAATGTTTTGTTGGTGGATGACTCCATTGTGCGCGGTACAACCTCTGAGCAGATTATTGAGATGGCACGTGAAGCGGGCGCGAAGAAAGTCTATTTCGCTTCAGCAGCACCAGAAATCCGTTTCCCGAACGTTTATGGCATTGATATGCCAAGTGCCAATGAATTGATTGGTCACGGTCGTGAGGCCTCAGAAATAAATGACTTGATAAAAGCCGATGGCCTGATTTATCAAGAACTCGACGACTTAATTGCCGCGGTTCAACAAGAGAACAAAGATATCACTCGTTTTGAAACCTCGGTATTCAATGGCGAGTATATTACTGGTGATATCAATCAGAGCTATCTAGATCGCTTAGATGCAGCCCGTAATGACGTTGCCCGCCATGGTAACGATCAAAGTGAAGATGCTAATCTCGAGCTTCACAACGAAGACGAATAAAGCGAATCAGCAATAAAAAAACGGACGCCTTGGCGTCCGTTTTTTGTTTCCACATAAATTAGAGCTGGAACGGATAGACCGAGCCGATTTTGAGAATTTGAGTTAATTCATCTAGTGCCGTACGCGATTCCATTAACAACTGTGGGTCACGTAAATCGGCCACACTTAGCTCATCGCGGTAGTGTTTATCCACCCATTGGTTCAATCGAGCGAACAGCTCTTCGTTCATGATGACCGCTGGGTTCACTGCCGCTAACTCAGTGTCGTTAAGCGCAACACGTAAACGTAGACATGCAGGACCACCGCCGTTACGCATGCTTTGCTTCACATCAAAGTAGTGAACTTGGCGAATTGGTGTATTGCGGGTCACCAAGTCAGCTAAGTAAGCTGCAACACGAGTATTTTCCTGACACTCAGTTGGCGCAATGATAGCCATGGTGCCATCTTGCATGGTCAGAAGCTGTGTATTGAACAAGTAGGTTTGTACCGCATCTTCAACCGACACTTCTGAGGTTTTAACTTCAATGAAGTGAACCGGTTCGTCGCCAAACTTGCGCTGAATTTCGGCGAATTTCGCTTCCGTATCTAAAAACGCTTGCTCGTGATAGAACATGACGTTTTGGTTACCCACGGCAATCACGTCATTGTGAAATACGCCTTGATCAATCACGTCAGGATTTTGCTGAATATAGACGGTGTTCTCGTCGCTCAAACCGTGTAAACGTGCAATGGCTTGTGACGCTTCGTAGGTTTGGCGTGCAGGGAACTTACGTGGTGCCGGCTTGCTACTGTCAAAGGCATAACGTCCAAACGTAAAAATCTCGACACCGGCATGACCATAATTACTGCATAAACGGGTATGGTTTGCGGCACCTTCATCACCAAAGTGTTCGTTATCCGGTAAATGCGTATGGTGCGCAAAGTAACGGTTATTATTAAACATCGCCTGTAAAATACGACCACTGGTAGTTGGTTCAAGCGAGCGATGGAACTTATTGGTTAAGTTAGCTGGTGTAAAATGTACTTTACCGTCAGCCGTATCTGCGCCCGGCGATACCGTAGCGGCGTTTGCGGTCCACATGCTTGAGGCAGAGCACACCGCTTGGAAAATTTCTGGCGCTTGTTGTGCAGCTTTGCTGAGTACTTCGGCATCTGATCCGCTGAAGCCTAAGCGGCGTAACGTTGCAATATCAGGGCGTTCTTGTGGTGCGAGTACACCTTGAACCATGCCCATATCGTGCAGCGCCTTCATTTTCGCAAGACCTTGCTTAGCCGCAGATTTTGGACTAGAGGTAGATTTAGCATTGCTTAATGAAGCAACGTTTCCGAACGACAGCCCGGCATAATTGTGGGTTGGGCCAACGAGGCCATCGAAATTAACTTCATAGTGGTGCATGCTCAAACAAAACCTCCATTGCAGTTGCAAGCGTTGAATTGTTGGCTATTATACCCGCAAGTTGGTCTTGGCGTAAGGGCTGAACACCTTGATTTTATTGGTCTGATGCGCGTGTAAGTCAATTGGTGCATAGATATAAAGCAAAAACGTATTTTTATGATTTTTGTTCAGGGTGGTTGTGCATCAGCCGCAGAACAGATATATCTAAAAAAAGAATCCCACAAGCTTACGGATAAAAGAGAGTCGCATGGCAAAAGCGTTAGTTATTGTCGAGTCGCCAGCAAAAGCGAAGACAATTAATAAATATTTAGGGAATGATTTTGTGGTGAAGTCGAGCGTAGGTCACGTTCGCGACTTACCGACAAAATCAACCGCGACCGTCAAAACCAAGCCGCCGGCTGAAGTGCGTAAAATGACACCGGAGCAAAAAGAAGCGTATCGGCAAGAGCGTGAGTTCCAGAAATTAGTCGCTCGTATGGGCATTGACCCGCAGCATGGCTGGGAAGCGCACTATGAAGTGTTGCCCGGCAAAGAAAAGGTTGTGGCTGAACTGAAAAAGCTCGCAGCAAAAGCTGATGCTATTTACCTCGCAACGGATTTGGACCGCGAAGGGGAAGCCATTGCTTGGCACTTACGCGAACTGATTGGCGGCGATGACAGCCGGTTCCAGCGCGTGGTGTTTAACGAAATTACCAAAAAAGCCATTCAAGATGCGTTCTCTCATCCAGCTGCTCTGAATATTGACCGTGTGAATGCACAGCAAACGCGTCGATTCCTCGACCGTGTTGTTGGCTTCATGGTGTCGCCGCTGTTGTGGAAAAAAATTGCGCGTGGTCTCTCAGCGGGACGAGTGCAATCGGTGGCGGTGCGCTTAGTGGTTGAGCGCGAGCGCGAAATTAAAGCCTTTGTGCCAGAAGAATATTGGGATATTTACGCCGATTTAGCGACGCAAAACCGTGATGAATTGCGCATGCAGGTGCAAAAGCATCTCGGCAAGACCTTTAAAGCGAACGATAAGGCCGCTGCCGACGCCGCTGTGGCTGCATTGAAGGGTGCCCAATACAAAGTCATAGACCGCGAAGATAAACCGACTAGCAGCCGTCCCTCGGCGCCGTTCATTACGTCAACCCTGCAACAAGCCGCGAGTACGCGGTTAGGCTTTGGGGTGAAAAAGACCATGATGTTGGCACAGCGTTTGTACGAAGCGGGTCATATTACCTACATGCGTACCGACTCAACCAACTTAAGCCAAGAAGCGGTTGCCAACTGTCGTGATTACATTGGTAAAAACTTTGGTGGCGACTATTTACCCGCCAAACCAAACGTTTATGGCTCGAAACAAAATGCACAAGAAGCGCACGAAGCCATTCGTCCGTCAAGCGTTGGCGTAAAGTCAGAAAATTTGCGGGATATGGAGCGTGATGCGCAACGTTTGTATGAGCTCATTTGGCGCCAATTTGTGGCGTGCCAAATGACGCCAGCGCAATACGATGCAACCACCATTTCCGTGCAAGCCGGTGATTATGAGCTGCGTGCCCGTGGGCGAGTGTTGCGCTTCCCAGGTTGGACCAAAGTGCAGCCGCCAGCAGGCTCGAAAAATAATGAAGATGCGACGTTGCCAGATGTGAAGAAAGGCGAGGAGCTAGCACTGCAGCAACTTGACCCGCAGCAACACTTTACCAAGCCGCCAGCACGCTTTAGCGAAGCCTCGTTGGTGAAAGAGCTTGAGAAACGCGGTATCGGACGGCCATCAACCTATGCATCGATTATTTCTACCATTCAAGACCGCGGTTATGTACGGGTAGAAAACCGTCGTTTCTACGCGGAGAAAATGGGCGAGATAGTGAATGACCGTTTGGTTGATAACTTCCCGCGCCTATTGAACTACAGCTTTACTGCTGAAATGGAGCAGGCGCTGGATGAAATAGCCGAAGGAAAACGGAATTGGAAAGCAACGCTAGATAAATTCTACGAAGATTTCAGTGCGAAATTACAACAAGCTGAAATGACACCAGAAGAGGGCGGCATGCGCCCGAATCAGATGGTGCTAACCGACATTAAATGTCCGAAGTGCGGTCGCCCGATGGGCATTCGCACCGCGTCAACCGGCGTGTTCTTAGGATGTTCTGGCTATGAACTACCGCCGAAAGAGCGTTGCACCCAAACCATGAACCTGTTGCCAGGTGAAGAAGCTGTACGCGTGAAAGACGATGACGACGAAGCGGAAACCATGGCGCTACGGGCGAAAAAACGGTGCCCGAAATGTGGCACCGCCATGGACAGCTACCTAATTGACCAAGAACGCAAACTGCACGTGTGTGGTAACAACCCAGCGTGTGATGGCTATGTGGTTGAACAGGGCGAGTTCCGCATTAAAGGTTACGATGGCCCGGTGCTTGAATGTGACCGTTGTGGCAGTGACATGCAGTTGAAAACCGGCCGTTTCGGCAAGTATTTTGATTGTACCAACAGCGAGTGTAAGAATACCCGTAAGTTACTGAAAAACGGTCAACCAGCGCCACCAAAAGAAGATCCCGTGCCGTTCCCTGAACTACCATGTGAAGACTCGAACGCCTATTTCGTGTTGCGTGATGGTGCTTCGGGTGTGTTTTTGTCAGCGAATACCTTCCCGCGTTCACGTGAAACCCGAGCGGTGAAAGTGAGCGAGCTGAAGCGCTTTAAAGATCGCATTCCAAGCAAGTTCCATTACTTAGCGGAAGCGCCTGAAAAAGACGACGACGGCAACGAAGCCATTGTACGTTACAGCCGCAAGAACAAAGAACAGTACGTAATTACCGAAGTAAACGGCAAAGCCACCGGCTGGCAAGCGTTCTACCGTGACGGTGAATGGGAAGTTCAAGAAGGGAAAAAGCGTAAGTGATAATCGGCGCAGCAATGCGCCATCTCCACCTTGTTAGCCGCACATGGCTAGGCTAGATTAAAACCCTACTGCGAAGGAACGCAGTGCGTGGCTAACAAGGAGGTTTTATGGTTCATAAACCATGTCGGACGTCAGTCCATCAGTACGTCATCGCAAGCAGCTTAGCGCTGAGCTGCTTGTGGTCGGCGTCAGCATTCGCAACGTCTTGTCCGGTTTATAAGTTCTCCTCCACAACTAATAAAATTCCCTTTGACCAACGAAGAGGAAAGGATGGTTCTAATGTTCGTCAAAATAGATTGACGTTAAAGAAAGGACTTCTCCAACCGCAGCTCGAACAGTTTTTACGTGATCAATTCGATATTGAAACTATCGATTGGCGCGTCTCTTCTCATTATCAATGGCCATCTAATTTCACTTTAACAGCAGACAGTACCGAAGCGCTTTTGGAACAGTTGTTAGTGCCGTATACGTTTGTAGTGACGATGTTCTCAAATCATGCCGCAATTGTGAGTTATCGTTATGAAGCAACGGGAGCATTATGACTATGCGTAGTTTCGTTGTTTTACTATGTCTCGTTATCAACGGTTGCTCGATTGTTCAAGAGTCGGATTTGCAGCAACAGCACCAAAGTGCGAGTGAACGTTTCACCAATTTGCAAGAGCTCGATAAAAAGCCACACCGGGTGAACTTTAAGAAGCAACTTTATGTTCCTCCACTACAGAAGAACACAGCGGATTTACCTGCATGGAGTGCACAACCCATCACCATATCAGCACAAGGTCTTACGGTGGGTACTTTGCTAACACAAGCCCTAGAGCCACATGGTGTCGTACCGTATTTTGATAATGAAAAACTATCGCAACAGCAAATCCATATGCAATTTTCCGGCTCGCTTGCCGAGCTATTACAACGAGTAGCGAGTCGGTATCGATGGCACCTTGAATGGCGAGATGAATTGTTGCTCGTTCATGAATTTGAAGTTGCCGAATTTGACGTTGCATTTATTGCTGGAGATACCAGCTACTTTTTAGGTAGTCGCGATCAGCAGCAACAAGGACAAAGTGCAACGTCTGAATTTACCCAAGCCAACGTGGTTAGCAGTAAAAGTGAACAGTACCTAAACTTTAGTAGCGATAAATTATCGGTTTGGATGGACTTGGAACACGCCTTACGGATGTTGCTATCTGAGCAGGGGCGCTTGACCGTAAATCAAAGTTCGACATCTGTTTTGGTGCGAGATTATCCGCACCACGTTTCCCAAGTAAGAAATTACTTAAAACAGCAAAATGAGCGGCTTACCCGACAAGTCGCAATCGATGTGCAAATCATAGAAGTGACGTTTAACGATGCTCAGCAATTCGCAATTGACTGGGACGCTATTGTGAGAACAGCGGGAGGGGAAGGCGTACTCGGATTTGCGTCGGCTCAATTAAGCACTCTTAGCGGCGGCCAAGTTGTGTGGCAACAACAGCAGGGAAAGGCGGCAGGATCCCAATTATTGATTGATGCGCTACAACAGCAAGGACTTGTTCAAATCAGTAATCACCCGCGTGTTGTTAGTTTGAACAACCAGATAGCTAGAATTGTACTGGAAGATAATGCGACCTACCTAGCTGCCGCGGGTTCGGCGGCGACGGCAAATGTCGGTCGAGCCGATGTGTTGCAACCGGGGGTGGTTACGACGGGATTTGAGTTGTATTTATTGCCCAGTATTCGGGCTAATGAAGTTATTCTTCAATTATCTACAGAGCTCTCTGATCTTGAACGCATAGATGAGGTTCGTTCAGGTACACAGATGATCCAAACGCCGCACACCAATCGGAAGAAATTCTTCATGAAAGCATTGGTCGCTCACGACCAAACATTGTTAATGAGCGGCCTTAAAAATGAACGCCACTCAACGCTGCAGCAGAACAGTTGGTGGAGCACATTACTGGGCGGGCGTGATGAGCAGCAGCGTCGCCATAGTGAGACGTTAGTGTTGCTCACCCCGCATATTATCAGTCGCGAGGTACAGTAATGATCGACTGGTGTATAGCTGGGTGGCGACAGCAATCCTCGCAGAAAGCCCAAATTTTGAATTGGCTCGCTGAGGCAAGAAGACTAGGTTTTGAGCGCTATAGTTTAGTCAATCAAGGTCATCATTATTGGCTTTGTTGTTGCAACTATGCCGATGCTGACGTTGCTATTTATGTGCGTGAGCAGATTGAGTCGAATGCTGCGGTTTTTGTGCAACAGGAAAGTAATCAGTTGATATGCGTTGCATGGAATGGCGATACCTTACTAGGTGCAAGCCAATTTCCGGCAGATAGCCTGGGCGTTAAAAGTTTGTTCTTCATCACTCAGCACTGGGTCTCCAACAATGGAATGCGTTGTCCATTATTGATTGGCGGTCGTCGTACACGCGAACTCTTGGAGGCTCAGATAGGAAATGATATAGCGGTTTTAGAGGTAAGCGAAGTAAACCTCAATTCATATTCAAGAAGTTCAAAGTTACATTCAATTCGTCGCTCACCATTTTGGTTAAGGCGAAGAGTAGTCTTTGTCGCTATTAGCCTGGTTTTCGCAAGTGCAACGACAGTTAGTTGGGTCTATTGGCCTAAGCCCGTGGTTGCGTCAATTGCAGTAAGTTTACCTGAAAGCGAAGAAATTGAAGCTGTAGGCCCATCCTGGTCGGCAGGCCAATTAGCACACATAAATAAATTACTTGCAGAAGTAAGTTACCTAGCCGGCTGGGAAGTATTGCGTTGGCAACTCTCTGAGAATGGAGAACAACTTTGGTTGCAATCGAGCTATGGCTCAAAACAGGATTTACTCTCCCAACTTCCAAATCAATCTCAGTGGCGTTGGCATCAAAACGGCAATACGACCTACATCGAACGCGCGTTGCCGCAATCGGAGCCAACGTTACAAAATGACAATGTTACTGAGTTGAATTTAGAGCGGTTGGGGTTTGTTATTGAACGCGATGATTCCATTGTCACAATCAAGCACTCGGCTCTCGATACCACGCAAAGAAATGTCTGGCCGGCACTCATCAACTGGTTAATGCACCATCCTGACTCGATGCAGATTGTTACGGCAAAAGCGGAAGCGATTGGTTTTTATTGGTCGCTTTCAATAGAAGTTGATCATAAAAAGCAAGGATCGCAATGATGATATGGACACTTACTGTTGTTATTGGCATGGCTGAATTGCCGGATTCAAATCGTACTATTCAAAAACTTAGAACGAGTGAACTCGAAGAGCGCCTTGCGCAGACGGAAGCAAAACGATTGCAGTTGGAACTTCAAATTGCCAAGGCTAAACACGCAATAGAAGGATTAAAGCCACCGACCGATGAAACCTCGGAAATTGATCATGAACTCGCGACTTATCAGCTTGTTGGTATTGTTTCGATTGCAGATAGGACGCATGTTGTACTGCGAAAAGGAGATGAACTAATTCGGCTCCGAAACGGTGAGCAGGGCGCGATGGATCTTCGAGCTGAAGTGCAATCAGGAAAAGTACGAATTTCACGCTTTGGGCATTTCCGCGATTTACCGCTGACTGAACGGTGGTAGTCATGCAGATATTAAATGATGAAGCGTTAACACAAATGACAGTAAGCCAAGCTGGTTTGGACTTGTGCGTTACGTTTAGCGATCGATACATGCAAGACGACGTGGCTGTCTTGATTAGTGCAGAAGGAATGCTGATTGCAAGTTTACCGGCCTGGCAACATCATTTTATAGCGCTGTTGAATATCGTTGTTCAAACAACACTCAATGGATTTGTTATTACACAATGGTGTCTGGCCAATGCTCGCTCGATTCGAAACTTGCTTCATGACACGACAGCTCAGGATTTGCAGTCGACTAGCCGAGAATTAATTGAACTTGATCACACTCGTGCTCAGCAGGCGCTAGAAGATCTTGTGCAGCAGGCTCTCGTATTACAGGCATCCGATATTCATTTACTTTTTTCACCGTCCCATGCCGCATTGCAGTTTCGAGTACACGGTCGCTTGGTAGGTAAAGTAGAGCGTAATCGAGAGTCTATGGCGGGTGCGATAGCTGCAGCGTTGAACACGCGTTCGGAAGACTTTCATGAACTATTTGATGAGCAGCGTTTATCTAGTGCAAGTATTTCAATGTCGCTTTTACATAGCGAGTGTATTCAGCGCATCCGATTGCGAGTACAAAAGTCACCAACTCGTAACGGTTTCGCGGTGACTATGCGGTTGCAGCAAGAGCAAAGTAAGATATTGAGGTTGCATGAGCTTGGTTTGAGAACCGAGGTTATTAGCAAGATAAAAAAAATTCTGACAGAACCCTCCGGATTGTTAATTGTAGCGGGACCCACTGGGCAAGGTAAGACAACTACCTTGGCTGCATTGAATGCTGAAATACCATCAACAGCCAAGGTGATTTCGTTAGAGGACCCCATTGAGATTATCCAACCGAATATTGAACAGAAGCCTGTCATTGCGGAACACCATGAATTGAACTTTGCCAATATGGTAAAGGTGGCGCTACGAGAAGATCCCGATGTTATCTCGATTAGCGAAATCCGAGATGAAGCCACTGCCAAAGCGGCTTTTACCGCAGCCTTAACAGGTCACTTGGTAACGGCAACGGTACATGCACACGATACTTTTGGCGTATTGAGTAGACTGCTCGATTTAGGTTTAACCGCCGAATCATTGGCTCAATTCGGTGTAATTCGAGGTATTTTGGCACAGCGACTGGTTTCTAAGATGTGCTTAGATTGCGAGGGCACTGATCGAGGATGTCCGCGCTGTCATGGCTCGGGAGTGGTAGGGCGACAGCTTGTCTGTGAGTTTTTGCTGGTTAATGAAAAAATTCGCCAGGCGTTGCAATCAAAACAATTTGAATGTTGCCGACGAGAACTAATTGAGCAAGGTTGGTTGTCGCTTGATGAACAATTATCGAGAGATTTCTCATGCGCCTAAGCCGACAGCGACAGCTGGCGTTTCTTGAGGATTTTGCCCTAGCGCTTGGCGATGGACTCAGCCCGCTGCAGTGTTGTCAGGATTTACTCGTAAACGCAAGACGATTGCACCTGCGTCAAGAAGAGTTAATTGCTTCACATTTAATTCGTCAGCTAAGTCACGGACGAGCCCTTGGGCCTTCATTACAGCAATGGTTTGCAGAAGATCTCGTGATGCTCGTTGCAGTTGGAGAGCATAGCGGAATTTTAGAGAAATTATTGCAACAACATCGACGTTTTGAAGTCGAGCGGCAAATAGCATGGCGTGAATTTTGGAAGCCATTACTTTATCCAATAGCGATGATGGCATTAGCTTTTATTGCCAGCCTCTTTATCGGTCGCGGCGTGATGCCCAAACTGGCTAAATCGATACCGGAATCCGAATGGCCGGAGTTAAGTTATTGGCTATTAATCCTGACTCACAGTGTGTGGTTACCATTATTAATTCTTTTGGTGATTATGGTGTTTGTTCTGGTTTGGGGGCCGCCAGGTGTGATCAATTTTAATTGGCGCTGGAGTCGTTGGTTAGCTGACTATGGAGCTTTTATGATTCAGCGCTATTTTCATGCTGTGCTCTTACTGCAGACCGTCACAGTCCTCCTTCAATCAGGAACTAATCTTGATAGGTCTTTAGCCGCTATGCAACGCTATGGCAGCAATGAATTAGGTAGTCATTTCAGTTTTATGCGACAACGATTAGCCGAAGGCGAACGCCGATTAGAGCAAATATTTGCCAGTGGATTGCTATCTTCGCGCATGTTATTTCGGTTGGGGAATGGTAGTCGTAATGCTACAGAACACGGGACTTTGCTGCGCGTAGCTGGTTATGCTTCGCAGGATGCACTGCAAGCGTTAGCACGGTTACGGACAGCCTTACAGACATTTTGCTATGGCCTTATTTTCGCGTTATTAGTCATCGTACTTGGAGGGATGGGAAGTATGTTGATGGCAATCACGCAACAAAGCATCGTTTAACTTATCGATGAATAGGTAAGTTAGTCGGTAATACTTAATCAATATGACAACAATGGAGTGTTAATTATGCGATCTCAACAGGGATTTACCTTTATTGAAATACTTACTGTTCTTTCAATTATTGCACTGGCTACAATTGGCTCATTAGCCTTACGTGACTGGGCAGTGGGGAATTCACGGGTTAGCGAGGCGAAAAGCCAAATTGTCACGATTCAATCGGGAGCGCAGTTATGGCGTCCGCGCACCGGTGACCTTACCGGCATTAGTATGACGGCTATGTCGAGTATTGCCGCCGTTCCTGAAACTTGGGGGGCTGGCACGAGCATTAATCCTTGGGGTGGTGATATTGCTATAGCCGTAGATGGTACCGATACTTCCGTCTATGTCATCACTGTGACTGGTATTGAGCAAGCGGCCGAGGGTGCACGTTTGGCCTATGATTTTACCGATTATGCAATCTCCAGTAACTTTTCTGGCGACACTTTAACCCTGCGTTTTCAGGGGTGATGAGTCATGTATAAGGCTTATCGGAGAGGGTTTGTTCTCTTAGAGTCGACATTTGGTATTGCAATGTTAGGGGTCGTTATAGCGAGTATTGCACTCGCTATACCTCGTATCAGCTCTGCGCTTGAGTCAGTTGAGAATGAAAATATTTCGGCTCAACAGATGGCAAAACAGCGTTTAGATTCTCAACTTTTTGCATATTTAAAGTTCGCAAACACTATTTGATGTGTGCACGGAGGCATTATGAAGCGGCTAGGATTCGTTATGCTTGAGGTGATTACGGCGATCGTCATTGTTAGCTCATTGTTGCTGATGATCAATCAAGCATGGGTCTTCAAGTCGTCACAACAACAACGATATGACTGGATTGTTGATGCGGAACAGTTACGACTTGTAGCGACCGATTTTTGGGCGAAAAACGGTGCTCCACCCTCAACAATGGCTGATCTCTTCACTGAGCGAGAAATTGAACAATTTCGATTGCCATGGCTGCAACAGTGGCAGTTTGCTTACAATGCTGAGTGGCTTGAATTAAGTGTTGTCGCGCCGTCTTCAGCTCAAGCTGGGTGGTTGGCTCAGCAAATTGCAGGGGCTTTTTCACGGGAGAATGAGTTCGTGATGCCCGTTTGGCAACCTCACGCACAGAGTGCGACCAGTGAAATCTATCTTCATCGAGTGGAACAAACTGAGAAACCTTATTTAAATGCAATGGCAACGGAGTTGGATATGGGGCTGTTTGATATAATCAACGTCAATAACCTCGATATGCAGCGCTTGACGGCAGATAATGTAAGAACAGATGAATTAGAGGCAACGTCACTCAAAACAACGGAATTGTTTGTAACAACCTTGTATGCGCACGATGTCATTACGCCAACTACTAGCTTGCAGGAAGTTACTAACCGGCTAGCTGAATATGTTGAGTTATGGAAAGAATGTCAGTTGCAAGGAAAATGCAGTTAGTGCCTGCGACAACCACTCGCTATGAGTGCGGCACTGCGTTAGTTGAAACGCTTTTGATCTTGCCATTAATTACGTGGCTGATTCTCGCAAGTATTCAGTTGCTTTGGTTATTTTGGGCACAGCACACGTTGTACAATACAAGTCATTATGTTTTGCGTGCTGGCCAGTTACAGCACGGCGATAACACCAAAATGACTAATGTGTTGGCTTCCGGTATGGCTAGCACCCACCTGCAATGGCACACTGAACATTCTGAACCTAACGACGATGAGTTGCGTGAGCACACGTGGGTAGCGACTTTAAAGTCGATGACACACGCGAGACTTGCTGCAAAGATTGATGTTCATAGCCCGAATGCGGCAGCTATTAAAACGTTTTTGAAACCTCGATATGATTTGCGGCTTCAACAGTGGGTAAACGAATTGGCCATTGATCACGCAGCTGAAAGAATGAATCAGAATGACGATAAGCAGGCTTGGCTAGCTGCACGTCAACTCGAAATTGAGATTTGGTGGTGTTTCCCGCTTGAAGTACCGTTTGTTGCAGGTGCATTACTAAGTTGGCGGCAGTTATTCGAAAGTGAATCTCATCGGTTTTGCCGACTCCGTGAGAGCATTATTGGAAAACCGCTTTGGCCGCTTATAACGCGGCGCAAAGGGCCAATGCTATCCGGATTTAGAGTTTCAGATTGACTTTATTTGAGCGGCGCATGCCAAGTATCACAGGCCTGCAAGGTGTTCTGCATCAGCGTTGCCACGGTCATCGGACCGACGCCGCCTGGTACTGGCGTAATGTAAGATGCGCGCTGTTCAGCTGCGGCAAATTCAATGTCACCAACCAACTGGCCAGAAGGCAAACGGTTAATACCCACATCAATCACTACGGCGCCCGGTTTTACCCATTCGCCCGGAATGAAGTTTGGCTTGCCAACAGCAACGACAAGAACATCAGCACGTTGCACGTGCTCTTTTAAGTCATTGGTGAAGCGATGACAAACGGTGGTGGTGGCGCCAGCTAGCAATAACTCTAGGCTCATTGGGCGGCCAACAATGTTAGACGCGCCAACTACCACGGCGTTTTTGCCATGTAAGTCTAAGCCAATGGAATCGAGTAGGGTGATCACGCCGCGCGGGGTGCATGGGCGTAATGCCGGATTACGTTGGGCTAAACGGCCCATGTTGAACGGGTGAAAACCGTCAACGTCTTTGAATGGGTTAATGCGCTCGAGAATGGCTTGTGCATCTAAACCTTTTGGTAATGGCAACTGCACCAAAATACCGTCCACTTCAGCATCGATATTG
This sequence comes from Pseudidiomarina marina, assembly GCF_044807045.1. Taxonomy (NCBI): domain Bacteria; kingdom Pseudomonadati; phylum Pseudomonadota; class Gammaproteobacteria; order Alteromonadales; family Idiomarinaceae; genus Pseudidiomarina; species Pseudidiomarina marina. Next base: position 2,107,631 of record NZ_CP085233.1, on the reverse strand, counting down.
AGTTGATCAATTAGCGCTTCCAGTTCTGCTTGTGTGGTTGTGGCTGGCAAATCGAATGCTTTAGAAACAATGCCTACTTCTTTGCAGGCGTTGCGTTTACTACCAACATAAACGGCAGAGGCTGGGTCTTCACCCACCATGACGACGGCAAGGCCGGGTGCTCGAGCTCCCGCAGCAAGACGTTTGGCAACGCCTCGTTTTACTTCATCACGAACTTGTTGAGCTACTTGTTTACCATCAATACGTTGCGCAGTCATTGCTGTGAACACCTTATTCGGTTGAATGCTGATATGTCGAGTTCATGGGCTGCTATTTTCGCATGTTTTTTGCTAAGGTTGTAGCGTCGATTGAGCGGGTACTGAAATGCGAAATGAATAAATTTCAGTCAGCCTGTTGGTATTTTCAGCAGTCAGACATTTTGGGCAAAAAAATGTTTGACGCGTTACGGCCCAACAGGTAATATTCGCCCCCGTTGTCAGGCCGCGTCCTGCACGGGATTTTAAAGACTTACAAGAAGTATGTCGGCGAGTAGCGCAGCTTGGTAGCGCACTTGTTTTGGGTACAAGGGGTCGCTGGTTCGAATCCAGTCTCGCCGACCATTTCTTCAAGTACGAATTGCGCCCGTAGCTCAGCTGGATAGAGCAACGGCCTTCTAAGCCGTCGGTCGCAGGTTCGAATCCTGCCGGGTGCGCCATTAAAGCCCTGGCACAATGTATGAAGTGGTGGCTGTAGCTCAGTTGGTAGAGCCCCGGATTGTGATTCCGGTTGTCGTGGGTTCAAGTCCCATCAGCCACCCCATTTCTCTGCTTCTCAGCAACATCTCAAAATTCTGAAGTCGGCGAGTAGCGCAGCTTGGTAGCGCACTTGTTTTGGGTACAAGGGGTCGCTGGTTCGAATCCAGTCTCGCCGACCATTCTTTCGATTCATCTTTACTTTGCATAGATTTTTCTCGATAGTTGCGTATAATTTGGGCATCTGTTTAAAATTTGCTACAAGCTATAACAACTATAAGAGCTTATTTCATGCTAGAGAACATGCCAAAACAGCATGCTAACCATGCATCTTCAACAGAGGAAGGGTTTGGCTTGATGATTTCGGTCATCAGCATGCAACTCATCAATTCCACTCCTGATCAAAGTCAAACTCATATTGAGCATGCTCTGGCGTTATTGGGCCGTGGCGGTAGCAAAGACCGTTGTTATGTATTTGAATTCGCCGCTGACCATACCAGCATGTCAAATACGTACGAGTGGACGAACGACGGTATTCAGGCGCATAAACCTGATTTACAAAATATTCCCGCTGAAACCATGCCGTATTTTTTTGAGCGAATGCTAAAAGACGGTCAAATTTTGGTTGACGACGCCAAGCTACTGCCGACAGAAGCTGGTGGTTTTCGTGATGAGTTAGTGCGTGAAAATATTCGCTCGATGATGGCCGTTGGCATGTATATGGAAGGTAAGTTGGTTGGCTTTGTCGGTTGCGATTTGGTGAATCGCCAGACCCAATGGGTGGAACGCGATATACGACAGATGCGTCTGGTCGCCGATATGATCGCCAATACCATTGCCCGTCACAAAACCGAAGAGCAGTTACGTGCGACTGAAGCTCAGTTGCTCGAAGCGAACGCAAAACTGGCTCAATTGGCGCGCCAAGATAGTTTAACTGGTCTCGTCAATCGACGTGGTTTGGATGAGTGCCTTGAGCACGAGTTGCGGCGCGCTATTCGTGCAAAATATCCGTTAACATTATTGATGGTCGACGTTGACTTCTTTAAGCGCCTCAACGATGAGCATGGTCACCTGCATGGCGACGAAGTATTAAAAGCTGTGGCTGATATTTTGCAAAGTCATTTTAAACGCACGGGTGAATACGTTGCGCGTTTTGGTGGTGACGAATTTATGGTGGTTTGCCCACAATCTGAACCCGATGAACTAATTACTCAAGCGAAAAAAGTTCTCGCTCGCGTGCGCTTGCTGGAAACTCGTTTGGGTAGCCCTGTTACCGTGAGTATTGGTGTTCATTCGGATGTTCCGAAAGCCACCACGACCACGGACGACTTAATGCGAGAGGTTGATGTTGCGGTGTATTTTGCCAAGCAATGTGGCCGTAATCGCATCGAGGTAAATCCAAAGGCGCAGAGTCAATTAGCAACAAGCTAATACTGCGCTATCACCGCGCTAAGCGCAGAATCACAGCGCAATCGCCGCAAAAATGTCCGTTCCTACTCGACGTAGGCCCATGGCTTCGCTATAATGCGGCGTCATTTTGAAGGGCCCCGCTGGTAGTGGGCTCAGGCCAATAGTGAAGCCGAGGTAACAAAGCAATGCAGGTTTCTGTAGAGACAACCCAAGGATTAGAGCGTCGCGCCACGATCACCGTGCCAGCTGACGTTATCGAAAACGAAGTCAAGCGTCTGTTAAAAGACGAGTACCGTAACCGTCGTATCAACGGTTTCCGTAAAGGCAAAGTTCCACCAAATGTTTTGCAGAAGTTGTTTGGTAAAGAAGCGCGTGCGCGTGCTGCTTCAAACCTTATGCAGAGCAAATACTTCGAAGCGATGATGCAGGAAAAAATTAACCCAGTGGGTATGCCTGCCATTGAGCCAAAAGTAAACGAAGAAGGTAAAGATCTTCAATTCGTTGCTACTTTCGAAGTTTATCCAGAAGTTAAAGTTGCTGCTTTAGATAAATTAGCTGTTGAGAAACCAGACGTTGAAGTAACTGATAAAGACGTCGACAACATGTTAGAAACGTTACGTAAGCAGCACGCTAGCTGGAAAGAAATTAAGCGTAAGTCGAAAAAAGGTGAGCGTATCACGATCGACTTCACTGGCTCGGTAGATGGTGAAGAGTTCGAAGGTGGTAAAGCAACTGATTTCGCACTTGAGCTTGGCGAAGGCCGTATGATTCCTGGTTTTGAAGACCAAATTATTGGTATGAAAACTGGCGAAGAAAAAACCATTACGGTGACTTTCCCAGAAGATTACCACGCTGAAAACCTCAAAGGTAAAGAAGCGCAGTTCGTGATTGTGGCGAAGAAAGTTGAAGAACGCGACTTGCCAGAATTAACCGACGAATTCGTTGCTTTATTCGGTATTAAAGAAGGCGGCGTTGACGCATTGAAAGCTGAAGTTCGTAAGAATATGGAACGTGAGCTGAAAAATGCCGTGCAAAGCAAAGTGAAAGAGCAAGTTTTAAAAGGCTTGGTTGAGCACAACGACGTTGATTTGCCAAAAGCGATGGTTGACCAAGAAATTGATGTATTGCGTCGTCAAGCAATGCAACGTTTCGGTGGAAACCAGGCGCAATTGCCACAACTTCCAGCTGATTTGTTCGAAGAACAAGCAAAAGAGCGTGTGAAAGTTGGTTTGTTACTGGGTGAAGTGATTCGTGGTAACGAGTTGAAAGTTGACGATAAGAAAGTTGACGAGATCATCGAAAACAACGCATCTGCGTACGAAGATCCAACTGAAGTTATCGCTTACTACAAAGGTAACGAAGAAATGATGCAGCAAATTCGTAATGTTGCATTAGAAGAACAAGCAATTGAGTTCATTCTTTCTCAAGCAAAAGTTAAAGCAAAGAAAACCAGCTTTGACGAGTTGATGAACCCGAAAAAATAAAAGAGTTGCGAATACCGTCACAACAACGTTGACGGCATCGACTACAACTTGGTTTAATGGCTCGTATAAACTTATACGAGCCATTTTTATTTCAGGAGTCGTAAATTATGTCGGATATGGCGCTAGACCCAATGGCACAATTGGTGCCGATGGTAGTGGAACAGACAGCAAAAGGAGAGCGCTCGTACGATATCTACTCGCGCTTGTTGAAAGAGCGCGTAATTTTTTGTTGTGGTCAAGTTGAAGATCACATGGCCAACTTAATTGTGGCGCAATTGCTATTCTTAGAATCAGATAACCCAGATAAAGATATCTATTTGTATATCAACTCACCAGGTGGTGCTGTTACCGCGGGTATGGCGATTTACGATACCATGCGTTTCATTAAGCCTGACGTGAGTACCGTGTGTATGGGGCAGGCGGCAAGTATGGGGGCGTTCTTGTTGGCCGGCGGCGCCAAAGGTAAGCGTTTTTGTTTACCCAACTCACGTGTGATGATTCACCAGCCACTGGGTGGCTTCCAAGGTCAGGCATCTGACTTCGAAATTCACGCGCGTCAGATTTTAGATATTAAAGATAAATTGAATCGTATGTTGGCCGAAAACACCGGCAAAGATTTAGAGCAAGTCGCAAAAGACACTGATCGTGATTACTTTATGTCTGCTGAAGAAGCAGTGAACTATGGTTTGGTAGATAAAGTATTGACGCAACGAGGCGGAGAATAGAATGACCGATAAAACTGAAGGTAATGGCGAAAAGCCGTTGTTTTGTACCTTCTGCGGAAAAAGTCAGCACGAGGTTCGCAAGCTAATTGCAGGGCCCTCGGTATTTATTTGTGATGAATGTGTCGACTTGTGTAACGATATTTTAGAAGAAGAAATTCAGAATATTGCGCCGCAAGAAGAGCAAAAGAAATTACCAACGCCACACGAAATCCGTGCGCATCTTGATGAATATGTCATTGGTCAAGAAATGGCGAAGAAAGTGTTGGCGGTTGCTGTATACAACCACTACAAACGCTTGGCAAATAACGAAACCAAGAGCAAAGACGACGAGTTGGTTGAGCTGGGTAAAAGTAATATTTTGCTGATTGGCCCAACCGGTAGTGGTAAGACTTATTTAGCAGAAACCCTGGCGCGGTTCTTGGATGTACCGTTCACGATGGCGGATGCCACAACATTAACCGAAGCGGGTTATGTGGGCGAAGACGTCGAAAATATTATCCAGAAGCTCCTGCAGAAGTGTGACTACGACGTTGAGAAAGCACAGCGTGGTATTGTTTACATTGACGAAATTGACAAAATTTCACGTAAATCGGATAACCCATCGATCACGCGTGACGTTTCAGGCGAAGGCGTTCAACAGGCTTTACTGAAGCTGATTGAAGGAACTGTCGCGGCGGTACCACCGCAAGGCGGGCGCAAGCACCCACAGCAAGAATTTTTGCAGGTAGATACCTCTAAGATTCTCTTTATTGCAGGTGGTGCGTTCGCTGGTCTCGACAAAGTTATTGAACAACGGATTAGTGTTGGCAGTGGTATTGGTTTTGGTGCTGAAGTGAAAAGCAAACAGCCTAAAGCGGAAGGCGTGACGTTAACGCAAGTTGAGCCAGAAGATTTGGTGAAATACGGTTTAATTCCAGAATTTATTGGCCGTTTACCAGTTCTCGCAACGTTGACCGAGTTGGATGAAGATGCTTTGGTGCAAATCTTGCGGGAACCGAAGAACGCACTCACCAAGCAATATGGCGCGTTGTTTAAGATGGAAGATGTTGAGCTGGAATTCCGCGACGATGCGTTGCGAGCTATTGCGCGCAAAGCAATGGCACGCAAAACAGGTGCTCGAGGGCTACGCTCAATTGTCGAAGCTGTGTTGCTGGATACCATGTATGACCTACCGACATTGGAAAATGTCAGCAAGGTTGTCATTGATGAATCTGTTATTAAAGGTGAGTCATCGCCGATTTTAATTTATGCGAATCAGCAAGATGAGAAGCACGCTTCAGGTGAATAACTTGCTTGTTTAGCATGAATTTTGTGCAAAAAGGGCCAATTAGGCCCTTTTTTTGTGCAAAACATTGAACTTTCGCTGGAGCGCCACATATTAAGAGGTAAGATAGAGTGACAATTGTCACGAACCGGTTACTTGGAGAAGTTTATGAGTGAAGAACGGATTGAGCGCTTAAGCATACCTGTGCTGCCCTTGCGCGACGTCGTCGTGTATCCGCATATGGTAATCCCTTTATTTGTCGGGCGTGAAAAGTCTATTCGTTGTTTAGAAGCAGCGATGGAACAGAACAAACAAATATTTTTGTCGGCACAAAAAGATGCGTCAGTTGATGAACCTGAGCAAGTCGATATTCATACGATTGGTACCGTCGCGACGATTTTGCAGTTATTAAAGTTGCCAGACGGTACCGTTAAAGTGTTGGTGGAAGGCAGCCAGCGCGCTGAGATAGAGCAGTTTGAACCTGAAGCCGATTTCTTCCGTGCGCAAGTGCATTATCTTGATTCGGAAGTCATGGACGAAAAAGAAGAAGAAGTGATGATTCGCTCGGCGATCAATCAGTTCGAAGGCTATGTGAAACTCAATAAGAAAATACCGCCAGAGGTATTAACCAGCTTGTCGGGTATCGAAGAGGCCGATCGTTTGGCTGATACGATGGCAGCGCACATGCCGTTAAAACTCAATGATAAACAGAAAGTTCTCGAAATTACTGATGTGCGTGAGCGTCTCGAATTTTTGATGGCTCTGATGGAAGGCGAGATCGATCTGCTACAGGTTGAGAAACGCATTCGTTCGCGTGTTAAAAAGCAGATGGAAAAGAGTCAGCGCGAGTACTATTTGAATGAGCAAATGAAAGCCATTCAAAAAGAACTGGGCGAAATGGAAGATGGTCCTGACGAATTCGAAGCACTGCAAAAGAAAATTGAAGACGCCAATATGCCTGAAGAGGCGGAAAAGAAAACTCGCGCCGAATTGCAGAAGTTGAAGATGATGTCACCGATGTCGGCTGAAGCTACGGTGGTGCGCGGCTATATCGATTGGATGGTTTCGGTGCCGTGGAAAAAACGCTCGCGTATCAAGAAGGATTTAGCGAACGCTGAGAAAATTCTTGATGCCGATCATTACGGTTTAGAGAAAGTAAAAGAACGGATTCTGGAATATTTGGCGGTTCAACAACGTACCAGTAAGGTTCGTGGCGCAATTTTGTGCTTGGTAGGGCCTCCGGGTGTCGGTAAAACCTCTTTGGGACAGTCGATTGCGAAGGCTACCGGGCGTAAATATATTCGCATGGCCTTAGGCGGCGTGCGTGATGAAGCGGAAATTCGCGGTCACCGTCGTACTTATATCGGTTCTATGCCGGGTAAGCTCATTCAAAAAATGGCGAAGGTTGGTGTTCGCAACCCGTTATTCTTGTTGGATGAAATCGACAAGATGGCCTCCGATATGCGTGGTGACCCAGCATCGGCTTTGCTAGAGGTGCTAGACCCTGAACAAAACGTGAACTTCAACGATCATTATCTTGAGGTGGATTACGATTTGTCAGACGTGATGTTCGTGGCGACTTCGAACAGCATGAATATTCCAGGTCCACTACTAGACCGTATGGAAGTGATTCGTTTGTCGGGCTATACCGAGGATGAAAAGCTGAATATTGCCAAACGTCACTTGTTACCAAAACAAATTGAACGTAATGGATTGAAAAACAAAGAAATTAATGTCACCGATGATGCAATTATTGGCATTATACGTTATTACACTCGCGAAGCTGGCGTGCGTAACCTCGAGCGTGAAATTTCGCGTTTGTGTCGTAAGGCGGTGAAAAAGATTGTTCTGGATAAGCGTATCAAGCACGTTGAAATTACCGGCGATAATCTATCCGATTTCCTTGGTGTGCAGCGTTTTGACTACGGTAAAGCAGAGGAAAATAACCAAGTTGGTCAGGTGACTGGGTTGGCCTGGACTGAAGTTGGTGGTGATTTATTGACGATTGAAGCCACTAACGTTGCGGGCAAAGGCAAGATCACCTCAACAGGGTCATTGGGTGATGTGATGCAAGAGTCCATTCAAACGGCGCTTACGGTGGTGCGTAGCCGTGCGAATAAACTTGGCATTCCAGAAGACTTCCACGAAAAACGTGATATTCACGTGCATGTGCCGGAAGGGGCAACACCGAAAGATGGGCCCAGTGCCGGTATTGCGATGGTGACTGCATTAGTCAGTTCGTTAACTGGCATTCCAGTGCGTGCAGATGTCGCGATGACGGGGGAAATTACCCTGCGCGGCGAAGTATTAGCTATCGGTGGATTGAAAGAAAAACTGTTAGCCGCACATCGCGGTGGCATCAAACATGTTCTCATTCCGAAGGATAATGAGCGCGATTTGAAGGAAATTAGTGACGCTGTGAAGGGAGATTTGAAGATTCAGCCAGTGCAATGGATTGATGAAGTGTTGGCTGTTGCGCTCGAATCTGCGCCGAAAACCGGCGAAAAAACGGCTTAAAAACGTAAAAATGCGGTCTGCAAGGGTAAAATGTGCCTGTAGCCCGCATTCTTTCGTTAAAAAAATTGCTAAAAAGGGTTCTCAATCGGAAATCTTGTGGTAGCCTAGAGTCAAAGTGATTGGTCAGACTCAAACAAACAATGACTCTGGCATGCCACTTGAGTGATAGATTAATAAGGAAGATGTCTGCTAATCTGTCACTATCGCTTGAACAGTTAGTTTAAGCTTGTTATAACCTTCGCTGGCCCATTGAAAAACAGAACGCAATGGAACCATGCAAATCTGATAATAACAATCTAAGGGGATGATACTGTGAATAAGTCTCAGTTAGTTGATAAAATTGCAGACGGAGCAGAAATTTCTAAAGCTGCGGCTGGACGTGCTCTAGATTCTTTCATCGAAGCAGTAACTGACGCTTTGAAGAAAGGTGATCAAGTAGCATTAGTTGGTTTTGGTACTTTCAGTGTTCGTGAGCGTTCAGCTCGTACTGGTCGTAACCCACAAACTGGCCAAACTATCCAAATCGCAGCTGCTAAAGTACCTTCTTTCAAAGCCGGTAAAGCACTGAAAGATTCAGTAAACTAATAAAAGCGGAGCGGTAGTTCAGCTGGTTAGAATACCGGCCTGTCACGCCGGGGGTCGCGGGTTCGAATCCCGTCCGTTCCGCCAGCACATGCTGAAAATAACCCGAAGCTTGTCTTCGGGTTATTTTTTTTCTGCAATAGCAGATATAATACCCGCCCAACAACGGGAATAATTGAGGTTTAGTGAGATATGTTGGACAGGATTCGTGAAGGGTCGCAAAGCTTTATAGTGAAAGCGATTCTAGTATTGATTGCCCTTACTTTTGCCTTAGCTGGAATTGGTGGTTACATCACTAATCAGCCAGAGCCATCGGTAGCCGTGGTTAACGGTGAGGAAATTACTCGGGTTGAATTTGATCGTGCTGTTGAAAATGAGCGCGCGCGTCAACAAGAACAGTTTGGTGATTTTTATGCCACACTGGCTGCTGACCCAGGCTTCAATCGGCAATTACGCCAACAAGTGTTGGATGATTTGATTAACCAGAAGCTTGTCGAAATATACTCGCGTGATGCGGGTTTACGTGTTTCTGATGAGCAGGTGAAAGCAGCGATTCGCGAAATCAGCGCTTTCCAAGTCGCTGGTCAATTTGATAATACAACCTATCAAATGACGCTGAGCGGTTTGGGCTACACACCAGATGGTTTCGCTGAGCTAATGCGTCGCGATTTAGCTCGCACGCAACTGCTTCAGGCGATGGTGGAGTCTGAATTTACGCTTCCGAGCGAAGCTGCAGCGGTGCAACGATTAGTAAACCAGAAGCGCAGCGGTGCCTATACGACGCTTGAGCTCGATAAATATATTGATGCTGTTGAAGTTGCGGACGCCGAACTTGAACAATGGTATCAAGAGAATCAACAGCGTTTTAATGTTGCTGAACAAGTCAAAGTTGAATTTGTTCAACTCGACGCTGATGTTGTTGCTGAGTCAGTTGAGATAGACGAGCGTGTCGTTCGCGAGTGGTACGACAATAATCAATCGCGTTATCAAACGGACGACCGTTATCGTTTCGCACACATCCTTATTGAAGGGGAAGGCGAAGCTGCAGAGAAAGAAGCTCAAGAAGTTTTAACGAAGTTAACTGAAGGTGCAGACTTTGCCGAACTTGCTGCTGAATATTCGGATGACATATTTACTGCTGAAGCCGGTGGTGATTTAGACTTTATTGAGGAAGGCACCATGGATCCGGCGTTTGATGAAGCAGCGTTTGCGCTCGAAAATATTGGTGACATTACTGGCGTGGTGAGTACTTCATTTGGTTATCACATCATTAAGCTGACCGATATCGAAGAGGGTTCTTCAACCTCGTTCGAAGAAGTGCGCGACGAGATTGTCGCTGAGATGCGAGATAGTCGTGTGAAACAAGCGTACTACGAGCTTCAACAGAAAGTTTCAGCACTTGCATTTGATATTCCAGATACGTTGCAACCGGTTGCTGAAGAAACCGCGTTAACCGTTCGTCAGAGCGATTGGTTTAACCGTGATTCTGCGCCAACAGCATTAAATCATCCTGCGGTGATGGAACAGCTGTTTAATCGTGATTTTATTGATGAAGGCCTAAACAGTGACCTTATCGAAGTTAATGATAAGCAAGCAGTGGTTGCACGTGTTGTTGACTACAAACCAGCATCGACTAAATCGCTTGATGAGGTTCGTGCGCAGGTATTAGATAATGTACGTACCGAAAAAGCGCAAGCGGCAGCTCGTGAAGATGCCGAGGCCATGGCTACGCAGTTACGCAATGGCGAGTCACTTGATGTTGAATTAATTGCTTTAGAAGCTATCGATCGTCGTAACTCGGAAGTACCGCGTGCTGTGGTGCAGAGTTTGTTTGAGCAAGCCGTGCCGGCCGCCGATTCAGTGCAAGTGGCGGTAACTGAGTTAAACAGCGGTGCGTTGGCAGTTGTTCAACTAACTGATGTTATGGCCGGTGAAGTTGATGATGCGATGCAGGCACAAATGGCCGAGCAATTAACGAATAGTTTCACACAGCAAAGCTATGGTGCATTTATTGAAGCACTACGTGAAGAGGCTGATATCGAGATTCGCCTTGATGCACGAGGCAATACGACCGAATAATCGGAGATTGTCAGAGATAAAAACCCGGACTGAGTCCGGGTTTTTTTATGCACTTTTAAGATTGATTAGGATAAAGCGGAGCCAGGGTATTCTCTTTGGTCTTTAATGTCTTACGTTGCTTCTGTGCGGCTTTGACAGCTCTTATTAAAGCCTTACCTTCAAGCCATGTTGCACCGTTACCTGAAAAACGACAACGTTGTAGGTGATCTAACTGGCTGGATAGAGGTTGATGATTAAAGTAGTTTGCCAATTCGAATAGATCGTGCATTGGTAGCTTAAGTTTTTCCTGAGCCCACAGCCGAAGCGCTCGATCTGTTGCATTCGCATCGTTCTCGAGAGCAACCTTTTGTAAGTGATCCCAAGATGCCGAAGTGGTGTGATGTTTATTGCTTACACTGACGGACTCGGCGGTGACGCTTGAACGACGGAACCACCACCATGCCCATAGGCTCAAAGTGGTAATCCAGAGCACCGCAAATACCACAGCTAAGTAGAAATAAATTGTATATTCCGACTTCGCTGATGATGAATTTTGCTGTGTTGGTTTATCGGTTACGACGTTTTCATCGCGAGTCGGTTCATTCACCACTGGTGTTGGGTCAACTTGCTGAGAACTGGGGCTTACTGTCAGTTTAATTGCTTCTGAAGAGGCGACTTGAGCTTCTCCAAGGCGCGTATTAAACCAATCCACCTCAACTTCCGGAATTGTAAATTCACCAGCTTGACGCGGAATAACAGCGATCGTTTGGCTGCGCTGGGCAATGACGCGACCATTGCGTGTTGTGCTAGCAAATTCTGGTGATTCTGGGTATACCGAAGCACCATCAATATTATCAAACGATAACGTCGGTAATTGCTCAGTACTGACGCCAATAGCGGTGATGCGATAGGTTAGGGTAATCGGTTGTCCTACTTCTATCGGCTGCTCTGAGTTTGCTCGTTCGACACTGACGCTAACGAGCTCAGAAGGAAGCCAGTGGCCACGCCAATCGGCTGGGCGCGGTAGAACTGTAATTGAAGTCGGTACAGCTACGGCACTAACTGGCTGAGTGGTTGCGATGGCTGAAAATACCGAGCGGCTTGAATCGCGCGTAATTTGTCCCTCAAACGCAGGGCCTTCTAAAGTCAGGTCACCTGAACGCTGTGGCGTGATTAAGTAGGTACGTTGAAATACTTGGTAGCGTTTCCCATTAATGATTTCGTAAGATTCCTCATCCTTGCCGAACTGGACCACTTCAGCATCTTTGAGGCTTGGGGCAATGAGATTACCGCTGTGCAAATTGGCGCTCAAGTACAACCGCGAAACCAATTTGAATTGCTGTTGTACATAAACACGTTTTGATTCTAACGATGTGCGAATAAAGGCTGGACGTTGCTCTAGTTCATCAACTGACGCTGCAGCATCTAAAATGGTTAATTCAATTGCATTGCTACGCGCGGCACCGATTTGAATGGGCGGGATTCTTACGATTCCAGGGCTTGATGGTGCTTGCAGGTTAACAATGAACGAGGTTGTGCGCGTCGTTTCTCCATTGATCACGCTCGTTCTGCGTGACGACCGGACATTCAAAATACGAAAATCGCGCAGTTGTTGCTCTGCATCCCAAGCTGATTCGCTGACATCATCATTGATTGTAATCGTCAGAGTAAATGGCTCGCTTTGAATAATTGGATTCTTATCCACACTAGCAACGATCTCGGTTTCTTGCGCATCAATAGCTACAGAAAACCAGAACATCATTGATAGCAATATTAATTTCAACGCTTTGTTTACCACGACTTTTCAACTCCTGGAGGCGGGCCCTGGCGACGTCGTTGCTGGGCTTCATACTGCATTTTATTACGTAATAACACAGCGGGATCATCGTCAATTCGATTTAACCACTGTTGCATTTGTTGCTGTAACTCTTCTTCTGATGGATCACCAAGCTGACTTTTTAATGGTTGCTCTTCACCTGTACGTGCTTGCTGTTCGGTCTCTGTTTGTTCTTGTGCTTCAGCCTCTTGAGTTTGCTCATCAGACTCCTGTGGATTCTGCTGTGATTGTTGCGTTTCAGATTGATTTTGCTCGTCTTCTTGTTCGTTGTTTTGCTCTGATTGCTGATCCGATTGCTGCTCCGATTGTTGCTCAGATTGCTGCGATTGCCCTTGCTGATTCTGATGTCCTTGCTGGTTCTGCTGTTGTTGCTGTTGTTGCTTTTGTTCAGCAAGCTCCTCGGCTAAATCTAAATTTTGCTTCGCTTCAGACCAATCAGGTCGCCGCTCCAAAGCCGCCGCATAGGCATTCTTTGCTTCATCGTAACGCTGCAGTTGCATCAAACTATTGCCTTGATTGTAGAAGCCTTCAGCACTATCAAGTTGGGAGAAGTCAACCAGCGCTTGGTCATAATTCCCAGCCCGATAGTTGGCCGTACCTCGCTGCCAAGCATCGTCTGTGATGGTAGCAGCTCGTTCGAAGTTACCATCGTTTAAGGCTTGATCAGCTTGCTGATATGGGGTTTGCCACAGCTTTTCATGCCATGACAAAGGCTCTTGTTGTGCCGCATATACTGGTTGACCGAGTAAAAATACCAAGACAAATGGCGCAAGGCTTAGTACGCGACCGCGACGAGCTAATGGAAGTAGCAGTAGTAAAATAAGAGGAATCAACCATGGCCCTTGATCGGCCCATTGATCACCTGCTTGCAGGTTACTCTCATTACCTTCGCGAGTACTAGGCGCTTGCGACGTGAGATAAACGATATCTTGTTGATCGGTTCGAATCTGAATAAAGCGACCGTTGCTACGTTCAGCAAGCGATGGTAACCCGCCTACACTTAATTTGGGAATCACAACATTGTCATTACTATCGCGCAGTAAGCGACCATCGGGTAATTGAATAGGGGCGCCGTCTTCAGTACCAACGGCGAGAATATTGAGCCGATGCGAGGTGCGATTGATGAAGTCGCCAATATCGATTTGATCACGACCATCAATACCGTCAGTAAGCCAGTAAATGTCACCTTCAGGGTAACCCGCTTCCTTTAGAAGTTGATCAGCTAACTCTAATGCGCGCACTGGATAACTGCCAGGAGTTGGCATGATATCAGGGCTCAGAGCTCGAATGAGGTTGGTTAAGTTGCCACCATCAGCAGTCAACGGACTGATGGTAAAAGCATCGCCAGCATAGGCAATGAGGCCGATGTCGCCATCGATATGTTCAGTAACCAAATCCGTTGCCTTGAAGCGCATTTGACTCAGTCTGTTTGGCGATAAGTCGGTGCTATATACTGACAATGACATGTCCATAACCACAACTGAGCCCGCCTTCAGCTGATAAACCGGTTGTGGTAATTTTTCCCAAGCAGGTCCAGCCAAAGCAACGGCGCCGAAACTAAGCGCCATACTCACGAGTAGTAACGGAAGACGAGTTCCTCGCTGTGCTTGCTGGCGTAGCAGTATGGCTTGTAGATGAGACGGGATGATCTTAGCCCACCCTTGTTTTTGTTGGGCATGGCGCCACGCCCACAAAGTAACAAGGATAATTGGCACCAAGGTCAGCAACCACAGTGGTCGGAGAAAATGGAAATCAGCCATGCTGCCTCCAAGTCCGCACGGTGGCATGGATAAATGCTAGGGCTAAAAACAGCCAAGCCAGTGCTAACGGCCAATGATAGAGTGCTGTTTGCGGTCGGCGTAGCTGGTTATCACCTTGTACCGGCTCGTAGGTATCAAGTTCAGTATAAATGCGTTCAAGTTCTTCTGTGCTACGAGCTCGAAAATATTCACCACCCGTTTCTTCGGCTAATTGTCTTAACATGTTTTCATCTAAATCGCGGCTTGGGTTAACTCGTCGCTGCCCGAAAAATCCATCAACAACAATTTCTTCTGCGCCCACGCCAATCGTATAGATTTTCACGCCGTAGTATTTTGCAAGTTCGAGTGCTTGGGCAGGAGAGACGTTGCCGGCGGTATTCTGCCCATCGGTGACTAGAATTAAAATTTTATTGGTTTGCGGACGCTCAGCAAAACGTTTGGCCGTGAGTGCTATCGCATCACCGATTGCTGTACGCTCACCAATCAAACGTAAAACCGTTTCATCAAGCATCTTTTGTACGGTCGCTCGGTCAAAAGTCATGGGAGCTTGCACGTAGGCAGTATCCGCAAACAGTATCAATCCGAGGCGGTCGCCGACGCGACGTTCAATAAAATCATTCATGACATGCTTGAGCATTGTTAATCGGTCAACTTGTTGTCCGTCAATGGCCATATCCGCAATTTCCATGCTGCCGGATAAATCAACGGCAATCATCATTTCACGAGCATCATTCTGGGCTGGGATCGGTTCACCAAGCCACTGCGGTCGCATTAATGCAATCACTAGAAGCGTCCACACTAAAACGCCAATGGCGTTTGCCCATCGACTATTACTTGGCTTAATTGTAGCCGATGCGACCGCTGGCAAATGAGTCATATTGAGTGGTTGCGATGGCTGTGTGTGTGCACGTCGAAGCCATCGGTAAAGCAAGGGTACAGGCCAAACAAGCCCCGCCCAAAGCCAAGCGAAATCAATCATCGCCTTGCTCCTTCGTCTGCTTGGTGGAAAGCGGAAGTGCTTGTTTTAACCAGACCACTGCGAAGTCACGATATGGCTCAACCCATTGCTGTTGTGCCACGTGAGGTTGATAGCTCGCCTCACTTAATGACGCGAGCAATGGTTGGTATCGACGACGCTGACGCGAACTCAATTGCTCACTTAAAAAATCCCACCAGTTCAACGTATTATGGTGCGGTACATAGGCTAATGACGCCTGTTTTAATAGTAAGGTGATGGCACTGAGTGTTTCTGGTGGTTGTTGCCGTAGTTGACGCAACGCTAATCGACGGGGACGGCGTTTGCGATAGGCTCGTACACTCAAGACCATGGCGCTGATAACGGTAACCAAGGTTACTGCTGCAAGAATATACCAGCCAATGGCTAGCGGCCACCACGATGCCGCAGGGGCTGCCACAATGTCATTCATTTCAATAGGCTTGTCGAGTAATATCATAATAACTCTCCGGGCCATTGGTTTTCGAGCGCATCGGCCGAACTGATCATACGCAATGGACAACCAAGCTGTTGCCATTGCTTCACAACAGATTGTAAGCGTTGTTGTTGCGCATGTGCATAGGCGTGACGCTGATGTTTGTTAACCGGATCGACCACGACACTTAGTTCACCGTCGGTCATCGACAACGGTGTATGATCGGACACATTTGGCAACTGTAACTCAAGTGGGTCGATAATCGTAAACGGTACCAATTGGCAATGACGTTGCAGTGCCAAGCAATGACGCCATAGCGCTGGGTCGTCACTCAACCAATCACTGATTAAATAAATAATACTGCCGGGGCGCGCCAATTGTTGCATCCGCTCAAGCGCCTGCGGAAAGACATTTTGATGACGATGCTGCTGTTGCCAGCTGTCTACAGCCAGCTGTTGTTGTTCGACTAAGTGATGGATTACTTGCATGACGCCATGGTGGCGTGCTTGAGGCTTAATTTCTGCATGACCATACTGACTGGTCATGACCGCACCAATTCGATCGCCTCTTGCTACTGCGAGCCAGGCTAAAGACGCTGCTAAGTGACAAGCTTGCGCGGATTTAAACAAGAGCTGACTACCAAACTGCATACTGTCACTAAAATCAACAACCACAAACACTGGCCGCTCACGCTCTTCGCGAAACAATTTCGTATGCGGAGTGCCCGTGCGCGCGGTGACGCGCCAGTCTATAGCGCGGATATCATCACCTGCTTGATAGTGACGGAATTCATCAAACTCCATGCCACGACCTTTAAACTTGCTTAGCAATGCACCGCTAGCGCCGGGCGGCGGATGCAGCCGGCGGAAACGCTGAAATGCGTTAACTTTACTGCGGTAATACATCAGTTCGTGACTATTGACGTGAACACCATCACTGCGCCATGTATTTAGCCATTGCGTGACAAGTTCAGGTGACATTAAGTGACGACGTGCGCTCATTTATGGTGCTGGAACTAACTGAATGATTTGCGCTAAAACTTGGTCAGCATCAATGCCATCGGCTTCTGCTTGGTAACTAAGAATTATTCGGTGACGCAATACTTTGGCATAAACTGCATGGATATCATCTGGGGTGACAAAGTTGCGTTGCTGTAACCAAGCACGAGCGCGCGCACAACGATCAAGAGCAATGGTTGCGCGTGGGCTGGCACCGTAATTTAACCAGCGCGCCAAGTCGCTGCTATAAAAGCTTGGCTCGCGTGTCGCGATGACCAATTGTACTAAATAGTTTTCAACCGCTTCATCCATGTAGATTCCAAGAACTTCTTTGCGTGCATTGAAGATATCTTGCTGTTTCAATGGCTTCGGAATGTCCGCTTGGCCTTGTAACTCTTCACCGCGAGTCAAGCGTAAAATGTCGCGTTCAGTGTCGGCATTTGGATAACCCAAATTGAGATGCATTAAGAAGCGATCAAGTTGTGCTTCAGGAAGTGGGTAGGTACCTTCTTGCTCAAGCGGGTTCTGGGTTGCCAACACCATAAATAGTTCTGGTAACGGATAGGTCTTTTGGCCGACCGTAATTTGGCGCTCGGCCATCGCTTCTAATAATGCAGACTGTACTTTCGCTGGCGCACGGTTTATCTCGTCTGCCAAAATAATGTTGTGAAACAGAGGCCCCTGTTGAAACACAAACTCGCCAGTTTCAGGTCGATAAATATCGGTACCGGTTAAATCGGCGGGCAGCAAGTCTGGGGTAAATTGCACGCGATGAAAACTGCCTTCAACCCCTTTTGCCAAGGCATTGACGGCTCGGGTTTTCGCAAGCCCTGGTGGTCCTTCTACCAACAAATGGCCATCGGCTAGTATGGCAACTAGCAGGCTTTCAGTGAAATCAGGTTGCCCTAATACTTGACTGTCGAGGTAGTTGCGTAATGCTTGAAACTGTTCAGCTGCCATCAGATTCCTCTGCTTTGTGTATATTACTTCTATACTATCGCTATACTCTATGTTCGCACTTTACCGAAAACAACGGTTTAATTCTCGCCAAAGACCCGTTAAAATTTGTAACTATCTATGAGGTCAGACCAGATTAAGGAATGACCATAACAAAACAACAGAGGACAAATCTATGGCCGCACGTCAGAATCTGACCACTGCTTCAGGCGACCGCATTGCGATTGTTGCCGGCTTGCGTACCCCGTTTGCGAAGCAGGCGACCTATTTCCATGGCGTTCCTGCATTGGATATGGGCAAAATGGTGGTGCAAGAGCTACTTAATCGCTACAGCTTAGACCCAAATGAAGTTGAGCAGTTGGTTTACGGACAAGTTGTCCAAATGCCAAAAGCACCAAACATTGCGCGCGAAATTGTTTTGGGCACAAGTCTTCCTGTATCGACTGATGCGTACAGTGTATCACGAGCCTGCGCGACCAGTTTTCAAACTACGGTCAACGTACTAGAAAGCATGTTGGTTGGAAACATTTCAGTCGGTATCGCCGGCGGCGCCGACTCGTCCTCAGTATTACCGATTGGCGTTTCGCGCTCGCTTGCGCACGCGCTTGTCGATTTAAATAAAGCGAAAACGCTAGGCCAGCGCTGGAATATTCTGAAGCGTTTGCGGTTTAAAGATTTAATGCCCGTGCCGCCAGCAATTGCTGAATACAGTACCGGTTTAACCATGGGTGACACAGCCGAACAGATGGCGAAAACGCACAATATAAGCCGAGCCGATCAGGATGCCTTGGCGCATCGTTCACATACATTGGCCCACGAAGCATGGGAGGCAGGTAAGTTAGATGCCGAAGTCATGACCGCTTATGCTGAGCCGTATAGCGATTTCTTGAAACGTGACAATACGGTTCGTAGTGATTCCAAATTGGATGGTTATGCGAAATTACGCCCGGTATTTGATCGTAAACATGGCACAGTGACTGCAGCGAATAGCACGGCGTTAACCGATGGTGCTAGCGCCATTTTATTGATGACTGAGAGCAAAGCGAAAGCGCTAGGCTATGAAGTTCTTGGTTATATCCGTAGCTACGCATTTAGTGCCATTGACGTTTGGGAAGATATGCTGATGGGCCCTTCGTATGCGACGCCGCTGGCACTTGATCGTGCCGGCATGAAGTTAAGCGATTTAACCTTAATTGAAATGCATGAAGCGTTTGCGGCACAGACGCTTGCTAACATGAAAATGTTTGCCAGCAAAAAATTTGCCGAAGAGAAGCTTGGTCGCAGCGAAGCGATTGGTGAAATCGACATGGAAAAATTCAACGTCATGGGTGGCTCGTTAGCCTATGGGCACCCATTTGCGGCAACTGGTGCACGTCTAATTACCCAAACCCTCAATGAATTAAAACGCCGTGGTGGCGGTATCGGGTTAACCACAGCCTGTGCGGCTGGTGGTTTAGGTGCAGCAATGATTGTGGAGACGGAATAATGAGCCAGCAGAAAGCCTTTACGCTAGAATTACGCGATGATCAGGTAGCGGTCATCCACATTGATGTGCCGGGCGAATCAATGAATACCTTGAAAGCTTCGTTTGCTGAAGAGGTGGCACACGTATTGAACCAGTTAGAGCAGCAACACGATCTGAAAGGTGTTGTGGTGATCAGCGATAAACCGGGCTCATTTGTAGCTGGTGCTGATATTAGCATGATTGACGCTTGTGAAAATGCTGCCGATACGGAAAGCTTGGCACGCCAAGGTCAAGCGATGTTTGATCGCATTGAAAGTTTAAAAGTGCCGGTTGTGGCGGCGATTGATGGGGCTTGCTTGGGTGGTGGCTTAGAACTCGCCTTGGCGTGTCATTATCGTATTGCGACGGACAGCGAGAAAACCATTATCGGTTTGCCAGAAGTGCAGCTTGGTTTATTACCTGGCTCGGGTGGTACGCAGCGTTTACCGCGTCTTATCGGAATCCAAAAAGCCTTGCCGTTAATTTTAACCGGCAAACAGTTGCGGGCGAAACAAGCGAAGAAACTGGGTATTGTTGACGACGTTGTTCCCGCAACTATTTTGCTTGAGGCGGCAGTGAAGCTCGCACTAAGTAGCAAAGCAAAGGTGAAGCGTGTTCGCCATTCTTTATTCAACAAGTTACTTGAAGGCAGTGGTGTAGGTCGCGGCATAATTTTCTCAAAAGCTCGCGAGCAAGCGCAAGCAAAAGCGAAAGGCAATTATCCGGCACTTGATAAAATTATCGATACCATTGCCTATGGCGCTGATAAGGGTTTTGAGGCGGGGCTTGAGTTTGAAGCACGTTCGTTCGGTGAACTCGCGATGACGCCAGAATCAAAACAGCTACGCCATATCTTTTTTGCGACGACCGCAATGAAAAAAGAAACCGGAGCCGGCGATACCAAGCCGCGTAAAATTGAGCGCGTGGGTGTACTTGGTGGTGGGTTAATGGGTGGCGGTATTGCGTATGTGACAGCAGCAAAAGCAGGACTGCCAGCACGCATCAAAGATATTTCAGAGCAAGGTATTGTGCATGCTCTGAAGTATAGCTACGACTTATTACATAAAAAAGTGAAGCGGAAACATCTATCGCGCACCGAGCTTGAAGCAACCATGCTGCGATTGAGCGGTACGCTCGACTACAGTGGTTTTGATCAAGTTGATGTCGTGATAGAAGCGGTATTTGAAGACCTAAAACTGAAGCAACAAATGGTTGCTGATATTGAGGCCGTTGCCGGTGAAAACACGATTTTTGCCACCAACACTTCGAGTTTACCGATTACCAAAATTGCCGCTGAGGCACAGCGCCCGGAAAACGTGATCGGATTACATTATTTTTCACCGGTTGATAAAATGCCATTGGCTGAGATTATTACTCATGCGGGAACCTCGGATGAAACTATTGCAACAACGGTTGCACTGGCCAAGAAGCAGGGTAAAACCCCAATTGTGGTAAAAGACGGCGCGGGCTTTTATGTCAACCGAATCTTGGCACCGTACATGAATGAGTCGGCGCGATTAGTTCTCGAAGGAGAGCCAATTGAAGCGGTGGATGGTGCATTGGTTAAGTTTGGCTTCCCAGTTGGGCCAATGAAATTGATGGACGAAGTGGGTATTGATGTGGCGGCGAAAGTCGCGCCAATCATGGCTGATGAATTAGGCGACCGATTCCGTGCGCCAGATGCGTTTGGCAAGTTATTGGATGATGAGCGCAAAGGTAAGAAGAACAAGAAGGGCTTTTATGCCTACTCGGGTAAGAAACCGGGTAAATCGGTTGATGAATCGGTATATGGTTTGTTAGGTATTAGTCCTTCAGCTAAGTTAGGTGGTGATGAAATCGCTCAGCGTACAGTGCTGTTGATGTTGAATGAAGCCGCCTACTGCTTGGACGAAGGCATTATCCGTAGTGCTCGCGATGGCGATATTGGTGCCATTTTCGGTATCGGGTTTCCACCTTTCCGCGGTGGTCCGTTCCGTTACATGGATGCCGTTGGTGTGGCTGAAATTGTTCGCCGCTTGCAGAATTATCGGCAGCAACATGGTGAACGTTATACCCCGGCACAATTGCTGGTTAAAATGGCAGAGAATAACGAGCGCTTTTATTAAGCGCTCGATGCTTTAAGTTGAATTTGTTGTAAAAACTGGAGTTGAGATGTTTATTGCGCTGTGTTGTTTGTTGTCTGCGCTGACGTTATACATTCAAGCTTTAACCCATGCGATGGGGGCTAAACGTTGGGGAGCGATGGGTTTGTTATTTGGGCCGCTCGTATTACCAATGTTTTTCACCCATAAGCGGATGACATTATTGAAGGCGCAGGGGCGCGCTAATGTATCGATGCTGGTACGCTAATGTGTGCCAAGAAAGCATCACTGGTTAGCGGTTCTGCGAACAAGTAGCCTTGCGCAAATTCGCAGCTCAAGCGGCTTAGTGTGGCTGCTTGAGCTGTATTGACGACCCCTTCTGCAACAACGTCTAATCCCATGTTATGTGCCATGGCGACAATGGATGCAACCATGTTTCGATCGCGCTCAGCACCATTGATATCATCGACAAAGGCTTTGTCGATTTTTAATGTTTGAATCGGGAAGCGCTTCAAGTAAGCGAGGGACGAGTAACCTGTACCAAAATCATCCAGTGCCAAGTGAATACCGCAGTTGTGCAGTTCGGTCATAATTTCAATGGCACGTTCTGGATCTTCCATGACGACGCCTTCGGTTATCTCTAGCTCAAGATGTTCTGGTGCGAGCTGTTCTTCTTTTAAAATAGTCATGATGCGTTGCGTCAAGTCCGGTTGAATGAACTGCTTCGCTGACAAGTTGACGGCGACACGGCCTTGCACTGTTCCTTGTTTTACCCACTCGCGCATATCGCGACAGGTTTGACGTAAAACTTGCTCGCCCATTTCAATAATCAAACCAGTTTCTTCAGCGAGAGGAATAAATTCACTTGGACTAACCAGCCCGATACCCGGAATATTAAGACGTACCAAAGCTTCGAGACCAACAAACTCATAATTGCGAAGCGAAACTTTTGGCTGATACATCACTTGAATATGATTGTTGCGAAGAGCTTGCCGGAGTTGGTTCTCGACTTGCAAACGGCGTACGGCATTCTTATTCATCGATTCATTGAAGAATTGATAATTGTGGCCGCCGCGATTCTTCGCGTGATACATGGCAGTGTCTGCATTTTGCAGCAGTTCTTGCGACGAGGTGCCATCGTTGGGATAAACCACGATGCCGATGGAGCTTCCAATAACAATATCTTGTTGATTGACATGGAATGCTTCGCCAACTTGAGCGAGGATTTTCGTCGCGACGTCAGTAATGACACTGAGGTCGCTTGTATCTTCGAGCATCAATACGAATTCATCGCCGCCTAGTCGGAAGAAAGTATCTTGCGGTCGACCTACCTCGGCAACACGTTCGGCCACTTGTAATAATAATTGATCGCCAATGTCATGACCCAGTGAGTCGTTAATTTTCTTAAAATCATCCAAATCAAATAACAACAGTGCATGCTGAATTCGTTTACGCACCAAATTGGCATGGCTGACTTGGAAATAGGAACGATTGGGCAAGCCAGTAAGCGTATCGGTGTTCGATAAACGGCGTAATTCGCGTTCCGTCGATTTACGTTCGGTGATATCGGCAAAGGTAGCAACGTAATGTGAAATACGGTCACTATCGTCGCGTATGGCATCTAACGTTAACTCCATTTGATACAAGCTACCGTCTTTGCGTAAATCTTCGACTTCGCCATGCCAACTGCCGTGTTGTTTTAACAAGCGCTTGATTTGTTCAATATATTCAGGGCTATAAAGCTGCAGTTGGAGCGGCCGATCAAGCATATCATCGCGAGAATAGCCGGTTATTTTGGCTACTGATGCGTTGGTCTCGATGACTTTAAAGTTGGCATCGTAAATACACACGCCATCGGAAATATTAGTGATGGATGTTGCGAGCATTTTCAAGCGTTCTTCAGCGGCAACCAGTGGTGTAATATCCTTCAGAGTACCGGTCATGCGCAACGGGTGTTGGTTTTCGTCGCGTTCAACCACTTTGCCGCGGTCGAGTACCGAAATCCAACCTTTGTCCGTTTTGACACGATAAGTCATCTCAAAATAGTTCGATGCGCCATCTAAGTGCTTGCGCAATTGCTGTTGCAACTTAGGTAGATCAAGAGGATGAATATTACTTGGGCTGCCTCGTTTACCTGATCGAATGTGATCAATCGGGAACTCGTTGAGGTACCGCCAACTATTGTGGCGGTGAATGGTGCCTTCAGGTACGTGCCAATCCCAAAGTTGATCACCACTTCCCCATAAGCTGAGCTTCAGGCGCTCTTCACTACTACGAAGTTGTTTAATTGCGAGATGACGAGCGCGAACAATAAAAAATACCGCCGCTAAAATGCCGAGCAAAAGTAATGCGTAGGCGCTAATAGCCCAAGGCGATAACCAACTAGGAGCTGCAACATCGAGCAAAATTTGGCGACGACCAGACCAACTGGTACCGTCATAGGAAGCTTCAACTTTAAATACGTATTGTCCGTAGCTTAAATTTGTATAAGTGGCGCGTCGATAATCATTATCGGTATAGACCCAGTCTCGATCAAAACCTTCGAGCTGATAGCGATAATAAAGTAATCGCGCATTCGGCGCATAAGGTGCACCAAATTCGATACTAAATGGGTCTTGGATGTCTGGGATATAAAGCGTTTCGGTGTTGTAGAGCTGCGGGCGGTTGCGTTGATCGAGTTGTTGCGCACTAACGGGCTGATTTGCGAGACGAAGGTTTATGAGTTCAACTTGCCAGTCTTGCGCTTGCAACGGGAATGACAGCGAAAACACCGAAACAATAACAATTGTCAGTGCTCTTAAGCGTAAACTGTAATAAAGCTGTTGCAGGCGTCGCACGCTTTTCCCCGAAATTGACTGTTTTATGTACAGCTCTTCTATTTGTTATGTTGTTCATCAAATTAAACAATTTAGCGGGATCTGTCAAAGTTCGCGGGGCATGCAGACAGAAACATTTGTCCTGAAGCATTGTTAAAAATTTGTTTTGATTCGGTTTTGAATGCGTCGATAGTTAGTGTTTCAATCGCATCGGCTATTCTAGTTAGTCTTGAAAAATCATGATCTTGTTGTGTTATAGCACTCCACAATCGTTGACTACGTGAGCGTAAACTCGTGTCTTTTTCAGTCAACTGTTGCGTTAAACTCTGCCGTGCTTTGTCGAATTCTTCGGCAGAGATATCCGCTAATATCGTCGGAATCCCCTCAAAAAAGATTTTGATCGCCTGTTCTAGTTCCTGATTGTTCACGCGAGACGATTGCACATAAAACAACAGATGAGGGTATTGTTGCATTGGTAAATAAGTTGTACCTACCAAATAGCCAAGTTGCTGTTCGGTGCGTAATTGTGCAAAAAAGCGTGGCTGTAACATTTGATTGAGCAACATAAACATGCCCTGTTGTTGCACAGTGTTTTGCATGGATTGTAAAACCGCTATTACTGCGTGATCAGGATGTTGTGTCTCAACGGCGATTGTTGCCGGTAGCTTGTTAAGTGCTGCTGGCGTCAAATCAATGGGTTCCAGAGGCCGAGTTAAATCCAGCCATTGCGCGAGAGCCTTATGGACAGAGGTTAATTGCTCAGCTTTTACGTCTCCATGGGCAAACATTTGTACTTGTGCCTGCGTAAACAAACGCGGGCTACTTTCGCAGAAGCTTGTAAAATCTAATTGTTCCAACTCTACGGCTAAATCAATGACTGAATAGGTATGCGGCTGCAACTGTACGTTTAAATGTGAAAATAAAAAATTCAGCGGTTTGTGCAACAACGCTTGACGCCAGTTTGTCATCAAGCGTTGTCGTAAATCGAGCCAGCGCTGTTGACAAAAGGACGGTGAATGCATGGCTTGAATGAGTGTGTCAGTTAACTGGGGAACATAGTGTGCAGGGCCAGTCACGTGAAGCGTCATGCCTTGTTGTTGCGGATAGAGATTAAAATGCAATCCGGCAATTTCGGCATCGTAACACTGCTCATTTAACGTATCGAGCATCAATTCACACCATAGACGTGTTTGAGCAAAGTTTGCTGGATTTGCAACGACATTCGGAAGTTGAAAACCAAGATACAAATGAGCCTTCGGTTGTCGAAAATCAATATCGTGAAGATGCCAACAGGTCAATGCTGGAGCTGTTTGTTTCGCACGCGGTAAGCCGGTTGGCTCATCCGAGGTAATGGATTGTAATTGCCATGGCTCGGCGAGATAGGGGTTTGGATCCGGTAGCTTTACGTCTATTGGCGTAAACCCGCTGAATGCCTCAAGTTGTTGTTGAGAAAGCGCTCGCATTGCATAGTGACAACCGTAAATCGGCTCAACATTGTCCGTGGGCAAATCTTTATGGATGACCGTGACTCGCATGTTGTCTGGTCGCATACAATCCAAAAACTGGTGAGCTTTTGGTTGGAATAGACCATCCATTCGATAATCACCAAAAATAATGTCTTCAGCAATGTAGTGCTGCAAGTTAATAGCGAGTTGTGGCGCTAAATCGCTTGCCCGTGGCTGTTCCTGGAAATTAAAGGCATTCATGACACTTACGCGACGTTCGTTATAGCGCCATGAATTCAATCCCTGCTCACGAATCAGCTGAATGTAATGGAATAGGGCGCCAATGATTTCATCACGGTGCGCCATGCCCTGTTCAGTCAGCTGCATATTGATATTAAAATCTTTGAAGTTGCTACCACTGATGCCGCCACCGGCAGCGAGGGTATTAATCCAATGCTTATCGCGTAGATAACCAAACAAACTACCGGGACCTTCATAACCCAAAAGGTGCGCAATATAACTTGTGGTCTTGTTTGCGTAATCGTCATTAATACCTGGCAAGGCAAATGTGATGATTAGCCGGCGGGCGTCTTTTAGTGGTTTAACGTGTAACTCAACACCGAGTTGCTCTGGTAAATACAGTGGCTCGTCAATATCCCAAACATCCGCACAGCCACTTTTTACCGCTTGTGCATGCGTACAGGCTAGCTTACTTAACTGCTCAAGTGGTTGCGGACCAAGTAACACTAAGGTCATGCGGCGTGCACAGTACCAACGTTTGAAAAAATCGCGCAACTGCTGCTGCAGTGAATTGTTCGGTTGGTCTTTTAAGGTGCTGAGATTACCCACCGAAAACTTACTGAAGGGGTGTTTCGGATTCGAAGTCGCTTTGTGAACTTGATATAACCGGCGCAACTCATCTTGGCGCTTTAGCTGGAACTCTGACTCAATTGACTGTAACTCTTTATCGATCCACTGTTGTGCAAACAACGGTTCGTGAAAAAATCGCATGAATCGATCGAGTGCTTGATCAAAATAGTTCGCATCAACAGTAAAATAGTAATTACTGAATTCAGTACCCGTCCAGGCATTATGATTGCCGCCATGGGCACTAATAAAACTTTGGTAACTATTCGCATCTGGGTACTTTTCAGTGCCCAAAAACAACATGTGCTCAAGGAAGTGCGCCAAACCTTGCGCATGATGTGGATCGTGAAAATGCCCAGCAGCAACGGCGAGAGCCGCACTAGCTTGTCGCGCTTCAGCTTCGTGCACCAGAACGCAGCGCATGCCATTATCGAGCTCGATAATGCGATACCTGCGTTGATCGGTCGGGCTTTTGGTAATGTCTTGATCATCAATTATTACCCGAGCCGACACTGTGACTCCTGAGCTATCAGTCGCCATCGTGCTCCCTAAACTTGAACCTTCCGTGAATGCTTATCAAGCAAACATGGTCTGGAAGAAAGCTGGCGCGCAAAGTTTGTACGGACTGCGAGTACTTACTGCTCCAGCGGAGTATCGAAGTTCTCTGGCCGGTCGAAAGTGCCGTCGTAGGCAATCAATTGATCATTTTCGAAGGTTAACGTGACTTTATGTTGGTAGTCTTCGCTTCGACTGCGACCAGAATTTAATTTAAATACGTAATACCAAACATCTTGATCAAAAACATTTTCAGCGACAGGCTCACCAATAACGTAAGCAACTTGTTCTTTGGTCATACCGACCCGAAGTTGATCAACGTCACGTTGCTCAAGATAGTTACCTTGCGGTATATCGATCCGGTACACCCAACTGTCAAAAACGGAACATCCGCTAAGAATTAAAACACTACCTGCAATTACGAGAGCTTTCATAACACCTGCTGTTAATTTGTGATTCTGTTGGTGATGATAAACAAAGCACCTAACCGACCGCAAGTAATTCAGCAGCATTTGCTTTGGTTGCCGCAGTAATTTGATCGCCGCCTAGGAGGCGAGCGAGTTCGATAACTCGGTCATCTTGGTCGAGTCGAACCATGGTCGTTTCGGTACTTGCACCATCTGTGACTTTGTCTACACGAAGTTGCTGATGAGCTTTTGCAGCAACTTGCGGTAAGTGTGTGACACATATAACCTGATTTGATTCCCCAAGCTGACGTAATAATTTACCCACGGTTGCTGCCGTCGCACCACTCACGCCGACATCGACTTCGTCGAACATTAGTGTTGGCGTGATTAATTGGCTTGCGGTTATCACTTGAATCGCCAAACTAATACGCGATAGTTCGCCACCTGATGCGATTTTTGCGAGTGATTGTAAAGGTTGCCCTGGGTTGGTGGTGACGGTAAAGCAAACTTCATCGGTACCGAGACGCGTTGCCGGAGCTTGTGCCTGATGATTAACTTCAATCACAAATCGACCATGTGGCATGTTGAGCTGCTGCATACTTTTCGCTATGCGATCACTAAGTTCATGGGCTGCTTTTTCTCGGCTAGCCGATAATTTCGCTGCTGCTTTTCGATATGATTGTGCTGCGTGTTCAACACGCTCATCGATGTCAGCAGATTCCGCTTGATTTGTTTCAAGTTGCTCAAGTTCGGCAAGTAACTGTTGATGATGTTCGTACAATTGACTTGGCTCGAGTTGATGTTTGCGCGCCAGCTGAATGGCTTGCGAAACTCGTCGTTCAGCTAGTACGAGTTGTTCATCGTCAAGCTCGATATTATCTTGATAGTGGCGTAGTTCGCGTGCCGCTTCCTCAACTTGGACGCTCGCTTCATTCAATATACGCACCGTTTCGGCCAGGTTAGGGTCGGTTTCTAACTGCTGTTCTAGGCGTGATAACGCGCTTTGCAGCAAGCTGTAAGCATTATTGTGCTCACCTTCATAAATAGCATTTAATGCAAAGGCTGAATCTTCCACCAAAGCGGCACTATTGGCGAGGCGCTTATGCTGCTGCTCGAGTTCTTCGAATTCGCCTTCAGCGAGAGCAAACTCGTTTAATTCAGAAACTTGATAACTGAGCAACTGTAGTCGCGACTCCATGTCTGCTTGCTGCTGGTGCAGTTGTTTTTGTTGTTTGCGTAAGCCGTACCAATTCTGGTACGCGGTTTGAACCTCATCGAGTAATGCTTGATGACGTGCGTAGGCATCGAGCAGATTCAACTGATGCTCAGGTCGCGTTAACAACTGGTGCTCGTGTTGACCATGAATATTAACTAACAGTGGGGCTAATAGCTTAAGCTGCGATGCGGTGACTGGATAGCCGTTGATCCACGCTTTTGAACGCCCTTCGCGGGTAATAATACGACGTAATACACAAGTACAAGCATCGTCGTCTTGCAGTTCTTGTTCGCGCAACCACTGTACGGCTGGGCTTTTGGTTGTAGCCAATTGAAAGGTAGCACTCACTTCAGCCTTTTCGGCATCGGCACGTATTAAATCAACGTCAGCACGATCACCTAAACATAAACCCAACGCATCGAGTGCGATAGACTTACCTGCACCGGTTTCGCCAGTAATGGCCGTCATGCCCGCGTTAAAATCGACATCAAGTTGACGAACAACCGCAAGGTTGCGAATTTGCATATGAAGCAGCATAGGACACCTCAAACACTGTGTATGTGTACAGTAGTTATACAGTATTTATACAGTAATGCAAGAGGGGGCCAAAAATTTTAAAACAGACGACTACCCCAACCTAGTTTGTTTCTTAATACGCGATAGTAGCTGTGATCCTGTGGATGAACTAAGCGCAAACGATGCGGATGCTGTTGAATCACCACATCATCGCCGGGCTGTACGGTCATACGTACATGACCATCACAACTCAGTTGAAGACTATCGTTATCGGCCGCGGCACGCAGGCGAATAACACTATGGCCATCGACTACAATCGGGCGACTGCTTAGCGTGTGGGGAAACATGGGAACCATGGTAATAGCATCAAGACCTGGTGTAAGAATTGGTCCGCCGCCAGATAACGAGTAAGCGGTGGAACCGGTTGGGGTGCTGATAATCAGGCCGTCGGAGCGCTGTGAATAAACGAATTCATCATTGACATACACTTCAAATTCGATCATGTGCGCCACTTTATCAGAGTGCAACACGACTTCGTTAATGGCGCGTCCAACACTTTTGGATTTCCCGCAATGAAATACTTCGGCTTGCAGCAGAAACCGACGTTCAGTTTGATAGTTGCCCTCGAGTACAGCTTTCAACTGCTCAATGACGTGGTCAGGATCAAGATCGGTCAAAAAACCGAGGTTGCCACGATTTACCCCAATCACTGCAATGTCGGCTTCACAAAGCACCCGCGCTGCGCCCAGCATGTTGCCGTCACCACCAACAACAACCGCTATATCGGCAGACTCTCCGATTCGATGTAGTGGTAATATCTGCGCTTGCGTTGACTTTAATTGCTCGGCTGTTCGCGCCTCAACGATCACCTCATAACCCATATTCAATAGGGTTTGTTCGAGTTTCAGCAAGGTCGCTCGCGTGGCTTCATGATTCACTTTGCCAAGCAGTGCAATGCGTCGAAATGCTGGATGCGTTGTAGTCGTCATGTTTTTTCCCTTTTTTTGCTGTGATGACTTGAATCATCACCAGCTGACCCCATAACTGCCTGCAGATAGTTATATCACAACAAATTATTGTTCATTTGTGAATTTCAACAAAGAGTACGCAGTTATGACCAAGAATGATTCAACCAAAGCCGCGCAAGCTGAACAGCAGCAAACGACGGAAACCCAAGCTGAGCAAATGGTTCAGGATGAGCAGGCCGAATCTCAAGCAACCGCAACTGAAACGGTAGATGAGAGCCAGCAACGCATTGAGGCGCTTGAGTTGGCGTTAAGCCAAGCTGAACAGCGTGCCGATGATGCCAATGATCGTGCAGTGCGTGCCGTAGCGGAAATGGAAAACGTTCGCCGTCGCTCAGCTCAAGATGTTGAGAAAGCGCATAAATTCGCGCTGGAAAAGTTTGCAGGTGAACTGTTGGATACGGTTGATAACCTTGAGCGTGCGATGGACATTGCGAAGCAAGCCGATGATGTAAATCAGAACTTCTTTGAAGGCATTGAACTAACGCATAAAAACTTGCTGAGCACGCTAACAAAGTTCGGTGTTGAGGCCGTTGGTGCGGTTGGTGACACGTTCAACCCAGAATTACATCAAGCGATGGCAATGCAGCCATCAGAAGAGCATGAAAACAACACCGTGTTGGCGGTGATGCAGAAAGGTTACACCTTGAGCGGACGCTTGTTGCGCCCAGCCATGGTGATGGTGGTGAAAAATTCTTAATAACCCTACTTGGGGTGTTGAAAAGCGAAAAAACCACCCCATATTTGAGTTATCAAACCTGTTTTAGATTATGAAGTTGGAGACGAATCATGGGTAAAATTATCGGAATCGACTTAGGTACTACTAACTCGTGTGTAGCAGTACTTGATGGTGACAAACCGCGTGTTATTGAAAACGCAGAAGGCGATCGTACAACCCCGTCAGTGGTTGCATTCACTGATGATGGCGAAGTATTGGTGGGTTCACCTGCTAAGCGTCAAGCGGTAACGAACGCGAACAAAACTTTATTTGCGATTAAGCGCTTAATCGGTCGTCGTTTTAAAGACGAAGAAGTACAGCGCGATATCGGCATCATGCCTTTCAAAATTGTTGAAGCCGACAATGGCGATGCATGGGTGCAAATCAATGACGAGAAGAAAGCGCCACCGCAAATTTCTGCTGAAGTTTTGAAGAAAATGAAGAAAACTGCAGAAGACTTCTTGGGCGAAAAAGTGACTGAAGCTGTTATTACAGTTCCAGCTTACTTTAACGATGCGCAGCGCCAAGCAACCAAAGATGCAGGTCGTATTGCTGGCCTTGAAGTGAAGCGTATTATCAACGAGCCGACAGCAGCAGCTTTAGCATATGGCCTTGATAAGAAAAAAGGCGACAATATCATCGCAGTATACGACTTAGGTGGTGGTACGTTCGATATCTCAATTATTGAAATTGATGAAGTTGATGGCGACCATACCTTCGAAGTACTTGCCACTAACGGTGATACCCACTTAGGTGGTGAAGACTTCGATAACCGTTTGATCAACTACTTGGTTGAGCAGTTCAACAAAGATCAAGGCATTGACCTACGTAAAGATCCGCTCGCAATGCAACGTTTGAAAGAAGCAGCAGAGAAAGCAAAAATTGAGCTTTCTTCAGCGCAACAAACGGAAGTGAACTTACCGTACATCACTGCGGATGCGACTGGTCCGAAGCACTTAGCGATTAAAGTAACGCGTGCGAAGCTTGAGTCGTTGGTAGAAGACATGATTGCGAAAACCTTAGAGCCAGTGAAACAAGCGTTGAAAGATGCTGATTTGTCAGTGAGCGAAATTCACGACATTATTTTGGTGGGCGGTCAAACCCGTATGCCAAAAGTTCAGCAAGCTGTAACTGATTTCTTCGGTAAAGAGCCACGTCGTGACGTTAACCCAGATGAAGCGGTTGCCGTAGGTGCAGCAGTACAAGCGGGTGTATTACAAGGTGACGTGAAAGACGTGTTGTTGCTTGACGTTACACCATTATCACTTGGTATTGAGACCATGGGTGGTGTCATGACCAAGTTGATTGAGAAGAACACGACGATTCCTACGAAGCAGTCGCAAACTTTCTCAACCGCAGAAGATAATCAAGCAGCGGTCACGGTGCATGTTATTCAAGGTGAGCGTAAGCGCGCCGCAGATAACAAGTCACTAGGTCAATTTAATTTAGAAGGTATTCGCCCAGCATCACGTGGCGTGCCGCAAATTGAAGTGACGTTTGATATTGATGCAGATGGTATCTTGCATGTATCAGCGAAAGACAAAGATACAGGTAAAGAGCAGAAAATTACCATTAAGGCTTCATCTGGCTTGAGCGATGATGAAGTAGAAAAAATGGTTCGCGATGCCGAAGCGCATGCGGAAGAAGACCGTAAATTCGAGGAGATGGTGCAGGTGCGTAACCAAGCGGATGCCTTGGTTCATGGTACCCGTAAGCAACTTGAAGAAGCGGGTGATGCGCTTGAAGCGAGCGATAAAGAAGCTATCGAGTCAGCCATTAGCGACTTAGAAGCAGCGATAAAAGGCTCTGACAAAGCTGAAATTGAAGCGAAACAGCAAGCATTGATTGAAGCGTCAGGCAAGTTGATGGAAGCAGCTCAAGCGAAAGCTCAACAGGCGGGCGACGCTGGCGACAGTGGCAAGCAAGATGCTGACGATGTTGTTGATGCTGAGTTTGAAGAAGTCAAAGACGACAAGAAATAAGAGCACGCCCACCGGGTGTCTGTAGTTCAACACACGGGGGTTGCCGAGGGGTAGCCTCCGTGTGCTTGTATCAGGCAGGAAGTAAAGGAACGTGGAAACCACATAATTATGTCGAAACCAGATTTTTATGAAGTGCTGGGTGTCAGCAAAGATGCCAGTGAACGCGACATCAAAAAAGCCTACAAAAAGTTGGCGATGAAGTACCATCCTGACCGTACCAAAGGCGATAAAGACCTCGAGATGAAATTCAAAGAGGTGCGTGCGGCGTACGAAGTATTATCAGATCCGCAAAAACGTGCGGCTTACGATCAATATGGTCATGCTGCATTTGAGCAAGGACAAGGTGGTTTTGGTGGTGGTGCAGGCGCCGCTGATTTTGCAGATATTTTTGGTGATGTGTTCGGTGATATTTTTGGTGGTGGCGGCCGTCGGGGGCGAGCGCAAGCGCAACGTGGCGCCGATTTACGCTACAACCTCGAACTTAGCTTAGAAGAAGCGGTTCGTGGCAAAGAAGTTGAGTTGAAAATACCGAAATTAAGCACTTGTGAAGACTGTGATGGTAGTGGTGCTAAAGCGGGTAGCGGAGCTGAAACTTGTAGCCATTGTCATGGTTCAGGTCAGATTCAAATGCGTCAGGGCTTTTTTGCGGTACAACAGCCATGTCCACACTGTCGAGGTCGCGGCAAAGTAATCAAAGACCCTTGCCGCACGTGTCACGGTGAAGGGCGGGTTGAGCGCACCAAAACCCTATCAGTTAAGATTCCAGCAGGCGTTGATACAGGCGACAGAATTCGCTTAAGTGGCGAAGGTGAAGCAGGTGAGATGGGCGCGCCGGCTGGCGATTTGTATGTGCAAGTGCATGTGCGTGAGCACCCAATCTTTGCACGTGATGGAAATAATCTATACTGTGAAGTACCACTTAGTTTCACTCGCGCCGCTTTGGGTGGAGACATCGAAGTACCAACCCTTGAAGGTAAAGTGAAACTGAAAGTTCCTGCCGAGACACAAACTGGTAAGTTGTTCCGTTTGCGTGGCAAAGGTGTGAAATCAGTTCGCACAGGCGCGGTAGGCGATTTGATTTGCAAAGTAGTGATTGAAACGCCGGTAAATTTATCGGAGCAACAACGCGACTTATTGCGTGAACTTGAAGAATCGATGGGCACAGGCGAAGAGGCGGGCAAGTATCGGCCGAAAGAAAAGGGCTTCTTTGATGGTGTCCGCAAATTCTTCGACGACCTTCGCGGATAACACAACAAAAGCGATATTGGCTATTTGATATTTGATATTAGAACTGATGTTCGAAACTCTTGCTAATATCCAATATCTATTAGCTAATATCGCAGTTGCATTTAGGAGGGGTTATGGGTCATTGGATGAAAATCGGTATTGCCGCCTTAGCGAGCAGCCTAATACTAAGCGGATGCACTGAGTCGCCGACTGGGCGTAGTCAGTTGATGCTATTTTCCAGTGGTCAATTAGCCTCTTTGGGTGACGATAGCTACGCCCAATTAAAAGCGAAAGAAAAAATTAGTACCGATGCACGCACGAATGCTTACGTGCGTTGTATCACTGATGATTTGATTGCAGTTTTGCCAAGTCCTTGGCGAGATAGACAGTGGGACGTTACTGTATTCGATAGTGAGCAGGTAAACGCGTTTGCGCTACCCGGCGAAAATATCGGGGTGTATTCAGGGCTTTTAAAAATAGCTGAAAATCGGCATCAGTTGGCGGCGGTTATTGGTCATGAAATTGCCCACGTCATCGCTGACCACGGGAATGAGCGGATGTCGAATCAGTTTGCCGTTGGCATAGGTTTACAGGTCGGTTCCGTCTTGGTTTCTGAAAATCTTGATAGCGAAACCGCGGCATTGGCAATGGCTGCGCTCGGTATTGGTGCGCAAGTTGGCGTTTTGTTGCCGTACTCACGTGTTCACGAAAGTGAATCAGATCAGTTAGGTATGGATTATATGGCAGCGGCCGGTTACAACCCAGCCGAAGCTGCTAATTTGTGGCGGAATATGGCCAAAATTGGCGGTGCTAATACGCCTGAATTTCTCTCAACGCATCCTTCACCACAGTCTCGTATTCAGGCATTAGAGGCGTATGCGCCTAAGGTTCAGGAGCTTTATCAGCAGGCAGCATCACAGCGCCGCAAACCGCTCTGCACCCTTTAAAAGCAAGTACGATATTAGCTATTAGATATTAGCTATTAGCGCCTATGTATCGGCTATTTTGGGTTAATCTAATATCCAATAGCTAATATCCCTTTTGCATTTTTAGCTCGCGAGTTTCATTAGAATTAAGCCTGCGACAATCAATGCGGCAGCTAACAGCCTCAGGGGCGTGACAGGTTCGCCGAGAAACCAGATACCTACTGCAAAAGCGCCTACCGCTCCAATTCCTGTCCAAATTGTGTAGGCCGTTCCGAGCGGAATAGTGCGCATGGCTACGGCAAGTAGCCAGAAGCTAATGAGCATCGCAATAATTGTGATGGTGGTAGCGAAGGGGCGAGTAAAGCCAAATGATTGCTTCATTGCAAACGCCCAAATAATTTCAAAAACACCTGCAGTAAAAAGATAGAGCCAAGCCATAGGGCGCTCCTGTTTTCCAGCGCCAGGTCGTCCTGGTCAGTTATCCCTTAGATAATTCGAGTGGGCCCAGATTGGGAGAGGTCGTCCTCTGCTGAGAATTCTATCACTCGGTTATAAGTCAGTCCAAAATGAACTAAAGCACGTCTGCCAGCGTTAGTACAATACAGCGCAAGAACGATATTAGCTATTGGATATTAGATATCAGAGCTCATGTATCGGGTATTTGTGTTTTAACCAATATCTAATATCCAATAGCTAATATCGAAATTGAATTTTCAAGAGGTGTTATGTTTAAGGCTTGGTTTGCAATTCCATTTTGGCAGCGTGTACTTGGTGCTTTTGCGCTAGGTGTAATCATTGGTGTGGCGCAGCCTGAAGCCGCGCAAGCACTGCGTCCGCTAGGCACGTTGTTTATCAACGCGCTGAAAATGTTGGTGGCGCCGTTAATTTTCTTCGCCATTGTGAGTGCTATTTTGCAGCTTGGTAGCGGCGAAAAGGCTGGCAAAATCGGCGTGCAGACCATTGGTTTGTTTCTGCTGACGGCGGTCATAGCCAGTTTAATTGGATTATCTGTTGCGCAACTGTTAGACATTACCCCATCGCCTGATTTGGTTGCTGACAGTAATTACCAGCCTAAAGATGTGCCAGGGCCCATTGACGTATTTTTAAATTTTATTCCGACCAATCCAATTGCGGCATTGGCTGAAGGTAATGTCATTCAGATTGTGGTATTCGCTGCTCTTGTAGGTGTAGCAATTAATCAGTTGGGCGACGCAGCGAAGCCGTTTGGCGATGTCATGAAGGCTGGCGCTCAGGTGATGTATCGCATTACCAAGATGGTGCTTGAACTAACGCCGTTCGGCGTGTTGGGCTTGATGGCTTGGGTTGTCGGGCACTATGGATTAGCCAGCTTGACGCCGTTGGCGGCGTTTATTGGTGCGATTTATCTGGCATGTATTCTGCATATTGTATTGGTGTATGGCACCATGGTTCGTTTAGCCGGTATGTCGCCTTGGTTTTTCTTTAAATCGGTGTTCTCAGCGCAATTGGTCGCTTTTACAACCTGCAGTAGTTTCGGCACAATTCCGGCGGCGCACCAAGCGATTACGGAAAAATTGGGTGTTCAGAAAGAGTACGCTAGCTTTGTACTGCCCCTAGGTGCAACCATTAATATGGACGGTTGTGGTGGGATATACCCAGCGATTGCCTCTATCTTTATTGCACAAATTTACGGTATTCCGCTAGACTGGGCAGACTACATGTTGATTACGTTGACAGCTACGTTAGCGTCAGTGGGTACGGCAGGCGTACCTGGAACGGCGATGGTTATGTTAACAGTGACGCTGAACGCTATCGGATTACCGCTGGAGGGTATTGCGTTCATTGCTGCGATTGATCGCATTATCGATATGGCGCGAACCGCAACAAACGTGACCGGCGACATGGCTGTATCTGTCGTTCTCGGTAGAAGCAATCAGCAAGCACAGCCATCATCAAGCAACGCTCAACAAATAACCAATAACGATTAACGAATAACGATTAACGAGGAATTATGAAGCTAGGGATACTAGGTGCCAGCGGACGGATGGGGCAAGCCGTGATTGCCAACGCATCACGCCTCAACGCAACGGTAACAGCTGCGGTTGTCGGCGACCAATCTAGCCGCTACGGCGAGCCCATTTATCCCAACGTAGCTGAAGCTGGCGTGCGTTTTCAGCATGCCGGAGAGGTAAAGCCCGAGCAAGTGGATGTTTTTATCGATTTCTCGCTACCACAAGCGCTAGAAAATAATATCGCGCTAGCCAAACGACTTCGCGTTCCGCTTGTTGTTTGTACAACAGGGTTAAGCGAGCAGCAACATACGTTATTGGCGCAAGCTGGGCAGTCAATGCCAATTTTATATGCGGCAAACACGAGTGTAGGAATCACCTTGCTGCGACAATTGGTACAACTTACGGCAGCGGCTTTGCCGGATACCGATATTGAAATTTTTGAAGCTCACCACAGTGCGAAGCGTGATGCGCCATCAGGCACTGCGGTGGTACTTGGTGAAAGCGCCGCAGCGGGACGTGGTAAACGTTTATCAGAGCTCTCTGCTGGGGTGCGCGGCGATGGCGTGCGGGAACCTGGCTCTATCGGTTTTTCGGTGGTGCGTGCGGCTGATATTATTGGCGAGCACACGGTTTTGTTTGCGCATCCAGGCGAGCGTATTGAATTAACCCATCGTGTCAGTAATCGTCAAATTTTCGCGCGTGGTGCCGTGCAAGCTGCAGAATGGTTGAAAGATCAGCCTTCGGGCTTGTATAGCATGGCTGATATGCTGCAATTAAAAACACTTTTGAAACAATTAATCTAGTCGAACAGGCTGGTGCTAGGTCTTTGTACAAATCACCAATTTTCAGTTTACGAAACGGCCGATTTTCTGTAGAATACGGTCAATTTGCCAGTAACATTTCGGGCAAGCTGAAACGCGCACTCCACTGGTACTCAGAAATGCGATTTTTAAATCACAATTTTTGAATATCCGACGCTGGTGCAAGGTAATCAACGGGGAAGTCATTTTTTGATTCACCCGTTTTTTTATGTACGGAGGTTAACCTTGAGTATTCTAGCGAGCCACTCAGCAAGTAAAGCCATTTTGGTACTTGCCGATGGGACTGTTTTTCACGGCACGGCCATTGGCGCCGGCGGTACCGCAGTTGGTGAAGTTGTTTTTAACACCGCCATGACCGGTTACCAAGAAATTCTCACCGACCCCTCCTACGCAGAACAGATCGTTACCCTTACTTATCCCCACATTGGCAATTACGGCACAAACCACGAAGATGAAGAATCTAATCGCGTGTGGGCGAAAGGATTGATTATTCGTGAAATGTCGTTGAAAGCGAGTAACTTCCGTCGTGAACAGTCACTGGGAGATTACCTGCGTCAACGTAACGTTGTGGGTATTGCGGACATTGATACCCGCAAACTGACACGCATTTTGCGTGAAAAGGGTGCGCAAAATGGTTGCATCATGGCTGGTGAAATTGACGTGGAAAAAGCGCTTGAACTCGCGCAGAACTTCCCAGGCTTAAAGGGCTTAGATCTTGCGAAGGAAGTCACGATTCGCACACCAGTTGAATGGACCAGTAAAAGCTGGAAGCTCGGTCAAGGTTTTAGCGAGCTAACGGACCCGAAATTCCACGTGGTTGCCTACGATTATGGCTGCAAACGCAATATACTGCGGTTGCTCGCTGATCGTGGCTGTAAAGTGACAATGGTCCCTGCACAGACACCAGCAAAAGATGTGCTAGCGATGAAGCCCGATGGTGTGTTCTTGTCGAACGGCCCTGGCGACCCCGAACCGTGTGATTACGCGATACAAGCGATTCAGGAAATTATTGAAGCGCAAGTACCTATTTTCGGCATTTGTTTAGGTCACCAGTTGCTGGCTTTAGCAAGCGGTGCGCAAACCGTAAAAATGAAATTAGGTCACCATGGTGCCAACCATCCTGTGCAAGACTTGGCAAGCGGACGCGTCATGATTACCAGTCAAAACCATGGTTTTGCGGTAGATGAAACAACCTTGCCTGATAATCTTAAGGCGACCCATAAATCACTATTTGACGGTACCTTACAGGGTATTGAGCGAACGGATGTGAAGGCATTTAGCTTTCAAGGACACCCAGAAGCGAGCCCTGGCCCGAATGATGCGGCCCCGTTATTTGACCACTTTATTGAATTGATGAGCCAGTAACTATGCCAAAACGTACCGACATTAAAAGCATTCTAATTCTTGGTGCTGGTCCGATTGTAATCGGCCAAGCCTGCGAGTTCGACTACTCTGGTGCTCAAGCCTGTAAAGCGCTACGTGAGGAAGGTTACCGGGTAATTTTGGTGAACTCGAATCCAGCTACCATCATGACCGACCCTGAGATGGCTGATGTGACTTACATTGAGCCGATTCACTGGGAAGTGGTTGCGAAAATTATTGAGGTTGAACGCCCTGACGCCGTGTTACCAACCATGGGTGGTCAAACAGCGCTTAACTGTGCACTAGAACTTGATAAGCACGGCGTATTGGAAAAATATGGCGTCGAAATGATTGGCGCTAATGCGGATGCCATCGATAAAGCGGAAGATCGCGACCGCTTCGACAAGGCGATGAAATCGATCGGTCTTGAAACGCCAAACGCGAAAGTTGCGCACAATTTACAAGAAGCCTTTGAGATTCAAGAAGAGTTCGGCTTCCCATTGATTATTCGTCCAAGTTTCACCATGGGTGGCAGCGGCGGCGGTATCGCCTATAACCGTGAAGAGTTTGAAGAAATTTGCCGTCGCGGTTTAGATTTATCACCGACCAAAGAATTGCTCATTGACCAATCATTAATTGGTTGGAAAGAATACGAAATGGAAGTGGTACGTGACCGTGCAGACAACTGCATTATCGTATGTGCCATTGAAAACTTTGACGCCATGGGCATTCATACCGGTGACTCCATCACCGTCGCACCATCACAAACCTTAACCGACAAAGAATACCAGTTGATGCGTGACGCAGCGATGGCTGTATTGCGTGAAATTGGTGTTGAAACCGGTGGTTCAAACGTTCAGTTTGGTGTTTGTCCTGATACTGGTCGTATGGTCGTGATTGAGATGAACCCACGGGTATCACGTTCATCTGCGTTAGCATCGAAAGCCACTGGCTTCCCAATTGCGAAAGTTGCAGCGAAATTGGCTGTTGGTTATACCCTTGATGAACTTGAAAATGAAATCACGGGTGGTGTGACGCCAGCTTCGTTTGAACCTGCGCTAGATTATGTTGTTACCAAAATCCCTCGCTTCAATTTCGAGAAATTTGCAGGCTGTAATGACCGCCTAACCACCCAAATGAAATCGGTGGGTGAAGTGATGGCCATTGGTCGTAACCAGCAAGAATCATTGCAAAAAGCGCTGCGTGGTTTGGAGATCGGCGTATCAGGGTTCGACCCGATGGTCGACATTAACGACCCTGAAGCCCGCGGAAAAGTGATTCGTGAGCTGAAAGAACCAGGTGCCGAACGTATTTTCTATATTGCCGATGCATTTCGCTTAGGCATGACGGTTCATGAAGTATTTGAGCTGACGCGCATTGATGAATGGTATCTCATTCAGATTGAAGAGATTGTGCTGCTTGAAGAAGAAGTACAAAAGCTCGGCATGGCAGGCTTAGATGCTCATGCCTTACGTTTATTGAAGCGTAAAGGCTTCGCTGACAAGCGCATCGCGGACTTACTCGACGTGGCCGAAACAGAAGTTCGTCGACGTCGTAATGAACTGGGGATTCACCCGGTTTATAAGCGCGTGGATACTTGCGCGGCAGAATTCCGCTCAGACACGGCGTATATGTACTCAACGTATGACGAAGAGTGTGAGGCTGCGCCAAGCGACAAAGATAAAATCATGGTTATCGGTGGTGGTCCAAACCGCATCGGCCAAGGTATTGAGTTTGACTACTGTTGCGTGCACGCAGCCCTAGCGTTACGTGAAGACGGTTACGAAACAATTATGGTGAACTGTAACCCTGAAACCGTTTCAACCGATTACGATACGTCGGACCGTTTGTATTTTGAACCAATTACTCTGGAAGACGTGTTGGAAATTGTGCGCGTCGAAAAACCAAAAGGTGTGATTGTTCAGTACGGCGGCCAAACGCCATTGAAATTAGCGCGTGAACTT
Organism: Pseudidiomarina marina; assembly: GCF_044807045.1. NCBI lineage: Bacteria > Pseudomonadati > Pseudomonadota > Gammaproteobacteria > Alteromonadales > Idiomarinaceae > Pseudidiomarina > Pseudidiomarina marina. Next base: position 2,066,455 of record NZ_CP085233.1, on the reverse strand, counting down.
GAAGCGAATGGGGTGCCAATCATTGGTACGTCGCCGGATGCAATTGACCGCGCAGAAGATCGTGAACGCTTCCAAAGTGCCGTACGCCGTTTAGGTTTAAAACAACCAGAAAATGCGACAGTTACCAAAGTTGATGAAGCGTTACGTGAAGCTGAACGTATTGGCTATCCGTTAGTTGTGCGTCCGTCATACGTGCTAGGCGGTCGTGCAATGGAAATTGTCTATGACGAGAGCGACTTATTACGTTATTTGACTGATGCTGTAAAAGTTTCGAATTCAGCACCAGTATTACTCGATCGTTTCTTAGATAACGCGATTGAAGTAGACGTTGATGCGATTTGTGACGGCAAAGATGTGCTCATTGGCGGTATTATGCAGCACATTGAACAAGCGGGTGTTCACTCTGGTGACTCGGCCTGTTCGTTACCGCCGTACTCATTAAGTGACAAGATTCAAGATGAGTTACGCGAGCAGATGAGTAAGTTAGCATTTGAACTCGGCGTAAACGGCCTGATGAACGCTCAATTTGCCATTAAAGATGACGAGATTTACCTCATTGAGGTGAATCCGCGTGCTGCTCGTACAGTACCGTTTGTGTCGAAAGCAACTGGGCTACCACTAGCTAAAATTGCGGCTCGCGTTATGGTCGGCCAGTCGTTGGCTGAGCAAGGCTACACCGAAGAAGTGATTCCACCGTATTACTCAGTGAAAGAAGTGGTGATTCCATTTGCGAAGTTCCAAGGTGTCGACCCAATTCGCGGACCCGAAATGCGCTCGACTGGTGAAGTTATGGGCGTTGGCGAGAGCTTTGAAGAAGCTTACGCTAAAGCGAATCTTGGAGCTGGTGAAGCTTTAGCGAAAGCTGGTAAGGCATTATTGTCGGTACGTGACGGCGATAAAGCGCGTTTGTTTGATTTAGCGCGCGGACTCATCGGTTTAGGCTTTAACCTCGAAGCCACTCGCGGTACAGCAAAATTGCTGAACGACGATGGCATCGCCTGTTCCGTCGTGAACAAGCTACAAGAGGGGCGTCCGAATATTGTTGATGCAATTAAGAACGGCGAGTACAGTTACATTATTAATACGGTTGAAGGGCGTCAGGCAATAGAAGACTCGGTTTATATTCGCCGCGAAGCGCTCTTGAATAAAGTAACGTATACCACAACATTAAATGCAGCGTTTGCCACAGTGAAAGCTAACACCGCCGATGATCGTGCGCGTGTGAATTCACTTCAATCATTGCACAAAAGGGTTTTAGAACGATGAATCAGATTCCAATGACCACCCGTGGCGCGGAGATGCTGCGGGAGGAATTGAAGCGCTTAAAAACTGAAGATCGACCGCGTATTATTCAAGCGATCGCCGATGCGCGTGAGCATGGCGATCTTAAAGAAAATGCCGAATATCATGCAGCGCGTGAGCAGCAAGGCTTTTGTGAAGGTCGAATTCAGGAAATTGAAGCGAAGCTTTCCAATGCGCAAATTATTGATGTGACCAAAGTGCCGAATCAAGGCAAAGTGATTTTTGGTGCAACGGTTACGGTGTATAACACAGTTACCGATAAAGAGATGACCTATCGGATTGTCGGTGACGACGAAGCTGATATAAAACAGAATCTTATTTCAATCAATTCACCGATTGCGCGTGCGCTTATCGGTAAAGAAATTGATGATGTTGCTCGTGTAAATACACCTAACGGCGAAGTTGAATATGAAGTTGTGAAGGTTGAATATATTTAGCGACCGGTACCAAGTTATATCAATTAGTCTTTTAACAGCGCGACCAGTTCGCGCTGTTTTTGTTTGCGCTGTTCCGCTGTCATCGGCTGGTGATGATACGCATCGATATCTGGAAATACCTCATCAATCTCCATACCCAATGCCTTCGCAATCGCTAATGCAACGGGCTGGGAGCGCGCTTTACGCGATGCTACCTTAGAGACCAGTGATGGGCTCTTACCCAACGCTTCTGCGATCATTGAAAAATCAAAACCGCGACGCATTAATTCCTTTTTGATTTGTTTACTGTCCATCAGGTATAGTGCTTATCTGTTCAAGTGTAGTGAATTACAAGTTCACAAAGAACTCTAAAAACAACTCAATTTAAGGTTAAATCTGTCATTTGATATTAAAAATGAAGCAAAACCACTCAAATGACAGGTTGGATAAAATAGACCACAGACTATGGCTAAAAGCAACTTTGATTTGCCAGACATTGATACCTGCATCGAGCGTTTAAAGCTGGTATCTAAACAGACTACAGCGAGCGCTGTTATGCGTTGGTTAGGGCTACCGGAAAGCACCTACAGTAATTGGAAGCGCCGAGGTTCAATCAATTACGATCGAGTCATTGAAGGTTTGTTGCGACAGAATGTGTCGTTAGATTGGTTGTTTGCACCCAATGTCGAATTGTTTTACCCCAATGTGAGTTTAACGGTCACAGAAAAGGATGGGGTGGCGTACTCGACCCCGTCGGTAGCTGATACTCTAAAAGCGCTGGAGTTTGTTGAACCGATAATGGAACAGCATCAGGTTCCAATGACCGAACAAAACCGTCAGTTCATGGCTGAAACCTTTTTTAAAAGGCGTGGTGATGCCATGTTATTAGAGACAGCGCTGCACCAAGTTGCATTAGCTCTCGCTACAGCGCAAAAAGAGAAGTAATAACAAAAAATTATGCGCGAGGTAGCTGAATTTTTGCAGCAGGACTTGGCTTATACATGGTCAGAATTTTCCCGACCACTTGTACTTTTGTAGCGCCGGTATGCGCGATAATCGTCGCATAAATTTGCTCACGCAATTCGCGATCTTCATCCGGCACCTTTACTTTAATTAATTCGTGGTGTTCGAGCGCCAACTCAATCTCTGCCATCACGCCCTCTGTAAGGCCATTAGCGCCTAATAACACCACTGGTTTCAGTGAATGAGCCAATGATTTTAAGTGCTGTTTTTGTTTATTGCTTAAGGTTACGGCCGTTGCCATGTAATATATCCCATCGAATGACTTGAATTTCCGCTATTCTACCGCCATCTGGGTAGAAGAAGCCAGTTTGGTAAGAGAAACATGACGAAAAAACGCTCCGCCAGCAGCAAACGTTGGCTCCAAGAACATTTTAGCGACCATTATGTGCAAAAAGCACAGAAAAAGGGGTATCGCTCACGTGCTGTATTTAAAATAGAAGAAATACAGCAGAAAGATAGAATTTTAAAGCAAGGGCAAACCGTGGTCGATCTCGGGGCGGCGCCTGGTGGCTGGTCGCAGTTTGTGGTGGATTCGTTGCACGGGAACTGTGAAGTCATTGCGTGCGATATTTTACCGATGGACCCAATCGCTGGTGTCGATTTCCTAGAAGGTGACTTTCGCGATGAGGAAGTTTTAAAGGCGCTATTGAGCCGAATCGGCGGCAAAAACGTAGATGTAGTCTTGTCAGATATGGCACCAAATATGAGTGGGAATGATAATGTTGATCAGCCACGTTCCATGTATCTCGTTGAATTAGCGTTGGATATGTGTCATCAGGTATTGAAACCAAATGGCAGTTTTGTCGTCAAAGTATTCCAAGGTGAAGGTTTTGAAGAATTTTTGAAAAACGTCCGTGCTGCATTTAAAACAGTGAAAACGCGTAAACCAGATTCATCGCGAGCCCGTTCACGAGAAGTGTATCTGGTAGCGACCGGTTACAAACTGTAGTACCCTGTAAGGCGTGCTACAAATGCAAACAAGAGGTAGTCAGCTTTGAGCGATATGGCAAAAAATCTCATTTTATGGCTGGTCATAGCCGTTGTTTTAATGACTGTATTCAACAATTTCAGTCAAAGCGGCGCTAATGGTCAACAAGTCGCGTACAGCCAATTCATTAACCAAGTTCACAATGGTGGTGTACGTTCGGTTGATATTGATGGGCGGATGATCACGGCACAATCGCGCAGTGGTGAACAATTTACCACGGTTGTCCCAACGCAGTACGATCCAAAACTATTGGATGACTTGCTCGAGAACAATGTTGAAGTAAACGGTAAGTTGCCAGAAGAACCAAGTGTATTGGCACAAATCTTTATTTCATGGTTCCCAATGTTGCTGTTGATTGGTGTGTGGATATTCTTCATGCGTCAAATGCAGGGCGGTGGTGGCCGTGGCGCGATGTCGTTCGGCAAGAGCAAAGCGCGTTTGATGAGCGAAGATCAAATTAAAACTACTTTTGCTGATGTTGCAGGCTGTGATGAAGCAAAAGAAGAAGTAAGTGAGTTAGTTGATTACCTGAAAGATCCAACCAAGTTCCAACACCTCGGTGGCAAAATTCCGAAAGGTGTCTTGATGGTCGGTCCTCCAGGTACTGGTAAAACATTGCTTGCGAAAGCGATTGCCGGTGAAGCGCGAGTGCCATTTTTCTCGATTTCAGGTTCTGATTTCGTCGAAATGTTTGTTGGTGTCGGTGCGTCACGTGTTCGCGATATGTTCGAGCAGGCGAAGAAAGCCGCACCATGTATCATTTTTATCGACGAAATAGATGCAGTGGGTCGTCAGCGTGGTGCCGGTTTAGGCGGTGGTCATGATGAGCGTGAGCAAACCTTGAACCAAATGCTCGTTGAAATGGATGGCTTTGAAGGCAACGAAGGTATTATCGTCATTGCTGCAACGAACCGTCCGGATGTTCTTGACCCAGCGTTATTGCGTCCAGGCCGTTTCGACCGTCAAGTTGTTGTCGGTTTGCCAGATGTGCGTGGCCGTGAACAAATTTTGAAAGTTCATATGCGTAAAGTTCCGCTTGGCAAAGATGTTGATGCATCGGTTATTGCCCGTGGTACACCGGGTTTCTCGGGTGCCGATTTGGCGAACTTAGTGAATGAAGCGGCGTTATTTGCAGCGCGCGGTAACAAGAAAGTTGTTGCCATGGAAGAGTTCGAGAAAGCCAAAGATAAGATTATGATGGGTGCGGAGCGCCGCTCCATGGTGATGACCGAAGAAGAGAAAGCGATGACCGCCTATCATGAAGCTGGGCACGCCATTGTTGGACGTTTAGTGCCAGAGCATGACCCTGTGTATAAGGTATCGATTATTCCACGTGGACGCGCGCTTGGCGTTACCATGTACCTGCCAGAACAAGATCGCGTAAGTCACTCCAAACAACATTTGGAAAGTATGATTTCGAGTTTGTTTGGTGGGCGAATTGCCGAAGCATTAATTTATGGCGATGAAAAAGTGACGACCGGAGCATCGAATGATATCGAGCGGGCAACGCAAATTGCACGGAAAATGGTCACCCAATGGGGTCTATCTGAGAAAATGGGACCGTTGCTTTACGCTGATGATGAGAACGAGGTATTTTTAGGTCGTTCGGTAACGCAACACAAACACATGTCGGACGAGACCGCACGAGCGATCGACCAAGAAGTGAAATTGTTTATTGATCGTAACTACGATCGAGCAAAACGAATCTTGGAAGAAAACATCGATATCTTGCATACCATGAAAGATGCGTTGATGAAGTATGAAACCATTGATGCGGATCAAATTGATGACTTAATGAACCGCCGCGATGTGCGTGAGCCACGAGATTGGCAAAAACGCGATAATAATAAGTCGGGCGGCGACGATGGCAAGGCTGAGGATAGCCAACCAGTGTCGACGAGTAAACCAGCTGGTGATACACCGGCAAGTTAATCAGTTGATAAAGCCCCGTCATGCGGGGCTTTTTTTTGAATAAAGTTAAGGTATGACTGATGGCTGACACACGCACACACATAGAGGTGATGGGCATTTTAAATGCCACACCCGATTCGTTTTCAGATGGCGGTAAATTTTATCACGTTGACCATGCGTTAAGGCAGGCTGAACAAATGGTTCAAGATGGCGCGGCTTGGTTAGACGTTGGTGGTGAGTCGACACGTCCCGGCAGTGAAGGGGTAAGCGTGGCGGAAGAGCTAGATCGCGTATTGCCCATCATTGAAAGATTACAAGCCAATTTCGATGTGCCAATTTCGGTGGATACTTGTAAAACGGCCGTGATGGCTGAAGCGCTGAAATTAAACATTGCAATGATAAATGACATTAACGCGTTGCGCGACGAGGGTGCAGAGCAATTATTAGCATCAGCGCCTGATGTAAAGGTTTGTCTGATGCACATGCAGGGTGAGCCACGTACAATGCAGCACGAACCGCGTTACGATGACGTTGTCAATGATGTGAAGCAGTTCTTGGATGGCCGCGTGAGAGCGTGTGTGAATGCTGGAATACAAAAAAATAACATATATCTCGATCCAGGCTTTGGCTTTGGTAAATCAGTCAGGCATAATTACCAGCTGCTACAAAGACTGCAGGCATTCCACGATATGCAATTACCATTACTCATTGGAATGTCACGTAAGTCAATGATCGGTCATGTGACTGGGCGTGAAGTGAGTGAACGCTTAGCAGGTAGTATTGCCGCGGCAACGATTGCCGCAATGAAAGGGGCACAGATTATTCGTGTGCATGATGTCAAGGAAACGGTTGATGCAATGAAGGTTGTTGCAGCAACCTTGGCGGGAGAATTCGCTTGAGTCAGCGTAAGTATTTTGGCACCGACGGTGTACGTGGTCGCGTCGGTGATTTTCCGATTACACCAGATTTCGCTGTGAAACTTGGTTGGGCAGCCGGCACGGTATTGTCGGCTAGTGGTAATCAGCGTGTATTAGTTGGTAAAGATACCCGTTTATCGGGTTATATGTTGGAGTCAGCGTTAGAAGCCGGATTATTATCGGCGGGCGTGAGTGTCGAGTTTCTAGGGCCAATGCCAACGCCGGCAGTCGCTTATTTAACACGTAATTTCCGTGCAGCTGCAGGAATCGTGATTAGCGCATCACACAACCCTTATTACGATAACGGTATCAAGTTCTTCTCTGATTCAGGGAGTAAATTACCTGACAGTGTTGAGGCTGAAATAGAGCGCCTCTTAGATGAACCTATTCGCTGCGTACCTTCAGAAAACATGGGGCGCGCAAGTCGAATAGATGATGCGCCGGGTCGATATATCGAGTTTTGTAAGAGCGTATTCCCATCTGATTTATCGCTAAAAGGGCTACGAATTGTTGTGGATTGTGCGCATGGCGCAACTTACCATATTGCGCCCGATGTATTGAAAGAGTTAGGTGCCGATATTTGGGAAATTGGGACCGAGCCGAATGGCGTCAACATTAACGAAAAATGCGGCGCGACCCATCTCGATGCATTGCGCGATAAAGTTATAGAAGAAAAAGCCGACCTTGGCTTTGCGCTTGACGGTGATGGCGACCGCATCATGATGGTTACAGCCAGTGGTCGCATTGTTGATGGTGATGATATTATTTACATTTTGGCGCGTGCAGCCCAGCAAGATGGCTTGTTACAAGGCGGGATTGTTGGCACCTTGATGAGCAATTTTGCACTGGAAAAATTCTTCACTGACCGCCGTATTCCGTTTGTTCGGGCGAAAGTTGGTGACCGTTATGTAATGGAAGAACTGGTAAAGCGCGATTGGCGTATCGGTGGTGAAAATTCCGGGCATATAATCAATCGTCAGTTCCACAGTACCGGTGACGGCATTATCGCAGGTTTGCAAGTACTAACTGCGATGCAGCGTGAAGGGCGCACCTTAGATGAATTGCTGGAAAACTTTGTTAAATTCCCACAGGCGTTGGTGAATGTACGATTTAACTCGGACTCTGATCCGTTAGAAGACGACACGGTGAAAGCAGTCGTTCAAGAGGTAGAACGTGCGTTGGGTAACAATGGTCGGGTGTTATTGCGTAAGTCAGGTACCGAGCCACTGATTCGCGTTATGGTGGAAGGCAAAGACGCAAAAACTGTACGCAAATTCGCCGAAGAAATAGCCAGCGAAGTTGAAGCGGCTAGTAATTAACCAGTGAAGCATTATTTCCGCATTCACTGCTTGTAAGTTGCGGCGAGGTTATGTAATATCTCGCCGCTCTCAACGAAGTCAGAGGTTTAGATGCAACGCCAACCGTTAGTTATAGCTAACTGGAAAATGAACGGTGACCGTCAATTGGTCACGGCCATGGCTGAAGCACTTCGCGACAGTTCAGCGCAACATGCGGATGTTAGTGTGGTGGTATGCCCACCGGCCGTATTATTGCCAGCTTGGCAACAAGCTGCGTTTTACGACAACATCCAACTTGGTGCTCAAGATGCCAATGAGAACGCAAGCGGCGCCCATACGGGTGAACACAGTTTAGCGTTACTGGCGGAAGCCGGCGCAAGTGTTGTGTTGGTTGGTCACTCTGAACGTCGTCAATTCTACGGCGATAACGCGCAACGAATTGCTGCCAAAGTGAATCAGATTCTTGATGAGTCTGCAATGACGGTGGTGCTTTGTGTTGGTGAGAGTGCAGAGCAACGTAAGCAGCAGCAAACGTTTGACGTGGTTGCAGCACAGTTAGCCGAAGCATTGGCTGCGCGTAGCAACTGTGAGCGTTTAGTGATTGCTTATGAACCAGTTTGGGCAATTGGAACCGGTTTAACCGCGAGTCCTGAACAAGCGCAAGAAGTGCATGCTTTTATTCGTAACTGGTTAAGTGAAAAATTCGGGCCTTCAGGCATTAACCTACAGATATTGTATGGTGGTAGCGTGAAGGCTGACAATGCCGAGCAGTTGTTTGCTCAGGCGGATATTGATGGTGGTTTGATAGGCGGCGCTAGCTTAGTCGAAGATCAATTTGTTGCGATTTGCAACGCTGCACAAGCCCGGAGTAAATAAGTTATGTACGAAATTTTATTGATTGCATACTTAATTGTTGCCTTAATTCTGATTGGTTTCATCATGATCCAACAGGGTAAAGGAGCTGATATGGGCGCGTCATTTGGTGCTGGAGCATCGAATACCGTGTTCGGTTCAAGCGGCTCAGGTAACTTTTTAACCCGTACGACTGCAATTTTAGCTGTTGTTTTTTTCATTCTTAGTTTGGTGCTCGGTAACCTGTCTTCAGGTAACGGCGATACCAAGAGTAACTTTGATGAAATTGAAGTGCCGGTTGAAGAAGTTCCAGCTGTTCCAACGAACGACAGTGACGTTCCTGGCGGCAATTAATTAAACGCTTTTAGCGTTCAAGTTTTGCGGATGTGGTGGAATTGGTAGACACGCTATCTTGAGGGGGTAGTGCTTTCGGGCGTGCGGGTTCAAGTCCCGCCATCCGCACCAAATTAGCAACCGGCCACGGTTGCGGTTTCAAGTCGAAACCCTTATAATATGGACACGTTTTCGGACGCGGGGTGGAGCAGTCTGGTAGCTCGTCGGGCTCATAACCCGAAGGTCGTAGGTTCAAATCCTGCCCCCGCAACCAATTACAAAAGGGTCCAGTGTTTTAAAAGCCCCGCAGCAGTTCGGGGCTTTTTACTATGTGACCTTTGCTGCGGCAAACTAATTTTGATGTATTAGTTTGAGTTGGCAGTCAATAACACTGGGCGTTTACGCCCTTTTTTGTTTTTAGGAGTTAGCAAACTTGGCTCGAATGGAAGACCGTTTATTTGACATGTTAGAACCGGCAGTTGCCGCCTTAGACTTCACCTTATGGGGTGTTGAATTCGTGCGCGCCGGCAAACACTCAACATTACGCGTATACATTGACCACGAAGATGGGGTCAGTGTGGATAATTGTGCTGACGTTAGTCATCAGGTTAGTGCAATTTTGGACGTTGAAGATCCAATTAAGAGTGAGTACTTCCTTGAGGTCTCCTCGCCAGGCATGGAGCGTCCGTTCTTCAAAGCCAGTCAGTATGCTGACTATTTAGGCGAAACGGCAGCGGTTGAGCTGACGATGGCGCAACAGGGAAAACGTAAATTTAAAGGCGTAATTGCCGCAGTAGATGGCGATTATATTGAATTCAATATTGATGGCGAGACGCTCAAAGTAGCGCAATCATCAATTAAGAAAGCTCATTTAGTTCCTCAGTTCAACTAAGGATTGCGTAGGCGAGGCAAAACAATGGCAAAAGAAATTTTATTGGTTGCAGAAGCGGTTTCAAACGAAAAAGACGTGTCAAAAGAGAAAATCTTTGAGGCGCTTGAATCTGCGCTTGCGCACGCAACTAAAAAGAAATACGAAGGTGATATCGATGTTCGCGTGAGTATTAATCGTCAAACGGGCGAATTTGATACGTATCGTCGTTGGTTAGTGGTTGACGACAGTGAGCAACCGCTAGAGCACCCATATCGCGAAATTAGCTTAGCTGCAGCTCAGTATGAAGATGAGACAGTTAACGCCGGCGATTATGTTGAAGAACAAATTGATTCAATTGAATTTGACCGTATTACCACGCAAACCGCAAAGCAAGTCATCGTACAAAAAGTACGTGAAGCTGAGCGGGCAAAAGTTGTTGACGAATACCGCGACCAGGTCGGTGAATTGGTTAGCGGTATTGTAAAGCGCGCGACGCGTGAACACGTGATTCTTGATTTGGGTAACAACGCGGAAGCGATTATTTATCGTGAAGAGTTATTGCCACGCGAATCATTCCGCGCTGGTGACCGTGTACGCGGTTTGTTGTATGACGTGCGTCCAGAAGCTCGTGGTGCGCAATTATTTGTCAGCCGTACACACCCAGACTTCTTGATTGAGTTGTTCCGTATTGAAGTGCCAGAAATTGGCGAAGAAATGATTGAAATTCGTGGCGCAGCGCGCGATCCAGGATCACGTGCAAAAATTGCTGTGAAAAGTAACGACCGCCGTATTGACCCTGTTGGTGCGTGTGTCGGTATGCGTGGTGCACGAGTTCAAGCGGTATCGGGAGAGCTTGGTGGTGAGCGCGTTGATATCGTATTGTGGGATGATAACCCAGCGCAATTTGTTATTAATGCGATGGCACCTGCTGAAGTTGCGTCAATTGTTGTTGACGAAGAAGCCCACACCATGGATATCGCGGTAGAAGAAGGTAATTTGGCACAGGCTATCGGTAAAGCTGGACAGAACGTGCGTTTGGCTAGCCAGTTAACTGGTTGGCAGTTAAACGTGATGTCAGTTGATGAATTCACCGAGAAGAACCAAGCTGAAGCGCAAAAAGTTTTAGATTTGTTCACATCGAAACTCGATATCGATGAAGACTTTGCTTCTGTACTTGTAGACGAAGGCTTCTCGACACTTGAAGAAATCGCTTATGTACCAGTCGATGAGTTATTAGACATCGAGGGTATGGATGAAGATATCGTTGAAGAATTGCGTACTCGTGCGAAAGCCGTATTAACGACGCAAGCATTAGCTAACGAAGAATCATTAGAAAGTGCTGAACCAGATGAAACGTTGTTAAACCTTGAAGGTTTAGATCGCCATTTAGCTTATGTGTTCGCAAGTCGTGGCGTCATTACCTTGGAAGACCTTGCTGAGCAAGGCATCGATGATTTAGCCGGAATTGACGAGTTAACCGAAGAGCGAGCAGGCGAGCTGATTATGCAAGCACGTAATATCTGCTGGTTCGGTAACGAAGAATAAGATCAACGGGGGTACTAGAGACTATGGAAGAAGTAACGCTGGATAAACTAGCTAAAGACGTCGGTACGACAGTTGATCGTTTGGTGCAACAGTTTGCGGAAGCAGGCATGAAAAAGCAGCCAGGCGACCGTGTCAACGAAGATGAAAAACAGGCCCTGTTAGCCCATTTAAATAAATCGCATGGTGGTAGTGGTCCAAGTGAGCCTGCCAAGATGACGTTGAAGCGAAAAGAAAAAAGCACGTTAAGCATTGGTGGTGGCCCAGGCCGCAGTAAATCAGTGCAAGTTGAAGTGCGTAAAAAACGTACTTACGTGAAGCGTTCTGCGCTTGAAGAGCAGCAAAAAGCGGATCAAGAAAAAGCAGAGCAAGAGCGTTTAGCGGCTGAAGCGAAACGCAAAGAAGAAGAAGCAAAAGCTGCAGCGGAAGCGAAAGCAAAAGCTGATGCGAAAGCTGCAGAAGAAAAAGCGAAGCAGGAAGCTGCACGTAAAGAGAAAGAAAAAGCGAAGGCGAAAGCTGAAGCTGAAAAACGTGCGGCAATGACACCTGAAGAGCGTAAGAAAGCTGACGAAGCAAAAGCAGAAGCTGAGCGTTTACGTAAAGCGCAAGAAGAAGAAGCGCGTAAAAAAGCTGAAGCAGAAGCGGCACGTCAAGCTGAAGAAGCGCGTCGCTTAGCAGAAGAAAACGAAGCGCGTTGGCAAGAAGAAGAAGCCAAACGTAAAAAAGCTGAACAAGAAGAAGTTCACTTTACCACCTCACAGACGGCGCAAGCCGCTGAAGATGAGCAAGACGAAGGTGAAGAACGTCGCGCGCGTCGCAATAAAACGAAACGTCGTGGCAAAGACGATGAACGTGATGAAGCACCGCGTCGTGAAAAGCGTCGTAAAGGTTCTAAGCGCTCGTCGTTGCAGCATGGTTTTAATAAGCCAGCGGCACCAGTTGAGCGTGAAGTGAAGCTTGGTGAAACCATTACTGTTGGTGAGTTAGCGAACCGTATGGCGGTGAAGGCTGGCGAAGTGATCAAAACCATGATGAAAATGGGCGAAATGGTCACGATTAACCAAGTATTAGACCAAGAAACGGCCTCTTTGGTTGTTGAAGAAATGGGTCATAAAGTGGTGTTGGTGAGCGAAAACGCGCTTGAGCAAGAAATTCTTGCCGACCGTGATGAAGATAACAACCAACATCAGGTTTCACGTGCGCCAGTTGTTACTGTGATGGGTCACGTTGACCATGGTAAAACGTCATTACTTGACTACATTCGTAAAGCGAAAGTGGCAAGTGGCGAGGCCGGTGGTATTACCCAGCACATCGGTGCATACCACGTTGAAACTGACCACGGCATGATCACATTCTTGGATACCCCAGGTCACGCAGCGTTTACTTCAATGCGTGCTCGTGGTGCCAGTGCGACCGATATCGTTATCTTGGTTGTTGCCGCGGATGATGGCGTGATGCCACAAACTTTGGAAGCAATTCAGCACGCAAAAGCTGCTGGTGTTCCAGTTGTGGTTGCAATCAACAAAATGGATAAGCCAGAAGCCGATCCTGACCGTGTCAAGAATGAACTAGCGCAACGCGATGTAATCCCTGAAGAGTGGGGCGGTGACGTGATGTTCGTACCTGTATCTGCACATAGCGGTGAAGGTATTGAGCAGTTACTTGAATCCGTCTTGTTGCAAGCTGAAGTGCTTGATCTAAAAGCTAACGCGAGTGGTATGGCAAAAGGTATTGTGATTGAGTCGCGTCTTGATAAAGGGCGCGGTCCGGTTGCCTCAGTGTTGGTTCAAGAAGGTACTTTACGCCAAGGCGATATCGTTCTTTGTGGTCTTGAATATGGTCGTATTCGAGCCATGCGTGATGAAAACGGTAAAGAAATTAAAGAAGCCGGTCCATCGATTCCGGTTGAGATTCTCGGCTTATCGGGCGTACCGCAAGCTGGTGATGAAGCGACCGCTGTAAAAGATGAGCGTAAAGCACGTGAAGTGGCAAATTATCGTCAAGGCAAATATCGTGAAATTAAGCTAGCGAAACAGCAGAAAGCGAAGCTAGAAAATATGTTTGCGAATATGGCTGAAGGCGACGTGAAAGAATTGAACGTTGTATTGAAATCAGATGTACAGGGTTCTTTGGAAGCGATTGCCGATTCATTGATGAAGCTATCAACGGACGAAGTGAAGGTAAACATTATTGGTAGCGGCGTTGGTGGTATCACAGAAACTGACGCATCGTTAGCAAGTGCTTCCAACGCTATCGTTGTTGGCTTTAACGTACGTGCTGATGCTTCAGCGAAACGCGTCATTGAGCAAGAAGCCGTTGATTTACGCTACTACAGCGTTATCTATGATTTGATTGACGAAGTTAAAGCGGCCATGGGTGGCATGCTTTCGCCTGAGTTCAAGCAGCAAATCATTGGTTTGGCAGAAGTTCGCGATGTATTTAAGTCACCGAAGATTGGCGCTATTGCTGGTTGTATGGTTACTGAAGGTGTCGTGAAACGCTCAGCACCAATTCGTGTTCTTCGTGATAACGTGGTTATTTTCGAAGGCGAGCTTGACTCGTTACGTCGCTTCAAAGATGACGTACAAGAAGTTCGTAACGGCATGGAATGTGGTATTGGCGTGAAGAACTATAACGACGTGAAAGTCGGCGACCAAATTGAAGTATTTGAAACAGTTCAAGTAGAGCGGAGCCTATAAACCAATATGGCAAAAGACTTTAGCCGTACTGACCGAGTGGGTCAGCAATATCAGCGCGAAATTGCGATGATATTGCAGCGTGAAATTAAAGACCCACGCGTGTCAATGGTCACAGTATCCGACATTGAAGTGTCACGAGATCTTGCTTATGCAAAAGTATTCGTGACCTTCTTTAACGACGATGAGGCCTATGTAAAAACAGCATTGAAAGTGCTGAATGATGCGTCAGGCTTTATTCGTTCGTTGTTAGGTAAGCGCGTGCGAGCGCGTATTACCCCTGAACTGCGTTTTGTGCACGACCCTTCACTGAATGAGGGGATACGCATGTCGCGTTTGGTTGACGAAGCAATCCGTCGTGATTCGCATCGCAGCGATGATGCCGATGACGGTATTGAAACCAAACCGGATTCAAACGGAGACGAATAAATGGGACGACGTAAATCGGGCCGCAATGTTAGTGGCGTGATTTTGTTAGATAAGCCCCGTGATATCACATCAAACGCCGCACTCCAGCAAGTGCGGCGTTTTTTTAATGCCAATAAAGCGGGGCATACTGGTGCTTTAGATCCTTTAGCAACTGGTTTGTTACCATTGTGCTTTGGTGAGGCGACAAAAGTATCTCATTTTGCGTTAGAGGCGGATAAAACCTATCGTGTTGTCGCACAATTAGGTGCGAGAACAACGACCAGTGATGCTGAAGGTGAAGTGGAATGGCGCTGTGAGCCTTCTGCGTTAGAGTCACTAACACAAGCGCAAATAGAAAAAGCGATAGCCCATTTTGTTGGTGAACAAGCGCAGTCACCATCGATGTATTCAGCTTTAAAGCATGAGGGGCGGCCGCTGTATTGGTATGCTCGCCAAGGCATTGAGGTGCCGCGTAAAACACGTCAAATCACCATTCATAAAATCAGTTTTGTTGAATGGGTTAATCATCAACTGACGTTGGAAGTGACCTGCTCCAAAGGCACCTATATTCGTACGCTTATTGATGACATGGGTCAGTTTTTGGGGTGCGGTGCCTATGTTCAAGAACTGCATCGAAGCTGGATAGAGGGTGTTGAAGGGCCAATGTTGAGCTTAGCCGAAATTACTGAAGTTGCTCAGCAAACAAATCGTGAAGCCGGCGACTACGCTGCTCTTGACGCGTTATTGCAACCGAATGATTGTGTAATACGGCAAATTCAAGCGGTTTCAATTGATGCTGAAAACGCGATGCGATTTCAAAGTGGTAATCCGGCCAAAGTGTCCCTAGATGCGCCTACGAGCGCCGCGGCTTGGCGAGTTTTTCATGCTGATAGTGGTGAGTTTCTTGGAATCGGCATCTGGCAAAATGGGGTTCTTTCACCGAAGCGCGTACTGAACTTGTAAAACCGAGTTTAACCGTTGTTGGCATTGCGTTTGAGCACATTCATGCGTATAATCCACAGCGATTTCGTCGGTGCTGAATTAGTGATTGGCACTGACATTCTTAAACAATCAGGAGTAATATATGTCACTAACTGCGGCACAAAAAGCGGAAATCGTTAAAGAATACGGTCAAGGCGAAAACGACACTGGTTCTCCAGAGGTTCAAGTTGCTTTGTTAACTGCGAACATTAACGAGCTGCAAAGCCACTTTAAAGAACACGCAAAAGATCACCACTCACGTCGTGGTCTGTTACGTATGGTTAGCCAACGTCGTAAATTGTTGGACTACTTGAAGCGTAAAAACAATCAGCGCTATGCAAGCCTGATTGAGCGACTCGGTTTACGTCGCTAAGCACTGTTCGAGCAAAGGGGCCTGTTGTGGCCCCTTTTTTGTTTAATGAAAAATCAAAGCGATATTGGATATTAGATATTGGATATTAGAGAAGCGAGCCGGCATTTAGCTAGTATCTAATATCTAGTAGCTAATAGCGCTTTAGAATTTAAAGAGAAAGAAGAAAGGAAAATAACACGTGAATCCGATTACAAAGAAATTTCAGTATGGTCAGCATACAGTAACATTAGAAACCGGCGCGATGGCGCGTCAAGCAACAGCAGCAGTACTTGCAAGCATGGACGACACCACCGTATTGGTTACCGTTGTCGCCAAGAAAGATGCGAAAGAAGGTCAAGATTTCTTCCCATTAACTGTAAACTATCAAGAGCGTACGTACGCTGCTGGTAAAATCCCAGGTGGTTTCTTCAAGCGTGAAGGCCGTCCTTCAGAAAACGAAACTCTAACGTCGCGTTTAATCGACCGCCCAATTCGTCCATTATTCCCTGAAGGTTTCAACAACGAAGTACAGGTTATTGCGACCGTTGTTTCAGTAAACCCACAAATTAACCCTGATATTGTTGCGTTAATTGGTACGTCTGCAGCGCTAGCTATTTCTGGTGTGCCGTTTGCAGGTCCAATTGGTGCGGCGCGAGTCGGTGTGGTTAACGATGAGTACGTACTCAACCCAACCATGGACGAACTGACAACATCGAAGCTTGATTTGGTTGTTGCTGGTACTTCAAGTGCTGTATTAATGGTTGAATCTGAAGCGCAGTTATTATCTGAAGATGCCATGTTAGGTGCAGTTGTTTATGGTCACGACCAAATGCAAACTGTTATCGATGCAATTAACGAATTTGCAGCTGAAGCTGGTAAAGAGAAGTGGGACTGGCAAGCGCCGGCAACCAATGATGGGTTGTTGAACAAGATTAAAGAGCTTGCGGAACAGGGTATTGGTGACGCTTATCGTATCACTGAGAAAGCACAGCGTTATGAGCAAATTGCAGCACTGAAAGCTGAAGTAACCGATAAGCTGGTTGCGGAAGACGAGACGCTGGATCCGAAAGAAATCGGTGATTTGTTCCATTCACTTGAAAGTAAAGTTGTGCGTAGCCGCATTATCGCTGGCGAGAAGCGTATTGACGGTCGTGACCCAGATATGGTTCGTGCATTGCACATCGCAACTGGCGTGCTTCCACGTACTCACGGTTCTGCTGTATTTACCCGTGGTGAAACACAAGCGTTAGTTACAGCAACTTTAGGTACAGAGCGTGATGCGCAGATGATTGACGACTTAACGGGTCGTACCGATAGCCGCTTCATGTTGCATTACAACTTCCCTCCATACTGTGTTGGCGAAACTGGCATGGTAGGTTCACCGAAGCGTCGTGAAATTGGTCACGGTCGTTTGGCGAAGCGCGGTGTACAGGCTGTTATGCCTTCGCAAGAAGAATTCCCATATACCATTCGTGTGGTTTCTGAAATTACCGAATCAAATGGCTCTAGCTCAATGGCGTCAGTTTGTGGTGCTTCGTTAGCGTTGATGGATGCTGGTGTTCCAATCAAGTCATCGGTGGCAGGTATTGCCATGGGCTTGGTGAAAGAAGGCGACAAGTTTGTTGTTCTTTCAGACATTTTGGGTGATGAAGATCACTTGGGCGACATGGACTTTAAAGTAGCGGGTAGCACAGAAGGTGTTACAGCGTTGCAGATGGATATTAAGATTGACGGTATTACCCGTGAAATCATGGAAATTGCATTAGCACAGGCAAAAGCTGCTCGTTTACACATTTTGAATGTGATGGACGATGCAATTTCAGGTGCGCGTACTGAGTTATCAAACTACGCGCCACGTTACACTACAATCAAAATCAATCCTGATAAGATTCGTGATGTCATTGGTAAAGGCGGCGCGGTTATTCGTGAATTAACTGAGAGCACCAATACCAACATTGAAATCAATGATGATGGTACCGTTCGTATCGCAGCAACTGACCAAGAATCTGCGGATGCGGCAATTGCTCGTATTGAAGAACTTACTGCCGAAGTAGAAGTTGGTCGTATTTATCAAGGTAAGGTTGCTCGCATCGTTGATTTCGGCGCGTTCGTGACGATTCTTCCAGGTAAAGACGGCTTGGTTCACATTTCACAAATTGCTGAAGAGCGAGTGAACGATGTGAATGAATACTTGAAGGTTGGCGATGTTGTACCAGTTAAAGTACTTGAAATAGACCGTCAAGGACGTGTTCGTTTGAGCATGAAGGATGCGGCTGACAAGCCAGCTGAAGCGCCTGCTCAAGAGACCTCAAACGACGAGTAAGCTTTTGGGTACTTAGTGATTGAAAAAGCTGTGTTTGGGCGACCGAACACAGCTTTTTTTATTGATGTTTCTTAACATTCAATTTTCGTTTTTTGGTGCAATCTACGTTATTATGCTGTTAAGAGTTTCACAACAAGGTAGTCGTTCATGAAAATCCGTTTCGGGCTTGTTATTGCGCTGATGATGCTGTTGAGTGCGTGTGCGCAAACTGGGGAATCATCAGATTCGACACTGACTAATTTATTTGTGGTGACGCCACAAGAGCCCGATGCCCGCTATCAACTAGAAATAGCGAAGCTGAACGAAATTGTTGCCCGTGATTTGGAATTACCACAAGAAAGTCGTGCGGAACTTCTTTACCGTCGCGGTTCTTTGTACGATGCGTTGGGTTTGGTAACACTCGCCCGCATTGATTTTAATCACGCGTTAGAATACAACCCGCGCTTGGCCGACGCCTATAATTATCTCGGTATTCATTACACCCAAATGGAAGAGTTTAGCTACGCCTACGAAATGTTTGATGGTGTTTTAGAGCTCGAACCGGAACATCCGTATGCGGTGCTTAATCGCGGAGTGAATGCCTATTATGATGAACGTATCGACCTTGCTATTGACGATTTTAAACGATTCTTTGAGGCGCAACCGGATGATCCTTATCGGGTAATCTGGCTATTTTTAGCCGAAGTAGAAAACGATCCGACAGCTGCCCGTTTGAATTTAGCAAAACGTCGTGTTGAACATGGCAACACCGAATGGGGGTGGAGCCTTGTCGACTTAATGCTTGGGGCGATTGATGAGCAAACATTTTTGAATGGGTTTGCTGTTCGCGATTTAAAGCCTGATGAGACGCTGGCAGAGCGTATGTGTGAAACTTATTTCTATTTGGGTAAGTTAAAACAATTAGATGGTGATTTCTCTGCGGCATCTGTTTACTTTCGTCTGGCGATGAGTACAAATGTTTTTATGTTCTTGGAATATCGCTATGCAAATTTGGAGTTGCAACGCAGTAAACAAGCATTAGAAGTCAACTCACAGTCTAATTAATGGTCATTAACTGTGAAGCTATATAGCGCTTTGATTCTATCGATACTACTGAATCAAACTGTCAACGCAGCGAATCCACACGAACTTGCGGTAGACGCTATTACCATGCCAGCACACCGTATTTCGATGCAACAATGCGGTGTTATGGCACCTGTGACACTCTATCTACCCATGGCCCATGAACAACAGGTGCTCAATAACTTGTCACAGTGGCATCGACATCCCTTGGCTCAATTTGTTAACTGTTTTTCGGTGCAAACCTACCAATCTGAGCAGCTGCAGTGCGAGTTGACTGGAAGTCGTCAACGCATGTCGTGTGAATGGCATGCGGACGAAGATAGAGCAAATCGAGTGATTGTTTTTGTCACTCATCAGCAAGGTCTCGCAAGTAGTACCTCGACTCAAATCATACTTCCTGTAGAGGCATCATTATCACTCTTGGCTCATGAGATTGGTCACTGGTTAGGTTTGGTCGACGAATACGCAATGGCGCCTGAACTTGCTCGAAATTTCTGTCTGGGGCGGTATGAACATGATAGCGCCAACGTCGTCATTACTGACGAAAAATTCATGTCTGAAGTGCAATTACAACAGTTTTGGCGTCAACTTCCCTGGCACTTTGCCGTAGATGATTGGCGCCACTTAGCGACCGAGGTTGATGAAAACCGTTGGCGTCTAGGAACTCGCGGCAATGCAATCGGGTTACACCCAGTCGCCACTTGCGATGCTGTAGAGGGAAGGTACGCATGGCGTCCAGTTGCGAACATGACGCCAATGCAGTACTACGATATCAATCAGTGGCCTGAATTATATCTTGAGCTTATTGCACACTCACGGTAATTGCTGTTTGCGCAATCATTAATACGGGGCAGAGCAGGGCGAAGAGCCATACTAAACTACGTAATTTGTCCCAGTTAGCGAGATAAAATACATGGTATGCAATACGAAACCCAATAAAACTAATGGCAAGCGTGGTGTTAAGTTCTGTGATCTGATTGGTGACGAGAACTAACAAAATGGCAGCCGCATAGAGCGGGAACGCTTCATAAGCATTATAGTGACCGGCAACGGCTCGTGCTCCAGCTCCAGTTAGGCGGCTTTGTTGTGCACGAGGATGGCGATTATCATAGCCTTTATCACGATTCTGAAAATAAACCACAGGGGCTTTTGCCGCAATTGGCAATAGCCCTGCAATTAGTAAGCACCAAATGAGCACACTCATTTGACTTCCTTACCGGCGGCTTGCATATCCGCATGATAAGACGAACGAACCAGTGGACCAGAAGCAATGTGGGTAAAGCCCATTTTCTCGCCTTCTTCACGGAACATATCAAATTCAGCTGGTGTAACATACCGAGTAACCGGTAGATGATGACGGCTCGGTTGTAAGTATTGACCAATGGTTAACATATCCACGTTATGAGCTCGCAAATCGCGCATCACGTCGAGAATTTCGTCATTCGTTTCACCTAAACCAACCATTAAACCGGATTTCGTACGAACGTCAGGACGTGCCTCTTTATAACGCTGCAACAAATCGAGCGACCATTGATAGTTGGCTCCTGGACGTGCGGCTTTATACATGCGCGGAACGGTTTCGAGGTTATGATTGAACACATCAGGCGCTTCATCGGTAAGTATGTCCAGAGCAACGTCCATGCGGCCACGGAAATCTGGAACGAGTACTTCAACTTGAATACCAGGACTTTGTGCTCGAATTTCTCGAATGCAATCAGCAAAGTGCTGCGCACCGCCATCACGAAGATCGTCACGGTCTACTGATGTCACAACCACATACTTCACTTTCATATCACGAATGGTGGCACCGAGTTTAACAGCTTCTTCTGGATCCACTGGAAGCGGGCGGCCATGCGCGACGTCACAAAACGGACAACGACGTGTACAAATAGCACCCAAAATCATGAAGGTTGCTGTACCGTGGTTGAAACATTCGGCAAGGTTAGGGCAAGACGCCTCTTCGCAAACCGAATGTAAGCCATGTTTACGCATCGCTTGTTTGATTTCGTCGATACGCTGAGTCGAGGCGGGTAACTTCACCTTCAACCACTCTGGCTTACGCAACATTTGGTCGCGCTCAGTAGGGACTATCTTGACTGGAATCAACGCCATTTTGTCGGCGTCACGCAGTTTAACTCCAGGTTCAACTCTAACTGGCTTTGACATAATCTTTCGCGAATCCTGTTTCTTCAGTCGTGTGTTCATAACCCAATAAGCGAGCAAATATTTGGGTTACATGCTGAGCCGCTTCACTGACACTTTGCGGCCCATTCAAGTCTTTACATTGCACCATTTGCATCCCCGCATAACCGCAAGGATTAATACGCAAGAATGGTTCAAGGTCCATATCCACATTTAAGGCTAATCCGTGAAACGAACAGCCTTTACGTATACGCAAACCAAGCGAACAAAGTTTTGAACCATCGACATATACGCCGGGCGCATCTGGACGCGCTGCAGCCTCAACCCCATATTCAGCCATCATTGCCACAATTGCATCTTCAATGGCGTTTACGAGTTGACGTACGCCCATTTTGCGGCGGCGAATATCAAGCAAGAAATAGACCACCAATTGGCCTGGCCCATGGTAGGTAACCTGACCACCGCGATCAACTTTCACAATAGGAATGTTGCCTGGTGCTAAAATGTGTTCTTCTTTACCGGCTTGTCCTTGAGTAAAAACCGGGTCGTGTTCCAGCACCCAAAGTTCATCAATTGTCTGTTCATCTCGCTCGTCGGTGAACGTTTGCATGGCAGTCCATACAGGTTCATAAGGCTGTCGACCGAGGTGACGAATAATTAACTTAGAGGACATAACGAACTTCTTCAATATCGGCTAAGGCGCGATACAGCGTTTCAATATGCTGTTGGCTCGTGACTTGTACTTTGATCGATACTGAATGGTAATTACCTTTGCTACTTGGTTTAACCGTTGGCGAATAATCGCCTGGCGCATGCTGCTGAGCTACGGCGACAACGCTGTCTGGTAACTCCGGTACAGCAAGCCCCATCACCTTAAACGTAAAGTGACATGGAAATTCTACCAACTCATCAAAGCGTGTTTTTTGCATGCTTTACTCCTGAATGAGATGTCGTTTGCTGGCGTGAAACGCCTCAGCTATTTGTGCGGTAATCACGCCGCATTGACCATTGCCGACAATTATATCATCAATTTGGCCAACCGGCTGTACTTCGCGGCTCGAGCTCGTCAAGAACACCTCATCAGCGTGTTGCAATTGGTTGACATCACAGACGATTTCGAACACTTCGATACCTAATTGTCGAGCTAGTTGAATTACCCATGTGCGGGTGATGCCAGCTAAAATCAAGTGGTCAGCGGGAGGTGTGTATAAAGCCCCCTGTTTTACCAGAAAATAATTACACGAAGCACCTTCGGTAATGCGACCATTACGATGTAATAATGGCTCGAGTGCACCTTTTTTAGCCGCTTCGCGCTTCAACATAATGTTTCCGAGTAAACTGATACTCTTGATGTCGCATCGGTGCCAACGAATATCTTCTAACACGGCAACTTTTACTGGTGTCGGTGTGTTCCAGTGAACCTGGAGCGGGGACACACTGGCATAGATTGTCGATGTTAGTGGTTGGGTTGGTAGATGACTGCGTTGGCTGTCTGCACCAAAAGTTAATTGAATGTACACCAAACAGTCGTCAAGATTATTGCGATGTATCAAATCGCTTACAAGCTGATACCAAAACTCAGTAGCGATGGACTCAATTCCAATGGCTTCGGCAGAGCGTTGCAATCGCTGAATATGTAGATTGAGGAGAAAAGGGCGTCGCTGGTAGACGGGGACAACTTCATATACGCCATCTGCAAACAAAAAGCCTCGGTCAAAAACCGAGACTTTTGCGTTTTCATCGGCGACCCAGTCACCGTTTAAATAGACGAGGTTAGACACATTTGCTGCCTTAATAGAGGCGCTTAGCTTTCGCCTTCGCCACTAAATTGTTGTTTCGCCCAATCCATCAAACGCTTGAATACGCCACCCTGTTCAACTGAGTTTAGTGTCACCAGCGGGTAGCTAGCAATGTCTTCGCCTTCCAATTGAAGATAAACGGTACCAACTTGCGTCCCTTTTGCCAAAGGCGCTTCAAGCGTTTGGTTCAATTCAAAGTTTGCTTTCAAATTATTGCGTTGGCCCTTCGGTAAGGTAATCACAACGGGTTCAGTAACGCCGAGTTGAACAGTGTCTTGTTCGCCACCCCAAACGCGGTGATCAACAAAACTTTCGCCAGCTTGATATGCTGTAACGGTCTCATAATAACGGAAGCCGTAGTTGAGTAGCTTCTTACTTTCTACCTTACGAGCTTGTTCACTTGAAGTACCCATAACGACAGCAATTAAACGGGTGTCCCCTTCGGTTGCTGATGAAACAAGGCTATAACCAGCTTCATTGGTATGGCCGGTTTTGATACCGTCAACATTCATACTGCGATCCCACAGCAACGAATTACGGTTGTATTGTTTGATATTGTTATAGGTAAATGATTTTTCGGCATATAGCGAATATTCTTCTGGAACATCGCGGATTAAAGCTTGAGCCAGCGTCGCCATGTCACGCGGCGAGCTATATTGATCGGGATCGGGTAAGCCATGACTGTTCGCAAAGCTCGAGTTACTCATCCCTAATTCAGCGGCATAGGTGTTCATTAAATCGGCAAACGCATCTTCGCTACCCGCAATGTGTTCGGCCATGGCGACACAGGCATCGTTGCCTGACGAAATCACAATACCGCGATTAAGATCGGCAACAGAAACTTGTTTACCAACTTCAATAAACATTTTTGACGACTCAGGGAAGTTCTTGGCCCACGCGTTATTACTGATGGTAACCATGTCGTCATTACTAATGCGCCCAGATTGCAACTCGCGCCCGATAATGTAACTGGTCATCATTTTGGTTAGACTGGCCGGTGATAATGCTTCATCGGGATTTCCTGAAGTTATGACGTGCCCGGTGGTGTAATCAATCAGTATGTAACCTTTGGCGTTGACTGATGGGGCCGGGGGAACGATTGCGGCTTGCGCGACAGCGGTAAACGCTACTGCGGTTAGGGCAACTGTGCGAACAAAATGACGAAGTACACGACGCATGTTAACTCTTCTCTATTTTTGTATTCTGGATGAATAATAAAGGGCGCTGAATATAGCATAAATTTCACTGCTGTAGCAGTCGCCGGGGCGATTCTGCCATAGCTTGCTATTTATTTCCGACCAACGTTGGTATCACGGAACTGCCACGCGAAAAGCATCGGGGTACCCAGCATTCCGTAACTGTTCAAGCAACTTATTGGTTTGTGGTTCAGCTAATGGACCTAAAACTACACGATATAGACCATTGTTTGGCTGAGTAGTTGCAGGTACTTGGTATAAATTCTGTAAGCGTTCTGCTTCAGCTTGTAATCGCTCTGAATCACTACCGGCATGAACTTGAATATAGAATTGTTCGATTGCGTCCATCTTAAGCGGCGGTGTAACGGCGAGCGCTTCGTTTCCTGAACTTGGTTGCAGTGCCTCGACTTTGACCCGAGCTGTACCTGATTTAAGCATATCGAGTTTGTATGCTGCGACATACGACAAGTCGATGATACGGTTGCCATGAAACGGACCACGATCGTTAACACGAACAACAACACTTTTGTTGTTGTCGAGGTTGGTGACACGAACATATGTTGGCAGAGGGAGGGTCTTGTGCGCGGCACTCATGGCGTACATATCGTAAGTTTCGCCGTTTGAAGTGAGATGACCGTGGAACTTTTCACCGTACCACGATGCGATACCTTCTTGATTGAAATCACTTATGTCATCCAAAATATGCCACGTATTGCCGAATAGCGAGTAGCTTCGGTTGCCTTGGCGACTTGGTGGTTCAAAGCTCGGTTCAGGCTCCACAAGCTCGTCCGCGGTGGGCAGCCGAGATGGAATTGAATCATATTTCTGACTGTAGCGTGAGTTCGTTGATGAACTTGAACACGCACTCAGTAGAACAATAATCACCGCTGTAAGAGTAAACCGAAAACCTATCATCATGTCTTAGCGCGCTTGTTTTAGTTGTTGACTAAGTTGGTAGACGGCCATAGCGTATAACGGGCTATGGTTATATCGGGTAATAACATAAAAGTTATTGAATCCCAGCCAGTACTCATGGCCTTCCGCTAACTCAAACTCAAATACTTTGGCTTTGGCTTGCGCCGTCACGGCACTATTTTCTGGTAATTCTAGACCCTTCTGTTTCAATTCTGCAACTGAAGATTCTGGCTTTAACCCTTTATTCACCAGCTGTGCATGAGTTGGCGATGTGGCTAATTTTATCGCCACAGGCTCATTTTTCTGCCAGCCATGTTCAGCGAAGTAATTGGCAACACTACCGATAGCATCCGTTGGATTACCCAAAAGGTCACGGATATTATCGCCATCGAAATCAACTGCATAATGCCGATATGATGATGAAATAAATTGCCCATAGCCCATGGCTCCCGCGTAGGATCCCATTAGGTCGCGCGCTGGCAACGACTCTTCGCGGGTTAACAGCATAAATTGCTCGAGCTCAGAGCGAAAAAACTTTGCGCGCGGCGGATAATGAAAACCTAAAGTATAAAGTGCATCTAATACACTGTATTTACCGCGATATTCGCCATAAAACGTCTCGACGCCAATTATCGCTACAATAATTTCTGCCGGTACGCCAAATTCTTCTTCAGCACGAGTGAGTGTTTGCTGATGTTGCTGCCAGAATTTCAATCCAGCCTGCAAACGTTTCTCGGTGAGAAAAATTGGATAGTATTGGTACCATGGTTTGGCTTCCCATGGTCGCGCAATGGCTTCAAGAATAGTTTCATTACGCGACGCCTGTGCGAGCAGTGATTCAACTTCATTGCGCTGAAAACCATGCTTGGAAACCATTTGTTCGATAAATTGCTGACGTTGTTCTTGGTAATCGGAATTTGCCAACGCAGAGTGGCTGATAAAACTAAGCGCACTGCAAAAGGTGAGTGCCAGTGCTTTGCTGAAATTACCCATGAATTGTATTCCTTTTGTCGCTAATCATGCATGACTAAACGTTTATTCGTCGCAATCGCCATCAGTAAACCAAAACCTGCTAGCAAAGTCACCATGGAGGTGCCTCCGTAGCTAATCAGCGGTAAGGGTACACCAACAACTGGCAATAAGCCTGATACCATGCCGATATTTACAAGAACATAAACAAAAAACGTCAAGGTTAAACTGCCAGCAAGTAATTTTTGATAGACTCGTTGTGCGCGCATCGAAATAATCATGCCGCGAAAAATGACGAATCCATAGAGTAAGAAAAGGCCGATAACACCAACCAGACCAAATTCTTCACTAAAGACAGAGAAAATAAAGTCGGTATGGCGCTCAGGAAGAAATTCGAGTTGCGATTGCGTTCCTTGAAGCCACCCTTTGCCTTCAACACCACCCGAGCCAATGGCAATTTTGGATTGGATAATTTGGTAGCCAGCACCTAAAGGGTCGCGTTCAGGGTCTAAGAACGTCAACACACGTTGGCGTTGATATCCATGCATCAGAAAAAACCAGAGTACCGGAATAAATGCACCTAACGCCGCAGCAAAAAATGTGATTAAACGCCAGCTGATTCCAGATAAAAACAGGACGAAAACACCAGAACTTGCAATCAGGATTGACGTACCTAAGTCTGGTTGTTTGGCTATCATCAGGGTTGGTACCATCAATAACAAAAAGGCAGCAGCCATGCGACGTTTGGTCG
Organism: Pseudidiomarina marina; assembly: GCF_044807045.1. NCBI lineage: Bacteria > Pseudomonadati > Pseudomonadota > Gammaproteobacteria > Alteromonadales > Idiomarinaceae > Pseudidiomarina > Pseudidiomarina marina. The sequence goes on along the minus strand of NZ_CP085233.1, from coordinate 2,039,408 downwards.
GTGGAATACCATGTTCAGCAAGAAACCAAGCAATGGCCATGGGTACGGCAAGCTTCATTATTTCGGAGGGTTGAATTGTTACAACTCCGAGATTTAACCAACGTTGTGCTCCTTTACTGGACTCGCCGAACAAGAGTACACCAAGTAGTAATACGACACCGATGGCAAATAGCGGAAGGGAGAAACGTTCAACAACACCAAGCGGAATCTGCGCAATTACCAGCATTGCTGTGAATGCAAGGCCAATGCGGATGACTTGTCGCTCGGTCATCGCAAGGTCTTGGCCACTCGCTGAATAAACGGTGACTAGACTCAGAATAGCCAAGGCGAGCAGCCCTAAAAAGAGCGGGCCATCAATATGAAAACGTTGCAGCCAATTGTTATTTTGCTCATTGCTGCGCATAACGTTGTTCCTGTTCGAAGTAGAAATCGAGTAACTTACGAGCCATCGGTGCGGCAACGCTGCCACCACCGCCGATGGTATTTTCCACGGCAATAACAACAACTAACTCAGGATCCTCAGCTGGCGCATAACCAACATACATCGCGTTATCGCGATATCGTTCATCAATTTCTTCGGCGTTATATTCTTCTTCTTGCCCAATGCTTCGAACCTGTGCTGTGCCCGTTTTACCGCCGCTTGTATACGCTGCGTCTCGGAACGAGCTATGAGCGGTACCCTTAATTGAACTGACAGTTAAATTCATCGCGCGTAATGCTACGTCCCAATTACGAGGGTTGGTTAAGGTAACGGGTTCACGATTCTCAACAACTGCAGGTAGCACCACTTCGCCCTCTTGGATAGCGTGTAGCAAGCGTGGCACGGGTCGTTCCCCTTTGTTAACTAAAACCGATGTACCAACAGCTAACTGTATTGGTGTGGTTGTCCAATAACTCTGACCAATGCCAATCGAAACTGTTTCACCCGCGTACCAAGGTTGATTGAAGCGAGCACGCTTCCAGCCTCTTGACGGCATCACTGCGGCTGATTCTTCAGCGATATCAATACCGGTGCGTGCACCAAATCCATACCGAATCATATCGTCATGAATCGTATCAATACCTAGTTTTAAAGCTAAGTCGTAATAGAACGTATCACAACTTTCAACAATCGCGTCGGTGACGTTAACCCAACCATGTCCCCAAGCTAACCAATCGCGATACCGATGATCAACGCCGTCGATTTGAAACCAGCCGGGATCCCAAATTTGAGTTGTGGGTGTAATTGTGCCTTGCTCAAGTCCCAATACAGCAAGCTGGGGTTTGACGGTAGATGCCGGAGGGTAACCACCTTGAGTTGAACGATTCAGTAGCGGTGAATGATGTGAATTAAGTAAGCTTTGGTACTGCGCGAACGAGATACCTTGGGCAAACCAGTTCGGGTCATAGCTAGGCTTACTCACCATAGCGCGAATGGCGCCATCGCGAGGATCCATCAAAATGATCGAACCGCGATCGTTACCCAAAAGGTCGAATGCGTATTGCTGTAATTCCACATCAAGTTCGAGGTGGAGATCTTGTCCCGGTATTGGGGGCTCAACAGAAAGTGTTCGAATATTTCGTCCGTGAATATCAACTTCTACTTGTTGATATCCAATGGTGCCGTGGAGTAATTCTTCGTAGTAGCGCTCAATTCCAAGTTTACCAATCACTCGAGTAGCAGCGTAGTTGGCTTGCTTGTCTTCTCCACGTAATTTAGTTAAGTCATTACGATTAATTTTTGCAACGTATCCAAGGGCGTGCGTAATCGCTTCGCCGTAAGGGTAATGTCGAACTAGACGAGCCTCAATACTTACCCCTGGAAACTCATGCTGACGCACAGCAAACCTTGCAGCCTGCTGTTCGGTCAGCCTATCTAATAAAATAATCTGATTAAAGCGTCGCTCGCGCCGTCTGCTTTCATGAAATTCATCAATCGTTTCTTGATCTATTTCAAGCAATTGTTGCAGTGCAGACAGTGTCTGATCCAAGTTTTGGACTTTCTCAGGGGTCACCTCGAGGCTCATAACCGGACGGTTTTCTGCGAGTATGCGACCGCGACGGTCGTAAATTAAACCTCGATTCGGGGCTAACGGAACAACTTTTATTCGATTGTCGTTTGAGCGCGTCTGAAAACTTTGGTGGTCAACTACCTGTAGGTGATACATGTTGGTAAATAACACGCCAAAAGCGATAACGACGATAATTAAACTAACAAAAACACGACGCCCAAACAGCGCTGATTCAGCATGATGATCTCGAATGGTGACGCGTTTTTGCTTCATATTACTCGCGATGATAAGGGTGGTTAGCTGTCACACTCCATGCACGGTACAAGCTTTCGGCAATCAGCACACGTACGAGAGGGTGTGGTAGAGTCAGCGCTGATAAAGACCAACGCTCGTCAGCTGCTGCGATACATTCAGGAGCCAAACCCTCTGGCCCGCCGACAAGCAGACTGACGTCACGTCCATCCATGAGCCAATATTCCAACCGCTGCGCTAATTGCGGGGTGGTCCAGCTTTTTCCCGTCACTTCCAACGTGACAATGCGATCGCCTTTTCCAACCGCCGCTAACATGGCTTCGCCTTCTTGTCTAAGAATGCGTGGAATATCAGCGTTTTTCCCGCGTTTACCTGCAGCAATTTCAATCAGTTCAAGCTGGCAATCAGCGGGAAAACGTTTGGCGTAGGTTTGATAACCGGTGCTGACCCAATCGGGCATTTTTTGCCCAACAGCAATCAGCCGAATACGCATTACTTACGCCCCCAAAGCTTCTCAAGCTCATAGAAGTCGCGAATAGATTCTTGCATGATATGGACAACCACGTCACCGAGGTCAACAAGAACCCACTCTGAGTGCTCGTGGCCTTCAACACCAAGTGGGGCGACGCCGTGGTGTTTCGCTTCAGTTGCAACATAGTTGGCGATACTACGTACATGAGTTTTTGAGTTACCTGAACAGATGATCATATATTCAGCAACATCAGTCTGATCGTGAACATCAAGTACTTTAACGTCACGGCCTTTAAGGTCTTCAACTTTTTCTACAACGAAATCGCGTAATTGTTCTGCTTGCAAGAGTTCCACACTCCAATAAATCGGCTAATAAAATAATGACATAAAACTGGCGTAGTTTACCACGAAGCGATAGTAAAAATCAGCTAACGATAGAGTTGGTGTGTTTGAATATAGTTTGCAACCGAACTTGGCACGAGATGTTGCCATGGCTGGTCAATTTGAATCGCGTTACGAATTGCCGTTGCTGATATATCAAACGCTGGCGTTTCAGCGAGATAGACACAACCGCTGGCGCGTTGATGAAGTGATTCTGGTTGCTTTACTTGTACCTTGTTTAACCACCGTTGCAGAGATTCGCTAAAGACGTTATGCGAATGAGGGCGCCGCATCACCACGAAGTGGGCGTGATCGAGCAAATGCTCCCAGTTGTGCCAACTTTGTAAACCGGCAAAAGCATCTTCACCAAGAATAAATACCAAGGTATCTGTTGGCCAGCGCTGATGAAATTGTTCTAAGGTTAATTGGGTGTACGATTTTCGTGATTGCAGTAGTTCCCAATTATCGGCGGAACAACTGGGAATTTCGGTAGCTGCTAGCGTTGCCATAGCGAATCGTTGTTCAGCGGTCGCTCCAGGATAACTTCGATGCGGTGGCTGGGCACTAGGTAACAAAATTAAGTGGTCACTATGTATTTGTTCACAGACGTTGGTGGCCGAACGCAAATGTCCCCAGTGAATCGGATCAAACGTGCCCCCCAAAATAGCTCGCATCATTGTGGAAGCCTACTCACTGCATCGGGGTGACAGTATAGAGTGACTAGGTGCGTTGCCAAGGTTCCATAATCTTCCCCAGAATCGCGCTTGAATGCGTACTCAAGGCGCGCCAATAACTCTGCGGCCTTACTGATTGCCTGTGGTGACATGCGGTGACAAAAATTTCGATAGGGAGCTTCTTGATTACGCCAAACGCCATTTCTACGACAGGTATCGGCAAAATTATCAGCGTGCTTAAGCGTACAAACGAGTTGCCATTCGCGTTGTAACATCCAGTTGAGTATGGCTTCTTCAACGTCGTCTTCAAGCAATCGAGCAAGGCGGTGAAGGGCATTGCTGAGATCGGCATGCAATATTGCCTCTTGCAGCGCAAACACGTTAAAACGACTTTGATCTTGCGCAGCTTGTTGAATCGATTCAGCTGAAATTGGCTGTGGTAAATCGGTCAGTGCCAGCTTTTGCAATTCTTGATCGAGCGCTAATAAGTTGCCTTCAAACCAATTGGCGAGTAATTGGTTGGCTTCTGGTTGCAATTGCAAATTGTAGCGTTGCGCACGCTGTTGAACAAACCTTGGTAGGCTGGCGCGATCAGGGCTATTAGCATTAACTACTGGACCAGCTGCCGTTAAATCTTTATACCACTTAGACTTAAGTTGCTCTTGCTTTAATTTGGGCCCGATAACAATCAGTATCTGCTCATCAAGAGGCGCTTGAGCATATTGTCGCAGTGCATCTGCGCCTTCGCGACCGGGTTTGCCCTCAGGTAACTCCAGTTCAAGGAGCTTTTGGCTTGAGAACAAACTCATGCTGGCGCTTTGATCGGCTAGCAGTCGCCAATCAAACTGGTTATCTTGAACATGTCGTTGCCGTTCATCGATGCCGTGCTCGCGCGCAATTTTTCGTAGCTGTTGTAGCGCATCATCGATTAACAATGGCGCATCACCAAACACACTGATTACTGCCGGCAAACCTCGCTGAGAAAATTGGTCATGCAGTTGTGCTGGTGTGAGTTGCATCGAGGCTACTCCGTTAGGTGTGCAATTGTTTGACGTAATAGCAACCGAGCAGCTTCTTCACGCATTTCTTGAACGAGAATTTCACGCTCGCGAGTTTTCGCTAAGGCAAAGTTAGGGTCGTCTTGATAATCGCGATAGACATCAACTTGCTGTCGGCCAGACGCTTCACCTTGTTCAATGAGCTGATAGTACACAGTGTAAATCATCTCATACTCAGCAACTTGGCCTGATTGTGACAACGATAGCGTGCGACGGTCGAGAGTATCATCAAGAATTTCAATGACTAGACCGTTTTGCTGCGAGGCTCCAACTTGCGCGCCAGCGAGGTTTAAGCGACGCTCTAAAACTTGTTTAAACTCACTAAAAGCGGGCGCTTCGATGCTTATCGTTTGCATTGCAGGTGGCAACTGATAATTATCACGTAACTGAAAGCCACAGCCAGTTAAGGCTGTGGCAATAAGTAAGATGGCTAATTTCAGTATCAAATGACGCATCAGTTAGTTCGCCACAATGTTGAACAGTTTGCCGGGAACGTAAATTTGTTTTCTAATCGTTTTCCCATCGATGAATTTCTGAACGTTTTCGTCGGCTAATGCAACCTCAGTAACTTGTTCTTGAGTGGCATCAGCAGGCACTGTAATTTTACTGCGAACCTTACCGTTCACCTGAACGACAACCAGTATCGACGTTTCAACTAATGCTTCTTGGTCAAACTCTGGCCAAACGGCAAAGTTCACATCGTCTTTGTGGCCAAGGGCTTGCCATAGTGCTTCGCTCAGATGCGGCGTCACCGGTGCTAGCATGAGTACCACTGCGTCAAGCGCTTCAGCCATAATGCCGCGATCTAAATCACTCTCAAGTGGCGCTTTCTGCAGGCGATTCAATAACTCCATTACGGCTGCAATGGCGGTATTAAAGTGCTGGCGACGACCCATGTCATCAGTTACTTTAGCTATCGTGCGATGGACTTCACGGCGTAACTCGCGTTGAGTCTCGTTTAACTCGCTCCATGCTTGGCTACGCGGTTGTTCAGCAACCTCTACGAAATCTGCGACGAGGCGCCAAACACGACGCAAGAATCGTTGTGCACCTTCAACTCCAGAATCCGCCCATTCCAACGTTGCTTCTGGTGGTGCCGCGAACATCATGAACAAACGTACAGTGTCTGCCCCGTATTTGTCGATCATCACCTGAGGGTCAATGCCGTTGTTTTTTGATTTTGACATTTTAGTCATGCCGCCATGCTGCACTGGCTGACCATCGGTTTTCAAAATCGCTTTTGTAATACGACCTTTTTCGTCACGGCTAATTTCAACATCCAGCGGTGAGTACCAAGTGATTTTGCCGGATGCATCTTCACGGAAGTAGCTGTCGGCCAACACCATGCCTTGGGTTAATAGACGCTTGAACGGCTCATCTGAGCTCACTAACCCAGTATCACGCAACAGTTTGTGGAAGAAGCGAGCGTACAATAGATGAAGAATCGCATGTTCGATACCACCGATGTATTGATCGACGGGTAGCCAATAGTTTGCTTGTTCTGGATTCAGCATGCCATCGTGGAAATTGGCGCTACAGTAACGCGCGTAGTACCACGAAGATTCCATGAAGGTATCAAAGGTATCGGTTTCATGTTCCGCAGGCTCGCCGTGATAGGTTGTTTTACGCCAATTCTCATCAGCCTTAATGGGCGACGTAGTGCCATCCATGACAACATCTTCTGGTAAACGCACAGGAAGTTGATCTTCAGGAACCGGTACAGACTCGCCGTTTGGCAAGTTTAACATTGGGATTGGGGCACCCCAATAGCGCTGGCGCGAAACGCCCCAATCGCGCAGGCGATAATTTACTTGGCGACGACCAATACCACGTTGCTCTAGGTGTTCCGCAATGGCATTAAAGGCATCGTCGCTGGATAAACCGTTGTAGTCGCCTGAATTAATCGTTGTGCCCTTCGTCGTAATCGCACCCGAGTTTATGTCTTCATCACCAGATGTCGGATCGATAACGACCTGAATTGGCAAATGGTAAGCCGTAGCGAACTCCCAATCGCGTTGGTCGTGCGCTGGTACTGCCATGACTGCACCAGAGCCATAGTCCATTAACACAAAGTTGGCGACCCAGACCGGAATCGCTTCGCCTGTCATTGGATGAATAGCGCGTACGCCAGTATCCATGCCTTTCTTATCGATGGTTGCCAGCTCAGCTTCAGCCATCTTTGTGTTCTTAATGGATTCGATAAACGCGGCAAGTTCGGGGTTGTTGGCTGCTGCTTCTTGGGCCAGTGGATGCTGTGCCGCTACCGCCATATAGGTCACCCCAAAAAGCGTATCTGGACGTGTGGTGTAGACGGTTAACTGACGCTCACTATTGGCAATTGAAAAGTCAATTTCAACACCCTCTGAACGGCCAATCCAGTTGCGTTGCATGGTTTTCACTTGCTCAGGCCAACCTTCGAGTTGGTCAAGATCAGCCAGCAATTCTTCCGCATAGTCAGTAATCTTAATAAACCACTGTGGAATTTCTTTCTGCTCGACAATCGCCCCTGAACGCCAGCCGCGACCATCGATAACTTGCTCGTTCGCTAGTACCGTTTGATCGACTGGGTCCCAGTTCACTGTTGCATTTTTCTTATATACCAAACCTTTTTCGAATAGCTTGGTGAAAAACCATTGTTCCCAGCGGTAATACTCAGGTGTGCAGGTGGCAATTTCACGCGACCAATCATAACCAAAGCCCAAGGACTTTAATTGATTACGCATGTAGTCAATATTTTGATAAGTCCATTTCGCCGGTGCGGTTTGATTTTGGATAGCTGCATTTTCTGCGGGTAAGCCAAACGCATCCCAACCCATCGGCTGTAATACGTTTTTACCTTGCATACGTTGATAGCGGGCCACCACGTCGCCAAGCGTATAGTTACGTACGTGACCCATATGTAACTTACCGCTTGGGTAAGGGAACATTGATAAGCAATAAAACTTCTCTTTGTTTGGGTCTTCAGTAACATTAAATACTTGGTCACGTTCCCAACGTTGTTGAACGGCTGGTTCAACAAGCGCTGGATCATATTGTTCCGCTATTTTTTTTGACATCTGGCTATCCATTCAACTGCTTATTATTTGATTAAAGTGCGTACCACATCATGAGCATGACAACGATACCGACAACGCCAAAGAATGCGTACTCGAGACGCTCACGCTGTTGCTCGTCACGATTCTCGTTACGGTGAAAAGCGAACATACCCAAACTGGTTAAACCGAGTGAGCCTGCACCAACTAAAACAGCAAATAATAAAGCGGCAATAAAGTTTTCCATGGCGATTCTCCATGCTGAGATTGATAAAAGTTTAATACACGAGATTGAATGAGCTTAGTTTACTTATTTTGAGCGTGCTTGACTACGACGAAGTGCTATCAACGTACTGACTAATGCCGTTAAAACAGCGATTAACCATGCTCCTATAGAACCAAACAGTTGATACAGCGTTTGCCCACGAACCATCGGCACTTCGGCACTTAATGCGGTTGAGGTAAACTGAGGTGCACGAGCTAATTCGTTTCCAAAGGCGTCGACTACTGCTGTAATACCGTTATTGGTTGCCCGCAACAAAGGGCGGCCCAACTCAAGTGCGCGCATGCGGGCAATTTGCATGTGCTGTGCCGGACCATGCGAGGCACCAAACCACGTGTCATTGCTCACCGTTAAAATATAGTCGGTACTGGCGGAAACGTTGGCACGCACTTGCGCAGGGAAAGCAATTTCATAACAAATAGCACCCGCGAGGTGGAATCCTTTGGCGCGTAAATTCGCCTGTTCATAATCGCCGCGAGTAAATGAACTCATCGGTAAATCAAACAGCGGTGCCAACGGTCGTAATAAATCTTCAAATGGAACAAACTCACCGATTGGCAGTAACTGATGTTTTTGATAACGATTGGTGTGACCGTGCGCGTATGGTTCAACTGGTTGATAAGGCGCATCAAGCCCCAATACAATCATGGTATTAAAATACTGACTGTTCTGGTAATCAATAATACCGGTAATCAACGTAGTATCCGTGTCTACCAACGCTTTGTGAATATTCTTTAGAACATCGTCGGTGTACGGCTCTGGCATCGTAACGGCCGATTCTGGCCAAACGATGATGTCATGGGTTGGATAATGCGGACGACTCAAATCCAAGTAAGTCATGAGTGACTGCCAATGCTGGTCAGGATTCCACTTAACAGACTGTTCTATGTTGCCTTGCACTAACAATACCCGAGCTTCTTCACCGGTTGTTTTAATGGGGCTAACCCACGGAAGGGCAAATGGAATAATAAGTAAGCCAAAGGCGACGAGTCCAAACTCTTTGCGTTGCTGTTCAAACCAGCAAAACAGTGAAATTGCAATCGACCACAGGATAACCGTAATTCCGACGCCACCTAACCATGGCGCATAATTACCAAGCCAGGCGTCGGTTTGTGTGTACCCGAGTTCAAGCCACGGGAAGCCGGTGAGAAACCAGCTGCGAATCGATTCACTAACGAGCCATGTGAGCGGTAGAATTCCTATCGCAAATACGCCAAGCCAGCGCTCAAAATATTTCCAAAGAAAGAGTGCGAGGGCAGGGAACAGGCTTAAATACAGAAATAATACGGCTAGCACCGCAATGGAGGCAATAACCGGCAGACCGCCAAATTGATCAATACTCACATAAATCCAACTTAGTCCGGTACTAAACCAGCCCAAGCCAAAGTAAAAGCCGATGCGCCATGCCATGTAAGGTGTCGCATGACGAGTTGTCAGTAGTAACCCGAATAGAACAGGTAGTACCAACCAAGCTTGTGAGAAAGGTGCGTAACTGAATATAAGGCTGCCACCGAGCAGCAACGCAACAATTCGGCGAGTATTCATCTAGTCGGCATCTACAACGTTAGTGGCATCCGTCATGGTTACCTGAAGTTGTTGAATTCGACGCTTATCAGCACCGGTGACTTTAAATAAAATACCACCTAGCGTGAGTTCTTCACCAACTTGCGGCAAATGGCCAAATCCGTGCGCAACCATGCCACCAATGGTGTCATATTCTTCATCGCCAAAAGTTGTATTGAAGTAGTCATTGAAGTCTTCAATAGTCGTTAGAGCCTTGACGGAATATCGGGATTTATTAATACGTCGGATATCAGCTTTATTATCTTCGTTGTAGTCAGTTTCGTCTTCAATTTCACCAACTATTTCTTCTAAGATATCTTCAATGGTTACTAGGCCTGACACACCGCCGTATTCATCGACAACAATGGCCATGTGATAGCGTTGAGAACGGAATTCTTTCAACAGCACATCAACGCGCTTACTCTCGGGAACAATCACCGCCGGTCGGATCACTTCAGATAAGGCAAACTCATGGTCGGTCATCCCAAATCCGTAAGCGAGCAAGTCTTTGGCGAGCAATATGCCTTCGACGTGATCTTTGTTCTCACTCACAACCGGGTAGCGGCTATGCTGCGAGTCAATCACGATAGGCAGAAACGATTCGACGCTTTGATTGATATCAATGGTCACCATTTGTGACCGCGGCACCATAATATCGCGAACTTTAAGCTCGGCGACATCAAGTACACCTTCGATCATCTCTTTGGTGTCGTTGTCAATTAAGTCGCGTTCTTCGGCGTCTTGGATTAAATCAACTAACTCTTCGCGGCTGTTCGGCTCTCCGGTAAAAAGTTGCAACAATTTGGTTGCCCACGTTTTACGCGCAGAACCGTTGGTAGAGTGTGGATTATCATCGCTCATGTGCTGTTTTTGCTCCATTTAATGCTGGTCGTCAGCGTGGTCATCAGCGTAAGGGTCAGCATACCCTAGTGCTGCTAAAATGTCTCTTTCGAGCTGTTCCATATGCTCGGCTTCGTCGTCTTCAATATGGTCATAACCTAGCAAATGCAAGGTTCCGTGTACAACCATATGCGCCCAATGTGCGATTAACGGCTTATTTTGTTCTCTCGCTTCCTTGGCAACCACTTCGGCGCAAATCACTAAGTCGCCCAATAAGTTGATAGGCAACGGAATCGGCGATTCGAACGGAAACGATAACACGTTGGTTGCGTAGGTTTTGTTTCGGTACTGTTGATTTAGCGCAAGACCCTCTTCCGGATCAACAATGCGTAAGGTCAGTTCGGTTTCTGTGGTGCTGTTTAGATGATGCAACACCGCTTCAACCCATGCCTCAAAAGAAGCTTCTGACGGCAATTCGGCTGCATCGCAGGCAATTTGCACGTCGATAGTTACGTGGTTCATGAGTTTTCGTCAAACGCCTCATAGGCCTGCACAATACGTTGCACCACTGGATGGCGCACAACATCAGAAGCTTGGAAGAAGGTGAAACTAACATCATCGACGTCTTTTAATACCTCGATGACGTGACGTAACCCTGATTTTTGGCCGCGTGGTAAGTCTACTTGGGTGATATCACCGGTAATAACGGCACATGAATTAAAGCCAATACGGGTGAGGAACATTTTCATTTGTTCACACGTGGTATTTTGGCTTTCATCAAGAATAATAAACGCGTCGTTCAGAGTGCGGCCGCGCATGTAGGCAAGCGGCGCAACTTCAATGACGTTTCGTTCAATCAGTTTTTCGACTTTTTCAAAGCCAAGCATTTCAAACAACGCGTCATATAACGGGCGTAAATAGGGGTCAACTTTTTGTGCTAGATCGCCTGGTAGGAAACCAAGCTTCTCGCCCGCTTCAACTGCTGGACGCGTTAATAGAATGCGACGGATTTCTTGACGTTCCAAAGCATCAACGGCACAGGCGACGGCCAAATAAGTTTTACCGGTACCGGCAGGACCCACGCCAAAGTTCACATCATGAGTCAAAATAGCGCGTACATACTCAGCCTGATTATGATTGCGCGGCTTAATTAACCCACGTTTGGTTTTAATGTGGGTCATTTTCTCTGCCGCGGGGTCGTTATCAGGCGATTGCTCGAGCACTTTGGCTTGTTGTACTGCTAGATGTACCATCTGGGGTGTTACTTTGCCTTCCTCGCCTTTAACCGTCGCTGTTTCGACATAAAGGTCGCGCAGAATTTTAGCGCCTGCTTGCACCGTATGATTCGGTCCAATCAAACGAAATTCGTTGTGGCGATAACTAATTTCAATGCCTAGGCGACGTTCAATATGCTTTAAATTTTCATCTAAAGCGCCGCAAAGATCAGCAATACGGCGATTGTCGGCTGGTTCTAAATCAATGTCTAACGTACTAACAGTTTGACTCAAGGTTACCTCGTTAATTTAATTGGCTTGTGGCGGCACAAAGGTGGCGACACCCAATTCATCAGGCTGAGTTTTTGTCTGACGTGCGAGTATAGCTTGCGGCGATGTATCGACTCGTAAGCCCATATCGGACTCAACGCGCAAGACGTCACCACGCAGCGAGTTTACAAATACATCAGTGATTTTCACATCAACAAATTTACCAATCATATCTGGCGTACCGATAAAGTTCACAACGCGGTTGTTTTCGGTGCGGCCACTCAACTCCATTGGGTCTTTTTTCGATGGTCCAGTCACCAAAATACGCTGTTCAGTACCCAGCATTCGACGGGCGTGCGCATGCGCTTGTTGGTTCAAGCGTTGTTGTAACAATTGTAGGCGCTGTTTCTTGGTGTCTTCGCTAACGTCATCTGGTAAATCAGCTGCAGGTGTACCAGGGCGCGCACTGTAGATGAAGCTGAAGCTCATGTCATAATCAATGGCTTGGATTAAATCCATTGTGGCTTCGAAATCAGCATCAGTTTCACCGGGGAATCCAATAATAAAGTCGGAACTCATGGCGATGTCTGGGCGAATTTTTTTCAGCTTACGGATCTGAGATTTATATTCGAGCGCCGTGTGACCGCGCTTCATTAATGTCAGAATACGATCAGAGCCACTTTGTACGGGTAAGTGTAAATGGCTTACCAGTTCTGGAATGGTTGCGTAAGCTTCAATGATATCGTCAGTAAACTCGACCGGATGAGATGTGGTGTAACGAATACGATCGATGCCATCAATAGCTGCCACAAGGTGCAATAGCTCGGCGAAACGGCAAACCGTTCCGTCATGATGCTCACCACGGAACGCATTCACGTTTTGTCCAAGTAGGTTCACTTCACGAACGCCTTGCTCAGCCAATTGTGCGATTTCAAATAATACGTCGTCAACTGGACGACTTACTTCTTCACCGCGAGTGTAGGGCACAACACAGAAGGTACAGTATTTGCTACAACCTTCCATAATTGACACGAACGCCGTCGGACCATCCGCTTTTGGCTCTGGTAAGCGGTCAAACTTTTCAATTTCAGGGAAAGAAATATCAACCATTGGTGTGTGGTTGGTTTGCACTTGTTTGACCATTTCAGGTAAGCGATGCAGAGTTTGCGGACCAAAGACGATATCAACGTAGGGCGCTCGTTGACGAATATGGTCACCTTCTTGCGATGCCACACAGCCACCAACACCTATGACGAGGTCAGGATTTTTATCCTTCAGGGTTTTCCAGCGTCCCAACTGATGGAACACCTTCTCTTGCGCTTTTTCGCGAATTGAGCAGGTATTGAGCAGGATCAAGTCAGCCTCTTCTGGCTCTGCAGCGACATCATAACCGTGAGTTGCTTTAAGTAGATCAGCCATTTTCGCTGAATCATACTCGTTCATCTGACAACCCCACGTTTTAATATATAACTTCTTACTCATAAACCTCTGCGCTCATCTACTTCGTTGCGTCGCTTATCGAATTGATACGACCACAAACGGACACCACATCTTAAAAGGGTAGCTATTTTAGCTTGAACCAAGCCTAACTGCCAACTTTGTGACCAGTTTCTGCCTTACGACGTGTACGAATTGCTAAATATCCAGCAACCGTAATAATCGAGGCGCCTAAAATCATACTCATGGTAATGGGTTCATCCCAGAACCAGTAACCCATGAGCGCCGCAAATATCACGGAGCTGTACGTGAATACACCAACGCGCGCGGCCGGTGCTAAGGCAAAAGCCTTCGTCATGCCAAGCTGACCGGCGACTGCCAGACCACCCATGGCGGTAATACCTAACCAATGTTCACTGGCAATAGATTCGCCCCGCCAAATGAGTGGAATTGCTGAAATCACAGTCGCTAGCGTTGAGAAATAAAAGACAATTTTACTCGATGACTCTGTTGCTGACATCTGCCGGATCAATGTTTTGGTAAATGCGGCTAAACACGCTGCGATGAAAGCGACGCCAATAATGGGAGATAACTGAGCTTGAGCGGGATTCAAAAAAATAAATACGCCGATAAAACCAATACCAATAGCAATCCAAGTTTGCGTGATCACGCGCTCGTTTAACCAAACTCGGCCGATAATTGGGATAATAAATGGCGACAATAATAAAACTAGAGTTGCTTGCGCGAGCGGTAAGTTTGCAATGGCGTAAAAGAATAAATACATTGCCGCAAGACCAGCTAAACCGCGAGTTAAATGAAAACGCCAGGCTTTGGTTTTAAATGCGCTTGGACCTTTGCGCCATAACCATGGTAACAATACGACAAACGCCATTAAATTTCTGAAAAACACTAATTGTTCAGAGGGTAAATCAGTGCTCAAATATTTCACCAATGCACTGACACCTGCAAAACAAAGTTCGGCGCCAAGCACTAACGCAGAAGCAATGATCACCGTTCGTTGTGGGGTGTCCATAGAGTCCTTACGCGGTGTCTGAACCGCACCCAGAGAGAAGAATAATGAACCGTTATCTTATCACGATCACTTTACTTACGTTGAGCAATGTTTTTATGACTTTTGCGTGGTATGCACATTTAAAAAACATGGCTGATAAACCGTGGATTATGGCTGCTTTTGCGAGTTGGGGTATTGCCTTGGTTGAATATTTACTGCAAGTGCCAGCTAATCGGATTGGTTATGAAGTCATGAATCTTGGTCAATTAAAAATACTACAAGAAGTGATCACGCTTTCAGTATTTGTGCCATTTGCCTTGTTTTACATGAAAGAAAAGTTAACGTGGGATTATTTATGGGCTGGGCTGTGTATTTGTGGTGCGGTATTTTTTATTATGCGCAGTAAGTTAACCGGTTAAATAGGGATTTTTTATGAAAGTGGTCATTGTCGGCGGTGGTATGGTGGGCGCTGGTGCTGCTGTTTCCTTAGCGAAACAGGGGTATGAAGTAACTGTCATAGAAGCGGGCAAGGCCGTATCGAGTGGTGGTGACTGGGATCTGCGTATCTCATCCATTCACCTGCGTAATGTCGAGTGGCTTCATGAATTGGGTACGTGGTCAAATATTCGTGCTGAGCGGAAATTGATGTATACCGATTTGGCGGTGCAAACAGTGGATGGGCAACGCTTGCAGTTCTCAAATCTAGACGCTGATGCGATAGCACTTGGCGCCATGGTTGAAAATAATGCGTTGCAAGAGGCGTTGTGGGAGCAATTTTCGGAGCACAATATTAGGGTATACAGCGAAACACGCGTCGAAACTTTTGACCTAGCTGATCGCAGTGTGACATTAAGCAACGGCGAAAAACTCTCATATGATTTGTTGTTGGGAGCCGACGGCGCACAATCGCAAGTGGCATTGGCCGCCCACATCGGTCAACGTGGTTGGGATTACGACATGCGCTGTCTGTTGGCGATTGCAGAGGTTGAGCAGCCCATACCGGCAGCCACATGGGAAATATTCCGTAGTGAGGGACCGTTTGCACTATTACCGTTGAGTACTCATCAAGCGTGTTTAATCGACTACCGTTCAGAGTCGCAGTGGCAAGAGTTTAGCGGGAATAGCGATGCGGTAAAGCAAAGTTTGAACGAAGTTTTTGAGCCACATATTGGTCAACATACCGTCACGAAATTCGCGAGTTTTCCATTACGTCGACAGCGTGCCTTGCGCTATATCAGTCATGATTCGGTTGCCTTGATCGGTGATGCGGCGCATAGCATTCATCCGCTAGCAGGGCAGGGTGTGAACTTAGGCTTTGCTGATGTTCAGGAACTGACACGGCAACTCGTTAAACAGCCGATTTCGCAGGCATTAGTTAATTATGAGCGGGTGCGTATGCAAGAGAATCAACAGATGATGCGAGCGATGGATGCGATTCACGTAGGTTTTCGTTCACAACATTTGTTGCCGCGAGGTTTGGTTGCGTTTGGTTTGGCGTTGGTCGGGAAAGTCGCACCGCTTAAACACGCGCTAGTACGCAAAGCCATCGGCTTTTGAAGAGCAAAAGCGATATTAGATATTAGATATTAGGGAAACAAAAAAAGCTATTGAATTTTAGCTAATATCGAATAGCTAATATCTAATAGCGTTCTTGCTGTTCATTGCGGTTCACCACCGAGGTGGTGCGGAGGGGGGGACTTGAACCCCCACGAGCGTTAGCTCACTAGCACCTGAAGCTAGCGCGTCTACCAATTCCGCCACCCCCGCAATACACAGGGGAAAAAGTGGCTGGGGTATCAGGATTTGAACCTGAGAATGGCGGGATCAAAACCCGCTGCCTTACCGCTTGGCTATACCCCAACACTGGGTGCATCAAGAAGAGAGTGGCGATGGCTGGGGTACCAGGATTTGAACCTGGGAATGGCGGGATCAAAACCCGCTGCCTTACCGCTTGGCTATACCCCAACTGAATATACCGCCTGACAGTTTGAGTTGGTGCGGACGGAGAGACTTGAACTCTCACGCCGTGAGGCACTGGAACCTAAATCCAGCGTGTCTACCAATTCCACCACGTCCGCCCAAAGGGAATTTGATTGGTGGCTACGGCGAGATTCGAACTTGCGACCCCAGCATTATGAGTGCTGTGCTCTAACCAGCTGAGCTACGTAGCCAACATCAAATTTTTATCAAACTGCACTCGTTGAGTGCGGCGCGTATTATGCAAATCAGGGGCGAAAGCGTCAACCTCTTTTTCTCAAAAAATCCATGATTTCTGCGCGATTGCTTAAAAAACGGATAGTTTGCTTATTTATTCGGCGACTAATCGACCAGTTGATACGAAACAGTGGATACAACACGCACTATTTTTAGGTGCGGCGTATTTGAGTCTCGATCATAAATACTGAATTGTCCCTGATTGGCACTGCGAATTTTGCCTAACTGACTTTCAGAATGTTCAGCGAAGCGTAATGCAACCTCTCGTGCATTGCGTGCGGATTCTTCAATCATACTTGGTTTAATAGCATTTAACCCGTTGAAATGATATTCGACGGCGCTTTCATAATTATTTCCGCTTAAGCTAACTCCCTGTTTACCAAGCTCCGATAATTGCTGACGCAATTCACGAACCCGATCGACTTTTTCAGTATATACCGTCAGTGTCTGTTCGCCGGTATAGCGCAAACCGACGTCTTCAGTAGCCCAACGCTCGGCAAGTTTATCGAGTACATTCGGTGCAGACACTGACAACTCTGTTTCATCGAAACCATTAACTAAGAGAAAAGCGCGAATGGCTTGGATATCTTTATCAAGTTCTTCATATATCGTGTTTTGAGTGTTGCCAGCACGAACCACTTTCAATGGCCATATAGCGGTATCGGCTTTAACTTCTCGCTCAGCTAATCCTTTCACTTCAACCACGCGATCGAAACTCCGGAAGTTTTGCACACTATTACTCAGTCCATAGCTGAGCAGACCGGCACTGATAATTGCACCGATGGTAAATATAACGGCATTGCTGGAACGAGAAGTTGTCATCGCTTTATCCTAGTCAGATTAGGGGATGGTGTGGTTACCACGGCAGTGAATCACCGTTGCTATGCCTAAATTGACCTGTGGTTTCAATGGATAGTTCATCGATACGTTGAATTAATCGTTCAGCTGCCGTATCAGCACTTATATCGCCCGCATTGTTGACCATCTCGGTTTGTACGAAGCCCGGATGTAGCATAGCGACAGCGATACCATCTTCTTTCAAGTCGTTTGCTAGTGACACGCCTGCTGCATTCAAGGCAGCTTTGCTCATACGATAACCATAATAAGCGCCAGAACCATTGTCGGCCATTGATCCCATGCGACTTGTGATCATGATGACTTTGCTGCCTTTGTGAAGGTTGTTTCGCAGTGCATCAGTCACTAACAGAGGCCCCATGGCATTCACTTTGAATTGAGCTTCGATGGTTGATGTTGAGAGACTGCCAAGTTGTTCGCGTTCAAGCAGGCCTGCATTATTCACTAACGTATCGATGGGTTGTCCCTTAAACTGTTGACTCAGCTCGATAATACTTTCTGGGTTAGTCACATCGATATTCTCAATAATTGAAACGCCGAGTGCTTTGAGTTCGCCAGAAGCTTTACGGCAGACAGCGGTTACTTTGTTGCCGCGTTGCTTAAATTGTGTTGCTAAAGCTAAGCCGATGCCTCGGTTGGCGCCAGTAATTACAATATGCTGTGTCATTGTTACTCCTTAAATTAAGTTTTTAGGATTCAGCAACTGCTCGAGTTTTTCTTTTGGGATATCAGTCATTTCAAGAGCCACTTCGAGAATAGGGCGCTGTTGCTGATAGGCTTGTTTGGCAATTTCAGCCGCTTTGTTGTAGCCAATTTCTCTATTCAAAGCGGTTACGAGTATCGGATTTTTTGCCAAGGCTTCATTTAAACGGTTGTGATTCACCGTAAATTCAGCAATAGCGCTGTCGGCAAGTGCATGTGCTGCGTTGCTAAGTAATTCGATGCTTTGCAATTGGTTAAAGGCAATCACTGGTAGCATCACGTTCAATTGAAAATTACCTTGCTGAGCGGCAATCGAAACGGTGTGATGGTTACCAGCAACCTGCGCGCAAACCATCGCTACAGCTTCGGGAATAACAGGATTTACTTTGCCAGGCATGATGCTACTACCAGGTTGTAAAGCTTTTAAACTAATTTCACCGAGCCCCGCCAATGGTCCGCTATTCATCCATCGCAAATCATTACTTATTTTCATCAATACAGCACTTAGTGCGTTGAGTTGGCCGCTTAGCATTAGGTTGACTTCCTGTCCGGCAATGCCCGCAAATGGGTTGCTGCTTGCTCGGAATTCGGTTGCGGTGCGCTGACTCAAGAAACGGCAAAACCGTTCGCCAAAATGTTCAGGTGCATTGATTCCTGAGCCAATCGCAGTGCCACCTTGAGGCAAGTTGCTGGCAAGCGATACTGCTTGATTTAAACCGCTTTCAACATGTTCAAGTTGCGTGCTCCAAGCGCGTAACTCTTGCGCCATGCTTAAAGGCATCGCGTCCATCAAATGAGTGCGACCGGTCTTAATGGTCTCAGTGAGTGTTTTCGCCTTACTTTCTATGGTTTGCTTTAAATGTGCCAGTGCGGGTAGCAAGCGTTGTCGCAGACTAAGTACACTGCTGACTAATATTGCAGTTGGAATAACGTCGTTGCTGCTTTGGCTGGCATTGACATGATCGTTCGGGTGAATTTGTTCATCGCAGAGTTTTTCAGCAAGTGAGGCTATTACCTCATTTATATTCATGTTGGTGCTGGTACCCGAGCCAGTCTGAAATATATCAAGCGGAAAGGCATTGTCGGCTTGCCCCGATATTATGGCCTCAACGGCCTTATGAATTGCGTTGGCTTGCTGCTCTGAAATCACTTTGGCTGCAAAGTTTGCGTCAGCAGCCGCGGCTTTTATATGGGCGAGAGTATGAATAAACGCAATGGGGAATTGCAGATTGCTTAACTGGAAATTCTGTCTCGCACGTTCGGTTTGGGCTCGCCACAGTGCGTCTTTGGGGACTCTAACTTGGCCCATGCTATCGCTTTCAATTCGCGTATCTGTGTGTTGATTGTTACTTTGTTGCATGTTTTACCCCTGTGGGTTAACAAATGTAGTGCATTTGTTGAAGCCGATCAGTTAAGCTGATCTCAATCGATTAATTTTAGTACTTAATAGTAACCTTATCCCTAAAGCATGGGGTCACAATGACCAAGTTTCAAATCGTTTTGTTAATCACAGTATGGTTCACGCACAGTTGTTCGCCCGTTTCTGCGCAGGAGACCATGGCAAATGATACGTTGACGGTCACGGTGTTAGATCGTAATCAGCAACCACTGGCGCTTGCTGTGGTTAGCATCAACGGAGTTGAAAGTGCCAACCAAACATCAACAGTAGCGATTATGGATCAGGTTGATCGCTTGTTTGTGCCCTACGTGTTAGTGGTTCGAGAAAACTCTCAAGTTAAGTTCCCAAATAGCGATAATATTCGCCATCAAGTGTATTCATTTTCAGAAGTAAAACCGTTCGAGCTGCCGTTATATAGCAACCGAGAAGCGCCTGAAATTCGATTCGAACAATCAGGCATTGTTGTGCTTGGTTGCAATATTCACGACCACATGCAGGCTTATATTTATGTGAGCCCTCATGAATTGTCTCGACAAACAGACGATGCCGGGCAGGTGATGTTGCCCGCTGGCGCAAGTAACGTGCATATTTGGTATCCATCGCTCACCGATACGGTGACTGACGAGATGGTCGTGCCGTTAGTTGAGGGACAAACGCAATTGACAGTAAAGTTGCCAATACAAGCGCAACAACAAAATCCGCCGCCAGTGTCGGCACTGCAGCAGCGATTTAATCGTCGGAAAAATAATAACTAAATGAAAATAAAAAGTTTTCGCTCTCGACTCTTACTGGTATTTACCGCGCTTGCGAGTGCGGTTTTATTGTTTGCGCTTATTGCGATTTGGTTAGCTACATCGCAACAATCTGAGCGAACGTTAGAGCGTGAACTCGAAGTCAGCGAACGGGTTTTTGCCGAGCTCGTTGATGTTCGAGCTCAGCAGTTACAGCAAGCGGCCGAGGTATTAACGACTGATTTTGGGTTTCGCGAGGCCATTGCAAGCAGCGATGAAGATACCATTATTTCAGCGCTGGTAAATCATGGTCAACGCATCGGCACGGATCTGATCGTTGTGCAATCGCCCAAAGGTGAAGAAATCGCCGCAACACACTCCCCACAATTACTACCATCGCTGTCACTGTTAACAGACGCGCCAGTTAAAGCTCAATTCGTTACTGTTAACGAAGAAATTTTTCAAATCGTTACCGTGCCTGTCCGGGCGCCAAATTTAATTGCATGGGCAACGCTGGGGTTTGCCGTGGATGACGACTTTGCTGTTCTGATGCGGCAATTAACTCATGCTGATATTACATTTTTAAATCTGACTACGGGCGTTGTCTACGCGACGAGTTTAGCGACCGAGCAGCGGCAAATGATGGCGACAAACTCAAATAATTTACAACAAGCTTTAGCTGCCAATAATGTCGCAGCCCATGTATCGCTATTTAACGGCGATAGTGCCGCGCTCAATACTGAATCAAACTTGATGATTGTTTTCAGTACCGACAAGCTCGAGGCGACACAAGAGTTTTTAACCTTGCAACGTCAATATATTGGTATTGCTGTGGCAACATTAATATTTGCTGGACTGCTGGCGACAGTGACGGCGCGAAAAATAAGCCAACCGATAACCACACTAACTGATGCAGCAAAAAAACTTGGCGCAGGTGACTACCGCGAAGCCGTGACCATACAGCGCGCTGACGAATTTGGCGCGTTAAGTGATGCTTTTGAGGGCATGCGTCAAGGAATCGCTGAGCGCGAACAACAAATTATGTTTCAACTGGAGCATGATTTACTAACAGGTTTGCCAAATCGGGTTTCTATCCGAGCATCACTGAAACGTGCGATTGAATCGTCAGAAAGTGGTTATGTTGTCTTGTTGAATGTTGCCCGATTCGGCGAGGTTAATGATCGCTTTGGGCAGCAAGTGGGTGATGAACTTTTACGTATGATTGCACATCGTCTTCGTGATGCTGTGACGGCGAATTGGATAGTTGGTCACCTTGGCGGCGATGAGTTTGTTTTGGTTGGTAGGCAGCAAAGCGAGCCACAAGTAAACTCACTTATTACCGTGTTAAAGTCTGAGTTGAGTTCGCCTTGGTGGTATGAAGAAACCAGCTATTTGCTCGATTTCCATGCGGGGTACTTGGCCTATCCTCATGCTGCAGATGATGCTGATAGTTTACTACGTCGCGCGCAGCTTTGTGCGCGTCAGGCAAAACGAGAAAACGTTTTTGCGGTAGTCTACAGTCAGGGAATGGATGAACAATATCTACGGCGTTTGCAAATTGTTCAAGCGTTACCGAGTGCGGTTCGCGAACAGCGTCTTCAATTACATTTTCAACCAAAACTTTCCTGTCAAAACGGGCAGGTTCTGGGCGTCGAAGCGTTACTAAGATGGCGCGATGAACAACTCGGCGTTGTACGGCCTGATGAATTTATTCCGTTGGCAGAACAGACCGGCGAAATTCAACGTTTAACGCGCTGGGTTTGCGGCGCTGCTTTAGATCAATTGCAGCTGTGGCATGAACAGGGGCTGCAACTGAGTTTAGCGATTAACTTATCAGCACTTGATCTGCAATGGCATGAATTAGTTGCCTTTGTCACGGACGCGGCTAAGCAGCGCGGTTTGTCGGCAGCATCGATTACTTTGGAGGTTACCGAGAGTGCGGTGATAGTTGACCCAGAGCAAGCTATTTTGCGGTTAGGAGAGTTGCGTCAGGCTGGATTTAAAATTGCAATTGACGATTATGGCACAGGATACGCTTCGTTGGCGCAACTCAAGCGGCTACCAGCTGATGAATTAAAACTGGATCGTTCGTTCATTCAGAACATTGCATCGTCAACTGCCGACCAAACCATTGTGCGCTCAACGATTTTACTGGCGCACGAACTCGAATTGACAACGGTTGCTGAAGGTATTGAAGAAGATTCGGCTTGGCAGGTATTAAAGCAATTAGGATGCGACACAGTGCAGGGTTTTTACTTCAGTCGACCGCTTGCGGCGGCGCAGTTCGAACAGTGGTTGCATCGTTACCAAAGAGAGATTAACCATGCGTAAATTAACTCGGGTTGCTGCGCCGGCTTTAGCCGTTGCCACGTTGTTCGTTAGTCATCATGCGATGGCTGATTTTGGCCGAATTATTGCAACTGGCGGATTAACCACTGTTGAAGGGAGTGGCGGTGGTGGTCTAGTGCCTTGGGCAACGCTTTCGAGCTATGCCGAAGAAGGGCAGTGGGGCGGAACAATCGCCTATAATCAAGTGAACCTTGATGACTACAAGTTAGCAGTAAAAGCCGCAACGATTTCTGTTGATAACCGTTGGGAATTTAGTATCGCCAAGCAGCAGTTTGATTTATTAAGTCTTGGGGGCAGTCTGAAACAGGATATCTATGGCATCAAATATCGCCTCGGTGGTGATGTTTTGTATGGTGCAATGCCGCAATTTACTGTTGGCCTCCAGCATAAGCGAAATCAATCGTTTGACTTACCACAAGCGGTTGGCGCAAAAGATGATACAGGTACGGATATCTATTTCAGTGGCGCCAAAGTTTGGTTGGATGGAATATGGCATCGCACTTGGTTGGCGAACGTAACGTTACGTGCGACTAAAGCAAACGAAATGGGCCTACTTGGATTTGGTGGTGATGCCAACAACAGTTATGAGCTGCAAGGTGAAATTGCTGTCGGCATGTTTATTAATCGAAACTGGGCCGTTGGCGTTGAGTATCGGCAAAAACCAAATAATCTAGGGTTCGCAGAAGAACATGATTGGTACGATATTTTTATTGGTTGGTTTCCGCATAAGCGCATTGCGTTTGCGCTTGCCTACACACAGCTAGAATCAATCGCCGGTGCCGATGGCCAAGATGGCATTTATGGTTCGCTACAGGTCACATTTTAAGGGGGCGACGATGGCTCGAATATTTTTAGTAGCGATATGGCTGTTGTTAGCGGTTCCAGTTGTTGCCATGGAACGGACGCTGTACGACGAACTTGGTCAAGAACAAGGGATCAGCCAGCTGATGGAGGCCTTTATCCTTGAAATTGCCGAAGATGACCGGGTTATTCATCATTTTGAAAATGTCGATATCGATCGCTTTCACCGCATGCTGTCTGAACATATTTGTGAGCTTTCCGGGGGACCCTGTAGGTATTCGGGGGAATCTATGGTAACGGTTCATACCGGAATGAATATTTCGCGGGCTGAATTTAATGCGGTGGTCGAGAACTTGATGACAGCCATGGATCAGCAGCAACTGGCAGTTAGTACACAAAACCGATTACTTGCTATACTCGCTTCATTCCATAAGGAAGTGATTTACCAATAACAAAAGAGAGAGCAGGTTTTCCCCGCCATGATAAAAATTAAAATACCGCACACCTTGGTGCTGATGCTGTATATGATGATTGCAGCATTGATTCTGACTTGGATAATTCCAGCTGGCGAATTTCAGCGTACCGTTAATGATATTGGGCAAACCGTTGTCCAACCTGGCACCTATAGCGTTCTTGAAGAACAACCACTGCTGAGTCCGTTAACTCTGTTTACGGTCATTCCGCAAGCCTTAGGCGATGCTCAAGCCGTTATCTTCTTTGTTCTATTGATTGGCGGCGTCATGGGTATTTTACGTGCTACCGGTATGTTAGATGCGCTGATTGGCTTATTGCTAAAGAAGTTTGCTGATAAAACAGGATTATTAATTCTCGGCGGTATGCTGACATTCGGTATTTTCTCGGCATTAATCGGTGTTGCTGAAGAGTATTTGATTTTCGTTGCTATGTTAGTGGCGCTATGTCGAGCCTTGAAGCTTGATGGCATTACTGCCATGGGTATTTTGATTGTAGGATACGGAATTGGCTACGGTTTATCCCTGTTTAATCCGTTTACCTTACTCATTGCCCAAGCGGTCGCTGAAGTACCACCCGCTTCAGGTTTATGGTACCGGTTAGTTTTGTGGCCAGTGTTATTCGGTATTGGTTTTCATCATGTGTATGGTTATGCCAAACGCGTTGCCGCAGATCCTTCAGCGTCATTATTGGCTGATATCACTCCAGCTAAGACCACTGAACAAGAAGACTATCCGGCACTTGATGGACGTCACAAAATTATTCTACTAGGCTTTGTTGCTGTATTGGGCGTACTAATTTGGGGTATTAAAGTTCATGGTTGGTATTTGGTTGAACTTAGTGCGTTATTTTTAGGTTTCGGGTTATTTGCCGCTCTGATTGCTAAAATGAGTGCCAGTGATGCAGCTAACAAGTTCATTGAAGGTGCGGCTGAATTAACCGCTACGGCGCTACTGATTGGCTTTGCTCGTTCGATTGCTATGATTATGGAACAAGGTCAGGTTCTCGACACGGTTATTTATTATCTAGCGATGCCAGTGGAAGCGTTTGGGGCACATTTTGGCGCAGTCAGTATGCTGATTATTCAAAGCATCTTGAATCTGTTTATTCCTTCAGGAAGCGGTCAAGCCTTTGTGACTATGCCAATTATGGTACCAATAGCTGATACTGCTGGCATTGGTCGACAAATTGCAGTGCTTGCATTCCAAATGGGGGATGGCTTGATGAATATGATTGTGCCAACTAATCCAGTATTAATGGGTATTCTAGGTTTGGCCGGTGTACCTTATGAGCGTTGGTTTAAATTCATCGCACCGCTTATGTTGAAGCTGCTATTCGCCTGTGCAATAGCGATGGTTGTTGCTGTAGCGATAGGTTATCAATAACTAAAAACGGATTAAATTGCGATATGGATAGTGCGTCTACAATGACTAAAGTTGAGGATGCCTCAGCGGTACAGGAAGCTGTGCCGCCATGTCTTGTATCGACACGATGGCTGGCGGCGAATTGTAAGAAAAGCCATGTTCATGTGTTGGATGCGAGCATGACTAAAGTTGTTGGGCGCACCCCACTGGAATACAACGAATTAACGGTTATTCCTAATTCAATCTATTTGGATTTAGAGCAACGATTAACCGACACCTCCGCGGCATTACCCAATACATTTCCTACTGCCGAGCAAGTGACATTAGCCCTGCAAGATCTGGGGGTTAATAAAACGGATACGGTGGTATTGTATGACAACCAAGGTATTTACTCGTCGCCACGAGCATGGGTCATACTAAAAGCCATGGGATTCGAGAACGTTTGTATTCTAGATGGTGGTTTGCCGCAATGGTTGGCTGATAATTATCCTGCTGGAACGGAGTATGCACTGCCACGGACTGCGCGGGGTAACTTCGTCGCTAAATTCAATAAGAACTGGCTAGTTTCGTCAAAAGAAGTACTTAAAGCAACCCAAAGCGGCTCAAGTAGTATTATTGATGCACGTTCGCCAGAGCGCTTTCTGGGCACCAAGCCAGAGCCGCGCGAAGGAATGCGTAGCGGCCATATTCGCAGCTCTTTTAATTTACCATTTCTCGAAGTACTCGATGATAACCGCTATAGAAAACCAGATGAACTCGAAGAAATGTTTATCTCGTTGGTGGGACCAAAATCACCCCATTTAATATTGACCTGTGGTTCAGGTATCACGGCATGTATTTTATTAGTTGCGGCAAGAATCGCCGGTTTTACTGAAGTGCAACTCTATGATGGGTCATGGTCCGAATGGGGCGCCAATCCACAACTCCCCATCGAACCAATCTCTTCTTCGAATAACGAATAACGAGTAACCAATAACGCTTTTATACGTTAAACCGGAACAAGATCACGTCGCCATCTTTCACGATATAATCTTTACCTTCTTCACGACGCTTTCCAGCTTCTTTGGCGCCTTGTTCACCTTTGTACTCAATATAGTCATCATAACCAACAACCACGGCACGGATAAAACCTTTCTCAAAGTCAGTATGAATTTTCCCAGCTGCTTGTGGCGCCGTTGCGCCTACCGGAATAGTCCAAGCGCGAACTTCTTTGACACCAGCAGTGAAATAGGTTTGCAGATTCAATAGCTGATAGCCGCCACGAATAACACGGTTCAAGCCTGGTTCGGTTAAGCCCAAATCAGCCATAAACTCGGTTTTTTCTTCATCATCAAGCTCGGCAATTTCCGATTCGATTTCGGCACATACAGGAACAACAATCGCATTTTCTTTGCTGGCTATTTCACGCACTTTGTCGAGGTATGGATTGTTCTCAAAGCCATCGTCATTCACGTTGGCGATATACATGGTTGGCTTCATGGTGAGCAAATTGTAGCTTCGAATTGTCGCTTTTTCGTCGTCCGATAACGCTACCGAACGTGCCATTTCACCGTTCTCGAGAGCAGGTAATAGCTTTTGCAAAACAGCAATTTCAGCGGCCGCTTGTTTATCACCACCTTTGGCTTTTTTGCCCTGACGATGAATCGCTTTCTCGACACTATCTAAGTCAGCCAGCGCAAGCTCGGTGTTAATGACCTCGATGTCTTCAGCTGGATCAACCTTTCCGGCTACGTGAACAATGTTATCGTTCTCGAAACAACGAACCACATGACCAATCGCGTCTGTTTCACGAATGTTCGCTAAAAACTGGTTACCTAAACCTTCACCTTTTGAAGCACCTTTTACCAAGCCGGCAATATCCACAAATTCCATGGTCGTTGGCACCACACGTTGTGGGTTCACAATTTTAGCGAGCTCGTCGAGACGTGGATCAGGTACCGCGACCACACCAGTATTTGGCTCAATGGTACAGAAAGGGAAGTTTGCAGCTTCAATACCTGCTTTGGTCAGCGCGTTAAACAGCGTTGATTTACCTACGTTCGGCAAGCCGACGATACCACACTTGAATCCCATGCTTATTTCTCTCTCTGTGCTTTGAAACTATGTAAATGCTGTGTTGCCGCACGCAGATCTTGCTGCATTAATATATCAATGCTGCGGCATGCTTCCGTAATGGTATCGTCCATCAATTGTTGCTCAGCTTGAGGTGCTTTTCCGAGCACCCAACCGGTGACTTTGCTTTTATCACCAGGATGACCGATACCGATACGTAAGCGATGAAAATCAGGTGTTCCCAATCGTGCGACAATGTCTTTAATGCCATTGTGACCGCCTGTACCACCGCCAGTTTTAAACTTTGCCACACCCGGTGGCAGATCGAGCTCATCATACGCAACTAAAATTTCGTGCGGCTCAATTTTATAGAAGTTCGCGAGGGTCGCCACGGCATTGCCGCTTCGATTCATAAATTGCATTGGCAGCAATAGACGTAAATCCATGGCGCCTTTCTGAATACGTGCGGTATGACCGAAGAATTTGGTTTCAGGCTGAAGTGTTTGGCCGTGCATACGAGCATATTGCTCGACTAACCAGAAGCCTGCATTGTGACGTGTTTGGGAGTATTCGGGGCCTGGATTACCCAGGCCCACGAGTAAGCGAATGGTCGACATGAGACCTTATTCAGCGTCTTTGTCTTCTTCTTTCGCTTCTTTAGCGGTAGGAACTTCAGCAGATACTTCTTCTGCAGTTTCTTCCACTTCTTTTTCGATACGCGGCGCAGTAATTGAAACAACTGCTTGGTCGTGGTCTGCACCTTTCGTCAATTCAACTAACTCGACGCCTTTAGGCATGTTCAAGTCAGTTAAGTGCAAGGTTTCGCCCAGTTTCAAGTTCGCGATATCTACTTCAACGTACTCAGGCAGATCTTTTGGTAAGCAAGAAACTTCTAAGTCTGCAATGTGGTGAACCACAACGCCGCCTTCTTGTTTCACGCCAACTGCAGTTGCTTCATTGATGAAGTGAACAGGAACGTGAGTATGAAGTTTTTGACCTTTAACAACACGTTGGAAATCCAAATGAGTTAATTTTGGCTTGTACGGGTGACGTTGAACGTCTTTCAAGATTGCTTCATGCTTCTTGCCGTCGATAACCAAAGTCAAAATGTGCGAGTAGAAAGCTTCATGGTCAGCCATGTTGTTCACTTTGTTGTGATCCAACGTGATTGAAACGGCTTCTTTATCGGCACCGTACAAAATTGCAGGCACTTTTTCCGCACGACGCAGGCGGCGGCTCGCACCTTTCCCTGTATCCGTACGGAGTTCTGCTTGAATAGTAAAATCGATAGTTGACATGTGGAGTGTCTCCGTTAAATAAAAATAAGCCGGATATTCGCGACCAAATACCCGACGTGTTCCTCAAAAATCTGTTTTGCTTATTTGAGGGCGCGAAATAGTACCACTGACGCCCTCAAACTTCAATCAATACTCGAACATTGCTGAGATTGATTCTTCGTTGCTGACGCGGCGTAGCGCTTCAGACAACATTCCGCTTAAGGTTAATTGATGTACCTTGTCTAAGGCCTTCATTTCAGCACTTAATGGAATGCTATCGGTAACAACAACACGGTCGATGTGTGAGTCACGAATATTTGCAAATGCATTGCCGGAGAAAACTGGGTGGGTTGCATAAGCAAATACACGGCGTGCACCGTTTTTCTTCAATGCTTCAGCGGCTTTACACAAAGTACCACCGGTATCGATCATATCATCAACAATAATGCAGTCGCGGTCTTGAATATCACCAATGATGTGCATCACTTGTGACTCGTTCGCACGCGGGCGGCGTTTATCGATAATGGCAAGATCGATGTCGTTGAGTAGTTTTGCAATTGCGCGAGCGCGAACCACACCACCAATATCAGGTGAAACAACAACTGGATTGTGGAATTCTTGCTGGCGTAAATGCTCCATCAATACTGGGCTGCCGAAGACGTTATCTACTGGTACGTCGAAGAAGCCTTGAATTTGTTCTGCGTGCAAATCAACCGTTAACACTCGGTCAACGCCAACACTTGATAAGAAGTCAGCGACAACTTTGGCGGTAATTGGAACGCGTGCCGAGCGTACTCGACGGTCTTGGCGCGCATAACCGAAATATGGCATTACCGCAGTAATACGACCTGCAGAAGCGCGTCGCAGTGCATCAACCATCACGATAAGCTCCATGAGGTTGTCGTTAGTCGGTGCACAAGTTGATTGAATGATGAAAACATCAGAACCACGAACATTTTCATTGATCATGACACTGATTTCACCGTCACTAAAACGGCCAACTTCAGCATCACCAAGTTTGATATACAGGCGGTCGGCAATTTTTTGGGCGAGTTCTGGCGTCGCATTGCCAGCAAAGAGCTTCATGTCAGGCACACTAAACCTCAGTCTTGTTGGTTAGGTTCACAGTTGAAGCCTGCCGCAGTTGCTGGCAGACCGGGTTTTCATTGAGACCTCGCGCGACAAACCCTGTCCATTGTGCAGGCATCCTTTGCAGTGCAGCACGGGCATCTGTCTCGTTATCAAATCGACCGAAGATGCATGCACCCGTGCCAGTCAATCGAGACGGCGCGTATTCTACCAACCAGTCGAGGGCCTTGGCAACTTCTGGATAGAGTCGACGGACCAGCACTTCACAGTCATTGTTGGTGTTTTCCCAGCTCCATTGTGGCCATTTTAGCGGTGGATGCTGACGCGGAAGGTCAGGGTGTTTAAAAATACTTGGTGTACTAATTTGAACACCTGGATGAATGACTAAATACCAAGGACAGGGCGGTTGTGCAGGTTGTAAATACTCGCCAACGCCCTCCGCAAATGCGGCTTGTCCGCGCACAAATACAGGCACATCAGCACCGAGCTGTAGACCCATAGCGGCGAGTTCATCATCGTTTAGTGGCAACTGCCAAAGATGCCGTAGCGCAAGCAATGTTGTTGCTGCATCAGATGAACCACCGCCTAAACCACCACCAAAGGGCAGCTTTTTTTCAATATGGATATGAATACCGGGTAGCGATTGTGGAGCGGCTTCTGCTAATAACTTAGCCGCCTTAAGTACCAGATTATCATCGGTTTCTAACGATGGCTCAGAGCAGCTTATCGTGATCTCAGAGCTATCACGCAATTGAAATGATAATTCGTCACCGAAATTGACAAACTGAAATAAGGTTTGAAGGTTATGATAGCCATCAGCACGCTGGCCGACGATATGCAAAAATAGATTTAATTTGGCGACCGCGGGTAAAGTTAAAAGCGCCATTGCGAAACCTGCAGTTTTAACCGCCATGCGTCGGTTGTTAAGTTAATACTATGGGGTAAAAACGTGCCATTTATCAGTTCATATTCGCCGAGTTGTGCACGCCAAACTTGGTCAGCAGCCAACATGACAAAATTTGACAACAAGGCATAGGGCCGCTTTCGATATTGCTGTAACTGATACTGTTTCTCGACCATGTCTGGTAGTTCCTGACCGATGACAATTGCGCTAATCTGATTCATCGGTAAATCCAATCGAAAATATTGCCACAGTAATTCTTGCGCGGTTGTGGCACGATATTCTTTGCCATCTTCGTCGATTAAAACGGCTTGTCCATTTGACTGCTCTAGTTTCGCAAGGGTGCCGCGAAGCGGATGTGAAAAGCGCATCATTAATTGATCAGCACTTGAGGACCAATCGACATAAAGCCCGTGGCGATCATCTTCGCGTAAATCGAATAACGCCATTTGGCCACGCAAACGCCAGCTATCCAGTTGTTTGAGCTGCTGTTGCTGCGCTGTTACGGCCTTGGCATCAACATCACTCGTACTGGGGGGCTCGGGGACGCTGCTACAGGCAGTTAACCAAGCACTTGTGAGTACTACTAAAAGGAGACGTTTCATTGGTTTTGCTATCCCTGTTCGTGCGCTTTTCATCATGCGGGCTTTCACGTACAATTGCCAGCGTTTCGCAGTAGTTAGAGGCTCGCAATTTTTTGCTATTATGACCATTTTCGCGCTAGGTGTTAACCACAAAACCGCTTCCGTGTCGTTACGGGAGCAAGTCGCCTTCTCGCCAGAGCAGCTACATCAAGCGTTGCCAGCTTTGCGTGAGCAAACTGGCGTTGCTGAAGCCGTTATCTTATCTACTTGCAATCGTACTGAATTGTATTGTCATGGTGCGACATCCGCAGATATGTTGATTGGTTGGCTTGCAGGCTATCATCGCATTCCGTTGGAGCAACTGCGTGAACATTGTTATACCTATGAAGATGGGGCTGCCATTGAACACTTAATGGCGGTAGCGAGCGGTCTCGACTCGTTGGTTTTAGGCGAACCGCAAATTCTTGGCCAAGTGAAGCAAGCCTATCAGTTCGCGCGAAACCAGGCGAGTGTAGGCACGGTACTTGAGCGACTATTCCAAAGCACATTTCGGGTAGCAAAAACTGTCCGTAGTGAAACCAAAGTTGGCGAAAATGCGGTTTCCGTCGCGTTTGCCGCAGTAAACTTGGCGCGCCAAATTTTCGCTGAGTTACCTGAATCTCGGGTGTTGCTTGTTGGCGCTGGTGATACCGCAGAGCTCGTTGCGCAGCACTTAACTGAACATGGTGTGAAACAATTGATGGTGGCAAACCGAACGTTGGGCCGCGCAAGCGCGGTTGCCGAACGTTTCCAAGGTCAAGCGCATACGCTTGGCGAGCTACCGGAATTGCTCCCACAGGCTGACATTGTGATTAGTTCGACTGCGAGTCCGTTGCCGATTATCGGTAAAGGTTTGGTTGAACAAGCGCTGAAAACGCGGAAGCGCCAACCGATTTTGTTCATTGATTTAGCCGTGCCGCGAGATATTGAAGAACAAGTCAATGCGTTAGATGATGCTTTCTTGTACACGGTTGATGACTTACAAGGCATTATTACGGAAAACCTTCGTAACCGCGAAGAAGCCGCCGCTGAGGCGAAAATTATTATTGCTGAGCATTCCGAGGCCTTTACCGCTTGGATACGCCAGCTTGATCATGTCGACGTGATTCGTGATTTTCGCCAGCGTACTGAGCAGATGGCTGAAGAACAATTGCTACGCGCTCGCAATCAGTTAGCTGCAGGCAAAAGTGCCGACGATGTGTTGGGTGAGTTCGCCCAGCGTTTAACCAAACAATTTCTCCATCAGCCAACGCGAATGATGCGTGAAGCTGGCGCCGCGGGTGACTTCGAGACCTTAGCGGTATTTCAAAAATTGATAGCAGATGACGAGTAAGGTCCTCACCGCATGATGAATCCTTCGATTATTCGAAAACTAGAAGCATTGCTTGAACGCTATGAAGAAGTACAACACTTATTAAGTGACCCAGGCATTATTGCGGACCAAGATAAGTTTCGCGGCTTGTCGCGTGAATATTCTCAGTTGGAAGAATTGGTGAAATGTTTTACCAGTTACCAGCAAGCGCAAGCTGATGAGGCTGCAGCGCAAGAAATGATGCAAGAAGACGACGCTGAAATGCGCGAAATGGCAAAAGCTGAATTAGATGAAGCGAAGGCCAAGCAAGAAGAGCTTGAGCAGGAACTGCAAATTTTACTGCTACCAAAAGATCCGAATGACGATCGTCCGTGTTATCTCGAAATTCGTGCAGGTGCTGGTGGCGATGAAGCTGCCATTTTTGCGGGCGATTTATTCCGTATGTACAGCCGCTATGCTGAGCAACATGGTTGGCGTGTCAGTATGGTTAGCTGTAACGAAGGTGAGCATGGTGGCTACAAAGAAGTAATTGCGCACGTGTCTGGTGATGGGGCGTATGGTCGCTTTAAATTTGAATCGGGTGGTCACCGTGTGCAACGAGTACCAGAGACGGAATCTCAAGGTCGTGTGCACACTTCGGCCTGTACAGTTGCTGTGTTACCGGAAGTACCTGAGGCCGAAGCCATCGAAATTAATCCAGCTGACTTGCGCGTCGACACTTTCCGAGCTTCAGGGGCGGGTGGTCAGCACGTTAACCGAACCGACTCGGCGATTCGTATCACGCACATTCCAACTGGTTTCGTGGTGGAGTGCCAAGACGAGCGTTCGCAGCACAAAAACCGAGCCAAAGCGATGTCGGTGTTGCAAGCACGATTGCAACAAGCGGAGGATGAAAAGCGGCGTCAAGAAGAGCAATCAACGCGTCGTAGTTTAGTTGGTAGCGGCGATCGCTCAGAGCGTATTCGTACCTACAATTATCCGCAAGGGCGGGTCAGCGATCACCGTATCAATTTAACCTTGTATCGTTTGGATGAAGTTCTTGAAGGGGCATTAGATCTTATATTAGATGCCATTGTGCAAGAGCATCAGGCCGATCAGCTCGCAGCGCTTGCTGAGAGTCAATGATCACGACACCCATGACGATTGCTGAAGCGTTGCGATGGGCGACACAACAACTCACCAAGAGTGAGAGTGCAAAGCTTGACGCCGAAGTGTTGTTGGCGCACATCGTTGAACGTGATCGTACCTATTTGATCACTTGGCCCGATCGCTTATTGGAAGCCGCACAACAAGAACAATTTGCCGAACTCATAAAACAGCGCGAACACGGCGTTCCCGTTGCTCATTTAGTTGGGCAGCGTGAGTTCTGGTCGCTGCCATTAACAGTCAACAACAGCACGTTGATACCGCGCCCAGATACCGAAGTGTTAGTGGAGCACGCGCTAAGCTTAGCGTTACCGGTCGAATCTAAGGTGCTTGATTTAGGCACCGGAACC
Organism: Pseudidiomarina marina; assembly: GCF_044807045.1. Classification (NCBI taxonomy): domain Bacteria; kingdom Pseudomonadati; phylum Pseudomonadota; class Gammaproteobacteria; order Alteromonadales; family Idiomarinaceae; genus Pseudidiomarina; species Pseudidiomarina marina. The sequence continues at coordinate 2,005,294 of NZ_CP085233.1, read as the reverse complement.
GGTGCTATCGCATTGGCATTAAAAAGTAGCCGGCCTACGTGGCAAGTTACTGCCGTGGATAAAATGTCCGAGGCCGTGGCACTTGCGCAACAGAATGCTGCCAACTTAACTCTCGATCTTACCGTTAAACAAAGTGATTGGTTCGCGGCAATCGAACCGCAACAGAAGTTTGATTTGATTGTTTCGAACCCGCCATATATTGACGCGAGCGACCCGCATCTCGAGCAAGGAGATGTAAGATTTGAGCCCAAAAGCGCGTTAGTCGCAGCAAATGAGGGCTTGTCGGATATCGACACAATTATTACGGGGGCAACGAATCATTTAGAACTGCAAGGTTGGTTATTGATTGAACACGGCTGGAAGCAGGGGGAAGCGGTTCGTGATTTGATGCAAAGGGCACGGTTTAATGCAGTTACGACTATTCGTGATTATGCTAATCTTGAGCGCGTGACACTCGGACAATGGAGTAATGCCAATGGCCAATGATTTCATCTTTGCTGAAGAGAATGAGCAAGAGGAAGTGCCTGATAACACAACGGAAGCGGGTTGGAAGGTATTAATTGTTGATGATGAGCGTGAAGTACATGCGGTAACTCGCTTGGCACTTATGGATTTAGTTTTTGAAGGTAAAGGCTTAAATTTTTTAAGTGCTTATTCGCGTCATGAAGCGGAGCAGTTGATTGCTGACCATGATGACATCGCCATTGTGTTGCTTGATGTGGTCATGGATACCGACGATGCTGGTTTGCAGGTTGCCAAGTATATTCGCGAAACGATAGGTAATCGCACCAGTCGTATTGTATTGCGGACAGGTCAACCGGGACAGGCGCCAGAGCGTTCGGTTGTGATTAACTACGATATCAACGATTACAAAGCGAAAACCGAATTAACAGCACAGAAATTATTTACCTGTGTGATGTCGGCACTGCGTTCTTACCGCGACATTATTCGAGTAAAAGAACAACTCGAGCGAGTTGAACATGAATTAAGTTTTTACCAAAACTGGTTGTTAGAACATCAACCGCAGGTGCGTCAGCAAGTTGCTGATGCCTATCAACGTTTAACCGAAAATAACGATTAGAAGGGACGTTCTTGATGTCATTCATAGCTCTAAAACACCTCCATGTCACCTTTGTTGCCATAAGTGTGGTATTATTTATGCTTCGTTTTTTCTGGCGCAGTATTGGTGCTGGAATCGCGAACCAGAAGTGGGTGAAAATTGTTCCGCACATTATCGATACAGCATTATTGCTGACAATTGTCGGGATGCTTATTCACTGGCAAATGTGGCCGTGGGAAACGCCATGGTTGATTAATAAAGTGATTGGTCTTGTAGGCTATATTTTGTTTGGTTTGGTGGCGATGAAGGCCTCAGTGAGCTGGCTACGTTATGTTGGCTTTGTGGGGGCGCTGAGTTGGATTATGTTTTTGCTTCACATTGCCTTCAGCAAACAAGCACTGATTTAAAAACAAAGACGATATTAGCTATTAGATATTGGATATTAGCTCTGATGTTTCGGGTTTTTCTAATATCCAATATCTAATAGCTAATATCGAATTCGAACTTAAGGGTTTATGCGTTTTTCATATTTAGAACATGTGGCTCATGAAATTCTCCCAACTATTGAAATAGTCTGGGAGATTAGCCGTACCTTTCATTCCGATAGTGACCAGTACGTTAGCGATTATTATCAGCAAATACGCGAGATGACTCACAAACATGAAGCGCTGACCGGTATTGAAAAACTGCAAGCGGTTATTCAGGACTTTTATTTTGAGTTAGGGTTTAGTGACGCGCCCGAGCCCGCGGTTGGTGCTCAGCGAATTCTGCTCGATAGGGTTATTAGTTATCGCACAGGTTTACCAATTAGCTTGGCGCTTCTTCTGCAAGAAACGGCAGCTTATGCTGGTATTCAGACTGATTTAGTTGATTTCCCGGGATACCCATTGTTGCGATTTGATTTTGAGCAACAAAGTTATTTTGTTGATCCGCTGCATGGTGAATTACTCGAAGGTCACCAAGTGCAAGAACGTTTTGAAGACGTGACTGAAGATGCACTGGATTTTTCATGGGATATGTTTGAAGCTGCCGATCAGAAGACGATTCTGATGCGCTATTTGACTGAGCTAAAGCATGCGATGATTCATGACCGTGAATTTGCCAATGCACTTACCGTCGTTCATATGTTGCTGGCTATTTCTCCGGATGATCCGTATGAAATTCGTGATCGTGGTTATGTGTTAGAAGAGCTCGACTGCCAACAAGCAGCAGTTGACGATTACCAGTATTTTGTCGAACAATGCCCAGATGATCCAAGTGCACAGTTGTTGCGCTTGCAATTAGAAACGTGGGCGGCCCCCCAGCACGTCCTTCATTAAAAAATAGAATAATAAGGGGTTCCTGTGGAAAGCTCTGCACTGATTACCAATGACGGTATTATTTTTGGCTTGCTGGCTGTAATTCTTGGTCTTATTTTTTACACGCAAAGCAGCTCAAATAGTTTTTGGCAAAAGTTTTATAAGTGGGTTCCAGCGCTATTACTTTGCTATTTTATTCCTTCGTTGCTCAACACCTTCGGTATTGTCGATGGCGCAAATACCGGAGTCTATCCGTTAGTGATGGATTATTTGCTACCAGCGTGTTTGGTTTTGCTGACCTTAAGTTTGGATTTGAAAGCAATTCTACGACTGGGCCCAAAACTCCTTATTCTCTTTTTAACCGGTACTGTCGGTATTGTTATCGGCGGGCCTATTGCGCTCTTGATTGTTAGCGCTATTTTCCCTGAAATGTTGGGTGGCGCGGGTCCGGATGCGGTTTGGCGTGGTATGACAACCATTGCTGGTAGCTGGATTGGCGGTGGCGCTAACCAAGCCGCAATGAAAGAAGTTTACGAAGTTGGCGGCGAAATTTTCTCGGCAATGGTCACCGTTGATATTATTGTGGCGAACTTATGGATGGCCGTATTGCTTTATATGGCCGCAAATAACAAAGCCATCGATAAACGCATTGGTGCAGACACAAGCGCGATTGAAGCAATTAAAGATCGTATGGAGCAGTACGAAGCTGAGCATCGTCGTGAATCAAAATTGCCAGATTTGATGTTTATTGTGGCGGTTGCTTTTGGTGTGACAGGCTTGTCGCATTGGGGTGCCGATGTGATTGCACCATACATTTCCGACCATGTTCCAGCTCTGAAAGACTTTAGCTTAGACAAAAAATTCTTCTGGTTGATTGTGATTGCGACCACGGTAGGCGTTGCACTATCGTTTACGCCAGCACGTAAACTTGAAGGTGTTGGGGCATCGAAATATGGCTCCATGTTTGTTTATATTCTGGTTGCAACCATTGGTTTACATATGGATGTGACCGCCATTGTGGATGTACCAAAGTATTTCTTGATTGGTGCAATTTGGATGATTATTCACGCCAGTTTAATGTTGTTTGTCGCGCGCCTGCTTAAAGCGCCGGTGTTCTACATGGCGGTTGGTAGCCAAGCGAATGTTGGTGGTGCGGCTTCGGCACCAGTCGTCGCTTCAGCGTTTCATCCATCATTGGCGCCAGTCGGCGTGCTGTTGGCTGTGTTTGGTTATGCATTAGGCACCTACATGGCCTATATTTGTGGACAGATTTTGCGTGTCATTGCTACCGGCTAATACATGCAGTACATCGAGTTAAGTAAAGGATATCAACGTGATTAACACTCAGGTAATTAAAGTAGGTGACGTGCAGGTGGGCAACCATCTGCCGTTTGTGCTATTTGGCGGAATGAATGTTTTAGAATCGCGCGATTTAGCCATGCGTATTGCTGAGCATTACGTTGAAGTAACATCACGCCTTGGTATCCCGTATGTATTTAAGGCAAGCTTTGATAAAGCAAATCGTTCTTCTATTCATTCTTATCGCGGCCCAGGCCTTGATAAAGGCCTCGAAATTTTCGCTGAAATAAAACGCACCTTCAACGTGCCGATTATTACGGATGTGCACGAGCCTCACCAAGCCAAACCAGTTGCCGAAGTGGCCGATATTATTCAGTTACCGGCGTTTTTAGCGCGTCAAACCGATCTGGTCGTTGCCATGGCTGAAACTGGTGCGATTATCAATGTGAAGAAGCCGCAGTTTCTAGCGCCGCATGAAATGCGTCATATTCTGAAAAAATTTGGTGAAGCGGGTAATCACAATGTAATTCTGTGCGAGCGGGGCAGTTGCTTTGGTTACAATAACCTTGTGGTTGATATGCTTGGTATGGATGAAATGAAACAAATGGCACCGGTTATGTTTGACGCGACGCATGCGCTACAGCGCCCTGGTGGTCGTGAAGATTCAGCTGATGGCCGGCGTGCGCAAGCCGCTGTTCTTGCACGTTCAGGCTTGGCACTCGGTATTGCGGGATTGTTTATTGAAGCGCATCCAGAGCCTGATCAAGCAAAATGTGATGGCCCGTGTGCATTGCCTTTGGCCAAGTTAGAGCCCTATCTGCAGCAAATGAAAGCCGTTGATGAGTTGGTCAAAAGCTTTGCGCCGCTAGACACGAGTAACTAAGTACGATTTATGGAAACAAAAGGGCGCTCGTCGAGCGCCTTTTCTATTTAGGTCGCACGATATAAACAGCGTGCTTCTTGTCCTTGGAATTTGAAATCATGACGCTCTGATAAGTTGTATCAAACCATGGCGAGCTCACCATCTCTTGATGAAATTTCTGCATGTGGTCGATTGGTGTATCGGTACCCGTAAATTCAACACGACAAACGGTGGTTCGACATTCAACACCGCTTAATGTTGCTGACTGCAACGCTTCATTATCATCGTATAAGCGCACAATGCTGTCTTGCATGTTGTAGGCCCAATCTTGGTCGATTGATTCGGTATGAATACGTTGCTGTACCTCATCAATGTCAATTGCCTCGCGTAATAACTTTTCAATTTCGACGTCACGCTCAGCTTTGGCTACACGGGGTTGGTCGACTTCGGTTTCGCGGACTTGTTTTGCTTCGTCGGTGTCTGAATTTGTTTTTGGTGTGTCGTTGGCTGTGGTAGCAATAACTTCTATTTCTTCTTTGCCGTCAGCTCTGATTTCTTTTTCAACAACAATTTGTTTTGTGACTTGGGTCGCTGATGTGTCGACTGCGTTCGGCTCTGGTTGGCTCCAGAGTATATAGGCAAGAACTGCGATAATTGCTAAATAAACACCATGCATGGCTTTTGTCATTGTTATATTCCCGTCCTTTGGCTTGCGCTGATAAACAAACTGATTTAAATTAAAACGCATGTTTAAAATGTGCGTTCTAAACGTGCAAAACTAAAAAGTGAGACACGTTTTTATGGCAAAGCGAGTATCAACGAAAGATAAAATACTGAATGCTGCCGAGGCGCTGTTTGCCGAACATGGGTTTGAGCAAACTTCATTGCGCCAAATTACCGCAGATGCAGAGGTGAACCTCGCTTCGGTGAACTACCACTTTGGCTCAAAAAAGGCGCTGATTCAAGCCGTGATGGCACGCTACCTTGAAGTTTTAATGCCGGCGTTAGATCGGGAGCTTGCGGAGCTTGCGCAACGATCACAAGTAACCACTCGAGCGGTGTTTGATTGTTTTCGTGAACCGTTGAATGAGCTACGGCAAGTTCGCAAACATGGGCCAACTATTTTTTTAAGCTTGTTGGGGTATGCCTACGCTGATATCCAAGGGCATTTACGTCGCTACACCATGGACCATTTTGGTGATGTCATGCAGCGATTATTGGCTACCTTGCACCTCGCGAACCCACAATTGAGCCCAGTAGATATGTTCTGGCGCCTGCACTTTGTATTAGGTGCCACCGTTTTCGCCCAAGTATCAGGGCCTGCTCTGCGTGAAATTGCTGCTGCAGATTTTGGCGAAGCTATTGCTGCTGACCAAGTGATTGACCGTTTAATTCCGTTTTTAGCCGGTGGTGTCGATGCGCCTACCGAATAATCGACTATGCTTTTTAAAGTCATGTTTGAGCATTCTTATATGCCCGTTGTACCGATAGGTTAAGGTGTTTTGAAATGGAAATTATTATTCTTTTAGTGGTTGTGGTGGTATTGCTCGTTGCTGTACCAGATATTCGCCGCAGCTTAATTACACGACCTGCATTTGCTTTCTTTAAGCGCGTACTGCCACCGTTATCGGCAACCGAACGTGAAGCGATGCAAGCAGGTGATACATGGTGGGACGCTGATCTTTTTAGTGGACGTCCAGATTGGCATAAATTTCACCAAACCAAAGCACCACGGTTTACTGAAGAAGAACAAGCGTTTATTGATAATCAATTAGAAATCTTGTTAGCGATGCTCGACGATTTCCGAATTGTTCAGCAAGATTCAGATTTGCCGAAAAAAGTATGGGATTATATTCGCAAAGAAAAATTCTTTGCGATGATTATTGGTAAAGAGTTTGGTGGTCTTGATTTTTCACCCGCTGCGAATTCTCACATTGTATCGCGTATTGCGTCACGCTCAATCAGTGCTGCGGTATCGGTCATGGTGCCGAATTCATTGGGTCCAGGTGAGTTACTCACGCATTACGGTACCGAAGATCAAAAGAACTATTGGTTGCCGCGCTTAGCGGATGGTACTGATATTCCGTGTTTTGCTTTAACTGGCCCTGAGGCCGGTTCTGACGCTGGCGCAATACCGGACACGGGAATTATTTGTAAAGGTGATTTTGAAGGCAAAGAAGTTGTTGGTATTCGCTTAAATTGGAGTAAGCGTTATATCACCTTAGCTCCGGTTGCCACGGTATTGGGTTTGGCGTTCAAATTGTACGATCCTGATGGATTGATGGGTGATAAAAAAGATGTTGGTATCACCTGTGCATTGATTCCAACGAGCCATCCTGGTGTTGAAATCGGTGAGCGTCATTTACCGTTAAATCAAGCGTTTATGAACGGTACTACATACGGTAAAGATGTCTTTATCCCATTGGACTGGATTATTGGTGGCAAGGATTACGCTGGTAAAGGCTGGCGCATGCTGATGGAGTGTTTGTCAGCAGGGCGAGGCATCAGTTTGCCAGCTCTTGCAGCCGCAACAGGTCATGTGACTGAACGTATGACCGGTGCCTATGCTTATGTGCGTCAACAATTTGGCATGCCAATTGGTTTGTTCGAAGGTGTACAAGCAGCCATGGGCAAAATTGGTGGTACCAATTATACCTTAGAGTCGATGCGTCGTTTAACGGTCACGGCGCTATGTGAGGGTAAAAGTCCTTCGGTTATCACGGCAATGACTAAATATCACATGACCGAAATGGGGCGTCAGGTGATGGATGCTGCCATGGACGTTCATGCCGGTAAAGGCATCCAATTAGGGCCGCGCAACTATTTGGGCCATGGTTATATGGCAACCCCAGTATCTATCACGGTTGAAGGTGCGAACATTCTCACCCGAAACTTGATGATTTTTGGGCAGGGTGCGACACGTTGTCATCCTTATGTGTTGGCGGAGATGGAAGCGGCGTCGGATCCGAATGAAGACGAGGGTTTGCAACAATTTGATAGCTTGTTACTCAAGCATATCGGTTTTGCGGCCGGAAATTTCTTCGGTAGTTTATTCATGGGATTAACTGGCGCGCGTTTTAATGCCAGCCCAATGAGCGGACCAACGGCACGTTATTACCAGCAACTGACGCGCATGAGTCGCGCACTGGCGTTAACTGCTGATATGGCCATGTTGGTGATGGGCGGCGATTTGAAGCGCCGCGAGATGCTGTCCGCTCGTTTGGGTGATGTACTAAGTCATTTATATATGGCGTCTGCAGTGTTAAAACGCTACGAAGATGATGGTCGTCAGTCAGGTGATTTGCCGTTCGTTGAATATGCGCTTGAGCATCATTTGTACGAGATTGGTCAGGCATTTAAAGGCTTTTTTGCGAATTTCCCGAGCCGCATTGTGGCATGGACGTTACGTTTAGCTATTTTCCCATTAGGTATTCACTTTAACAAACCATCGGATGCCAATTTACAAGCCGTTGCGAAGAGCATGATGGAACCGGGCGTGACTCGCGATCGTCATACCTTCTTATGCTATTGGAAGAATGACGCGAAGGACATGACAGGGCACATGGAGCTTGCGTTCGTAGCCATGCGTGAGCATGCGGATGTATACAAACGCATTCGTAAGGCCGTGAAACTTGGTGATATTGCTGAAGATCTCAGTGGTGACGAACTGGTGAAGGCGGCTCGTAAAGCTGATGTGATTACCGCCGACGAAGCAAAATCGCTGAAGAAAACGGAGCAACTGCGTATGGCAGCGATTGGTGTTGATCAATTTGCGCCAGGGATTATTGAGCAACGCAAGTTTTACTCATAGCAGTAAACCTGAAACATAAAAGGGCTGTCTCGACAGCCCTTTTTTTATACCAAATACCGACCATTAGACGCCAATCGGCTTGTAGCGAGTACGATGCGGTTCCATGGCCTGCTCGCCATGCGTTTTCTTCATATACTCTTCGTAGTCGGTGTAGTTACCTTCGTAGAAGTTGATTTGACCTTCATCACGATAATCCAGAATATGCGTTGCGATACGGTCTAAGAACCAACGGTCGTGCGAGATGACTAAGGCTGAACCAGGGAATTCCAGCAACGCTTCTTCAAGTGCGCGCAAGGTTTCAACGTCAAGATCGTTGGTTGGTTCATCGAGCAACAAGAGGTTGCCGCCAGCTTTTAAAAGCTTGGCAAGGTGAACTCGGTTGCGCTCACCACCGGAAAGCTCGCCAATATGCTTTTGCTGGTCATTTCCGCGGAAGTTAAATCGGCCAACATATGCCCGGCTGTTAATCTCGAAGTTACCGATACGCAGAATATCTTGGCCATCAGAAATTTCCTGCCATACGGTATTTTTGTCGACCATACTGTCGCGGAACTGATCAACACTCGCTAATTGAACGGTATCACCGAGTTCAACGGTTCCTGAGTCTGGCTGCTCTTTACCAGTAATCATGCGGAATAGCGTTGATTTACCAGCGCCGTTCGGGCCGATAATACCGACAATGGCGCCTTTTGGTACGCTGAAACTTAAATCATCAATCAACACGCGACCGTCATAGGCTTTTTTCAGGTGATTCACTTCAAGTACTTTGTCACCTAAGCGAGGGCCTGGTGGAATAAAGAGCTCGTTGGTCTCATTACGTTTTTGATAATCGCCACTTTGTAATTCTTCAAAGCGAGCCATACGTGCTTTGCTCTTCGCTTGACGACCTTTCGGATTTTGACGAACCCATTCAAGCTCTTGCTTAATGCTGCGCTGGCGTGCTTTTTCTTGTTTCTCTTCTTGCTCAAGTCGTTTTTCTTTTTGCTCAAGCCAAGACGAGTAGTTGCCTTCCCAAGGAATGCCGTAACCACGGTCTAGCTCGAGAATCCAGCCGGCTACGTTATCAAGGAAGTAACGGTCGTGGGTAATTGCTACGACTGTCCCTTCATAGTCGTGTAAGAAGCGTTCTAACCATGCGACAGATTCGGCATCCAAGTGGTTGGTTGGCTCATCAAGGAGCAACATGTCTGGTTTACTTAGTAATAAGCGGCAAATGGCGACACGACGGCGCTCACCACCCGAGAGTACTTTGATTTTCGTATCCCAAGGTGGCAAACGCAGTGAATCAGCGGCACGCTCAAGCATGTTCTCGATGTTGTGACCGTCTTTCGCTTGGATAATCGCTTCAAGCTGACCTTGTTTTTTTGCCAGTGCGTCAAAGTCTGCATTTTCATCCGCATAGGCAGCATACACTTGATCGAGTTCGGCTAGTGCGTTCTTCACATCCGCAACTGCTTCTTCAACCGTTTCGCGTACGGTTTTGTCTTCATCAAGTTGCGGCTCTTGTGGTAAATAACCAATTTGAATGCCAGCCAGTGGACGTGCTTCACCTTCGTATTCTTTATCAACGCCCGCCATGATGCGTAGCAACGTCGATTTACCCGCACCGTTCAAGCCAAGCACACCAATTTTGGCGCCTGGGAAGAACGATAAGGAGATATCTTTTAAAATCGTCTTTTTCGGCGGGACGACTTTACTGACCCGCGACATGGAATAAATATATTGTGCCATAACAGCATGCGTTCCTTTTTGAGGCGATATGTATAAGCAAAAAACGTAATTGTTTATTTTAACCCTTAAGTTGGCGCTAACCCAAGTATATTGGTAAACTAGGCGCCACTTATTTTCGTTCGACAGTTTGTTAAGTCAGGAGCCCCGATGTTAAAACATGAAATGAATATTGCCGACTACGATGCAGATTTATGGCAGGCAATGACTGGCGAAGTTCAACGCCAAGAAGAGCATATTGAACTCATCGCTTCAGAAAACTACACCAGTCCGCGTGTACTTGAAGCACAGGGCTCGCAACTGACGAACAAATATGCCGAAGGTTACCCGCACAAGCGTTATTATGGCGGTTGTGAATACGTCGACGCAGTGGAAGATTTAGCCATTGAGCGTGCGAAAAAATTGTTTGGCGCGAAGTACGCGAACGTACAGCCGCACGCTGGTTCACAAGCAAACTCAGCGGTATTTTTAGCATTATTGAATGCAGGCGATACTGTTCTTGGTATGAGCTTGGCCCACGGTGGTCACTTGACCCACGGCTCACATGTCAACTTCTCAGGTAAATTGTATAACGCCGTGCAGTATGGTTTGGACGAAGCGACCGGTGAAATCAACTACGCGGAAGTGCGCGAGCTAGCACTTGAGCACAAACCAAAAATGATTGTTGCGGGCTTCTCTGCTTATTCCGGTGTTGTCGATTGGGCAAAATTCCGTGAAATTGCCGATGAAGTTGGTGCTTATTTGTTAGTCGATATGGCACACGTTGCTGGCTTAGTGGCAGCTGGCTTATATCCAAACCCAGTGCCATTTGCTGACGTGGTCACTACCACCACGCACAAAACCTTAGCTGGCCCACGTAGCGGATTGATTTTGTCGGGTAAAGACGATGAAGAGCTGCATAAGAAATTAAACAGTGGCGTATTTCCTGGTAGTCAAGGCGGTCCGTTGTGTCATGTCATCGCGGCTAAAGCTGTGGCATTTAAGGAAGCGATGGAGCCAGAGTTTAAAGCGTACCAGCAACAAGTGTTGGACAACGCAAACACGATGGTTAAAGTGATGCAATCGCGTGGCTACAAGATTGTTTCAGGCGGTACCAAGAACCACTTGTTCTTAGTCGACCTGATTGATAAAGATATTACTGGTAAAGATGCGGATGCTGCGCTTGGCCGCGCTTATATCACCGTGAATAAGAACTCGGTTCCGAATGATCCGCGCTCACCGTTTGTTACCTCTGGTTTGCGCCTCGGTACGCCAGCAATTACTCGTCGCGGCTTCAAGCAAGCCGAAGCAGAGCAAGTAGCAAACTGGATTTGTGACGTACTTGATAACATCAATGACGAAAGCGTAATTGAGCAAGTTCGTGAGCAAGTGAAAGTATTGTGTAAACAGTTTCCTGTTTATAATTAAATGAATTAAGGAACGAGCGTATGCATTGTCCTTTTTGTGGCACGCAAGATACCAAAGTGATTGATTCGCGCTTGGTGGCAGACGGCGCTTCCGTGCGCCGCCGCCGTGAGTGCACAGAGTGCAAAGAGCGCTTTACGACGTTTGAAACGGCAGAGCTAATCATGCCGCGCGTAATTAAATCAGACGGTACTCGTGAGCCATTTAACGAGGACAAGCTACGTAATGGTTTACTACGAGCGTTGGAAAAACGCCCAGTAAGCTTGGAAGCCATGGAGCAGGCGATTCAAAATGTGAAATCGTCTCTGCGTGCTACCGGAGAGCGCGAAATCACGAGCCAAGTCATCGGTGGACTCGTGATGGAAAATCTAAAAGCACTCGATAAGGTTGCGTATATTCGTTTTGCTTCGGTTTATCGTGCATTTGACGATATTCGTGAGTTTGGCGAGGAGATAGCACGGCTCAATGACTGATCCACAGGCTTGTCACCAACGTTTTATGCAACGCGCCCTTGAGCTTGCCGCTCAGGGGCGTTTTTCAACGGCGCCCAACCCAATGGTTGGTTGTGTCGTGGTTGCTGATGGCAAGATTGTGGGCGAAGGCTGGCATCAGCGAGCGGGTGAACCCCACGCTGAGGTATTTGCACTTCGTGAAGCGGGAGCGTTGGCTAAAGGGTCGACTGTCTATGTGACACTCGAGCCGTGTAGCCACTTTGGTCGCACGCCACCATGTGCCGATGCATTGATTAAGGCTAATGTAGCGACCGTGGTGGTGGCGATGAAAGATCCGAACCCGCTGGTTAGCGGCGAGGGTATTGAACGCCTGCGTACGAATGGCATTGAAGTGCTGGTTGGTATTCTTGAACAGCAAGCGTTGGCGCTTAACAACGGCTTCGTGGCACGAATGCAACGCAAGCGGCCGTGGCTACGCGTGAAAATGGCGGCAAGCCTCGATGGTCGTACGGCATTATCAAATGGTGAAAGTCAGTGGATAAGCGGCACGGATTCACGTCGTGATGTGCACCGTTGGCGCGCTCAAAGTAGTGCCATTTTGAGTACTGCAAAAACAGTGTTGGCGGATAACGCGATTTTAACCGCTCGTCATCCGCAAGCTGAACGACAACCGACACGTGTAATTATTGATTCGCAGGGGTTGTTAACGGGGCAAGAGGCCATATTTAAAGAGCCGTTCCCAATTATTCTGGTTCATGCACCCGACACGCCCGCGACGGCAGTCGAACGCGATTGGCCCGCGCATGTTGAATGCATAATCGTTGCTCGCACAAATATGCAGCACGTCGATTTAACGCAATTGATGCATGAACTGGCGGAGAAGCAAATCAACTCGGTTTGGACCGAATGCGGTGCACAGCTGGCCGGCGCGTTATTAACCGCTGAATTAGTTGATGAATTGGTGCTTTATCTGGCACCAAAATTAATTGGCCATAGTGGCCACGGATTATTGAATTTGCCGGCATTTGCTCATATGAGTCAGGTGCCAGAACTAACTTTAAAAGATGTTCGTCAGGTTGCGGATGATATTCGAATTATCGCCGTTCCGCGCCGGGTGAGAGGAGACTTAACGTCGTGACTCGTTTAAACAGTGCTGCAGAAATCATTGAAGATATTCGTCAAGGCAAAATGGTGATCTTGATGGATGATGAAGATCGCGAGAATGAAGGCGATCTGATTCTTGCTGCCGAATGTGTCACACCGGCAGCAATTAATTTCATGGCGCGCTATGGACGCGGTCTGATTTGTCTCACTCTAACCGAAGAGCGTTGCAAGCAATTACGCTTACCGTTGATGGTTGATCAAAACAACTCACCCTATGCCACAAATTTTACAGTTTCTATTGAAGCCGCCGAGGGCGTTACCACTGGAATTTCAGCGGCCGATAGAGCGCGTACGGTGCAAGCTGCGGTGGCAAAAGATGCGCAACCAGCCGATTTAGTAATGCCTGGCCACATATTTCCATTGAAAGCGAAGTCGGGTGGGGTATTGAACCGTGCCGGTCATACTGAGGCGGGCTGTGATCTTGCGCGTTTAGCGGGATTCGAACCAGCGGCTGTTATTGTCGAAATTCTCAATGAAGATGGCACCATGGCACGTCGTCCTGATCTCGAGAAGTTCGCTGCCGAACATGATTTGAAAATTGGTACGATTGCCGATTTAATTGAATACCGCTCGCTTAAAGAGAAAACCGTCGAGCGCAAAGCGCATTGCAAGTTACCAACCGCATACGGTGAGTTTGAGCTTATTACCTATCAAGATACTATTGATAAGCAAGTACATTATGCGCTAGTACATGGTGCGATTGATCCTGATAAACCGGTGAATGTTCGTGTTCATTTACAAGATACCTTTAATGATCTGTTTGCTACACAACGCGCTGCGAAGCGCAGCTGGCCATTAGGGCACGCAATGGAATACATCGGTCAAAATGACGGTGTTTTAGTAGTGATTGGTCGTCAACAGAGTCCACAACATATTTTAGAGCAGGTGATGAGCTTTGCCGCAGAAGATCGCGGCGAAGCGAAACCAACTGCAGCCGCTTCAAATGCCTCGCGTAACGTTGGTATCGGTTCGCAAATTTTGGCTGACTTAGGTGTTCATCATATGCACCTCATGAGTTCACCGAAACGCTACTCGGCGCTTTCAGGATTCGGGCTTGAGGTTGTCGATTTTATCGAAGATGAACAAGCTGGCGGTAACGAATAATTACACCGAGAGTTCTAGAACGCGGCGCCACAGAGCTTCATTCGCTGGCGCTTCGGTTCCAGCGGCAGTGCTTTGGCGAGCGATGAAACCATTCAAATAGTCAATTTCGGTGCGGCGTTGCTGGCGTACATCCATGAGCATGGAGGAGTAGTTGTTCGCGGTATTTTTAATCACGCGTTTAGCACTTTCAACTAAATTATCAGCGTTTAATTGAATACCTTGATGTTCCGCTAACCAACAAATCTCTTCGGCAACTTGATGTTGTTGGTCGGCAATGTTGTGCTGTATTAGTTCGCCATTGCGGCAATTATGAATGACTGTGAACGGATTGATTAAACAGTTAATGGCAAGTTTATACCAACGACGTTGATTGATGGCGGGACTCCAGTTCAGAAGCGGTAAAGCATTATTCAAAACGCTAAATAGCTCAGCGGGTCGACTACTTGAAGCATGTTCCACACGTGCCCAACCGAGCCAACTTTCTCCAAGTCCGGCATGAACCACTTCGTTGCCATTCTTGTATGCCCCGTGTGTTGTCACCCAATGCAAAGCGCTCGCCGGCATAATGCTATTCTCGTTCTCTAGCATGCCGTTGTAGCTCAAGATAACGGACGAGCCCTCTGGCAATGGAGCCTGCTTTAATTCATCTAGAAAATGAGCGACGTCGTAGGCTTTGATCGCTGCAAAAATTTGGGTGGGTTGCTCAATCGGAAACTGTTGTACACCAAACTCGAGATTATGCGCTGCATGAATAATTTCAATCGTATTTGGTGCTGCAGTCACGCGAGGTTTTATCGAGACATGTTCGCCAATGCGACGCAAGTTCACAGCCATTAAACTACCAACAGCGCCTGTTCCCACAACTAACCAGTGCATTTATTCGAGCTCCCGATGATAATTATGTTCTAAGCGCATGAGTGATTTCCGAAGCGCGAATAAAATAAACAGACTTGGCAGAACCATAACCGCCGTAAGAATAAAGAATAACTGCCAGTTTCCGTCTAGCCAGTTGACAACGTATCCACTGTACGATGAGAGCAGGGTACGCCCCAAATTACCAAGCGACGCAAATAAAGCATATTGGGTGGCGGTAAAAGCACGATTCGCCAACAAGCTAATAAAAGCGACAAATGCGACGGTAGACCACGCCGCCGTAAAACCATCAATTATCACCGCGGCAAGGAACAAGTTCGTATTGGGGCCAACGCCGGCAATCCAAGCGAACATCAAATTCGATGCGGCCATCGCGATACCACCAAGCATGAGTCCTCGAACGATCCCTAAACGCAAGTTTACGAAACTGCCGAGAATGGCGAAAATGATAGTGACCCACCAGTTAACCATCTTTGAATACACCGCAATGTCGTCGTTGCTAAAGCCGACTTCTTTGTAAAAGACAATCGACATACGGCCAAGAAAAGCTTCGCCAATTTTAAACAGAAAAATAAATGACAGCATACCAACTGCGAGTTGCCAGCCATTTCGTTTAAAAAATTCAGTGATGGGGTCAACCAGCGTATTACGTAACCAATCGAGCCAATGATTAAAAGTTGGTATTGCGGGGCGATAACGAATCGATTCTCTTACGGCTATAACAAAAAGTAGCTGAACAACTATCACAAAGCACAATACAAAATAGGCATCTTCCCAGAATAGACTGGTACCATCGACAAGGAAAAAAGGAATAGCGCCAAGCCCACTGTAGCCACTCCACCAGCCTGCTGTAGCCATCGCCGCACCGGCTGATTGCAGACGAGCTTCATGCGGACCGAAGGTCTCGATGCGAAATGCATCAATGGCAATATCTTGCGTAGCTGAAAATATTGCGATGATTAGTGCCGCAAACGCAACCCACCATAAGTGCTCAACAACATTAATTTGCGTGAGAACGATAGTAGCCAGCAAGATGCCACTTAGGCACAGAATTATCCACGCGCGGCGTTGCCCGAACCAGCGATTCAATAGAGGTATTTTGACGCGATCGATCAGTGGTGACCATAACGCGTTGATAGAGTAGGCGACGAACACGACACCAAATAAACCGATAGCAGAACGATCAACACCGACTTCCTGTAACCAAGCTGACAACATGGAGCCAATCAGCACCCACGGAAAGCCACTGATTACGCCAAAGCCAAAGATTACCCAAACTCGGGGCTCACGATATACCGCGAGATCTGCGTACCAAGGTGCTGAATTTGAATAACTCACTGCTGAGGTACAACTTCAATCTTTTTCAATACTGGCGGCTGCTTCGGCACGTTTGGCCAACCCGTTTGCTCGTGATAAAACTCAGTTTCGACGCTTGCGAGTTTGTCGAGAACGTCTTCGCCAGAAACAACCCATCCGAACACCGCGTAGCCCCACCCTTTGCTTGACGGGTTTAATGATTCGTTATCGTTCATGTTGAAATAAAACTGTCGTGTCGCCGAATGCGGATCGGATGTGCGCGCCATTGCTATGGTGCCGTAGTTATTGAGTTTACCGTTACCTGATTCATTGAAAATAGGATCAAACATGGTTTTAGCTTCGAAGTTTTCATCATAGCCGCCGCCTTGCACAACGAACCCCGGAATAATGCGGTGGAATATGGTGTTGTTATAACTGCCTGCTTGTACGTACATCAAAAAGTTTTCTACTGTGATGGGCGCTTTAGCACGATCAAGCTCGACGACAATATCACCCTCAGTGGTAATGAATTTCACTTTGGGAAACAAGTTATCAGGTTGAATTTGTTCTGCAGAACTCATACTGCTGAAGAATATGACGACGGTTAAAAGCAGATAACGCATAATCATCCTCGTGCTTGAAAAATAACGAATTTACTGTTTTGTGCAATTTGGTGCACCGACTTAAATAAACGTTTCAACGGTTGATAATACGGTAGATGACGATTCGCCACTACCCATAACTCGCCATTTTTACGTAAAACTCGCCGACTATCTCTGAACATTTGTCGTGCGATATGCTCAGTAACTGCGTGTTCTTGATGAAACGGCGGATTACAGAGAATTAAGTCGGCGCTCTCGCTTGCCCTGTGAGCCAAGCAATCATCAACGTGGGAGTCATATTGCGATAATTGAGATGCCGGCAAGTTGCTGACAATATTGCGATGAGTGGATGCAATAGCTAAATAGGATTCATCGACAAAGGTGACCTCACTATTCGGAGATAACCGCGCATAGTACAACCCGAGTACTCCATTTCCGCAGCCTAAATCGATGACTTGTTCCGCCCCTGTGGGTGGCATGTTATCAAGCATAAAGCGGGCGCCAATATCGAGCTGATTGCGCGCAAATACACCGGCATGATGGTGCAGCGTCAGGTTAAATTCAGGCACTTCCCAGGAGCTCATGAAACGCGCCTGATCAAGCGCAATTGAGCGGGTTATCGCGCGAATGGTGCGACATTTTCTACGAATGAGCGAAACCTCGATCGTTTCACAGTATTGCGCAAATAAGTCACGTACTGCCGGAGTGAGAAGCTTACTTTTTGCCGCCGCAAAAATTGGTGTGCCAGCAGGCAGCTCTGCCGCAAGCTTCGCTAACTGGAATTCTAATAAACTCAGGCTCTTCGGAATTTTTAAATACACGACATCGCGATCATCAGGGAGCGACTCAAGCGGCGCAAGCGCTGTTAACGTATCGGGTAACTGATTCAGCTCAAGATTGTGTCGCCATCCACAATGGCTAACATACGAGTCGCTTTGGCTTGCAACATCAAGCCCTGCAAATGGCATCAGAAGCGCGCCCCATTGATCATTAATTAATAATGGCCGTTGATCGTCACGTTCAACAATTAATTCGTGCAGTAATTCATCCGCAGCTTCCCATGCTTGCAAGGTGTCATGGGAACGGACTGGATAGCGCTGAAGTTGCCATGTGCCAGCGGCACTTGTTAGTAAGGTCATAAGCTCTTAATTCGTTAATCGTTATTCGTTATTCGTTACTCGTACGCTTCGCTGTTCGTCCGCTTCGCTATTCGAACAGCGCGAAGCGCGCACGAACAGTGAACGAAGTGAACGGACGAGTAACGAATAACGCCGTTATCAATGGTCGGACATTTCACTCGGTAACATTCGTGCTATGATAGCGAAAAACGACAGATGACTATATAGGTTTTAACTCGTGAAAAAATACGCAGAAATTACCGGTTGGGGAAAATGTTTGCCGCCAGCTGTGATGACCAATGATGATTTGGCGACATTTTTAGATACCTCAGATGAATGGATTCGCACACGTACCGGTATCGAAGAGCGCCGAGTAAGTGCTGTTGGTACTTCAAAAATGGCGACCGTGGCAGCGCGAAATGCGCTTGCGGCTGCAGGCTTAGATGCCGAAGAGCTTGATCTGATTTTGGTTGGTACTTGTACACCAGATGAAATTATTCCGAACGTCGCTTCAGCGGTGCAACGTGACTTAGGTAACAAAACTGCTGCCGCGTTTGATTTAAACGCCGCATGCAGTAGCTTTCTATACGGTATGCATTACGCGACACAAGCAATTCGAACTGGTGCGCATAAAAAGGTGTTAATTATTGGTGCCGAGCGTCTAACGCGAATATTAGATTGGACGAAACGGGAAAGCGCCGTACTGTTTGGTGATGGTGCAGGTGCCATGATTCTGGAAGCGAGTGATGTCGAAAGCGGTTTATTAGCCTCGCATGTCACCTGTGATGCCGATGCACGCGATGTACTAGCGCTCGAGTTTGGTATGAGTTTTGACCGATTTGGTTTTGACGGCATCATGCCGTTTAACTTCATCGGCCAAGAGATTTTCAAAAGAGCGGTAAAAGGCATGAACACCGCTGTCGAGAAAGTTTTTGCAGAAACCGGCTTGACCACTGATGACATTGACTCACTTATTCCGCACCAAGCGAATAAGCGCTTGATCGATTATCTGGCGAAAATGTGCAAAGTACCGGAAGAGAAAACTGTCATTAACATTCAAAAATATGGCAACACGTCGTCAGCAACATTACCAATTGCGTTCTGTGAAGCGGTAGAGCAGGGGATTGTGAAGCCGGGCGATACGATTGTCTCTGCGGTATTTGGTGGTGGTTTAACCTGTGGCGCGGGAATTATTAAGTGGGGTCAACGGGTAACGCCTATTCGCGATAACAATGAAACGCTGCCAAGCAACGGCAAAACAGCACTCGACTTAATCTTACCGTTGTACGAAGGCACCAAAGCTGCTTGGGAAAAACGTGGCGATGAGTAATTTCGTTAAAGAGGAAGTTCGGCATAACGTACTTTGGTTGACGCTGGCGCGTCCAGAAAAAAAGAATGCGTTAACACAGGACATGTATACGGCGTTAAGTTCAGCTCTGCAGGCTGCTGACCGTGATAGTAAAATTGCGGCTGTTGTGTTGACCGGCGAGGGCGACAGCTTTACCGCTGGTAATGACCTAAATGACTTCTTGGCGATTGAAGATTTAGACGATAGCGCGCCGCCATTTGAGTTTCTCTACACCTTAAGTCGACTCAGCGTGCCGTTAGTAGCTGGCGTTAATGGCTTGGCAATTGGCATTGGTACAACCATATTGCTACATTGCGATTTAGTCTATGCCAGTAACGATGCTGTATTCGCGTTGCCATTTATTAACCTAGGTTTAGTCCCAGAAGCAGCATCAAGCTTATTGCTGCCGCAGCAATGTGGTCACTTAAAGGCCTCAGAGTTGCTGTTGCTTGGTGATAATTTTGATGCGCACGCTGCATTAAGCTATGGATTAGTGAACAAAGTCGTTGCGCCAGATGAGCTACAAGATACGCTTGAACAGGTAGCTTCTGCGTTAGCCAACAAGCCACATGGTGGCTTACGCGCCGCGAAAAAGTTAATTAAACAACCCGCTGAACCGGTTGCAGATAGAATTGAGCGTGAAGCAAAGATATTTGCTCGTGCTCTTAGCTCTGAAGCCGCTCGCCAAGCGATTAAAGACCGCCTAAATAAGAAGAAATAGTCAAAAGTGCTTAATTTCTCAGCAGTCAGCTGTACTTGCCTTGCGAGTGCACTGGCTTTGAGGGATAATGCCCGCCGTTATGGTGACCTCATTGGTCCCCCCGCAACACGAACTGGCGAACCCGGTCAGGCCCGGAAGGGAGCAGCCGTAGTCAGGGATGTGGGTGCCGGGGTGCTGGCTGGTGAGGTCGCCACCCAATCTTCGAAGATCAAGAGCGATATTAGCTATTTGATATTGGATATTAGACCAGTTAAAACTTGTGTTTCTAATATCTAATATCCAGTATCTAATATCGCTTTTGCTTTTATAACGAGGATGACATGCCGAAGAATGTGAAGCCGGTTTATTACGGCGACTACCTGCAACTTGATAAACTCCTAGATTCGCAACAACCACACAGCAAACAGTATGGGCCTGAAGCGCATGATGAGATGCTATTTATTATTGTGCACCAGGTGTATGAGCTTTGGTTTAAGCAAGTTCTGCATGAACTGCGTGCTATTTATAAAGAGTTTCGTGCCGAGCAACTTGATGATCGAGCGTTACAATTGGTTGCCCATCGCCTGCGCCGCGTGCTGACGATTCAAGACTTGATGAATGATCAAGTTGGCGTTATCGAAACGATGACGCCACAGGAATTTTTAGAGTTTCGCGATTATTTGGTTCCAGCCTCCGGTTTTCAAAGCATTCAATTCAAAGAGCTTGAGATAATATTGGGATTAACGCGTGATACGCGTATCGCTTTTGATCAGCAATCGTTCTACAACCGCCTCAGTGAGGAACATCGGGTCTACTTAGAGGAATTAGAAACGCACCCGAGTCTATTTGATTGTGTTGATCAATGGTTAGCTCGAATGCCGTTTTTACAGTTTGACGATTTTAGTTTTTGGGATGTTTATCAGCAGGCTGTGCAAAATTCACTGGATCGAGATGAAGAAATTATTCGCCAGAATGCCGCTGACGACGGTCAATTAGAAACAGAATTGGCGAGTTTACAGCTGAATCGGGACAACTTTTCGGCGTTATTTGATAACGAACGTTATAAATCGTTACAGGAAGATAACCGAGTGCGCTTATCGCAGCGGGCAATGTTGAGCGCGTTATTTATTACACAATATCGCGAAGAACCGGCATTTCATCTTGCTCATCAAGTGATTACGTCATTAGCCGAGATGGATGAGAAGCTTACAATTTGGCGTTATAAACATGCAATGATGGTGCAACGCATGCTCGGCACGAAAATCGGAACTGGTGGTTCGTCGGGGCATGATTATTTGCGCCGCACTACCGAGCAAAATAGAGTCTTTAAAGACTTTTTTGCGATGGCGACTTACTTACTACCGAAAAGCGCATTACCGGAGCTTCCAAGCGCGGTTCGGCAGGCGCTTGGGTTCTATTTTCGACACGACGATTAAGTTACCTACCTTGCTCTGCCCACCGAACTGCTTGATGCAACGCGCCTAATTGGTGCGCAATACGTTCAGACAACCACTGGCTTCGGCTGGTGGTTGTTGCGTTAACGAGGCTAATAAGGTTTTGCCGAAGCTCCCGAATATAGTCGAGTGGCTGGTTGGCATCCTGGCTGAACAGCTGGGCATCAAACCAATCTGTAAAATTATCTTCATGGATATTCAAGCGCGTAATGCGTTGTTCTAAGGTATCGATTTCTTGCTCTAATCGACTTCGAAGTGTCATAGAAATTACTGTTTGGTTCGACATACAAAGCCTATTTTTTACTAAAAATTGAATAAAAGGCGTTTATGTGAGTCTAACCCAAGTGGACGGCTTTCAAAAATGAAAGATTTTGTGGTCAAAAGGATGCGGGTAATTATGCAATTAAACACCGCTTTTATTCACAACTGTTAAGATGCTGTAAACGAGATTTTATCTATATTTAGTGTGAATTTTAGCTTATATCCGTTGTTGACATCGTCGCGTCGATCGTGGGAGTATTGATGCATTATTACCGTAGGCTTTCTATCGGTAATAGCTGCAAGTGTTGATTAAACTCTTTTCGTCACTCAAATAACTGGGAGGCTGACGGCATTAGGTCGTTGAGCTTAAAGTTAAGTCAAATTGGTTGGGAACTATGACCAAAGTAATCAATAAAAGCAAAGTTGCTGCAGCCCTAATCGGGATGTTCGCAATTGCAGGTAGCGCTAGCGCAGCTGCCCAAGACATTTCTACGTTGCAAAACGAAGAAGCAAAAACACACACTGCTGACAAACGGTCTCAGCAAAAAATCGATTCTTTGTTCGAACAGAGCCAAGAGTTGTTGTATGAGTACCGTGCCGTTGTAGACGAATACGAAAATCTAAAAGTCTACAATGATCACGTTCAGCGTCTCGTTGATGATCAAAATGCATCACTGGCTTCTCTACAGCGCCAGATCGACGGCATCGAAGCAACCAAGCAAGGTGTGGTTCCATTGATGTACAACATGATCGACGCTTTGGAGCAGTTTGTGGAGCTGGATCTTCCAATTCACAAAGAGCGCCGTTTGGACCGTGTTGAGCGTTTACGCGAAATCATGGGTGCTTCAAACGTAACGACTTCTGAGCAATTCCGTCAGATCACTGAAGCTTATCAAGCTGAAATGGACTACGGTGCTGGTCTTATCGCCTACGAAGGCAAGTTGCAGTTCGAAGGTGAAGAAATCTCTGTTGACTTCTTCCACTTAGGACGTGCTGCTTTGATGGCTCAATCTTTGGACCTGAAAAACGGTTGGATTTACAACAAAGAATCGGGCGAGTGGGAAGCTCTAGATGACGCTTACCTTAGCTCATTGACCAAAGCGATTCGTATGGCGCGGAAGCAAACCGCACCTGATCTGATTAAACTGCCTATCTATGCAGCGGAGCGTGCAGAATGAACAAACTAGTGAAATCTTTGCTGGTCGCAGCAGCATTCTCATTATCAGCTGGCGCGAGCTCTGCTTACGCGCAAGATGAAGCGAAATCACTAGATCAATTACTTGAATTAGTGAAAGAAAACCGTGCTGCGTCACAACGCATTAATGCGCAACGTGAAGCCGAGTTCACCTCAGAGCGTGCTGACAAGCAAGCTTTGTTGAACGACGCAAAACGTCAATTAGCTAATGAAAAATCTCGAGGCGAACGTCTCCAAGCTGAATTTGCTGAGAACGAAATCTCACTTGCAAACAAAGAACAGGAGTTGCAAAACGCTCTTGGTACTTTGGGTGAAATCGTTGGTGTTGCACGTGGTGCAGCAGGCGACACGATTGGTCGTATCGCGACTTCAATCGTTAGCGCTCAGTATCCAGGTCGTGAAGACGTGCTGGAAACTATCGCTGAAGCAAAAGAAGTTCCTACTATTGCCGAGCTTGAAGAACTTTGGTTAGCATGGTTAACCGAAATGAAGGAATCTGGCAAAGTTGTAACTTTCAACAGCGATGTAACTTTGCTTGACGGTTCAACTGAAAACCGCGATGTGACTCGTATCGGTGTATTCAACCTGATTTCAAATGGTGAATATTTCAACTACA
Source organism: Pseudidiomarina marina (assembly GCF_044807045.1). NCBI lineage: Bacteria > Pseudomonadati > Pseudomonadota > Gammaproteobacteria > Alteromonadales > Idiomarinaceae > Pseudidiomarina > Pseudidiomarina marina. The sequence goes on along the minus strand of NZ_CP085233.1, from coordinate 1,981,649 downwards.
ACGATAGCTCTGAAGAGATCCAGCCACTGGGTCGTCAACCAGAAGGCTTTGTGTTGTCATCAGTTGAAGCATTTGAAAGTACAGAGTCTGGTTACGAAGGTTTGTACATTGACCCAGCTCGCGGTCAAATTTTGAACCTTGCAACTCAAAAAGCAACACTTGAAGAGCGCTATCATCAAGGTGGCACAGTTGGTTACGTGATCACTGTTGCGCTTATTGTTGGTTTCTTAATCGCAATCTACAAGTTTGTAACGCTAGGTTTAGAAAGTGCGAAGATGCGTGCACAGTTGAAAAATACTGCGAATCCATCTGACAAAAACGCACTTGGCCGTATCTTGAAAGTGTATCAAGAGAACAAAACCGCTGATACTGAGAACCTTGAATTGAAACTTGACGAAGCAATCTTGCGTGAAACACCACGCATTGATGCCGGCGTTAACATCATCAAGATTTTAGCAGCTATCGCGCCATTGTTAGGTCTCTTGGGTACAGTTGTTGGTATGATCGGTACCTTCCAATCAATTACCTTGTTTGGTACTGGTGATCCGAAAATCATGGCAGGCGATATCTCAATGGCGTTGGTTACCACCGCATTGGGTCTGATTGCTGCATTGCCACTGATTCTTGTGCACGCGATTGTGGCAGGACGCGCGAAGTCTATTGTTCATGTATTAGATGAACAGGCTGCAGGTATCGTCGCCGCGCACGCGGAGAAGAAGGAGTAATCCTATGGTCTACCTGGTGGAGCTCTGGGAATCTATCAGGGATTTTCTGGGTACCGGTGGCGACGTCTTGTACGTCGTCATGGGGGCGCTCTTTCTCATGTGGGTTCTCATGATTGAGCGTTATTGGTTCCTAACCGGTGTGTTCCCTAAGCTGAAGAAGCAAATCATCAGCAATTGGGACGCTCGGCAAGATACCACCTCATGGTACGCTCACAAAATCCGTGATGCATGGATTTCTGAAGCCAACGAAAAACTAAATGCGCGTATTTTGTTGATCAAAACCTGCGTAGCGATTTGTCCTCTAATCGGACTACTAGGTACCGTAACGGGTATGATTGCAGTATTTGAAATCATGGCTGTCCAAGGTACTGGTAACCCACGCTTAATGGCATCGGGTATTTCGATGGCGACTATCCCGACAATGGCGGGCATGGTTGCAGCATTGTCAGGTATGTTCTTCGCCTCTCGCCTAGAATCTCGGGTGCGTCGAGCGAAAGAAAAATTGGTCGACAGTTTGCCACATCATTAAGAGAGAAGAATTATGGCACGTAAACGTTTTCGTGAAGAGGAAGATGCAGCGATCGATATGACGCCGATGCTCGACATCGTATTCATCATGTTGATCTTCTTCATCGTAACCACCTCTTTCGTAAAAGAAGCTGGTATTGACGTGAACAAGCCAGAAGCAAGTCAGGCAGAGAAGAAACCTTCTGCCAACATCTTTATCGCGATTCGTGCGAATGGCGAGGTATGGATGGACAAGCGTATGGTTGATGTAGAGCGTGTAGGCGCGAACATCGAACGTCTATTGGCAGAACAGCCAACTGATATCGTAGTGATTCAGGCGGACGAAGAAGCCAAACATGGTGTTGTCGTTAAAGTCATGGATCAAATTAAGGAAGCGGGTATTGACAAGATATCCATAGCCGCAGAGGACGATTAATATGGTGCGCTTTATAGTATCAATACTATTAGGTGCTGCAGCTACGTTCCTTCTGTTCGCTTTCATGGCTTTTTTGATTAGCGGCGGTGAGGGACGTAACGAAGGTCCACCACCGACTGCACCGATCGAACTTGTAACAACGCCACCGGATTCGGATGTGGATCAGCGTCGCCGTACGCCACCACCGCCTCCGCCTCCACCGGAGCAACCGCCTGAGACACCGCCAAACGAGCCTGATACCTCAGACTCAGATGGCATGAATCTCGACCTTGGTTTTGACGTAGATGTTGGTGGTACCGATACAGGGTTAAACGCTGGTGGTTTAGCAGTTCGTGATGGTGAAGCAACGCCTATCGTACGTATTAACCCGCGATATCCGCCGGCCGCAGCACGTGATGGTATTGAGGGTTGGGTGCAGTTGCGCTTTACAATCGACGAAACTGGTGGTGTAACTGATGTTGAGGTAATCAACTCAGAACCACGCCGTGTATTTGACCAGGAAGCTCGTCGTGCGTTATTGCGTTGGAAATACAAGCCGAAGGTTGTTGACGGTAAAGCCGTTCGTCAGCCAGGTCAGACTGTACAGCTCGACTTCTCGCTGGATCAGGAGTAATAGATGATGCACAAAAAACTCACAATATTAATTAGTGCGAGTGTATTGTGTACTGTGATGGCAGTCGCTTCAGCGCCTGCCGCCTCACAAGAAATCAATTACAACTTGCCATCGGCTGAACAAGTCGAAGCTGCTAAACAGAGTCGCCGTAACCAAACTGTAAGCGAGCGCGTGGGTCGTCGTTTGATGACTGCGTTAGATTTGTATACTGAAGAAGAAGACACGAAGGGTGCTATCGATATCTTGGTTGAAATCAATCCAAGTAGTGAATTCGATAAAGCTTACGTGAATCGTTTTCTAGGTAACCTCTATGCAGCAGACGGTCAGGAAGAAAAAGCGTTTGATATGGTTAAACGCGCAGCTGATGCTGATATCTTGGGTCATGCCGACCAAGCATTGGTGCTGAAGCTTTCTGCCGACTTAGCGTTGCAGCTTGAAGAATACCGTACGGCGTTAACGTATTACGGTAAATGGTTACAGTTTACTGGTGAAGCTGATCCAGATGTGTTTTTGCGAATTGCTAACGCGTATTACGAGTTGAAGCAATTTGATAAAATTGTTCGTCCAGCTGATTTAGCGATTGAAGCGTTTGAATCAGAAGGCGAAGTAAACAAAAACCCATATGTATTGAAAGTTGCAGCCTTCTACGAAACAGAGCAGTACAAAGAAGCGATTAAAGTACTTGAAGTCGGTTTGAATAAACTGCCTACCGAAAAGGTATGGTGGAGTCAGTTAGGCATGCTTTATATGCTGACTGAGAACATCGACAAAGCGTTACAAACGTTAGAGATTGCGTATTTAGCGGGCTACATGGATAAAGAAAGCCAAATTAAGGCAATGATCCAGTTGTACGCGAACTCGCAAATTCCATACAAAGCAGCGACTCTTATGGTTAAGCATCTTGATGCTGGCGATATTGAGAAAACTGCGCGTAACTATCAAAGTGCGGCAAGTAGCTTTGAACAAGCTCGTGAATATGTTCGTGCAGCTGAAATGTACGGTCTGTCGGCGAATTTGCAAGAATCTCAATCTGAAAAAGCTGAGTTCTTCCGTCGCCAAGGCAACGCGTACCTTCGTGGTGAAGAGTACATGAAAGCGGCTGACGCTTACATGAAAGCTTTAGACCAAGGTATTGCTGAGCCAGGTCGCGTATATATGTCATTAACAGAAGCATATTTCTATGAAAATAACTTCCGTGAGGCATTAAAATACGTACAAGAAGCCAAAAAGCATCGCGATCAGCGTCGCAATGCGACGAGCTGGGAACAGTATATTCGTCAAAAAGCTTCAAACCGTGGCGTTTCACTGTAAGCTGAATACAGTACACTGTTAAAAATAAAGTAAAACCCCGCTGTCTAGCGGGGTTTTTTGTTTGTTCTGAACTATTGTTATAGAATATATTTCGAATTAAAAAAAGTGCTAGTCTATTGATCTAGAACAACACAAGAGGAACTACCAATGAAAGCGATGAAAAAGTCAGTTTCGGTAGCCGTAGGTGCATTATTAGTCGGTGCAGCCGGTGTAACAGCGTCAGCAAATCCATTTGGTTTTACCGAGTTACCAGGTGGCTATCAGCAAGAGCAACAACAGCAACAAGAAATGCGTTGTGGTGGTAAGAAAGATGCCAAGAAAGCCAAAGAAGGGAAGTGTGGCGAAGGTAAATGTGGTGAAGGTAAGTGTGGTGGTGATAAAGCCAAAGAACACGCCGAAAAACACAAAGAAGGTAAATGTGGCGAAGGGAAGTGCGGCGAAGGCAAATGCGGTGGCGATAAAGCCATGGAAAAAATGGATGACAAAGCCAAAGAACGCATGAATGAAAAAGCCAAAGAAGGCAAATGTGGTGAAGGTAAATGCGGCGAAGGGAAGTGCGGCGCCTAGTTGGATTAGGATTACGACGGGAGTTCTTGTCTGACGTTTTGCAGAAGAATCCCGTCGTTGATTTTTGGGAGATAGCTCCAGAAAACTGGATTGAACGTGGCTATGAAGCGACGTACCAGCTTGATCTGCTACGTGAAAGATATCCTCTATTTTGTCATGGCCTTTCGTTATCGATTGGTAGCCCTGATCCACTCGATGAAGCTTTTATTTTAAAGGTTAAAGATTTTCTAGAGCGCTTTAACATTGAGCGATATAGCGAACATTTAAGCTATTGTTCGGCGGGTGGCCATCTTTATGATCTTTTACCTATCCCATTTAGCGAAGAAGCTGCAGAATATGTGGCACAGCGAGTTAAGCGCGTGCAGGAGCTAATTGAGAGACCGCTCATATTAGAAAATGTATCATATTACTTGCCTGCTGCGACTGAACTGAGCGAACTTGAGTTTATAAATCAGGTTTTAACAACATCAAATTGTGAGTTGCTACTTGATGTGAATAATGTATTCGTCAATAGCGTCAATCACGGTTACGATCCTGTCGCCTTTATCAAAGGCCTCCCCTCAGAAAAAGTTAATTATGGCCATATTGCAGGTCATTTCGAAGAAGCCGAAGACCTATTAATTGATACGCATGGCGCTCCGATTCGGCCGGAAGTCTTTGATTTGTTGGAAGTAAGCTACCAGCATCATGGCCCGTTCCCAGTGCTACTTGAGCGAGATTTTAATATTCCACCGTTGGCTGAGTTGCTTGATGAAATGCAGGCCGTGAAAAAAGTAACCCAACAAACAGAATTTGTATGAGTGAGTTTCGACGGATTCAGGAGCAATGGTCACGATGGTTACGTGATCCTTTTCAGGCAGAACCACCACAAGGTGAGGCTCGCCGATTGAAAGTATATCAACGCTTGGTTCATAACAATATTGAGAGTTTTATAACTCGCGGCTTTCCAGTTTTATTTAGTACGTTTACAAATGAACAAGAGCGAGAGATTCTTCAATCTTTTATCGCTCAACATCATTCTAAATCACCATTATTTTCCGAAATCGGTGCAGAATTCACCGAATTTTTGGCAATTTATGAAGCCTCGTGGTTACCAGAATGGAGTTACCAACTTGCTTTGTACGAGCGTATGGAACTTGAAGTATATCACTATGATTCAGCATGTTTTCAGCCGCCCCTAAACGTCGCATTAGACGCATCAAGTTGGCAAGTTAATCCGTCGTTACAGTGGCATGCATTCGACTACCCAGTACATACTATTCAACCTGATGTTACACCAAATGAACCGCTCAATCAGCCATGCTACTTAGCCGTTTATCGGGTTGATCAGATGCAGAACGGAAATTTGGAATCTAACGTCAAATTTCTGCAACTCAATGCGGTTACAATGTTGTTTGTGGATTACTTATTGCAGTGTTCTTCGAGCACCTTGGCGGAAGCCGCCGACTATTTATCGAGTCAGCTGCCACAGTTTACAAAGGAACAACTATATCAAGGCTTACTCGCAACGGTTCCTGAACTCTATCAAAGAGCCATGTTGTTCCCAAGCAGCAATTAAAGTATGATCCGCACCGCAAATTTTAGTCAGTGAGGATGTATTTTATGGCGCATAATGAAAACTTCCGAGATGAATCGGGCGTAAAAATGGGCTGGCTTGCAGTAATTGTATTTCTTGCAGTACCAGTGTTACCGGCGGTTTTGTCCTGGTATAAGTTCTTTTCAGCGTAAGCTGTTAACTTAAATAGGCATATTATGTCACTTCAATTATTGCTGGTTGAGGATAAACCAGCGACACGGGAGCAATTGCTACAGATTATTGAGCAAAGCCCGTTTACGGTAAGCTGTGCCAATGATGGCCTCGACGGCTTAAACCGTTCTAAAAGTCAGCATTTTGATGTGGTGTTGGTGGATCACAAGATGCCATTAATGGACGGCTTGGCGCTCATAAAAAATCTGCGTCAGTCGAAACACTACCAACAGACGCCAATTATTTTGATGACCACACAAGACGCTGCGCAAGTTCAACCGCTGGCAGACAAAGCCGGTGCTAACTTGTGCTTGCCAAAACCTGTCGAAGCGCAACGCTTATTGGGGTTACTCAATGATCTTGCTGCGACAACAGGTAATCCGCAACAAACAACTGCCTGAGATAATCAATGCAGATAGAAAGCTATATTCGAGCCATTCCGGACTACCCCAAGCCCGGCATATTATTTCGTGATATCACACCGTTACTTGCTGATGGTGAGGCATTTCGACAAACCATTAATGTTCTTGCAGATCGTTATCGTGAACTAGGCGTTACCAAAATTGTTGGCATTGAAGCACGTGGTTTTATTTTTGCTACGGCGTTAGCGTACGCGATGGGGATTGGCTTTGTGCCGTTGCGCAAGCCGGGCAAGTTACCACGCAAAACCGTGTCACAAACTTATGCGCTTGAATACGGTGAAGACAAATTAGAGCTTCACGCAGACGACATTACCGCCGCTGATAAGGTGGTTGTGGTTGATGATTTACTGGCTACTGGCGGCACTATTTTAGCCGCGGTAGAAATGCTTAAAAAGCAGCAAGCGACCATTGTAGAATGCGCGTTTATAATCACGCTTGCAGATCTACCAGGTGCTCAGCGGTTACAACAAGCCAAGATTCCATACTATACCCTGTGCTCATTTTAAGGTAAGTTAGCTACTTATCTGAAGCGACAGATTGAGAAGATATTGGCCATGAGCTATCAAGTTCTCGCACGTAAGTGGCGACCCCGAAATTTTGGCGAAGTAGTTGGGCAACAACATGTGTTGAAGCCGCTATTCAATGCCTTACAAACAGGTCGATTGCATCATGCCTGGTTACTCACCGGTACTCGAGGTGTTGGTAAAACAACCATTGCTCGAATACTTGCAAAAAGCCTCAATTGCGAGCAAGGAATCACCGCGGAACCGTGCGGTCAATGCAGTGCCTGCACGGCTATCGATCAGGGACGCTTTGTTGATCTTCTAGAAATCGATGCCGCTTCACGAACCAAAGTTGAAGATACGCGCGAATTACTCGATAACGTGCAGTACGCACCAACGCAAGGTCGCTTTAAGGTCTATCTGATAGACGAAGTGCACATGTTATCGCGCCACAGCTTCAATGCCTTGTTAAAAACGCTTGAAGAGCCGCCTGAGCACGTTAAATTTTTATTAGCGACAACTGACCCGCAAAAACTGCCTATTACGGTGCTATCGCGCTGTTTGCAGTTCAATTTGAAAGCGTTGTCGCGCGATGAAATTGCCAACCACTTAATGCAGGTACTCAAATCCGAGAATATCGCTTTTGAGGAGCCGGCAATACAGGCGTTGGCGCGAGCAGCGCAAGGCAGTATGCGTGATGCTTTAAGTTTAACGGACCAAGCCATAGCGCAAGGCGACCATGCGGTAAGCATGCATGGCGTGCAACAAATGCTTGGCAGTGTTCCGAGTTTCCAATTAATTACCCTGATGCAAAATGTGTTGAGCGGTGATGCGGAAACAATGCTTAGTACGCTAGAGCAAGTTGCGGGACAAGTACCTGACCTCAGTGGATTATTGCCAGAGCTGCAAAACCTTATTCACCAGATGGCATTGTACAAAGCGGTGCCAGAAACCGCCCATGCCACCGGTTTAGAGCCAGCTGGGCAGCATTTAGCACAGCAGTTACCAGCTGAGTTATTACAGGTGTTCTACGACATATTGGTTCAAGGTCGTCGTGATTTGAATTATGCGAGTGATGTTCGTAGTGGTGTCGAAATGACGTTGCTGCGCTTAATGGCATTTCGGCCAGAATATCTTGAGGTAGTAGAAACGCCGGCGGAGATAGTCACCAAGGTAAAGCCGGTCACGGCAACAGCACCGCCGCCATCGGCCTTGACTGATGATATGCCAGCAGAGCCGGTGCATCAGATAGATGATTCGAATCATCAGGATACGGCAAATTATGATGCGGTTGCTGATGAACCGGAATCAGAAGGGACGCAAGAGCCCACCCCGCAAAGTGATTTACAGGCGCTGTTAGCAACACGTAGCGCATTGGCGCAAAAAAAAAATCGTGAAGTAACACCACCGAGTGACACTGCCAACGAGCCTGCTCAGAAACAATCTGCAGTTGAACAAGCTGACACCAAGTTGAATCAACAGACTGAGCATGAACCGCCTCAAGAGCAGCTTCAAGAAGCTGCTCGACCAGCGACTCAACCAGTGGAAGACAAGCCTGTTGAGATGCCTGAGATTGATGCGCAAATCACCGATAGCACGCAACGGGCCGCAGAAATTGATCGCTGGTCAGCGATGATCGATGCGCTTGATTTGCATGGTTTAACGCGGCAGTTGGCGCGTAACAGCGTGTTGCAAAAAGAGCACGATCAATACGTTTTAATGGTGAGAAAAAACTGGGCCTACCTGTTGAATGATGGGGCCGTCGTCACCATTAAAGAAGCAATGGCGACACAATTTGATATGACGTTGCGTGATATATTGGTAGGCGATAGCGAGGCAGCGACGCCGGTTGAAATTCAGCAGCGCATTAATGCGCATCGATTGAGTGTAGCGCAGCAAACATTAGCGTCGGACTCAATTGCTCAGCAACTCGAAACTGAATTTGGAGCCCAGCTACAAGCTGATTCCGTCAAACCAGATTAATGATAGAAAACAGAGGTATTTATGTTTAAAGGTGGTGGTTTAGGCAACATGATGAAGCAGGCGCAGCAAATGCAGGAGCGTATGCAAAAGGCGCAGGCTGAAATCGCAAACCTTGAAGTAACGGGCGAAGCCGGTGCTGGTATGGTTAAAGTGACGATGTTAGGTAACCATAATGTTCGTCGCGTAAGCATTGACCCAAGCTTGTTTGAAGATGATGACAGCGAGATGATTGAAGATCTTGTTGCTGCGGCAATTAATGATGCGGTGCGTCGCGTTGAGCAAACCAGCAAGGAAAAAATGGCCGAAGTCACTGGCGGTATGAACTTACCACCAGGCTTTAAAATGCCTTTCTAAATACGGGTGAAGCATGCGTCTTAGTCCGGCAATACAAGAGCTCGTGCAAGCGTTACGGTTATTACCAGGTGTTGGCCCGAAGAGTGCGCAGCGCATGACGTTTCACTTGTTAGAGCGGCAGCGAGAGGGTGCCTTACGCTTAGCGCAGGCATTAACGGAAGCCGTTGAGAAAGTGGGGCATTGTAATCAATGCCGCACGCTTACCGAAGAACAGATGTGTGCTATTTGCGCCAATACCAAGCGTCGTGAAAGCGGTTTGCTGTGTATTGTCGAGACACCTGCGGACGTTTTAGCTATAGAGCAGACCGGTCAGTATCAAGGCTGTTATTTTGTGCTTATGGGGCATTTGTCACCGTTGGATGGCATTGGCCCCGAAGATATCGGTTTGGATGTATTAGCAAAACGGTTGCAACAAGAAGCGATTGAAGAAATTATTTTAGCGACCAATCCAACGGTTGAAGGCGAGGCCACTGCCCACTTTATCGCCGATTTAGCGCGTTCTCGGAATATTCGAACTTCGCGCATTGCACATGGTGTGCCAGTGGGGGGCGAACTTGAATATGTTGATCAAGCGACATTGGGGCATGCCTTTAGTGGTCGTAAGGTTATCGATCACAACTAACGTTAATAAATTACTGAAAATGGCGCTTGAAAAGCGAAGCGCCATCCCCATCTTTCACCTATACCCATCTAATCATTGTTGATTAATCGAAAGATAGTGTAGGAGAAATCACTATGGCGGAGACCCGTCAAGCAGAAACCCACGGTTTTCAAACCGAAGTGAAGCAATTGCTTCATTTAATGATTCATTCCCTTTATTCAAATAAAGAAATCTTTCTGCGCGAGCTCGTATCGAATGCATCGGATGCTGCCGATAAGCTACGTTTTAAAGCGTTAAGCGATAGTAGCTTACTCGCTGATGATGCTGAGTTGTTCGTACGTGTTAGTGCTGACAAAGATGCCGGTACCATTACCATCAGTGATAACGGTATTGGCATGACGCGCGATGAAGTGATGACGAACTTAGGTACTATCGCAAAATCGGGTACCGCCGACTTCTTTAGCCAATTGTCTGGTGATCAAGCAAAAGATAGTCGTTTAATTGGTCAGTTTGGCGTTGGCTTCTATTCAGCATTTATTGTTGCTGATAGTGTAACCGTTCGTACCCGTGCCGCAGGCTCTGATACCGCCGTTGAGTGGTTCTCGCGTGGGGAAGGCGAATATGAGCTACGTGATATCGAAAAAGCAAAACGCGGTACCGATATTATCTTGCATTTGCGCGACGATGCGCATGAGTATCTCGATGAGTGGCGCCTGAAGAGTATCATTACAAAATACTCTGACCATTTAAGCATTCCTGTGCAAATGCCGAAACGTGATGACGACGACAAACAAGATGGCTGGGAAGCGGTTAACTCCGGTCAAGCGCTGTGGACTCGTGAAAAATCGGAAATATCGGATGACGAGTACAAGGAATTCTACAAAACCATAGCCCACGATTTTGATGAGCCTTTGTTGTGGAGCCACAATAAGGTTGAAGGTACTTCAGAATATACAAGTCTACTTTACATTCCGAAACGCGCCCCGTGGGATTTATGGAACCGTGAAAACCAGCATGGTATTAAGTTGTATGTAAAACGCGTATTCATTATGGATGACGCCAAGCAATTAATGCCTACGTATCTGCGCTTTGTACGCGGTCTGATGGATTCATCTGATCTGCCATTGAACGTTTCGCGTGAAATTTTGCAGGACAACAAAATTACTCGCTCAATGCGCAATGGTAGTACTAAGAAAATCTTAAGTATGCTGAGCAAGCTCGCTAAAGATGACGCAGAGAAGTACCAAGAGTTTTGGAACACTTTTGGCGCGGTATTGAAAGAAGGTCCAGCGGAAGATCATGGCAATCAAGAAACTATTGCAAGCTTGCTGCGTTTTGCCTCAACACATGAGGATACCAGTGAAGCCAAGGTGAGTTTGGATGCCTATATAGAGCGCATGCCGGAAAAGCAGGAGAAGATTTACTACATTGTGGCCGATAGCTATGAAGCAGCGCGTGATAACCCAGCGTTAGAGATTTTCCGCAAAAAGGGCATTGAAGTATTGCTGTTATCAGAGCGCATCGATGAGTGGTTGATGAGCCATTTGACTGAGTACAAGGAAAAATCATTCCAGTCAGTAACTCGTGGTGACCTTGATCTTGGCGAACTTGATGATGCCGAAACGAAGAAGCAACACGAAGCTTCTGAAAAAGCCTTTAAGAAACAATTGAAGCGCTTTGAGAAAGCCTTAGGCGAAAATGTAAAATCGGTACGTGTAACGCATCGTTTGACTGACTCGCCGGCATGTATCGTTACGGATGATAATGATATGAGTACGCAAATGGCGAAGTTAATGGAAGCGGCCGGTCAAAAAGTACCAGAAACCAAGTATATTTTTGAAATTAACCCGGAACATACCTTGGTTCAGCGTATTGTCGCTTTGGATGATGACAGTCGCTTCAGCGAGTGGGCTCACGTATTGCTTGATCAAGCAACACTTGCCGAGCGGGGAAGCTTGAAAGATCCGGCTAAATTTGTTGCTCGCATGAACAAGTTGATGCTCGATTTAACGCAAGCATAAGCAAGTAAGCGGCAAAGTTGCGGAAAATTCCAGCAAATAGCTTTAGGATGAGCATTGTCCGACGAAAGTCGGCAATGCTCGGACTTGTAAAGCCTGTTGGTGCAAGGTAAAGTTCGACCTTAACTTATCCGCATCAAACAAATTAAGTAAAAGAGGTTGTTCATGCGCATTATCCTGTTGGGCGCGCCAGGCGCAGGGAAAGGTACACAAGCGCAGTTCTTAATGAAAACTTTTGGGATTCCGCAAATCTCAACAGGTGATATGTTACGAGCTGCAATTAAGGATGGTACCGACTTAGGTAAACAAGCCAAAGCGGTTATGGATGCCGGCAAATTAGTGTCTGACGACATTATGATTGGCTTGGTCAAAGAGCGCGTGGCACAGCCTGATTGTCAAAATGGCTTTTTACTTGATGGTTTCCCGCGGACAATTCCTCAAGCAGACGGCATGCACGCTGCAGGTATCGACGTTGACGTGGTACTTGAATTTGACGTGCCGGATGAAGTGATTGTTGAACGTATGGCTGGTCGCCGTGTGCATCCGGGCTCAGGTCGCGTGTATCATGTGACTTACAATCCACCGAAAGTGGAAGGTAAGGATGATGAAACGGGCGATGATCTCGTGATTCGCGATGACGACAAAGAAGAAACCGTGCGTAAGCGCTTAGCAATTTATCATGAACAAACCGAGCCTTTAGTTGCATATTATCGTAAACTAGCTGAACAAGGTCAGGTTCAATTCCACAAAATTGATGGAACGGGTGACGTTGAAGACATTAGTAACGAGCTCGGTCGCTTGTTGAAATAAGCTTCGCGTTAATCTCAGAATTACCAAAGCCCACCTTGTGTGGGCTTTTTTGTATAAACTAACTGTTTGTTCAACATTATTGGTTCATAAAAAGGATAACAATCATGGACATGACGTTAACGATTAGCATGTTGTATGCAGGCTTATTGACGCTGCTTTATGTTGCACTTTCGGTAAATGTTATTCGGTTGCGTTGGCGCGACCGTGTAGGAATTGGCACCGGTGACTCACAAGATTTGAAAGTAGCAGTACGCATTCATAGTAACTTTGCTGAGTATGTTCCATTGTCATTAATTCTGTTGATCTTGATGGAGTTGCAAGGTGCTTCAGCAATGCTTCTGCATGCACTAGGCGCTGCACTTTTTGTGGCACGGGTATGTCACGCTTTAGGGCTTACCATGTCGGTTGGACCTTCTTGGGCGCGCACAGTGGGAGTACTCGGAACCTTTGGTGTATTGCTGTTGCAAGCAGGTTTTGTCATCGGCGTATTCATTGGTGGCTCGTTATGACCTCATTACCTGGCGTGCATCGCTTCGGGGTAGCGGGAAAGAAACCGTTACTTTTATTGCACAGCTCGCAAAGTAATAGTGGCCAATGGCGTGGATTGATCGCGCAGTTGGAAGCCCAGTTTGATATTTTGGCCGTTGACTTATTAGGTTATGGTAAAGCGCCAGCCGCTGAGGATATCGAGCCCGAGGCATTTCGGTTTACCGATGAGCTACCGCGTATTCTGGAAGCGGTTGCTGCTGCGCAGTGGCAACAACCCATTACCGTTGTCGGTCACTCATACGGTGGCGCGTTGGCATTGAAGATAGCCTTAGAAAAACCGATTTCGGTGCGTGAGTTGGTTGTATTTGAACCGGTGGCGTTTCATGTGCTTGAGGCGAATGAACCGGCGCGTATCGAGATTGAAAAAATAGCAGCGCAAATGTATCAGCATGATGCTGAAGCGGCGACGCGTGCCTTTGTCGACTACTGGAATCAGCCAGGCTATTTTGACGCATTACCCGATCGAATTCGTGCAGGCATGGTGCTGCAGGCAGGTAAAGTTACAAAGGATTTTGCAGCTCTGATGGGTGAACCGCATAAATTATCTGACTATCGTCACGTCGATATGCCGGTGCTGGTATTACAAGGCAAACATACTCAAGAAAGTGCCCGTTGTGTAGCGCATCATTTACTGCAAGTAATGCCAAATGCCAAAGAGAAAACGCTAGATTGCGGTCACATGGGACCAGTAACGCATGCGCAATTGGTGAACCCTGAAATTGTTGCGTTTGTCACGCAAGAGTACGAAGTGGTGGCATGAATCAGTTTGCTTTATTACGTGAGCACCCACAGCTCATTTACCTCGATAGCGCAGCCACCTGTCAGGTGCCTGACGTTGTCATGCAAGCGTATATCGATTATTACCAGCAGCATCACGCGAATGTTCACCGTGCCAGTCATCAACTTGGGCGAGCGGCAACAAGTGCTTTAGAATCGGCACGATCGACGTTGGCTGCATTCATCGGCGCGAGCTCGGCAAACGTTGCATTGCTGCCATCTACCACTGCCGCACTCAACGGTTTAGCGACGCAATTGCCAGTTCATTGGCAAGCTGGCGATGAAATCTTACTCTCGACCGCTGAGCATCATGCGAATATTTTGCCTTGGCAACGGCTGGCGAAACGCCATCAACTCACATTACGTTACATTCCGATCGATCAGGAAACCGGCGACTTAGGTGACTGGCAAGCGTTACTCAACGAGCGTACGCGGGTAGTGAGTGTCACCGCCGCGAGCAATATTACCGGAGCTTTGTTTTCTATTAAGCCGCTATTGCAGGCCGCACGAGCACAGGGTGTATGGACTATTGTTGATGCCGCACAGGCGGCTGCGCATAAACCTATTCAAGCAACGGAGCTTTATTGTGATGCTTTAGTTTTCAGTACGCACAAAGTTTATAGCGTGAATGGCTGTGCCGTGATGTATCTTAGCGATGCGCTGCGCGATAGCATGGCGCCGTTTCATGTTGGTGGCGGCATTGTGCACCGCGTGACGTCAACTGAAGCAGAATTCATCGATGGTATTCATAAGTTTGAAGCGGGTAGCCCCAATACGGCGGCAGCGGTGGCGGCAGCGGCCGCCGTCAGTTGGTTGCAGGAGGAAAAACCAGCGACCCATCTGACAACGTTGCGCCAACAACTAGTTCGCGAGCTTCAGCAACGTTCGTGGCTTAACGTCTTACCGAGCGGAGCTCAGGCAACACCCACCGTGGCCTTTTACAGCAACGTATTTCAAGCCTTTGATATTGCGGCCTGGCTCGACCAACATCAGATTGCCGTGCGCGCTGGGCATCACTGTGCACAATTATTATTGCAACAATGGCAGTTACCAGCGGTCGTCAGAATCTCTTTAGGAGCGTATAATACCGCTTCGCAATTAACCCGTTTACTCGAAACCTTGGACGCTGGCTGGGCCTTGTTCGGCTCAGACTAGGAGTAAAGAAGTGCAACAACCCAATCATTGGTGGACTGAGTCAATTAAATTAGCTCGGCTCACTGGCCCCATTTTGATCGCTCAACTAACGCAAATGTTGATGAGCGTTGTTGATACGTTGATGGCGGGCCGTGTCAGTGCCACTGATCTTGCGGCTGTTTCCGTCGGCGGCAGTATTTGGGTGCCGTCCACGTTAATTATCATGGGTTTGGCGTTAGCATTGGCGCCAATCATTTCCCATTTTGATGGAGCTGGGAAACACCACAAAGTCGCAAATATGGTGCAACAGGGTATTTACTCCGCACTGATTGGCGGCGTGTTGTGCTTTGCCGTCATTCAGGCTGCGCCGCTTATTCTTAACGCAATGTCGGTCGAAGATGAATTTCGCCGGGTGACGCTCGATTACTTATTTTATGTCAGCTTCGGCATTCCTGCGCTAGTGCTTTATATGGTACTGCGCAACTTTTGCGAAGGCTTATCACACACCGTTCCGTCGTTAGTCATCGGTGTGCTTGGCCTGTTGGTCAACATTCCAGTCAACTATATCTTTATTTATGGTGAATTTGGCATGCCAGCCCTTGGTGGTGCCGGCTGTGGTTTGGCGACGGCGATTGTGTTGTGGGTGATGGCGTTTGGGATGTTGGTTTATGTGTCGGTGGTTGAGCGTTTCAAGAAACTACAGATATTTAAGACATTCCATGCGCCGAACTGGGATGATATTTGGTATATCGTGCGCATTGGTTTTCCGATTGCAACGTCGATGTTTTTTGAAGTGAGTTTATTTGCCGCTGCCGCATTGGTTATCGCTCCGCTTGGCGCCACGGTGGTCGCCAGTCATCAAATTGCTCTCAATATTTCATCATTAGTTTATATGGTGCCGTTAAGCTTATCGATGGCGGTGACGTTGCGGGTTGGTTTTGCGTTGGGAGCAGGGAACCCAGCGAACGCGATGTTAAGCCATAAGTTAGCCACGGTTTATGGCATGACATTTGCCGCCGTAAACGGATTAATTATGTATCTTGCAGGGGCGTGGTTAGCCAGCTTATACACCGATGACCAGGCAGTGATTCAGCTCTCGGCGACACTTATGGGATTGGCGGCAATTTTTACTCTATCTGACACCTTCCAGGCGATTGCGATGGGCACGTTGCGTGGCTACAAAGATACCAAAGTGGTGATGTTTATTACGTTTGTATCCTATTGGCCGTTTGGTTTGAGCCTAGGTATTATCTTGTCGCTGACTGACTGGATTGTGCCACCAATGGGTGCCGCTGGTATGTGGATAGGCTTTATTGTGGGCTTAAGTTGCGCAGCCGTACTGTTAAGCTGGCGACTGCTGGTTGTCAGTCGCCGTTATAAACTGGCTCATGCAGCGCGTTTTACCGAAGAATCAGCGGCTCACGACTGATGCCGCTGATGTAACACGTCCAACACATCGTTTAAGGATAAATCGCGGGCCGCTAATGTCACCAGTAGATGATAGAGCAAGTCTGCGCTTTCATTGAGGAGTTCTTTGGTATCGCCAGCCGCTGCGGCTAACGCAACTTCAACACCTTCCTCACCAACTTTTTGAGCCGCTCGTTTAACACCTTCGGCAAATAACGAAGCCGTATAGCTACTATCAACCGGCGCGCCCCGGCGGGATTCGATGGTATCCATTAAGCGTTGCAGCATCGGCTGTGATTGCGCATCGGTAAAGCAGCTTCGAGTGCCCAAATGACAGGTAGGGCCCGCCGGTTTAACCAGTATCAATAGGCTATCCTGATCGCAGTCGGTGTGAACGCTAACGAGTTCGAGCGTATTGCCAGAGCTTTCGCCTTTCGTCCACAATCGTTGTTTGCTGCGACTATAGAATGTCACTTTGTTGCTAGCTAAGGTTTGCTGCAGTGCCTCACTGTTCATATAGCCTTGCATCAGTACTTCGCCGCTTAAGGCATGTTGCACAATAGCAGGCAGTAGGTTGTCACCTTTGGCAAAATCGACCATGTCGATATTCGTTTGATTAATTCGCATGAGTTACTCCCTGTCGCGGCTTTACACCGGCCGAATGGCAATGCCTGCCCGCTGCAATGATTGCTTGAGTGCTTTAATCTCGATCATTCCTTTATGAAACACCGAGGCGGCAAGCGCACCGTCAACATCCGCTTGTTTAAATACTTGCTCAAAATGTTCCATGCTACCGGCGCCACCCGAAGCGATTAACGGTACCGGGCAATCGGCACGCAACATTTTCAGCTGCTCAATATCGTATCCCTTGCGCACGCCGTCTTGATTCATACAATTCAGGACGATTTCACCGGCACCACGAGCGATCACCTCACGTAACCAATCACGTGTTTGCCACGCGGTTTTTTGGGTACGCGTTTCATCACCGGTGAATTGATAGACCTCGTAGGCATTCGTTTCTGCGTTATAAAAACTATCGATACCTATCACAATGCACTGCTGTCCAAATTCTTCAACCAGTGCGTTGATCAGGTTTGGATCGCGCAGGGCAGGTGAGTTGATTGATATTTTGTCGGCGCCCATGGCTAGAATTTCTTGCGCTTGCGTAATCGAACTGATGCCACCGGCAACGGTAAATGGAATATCGATTAAGCGCGCAATGCGCTCAACCCATGATTTATCCACAACGCGAGCATCGGATGATGCGGTGATGTCATAAAATACTAATTCGTCAGCACCGGCTTGAGCATAACGCTCCGCTAATGGCTCAATGGCACCGATGACTTCGTGGTTGCGAAATTGAACACCTTTGACCACCTCGCCATTGCGAACATCAAGGCATGGTATTATGCGTTTGGCCAGCATTGTAATGCCTCCGTTAAGGTGAATTTTCCTGTCAACAACGCCTTACCGAGAATCACTGAGTCACAACGAATGGCCTGCAATGCCACTAAATCATCTAAACTGGCAACGCCGCCTGACGCCTGTAATTGTAGTTGGGGATAGCGCTGTTTGAGTTGCTGATAGAGCGCAACATTGGTACCAGTTAACATGCCATCGCGGCTTATATCAGTGCAGAGCACATGACGAAGCCCATAGGGTAAATAACTATCAATGAGGTCGGTCAACGTTGTGGTCGACGTTTGCTGCCAGCCGTGCGTAGCAACATAAGCCACACCATCGCTATCGATATGAACGTCTAAGGCCAGCACAATGGCATCTGGGCCGTATTCTTGCAGCCATTGCTGTACCAGTTTTGGTTCGCGCACGGCGACTGAACCGACAACCGCACGCTGCACACCAGCTGCATAAAGTTGCTCAAGATCAGCTTGGTTGCGGATACCACCGCCTACTTGCACGTTCATGGTGGTACGTGCGGTAATGCCTTTGAGCAAGTCTAATTGGCGTTGCGATGTATCACGCGCACCATCTAAATCGACTAAGTGTAACCATTCGGCACCCGCTTTTTCATAAGCTTCAACAAGCGTTAGCGGATTACTTGAATAAGTCGTTTGCCTTGCGAAATCACCTTGCTGTAAGCGCACAACTTCGCCATTAATCAAATCAAGCGCGGGTATCAGCATCAGTTAACTCCAAAAAGTTTTTTAATAATTGAGCGCCAGCTTGGCCAGAGCGTTCTGGATGAAATTGCGCACCAAAATAGTTCTTATGCCGAATCATGGCTGCAAATTCTTGACCATAGCGGCATTGCGCGATAGTCGAGTCGTCTTTCGCAACGGCAAAGCTGTGCACAAAGTAAAACCAAGCTTCGGCATCCATATTGCGCAATAGCGGGTTGTCGCCAACAGCGCTTACCGTATTCCAACCCATGTGTGGTAAGGGGAGCTCGCCCGCTTGCAAACGTACGGTTTGTGCAGGAATCACGCCTAAACAATTCACTTCGCCTTCGGCTGACCAATCCGTTAACAATTGCATACCTAAACAAATACCTAACACCGGTTGCTGCAGGCTTTGCAAGGTTTCGACAAGTTCGAGACGCTGTAAGTTGCGCATGGCGGCTTGTGCTGTGCCAACACCGGGGAGAATTACCCGGTCAGCGGCGGCAATTCGAGCTGCATCGGCGGTAACGTCTGGGGTTACCCCCAGCCGTTCGAAAGCAAATCGTACCGAACTTAAATTCGCGCAGGCAGTGTCAACAATGACTAAGTTCTGTTGTGTCATGCCAACATTCCTTTACTCGATGGCAGTTCATCACTCGTACCCCGAGCAATGGCCTGACGCAAAGCACGGCCAAACACTTTAAATAAGCTTTCCACTTGGTGGTGCGCATTGCCCTCCGTGGTGCTTAAGTGCAGCGAAATGGCCATCGCGTCGCTCAACGAGCGGAAAAAGTGACTCACCATTTCGGTAGAGAGCTCACCAACATTGTCACGACTGAATTCTGCATTCCACTGCAAGTAAGGGCGCCCGGATAAATCAATCAAGCATTCTGCACGGCATTCATCCATCGGCAACGCAAAGCCAAAGCGGCCAATACCACGCTTATCACCTAATGCTTGGCGCAATGCCTGACCAAATGCTAGTGCGGTATCTTCAACAGTGTGATGTTCGTCGATGTGCAGGTCGCCAGCTACCTCAAGTGCCAGTGAGAAGCCACCGTGCGTGGCGATTTGCTCGAGCATGTGGTCAAAAAAACCAATACCTGTACGAATGCGAATCGGTTGGGATTTATCTAAATCTACCGCCACTTTGATATCGGTCTCGCGAGTTGTCCGCTGAACTTCAGCGATCCGCGGCTGGTTAATCAATGTGTGCGCAATATCTTGCCAAGTATTGTTCGTGCGGTCATAACGAATGCCCCGAATTCCCATGTTTTCGGCAAGCTGCATGTCGGTATCGCGATCGCCAATAACGTACGAGTCGGTGAAATCAACTTTACCTTGCACCAGGTAATCACGCACTAAGCCAAGTTTCGGCTTGCGGCACGAGCAGTTGTCTTCGTCAAAGTGCGGGCAAATCAACACATCGTCAAACTGCACACCTTGTGAGTTGAAAATTGCCATCATCAGATCATGCGGGGCATCAAAGTCGGATTGCGGAAAGCTATCGGTACCTAAACCGTCTTGATTCGATACCATCACCAGACGATAGCCTTTGTTTTGTAGCGCTAACAAGGTTGGAATCACCTGCGGCTCAAACACTAACTTCGCAATGCTATCTAACTGCTTATCCACTGGCGGCTCTTCAACCAACGTGCCATCGCGATCGATAAATAAAATTCTCTGTGGGCTGCTTGAACTCATGGCAATACCTCCATTAACTGCTGCATCTCTGCTGCGCTTCCGATGCTGACGCGGACGCTGTTGTTTAGTCCGCGTTGGGCTGATTGATTACGAATTAAGACACCACTAAGACGACATTGCTCAACGAGTTGTTCCGCATTTTCGACATCCAGTAAGACAAAGTTGGTGCAGCTCGGCCAAACCTTCTTCACCCAAGGCTTATTGGCTATGGCTTCAATAAACGCCAGTCGCTGGGCAGTGGTTTCGGCAATCGCTTGCTGCATTGCCGCGATGCCCTCGGCAGATAGCGCTTTTTCAGCAATATCTAAGCACGGCTGTGGCATTGGGTAGGGCGCAATCACTTTACGTAGTACGTCAATGACATCTGTATTGGCTAGCGCAAAGCCACAGCGGATTGCCGCTAAGCCAAACGCTTTTGACAAGGTCCGCATCACCACAAGCTGCGGATACTTCGCAAGACATTGGCTTACTTCATTCAATGCTTGAACGTTTCTGTTTGTCGCTAATTCATGTGCCGCAAACTCAATATAGGCTTCGTCCACAACCACAAGAGCTTGATCGCCAACGCTTTCAATCAGTCGCTTTAGTTCCACTAAATTTACGTTGTTGCCAAGCGGATTCGACGGGTTACAAACGAAGACCAATTTGATGCGTTGCGAGTTCGAAGCCATCGCATCTAACATGCCGTCCACATTCAACTGCAAGGTGCCGTCTTCGGCGCTAACTAGCGGTACATCAACCACACCAGCCCCTTGGGTTTGGGCGCTAATGGCGTACATACCGTAAGTGGGCGTAGTGATCATGATGGCATCTTGCCCAGGCTCGCAGAAGCTGCGAATGAGTAAATCAATCGCTTCGTCGCTGCCCCGACAGCTAAGCACTTGCTCAGCGCTGACTTGAGCATAGTTCGCGTAGGCTTGGTTGAGTGACGCACTTTGAAAGCTTGGATAACGATTTAACTGTGTTGCCGTTTCCGCCAAAACCGGCGTGACAGGCGCTTCATTGGCATTCAGCCAAACCGCACCTCCGCTCATGCTACGACGTGCCGATGCGTACGGCGTTAACTCAGCTAAGTGTGCACGTTGTAAAGTTGCCGCTAACGTCATGATTGATTCTCCAAGCGAATGCTGACGGCACGAGCGTGTGCTCGTAAACCTTCCGTTTCAGCCAGCGTGATAATTGCTTTACTCAGTTGCGCTAACCCCTGTTTTGAAACTGTTTGAGTGGTGTAGCGGCGATAAAAATCAAGCAGGCCTAGGCTACTGTAGTTGCGCGCAAAGCCATATGTCGGCAACACGTGATTTGTTCCGGTGGCGTAATCACCGCCAGACTCAGGGGTGTAGTGGCCGATAAAAATAGAGCCAGCTAACGTCAGTTGTGGAAGATACTGTTCCGCATCATCCAGCTGCACGGATAAGTGCTCAGGCGCGTAGCGTTGGCTGATCTGGCAAGCCTGTTCAAGTGATTCAGTTTGAATCAACGCACTTTGTTCTAGCGCCTTACGTGCTGTTGCAGATCGCGGTAGTACTTCAAGTTGCTGCTCGATAGCCGATTGCGTGGCTTCAATGAGAGACGCGCTTGGGCTGACCAAGATAACCTGTGAATCAGCGCCGTGTTCGGCTTGCGATAATAAGTCGGCTGCAACAAAAGCAGGATTGGCCGTGTCATCGGCAATTACTAGAAGCTCTGAAGGACCCGCCGGCATATCAATGGCCGGACCGCCATTACGCTGTGCCACTTGCTGTTTTGCTGCGGTTACAAAGCTATTCCCTGGGCCAAATATTTTTGCCACAGGCGCAATACTCTCGGTTCCTACTGCAAGTGCTGCAATCGCTTGCGCACCGCCACATCGATACACTTCGGTAATGCCACATTTTTGCGCCACATACATCAGCGCAGGGCTAAGCTCGCCGTTTTTATCTGGCGGGCTCACGAGCACACGACGTGGGTTATTCGCAATTTGTGCCGGTACACCTAACATCAGCGCGGTCGATGGCAATACGGCGGTACCTCCGGGAATATAAAGACCTACAGCGTTCAATGCGTCGAAGCGTTGCGTACAAACAACGCCCGGAGCGGTTTCAACGCGAATGTCTTGTGGTTGCTGCTGCAAGTGGAACGCACGAATGGTCGCATAGGCCGTATCAATCGCTTGTTGCACATCAGTCGAAAGTTTTCCCGCTTGCGCCGCAATTTCAGCCTCACTGTAGCGCAACTCACTTAATGTTTCGCAATCAAACTGACGGGTGTAGCGCAATACCGCGGCATCCCCTTCACTGGCAACCGCATTAATTATGGCTGCCACTTGCTGCTGCAATTCAACCGATTGGTTCTGTGCTGGTCGCGCAAGCACATCAGCTTGTTGTTGGTCGGATAATTGTGACCACTGAAATACGCGCATGGCTTACCCCATCATCTTCTCAATAGGCAACACTAAAATAGAGCTGCAACCAATTTCCTTTAATTCTTCCATGGTTTCCCAGAACAGTTTCTCAGTACTAACCACGTGTACCGCCACCAGTTCATCGGTGTGATTTAGCGGTAGCACAGTCGGTCGCTCTGCTCCAGGGAGTAGCTCCACTACCTGCTCGAGTGCTTTCACAGGTGCGTGCAGCATGATGTATTTGCTCTCGCGAGCCATTTGCACACCGTCAATACGCGGTAGTAATTGATCGATAATGGCCTGCTTGGCTGCAGATAAGGGCTCTGGACGTTGAATAAGCTGTGCCTGCGAACGGAATATCACTTCTTTCTCGACCAAACCATTGGCTTCTAAGGTAGCGCCGGTTGATACCAAATCACATACGGCGTCAGCCAGCCCCGCACGCGGTGCCACTTCCACGCTTCCCGTAAGAATAGCGTTATTAGCTGCTACGCCACGTTGCTGTAAATAGTTCTGCAATAAGTATGGGTAGGTTGTTGCAATGCGCTTGCCGTCAAGATCTTGAATGCCGTTGTAGGCTTCCTCTTTCGGTACCGCTATGGATAAACGGCATTGCCCAAAGTCGAGTGCACGCAATCGTTGAACTTCACAGGCAAGTTGCGTCGCTTTGCGTTCAAGTCGTACTTCTTCGAGAACATTCTCGCCGACCAAGCCAAGGTCAACCACACCATCCATCACTAATCCAGGAATGTCATCGTCGCGCACTCGCAGCAAGTCAACTGGTTGGTTACTGCTGTGCGCTAATAAGCGAGCTTCGTGCAAACTGAATTTGAAACCACAAGCTTGCAGAAGGGAAATGGACTCTTTGCTCAAACGTCCTGATTTTTGAATCGCAATGGTTAAGCGCTGTGAATTTTTATCGACGACCATGTAAAACTCCTAATAAAAAACCCCGCAAAGGGCGCCTTGCGGGGTTCGTTATGAATTCAGTGAAGGCAGCCCCAAAATAATTGAGTTAGCCTTCAGAGAATTTCTGGGCTAACACGGATGTATGTGATGGTGGTGCTGCTTTAAAGTCATAAAATCGTTGTTCGTTAATCGTTATTCGTTGTTCGTGCGCTCCGCTGTTTGTACGCTGCGCTATTCGATGAGTCAATTGTATAGAATTTACCGCTTTCATCAACCCCAAAATAAAAGGGTTTTAATAATTTCCTGTATCAAGTTGTATATTTTTGTTTGAGGTTTTTTAGAAATCTCTTCCGAACAGTGAAACGCACGAACAGCGGAGCGCACGAACAACGAATTACGAGTAACGTGGTTGGGTTTTATGTTACATTTGTCGCATCACTAATTTCGAACCCAATTCATGTCTAAAGTTACCTCACAATTTCAAGCTGATGGCGTGCTGGCGCGCACCTTGCAGGGCTTTCGACCACGAGCGGCGCAGAGCGAGATGGCAGCGGCTGTCGAGCGTGCCTTAGTCAAAAAATCGCAACTCGTTGTCGAAGCGGAAACGGGAACCGGCAAAACCTTTGCGTATTTGGTGCCAGTATTACTGAATGATGGCAAAGCCATTATTTCCACGGGAACCAAAGCCTTGCAAGAACAGTTGTATCACCGTGATTTGCCGGCGTTGCGTGATGCTTTAGCGCCGAAAAAAATGGTCGCACTATTGAAAGGTCGCGCGAACTATTTATGTTTGCATCGGATGAATCAAGCTGTAGCGCACAGCGGTGAAATGAGTAAAGAGCTGCAAGGTCAGTTAGTCGAAATCCGAAAATGGGCGCAACGTACTGATGATGGTGATGTGGGGACAATTAATATTCTGCAAGAAGACGCACCAATTCTGCCAACTGTAACGAGTACGGTCGACAATTGTTTGGGTCGTGATTGTCCCGATTATGAAGATTGCTATCTTGTGAAGGCGAGAAAGCGCGCGATGGATGCCGATTTAGTGGTGGTGAACCATCATTTGTTTTTTGCCGATATGGCGCTTAAGGATGTTGGTTTCGGAGAGCTGGTACCGCAAGCTGATGCCGTCATTTTTGATGAAGCGCACCAGTTGCCTGATATTGCTAGCCAGTATTTTGGTGAGGCGGTTTCGAGTCGACAACTACAAGAATTAGCCCATGAGCTAAAAGTGCTGTACTTAACTGAATTAAAAGACTTGCGGCAATTAGATAAAGCCGCTGATAAGGTACTTGGTAGTTTAAATGACTGGCGTTTGGTGTTTCCCAAAGATCCGATGCGCGGTAATTGGCGTCAGTTTTCGCAACAGCCCGCAGTGCGATTGGCCGCTGATGTCGTGGCGGAGCATCTCACATTTTTGCGTGAGGTTTGTAAGAGTGCACTTGGGCGCAATCAAGATCTTGATAATGCTTATGAGCGCTGTGTGCAGTTTTTACATAAATGGGAACAACTGCAGGATGTAAGTCGCACGGGTTATAGTTTCTGGTTTGAAACCACGGCTCGACAAGTGACCTTGCATCAAACGCCATTAAGTGTCGCTGAAAAATTTGGTGGCTATCTTGAACGTAGCGAGATGGCGTGGGTATTCACCTCGGCAACGCTAGCAGTTGGTGAAGATTTTCGTCATTTTACTGAACAACTTGGTATTAACCATGCGGAAACGCTGTGTTTAGCAAGCCCGTTTAACTTCGCTGAACAGGCTTTACTGTGCCTACCGCGTTATTTACCGCAGCCGCACGAACGCGAAATGCCGGCAGCGCTACTCGATATTGTTGAACAAGTGATTGACCACAATCAAAGCGGTGGCACTTTTGTGTTATTCACGAGCCACCGTATGCTACAGCTGATTGCAAAACAATTAGAAAATAAAACGGATCGGCCTCTTTTTGTACAAGGAAGCACTAGTAAACGTGAATTATTACAACAGTTTATCGCCGCTGGCAATGGCGTACTGCTTGGTACTGCATCGTTTTGGGAAGGCGTGGACGTACGCGGCGATGCACTGCGTTGCGTTATCATTGATAAATTGCCATTTGCGAGCCCCGACGATCCGTTATTGCAGGCCCGTGTGGAAGACTGTCGGTTACGTGGAGTTGACCCGTTTGCTCAGGTACAATTGCCGCAAGCTATTATCGCACTGAAGCAGGGCGCAGGACGCCTAATAAGGGATGCGGATGATCGCGGGGTATTGATTGTTTGTGATCAGCGATTAGTAACCAAGCCATATGGCGGGGTGTTCTTACAAAGCCTACCAACCATGCGCCGCACACGCGATTTAACGGTAGCGCTTGATTTTTTAGATACGTTGGAGAATTCAGAGTGAATTTGAATGCAGTGCTAGCACTTGATACTTCGACTGAGCAATGCTCGGTTGCGCTTAAGGTGGGCGACGTGATTGTCACCCGTGCCGCAGTGACTCCCCGAGAGCATTCACAGCGCATTTTAGGCTTCGTGCAAGAAGTGCTAGAAGAACAGCAAATTACACTTGCTGACCTTGATGCTTTGGTGGTTGGTAACGGTCCTGGCAGCTTTACTGGCGTGCGTATTGGTGTTTCTGTCGCTCAAGGTTTGGCGTTTAGTCACACTTTACCGATTTTTCCCGTCAGTACATTAACGGCACTTGCGCAGCAAGCTATCCGCAATCATGACGCTCAAGTTGTGATAAGTGCGATTGATGCAAGAATGCAGGAAATTTATGTCGCGCCGTTTCGCAATAATCAGGGTATGGCAGAACAATTAGCGCCTGAGCAAATGGCACCATTAGCGGATATTACGATGCAGTCGTGGTGGCCAGAGATTGCTGTTGGCAATTCGGTTATAGGGGCAGGAACCGGCTGGCAGGCCTATGGTGATGCGCTGAATTCGCAGGGCCTAGTGACGGTGCTTGATGACGTTACGTTACCACTTGCAGAGGATATGCTGCGCTGGGCATTGGTTCACGGTAAACCTGTTGACGCTGCCGATCTGGAGCCGTTGTATGTACGTAATGAAGTTGCTTGGAAAAAGTTACCAGGACGTGAATAAAACGCCGGAACTTACTGAGCAGAAGCTCAATCAAAGTGCTATAACTAACACAGACTTTGCGAGTTTTTAGAAAGTTACTCGTATCCAGTTTGGATGTAGTTAGCATGATTAGAAAAGTCAGTGAGGTACCGATTATGAAACGTATAGTTCCCATTTTTGCAGCGCTGTTATTGACCGCTTGTTCATCAGTACCGGATGCACTACAAGTAGCTGACGAGGACGCTTTAGTTCCGTATAGTGCTGCACTTGAACAACCACAATCAGCGGTTGGCAAGACTGCTCGTTGGGGTGGGGTTGTGGCTGAAGTTCGCAACTCGGATAACGGTACTGTCATTGAAGTAGTGAACTTCGATTTGCACCGTTGGGGACGTCCTTTGACAAGTGATCAAAGCCAAGGCCGTTTTCGCGCAAAATTAAGTGGCTTTGTTGATCCAATGGTATGGAAGCAAGGTAGCTCTGTTACTTTCGTCGGCACCGTAGCCGAACCAGAAACCGGTACAATTGATGAATATACCTACTTGTTTCCGGTATTAAATGTCTCGAGCAAATACCTATGGCCGGTTCGTAAAGAGCCGACTCGTGTAGAAGTGAATTATGATGCGCTATGGTATCGCCATTATTGGTACACGCGCCCAGCCTATCCACGCCCGATTTATTACCCAGGCCCAGTGATGGAAAAAGGCTCTAAGCAGAATAAAGATAACTAAACAGAAGCTGTACGATTCAATGACTGAACAAACATTGGTATATCAACAGGCTCGGCAAGTTGCTGAGCCTGTTTCTTTTGAGTTGCCGTGGGGCGCGGTGCGCGGGCTCTGTTGGGGAAACCCAAAGGGTGAACCGTTACTAGCGCTGCATGGATGGTTAGATAATGCGCATAGTTTTCTGCCACTAGCCGAGGCCTTTTTACAAAGCCCTCTTGCCGAAAACTATCATCTCATTGCGCTCGACTGGGCAGGGCATGGACACAGTGATCATCGTCCGGCAGGCAACTATTACCCATTTATGGATTACGTTTATGACCTTTGGCACATTTGTGAGCAACAACAGTGGCAACGTGTCAGTATTGTCGCTCACTCGATGGGCGCTTATGTCGCCAATATGTTTGCTGGCATTGCACCAGCAAAGGTTTCCTGGCTAGTAGCGATAGAAGCCTTTGGTTTGCTTGCTTCTAAAGCCAGCGACACTACTACCGATTTACGTCAAGGCTTTGAAAGTCGTTGGCAGCAACAATTCAAACATCGCCCACATTACCGTGATCTGCAAACCGCAATCATGGCGCGCAAACATGCTGGTGACTTTAGCCGTGACTTGGCGGCGATATTGGTCGAGCGCGGCATTGAGCAGCTTGGTGACAATGACTTTCGGTTTCGCGCCGATGGACAATTACGTCTAAAATCGCCAGTACGGCTGACTGCCGAACAAATTGCAGATGTACTAAAACATATCCAATGCCCGTTTACAGTCATTCTAGGAAGTACCGGTCATCAACGTCTGAAACAAGCGCTCGAGCAGTGGCAGGCGTTTGTTCCGCAACTTGAAGTTGCAGAAGTTGAAGGCGGTCATCACGTACATATGGAGCAACCAGCTGCGATTATTGGTGCATTATCACAGATGGTTCGTGCACACAACGGCTAGGCAACACTGGTCGGATATGCGATGATTGCGAGTTATTAACATATAAAAATGACATAAATTGTTCAGGAGCATGAAGCGCGTGGATAAAATTTGGCTTAAACGTTATCCAGCTGGCGTACCGGAGACTATTGATCCGGACCACTTTAATTCGCTGGTCGACATTTTCGAGCAAAGTATCCAAAACTATGGTGACAAAGTTGCCTATGTGAATATGGATACAGAACTAACTTTCAACGAACTTGACGTACTTTCTCGTCAATTCGCTGCATATTTGCAACAACAGGGCCTTAAAAAGGGCGATGCATTGGCAATTATGATGCCAAACTTGTTGCAGTATCCGATTGCGTTATTTGGTGCTTTGCGCGCAGGTCTTGTGGTTGTTAACGTAAACCCGCTTTATACGCCGCGTGAATTAAAGCATCAGCTATCTGATTCAAATGCAAAAGCAATTGTTATTCTCGATAACTTCGCACATACACTTGAAAAAGTTGAAGCTGACGTGCCGGTTGAGAAAGTTATCTTAACCGCTATTGGTGACATGCTGCCGGCACCGAAACGTTGGATTGTGAATGCTGTCGTCAAATATGTGAAGAAAATGGTACCGAGCTATACGCTCAAAAATACCGTGAACTTCCGTAGTGCATTGAGTCAAGGCGAGAAGGCAAATTATGAACGTCCACAGCTCAACGGCGACGATCTTGCGTTTTTACAATACACCGGCGGCACCACTGGTTTAGCCAAAGGCGCGATGTTGTCGCACCGCAACATGGTGGCGAACTTAGAGATGGTTTCAGCAATTGTTGCACCGTTGGTGAACGACGGCGAAGAGACCATAGTTACAGCACTTCCGCTCTATCATATCTTTGCCTTAACGGCGAATTGCTTAACCTTCATGAAGCACGGTGGTCGTAATATTTTGATCACGAATCCGCGTGACATGAAAGGGTTCGTCAAAGAACTGCAGAAGTACCCGTTCTCAATGATCTCTGGTGTGAATACCCTGTTTAACGGTTTACTTCATGCCGAGGGCTTTAAAGACTTAGATTTCTCGCACCTAAAAATTGCTCTTGGTGGCGGTATGGCGGTGCAGCGCTCAGTGGCTGAACAGTGGGAGCGCGTGACGAAATCACGTCTGCTAGAAGGTTACGGATTAACTGAATGTTCGCCGGTTGTTACGGTGAATCCAACGGACATCGAGCATTACAATGGCACCATAGGTATTCCGTTACCGTCTACTGATGTTCGTATTGTTGATACCGAAACCGGTGAAGAAGTTGCTCAAGGTGAACCGGGTGAAATTCAGGTTCGCGGGCCGCAAGTCATGGTCGGCTATTTGAACCGTCCTGAAGAAACCGAGAAAGTGATGAAAGAAGGCGGTTGGTTCGCGACTGGTGATATCGGTGTGATGGATGAAAATGGCTTTTTCAAAATTGTCGATCGTAAAAAAGACATGATTTTGGTTTCGGGCTTTAACGTATATCCAAATGAAATTGAAGATGTGATTGCCGATCATCCAAAAGTTCTCGAAGTTGCTGCCATTGGCGTACCTCATGAAGCATCAGGTGAGCAGGTTAAGGTATTTGTCGTGCGTAAAGACAACAGCTTAAGCGAAAAAGAGCTGATTAATTATGCGCGAGAAAATATGACTGGCTACAAAGTTCCTAAGTTAGTTGAGTTTCGTGACGAATTGCCAAAAAGTAACGTCGGCAAAATACTCCGTCGCGAGCTTCGCGACGAAGAAGAGGCAAAGTCGAACTAACACATGCTGCCATTTCAGCTTATTACTCGCCATGCTGACTTGCTTGCTTTTTGCGAGCAAGCTCGGCAAGCACCGTATCTAGCTCTTGATACTGAATTCGTTCGTACGCGTACTTATTATGCCCGTTTGGGTTTACTGCAGGTGCGCGCGGCCGATCAGTTAGTGCTGATTGATCCTACTTCAGGCGTAGATTTGGAGCCTTTTTGGCAATTGCTAAAAGATCCCAATGTTCATGTTGTCATACATGCTGGCGGTGAAGATTACGAAATCTTAGCGCAAAACATGGGGCAAATTCCTACCCATATTTTCGATACCCAGATTGCTTTAGCTTTTGCGGGGCATGGTGAGGCGATGGGGTATGCGGCGATGGTGAAACAT
The DNA here is from genome assembly GCF_044807045.1 of Pseudidiomarina marina. NCBI lineage: Bacteria > Pseudomonadati > Pseudomonadota > Gammaproteobacteria > Alteromonadales > Idiomarinaceae > Pseudidiomarina > Pseudidiomarina marina. The sequence continues at coordinate 1,951,210 of NZ_CP085233.1, read as the reverse complement.
TACAACGATGTTGAACTGGATAAATCACAATCGCGAACGGATTGGTTGCAGCGACCATTGTCTGCAGAACAACTTGATTATGCCGCAGCTGACGTTTTCTATTTGCATGATATCTATCCGCGCTTACGAGCTGAACTCAGCGATGAGAAGATTGCGCTAGTGGAAGCAGAAAGTGCTGAGCAAGTGATTCGTCGCGCGCAGCCGGTGCCACCGCAATGGCTGTATCTATTTTTTGGTAATGCTTGGCAATGTAATCAACAGCAACTTGCTGTATTACGTGAGTTAATGGCGTGGCGATTAGAACGTGCGAAGAAATCGGATATTCCGCTTGGTTTCGTGGCGAAAGATCATACGTTACTTGAGCTGGCGCGTCGTATGCCACAAAATCTTGGGCAATTACGAGGTATTATCGATTTATCGCCAGTAACGATTCGTTATGCCGGTGAATCATTGCTGACGGCCATTCGAGCTGGACAGGCAGCAGATAGCTTACCAGCGCCACTTGAGCGTTTGACTGATATGCGTGGTTATAAGCCGGTATTCAATGCGATTAAACAAGCGGTAGCGGCCCTAGCCAAAGAGTTAGGTGTCGAGCCTGGATTAATTGCATCGCGACGCCAAATCAATGATGTGATTCATTGGGCGTGGCAAGTACCTGAGGCAGCCAAGTCAGACCTGTCACTCCCTGACTTGTACCGAAGCTGGCGAGGGGCTAAGCTGAGAGCATCTTTGGAAGCGATATTACAGCGAGATCGTTAATCATGTTGTGTGCGATTTATCGCAGCCCGCGACGGGCTGATACCTATCTTTACATGCCGCATCCGGCGGACTTTACAAAAATCCCTGAACCTTTGCAGAAAAGCTTTGGTCAACCTATACACGTGATGACAATTGCGCTTAAAGCAGATCGCAAGTTAGCACGGTTAAGTGTTGAGGAGTTGACCAAGCACCTCAATGAAGCGGGATTTTATTTGCAGATGCCACCGAAAGAAGAAAATTTATTGGCTACGCATAAGCAACAACACCAGGAGTCTGCGTCATGATTCAAGTCGTCCGTAATCTAACTTTAGCGGTAATATTTATGGCGGTGCCCGGGATAGCAGTAGCTGAAGAAAAGGGCGAAGAGGGTTTTGCTACCTATGTTGAGCAGCTCAAGCAAGAGGCACTTGCTGATGGTTACAGCCAACAAACCTTAGAAACGGCATTTGCCAACGTTCAGTTTTACCAACGCTCAGTGAAAGCTGATCGTAATCAACCTGAATTCAAACTGACGCTTGATACCTATTTGCCGCGAGCAGTACCAGAGTGGAAGGCTAAAAAAGCAGTAGGAATGTACGAGCAGCATCGAGATTTACTCGAAAAGATTGGTGCCGAATACGGCGTGCAACCACGTTTTATTGTGGCGCTGTGGGGTATTGAAACGAATTTTGGTGCCTTTACAGGTGGTATGGATGTTATCTCTGCCTTAACTACCATGGCTTATGAAGGTCGTCGCGAGGAGTTTTTCAAGAAAGAACTTTGGCACGCACTGACGATTGTTGAAGAAGGTCATATTCCGATTGAGCAAATGAAGGGATCTTGGGCTGGCGCAATGGGGCAAGCGCAGTTTATGCCGAGTTCATTTATGTCATATGCGGTTGATTACGATGGCGACGGTCGTAAAGATATTTGGGGTTCGCAAGGCGACGTATTTGCCTCAGCGGCAAATTACCTGAAATCGGTTGGCTGGCGTGACGACGTTACTTGGGGCCGCCAGGTACAACTGCCTGAAGAATTTGATACTGAATTAGCTTCGTTGAAGGTGAAAAAGTCGTTGTCAGAATGGCAGGAACTCGGTGTCCGTCGCTACGATGGCGGCGATTTACCCAAGCGCGACGACATTGAAGCATCGGTGGTGATACCCGATGATAAACAAGGCCGTGTATTTTTAGCGTACAACAACTACGATGCGTTGATGCGTTGGAACCGCTCGCATTATTTTGTGGCGGCGGTAGGGTATTTGTCCGACCGTATTCGTTTCCCGAGGTAATCACGTATGGGATTACAACCGCCAAGTAAAATTGTCTGTGTAGGCCGTAACTATGTTGACCATGCCGCTGAACTAAATAATCCCGTGCCGACTCGGCCATTGTTATTTATGAAGCCGCCATCATCAATTACCCGCCTTCCTGAAGTGCGCATTCCAACCGACCAAGGCGAATGCCAACATGAAATTGAATTGGCTGTTTATATTGGCATTCCATTACGTAAAGCGACGCCAGAACAAGCAATAAAAGCCGTTGCAGGTTACGGTGTCGCGCTTGATTTAACGTTACGCCAAGTGCAAAGCGAACTAAAAGCACAAGGGCAACCGTGGGAGCGGGCGAAGGCATTCGATGGCTCATGTGTGCTCGGACCGATGGTTGAGCGTGTTGAATTTAATGCCGATGCAGATTTTGATATTGCGTTGTCGGTGAATGGTGAACTTCGACAGCACGGCAAATCAAGCGAAATGATTTTTGCTATTGCCGATTTGCTGGCGGATATTTCACAACAGTTTACGTTAGTGCCGGGTGATGTCGTTTTGACTGGAACGCCGGCTGGCGTCGCCGCGCTGGGTTTAGGCGATAAGCTTGAGTTAACCCTTAAAAATGACGGGCAGCAGTGGCGATGGTCTGGTGATGTGCGAGCAGCCGAGTAAACTGTGAGCGGTCAATTTTGGAAAGATAAAGCGTTAAACGAATTAACCCACGAGGAGTGGGAAAGTCTTTGTGATGGGTGCGGTAAGTGTTGCTTGCATAAGCTCATTGACGAATCTGACAACGACGAAGTGATTCACTATACCGATGTCAGTTGTCGATTACTCAATACCAAAACGGCGCAATGCTCAGATTACGCTAACCGTAAGCAGCATGTGCCGGACTGTGTTGTCATTACGCCAGACAACGTTTATGACTTAGACTACATGCCGACCAGCTGTGCTTATCGTCGTTTAGCCGAGGGGCGTGGGTTGGCCTCTTGGCACCCGTTGTATCATGCCGGTTCAAGGGTGCCAATGATTGCCGCTGGTATGAGCGCAGCAGGCTTAGTCGACAGCGAAGATGCAGTGGAAGAAGATCTCGAACTTCGTATTGTGACTTGGCCGCTACGCGATACCAATTAAACGGTTTTGAATTTCACCAAGCGCGCAAGAATAACGGCAATGGCGATAATCGTATAGGTTGCAAAGATCACCTGCATCCAGCCGGGCATACTTAAACCGGCAAATTGCCAGTCAATTTCCCCACATTGCCCAGGGGCAGCAAAGAAATTTGGAAACCATTCATGCAACGGCATCCAGCTAGGGAAGTTAGGGAAGGTGTCGCAAACAATAAACCACGAGTTTTCTGAATTTTGAATTTCGAGATGTTCACGGGCAATTAGCCAACCCCAAATAGCGGCAACTAGCCATCCGGCAAAACCCAGTAAACGAGTCACTAGGAGCTGCGGCGCGAACAGTGGAATTAATGCGGCTATACCAATGCCAAGTATGGCGGTGCGCTGATAAATACATTTCACACAGGGCTCTAAGCCAAGCTGGTATTGGAAAAACAACGCCGCTGCTAACAATGCAAAGCAGGATGCAGAAAGAATTGCCCAAGCGTTACGCTGTGCTGGAAGTTTGGCCAAAAAAGTTAGCATAAAATCACCGCCTTATAATTATTTGCCAAGAACCATACCTGAGCCTAAATTGATTGTCGATAAGATTGGGTTAAGAAGCTTTACAAAACTTGTCCGACCATTGAAAAGACTGATAGAATCAGGCAATGGATTATAACAAATAGTAACCCTACATTAGGTAACGTTATTCAAAATACAGGCCACTTCATGATTATTAAGGCACAAAGTCCAGCAGGTTTTGCCGAGGAATACATCGTAAAATCAATCTGGAACGGGCATTTTGCACCCGGCACTATCTTACCAGCAGAGCGTGAGTTGTCCGAGCTGATTGGTGTTACCCGTACGACCTTGCGCGAAGTGTTGCAGCGTTTGGCCCGTGATGGTTGGTTGACTATCCAGCATGGCAAGCCAACGCGGGTCAATAATTTTTGGGAAACGTCGGGGCTTAATATCCTTGAGACGCTAGCGCGACTTGATGAAGATGGCATGCCTGAGTTAGTCGATCAGTTACTATCTGCTCGCACCAACATTAGTGCTATCTATATTCGCCAAGCAGTTCGCAATGCACCAGAAAAGGTTGTCGAACTATTAAAAGAAGCTGAGTCGCTTGAAGATTCAGCTGAAGCCTTTAGCCAATATGATTATCGTTTGAATCATGATCTTGCGATGGCATCTGGCAATCCAATTTACGTATTGGTATTGAATGGCTTTAAAGGATTATATTCACGCATTGGTAATTTCTATTTCTCAAACGATGATGCACGTAAGTTGGCTCGCAAGTACTACGCTGACTTAAGAGAAATGGCGGCTGACTCGCGCCGTGATGACGCGGTCTTACTGGTTCGTGAATATGGTTACCAATCAGGCCGTATCTGGCACAGCATGCGTGGTGATATCCCAGATAATCTAGTCGAATAAAGATGTTGTCGAGTAACCGCTGTTACTCGACAAAGCTTCAGTCTGATTTACTCGACGCCTTGCTCGGCGCGCCATTTCCACTCGTTCTCTAACGTGGCCTTTGGCAATAACATTTGAAAATCTAGATCCACCAATGTATCACCTGCTTTAAAACGCTCTGGGAAGTCTGGGTTCGCTAATGCTTTTTTACCTAAGGCAAGTAAAGCATTTGGGAATTTCGCGGCATAGTCCGCGTAATTCGTCTCATCAATTCCGCCATTGATTATCAAACCAACGTTCGTTTCAGCCGCAACAATGTCAGCCAGTGTTTTGTCACTGCCATCAGCAAAAGGCTTACGGGCAACTGATGTGTCGGTGGTATGAATAAAATCGACGCCGGCGTCAGCTAAAATACGCACTAATTTTACCGCTGCGGCTTCACCTTCAGGCCATTGATAGTCATTGTCGGTAACAGTAATCTGGCCGATTCGAATGCCAACCGCAAAGTTGTCACTGACGGCGCTACGGACAGCGCGAACGACGCGTTCAACAAACGCAATACGCTTATCGAGTGAGCCGCCAAATTCATCCTCACGTTGATTAAAGTGAGTACTCAAAAATTCATTCAACAAATACCCATTCGCAGCATGCAACTCAACGCCATCAAAGCCAATTTCCTCGGCTCTTTTTGCGGAAGCGACAAAACCATTTAGTGCATGTTCAAGGTCGCTCAGCGAAGCTTCTTTCGGCTCCAACCAACCTGGCACATCGCCGTATAAACTTAATGGCTCACCTTTTGGCTGCACAGTGCTTGGTGCTATTGGTTGATCAACGAAATTGCTGTGTTGCATTTGTGCGCCAGCGTGCATCAGTTGCATGATGGCTTTACTACCGGACGCATGAATGCGCTCAACAATATTTCGCCAAGCGTCAGCTTGCGCAGCATTAATGATACCAGGTTGATTCACATAGCCTTGTGAGGCGCGAACATCGGTGTAAACACCTTCGGTAATTACCAAACCGAAGCCGCCTTTGGCAAAGCGTTCGTAATAATCACCCATGATGGCGGTTGGAACACCATGCTCATCCGCACTGGTGCGCGTCATTGGTGCGACGGTAAAACGATTGGGTACATCAATAAACATAAGCCCTCACTTCAAATTAAGTTATATAACTTTAGTGGGGATGATTACGTGATTTACAAGGAAATTGATCAGGGCGGGAGGAATTAAAAAACGGCCAACCCCTTATGGGCATTGGCCGTTTGAATAAATCAGACTTAAGCGAAGTTTTTCGCTACGAAGTCCCAGTTTACCAAGTTCCAGAACGCGTTTAAGTAGTTAGGACGCGCATTACGGTAATCGATGTAGTAAGCGTGCTCCCAAACATCAACGGTCAGGATAGGCGTTACTGACGAATCAGTTAATGGGGTTTCAGCGTTGCTGGTGTTCACGATTGCAACTGAACCGTCTGCTTTTTTCACCAACCAAGTCCAGCCAGAACCGAAGTTGCCAGCTGCTTGTGCGCTGAACTCTTCTTTGAACTTATCGAACGAACCGAATGCTGCGTTAATTGCATCAGCAACAGCGCCAGTTGGCTTACCGCCGCCATTTGGGCTTAAACAATGCCAATAGAACGTGTGGTTCCAAACTTGAGCTGCGTTGTTAAATACGCCGCCTTTTGAAGTTTTGATAATATCTTCGAGTGACTTGCCTTCCATATCGGTGCCTTTTACCGCATCGTTCAGCTTAGTCACGTAAGTTTGGTGATGTTTACCATAGTGATATTCAATGGTTTCTGCTGAAATATGTGGCTCAAGTGCATTTTTCTCGTAAGGCAATGCTGGTAATTCAAATGCCATGTCGACTCTCCGTTGTTGTTGAGAAATGAATGTGTTGTACGTTTGATTGTTTGTTCTGAATTCCGGCTATTTTACCATTGAATTCAAAACTTGCCGTCACTATATAGTTAAATTGTGGCACAAAAGTTTATTTCAAGGGTTAACTTTACCCTAAAGTATAACTTCTTTATGACGGTTTCGCGTACTGAATGTGTTTTCTGAACATGGTATAATGCGCGCCGTTAGAAACGCTCATTACCTGAGGTAGTCATGGAAACTGTTGAAAAAATTAAGCAACAGATCGCAGAAAACCCGATTCTGTTGTACATGAAAGGTTCACCGAAGTTACCAAGCTGTGGCTTCTCATCGCAAGCTTCACAAGCTCTCATGAGCTGTGGTCAAGCTTTTGCGTATGTGGATATATTGCAAAACCCAGATATCCGCGCTGAATTGCCGAAATTTGCTGATTGGCCAACGTTCCCGCAATTGTGGGTTGAAGGCGAGTTAGTTGGTGGTTGTGACATTATTTTGGAAATGTTCCAAAAAGGCGAATTACAAGAATTAATTAACGAAGTTGCTGCGCGTCATCCGGCGCCAGAAGCTGAATAAACTTAAACAACTAAATGGAGATAAACCATGGGTGTATTAGTAGGTCGTAAGGCTCCTAACTTCACTGCAGCTGCCGTACTAGGTACTGGCGAAATTGTTGAAAACTTTAACTTGCACGAGCAAATTAAAGGCAAGAAAGCGGTTGTTTTCTTCTATCCACTCGACTTCACTTTCGTTTGCCCTTCTGAGTTGATCGCATTTGATCACCGTTTAGAAGAGTTCAAAAAGCGTGGCGTTGAAGTTATTGGTGTTTCTATCGATTCACAATTCACGCACAACGCATGGCGTAACACCGCTGAAGCAGACGGCGGTATCGGCCAAGTGAAATATCCATTGGTTGCAGACGTAAAACACTCAATTTGCCGTGCTTATGACGTTGAGCATCCAGAAGCGGGCGTTGCTTTCCGTGCATCCTTCTTAATTGACGAAGACGGTTTAGTTCGTCACCAAATCGTAAACGACTTGCCATTAGGTCGTAACATTGATGAAATGATTCGTTTAGTTGACGCGTTGAACTTCCACCAGAAGCATGGCGATGTATGTCCAGCTGGTTGGAAAGAAGGTGATGAAGGTATGAAGGCTGATCCTAAGGGTGTTGCTGATTACCTTTCTAAGAACGCTAGCAAGCTGTAAAACAAAAAGCGTTATTGGTTATTCGTTATTCGTTATTCGTTATTCGGAAAACGAAAGACTAAAGAACAAGAGGTCGCCTTCGGGCGGCCTTTTTTATTTTGCAAGATTGGTAACCATGATGGTTGTTTGAATACCCATATGCTCTGCGGTGTGAAGTTGCTTAAAATTGTGACTTTCGTAAAGGCTGATATTTTTGGGTTCGGTTTGCAGATATAACTGTTTCACGTTCAGTTCTTCTGCGACAGCTTTTGCTTTGTTGATGAGTTTGGATGCGAGACCTATGCCACGATATTGAGGGGGAACAAAAATACCACCAAGCCAATGGGTATATTCTGGGAAGTTCTTATTCTCGTGAAATTTTAATTCTGCCACGCCAGCAATATCGTCGTCGACAAACACAACTAAACTCAATGGAATCTGATCTTTATTTGCGATCTTCTTTCGCACTACATCATGCATATATTCGAGCGTAATCGATTCATCGAGAGCTCCCCATTCATCGAAATACCATTTAGCTATGACATGAGATGATTCAGGCACTTCCGCAAGAAATTTGATAATGGTCTGTTTGTTATTCTTCATAGTGTTTTTATTTTAAGGCGAATTTGACGGCTTGGTCGGCGTGAATTTCGGTTGTGTCGTATAGTTTTATTGATGTATCCGCCTGATCGATGAGTAACCCGATTTCCGTGCAGCCTAAAATGATGGCATCTGCGCCATATTCACCAAGCTTGTTGATAATATTTAAGTAATCTGCTTTTGATTGCGGTTCAGTTTTGCCCAGGCAAAGCTCTTTGAAAATCACTTCGTGAATACGGTTTCGTTCTCTTATTTCTGGAACAACAACGCAAATACCGTGCGACTCGAGGCGGTCACGGTAGAAATCTTGTTCCATGGTGAATTTGGTGCCGAGGAGTCCTACGGTGGTAATATTATCCGCTTGTAGTGCAGCCGCTGTTGCATCAGCAATGTGGAGTAGGGGGATGTTCACAGCAAGCTCAATTTCGGGTGATACTTTATGCATCGTATTGGTCGCAAGTACAATAAAGTCGGCGCCGGCCGTTTCGAGAGCTTGTGCAGCTTCAGCCAATATATCGGCCGTACCTGCCCAATCTCCGGCGTGTTGTAAGGGTTCTATTTCGGCGAAATCGACACTGTAAAGAATGACTTTGGCTGAATGTAAACCGCCAAGCTGTTCGCGCACCTTTTGGTTAATCAACCGATAGTACGTTTGAGTCGATTCCCAACTCATACCGCCGATGATTCCGATTGTTTTCATGCGTCCTTACCCCCTTATACTTGTGCGCTTATTGATGAAGCGTTACATTCAATCAAGCACTAAGGAATTTATAGCATGAAATTATATGACTTTGCTGATGTTTTAAATTTTTGGTTTCACGAACTGACGCCTCAACAGTGGTTTGCTAAAAGTGACGTCTTAGACGAAACGATAAAGCGGCGATTTGGTACAACGCTTGAAGCGGCCTCTCAGGGTGAACTCTGGCAGTGGCGAGAGTCGGTTAAGGGGCGTCTCGCAGAAATTATCGTGTTGGACCAATTTTCGCGAAATGTTTACCGAGATACGCCAGCTTCGTTCGCGCAAGACGCGATGGCATTAGTACTGGCGCAAGAAGCTGTAGCATTAAAGGTAGATGCCGATTTTAATGCTGCCGAAAAGGCCTTCTTATATATGCCTTATATGCATAGTGAATCGGCATTGATTCATCAGCAAGCCGTTCAATTATTTAATCAACCCGGTTTAGAAACCAATTACGACTTCGAATTAAAACACAAAGAAATTATTGATAAGTACGGCCGCTATCCGCATCGTAACGCAATACTCGGGCGCGAATCTACAAATGAAGAATTGACGTTTTTACAGCAACCGGGTTCGTCGTTCTAATGTCTCGTTCGGTGTTTATTGGGGTTGATGTTTCGTGCGCGGTGAAAAAGCGCATTCCGATTGTATTTGTTGAAAAACGGGAAGGGCGATTAATTCCGTTGCCGGTGAAAGAACTTCCCTTCGCAGCGCCATATGGGCATGGCAACAAACTCGTTGTAGAGCACGAATATAATTTGAATTATGCGCGGCAGATTCGTGAATATATTATCGATGTTTGTCATTTTTATGGAGCAACGCCCGAGCGAATCGGTATTGATTCACCGTTGCGTCCACGCTCAAGCGCGTTGGATTACCGCATTGCGGAGCGCGAACTCAACCAAGCCGGTATTCGGTGTTATAAAACGCCGTCAAAGCCCGAATTTGATGAAATAACCAACAAGGTGCGTCGCCATTTGGCGTTAGGCGGTGAGGTGGCTCGGGTTCCGCATGCCATGCAACTTTGGATGCTTGCGGGCTTTGAGATTTCCCGCGAATTAGCGACGATAGCACCTGTGTTAGAGGTATTCCCGCAAGCTAACATCCGTCGGTTAATGCCTAATGTCCCGCACAAGACCGGTAAAGGTGTGCCGAAATTACAATTAGAAGCCATAGCGCAATACACCGGTTGGCCAGCGACGCCGCGAGATTGGAAATTATTAAAGAGAATTAGTGCTGGTAGCATGCATGACCAAGTGGATGCTTACAGCGCAGCCTGGGTTGCTAGCCTAGACGAAGCAGAATTAGAAGTGTTCGGAGATGTCGAGAGCCAAGATGTTGTTTGGGTGCCATCTAAAAAATTACTATCAACACATCCAAGGTTAAACGAATACAGAAAGGTTTGTCCGGCGTGTCACGAGCATAAATTTAAACGTTGGCCGTGGGGATGGGATGCTCACGCGGCACATCGTTGTAAAGGCTTATCGAAGGGAACGCAAGAACAACGTAAAGCTGAATTTCGTCGTCGCTTTCTGTGAGACGAATTCGTAATATTGCGAAAGAGTTATCCGCAGAGTGTTTCGTTATAAGGACATAAAAGCATGCGACACAATGGCGTTTTGGTGAAATGGAATGAGGATAAAGGCTTTGGGTTTGTGCAAATGGCGAGCTCGCAGCAGCAAACGTTTGCGCATATAAAGGAATTTGAAAATCGACGCCGCAAGCCAAAAGTAGGTGACGAAGTTACCTTTAAATTACAGCAACAACCCGACGGTAAGCTTCGAGCGGTTGAGGTTACCTATGTTCGTGAGAGAACAGATTGGCTGATGTTACCCATTTTACTTATCGCGATGGGGTATATTGGCGCGACCGGCTACGCAAGTTTACTAACTGATTTTCCGGTTGAAGTCTCTTGGATTTTTGCTTTGTTAAGTGCCGTTACCTATTTCTTTTATGCAATCGATAAACGAGCCGCTCAAAACGGCGATCAACGCACGCCGGAGAATGTTTTGCATTGGCTTTCATTTCTTGGTGGCTGGCCTGGTGCCTTAATTGCACAACAACAATTTCGCCATAAAACACGCAAAACTTCGTTTCGTGCGGTGTTTTACATGACGGTTATTCTGAATATTGCTGCCGTTTGTTATCTCGTTTCCTACGGTGACGAACTGGGACTTCTTGGATGGGTGTCGTGAAGGATCTTGTGTATCAACTTATATTGCCGACGGCGAAATTGAAAGCGAGCTATGACGCGTATATCACTGAGCTTGGTAGCGAGGAGCGGTATCCGTTTCCGCTGGATTTTGATCACCGTGATTTTGAAGCTATGTTGGCTCGCATCGAAGGTATTCGCGACGGAACCAAGGTGCCTGATGGATTTGTGCAAAGCTCGACATTTTGGATGGTAGCGGACCATGAAATCATCGGCTGCACAAATATTCGGCATCGGTTAAATGCTCAAATTGAGCACTGTGGCGGGCATATCGGTTTAAGTATTCGCCCATCCTTTCGCCGGCAAGGTTTGGGAATTAAATTACTCCAATTAAGCCTTGAGCAAGCTCGCGAACTTGGCATTCAAACGGCCCATATCCACTGTCATACACATAACGTTGCCTCACGCGCAATGATTGAAGCGTGTGGTGGAGTTTTCCATTCTGAGATTAATGATAACGGAAGTTTGGTTAGCCGTTACCTAATAGAACTAACTTAAAGTGAAATTAACTGCGGTGTGAGCTGTAATCGGTTAGAATGCAACTTCTTATCACAATTGAGTTGCACATTTATACATGACTTTTTCTGAACTCGGACTTTGCCCTGAAATTTTATCTGCCCTGACACGCCAAGGTTATACTGAACCAACCCCTATTCAAGCTCAAGCAATACCAGCCGTGTTAGCTGGTAAAGACGTGATGGCTGCAGCACAAACCGGCACCGGTAAAACCGCTGGCTTTACCTTACCGATTCTTGAAATGTTAAAAGATAATGAGCGTGCGAAAGCAAATACTGCACGTGTACTCATTTTGACGCCGACCCGTGAATTAGCTGCGCAAGTTGGTGAAAGCGTGATGAATTACGGCGCTGGGTTACCGCTCAATTACGCCGTGGTATTCGGTGGCGTGAAAATTAATCCGCAGATGATGAAACTGCGCAAGGGCGTCGATATTTTGGTGGCAACGCCGGGGCGATTGCTCGACCTCTACCAGCAAAACGCCATTCGCTTTCCAAAACTTGAAATGCTGGTTCTTGATGAAGCTGACCGTATGCTCGATATGGGCTTCATTCATGACATTAAAAAAATCATCAAGTTACTGCCAGCCAAGCGCCAAACGTTGATGTTTTCAGCAACGTTCTCAGATGAGATTCGTACGCTTGCAAAAAGCCTAGTGAATAACCCAGTTGAAATTAGTGTTGCGCCGCCAAATGCGACTGCTGAGCGTATTGATCAAATCATGTATGCCGCACAAAAGAGTCAGAAGCCGCGCATGCTAATGCAAATTCTGCGCAACCTCAATTTGCCGCAAGTGATTGTGTTTTCGCGCACCAAACATGGCGCTAATCGCTTAGTAAAACAGTTGGATGGCGACGGATTTTTAGCTGCTGCAATTCATGGCAATAAAAGCCAAGGCGCACGTACTAAAGCTTTAGCTGACTTTAAGGCCGGCAAGGTACAAGTGTTGGTTGCGACGGACATTGCCGCCCGTGGCTTAGATATTGAAAAATTGCCGTATGTAATCAACTTTGATTTGCCGCAGGTGGCCGAAGATTACGTGCACCGTATTGGTCGTACTGGCCGCGCAGGGCAGGTTGGACACGCCATTTCGCTGGTCATGGACGAAGAGTTTAAAACACTCAAAGCCATCGAGAAACTGATTGGCCAACCAATTGAGCGTCACAAGCTCGAAGGCTTTGCTGATGTTGAGCTGAACGGCAAAACACCGGTGCCTAAGAAAGCGCCGCGCCCGCCGCGTCGAGCTGGAAAGCCACAAGGTGGTGGTGATAAAAATTCTGGTGGCGGTAAAAAGCCATCGCGTGACCGCAAGCGTCGAACTTAACCAAGCCGGTAACCATTGTGAATAGCAAATACTTTGTTGTTATCGCTGCAGTTTTTATTCTTTCAGCTTGCACCACCGGCAAGCTGTTTTATATGAATGAGGCAGGCAATCGTACTCTCGGCTGCGAGGTAGAGTTCGTAGGCATGCCCAGCGTCGATAAATTTGCCGTTGAGTATGCTTTAAGCCATTGCGCCAAACATGCCGTCGAGGCAGGTCATCGTCTCGAGCAAGAACAAAAGTATTTGTTAGAACTGGATACGACAATTCCTCCAGCGCCTTGCGGCAAGGCTTGGGATCATGAACTTGCTGAAGGTGAGTTCGACAGTGGCAACCTTTCAAAGAAAGAATATGGCTATATTGTGGCGCATATCGATATGGGGTTAGCGGTTGTTAACGATTGTTCACCTAATATATGAATGCTCTAAAATACAATAGGTTAGAATTTTTGAGTAATTAGTTCTCAAGTCTACCGTGCCGGAATATATGATCACCTGTGTTAGTTCGAACTATTGTCTTTAACTCTTCTTTTTCGACGTCGGATGAGAAGTATCTCGCAGGAATAATTAATGCTATTAATTTATCTACAAAGAGATAAATGTCACCATTATTCTCTTCTAGTGATCCAATGCTTTCCCATTTATAAAAACATTTGCTAAGTGAACCTATTTCTATAATTCCTTCCGACTTAAATTCTATCGTTTTTTCTCCGAGTATCATCCCATTCTCATTAGGAATGCTCGATTTTTGAAGTTTATGCATGTTGACAAAATAAACGATAATGAAAGCCATAAAAGGTAATGTTGTTAATGCAGCAGACGGCCAGTGAAAACTAGATAGCGATATTGAGTTAATTCGAAACATAAACATAAACGCGATCGCTAATATGCACCAAATAGCCACAGTTTTGATAAACGCAGCTCCTTTCTGCTGTTGCGAACCTGATAGACGCTTAAATGCATATGTGGTGTAGGCGAGATAATCTTTCTCATTGATATTTATGGTTTTAACCATGATATAAATCTTCCATGTACATATTTGGATATTTGAAATCTATAATGATTATTTGTGAATCAATCTATGACTTCGAGCGACATAAAAGGAAATCGTCATAGGTTGTTGAAAAATCAACCGTTCGACAACGGTACACACTATTGCATGAACCTTTTTAATAAACAAAAATAATCGAACTTTACATAACATCAGACCAAACAGCATATTCATTGCCGCTAGGGCAGGTGAAATGGAAGCGGCGCCCGCCAGGGAACTCAAAAATTGGCTTTATAATTGTGCCGCCAGCCTGTTCAACGCGTGTTTGACTAGCTTCAAGCTCTTTACTGTACAGCACGACTAGCGCGCTACCAGTGCTAGTCGATGCCACTAAGTCTGAGCGATAAAACCCACCATCAAGTCCAGCATGTTGTATGGCCGCGTAATCAGGGCCATAGTCGACAAAACCCCAACCGAAAGCCTTCGCGAAGAAGTCTTTTGTGCCTTCAATGTCGCGAGCTGGCAATTCAATGTAATTAATCTTCTCGTTATTGAAGTTTTTATTGTTCATTAAATATCCAGATCATCGTTTGGCGGTACGTTTCGCCCACAGTAGCAGCATGGGTACCATTTTCGATAATAAAGTGTTTGGATTGCCATGGCGGATTCGGCTGTTCATTCCAATAACTGGTCCAACGATTTGCAAATACCATTCGAGTTTCGCGGTCACGTGTGCCTGTAGCGACAGCGACTAAACCTTGGGAGTTTGGCGCTAAACTAGGTGCCTCAAAAAAGCGCGTTTGCCCCGGTGTAATTGTTGGGTTGCTCGCAATGCGCGCATAGAACAAATCAGGGTCGGCTAGAGCTGACCACAGTGTGAAATATCCGCCACGTGATTGTCCAAATAAAATTCTTCTATCGGAATCGGCTCGATAGCTGTGTTCAATTCGCGGTATAAGTTCGGTTTTCAAGAATTTTAAGAACTTCGGTGCACCGTCTATTTCTAGTTTTCCGTCTGCGGCTGGCGCAGTAAAATCAATATCACGTTTGTTGATGTCGCCGAAGCCGCCGTATGCAATCCCGACTATGATTGCTTCAGGCAAATTTTCATCATAGGTCAAAAATAGGTGGGTAGGTGAAAGTAATGGAAAAAGGCTATCACCGTCCAGTAGGTAAACCACCGGATATTGTTTTGTGTTGGCATCGTACCCTTCAGGCAAGCGAACAAAGATGTGATAAGGGCGTCCAACGGCAGTTGACTGTAGTTTGAAATAATCTCCGGCGAGCGCAGGAAGGTATTCAATGGGTGATATTTTATGTACTTGTTCAGAATCCTGAGTAATTGCTGAATTTTTAGGTGGCGTGGAAGAGCAGGCCGCTAGAAGGCAAGTCATTGCTCCAATAAAAATAAGTGAGAATCGAAAGTTCATAGACTATCTCGTTGACTCTTTCAGTGCGCCGAATACTTGTCCGATAATTTTGTAGAGATCTTGCTGATCGAACTCGTACTCGGTTTCGGTTTGTACTCTATGCACAAACACTAGATCAGAGTCGGGATAAACGCCAAGCATGTGAACGCCCATTCCCGTATGATAAAAGGAGCGGTTGGGGCGTTCGTCATTGGGGTTGATGACAAACCAAAGAAGACCGTAGCCGAAATCCATGTAGGTATTTGTTACCGAGTACGAGGTGGTACTCTGTTCTATCCATTCCCTCGATAAAATCTGCTCACCGTTCCATACGCCATAATTCTCATAAAGCTGACCAAACAGTGCCATATCATAAGCGGACATACGGAAGTGATACGCGGGGTACTGCGATTTTTCAGGTTCATACTGATAAAAGCCATCAACGGTAAGTTTCGAAATATCGGTGTTATCGTCAATCGTGATGAACTCACCCTTAAAATCTTGCATTCCCAATGGTTGAGCCACTTCATGATAAAACGCGTCGTATATTGACTCACCCGTTAGCTTTTCGAAAATCGCGCCGGCGACATTGAAATCCCAATTGTTGTAAACATAACGTTCGCCAGGGTCGAACGCACCGCGCTCGGGCATTCCGGCCAACATGCCTTCAGATGTTGCTGCCGAGGGCAAATAAATGCCCGAACGTGATTGTAATAATTGTCGAACGGTCGCTTGCTTCTCAACGTTTGTTAGCGGCGTAATATCATCAATATTCAGTTCTTCTAATGTCGCATCAAGATGAATGATACCGCGGTCAACATAGATGCCGTAAAGCGCGTTGAGCATTGGCTTGCGGATAGAATGTATGGTGTGCTTCTGATGGATATCACCAAATTCGAAAACGACTTTACCGGCGCGCATCAAAACCACTGACGACGAGTTTGTCGTGGTTAATAGCTCAGATAGTTGAGTTAATTTATTAGGGTCAAAATTCGCCTGACTGTCATAGCAAACGGGGCTTTTAATGGCCTCGACGGTGCGCTTGAGAATATCGTCTTGCGCGGCTTTGTTCGCTGTTGTGTCACCGCCTAATATGAGCGTTCTGTTGCCATTTAATTTTGCTTCGGTCATGTCGCTCGGGGCACCAGGGGCTATGACATGCCCTGCGTTTGAATAAATAGAAGCAAAGATACGAGAGCTTTGCTTAGCTTGCTCTGCCTGTGTGAGCAAATGCTCGGTCATCAGATCCGCAGGCCACAACAGATCGTTATCGCCTGCAAATAACAGCACTTGCACGTTGATATTCGAAATATCAATTTCAGCTTGTTTCGCATCGTCATGTTGTAAATCACGAATGAAATAATCACGACCGAAAAATTCATCGACGGTGTAGTCAGGGTTTGAATGACGAGGCACAAAAGGTAAAGGTTGACCGTTTAAAGTCCATGCTGATTGCTCAACATTGCCTACGGCGCCCCAAACGTGTGAACTAGGCGATATCGCGATGACTGGCCCGTAATGGTCGAAGTGACTGCCAAGCACGAGTGCAAGTTCAGCGCCGCGCGAGTGGCCAATTACGGGAATTCGTTGGCACTGATTGCGATTTAATCGAGGTGAATCGTCAATGTATTTCACAGCAGCGTTAAAATATTCTAGCGGGATATTCTCAAGCGATGTCGGCAAGCCAGACATGCCAAAGTAACCAACCGCTAAAGCCGCCACGCCATTTTCAGCTAAAATCTGAGCAGTTCGCTGCGCGCCACGAATACCACCTTCAGAACCGCCCAGTACAATAGCGGTTGGCATTGGGCCGGTGTGCGTTTTAGGACTTATTAGCACAGCTTGTAGGTCAGGTTGGTTAATTCGTCGTGCGTCTAAGTGCTCGGGAAAACCTGGTTCATTGCACCCGCACAACAACCAAATGACGACGGCTGATAATGTAGTTTTTAGGCTAATGTTCATGATTTATCTCGTTTTTGTTTATTAAACGCGCAATAGCGGCAGTTCGCAAATACCATTTGTAAATGGATATTTCGCGTGCGATATTTCTGAATAATTAGGAGCAATAAGGAATAAAAAAATGGATAAATTTATGCAGGCCGCCATTGAGGAAGCCAAGAAAGGGATGGAAGAGGGCGGTGTGCCGATTGGTTCGGTCATTGTGCACAACGGTAAAATCATCGGTCGAGGGCATAACCGCCGTGTGCAAAGCGGCAGCCCGATTTTACACGGGGAAATGGATGCGTTTGAAAATGCTGGGCGTCAGCCTGCTAAGGTTTACCGTGAGTGCACCATTTATACCACGCTATCACCATGCTGCATGTGTTCGGGCGCTATCGAACTGTACGGTATTCCGCATGTGGTGGTCGGCGAAAACCAAACCTTTATGGGTGCCGAGGATCGTTTGCGTCAAGCCGGTGTGAAGGTTGACGTACTGCAAGATGCTACGTGTATCGAGTTGATGAATACGTTCATAGCTAACAACCCAGAACTCTGGAACGAAGATATCGGCGAATAGAGTTTTGATACAACGAAATATTTGCTAACGCAAAATTTGGTGATTTGTATTCCCTAATTGGCACGCCTTGTGCTCTAATTTGTACATGTTTCAAACTTGGCAAGGCAAATCACCTGATGAAAAACAGTGTATTAACGTATTTTTCAAACGCTGCTTTAATAGTTTTTGGCAGCGTTTCAATACCTGCTTTGGCTTCATATGATGCGACAAATTGGGCTGAATTAGCCCGTCAAGATATCCTCGAAGCCTATAACCAAACCGCAGCGAACCATCCTGGAATGGTTGATATAAACAATCCGAGCTTTCCCGAACTATTAATCGAAGCAAAAAATTCTGCACTTTCGCTCGCGGAGCAGGCTAAATCTGCACAGGGGCTGATGGCAGCTGTAGGGCGGTTCAATACAGTGTTGCAAGACGGTCATGCTGGCGCTTTCACCCGAATACCTGAGGAGTTACAGGTGCCAGTAAAATGGCCCGGATTTACAGCGGTATGGCGTGGCGAAGACTTAGTGATTAACTATACGGAACGAGAGTTAGCTGAGGTTGGTTCTCGTCTTATTCGTTGTGATGGTGTTGAAATTAAAACGTTGTTGCGCGATCAAGTTTTTCAATTCCGTGGTCAAGTCGAACAGCCAGGTCACTGGTGGCGGTATGGACACGAGCTATTGATTGACCGTGGTAATCCGTTTGTTCAATCGCCATCAACGTGTCAGTTCGTCAATAACCAGGGTGCCACGCATTCGTTGAAATTGACATGGTCGGAAATGCCTGAGCAAGCGACTCAGGCCATTACATTCGCATTAAATGGAGACCGTATTCCGGTTGGATTAGCTTGGCGAGGCTCGTTGGCGTGGATTGCAATGCCGACATTTGGACCTGAGGCGGAAGATGTTGCCCGCTATGAGCAACTATTTAAAGATTTACAGGAACAGCAGGATAAACTCGCTGGCGCAACCGCCGTAATACTTGATCTTCGGCACAACCAAGGAGGCTCTTCCTATTGGAGTCGCAAAGTTGCCGAGGGGTTGTGGGGGGAAGCGCCGGTCAATCAACTTCGCCAAGAAAAATTTTCAAGTACCGAAGTATGGTGGCGGGCTTCTGCTGGTAACACAGCCTACATGGCTGATTTGATCAATATTTTATCAAGCCGTGGTCAGCAGGAGTTAGTAAGTTGGATTCAAGGTGTACAAAGTGGTATGCAGCATGCGATTGACGCTGGCGACGATTTTTATGTTGAAGCGAACGCTGAAATGACAAACGAGAATGGCATGACTACACCTAGTACATTTACTACACCAGTTTATGTCATTGTGCCGGGACAGTGCGCAAGTGCCTGTTTGGACGCAATTGATATCTTTAAATTATTTGATAACACCAAGCTTGTTGGCGCCCCAAGTAGTTCAGATTCGACTTATATGGAAGTGCGTTTAGCAGACCTACCATCGGGCTACGGCAAAATTGTTATCCCGAATAAAGTTTATGTGAATCGTCCTCGCGGTAACGGCGAGTATTATTCACCGGACTATCCGTATGACGGACTTGAATGGACAACCGAAGCGTTTAATAACTTTATTCAAGACATTATAAAAGGGCAGTGATTCTAGCTGGTGACGTGGCGGTATTTGGAGAACCAGAATAGCACCAATGCCGCCAATGCACCTAGCGTATCAGCGAGCATATCTTGTTGGGCGTCCCATTCATCACCTTGTGAGCCGAGAAATTCAATGCCGGCGTCGCCACCTTCAATGACTGCAAATTGCCACTCGATAATCTCGTATCCAGCGGCGACGGCCATAATAAAAAACAGTCCAAACAGCATGGCAGTGATAGGGCGGGCCCAATTTTTTCGTACGAGTAATTCTGCGGCTGCATAGGCATAGAAACCGACAGTAAAATGTGCAATTCGGTCGTAATGATTACGTTCGAAATCAAAGAACTCAGTGACCCACTCAAACGGTACACGCGCAAACGTGTAGTGTGCGCCAATGGTGTGCAAGATGAGTAAAACACTCATCAAAACATAGCTGGTGTTACTGAACTGGAATTGACGATAGGTGGCAACAAGGCCGATAAATATGGCTAAAATCGGCGTCATTTCAGCCCACCATACGCGCATATCGTACGGATTAATAAACGACCACACCATGGTGGCAACAATCACTACCGCAAGCATATGAGGAATTCTTTGTTGCCAAGCCATGAGCGCGTCCTTTTTAATTATTTTCGTTGAGCGTTATAAGTGAATTTTCACCAATAAATTTAGGTTACGTTCATCAACACCGTCAATGCCAAATTTATTATTCCAGTGCGCGTACTCAACACCAACATACAAACGGCTGTCGTAGCCAACCATTGGACCAATGTCATATTTCAGCTGTGAGGTGAAGTTCATTTCAGCGGCATGGCCTTCGCTGGCTGATGACCAGTCTAAGAATCCGTCGTAATAGAAGTTTTCCGCAAACGGAATGCCCCAAACTGCAGTTAGCTGGTAGTTGCTCTCATAAAATTCGTTGCTACGGCGATAGGCGTTGAGTTGTAAGTAATCAAAACCGGTTACATTCAGGTCAGTCCCCACGCCCACTAAGTAGTTATCGAATCCTTGCCCGACTTCCCATGTGGTTGCAATGTATGCCGCTTTAACCAAGCTGCCTTCCGCAAAATCGTACACTTTAAAACGCGGTGAAATTTCAGCGTAGGTTTCAGTAAAACCATCGTCTGATTTCAAGCGGTCAACGAATAAGAACGAGTCGCCCCAGCTATAACCGCCGGCATGTTCAAAGGTAAATACTTGACGATCGGTGTCACCAACTTCGTAGTTGGAGCCATTCAAGTAGGTTGCGCTAATGTCTTGCCAGAAGATTTCAGCGTTCGCGGTTGCGGAAAATAGGAGGCTGCCAGCAATGGCGGCATTAAGTAAGGTCTTGTTCATTGTCATCTCGTTTTTAAAAATTGGATACTAGCTATTGGATATTAGATATTAGAAAAACCTGAAACATCAGCGCTAATATCTAATATCCAATAGCTAATATCGTTCTTGTTATTTAAGTGGCCAGCCGCCGAGGGCTTGGTAGCGATTGACCATAAAACAAAACAGCTCAGCCGTACGCTCCGTGTCGTATACCGCTGAGTGCGCTTGCTTATTGTCAAACTCAATGCCCGCCGCTTGGCAGGCTTTAATCAACACAGTTTGGCCTAAGAACACGGCGGCGAGGGCTGCGGTGTCGAAGGTAACAAACGGATGAAACGGGTTGCGTTTTAGATTCGCGCGCTCAGCGGCAGCCATGACGAAGCCATGATCAAAGGTGGCGTTGTGGCCAACTAAGATGGAACGTTGACAACCGGCGTCTTTTTGCGCTTTACGAATCGGTTTGAACATTTCTTTGAGAGCGCTGCCTTCTTCCACCGCTCCGCGTAAGGGCGAGTGCGGATCAATACCGTTGAAGTCTATGGCGGCTTGCTCAATGTTCGCGCCTTCAAACGGCTCAATGTGGTAATGCAAGGTCTGGTCAGGTACCAACAAGCCGTCATCATTGAATTTCAAGGTGACGGCGGCAATTTCCAAAAGTGCATCGGTTTTGGCGTTGAAACCGGCGGTTTCAACGTCAATAACTACCGGCATGTAGCCGCGAAAGCGCTGTTGCATTAACGCATTGGCGTTGTCGTTACTCATAAATCCCCAGGATTCTTGGCACTGCGCTCAATTAATTCAATGGCATAGCCGTCCGGATCGCGAACGAATGCAATAATGGTTTTACCGCCTTTAACCGGGCCTGGCTCGCGGTAAACATCGGCACCAGCTTCTTTCAATTTGTCACAGGTAGCATAAATATCTTCAACACCAATCGCGATGTGACCAAATGCGCCGCCATGCTCATAGTCGCTGACACCCCAGTTGTAGGTGAGCTCTAACACGGTATGATCAGCTTCATCGCCATAACCCACAAAAGCCAAGGAATACTTGTATTCTTCGTTGTCGGCAGTGCGGAGCAATTTCATGCCTAAGGCTTTGGTGTAAAAATCAATTGAGCGCTGCATATCGCCAACGCGTAACATGGTATGTAATAAACGCATGTGATGCTCCTATTCGTCCGAGGTTTTGTCTTTAAATTCGCATAAATCTTCAATAATGCAGCTGCCGCAACGTGGTTTGCGTGCAATGCACGTGTAACGACCGTGCAAGATGAACCAGTGGTGTGCATCCACTTTAAATTCTGTAGGAATAACTTTCTCTAAACGATCTTCGACGGCGCGTACTGTTTTGCCAGGGGCAAACTTGGTGCGGTTTGAGACGCGGAAAATATGGGTGTCGACCGCAATGGTTGGCCAACCGAAAGCAGTATTTAACACCACGTTGGCAGTTTTACGACCGACACCCGGCAGCGCTTCAAGGGCTGCGCGATCTTCAGGCACTTCACCATTGTAGTGATTCACCAGAATTTCGCAGGTTTTGATGACATTCTCAGCCTTGGCGTTAAATAGGCCGATGGTTTTGATGTGATCTTTGACGCCATCCACGCCTAAATCCAACATTGCCTGTGGCGTTGGAGCAGCGGGGAATAATTTACGTGTCGCTTTATTCACGCCCACATCGGTTGCTTGTGCTGAAAGCAGTACAGCAATCAGCAACTCAAAGGTTGAGTTGTATTCCAACTCTGTTGTTGGATTAGGATTATTTGCGCGTAAGCGCTCTAATATTTCAACGCGTTTTTGTTTGTTCATAGCTCTTATTGTGACGTCACTCGAGCACGAGTCACCTGTTTCTCCGGTTTCTCCGCATGGGCAGCACGATAATTATCAATCCAGTTCTTGCCGGCTATAATGAAGCCCATCACAATGAAGGCCCCTGGTGGCAATATGGCAAGCAGTAGCGGGTAGTCGACGCTAAACAACTCAACCCGTAGGTTGGCTGCCCATTCGCCGAGTAATAAGTTCGCACCATCAAATAGCGTACCGTTACCGAGTACCTCGCGAATACCGCCTAACAATACCAATATCAAGGTAAATCCAAGCCCCATCATCAAACCATCAAATGCCGCGTGATGCCATGGATTTTTCGAAGCGTAGGCTTCGGCACGCCCAATAATGGCACAGTTGGTAACAATCAGTGGAATGAAAATGCCAAGTGCTTGGTATAAACCGTACACGTATGCGTTCATGAGCAACTGAATGACCGTTACAAAGGTTGCGATAACCATAACAAACACAGGAATACGGATTTCTTTCGGTACAAATTCACGTACCAAGCTTACGGTAATGTTAGAACCAACCAGCACTAATAACGTGGCTAAACCAAGGCCAAGTGCGTTGGTCACCGTTGCGGTGACTGCCAACAGCGGACATAGCCCTAATAATTGCACTAGCGCTGGGTTATTGTTCCACAAACCTTGCCATGTGAGTTCTTTGTATGTGTTTACTTCGTTGCTCATGATGATGCTCCTGAGCTATCGGCATAACAGTTTGCTGGTGCAGCGAACCATTGCTGCTGGTTTTTTTCAAATATCAGGGCTGTACGTTTCACCGCTTGAACCACTGCGCGGGGAGTAATGGTTGCGCCGGTGAATTGGTCGAACATGCCGCCATCACGTTTGACAGCCCAGCGCGGGTCGTCTTCACCATTCACGCGCTGACCATTAAAGCTGGTGATCCAATCACTTTTTCGAATTTCGATTTTGTCGCCGAGTCCCGGAGTTTCTTGGTGCTGCAGAGTGCGTACGCCAGCAATTGATGCATCAGCGTTCAGTGCCACTAACAAATGAATAGCCCCGCTATAACCGTTAGGCGCTGTTACTTCTACAGCAACTGCTGTGGGCTCATTATTCACATAAGCGCGATAAACACGACGCGGTGCTGAGCCAAGATCAGGATGACGAATAACGGTACAACTTTGATACAAGTCGTTGTCATGCAGATTAGGTGGAATGATTTGATTTAATACCCGTAGTAACTCTTGTTCTTGTTGACGTGAAATCGGCTCTTTGGTCACGAGCGAGGTCATGATCACTAAAAACGTCGCGACAATGGCAAAGCCGGCCAAAATCAGTCCGTTGCGTCCCATACTTTTGAAAATCATGAGCGACCTCCGTGACCATAGGCAATCGGCTGGGTGTATTTATCAATCACCGGCACGGTCATATTTGCTAACAACACGGCAAACGCAACCGCGTCAGGATAGCCACCCCACGTACGAATCACGAATACCAAGAAGCCAACCAATAACCCAAATACCCAACGCCCTTTGTTCGAGGTGGCCGCAGTAACGGGATCCGTCGCAATAAAGAACGCGCCGAGCATGGTGGCGCCACTTAAAGCGTGTAACATGGGTGTTATCGCTTGGTCTGGGTTAAATAGCCAGTAAATAGCTGCCGGTACCAACAGGCCAACGAGCATACCACCAGGAATATGCCAACTAATGATCTTTTGTTTGATGAGTACAAGGCCACCAAGTAAAAAGGCGATGTTGATCCATGCCCAACCTATGCCCGCAAGGTCATCAAATATTGGTTTAGTTAATGCTTCGCTTAGCGTCAACTGATGGTTCAAATCGTTGCGCAGGCTATCTAATGGAGTTGCCATAGTGATGCCGTCTGCACCCATACGCAGCTGTTCAAGATTGTAACCAGCTTGCGTATAACCGCTGAAAATTAGACTCACAGTGTCGTTCAACGAGACTTGCAGTTGGGCAAGTTCATTCGGTATTGGCCAACTGGTCATTTGAACGGGGAATGAAATAAGCAGCAACACGTAGCCAGCCATTGCCGGATTAAACAGGTTTTGTCCCACGCCACCGTATACGTGCTTCACCACGATGACGGCAAAGGCGGTACCCATCACAATAATCCACCACGGGGCAAGGGCAGGAATGCTAATGGCAAGCAGTACGGCGGTGACAATGGCCGTATGATCTTGCCATGCATGGGCAACCGGGCGACCTCGCATGCGCATGGCAAGCCCTTCAGCAACCCAAGCGGTTAACAATGCCAACGCCAGTTGCACATAAACCCCAAAACCGAAGAAATAGGTTTGTACCAGAACCCCAGGAATTAACGCCAAGTAGACCCAACGCATCACTTGTTGCGTGGTTCTGCGTTGATGTGCATGGGGTGAGGCCGCTATTTTAAAGGTCATGCGTCGTCACCTTCTTTATTCTTTTGTTGAGCCGCCGCAGCTTGTGCCGCTTTTCGTGCTTTAGCTCGGGCAATAGCTGCTTGTACCGCTTCTTGCGGGTTATCGCCGCCTTGCGCCACAGCTTCAGCTTGGGCTTTCTTACGCGCTTCGGCGGCTTTACGATGACGCTCGAGACGCTCTTGCTTTTCGCGCTCAAGGCGTTCTTGACGCGCTTCAAAACGTTCGCGTGCAACTTCTGCTTTGGCCTTTTCACGAGCGATATTGCGAATTTCCGCTTTCGCTTTACGGTAGTAATGGACCAGCGGAATTTCGCTTGGACACACATAAGCACAGGCACCGCATTCAATACAGTCGAATAGGTTCTGCTGCTCTAAACCGTCATAGTCTTTCGCTTTTGCTAACCATTGCAATTGTTGTGGAAGTAGCTGAGCAGGGCACACGTCCGCGCAGGCACCACAACGAATACAAGCCATTTCATCTTGTGCGGGTGCAAGTTCTTGACTGCTTGGCACTAAAATACAGTTAGTAATTTTGACTACGGGCACAGACAAATCAGCGAGGGTAAAGCCCATCATCGGGCCGCCCATGATGACTCGTTGCTCTGGTTCAGGTTTAAAACCACATTGTGCCAATAAGTATGCAACTGGCGTACCTAAACGAACCCAGTAGTTTCCTGGCTTTTCAACATTTTCGCCGGTGACGGTAACCACTCGTTCTATCAACGGTTTGCCTTGCAGTACTGCTTGCGCAACGGCAAACGCCGTACCGACGTTTTGCATGACTAAGCCAACATCAATTGGCAAGCCGCGGCTTGGTACCTGACGACCGGTTAGCAGTTGAATCAGTTGCTTTTCGCCGCCTGATGGGTATTTCACAGGCACAACGCGCAGTGCGAGTTGTGGGTGTTTATCTAACAAAGCTTCGAATGCCGCGATTGCTTCAGGTTTGTTGGCTTCAATGGCGATTAAGGCTTTTTCACAGCCGGCAATGTGCAGCAGAATTTCAGTCCCATCGATGATTGTTTGCGCATGCTCACGCATGAGACGGTCATCGGCACTTATATAAGGCTCGCACTCCACACCGTTTATAATCAGGTAATCTAAAGGACGTTGTAACGCCAATTTTTGCGCGGTTGGAAAGCCAGCGCCGCCTAAACCGGCAATGCCTGCATTTTTAATTCGATCAAGTAATTCAGCGCGACTGAGTTGCGTGTAATCAGTTAATGGTTCGAGAGCAACGTGCTCATCGTTGCCATCGGCACGAATGGTAATCACCGTATCAGCTAAACCAGATGGGTGTGCGATGATGCCTGGGCCAATGGCCGCAATGGTCCCGGAAGTCGGGGCATGCACTGGCAAGCCGTTATTCGCTCCAACTTGAGTCAATACCTGGCCAGCTTTGACGTAATCACCCACCTGCACCAATAATTCTCCGGGTGCACCTGAGTGTTGCTTCACCGGCAAATAATATTCTTGTGCTAGGGCTAGGGGCGCTATTGGGGTTTGATTAGAAATCTCTTTTCGCTCCGGCGGATGAATACCGCCAGGAAACGTCCAAATATGGCCGGCTTCGATAGCTTTGGTTGCTACTGACATTAGTTTGACGACTCCACAACTCGAACAGGGATCTGTTGAAGATCCCACTGCCAATTATCCGGTCGCACTGGCACCGGAACCATGTCAATACAATCAACTGGGCATGGCTCAACGCAAAGGTCGCAGCCCGTGCATTCGTGCGCAATCACAGTATGCATTTGTTTTGCTGCACCGAGGATGGCATCAACTGGGCAGGCCTGAATACATTTCGTACAACCGATACATTCGTCTTCGCGAATGACGGCGACTTTCTTCACATCTTCTTCGCCGTGGGCAGAATCCAGCGGTTTCGCTTCGACACCCATCAAGTCGGCGAGTGCATTGATGGTCGATTGACCACCGGGTGGGCACTTATTTATTTCATCGCCATTGGCAATGGCTTCAGCATACGGGCGACAGCCCGGATAACCACATTGACCGCACTGTGTTTGCGGCAAAATAGCGTCAATTTGGTCAACAATTGGATCGCTTTCCACACGGAATCGTACCGCGGCGAAACCGAGAATAAGACCAAAAATAAGCGCAAGAACGCCAAATACAATGAGAGCGGTTACAACGGTCATGAGGTGGTCACCAAGCCGCTAAAGCCCATAAATGCGAGAGACATTAAGCCTGCGGTTATCATTGCCACAGCCGCGCCTTTAAAAGGAATGGGAACATCAGCCGCAGCTAAGCGCTCACGTAACGCTGAGAATAAAATGAGAACAAGGGAGAAGCCAAGAGCGGCACCAAAGCCATAAACGATTGATTCGATAAAATTATGCTGTTCATTAATGTTTAATAAGGCCACGCCAAGTACCGCACAGTTCGTGGTGATAAGTGGTAAAAATATACCTAGCAGGCGATATAACGTCGGGCTGGTTTTGTGCACGACCATTTCGGTGAATTGCACAACAACTGCAATCACTAAAATAAAACTCAACGTTTGCAACGCCATCAAATCGAGTGGCGCCAAAATATATTGATTCACCAAATAGCTCGAGACCGATGCTAATGTCAGTACAAACGTGGTTGCAGCGGACATACCGATAGCGGTTTCGAGCTTATTGGAAACTCCCATAAACGGGCATAAGCCGAGGAATTTAACCAATACGAAATTGTTGACTAGTACCGTTGCTACCAACAGCAGCAAGTAGTCACCCATGCGAAAATCCGTCCCATTACTTTGAATAGTGCCTATTATCGAATTTTTAGCGCTCTGAAACAACCGATGAACTGTAGTGTTATTCAAGTTTGTCATTGAATATTCATAAAACTGTCATGGTGCTGTTACGACAACTGTCTAAATTTCAACCAAGCCAGTAACGGCAAGCCACTTGAGGCCTTGAATATGACCACATTAATGGCTCGATGGATTGATAAGTTTAGTCAGTTTGATCAACGCAGTTTTCGTTGGTTAAACCTTCGACTAGAAAGATGGTGTCGCCATCAACTCGTACGTTGGATTTCTCGCTCAGGTGATGGTTATGTGTACGCACTGATTGCCTTGATTATGGCTATTTATCTTGAGGCCGACAGTGTGATTCCGATCACGGCTTTGATAATCGGTTTTGCGATTGAAGTGCCGTTATTTTCATTGATTAAACGTATATTAAAGCGTCAGCGCCCATACCAAAAGAACCCGCAGTTTTCCTCAGTTATATTAGCGCATGATCAGTTCAGTTTCCCGTCAGGGCATACAACCGCTGCATTTTTGTTTGCGGGTGTCATGAGCTCATTCTTTCCAACATGGTCGTGGCTTCTTTATATCTGGGCAAGCGCCATAGGTGCTTCACGCGTACTACTTGGAGTGCACTATCCGGGGGATATTCTAGCTGGTGCCGTGCTTGGTTATGTCATTAGTGGTTACGCAATTAGTCTGGCAGTTTAACGTCGTCATAAAATTCATGGAGGTAGTATGCGAATTTTAATTGGTGTTCAAGGAACCGGGAACGGCCATTTAAGTCGATGCTCTGCATTGGCTGAGGCGCTTAGTAACTATCCTGATATTCAAGTGCAGTTTTTAATTTCAGGTCGTGAAAAAAGTCAATTATTTGATATGGACGCTTTTGGGGATTGGCAATGGCGGCAGGGCCTTTCGTTTGTGGTTGAGCACGGCAAAGTAAATTTGTTTGAAACTGTGCGGCGCAATCAATGGCAACAGTTCTGGAAAGACGCACGTGAGCTGGATTTAAGTGATTATGATTTGGTCGTCAGTGATTATGAACCGATAACGGCATGGGCTGGACGCTTACAACGCAAAAAAGTGATTGGTTTAGGACGTCAGTATGCCTTCTACAAACCAACGCCAAGCTTACCTATTGCAGCGGCACATCGACAAATGTTGCGCTGGTTTGCGCCGGCAGATATTGCCGTAGGAATGCATTGGTTTGATGATGCGACACACGTACTTCCGCCAATTATTCATCATCGGGGTCGCGATGCCGTTGTTCGACCGCGGCATTATGTTGTGTACTTGCCGTTTGAACCACTGGCAGCTGTACATAAGTTATTACAACCTTTTGAGAATGCGACATTTGATGTATTTCATCCGCAAGCTGAGCAACGAGAAGTCGGGCATATTCGGTATTTTGCGCCATCGCGCATTGGTTTTGCAGAGGCTGTAGCACGCGCAGAGGGAATTATCAGCAATGCCGGCTTTGAAACGTCTAGCGAAGCGCTGGCGACTGGCAAAAAGCTACTGGTTAAACCGTTAGCAGGCCAATTTGAGCAGGTAGCTAATGCTGAATGCTTGGAACGTTCGCGTTTAGCGCAGGTAATGTGGTCATTAGATACTGATGCAGTATCACAGTTCTTACAGTTGCAAAAAGGCAATTATTGTCGCTGGCCGAATGTGGCTCAAGCTGTTGCGGAGTGGTTAAGCGATGGCGCTGAAGAGCCAGTTCACCAATTAAGTGCACGACTTTGGCAACGTACAGAATTTGAAGACTACATGGAATGTTTGAAGAGTTATTAAGTGGCTCCCCAGGTTGGATTCGAACCAACGACACATGGATTAACAGTCCACCGCTCTAACCAACTGAGCTACTGGGGAATACTTAAGGGGTATTCGGGGGTGTTGTAAGATGTCTTGGCTCCCCAGGTTGGATTCGAACCAACGACACATGGATTAACAGTCCACCGCTCTAACCAACTGAGCTACTGGGGAACACATCTGACAACGGGTGCGAATGTTAAAGGCGGTTGCGGCCTCTGTCAATACTAAAAAATGCTGTTTGCTTGTTTTGTGCGCAAACCCTATGAAAAAATTAAAGTCAAGTAGTCACAATCCTTGTCTATATACCAAATGATATATGTTTGAGTTGTCCTTGGTTATCCACATGGAAGCCGATCGCACGTGTTTCAAAGGCTAGACAATCTTATCCACTAAATCTGTGGATAACCTTGTGGGAAACTGTGTGAGTTGCTTTTAACGGTGGGCTTTTCGGGCTGATTTAGCGATTGCTTAAAAATTGACTATGAAATTAAAAGCGTATATAAAACAAATATTTATATGCGACCTTTACAGAGCCTTTAAAGTTTTTTAAGGCGACATGTCGTCCGTCGCATTTTGACGCAACGATTGTGTATTTCTTACCTGATTTGTACACAAAAGCGACGCTAATAGGGCGCTTATAAACCAGTGTTTTTGCGAAGATTAATTTTTTGTGACGAATATATTTTAAACAGGTGTTTTAGCAACGCTGTCATCGTCATGTCACATGAATATTTCATGTAAAAAGCCGCATTTTTGAGATGCGGCTTTCGTTGGTATGGTTTGATACTGACTCTAAGCGTTTTCGGCAAACGCTTTAATACGTTTTACTGCCTCTTTTAACGTGTCGAGACTACAGGCGAATGAGAAGCGGCAGTGGCCTGGCGCACCAAAGGCGGTACCTGGTACTAATGCCACTTTGGCTTCATTCAAAATCATCTCGCACAATTCAACGTCTGAACTGGCGCCTTTTTGGCTGATTAGCTCATCAATATTAGCAAATGTATAGAAGGTGCCGTCACCAGCAATGCATTTCATGCCAGGAACTTCATTAAGGGCTTCTACGAGATAATCGTGGCGCTGTTTAAACGCCTTAACCATATCGGTGATACAGCTCTGGTCACCTTCCAGTGCCGCAAGCGCAGCCCATTGGCTGATGCTGGCTGGGTTTGAGGTGCTTTGCGATTGAATCTTCTTCATCGCGGCAATCAGTGGTTTTGGACCAGCCGCGTAACCAATTCGCCAACCGGTCATGGCGTACGCTTTCGATACGCCTGATAAAATCACAATGCGGTCTTTCAAATCTGGCGCAACCATCGCAATGTTATGGAAGCTCTCGTCACTCCATAAAATGTGCTCGTACATATCGTCGGTGGCGATCAGAACTTGCGGATGTTGACGCAATACTTCGGCAAGGCTTTCTAATTCAGCTTTGGTATAAGCTGTTCCGGTCGGGTTTGACGGGCTATTCAAAAACATTAAACGTGTTTTCGGGGTAATTGCTGCAGCTAATTGCTCGGCAGTAATTTTATAGCGTTGCTCAATACCTGCCTCAATGAATTTCGGCACGGCGCCCACTAAGATGGACATATCCGGGTACGAAACCCAATACGGCGCTGGAATGAGTACTTCGTCACCAGGATTAAGCCAAGCGCTCAATAAATTAAAAATACTGTGCTTACCGCCAGCGGAAATGAGAATTTCGCTGGTTTCATAGGTTAAGCCGTTATCGCGCTTAAATTTATCGACCACGGCTTGCTTGAGTTGCGGTATACCGTCAACAGCAGTGTATTTCGTATGGCCAGCATCAATCGCAGCTTTTGCTGCTGTTTTGACAAATTCGGGGGTATCGAAATCAGGTTCACCCACACCCAAACCAATCACATCATGGCCAGCAGCTTTGAGTTCGGCAGCTTTTTGCGAGACAGCAAGCGTTGGCGATGGTTGAATAGCGTTAACACGGTCAGATAGTTGGTATTTCACAGTGCGATCCTAAACATAGATGGGGTGAAAATGTTGCGGCTACTATATCGTTTTCGCGGAATTTTGTCTATTGAGGCGCTGCTTATAACATAGCGAAAAAGCGCAAAATTCGTTACACTACGGCTTCTTTTTTCAATACCGGTATTAGATACACATGAGCCAAGCTGTAGCGGCAAAATCATTACTGCACGATCCTATTCAGCCCACTCTCTGGCGGATGACTTGGCCGGTGATCATTGGTGTGTTGACGCTAATTAGCTTTAACGTGGTTGATACTTTTTTCGTCGGTATGTTGGGCACAGACCCGTTGGCAGCCGTCAGTTTTACTTTTCCAGTCACCTTCACCATTGTGAGTTTAGCCATTGGTTTAGGAATTGGTACGTCCGCTGTTATCGCGCGCAAGCGGGGCTCGGGTCGAGAGGAACATGCCAAATTCGATGGCGCAACGGCGTTATCCGTGTCGGCACTATTAGTCATTATCTTGTCGGTCATTGGCTACCTCACCATGGATCCAATCTTCGCTGCGCTACGCGCCCAAGAGCGCTTGTTACCGTACATTCATGACTACATGACAATCTGGTTTTTAGGTGCTGTATTGTTGGTGACCCCAATGGTTGGCAATGCTGTATTGCGCGCCGCAGGTGATACCCGAACACCGTCGTTGATCATGGCATCTGGCGGGCTACTTAACGCTATTTTTGACCCAATATTGATATTCGGTATAGGGCCGATTCCGGCGATGGGCGTGCAAGGCGCAGCGCTCGCAAGTTTAATTTCCTGGATTATTGGTTCGGCATTGGTGCTGTGGTATCTCAGCTACAAAGAGTTGTTATCACTCAAAGCGCCGGCTGATGCTAGTTGGTTGCGCTCAGCGCGGCAAATTTTGAATATCGGGATACCAGCGGCTGGTGCCAACATGCTAACCCCATTGGCTATGGCGGTTATTACTGCAATTATTGCGGCTTACGGGGCTCCGGCGGTTGCTGCATTTGGTGTCGGTACCCGACTTGAATCACTAGCAAGCGTGATAATTCTGGCGCTATCTATGTCGTTACCACCGTTGATTAGTCAAAATTTTGGTGCACACTCGTTTGATCGCGTTGGTGCTGCTTATCGGGTGGCGGTGCGCAGTGTGCTCATTGTTCAGCTATTTATTTATGGAGTGTTGGTTGCAACGGCTCCATGGATTGCGGCTGCGTTTACGGATGATCCAGAAGTGGCACGACTGATTCGGTTGTTTATCTACATCATGCCACTTGGCTACGGCGTGCAGGGCGTGATTATTTTAACTAACTCGAGTTTGAATGCGCTGCACCGTCCGATGAATGCATTGGCATTGAGTATTGTCCGCTTATTTGTGATGTTTGTGCCGCTGAGTTGGTTAGGTGCCATTATTTATGACATTCCTGGGTTATTCGTTGGTGGCGTGATCGCTAACGTGATCACCGGCGTTATTGCATGGTTCTGGTTCCATCGTGGTTTACGCATAGAGACAATGCGTGAACGGAAAGAACATGCACATGATGCGCCAAAAGGCGTGGCAGACGGTGCGGCAGAAGGAGCAACCAAATGAGTCGAGCATTTGAACTCAAGTCTGATTATCAGCCAGCCGGCGATCAGCCTGCAGCCATCGAGCGCTTGGTTGATAACTTGGATGCGGGGTTAGCCCATCAAACCTTATTAGGCGTTACTGGCTCTGGTAAAACTTTCACCATGGCCAATGTGATTCAAAGAATCCAACGACCAACGCTCATTCTTGCGCATAACAAAACACTTGCTGCGCAGTTATATGGCGAGATGAAAGAATTCTTTCCAAATAATGCGGTTGAGTATTTCGTGTCTTATTACGATTACTATCAACCAGAAGCGTACGTTCCCACCACGGATACATTTATTGAGAAAGATGCGTCAATTAACGATCACATTGAGCAAATGCGGTTGTCGGCGACAAAAGCATTAATGGAGCGTCGTGATGTTGTGTTGGTGGCTTCGGTGTCGTGTATTTATGGCTTAGGTGACCCTGAGTCATACATGAAAATGATGCTGCATTTGCGGCGCGGCGATTTGATTGATCAGCGGGATATTCTTCGACGCTTGGCACAATTGCAATATAAGCGTAACGATGCTGCGTTTGAGCGTGGTACGTATCGTGTGCGTGGTGAAGTGATTGATATATTCCCTGCTGAATCAGAGCAGTTAGCCATTCGCGTTGAATTGTTTGACGATGAAATTGATCGTATTAGCTTTTTTGAACCGTTGACAGGGCAGGTGACCGAAGCCGATGTTGCACGTGCAACCGTATATCCTAAAACGCATTACGTTACGCCGCGCGAAACCATCTTAAATGCCATTGAGCGTATTAAAGAAGAGTTGAAAGAGCGTAAGCAACAGCTTCTGGATTCTAATAAATTGGTAGAAGAGCAGCGATTAAGTCAACGCACTCAATATGATATTGAAATGATGCTAGAGCTTGGTTATTGCTCGGGCATCGAAAACTATTCACGCTATTTATCAGGGCGTGCGCCGGGCGAGCCACCACCAACGCTCTTAGATTACTTGCCAGACGACGCGTTGCTCATTATAGATGAGTCACACGTGACCGTGTCGCAAATTGGTGCGATGTACAAAGGCGACCGTTCGCGCAAAGAAAACTTGGTCAATTATGGTTTCCGTTTACCGTCGGCCTTAGATAACCGACCGTTAAAGTTTGAAGAATTTGAAGCCATTGCACCGCAAACCATCTATGTTTCAGCGACACCAGGCAAGTATGAGATTGAAAAATCGGCAGGCGAAGTGGTGGAACAAGTTGTTCGCCCAACTGGACTGATTGACCCCGAAATCGAGATTCGTCCGGTTGCTACACAGGTTGATGACTTAATGTCGGAAGTGCGTTTGCGTGTCGAACGTAACGAACGTGTTCTTGCCACGACTTTAACCAAAAAAATGGCAGAAGATCTTTCTGATTACTTGGACGAACATGGCATTCGTGTGCGTTATTTGCATTCAGACATCGATACGGTCGAGCGCATGGAAATTATTCGAGATTTGCGTTTGGGTGAGTTCGATGTATTAATCGGCATTAACTTACTACGTGAGGGCTTGGATATGCCTGAAGTGTCTCTCGTCGCTATTCTTGATGCCGACAAAGAGGGCTTCCTTCGCTCGGATCGCTCATTGATTCAAACCATTGGTCGCGCCGCTCGTAATCTCAACGGTCGCGCCATACTTTATGCGGATCGCATCACGGGCTCGATGCAGCGAGCCATTGACGAAACCGATCGCCGCCGCGCCAAGCAAGTTGCATATAACGAAGAGCACGGTATCACCCCGAAAGGCTTGAACAAACGTGTGACCGACGTAATGGACCTCGGTGGTGGCATTCGGGCACCGCGTCGCGAGAAACAGCGCGTATCTGAGCCCGACGTGGCTTACGATCCAGCTATGTATGATCCAAAAGCGTTGGTTCAAAAGATTGAGCAAACTGAAAAGGCGATGTATCAGGCGGCAAAAGATCTGGAATTCGAGAAAGCGGCGGCGTTGCGAGATGATGTAGCGAAACTCCGCGAACAACTTAAACTGCTTTAAGAGCAAGTACGATATTTGCTATTAGATATTGGATATTAGACCGGATGTTTCGGCTTTTACCAATATCCAATATCTAATAGCGAATATCGCTTTTGTATTTTACGCTCATCGGTTATTTCGGTTAGATAAATACATAGTAATTGATATTATCTATCCATGAACGAATTCATGGGGGATACCGATATGGCAAAAACAGTTTCTTTTGGTGTGATGCACGTTAGCGTAGCGTTCACCCTAGTATGGTTGATGACTGGGGATATTGTATTGGGTGGCGCCGTGGCATTGATCGAGCCAGTGGTGAACACTGTGGCCTATTATTTTCATGAAAAATTTTGGGCTGCACGGCAAAAGCGTCGGCAGAGTCGACAAATTGATGCGGTGCACGTAGCATAGCGACACTTTTGGTTTGAGTTAGAGATGAGACGTGCAATTACTGCCTGGTGATGAACGCTATGTAACGCCAGACGGCAAATTAAAAATGCCGTTGAGCCTGCTTTTTATCTTGCTATTTTTTCTACGTGGCTATGCTGCGTGGATTATTTCGTTAACGTTCATGGAAGATCGTTCGCGGCTTCTTAAGTTCTTCTATACCAGCACTGAACAATTTGGTTTAGCCTTGCTCGTCGGCTTACCTGCTCTTTTTGTATTTATACTGCTCACGCAATTAAAGGCGGACATTCCGGAGTGGGTGGCTCGCTCATTTGCGGTTGTGCCAATTTTATTATGGGCTAGCTGGCTCATTGATGGCGTGTTGTTACTAAGCTTGATCAGTAATCTCTGGCCGACGTTTTCGTTGGTAAAGGCATTCTTATTATTTGGTTGGCTTGCAGCCGGCTGGATGTTGCTATTTTCACGTCACCTGAAGCGCTTCACAGCGTTAATCGTTAATCGTTAATCGAAGAGCAACGACGATATTAGATATTGGATATTGGATATTGGATATTGGATATTGGATATTAGGAAACGCTTGGGCTATCAGAACTAATATCTAATATCCAATTGCTAATATCGCTTTTGCATTTCTAAGAAGTGGTGGATGGTACTGGGCTCGAACCAGTGACCCCCGCCTTGTAAGGGCGGTGCTCTCCCAGCTGAGCTAACCATCCATCAGGGAGACAGAGAAAATGAAGAAGTGGTGGATGGTACTGGGTTCGAACCAGTGACCCCCGCCTTGTAAGGGCGGTGCTCTCCCAGCTGAGCTAACCATCCTTTTCTCTGCGTTGCGGGGCGTATTATAGGGTGCTTAACGATACTGTCAACAGGAAATCTCACTTGATTTGTTCGACTGCTGATTTTTTCCCCGCTTTGCCGTAAAAATCAACATCCTGCTTTGTACCTACTTGCTAAAAACACAATAATCTATGCTTTCGTCTAATGCGCCTGCCGCTGCTTCTTGGTAGAATACACACCTAACGAAACTGCAAAATAACCCGAATAATGCGGAGAAAGCAAGAATTATGACAGTGGTCACCCGATTTGCCCCAAGTCCTACTGGTTACCTTCACGTTGGTGGTGCTCGCACCGCTTTGTATTCTTGGTTGGTCGCTAAAGCGGCTGGCGGGAAGTTTGTGCTGCGTATTGAAGATACAGACCGTGAGCGCTCAACTCAACCAGCCATTGATGCCATTTTGGAAGGTATGGAGTGGTTGGGATTGAACTGGGATGAAGGTCCGTACTATCAAACCAAGCGTTTTGATCGCTACGAGCATTACATCGATAAACTGTTAGAAGAAGATAAAGCATACAAGTGTTATTGCTCAACTGAGCGGTTGGAAAAAATGCGCGAAGACCAAATGGCTCGTGGCGAAAAGCCTCGTTACGATGGTCACTGCCGCGATAACCCGAATGTATCTGGCGACAAATATGTGGTGCGCTTCCGTAACCCGCAACAAGGTAGTGTGAAGTTTCATGATCATATTCGCGGGCCAATTGAATTTGCGAACACCGAACTGGATGACTTAATTATTGCGCGTAGCGACGGTACGCCTACGTACAACTTCTGTGTGGTTATCGATGATTGGGAAATGAATATTACGCACGTGGTGCGTGGTGAAGATCACATTAATAATACGCCGCGTCAGATTAATATTTTACAAGCGCTTGGCGCACCGGTGCCAGAGTATGCGCATGTATCGATGATCTTAGGTGATGATGGTAAGAAATTATCAAAGCGTCATGGTGCGGTTAGCGTCATGCAATATCGCGATGACGGCTATTTGCCTGAAGCGGTATTGAACTATTTAGTACGCTTAGGCTGGTCGCACGGTGACCAAGAGATTTTTAGTGTTGATGAAATGGTGAAGCTATTTAGCCTTGATGATGTGAATAAAGCGGCATCGGCATTTAACACTGAGAAACTGAATTGGTTGAACCAGCATTATATGAAGTCGCTGCCTGTTGAGCGCGTTGTTCCTTATTTACAATGGCACTTTACCGATCAAGCAATTGATGTGAGCCGCGGTCCAGCTCTTGAGAAGCTAATTCCGTTGATGGCCGATCGTGTGAAAACGCTAAAAGAAATGGCCGAGCAAAGCCGTTACTTCTATGAAGAGTATGAGGAATTTGACGAAGCCGCCGCCAAGAAGCATTTGCGTCCGGTAGCGCGCGAAGCTCTTGAAGCTGTCCAAGATCGTCTTGCATGCGTTGATAGTTGGAACGCGGCGACTATTCAGGCTGCTATTCAGCAAACGGCCGATGACCTCGGCGTTGGCATGGGTAAAGTCGGCATGCCATTGCGTGTAGCGGTAACCGGTTCGGGTAATTCACCATCACTTGATGTGACGTTAGAATTATTGTCGCAAGAACAAGTGGTAGGACGTATTGCTCGTGCTATTTCGTTTATTATTGAACGTGAGCAAGCGCAGTAACTCGGAAAAGGCGCCAACTTGGCGCCTTTTTTCTATATCTCTCAGAGAATTAAAGCATGCTAGAAATTGATAAGTTGTTGGCTAACAACCAAGCTTGGGCGAAACGGATGCTCGAGCAAGATCCCACGTTTTTTAATAATTTGGTCGCGCAACAGACGCCGGAATATTTGTGGATTGGTTGTTCAGATAGCCGAGTTCCTGCCAATCAAGTTGTTGGCATGGCACCGGGTGAACTGTTTGTGCACCGTAACGTGGCAAATCAAGTCATTCAAACGGATTTTAACTGCTTGTCGGTGGTGCAATATGCGGTTGAAACACTCTTTGTAAAGCACATCTTAGTTGTTGGACATTATGGTTGTGGTGGCGTGCGAGCAGCCACGGAGAGTTGTAGCCACGGTTTAGTTGACCATTGGTTGTTTCCAATTAAAGATATTTATCGTATTCACCATGACGAACTTGAAAGCATTGTCGGTGACAAAGAGCGTTTGGATAGACTTTGCGAACTGAACGTGATTGAACAGGTGCGAAATTTGGCAAAGACGACAATTGTCCAACAGGCATGGGATCGTGGCCAAGAGTTAGCTATTCATGGCTGGGTTTATAGTATTGAGGACGGCTTAGTGCGAGACATGGAAGTGACGGTGCGTGACCGTGCATCATTAGAGCGAATTTATCACTTCGATGAGTAACACATAGGCGACATACCATATGGCAGATAATCATTGGGAAGACGTTTATAAAACAAAGGCAGTGGATCGTGTTAGTTGGTACCAGTCAAGGGCTGAAACTTCGCTGCGACTGATTACCGATACCGGTATGAGTCACGAAGCCGCGATTATTGATGTGGGGAGCGGGGCGTCGCGGTTAATCGATAACCTACTGGCCGCAGGCTTTGCCAATATCACCGCGCTTGATTTATCAGCAAGTGCATTAGCGACTTCGAAAAAACGCTTAAAAGCGAAAGCAGAGAATGTAACGTGGTTGGTGGGCGATGTACTCACCACGGCATTTGCTAAAGCGCAATTTTCAATTTGGCATGATCGCGCGGTGTTTCATTTTTTAATGACTCCAGAACAACAACAGTCTTATGTTACTCAAGCAGCAAAAGCTGTAGAGCGGGGCGGTTATGCGATTATTGCAACATTCGCTGAAGATGGCCCAGAAAAATGTAGTGGGCTACCCGTACAGCGCTATTCGGCGCAACAATTGGCTGAAGTTTTTGCTGAACACTTCACCTTAGTGCATACCGAGCGTGAAATTCACAAAACCCCGAACGGGTCTGAACAAAAGTTTAATTACTGCGTACTTAGACGAAATTGATCGGGATTTGTTCGAACTGACGCAAAATTCGGCAAACAAACAAAATTACCAAAAAAAAGGTTGACGGTAGTGCGCCAATTACCCTAGAATTCGCCCCGCTGTCAGGGTACTGATGCAGCACACGAATTTCAGTGTTGGTGTGGGGCTATAGCTCAGCTGGGAGAGCGCTTGCATGGCATGCAAGAGGTCAGCGGTTCGATCCCGCTTAGCTCCACCAAAGCTGCGCTTTACAGTAGTGAAAACTTGATAGTGATTTGTTCTGGTGCGTCCCCTTCGTCTAGAGGCCTAGGACACCGCCCTTTCACGGCGGTAACAGGGGTTCGAATCCCCTAGGGGACGCCACTCAATAGAACGTTAGTCGTTATTCGTTTTTCGTTACTCGAAAGAGCAAAACGAAGGTCAATAACGAATAACCAGTAACGAGTAACCAGAATGTTTGTCCGGGGTCCCCTTCGTCTAGAGGCCTAGGACACCGCCCTTTCACGGCGGTAACAGGGGTTCGAATCCCCTAGGGGACGCCACTTCTTTAAAAGCAAAAGCGTTATTCGTTATTCGAACGTTTGCTTCGCTCACTCTTCGTCCGTGCTTCGCACTGTTCGATGTAGACTGCAATTTAGATTTATGAGTCCTTGTCCCCTTCGTCTAGAGGCCTAGGACACCGCCCTTTCACGGCGGTAACAGGGGTTCGAATCCCCTAGGGGACGCCACTTCTTAAAAGCAAAAGCGTTATTCGTTATTCGTTATTCGAACGTTCGCTTCGCTCACTCTTCGAAAAACCAAAACCAAAACCAAAACCAAAACCAAAACCAAAACCAAAACCTAAGTCGTTAGTGCTTCTTTCTATCTTTAACGAATAACCAATAACCAATAACGAATAACGAATAACGAATAACGAATAACGAATAACGAATAACTAGTAACGTCTTTCCGAACAGCGAAGCGTACGAACAGCGTAGCGCACGAACAACGATCAACGCTTGTCAATCAATTCCAGTAGATGCGGTTCCATAATATCGGCAATGAGCGGCTGTGCCTCGCGATTCGGATGAATACCATCACCCTGCATCAAATCTTCATTCTCAATAATTTGTTCCATAAAGAAAGGAATGAGTGGGACTTGATGCTGCTCAGCTAAGTTTGGGAAAATGTCAGCGAACATTTCGCTGTAGCGCTGGCCGTAGTTCGGCGGAATTCTCACCTGACTTAACGCAACTTTAGCGTCCTGCTGTTGCAATTGCATGATAATCTGTACCAAATTGTCTGAAATAGTGGCTGGGTTAAAACCACGAAGACCGTCATTACCGCCAAGTTCGACGAATACGGCATCGGGTTGATGACGCTCAATAACCCCAGCTAAACGATTTAATGCACCTTGGGTGGTGTCACCGCTAATACTGGCATTAATGAGCGTAATGTCGGGATATTTTTCGGCCCAGCGTTGTTGCAATACACCCACCCAGGACTCGCTTTGCGCCATGCCATAACCGGCACTTAGGCTATCACCTAAAACAACAAGTGAGACATTTGCCGAAACTGGACGTATAACAACGAACAATGCGACGATTACTAACAATTTAGCTAGGAAGTTTTTCATAAATGCTTATTCAAACCACTCAATTAGAAAAAAAAGTTACGACTCAAGACGGTATTCTACACATTTTACAGCCAATTGACCTGTCTATTGAAGCGGGCCAAACCGTTGCTATCGTGGGCGCATCAGGCTCAGGTAAATCGACCTTACTGTCTTTACTTGCGGGGTTAGACCTTGCAAGTGGCGGTGATGTTTCCATAGATAACGTAAATTTGGGAGATTTGGATGAGGAGCAACGTGCAAAAGTGCGCGCTGACAAAATTGGCTTCATTTTCCAGTCGTTTTTATTAATCCCGAGTTTGACTGCTCTCGAAAATGTGATGTTACCAGCTGAACTAGCCGGACATAAAAATGCTGAGCAACAGGCGCGAGAGCTGTTAACCAAAGTTGGATTAGGAGAGCGTTTAAAGCACTACCCAAACCAATTATCTGGCGGTGAACAACAACGGGTCGCGATTGCGCGCGCTTTCATCGGTACGCCGAAAATATTGTTCGCTGATGAGCCAACAGGAAATTTAGATGCTACTACCGGGCATAAAGTTGAAGATTTATTGTTTGAAATGAACAAGGAATCAGGCACAACGCTGGTTATGGTCACGCATGACCCTGAGTTAGCGAAGCGTTGTCAGCGTATTTTGAAGATGGATGCGGGGCGATTAACCGAGGTAAGCAACGATGTGGCATAAGATTTCATGGCGATTATTACGCCACGAGCTTAAGCGCGGCGAGTTGACAATTATGGCTGCGGCTATCGTGCTGTCAGTGACTGCGGTGTTGTCGTTGTCGTTATTCACCGAGCGTTTGCAATCGGGTTTGTTGGCTCGCAGCGCCGAGTTTCTCGCAGCTGACAGGGTATTAAGTTCGCGCCGACCAATCTCGGATGAGTGGTTGGAGCAAGCTCAGCAACGCGGATTAGATACCGCAAATCGGGTTGTATTCAATAGTATGGCTTTTGCCGACGATAATTTGGCACTCGTAGATATTAAAGCCGTGAGTGATGGCTATCCGTTGCGGGGTAGTTTACGCACAGCCTCTGAACCCTTTGGTGACGAAACGACAGTCATTAATCAGTTGCCAGGCGAGGGCGAGGCTTGGGTTGCTGCCGCCTTGTTTCAAGAGTTGGATCTCGAAGTTGGTGATACGCTTGAAATTGGGCAAAGTAAATTTAAGGTTTCTCGAGTGCTGACGTATGAGCCAGACGTCGGTTTCTCGGTATTTACGGATAGTCCCAATGTGCTCATTCATTATGATCAGCTCGAACAAACGGGCTTGATACAGCCGGGTTCACGGGTGCGTTATAACGTGCTGTTTGCCGGTACCGCTGAGCAACTCGATGGTTATTACGAGTGGTTGGCACCGCAACTTAATGATGACACGCATAACTGGCGAAGTATCGAGGATGGTGACAGCCCACTGGCTCGCAGTTTGCAGCGCGCTGAGCGGTTTATGTTGCTGGCAAGTTTATTGGGAGTGGTATTGGCCGCCACCGCGGTGGCTGTGGCCGCTCAACGTTACTGCCAGCGGAACTACGATGTGGTCGCTATTTTCAAAACCCTTGGTGCTGAACGTCGACAAATTCAGCGGATTTTTATTCTGCATTTGTTACTACTGACTTTCATCAGTATTGGCGTCGGCTTGTTGCTTGGGTGGGTAATCCAAGCGCAAGTGATTGAGTTTGTTGCCGCGCAGTTGGGTGCGGAGCTACCTGCGGCAGGCCTGAAACCTTACGTGTTAGCATCGGCAACAGGTCTGGTTAGTGCGGTCATGTTTACCCTCTATCCATTGCTACGTTTGATCGCCATTCCACCGCTACGGGTATTAAATCGAGAGCTTACCGGCACGGATAAACTACGCTGGTTGCATTGGATTGCATCGGCAGGAACCATCTATGCGTTATTGCTGATTTACAGTCAACAATGGTTACTTTCAACAGCGCTATTTGCCGGTGGTGCAGTGGCTGCCGTTTTGCTATTGGCCGTAGGTCGCCTATTTATTCGGGCGAGCCGACAGGCTGGTATGCAAGCTGGTAGTGCATGGCGTTTAGCGATGGCTGGCTTGCAGCGACGTGCGCAGGCCAATAGCGTGCAAATGTTAAGCTTCTCGACCGCAATCATGTTGCTGCTATTAGTATTAGCGCTACGCAATGAATTATTGGCCGATTGGGAACGCCAACTTCCTGATGATGCGCCAAACTATTTTATTGTGAAT
This sequence comes from Pseudidiomarina marina, assembly GCF_044807045.1. Classification (NCBI taxonomy): domain Bacteria; kingdom Pseudomonadati; phylum Pseudomonadota; class Gammaproteobacteria; order Alteromonadales; family Idiomarinaceae; genus Pseudidiomarina; species Pseudidiomarina marina. Next base: position 1,908,060 of record NZ_CP085233.1, on the reverse strand, counting down.
GTTGCGCCAGGTGATGTGGCGCAATTGGAACAGCGTTTTGCCGCACGCGATATCGAATCAAAAGATATGTATCCGGTGGTGCCGGGAAGGATGACAGCAGTTAATGGTGTTCCAGTTCGTGATGAGGTGACCAAAGAGGCCGGCGGCGATGAAGCAGATACGCAAACCAATAATGCCGAGCAACGCGAAGGCTTTGGGCGCGAACTTTCGCTGACCTGGCGAGATGATCTACCACCGAACAATACCATTGTTGCTGGTGAGTGGTGGGGTGACAATCCTCAGCCACAAGTATCTATTGAAGAAGAAGTTGCTGAGCGGATGCGTTTGTCGATTGGCGACGAGCTGGAATTTAATATCGGCGGCAATACATTCACGGTGCCGGTAACCAGCATCCGTAAGGTGAACTGGGGATCGTTGCAGCCGAATTTCTTCATGATATTTAACACCAGCACGTTAGAAGATTTCCCAGCGACGTTTATTTCGAGCTTTAATCTACCGAAAGAACGCCAAAGTGAACTTTATGAGCTGTTTAAGCCGTTCCCTGAAGTTTCATTAATTGATCTCGATGCGATTATGGAGCAATTACGTGAGGTGATTGACCAAGTCAGCATTGCCATTGCGTTTGTACTCGTACTGGTATTGATTGCTGGGATATTAGTGTTGTTGGCTCAGGTACAGGCGTCGATGGAAGAACGCCAGCAAGAATTAGTGATTTTGCGCACATTAGGGGCACCGGCGAAGCTACTTAGCCGTAGTGTTACTTACGAGTTTCTGATCCTCGGTGCAATTAGCGGCTTAATCGCAACCCTTGCAATGGAATTGTCGTTGTGGATTTTACAAACACAAGTATTTGAAATGGCGGCAACCATTCACTGGCGTTTCTGGTTAGTTGGTCCGCTGGCTGGTGCTATTGTCGTTGGAACATTAGGGCGATTGGCTTGTGCTCGATTAGTACGACGTAACACTGCGCAGTTAATTCGCAAGCTCGCGTAACTTTAACGCGAGCTTGTGACATTAAGAGTCGATCGCTTGGTCAATGTATTTTCCGAAAAGCTGCTGCCAATATGGTTGGTAGTCTTTTCGGAACACCGCAAAATGCCCAATACGTTTTAGCTGTAGGTTATTGGGGGAAATAACATGTCTTTGTTGAGGTGCATTGGCGTAAAAATCGTGCATGGCACGAATGTTGTGCGCGGTTAGCATTTCATCATCAGTAAAGCTTATTGATGTGATCGGTGTACGAATATTGGCATAGTGATCATATAGCTGTTCTGCACCCACCAAATAATCGGGATGCAAACACCAGCGACGCCATTGTTGCATGGCTGCGGCTGGCACATCTCCTACAATCCCCAGTTTTCGGCCTGGGAAATAACCACTCAGCGGTATTAACCATGGCGTAATCGCTCGCCATAATATCCATGATTTGTATTTCAGTTGTGGCTTTGTGTCTCGCCAAAAACCGGTTCCGGTAGCGACGGTGAGCATTTGTCGAACGTTTTGATTATTTGGGATCATGCCAAACAATTGACCACTAATGCTATGTGCGAACCAGAGTAAGGGTAACGACGGTTGTTGAGCGATTGCGTAGTCGATAACAGCGGCGGCATCGTAGGTGGCCCAATCGGTTACCGTGGTTTGGACGTGCCCTAGCGGCTTATCAATTGATGCGCCTATTCCGTAATAATCGAAACTGATGACATCAAATTGCTGTTCATTGAGCCACTGACAAAAATGTTGATAGAACGCCTGTGGTACCGCCATCGCTGGCGCCATGATGATGACACCCCGCGGATTTCGGGCGTGCCAATGGTAGGCAATAATCGTTCGTGCGGGCGCCGACTGAATACTGACGCGTCGTGGATTTTCCATAGGGTGCTAAGGTAATGCTTTGATGTAGGGTTTTACGGTAACTTTGGCGTATACACCAGCAGCAAAATAAGGGTCGGCATCAGCCCAGCGTTTTGCTTCTTCTAATGAATCGAATTCCGCGACAACCATCGAGCCGGTGAATCCAGCATCACCCGGGTCACTCGAGGCAATGGCAGGGCATGGGCCCGCAACAAGCAGTCGACCATCGGCTTGAAGTCGTTGCAGACGTTCTAAATGCGCAGGACGGGTTGCACGTCGCGCATCTAACGAGTTTGGCGCATCTTCAGCCCAAATAACAAACCACATTATTCAATTTCCTCTGCATCTTTTTCACGGTCAGTGTGATGTTTAAACATATAGGCGCCAGAGAACACACTAAAAATAAGTGTCGCTCCGAGTGTGCCGAATACTTTGAAATTTACCCACGCATCTAGACTCATCATTTCAGCAATATAAACGTTGATAATCGCCAGCGAGAGAGAAAATATGACCCATGCGTAAGTCAGCCGTCGCCACGCAAATAGCGGCAAATTAATCTCGCTATCTAGCATGCTCTGGAGTGGACTACGTTTTTTCCACCACATGCCAATGAGCAAAAATAGAGCAATAGCAACGTAAATGACGGTGACTTTGATCTTCACAAACCATTCATCACGTAGAAACAAAGTAATACTGCCGAAAATAAGCACTGCCCACATGACTATCCAGTGGCGCATGGTTACTGGCTCACGCATAAATTTCATCACGACAATTTGCATGACCGTACCGACCATCAACACACCGGTCGCGATAAAAATATCGCCAAGTAGGTAAAATAGAAAAAACAAAATGATTGGTAAGTATTCAAGTACTAACAACATGATGATGCCCGTTTTATTCTTATTCCCGCAGTGTGCCAGAAAAGTTTGTTAGGTACTAGATTCAAAGACTACACTTAAGCTAAGTAAGCAACGTACAGTATAGTTTTTCCGCAGCGAGAGGCCAGCATGAAAATTTTGATTACAGGTGGCACCGGTTTAATCGGCTCAGCGTTAATTTCGCACTTATTGACGGATTATCAGGTTACCGTCATTAGTCGTAATCCGCAGCGCGCCATTCAACGTCTAGGCTCGCAAGTTCATGTGATCCGAAGCTTGGATGAAGTAACGGATATCAGTGATTATTTTGCGGTGATCAATTTGCAAGGTGAGGGGATTGCGGACAAACGTTGGAGCTCTCGACAAAAACTGCGAATTGAGCAAAGTCGTTGGAATATCACTCGGCAATTGACCGAAGCGATTCAAGCAGCAGCGCAACCGCCGCAAGTTTTTATCAGTGGCTCCGCAATTGGCTATTACGGAGCCCAAGGAAATACGCCTGTTACCGAGGCAACCAAAGTAGAGAAAGATGACTTTGCTCATCATTTATGTGCTGAATGGGAGCGGCTAGCGTTAGCCGCTGAATCAGAACAAACCCGTGTTTGTATTGTGCGAACAGGCGTCGTGTTAGCGCCAAAAGGCGGTGCGCTACAAAAGATGTTACCACCCTATTTACTTGGGCTTGGCGGTCCTTTAGGAGACGGCAAACAAGGGTTTAGTTGGATTCAGTTAGACGATATGGTGGGAATTATTTTATTATTGCTCGCCAACGAAAATACGCGTGGTATCTATAATGCAACTGCGCCACATCCGGTTGAGCAAAGAGAGTTCAGTAAAACCGTGGCAAAAGTGTTACGAAAATCACACTTTATGCGGGTGCCTGCGTGGGCTTTAAAGCTAATGCTTGGCGAGATGTCACACATGCTATTAACCGGCCAGTTGGTTATTCCTGAGCGTCTGCAACAGGCCGGTTATCAATTTAAATATCCAAACGTTGAGGCTGCACTCAAACGATGCTTGTTGCCGCCTTCATAGTTTGAACAAACTGAGTGAGTTCATGAACGAGTTGGCTCTCATCGTTTTGGTACCGTTCAATGATTTTCACGATGGCTGAGCCACAAATCGCGCCAGCGGCACCTGCGTTTAATGCAGCCTGAACATGTTCAGGTTTAGCGATACCAAACCCCAGCAACGGCGGTGCACTGCGATTGTTTCGTAATTGCTCGATGACAGCGCTGGCTGGCGCTTGCATTTGTGTTTCAGCGCCTGTGACACCAGCGCGACTTAGCAAGTAAACATAGCCTTCGCTGTGCTTCGCAACATTAACTAATGTTTGCTCAGACGCATCGGGGGGCGCGATATAGATAGGCGCCACACCATGCTGCTTGGCGGCATCGGCAAATTTCAGGCCTTCGCGGACTGGAACATCGGCAATGAGCACTGAGTCAACGCCGGCCTCTGCGCAACGTTGATAAAATGATTCGGTGCCTTTACTCACCACAAGGTTCGCGTAAACCAATAAACCGATAGGTAGTTCAGGGTAGTTTGAACGAACTTGTTGAATGATCGCAAAAGCATCAGATATGCGCGTACCCGCAGCAAGCGCGCGAATGTTCGCTTTTTGAATGGTGGGGCCATCGGCCACTGGATCAGAAAACGGTAATCCCAACTCGAGTGCATCGGCGCCGCCGTCAATAAGAGCTTCGATAACTTTGAGGCTTAACTCAGGTGTTGGATCGCCCAAGGTCACAAATGGGACAAACGCGCCTTGCTGTTTCGATTTTAACTGCTCAAACATATGTTGGTAGCGATTCATGCCTGCGCTCCTTGTTGGAAAATACGGCGTACATGGTCAATATCTTTATCGCCACGACCAGAGAGGTTAATCAATAGCACTTTTGGCGCATCAGGTTCTGCCGCACGACGCAGTGCATAGGCAAGCGCATGGGCTGATTCAAGCGCTGGGATAATGCCTTCATGTTGCGCAAGAATTTGGAATGCATCCAATGCCTCTTGATCGGTCACTGACTCATAACGTGCACGTCCAATCTCCCGCAAATACGCATGTTGTGGACCGACGCCAGGATAATCGAGACCCGCCGATACCGAATAACTTTCCTCAATTTGACCTTCGTCGGTTTGCATCAGGAATGATCGGCAGCCATGCAGAATGCCAGGTTTACCAGCGGTTAGTGTTGCGCCATGATGTGCTGTTTCAACGCCTTTGCCGGCCGGTTCAACACCAACTAAAGCCACATCGGATTCGTCGATAAACTCGGCGAACATACCAATGGCATTGGAGCCACCGCCAACACAGGCAATGACTTCGTCAGGTAGGCGGCCAATGCGTTCTAGCATTTGTGCTTTGGCTTCGGCACCAATCATGCGGTGAAACTCACGCACAATGGTTGGGAATGGATGCGGACCAGCCGCGGTTCCGAGCAAATAGTGAGTGGTGCTATAACTAGCTGTCCAGTCACGCATGGCTTCGTTCACGGCGTCTTTTAAGGTGCCGCTGCCGGTATCGACTGGCACCACTTTGGCACCCATGAGTTCCATCCGAAATACATTCGGTTGTTGGCGCGCAACGTCTTTAGCGCCCATGTAAATAATACACTCGAGGTCTAATAGCGCACATGCAAGCGCGGTTGCTGTGCCATGCTGACCTGCGCCGGTTTCGGCGATGATGCGTTTTTTGCCCATACGCTTTGCCAGCAAGGCTTGGCCCAATACCTGGTTCGTCTTGTGGGCACCGCCGTGCAGCAAATCTTCGCGTTTCAGATAAATTTGCGTGCCATTGGGCGAATGCAACGGCAAATTGCGACAAAGCGACACAGGAGTAGGACGCCCTAGGTAATTCTTTAATAGATCGGCGAATTCGGCCTGAAACTCAGGGTCTTGCTGAGCATCAATGAAAGCTTGTTCGAGCTGATCCAAGGCCGGCAACAAAATTTCAGGTACAAATTGGCCACCAAAGTCGCCAAAGTAAGCGGATAGTTTCTCAGTTGATTGGGTCATGATACTGCCTCCTGATCCGGCTGGATCTGGTTTTCTGATTTACCGTAAGTACGAATGTGTTCGAAAAATTTTAAGATTTTACCGGCGTCTTTGCGGCCTTTGGCGTACTCAACGCCCGAATTGACATCGAGTTGCGAAATTCCTGTTGTTTGGGCCTCGCTCAAGTTCGCAAGGCTTAACCCACCGGCCAATATACACTGACTTAATTGTTGTTCACTTAATCCTTTGAGCAGTGACCAATCAAACGGCTGGCCGCTACCACCAAAGCGATTATCGAGTAAAAATGCATCCACTTCGAGGTGTGGCAAGATGAGTGGCTCATCCACACCAATGGCTTTCCAAATCTTTGTAGTTGGCAGCGCTTTGCGTAACTCGCTAATGTAATCAATGTCTTCTTGACCGTGTAACTGCACAATCGCTAATTCTATGGATTGAGCTATTTCGATGACTTGCGCCAGCGGTTGATCGGCAAACACGCCAACAAAATTCAAGAGCGGCTCTGCGTGCACAATAGTCTGAGCTTGTTTTAAGCTGACATAGCGCGGTGAGTGTTCAACAAAAATTAATCCACCATACGCTGCACCAGCAGCACGGACGACGGTCGCATCGGCCGGCTCGGTTAGGCCGCAAACTTTGTGCTTTCCGTAAATTAGCTCACGGCAGGCTTGATCGACATTGTCGCACTGTGACAATGCGCTTCCAATCAAAAAGCCGTCGACATGGGCGGCCGCTTGTTGAATTTGCGCATGATTCGAATACCCCGATTCAGCCACAACTAAAACACCTTCGGGAATACGTTGACTCATATCAATACTGCGCTGCGGATTGATGGTTAAGTCATGCAGGTTGCGATTGTTAATACCGATGATGTTTGCGTTTAAGGCTAACGCGCGCTCAAGTTCTGGTTCCGTGGCCACCTCGGTGAGCACATCAAGCTGCAATTCCGCAGCGAGTTCGGCTAATTGGCGGTACTCGTCATCAGTTAATACGGACAGCATTAATAAAATGGCATCGGCGCCAAAATGGCGAGCCAAAATAACCTGCTCTGGCATCACGATGAAATCTTTGCAAAGCACCGGCTGCGGCACAGCAGCAGCCACGGCAGCTAAATAACGATAATCGCCTTGAAAGTAATCGGGCTCAGTGAGTACCGAAATGGCGTCGGCATATCGACTATAGGTTTGCGCCAAATTCACTGGATTAAAGTTGGGACGAATCAAACCTTTCGATGGCGATGCTTTTTTGCATTCAAGAATAAAGCTAGCTCGTGGCTGCGCCAGTGCTTGGTATAAACTGCGTTGGCTTGGCGCCAACTGCTTTTCTATTGACGCGATATCCAATTGCGCCAAGAACGTTTGTACCGAGCTGCGGCGAGTTTCTACAATTTCGTTAAGTATTGAACTAGCCACGATTAAACTCCTGAAGCTTCTCTAAGTGCGTTAACGCGGCGCCTGATGCCAGATGGTCTTGTACAGCCGCTGTTGCCTGTTTTAAGTCGGCATACTGGTCAGTCACATAGAGCATGGCTGCAACGGTGACGGCAACAGCATTGGTTTGCGCTGGCGTTGCTGCGCCCGCTAAAACCTGCTTGAGTAATTGCGCATTATAATCCGCGTCGCCGCCAACTAACTCAGCCACTTGCGCTGGCTGTACGCCAAAATCAGCGGCATTGAGCGTGTATTCGGTCAGTTCGCCATCACGTAATTCAACCACATGGGTCGGACCATGTAAGGCAATCTCATCAAGCCCCGAACCGTGGACGACCATGGCTCGCCGACAACCCAATAACTTCAAAGTTTCTGCCATCGGCCGGCACCAGCTTGGATCATACACTCCGAGCACTTGTGCATCAGGGCGTGCAGGGTTAACCAGCGGCCCTAGCAAGTTGAATAAAGTGCGAGTTTTAAGCGTTTGTCGACTTGGCATGGCATAGCGAATGCCTGGGTGATAATGCGGTGCAAATAGAAAGCAAAAGTTAAACGTATCGAGTTGCTGCTCGGCAATCTCAGGATCTTGCGTTACTGATAAGCCGAGGCTCTCGAGAACATCTGCTGAGCCAGACCGCGATGACACGCTACGGTTACCATGCTTAGCCACAGCTAAGCCCATGCTGGCAGCAACTAACGCGGCGGTGGTCGAAATATTCATGGTGTTACTACCGTCGCCACCGGTACCACAACTATCGATAACGGCTCGGGTAGGGCGCTTAAATGGCTTTGCCGCACGTCGTAATGCTTGTGCAGCACCGGCCATTTCTTCGGGCTGTTCGCCACGAAGTTTCATTGCCGTTAATGCGGCGGTTATTTGAATGTCATTAAGCTCGCCCTTAACCAAATGGTCGAACAGCTTTTCTGCCTGTTGCAGGGTTAATGGCTCACCGTTGAGTAAAGAATGAAGTGCCTGCATGATTAACCCCCGTACGGCTCAGATCGGTATTGTTGAAATAAGTAGGCGACGGTTTGCGCTAATAGCTGCGTACCGCGGCTGGTCAAAATAGATTCCGGATGGAACTGAAAGCCGATAGCCTGAAATTCTGGGAATTCTGCCGCCATCGGAATTGCCCCCGTTGCCGCAAGAACTTTAATTGAGTCGGGCAACTTGTAGCCACACAATGAATGATAGCGAGCCACAGTTAATGGATTATCCAACTGTTCAAATATGCAATGTTGGCGAGTTTCGATCAGTGCTTTTTTGCCATGCACAATATCAGGGCACCGGTCCACCTCGCCGCCCGCGGCATGGATGAGCGCCTGAAAGCCAAGACAGATGCCAAGCATAGGGAAATGGCCTTGAGCGGCTTTTATCAACGCCAGCAAGTTGCCGGAATGAGCAGGGTGACCCGGGCCTGGCGATAAACATAAGAGCTGCCGCCCAGAATAGTCGCGCATGTTCGCTATCAACTGCTGCACGTCGATATCGTTGCGATAAACCACCAATGGGTAGCCAAGCTGGCGCAATTCATCTACGAGGTTGTAGCTGAATGAATCGAAGTTATCGAGCATCACAATGCGATCAGGTGCCGTTGTATGCGTTGTTGGATTAGCGAGCATTCGCAGCCTCCTGAATACGGTTATTGGCATGACGTACGGCTTCGATGACTGCACGCGCTTTGTTTTCGGTTTCGGCAACTTCTGCGGCAGGGTCGGAATCATGCACAACACCAGCGCCAGCTTGAATGGTCGCTAAGCCATCTTTGACAAAGGCCGAACGAATCACAATGCAGGTATCCATATCACCAGCACCATTGACATAGCCGACGGCACCGCCGTAGCTACCACGCCGTTGCTGTTCAACTTGGCGAATCAGCGTTGCTGCGCTAATTTTAGGTGCGCCTACTAAGGTGCCCATATTCATGCAGGCGCGATAAGCATGGAACGCATCTAAATCGTCAGCCAATTGCGCGACTACCCGAGAAACTAAGTGCATGACATGCGAATAACGGTCGACTTGCAGCAAATCGGCGACGTAGCGTGTACCCGGCTGTGCAATACGAGCCAAATCGTTGCGTGCGAGGTCCACCAGCATCATATGTTCAGAGAGTTCTTTTTGATCTAAACGCAATTCAAGTTCTAAGCGACTATCTAGATCGGCGTGAATCGTACCATCGGCATTTTTGCCGCGTGGACGAGTGCCGGCAATCGGGTATAACTCAACTTGATTAGTTGCTGCCGTATATTTAAGCGCCGATTCGGGGGACGCGCCGAACAACTCGAAACTATCGGTACGCAGGTAAAACATATATGGCGACGGATTGGCCTTTTTAAGCTCTGCATAGGCTAATAAACTGTCGCTGCATGGCAGTTGAAAACGCCGCGAAGGCACCACTTGAAAGATATCGCCAGCACTGATGTGTTCTTTCAGCTGCAGAACTTGTTGGGCAAACGCTTTGGCCGAAGGGGTTACCTTCAAAGCGTCATCAACACCTTGGTTTTTGCTTTGCTTTTGCATTGACGGAAATTGGCATAAGGCAGCAATTTGTCCCACTTGCGCCGCTATATCCGCATAATATTCCGCACTCTGTGGTCCGCTAATAAGACTAGCTAGAAGCTCGGTTGTTTGCCGTTGGTGATCAATAACAAGCAAAGTTTCAGCGAGGTAGAATTGATAATCAGGACAGCTATTTTCAGCTGTTTCAACGTAGGGTAATTGCTCAAACGTTGCCACATAGTCATAGGCAAACACACCGCCGATAAATATCGCCATGGCATGCGGTGCGCCAAGTTGCGCTTTGGTTTGTAGTTTTTGCTGAACAATTCGTAACGGTTCGACATTGCTAGGAGCACGTAACCGCGAATCTTCGTCTGCAACGGCCTTTGTTTGTTTGAACTCACACTGCAACTGTCGGTTGGTTGCCGTGACCTCGCAAACATCGCTACCAAGTGCGTCAAGCTGTTGCGCTAACCATGGTAATAGCGCTGCGCCATTATTGGTAAGCGCTTTAATGATGACGGTTTGGCCGTGACAGGTAAATTGCACGGCGGCATTCACCATGAGCAAGCTTTTGAGATTCTGCCGCGACTGAATTTCGGCAGAATCGAGCAATAAACTTGGCTGCTGCGGCGAGCAGAGCCTTTCGTATACGGCAAGCGTATCGGCTTGATACGGTAGCTTCATGCGTAAACTCGTCAAGAAGCCCGGTTGTTCAATAATATTCACGCTACAGTACTCTTTCTTGTTGAGTGATAGTCGATAACTTTTGGTTGTTCAAAGTTGTATAACTTTCTTTTGCCGCTTGATATCGATAAGCGTGAATAAAAAAACCCGCTTATCGAAGCGGGTTTGTAGCAAACGTGATTAACACGCACAGATACATCGCCCGCTAGCTCGGGAAATGCCACCACCAGTTTTTACGTAGTTGTGATTGCTGTGCCATTGTTATCACGGCTGCTTCCTTTATTTTGTAAACTAAATGACTAGCTTGTCTAATTGATGAGTCGAATGTATCGCGATTAAAAAGTGATGTCAACGCTCAATTGACAGTCGCTATTAACGAACGTTGTGCTTCATAATGCGCGCCTTTTGACGCTGCCAATCGCGTTCTTTAATGGTGTCGCGTTTATCGTGAGACTTCTTACCCTTGGCGAGGTAAATTTCTAACTTCACCAAATGCTTTTTCCAATACATTGCCGTGGCGACAATGGCGTAACCTTCGCGTTCACTGGCGCCGATTAGTTTGTCGAGCTCGCGCTTTTTTAATAAGAGCTTGCGGGTGCGTTCAGGGTCGCACACAACGTGGCTTGAGGCTGAGATAAGTGGTTGAATTTGCGCACCAAGTAGATAGGCCTCACCATTTTTGATGATGACGTAGGTGTCGCTAATGTTGACCTTACCAGCACGGATACTTTTTACTTCCCAACCTTGCAGGGCTAAGCCGGCCTCAAATTTATCTTCGAGGAAATATTCGTGACGCGCTTTTTTATTCAACGCGATGGTATTTGAATTTTGATTTTTTTTAGTTTTGCTCATGCGCCGTATTATACCGATGGCAGGAAAAATTAAAATTTGTTTTATTGCAAAATCACGGGTTTATTTGCTCAATTTGAGAGGGTGATTCAATGTATGAAATGCGCTATCATGCGCATCATTTTAACCAAACGAGGACTGCGATGCCGACTATTGAACGGAGTGCTTTAGTACCATACAGCGATGCGCAAATGTACGCATTGGTGAATGACGTCGATCGTTATCCGGAGTTTGTGCCAGGTTGCCGCAGTGCATCGGTGTTAGAGAGCGATGAGCAAAATAAAGTCGCCCGTCTCGATATTTCCAAAGCCGGAATCAGTAAATCGTTCACAACACGTAATACGCTTGTACCGTTTGAACGAATTGATATGGTGCTTGTGGATGGACCGTTTCAGTATTTGCGTGGTGGCTGGAGTTTCCATAAGCTTGATGAACAAGCCTGCAAAATTGTGTTAAAGCTGGAATTCGAGTTTGCGAATCGTCTGCTCGGCATGGCATTTGGTAAAATTTTTAATGAGCTGCAAAGCCGCATGGTTGATGCGTTTGTACAGCGTGCACAACAAGTGTATGGGTCACAATAAATAATGGCACCGCAACAAATTCAAATTGAAGTAGCGTACGCAACGCCTGAACGTCAGCAAATTATTCCGCTGCGAGTTCCTGTCGGTACGATAGTTGAAGATGCGATTGAGCGTTCACAGATCAAACAATACTTCCCAGAAATTGATCTCTCGGAACAAAAGGTTGGTATCTGGAGTAAAGCGGTTAAGCTCGATCATGAATTACGAGAAGGTGATCGTATCGAAATTTACCGCCCACTTATTGCTGATCCTAAAGCGGTTAGACGCCGTCGTGCGGATCAAGCTATAGATGAGGGGCGAGCCGATCCGGTTACTGGTGGACGTCGACGTCGACGCCAAGATGAATCAGCTGATTCAGCTGAGGAGAACGAATAAGTCGTGGCTGTTACCCTGTTTATTATGCGCCATGGTGATGCTGAACCAGCGCAGGCATTAAAAGCTGATGCAATACGCCCGCTAAGCACGCTCGGTGAGAGTGAGGTGTTGGCAAGTGCCGATTGGCTGAAAAGCTACATGCAAGAACAGGGAACGCAATTCGATTGGTTATTAGCCAGCCCATTTATTCGTGCCCAGCAAACCGCGACCATTGTTGAATCCATTACTCCCGCCAGTCACCGCGATGTTGCCGATGATGCGATTCCTGAAAGCGATCCGCAAGAATTCTGTGATTGGTTTTTTGCAATGTTGCAAAGCCGCTATCCGAACGCTGAAACTATTGTGTTGGTGTCGCATATGCCGTTTGTGAGCTATCTTGTGGCGACGCTGGATAAGAAAACGCCGCCGTTGTTGTTTCCGACGGCTGGGATGGCGGAGTTGAAGTTGGATGTGGCGATGCAGCGAGCCGACTTCATCCGCATGGTCGTTCCTTAAAAACCAAGTGCGATATTAGCTATTAGATATTAGATATTAGCGCGGATGTTTCAGGGTTTTCTAATATCCAATATCTAATAGCTAATATCGTTTTTGCAGTAAGATGAGGAGGGCGGCGTTGCCACCGTGAGCCGCAGGCGCCTGATGAAACGCTCGCACCGCCGGATGCTGTACCAACCAATGCGGTAAATTCTCCTTTAAAATACCCTTCCCGTGACCACTCATAATGGAACAACAGTCAATATTCTGTTTTGTACAAGCATGCAGTAGCGCGGCGATTTCGCGCTTGGCCTCGGCTTGCGTCATACCGTGTAAATCAAGAAATAATTCGGGTGGATAATCGCCGCGGCGAAGCTGCTTGAGTAAGTGCGATGATTCGCCTTCTGCACAATAGCGTACGGGACCTTCGGGGAAATGCGCTCGAAAGGTATCAGAAAAGAAAAACTCCGCCTGCTGTTGGCGTTCAGGGGTATTCGAGCCTGAAGGTTTCCTGGCTCGTTTGGGGCGCGGCGCTTGCACGGTTTCGCTGCGAATGCGGCGATCGACCTTTACTTGCTCACGAAACAGTGCGAAATCGTCTGACTCTTCACTCATAACCACTCGATTTGTATCTATCAACGTACATCTTTGGATGCGAACTTAGTGCTATTAGGGTATCTTATGGCAAAGAACGGAACAACTTCGGAGAACCTACCTTGTCACAGGTAAATGTCACATTTACGCAAACCAATTTACATGATGCGCTGCGTTGGGCTGTCACCGCGATGCAGAGCGCAGATGTTTATTTTGGCCACGGCACCGATAACGCCTACAGCGAAGCGCAACTTTTGTTAGGGCATGTGACTCAGTTGAATTTTGAGCAACTCGCTATGTTCGAGCAGGCCCACTTGCAAGAACACGAACTGGATGAGTTTGTGTCGTTGGTGACGACACGTATTGAAGAGCGGAAGCCAGCGGCTTATTTAATTGGCCAAGCATGGTTTGCTGGGCTGCCATTTATTGTTGACGAGCGCGTTCTGGTACCACGTTCGCCGATTGCGGAGTTGATAGAGAAGCGTTTTACACCGTGGCTAGCGCAAGAACCGAAGCGGATTCTTGATTTATGTACAGGAAGTGGTTGTATTGCTATTGCTTGTGCCTACGCATTTGATGAGGCCGATATTGATGCGTTGGATTTATCGTTAGATGCGCTTGCTGTTGCTGAAGAGAACATCGCGATGCATGGTTTAGAAGAGCGCGTTATTCCTATTCAGTCGAATTTGTATGATGGTGTGCCGAAGCAACGTTATGATCTTATTGTGACGAATCCACCGTATGTCGATGCCGAGGATATGGCGGATCTACCAGACGAATTTAGACATGAACCAGAACTTGGTCTCGCAGCCGGTGATGATGGCTTAGATTTAGTTCGTACCATTTTACGTGAAGCACCGGAACACTTGACCGAGCACGGTATTTTGGTTTGTGAGGTAGGCAACTCATGGGTCGCTTTGGCCGAAGAGTTTCCTGAAGTTCCGTTTGATTGGGTTGAATTCGAGCGCGGTGGCGACGGTGTATTTGTGCTGACGTATGCCGACCTCGTTGCGCATCGCGAAAAATTTTAGCGCGAAACCACACGACTAGAACGTAACAACAATGACTGAGACAGAGTGATGGCAGCAAATACTTGGGGTGAATTATTTCGGGTCACAACTTTTGGCGAAAGTCACGGCGCTGCAATTGGCGCTGTTGTTGACGGCTGCCCGCCAGGCCTAGAGCTTTCTGAAGCAGATATTCAACCGTTTCTTGATCGTCGGAAACCTGGGCAAAATCGATTTACGACCGCCCGTCGTGAGGCGGATAGCGTAAAGATTCTCTCAGGCGTATTCGAAGGGAAAACGACCGGAACGCCGATTGGGCTACTCATTGAAAACACCGATCAGCGCAGTAAAGATTACGGTGATATAAAAGATAAATTCAGACCAGGCCACGCTGATTATACTTATGCCCACAAATATGGCGTGCGCGATTATCGTGGCGGTGGTCGTTCTTCGGCGCGCGAAACGGCAATGCGAGTTGCTGCTGGCGCTATTGCGCAAAAATACTTAGCCGAAAAGTTCGGTATTAAGTTTCACGCGGGCGTGGTTCAAATAGGTCCACATTGTACCGACTCTGGTCAGCCAGAATTTGCTTGGCAACATGTCGCTAGCGATCCATTATTTTGCCCAGACCGAACGATGTCAGAAGCGGCACAAGAGTACCTCAAACAGTTGTTGAAAGATGGCGATTCTGTTGGCGCGCGCGTACGTCTTGAGGTGACCGGCGTACCCGTTGGTTTAGGTGAACCGGTATTTGATCGTCTGGATGCTGATTTGGCGAAAGCGTTGATGAGTATCAATGCGGTAAAAGCAGTGAGCATCGGGGATGGATTCGCGGTTGCCGGTCAGCGCGGCAGTGAACATCGCGATGCCTTAACGCCGAAAGGTTTTGCTAGTAATCATGCTGGTGGGGTACTGGGTGGCATTAGCAGTGGTCAGCCAATTATCGCCGAAGTTGCGTTTAAACCAACGTCAAGCATCACCATTGCTGGTGAGACGATTGATATTCGCGGCGAAACAAGCTCAATTGTGACGCGTGGCCGCCATGATCCTTGTGTTGGAATCCGCGGTGTACCGGTGGTCGAAGCGATGGCTGCGTTGGTGATCATGGATCATTGGTTACGTCAGCGGGCGCAAAATGGCGACGTGCACGCCTGCGTTCCAAATATTGAATTATGACGTTGTTCTATCTAGGTGCTGTTGAGAAGTATGCCACAACATCATTATCAGCAACTCATTGAGCTGTTTGACCAGTGTTTTTATAGTGACTACAAAACCCGATTGGTCGCTGGAACCCATGAGCCCTATTATCAACCTATGCAACGCGCAGATGATTATCATCAGATAGTTTTTGCGCATGGCTTTTTTGCTTCGGCTTTACATGAAATCGCTCACTGGTGCATTGCCGGTGAACAGCGTCGGCAACTATTTGATTATGGTTATTGGTATGAACCAGATGGCCGTGATGCAAAGCAACAAGCTGAATTTGAGCAAGTGGAGCGCAAACCCCAAGCATTAGAGTGGCTGTTTTCGTTGTGCGCGGGTGTGCCATTTCAGGTCAGCGTAGATAACTTAGGCGGTATTGAGGTAGATAGAATAGCGTTTACAAAAGCTGTTCAAGAACAATTATCTCGCTATATAATTGAAGGCATTCCGCCACGAGCGGAGAAATTTGCTCGAGCTTTGGCTGAGTTTTATCAACAGCCTTGGCCCGCAACAACAATAACTAAATGGAACATAACATGAAGAATCGCCATTTTATTATGCTTTTAGTCGCGTTAGGTTTGAGTAGCTGTGCCACTATTGAAGGCATCGGCAAAGATCTTGAGAGTGCCGGCGAAGCCATTCAAGAAGGTACCCGCGATAAAGGTGAATAAGACTCCGTTGTTTCGTATTGGTCTCATTGTCAATTCATACGCAGGTTTGGGCGGCTCCGTTGCTTTAAAAGGGAGTGACGGCGCCGACACGGCGAAGCGAGCACTTGAGTTGGGCGCAACGCCGAAAGCGCCGCTACGCGTAAACCAAGCACTTCAGGTTATTCAAGCCTATTCGAATCAAGTTCAGTTTGTCACCGGTGCAAATGGCCTCGGTGAGGAGATGGTGCGTGAGCGCGGCTTTGCCTATGACGTCATATATACCCCAGAACAGTCGCTCACATCGGCGGACGATACGCGCCAGCTAGCTCAGTTATTAGCTAAGCGAGATGATATCGATTTACTTTTGTTTGCGGGCGGCGATGGCACCGCGCGCGACGTTTGCGCGGTCTATCCGGCCCACCGACCTGTGCTCGGTATTCCTGCCGGCGTGAAAATTCACTCAGGCGTTTATGCGATATCACCCACTGCTGCGGGCAAGGTGCTTGAGCAACTTATTCAAGGTCAACTGACCAGCGTGACCAATGCGGATGTAATGGATATTGATGAAGATGCGTTTCGTCAGGGGACGGTAAGAGCGCGTCGATATGGTGAAATGCTAGTTCCAGCGGAACTGCGTTATGTACAAGCAGTAAAAATGGGTGGTAAAGAAAGCGATGAACTTGTACTCGCAGACATCGCCGCCGATGTGATTGAGAGCATGGACGATGATACGCTGTATATCATGGGTTCAGGCTCAACAGTGGCGTTTATCATGGAGGAATTAAACCTGTCAAATACGCTATTAGGTGTTGATGTGGTGCTAGCAGGAAAGGTGATTGCTAGCGACGTGACAGCTTCACAGCTTGAACAACTCATCCATGAGCATCAAGGCCCTGTACGGTTGATTATTACCGTGATTGGTGGGCAAGGCCATATTTTTGGACGCGGTAATCAACAATTGAGCCCAGCAGTGATTCGCAGTATTGGTAAAGAGAACATTCAAATTGTGGCAACCAAAGCGAAGTTACAAGCGCTAGGCCAGCGTCCGCTGCTTGTAGATACTGGAGAACCTGAATTGGATGCCGAATTGTCCGGGCTCATGCGCGTGACAACCGGCTACCATGATGAAGTATTCGTGCGGATTGAAAGCGCTTAAAATTGCGATTTCGGTAAACGAACTACAATTCCATCTAACTCTTCGGTCATTTCGATTTGGCAACTGAGACGGCTGTTATCTTGCGGGTCGATCACCATGTCCAACATGTCTTCTTCCATTTCACTCGCGGGTGGAATTTTGTTAACCCAGGCTGGATCAACATAGCAGTGGCACGTTGCACATGACATGACGCCACCACACTCGCCAAGAATACCGTCGATCATGTGATCAACCGCACCTTCCATCAGGTTTTGACCAACCTCAACTTCAGCTTCAAATTCGCCGCCTTGGGCATCAATGTATATGACTCGAGGCATGACTAAAAACTCCTTGAATAATGGTTGCGAAGTGCATTGAAGGCGAACAGGTTACCACATAATAGTGCGGCAAAAGCGATGAAATTATTGTAGAATACCGCAATTTTTTAATCAGCAGAGCGAGAGTGGGGGCTTATGCAGGCTTTATTGGAGCGATTGTTTCAAATCAAAGCGCAAGGAAGTACGGTAAAACGTGAAATCGTTGCGGGTATCACGACGTTTTTAACCATGGCGTATATTATTTTCGTCAATCCCTCAATGCTTAGCGAAGCGGGGATGGACTATGGTGCTGTTTTTGTCGCCACCTGTTTAGCTGCTGCTATTGGCTGTTTGGTGATGGGCTTATGGGCGAATTATCCTGTAGCTTTGGCTCCGGGGATGGGGCTCAACGCTTTTTTCACCTATAGTGTTGTACTCGGTATGGGATACACTTGGCAGACGGCGCTCGGTGCGGTTTTCTTCTCCGGTATCTTATTCTTCTTACTCTCTGCTTTGCGTGTGCGTTCGTGGATCATTAATGCCATACCAGTAACGCTTCGACTCGCAATCGCCGCAGGTATCGGTGCTTTCTTAGCGCTTATAGGCCTAAAGAATGCCAACATTATTGTCGCGAACAATGCCACTTTAGTGTCGTTGGGAGACATGTCGCAACTGTCTGTGCTACTCGCTGGCGCGGGATTCTTTCTGATTATTGGTTTGGTTGCACGGGGTATTCAAGGTGCCGCGCTGATTAGTATACTTTTAGTGACCTTAGCCGGATTTTTGCTTGGCGATGTTCAGTATAATGGCATCGTTGCAGCGCCACCTAGCTTGGCACCAACGTTTATGCAAATGGACATTGCCGCTGCGTTCGATGTTGCCATGTTGAGCGTGATTTTTGCGTTCTTATTTGTCGATTTATTTGATACGTCGGGCACCTTAATGGCCGTCGCACAACGCGCTGGTTTAGCGAAGCCAGATGGTTCATTACCGCGTCTTGAACGCGCGTTGATGGCT
Organism: Pseudidiomarina marina; assembly: GCF_044807045.1. Lineage (NCBI taxonomy): Bacteria > Pseudomonadati > Pseudomonadota > Gammaproteobacteria > Alteromonadales > Idiomarinaceae > Pseudidiomarina > Pseudidiomarina marina. Next base: position 1,889,497 of record NZ_CP085233.1, on the reverse strand, counting down.
GACAGTACCGCTACCATTGCAGGTGCCGCATTAGGTACGTCGACCACTACCAGTTACGTTGAATCAGCATCCGGTGTTGCGTCTGGTGGTAAGACTGGACTAACCGCAGTGGTGGTGGGGTTATTGTTCGTTTTGGCTATATTCTTCGCGCCGTTGGCGGGCATGGTTCCGGCTTATGCGACCGCCGGCGCTATTATTTACGTCTCGGTACTGATGCTGTTTACACTTCGTTCAGTGGATTGGGACGATATTACGGAAGCGGCTCCAGTCGCTGTTGTGCTATTGATGACGCCATTAACCTTCTCAATTGCTGACGGTATTGCGCTTGGATTTATTAGCTACGTTGTCGTGAAAGCGCTTGGAGGCAAAGTCCGTGAATTAAATTGGAGTGTTGCGGTATTAGCAGCGCTGTTTGTCGCTAAATTTATTTGGTTGGGGTAATCATTATGGGATGGCATTCAAATCGCGAGTTTTTCGTATCGTGGGAAGAGTTGCATCGGGCAACTAAGGAACTGGCGCGCCGCCAGTTACCAGCTGAACAATGGCGCGGCATTATTGCGGTAAGTCGTGGCGGCTTAGTGCCTGCAGCAATTGTTGCACGTGAGCTGAATGTGCGTGTTGTCGACTCAGTTTGTGTGAGTTCATACGATCACGACAGCCAACGCGACAGCGTAACCATGCTCAAAGATGTGAACGCAACCGAAGATGGCGAAGGCTTCTTGGTTATTGATGACCTCGTTGATACCGGTAATACCTTGAAGTTTTTACGCGAGCGTTTTCCAAAAGCTAAATTTATCACGGTTTATGCAAAGCCAGCAGGTATGCAATTAGTTGATGATTTTGTTGCTGACCTTGAGCAAGAAACATGGATTCACTTCCCATGGGATATGCATTTGCACTATGTGGAGCCACTAGCGGGTTCTGAGAGTTAATCGCTAAGCTCAGTCATACGACGAATAAAAAAAGCCCGAATTAAATTATTCGGGCTTTTTTATACTATTTAGGCAGTTATAGGAGTTAAAATTTGCTCTGCAAATGCTGCAGAACTGAGTCAATGGCAAGTTTTTCTTTCTCGCCACTGCGCCGCGATTTGTATTCAACCGCTTGCTCATCAAGATTACGCTCACCAATCACGATCTGATGTGGAATTCCGATAAGCTCAAGATCGGCAAACATCACGCCTGGGCGCTCTTTGCGATCATCAAACAATACATCAATACCGGCCGCCGTTAACTCGGTGTAGAGCTTCTCAGCAACTTCTTGCACTCGAGCTGACTTGTGCATATTCATCGGTACCAATGCTACTTGGAACGGTGCCAAAGCGTCAGGCCAAATGATGCCGTATTGATCGTGGTTCTGTTCAATGGCAGCAGCAACAATACGGGATACGCCGATACCGTAACAACCCATTGTTAAGGTTTCGTGTTTACCGGTTTCGGTCAATACACCAACTTTCATGGCTTCAGAATACTTCTTACCGAGTTGGAAAATATGACCTACTTCAATGCCACGTTTGATTTGCAGAGTGCCTTGACCACAGGGGCTTGGATCACCGGCCACCACATTACGCAGATCAAAGGTTTCAGGCAGGGCGACATCTCGCTCCCAATTGATATTAAAGTAGTGGAAGCCATCTTCGTTGGCACCAGCAGCGAAATCCGCCATGACTGCGACACTGCGATCAATAATCAATGGCATTGGCAAATTAACTGGGCCTAATGAGCCCGGGCCAGCGCCGATAGCCGCGCGAATTTCTTCATCCGTTGCAAATACCAGCGGGCTAGCGACCAACTGATGTTTCGCAGCTTTAATCTCGTTGAGTTCGTGATCGCCTCGAATAATCAAGGCAACCAGTTGACCTTCTTCAGCGCCGCGCACAATCAGTGTTTTGACGGTTTTTTCAACGGGCAACTTGAACTGCTCAACTAATGCAGCAATTGTTTTAGCATCGGGGGTGGCAACTTTTTCCATTGTAGCCGACGGCGCAGGGCGTTGTGTTGCAGGCGCTACAGCCTCAGCCATTTCAACGTTGGCGGCGTAGTCGGAGCTGTCTGAAAACGCAATGTCGTCTTCACCTGAGCTCGCTAACACATGAAACTCATGCGATGAGCTACCACCAATTGAGCCAGTGTCGGCAATAACCGGACGATAATCGAGACCGAGGCGCTCGAAGATGCGGCAGTAAGCTGCATGCATCACGTCATAGGTTTGCTGTAGGCTGTCTTGATCTAGATGGAATGAGTACGCATCTTTCATGATGAACTCGCGTGAGCGCATCACCCCAAAACGTGGGCGAATTTCGTCACGGAATTTGGTTTGAATTTGGAACAAGTTCAACGGCAACTGTTTGTAGCTGCTAATCTCTTTGCGTGCTAATTCACTGATGACTTCTTCATGAGTTGGGCCTAATACGAAGTCACGGTTATTTCGGTCGTGTAAACGAAGTAGCTCAGGGCCGTAGTCATTCCAACGACCTGACTCTTCCCACAAATCAGCGGGTTGAACCATTGGCATAAGAACTTCTAGAGCACCAGCGCGTTCCATCTCTTCGCGAACGACACGCTCAACTTTACGTAACACACGTAAACCTGTCGGTGTCCACGTATAGAGTCCGGCGGCAACTTTACGAATCATACCGGCGCGCAGCATCAATTGATGACTGACAACTTCTGCATCGGCAGGTGTTTCTTTTAATGTTCCTAATAAATATTGGCTGGTACGCATGTGATCCTCAAATTCCAGCAAAATTCCAATGGTGTGATTACCGTGAAATTCTATCAGTAGCGGCGCTGTGTCAAAAGCCTTTACTGATACTTATTACATGATTTTGTTGATTCAGCACGCGCCAACGAATATTCACGTTGTATAACGTCATGCCGTATTCGCGTTCATCATCGTCGTGTTGCTGATAGGCGGGGCGAGGATCTTGCGCAAGTACTTGGGTTATTAGCGCTTGTAATTCCGGATATTGCGGCATTAGATGCTGCAGTTCATATAGTGCTTGATCACTGAAGGTAGTCATCAAATTTTTTTCTGGCGCGGTTGGCGCAAAGCCGCCAGTTGCCTCTGCTATGGCATCGGCGTAGGGCACGTAAGGCTTAATATCAACCACCGGTGTGTGATTTACCCAATCAGCACCTTGCACGTCAATAATCGTCTGCTTGTTTTGATGTTCGATATTGATCATTTGAACCACCGACAAACCGATATTATTGGGACGAAACGTCGAGCGAGTTGCAAATACGCCGCGTTTTTCGTTGCCACCCAGACGTGGAGGGCGTACCAGAGGTTTCCAACCCTGAGCTGTGGTTTGGTGAAATAAAAATAAAACCCATATATGGGAGAACTCCTTCAAACCCCGAACACAATCAGGATGTCCATAATCACCTTGCAATACGATTCGAGCCTTTGCTGCAGAAACGAGTCCTGGTTGTCGCGGTACGGCAAACTTCTCGGGATAGGGGGATTCAATGAATCCTATCGGCTCAATGCTATGAGAAGTCATATTTGTATGCTTGGGCATGGTGAGTGTATCTGGTCGAATCAAATTTGTAATATTTGAGCATAATTTTGTGAATTTGACTATTTTATGATGAAAAACGAATGCTGGATAAATTTATAAGATATTGAATAATAAAGGATAAATAATTGGCATGATAATTGCTTTATAAACTTCGAGTGAATTTTCTACGTCCTATAACGACGATGACAACATGAATCATTACGGAGACAACAACAATGAACCGTCAACGCACCACTTGGAGTATTGCCTTAGGAATGATCGCAGGTATTACCGTGATCAGCTTGCCATTTACCGCAAATGCACAGCAGCATGAAAAGCACATCAATGCGGAATACAGCGTTTCCGCTGAAACAGAACTGAGCTTTGATTCTGGCGTGGGAACCATTACGTTTGAGCGCACAGAAGGCGATGTTATGGAAGTTTCTATTCGTGCCTACAAAGATGATGACACTGTATTTAACAAAGACGGTAATGTTGAAGATGCTGAACTTGTTGCCGAGCAAGCTGGAAATCAGTTAACACTGCGAGTTTCGAACCAAGATGGTATTCAATTGGATTGGGTTATTAAATTACCGCGAGTTAATCGTGTTGAAACCGATTTAGGCGTTGGTGAAATTAATGGCGATTTGTGGACCACTGATATACAAATTGATTTAGGTGTTGGTGAAGTTGATTTAGATATTTATGGCGACTATAAGACCATTAAAACAGATGTTGGTGTTGGTGACAGCACAATTAAAGGGTTAGGCAATATTGAAAATAATCGTTTTCTGATGACTGCCAATAGCCGTGCTAATTCTTCAGGTAAGCATCGAGTGAGTGTTGATACTGGTGTGGGTGATATCGATATTACTGTGCATTAATTGTATCAACAAACTCAAATAAAAAGCCCCGCTTGGCGGGGCTTTTTGTTACTTAATGAGAAAACTTTCTAACGATTTACCTGAGTCAACTGCGGCCTTTAATGCTTTTGGCATGCGACCTTGTCCGGTCCAAGTCACTCGATTACCTTCAGTGTCGGTAATTTCGTATTTAGGTGGTTTAGGAGCACGTTTTTTCGGTGTTTTTGTTGTGATTGAAGGTTCGCCAACAAGTTCAGCTAAATCAATACCAGCTTCATCGATAAAGCGTTTTACTTCTTCGATTTTTCGTTGTTTTTCAGCTTCAAGCTTTCTAAGTTCCGCTTCTTCTTCGCGACGCTCTTCGATTACTTTATTTAATTTTTCTCGTACTTCTTCTAACTCAGTGACAGATAATTCCTTTACTGCTGCCTTTAAACGTCGTCCATGGTTTAAAATTTTCAAAAACTCGCTCATATTTATTCCAATTTATTAACAATGTGTGTAATTAATTTAATACAGAGTTTATTAAGACGACAATCTTAAAAATTTGTCTTAAATATCTTACACACAAAGTTAATTCATTTAAATAAATTACATATTCGGGTAATTAGGTCCGCCAGTACCTTCTGGTGTTACCCACGTAATGTTTTGCGACGGATCTTTAATATCGCAAGTTTTACAATGAATACAGTTCTGAGCATTTATTTTAAATACAGCCTCACCATTTTCTTCCACCACTTCATAAACGCCAGCAGGGCAGTACCGTTGCGCAGGTTCGGCATATTCAGGAAGATTCACCTTCAATGGAATTGAACTGTCTTTTAACTGAAGGTGACATGGTTGATCTTCTTCATGGTTAGTATTTGATAAAAATACCGACGATAAACGGTCAAAAGTTAATTTATTATCGGGCTTTGGATATTCCAACGGTTTACATTCATTGGCTTTGCGCATTTGCCCGTGATCGGTTTTCTCATCTTTGATGGTGAACGGTAGTTTGCCGCCAAACAGATTCTGATCAATGGTGTTGTACGCTCCGCCCAAGATGGTGCCAAACTTGTGCACAGCTGGACCAAAATTACGTGAGCAATAAAGCTCTTCATAGAGCCACGATTTTTCAAAGCGTTCGGCAAAATCAGGCAGCTCAGCCGGTGTATCAGTGTTTTGTAACGCAGCAAAGATGCTTTCAGCAGCTATCATGCCAGATTTCATTGCCGTATGATTTCCTTTAATTTTGGCAAAGTTAAGCGTCCCGGCATTACACCCAACAAGCACACCTCCGGCAAACGTCATTTTCGGCAGTGCGTAGAATCCACCTTTTGTAATTGCTCGCGCGCCATAAGTTACTCGTTTGCCATCTTTTAAAGTTTTAGCAATTTCAGGATGTGTCTTGAATTTCTGGAATTCGCCAAATGGGTTTAAGTACGGGTTGCTGTAATTCAAGTCGACGATTAAACCAACGTACACTTGCCCATCTTCAGCGTGGTACAAGTAGCCACCGCCACTCGCCTCATCTGCAAGAGGCCAGCCTGTTGTATGAACCACTAAGCCGGGCTGATGCTGGTCTGCCGGGATGTCCCAGATTTCTTTGAATCCAATCGCATAGTGTTGCGGTGATTTCCCTTCGGCGAGGTTGAACTGCTGTTGTAAACGTTTACCTAGATGGCCTCGGCAGCCCTCGGCAAATACAGTGTATTTAGCGCGAAGTTCCATTCCAGGTTCAAATCCAGGTTTTTGTTCCCCTTTACTATCAAGCCCCATATCACCAGTAATGATGCCAGCAACGCGACCGTCTTCGACAATAATGTCGGCAGCCGGGAATCCGGGAAATATTTCGACACCAAGTTGTTCAGCTTGTTCTGCTAACCAACGGCAGACATTCCCCATGCTGGTGATGTAGTTGCCTTTGTTGTGGAATGTTTTAGGTACCATGAAGCCTGGCAATTTAGTCGCTTTCTCAGCGTTTTTAAACAACATGATTTCATCGCCAGTTACTTCTGTTTTGAGTGGCGCGCCACGTTCTTTCCAATCGGGAATTAATTCATTTAATGCGCGTGGTTCGAAAACCGCTCCTGATAAGATGTGGGCACCAACCTCTGAGCCTTTTTCGACTACGCAAATCATTAACTCTTGATTGCTCTCTTGCGCTTGCTGAGCAAGACGTATGGCGCAACTTAAACCGGCAGGGCCTGCACCTACGACGACGACATCAAATTCCATACTTTCGCGTTGCATAGTTTACTCCTGGTAAGGCGTGTCATTATTTGTTTGATCAGGATGTTCGAGCATACCTTGAACTTGTTCTGCAGGAACAGGGCGCGCGAGGAAGTAACCTTGCGCAGATAAACAATCACGCTGCAATAAAAAATCAATTTGTTGTTGTGTTTCTACACCGACAGCACATATGTGAATACCGCGTTCATGGGCAAATTTTATCATGGTGTCGGCAATTAACGCCTGCACTTTATTGTGCGGTATTTCTGAAAGCAATGCGTGGCTAATCTTTAATAGATAAGGCGGGCATAATTGCATCGCCTTCATTGTAATAAAGTTTAGGCCAGTGCCATCAACTGTTAGTTTAACGCCAATGGCCTTCAATTTCGCGAGTACCCCGTCTTCTTGACAAGCATGGCTACAATACAAATCTTCTCGAATTTCAATGTATAAATTCTCTGCCGGCACATTGTAGCGACGTAAGTTGGTTTGCAATAACTCTGGTAATTCAGGTAATGCTAACTGCTTGCCTGATAAATTGATGTGAATCGTTAATTGCGTATGATCGCTTGCTAGCCATTCACGATAATCATTTAACACTCGTTTTAACAAGTTGTCGGTAAGCGGCACAATTAAACCAGTGTCTTCAATGAGCGATAAGAACTCTTCCGGTAGTGCTAATTCACCATCGTCCTGACGCCAACGCATCAGTGCTTCTAGTCCAGTCACGTGTTTCGAGCGCAAATCAAAAATTGGCTGGTAGTGCACTTCAACGCGGTGCGCTTCCACAGCTTTATGCAGTTGCTCTAACAAAAATTGACGTTTAGATAGCTCCGATTGGTGCGAACGATTGTAAATATTGATGCCGTGGTAATCCGACTTTTTCGCTTGATTCAAAGCCGCGTCCGTATGACGCAATAAATTATCTGCATCAAAATCTGCATCATTTGCAAAAGCGATACCCATTGACGCTGAGGCGTACACCTCGTGGCTATTGATGTAAAACTCAGGTTTTACAATTCTAACTAATTGATCGGCTATTTCTGTTGCTTGTTGATCGGTGGTTACACCTTCTTTGACAACAAGGAATTCATCACCGCCAATACGCGCGATAAAATCAAACTTAACCGGACAGCGTTGAATGCGGTGGGCAAGGCGACGCAGTAACTCATCGCCAATTTTATGACCAAGGGCGTTATTAATTTCTTTAAAGTGATCCACGTTGAGTTGAATAGCAACTAACTGACCTTGATGAATAGCTAATTCGGGTAGGCGCTCGTGCAGGTACCGAAGCAGGGCGTTTCGATTCGGTACTTCAGTGAGTGCATCATGTTCCGAAAGGTAAGCTAATTGCTGCTCAATTTCTTCGCGTTTTTGTAATTGAAGCAACAAGTCTTCATTGTTGTTTTTGAGTTGTTCATAGCGCTGTTGCTGCAGCTTCATGCGAAACACTAGCAACATGAAGAAACCCGTTAAAAACATACCGAGTAACGGCACGATATAGGAATTTACGACGTGCATTTCCGAAAATTTTAAAGGTGTTGGCCACACTAAAAATTGCCACTGCTGGTCGGCGACCCGTATCGTGAATTCCGCATTCCATTCGTTTTTTAATTCGGTGTTACCAGCGAATGCGTAGATGGCTTCGTTATTTTGCTTAACTTCAACTTGATAGCCTTCAATAATATGATGATGTATGGTGCTTTTGAGGAGTTCCTGCACAGCAACAACCATTGCAACATAGTAACGCTGTTCAACGTTTATAATGGGTAAAAACAAGGCCAAATCATGATTATTAAGAGAGAGGTTGTGCGCCGGCATAAATACCGTGGCATCATTTGACTGCTGTAGCTTGAGTAGTTGCTCAGGATTACCTTGATAACTCTCTACAATAATTTGCTCGGAACCATTTAGTAATTCTTGATCAATAAAATTAAGTTGTTCATCAAGTACGGTAATGTGTTGTACGGATTGATAAAAAGAATTCACCGCGCGGCGAAGTTGTGGCAGTTGTTGTGCGGGTTCACTTTCACTCATCTTCAATAGTTCACCCGCAATTTCACCTGCATATAGCAAGCGAATTAAGCTTCCTCTTACGTTACTTTCTAAACTTTGTGCATCTGCTCGCATGCGTTCAGCAATGCGCTTATGGTCATATTGCTCGAGCAAAAGAGTCGCCGCAATTGTAATTGCGAGCCCAATGCCTGCGGTGATGATCAAAGAGCGCCATTGCTTCATGCTAGAGTTCCTAATTATATTTCTATTGATTTAGCTCAGCGCGGTCACGAAACTGCTCTAAGGCTTCAGGATTCGCTAATGCATCCGTGTTTTTAACCGTTTCACCGTGTACAACTTGGCGAACTGCTAGCTCAACAATCTTTCCACTAATCGTTCTTGGAATATCTGTCACTTGAGCAATGACCGCAGGAACGTGACGAGGCGTGGCATTTCGACGAATTATCTGGCGAATTTCTTGCTGCAATGCATCATCAAGCTTCAAACCTTCGCGCAAACGCACGAATAATACGACACGTTCATCGTCTTGCCAGCGTTGTCCAATGGCAATGCTCTCAAGCACACTATCAATCTTTTCAACTTGGCGATAGATTTCTGCTGTGCCGATACGCACGCCACCTGGGTTTAGCACGGCGTCGGAGCGACCATAAATAATCACCCCGTCATGATCAGTAATTTCAGCATAGTCACCATGTGCCCAGGTATTCTCAAACCGCGCAAAATAGGCTTTAAAGTAGCGCTGACCATCGTTATCGTTCCAAAACCCGATCGGCATACACGGGAAGCTGTTACAACACACAAGCTCACCTTTTTCTTGCACCACTGCTTGGCCGTTGTCATTGAATACTTGCACGTCTAAACCAAGGCCTTTGCATTGAAGTTCACCGCGATATACCGGCAATATTGGATTGCCAAGAGCAAAGCATGAAACAATGTCGGTACCACCTGAAATTGATGACAAACACAGGTTAGACTTGATGTCGCGATAAACGAAATCAAAGCTCTCCGGTGCAAGCACTGAGCCGGTTGTTAGAATGGCTCGCAATGCCTTTAAATTGTGCACAGTTGCTGGTTTATACTCAGCTTTTTCCAGCGCCGACAGATATTTTGCGCTGGTGCCGAAAACACTTATTTGTTCTTGTTCGGCAATATGCCAAAGTGCCGCCGGTTCTGGATAAAACGGTGAGCCATCAAATAGAACGAGCGTGGCGCCTTGAGCAAGGCCAGAGACCAGCCAGTTCCACATCATCCAGCCACAGGTTGTGAAGTAGAAAAACACATCGTCGCGATCAATATCAGTGTGCAATGCATGCTCTTTCATGTGCTGCAATAGTGTGCCGCCAATCCCGTGAACAATACATTTCGGTACGCCGGTCGTGCCAGAACTAAACATGATGTACAGCGGTGCATTAAACGGCATACGCACAAATTCTAATGTGCTTGCAGAACGATCTAAATAGTCGTTCCAAGCGACCGAGGTGGCGTCGTATTGATGGTTAAAACCTGCAAAATTAACAACGACCGTGGTTTCAACGGAAGTTAGCTCAGCACGAATAGCGTTCACTTTTTCGCTGATGTCGAGTTGCTTGCCGTTATAGAAATAGCCGTCGACAGTAATGAAAAGCTTTGGCTCAATTTGGCCAAACCGGTCGACCACGCCTTGTACGCCAAAGTCCGGTGAGCAACTCGACCAAATAGCGCCCAAGCTGGTGGTTGCGAGCATCGCAATAATGGTTTCAATACAGTTTGGCATCATCGCTGCAATGCGGTCGCCGGCGACAACACCCTGTTGCTTAAATGCTGCGGCTAAAGCCGCGACTTCATGGCGCAATTCGGCGTAAGTTAACTGTTGCCGAGCGCCGTTTTCGCCACGAAAAACTAAAGCAATGTGATCATCTTGATAGCGTAATAGATTTTCTGCAAAGTTTAGTCGCGCGTCAGGAAACCATTTTGCTCCAGGAATTTTAGTGCCATCGACAAGCGTGCGCTCACCGGCATCGCCGATGACATCAAAGTAATCCCAAACGTCGCGCCAGAACGCTTCGTGGTTTTGAACTGACCAATCATGTAGTTCGCTATATGTCGTTAAGTCGGCGCCGTGTTTGCGATTCACATTTTGCATGAAATCCGTCATGCGTGCGGCTGTTATTTGGCTTGAATCAGGTTGCCACATGATTTTCGTTGTCATTTTGTGTGTTCCTGTTTAGCTAGTTCTGCTAGTGCAACATTTGAGCGCGGGCCATGATTTAAGTGTTGGCAAATTGTCGCGCCAGCATGCACCAGCTGGTTAAGATCAATACCGGTTTCAATACCCATACCGTGCAACATGTAAACCACATCTTCGGTGGCAACGTTGCCGCTTGCGCCTTTGGCATATGGACAACCGCCAAGCCCAGCTACCGCGCTATCGATAGTTGCAACGCCCATGGGTAAGCAGCTAGAAATATTGGCAAGCGCTTGGCCGTAAGTATTATGGAAGTGTAATGCGAGTTGTTGCATCGGCACTTTGTCTGCTACGGCGCTTAACATACGCTGCGCATGGAGTGGGGTACCGACACCGATGGTATCGCCTAGCGAAATTTCGTAACAGCCCATTTGCCAAAGTTTTTCGGCAACATAGGCGACGTCACTAAGACTAACTTCACCTTGATACGGGCAACCAAGAACACAGCTCACGTAACCGCGCACTTTCATATTTTGCGCTTGAGCTGCTTCGATAACCGGAGCAAATCGGTCAAAACTCTCAGCGATGCTACAATTGATATTCTTCTGGCTAAAAGCTTCTGACGCGGCGCCAAAAATTGCGACTTCATCGGCACCAGCAGCAACAGCCGCTTCAAAGCCTTTCAAATTGGGCGTTAAAGCGGCATAGGTACGACCGTCGAGGCGCTCGATACCGGCAAATACAGCGGCGCTGTCGGCCATCTGCGGCACCCATTTAGGGCTGACAAATGCACCGGTCTCGATATAGGACAATCCAGCTCGGGCCAACGCATTCACGAGTTCAATTTTCGCCTCAACGGGCACAGCCTGCTCGTTTTGCAGCCCATCGCGTGGGCCTACTTCAACAATTCTCACCTGTTGCGGCAAACTCATGGGGTATCCTTATTCATCATTCAAACTAATCAATTCGGCGCCATCACTGACAAGATCGCCAGCCTGATAATACACTTGGGCAACTTCGCCATCGCGTGGCGCACGAATCGTATATTCCATCTTCATCGCTTCCATAATTACGAGTGCTTGGTCTGCAGTCACTGTATCGCCAGCTTTAACCATCACTTGAACAACCGTACCGTTCATAGGAGCAGTGAGGCTACCAGCTGCCTTTTCTTGTTCAAGCGTATCAGTAACGTTATGACGATTGAACCGCAAACTGGCATGTTCAGTCATCACCACAATGTCGTGATCTGCACGCAAAATATGCGCTTGGAAGCGGTGGCCATTCTTGCTAAAGAACCATTGTTCGCCAATACGATCAGCTTGCCACGCATCGTTGTGGTCAATTTGATACCAAGCTTGGTCTCGTTCAACCAATTGGATATCATGCAGCGTTTCACCATATTGCAGACTGAGTGCAAATTGACGGGGTTGGTTTAAACGAAAACTATGTTGTGTAAACCATGGGTTTTGGTTATCAACTGATTTTTCAGCAAAACGCTCAGCTAAAGTTGCCATCACCGCATAGTCGTTTACTAAATGGCTGGTGTCTGGGAATAGATCCGCTTCATACTTTTCAATAAAGCGTGTGGTTAATTCAGCTTGGCCAAATTTCTTGTGGCCCGCAATACGACGTAGGAAGTCGATATTAGTGCGCACACCAGCAACGCGGTAATCGTTTAGCGCCTGAATCAATCGACGCAAAGCAACGGTGCGATTTTCGCCCCAAACAATGAGTTTGGCGATCATGGGATCATAATATGAGCTCACCTCATCACCAGCGACAACGCCGCTATCGACACGCACATAGTCGCTGCTTGTTGGTGGTTGCAGCACATGTAACGTTCCGGTGCTTGGCAAAAACTCGTGCTCAGGGTCTTCGGCATAAATTCGCGCTTCAAATGAATGGCCGTTTACTTCAATCTGATCTTGAGCAAGTGGTAGGGGCTCGCCACTAGCCACCATCAGCTGCCATGCGACTAAGTCCTGGCCCGTAACCATTTCCGTGACCGGATGTTCAACTTGCAAACGGGTATTCATTTCCATGAAATAAAATTTATTGTCAGTGTCGAGCAAAAACTCAACTGTTCCCGCTCCCACATAATCAATGGCTTGTGCAGCACGCACAGCAGCTTCACCCATCGCTTGACGGGTGTTGGTACTCATGGACGGAGCTGGGGCTTCTTCAATGACTTTTTGATGGCGTCGTTGCACTGAGCAATCACGTTCCGCGAGATAGACCGCATTGCCGTGCTCATCACAGAACACTTGAATTTCGACATGGCGCGGGTTGCCGATGAATTTTTCTACGAGCATTTTGTCGTTGCCAAATGAAGCTTGTGCTTCGCGTTTGGCTGAGCTTAAGGCTTCATCAAACTGTTTCGCGTTTTCGACCACGCGCATGCCTTTACCGCCACCACCGTAGGCTGCTTTGAGTAGCACAGGGTAACCAATTTTTTCGGCTTCGGTGCGCAGTTTATCAGCGCTTTGCTCGCTACCGTGATAGCCCGGTACCAGTGGTACGCCAGCTTCGCTCATAATTGCCTTGGCAGCACTCTTCGAACCCATTGCAGCAATGGCGCTGGTTGGTGGCCCGACAAAGATAATGTTGTTGCTAGCACACGCGTCGGCAAAATCTTCGTTTTCTGACAAAAAGCCATAGCCTGGGTGAATGGCGTCGGCGCCGGTTTGCTTCGCGGCGGCAATAATTTTGTCGATGACGAGGTAACTCTCCGCACTGGGTGCCGCACCAATATGAATACTTTCATCGGCTAACTGCACGTGTTGGGAGTGACGATCTGCATCTGAGTAAACTGCTACGGTACGAATACCCAGTTCTCGAGCCGTTTTAATAATGCGGCAAGCAATTTCGCCGCGGTTAGCAATTAGCAATTTTTGCAACATTGCTGTTCCTTAATTATTGAGTGGTTTTCCAGTTCGGCGCGCGTTTTTCTAAAAATGCACTGAGGCCCTCTTGACCTTCTGCCGAAACCCGAATTTCTGCGATACGTTCAATCGTCACGCGTCGTGTATTTGCGTTGAGCGGTTGCTGATCGATATCTAATGCAAGCTGCTTGGCCGCGGTAACGGCTGCAGGACTGTTGGCCACCAAACTATCGATTAATGGACGCACCGCGGTTTGTAGATCGTCAACGACCTCGTGTACTAATCCAATTTGGTGGGCAACATCGGCACTAAAGCGCTCGGCGGTAACCATATAGCGACGTGCTTGACGGGTGCCGATGGCGCGCATTACATACGGACTAATCACAGCTGGAATGAGGCCGATTTTTACTTCGCTCAAACAGAAGCTGCTTGCTGGCGTCGCGAGTGTTATATCACAACATGCCGCTAACCCGACTGCGCCACCAAATGCTGCGCCTTGTACTAAGGCGATGGTTGGTTTTGGTAGCTCGTCGAGCTCTTGCATGAGACGCGATAGTTCACCCGCGTCGGCAATATTCTCATCGTAATTTTTTGCAGCCATAGAGCGCATCCAGCCCAAATCAGCGCCTGCTGAGAAGTTCTTGCCATTCGATTGCAAAACGAGAACGCGAACATTGTCATTTGCGCGCACGCTTCCTAGCGCATGCAAGAGTTCAGCGATCATGCCGTCATCGAATGCATTGTGAACCTCTGGCCGATTTAACGTCAGATAAGCCACATGACCATTGACTGTCAGATCAATTGCTTGGTAAGCCATATCGCCTCCTTACATCCGGAATACGCCGAACTTGGTGTCGGCAATTGGTGCATTGTTGGCAGCGGCTAAGCTAAGCCCCAAAACGGTACGCGTTTGTGCTGGGTCAATAATGCCATCATCCCATAACCGTGCTGAAGCGTAGTAGGGGTGACCTTGCTTTTCATAGGTATCGATAATTGGCTGTTTAAGCTTTTGTTCGTCTTCGGCGCTCATTGTTTCGCCTTTGCGCGCCAGATTATCTTTAGTCACTTGCGCCATGACACCGGCAGCTTGTTCGCCGCCCATTACCGAGATACGTGCATTTGGCCACATGAACATCAAGGTTGGATCATAGGCACGGCCACACATACCGTAGTTACCAGCACCATAGCTACCGCCAATTAAAACAGTGAATTTAGGTACTTGGGCACAACTTACTGCGGTAACCATTTTGGCGCCGTGTTTTGCGATACCTTCAGCTTCGTATTTTTTACCAACCATGAAGCCAGTAATATTCTGTAAAAACACTAATGGAATTTTGCGTTGTGCGCATAACTCAATGAAGTGCGCACCTTTTTGTGCCGATTCTGAGAAAAGAATGCCGTTGTTGGCGACAATACCGACTGGGTAGCCGTGAATGCGAGCAAAACCGGTAACCAACGTGTTACCGTAATTTTGTTTAAACTCATCAAAATCGGAGTCATCAACAATACGTGCAATGACTTCACGCACGTCGTATGGTTTACGCAAGTCGGTACCAACGATGCCATATAACTCTTTCGCATCGAAGCGAGGCTCTTTTACTGCGCTCGGCTGAACTGGTTGTGCGCCACGATAATTTAAGCGCGCGACTGAGCGACGGGCGAGAGCCAAGGCATGTTCATCATTCATCGCAAAATGGTCAGCTACGCCAGATATGCGAGTATGAACATCGGCGCCACCGAGCTCCTCTGCGCTTACTTCTTCACCTGTGGCCGCTTTAACTAACGGTGGTCCGGCTAAGAAAATTGTGCCTTGTTCCTTGACGATGATACTTTCATCGGCCATCGCTGGCACGTACGCGCCACCCGCAGTACATAGGCCCATTACCACAGCAATCTGTGGAATTCCTTTTGCCGACATGTTGGCTTGATTGAAGAAGATACGGCCGAAGTGATCACGATCTGGGAATACTTCGTCTTGGCGCGGCAAGTTAGCGCCGCCTGAATCCACTAAATAGATACAGGGTAGGTGACAGCGCTCGGCAATTTCTTGTGCGCGAAGATGCTTTTTCACTGTTAACGGATAATAGGTGCCGCCTTTGACCGTTGCATCGTTGGCGACAATCATACATTGCACACCTTCAACACGACCAATTCCGGCCACCACTCCCGCAGCTGGAACGTAATCTTCGTAGCAATCCCATGCTGCAAATTGGCCAATCTCAAGAAATGGCGAACCGCTATCAAGTAATTTTTCGATCCGTTGGCGGGCTAGTAATTTACCGCGAGAAAGATGACGCTCTTGGTACTTTGGGCCGCCGCCTTGCTTAATTTGTTCGGCTTTGGCAAACAAATCATCAACCACTTCTTGCATGGCTTGTTGATTGGCCAAAAATGTTTCGTCTTTTGGGTTCACTGTGCTGGTTAATACCGTCACGATTGCGACTCCTGATAATTAGTTGCGCAAAATTAAGCTGACTCGCTGAATAGCTCGCGGCCTATCAACATACGGCGAATTTCTGAGGTGCCGGCGCCAATTTCATATAATTTTGCGTCGCGCAATAGGCGTCCGGTCGGATACTCGTTAATGTAACCGTTTCCGCCCAGTAATTGAATGGCATCAAGGGCTAATTGTGTCGCTAATTCAGCAGCATACAAAATGGCTCCCGCGGCATCTTTGCGCGTGGTTTCGCCGCGATCACATGATTGAGCTACGGCATACACATAAGCACGAGCTGCGTTTGTGCGGGTGTACATATCTGCTACTTTACCTTGTACTAACTGGAATTCGCCGATGGCTTTTCCGAATTGCTTGCGGTCGTGAACGTATGGAATCACCACATCAAGACAAGCTTGCATGATGCCGCATGGACCTGCTGCAAGCACAGCGCGCTCATAATCAAGACCGCTCATCAATACTTCAACGCCACAATCGACTTCGCCTAGAACGTTTTCAGCAGGAACCTTACAGTTGTCAAATACCAATTCGCAGGTATTCGAACCACGCATGCCTAATTTATCGAGTTTCTGTGCGGTGCTAAAACCAGCGAAATCTTTTTCAATTATAAAGGCAGTAATGCCGCGCGAGTTTTTATCTGGTGAGGTTTTTGCGTAAACCACAAGTACGTCTGCATCAGGACCATTTGTAATCCACATTTTATTGCCGTTTAGCACGTAGTGGTCGCCTTGCAATTCAGCACGTAACTTCATGCTCACGACGTCAGAGCCGGCATTCGGCTCGCTCATCGCCAGCGCACCAACATGCTCGCCACTACATAATTTGGGCAAATACTGTTCTTTTTGTGCCGGAGTGCCGTTGCGTGCAATTTGGTTCACACATAGGTTTGAATGTGCGCCATAACTTAAACCAACGGAAGCCGACGCGCGGCTAATTTCTTCCATTGCCACAACGTGTTCGAGATAACCAAGACCCGATCCACCGAACTCTTCAGGAACGGTCATGCCAAGTAAGCCGAGATCACCCATTTTGCGCCACAAATCAGCAGGAAACTCATTTTTTTCATCAATTTCCGCAGCGCGTGGTGCAATTTCATCACGCGCAAAGGCATTCACGGTTTCACGGATCATATCCGCGGTTTCGCCGAGGCCGAAATTAAAGGTGGTATACTGACTAATCATAACTGCTCCTGAGTTTCTGCTGTAGAACTCGTTGCGGACTGATTTGCTTCAATTTCGGCAAGTTCATCGCGACAACGATCTTCTAAGTTCGTAAGTTCTACTAAAAGAACCTTAATATCTTCAAGTTGCTGTTTGAGTGACATCTTCTTGTCATCAATCAACGCTAAAACGGTATGTAGCTGGCGTGCGCTGCTATTTTCCATGTCATACAAGTCAAACAAATTCTTGGTTTCTGCCAACGAGAACCCAAGCCGTTTACCCCTTAGAATAAGCTTCAAACGCACTCTGTCTTTATTCGTATAAAGTCGCGTTTGGCCTTGCCGTTTAGGCGAGAGCAGGCCTTGGTCTTCATAGAACCGAATGCTACGAGTGGTGATGTCGAATTCACGGGCTAATTCGCCGATGCTGTAGATGGTTGTTGCGTTCATTTTTGCTTGCTTGTCATGGTTGAGGGCGTTAAGCTTAAAACAAGTTGACGTTAACGTAAAGGTAAGAAAGCCCGAAAGCGATATTAGCTATTGGATATTAGATATTAGTTAAAACACCAAAGCCCGATACATCAGAGCTAATATCTAATATCCAATAGCTAATATCGAAGTGGGTCTTCAAGGGAGTATTTATGTCTGATGCAGTAGTAATTGTTGCCGCCAAACGCACCCCAATGGGTGGTTTTCAAGGCAGTTTGACCGAAGTGAGCGCCCCCAATTTAGGCGCGATCGCCATTAAAGCGGCGCTTGCAGAGAGTGGGTTGCAGGGCGACGATGTGCAGGAAGTCATTATGGGCAACGTGTTGCCGGCCGGTTTAGGGCAGGCGCCTGCGCGTCAGGCAACGTTGTATGCAGGGCTACCACGCAGTGCTGGTGCGACAACCATTAATAAAGTGTGTGGTTCTGGGTTGAAAGCGGTGATGTTCGCCCATGATTTAATTCATGTCGGCTCGGCTGATGTGGTGGTTGCTGGTGGCATGGAAAGCATGTCGAATGCGCCCTATTTGTTGAAGAAAGCGCGTGCGGGTTTCCGCATGGGCCACGATGCCATTTATGACCACATGATGCTGGACGGTCTTGAAGATGCCTATGAAGGCAAAGCAATGGGGTGCTACGCACAAAGCACTGCAGATGAGTATGGTCTTGGTCGTGAAGCGATGGATAACTTTGCTTTAGCATCCTTGAGTCGAGCTCAAACAGCAATTAAAGACGGGTTGTTTAAAGATGAAATTGTGCCAGTGACTTACAGCACGCGTAAAGGTGATGTGACGGTTGAAATTGATGAACAACCGGGTAAGGCGATGCCCGAGAAAATTCCTGGTCTGCGTCCAGCTTTTGCTAAAGATGGCACCATCACGGCCGCGAATTCTAGTTCGATTTCTGATGGCGCTGCGGCATTGGTGTTGATGCGCGAAAGTGATGCGAAAGCTCGTGGTTTAACACCATTAGCGCGTGTCGTAGGGCATGCAACACACTCGCAGGCTCCCGCTGAATTTACCGTGGCCCCAATTGGTGCAATGAATAAATTGCTCGACAAAGTTCAATGGCGCAAGGACGACGTTGATTTGTGGGAAATTAACGAAGCATTTGCGATGGTAACGATGCTTGCCATGCAGCAACTAGATATTGACCATGACAAAGTGAACGTGCATGGCGGTGCTTGCGCACTTGGTCACCCAATCGGTGCGAGCGGCGCACGCTTGTTGGTGACGCTACTACACGCATTGAAACAACGCGGCAAGAAACGTGGCGTCACATCGCTCTGTATTGGTGGTGGTGAAGCCGTTGCTGTTGCTGTTGAAATGATTTAATCCGGTCGTTTCGACGCGAGCCATACTGAACTAATCAATATGGCACCACCGAGGACAAGCCGTGGCCAGTCTACGGCTTGCCCCCAAAACGCATAGTTTATCAGCAAGCCAGCTGGAATAAGCATATTGTTCATGGTGGCTAGTTGCGCAACGTTCACGCGCTTAGCACCAAGGTTCCATGCAAGGTAACCGAGGCCAGATGCGCCGAGGCCAAGCCACAATAAAATGCCCCATTCTAACTGGGTTGTCGGTAATTTTGAGAAGTCGGCAAAGAGTACCATCGCTATACCAGATGCGGCGGTGGCACCAATAAAAAATAGAGCGAAGGCGTGTACTTGATTGCGACTATTACCAAGTTCAAGGCGTTTATAAAACACTTGTCCGGCAGCGAAACATAGGTTGGCTGCTTGAATCAGTAAAAAGCCAATCACAAAAGAATCGCTCAGTGATTCAAAGCGGATGACTGCGGCACCAATGACGGCGACAACCGCAGCGAGCCACCAACGAGCCGGTAAATGGCGGCGTTGGAAAAATACATCGTCAATAAGCGTCACGTAAAGTGGCGTAAAAATGGTAAATAAAAGCACTTCAGGAACAGATAGATAAAGAAACGCGTGGTAGAGAAAGAGATACATTACGCCAATTTGAATGGCACCAATTACCGCGAGTTGCCACTGCTGGCGAAACGCAAGACGAGCAGGGCGCCACAGCGGTAAAAACAATGCTAACGCAAGGATCATGCGGATGAATACGGCGATGTAACCGTCGACATGGCCGGCAAGAAACTCTCCAATGAGTGAAAAGCTTGCAGCCCACAGTGCGGTTACAGCCCAAAGTATCCACATAATTTTTTCCTTATTTATTGAGTGCTTTTGGTGGCAGAACTTTCGCGATAGTACTGCGGTGAAATACCCATCGTTTTCTTAAACAGTCGCGAAAAATAGTATGGGTCATCGAAGCCAAGTTGTTGACTGATTTGACGAATTGAATCGGTTGAGGCATCTAACAACTGGCAAGCTATTTTAACCCGAATTTGGTTAAAGTAACGCATCGGGCTGGTGCCTGTGAATTGCTTAAATTTTTTGCTGAAATGGAAGCGTGATAAACCAGCAAAATCAGCAAAATCGTCTAGGCTTAAGTCGCGATGAGAGTTGTCGTACATGAAGCGCTCCAGCGCTGGCAAATCAAAGCCTTGTGGTGCTTGCATGGTTGCGGTTAAGCGCGGCAATTCGGCGATAATTCGCTGCAATAAGCTCGCTGCGACGACTGCTGCGGCAAATTGGTGACGCTGGGTTTGCAAGTTGAGTAGATCGGTAACCACTGGAATAAGTTGCCGCCAACGAGCTAGCGTTAATACCGGTTGCTGGTTGGTTAGCTCAAGAAATTCGAGGCATGCCGCTGCTGCGGAACCTTGAAAATGCGCCCAGTAGATGCTCCAGGGCTGCTCGTTGTGAGCAGCATAAGCGTGGGCTTGCCCAGCGGGTAATAGCAATAATTGTCCAGCACGCAGATTGCCGCTGGCAGTTTCGGTTCGATACCAGCCGCTACCGCGATGGCAAAATATGAGCAAGTAATCGGTATGTTGCTGGCGTTCTACTTGGTGTCCTTGGGCATCGACATAATGGCCATATGCAAGCGGATATAGATGCTTCGTCAGCGGGTGTCGAGATAGCTGTCGGGTCAGTTGTAATGGCAAAACAACACGCGAACTTCCAGGTGGAAGTGGCCACGATGAAGGTTGGCTCATGGAAGACTCCCAGATCACAATTTTGTCCATTATAGGGGCAAAATCGTCGATGTTAAAGGACTTCGAAAACAACGACAATGGATGACATTCGAAAACGATATTAGCTATTGGATATTAGATATTAGAACCGATGTATTGGGTATTTGTGTTTTGCCTAATATCTAATATCCAATAGCTAATATTGCAGTTGAAGTATTCAATAAAGAGGTTATACAGATGAGCAAGAAAGTTCCTTTATTTATCGACGGCGAATTCGTGCAGTCGAACACCAGTAACTGGATTGACGTGACCAACCCGGCCACGCAAGAAGTGATTGCGCAAGCACCTTGTGCAACACAGGACGAGATGAAGAAAGCGGTTGAGAGCGCGAAAAAAGCGTTTTTGACTTGGAAAGAAGTTCCGGTTTCTGAGCGTGCTCGTGTGATGATGCGTTATCAAGCGTTGCTGAAAGAGCATCATGATGAAATTGCTGAAATTCTTGCGAGCGAAACAGGCAAGACGTTTGATGATGCGAAGGGCGACGTATGGCGCGGCATCGAAGTGGTTGAACACGCAGCCAATATTCCATCATTGTTGATGGGGGAAACGGTTGAAAACGTTGCGCGCGGCATTGACAGCTATAGCTATACGCAGCCACTTGGCGTGTGTGCAGGTATTACGCCATTTAACTTCCCAGCGATGATTCCACTTTGGATGTTCCCATTGGCAATTGCCTGCGGTAATACATTTATTTTGAAGCCATCTGAGCAAGATCCTTTAACGCCAACGCGTTTGGTTGAATTGTTCGAGCAAGCAGGCGCTCCGAAAGGTGTGTTGCAGGTGATTCACGGTGGTAAAGAGCAGGTTGATTTCTTACTAGATGAGCCAGCGGTACGCGCGATTTCGTTTGTTGGTTCTGTGGCAGTAGGTCAATACATCTATCGTCGTGGCACTGAAAACATGAAACGCGTGCAAGCATTTGCGGGTGCGAAAAACCATTGCGTGATCATGCCTGATGCAAACAAATCACAAGTGATCAGCAACTTGGTTGGTGCCTCGGTTGGTGCTGCAGGGCAACGTTGTATGGCGATTTCTGTCGCGGTATTCGTTGGCGCAGCACGTGAGTGGATTCCTGAAGTTGCAGCAGAATTGGCGAAAGTGAAGCCAGGGGCCTGGAATGATACAAATGCGGCATACGGTCCATTGATCAGTCCACAAGCGAAGCAACGGGTAGAAAATTTCATCACACAAGGTCAGAAAGAGGGCGCTGAGCTCTTAGTGGACGGTCGTGATTGTAAAGTGGATGGATTCCCGAATGGTAATTGGGTTGGCCCAACGATGTTTAGTAAAGTAACGACCGACATGGAAATCTATAAGAACGAGATTTTTGGACCGGTACTTTGTGCCACTGAAGTTGAAACACTCGATGACGCGCTGGCACTAGTGAATGCGAATCCTTATGGTAATGGCACTTCAATTTTCACTGCTAGTGGCGCCGCGGCGCGCAAATACCAGCACAATGTTGAAGTGGGTCAAGTCGGTATCAATATTCCAATTCCGGTACCATTGCCGTTCTTCTCATTCACTGGCTGGAAAGGCTCGTTCTTTGGTGATTTGCATGCTTATGGTAAGCAAGCAGTGCGTTTCTACAGTGAAACCAAAACCATTACTGCGCGTTGGTTTGAAAGCGATATCGCTGATGCCAATGGTCCAAATATGACGATTCATTTGAAGTAATAGGACGTTGTCATGAATTTTAATTTAACTGACGACCAACAAGCTTTTGTCGATACGGCAAAAGCTTTTGCTGAGAAAGAACTAGCCCCGTTTGCTGCACAATGGGACGAAGAATCACACTTCCCAATTGAGGTGTTCCGTAAAGCTGGTGAAATGGGCTTTATGGGCATGTATACCCCAGAAGACGCGGGCGGCTTCGGCATGAGCCGATTAGACGCTGCGTTGATTTTTGAGCAGTTATCGATGGGCTGTACGGCAACCACCGCTATGATGACCATTCACAACATGGTCACTTGGATGATTGGTTCGTTTGCGAAACCAGACGTAATTGAACAATGGGTTCCAGAATTGGTTACGGGTGAAAAGTTAGGCTCTTACTGCTTAACTGAGCCAGGTGCCGGCTCTGACGCAGCAAGTTTACGCACCACCGCAAAGAAAGATGGCGATGAGTATGTGTTAAACGGTTCGAAAATGTTCATCTCAGGTGCTGGTAGTACCGACGTATTAGTCGTTATGGCGCGCACCGGCGAAGCTGGTCCGAAAGGCATTTCTGCGTTTGTTGTACCAGCCGATGCGGCGGGTATTAGTTACGGTAAAAAAGAAGCGAAAATGGGCTGGAATGCTCAGCCGACACGCTTGGTTACCTTCGAAGATGTTCGAATTCCAGCAGCTAATCTGCTTGGCGAAGAAGGTGAAGGCTTCAAATTCGCTATGATGGGATTGGACGGCGGTCGGATTAATATCGCGGTATGCTCTGTCGGAACAGCGCAAGCGGCGCTGGAAACTGCAACGAACTATATGCACGAACGTACGCAGTTTGGCAAAGAGTTGGGTCATTTCCAAGCGTTACAGTTTAAGCTTGCTGATATGGCAACCGAGCTTGTTGCTGCGCGCCAAATGGTTCGCCTGGCAGCGTTTAAAGTGGATAGCAACGATCCGGACAAAACGACCTATTGTGCGATGGCAAAACGGTTTGCCACTGACGTTGGTTTCCAAGTATGTAATGAAGCGCTGCAAATTCACGGCGGTTACGGTTACATCAAAGAGTATCCACTGGAACGTCATGTGCGCGATGTCCGCGTGCATCAAATTCTTGAAGGCACCAACGAAATTATGCGGGTGATCATTGCACGCCGCTTACTCGCCGATATGGACCGAGCCATCCTTTAAGGGTGGCTTTTCTGTCTTAAAAGGAGGTCATAATGGATCCAGTAGTATTGTTCGACGAGCTTGAAGCAAGCAACGGCAAGCGCATTGGTGTGATCACGCTGAATTCAGAAAAATCATTGAATGCGTTGAGCTTGCCAATGATTCAACTTTTGCAACCACAACTGCAACAGTGGGCAGACAATGACGCCATAGCCTGTGTATTTATGCAAGGTGCTGGCGAAAAAGCTTTCTGTGCTGGTGGCGATATTGTTGCCATGTACAAAGCCATGCAAGCAAAGCCAGGTGTACTTGTTGACGAAGTTGCTGACTTTTTTAGCCAAGAATATCGACTCGACTACGCCATTCACACTTTCCCTAAGCCAATTGTGCTTTGGGGGCATGGCATTGTCATGGGTGGTGGCATGGGCCTGATGAACGGTGCGAGCCATCGGATTGTGACTGAGCGTTCGCTATTGGCGATGCCTGAGATAACGATCGGTTTATATCCTGATGTTGGTGCAACCCACTTCTTGAACCAAATGCCTGATGGCTGTGGTCTGTTTTTAGGTATTACTGGCGCGCACATGAATGCCACTGATGCACTGTATCTCAAGTTAGCTGATCACTTTGTGGCGAGCACCAGCAAAGACGATGTGCTTGCCGGTTTAAAAGACATAAAGTGGGGTGATACGGCGGCATTAAATCACCAGAAAGTAACCGATGTTCTCAACGGTATTGGCATGCGCGATAGCAGTCAACGACCGGCTGGACAGGTAGAAGCGCATCAGCAATTAATTAAAAAGTTAACGCATGACGCGGATATCGAGTCGGTTGTCACAGCAATCGTGAATGACAAGACGGATGACAAATGGCTTGCTCGTGCACGTCAAACACTAGCTGCAGGTTGTCCAATGACGGCGCATATTGTATGGAATCAATTACAACACGGCGCTGATTTGAGTTTAGCTGACTGCTTCCGTCTTGAATTAACATTATCGGTTCAATGTGCGATGCGCGGTGATTTCGCTGAGGGTATTCGGGCGTTGTTAATTGATAAAGATAAGCAGCCAAAGTGGCAGCATGGTTCGGTTGGTGAGGTTTCGGCGGAAGAGGTTGATGGCTTTTTCACGTCGCCGTGGGCGGCAAGCGAACACCCACTCGCAACTTTAGGAAAATAAGAGCAAAAACGTTTTGAGCTATTAGATATTGGATATTAGCCGGCTTTTTTGTTTTCTAATATCTAATATCCATTATCAAATATCGAATTGGGATTTAATTATGGCGAATGTTGGATTTATTGGGCTTGGCAATATGGGCGGCCCGATGGCTGCGAACCTTGTCAAAGGCGGCCATCAGGTCAACGTCTTTGATTTAGCCGAAGCGGCACTGCAGGCTGCGAAAGATGCAGGTTGTCGCGTGGCCAGTTCGGCGAATGAAGCAGCGCACGGCGTTGATTTTGTGATTACGATGTTACCTGCAGATAAACACGTTGAGAGTGTTTATTTAGGTGATAACGGCTTGATTCACGAATTGCCTAGCAGCACGCTCGTAATCGATTGCAGTACCATTAGCGCAGAAACGGCACGAAAGGTTGGACAGGCATTAGCAGCGGAAAATATTTCGTTTATCGATGCGCCAGTTTCTGGAGGTGTTGGTGGGGCGAAAGCCGGCACATTAACGTTCATTTGTGGTGGTGAAACCGCTGCAGTAGAGCGTGCGCGAGATGTATTGCAGCACATGGGGAAAAACATTTTCCGCGCTGGTGATACGGGTGCGGGTCAAGTTGCGAAAATTTGCAATAACATGTTGCTGTCGGTGTTGATGGTCGGTACTTCAGAAGCGCTACAATTGGGTATTGCTCATGGGCTTGACCCGAAAGTGCTTTCGGAGATTATGTCGAAGAGTTCCGGTAGTAACTGGACTTTAGATGTATATAATCCTTGCCCTGGTGTGATGGATAATGTGCCATCGAGCAACGGCTACCAAGGTGGCTTTTTAGTTGATCTCATGAGTAAAGATCTTGGTTTGGCGCAACAAGCTGCGTTAGCGAGTGGTGCGGCGACGCCAATGGGTGGATTGACGCACAATTTATATCGCAGTTGGTCGCAGCTCGGACATGGTCGCGAAGACTTCTCGAGTATCTTTAATTTCGTTAAAGCGAATAAAAAATAACGGATAATTAGCGGATAAATTATGAAAATTGCTGAAAGTACCATTGTAATTACCGGTGGCGCACAAGGTTTAGGCCGCGCAATGGCGGAACATTTTGCCGCTGAGGGCGCGCAATTGGCGCTGATTGATATGAATGCCGATACGCTTACTGAAGCGGAAGGTATTTGCAGCGCTAAAGGTGCCAAGAAAGTAAAAGGTTACGTGGTTAACGTGACCGACGAGGCAGCAGTTGAGCAGGTGTTTAATGATATCGTTGCAGACTTTGGTGCGGTTAACGTGCTGATCAATAACGCCGGTATTTTGCGCGACGGCATGTTGATTAAATGCAAAGACGGTGAAATTACTCACAAAATGCCACTGCAACAATTTCAATCTGTGCTAGATGTTAACCTAACCGGTAGCTTCTTGTGCGGCCGCGAGGCCTCTGCTCACATGGCAAAAGCTGGTCATGGGGGCGTTATCATTAATATTTCGAGCGTCGCGCGTGCAGGCAACATTGGCCAAACGAACTATGCGGCAACGAAAGCCGGTGTGGTCGCGATGACAGTAACGTGGGCGCGTGAGTTAGGTCGATTTGGTATTCGTTGTGGCGCGATTGCACCAGGGTTTATCGAAACACCAATGACAGCACAAATGAAGCCAGAAGCTGTCGAACGTGCCTTAAGTATGGTGCCGTTACGTCGTTGGGGGCAGCCAGAAGAGATTGCCCACAGTGCGCGCTATATTATTGAGAATGACTTCTTTAGTGGACGTGTGATAGAAATAGACGGTGGCGTTCGACTATAACGAGTACTGATGCGTAAATTACCCCCATTAAATGCCTTAAAAGCGTTTGAAGCTGCTGCCCGACATTTGAGTTTTACGAGGGCAGCTGATGAATTGTTTGTTACCCAAGCAGCGGTGAGTCACCAAGTAAAAGCGCTAGAGGAGTTTTTGGGGGTTCAATTATTCTTACGCCGCAATCGCTCGTTGTTACTCACCCCCGAAGGCCAAACCTACTATCTTGAACTAAAAGAAATTTTTGATCACATTGTTCAGGCCACTGAAAAGGTGAAGTTTGCGAGTCAACGAGGCTCACTAACGATTTCATTACCCCCAAGTTTTGCCATTTTGTGGTTCGTGCCGCGCTTGAGTCGATTTCGCGAGGCTTATCCGGATATCGATGTGCGCATTCGCGCCGTTGATGAAGTGGATGGCTCACTTACCGATGATGTCGACGTTGCTATTTATTACGGTGCTGGCAAATGGCCGGGCTTAAAAGCCTACAAGTTGCACAATGAATACCTGATTCCAGTATGTTCGCCACTGTTACTCAACGGTACCAAGCCTCTGCGTGAACCGCGCGATTTATTGAATCACACGTTGCTACATGATGAAACTCGCAACGCTTGGAAAGATTGGTTTAAGTTGGTTGGTATTGATAAAGATAAAGGCGATAACGGCCCAATTTTCAGCCATTCTAACTTAGCATTAAAAGCAGCTGTACATGGGCAGGGCATTGCGTTAGCGAATAACGTATTGGTTAAACCGGAAATTGATGCGGGGCATTTGATTCAAATATTCCCTGAAGCATTACCGCGACAAAAATCTTTTTATCTTGTTTGTCGTGACTCTCAGTCAGAAGTCGGTAAAATCGCCACCTTCCGAAATTGGCTACTACAAGTAGTCGAGGAAGAAGAGGACAGTTATGAGTGATAACCAGCGTGTTGCGATTCATCGCGATAACGCCGATGGCCAATATCGGGTGATTTTTGCACACGGTGCAGGTGCTGGTTTACAAAGCGATTTTATGCAATATGTCGCGCTAGCATTGGCGCTTAATGATATTGAAGTGATTCGCTTTAATTTTCCATATTGGCAAAAATTTATGGATTCAGGTGTGCGACGCCCGCCGAATCGAATGCCGGAACTCGAACATTGTATGCGCACCGTAGCAAGCCAGTTCAATGATGGTAAACCTTTGTTTTTAATGGGTAAGTCAATGGGCTCGCGGGTAGCTTTTCGGCTTGCTGATGAACTGAATGCCAAAGCCGCCATCGCCCTAGGCTTTCCATTTCATCCAATTGGTAAACCTGACAATCTCAGACTGGATGACTTAAATAATCGCTGTGAACAGAACCTGATTATTCAAGGAACGCGCGATAACTTTGGTAAGCCTGAACAGGTACGCCATTATCAAATGCCGGCGAATGTTGCGGTAAAATGGATTGAGGGTGGTGATCATAGTCTTGAGCCAACGAAGCGCAGTGGCTATACGCGCGAGCAGTTATGGCAAGCGGCAGTAAACGAAGTATCGAAACTAATAAAAAGCGTTGTTCGTTAGTCGTCCGTTCACTTCGTTCACTGTTCGTGCGCTCTTCGCGCTGTTCGTGGAACCAAACCACGAAGAGCGCAGCGTTCGAACAGCGAAGCGATCGAATAACGAATAACGCTTTTACCAAGGGGTTATGAATGACCGGAATTGTGGCCTATTGTCGGCCCGGATTTGAAAATGATTGTGCCGCAGAACTGCAAGATAAAACCGCAGCGCTCGGTATCTATGGCTATTGCCAAACCAAGCCGCAGCAAGGCTTTGTGGTCTATCGCTGCCAATCGGAAGAAGCCGAGCATTTAGCGAAAAAATTAATTCTTACTGAATTAATCTTCACACGCCAATTCATCGTGATCTTGGCGCATGTCACTGAGCTGCCGCAAGAAGATCGGGTGAGTGCGGTGCAAGTCGCGCTACTCGACGAGGATGTGCAAGAGGCCTTTGCTGGCGTGAAACCCTGTGGTGATATTCGTGTGGAAACGCCGGATACCAACGATGGCAAAGAGCTGTCAAAGTTTTGTCGCAAATTCACCGTGCCATTACGTCAAGGATTACGCAAAATTGACTGGTTAACTGCAAAAGAGAGCGACCGTCGACCGACGTTACATGCGTTCTTTTTAAGTAATCAGGAAGTGTATATTGGTTTTTCCTACTCATTTAACCAATCGCCTTGGTTGATGGGTATTCCACGATTACGCTCGCCAAGTGATGCGCCAAGTCGTTCAACGCTAAAACTTGACGAAGCGTTTCAAGTGTTTGTGCCAGAGCACGAACGTGAAGAGCGGATTACCTCTGGAATGAATGCGGTTGACTTGGGCGCAGCGCCTGGTGGCTGGACGTATCAGTTGGTGCGTCGTGGGATGATGGTGCAAGCCGTTGATAATGGTCCCATGGCTGAAAGTTTGATGGAAACTGGTCAAGTGAAGCATATTCGTGAAGATGGCTTTAAGTATCGTCCGAAAAAGAAAAATGTGACTTGGTTGGTCTGCGATATGGTTGAGAAACCTGCTCGTGTAGGTGAATTAATGACGAGTTGGTTGATTGATGGTGATTGCAAGGAAGCGATTTTCAACTTGAAACTGCCAATGAAGCGACGCTACGCAGCAGTTGCGGAATATCTTGAACAGATTAAACAGACGCTTGTTGAGCAGGGGCGTGGTCGGTTTGAATTACAGGCCAAACAACTGTATCACGATCGCGAAGAGATCACGGTTCATATTCGCTGGCTGTAATTGCCACAGCACATTTTAATTCATATCTAAAAAAGCCCAGAACCGTTAGGAACTGGGCTTTTCGCTATTATCGTTAAGTAACTTATATTACAGGCGATCAATGACCGCTTGGGTGAAATCGGTTGTACCACCAGTACCACCTAAATCACGTGTAGTACGGTCGCCACTGGCAATTACGTCAGTAACGGCAGCAAGAATACGTTTTGCTTGATCTTGCATGCCTAGGTATTCGAGCATTTGAATGGCTGCCAAAATAACAGACGTTGGATTCGCTAAGTTTTGTCCAGCGATATCTGGCGCCGAGCCGTGAACCGCTTCAAAAATGGCTGATTTGTCGCCAATGTTAGCACCTGGTGCCATACCTAAGCCGCCAACTAAGCCAGCGCAGAGATCAGATAAAATATCACCAAATAAGTTAGTGGTAACAATCACATCAAACTGCTCAGGGTTCATGACAAGCTTCATGCACACCGCATCAACAATCATTTCGTCAGATTGAATATCTGGATATTCCGCTGCAATTTCACGCGCAACTTTAAGGAATAAACCTGACGTTGATTTCAAAATGTTAGCTTTATGAACCGCGGTTACTTTTTTACGGCCTTCACGACGCGCAAGTTCGTAAGCAAATCGAACAATACGTTCAGCACCTGCGCGGGTGATTTTACTCATGGCTTGGGCTTCAGAACCGTCTTCGGAAACCACTTGGCCTAAGCCTGAGTACATGCCTTCGGTATTTTCACGCACAGTGATGATGTCGATATTTTCATAGCGTGCTTTAGTACCTTTAAACGATTTTACCGGTCGCACGTTAGCGTAAAGGTTGAATTGCTTGCGTAAGCTAACGTTGATAGAGGTGAAGCCTTCACCCACAGGAGTGGTGAGAGGGCCTTTTAAGGTTGCTTTGTTGCGCGCGATGGCATCAAGTGTCGCTTGTGGTAATAGCTCGCCAGTTTTTTCCAAGGCCGCTAAGCCAGCATCAGCGAATTCATAATTAAATTCGCAGCCGGCCTTATCAAGAATTTTTAATGTTGCATCGATGATGTCGGGACCGATGCCATCACCTGGGATCACGGTAATTGTGGTGCTCATTGCTGGTACCTTCTTACTTCTTTGGTCGTCAAATGGGAGTACGAAATTGGCGCGAACTATAGCAGATTTCGGCGTGCTGAATGGTGTTAAGCGTCATTAAAACGATTGATATTCGCTATAAGCATCAGCACCCCAAGCAATGAGCTCACCATCTTTAAATAACAACGGCGTGCATTCATCGCGAGTCGTAATACCATCTGATTTCACATGATGGGTACGATAAAAAAGAATCAGCACTTCGCCATTATCGGTTGCTTTTGCTTCACTAATATCTGGCGAACCGAGCAGCCGAATCACGTCATCGCGCGGTGTTCCGAGGTTTAATCGACCGATTTGTTTCAAATTAAAGGTTTCGCGTTCCTGCCAACTCATATTTTCAGGGTCGGCTTGATAAAAATGCAGAACCAGCGCAGCAGCTGCCGCATAAATGGCAAAGCCGATAAGTACGACCTTTAGCATCTTTGACATGGGCTGCGCCTCCCTAGCAATATTAATCAGTAATTACGCGATAACATGGATGATATACCGAACCTGGCAGTTTCATCCGGCTTTGTTCGACGAATGCCCGCAACAATACGTCCAACTTCTTCATCATGTCGCGTTCGCCATGAATTTCAAATACACCGTGTTTGCGAATCGCTCGAATACCATCATCTTTCACGTTACCAGCAACAATGGCGGAAAACGCTCGTCGCAAATCGGCGGCTAAAGCTTGCGGCTCTTGTTCACGGTGAAGATTTAGGTTCCGCACATTATCGTGGTTTGGCACGAATGGACGTTGGAACGCTTCATCGATGTGCAAGGTCCAGTTAAAGCAATAAGAGTCACCAGTATCTCGGCGGTATTCTTTTACTGCTTGTGCGCCCTGAGTCATGGTTTTCGCAACCTCAGCTGGGTTGGCGATAATGATCTGATACAACTTACGCGCATCGTCACCCAAAGTAGCCGTAATAAAGTCATCAATCGCTTCAAAATAACCACGGCTACTCTCAGGGCCAGTCAAAATAATCGGTAGTACCTGACGCTGATTATTCGGGTGCATTAAGATACCGAGAATATAAAGTAGCTCTTCGGCTGTTCCTGCGCCACCTGGGAAAATCACGATACCGTGCGCACAGCGCACAAATGCTTCTAAACGTTTTTCGATATCAGGCAGAATGACTAACTCGTTAACAATTGGGTTAGGTGGTTCTGCTGCAATAATTCCTGGTTCAGTAAAACCTAAGTAACGTCCGTCCACAATACGTTGTTTGG
This sequence comes from Pseudidiomarina marina, assembly GCF_044807045.1. Lineage (NCBI taxonomy): Bacteria > Pseudomonadati > Pseudomonadota > Gammaproteobacteria > Alteromonadales > Idiomarinaceae > Pseudidiomarina > Pseudidiomarina marina. Next base: position 1,857,749 of record NZ_CP085233.1, on the reverse strand, counting down.
CATGGCCAATAGTAGCGCCTTTCATAGGACCTTTCATGGCGCCAGGGCCACAGCCGGTACAAATATTCAAGCTACGCAGACCAAGTTGGTATCCAACTTCTTTGGTGTACTTATACTCAACTTCATTAATTGAGTGGCCTCCCCAACAGACAATCACATTGGGTTCAAGATTGGGTTGCACCACTTGCGCATTACGCAAAATATCGAATACGACGTGCGTAAGGGTATGGGTATCGGCCGAGTCGAGTGTTTGTGCGTTATAACGTTCACCAGTAAACAAGATATCGCGCAATACCGCTTCAACTAGCTCTTGCATACCGGCAATCAGTTTGCCATCCACAAAGGCTTCAGCCGGCGGATTGACCAACTCAAGTTGTACGCCGCGCTCGCATTTGATGACATTAACGTCAAAATCTTTATATTTTTCGAATATCTCTTCACTGCTATCGGTATTACTACCGGCATTTAAAACCGCCAAGCAACAGTTACGGAATAAGCGGTAGAGTTGCTCATCGCTACTTTGTTGTAATCGGTTAATTTCCAGTTGCGACAGCAGGCTCATGCTACCGCGAGGAGAAATTTTAAATCTCATATTATTTCCTTGTTCATTATTATTGGCGACTTAACCGCACAGACTGAGGTGTTGGCTCGAAATCAGAACGAAATGGATTTATATCCAAGCCACCGCGGCGTGTATAACGCGCGTAAACAGTTAACTGTGATGGTTTGAGTCGCGATTTTATATCCATATAAAGCCGTTCAACGCATTGCTCATGGAACTCATTGTGATGTCGAAATGAGATGATGTAGCGAAGAAGGGCTGCATGGTCAATTGCCGGACCGTGGTAGCGTATCAATACGGACCCCCAGTCTGGCTGATTTGTAATGAGACAGTTTGATTTTAACAGGTGACTGTGAAGTGTCTCAGACACCGTGTTATTCGAGCTCAACTGCAACAGCTCAGGATTATAGTCGTAACAATCTATTTCGATAGATTGCTCATCAATACAATGCCCCGGCAAATCGCCAAAAGCCATTCTTTGGGCTTGTTGTAGGGTATCAAGACGCACTGCAACAGAGGTGCCTGCACAGTTGGATAAATCGATAGCAAGTTGTTCTTGCACTTCAGCCCAACTATTCCAACGGCTTTCATTAAAACTATTAAGGTAAAGTTTGAATGACTTTGACTCGATGAGGTTGCTACTTGTACAAGGTACCCGAAACTCTGCTATCGCCACTTGCGGCACACCAAGACTATTCAACCACGATAGTTCGTAACCGTGCCAGATATCGTCCCCATGAAAAGGTAAACTAGCACCTTCTTCGAGGCCAATAGGCGTTCGGTTAAGCTGGCGTGGTACCGCCTGCAACAGCGAGGCGTCATAATGCGTTGGATATTGTGTGGGTTGTCCCAAATTTAAATGGGCAAGCTCTTGCTTCATCGATTTTAATTACCTGTTACACTACTATTTTTAATGCAGTCGGCCATTGTAGCGCCGCTATCATTGACTTACCAGAAAAACCATAGGGTTGATTCATGTCACTTGATTCCGTATTTGATGAATTTATTCACCGTTATCGCGCCGCCTACGCCGAAGCGAATACACCGTTGCTAACAGAGGCGCATGACGATTGGCAAGCCCCCATTTATTGTCAACACCACGCTGACGAGACAGAAGCGAATGGGCAAGTTCAATGGCAACCTATTTTACAACAGGAACCGTTGCAATTTGATGATCTTGCTAATGCGCTTGAACAACCATTTCATCCGGACATTGCTACTTTTTACGGACGTTGGTTCGCAGCAGATCTCAATGTCGAGTACGACAATCATCCTTTAATTTTATTACAAAACCACTGTCGCGAAGACGGCGAGCGATTACAAGCCAATTTAGCGGGGCATGTGTTAATGAAGCGTCGTTTACGTCAACCGATTACGTTGTTTATTGGCTTGGCCGAAGAATCCGATGACTTGTTAATAACCGTTGATAACGAATCAGGCCAAGTAGGTTTAGAATTCGTAGGACAGCCACAACATGAAATATTGGCGCCATCATTGGCGGCTTTTATTGAAAAAATTAAACCAAGAATTGTCAGCGATGAAGAGGCGTAGGGTATAGCCAAATTGATCTGGATCAAGTAATTTGAGTGTGAGTTGTTTGTAATTGTAATGTATCCGAGCGTTGAGGTGGTATCGGTGTAGTAGCGCTCACCAAACCGAGTACGAAGGAAAGAGCCTATAATGACAACAATAAATCCCGCTCAATTACGTGAAGGGCAATTAACTTATTTAGTTGCTGAAGATTTAAAAATGGCAGCTTCGTTGCTGTATCAAGCCTATCATGATGATGCCTTACTGATGTCGATTTTTCAGGCGGATAAGCCGGATTATGAAAAACGTCTGCGAGCGGCGATACGTGAAGAATTGATGGCGTTTTGGGAAGCACAACAACCTATGCTGGGTGTTTTTGATGGTGAATCATTAATTGGGGTGGTTTGTTTGACCCAGCCTGGTAAGAGTTTCGGTCCAGGAAAATACTGGCACTGGCGCCTGAAAATGTTATTAACTGCAGGCTACGTTAGCACCATGCAACTGCTTGAAAAAGAACGTTTAATTCAGGAGATTATTGGTGGTGATGATTACCATATGCTGGCATTCATTGCGGTAAGTCCGCGATATCAGCAGCAAGGTTGGGGCGATCTATTAGTGCGCGCCGCGCAAGCGGCCTTGGATGAAGAACCTCAGTCACGCGGTCTGGCGGTTTATGTTACCCAACCACAGCACCTGAAGCTATTTGAACAAAATGGCTATGAGTTGGTTCAAGAGCTTGACGTTGGCGACATTCGTGGCAAATTATTGTTTCAGTCTCGTGGGCAAGCACAAGAGGTGAATCGTGCAATTTAAGAGTTTCTCTGAATTCTATCCGTATTACTTGGCGGAGCATGCTGACCCGCGTTGTCGGGCAATGCATTATATCGGTAGTACCTTGGTACTGGTGGTGCTTGCATATGCAGTATTTACGCAGCAATGGCTCTGGTTATTAGCCATTCCATTGGTGGGGTACGGTTTTGCTTGGCTTGGGCACTTCGGTTTTGAACACAACAAGCCGGCGACATTCAAGTATCCGGCTTATTCGTTATTGGGGGACTGGGTGATGTATGGTCAGTTTTTACTAAGCCTGATTGGAATTAAAACCGGACCAAAGAACTCTCGCCCATCTAATTAAATACTTGGCACTCGATGGGGCGGCACCTCAACATTAACTAAACGCAAATTCAGTAAGGTTGCTCGCCCGGCGTATCGACTCTCGCCATCACTGCTAAAACCAAATTCATAGGTGCTTAGCCAGCCAATGTGACGAGCTCGTTTAGCTGGGCGCCCACTTTGCCAGGCAATATCTAAAAACTGCAATTGATGTTGTTTGCAATACTGCTCAACATAGCGTCGTGCGTGCTCGGCCTGACGTCGCCCTTGCCAAAATAATAAAACGACAAAGCCAACTACAAGCAATAATATGGCATCAGCCAAAATCATAACTTAGCTCCAATGAATTGTTGCCACGCCTGGTAAAGCACCACAGGTAAATCATTGCGTTGCACTAACCCCAAAGCAAATATTCGGGTCTCGGGTAACCGCAAAAGGTCGCGCACAATGCCAGCAAACAGAGCTGCATTGTTAAGTTGAGCGACCCGGACAAGAAATGGCTCCATCAATTCACCGTGACCACATAAAGCTGGCCAGAGCCGTGCGACAATAATAACCAACTCATCAGCGGTTGCCACCGGCATACGTTGGGCTAACAACTCTTGTAACTGTGGCTCATTGGCGCAACCAGCGAGCGCTCGCAATGCATTGAGCCGCAATTGTTGCCGTGGTGCATTTATCAAAGACAGCAACTTGTCACTTAACTCTTGCGGCGGCTGCGTATGTTCGAGTGCCTCAGCTAAGGCATTTTGGAGTGCTTCCGGGTAGCTTTCAAATTGCAATGCCAGCGCTTTTGTAACTTCTGGGTGAGCATGTAAGCGAACAACCACATCGTGGATGCCCTGTAGACCTAACTGTTGCCAACCTTCAGGAGTTGGCGAATGCAGTTCTTCGAGCGCCGCAGGGAAATAGCGTGAAGGCGGGCGTTGCCAATTGGCGGTAAGTTGTGCGTGTATTGCCGCTCGTTTGGCTTCAGATGGCGTGAACAAATATGCTGACTGTTGTAACTGTTGCTCTTGCTCGTCATTGAGAGCCCCAGTAATTTGCTGGCCGAGCAATGCGATGACATGCGCCATAAACTCTTGCTGTGCCGCGTGGTTGAGCAAACCGCGTTCGTCGAGCGGCATTTTTAGGAACCACAAAAACGGTTCCGGCTGGTCAGCTTGTTGTTTCGGCCAAAACACCACCGCAAACCAAGCGTGGTCTTGCAGCGGGTAAGGGTAAGGGCGTTGTTGCGCGCAAATTGCGTTGAACGTGTCGGTATCTATAGCCTGAACGCGGCGGCCTAAATCGTAAACGAGATAATCGCTCTGGCTTTCGCTGAGTAACTCAGCTAGGTTTGTCATGGTCATGAAACTTGCAACATTTGTCATTTTGCTTAAAGATGTCGGCCATTATAACTAAAATAAGTCGTGGAGGTAGTCATGGACCAACGACAACGCGCAGCGCGTTTATTAGAACGAATTGAAGCCGAACTCAACTGTTTGGGCTTGTGGCAAACGCATTATCCTTCGGCGCAAGCGCTGGAAAGTACAGAACCGTTTGCAATGGATACGCTAGATTTTCACCAGTGGCTACAGTTTATTATGTTGCCGCGTATGTGGGCTATGCTTGATGGCGAACATCCACTACCGCAAAATATTGCCGTTAGTCCAATGGCCACCCATGTCTATCGTGAAGAGCTTGAGCACCATGAAGGGCTAATTTCAAGTTTACGAGAATTCGATATTCTGCTGAGTGGGGCGGACCCGTTAGCTGAAGATGTCTAATTCAAACTCTGCTTCGAACTCGGAATTGACAATACTTTTCCATGACGACTACTTCGTTGCGATTGATAAACCGAGTGGTTTATTAGTCCATCGCAGTTGGATTGCGCGTGAGGCGACGGAGTTCGCACTGCAAAAGGTACGCGACCAAATTGGCCAACGCGTTTATCCGGTTCACCGTCTTGATCGACCAACCTCTGGTATTTTGCTGTTCGCTAAAGATGCCGATACCGCACGCTTAACCACCGAGTTATTTGCTAATCGTCAGGTACAGAAAACCTACCACGCCGTGGTTCGCGGTTATTTAAGCGATGGCATACTCGATTATCCGTTGAAAGAAGAATTGGATAAAATTGCTGATGCTCAGGCCGACCCGAATAAAGAGGCACAAGAAGCAGTGACTGAGTATCGTTGCCTCAAGCAAATTGAGTTACCGTTCGCTGTTGGGAAGCGTCACGCGACATCACGTTACTCGCTAATGGAGCTCAAACCTAAGACAGGTCGAAAACATCAATTACGCCGTCATATGGCGCATTTGCGGCATCCCATTATCGGTGACAGCCATCATGGCGATGGTCGCCATAACCGATTTTTTCGAGAGCATTTTAACCTGCATCGTTTGATGCTGGCGGCAACCGAATTAGCGTTTGAACACCCATATACAAAAACGGCAGTTCGTATTGAACTGCCGTTGCCAGAAGATTTGTTACTGCCGTTTGTTGATTCGAATTAATCAGCTGCACGCAGAAGTTCGTTAATGCCGACTTTTGCGCGTGTTTTTGCGTCAACTTTCTTCACAATAATGGCCGCATACAAACTGTACGAGCCATCTTTTGAAGGTAAGTTACCCGGCACGACAACGGCTCCGGCAGGCACGCGACCGTAATGAATTTCGCCAGTTTCACGATCATAAATACGTGTGCTTTGACCAATGTAGACACCCATAGAGATAACAGCGCCTTCTTCAACAATCACGCCTTCAACAATCTCTGAGCGTGCGCCAATGAAGCAATTGTCTTCGATAATGGTTGGCGCAGCTTGCAATGGTTCTAATACCCCACCAATACCAACACCACCAGAAAGGTGAACGTTTTTACCGATTTGCGCACATGAACCAACGGTTGCCCAGGTATCAACCATGGTACCTTCGCCAACATAAGCACCGATATTGACATAAGACGGCATCAGTACGACGTTACGGCCGATAAATGCGCCTTTACGCACCATCGCAGGAGGCACAACACGCATGCCTTCAGCGCGGAAACGAGCATCATCATAGCCAATAAATTTACTATCGACTTTATCGAAGAAACGGGTTTCACCGCCATTCATCACGTGGTTATCTTGCGTGCGAAACGACAGTAACACGGCCTTTTTTAACCACTCGTTGACGACCCATTGGCCGTCGACTTTTTCTGCGACGCGATATTGACCTTGATCGATTTTCTGAATGACCTCAGTTAAGTCGCGTTGCAGATCAGCGGGGACTCGGCTTGGTGAAATATCCGCTCGTTGCTCAAATGCGGCTTCAATTCGTTCTTGTAGTGTGCTCATGAAATATCCTATAACTACTTGATAATACGCCTGAAACGGCGCTTATTAATGATCGAGTGCAGCAATGATTTGCTCACGCAATAGCTGTTTCTGTTCGTTACTTAAGGCTTCATTACGACGGGTGGTCACGATAAATAAATCTTCCGCCTGCTCGCCAACCGTGGTGATTTTAGCGGTAAGTATGTTTAAATCCAATGCCTGTAGTACTTTTGCGACGCGGGCTACTAATCCGGGTCGGTCAAGCGCGGTTAGTTCAAATGCGGTACGACGAGGATTCCGCTCACTAACAAATTCAACTTTGGTGGCGACATTAAAACTACGCAGTCGTCGTGGTAAACGCCGCTGCGCGCTTGGCGCTGATTGTCGTTGTCGCAATACGTCGTGAAGCTGTTGTTTAAGGGATTCTATGCGACGGATGTCTGTGAGCGGCTCACCGTCGTCTTGAAGTACGACAAAGGTATCCATGACATAGCCATCGCGAGTCGCCAAAATCTGCGCATCGTGAATGCTAAGTGCCTGACTATCTAAGACTGCTGCCACTGCAGCAAATAAGTTTTCGTGTTCAAGATGATAAACAAATAATTCGGTCGTGCCTTGATTGTTTTCATCACCAACGAGAATCAGCGGTAACTGTTCATCCGACTCGAGCTGCAGAATATACTGTGAATGCCAGGCAATTTGCTCGGGTTGATGCCGTAGAAAATAGTCCGCAGTAAACCGACTCCATAATTCATTGACTGCTTTTGCGGCAAAGCCGAGGCTGAGCAGTAGCCCCATGGCGTGTGCCTGATGCTGATGTATCCGCTGGCGCATTTCGCCAGCCGGTGACGGTTTACTTTGCGCAAGAAATTGTGCGGTTGATTGGTACAAATTCTCTAAAAGTGTCGCTTTCCAGTTATTCCACAAGCTGCTGTTGGTGGCGCGAATGTCGGCAACAGTTAAGCAATACAAGTAATCTAAATAGCGACGGTTGCCAACTTGTTCTGCAAATTGTCGTACCACTTCAGGATCATGAATATCACGTTTTTGCGCAGTAACCGACATCACTAAGTGATGGCGTACCAACCAAGCGATCAGTTTGCCATCGTCAGGTTTTAACTCATGCAGGCGAGCAAAGTTTAAGGCGTCAATTTCGCCGAGTTCGGAGTGATCGCCGCCGCGACCTTTGGCAATGTCATGAAATATACCCGCGAGGTATAAAAGCTCGGGCTTATCCATATTTTTCAAAATCTCGGCACACAGCGGAAACTCCTCTGCATACTCCGAATCACTGTAACGGTATAAGTTTCGGACGAGTCGAAATGTGTGTTCGTCAACTGTATACGCATGAAAAAGGTCAAACTGCATTTGTCCAACAATTTGCTGCCATTGCGGTAAATAGTTAGCCATTAATTGATGTTTGTGCATCAGTCGAAATGCGTCGCCGCAGCCGTTGGGGTGACGCAACAGTTGCATAAACAGTTGGCGACATTCCGCGTCATTGTTTAAAGGCTGACGCAATTGCCGACGTGCGTTGCGTAATAACCGAAGTGTTTGTGCTTGTAACTGCTTTATTTGAGGATGTTTTGCCACCAACAACATGCACTGAAGTAAATTACGAGGCTCAGCAAAAACGTTTTCATGTCGAGCGGCAATCAAGGGGCCGTAGGCATCAAAATTGTCGTCAAGTTGCACCGGTTCAACGTGCTTACTGGTCAAGATACTTTGTTCGAAAAACTGCAGCAGCATATCGTTGAGTTCAGTGACGCCAACTACCGCGTTAAAGTAATCTTTCATTAAGGCTTCTACTGCATGTTTGCCTGGCTGACCATAACCCAACCGTGCGGCAACTCCCGGTTGGTAATCAAACAGTAATCGATCTTCTTTCTTTTCGGCTTCTAAATGCAGGGCAAAGCGAATGCGCCCGAGCAACTGTTGATATTCTCTGAGCTCCAGAAGCTCTTCGGCGGTGATGTAGCCATGCTGAACTAAGGTCTCGTCATTTTGTGTGTGAAAATGACGTTTGGCGATCCAACTGATGGTTTGAATGTCACGTAAACCACCGGGGGTACTTTTGACGTTGGGCTCAAGGTTGTAGGCGGTGCCGTGATAGCGTTGATGACGCTCTTGTTGCTCGGCATATTTGGCTTGATAGTAAGCACGGCTCGACCACGGAAATTCACGTTGAACTTGCCATAAGAATTGCTCTGCTAGGGGTTTGTTGCCGCATAGTAAGCGCTGTTCTAACAAGCTGGTTGCGACGGTGACATCATCTGCTGCTTGCTCAATACACTGGGCTGGAGTTCGGACGCTGTGCCCAACATCAAGACGCAGATCCCACAAAAACTGGATGATATGCTGAATGTTCTCTTGTTCTGCCGATGATAGTGGTTCGGCATGAAGAAACAGTAAATCAATGTCCGATTGCGGATGCAGCGCACCACGACCGTAGCCACCGACAGCAATTAGGCTAAGGTGGCTTTGATCGAGGTGAAATTGTTGCCATAACTGCTGCAGTAATGTGTCGATAAATTCACTGCGGTGGGCGAGAAGAAAATCGATATCCGCGGTGACAAAGGCATCAGCCAGCCAAGTGTGGTAAGCCTCGAGGCATTCGCGCCCCGTACTCAAAGTGACCGGGTTGGGCCAACGGGGAGGGGCGCTAAGCATGATGCATTAACTCGTATGTCGAATAACGCGCGGCAGGTCTTCATCGCTACGCAGAGTTAGCACTTCGACACCATCTTCGGTGACTAATAATGTGTGCTCCCATTGGGCGCTCAAGCTGCGATCTTTGGTTAATACTGTCCAACCATCGCGCATTAGTTTGGTGTGGCGTTTACCGGCGTTGATCATCGGTTCGATGGTAAAACACATACCCGGTTGCAGCAGATCGCCCGTGCCGGCTGTACCGTAGTGCAAAATTTGTGGCTCTTCATGGAATATTGCGCCAATGCCGTGTCCGCAATATTCGCGCACAACCGAATAGCCATGTTGTTCCGCATGCTTTTGAATAACCGCCGCAAAATCGCCTGTGCGCATACCTGGCTTGACCATTTTGATTGCCATGTACAAACACTCTTGGGTAACACGTATCAAGCGTTCAGCGAGGATGCTTGGTTTGCCAACGACAAACATCTTCGAGGTATCGCCGTGGTAGCCATCTAATTTCACGGTGACATCTAAATTCATGATGTCGCCTTCTTTGAGCGGCTTTTCATTTGGGATACCGTGACAAACCACATGATTTAATGAGGTGCAGACCGATTTCGGAAAACCATGATAGTTTAAGGGAGCAGGAACAGCGCCATGGTCAACAATGTAATCGTGACAGATTTTGTCGATTTCTGCGGTGGTTACGCCAGCTTTTATATACGGGCCGATCATTTCTAAAACATCGGCAGCAAGCTTGCCGGCGGCACGCATTTTCTCGATTTCTTCTGGCGTTTTAATACTAATACTCATGAGGCTCTACAAATTCCTGCTTAAGACAATAAAATTGTGCGTAGTTTACCAGCAAACCACAGCATCGTGAAGCATGGCGATAGGCATAGAAAACTTGATTTATACCGCTGGTTTATGGTATAAAGCGCCCGCAATTTCTGATTGCATGAAAACTAACTTAAACACACACATACATCGACACATAGCTCGGGGTGCCCAAAACACGATTGAACGTTGCGGGTCGAACTATGGGATGTATGGAGGCATAACCCCTTTAAAAGGAAAATTATCATGGCAAACGTGTCAATGCGTGACATGCTGAAAGCTGGTGTACACTTCGGTCACCAAACCCGTTTCTGGAACCCAAAAATGAAGCCGTTCATTTTTGGCGCGCGTAACAAGATTCATATCATCAACCTTGAGAAAACTGTTCCGATGTTCAACGATGCGTTGAACTTCTTGCAACACGTTGCTTCAAACAAAGGTAAAATTTTGTTTGTTGGTACTAAGCGTGCGGCATCAGACTCAGTACAAGAAGCTGCAATTAACTGTAAGCAGTTTTATGTAAATCATCGCTGGTTGGGTGGTATGTTGACGAACTGGAAAACTGTCCGTCAATCAATCAAGCGCTTGAAAGAACTCGAAACCATGAGCCAAGACGGCACTTTCGAAAAGCTAACCAAGAAAGAAGCGTTGGTTAATACCCGCGAAATGGAAAAGCTTGAGAAGAGCCTTGGTGGTATCAAAGATATGGCTGGCTTGCCAGATGTATTGTTTGTAATTGATGCTGATCACGAGCACATTGCAATTAAAGAAGCGAATAACTTGGGTATTCCAGTTATCTCGGTTGTTGATACTAACTCAAACCCTGATGGCGTTGATTACGTAATTCCTGGTAACGACGATGCGATTCGTGCAGTACAACTGTACTTGAATGCAGCAGCGGCAGCTATCAACGACGCGCGCGGCGCAGTTGTTGAAGGTAAAGCTGACGATTTCGTTGAAGCTGAAGAAACTGAATAAAGTCATCTGATTAGAGGACAAATACATGGCTATTACAGCAGCTCTGGTTAAAGAACTGCGCGAGCGCACTGGCGCTGGCATGATGGATTGCAAAAAGGCATTAGAAGAGACCGGCGGCGATATCGACGCGGCGATCGAGAATATGCGTAAAAGTGGTCAAGCGAAAGCAGCTAAGAAAGCTGGTCGCGTAGCTGCTGAAGGTGTAATCCTGACTAAGACTGAAGGTAACGTAGGTACTTTGGTTGAATTGAACTGTGAAACTGACTTCGTTGCACGTGATGACAACTTCTTATCATTCGGTGAGAAAGTTATCGAAGCGGCATTCGCCAACAAAGAAACTGACGTTGAGAAGCTTAAAGCGACCAACATCGGTGATGGTACTGTTGAAGAAGTTCGTGAAGCATTAGTTGCGAAAATCGGTGAGAACATGAACGTTCGCCGCGTTATCACTATTGAAGGTGGTGACTTGGTTGAAGCTTATGTTCACGGCGGTCGTATTGGTGTATTAGTTGCAATCACTGGTGGTGATTCTGACTTAGCTAAAGATTTAGCAATGCACGTTGCAGCAAGCGCGCCACAGTTTGTGAAGCCAGAAGACGTATCAGCTGAAGTGGTTGAGAAAGAGCGTGCAATTCAACTAGATATCGCAATGCAAAGTGGTAAGCCACAAGACATCGCTGAGAAAATGGTTGAAGGCCGTATGCGTAAATTCACTGGCGAGATCAGCTTAACTGGTCAAGCTTTCGTGAAAGACCCATCAATCACTGTTGCAGACTTACTGAAGCAGAAAAGCGCTGACGTTCTTACTTTTGTTCGCTTTGAAGTGGGCGAAGGTATTGAGAAGAAAGCTGAAGACTTCGCTGCTGAAGTTCAAGCGCAAATGGCAGCTGCGAAAAAGGCTTAATGCCAATGACGCTGCCGACGACAGACAGTCGATAATAGAAACCGCATCCTGCTCGGCAGGATGCGGTTTTTTTTTAGGGTGAACCCCCTTAAAACCTGAACATGGAGCGAACTGATGACACCAAGTAGCAAACCTGCATACCGCCGTGTACTTTTGAAACTAAGCGGCGAGGCGTTGATGGGCGATGAACCATTTGGCATTGATGCAAAAGTTTTAGACCGCATGGCTCAGGAAATAAAAGAGTTGGTTGAACTGGGCGTTCAAGTTGGTTTGGTGATAGGTGGCGGTAACCTCTTTCGTGGTGAAGGTTTAGCGAAAGCGGGTATGAATCGCGTCGTTGGCGACCATATGGGCATGTTGGCCACGGTGATGAATGGTTTAGCCATGCGTGATGCACTGCATCGTGCCTTCGTCAATGCACGTTTGATGTCAGCCATTGAGTTAAATGGCGTGTGTGACAGCTATAATTGGGCTGACGCAATCAGTTTATTAAAATCCGGCCGTGTGGTGATTTTCTCCGCCGGTACTGGTAATCCATTTTTTACCACTGATTCAGCCGCTTGCCTCCGAGGCATCGAAATTGAAGCTGATTTAGTGCTTAAAGGGACGAAAGTCGACGGCGTGTTTTCTGCCGACCCGGTGAAAGATCCTAATGCTAAATTATTCCGTCAAATTAGCTATAATGATGTGTTACAACAGCAACTTAAAGTGATGGACTTGGCGGCATTTACGCTTGCTCGCGACCATAACCTACCTATCCGTGTGTTCAACATGAATAAACCGGGTGCGTTAAGAGCCGTGATTATGGGCGAAGAAGAAGGTACACTAATAGCCAGTGAAAGCGTGATTGAGCAAGCATAAACCAACTTGTTTGTGCATTAAGAATTGAAAGGATAAAAACGTGATAAACGAAATTAAACAAGACGCTAAGCAGCGTATGGAAAAAAGCGTTGAAGCGCTGCGCTCACAAATTTCAAAAGTGCGCACTGGTCGCGCACATCCAAGCATTTTGGATGGCATTATGGTGCCTTATTACGGTGCGGATACCCCGTTGAAGCAATTAGCGAATATCACCGTTGAAGATTCGCGTACATTGGCTATTACCGTATTTGATAAATCATCAAGCGGTGCGGTTGAAAAGGCGATTATGACCTCGGATCTCGGATTGAACCCAGCGGCTGCTGGCACCGTGATTCGTGTGCCATTGCCACCGCTGACTGAAGAGCGTCGTCGTGACTTGGTAAAAGTAGTGCGCGCGGAAGCAGAGCAGGGCCGCGTTGCGGTTCGTAATATCCGTCGCGATGCGAATACTGATCTGAAAGAATTATTGAAAGAAAAAGAAATTACAGAAGATGAAGAACGTAAAGCGACCGATGAAATTCAAAAGCTGACCGATACCTACATCGCAAAAATTGATGAGCTGCTGGCAGAAAAAGAAAAAGACTTGATGGAAGTTTAAGCAGTTACTCGTATTCCACGTTGGTGGACAGCGCCGTGTCAGGTATACTCGCACGGCGTTTTTTCTTGTATGGCATCACCTATGACAACAACGGAAGTCTCGACAATAAAAATTCCACGCCACGTGGCAATCATCATGGATGGCAACGGGCGTTGGGCGCAAATGCGTGGCAAGCGCCGCACAGCTGGTCATAAAGCGGGTGCAGAAGCGGTTCGCGCAGCGGTTGAATTTGCTCGCAAAAAGGGTATCGAATCGTTAACCTTGTTTGCGTTTAGTAGTGAAAACTGGAAGCGACCAGAACAAGAAGTTTCAGTACTGATGGAATTATTCATGACCGTATTGAAACGTGAAGTGAAAAAGCTACACAAATACAATGTACGTTTGCGAATCATTGGTGATAAATCAGCATTTGGTGAACGCTTACAAAAGCAGATGCAGGAAGCGGAAGCGCTGACCGCCAGCAATACCGCGCTAAACTTGAATATCGCGGCGAATTATGGTGGCCATTGGGATATCACCCAAGCGGCGCGTAAATTAGCCGAGCAGGTTGCAGCTGGGCAGCTAACGCCGCAGCAAGTGACTGAAGAGCAACTAGCGAAGCAGCTTGAATTAGCCGATCAGCCTGTGCCAGATTTATTAATAAGAACAGGTGGCGAACACCGAATTAGCAATTTTCTGTTATGGCAATTAGCCTATGCAGAGTTTTACTTTAGTAAGGTATTATGGCCAGATTTTGATGACCGAGAATTTGCAGCTGCCATTGCAGATTTTAGCTGTCGCGAAAGACGTTTCGGACTCACCAGTGAGCAACTGCAACAAGCCATTTTAGATACCGACGTAACAACCGGGGATTAGTTTGCTGAAACAACGTTTATTAACTGCACTTATTTTAATCCCATTAGCTTTATATGCGGTGTTTGGGCTGCCATTGTTATGGTTTGCTATTGCCGTTATCGGGCTAATGACTGCCGGCGCCTGGGAATGGGCTCCGCTTATGAATGTAACTCGTACGAGTGCACGTATAGCTTACACTGTGTTTGTTGCTGCTCTTCTCGGATTGCTGATGTGGTTAGTGCCACTGGACAAAGTTTGGTTAGATGGCGCGCTTGATCCGATCATTTATACGTTGATTATTATTGGTTGCGTATGGTGGTTGGTCGCCACAGCACTGGTAATTAATTACCCGCGAAGCAGAAGAGTGTGGTCTCGCACGCGTTCGATTGTTGGCGTTTTTGGATTGTTGACTCTTATTCCTGCTTGGGCTGGCTTAGTTGCTGTTCGCTCTTTAAATTATGAGGAGCAGCCGTTATTTGGTGGTTTCGCCGTACTGTTTGTATTGCTATTAGTTTGGGCTGCAGACGTCGGAGCATACTTTGCTGGTGTAAAATATGGTCGCAACAAGCTGATGCCCTCGGTAAGCCCAGGTAAAACGATGGAAGGCTTGTGTGGTGGTATTACTTTGGCGTTTGTGGTCATGATGGTATTGGCTCACTGGCTAAAAATACCTGCTGAGCAATTTAGTGGCTACTACATTACCGGTTTAGTGACAGTGGTGGCGTCGGTATTTGGCGACTTGAACGAGAGTATGTTCAAGCGTTGTGCTGGCGTCAAAGACAGTGGCTCATTATTACCTGGTCACGGTGGTATACTTGACCGTATCGATAGTTTAACTGCCGCTTTACCGATATTTACGCTCTCCTACCTGTGGTTTTTAACCTGATATGAAGCAACGCGTTACCATTCTTGGAGCAACCGGTTCAATTGGCCAAAATACCTTGGCGGTAATGGCCAATCACCCTGAGCAATTTGAGCTATTTGCGGTTACCGCCAATGGCAACGTGGCCGACATGGCTGATATATGTCGACGCTTTAAACCACGTTTTGCGGTGATGGCAGACAAGCAAGCGGCGCAACGTTTACAACAAGAATTAAGTGATTGCGATTGTGAGGTTTTAGCGGGCGCTGAAGCTGTTATTGCGGTAGCTGCTGATTCTCAAGTCACTACCGTAATGGCGGCGATTGTGGGAGCGGCTGGTTTGCTACCAACGATGGCTGCAGTGAAAGCAGGTAAACGCGTCTTATTAGCTAATAAAGAAGCGTTAGTGATGTCTGGTCAGTTATTTATGGATGCGGTGGCCAAATACGGTGCAGAGTTACTACCTATCGATAGCGAGCACAATGCGATCTATCAGTGTTTGCCTCCTGAAGTGCAACAGCCGCTTGGACACGCTGATTTGGCGACTGCCGGTATTCACCAAATTTTACTGACAGGCTCTGGCGGCCCTTTTCGTGAGCTACCGATAGCCAAACTTGCGGAACAAACACCTGCGGCAGCGTGTAACCACCCAAACTGGTCGATGGGCCAGAAAATCTCGGTCGATTCGGCCACGATGTTGAACAAAGGCCTTGAGTATATTGAGGCGCGTTGGTTGTTTAACTGCAAAAAAGACCAGATACAAGTATTGGTGCACCCGCAAAGCGTGATCCATTCCATGGTTAGTTATATCGATGGTTCAGTAATTGCGCAATTGGGACAACCGGACATGCGCACGCCAATCGCTTATGGCCTCGGTTATCCCGAGCGTATTGAGAGCGGTGTTCAGGCGCTTGATTTTCTACAACTGAGTGAACTGACCTTCATGTCCGCTGACGCGGCACGCTATCCGTGTTTGCAATTAGCAATCGATGCGTGCTGGGAAGGGCAGTGGGCAACCACTAGTCTCAATGCTGCGAATGAAATTGCGGTGGCGGCATTTTTACAAGAACGCATTCCATTCACCGCAATTGGTGATATTTGTGATAGGGTGTTACAGCAATTAAACACCGTTGAATTAACATCGGTTGAAGCGCTAATTGAACTCGATAAAGAAGCGCGTGCAGTAGCACGACAGCAAGTGGAGCAAGTTTCGTAATGGGCAGTATTATTTGGTCGCTTGGTGCGTTCGTCATTACCCTTGGAATTTTGGTGACCTTTCATGAGTTTGGTCATTTTTGGGTGGCGCGTCGTTGTGGCGTTAAAGTCCTTACCTTTTCGGTCGGTTTTGGAAAGCCCATTTGGCAACGCCAAGCAGCTGATGGCACGGTCTATCAAGTTGGTATGATTCCACTTGGTGGTTATGTGCGCATGCTTGATGAGCGCGTCGATGATGTGCCTGTTGAACAACGGCACTTAAGTTTTAACTCAAAATCTGTGGCGCAGCGTGCTGCCGTGATTGCCGCCGGACCACTTGCTAATTTTATTCTCGCGATAGCTGTGCTGTGGCTTATGTTCTTGATTGGTGTGCCGTCGGTTAAACCAGTGATTGGCACCACGACACCGAACTCAATTGCCGATGCGGCAGGCATTGTAACGCCAACAGAAATTGTTTCTGTGGATAATAAGCGCACCGCTGATTGGCAACAAGTAAACCTGAACCTTGCTGCTGCACTTGGCAATAACCAAGTTTTACTGCAAACGCGTGACGAAAATAATCGCTTACGCGATTACACCTTGGATATTTCGCAATGGCGATTGGATGACAGTCAGCAACCGACGTTTTTAGCAATAGGTATGCAACCCTATCAGCCCGAGGTATCTCTTGAACTGAGTTATGTTGCGGAAAATTCACCAGCCGCGCAGGCTGGATTGCAGTTGCGTGATAAAATTCTTGAATTTAATGGAACTCCTGTTACTGATTGGCCTCAAACGAGAGACTTAATCGTACAAGCGCCGGGACAACAGGTCGACTTAACTATTGAACGTAATGGCGAACAGCGAGTTATTTCGGTTCGTCTCGGTAGTCGAGAAGTGAATCAGCAAGATATTGGCTTTTTAGGGGGAGAGCCGACCGTCGCACCATATCCTGAAGAGTATCGATTCACGCAACAATACGGTGTATTGGAAGGCCTCTGGAAAGGCGCTGAGCGCACATGGGAACTTATGGTTCTTAGCGTGAAAATGATTGGTAAGCTGGTTACCGGAACAGTTTCTGTTAGTAATTTGAGTGGGCCAGTTGCGATAGCGGAGGGAGCTGGAGCGACAGCCAGTTATGGATTCGTTTATTTTTTAGGGTTTCTAGCATTAATTAGTGTCAACTTGGGCATCATCAATTTAGTACCGCTACCGGTATTAGATGGCGGACACCTCGCATTTTTGGCCATTGAAGGCGCCAGAGGTAAACCCGTTTCAGATCGTGTTCAAGAGATTTGTTACCGTATTGGCGGTATTCTAATTTTTGCGTTAATGGCGATTGCAATCAGCAATGATATTTTGCGATTGTCTCAATGAAACGACATGTACAACATAAAACAATTAAGTAGCACAGAATGACGTTGAAACAGCTGTTTTTAAGCGCCCTCGTTGCAGCGGCGTCACTGCCGGCTTACGAGGCGAGTAGTGCAGAAAATAATTCACAAATAAATTTCGAAAAATTTGTCGTTGAAGACATTCGTGTTCGTGGTTTGCAGCGAGTCGCACTAGGGGCTGCGCTAACCTATATACCAATTCGAGTGGGTGACGAAGTAGATGCTAGCCGCATCCGCGCGAGTATTCGGTCGTTAAACTCGGCTGCATACTTTGAAAATATTGTCGTTAAACGCGACGGTAATACGTTAGTTTTCGAAGTTATTGAACGCCCAACAATTGCCAGTATTGAATTTGACGGTAACAAAGAAATTAAAGACGAGCAGTTAGAAGAGAGCTTAACGGACAGCGGTATTGTTGTCGGTGAGCAACTTGACCGCACCATGATCTCGTCAATTGAAACTGGGCTCGAAGATTTTTTCCACGGCGTTGGTAAATATAACGCGTCTGTTGAAATTAATGTGATTGAATTGCCCCGCAATCGTGTTCGTTTAGAACTGAAATTTGAAGAAGGCGATTCTGCAGAAATTCAACAGATTAATATTGTTGGTAATAGTAGTTTTACCGATGAACAGTTATTAGCCGACTTTGAATTGAAAGATAAATTGCCATGGTGGAATTTCATTGGCGAACGCCGTTATCAGAAACAACAGTTGTCCGGTGACCTTGAGAAACTAGAGAGTTTCTATCGTAACCGAGGTTACCTTGCTTTCCAGATTGAATCTGTCCAAGTCAGTATGACACCAGACAGAGAGGGCGTATACATCACGATTAACGTGAATGAAGGCGAAGTATATGACGTTCGCGAAGTAAACGTCATTGGTGATTTGAAAGGCCATGATGACGTGATAAAGCGACTTACGTCAATCGACCCGGGTACTCGGTATAATGCTGAGCAAATTACATTCCTAGAAGATGC
This sequence comes from Pseudidiomarina marina, assembly GCF_044807045.1. Lineage (NCBI taxonomy): Bacteria > Pseudomonadati > Pseudomonadota > Gammaproteobacteria > Alteromonadales > Idiomarinaceae > Pseudidiomarina > Pseudidiomarina marina. The sequence goes on along the minus strand of NZ_CP085233.1, from coordinate 1,839,154 downwards.
TATCTCGCGTTATTACGGTCGTTTTGGCTATGCCTATCCTGAAGTGCGTGCTATTCCAGATATGCAAGAAGGGAGCAACGAAGTTGATTTGACCTTCTCGGTTAATCCTGGGCAACGGATTTACGTCGATAGAATCAATTTTATTGGTAACAACATTACCGCTGACGAAGTGTTACGTCGAGAAATGCGCCAACTTGAAGGCGCGCCACTGAATGACCAATTGATTGAGCAAAGTAAAGTTCGTTTAGAGCGCTTAGGTTATTTTGAAACAGTTGAAACATCGACCCGCAAATCGGATACCGAAGACGACCGCGTAGAAGTTGATTTTACGGTGAAAGAGCAACCGTCAGGAAGTTTTAATTTCACCTTAGGTTACGGCGACTATTCTGGTTTCCAAATTGGTCTCGGTTTGTCACAAGAAAACTTCTTAGGCTCGGGTAACCGAGCTGCGATTAATGTGAACACGAACCGTTATAATAAGAGCGCCTCGGTTTCTTATACCGACCGATATTTAACGAAGGATGGCGTGAGTTTATCTGGTCAGCTCTACGTGAGCGAGTTTGATGCGGGTAACCTTGAAAACTATATACGTTACAACAAGAAACAATACGGTATTGGTAGCTCAATCGGCTTCCCAATCAATGAAGTGACAAGTTTAAACTTTGGCGCGACGTACCGAAATGAGCAGATTAGTAACGTCGATAGCTATGAGCAAGTTTCACGCTTCTACCGCCCTTATTTGGATGAGCAAAACCCGAATTTAGGTGTGAAATTTGACATCTTTGAGCTTTCAGCAGGCATTAGCCGAGTGACATTGAATCGTGGCATGTTCCCTACGGCCGGCTCGTCAAATAGTTTAAGTGTTGAAGTGGCCACGCCAAATAGCGATGTGAATTACTTCCGCACGAACTATGACTATCGCCAATATTTCCCAATTACTGATAGCCATAGCTTTGTGTTTATGACGCGTTTACGGATTGGCTATGGTAACGGGTACGGAACCGATGAGAACGGAAACGAATACTTATTCCCATTCTATGAGAACTTCCGCTTAGGTGGCCGCGATAACTTGCGCGGGTTTGAAGGAAACACCATTGGTCCACGCGCTATTTATCGGTATCCGCAAACGATTCCAGGCCAACCTGGTTATGATGGTATTCCACCGGGACTTCCTGCGTACCCTGGCGCAGACCAAGTTGCGGTAAGCCAATATTCAGTTGGTGGTAATGCAATGGCCGTAGGTGGGTTAGAATTGATTGTACCTACGCCGTTTATATCTGAAGAAAACAAAAATACGGTTCGTACCAGTTTTTATATTGATGTAGGTAACGTGTGGGATACGGAGTTTGACTACGCAACCTATAGCCAACTTGAGCTGCTTGGTAACTCAGAACCATTGAAAGATTACAGTGAGCCATCGCACTATCGCGCAGCGGCTGGTATTTCTATACAATGGATTTCACCAATGGGACCAATCACGTTATCATTCGGTCGGCCGATTAAATCAGAAGAGACCGATCGTACGCAGACGTTTACGTTTAATATCGGTACAACATTCTAATAAGTATCAAGGAGTTAATAGTGAAAGCTATCGTTAAATCTAGTATCGCAGTTGCTTTATTGTCATCTGCATTGTTTGCCAATGCGGCAGAAGCGCAACAGAAGATTGGTTTTGTTAGCATGCAAGAAGTTTTGTCTAACTTGCCACAAGCTCGTAATCTTGAACAACAAATTCAAGATGAGTTCAAAGGTCAGATTGAAGAAGTATCTAAACTTGAAGAACAAATGCGTGCTTTAAGTGAAAAAGCGCAGCGTGATGCATCGATCATGTCTCCAGCTGAGCGTGTAAAAATGGAACGCGAAATGGAAATGCTTGACACCACGCGTCAATTGAAAGTTAAAGCCCTTCGTGAAGACATGAATCGTCGAGGTAATGAAGTGCGTGATCAGTTAATGACTGAGGTCATGCGCAATGCTCAAGCTGTTGCCAGCGAGCAAAATTACGATGTGGTACTGCAAAGCAGCGCGCTCATTTATGCGGCAGATTCAGCTGATTTGACTGACGAAGTTGTCAATAAAATGACAGGTGGAAACTAAGTTAATGCAAACACTAACGTTGCAGCAGCTTGCTGACGCAATTGGTGCAGAAGTGCAGGGCGATGCCGCCCTCATGATAACCGGTGTTGCTACACTTGCCTCGGCTCAGCCGGGGCAAATTGCCTTTTTAGCCAATGAAAAATATCGTAGCCAACTTGATACTTCGCATGCGGGTGCGGTCATTGTGGCTCCCGATGTTGATGTCCCGAAAGGCATGTCGGCCTTGCGTACACGTAATCCTTATGCGGGATTCGCAAAAATTGCGCAGTTACTCGATACCACACCGAAACCAGCTGAAAGCATTCATGCCAGCGCGCAAATTCATCCCAGTGCAAAAATTGGGAAAAACGTGGCGATTGGAGCGAACGCAGTCATTGCTGAAAACGTGGTATTAGCCGACAATGTCACGATTGGTGTCGGCTGCTATGTTGGACCAGGCACTCAAATTGGTGCAAACACGCAACTTTGGCAACATGTTGTGATTTATCACAACTGTGTTATCGGTGAGCATTGCTTGGTGCATGCTGGTACCGTGATAGGAGCCGATGGTTTTGGTTGGGCTAATGAAGCTGGTAAGTGGATTAAAATTCCACAGCTAGGCCGCGTCGTCATTGGCGATCGTGTTGATATCGGTGCGAGTACCACCATTGACCGTGGTGCACTTGACGATACGATTATCAGCAATGGCGTGATTATTGATAATCAGTGCCAAATTGCGCATAACGTGTTTATTGATGAAGACACAGCGATTGCAGGCTGCACCGTTTTAGCGGGAAGCTGCCGTATTGGTAAGCGTTGTTTAATTGGTGGGGCAACTGCAATTAATGGTCACATTTCAATTTGCGACGACGTACAAATCAGTGGTTTCTCAATGGTTATTAAGGAAATTACTGAACCTGGCGCCTATGCTTCAGGTATTCCTGCTGCCCCACAACGGGAGTGGCGGCGTAATGGGGCGCGTTATCGTCAGTTAGACGACTTGTTCCAGCGCGTTAAGAAAATTGAAAAACAACTCGAACAATAATTAATTAATGATAAAACGAGGATGACGCTTTGTCTGCAGATGGCGCATTTGATATTAAAGAAGTTCTTCGGTTATTACCGCACCGTTATCCATTTTTGCTCGTGGATAAAGTGGTTGCTTGTGACAATAAAACAACCATTCATGCGGTTAAGAATGTTTCGGTTAATGAACCTATTTTTACCGGGCATTTTCCCGAAAACCCGATTTTCCCGGGTGTATTAATTCTAGAAGCACTAGCGCAAGCGGCTGGTTTGCTTGGTTTCAAAATTACCGAAAGCAGCCCTGGCACGAATGACCTATACTTATTTGCAGGTGTTGATAACGCGCGCTTTAAACGGCAGGTGTTACCAGGTGATACCATGAACTTGCATGTAACGTTTGAAAAAGAACGCCGCGGTATCTGGGTGTTTAAAGGTCGTGCGGATGTTGACGGTGAGTTAGCATGTAGCTGCGATATCATTTGTGCAAGAAGGGAAGTCTAAGTGATTCATCCAACCGCGATTATTGATGACTCAGCGCGCATTGGCAACAATGTTGAAATTGGTCCGTACACGATTGTTGGGGCACATGTTGAAATTGGTGACAATTGCGTCATTGGCCCCCACGTGGTGTTGCGTGGGCCAACGGTGTTGGGTAAGAATAACCGAATTTTTCAATTCGCATCGGTTGGCGAAGATTGCCAAGATAAAAAGTACAACGGTGAACCAACGCGGTTGGTGATTGGCGATAATAATGTCATTCGTGAGTGTGTAACTATTCATCGCGGTACGGTGCAAGATCAGGGGTTAACCCAAATCGGTAGTAACAATCTGTTGATGGCTTATGTGCATGTTGCTCATGACTGTATGGTGGGTGATAACGTCATTCTTGCGAATAACACCACCTTGGCTGGACATGTGCATGTTGGCGACTGGGCGATTCTGGGTGGGTTTACCGGTGTGCATCAGTTTTGTCACATTGGTGCACATGCATTTACTGCGGTTAATTCAGTCGTGGTACAAGATATCCCCCCTTATATTATGGCGCAAGGACACAATGCGGCGCCGCGCACAATTAACGCCGAAGGGTTGAAGCGTCGCGGTTTCCAACCGAATCAGATTCTGAATATTAAGCGCGCATTTAAATTATTGTACCGCCAAGGTTTGACGATAAGCGAGGCGGTGGAAAAAATGCGCGACCTCGATGCTGATACTGAGCTGTCACCCTTAATTGATTTTGTTCAGAACAGCCAGCGTGGCATTATTCGTTAATTTCATTAACGACAAGGTACCATGACAACCTCAACAGCTCCTCTCATTGCGGTGATTGCCGGCGAACATTCGGGTGACTTACTCGGTGCCGGCATGTTGCGCGAGCTCCGCCGATTATACCCAAATGCTGAATTCATCGGCGTTGGTGGACCATTGATGCAAGCGCAAGGCCTACAAAGTCTCGTGCCCATGGAAGATTTGGCGGTAATGGGAATTGCTGAGGTGTTGGGTAGTCTGTTTAAACTGCTTGGCCACCGTCGCTTGCTGGTGAATACCTTTTTAGAGCGTCGCCCGGATGTTTTTATTGGTATAGATGCGCCAGATTTCAATTTACCTATTGCGAAACGTCTAAAAGCTGCCGGCATCAAAACCGTGCATTATGTCAGCCCTTCAGTGTGGGCATGGCGTCAAGGTCGTATTCATGGCATTAAACAAGCCGTGGATCATGTGTTGTGTCTATTACCATTCGAAAAAGCTTTTTACGATGAACACGAACTCGCGGCCACCTTTGTTGGGCATCCATTAGCCGATGCTATCCCAATGCAATGGCAGAAGAGCGATGCTCGTGCGCACCTTCAGCTTGATAACGTTTCACAATGGATTGGTGTTTTACCTGGCAGTCGCAAAGGCGAAATTGCACGCATGGCGCCATTGTTTTTGCAGGTTGCTAAGCGATTATATGCAGATAATCCAGCTTTAAAATTTGTGACGCCAATGATCAGTGCTGCGCGAGCCGAACAATTCAAAGTACTCCAGCAACAGATAGCGCCTGAACTCCCGTTAACGATGATTGATGGCCAGTCTCGCGACACCATGGCGGCGTGCGATGCGTTGTTACTTACATCGGGTACGGTTACTTTGGAAGCCATGTTAATTAAGCGACCAATGGTGGTTGCCTATAAATTTAACTGGTTAACGTATCAATTGATCAAGCGGCTGTTTAAAGCCCGATTTTTCAGTTTGCCTAACTTGCTCGCTGATGCGTTATTGGTTCCAGAATTCGCGCAAGAAGAGGCGACGGTTGATAATTTGACGGCAGCACTTGCATTACAACTCGAGCCGCAAGCTGAGCAAACAGTTGCGCGATTTGCTGAATTACATCATCAATTAAAACAACATGCTGACGTGTTAAGTGCGCAAGTTGTGAGCCAGTTAATTTCTGATTAAGTGTCGATTATTCGATTTTTTCGAATATAAAGCCGCGAATTTCTCAATAATCATTCGATAACTTACCCGTTATACTCTATTCCAAGACATTCGAATTATCTTTAAGGAGATCGTCATGGGATTACTCGTCGACGGAAAATGGCAAGATAAGTGGTATGACACCGATAGTACCGGTGGCAAGTTCGAGCGCAGTGCGGCGCAGTTTCGGAATTGGATTGAAGCTGACGGCAACGCAAAATTTCCGGCACAAAGTGGTCGTTATCATTTGTATGTAAGTTTTGCGTGTCCTTGGGCGCATCGTACGCTTATTTTTCGTCAATTAAAAGAACTTGAATCACACATTAGTGTGTCTGTTGTGCATCCGTTGATGCTTGAAAACGGCTGGGAATTTGCAGATCAACCGCTAAATGATGGCCTATATAACTTAGACTTTCTGTATCAACTTTATCTAAAGGCTGATAGTCATTACAGTGGTCGCGTTACCGTTCCGGTACTTTGGGATAAACAACAACAAACCATCGTAAGCAATGAATCGGCGGATATTATTCGCATGTTTAATAGTGCTTTTAACGATATCACGGGCAATACGTTAGATTTTTATCCAGAGAAACTTCAACAAGACATTGATACCATCAATGACTACGTTTACGACCGCGTAAACAACGGTGTTTATAAGTGCGGCTTTGCTACCCAGCAAACTGCCTACGAAGAAGCATTTGAAGAGTTATTTGAGGCGCTTGATAAGTTAGAAGAGCGACTTGCGACGCAATCCTATTTGGTCGGTGAGACGTTAACTGAAGCAGACTGGCGTTTGTTTACCACATTGGTGCGCTTTGATTCCGTCTATGTGGGTCATTTCAAAACGAACAAGCGTCGTATTGTCGACTATCCTAACCTTTGGAACTATGTGAAAGCGTTATATCAAGTACCTGGTATTGCCGAAACGGTCGTTATGGATCATATCAAGCAACATTATTACGGCAGTCATCATATGATTAACCCGACAGGTATTGTTCCAGTGGGTCCTCAGATTGATTTTTTATCGTCGCACACGCTTAAAGAGGTGGTGTTATGAGTAATGTCATTTTAAGTCGTCACCGCGGTATGCCAGCTCAAGATGGCGCCGGTGTGAAATTGACGCGTATTGTGAACCAGCCAAGTCTGCGTTACCAAGATCCATTTTTAATGCTGGATGAGTTTCGCTCGGATAATCCAAACGATTACATCGCAGGATTTCCACCGCATCCGCACCGAGGTTTTGTTACTTTAACTTACATGCTGGCAGGTCGCATGGAACACAAAGATTCCAACGGCAATACCGGTGTGGTTGAGGCTGGTGGTGCTCAATGGATGAAAGCAGCACGCGGAATTATCCACGCCGAAATGCCAAAGCAAGAAGACGGGTTGATGTGGGGATTTCAACTTTGGATTAACCTGCCGGCTGCGCGCAAAATGGAAGCTGCCGATTGGGCGGACTATCCGCAAGCTAAGCTTGGGGTGGTAAATTATGACAACGCGGAAGTTCGCGTCATTGCCGGTCAATTAGATGGCCAAGAAGGGCCAATACAGCAACCTGAACAGCGGTTTCTGATGCTCGATGTTCGGCTCGATCAAGATGCAGAGCTAACGGTTCCAAGTCAACAACAACAAACGCGTTTAGCCTATGTTTATGCCGGAACCGTGACTGTGAATGACAAACAAGTTGAACGTGGTGAATTAGTGCGCTTGAATCAAACCGACGACTTGCAGCTGAAATCGGTTAACAGTTCGGTGGGCATGATAATTTTAGCTGGCGAACCAATTGGTGAACCTATCGCTCAGTATGGACCCTTTGTGATGAATTCACAGGCAGAAATTGAACAGGCGTTGCGTGATTATCAATCGGGTAAACTAACCGCCTAACTAAGTTTCGGTCTCACTGAGGTGCCATTCAATAAGGAGAGCTTATGTCTGCAAGTATGCAAGTCATTGTTGCCGGTGAGCAGCAGCAGGTTCAATGGCAACACCGACCACAGCCACAAGTCGCTGCCGACGAAGTACTCATTAAAGTTGCCTACAGTGGTATGAATCGAGCCGATTTAATGCAGTTGGCGGGGCATTACCCGCCGCCACCAGGGGCTTCTGATGTACTTGGCTTAGAGGTGAGTGGCATGGTTCATGCTGTGGGCACAAATGTGGGAGCCTTTAAAGTTGGCGATCGCGTGTGTGCGCTGTTAACCGGTGGCGGCTATGCGGAGTATGTCGCCGTACCCGCAACACAAGTATTACCCGTTCCGGCAAAAATGGATCTTGCGCAAGCAGCGGGTATTTGTGAGGTTTTTGCCACGGCGTGGTATAACGTCTACGGTTTAGCGGCTGCACAACCGGGGGAACGCATTCTCGTCCATGCAGCGGCAAGTGGCGTTGGCCAAGCCTTGTTACAACTAGCACGTGAACGAGGTAATCCAACCTTCGCAACCGCGGGTAGTGACGAAAAACTTGTTCAAGCACAACGACTTGGTGCAGAAAAAGTGTGGAATCGCCGCAACGGTAGTTTTGTGGATGCGGTGAAGGCATGGGGTGGTGTCGATATCATTTTAGATCCAGTTGCTGGTGATTACGTGGCATGGGATCAACAAGTGCTGAATCAAGACGGTCGTTTAATTGTTATTGGTTTAATGGGTGGGCGCGAGGCGCAGCTTGATGCCGGCAGATTACTGATGAAACGCCAACGTATTATTGGTAGCACCCTAAGAAGCCAGCCGCTGCAAGTAAAAGCACGCATAATGGCCGAGTTATATGCTCATGTTTGGCCGTTATTTGAACAAGCAAGAATAACGCCAAATATTGATGAGGTAATTCCGGTTGGCGAGGTTGAGCAAGCCTTTCAGCGATTACGAGATAATGCTACGCAGGGTAAGCTGATTTTGGTTTGGTAGAAAAGAAGTGGTGGAGGGGGCAGGATTCGAACCTGCGAAGGCTGAGCCGTCAGATTTACAGTCTGATCCCTTTGACCGCTCGGGAACCCCTCCACGCGAGGGCGGCATAATAGCAGATTGAGAGTCGCTGTAAACCCGTTTATGATGATGCCATTGGAATTTAACAACGAAGTGAACCAATGAGCCCAGCAAAGTCAGTGGATGCTATACCTCTTGAAGTCGATGAAGAAATTGCTAGATTTCTTGACCGGTTGTGGTTAAAGCAGGGCGTGAGTCAGCACACCAGTGCAGCGTACCGTACTGATCTACGTAGTTTTCAGCGTTTTCTCAGTGAATATCAACAGTCGCAATTGCTTCAAGTAACAAGTACAGACCTTGAGCGCTACTTGTTGTGGCGCAGGCAAAATGGTTTTTCGCCACGTAGTACCTCTCGAGCGCTTAGCGCACTGAAGAAATTCTATCAGTATGCGGTAGCTGAGCGATTGTGCACGCGTGACCCGACCACACGCTTGGCTCGCCCGAAACAACCACAATCGATTCCACACAGTTTGTCTGAAGCGGAAGTTGAAGCGTTACTGACCGCTCCCGATATTGACGATCCGGTTCAACTTCGCGACAAAGCCATGCTTGAAGTATTGTATGCAACCGGATTGCGAGTGACCGAATTAGTCAACTTACAAGTCGATCAAATCCACTTTCAGCAGGAGCTCGTGCGTGTTGTCGGTAAAGGCAATAAAGAGCGCTTGGTGCCATTAGGTGAAGAAGCCTTAGACTGGTTACAGCGCTATTTTCAAGACGGTCGTCTGCAATTGCATGCCCAACCCGGCGACTGGGTATTTGTAACACGTCGCGGAGGACCTTTGACGCGACAAGCATTTTGGCATCGAATTCGTTATTATGCCCAACGTGCAGATATACGCTCCCATTTGTCGCCGCATACATTACGTCATGCTTTTGCAACACACCTATTGAACCACGGTGCCGATTTGCGGGTGTTACAAATGTTATTGGGTCACAGTGACTTATCGACCACACAGATTTATACACATGTTGCGCGCGAACGTTTGCAGCAATTACACGCAAGCCATCATCCGCGTGCTTAGTTACTATTCGACAGCAGTTAAATTAGGATAATTCATGAAGTATTTGGCAGTTTTTGGTTTGAGTTTTTTGGCCTTGGCGTGCTCGCCTGAGCAAACAGCCACAACCGCGCCGAACGCACAGGTAGCGGATGAGGAATTTGATACCAGCCACATGCAGCGCATGGGGTTTGTGGTGGAATCTGCACGTCCAGCCCATATCGATGGCTTGATGGAAGTAATCACCGATCAAGGTTTAGTTTACGCCAGTAAAGATGGGCGTCATATTGTCAGTGGTCGTATTTACGAAATTACCGGCAGCGAGCCGAATAATGTCAGCGAAGCGGTACTTGAAGCCATGCGAGTGAAGGATTTAGCGCAGGTTGAGGATACTGTGATTGAATATACCGCGCCGAACGAAAAGCATGTAATTCATGTATTTACCGACACCAGTTGTGGCTATTGCCGACAGTTGCACGAACGCATCGACGAATACCTTGCCTTGGGCATTTCGGTGCGCTATTTAGCATGGCCGCGCAACGGCATGCAGAGCAACGCCGCGAGTGATTTGAAGAATGCGTGGTGTGCAGATGACCCACAAGCTGCGTTGAGCGCTGCAAAAAATGACGAAACAATAACGTCATCATCATGTAATGATCCGGTTGCGCAGCATTATGCACTTGGTCATAAGTTTGGTGTTCGTGGCACACCGGCCATTGTATTCGAGTCGGGACGTATGCTACCAGGCTATGTTCCACCTGAGCGTCTTGCTGCGGAACTTGATAAATAATCATGACTGATATCAGCATTCATCGTCGTCCCACTGTCGCAGTCGGCGATTGGGCTTCTGGCATGCCGCCACTATTGGCGCAAATTCTTGCTCGCCGAGGCATTGCCGAAACTCAGCAACTGGATCTCGGAGCCAAGCACTTACCACACTTTAATTTGCTGAAAGGTGCCGATGTTGCGGCAAAGATTCTTGCTGATGCGATTTTACAGCAACAAGCGATATGTATTTGCGGCGACTTTGATGCTGATGGCGCGACATCGACAGCTTTAATGGTTTCGGTACTTCAGGCATTAGATGCGCCGCAGGTTAGTTATATTGTGCCGAATCGTTTCGCTGATGGTTATGGCTTATCACCAGCGGTAGTGGCACAAGCACAACAGCAAGGCGCTCAGATAATCGTGACAGTTGATAGCGGCATATCGTGTCATGCAGGAGTTGCTGCAGCCAAAGCAGCGGGTATGACCGTGATAATTACTGATCACCATTTGCCGGGCGCAGAATTGCCGAATGCCGATGTTATTGTCAATCCGAATCAGCCAAACTGTGACTTTCCTAGCTCGAATATTGCTGGGGTAGGCGTTGCATTCTATGTGCTGTTGGCATTGCGTCATGAACTGCGTGAACGTGGCATCGAAACACCGAATTTAGCGCAATGGCTCGACTTAGTTGCAGTTGGTACTGTTGCTGACGTGGTGAAACTTGATGGCGTTAACCGCATTTTGGTGCAGCAGGGGTTACAGCGGATTCGGGCTGGTTATTGCCGTCCTGGCATCGCCGCATTACTTCAGGTTGCCAACCGTGACCCACAGCAGCTTCAAGCCAGCGATCTTGGCTTCGCTATCGGGCCACGAATCAATGCCGCCGGGCGATTAGATGATATGGCCGCCGGCATAGAATGCTTGCTCGCGGATAATTTGACGCAAGCCCAACAATACGCATTGCAACTTGATGCGTTAAATAAAGCGCGTCGCAATATCGAAACTGAAATGCGTGAAGAAGCTGAAGCCTATGTGGCACAACTCAATGCCGACAGTGACCGATTACCAGCCGCGCTGGTGCTCTACCAAGCAGGCTGGCATCAAGGCGTAGTTGGTATCGTAGCGGGGCGAGTTAAAGAGCAATGTCATCGACCGGTGATAGCCTTTGCCGACAGTGACGACGGTTATTTAAAGGGGTCGGCGCGCTCGATTCCGGGGTTACATATTCGAGACGTCTTAGAACGTGTGCATAGCTTACATCCAAACTTAATTGAACGGTTCGGCGGCCATGCTATGGCCGCTGGACTGACTCTCGCGCACGAAAATTTAAACGAATTTCGACAGGCGTTTACACAACAGGTTGAAACTTGGCTGGGTGACGAAGAGCTTACTCGCACCATTTGGTCGGACGGCGAGCTCGATGCGGATTATCTGCAAGAGCCATTTGTGCGCCAATTGGAAGCTTATGGACCGTGGGGACAAGGGTTTCCGGAGCCGATTTTCGATGGTGAGTTCCGCATTGTAAGTCAACGTTTGGTGGGGGAGCGTCATTTGAAATTGGTACTTGAAACGCCACAACGTGTGGTTGTTGATGCGATTGCATTTAATATTGATTTAGAAACCTGGCCTGATGATTCCGTGCAGCGCGTGCATGCTGCCTATAAAATTCAATTAAATCACTTTCGTGGACGCACTTCTGTGGAGCTACAACTAGAGCATTTTTACGCTTTGCGGTAGAATACGCCCCCTTTGTGAACAACCATGCAAACAACTTGCTATTGAGATTGAAAAACTATGTTCGAAACGAATGCTACTTATGTTGCGATAAAAGAAATGCGTAAACGCAGCGAGCTACTTCGGGGGTATCTTTGACTACGCTCAGAAAGTAGAGCGCCTTGAAGAAGTGACTCGTGAGCTTGAAGACCCGAGCGTTTGGAACGACCAAGAACGTGCTCAGGCCTTAGGGAAAGAGCGCGCGAGTCTTGAACAAGTGGTTGAAACGTTGAACAATCTCGCGCAAGGGCTGGATGATGTTGAGGGTTTAGTCGAATTGGCGGTTGAAGCCGATGATGAAGAAACTTATAACGATGCGGTTGCTGAACTTGACCAATTAGAAGGGCAACTGGCAACACTCGAGTTCCGTAGAATGTTTTCTGGCGATCATGACGCATCGGACTGTTATTTGGATATTCAAGCCGGTTCGGGTGGTACGGAAGCCCAAGACTGGGCGAACATGTTGTTGCGGATGTATTTGCGCTGGGCCGAATCGCATGATTTTAAAGCGGAAATTACGGAGCTTTCTGAAGGTGAAGTCGCTGGCATCAAATCAGTGACGGTGCGTGTACAAGGTGAATATGCTTACGGTTGGTTACGTACCGAAACCGGCGTACATCGATTAGTACGTAAATCACCTTTTGATTCAGGAAATCGTCGGCATACGTCGTTTGCTTCGGTGTTTGTCTACCCAGAGGTCGATGACTCTATCGAAATTGAGATTAATCCGGCCGATTTGCGCGTCGATACTTACCGTGCGTCCGGTGCCGGTGGTCAGCACGTTAACCGTACTGACTCGGCGATTCGTATTACACACGAACCTACCGGCGTGGTAGTGCAGTGCCAGAGCGACCGTTCACAGCATAAAAACCGTGATGCGGCGATGAAGCAATTACGAGCGAAGTTGTTTGAGTTAGAATTGCAAAAGCAATTAGCTGAAAAACAAGCGCTGGAAGATTCAAAGTCAGATATTGGTTGGGGCAGTCAGATCCGCTCTTACGTGCTCGATGATGCACGAATTAAAGATTTACGTACCGGTGTTGAAAACCGTAATACGCAAGCGGTACTTGATGGTGCGCTTGACCCATTTATTGAAGCAAGTTTGAAATCAGGTTTATAAATTGAAGTTGCAGGGCCTGAAGCCTTGCGAAAAGAGGAAACGTACCCATGAACGATAAAACGCAAGCCCCTGAGTTGGACGTCAATGAACAAATCGCCCAGCGCAAGGCTAAGCTTGCTGCGTTGCGCGAGCGAGGCGTAGCATTCCCGAATGATTTCCGTCGCGACAGTTTAGCTGCTGAATTGCATGAACAGTTTGATGGTTCTGAGAAAGAAGAACTCGCGGCGAAAGGCATTCGCGTCAGTGTTGCTGGTCGTATGATGACGCGTCGTATTATGGGCAAGGCTAGTTTTGCAACCATTCAAGATATGTCGGGCCAAATTCAACTGTATGTGGCGCGCGACAATCTGCCTGAAGGCTTTTATAACGAAGAATTCAAAAAGTGGGATCTCGGTGACATCGTTGGTGCCTCGGGAACGCTGTTTATCACCGGAACTGGTGAGTTGAGCGTACAAGTTGATGACGTTCGTCTATTGACTAAGGCGTTGCGTCCGTTACCTGATAAGTTCCATGGTTTATCGGACCAAGAGATGCGCTATCGTCAGCGCTACTTGGATTTGATTACTAATCAAGAGTCTCGCAATACCTTTATTGTGCGTTCAAAAGTGGTCGATTACATTCGCCGTTACTTAGCTGAAAAGCAGTTCTTGGAAGTAGAAACGCCGATGATGCAAACCATTCCAGGCGGCGCTGCTGCGCGTCCGTTTGTCACGCATCATAATGCCTTAGATATGCAGTTATATCTGCGTATTGCGCCTGAGCTTTATCTGAAGCGCTTGGTTGTGGGCGGTTTCGAAAAAGTATTTGAAATTAACCGTAACTTCCGTAATGAAGGTCTATCGACCCGTCACAACCCAGAGTTCACGATGCTTGAGTTCTACTGGGCCTATGCAGACTACCAAGACTTAATGGATTTAACGGAAGATATGCTACGTGGCATGACCACCGAAATTCTAGGGTCAGCGCAATTTGAAAGTGAAGGGGTTCAGTACGATTTCAGCAAGCCGTTTGCGCGAATGACGGTTAAAGAAGCGATTTTGGAGCACCTGCCAGCAGCAACCGATGCACAGCTTAATAGTATTGAGCAAGCAACGGCATTGGCTGAATCTTTAGGCATTAAAGTGAAGCCAAATTGGGGCTTGGGTAAAATCCAAATCGAGATTTTTGAAGAGGTTGCGGAACACAAGCTAATGCAACCAACCTTTATTACCGCTTACCCAGCTGAGGTTTCGCCATTGGCTCGTCGTAACGATAACGACCCATTTATTACCGACCGCTTTGAGTTCTTCGTGGGTGGACGTGAGCTGGCGAATGGCTTCTCGGAGCTTAACGACGCTGAAGATCAGGCAGAGCGCTTCCGTGAACAAGTTCAGCAAAAAGAAGCGGGTGACGATGAAGCGATGTTCTATGATGAAGATTACGTGACCGCTCTGGAGCACGGTTTACCGCCAACAGCGGGTGAGGGTATCGGGATTGATCGGTTGGTGATGTTGTTAACTGATTCGCCGTCAATTCGTGATGTGTTGTTGTTCCCACACATGCGCCCACGTAAATAACGGCAAAAGCGATATTAGCTGTTAGATATTAGATATTAGAGGTGGCCCGGCGTTTTACGCCGGGCTTTTTCGTTTTACGAATAACCAGTAACGAACAACGAATAACGAATAACGAGTAACCAGTAACCAGTAACCAGTAACCAGTAACCAGTAACCAGTAACCAGTTAGGCTTTAGGTAGCGCTTGTAACAAGTCGTTTAAGAGCTCGTTCTTATCTTCAATTCCGGCTGATAAGCGCAGTAGATCAGGAGGGCAAGGTGTGCCTTCGCCTTCAACGCTGGCGCGGTGTTCAATCAAACTTTCGACGCCGCCGAGCGACGTGGCGCGTTTCCATAGTTTGGTGTTCGCCGCAAGATGCACTGCTGCGCTCTCACCACCTTTAACGCGAATGGATAACATCCCACCGAAACCGCCATGCATTTGCTTACAGGCGACCGCATGCCCCGCAAAACTTGGCAATCCGGGATACAACACTTCAAGAATTTGTGGATGCTGTTCGAGTTGCTCCGCCAAGAACATGGCATTGCTGCAGCTCTCTCTTACCCGTAAGTGCATGGTACGCATGCCGCGAAGCAATTGTGCCGCGTCATGCGGGCTAGGGACGGCGCCACCTTGTGCGCGCACCGCACGAATACGCTGCCAATAAGGCGAGTCTTGTTTGGTAATTAGCGCACCAGCAATCACATCTGAGTGGCCGTTTAGATACTTCGTCGCGCTGTGCATGACAATATCTGCGCCTAGCGCTAGAGGTTGCGTCAGCAATGGTGTCGCACAAGTGGAATCGACAGCAACCGCAGCACCGGCTGACTTTGCTAACTCACTAATGGCGGCGATATCACTTATGGTCCACATTGGATTGCCAGGAGTTTCTAGCCAAACCAACTTGGTTTGTTGCGGCTTGATTGCTGCAGCCACCGCTTCAAGATCAGTCATGTCGACAAAATCGATACGTAAACCCCAATCGGTGGCGAAGTTTAGCAGCCAATTACGCAGTGCCCAATACATGACCGTTGGTGCAACCACATGATCACCGGGCTTTAAACCTAAAAATACGGCTGTAGCGGCCGCCATACCCGAGCCAAATAATAACGCTTGCTCGCCGCCTTCAAGTTGACATAACAGCTGCTCAACTGGCTTATACGTTGGATTGTCTGCACGCGAATAGACGTTGCCAGTTGGGTAGGTATTATCCGCACCACGAATGTAGGTGGTGGCCACGTGGATAGGGAGCACGACACCTTGACTTTCTTGGTCGATTTTACCGAGCGCCTGAGCAAGTGCTGTGGCAGCACTAAATGGATAAGCTTTGCTGTTAGTCATGAATAAAGTCACTTGTAAAAATGGCAAATGTGGCGATCAGTATACGCTGTATTACGCATAAAAAAACGCACCCGAAGGTGCGTTTTTGTCGCAATTTTCTGCGAATTAGCCGTGGTTATGGTTACCATCAGCATGCACGTGGCCGTGGTCCAATTCGCTTGGATCCGCATCACGCACTTCAACTACTTCAACGTCAAAGTTTAACGTTGTACCAGCTAACGGATGGTTGCCGTCGACCGTTACTTCGTCATCGCTCACGTCAACAATCATCACAGACTGCTCACCGGCATCAGTGCTAGCGCGGAACTGCATGCCAACAGCCACTTCGTTGTCGCCAAATAAGCTGCGTGGAACGGTTTGAATAAGACCGTCGTGACGCTCGCCGTAGGCATCAGCTGGTTGAATTTCAGCTTCAAATTTGTCGCCAGTTGCTTTACCGTCAAGCGCGTTCTCAAGACCTTTAATCAACATACCGCGCCCAAAGATAAATTGTAGCGGTTGACCTTCTTTTGATTGATCCAGAACTTGGCCTTCGGCGGTTTTCACGGTGTAGTGAATTCCAACAACTTTGTCCTGGCTAATAGTTTGACTCATGATTCATCCAAGTTATAAGGCAGTGGGTAAATTTCCAAAAGACTCGCGTCATCATCTTTTACTCTTAGCTTAGTATCTGCCTCAATATCGCTTGGCAATACTGCTAATAGATCAAGTTGATTGTCAGCACGGCTCACTGCATTAATTACCGTACCGGCACGTCGCCAATTGTCACCAAGTTGCTGTTCCAGCGTGGCACCGGCTGAAACCGATTGCCCTTGGCCAACTAAACGAAACAGTGCTCGCTTCTGCTTGCCCAGATATTTCATCCGAGCGATGGTCTCTTGGCCGATATAACACCCCTTGGTAAAACTAATACCATGCAACGCCTGTACGTTCAGCATTTGGGGTACATACTCTAATAGTGTACCTGAAACTAGGGTCGGTCGACCACGTTCAATTTCAAGTGCATTCCAAGCATCCATTGAAGAATTCGTAGGGAAGTTATCACGTTCGGTTACCAAAAGGTACTGATCTGGCTGGCTACCCAAAGTTAATGCCACACCATCTGAAAACCCAGTAACCGCTTGTTTATCGGTAACGTTTAGCGGTTGTTCAAGCCACTCGGCTAAACGAGCTGGCGCCGCTGTACCGAATACGCCAAACAGTGATAATTGCTCAGACGCATCGACGATATCCGTTTTGCTAAATACACCAAATTTTTGTAACTGGGCCAAACTGGCGGCAATCGCGTCTTTATGGCTAAGCAATAACACACTATCAGCAAAGCGAGTGACGAATAGCGTACTCATCGCTTTACCTTTATTGTCGCAGTGTGCGGCATATAACCAGCCATGGTCACTGAGTTGCTTCATGTCACAGGTTAATTGCCCCTGTAAAAACTCATCTGTTTGCGGACCGGTCAGACGAATAATGCCGTAATCTGTTAATGAAACCGTTACGTATTCAGGCTGAGCTTTGGTAAACTCTGTATCTAACACACGAAACCTCACTTTCTCATCGATAAACGAATAGATGGGGATGTTTTTTCATTATACAAGCCGTTTTATTTCGCGACGCATTATTTTTGTCGTAAAAGAAGGATTCGCATGGAAAAGTTGCAACAAAATGCCGACACATTGAAAGATAAAAATCGTCTTCGTTGGGCGTGCCGCCGCGGTATGTTAGAACTCGATGTTTTATTTATGCCATTCGTTGAAGAAGCTTACGATGATCTCAATGCACAACAGCAAGATGCTTTTCGACGCTTGTTAACGTGCGATGATCCAGATTTATTTGCGTGGTTTATGGGCCATCAAAAATGCGAAGATGACGAATTAGCAGCTATGGTGGCGTATATTCTTGGCCGCGTTAAAGTTTAACGCCAGGTGCATTTGTCATGCTTTGGCAATTGACTGTTCGGCCATGGGTATGGCTGCGGTCGCCAGCGCATGTATGGGGTGTGAATAACGAAACTGGTGTTTGGGTAAAACTCGACGATTTAGATCAAACCTGCTGGCACTTGCAGCCGTTATCGTGGGTTACTCCATGGGGCGCTTTGCTGATTCTGCACCATCCGAATACGGTGCGGCGCTGGTTATGGCTACCGCGCAGTTGGCTTGGCGATGCGCAATATCGACGTTTAGCTCGATTTTTGTTGCGCTGGCGTCAATACGGTCGGCTTTGCCTCAGCGAGTAAATCAGGGTAGTCGAGGTTGTAATGCAGCCCGCGACTCTCATGTCGTGCCATGGCACTACGCACGATTAATTCAGCAACTTGCACCAAATTACGTAGCTCCAACAAATTATTACTTACTTTGAAGTGACTGTAATATTCATGGATTTCTTGTTGCAGCAGTTCGATACGGCGCAAAGCGCGCTGTAGCCGTTTGTTGGTTCTGACGATACCAACGTAGTCCCACATAAATAAACGTAATTCGTGCCAGTTATGTTGAATGATGACTTCTTCATCGGAATCGTTTACTTGGCTCTCGTCCCATGCGGGAAGATCGGTACGCAACTGGACCTGCTGTAGTTGCTCGATGATATCGATCGCCGCAGCCCGTGCGAACACTAAGCATTCTAGCAACGAGTTGCTCGCCATACGGTTAGCTCCGTGCAAGCCGGTGTAGGCAACTTCGCCGATGGCATATAGGCTATTGAGTGCGGTTCGTGCGTGCAAATCGGTTTTCACACCGCCACAAGTGTAATGGGCTGCTGGAACAACTGGCATCGGCTCTTGACTGATATCTATCCCTAAACTTAAACACTTGTCATAAATATTCGGAAAGTGCTCTTGGATGAACGCTTTCGGCTTATGCGAAATATCCAAATACATACAATCCGCGCCAAGACGCTTCATTTCATAATCAATCGCTCTGGCAACCACATCACGTGGTGCTAGCTCTGCTGCCGGGTGAAACTCTGGCATAAAGCGACTGCCATCAGGGCGTCGTAATACAGCGCCTTCGCCGCGCAATGCTTCGGTTAGCAAGAAGGACTGCGCATTCGGATGAAACAAGCAGGTTGGATGAAACTGATTAAATTCCATGTTAGCGACTTGGCAGCCAGCTCGCCACGCCATGGCAATGCCATCGCCACTCGCAACATCGGGGTTGCTCGTATACTGATAAACTTTGCTAGCACCACCAGTGCACAAAGCCACAAATCGAGCAGCTATGGTTTCAACACGTTGATTTACGCGATTCAGTATGTACGCACCGTAGCATCGCTGTGCGCCGCCTACGTGCTTATGCGTGATCAAATCAACCGCATTCACGCGTTCTAGTATCGTAATATTCGGATGTCGTTTCGTTTGCTCGACCAAGGTCGTTTGCACGGCACGACCCGTCGCATCGGCAGCGTGCAAAATGCGGCGATGGCTATGGCCACCTTCTTGATTTAGGTGAAATTGACCATCATCGACGCGATCAAAACCAACGCCAATATCAATTAGCCATTGCAAGCTTTCTTTAGCGTGACTTGTGGTAAACTTAACCGCTTCAATGTCACATAATCCGGCACCGGCAACTAAAGTGTCTTCAACGTGGCTTTCAATGCTATCATTCTCATCGAATACAGCAGCGATACCGCCTTGTGCGTAGTAGGTTGAGCCTTCGGTTAACGGTCCTTTAGATAGCACGGTAACCTGGGCATGGTCAGCGAGTTGTAAAGCTAGGGTTAAACCAGCTGCGCCGCTACCAATAATGAGTACATCGCATTGATAATGTGACATTTGTTCCATAAAGTATGTGGGATAATTTGCGTGACAACACGCTGATCTGCCAAAGGAATAGAAGCGATTTTACTCTTTTGAATTTTTTTTGCGAACTTTTTACGAACACTTGGGTCATACTTTGCAAGTACGCAACGGGCCTAATATCTGACGTAGCTAGGGGTTGAGGAGAGCGGGCTCGGATGAGCGAACAAGAAACAGATAAAGCCCTGGTAGAACGAGTGCAACAGGGCGACCAAAGAGCCTTTGATTTGTTGGTAAAAAAATATCAGCACAAAGTGATGAGTCTGATATCACGCTACGTCAAACAACAGGCTGATGTGCCAGACGTAGCTCAAGAAACATTTGTGAAAGCCTATCGTGCATTAGCGAACTTTCGTGGCGATAGCGCGTTTTATACTTGGTTGTACCGCATAGCGGTGAACACTGCGAAAAACTATTTAGTGGCACAAGGGCGAAAACCACCAGCCAACGATGTTGACGCAGATGAAGCAGAATACTACGAAGGAAGCGGTGCTCTAAAAGACAGCGCTTCTCCAGAAAGTATGTTGTTAACGGATGAGATTCGTGACGTCGTAATGCGAACCATCGAGGATTTACCTGAAGATTTACGTCGTGCTATAACACTGCGTGAAATTGAAGGTTTAGGTTATGAAGAAATAGCCATTGAAATGGATTGTCCTATTGGCACGGTGCGTTCACGAATTTTCCGAGCGCGTGAAGCTATAGATCAACAATTACGGCCGTTATTAGAGCGCTAAACTGAATTTGAGGAAGCTTTATGTCTGATCGTCGCAAACAAAATGCCTCAGCATTACTTGATAATCACTTCGGTGATTCAGGTGCTGATGCTGAACGTCCATTTAATGCTGAACTTTCAGCATTGCTGGACGATGAACAGGCACGTGCTACATGGCAGCGCTACGCGTTGGTAGGGCACGTGATGCGGGGTGATGCGCAAACCAATCAACAGCTTGATATAAGCGCTCGTGTTGCCGCGCAAATTTCGCAAGAATCAGTGATCGTAAAACCGTCTGTACAACAAGGCGGTGCAATGGCGCGTGCGGCCAGTCGTTGGCTTAAACCTGCTGGTAGTATTGCTATTGCAGCGAGCGTTGCTGTGGTGGCCGTGCTTTCGGTACAGCAACCGGTTGTAGAAACTGAACAGGCAACACCAAGTGTTACCTCGCCAGCGCTAATCACGAATCCGTTTGGTGGGCGTAACCCGGTAAGTTACAATACGATGGTTGAGACACAAGCGCCGTCAGAGGCAGAGATTGCTCAACAGCGCCAGTTGTTACAGTCGTATATGTTAGATCATCAGCGTCAATTGCAACTATCATTGCAAGCTGATAAAGAACAGCAGCAACAAGAATCATCAACCGTTGAGAAGTTAAACGAACAGAATGACTAAATACGTCGTCGCGATTGCACTTTGGTTTGTGGCAATCGCTCCTATCGGCGCGAGTGCTCAGCAAGAAGTTAATGCAGAACGCGCCGCCAATATGGGCCAGATTTGGTTTGACCGCATGGCTCGTTCGTTGCGTGACCTTAATTTTGAAGCGACCCTAGTCCAAAGCCAAGGTCAGAGAATACAACCGCTTCTGTGGTTTCATGGAAACTACGATCACAAGACCGACCTCGAATTATTAATTTATCTGAACGGCGCCGATACTCGTGCGCTACGTGTTGGTGATCAAACCTATTACTACTCGCAAGCAGGTGGCTCATATACGCTGCAATCGGATGTTACGATTGGCCTGATACCACCTGCGTTCTATGAACCATTTGCGAATATCAATCAGCATTATCAGGTTATTGCCAGTGGTGGAATGCGCGTGACAGGGCGTCCTGCTCAGTACCTACGATTAATCAGCCGTGATGACAACCGTTATCACTATGACCTATGGGTTGATCGTGATTCAGGGATGCTCTTAAAACTACAAATGATGACCCCACAAGGTGAAGTACTCGAACAATTACAATTAACATCGATTAGTTTTTCTGATCAAATACCTGAGCAACTCACCGAAGTGAGCGCAATTCAGCGGCCGCCTAAGTTATATGATACCCAGCAACTCGCTGAGCTTCGTTTCCCATTGCGCCCGAGTTGGTTACCTGCTGGTTTTGATTTGCGTCGTTCACACCATCGTCAGCTGTATGATACCCAGTTACCAACTGATTATTTTTTGTTTAGCGATGGACTGACGGAATTATCGATCTATGTGTCTGACCAACGCGCTCAAAAACTACCGAGTTTGGCATATCAAGGTCCTGAATCGCTTGTTAATACCTTTGTCGATGGGCATGCCGTGACCGTCGTTGGCAAATTGCCGGCTGATACGCTACGTCGGATAGCCGAGAATATGGCGATATCAACTCAGGAATCGCAACAGTGATTCGAGAGCTTGCCGAAGTGATCGCTGTAGAAAGCGATTCTTTATTAGTGTCTACCGAATTAAAAACCGGCTGTAACGGCTGTGCACAGCAGAATACTTGCGGTGCGGGGATTATTTCAAAGGCGTTCTCTGATCGCCGTGCTGAATTTCGCATTCATCGGCCAAAAGGGCAGTTTACTCCCGGTCAGCAAGTCGAGTTATTACTTCCTGAACAAGCACTTACACGTTACTCCCTGATGGTATATTTACTTCCAATTCTAGCCTTATTACTTATCGCAATTGCAACGGGTCAACTGTTGTCGTGGCCAGAGGGATGGGTGATTCTTAGCGCTTTTAGTGGTTTTGCATTCAGCTTTTATCTATTGCGGCGTTGGTTACAGCAACGTGACATTCAGGTTGCGCAACTGTTGAGCGTGCAACAAATCGATTAAATTTACCCGAAATTCTTTGTCCCGAACCGCATAAATCAGTATGATCAGCGGTTAGTATTTATTCCTTATTTTTTGTTGTTGCGGGGGCATTAATGCCAGAGAAGGCGTTTAAGCAAGCAAATATTCGCAATTTTTCAATTATTGCGCACATCGACCATGGTAAGTCGACTCTTTCTGATCGTCTTATTCAGCACTGTGGCGGTTTAACTGACCGTGAAATGGCTGAACAAGTACTTGATTCAATGGATCTTGAACGCGAGCGTGGTATTACCATTAAAGCGCAGAGCGTAACCCTGCACTACACCGCACTCGACGGCGAGACTTATCAGCTAAACTTTATTGATACACCGGGGCACGTTGATTTTTCATACGAAGTATCACGTAGTTTGGCTGGTTGTGAAGGCGCCTTGTTGGTGGTTGATGCAGCACAAGGCGTTGAGGCACAAACCTTGGCCAACTGCTATACCGCAATTGAAATGGACCTTGAAGTAGTTCCGGTATTGAACAAAATCGATTTACCGCAGGCCGATCCAATGCGTGTTGCTGAAGAGATTGAAGATATTGTCGGCATTCAGGCGATTGACGCGGTGCAGTGTTCTGCCAAAACCGGTATCGGCATTGATGAAGTTTTAGAACGCATTGTTAAGCAAATACCGCCTCCACAAGGTGATCCTGACGATCCGTTACAAGCGTTAATCATCGATTCTTGGTTTGACAATTACCAAGGTGTGGTGAGTTTGGTGCGCGTTAAAAATGGCGTGTTACGTGCTGGCGATAAAATGAAAGTCATGTCGACTGGGCAGACGCACCAGATTGATAAAGTTGGATTTTTCTCACCCAAAGCAACAGAGACCGGTATTTTGCGCTGTGGTGAAGTAGGGTTTGTTATTGCTGGTATTAAAGAAATTCACGGTGCGCCAGTAGGGGATACCCTGACTTTGGCGAAACAACCGGCTCCGCAACCATTACCGGGCTTTAAAAAAGTAAAGCCGCAGGTTTACGCGGGAATGTTCCCAATTTCGTCGGACGATTATGAAAACTTCCGTGATGCGTTGGCGAAACTTTCTTTGAACGATGCATCACTGTTCTATGAACCAGAGAACTCTGCAGCGCTTGGTTTTGGATTCCGTGTGGGTTTTCTCGGTATGCTGCATATGGAGATTATTCAAGAGCGCCTAGAACGTGAATATGATATCGATTTGATTACTACCGCACCGACGGTGGTATATAAGGTTATCACCAAAGATGGTAAAGAACACAAGGTGGATAACCCTGCCAACTTGCCGGCCGTAAATGATATTGAAACCATTTACGAGCCTATTGTCGAAGCGAATATTCTCGTTCCACAGGAATATCTGGGGAACGTGATTACGCTGTGTATTGATAAGCGCGGTGTACAAACGAAAATGGCTTATCATGGCAATCAAGTCGCAGTAACGTACGAATTGCCAATGGCTGAAGTGGTGATGGATTTCTTTGACCGTTTAAAATCAACGAGTCGCGGTTATGCGTCGCTTGATTATAACTTTAAACGCTTCCAAGAAGCGGACATGGTGCGTGTTGATGTGTTAATTAACGGCGACAAGGTGGATGCCTTGGCGATGATTACACACCGCGATAATTCTCAGGGCCGTGGTCGTGAATTGGTCGATAAAATGCGTGAGTTAATTCCAAGACAAATGTTCGATATCGCAATTCAGGCGACAATCGGCACACACGTTATCGCTCGCTCTACGGTGAAGCAATTGCGTAAAAACGTTACTGCGAAGTGTTATGGTGGTGATGTAAGTCGTAAGAAGAAACTGTTACAAAAACAAAAAGAAGGTAAAAAGCGAATGAAGCAGCTTGGTAACGTCGAAGTACCGCAAGAAGCATTTCTTGCTGTGCTGAAAGTTGGCAAGTAATGCAATTTGCTTAGTGCGCTAGGAATCAAAATTAAATGGCTAACTTTTATTCGATTGTGCTGACGCTAGTAACTATCGTTGCAGGTTTGATTTGGCTTTATGATGCTAAAATGAAAAAACCTGCGCGCTTGGCGACTATCGCTAAATTAGAAGAGCAGACGAACAAAACTTTGGATGATGAAGAACGTGAACGGGTTGCGCCGCAAGGTCGAGTGGCGGAATTTGCACAAAGTGTTTTCCCAATTTTGTTTATCATTTTAATTGTTCGTTCTTTTTTCTATGAGCCATTTCGAATTCCATCAGCATCGATGATGCCAACTATGCTGGCTGGCGATTTTGTGTTGGTACAAAAGTTTAGCTATGGTGTGCGTGATCCGCTATTTCGCACTGAATTGCTGGAAACTGGAAAACCAAACCGTGGCGATATTGCGGTGTTCAAATTTCCAGTCAACCCACAGGTTGATTTCATCAAACGTATTGTGGCAACGCCAGGTGATCGAATCATCTATCGTAATAAAACATTGTATTTAGAGCCTGCTTGCGTTGATAACTCGGCTGAATGCCCACAGTTACAAGTAATTGAACGCAACGTACAACAGCAAGATGAAGTTTATTTCAGTCGTACTACACCATTGCAACGTTATTCGGAGCAACTTGGTGAAGTGAAACATGAAATTCTCATCGATCCGACCGTAGCGCCTCGCACCGCTTACTATTTTCAACAAGCAGGCACAGCGGCTGACGAATGGATAGTGCCAGAAGGGCATTATTTTGCGATGGGTGATAATCGCGATAACTCTGAAGATAGTCGTTATTGGGGCTTTGTTCCGTATGAGAATTTAGTCGGTAAAGCGACATTTATTTGGATGAGTTTAGAGTTTGACCGCGGCCCTGATTCTTGGGTGCCAGAGTGGCTCCCAGATTGGGTTCCCTCGGGGGTTCGCTGGCATCGTCTTGGCAATGTGGAGTAGGGCGTGAGTTTACCGAAACCACCACTGAAACAACTTGAAAAATCTTTTGGTTATACCTTTAAAAATCGTGATGCGCTGACGCAGGCGCTGACGCACCGTAGTGCTGCGGCTAAACACAATGAACGTCTCGAGTTTCTCGGTGATTCAGTGTTAGGCATTATCATTAGTGAAGCGTTATTTGAACAATTCCCTGATATTGATGAAGGCGATTTAAGCCGCATGCGTGCAACGTTAGTGTGCGGGCGTAGTCTTGCGAAATTAGCGCAACGTTTCGATTTAGGGAAGTTTTTGGTGCTTGGCCCAGGTGAAATGAAGAGCGGTGGGCATCGTCGCGAATCAATACTCGCTGATGCGGTTGAGGCTTTACTAGGTGCCATGTATTTAGAAAGCAATTTGAACACTTGCCGCGAGGTTGTACTAAACTGGTATGCGAAACAATTAGCGGCAATCAAACCAGGTGTAAGTCATAAAGACCCGAAAACGCGATTGCAAGAGTATTTGCAGGGGCGCCAGTGCGCGCTTCCTGTTTATGAAGTTGTCGCGACACAGGGGCAAGCACATAACCAACAATTTACCGTAAGTTGTCAAGTTGATGGGTTAAAAGAGCCGATTCTAGGAACAGGAACGAGTCGCCGTAAAGCCGAACAACAAGCCGCAACCGAAGCGCTTGAACAACTTATTCAGCAGGATAATTCATGACGGAACCGCAACATAGCTCAGAATCAGCGTTTGTCGCCATTGTCGGGCGTCCGAATGTTGGGAAATCAACGCTACTTAATCGTATTCTCGGGCAAAAAATTAGTATTACCTCAAGCAAACCACAAACGACACGGCACCGCATTTTGGGGATTGAAACCGAAGGCGAGCGCCAAATTGTTTATGTGGACACACCGGGTCTTCACCAAGACGAAAAACGTGCGATTAATCGGTTAATGAATCGCGCAGCATCAAGCTCATTGAGTGGTGTCGAAGTGGTGTTATTTGTGGTTGAAGCGGGCAAGTGGGCCAGCGACGATGAAATGGTTCTCAATAAGCTGAAAAAATCAGAGCGCCCAGTTATTTTGGTCATTAATAAAATTGACCTGTTTAAAGATAAAACGGAGTTGCTACCGTATTTACAGCAACTTGCCGAAAAGCATCAGTTCGCTGAAATCATCCCGTTATCAGCGGCAACCGGCGCGCAAGTGGAAGCCTTGCGACAAATCGTGCACAACTATGCACGTCCGGGCGTTCATCACTTTCCTGAAGACTATGTGACAGATCGCTCGCTACGCTTTATGGTGGCAGAAATTATTCGCGAGAAGCTCATGCGCTTTACCGGAGATGAATTGCCATACAGCACGACCGTTGAAATTGAACAATTCAAAACAGCGCCATCAGGCACGACGCATATCCATGCATTAATACTCGTTGAACGTGACGGCCAAAAACGCATGGTGATTGGTGCCGGCGGTAGTAAATTAAAAACCATCGGTACTGAGGCACGTCGAGATATTGAGCCTTTGGTTGGCGGTAAAGTTCACCTACAGTTGTGGGTGAAAGTGAAATCCGGCTGGGCTGATGATGAGCGTGCTTTACGTAGCTTAGGTTACGGCGAGGATTAAGCGTTGGAACCGGCGTTTGTATTGCATCGCTGGCCCTATCAAGACAGCAGTTTACTGGTTGAATTGTTCTCTGCTGAGCACGGTCGTTTTCGTGCCATTGCAAAGGGTGCGAAACGACCGAAAAGTGCTTGGCGCAGTATCTTGCAGCCTTTTACGCCATTGCAGATTAGTACGCGCGGCCGACATGAATTACAAACTTTGGTTGCCGCAGAAGCGCTGGATACCAGCCTGAATTTGAAAGGAACGTCACTCTATAGTGGCTTCTATGTCAATGAACTGGTGCAACGCCTGACTACACCATACCACGTGGTTGATGGCCTGTTTCAAGATTATCAAGATACCTTGGAATTGCTCACCCAAGTGAGTCATGTGGAGCCAATATTACGACGCTTTGAATGGCAATTACTCTGTCATTTAGGCCATGGCTTTGATTGGCACATGGACACCCACGAACAACCTATAATCGAAACTCAGACGTATCAATTTATACCTGAAGCTGGATTTTCCCTGACTCATGCCAGCAATCAGGTCGATATCATTGTGTTGAATGGTGCCGATATTCTGCGACTCGGTGATTTTGAAGTTACCGATCAGCGCCTGCTAAACTTATTTAAACGACTGATGCGAGTGGCATTACAACCTTATTTAGGAAACCAACCGCTGCGTAGTCGCCAACTCTTTGTTCAATTTAAGGATTTGTCATGAATTCAACCGTTGGAATTGCGCCGATTTACTTAGGTGTCAACATTGACCATGTCGCCACTGTTCGTAATGCTCGTGGTGTTAGCTATCCCGATCCGGTAACGGCTGCGGCCATTGCTGAGCAGGCCGGTGCGGATGGTATTACCGTGCATTTACGCGAAGATCGCCGTCATATTAACGATCGCGATGTTGAGATTCTCGCAAAAACTTTGCAGACCCGTATGAACCTCGAGATGGCAGTTACTGACGAAATGTTAGCGATTGCCTGTCGTACCAAGCCGACTTTTTGTTGTTTAGTGCCAGAAAAGCGCGAAGAATTAACCACTGAAGGTGGTCTCGATGTTGCCGGCCAGCAAGCTAAGATCACCAAGGCGGTAGCGCAACTTGCCGAGCATGGCATTGCGACCAGCTTATTTATTGATGCGGATAAACGTCAAATTGATGCGGCCGTTGCTACAGGCGCTCCGATTATTGAGTTACACACCGGCCATTACGCTGAGCAGACTACTGAGAAAGCACAGTTGCAGGCACTCGCACAGTTACGAGATGCTGCAGAATATGCGCAGGCGGCGGGATTACAAGTGAATGCTGGACATGGTTTGCATTATCACAACACGGCGCCGATTGCGGCAATTCCTCAGTTGGTTGAGCTGAATATTGGCCATGCAATTATTGCTCGAGCGGTGTTAGTTGGGCTTGAACAAGCAGTACGCGATATAAAAGCGATTATGCAACAGGCGCGGTTACATGGCTCAGTTTTATAAGCCGCAATTGCGAGCCACAAAACCACAGCGATTAACCGAACAGCAGGTTGTTGGTTTGGATCACCAAGGTCGAGGTATTATTCGTACCGCTACCGGTGTGCGGTTCGTGCCTGGGGCATTACCAACTGAGCGAGTAACCATTACCGTTCAAGGCAAACATGATGCGCAGCTAGAGCGAGTTCAAACGACGAGCAAGCAGCGCGTGACGCCGCTTTGTGCTTTTTATGAGCAATGCGGGGGCTGCGATTTGCAACACCTAGCGTTATCTGCGCAGCGTGAGCATAAGCAGCAGGTGGTGGCAGAAATACTCGCGAAATTTGGCCAAGTTGAAGCGCAGCAATGGCTCGAACCTCTGGCTGGCGACGCTTGGCATTACCGTCGACGAGCACGATTGGCGGTGCACTATGACGCCAAACGCCAGCAATTCAAGATGGGATTTAGAGCGCCGAAGAGCAAACGAATAACCGTGATTGATGCTTGCGTGGTGTTAGCTGAGAACCTAAATAGGCTCATTCCCCCGTTACAACTTCTGCTCCCTCAACTTGAGTTAGTCAAACAGCTAGGTCATGTTGAATTGATTGAATTTGAACATCAGGTCGTGGTGTTGTTGCGACTCCGAGAATGGCCAAACGAGAGCGATCAGAAGCAACTCCAGCAGTTTGCAGCGCACTACGAAGTAGCTGTATGGTGCGACACAGAACAACAGCTAGCACCGTTAACCGCATCAAATCCATTGAGCTATCGCACGGTGGGCGCGAGTATTAACTGTTCACCTACGAATTTCATGCAAGCGCATCGGCAGCTTAGTGAAAAAATGGTTGAACAAGCATTAACTTGGCTTGATATTCAGCCAAACGATAAAATTCTAGAGCTGTATGCTGGCAGTGGTAATTTCAGTTTACCGATGGCGTTAGCTGGAGCGCAAGTTACGGCGATTGAAGGCGTTGCGTCGATGGTTGAGCAACTTAAAGCCAATGCTCACAATGCTCAATTAAGTATTGCGGCTTTTTGCACCGATCTTGAACAACCGTGGTCGCGCCAAGCCTGGAGCCAAGAGCAATTCACGAAAGTGTTGTTAGATCCTGCCCGCGCTGGAGCTCCGCAGGCTATTAAAGAAGTGGCTACACGACAACCGCAGAAAATTGTCTATGTTTCCTGTGCGCCCGATACCCTTGCTCGCGATGCAAAGGTACTGAAAGATAATGGTTATACCCTAAAACAAGCGCAAGTGGTTGACATGTTTCCGCAGACCCATCACATTGAGGTCATCACATTATTCGAACGGGAGTAACACGGTGGTTTGGGTGCGTAGTACGCATGTTGATAAGCCGCATCAGCATGGCGATTGGCTAGCAGAATTAGATTCGGACGAACGCTGTGCACAGCTACGTGAACATGCTGAGCGCCTAAAACACATTTGTGAAAGCTCGAAGCAGCCACAGCTTCTGGTGAAAGGCGAAGAGATGGTTGAGATTTTAATTGGTCTCAACCTTGATCAAGAATCACTCATTGCAGCGCTTTATAGCCCAGCCTTTGAAGCCCAACTCATTGATTTAGAACAAGCTTTAGCGTGGGGTGGCAAAAGCCTTCCAGTATTACTTGAAGCAGTGCAACAAATGCAGACCATCAGTGCGCTGCAACACTTTCAACACGGTAAACCCAGTCTCGTACAAATAGACAATGTGCGGCGCATGCTACTGGCGATGGTTACCGACGTTCGGGCGGTATTAATCAAGCTAGCTGAACGTATCTGTTTTTTACGTGAAGTTAAAACGCTCGACGAAGAAACGCGTGTCCTTGCCGCCAAGGAGTGCAACGAAATTTATGCGCCGTTAGCCAATCGTCTTGGTATTGGTCAACTCAAATGGGAACTTGAAGATCTCGCATTTCGCTATTTACATCCATCCACCTATAAAGCCATTGCAGCTCAACTACATGAACGGCGTATTGACCGTGAGATTTATATCAATGACTTTCTGCAAACATTACAACAAGCGCTAGATGACGAAGGGGTGCAGGCAACGGTTTATGGCCGGCCAAAACACATCTACTCAATTTGGCGCAAGATGCAGAAAAAGCATCTTAACTTTGACCAGTTATACGATATTCGCGCGGTACGTATTATCACCGACTCGCTGAAAGACTGTTATGCAGCGCTTGGCGTTGTGCACAGTTTATGGCGTCATATTGCTTCGGAGTTTGATGATTACATCGCTACCCCCAAAGCCAATGGTTATCAGTCGATTCATACGGTGGTATTGGGTCCTCAAGATAAACATGTTGAAATTCAGATACGCACGCAGGCGATGCACGACGACGCCGAACTTGGTGTTGCCGCACATTGGATGTACAAAGAGGGCGGTGCTGCGGGTAAAGGTTCAGGCTTCGAAGAAAAGATAGCCTGGTTACGTAAATTGCTTGCCTGGCATGATGATATGGCGGGTCATGAAGGCCTTGTCGATGAAATACGTTCGCAAGTATTTGAAGACCGCGTCTATGTTTTTACGCCAAAAGGCGAAGTCATTGACTTACCTGCCGGTGCGACGCCGTTAGATTTTGCTTATTACATTCATTCACAGGTGGGGCACCGTTGTGTTGGTGCCAAAGTGGATGGTCATATTGTGCCGTTTACTTACCACTTGAAGAATGGCGAGCGAGTCGAAATTCTTACACAGAAAAATGCTCAACCACGCCGTGATTGGTTAAACCCTGCGAATGGTTATTTACAAACCTCGAGAGCACGCGGCAAAGTTGTTACCTATTTTAAAAAGCTTGATCGTGATAAAAACCTCAAAGTAGGCAAAGAGTTACTTGAAGCTGAGTTAGCGAAACATAATGTGCCATTGGCGCAAGCGGAAAGCATATTAGAACGCTTTAATATGGTGCATTTAGATGATTTACTCGCGGCAATTGGCGCTGGTGATGTACGGCTGCAACAAGTGGTCAACCAATTGCGCCCCGAAACCGACAGTGCAGCTGAACGCATCGAACGCTTAACCGCGCGTAAGGGAAAAGCAACTCGCAGTGGTAAACAAAGTGATGTAACGGTTGAAGGAATAGGTAACCTGTTGGTGCAGTTTGCGAAGTGCTGCCAACCGGTTCCCGGCGATTCGATTTTAGGATTTGTTACGCAAGGGCGCGGTGTTTCCGTGCATCGCACGGATTGTGAACAACTCAAACATTTATTGGAACAACATCCAGAGCGTGCATTAGAAGTTAGTTGGAGCCAAGCGAAACGCGGCAACTATCGGGTGAACATCCGCATTGACGCGGACGATCGTCAAGGCTTGTTGCATGATATTACGAGCGTCCTTGCGAACGAAAAAGTCAATGTCGCGCAACTTGATTCACGCTTGGATACAGCGACACGCCAAGCGCTGGTAACCGTTGGTATTATTGTAGCTGGTGCGGAAGATGTACAACGTCTACTCAATAGAATTGGACAGTTGAAAGGGATACACAACGTGGAAAGGGTCACACAATGAGTCAGTCAGAAAACTTTCAGGGGGTTGCGGCCCTACTGGAGGTCATGCGTCGATTACGGGATCCTAATGGCGGCTGTCCATGGGATTTAAAGCAATCTATGACGACGCTAATCCCATACACGATCGAAGAAGCATACGAAGTTGCTGCGGCTATTACCGAGGGCAATTTAGCGGAAATTAAAGATGAGTTAGGCGATTTATTGTTTCAGGTTGTTTTTTATACCCAACTGACTGCCGAGCAACAGCAATTTACCTTTGATGAGGTGGCACAACAGACGGCGGAGAAGCTTATTCGCCGCCACCCTCATGTATTTGGCGACAGTAACAGCCAAACTGATGAAGAGATTAAAGCTCAGTGGGAGCAGATAAAAACCGAGGAACGCGCTAAGAAAGGGCAGCATGACAGTGTTTTTAACGGTATTCCAGATAATCTGCCGAGTATTTTACTAGCGCTTAAATTGCAGAAGCGAGCCGCCAATGTCGGTTTTGACTGGCCGAACATACAACCTGTTCTCGCCAAAATTCGCGAAGAGATAGCCGAAGTTGAAGAGGAACTCGCCCGCGAAGAACGCGATCAACAGGCGCTTGAAGCGGAAATTGGTGATGTTTTGTTTGCCGTAGTGAACTTAGCACGGCATGCTCAAGTTAACCCGGAGCATGCGCTACGACGCACGAATTTGAAATTTAAACGTCGTTTTCAAGCCATCGAGCAACGTTTACGCGAATTAGATAAGAATCCCGAGGAACTTAGCTTGGATGAACTTGAGAGCCATTGGCAAGCAGTGAAGACCGATGGGTGATTTGCTAAGTGAGTTTATAGACAGGGGAACAGCTAAGCAAAAGTTACCGATGATGCGATTTTAAATTGTCGGCAAGCGATGCTTCAGGTATACTGTTTTCCCGTCTTGAAGCAAATCCCTTTTTAACCTGACGACTTAGGTTTCGCATGACAACTAATTATATTTTCGTCACCGGCGGTGTTGTATCTTCGCTGGGCAAAGGCATTGCTGCAGCTTCACTGGCGGCAATTCTTGAAGCTCGTGGCCTAAAGGTCACGATTCTAAAACTCGATCCTTATATTAACGTCGATCCGGGCACCATGAGCCCAATTCAGCACGGTGAAGTATTTGTCACCGAAGATGGTGCTGAAACCGATCTTGATCTTGGTCACTATGAGCGCTTCATTCGCACGCGCATGACTAAGAAAAACAACTTCACTGCTGGCCGTGTCTACGAAGATATTATTCGTCGCGAACGTCGCGGTGAATTCCTTGGCGCAACCATTCAGGTTATCCCACACATCACCAACGAAATTAAGCGTCGTATTATTGATGGTGGTGCTGGATACGA
Organism: Pseudidiomarina marina; assembly: GCF_044807045.1. Lineage (NCBI taxonomy): Bacteria > Pseudomonadati > Pseudomonadota > Gammaproteobacteria > Alteromonadales > Idiomarinaceae > Pseudidiomarina > Pseudidiomarina marina. Next base: position 1,805,703 of record NZ_CP085233.1, on the reverse strand, counting down.
TATCGCTATTATCGAAATTGGCGGCACGGTTGGTGACATTGAGTCACAACCGTTCCTTGAAGCTATTCGTCAGTTAGCCACTGAAGTAGGGCGTGACCGTACCTTGTTTATGCATCTAACCTTGGTGCCATTCTTGGGTGCGGCTGGTGAAGTGAAAACCAAGCCAACACAACACTCAGTGAAAGAATTACGTTCAATTGGTATTCAACCTGACATTTTGGTGTGTCGTTCAGACCGTGCGTTGCCGGCAAACGAGCGCGCGAAAATTGCATTGTTTACCAATGTGGAAGAAAAAGCTGTTATCGGCTTAAAAGATGTCGACAGTATTTATAAAATTCCAGCGATTTTGAAATCGCAAGGGTTGGACGAAATTGTCGTGCACCGCTTCCGCATGGATTGTCCAGAAGCTGATTTATCGGAGTGGGAACAAGTTCTTTACCAAGAATCTAATCCGAGTGGTGAAGTGACTATTGGGTTTGTGGGTAAATACATTGAATTACCAGACGCCTATAAGTCAGTAAACGAAGCCCTAGCACATGCAGGTTTAAAGAATCGATTAACCGTCAATATTCGATATATTGATGCGCAAGACGTCGAAACCAAAGGGGTGGCAAAACTTGCTGATGTAGACGCGATTATCGTACCTGGTGGTTTTGGTGAGCGCGGCATTCTCGGTAAAATTATGGCGGCTCAGTACGCTCGTGAAAACGGCATTCCGTATTTAGGTATCTGTTTGGGTATGCAAATTGCGTTGATTGAATATGCGCGTAATGTTGCGGGCCTTAAAACTGCTAATAGCACCGAATTTGATGCGAAAGCTGAGCATCCAGTGGTTGGCCTAATTACCGAATGGATGGACGCGAAAGGTCAAAAAGAATTACGCGATTCCAGTTCAGATTTGGGTGGCACGATGCGGTTAGGTGCCCAGCCATGTAACCTCGTGAAGGGTACCAAGGCGCGCGATCTTTATGGTAAAGATGTGATCAAAGAACGTCACCGTCACCGCTATGAAGTAAATGGTCATTACATTGAACAATTGGAACAAGCCGGCTTGAAAATTTCTGGCTGGTCGCATGATAATCGATTGGTTGAGATTATTGAGATTCCTGAGCATCCATGGTTTGTTGCAGCGCAGTTCCACCCGGAATTCACCTCAACACCGCGTGATGGGCACCCATTGTTCCGTGGCTTTATTGAAGCCGCAGGTATTTATCAGAAAAAGCGTCGCGCCTAGGCGTCGCGTGTATTAACAGGAGTAGGTTACTGTCATGGCAGCAATCAGCAAAATTGTAGCTCGTGAAATTATGGACTCACGCGGAAATCCAACCGTTGAAGCCGATGTGTTTTTAGATAACGGCCATTGGGGTCGCGCGGCAGCGCCGAGCGGTGCATCAACCGGTTCACGTGAAGCGTTAGAATTGCGCGATGGTGATCCGGCGCGCTATTTAGGTAAGGGCGTTGAAAAGGCTGTAGCCAATATTCATGACGCCATTGCGCCAGCATTAGCGGGCGTTGATGCCACTGACCAACAGCGTGTTGATCAGATTATGTTGGATCTTGATGGCACTGAAAATAAAGAAAAGCTGGGTGCCAACGCTATTTTGGCGGTGTCTTTAGCTGCAGCGAAAGCAGCGGCAAGTAGCAAAGGCATGCCATTGTATGCGCACATTGCTGAAATCAACGGTACAGCTGGTAAATTTAGCATGCCATTGCCAATGATGAATATTCTCAACGGCGGTGAACACGCTGACAACAATGTTGATATTCAAGAATTTATGATTCAACCAGTTGGCGCACGAAGCTTCAAAGAAGGTTTGCGAATGGGTGCGGAAATATTCCACGCCTTGAAAAAAGTGTTGCAAGCGCGCGGGTTAAGCACTGCCGTTGGTGACGAAGGAGGCTTTGCACCGAACCTCGCGAGCAACGAAGAAGCGCTTACCGTGATAGTTGAAGCGGTTGAAAAAGCGGGTTATCGCATGGGTGACGACGTTACGTTGGCTCTCGACTGTGCCGCATCTGAGTTCTATCGCGATGGCAAATATAACCTTGCGGGTGAAGGAAAATCGTTTGATGCCGCTGGTTTCGCAGAGTACCTTGACGGTCTGTGTCAGAGATACCCAATCATCTCAATTGAAGATGGTCTTGACGAAAGCGACTGGGATGGCTGGAAAGTTTTAACCGATCGTCTTGGTGACCGTGTGCAATTAGTCGGTGATGACCTATTTGTCACCAACACAAAAATTTTGCAACGCGGCATTGAGCAAGGTATTGGTAACTCCATTTTGATCAAATTTAACCAAATTGGTAGCTTGTCGGAAACTTTAGCGGCAATTCGTATGGCGCGTGAAGCTGGCTTTACCGCAGTTATTTCACATCGTTCAGGCGAAACTGAAGATGCGACCATCGCTGATTTGGCGGTCGGTACCGCGGCGGGACAAATTAAGACGGGCTCGTTGTGCCGTTCTGACCGCGTTGCTAAGTATAACCAGTTGCTGCGCATTGAAGCCGAACTGAATGGCGAAGCGCCATATCGTGGTCGTGCTGAAGTGAACGCGAAGCAAAGCTAAGCTGAACGGGTCACTACCGTGACACATCAAAGCGATATCTTTCAGCAGCTCACATCTACCTCGACGGTGGGTGTGAGCTCTGCTGTTTTTGCAGAGCTCTGTATGGCGTTATATGAGCGCGAACTAAAACAGCTCTCTCAGCAACCGCAGGTATCGATTTCTTTACTTCAACGGCGCTTACAAAGTCTGCCTTATCACGTTAAAAATGCCGCCCAAGGGATGTTAGAAAGTGACGCACCTTATACGCTCGATATTCAAAATGCGAGCTGGCAGACACCACAAAAACGGCAACTAAGCGTTAGCGCTACGCAACCGAGTAAATTACAGCGTTGGCTGACACACTCTGCACGCTTAGGTGATACTGTGCCTATTTTTGATTTTCGCCTGCCGATTCAGCAAGCTCGTTTAGATTCCATTGATCGAATCGATAAAGCGCAACAGCGTGTCCATTGCAACATGCATGGTTGGTTTTCATTTCAAGGTGAATGCCTCGAAGTAGAAGGGGATAAACTACGACTGTTGCGTCCTGATCATGCCAATTTAGCGCCCGCATTTTGCGGCCATCAATGGAATCACAAAGGCCGAATTGACCCACGAACGTTGGCTTTGCGCGAAGTCTTGTTGGCGACCACTGTTACTTTTTAAGCATTCCAAGCACCCGCAAAAGCGATTGCTCCGGCAATAATCACTAACAGAAGACTGAGCTTGCGAAATAGTCTTTCAGAAAGCTTATCGCTGATTTTGTGACCCAACCAAGCACCACTAATGGCACCAATGAGAAGACATATAACAATGGGAACATGCGCTGCTTCGTAGCGTTGCTGAACGCCAAACGACACAATATTGGTTAACGCTAACACCCAGAAGAAAATGGTTAGCGTTGCGCGAAAAGCAAGGCGATCGAGACCATTACCGGTTAAGAACAACACCACTGGTGGGCCACCAAGCGTCAAAGCACCGTTACTAAAACCAGCCAATAATCCCGTCACTGACTGCAATCCTGGTGTACTGCGATGCTTTAATTGCACCCCAAACCAAAATAGCAGCGCGACTGTTATCACCATAATAGCCATACCCATTTGTAGCCAATCTAAGCGAATATGATTGAGTAACCAGTTGCCAGCGAGTGTGCCAATAACCCCAGTTAATAATAGCCATCGCCACTGCCGAATTTGTACTGAATGTCGAAGCATCCAGGCGAGGTAAGTTGCCATGGCAAAATTTATAATCGACAAGGTAGGGGTAATGACACTCAAGGGCAGCAGCAAGGTGAGTAAAGGCACCGCAATCAGACCAGAACCGAATCCAGTAATACCTTGAAGGCATGCACCAATGAAAATAATCAAGGTGATCAACAGGTAATCCATAATAAAGACGCTCTCGATTAATCGTTGGGCTTTACGACAAAGGTCGATATACTAGCAGTACTGCTGCATTTATTTATAATAACGAACAACAGCAAGTGGGGACAGCTATGCGATTATTGAAACTCATCTTTATTGTCGCTCTCATTGCGCTTCAATATCGGCTGTGGTTCGGTAAAAACAGCTTACCAGATTATTGGCACTTACAGTCAGATGTGGTGCGACAAGCGGAAACCAATACACGATTAACGCAGCGCAACCAAGTGTTAGCGGCTGATATCGCGGATTTGCGCGAAGGTCAGGTTGCACTTGAAGAGCGCGCGCGTAACGAACTTGGGTTGATTAAGCGGCACGAAACCTTTTTCCGCATTGTGCCAGTGAAACAAACAACGAATTAATAGAGATGATGCATAACCAGCTTAAGGTTGCCGCAGTAATTCCTGCTGCCGGTATCGGCAGTCGTATGGGTCTGGCCGAGCCAAAACAGTATCTTCGCATTGCCGACAAAACAGTTCTTGAACACAGTGTCGCTGCTGTCGCTGCAGATAACCGTGTAGCTGCTATCTACATTGCTGTCGCCGCGGACGATATACGAGTGCAGTCAATCCATTTTAAAACGAACTGCCCAGTACATTTGGTTGTTGGCGGCGCCACTCGTGCCGCATCGGTATTTGCCGGCGTTGCAGCGGCACAAGCGGATGGCTTCCATTGGGTTGTGGTGCATGATGCTGCGCGACCGTGTTTACAATTGTCTGAATTGAAAGCTGTGATTGATGCAGGAATTGAACATGGCGATGGCGCCATTCTTGCTCTTCCTGTTGCCGATACCATCAAACAAACGCAAGTCGCTAAAGCCGATATTATTGCCAACAGTGTACCGCGCGAAGGTTTATGGCGAGCGCTAACACCTCAAGTTTTCCGCGCCGAACAGCTTATTGAGGCACTGCGTCAGCTTGGGGTTGAGCATGCGGCAATTACCGATGAAGCCTCTGCCATTGAACTCACCGGTGGACATCCGAAGTTAGTGGTGGGGCAGCAAACCAATATTAAAATTACGCAGCCTGGTGACGAGCGCTTGGCGGCAATGTTTATCGCTTTAATGGCAAAGGAGCAAGCATGCGAATAGGGCACGGTTATGATGTGCATAAATTCGGTGGTGACGGGCCACTAACACTTGGTGGTATTCAAGTACCACATGAGCAAGGCTTGATTGCGCATTCTGACGGTGACGTCATATTACATGCAGTTGCTGATGCATTGCTTGGCGCAGTTGCCCTAGGCGATATTGGGCAACATTTTCCTGATACGGATGCACAATATGCCGGTGCTGATAGCGGAAAACTGTTACAGCATGTCTATCGGTTGGTTAAGCACCAAGGGTTCGAGCTGGGTAATCTCGATGTTACCGTCGTTGCCCAAGCCCCAAAACTGGCGGGCCACATTCCAGCCATGCGGGAGCGTATTGCTGCACTTTTAGCCGCCGATGTAAGCCAAATAAATGTGAAAGCGACGACGACCGAGAAGCTTGGTTTCGTCGGTCGAAAAGAGGGTATCGCTTGTCATGCCGTTGTTCTGTTGATGCCGAGTATTGCCCGTGACTGACGCCTATTTACATGGAATTCCGACCTGCCGTGGCACGTTTAAAGCTTCACCTGAAGATTTTCAGGTAACCGAAGTGTTGGCATTACCGGTTACTGAACCAAGCGAACAAGTCGGCGAGCATCAATGGCTATGGGTTAAGAAAAAAGGAGCGAACACTGCTTTTGTAGCCGGTCAATTAGCCAAGTTTGCGGGGGTAAAAGAACGAGATGTCAGCTTTTCCGGTTTAAAAGATCGCCATGCTGTTACGTACCAATGGTTTTCAGTGCAGCTACCAGGCCAAGCGCTGCTACCGTGGGAAACCCTAGAGCATCCTGAATTTTCGGTAGAAAAAGCCGCTCTGCAGCCCAAAAAACTTAAAACCGGAACGCACCGCGCTAATCATTTTGTATTGAAAATCCGAGATATTGATCAAACTGAACAATTTAGGCAACGCTGGCAGCAAATTGTTGAGCAAGGTGTGCCAAACTATTTTGGTGAACAGCGCTTTGGTCACAATGGTCAGAATATTGAGCAAGCCAAACGCTGGTTTTCGGGACAATTGAAACGCCGGTTAACCCGCAACCAAATCGGTTTATATTTATCAGCGGCGCGTTCATTTTTATTTAACCAAGTAGTAAGCGAACGCATTTCTACGCAACGTTTGATGCCGGAAATTGGCGATGCTGTCATGTTACAGGGTAGTCAGTCGTTTTTCGTTGTTGATACGTTAGACGCAAGTTTGTTTGAGCGCTATTCGCAGGGTGATATCATGTTGACAGCGCCGTTGCCAGGCAGCGACAAATGGGCAAGCTCCGCGTCGATAGCAGAGTTTGAACAGTCGATTTGCCGGCGGTATCCAGAGTTAATGGACGGGTTAGCTAAACAGCGGGTTGACCATGCCCGTCGCCCATTACTGATGACGTTACAGAACCCGCAACTACGCTGGTTAGCAGATGATTGCGCTGAACTTGAGTTCTCATTGCCGCGTGGTAGTTTTGCCACGAGTGTATTACGTGAATTGATTTGTGATTCCATGAGTACTCCCAATAGCGCCCTAATTAGTGAACCAACACAAGGTAATTAAACTCATGATGAAGTTGTTAGTCAGCAACGACGATGGTGTACATGCACCCGGGATTGAAGCGCTCTACATGCGTTTAAAAGATATTGCTCAAGTTCGTGTTATTGCACCAGATCGCAACTGCAGCGGCGCCAGTAATTCGTTAACACTCCATAATCCGCTTCGGATGCAGCGTTTACCTAACGGCTTTTATTCACTGAACGGGACACCGACTGATTGTGTCCACCTCGGTACCAATTCGCCACTCGCTGATGATGTTGATTTGGTTGTTTCCGGCATTAATGATGGCCCAAACATGGGTGACGACGTGCTGTATTCAGGTACCGTTGCCGCGGCAATGGAAGGGCGCTTCATGGGCTTGCCTGCCATTGCGGTTTCGATGGGTTCACGTAGTGATGAGTACTACGATACGGCAGCTCAGGTTGTTGCGGATATTGTCAGCCGTATGGCAGAACAACCCCTGCGCTTGGACACCATTTTGAACATTAATGTACCAGCGGTACGGTATGACGATCTCAAAGGTTATAAAGTGACCCGTCTGGGGCGTCGTCACCGAGCCGAAACAATGGTGCAAAGCAAAGACCCTTTTGGTCGCGACATCTTTTGGTACGGTCCGATTGGTGGTCATCAAGACGATGCCGAGGGAACCGATTTTCACGCCGTGCGTGAAGGTTATGTCTCGATAACGCCGTTAAGTTTGGATATGACGGCGCGGAGTCATCAAGACACTTTGTCTAACTGGTTAACGAACACGACAACATGATTCAGAATTTTCAAGGTATGGCGCGTAAATTAGCGGATAAATTACGCGCTGAAGGCATTACTAATACGGCCGTGTTAAATGTCATTCGAACCACGCCCCGGCATTTGTTTATGCCCGAATCGCTCGCTCACAAAGCCTATGAAAATACAGCGCTGCCAATTGGCCAGGGACAAACTATTTCGCAGCCACTGATGGTTGCGTCAATGACGCAATTATTAATGCAACATGATTGTCAAAAAGTGTTAGAAATTGGTACAGGTAGTGGCTATCAAACAGCAATTTTGGCACAGTTAGTGAATCATGTTTATTCCGTGGAACGAATTGCTGAATTGCAGTATCAAGCCAAGCGAAGATTAAAGAAACTCGATTTACACAACGTATCAATGCGCCATGGCGATGGTTGGCAGGGGTGGGCAAGCAAAGCTCCATTCGATGGCATTATCGTCACTGCAGCTGCGAGTTCCATGCCGATGGCGTTACTACAACAGCTAACCGATGGCGGCGTGATGGTCATTCCAGTTGGCACCACCACACAACGACTCATTGTCGTGCGTCGTTTTGGCGACGAATTTGAACAAAAGGAATTGGGTGAAGTGAAATTTGTACCGTTAGTACCAGGGGCAACTACATGAAGCTATTTGGTTGGCTCTATGACAAAGTTTTAAGTTGGTCACAACATCGCCGCGCGCCGGCAATTCTTGCTGGGTTGAGTTTTTCTGAGTCGGTTATTTTTCCAATTCCACCGGATGTTATGCTAGCACCAATGGCGATGACACAGCCGCAGCGTGCTTGGCAGTTTGCTTGGATAACCACAATCGCATCAGTGCTTGGTGGTATTGCCGGCTATTGGCTAGGGTACTTCTTGTTTGATCCTGTCGTACTGCCGTTGGTTGAATGGGCAGGGTACGAAGAAAAATTGGCACGGGTTACCAGTTGGTTCCATGAATACGGTTTTTGGATAATTTTCATTGCCGGATTTTCGCCACTGCCGTATAAGCTATTTACTGTAACTGGCGGCATGCTGAGTGTGGCGTTTCTGCCATTTGTGTTAGGTTCTGTGATTAGCCGTGGCTTACGATTTTTTTTAGTGGCGTGGTTACTGAAAACAGGTGGACCGAAAATGGCGGTACAATTACGAACCTATGTTGACCGTATCGGTTGGGGGATGGTTATACTCGCCATCATCGCTTATGTGTGGACGCGTTAAACAGCTGATTGGGTTATCAATAGCGCTGATTCTAGTGCTTTCTGGGTGTGCGCAGCGGACTGAGCCAGCACCGGTTACCCGATTATATAAAGGCAAAACCATTCACGATTTTGAGCCGGCTAGTTTGACATCTCCCTCCTATACCGTCGAACAGGGCGATACACTTTATTCCATTGCGTTTCGTGCCAACGAAGATGTGCGAACATTGGCACAATGGAATAACATCCCAGCACCATATACGATAGTGCCGGGACAGAAATTGCGGTTAACGGCAACGGCTTCCACAACGACGCCGACGAGACCAGCGACCACGTCACAAACCATTGCGTCGACGCCAAAGAAAGAGTATCGTGAACAGCAGAGTAAACAAAATAAAAGCAAGCCGTTAACAACAAAGCAACAGTCTGTAGCGAGTCGGCCATTGCCGCCGCAAAAAACAGAACCGCCACTCCCAGCAAGCAAAGATATTGTTTGGCAGTGGCCTAACAGCGGGCGTGTGTTGAAAGAGTTTTCAACAGCTGAAACGGGTAGCAAAGGCTTAGATATTGCCGGTAATCGCAACGATCCGGTTTATGCCGCAGCCGCGGGGAAAGTGGTTTATGCAGGCAATGCATTAAAAGGGTATGGTCAGTTAATTATTTTGAAACATAACGATGACTATATTACGGCCTATGCCCATAACCAGAAGCTGTTAGTGAAAGAGCAACAATGGGTCAACAAAGGCGATGAAATCGCCGCCATGGGCGATACCGATGCGGAACGTGTGAAACTGCACTTTCAAGTGCGGTTTCGCGGAAAGTCGGTAAATCCACGGCACTATTTGCCTCGGGGGACACAATGAGTCGAGATCAGGAAGACATAGACGAAATTGATGAGCAAGAATTGCTGTCAATGGAGCAATCTGCGCCCGATGACAGTGATGAGGCATTCGAAGAAATTCTTGCCAATCGTGTCAATTACCAAAAGAAAATGGACGCGACGCAGTTATATTTGAGTGAAATAGGTTACTCACCGCTGTTAAGTGCCGAAGAAGAAGTTCATTTTTCTCGTTTAGCCCGTAAAGGGGATGCTAAAGCACGAGCGCGCATGATTGAAAGTAACTTGCGCTTGGTTGTGAAGATTGCCCGTCGATATACCAACCGTGGATTGGCTCTACTTGATTTGGTTGAAGAGGGTAACCTCGGCCTCATTCGTGCGGTTGAAAAGTTTGATCCTGAACGTGGTTTTCGTTTTTCTACTTATGCGACTTGGTGGATTCGTCAGACCATTGAGCGCGCAATTATGAATCAAACGCGCACTATTCGCTTGCCTATTCATGTCGTCAAAGAGCTAAATAGTTACTTAAGAGCGGCTCGGGAATTAGCGCATACACTTGATCATGAGCCAACCGCGGAAGATATTGCTGAAAAACTCGATGTTTCGGTAGCCGATGTGAGCCGGATGTTGCGTCTCAACGAACGAGTTACCTCTGTCGATACGCCTATGGGCGGTAGCGACAACGATAAAGCACTTGTCGATATGCTTACGGACGATAACGATTACGGTCCGGAAGGCGATATGCAAGAAGAAGACGTGCGCGATCACATCATGACTTGGTTGGAAAATTTAAATGAAAAGCAGCGTGAAGTATTGGCACGCCGTTTTGGTTTGTTAGGTTATGAGCCGGCCACATTAGAAGATGTTGGACGTGAAATTGGTCTGACGCGTGAACGGGTGCGGCAAATACAAGTTGAAGCGTTACGACGTTTACGCGATATGCTTAGGCAACAAGGCTTGAGCTTAGATTCGTTGTTTCATCGCGATTAAATTGCAATTCGATTGTTATCGACGAACTCAATGCGCACAAGCTTAATCGCTAGTGCGCATTTTTTGTTGCCACTGCGCTAACCACGTTAGCGCCTCAATCGGCGTTAATTGATTTACATCTAAGTCAGCAAGCGCTTGTTCAAGCGCGCTCGGTTGAACTTCAAATAACGGAGCCTGTGCCGGCGCAGCAGATGCCTGAGCTGGCAGCGCTTCGACAACACCGTGATGATCACTTTCAAGTTGTTGTAGATACTGTTTTGCTTGCTGTAGCACGGAGGTTGGTAAGCCAGCAAGTTGTGCTACTTGCACGCCAAAACTACGACTCGCGGCACCGGTTTTAACCTTATGTTGGAAAGCAATGGTGTCGCCATGTTCTGTCGCTTCAACATGAACATTGAGCGCCCCCGCATGCTGACCGATGGTTTGTGTTAATTCAAAATAGTGTGTCGCAAATAACGTTAAGGCACGGTTTTTATCTAACAATGCTTCGGCACAGGCCCACGCTAAAGCAAGTCCGTCATAGGTTGATGTACCACGACCTATTTCATCCATAAGTACTAAGCTTTTGTCAGAAGCATTGTGCAAAATATTTGCTGCTTCAGTCATTTCGACCATAAACGTTGAACGCCCCGAAGCGAGATCATCGGAAGCGCCTATACGCGTAAAAATTCGATCGATAGGGCCAAATACCGCTTTTCTTGCAGGGACATAACTACCGCAATGCGCCATAATCGCAAGTAACGCAGTTTGCCGCATATACGTTGATTTACCACCCATATTCGGGCCGGTAATCAGAAGTAATCGTTGTTGCGGTGTTAGACTAACATCATTCGCAATAAACGGTTCTTGCTGTAACCGTTCAATCACTGGATGCCGCGCATCGCTGAGCTCAATTTGAACTTGTTCAACCAGTTCCGGACGCTGATATTGATAGGTAATTGCCTGTTCAGCAAAACTGCGAAGCACGTCGATTTCAGCTAATGCCAAAGCGGTACGTTGCAATGGTTGTAGATGTTCGGCTAATTGTTCAATGAGACTGTCGTATAGCCATTTTTCACGAGTAAGCGCACGGCTTTGGCTTTGAAGTACCTTATCTTCGTAGGTTTTTAACTCGGGAATTATATAGCGTTCAGCATTTTTTAATGTTTGGCGACGTTGGTAGTCGGCCGGAATTTGTGCGCTCGCGGCACGACTCGCCTCTAAATAGTAACCGTGAACTTTGTTGTAGCCGATTTTTAACGTCATGATACCAGTGCGCTGTCGCTCTCGTGCCTCAATTTGCTGAAGAAAATCGGTTGCGCCCGCGGCTAACTGGCGCTGTTCATCAAGCTCTTCGTCAAAACCGTCACGAATAACGCCGCCATCACGAATGAGCATGGGCGGTTGCTCGACAATCGCTTGTTCAAGTAAATCAGCAAGTTCAGGAAACGTAGAGATAGCTTGCTGCCATGGAGCCAGATTAGGATGTTGAATTAAGTTTTGAATACTGGGCAAGGTCTGCAGTGCAACGCGTAATCGAGCGAGATCACGAGGGCGTGCACTGCGTAAGCCGATACGGGTCAAAATACGTTCAACATCGCCGACTTGGCGTAACTGTTGGTGAAGTTCATGAAAATCAATTTGTTGGAGAGCACCAACCGCATCGTAACGACTGTTGAGTTGCTGATGTTGGCGTAAAGGGCGTTGTAGCCAACGTTGTAGCAAGCGGCTTCCCATGGCGGTACTGGTGCTATCCAGTACATCAAACAAAGCGGTTTTCTGTCCGCTTAGCGAGCGCACCAGTTCTAAATTTCGACGTGTTGCGGCATCGAGCATGATGGCTTCGTCGTAGCGTTCCGCGATAATCGATGTAATATGAGGTAATGCCGCGCGCTGCGTCGCTTTGACATAGGTTAAGATAGCACCGGCTGCGCCAACGGCAGTGCGTAGGTGACTAATACCGAATCCATCAAGGTGCGCTACCTGAAATTGGCGCAAGAGTAGCTGCTCAGAACTGGCAAAATCGAATTCCCATTCGGGGCGACGGCGACAACAGCTGCAATTCAATTCTTTGTCGCTAAATTGCCAAGTTTCTGGGTATAACACTTCAGCTGGTTGTAAACGTTCGAGTTCGGCACGAAGTTGCTCACGACTATTGGCCTCAAGTACCGTAAAACGACCACTTGCCATATCAAGGCAAGCAATGCCGAAGTTATCGCCGGGATTCACGGCAACCAGTAAATTTTCTTGTGCGGCGGGAAGCAAAGCTTCATCAGTCAGTGTGCCGGGGGTAAGAATCCGAACGACTTGGCGTTCAACGGGACCTTTGCTGGTTGCGGGGTCGCCAATTTGCTCACAAATAGCGACCGATTCACCAAGTTCGAGTAAACGTGCTAAATAGTTTTCAGCTGCATGATAAGGCACGCCAGCCATTGGAATGGGGTTGCCGTTACTGCTTCCTCTAGCGGTTAGTGAAATATCAAGTAACTCAGCAGCGCGTTTTGCGTCATCATAGAAAAGTTCGTAAAAATCACCCATGCGATAGAATAATAGGGTATCAGCATGTTCTGCTTTAATCCGCAGATATTGCTGCATCATGGGCGTATGTGCTGAATTTTTTTGCGAGTTATTTTGTGCGTTCGACATGCCTGTTATTATCCGTATAGAGTCGATATACCGCGTATAAGGGAATAGTCAAATGGTATCACAAACACGTCACGATTTAGCAGTAGATTTAGGTAAGTGGTTACAACAACGTCAATGGCAAATTGTCACTGCGGAATCCTGCACTGGTGGTGGAATTGGTTATGCTATTAGTTCGATTCCTGGCAGCTCAGCGTGGTTTGCCGGTGGTTTTATCACATACACCAATACGCTCAAACATGAGTTATTGAATGTTCCTAATGTCACTTTGGCGCGCTATGGTGCTGTTTCGAGTGAGACGGCGGCAGCCATGGCCTCCGGTGCATTAGCGAATAGCGGCGGTGATGTGGCCATTGCGGTGACCGGAATCGCCGGTCCTGATGGAGGCACACCGGAAAAGCCAGTTGGTTTGGTATGGTTTGGATTAGCTTGGGAAAACCACTGTATAACTTGGCATAAAGTGTTTGCAGGGAGTCGAACGCAAGTTCGCAAGGCGACAATTGACGAGGCTTTGCGAAGTTTTGAAAAAATTACTTGATACTGTATAAATTTACAGTACACTTAGTTACAACATGACCAACAGAACGGACATTAACATGAGCAACGATAAACAAAAAGCACTCGACGCCGCGCTAGGGCAAATTGAACGTCAATTTGGTAAAGGTTCAATTATGCGCTTGGGTGATAACCAAGCAATGGACATCGAGTCAGTTTCAACTGGTTCATTAACACTGGATATCGCACTTGGTATTGGCGGGCTTCCATTTGGCCGTGTGGTTGAGATTTATGGACCTGAATCAAGTGGTAAAACAACGCTCACCTTACAAGTCATTGCAGAAGCGCAGAAGAAAGGAAAAACTTGTGCGTTTGTTGATGCGGAACATGCCCTTGATCCTATCTACGCCGAAAAGCTAGGTGTCAATGTTGATGAGTTACTTGTTTCACAGCCAGATACTGGTGAACAAGCACTAGAAATCTGTGACATGTTGGTGCGTTCAGGCGCCGTTGATGTCGTTGTGGTTGACTCGGTTGCGGCACTAACGCCAAGAGCTGAAATTGAAGGCGAAATGGGTGATAGCCATGTGGGGCTACAAGCACGCTTGATGTCGCAAGCTTTACGTAAATTGACTGCGAATATTAAGAAATCAAACAGCATGTGTATTTTTATCAACCAAATTCGAATGAAAATTGGTGTGATGTTTGGTAATCCAGAAACCACAACTGGCGGTAACGCGCTGAAATTCTACTCATCGGTACGTCTCGATATTCGTCGCACTGGTGCGGTAAAAGAAGGCGATGAAGTTGTTGGTAACGAAACCCGTGTGAAGGTGGTGAAAAACAAAGTTGCACCACCGTTCAAACAAGCTGAATTCCAAATCATGTATGGCGCCGGTATTTCGAAAGAAGGCGAGTTGATTGATCTTGGTGTGAAGCAAAAGATTATTGATAAAGCGGGTGCGTGGTATAGCTACAAAGGCGATAAGATTGGCCAAGGCAAAGCAAATGCGATGAAATTTATGCTCGATAACCCTGCGGTTGCTGCGGATATTGAGCAACAGATTCGCGAACAGCTATTAGCAAAACCTGTTAAAGGTAGTAAGTCTGCCGTAGCGGAAGTTGCTGAAGCAAAAGATGATGTTATGATGGATGACGATCTTATCTAACTCTCATTTTTTAGGACAATGTTACCATGAGTCAGTATGTTCAAGTCGCATTAGCGCTGGGTTCCGGCGCTGCCCGCGGATGGTCACACATTGGTGTGATTAAGGCCCTAAAAGATATGGGCATTGAAATTAACATGGTTGCAGGCACTTCAATCGGCTCCCTCGTGGGAGCCGGTTTTGCTTCTGGGCGTCTTAACGAACTCGAGGAGTGGGTTCGCGATATGGGACGTTGGGAAGTTTTCAATTTACTCGACTTTGGGTTAAGTCATGGTGGCATCATTCAAGGCGAGAAGGTTTTTAGTCACGCCCGCGACTTGTTTGGTGCAATTAATATTGAAGATATGCCGATTACCTATGGGGCTGTCGCGACTGATTTATTTACTGGGCGCGAGATATGGCTTCGAAAAGGTGATGTTTATGATGCTTCTCGAGCATCTTGCTCAATGCCAGGGTTATTAGCGCCGACCGGTGTTAAAGGTCGTTGGCTCGTTGATGGCGGCCTCGTCAATCCGGTTCCTGTATCGTTATGCCGAGCTCTCGGTTCCGACTTTGTGATTGCAGTGAATCTGAACTCGCAGCTGACAACAACAGCGATTGAAGCGCGGAATAAATATGTGGCTCCTGGTCATGAAAATTTGCGTAAGAATCAGAGTGAACCGCAGGCGGATGTACATGGCCACAACACGCCAACCACAACGGAAGCTTCCGAGGATGGCGTGCATCCAAGCGAGGATGCGGAGCAAGGTTTTTTCAAGAGTTTTTTGTCGACCAGTCAGCAATATTGGGATTCGATGAAAGATAAGTTTAATGGTCAATCTTATAAGGCCCCAGGCATGTTAGGTGTGATGGCTGGCTCGATTGATATTATGCAAGAACGTATCACGAAAGCTCGATTGGCTGGCGATCCGCCAGATATTTTAATTCAACCGAAACTTGGTCACATTAGTTTGATGGAGTTTGAGCGTGGTAATGAAGCGATTGATGTGGGATATGAAACGACGATGCGGATGAAAGATTTTATTTTGTCCGAACTTCAGCTCTTCTCCGAACGTCGCGGCGTGTAAAAAGCAAAGACGATATTAGCACTTAGATATTAGACAGAAAAAAGGCGCCTTGCGGCGCCTTTTGTTTTTGCTCTTTAGCTAATATCCAATATCTAAGTGCTAATATCGCTCTTGTAGTTAAGAGTGAATCACTTTTTCCATTTCTTCGAAGGTATCTTGTAACTCTTTAGCTGGATCAGCGGTCAAGTTACTGACAACGATGACTGCTAAAGTACAAACAATAAAGCCTGGAATAATTTCATAAACGATACTGCTCAATGTTGCGCCATCTGCAAGTACAGGCGCATAAATCCAGAAGAGCACTGTTGCTGCGCCTGATACCATGCCAGCTAATGCGCCATGACGGTTCATACGCTTCCAGAATAGACTCAGAATGATTACTGGGCCGAATGCAGCTCCGAAACCAGCCCAAGCGTTAGCAACGAGGCCTAGAATTGTATTATTCGGATCCCATGCCAGCGCAATAGCTACTAAAGATACTAACAGCACCGAAATTCGTCCGACAGTGACAAGTTCTCGATCGCTCGCATCACGACGCAAGAACGCTTTGTAAAAATCTTCGGTTAGTGAGCTTGATGTCACCAATAGCTGTGACGAAATTGTACTCATAATTGCCGCTAAAATAGCTGCCAATAGGAAACCAGAAATGAGGGGATGGAATAGAAACTGCGAGAAAATGATGAAAATAGTCTCAGCATCATTAAGCTGCATTTTGGTTTCCGCAACATAAGCGATGCCAACAAAGCCGGTTACCATCGCACCGATAATTGAAACAAACATCCAGCTGATACCGATACGACGAGCTGTCGGGATATCTTTTACCGAACGAATGGCCATAAAACGGACAATAATATGTGGCTGACCAAAATATCCAAGCCCCCAAGCGAGCAATGAAATAATGCCTAGAATGGATAATTGATTGAGCATTGGATCGGCGATAGAGCCATCTCGGAAGAACTTAAGAAAATCCGGGTTAATAGATTCTACCGTGCTGGTCACTTGACCGATGCCACCTAAATCGAAGATGGCGACTACCGGAACTAATACAAGCGCTACAAACATGATGCAGCCTTGCACAAAATCGGTCATCGATACCGCCAAGAAGCCGCCAAACAGTGTATATGCGCAGACGACACCAGCTGTTACCCATAAGCCCAAGCTATAATCAAGACCAAACGCTGAGCTCGCAAACAATTTACCGCCGGCCACTAAACTTGCCGACGTGTACAAGGTGAAGAAAATAATAATTACCACCGACGAAAATACGCGAAGCACGCGAGTTTTGTCGTCGAATCGGTTAGCGAAATAATCAGGTATAGTAATTGAGTCGTTCGCTACTTCGGTATAAGTGCGTAGCCGCGGCGCCACAATGAGATAGTTTAAATAGGCGCCAATAAGCAAACCGACAGCTATCCATAATTGTGAAACACCAGAGACATAAATCGCACCTGGAAGACCCATGAGCATCCAGCCGCTCATATCAGATGCGCCTGCTGATAATGCCGTAACACCTGGCCCTAAAGCTCTTCCCCCAAGCATGTAACCAGAAACATCATCCGTTGATTTCTTGTAGGCATAAAAACCAATACCTAACATGGCAATAAAATAGAGTGCTAATGAAACGAGAGTACCTGTTTCCAAAGCCTTACTCCTGTGTTGTTGTGTGTTTAAGCGCTTTATTCAATTGCTCCGATTGCAGCAGTATTTTGGTCAACTGCTCTTTCGGATTTGTTAGTAGCGCCTGTGTGGAATCAAACTCAATCATTTTACCACGATGCATTATTAAGATCTTGTCAGCAAGGTGACGAACGATCTCCGGCGAATGTGACGCGAAAATGAAAGAAATACCCATATCTTCTTGTAGATCGAGTATTAAGTTAATAATTTGAGCTCTAATCGATGGATCCAATGAGGCGAATGCCTCGTCTGCGACGATAATTTGAGGTTCTAGGATTATTGCTCGCGCAATGCACACGCGTTGTTGTTGACCACTTGAAAGCATGTGCGGATAAAAATCAAAGTGATCTGGCAACAAGCCAACTTTTTGCAAGGTGACATATACGTGCTCTTGCCGTTCGGCTGGTGTCCACGCCGTATTGAAACGCAATGGTTCAAGTAACTGCTTGCCGATGATTAACTGTGGATTGAGTGAACCGAAACTATCTTGGAAAATCATTCGGATTTCACGACAGCGTTGCTGATAATTGTTCGGATCGAGTAATTCGCCGTTTAAATAGATTTCCCCAGAAGTGGGAACTTCAGCACCAGCGATGAGTTTCGCTAGAGTTGACTTACCTGAGCCCGTTTCACCCATAATGGCGATAGTCTCGCCGCGTTTGACTGAAAAATTGATCGGTTCAAGCGCACAGACTCGGGTAGGGCGGAGCCAACCATTTTTAAAGCTATAATATTTGCTGAGGTTACGAACCTCCAATAGGTCAGTCATGATGCACAATCTCGATTAGCGGGAAGTGGCAAGCAAACTGATGCTGTTTCACTTTACTAAGGCGCGGTTGATGAATACATGCACGACGAGCGTTCGGACATCGAGGACCCAAGCGACATCCAATTGGCATGTGTTGCAATGTTGGAATAGCTCCCGTTAGAGTTGGTAATCGTGTCTTCGGCGCAACATCTTGGTTAAAGAAGCTCATTTTCAACATGGCATCGGTATACGGATGGAAAGGTTCACTCATGAGTTTTTCGGTGGGTCCTGTCTCCATTAATTGACCACAATAGACCAAACTCATGCGTTGCGTCTCAGGAATGATGGCCGTCAAATCCTGAGTAATCATCAAAATACTCATCCCTTGGCTTGCACTCAGTTTGGCAAGTAACCGATAAATCTGATTGCGAGTATTAGGCTCCATTGCCGTTGTGGGTTCATCGGCGATAAGTAGCTTGGGATTGTGAGCAATCGCCATTGCAATACTTACTTTCTGCGCGATACCCTCGGACAATTGCTGCGGATAACTGTTCATAACTTTGGCGGTATCTTTAATACCAACTCGATGCAGCAGCCGTTCTGCGCGAACTGTACGTGTCGCTTTGCGGCGCAGATAAATACCTTTCAGTTCGCTTTGTGGAATGGTCTCTCGCAGTTGCTCACCAACTTTGGTATTCGGATCAAGATAACTGCCTGGGTTCTGAAAAATCATCGCCATATCGCGGCCAGTGACGAGTCGGCGCTGCACGGGATTTAAAGCCAACAAATCATAATGCCGCCACCACAGTCTATCGGCAGTAATTTTCCAGCGTGGATTAATAAACCCCATTATTGCTTTTGCGAGCAAGCTTTTGCCAGAGCCTGATTCACCGACTAGCGTATGAATTTCACCTTCGGCAAGTTGCAAACTGAGCTTGTCGAGAACTTTTACCACGCCGGCACTTGTTTCGAGCTCGATGGTGAGGTTGCGAATATCTAAAATATTGCTCATGAGCCACGTATCCGTTCTTGAATTGCTGCGCGTAGGCTATCACCGAGCACATTTATCGAGAGCACGGTTAAAAACAAAGCAAGGCCCGGCAGTACCATCGTCCACGGTAATAGATATACCTGATCAAGGCTGCGTGCGAGCATGGTACCCCATTCTGGTGCTGGGGCTTGCACGCCTAGACCAAGAAAGCCTAACGCAGCAATATCGAGAATGGCTGTCGATAAGGCAAAAGTCACCTGCATGACAACAACAGACGTAATATTTGGGAAAATAACCCGGGTTAGAATGTACCAGCGTGAGCTACCGTTTAGTTTCGAGGCAATAACATATTCTTTGTTGCGTTCCTCATAAAATGCGTTATGGACGCTATGAATGAACTGTGGAATTAAAACGATTGTAATGGCAATCATCACTGTGTGTAGCGCCGGACCAAGAATAGCGATAATAATAAGCGCCAGCAGCAGCGATGGAATGGATAATACAACGTCAAGCAGATGATTTAATGTGGATGATTGAACGCCGCGACTCATCCCCGCCCAAGCACCAATTGCAATACCGATAAAGGCGGCGGCTGCAGTTGCCATAAGCGGATAGCCGAGACTATATACCGCACCAGATAACACACGCGATAATAAATCACGACCCAAATCATCGGTTCCAAAGAGAAATCGTATTTCACCATCGTCATGCCAAGCGGGGGGTTGCGAAATGGCATCGCTAAACTGAGCGTCAGGGCTATAGGGCGCAATAATCGGCGACAAAATCATCGCTAATAGCATAAAACTAAATATATAAAAGGCTGCTACCGCAAATGGATTAGTATTCATGTGCAGCCACAGCGAGCGCAATGGCGATGGTTCGCGATATTGGTAGTAGATACTGCGATTATTCTGCATCGATTTCTTTCCTTACCTGCGGATATCGCCAAGCGTGTAATAAATCGACGAATAGATTCACCAATAGAATCAGCGAGGCTAGAATAAGCAATCCGGCTTGAATCACTGGAAAATCGCGTTCATAAATACTTTTCACCAGCCAACTACCGAGCCCCGGCCAGTTAAAAATCACTTCGGTGATGACAATGTTGGTCATTAACACGCTAAATTGCAGTCCGAGCTGTCGCACAACGGGCTGCATCGCATTTGGCAGTGTATGCCGAAACATGATGGTTGAATCACTCAATCCACGCGCACGCGCCGCTTTTATATAGTTTTGTTGAAGCACGTCGAGCACTGCATTGCGCATGATTCGAATCAGCATGGTAAGTGGCATCATCGCGAGAACAATGACCGGTACCCACAAATGATTTAGGGCGTCGTAAAATGCCGCTGTTTTAAACTGTGAATCACTTAACCAAATATCGATAAGAATTGAACCGGTTTGGGTTTCAATGGCATAGAGCGGATTAATTTGTCCCGAAATAGGGCTCCAGCCCAGTTTTACTGCGAATAGAAGGATAAACAACTGAGCTAACCAGAACACCGGAATTGAGTAGGCACTCAAACTAACGCCCATTACAATGCGATCCATTGGCCCGCGTTGTTGTACGGCAGCATAAACACCAAGCGGAATGCCTAATACCATTGCGAGAAACATGGCGAGTAAACCAAGCTCAATGGTGGCACCTAATAACGGCTTTATTTCTGCAAATACTGGTTGTTGGGTTACCAATGATAGACCCCAATCACCTTGCAATAAATGACGAATAAATTCGCCATATTGCGTCACGATGCCATCTTCAAAGCCACGCGCGACATAAACCTCTTGATAAGCTAGTGGGTTACTGGCGGAAATTCCCGTCATATTGGTAACGGCATTGCCTGGATACCAATAATTCAAAGAGAATATCAGTAGTGACAATAGCCACAAGGTGACGATGAGTAGGACGATACGGCGTAAGCTATAGCGGAGCATCTTTTATCCTCCGCGCATAACGAAAGTTTATGCCACCATAAGGCGGAAGCTCCACCCCTTCGACATCGTCACGATGCGCTTGAAAACGCAATGAATTTGCTATTGGAACCAGAGGCGCCTGTTGCATAACAAAATCTTCAATCGCTTGATAAAGGTGTTTGCGCTGATCCAGATCACTCTCGGCAATCGCTTCAATGAGCAGCCGATCAAACTCAGGATTACACCATTGTGCACGGTTATTGCCAGAGCGGGCCGCTGCGCAACTGAGGGTGGGTCTAAAAAAATTATCGGGATCGGCGTTATCCGCAACCCATCCAATTAAAACACTATCGTGTTCACCTTCAACCAACCGTTGTCGGAAAGTGTTCCATTCGTAACTTACGATATTCGCCTGCACACCAACTTGAGCTAAATCGGATTGAATCAGCTCTGCCATACGTTGTGCGTTTGGGTTGTAGGCTCGTTGTACGGGCATCGCCCAAATGTCCATACTAAAACCATTCGGGAATCCTGCTTCAGCCAGCAATTCGCGCGCTTTCGCTGGATCATAAGGGTAAGTTTGTTGCACTGGGCTGTATGCCCAAGAGGTTTCCGGTAACATGCCGGTTGCTAAGCGCGCGTTGCCACTATAGATAGTTTGAATAATTGCCGGGCGATTAATGGCATGTGCTAATGCCCGTCGAACAATTACATTATCGAAAGGCGGCTGTTTCGTATTAAAGGCCCAAAACGAAACATTAGGGCTAACTGAACTCCCAACTTCGATTTGTGCATCTTGGTCGAGTTGCGATAATTCGTTCACTAACGGATAGGGAATAACGTCGCATTCACCTGTTAGCAGTTTAAGCATGCGTTTATTGGCATTAGGCGTTATGACATAGACGAGTGTTTTAATCTCGGGCTGTTCGCGCCAATAATCTTTATGAGCACTGTAGCGAATGACGAAATCTTTGCGAAATAATTCAAACGCAAAAGGACCAGTGCCAACCGGTAGGCGATCGATTTGCTCCGGGTTACCCGCTGCAATAAGCTGTTGCCCGTACTCTTCCGATAGAATAACTGCAAAGTCTGTCGCTACATTCGCTAAAAACGAACTGTCAGATTGTGCGAGATGAAAATCAACGGTGTAATCGTCAATTTTTTCGACATGTTCAATCAGACGAATTAAGCCGCTCGAGCGAAAAAATGGATAACGACCGCCGTTGACCGGATAATAAGGGTGTTGTTCATTCAACCAACGCTGAAAGCTAAATAACACATCATCAGCATTAAAGGTTCGCGTTGGTGTAAACCAATCCGTATGGTGAAAGTTAACGTCTTTACGCAAATTGAATCGATAGCGCCGGCCATCGTCAAAAGATTGCCAGCCCCGAGCCAAAGCCGGTACGAACTGTTGTTGTTTCGCATCGTAATCGAGTAGCCGATCATAAAGTTGTGCTGAGGTTGCATCAACGGTGGTACCAGACGTTACTAACTGAGGATTAAATATCTCTGGATTACCTTCTGAGCAGTAGACTAAACCGTCTTGATAAACTTCACTATCAGTTTGTACCGGACCACAGGCGGCCAGCAATAAGGTGCCTGACGCTACCATCAGCTGTTTGAACATTAACCCTGTCCCTCAAGCAAAGCGTATTTTTTTAAGTAACCACGCAATTGATGATAGGTGAGTCCAAGCACTTCTGCTGTTTTCTTTTGGTTAAATTGTGCGTGTTGTAGAGCACGTTGAATGACTTCAATTTCAAATTCAGCGGTGACCTCTTTAAAATCAATACCGCCGTTGTCAAAATCAACACATACACCGACCGCTTCAGTACCACTTGGCGCTGGTGCGGGTGAGGTACGTTCGTTGGTGGCTGCGGTAGCCGCTTCCGTTTCAGCTTTTGGCTGCGAATTGCTTTCACGATGGGGCGCTGCCGCCGGTCGATAGGGACTGTTAAAGGGGTCGATAATAATCTCACTGACAGGAACATGACCATTGCCAATTCGATAAACTGAACGCTCAACAACATTCTTTAACTCACGTACGTTACCTGGCCAGTGATAATCGAGCAACGTTTTACGAGCCTGCTCGGTAAAACCGCTGAATAGCTCGTATTCTAACTCGCGCGCCATTTGAATGGCGAAGTGTTCGGCGAGTACCAAAATATCTTCACGGCGCTCCCTTAGTGGTGGCAAGGTGATGACATCAAATGCGAGACGGTCGAGTAAATCGGCGCGGAACTTGCCCGTTTCAGCTAGGGTAGGAAGATCTTCATTGGTCGCAGCAATTAAGCGAGTGTCGACGCGTACGGTTTTTGTACCACCGACGCGTTCAAACTCGCCATACTCGATGACGCGCAGAATTTTCTCCTGCACCAAAGCCGATGTATTCGCAAGCTCATCAAGAAACAAGCTACCGCCGTCAGCGCGCTCAAAGCGACCTTCGTGGCGTTTTTGAGCGCCGGTAAACGCACCAGCCTCATGACCAAATAGCTCACTTTCCAAAAGGCTTTCACTAAGCGCTGCGCAGTTTAATTTGATGTAGTTTTGTTCCCAGCGTTTCGACAAAAAATGCAAGCGGGCGGCGATTAACTCTTTACCCGTGCCGCGTTCGCCGATAATTAAAACTGGTTTATTAAGAGGGGCAATCTGAGAAACTTGCTCAAGAACGGCAAGAAAGCTGTTAGCTTGTCCGATTAAATTATCAGCTTCGCGGAAGCGACTCATGGCTAGCACCACGCTGTTATTATCGTTATTGGTGAATTTGACTAATTATTAGTGTATTTCATAAGCACAGTGCGTCAAATCATTTTTTGCTAAATCCGAAAAAAACATTGAATTTAAACGGTTTAGAGCAATTTATAAAAGTTGGCACGGTATCTGCATAATATTTCAGCGAACAATAATTAAATTTCTATTGACGCTTTATGAGGACACAAACATGGGTATCTTTACACGTTTTACAGATATCGTAAATTCAAACCTGAACGCTTTATTGGATAAGGCTGAAGATCCTGAAAAAATGGTTCGTCTTATCATCCAAGAAATGGAAGACACATTAGTTGAGGTTCGTTCAACATCAGCTCGCTTGATTGCTGAGAAGAAAGACACTGAACGTCAACTAGCGCGTTTTGAAAAAGAAGTTGCGGAGTGGGATGCGAAAGCTGAACTTGCTCTGAGTAAAGATCGCGAAGACTTAGCACGGCTTGCTCTTGTTGAGAAACAAAAAGCAACAGCTGATGCAGAAAGTTTACAAGCTGACATCACTCGCATTGACGAACACTTGAACCGGTTAGGTGAAGAAGTGGGACAACTGCAAGAGAAATTGGCTGATGCCAAAGCTCGTCAGAAAACTATTATCATGCGTCAACGCGCGGTTAGCAGCCGTTTAGAAGTTAAAAAACGCATTGATAGTGGCAAAATCGACGACGCGATGTTGCGCTTTGAGCGATTTGAATCAAAAATTGATGACTTAGAGTCGCAAGTTGAAGCTTACGATCTTGGCAAGAAGACATTGCGTGATGAATTTGCGCAATTAGAAACTGATGACAAGATTACCGACGAGCTTGAGGCTTTAAAAGCCCGCGTTAAGAAAGATAAGACTGATAAAAAAGCTTAATTAGCGGAACGTTTACCAAACCATGATAGCGGGTGTCGCGCTAGGCACCCGAACTTTTTGAACGACGAGAGATGAGAAGCACATGGATATTATAGCCCCACTCATTGGCGCACCGATTATTTTGTTTATGATTTTTGTGGCGCCAATTTGGATCATCATGCACTACCGTAGTCAGCGTAAAATTGGTCAGGGCTTAAGCCAAGACGAATTGCTGCAACTACAAGAGCTAGCGCATCAAGCGGAACGCATGCGTGATCGAATTAAAACCCTAGAGTCAATTCTTGATGCGGAGTCACCAAAATGGAGAGACCGCGTATGAACCAGGATAATTGTCAACGCAGAACACTAATGCGCGATAAAGCCAAAGGCAAAATTGCCGGGGTATGCGCAGGTATAGCTGAATATTTTAATATTGAAGTGTGGTTGGTACGTATTATTGCCGTTACAGCACTTATTTTCAGTTCAAGCTTTGTAGCCGTCATTTATATTGCGATGTGGTTCATTCTTGACGAAAAAAAGTCGAATCCAGCCGACCAGCCATCACATCATCTTGGCGTTAAAACCAAAGTCTGGCAGGCTGGTGAACCACCACAGCGAGCGTTTCGTGAGATTAACCAAGAATTCAATGAGTTAGAGCAGTCTTTACAACGCATTGAGCGGTACATCACGTCAAACGCTTATAAAATTGATCGCGAACTCGACAGACTGTAACGATACGATTTCGTTAGCAACACAGCGCACGAATACACCGTGAATACCCCGTTGTTCGGTTCTTCCGACAGCGGGGTTTTTTATGCAAGTGGCAAATTTCCGTTACAGCAAAACATGATCAACATCAAAGTTAGCTGTTGCGTTCAGATCGGCCTGAATGCAATCTGATGCGCAACAACGAGGAGATATTCTGCCAATGCGCACCAACAATAAAGATAAATCGCAATGGCAGCCAGCGACAGTGACGATTCATGGCGGTAAACGTCGTGATGAACATGGCGCATTGGTTGCACCACTGTATCAAACTGCGACGTTTTCATTCACGAACACGGCGCAAGGGTCAGCTCGTTTCGCTGGCGAAGAAGAAGGTTATATTTATAGTCGCTTGGGCAACCCAACAGTAACCGAGCTAGAAGAACGTGTTGCGGCGCTTGAAGGGTTTCCTGCTGCCGCCGCTGCCGCCACGGGGATGGGCGCGGTGTCGGCCAGTATGCTGGCATTTGTTGAGCAGGGCGATCACGTTTTAGTATCAGACGCAATTTATGGCTGTAGTTTTGCGTTGTTCTCTCATTTGTTCACGAAGTTTGGTATCGCTGTCGACTTTGTCGACATGGCGGATCTAGCGAAAACTCGTGCTGCGATACGTCCAAATACGAAATTGGTATTCCTTGAATCGCCAGTTAACCCGCATTTGAAAGTGATAGATATTCAAGCGATTGCCGATATTGCTCACGAAGTGAATGCGCGCTTGGTTGTTGATAATACGTTTATGACGCCCTTATTGCAGCAACCACGCAAGCAAGGTGCCGATCTCGTACTTCATAGTGCGACCAAATATTTGAATGGTCACGGCGACGTGGTTGCCGGTATTGTGTGTGGTAGCGAAGAAGATATTGAGCTCATTAAATTAACCACGCTGAAAGATATGGGCGCTACCATGAGCCCACACGATGCTTGGTTAATTCTGCGTGGTCTAAAGACGCTCGACGTACGTATGGAACGTCATTGTGCTAATGCGGTCAAAGTAGCTGAGTATTTGCGCGCGAAAGATCTGGTTAAAACCATGTATTTCCCAGGCTTTGCTGATCATCCGGCGCAAGCATTGATGGGTACCCAGATGCATGGCGCTGGTGCAGTGATTGCCTTTGAATTACATGGTGATATCAACACTGCGCGCCAGTTATTAGATAGCTTACAGTTAATTACAATAGCGGTAAGCTTAGGGGATGCCGAAACGTTAATTCAGCATCCAGCTTCGATGACGCACTCACCCTATACACCAGAGGCACGAGCAGCCGCAGGAATCAGTGATACGCTGATTCGAATTTCAGTTGGGCTTGAGGCCGTCGAAGATATTATTGCTGATTTGGAACAAGCGTTTGCTGCTTGTGCCAACAGCCAAATGACAACAACAGGGGAACAAGTACGCTATGGGTAAACAAAGCAACTATGTTTCACGACAGCCGGACGAAAACGGTATTATTGCGTGGAGTGATGAAGAGAATGCGGTTTGGCACGACCTTGTGGAGCGCCAACTCAAGCATATTCCAGGTAAAGCCTGCGATGAATACATGCATGGCCTAGATTTATTGAATTTGCCACATGATAGAATTCCGCAACTTCATGAAATTAATGAAGTGTTACAAGAGACAACAGGTTGGCAGGTTGCGCAAGTACCAGCATTGATTCCATTTGATGAGTTTTTCCGCTTATTGGCGAATAAACAATTCCCAGTTGCGACGTTTATTCGTACCCGCGAAGAATTTGATTACTTGCAAGAGCCCGATATCTTTCACGAGATTTTCGGACACTGTCCGTTGTTAACGAATCCAGCTTTTGCGCACTTTACCCATCAATACGGTAAATTAGGCTTGAATGCGACGCCGAAAGAACGGGTTTATTTGGCACGTCTTTATTGGTTCACCGTTGAGTTTGGTTTGTTACAAACGAAAGACGGCTTGCGTATTTATGGCGGCGGTATTTTATCGTCACCTGGTGAAACCGAATATGCTATTTCGAGTGACAAGCCAGAGCGTAAGCCGCTAGTCCCATTGGATGCATTACGGACGCCGTATCGTATCGATATCATGCAGCCAATTTACTACACCATTGAAAGTACAGATCGGTTATTTGAAATTGCCGATTTGGATATTATGGCGTTGGTACGTGAAGCGATGGAATTGGGGTTATTTGAACCGAAGTTTCCGCCAAAACCGAAAACCGACGCTGCGTAAACTTATTGTTAGACACTAATAGAAGTAAATCGAGGAACGAATGTCAGAACTAAAACAACAAACCTGCGAAGCTTGTAATGCCAATGCACCTAAAGTA
Source organism: Pseudidiomarina marina (assembly GCF_044807045.1). NCBI lineage: Bacteria > Pseudomonadati > Pseudomonadota > Gammaproteobacteria > Alteromonadales > Idiomarinaceae > Pseudidiomarina > Pseudidiomarina marina. The sequence continues at coordinate 1,777,990 of NZ_CP085233.1, read as the reverse complement.
AGTGACGCTGAATTGGCTGAACTGATTCGTGAGATTCCAGATTGGACACCAGTAGTTCGTGACGGAGTGATGCAACTTGAACGCGAATTCAAATTCAAGAACTTTAAACAAGCGCTAGCATTCACGAATAAAGTGGGTGAAATTGCTGAAGCTGAATTCCATCACCCAACACTGGTTACCGAGTGGGGTAAAGTGACTGTCACGTGGTGGACGCACGCTATCAATGGTCTGCATAAGAATGACTTTATCATGGCCGCACGTACAGACGCAGTTTTAAACGACCAATAAATAACGACACTTAGAACTGCTCGGACGACTTAAAAAAGCCCTTGAGGATGGTTATCCCGAGGGCTTTTTTGTGTATACTTTGCTTTACAGATAGACTAACAAAGCTGCTATTTATGCGTTTGGAAATAACCTGCGATGATCGTCTGGGTATTGCTCAGGACGTGCTACAAATATTGCGTGACCACGAAATAGATTTGCGTGGTATTGAAGTCGATCCGAAGGGCAAAATCTTCCTTAACTTTCCCGAATTGGAATTTAAAGACTTTCAGCATCTGATGCCGGAAATTCGACGCATTCCGAACGTGAAGGACGTTAAAACCATCGCGATTATGCCTTCTGAGCGCGAACATTTCGAATTTAAACTGCTACTTAGTAAGCTTCCAGATCCCATCCTATCGGTTGATAGCCGCGGCATGATCGATATTGCTAACGATGCAGCGCAACAAGTGCTGAGTGACAATCGTACTGAGCTTGTCGGGACGCTCATCGGCCAGTGGTTGAGCGGTTTTGCAGTACAGCGTTGGCTTGAGAAACAGCCGACAGAACCAACCGTTCAGCAGATAAGTGCTGGTGGCTCAAAGTACTTTGCCGATCTGCTACCCATTTGGGTTGCCGATGATGCCGGTAAGAACAGTTTTGCTGGCGCGGTGATTACCTGCAAACCACAACCCTTGGTTGAGCAATGGCAACGTGGTGGTAATCATGATGTGTTCAGGCAAATTCTGGGCGAACACACAAGCATGAAGCGCTTAATTAAAGAAGCGGCGCGTATGGCTGAATTGAACGTACCGTTGTTAATTCAAGGTGAAACTGGTGTCGGCAAAGAGTTACTTGCCCGAGCCTGTCATCAAGCGAGTCATCGTGCGGATAAGCCATTTTTAGCCATCAATTGTGCTGCTTTACCCGATAACGTCGCCGAGAGTGAATTATTTGGTCACGGCAAAGGTAGTTTAGGACCGTATACTGAAGCGAAAAAGGGGATTTTTGAACAAGCAAACGGCGGTACCGTGCTACTTGACGCTGTTGGTGAGATGTCGAATGGTTTGCAAGCCAAGTTATTGCGTTTTATCCAAGATGGACGCTTCCGTCGAATCGGTGAAGAGCAAGAGGTGACTGTCGATGTACGGATTATCTGTTCAGCGCAAGACGATCTGATTGAACGCGTTGAAGCGGGCACATTTCGTGAAGACCTATTCTATCGCCTCAATGTATTAACGCTTCAAGTGCCATCGTTGCGTGAGCGCAAATCGGACATCAGCCTGCTAACCGACCATTTTACCGTGCAAGCTTGTCAGCGCTTAGGGCGAAGTTTAGTGATGGTTACCCGCGCCGCGCGTGAGGCGTTGCAACGGTATCAATGGCCGGGTAACGTGCGTCAACTCGAAAACGTGTTGTTCCGTTCTATTTCGATGTCAGAAGGCGATACCCTCGATATCAGTGATATACATCTTCCCGGTGCAGACAGCCTGCAGGAGAATGTGGCAGTCGATCTCGAAGAGGGTAGCTTGGACGAAGCCGTAAAGAAATTTGAGGCGACGATTCTTCGACGGTTATATCCGAGTTATCCGAGTACGAGGCAGTTGGCGAAGAAGTTGGGGTTGTCGCATACGGCCGTAGCGAATAAGCTGCGCGACTACGGTATCGGCAAAACCCGCAAACGCTGAAAACCAAATACGATATTGGATATTAGATATTAGATATTGGATATTAGATATTCGAGGGGATAGACGAAGATTCGAGCCTTGGGTTTTCGGATTTTTGCTAATATCTAATATCCAATAACTAATATCGGAGTTGCTGTTGTAGCTTTTTCTTTACAGTGCTTTTGGCTTCTGTAATGAAATCATGACAGCTTAACCCCTACATGCCAGCCTTTCTTGATCTGTATCAATATGTTTACATCTTGCTGTTTTTCTGCGCAGCCACTTGATCACAGTGCTGGGCTGGCGATTCACCACGTCTGTGCGCATAGTAGTATCGATTCATTCTTTTTTGTGCGTCATTTAAACCAGAAGAGAACGCACTATTTTCGAATAACGAGGACACTATGACTGATATTAACTACAACCCATTACAAACTGACGGTTTTGAATTCGTTGAATACTCTGCGCCAGATGCAAATGGCATTGCGGCATTAAAAGATTTATTCACCAAGCTTGGTTTTACTGAAGTGGCGAAGCATAAAACGAAAGACGTTTGGTTGTACAAGCAGAACGACATTAATTTCATTGTGAACGCTGAAACCGGCGGGCAAGCTGAAGAGTTCGCGAAAGCTCACGGCCCAAGCGTTTGCGGTATGGCGTGGCGTGTTAAAGATGCAAAACATGCATTTGACCATGCTGTTGCCAATGGCGCGAAGCCGTTCCAGCGTCACACCGCCGCAGGTGAAGAAGAGTTTCCTGCAGTGTATGGTATCGGCGAGAGTGTATTGTATTTCGTTGATAAAGATATCTACACCAATGACTTTAACTTCTATGACAACTGGGAAGCGAAGATGAAAGATCACGCTGCTGGATTGTATGAAGTTGATCACTTAACTCATAACGTATTCCGCGGCAATATGGATACTTGGGCTGGTTTTTATGAGCGAATCGGAAACTTCCGCGAAATCCGTTATTTCGATATTGAAGGTAAACTGACCGGCTTGTTGAGCCGTGCGATGACTGCACCATGCGGTAAGATTCGTATTCCAATTAATGAGTCACACGATGATAAATCGCAAATTGAAGAATATTTGCGTGAATACAACGGTGAAGGCATTCAGCACATTGCTTTAACATCCGATAATATTTACAAGACCGTGCGAGATTTGCGAGCGATTGGGATGGACTTCATGCCAACACCGGACACTTACTACGCGAAAATCGATGAGCGTGTTGAAGGCCACGAAGAAAATGTCGATGAATTACGTGAATTGCAGATTTTGATAGATGGTGCGCCGATGAAAGACGGTATTTTGCTCCAAATTTTCACCAAAACCGTGATTGGCCCAGTATTCTTCGAAATTATTCAGCGCAAAGGCAACGAAGGTTTTGGTGAAGGTAACTTCAAAGCGTTGTTTGAATCCATCGAAGAAGATCAAATTCGTCGTGGAGTATTAAGCGATGCGTAAATGGATTAGCTTTCCGAAACAAGTTGGCGTGGCCTCGAAGCAGGCGCACGCTGATTTTCCGGAGCAAGCGATCTTTGAACGCGAAGTAGGGCGTAGTGGTTTTTTTGGTCCCGCAACGCACTTTCATCATCGCCATGCTCCAACGGGTTGGAGTGATTGGGAAGGCGAGTTGCGTCCGCGTAACTTCGACTTTAATAAACTCGATAACGTCGCCACCGAATCACCGTGGCAAGTGCCAATGTTGCTGCATAATGCGCAGTGTAAATTCCGTATTTGGCATTGTCATGAGCGCATGGACTTTTTGGTTCGTAATGCCGATGGCGACGAGCTGCTATTTATTCACGAAGGGCGTGGCGAGCTGTTTTGTGACTATGGTCACATCACGCTCGAGAAAGGGGATTATTTCTCGATTCCTCGCTCGACATCCTGGCGCATTGAACCTTTAGAGCCGATGCAAATTGTGATGATTGAGGCGACCAATAGTGCGTATCAGTTACCGGAAAAGGGTCTGGTTGGTAATCATGCGATTTTTGATCCTGCCTGTCTTGATACGCCAGATATCGATGAGGCGTTTAAAGCGCAATACAGCGAAGAGAGCTGGCAAGTTCAAGTGAAGCGCCATGGCAAGATATCGGTGATTACGTATCCTTTTAATCCGCTTGATGCGATTGGCTGGCACGGTGATTTGGCGCCAGTGCGGATTAACTGGCGCGATATTCGGCCATTAATGAGTCATCGTTATCATTTGCCACCGTCGGCTCATACAACATTTGTAGCTGATGGCTTTGTGGTGTGTACATTTGTACCACGGCCAATTGAATCTGATCCAGGCGCATTGAAAGTACCTTTCTATCATAACAATGATGATTACGATGAAGTGCTGTTCTACCATGAAGGTGACTTCTTCAGTCGTGATAATATCGATAAAGGTATGGTAACCTTCCATCCAGCCGGATTCACGCACGGGCCTCATCCGAAGGCATTTCAGGCAGGTTTAGAGTATCGTAAAAAGTTTACCGATGAAGTTGCGGTCATGCTCGATACTCGCCATTCACTTGAAATGGGCGATGTTTGTGCCAGCGTAGAAAACCCTGATTACGTAAATAGCTGGAAAGCCAAAGACGACAAAAAGGCATAACGATTTATGAAGTTTGCAACGTATCGAAATGGAACCCGTGACGGCCAATTAATGTTGGTCAGTCGCGATTTGAAGAAAGCAGTCGCAGTACCCGCAATTGCTGCCACTTTACAAGAAGTGTTAGATGACTGGGATGCGGTAGCGCCGCAGCTAGAGCAAGCCTATCAAGCATTAAACAACGGCGAGCTAGACGACGCTGAAGCGTTTGATGAGAGCTTGTGTGAATCGCCCTTGCCACGCGCTTATCAATGGGCCGACGGCAGTGCTTATGTGAATCATGTTGAGTTGGTGCGTAAAGCGCGTAACGCAGAAATGCCACCAAGCTTTTGGACCGATCCATTAATGTATCAAGGCGGTTCAGATGACTTTCTGGGGCCAAAAGATGCTATCGAAATGGCGGATACGTCTTGGGGTATCGATTTTGAAGGTGAAATTGCGGTCATTACTGACGATGTACCAATGGGTGTCGATGCTGCTGAAGCAGGTCAATATATCCGTTTACTGATGTTAGTGAACGATGTATCGCTGCGCGGCCTTATTCCAAATGAATTAGGCAAAGGTTTTGGTTTCTTTCAGTCAAAACCATCATCAGCATTCTCACCAGTTGCGGTAACCCCAGATGAGTTGGGTGAAAAATGGCGCGACAATAAGGTGCATTTGCCATTGTTGAGCTACTATAACGGCAAGCCTTTTGGTAAACCAAACGCTGGCGAAGACATGACCTTTGATTTCGCGCAGCTAGTCGCACATGCGGCGAAGACTCGTCATTTGGGTGCCGGTGCGATTATTGGCTCAGGCACTGTTTCGAACAAGCAAGGCACCGATCACGGTAGCGCTATTGCTGAAGGCGGCGTCGGCTATAGCTGCATTGCCGAAGTTCGGATGATTGAAACCATTCGTGACGGGCAGCCGAGCACTGGGTTTATGCAATTTGGTGACACCATCAAAATTGAAATGACAGATGCGCACGGCCACAGTATTTTTGGCAGCATTGACCAAAAAGTGGTGCAGTATTCTCCATCTGACGAATAATTGCGGAGTTGATTATGGAGCTCTACGGCTACTGGCGTTCAAGCGCCAGTTACCGAGCGCGGATTGCGCTCAACTTTAAGCAGTTAGACTATAACTATATTCCGGTACACCTCATTAAAGAGGGTGGCGAGCAACATAAGCAATCGTATCGTCAGCTGAATCCGAATGGATTAGTGCCGACGTTAGTTGATGGCAGCGTGATTTTGCATCAATCGCTGGCCATTATGGAGTATTTGGATGAGAAATATCCAACGCCGTCATTGTTGCCTGGAAATGCGCAAAAGCGCGGTGCAATTCGTGCGCTTTCGTTAGATATCGCGAGTGAATTACAACCGTTAATTAATTTGCGTGTGCAACAGTATTTGGCGCGTGAACTGGGTGCTGATGACAGTGCGAAGCAAGCCTGGTTGCAGCACTGGTTCCGGCAAAGCTTCACTGCATTTGAACGCAACTTAGAAGAGGTTTCTGGTAAGTATTGCGTCGGTGATGACTTTTCAATGGCCGATATCTGCTTAGTTCCGCAAGTGTATAGCGCTGAGCGGTTTGGTATTCCTCTTGATGAGTATCCGTTGCTGCGTGAAGTCTACGCGCGCCTGGTTGAGCTACCGTGGGTTGCCAAGGCGCATCCGAGTCAGCAGCCGGATGCGGAAAGCTAACCGCAATTACCTTGAACTTCATCGCACAAATTGAATGCCCAGCTCGTAAGTTGCTGGGCATTTTGTTTTAATGAAGCGATTATAAAAATATAGAGTTGTTCAATAAGGCTTGATTAACAAGGACCATAACAATGAAAACAAAAGTTGCAATAGCGATTGCCGCGGCTTTGATGAGTGCTTCGTGCGCAATGACCGAGGCGCCGACAGCACCACAGCAAACAACCCCGCCGACAGTATTAGCGACCGCCGAAAATAATCAGGCTATTGCTGGTCAAGAGTTGACGTTAAAGCAAATCATGTCGGATCAGGACTGGGTGGCGCGTTCGCCAACCAATGCTTATTGGATGCTTGATGGTAGCGGTGTGCTGTATCAACAAAAACGCGAAGGTTCACAACTTAGCGATTGGTATCATCAACCCCTCGATAAAGAAGCACATCAAGTTCCGTTGGATAAATTGCATAACTACGCGTACAACGATGGCATTTACAATGCGGATAAATCACTGTTGGCGTATACCTTTGAAGGTAATATTTTCGTTCGTGATTTAACCAAGAACGAAACCCGCCAATTGACTCGTGATGAAGCGCGTCAATCGCAATTGGTATTTCTCACTAACGGGCACTTGGCGTATCGTCAAGAAAATGACTTTTTCAGTGTTGACCCACGTACTGGTCTTACCCAACAAATTGCTTCTTTAGCATTGCGCGATGCACCCAAGGCGAATAGTGAACCGAAAGACTTTATTGCGCGCGAACAACAAGATCTGATTGAATTCGTTCAAGTTGAACGCAAGAACAAAGCAGATCGTTTTGCGCAACAGCAACAACTGCAAGAAAAAAATGCATCATTGGCACCGCAACCGTTTTATCTGGGTGAGGGCAAACAAATTGTAGCAACCAGTTTGTCTCCAGCTGGCGATAAACTCATTGTTGCGATTAGCGCGCCGCAAAAGTGGCGAGAAGATGGCGATATTATGCCTAATTACGTGACAGAGGACGGCCGTATTGCGGCTGAGCCAGTGCGTTCACGTGTCGCTGACGCTAAGCCAGTTGAGCATGAAATTTTAGTACTTGATTTGAGTTCAGGTGAGCAAACGAAACTGACCTACAACACCTTGCCTGGTTGGGATGAAGATGTACTCGCTGAAGTTCGCCGTGAGAATTATGCGGCCGAGGGTAAAACATATCAATCAGAGAAGAAACCACGTCCAATTACGCTGATGCAGGATTGGGGTTGGCAAAGTGGTGCGATTCGTTGGACCGATGACGGAAAGCAAGCGGCGTTGATGTTAGAGGCGTGGGATAATAAAGATCGATGGATTGCTTCGGTCGATTTTGCCGGAAAGCGTTTCGTTAACCAAGATCGCCTGCACGACGAAGCATGGATTAACTACACCCATAATGAATTCGGCTACTTACCTAATAGTGACACCTTATGGTTCCAATCGGAGGCCGATGGCTATTCACACTTGTATGTGAAACCTCTGAACGGCAAAACTAAGCAACTCACACAGGGTAAGTATGTTGTTGAAGATCCGACTGTAAGTAGCAATGGTGAATTCATTTACTTCAGTGCCAATAAGCCGCACCCAGGTAATTACGAAATTTACCGTGTGCGTACTGATAATGCTGAACTGGAACAATTGACCGCATTAGGCGGCATTAATAATTATGAATTGAGTCCACAAGAAGATCGTTTATTGATCAAGCATTCAACCGCATTGCAACCAGAGGAACTGTATGTTCAAGCTGTTGGTAGTGATTCGGCGCAACGCCTTACCAACACGGTCACCGAACAATTCATGAGTTTCGACTGGGTAGCGCCGGAAATTGTGCCTGTGCCGTCAAGCCACGTTGCGGATCCTATTTATACTCGTGTTTACTACCCGAAAGATTATGACCCGAATCGTGCCGAGAAATATCCTGCGGTCGTGTTTATTCACGGTGCCGGTTATCTACAAAACGCGCATGCGGGTTGGTCAGGCTATCAGCGTGAGTTCATGTTCCATACGTTCCTGACCCAACAAGGTTATGTTGTTCTGGATTTGGATTACCGCGGCTCAAAAGGCTATGGGCGTGATTGGCGTACGGCAATTTATCGTCAAATGGGTACGCCTGAAGTTGAAGATTTAGTTGATGTTGCGAAGTGGGCAGGAGAAAACGCCAATGTCGATACGAATCGTATGGGTACTTACGGTGGTTCTTACGGTGGTTTCTTGACCTTTATGGCCTTGTTTAAAGAGCCTGGTTTATTTAAAGCTGGCTCGGCATTACGTCCAGTAAGCGATTGGGCGCATTATAATACGGGCTATACGTCAAATATCTTGAATCTGCCAGATGATGATCCAATTGCGTACCGTCGCAGTTCGCCAATTTACTTCACTGAAGGTCTTGAAGATGCCTTGTTGATCAACTCGCCGATGGTTGATGATAATGTATTCTTCCAAGATAGTGTTCGTTTAGTGCAGCGTTTAATCGAACACGAAAAAGAAGACTTTGAGACAGCTATTTTCCCAGTAGAACCGCACGGTTTCCGTCAACCATCAAGCTGGTTGGATGAATATCGTCGGATTTTCAAATTATTCGAAGAGAACCTGAAGTAAATTCAGGTTTCCTCGAAACAGAAGTGAACGTCCATAAAAAATCCCAGCTATGACAGCTGGGATTTTTTTATCCTGCACAAAATGACCGCCTACTATTGGGTTTTGGTCATTTCTGCGTAAGTGACGGAACGTGCTTCGGTGAAACTCGCAGCGCGAGCATCTTTATTGAATGGCAAGCGTACGTCGCCAGATGCAATAGCTAGCGGTGTGAAGCTTCCGCTACGTTCTACGGCACTCGCTTTCGCCATCGGCGCTGTTGTGACGCGTCCACGAACATGTGGCTTCGTTACCGCTGCAGGTTTCGTTTCAGCTTGCTCTGCGACAGGTTTAGCAACAGGTGACTGCTCTGCTGTTTCAACTTGCTCAGCCGGTTGTTCATCAGTTTTGCTTTCTTCAACGACTGGAACGTTGGTTTCAGTTGAAACCTCTGTTTCAGTTACAACTTCTGTTGTTGCTTCAACTTTTGTGTCAACCGCTTCATTGCTTGCTGGAATATCAACCGGAGCATCTTCTACCTCGGCCGAAGTTGCTGGTACAGAAACCTCTGGCTCGGCTGAAACTTCAGTAGTTTCGGCTTGCTCGACCGGCTTCGCTTCTGCAACCTTAGCGGTAGCTTCAGACGATTGAGTTTCAACCACAGGCGTCTCTGCAACGTCTGTCTCTGCAGAATCATTTGTAGCATCTTCGCTTGACACATGGTCTTGTTCTGCTTTGCGACGTTGGCCAGCAGCACGTTGATGACGCGGTGAACGACGGCTACGATTGCGACCACGAGGTGTTGACGTGTCGCTATCGTCGGCGTTGTCGTTGGCTGCATCTGTTTGTACGTCAGTTGTTGCCGGTGCCGACTGAACCGCTTCAGACGTTACCACTTCAACTTGCGGAGCAGTGGCTGCATCCGAAGTCACCTTGGCTTCTGGTGCTGATTGCTGTTCCGCATGGGGCTGTGGCGCAGTTTCTTGTGCCGCAGTTTGAACTGCTTCAACGTCTTTTTCACTAGCTTTCTCGCCAATTACACGCACCGATTGATCAAGCTTACGACGCTGACGGCGTTGCTTCGGAACCGATTTACGCTCTTCGGTCGCTGCTGGCTCAGTACTTTTCGTTTCAGTCGTTTTGGCCGCAACATTGGTATCTTGCTCAGCGTTTTGCTTGTTACGATTTCGGCCACCACGACGACGTCCACCGCGCTCATTGCGCTGCTCTTTTTGATCGTCCTTATTCGGCTTGTTGTCGCTTGCTTTAGCCGCCTCAGGCGCTGTAGTTTCTTTGTCTTGATCGCGACCGCGGCCACGGTTATTACCGCGACGACGGTTGTTGCCGCGGTTATTACGGCGTTGATTATTGTTGTTACGACGTTGCTGATTCGACTTCTTGTTCTTATCAGACTCGCTGCTTTCGTCGCTGCTGAATAGGCCAGCTAACCACTTGCCTAAGCGTGCGAACAAACCGGGGCCTGTATCCGCTTTTGCGGCAGGCTTCGTTGGTGCAGCAGGCGCAGGTGCTGGTGCAGCCGGAGCCTGTAAACCTTTCAATGCTGGCTCTTCAAAACTAGGTTTGTCTTTGTTGAGAACAACTTCAGTGCTGGTATCTTCAGGCTTCTCAATTAACGTAAAGCTGTTAGCTTCTTCTAGCTCATCGTTACGTAAACGCTTCACATCGAAATGCGGTGTTTCAAGATGTGGGTTCGGAATCACTAAAACTGAGACATCATGACGCTTCTCAATATCGAAAATTGATTGACGTTTTTCGTTCAGTAAATAAGTTGCAACTGTAACTGGTACTTGCGCTTGAACTTGAATGGTATTGTCTTTTAGCGCTTCTTCTTCAATTAAACGCAAAATAGACAATGCCAAAGATTCAGCTGAACGAATGGTACCGTGGCCGCTACAACGCGGGCAGACATGATTTGAAGCTTCACCAAGCGATGGACGTAAACGCTGACGCGACATTTCTAACAAGCCAAAACGTGAAATTCGCGCAACTTGAATGCGCGCGCGGTCTTGCTTGAGGCTATCACGTAAACGATTTTCAACTTCACGTTGATGACGAGTAGGGGTCATATCGATAAAGTCGATAACAACCAAGCCGCCCACATCACGTAGACGCAATTGACGGGCAATTTCTTCAGCTGCTTCTAAATTCGTTTGAAACGCAGTTTCTTCAATATCGCCACCCTTGGTAGCCCGGGCCGAGTTGATATCGATTGACGTTAATGCTTCGGTTGGGTCAATAACAATGGAGCCGCCTGAAGGCAAACGAACTTCTCGTTGAAATGCTGACTCAATTTGGCTTTCAATTTGGTAATGATTAAAGAGCGGTACATCGCCTTGGTAAATTTTCACCCGATTGACGAAATCAGGGCGAATTAAGGTAACGTGATCACGAACTTGCTCGAACACCTTCTGGTTATCAATAAGCACTTCGCCAATATCACGGCGTAGGTAATCACGAATAGCGCGAAAAACGACGTTACTTTCTTGGTGAATCAAAAATGGCGCAGGGCGTGAGCTTGCTGCTTTCTCGATGGCATCCCAGTGATGTAAAAGAACATTTAAGTCCCACTCAAGTTCTTCTTGCGATTTACCAACGCCAGCGGTGCGCACAATCAAGCCCATGCTGCTTGGTAAGTTCAATGCGTCGAGTGTCGCTTTTAATTCACTGCGCTCATCACCTTCAATACGGCGTGAAATACCACCGGCACGAGGATTGTTTGGCATTAAAACTAAGTAACTGCCGGCGAGTGAGATAAAGGTCGTTAATGCCGCGCCTTTTTGGCCACGTTCTTCTTTATCAATTTGAACGATAACTTCTTGGCCTTCAGAGATAACATCTTTGATATTTGGCCGACCGGAAAACGAATAACCGTCAGGGAAGTAGGTTTTAGCAATTTCTTTTAGGGGCAGAAAGCCATGGCGTTCGGCGCCGTAATCAACAAATGCGGCTTCTAAGCTAGGTTCGATACGGGTAATTTTACCCTTATAAATATTGGCTTTTTTCTGTTCATGACCTGGGCTTTCAATATCCAGATCATATAGACGCTGGCCATCGACCAGCGCAACGCGCAATTCCTCTTGCTGCGTTGCATTAATTAACATTCTTTTCATTAGTTGTAGCTCGTTATGTCAGGCTACAACACAGTACGACAGGCGTTCGCCATCGCTATTTCGAGATTGAATTGTTTTCTATTAGGGTTACTAACTAACACCTAACATCCCCCGTTTTACTACTTGGTATAAACGTGAGACTTGCAATTTGTTACCAAGCCGAAATGCGCTTGTAAAGGCCATACTGCGTTGCAGCATTGGTTCTTCAATTTGGTTTGATTTATAAAAGGCGGTGCACTCAATCAATCTTCAAAACACAATTCGGTGAAGATGAGCCAACGATATTCCGTGCCATCAACTTCTCGATGCCGTTCTAAGTGAACCAGCTGTCGTAAGCTGAGGTGGATGAATTGGCAGTGATGCTTTCCGCTCAAACCACGCGTTAAATTTTTCTCTGTTCTTGCATCATAGCGGGCTTTTATCAGCTGCGCATGATGTACCGCTCTCTGTTAAACCGGTGCGGATTTTTCCGGTTCCTGATTATCCCACGAAAATCGTTGTAAATACAAGATGAACATTGTCAAGAGCTCATGCTAAAATCCGCGCCCTATGAGCGAACAAACAACAATTTCACAAGGTGTGCGTTTTCAAACCGTTGAATCGGGTTATCAAGATCAACGCATCGACAATTATTTACTTGCGCAGTTAAAAGGCGTACCCAAGTCTTTGGTGTACCGCATTCTGCGTAAAGGTGAGGTGCGGGTAAATAAAAAACGCGTCAAGCCGGAGTATAAGCTTCAAGTGGGCGATGTGATTCGCATTCCGCCAGTGCGCGTGGCCGAGTCGAATCCGTTACCATCGGCCAATCTAGATCAAGTGCAAGCCTTGCAACATCAAATTCTATACGAAGACGACGTATTGATGGTGATGAATAAGCCGGCTGGGTTAGCGGTTCATGGTGGTTCAGGTTTGCAGTTTGGCTTAATCGAAAGCTTGCGTGCACTGCGCCCCGATGCGAAACAAATGGAACTTGTTCATCGACTAGACCGCGAAACGAGCGGCTGTATTCTGATTGCAAAACGCCGCTCAGCGTTGCGAAGCCTACACGAGCAGTTACGCAACAAAACCATGGATAAGCAATATCTTGCTTTGGTGCGTGGGCATTGGCAAAAGCACGTGAAATTTATTGCCGCACCATTATTGAAGAATACGTTAAAGTCAGGTGAGCGCGTCGTTCGTGTCGATGCCGAGGGTAAGCCGTCAGAAACACGCTTTCGCATTGTTGAACAATTTACGCAGTGCACCTTAGTAGAGGCGTCGCCGATTACCGGACGTACACATCAAATTCGCGTGCACGCTTTGCATGCTGGGCACCCAATTGCCTGTGATCCGAAATATGGCGATAGCGAATTTGACCAAGCCATGCAGCAAGTAGGACTGAATCGCTTATTTCTGCATGCTCACAAATTGACGTTCAAACATCCGCAAACGGGTAAAGAAATTACGGTTAATGCGCCATTAGATGAAACGCTGCGACGCACATTAAAACAATTAGGTGGCCATAAATTTATATGAAGTATCCTCTGGTAATTTTTGACTGGGATGGCACCTTGATGGATTCGGTGGGGCGTATTGTCTCGTCGATGCAGCGCACGGCAGCTATCTTAAAGTTGCCTGAACCGACGGTAACAGCGGTCCGTGAAATTATCGGGATTAGCCTAGAACCGGCGATTGAAACGTTGTTTGGCCGATTGTCGGCTTCGCAATTCGAACAGTTTATGACGGTTTATCGCCAGCAATACGTACACGATGATATTACGCCATCTCCGCTATTCACTGGCGCTCGCGACACATTGGAAACGTTGCGTGAGCGAGGCTACACGTTGGCGGTAGCAACCGGTAAAGCGCGTCATGGTTTAGAACGTGTATGGGAAGAGGCTGATATTCGTCATCTGTTTCATACGTCACGCTGTGCTGATGAAACCGCATCAAAACCGAATCCCAAAATGCTATTGGATATTCTAGCCGAAACAGGATTCCGAACTGATCAAGCGGTTATGATAGGTGATTCAGTGCATGATATGCGCATGGCAGAAAATGCGCAGATGGCGCGTATAGGTGTGAGCTTTGGCGCCCATGACGCAAAGCGTCTGCAAAATCATCAGCCATTAGCTATCATTGACCAGCTGAGTGAACTGAACGACCACGTTTAAACTCAGTAATAACGAACACAAAACTTAATGAGTAACGTCATGATTGCATCGATCGTATTAGCATCGACATCGCCATTTCGTCGCGAGCTACTGAAGAAAGTGGTGAAAAACTTTGCTGTCGCAGCACCGCTTGTCGATGAAACTCCGCAGCAACAAGAAGCGCCAGAACATCTGGTTGAGCGCTTAGCTATCGCGAAAGCGAAAGCGCTCGCCGCTGACTATCCTGCGCATGTACTAATTGGCTCCGATCAAGTTGCAGTGGTTGATGGTAAGATTCTAGGCAAGCCGGGTACGAGCGAGAATGCGGTAAAACAATTGGAGATGATGCGCGGCAAAACCGTGACGTTTTTAACTGGTTTAGCTGTTTACGATAGTGCGGAGCAGCGGCTACAGTCAGCAGTTGAGCCTTTTCATGTCACCTTTCGCGATATATCCGATGCTGAAATAGCGGCCTATGTGCAGCGTGAACAACCTCTGAATTGCGCCGGTAGCTTTAAAAGTGAAGCGCTAGGTATCAGTTTATTTTCGCGTTTGCATGGCGATGATCCAAACACATTGGTTGGCTTGCCGTTAATTCGCTTACTCGCAATGTTACGCGAGTGGGGAATTAATCCGTTAGTTGACGAAAACAGCGAGCAAAGCCAATAAAACCACTTGTGTTCAGCCGTTTAATCCTTTAACATTCGCGCCCTATGCAGAAGGTTCGAGTACCGATTACGGTAGATCCGGTTAAAAGTGCCGGCAAACAATTGACTTATATCGGAATCGTTCCGGGGAAGTCGCTTGTTCGTTTACAAGAGTTGTTGGTGGAAGCCTGCCCTGATATTGATGTATCACTTAATTTTGATATCGACGAGCAGGGCATTAAACGCATTCGCGGTGAGGCACAAGTTACTGTGCAAGCAAGTTGCGAACGCTGTGGTGACCCAATGACGGTGCCGTTGCAGAGCACATTTATATATGCTCCGCTAACACGGCGGCAAACGGCCACCGATATGCCAGAGGAATACGAACCGATTGAACTGGATGAACTCGGTGAAGTTAATCTGCATGAACTTGTTGAAGATGAGCTGATATTGGCAATGCCTGTGGTGGTAAAACACGACGAGCGCGAATGTCGGGTAGATAGTAATGCAATGAAATGGGGAGTCATTGATGACTCGCCGGAAGCAAAGGATAATCCTTTTGCGGTGTTGCAAGAATTAAAGCGTAAATAAACTTAGGAGATAGCGTAAAATGGCTGTACAACAGAATCGGAAAAGTCGTTCGAAGCGCGACATGCGTCGTTCTCACGATGCACTGAGCGGCCCTACACTGTCGGTTGATTCTACCTCTGGTGAAACGCATCGTCGTCACCATGTAACAGCTGATGGTTTTTATAAAGGCCGTAAAGTAGTTAACAAGTAACCAGCATTGGAAAGTGAGGCAATGGCCACACTGACAACACTGGCACTTGATGCAATGGGGGGCGATCATGGCCCCTCAATTGTTATAGACGCCCTGCAAAGGGCGTTAGATGCATTTCCTGACGTTCATTTTTTGGTCGTCGGCGACGAAGAAGAACTCCTTCCATTACTGACTCAAGCTAAGTTAGCGACTCATTCGCGGGTGACGTTGAAGCACGCGAGTCAAACTGTGACCATGACCGATAAGCCCGGTTATTCACTGCGCGCTAAACCTGATTCATCAATGCGTGTTGCCTTAGAACTTGTTGCTGCCGAAGAAGCTGCAGCCTGTGTTAGCGCAGGTAATACCGGCGCGTTGATGACAAAAGCGTATTTCACCTTAAAAACCTTACCCGGTGTATTGCGACCCGCACTCATGTCTGCGATACCGCAACAGCAGGGCGGTTCAGCGTTTGTGCTTGATTTAGGAGCGAACCCAGTTTGCGATTCCGATACGCTATTCCAATTTGGCGTGATGGGCTCGGTTGCAGCTCAAGAAGTACTGGGCATTGCCAAACCGCGAGTCGCATTGCTGAACATGGGTGAGGAAGAAATTAAAGGAAATGATGTGGTGAAAGCCACTGCTGCCTTGCTGCAACAATCGCACCATATTAATTATATTGGTTTTATTGAAGGCGATGATTTATTCGCTGGAAAAGCAGATGTGATTGTGTGTGATGGCTTTGTCGGCAATATCGCATTGAAAAGCTGCGAAGGTTTAGCTGAACTTTTATTGAACAATATCAAAGCAAATATTCATGCCCATTGGTTAACCCGGTGGTTCGTGAAACTCTTCTATCAACGTTTACAACGCTCATGGGATTGGTTGAAGCCCGACCACTACAATGGCGCGAGTTTGATAGGATTGCGTGGAGTGGTTATAAAAAGCCATGGTGATGCTAATGCGCGCGCATTCTATAGTGCCATTGAGCAAGCCGTGGAAGAAACTCAACGCGATCTACCAACACGAATTCGTGATCGAGTAGAACAAGTTCTGTTAGAGCAGGAATAAACGTTATTATGCCATCAGTAATCGCAGGAACTGGCCATTATTTACCGGCCCAGCGCCTGACCAACACTATGCTAGAACAGCGTGTGGATACAAGCCATGACTGGATTGTTGAACGCACAGGAATTCATGAGCGCCGTATTGCCGAGCCAGCTGAAAGTGCCGTAACGATGGGCGCTGCAGCTGCACGTCAAGCGTTACAAGCGGCAGGTATTAACGCCGATGATCTCGATTTGATTATTGTGGCGACCACGTCGGGTGAGCGCGCTTTCCCGAGCGTTGCTTGCGAAATTCAAGCGGCTCTTACCGAAAATAATATTCCAGCATTTGACGTTGCAGCGGCCTGTTCAGGTTTTATCTTTGCTTTGAGTGTGGCGGATCAATACATTCGCAGTGGCATGTATGAAAAAGTATTAGTGGTCGGCTCAGATGTTTTATCGCGGTTGTGTCATCCTGACGACCGCAATACACTGGTACTATTTGGTGATGGCGCTGGTGCCGTCGTACTTGAAGCAAGTGATCGCGCCGGTATTATGTCCACGCACTTGAACAGTGCCGGCGAGTTTGCTGATCTTTTAGGCGTGAACCATTTGTCGCGTACCTCACCTGAGCAATTGGGTGAAGCCTGGATGTATATGAAAGGCAACGAGGTATTTAAAGTTGCGGTAAGTAAGCTGAGTGAATTGGTGGTTGATACCTTAGCCGCCAATAATATGCAGGCTTCAGATCTTGATTGGTTAGTGCCACATCAAGCGAATTTGCGCATTATTAAAGCAACTGCAAAGAAGCTGAAAATGCCAATGGAACAAGTGGTTACGACGTTAGAATATACTGGCAACACGTCGGCAGCTTCGGTGCCGATTGCACTCGATGTTGCCATTCGTGATGGTCGAATTCAGCGCGGTCAGAAATTATTATTAGAAGCCTTTGGCGGCGGATTCGCCTGGGGTTCAGCATTGATTGATTATTAATAAGGAAGCATTCATGCGAGCTTATGTTTTTCCGGGGCAAGGTTCACAAGCCGTTGGTATGTTAGCGGATGTCGCGACGCAGTATCCTGTCGTCGAAGAGACATTTGCCCAAGCTAGCGCGGTTCTCGGTTACGATTTGTGGAAGTTGGTGCAAGCTGGACCGGCAGAGCAACTCAACGAAACGCAGCGCACGCAACCGGCGCTGTTAGCCGCCAGTGTGGCGTTGTACCGCGTGTTAGAGCAGGCAGGTGTGCCAGCGCCAGAAATGATGGCTGGGCACAGCTTAGGGGAATATTCCGCATTGGTTTGTGCTGGTGCCTTAGCTTTTGAAGATGCGATTGTGCTAGTCGCTAAACGCGGCGAATTTATGCAAAGCGCGGTACCTGCCGGTATTGGTGCGATGGCCGCAATTATCGGCTTAGAGGATAAGTTAGTTGAACAGGCGTGTGCGGAAGTTGCCGGTGATGAAGTGGTGTCGGCGGTTAATTATAATTCGCCAGGCCAAGTGGTGATTGCCGGTCATAAAGCCGCCGTCGAACGCGCAGGAGAAGCTTGTATTAAAGCGGGGGCGAAACGTGCGCTACCGTTACCGGTGAGCGTACCATCGCATTGTTCGTTGATGCAGCCTGCTGCTGAGCAACTTGCGGTTGAGCTCGGTAAACTAACAGTGAATACCCCTCAAGTGCCGGTGGTCAACAATGTTGATGTATCTGCGCCACGTGAAGCTGATGAAATTCGTGATGCGTTAGTTCGCCAATTGTATTCGCCAGTACGCTGGACCGAGACAATCCAATATCTCGCCGAGCAGGGTGTGACTGAAATTTACGAGATTGGTCCAGGTAAAGTATTAACTGGCTTAACCAAACGCATCGATAAATCGATTCAAGGCGACGCCGTAAATACGGTCGACGCTATTGCAGCAAGGAAATAATATGACTGATTTAATGAATCTTGATGGCCAAGTGGCCTTGGTTACAGGTGCTAGCCGAGGTATTGGTAAAGCGATTGCGCAGCAACTTGCAGCCCGCGGCGTAAAAGTTGTTGGTACAGCAACTACCGAGAGTGGCGCGAAAGCGATTAGCGATTATTTAGGTGCTGATGGTGAAGGCGTTGCATTGAATGTGACCGATGAAACTAGCGTTGCGGCGGTGTTAAAATATATTGACGACACTTATGGTCAGCTCGATATTTTGGTAAATAACGCGGGTATTACCCGTGATAACTTACTGATGCGTATGAAAGACGATGAATGGGATAGTGTCATGGACACTAACTTGAAATCGGTCTACCGCTTGAGTAAAGGCGTGATGCGCGGCATGATGAAACGTCGCCAAGGCCGTATCATTAATATTTCATCGGTGGTGGGAACTACCGGAAACCCAGGGCAGACTAATTACTGTGCTGCAAAAGCTGGGTTGGCTGGTTTTACCAAAGCATTAGCAAAAGAAATTGCGGCGCGCGGTATTACCGTGAACTGCGTAGCGCCAGGTTTTATCGATACGGATATGACGAAGGCGTTGACAGACGATCAGAAACAAGCGATTTTTGCCAATATTCCGGCAGCGCGCTTAGGACAACCTGATGAAATTGCAGCTGCTGTGGTGTTTTTAGCATCGCCAGGCGCTGCGTATATTACGGGTGAGACCATTCACGTTAATGGCGGAATGGCCATGGTGTAAATGAATTCGACGGCAATTTTTGCTTCGGCAAACAAGCCAAGGGGTATGACCTGTCAAGGTTGGACCATTTTTTGCTTTATTATTGCCGTCGCATTCACTACACTAAGCCCAATTTTGAACTCATGACCTAAAATCAAGGGACATATATACAATGAGCACTATTGAAGAACGCGTTAAAAAAATCATCGTTGAACAACTAGGTGTTAAAGAAGAAGAAGTAAAACCAGAAGCTTCTTTCGAAAATGACCTAGGTGCAGATTCATTAGACATCGTAGAGTTAGTAATGGCTCTCGAAGAAGAATTTGAAACTGAAATTCCAGATGAAGAAGCTGAGAAGATCAGAACTGTTGAAGCTGCGATTGAGTATGTAAAAAGCCACTCAAACGACTAAGCAGATATAGCGAGAAGGGCGGAATGAGAATTCCGCCTTTTTTGTATGTGGCATAACGGCAAACCTATTTCCCAACCCGCACTTGATCGTGGCCTACAATTTGGCGACGGGCATTTCACTACACTCGTAATACGTCACGGTCAACCTGAATTTTGGCCCCGTCATTGGCAGCGTTTAACTGAAGCCAGTCAGCGCTTAGGAATGGCATTACCACCTCGTCACGAAATCGAACAGCTGTTTCAGCGCATTGTGCAACAACAACCTAATTGTGTAGTCAAAATAATTGTCACGCGCGGTTATAGTGAACGCGGCTATGCGCCGTCGGTCGATGGGTCAGTCAATTGGTATGTGACGACGGCTCCGTTACCGACATGGCAACAACGAGCCCTACACGTTGAACAAGCTGAATTTCAACTAGCAATTCAACCGCGGCTGGCCGGATTGAAAACACTAAATCGCCTCGAGCAGGTATTGCTGGCACAGGAGCGCACTGAACGCCAAGTTGATGACTTGATTGTGTGCGATAGTAGCCTTCACATTGTAGAGGCGATCAGTAGCAATTTATTCTGGTATGATGGCGTTAACTGGCGGATTCCGCAGTTAAAAAACGCCGGCATTGCCGGTATCATGCAAGCAGAAATTTGTGCTGCGGTGTTACCTAAAGCAATACCCACCAATGCGGTTTGGAACGATTTGATATCGGCTGACCAAGCCTTTGTGTGCAATACTGTGTTAGGGCCGCGTCCGATAGGCCAAATTGGCTCGCGTCAATTACCGCAGCAAGGATTACCAGAGGTTGTGAACACGTGGTATTTAAACGTTTTATCCAAATCTTCGTAGGCTTTACCGTTATAGCTGCTGCTGCAATTGTGGCCGGGCTAGGGTATAGCTATCAGCAACTACAGCAACCCCTTGATCTCGAGCAACCGATTTTGTTTGAAGTGAAGCGTGGTATGCATGCGCGAACTATTCTCGAGCAGCTCAATACGCAAGGTGCCGATATTCGTGTTACCCCTGTTTATGTTGCTAGTCGTTTGTTCGATATCCCACAACGTTTGCAAGCTGGTGTCTACGAAATTCATCCGAGCGATAACGTCGCGAATGTCTGGCGTAAACTACGTCAGGGTGAACAATATTTATTTCAGGTAACCTTGGTTGAGGGAAGAACATTCGCTGAATGGTTATCGATTCTTGGTCAGGCGGATCGATTGACCATTAACGACCAAGGTGCAGATCTCGCAACGGTTATCGAGCGTTTAAATGAGCGTTTAGGAACCACGCATACTTCATTTGAAGGGTTGTTATATCCCGATACCTACAAGTATACGAGCGGAACCAAAGCTATCGATATATTGGTAAAAGCTTACCAAAGAATGCAATCCGAGCTGACAGAAATTTGGGCCCAACGAAGTGGCGATTTACCCTATGAAAAGCCGTACGAGTTGCTTATTATGGCTTCTATCATTGAAAAAGAGACGGGTATTGGTGGTGAGCGTGGCAAGGTTAGCTCAGTATTTATAAATCGACTGCGCAAAGGTATGCGTTTGCAGTCAGATCCGACAACTATTTATGGGATCGAAAATTTCGATGGCAATTTAACGCGCGTACATTTACGTGAGCTGACGCCATTTAATACTTACCGCATTGATGGTTTGCCACCAACACCAATAGCGATGCCAAGTCGTGAAAGCTTAATTGCCGCGGCGCACCCTGAACAAACCGATTATTACTATTTTGTTGCTGATGGTTCTGGTGGACACGTGTTTTCAAAAACACTTGTTGAGCACAACCGTGCAGTAAATCGTTACCAAAGGAATCAAGGTTAATGCCACTGGGCAAATTTATTGTCATTGAAGGATTAGAAGGCGCCGGTAAAAGCTCAGCAATTGCCAGTGTGGTCGCCCATTTACACGCTAAAGGCATTGCAACGCAAACAGTACGCGAACCCGGTGGTACGCCATTAGCTGAAGCAATTCGAGCGTTAGTAAAGCAAGACTGGGAAGAGCGCTTAACCGCAGAGACTGAATTGTTGCTCATGTACGCGAGCCGCGCCCAGTTAGTGGAAAACGTAATTAAACCAGCATTGCAAAAGGGCATGTGGGTCATAGCTGATCGTCATGACTTATCCTCACGTGCCTATCAAGGTGGTGGAAGGCAACTCGGTGATGAGAAACTAACAACACTTCGTCAGCTCGTACTTGGCGATTTCGTACCAGATTTAACGCTACTTTTAGATGTTGATCCGAAACAGGGATTGGAGCGCGCTCGTGAGCGCGGTGAACTTGACCGTATCGAACAAGAGGATCTTGCCTTCTTCGAGCGAACACGGGAACGATACTTACAAATTGCTCAAGATGAGCCAAATATTTGTGTCGTGAATAGCAACCAAGCGATGGCCGATGTTCATCGCGACTTATTGAATCAACTTGAGCAACATTTATTTCATGAGTATGGGTAAGAAATGAGTTTACCTTGGTTACGTGAACCCTGGCGGCAATTGGTTGCTGATTATCACAATCAGCGCTTTGGTCATGCTCATTGTATTCCTGATAGAAAAGGGGTAGGTGCCGAGGCCTATACACAGACTCTGGTGAAATTTTTGCTTTGCCTACAGCCACAGAAACAAGCTTGCGGTCAATGTAAAAGTTGTTTGTTGATGGAGGCAGGTACGCATCCAGATTATTACGAAGTAGCGAGTGAGGATAATCGAGCCATCGGGGTTGATAAAATTCGTGAGCTAACGCAGCAGCTACAACAAACAGCGAGTCAGCACGGAAGCAAAGTTGCGTGGATTAAGGATGCTCATCGCATGACGATTGAAGCGGCAAATGCGCTGTTAAAGACCCTCGAGGAGCCGAGTGGAAATACCTATTTGATACTCAGCCCTGAACGCACCAGCGACTTGTTACCAACGTTGCGTAGTCGTATGCGCCTACATACCTTTCACGAGCCAAGTCAAACAGCCGTAGAAGATTGGTTAACACAGCAATTGGGGCGAACGTTATCGGAAGCTGAGCGGGTTCGTAGTCAGCAATTTCCGGGAGCTCCATTGACAGCCTTAGCGGCATTGAATGGCGAATTGGCAGATCCGGTCGACTTCGTTCAAGTTATCGCCAACGCCATGATATCCGAAACAGCGTGGCCCCAGCCCAAGAAAGATGATGTGCAACAATGGCTCGAAGCCTCATTGGCTTGGTTGCAAGAACTCATCCGTATCCGTCAGCGGGTTGCGCAACAACGATTACACTACCCGCAGCTTACTCTGGCCGCACAGGAATGGCTGCAACGAGAGCAGATATCTGTTACAACATTAAACGGTTGGCTCGCTTTATGTTATAATTTGCGCAAAATTACACGTGAACAGTCCGGCTTAAACCTACCATTATTATTACAACAACAGTGGTTACAATGGATACACAGACCGTAGCAGCTGACGCTGAAGCAGAGTTACCAAAGAAACGAATTGTGCTTGGCACTGAAGCGCAATTGCGACGTTATTACATGCCATTTATTAAAGGTGGCGGGTTGTTTCTGACAACCGATGAACCGCTGAAAATCGGGGATGCGTTTTTACTTGAAGTGCGTTTGTTTGGTGAACAAAACTCAGTATTGGTGAAATGCAAGGTTGTGTGGTTAGCGCCTTCTAAGCCTGGACGTCCGGAACAGCAGGGCGTTGGTGTGCAATTTATTGATGATAAAGCCATGTTAAAAAACATGATTGAATCAAAGTTAGCGGCTATTGGTAATACCGGTACACCGACCGCTACCATGTAATGCATCATTGAGTTTGGAGTTGTTGTGTTTGTCGATTCCCACTGTCATCTTGATAAAATTGATTTAGCAAATTTTAATGGCGATTTTGCAGCCATTGTTGAAGCTGCTCGTGCAGCTCAAGTTCAACACATGCTCTGTATTGGCGTGACGCTTGATGACTTTCCGGCAATGCGCGAGAAAGTAGCTGGCTTTTCTGACATCAGTATTACTTGTGGTGTTCATCCACTCTATGTCGCCAAGCATCCACTAGATAAAGCGCAATTGCGAGAATGGGCCGCATTGCCAGAGGTCGTTGCCATTGGTGAAACCGGCCTTGACTATTATTACGACCCAGAAAGTCGTCCCGTGCAGCAAGAAAGTTTTGCCTATCATATTGATCTTGCGAATGAATTAGACAAACCATTAATTATTCATACGCGCGATGCGCGCGACGACACCATCGCAATGCTGCGTGAAGGTAAAGCCGAGCGTTGTGGTGGTGTATTGCATTGTTTCACCGAATCACTAGAAATGGCGCAGCAAGCAATTGAACACCTTGATTTTTATATTTCCATTTCAGGAATCGCCTCGTTTCGCAACGCCACAGAATTGCGTGACGTCGTAAAAGCGTTACCGCTTGAACGCCTGTTAATTGAAACTGATAGTCCTTGGTTGGCGCCGGTACCGCATCGAGGTAAAGAAAATCAGCCAGCTTTTGTTGCTGACGTTGCGAAATGTGTCGCGGATGTGAAGGGCGTGACCTTATCTGAAGTGGCTGAAGTAACCACCCATAACTTCTATTCGTTGTTTAAACGAGTGCGAACATAAATTTGTACGTTTTTTACACAAAAAATTCGCATTTTAAAAATAACGATCTACACTAGATCTTACCCTCGACATTTATCGAGTTAGCGCACGGCTCAATCCCTTGAGCCATTCCCCTAAGCTCGGGACAACTTGGATTCGTCCCGAGCATTTTTTTGTCTATAATTTATAATTATAAAACAAAAGGTTAACTCAAATGGGTGAATGAATTTTATCCACGCCATATGACTAATAAAATCAATATTGGACAGATGAATTTGACGTACCATGGCCAAACTTTCCAGAACCAAGTTTTATCAATTTCAGGCGCGCCTTCTTGAAGAGCTTTAAGCAAAAAATGCTGGCGAAGAATCCACGTTAGTAACAAACCAAATACAAGTGCTAGCAACGGTTGCATGTATACGGTTGTAAAGGTTACTACTGCGCCAAATAGGCTGGAAAAATTATAAATAATAATGGCTGAGATAAGACCAATTGTCGCGCCAACAACCCAAACCATTTGCGCACGTGGTTGACCTGTTTCCTCAACGAGTGCATTGACCGGCGCTTCGAGCATGGAAATAGATGAAGTAATTGCAGCGATTACCATTAGTGCGAAGAAGGCGAGTCCTACCCATAATCCAGCTGATCCCATCGAATCAAACATAGCCGGCAACACGTTGAATACCAGTGTGTCGCTCGATAATAGTTGTCCAGCTTGGTCATAAATCACAACACCGAGTTCTTGCGCGGCAAACATCGCAGGCAGTATGAGTAGACCGGCTAAGAATGCGACAGATGTATCGAGTCCGGCAACCCAACCGGCGGTTTTCGGGAGGTGTTCATCTTTTGAGAGATAAGCACCATAGGTCATCATGCAGCAAACACCTAAAGAGAGCGAGAAAAATGCTTGCCCCATCGCTCGGATCACAAGGTTTGGATTCGTCACCTGCTCAAAATCAGGCGTGAGATACATTTTTAAGCCGTTAATAGCACCAGGCAGCGTTAGAATGTAAAGCGCCATGGCAATCAGCAGAACAAACAACAACGGCATAAGGCGACGCGACCAACGCTCAATGCCGTCAGTTACGCCAGAGCGCACGACATGAATGGTAAGCACAAGGAACAAGACCATCATGATTAAATTGCGCTCAACACCAAAATCGGTCAACCAAGTGGCTGCACTATGAAATCCTAGCAACTCGGCTAATGGCGCAAACATAAACGCGAGCAGCCAACCGGAAACAATGGCGTAGAAGCTTAGAATTAGCGAGAGCACAGTTAACCCAACAATACCGGTAAATGCTCCAAAGCCACGCCAAAAAGGTTTCTCGCTAAGCGCTCGTAATGCCTCGACTGGATTACGTTGGCGCATACGGCCAATAGTTAGCTCAGCAACCAGCATTGGATAGGCAAGTAGGGCAACCATCAAGAGATAGACCAATAAAAATGCACCACCGCCGTTTTGTGCAGCTTGGGTGGGGAATCCCCAAATGTTGCCAACACCAACAGCGGAGCCGGCTGCGGCAAGAATGAAACCGATACGAGATGAAAAAGCAGGAGATTTAAGAGCCATATTTTTTATTCTTGTTGTTCTGTTGTTATTCGGCTTAAGCGGTTAATTCACCACGTAAGTTAGTTTCAAGGAGATTATTTATTTCACGCTGAGACAAATTCTGCGATAACAAATAATGTAGTTTTGTAAGCGCTGCTTCAATGGTCATATCGTGGCCGCTAACAACGCCGACTTGCGCTAGTGCGTTGCCGGTTGCGTAGCCGCCCATATTGACTTTGCCCTTGAAGCACTGTGTGCAATTAAGCACGACCGTACCTTGCTTGATCGCGCGCTGCAAGCTGGCGAGAAGCTTGGGATCTTGCGGGGCGTTGCCAACGCCATAGCTTTGCATGATAAGGGCTTTTACTGGTTGCTGCAGCATGTTATCGAATATTACTGCTGAAATACCTGGATATAACGTCACGACACCGATGGCTTGTGGCGTTACGGATGTTAAGCGTAGCGGTTCGTGCCCGATGTCTTTAATGGTTCCGGCATCAACAGTTATTTGTATGCCAGCTTTGAGGAGCGGCGCAAAATTTGGCGATGCAAATGCATTAAAGCCATTGGCATCCGCCTTCGTTGCACGGTTACCACGATACAGGGTGTCGTTGAAAAACAAACCCACTTCGTGAATTGGATAGTTTGCAGCAATGTATAGGGCATTCAAAAGGTTGGTTTGACCGTCTGAGCGTAATGCTGCTAGTGGAATTTGCGAACCTGTAATGATGACCGGCTTGGCTAAATTCTCAAACATGAATGATAACGCGGAAGCCGTGTAAGCCATGGTGTCAGTACCATGTAAAATCACGAAACCATCGTAGTCATTATAATTGCTTTGGATATCTTCGGCGATGTGTTGCCAATCGGCAGGGGACATATCCGATGAATCCATTAACGGGTCATATTCGTGAATGGTGAATTCAGGCATTTCGTCCCGATAAAACTCGGGCATGCGTTTTACGCACTCGGTTAAAAAGCCAGACACAGGGATGTAACCCTGTGTCGACTTTTGCATACCAATTGTTCCGCCCGTGTAGGCGACATAAATACGTTTTTTAGTCATGAATCACTGCAGTGGACATAGTTCGCACAGTGCGTAAACACCGTTCGGGTCGTTAAATTTATCTAGTAATTTAACTTCCTGCCACACGCGTTGCAATTCCATTTCAATCGGTGAGTGATTTTTTTCGAATACCGAAGCTGGTACCCAAGTGCTGGCTTGACCGAATAAGTCACGCATGAATTTATCGCGCGCCGATAAGTCAGCTTCAATCACTTCAACATCGTATTCGACGACATCAGCTCGTTGCGCCGCGGCACGAATAGCATCATCTAGTTCACCGAGTTCATCAACGAGTCCAAATTGTTGAGCTTGATTACCTGTCCAAACGCGGCCTTGCGCAACGGCATGAACTTCGTCGTAGCTCATATCGCGGCTTTCAGCGACCATGTTGACAAAATCACGGTAAAACTTTTCAATGCTCATCTGCACAAGTTGCTTACCGCCATCATCAAGCCCGCGAGTCACATCAAGCACCGGCAAATTGGTCGTGTGATAACCGTCGTTATGGACGCCAATTTCTGCCAGTGAGTTTTCGAAAGTAAAGAACATGCCGAATACGCCAATTGACCCAGTAATGGTTTCTGGTGCAGCCCATATCTCATCGGCACTTGCAGCAATCCAATAACCACCCGATGCAGCAACACTGCTCATTGAGGCGATAACTGGCTTGCCGGCTTTTTGTAATTCGAGCACTTCTTGACGAATAACCTCTGAAGCAAAACCACTGCCACCTGGACTATCAATACGCAGCACAACGGCTTTGACTTGATCGTCCAAACGCGCCTTGCGAAGCAATTCAGCCGTACTATCACCGCCAATCATGCCTGCTTTCTGATGGCCATCGACAATGACACCACGTGCGACCACGATCGCAATGTTATCGCGTTCTTTCGTTTCTTCTTGATACGCCTGACCATTCAACGATTCTAAATAGTTATCGTGGTTGATTTGGCGCCAGCTTTTTTCATCGTCATCAAGACCGGTTAGGCTGATCATTTCCTGACGGAATTGCTCACGAGAATATAAATCTGTTACCAAACCAGTACCGACAGCCATTTGTGCAAAATCGTTCTCATAGTCAGTCACAGCGGCCAAGAAATCGTCCATGTCGCCAGATAGTACGCGAGGGTCTAGTTCGCGCAGCGCTGCGATATCTGCTATGTAAGTTTGCCAAAGCTCATCGTACAAAATCTTGTTGGCCTCACGAGCTTCGTCCGACATGTCGTTACGCGTATACGGTTCTACCGCTGACTTATAGGCACCCACTTTAAATACATGCGTGCTCACTTTTAATTTTTCGAGTAGCTCTTTGAAGTACAACCGGTATGAGCCATAACCTTCAAACATCATCATACCCAACGGGTTTAAATAAATTTTGTCGGCGTGGGCTGCAACGTAGTACTGGTCTTGGCTATAAGCGTCGGCGTAAGTGATAACTGGCTTGCCACTTTCACGAAAGGCCATGAGTGCTTCGCCAAGAACATTCATTTTATTCAACCCACCACCGGCGAAGTTGCTGAGCTTTAATTGAATGCCACTGATGCGGTCATCGTTTGCCGCTTGCTCAATGGCAGTCACTGCGTCGCGCAGCAGAACTTCGGCTGGTTTCCCGCTACCGCCTAACATTTCGTCAAAGAATGCGTCGACCGGGTCAACCCACGTTTTTTCTTCAACTAAGCGACCGTTTAATTCGAGCACCAGTACACCGTTGTCAGGCACACGAATAGGTTCTTCATCGGCTGCGAAAAGACCAATAAAGACGAGCAAAACCAAGAAAAACACAATGTTTACAATGATTTTGCGAATAACGTTAATGAGACTAAAAAGTTTTTTGAAGACTGAAGCGATCCCGCTCATATAAAACAATCCCAAATTGAGTAGTAATGCTAGGAGATTACCGCAGAAATTACTCAGAAACTAGTAAGACAATGTAACAGAGCGTGATCATTTGCTAAGCTATCGAAAACTTGGTGAGGAAGCCAAATTCTACTTTTTTGAGGATGTTATGGACGCATTGGAACTTTTAACAACGCGCTCGTCAATGCCCCGCTTAATTGAACCGGGCCCGACGAACGAACAACTTGAATTGATGCTTAAAGCTGCGGCGCGAGCGCCCGATCATATGGCGCTAATGCCGTATCATTTTATTATTTTTAGTGATGAAAAGCGTCAGCAGTTAGGCCAGATTTTCCAACGCGCGGCCGTTGCGCAAGGTCAGGCGGAAGCACAATGCGTGCAAGCAAGCCAACTACCATTACGAGCGCCGATGGTGATTACGGTAGCGATGAAATACCAACAACACGATAAAGTACCACGTGATGAGCAGCTAGCGAGTGCGGCTTGTGCGACATTATTATTGCAGCAAGCGGCATTTTCGCAGGGGCTTGGCGCTATTTGGCGGACAGGTTGGTACGCTGAATCAGGGTTGGTGAAAACCGAACTTGGATTAAGCGAAGATGATGTTATTGTCGGCTTTTTGTATGTAGGCACACCGGCGGTACCAACACCGATCAAACCCAATAAGGAGTTGACCGGTAAAGTTCAGTTCTGGCAGTGAGTTCAATAAGATAAAAAACCAGCCGAAGCTGGTTTTTTATCGGCACGCTCGTTTCGTTAAAAATCGGCAGTTTTTGGTGCACGTGGGAATGGAATGACATCACGGATGTTTCCCATACCTGTTACATAAGTCACCAAACGCTCGAAGCCAAGCCCGAAGCCGGCGTGTGGCACGGTGCCGTAACGACGTAAATCGCGGTACCAGCCATAATCTTCGGTTGGTAGACCAAGTTCATGCATACGCGCGTCAAGGCGTTCTAGACGCTCTTCGCGCGCACTACCACCGATGATTTCACCGATACCTGGTGCTAACACATCCATTGCCGCAACCGTTTTACCGTCGTCGTTCTGGCGCATGTAGAAAGCTTTAATATCTTTCGGATAGTTTTTTAGAACGACCGGCGCACCGACATGCTCTTCAGCTAAGTAGCGTTCATGCTCAGATTGCAGGTCCATGCCCCATTCAACCGGGTACTCAAATTTCTTCCCACAGTTTTGCAGAATTTCAACCGCGTCGGTGTAATCCATGTGCACGAACTTGTTGCTAACCACATGATTTAGGCGGTCAAGTACGCCTTTATCAACACGCTGTTGGAAAAATGCCATATCGTCAGCACGCTCTTGAAGAACTGCGTTGATACAGTATTTCAGCATGTCTTCGGCTAAATAGGCGATGTCATTTAAATCGGCGAATGCGACTTCAGGTTCCACCATCCAAAATTCGGCCAAGTGACGACTTGTATTCGAATTCTCGGCACGGAAAGTAGGGCCAAAGGTATAGATTTTTGACAATGCGCAGGCGTAGGTTTCGCCATTAAGTTGACCAGAAACCGTCAAAAACGCTTCTTTTCCGAAAAAGTCTTTGCTGAAATCAATACCGCCATTATCGGCGTGCGGTAGGTTCATTAAATCCAGCGTAGAAACGCGGAACATTTCACCAGCACCTTCGGCATCGGAAGCGGTAATGATCGGTGTTGCTACCCATAAATAACCGCGTTCATGGAAAAAGCGATGCAATGCTTGTGCTAAGCAGTTACGTACGCGCATGACTGCACCAGTAATATTGGTGCGCGGGCGTAGATGTGCAAATTCACGCAGGTATTCCATTGAATGCGGTTTTGGCGACATCGGATAGGTATCCGGATCTTCCACAAAGCCATACACATGAACGGCTGTGGCTTGAATCTCGTAGCTTTGACCTTTACCTGCGTTTTCAGCCACTATACCGGTGATGGCAACGCTGCATCCGGTGGTCAGTTTGAGAACCTCATTGTCATAATTATCGAGATTATTCGGTACGACCGCCTGAATAGCGTCAAAACACGAACCATCATGCACGTTGATAAATGAAATGCCTGCTTTTGAATCACGGCGGGTACGAACCCAACCGCGTACAGTTACTTCATCACCAACGGCAACTTTTCCCGATAAAACATCGACAATTGTAGCGAAGGACATGGGCCTACAAACTCCGTTAGTTAAGGTATAAGAATAAAATAGGCTGATATGTTACCTTGCTTTGCGCCAGACTCAAGCGAAAATCACACCGACGCCGCGAGTAAGCACATGGTTTGGGTGATTTTGCTGAGTTGTTCGGGACGAATAACAAACGGTGGCATCACGTAAATCAGTTTCCCAAATGGTCGAATCCATACGCCGTGCTGCACACATAAGCGTTGTGCAGCGGCGACATCCACTGCGTGATTCATCTCGATGACGCCAATGGCGCCAAAGCAGCGCACGTCGGCTACGTTCGGCAGGTGTCGTGCAGGTTCAAGTTCCGCTTGAAGCTGCGCGTTAATGTTATGAATTCGCTGCTGCCATGGGCTATCAAGCAGAACGTCAATGCTGGCACAGGCAATGGCACAGGCGAGCGGATTGCCCATAAAGGTAGGGCCATGCATAAATGCGCCCCCTGCAGGACCTCGACTGATAGTCTCGGAGATATCATCGCTACATAACACGGCTGCTTGCGTTAGATAGCCGCCGGTTAATGCTTTACCGAGGCACATAATATCTGGCGTGATGTTGGCGTACTCACAGGCAAATAACTTGCCGGTTCGACCGAACCCGGTTGCAATCTCATCCGCAATCAGTAACACATTATATTGGTCGCAGAGTTTGCGCGCGCCGCGCAGGTATTCAGGGTGATAAAAACGCATCCCCCCAGCACCTTGCACGATTGGCTCCAAAATCAAAGCGGCTAACTCGTGTTGATGCTGCTCAAGAAGTTTTTCCAGTGGGACTAAATAATCAGCGTGCCACGGTTGTTCGGGCGCGATATTCGGAATAGGGGCGAATAGCTGCTCTCTGAGGCTACCTTTAAATAAGCTATGCATGCCATTGACGGGATCACACACCGACATTGCGGCAAAGGTATCACCGTGATACCCGCCGCGAATGGTCGCCATTCTGTTCTTTTGCGGAAGATCGCGACTAAACCAGTATTGCACCGACATTTTAATCGCGACTTCAATGGAAACTGAGCCGGAGTCGGCAAGAAACACACGATTTAACCCGGCTGGTGTTAACTCTACGAGCTTTTGCGATAACCGAATTGCTGGTTCATGGGTGATACCACCAAACATCACGTGACTCATCTTTGTCATTTGTTCAGTCGCGGCTTGGTTTAGTTGCGGGTGGTTGTAACCGTGAATAGCCGCCCACCACGACGACATTCCATCAATCAATCGTGTACCGTCGCTAAGAATTAATTCGCAGCCTTCAGCCGCTTCAACCGGATACACCGGAAGTGGCTCGCTAAAGGAGGTGTAAGGGTGCCAGATGTGTTGGCGATCAAACTGCAAGTCGCTATTTGTGATCATTGATTAAATAATAACCGATTGTAATTTAAATGAGTTAAATAAAGTTGACAGTCTAGGTAAACTCCGTACCCTGTGCAATATCAAATCACTATTTTTAAACGTTGTATCCAAGGATCTAACTATGTCGGCTGTCATTCGCCATGACTGGCAACTCAATGAAATTGAGGCTCTTTTTGCGCTACCTTTTAACGATCTATTGTTTCAAGCGCAGCAAGTTCATCGCGCCAACTTCGACGCCAATGCGGTACAGGTGAGTACCTTATTGTCGATTAAAACAGGTGCATGCCCTGAAGATTGTAAATATTGCCCACAGAGTGCGCATTATCGTACCGATGTGGACAAAGAACGGTTAATGGCAGTTGAGAAAGTTCTTGAAGAAGCTCGAGCGGCAAAAGCACAAGGTGCAAGTCGGTTTTGTATGGGCGCCGCTTGGCGTAACCCCAAAGACCGTGACATGCCGTATGTAATTGAAATGGTAAAAGGCGTGAAAGAGCTTGGCTTAGAAACCTGTATGACGTTAGGTATGTTAAGCCCACAACAAGCGCAAGCTCTGAAACAAGCTGGTCTTGATTACTACAATCATAACCTAGATACCTCCCCGGAATTTTATGGCGAGATTATTTCTACTCGTACGTACGCCGATAGATTGTCGACGTTACAAAATGTGCGAGATGCGGGTATGAAAGTATGTGCTGGTGGCATTGTTGGCATGGGAGAAAGTCGTCGTGATCGCGCCGGCTTATTGGCGCAATTGGCTAATTTACCGCAGCACCCAGAGAGTGTGCCGGTAAATATGTTGGTTAAAGTGCAAGGAACACCATTTGCCGAACTGGATGATCTCGATCCGTTTGAATTTGTGCGAACTATCGCGGTAGCTCGAATTTTGATGCCGCAAAGCTTTGTGCGTTTGTCGGCCGGGCGTGAAAGCATGAATGACCAATTGCAGGCATTATGTTTTATGGCGGGCGCAAACTCGATATTTTATGGCGAACGGCTGCTGACCACTGCCAACCCTGAAACCAATCGTGATTTGGCGCTGTTTGAGCGGCTTGGATTAAAGCCATTGGCGCACGAAGACTACAGCGATGATGTTCATGAAGCGGTTATTTCTGATGCTGTCGCTGAACAGCAGCAACCTGTGCGTTATTACGAAGTCAGTTGAGTAGGCCTGTTGGGTTTATGCATATTGCGAATCAGCTTTCATCTCAACTGAATCAATTGCGTCAGCAGCATCGATATCGAACGTTGACACAACGTCAATCGAGCGAAGTGCAATTCGGAAGCAATGATTATCTCGGGCTATCCTCGCACCCGAGGGTTAAAGCCGCGTATGCCGAAGGTATTCATCAATATGGCACTAGCAGTGGGGCTTCGCCGCTGGTTAGTGGCTATCAAGCGCCGCATGCGTATTTGCGTGAACAGCTGGCGCAATGGTTGGAACGCGAAGATGCGTTGTTGTTTAGTAGTGGGTTTGCCGCAAATCAATGCGCGATGCACGTGTTGGCACCAATGTATCAACGCGTCGTGCTGGACAAACTAAGTCATGCCTCATTGATTGATGGGGTGCGACATTTCGATCATTGGAAGCGATTTCATCATAATGATGTGGCTCACGCGAAGCAGTTGTTGTTGCCAAAGGAAGCGAATTTATTAGCAACCGAGAGCGTTTTCAGTATGGATGGTGATAGGGCGCCATTAACCGAACTCGCGCAGTTGCAGGCTGACTTGTGGATTGATGATGCACACGGTATTGGTGTTTGTGGTGATGACGGTCGCAGCGTGGCAGGACAGCTTACTGCGGCCCAAGTACCATTACTAACGATTACGTTTGGCAAGGGGTTAGGCGTTATGGGGGCCGCAATTGTGGGCTCATCGCTAATTATTGATTATTTAACGAATCATGCGCGAGAATTTATTTATTCAACGGCGATGCCGGCTGCGCAAGCACTTGCCGTAAGCACTGCGATTGATGTTGTGGCAAATACGGAAGGCACAACGCTTCGCCAGCGCTTAAACGATAATATTGGTTATTTTCGTGAGTGCTGTCGACTGCATGGCTTGCCGATTGGCGATAGCCATCACGCCATTCAAACACTGATTGTTGGTGAGGATGCTAAAGCGATGGCTTGGGGGCAAGCGCTAAAGACCCATGGTATTCAATGTGGCGTGATTCGTCCGCCAACCGTGCCGCGAGGAAGCTCACGACTGCGCATGACCATTGCTGCAACGCACTCGAGAGCTCAAATTGATCATCTCGTAGCAGCTTTAGTTGCAAGTCGAGATTCACTGGATAGAGCAGAGATAACCTCGTGATTTCTGTTCACTCGCTTCAAGAGCCGTCGCATAAACAAAAGATAGCAGCGTATTTTAGTCGCGCCGCACAATCCTATCAGCATCATAATGGCTTACAACGTTGGTGTGCGGCCAAGTTACTCGATTGGTTACCTGTAACGACCGGTGTGACAGCGGACATCGGCTGTGGCCCTGCGGTAAATACAGATGCGCTGCTGGCGCGTACAAATGACTACATTGGTCTTGATATCGCTGCAGGTATGCTGAGTGAGGCGCAACGCAATTATCCTAGTAACCTATGGCTGCGAGCCGATCTTGAGCAATTACCGTTTGGCGCTGCATCTATTGATACAATTTACGCAAACCTTGCGGTGCAATGGGCTGATGATTTGGCGGCGACATTAAATCACTGGCTTCAGGCAGTACGTCCTTCGGGGTGTATCGTTGCCAGCACGGTGTTAGCGGGATCATTATTACCGCTCGCTGATTACTTTAAGCAATATACTGGCGCCGCACGGCACAACCGATTCTACACAGCCGCAACCTTACAACATATTCTCAGTTCGCTTGATGAGGTAACTGTGCAATTTGAGGTTGAGCAAGTAACGGTGCCATACCAAAGTGTGCGTGGCATGTTGTATGACCTCAAAGGCATTGGTGCCAACTACCAACCACAGCCTCAACAAGCGCTGACCAAAAAGAGTTTTAGCCAGGTTGAAACCGCTATGGAGGCTCATCGCACTAGTGACGGCGCGCTGCCATTAATGTGGACAATAGGCTTTATTAAATTAACTAAAGATTAATCATGATTGCTAATAATGGAATTAAAAGGCCGGCATATTTGTTTGTGACGGGCTCCGATACTGATGCAGGGAAAACTACCTGTGCAAGTGCGTTGCTACATGCACTGCGTGGTCAAGGGTATCGAGTTTGGCCGTTTAAACCTGTTGCAGCTGGTGCCGAGTTGGTTGATGGACAATTGCGCAATAGTGATGCGTTAAACCTGATGAACGCATGCGCTATTGAGTTAAACCATGAAAATTACTCCAAAGTGAACCCATATTGTTATGCGCCGCCAATTGCACCCCACATTGCCGCCTCGCAAGTAAAAAGCGAGCCAACCGTAAGCAACATAATCGCCAAACTTGATTCTGCAATGATTGCCGAACATGAGTCCAAGCAACATGAGTTAGTGCTGATAGAAGGCGCGGGTGGTTGGCTTGTACCACTGAACGAAAAAGAATCTCTGGCTGACGTTGCTAAACAATTACAAGCTCAGGTGTTGTTGGTTATCGGTATGAAACTTGGCTGTTTGAATCACGCTTTATTGACGGTAGAAGCGATACAACGAAGCGGTCTAAAACTAGCAGGATGGATTGCGAATCAGCCACAGAAAGCTCAAATGGCACATTACCAAGAAAATTTAGAGACTCTGAAGCGGATGATCGATGCGCCTTGTATAGGCGAAGTGCCGTTTCACTCAAACCTGGATGAAGCGACACTTGCGGAACACCTTAACCTGGCAATGCTACATTTATAACCATTGAGAACAGGCTTGCTCTGGCATTATTGGTTGTTTAATACCGCCCTTAAAAACATAACCTGGTGCATCGCCAAAGTAGTGCATTTGAGCACCGTTGATGCGCAGATAAGCACCCTCAGGAATTGCAATAATCGGCGTATTCGGCTCGATTGCCATGAACTCGCCGAGACGTTGATCGCGGGTTTCGCCATGAAAGCCTGGTGGTTGATAATCGGTATAATGAGGATTTAACTGCACAGGAACAAGATTTAATGCTTGAAACGAGGGTGGTTCAATAATCGGCATATCGTTCGTGGTGCGAATACTTAAACCGGCGATGTTTGAGCCAGCACTCCAACCAATATAGGGGATGCCTGATTTTACTGCTGCTCTAATAGGTGCAATCAGCTTATTTTCATACAGTTTGGCAAGTAACTGAAAAGTGTTTCCACCACCAACCATAATAGCTTCAGCATGTTTGATAGCAGTAACGGGATCTGTTTCCGACTCAATTCCGTATATCTCAATGCCAGCTGGAGCGAGTGCTGCGCGCACTTTCTCGGTGTAAGCGGCATGAGAGAAGCCGACGCCAGCATAGGGAATAAATAAGATGCGACGTTGGCCGCAGTGCGCAGTAATAGGTTTGATGCATGGAGCAAGGTAGTCGCTGTCGCCAGCTCTTGAACTGCTTAGTAATAGAATTTGAGCGTCAGCCATTGATTTTTCTCCTTCGTTCGGCTCGCAAAAGGTTTGGTTGTGAAAGGGTATCAAAATAGTTATCAAAAAACATTCTAAAAGCCTTGTATTTCAAGGCTAACGCCCTTATAAATCGTGGTATCCGTTGAGGTCATTGTGAGGTTTTGAGAAATGTTTCGGATTGCTCTGTTTTTAGCAACAAACTTGGCGATTTTACTCGTTTTGGGTGTGGTGATGAATCTCGTGCTCCCTGCGCTGGGAGTCGAACCGACCCAATACCAAGGATTATTTATATTTGCTGCGCTGTTTGGCTTTGGTGGCGCTTTTATTTCGTTGGCGATGTCGAAGTGGCTCGCTAAACGCTCGGTAGGTGCCCAAGTGATTAATCAACCGCGCAATGGCACTGAACAATGGCTTGTAAATACGATCGCGGCGCAAGCGCAAAAAGCCGGCATTCCAATGCCCGAGGTAGCTATCTATGATTCGCCAGAACCCAATGCATTCGCGACCGGCGCGAGTAAGAATAGCTCGTTAGTTGCGGTGAGCACTGGGTTACTACGTTCAATGAACCAAGATGAGGTTGAGGCGGTACTGGCACATGAAGTGAGTCATATTGCTAATGGTGATATGGTGACGCTGACCTTAATTCAGGGTGTTGTGAACACGTTTGTTATCTTTTTCGCTCGGGTAATTGCAGGCGTCATCGATAACGCAACGCGCAGTAACTCGCAAAATGGCCAAGGCCTCGGTGGTTTAGCGTATTTTGGTATCGTTATGGTGCTTGAATTAGTATTCGGCATTTTGGCAAGTGTTATTGTGATGTGGTTCTCACGTCAACGCGAGTTTCGAGCTGATGCTGGTTCAGCAAGTTTGGTTGGTAAGCAAAAAATGATTGCTGCGTTACGTCGTTTGCAAGGTGCACAAGAATCGACCCTCGATGGCTCGATGATGGCGTTTGGAATTCAAAGTAAGCGCAGTTTTAGTGAATTGTTTATGAGTCATCCACCACTTGCCAAACGTATTCGTGCATTAGAAAATTTATAATTATTTAAGGAATGTCATGACTAATTGGAGTGCCCGTAGCTGGCGGGATAAAGCTATTCAGCAACAACCGAATTATGCGTCGAAGACCGCGTTGCAGCAGGTTGAGCAGCAGTTGAAAACCTTCCCGCCGTTGGTGTTCGCTGAGGAAATTCGTGCGTTGCGCGGCCAGTTAGGCCGAGTTAGCCAAGGTCATGGCTTCTTGTTACAAGGCGGTGATTGTGCGGAAACTTTCAGTGACTTTACCGCACCGAAAATTCGCGACACCTTCAAAGTTATTTTGCAAATGGCGGTTGTATTGACGTTTGCCGGCTCCTGTCCAGTAACCAAAGTTGCACGTATGGCTGGTCAATACGCCAAACCGCGGTCTAGCGACCTAGAAACAGTTGACGGTGTATCGTTGCCGAGTTATCGCGGCGATATTATTAATGGTGCTGATTTTACTGCTGAAGCTCGCGAACCTGATCCGCAGCGAATGATTAATGCTTATCACCACTCGGCAGCAACTTTGAACTTGCTGCGCGCGTTTGCTCAAGGTGGTTTAGCTGATTTGCACAAGGTACACAAATGGAACATGAGTTTCGTTGAAGCAAATCCGTTGAAAGAGCAATACCTGCGGGTTGCGGAACAAATTCAGTCGGCATTGAAGTTCATGGAAGTGTTAGGTATAAATGCCGAGAGCAACGCCACTATTCATGAAACTCAGTTGTTTACTTCACACGAGGCATTGTTGCTGCCGTACGAGGAAGCGTTAACGCGTACCGATACATTAACCGGCCTGCCTTATGATTGCTCCGCGCATATGGTTTGGATTGGCGAACGAACGCGGCAGATCGATCATGCACATGTGGAATTCATGCGTGGCATTCACAACCCACTGGGGGTGAAAATTGGTCCAACAACGCATCCAGACGATGTTATTCGTTTACTTGATGTGTTGAACCCGAATAACGAAGCAGGGCGCATGACATTAATCACGCGTATGGGCGCGAATACTTTGGCTGAAGCGCTTCCTGCTATAGTGCGTCGCGTTAAAGCGGAAGGTCGCCATGTGGTTTGGTCAAGTGACCCTATGCATGGCAATACAGTTAAAGCTGAAAATGGCCTTAAGACGCGCAATTTTGATTCGATTCACCAAGAGCTACGTCAATTTTTCGCCGTGCATCAGGCGGAAGGCACGTACCCAGGCGGCGTTCATTTAGAAATGACCGGTGAGGATGTTACCGAATGTACTGGTGGCGCGTATCAAATTAGTGAGCGTGATCTGACACAGCGTTACCGCACACAATGTGATCCTCGCCTGAATGCTGATCAAGTGTTAGAATTGGCGTTTCTTGTTGCTGAGTCGCTGAAAGATGCACGGCAAGGCCGCGGTTAACTCTGACATTTTCGAGGTTTAGTTGTATATGTCACACACTGTTGAGCAGTTTTTTGACAATTTATGGAATGACTATATTAAGTTGACACCTTCGGCTGCAAAAGTACATCAAGTACTTGGCCAAGGTCGTTCAATTATTAATGATCACGTTGCTTTTCGTACCTTTAATTTAGCCCCTGTGCGGTTAGAAACACTGGCGAAGCATTTTGAAACGATGGGTTACAAAGCGTGCGGTGACTATGCTTTTGAAGCGAAAAAACTTGTAGCGAAGCATTTTGAACATAGTGATCCAACCTTACCGAAGATTTTTATTTCTGAATTGCTCGTTGAGGAGTTTTCGCCAGAGTTACAACGTATTGTGAAGTCGTTGGTTGCACAAATTGATGCTGATGAAGTGGCTAAGCCAGAGTTCTTGTACTCAGGCGCACATTGGCAAATTAGTAGCACCGATTACGAACAATTACTGGAAGAAAGCGAATACGCAGCTTGGATGGCGGCGTTTGGTTTCCGTGCAAACCACTTCACAGTCAATGTAAATGAGCTACCAGATTACGAATCACTTGAGCAAGTAAATGAAACGCTGAAACAAGCTGGTTTCCGTTTGAATACCTCTGGTGGTGAAATTAAAGGTTCGCGTGAGGTTTTTCTCGAGCAATCATCGACGATGGCCGACCACACAGCAGTGCGTTTTAGCGATATGGAAAAGGTTGTTCCAAGCTGTTTCTATGAGTTCGCTAAACGTTACGAAGTTGCTCCAAACCAATTGTATACTGGGTTTGTCGCAGCGTCGGCGGATAAAATCTTTGAAAGCACCAATGCTCGCGCTGATGCCAGCGCGGAGCAAGACGGCAGCGCTTAAAAGCGGTGCCGTTCGAGATTGGTTTCTGCAAGAATTTTCGCAGCAATCTCTTCCACAGAAAAACGGGTTGAGTCGAGAAATGGAATGGCCTCGCGGCGGTACATCTTCTCGACCTCCTGCAACTCGTATCGACACTGTTGCATTGACGCATAGCGGCTACCTTCGCGTCGTTTACTCCGAATTTCATGCAAGCGCTGCGGATCTAACGTTAATCCGTAAATTTTATGTCGAAAAGGTTTCAGCACTTTAGGTAACTGTAAATTCTCCATGTTATCGTCTTCGGTTAACGGATAGTTTGCCGCTTTGATCCCATAATGTAGCGCGAGATAAAGGCTAGTTGGGGTTTTCCCTGTACGCGAAACGCCGAGCAAAATAATGTCTGCTTCGTCATAATCGGAAACATTACTGCCATCATCATTCGCTAACGTGTAGTTCACTGCATCAATGCGAAAATCATAGTTTTCCCGGACATCGTTATTTTCTTGAATGCCGTGAGTACGGTGGGTTTTGGGCTGAGCAGCCATGTTGAGTTCTTTACTTAGTGGCGCGACAAAGTAATCAAGAAAATCATAGCAACTGCCTTTTGACGAGGTAATTACGCGTTTAATATCAATACTCACAAAGGTGTGAAAGATAATTGGGCGCTCGCCAGACTCTTGATACGCTTGATTTATCTTATTGACCGCCAGCTCTGCTTTTTCAATGGTATCGACAAACGCCAGGGTTTTATGGATGACTTTTAATGGGAACATCGACAGCATGGCTTTGCCAAATGCTTCAGCAGTTAGGGCTGTGCCATCGGAAATGTAAAAAATTGTGCGCATTTTGGCAGTAATCCTTGCAGATAAAAGTGGATAAGATGTTAACTTGTGACGCCCCAGTGTGTAAAATACATTGCCATCCGGGCAGTCAATTAAGTGACTGTGTCACGCTAAAACTCCACGAGGAACTCAACGTGCAGAATAACGTACAAGATTATGTGCTTTGGTATGATCAATTAGGGATGAATGACGTCGGCTGCGTGGGCGGTAAAAACGCATCGCTTGGCGAAATGATAAGTCATTTGGCAGGCGCTGGCGTTGATGTGCCAAACGGATTTGCAACTACGGCAGAAGCATTCAATGAGTTTCTCGAGCAAAGTGGCGTGAATGAACGAATTCATGAAATTTTGGACGATCTTGATACTGATGACGTGAAAGCTTTGGCAGAAGCCGGAAAAAAGATTCGTCAATGGGTTATCGAAACCCCTTTCCAGCCTGAACTAGATCAAGCCATTCGTGCTGCATACGAGCAGTTGAGCGGTGGTAACGATGAAGTCAGTTTTGCTGTTCGGAGTTCGGCTACCGCAGAAGATATGCCAGATGCATCATTTGCGGGCCAACAAGAAACGTTTCTAAACGTTCGCGGCATTGATGCGATCATGGAAGCGATCAAGCACGTATTCGCCTCACTGTTTAATGACCGCGCAATTTCTTATCGTGTTCACCAAGGCTATGACCACCGTGGTGTTGCGCTTTCAGCGGGCATTCAACGCATGGTACGCAGTGATATTGCAGCTTCTGGTGTTATGTTCTCAATTGATACCGAGTCAGGCTTTGATCAAGTCGTCTTCATTACTTCATCGTATGGTTTGGGTGAAATGGTAGTGCAGGGCGCAGTAAACCCTGACGAGTTTTATGTGCATAAACCAACGCTCAAAGCGAACCGTCCAGCGGTATTACGTCGTAATTTGGGTAGCAAAAAAATCCAAATGATTTATTCCGATGCAACGGACCACGGCAAGCAAACCTCAATTGTCGATATCCCTGCAGAATTGTCTGACAAGTTCTCGATAACTGACGACGAAGTTGAAGCGCTTGCTCGCCAAGCGGTGATTATCGAGCAGCATTATGGTCGTCCAATGGATATCGAATGGGCGAAAGATGGTATCGACGGCAAACTTTATATTGTTCAAGCCCGACCAGAAACCGTGCAGTCGAACAAAACGGGTCAAGCGCTTGAGCGCTACGCATTGAAAGCAAAAAGTGACGTGATGGCAGAAGGTCGTGCTATCGGTCAAAAGATTGGCGCGGGTGTTGCGCGTGTTCTCAATAATATTTCAGAGATGGACAAGGTGCAGCCGGGTGATGTTTTGGTTACGGACATGACCGATCCGGATTGGGAACCAATCATGAAGCGTGCTTCAGCGATTGTCACCAACCGTGGCGGAAGAACCTGTCACGCAGCTATTATTGCGCGCGAATTAGGTATTCCAGCGGTTGTTGGTTGTGGTGATGCGACGGATAAAATTGCCGCCGGAACGCCAGTCACCGTATCGTGTGCCGAAGGTGATACCGGTTACATCTACAAAGGTGAGTTAGAATTTGATGTGACCACGTCAGATGTTGGCGACATGCCAGCCTTACCGTTAAAAATTATGATGAACGTTGGTAACCCTGATCGCGCCTTCGATTTTGCCAGTTTGCCACACGCCGGCGTCGGTTTAGCGCGTTTGGAGTTCATTATCAATCGCATGATTGGCGTGCATCCGAAAGCGCTGTTGAACTTCGACCAACAGAGCCCTGAATTACAAAAGCAAATTCGTGGTTACATGGCAGGTTACGAAAACCCACGCGAATACTATGTTGGTAAGCTTACCGAAGGTATTGCCACCTTAGCAGCGGCGTTCTCACCCGAGCGCGTTATCGTTCGTATGTCGGATTTCAAATCGAACGAATATGCGAACTTAGTTGGCGGACGTCAGTACGAACCACATGAAGAAAACCCAATGCTCGGTTTCCGCGGTGCGTCACGTTATATTTCAGAAGAATTCCGTGATTGTTTCGCGATGGAATGTGACGCGATTAAACGCGTGCGTAATGATATGGGCCTGACCAATGTTGAGGTGATGATTCCATTCGTACGTACCCTTGAAGAAGGCCGCAAAGTCATTGAATTACTTGCAGAACAAGGCTTAGTACAGGGCGAAAATGGCTTGCGCGTTATTATGATGTGCGAATTACCATCTAACGCGCTGTTAGCTGAGCAGTTCCTTGATATTTTTGATGGCTTCTCGATTGGTTCAAACGATTTAACCCAATTAACCTTGGGCCTCGACCGCGACTCTGGCGTCATCGCACATTTATTTGACGAGCGTAACGAAGCCGTAAAAGCAATGTTAGCCATGGCGATTCAAGCCGCGAAGAAAAAAGGCAA
Organism: Pseudidiomarina marina; assembly: GCF_044807045.1. NCBI lineage: Bacteria > Pseudomonadati > Pseudomonadota > Gammaproteobacteria > Alteromonadales > Idiomarinaceae > Pseudidiomarina > Pseudidiomarina marina. The sequence continues at coordinate 1,734,864 of NZ_CP085233.1, read as the reverse complement.
ATACGTGGGTATTTGTGGTCAAGGTCCATCGGATCATGCCGACTTTGCTGCGTGGTTGGTTGAGCAAGGCATCGATTCTGTATCGTTGAACCCTGATACGGTGGTTGAGACTTGGTTGTACCTAGCTGAGCATCACGCCTAATAGATACATGCAATAAACGAGCGCGTTTTATGTCGAATTCGGATCACGTATTACCGGTATTTACAGCCTTTGAACGGCGTGAAACGCGCGTCGAAACCATTTATCAAAACTATTTGTTAGCCCTTGAGCGGGCTGGCTTTGACGGTGATATCGACGGTTCGTATAGCGGCCGTTTAATAGCGGCAACTGACAACAGTGTGTATCAGCAGTTACCGCAAGCCGTGCTGTACCCGCGGACTACTGAGGCGGTGCAACAAGCATTCTCGCTCGCCCAACAAGATACCTTTCGTAGTATTCAGTTTTCACCGCGAGGTGGAGGCACCGGCACGAATGGCCAGTCGCTGACTGCTGGTATTGTCATCGATTTAAGCCGCTATTTTAATCAAGTACTCGAAATTGATGCGGAAGCCAGCTGGGTTCGTTGCCAAACCGGCGTCGTTAAAGATGCTTTGAACGATGCTGTGCGTTCATATGATCTGTTTTTCTCACCAGATTTATCGACCAGTAACCGTGCCACCATTGGCGGTATGATCAATACCGACGCATCCGGGCAGGGCTCATTAGTTTATGGAAAAACCAGCGACCATATTCTTGAATTAAAAGCCGTTTTGCTAAACGGTGAGTGCATCACCACGGCACCAAAGCCTTTAGCCGAGGCGGAACAGATTGCTGCCGGAGATAGTTTAGAAGCGGCAATTTATCGCCAAGCTATCGCAACTTGCGTTGGGCAGCGTGCTGCAATTGATGAAAAGTTTCCGCCATTGAATCGATTTTTAACTGGGTATGATCTGAAGCATTGTTACGATCCAGCTCGTGAACAGATTGATATTTCGCGGTTGTTAGCGGGCTCAGAAGGCACCTTAGCTTGTATTGTTGAGGCGCGCTTGAACCTGACGGCTATTCCACGGCACAAAGTACTGGTGAACGTGAAATACAGTGATTTTCATGCCGCATTACGTAACGCGCCGTTTTTAGTCAAAGCAAGAGCAACCTCGGTCGAAACCATAGACAGTAATGTTTTAGATCTAGCGCGTAACGACATTATTTGGCATCAAGTAGCAGAGCAACTTCAGGATGTGCCAGATAAACCGATGCGTGGCATCAACATGGTGGAATTTACCGCGGTAGACGACGCTGAAATCAATGACAAAGTGAATTGGCTAACGAAGACGCTCGATGAGCTAATTCAAGGGGAGCCTGAGTTAGGCCTTATTGGCTATCAGATTTGTCGCGATGCGCGAAGTATCCAAACGATTTATGCGATGCGTAAGAAAGCAGTGGGTTTACTCGGCGCAACGAAAGGGCGCCGAAAACCAGTTGCGTTTGCTGAAGATACGGCAGTTCCACCTGAGCAGTTGGCAGATTTTATCGCCGAATTTCGAACCTTACTCGATGAGCATCAGTTGCATTATGGCATGTTCGGTCATGTTGATGCCGGCGTTTTACATGTGCGCCCAGCACTGGATATGACAGACCCCGCAGATGAAGTGTTGCTGCGTAAAATAAGTGACCGAGTGGCCGCTCTAACCGCTAAATATGGTGGTTTGATGTGGGGTGAACACGGTAAAGGGTATCGCTCGGAATATGCGCCCAGCTTTTTCGGCGAAGCGTTATATCAAGAAATACAGAAAATTAAAGCTGTCTTTGACCCGGATAACCGCTTAAACCCTGGCAAAATCTGTACCCCTTGGGGATCCGATGCACAACTTGTTTCAGTCGATGCCACTAAACGTGGTTACTTTGATCGGCAAATACCGATTCATGTGCGTGATGATTATCAAGCGGCAATGAACTGCAACGGCAATGGACTCTGCTTTAACTATGCAGCCGATTCAGCGATGTGTCCGTCGTTTAAAGCAACTGGCGATCGGCGTAATTCACCCAAAGGGCGAGCGACACTTATTCGTGAATGGTTGCGTTTGAACGCCGTGCAACACTTTGATCCATCAGGATTCCCTCTGAAAACTCGTACGGAGTTCTTGAAACAAGTTCCAAGTTCAGAACAGTTTGATTTTAATCATGAAGTTAAGGCCGCCATGGATAGTTGTTTGGCCTGTAAAGCGTGTGCCAGTCAATGTCCGGTGAAAGTGGATGTGCCGAGCTTCCGAGCTAAATTCCTAGCGTGGTATTACGGTCTCTATCGTCGCCCGAGCAAAGATTATTTGGTTAAGAATGTCGAATCACTTGGCCGGGTTATGGCGAAGTGGCCACGAATGAGCAACCTCATCAGCCATAATCCGCTGAGCGCTTGGCTGACACGTCAATGGTTTGGGTATGTTGATGCACCGAAACTATCTGTTCCGTCGGCAACAATGCGTTGGAAAGCACACCAATGGCCACAGTTAGATGAAAGCCAGTTGGCGCAACTAAGCGCAGATGAGCGTCAGAAATGCGTGGTGGTAGTGCAAGATCCGTTCACGAGTTTCTACGAAGCCGATTTGCTAGAAGCTTTCGGGAAAATCGCCGCACAGTTGGGCTACAAACCCGTGCTGCTGGCATTTAAAGGAAACGGTAAAGCTCAACATGTGAAAGGCTTTTTAACTGAGTTTAGTCGTACCGTGGATACGGTGGTTAACCAGTTAAATCAAGTTGCCGCATTAACGATACCGATGGTCGGATTAGACGCCTCAACGGTGTTATGTTTGCATGATGAATATCGTGATTACACCAAACAACCACTTAATTATCGCGTTCAGCTAGTACAACAGTGGTTGTTGGATGTATTACCTGAACATGCTTCAGCATTGGCGATGCGATCACCGCAGCATTCGTTACAATTGCTGTCTCATTGCACCGAGCAAACCGCGATGCCAAAAGCAGCGAAAGAGTGGCAGCAAATTTTTAATTTCTGGCAAATTCCGTTACAGCTTGAAGCAACAGGATGTTGTGGTATGGCCGGCACGTTTGGCCACGAAATTGAGAATCAGCAGGTAAGCCGCACGCTCTACGATATGAGCTGGCGTACTAAGGTTGAAAAATCAGAAGTTATCACGTTAGCAACAGGGTTTTCTTGTCGCTCGCAAGTCAAACGAATGAGCACAAAAAAGCGGGCGTTACACCCGCTTCAATGGTTAGCTGAAAACTGCGCTTAACGCGCAGCTTTCGCTTTGGCAATCACTTCACGAGCCATTTGATCGGCAATCTCACCCGTCGGGCGCTTTTCCGCAGCCGAACGCGTAAAGATTTGATCTAAGGTGTCGTAAATATCGCGCACACGTTTGTCGGTTTCTTCACGACTCATGTTCGCCGCTTCGCTACATACGTGAATAACACCACCGGCGTTTATAACGTAATCAGGTGCGTACAAAATCCCCATATCCATCACAATTTTGTCATGGGCTGGCGTTGCTAACTGATTGTTGGCGCTACCAGCAATAATTTTCGCTTTCATTTGCTTTAGCGTTTCATCATTAATGGTTGCACCTAGTGCACACGGCGCATAGACATCGACATCAAGGCCGTAAATCTCATCTAAGCCAACAACAGTAGCATTTAGCTCGCTGGCTGCGCGCTGACAAGCTTCTTCGTTGATATCGGTGACGAACAGTTGAGCGCCTTCTTTAGCACAGTATTCAGCGAAGTCGTAACCGACTGCGCCAAGGCCTTGAACAGCTATTTTCACACCATTGAGGTTGTCGTTACCGAATTTATGCTTAGCGGCAGCTTTTAAACCTAAATAAGTGCCAAGCGCAGTATGCGGTGATGGGTCACCTGCTTTCTCAGCAGTACCAGCAACGTAGCTGGTTTCTTCAGCAACGTAGGCGATATCGCTGGTACGAATATTCACATCTTCTGCAGTGATATAACGACCACTGAGCGAGTTGACAAAACGACCATAGGCACGCATTAATTCTGGTGTTTTAATTGTTTTAGCGTCGCCGATAATAACTGCTTTACCGCCACCAAGTGGCAAGCCGGCTAGGGCGCTTTTGTAAGTCATACCGCGAGACAGACGAAGTACGTCGGTTAATGCTTCGGCCGACGATGCATAATTCCACAAGCGAGTTCCGCCTAATGATGGCCCGAGCGTGGTGTCGTGGATGGCAATGATTGCTTTTAAACCTGTTTCTTTATCATGACAAAACACGACTTGTTCGTGTTGGTCGAACTCTTTGTGTTCGAATAGAGACATTCTAGGTATTCCTCGTTCATCCCAAAAATTGCGCGAACATTATCATTTTGACGGGTATTTCGCTAGTGAATTACTGAAATAAACTGTTAACGTTTACGTCAACTGTTGCAAGCAAAGTTTACACCCAGAAAAACCATTGCGTTTGCGCTTGAAAGCGGTAGTATTACTGGGTGTTTACCGTGTATTTAACAACGAATAATAAGTAGTAAAGTGAGAATTAACTATGGCAGAACAACAACCTGAAGCAATGACCGACGAACAAGTGTCAGCTTGGGTTCGTGAGCATTTTCAGGCCGCTAATAAATATTTGGCGGAACAGGGAATTATTAGCGACCAAATTTTATCAAAAGATAGCCGTTATTTAGCACCGTATGTTGCAGTGTGGAAGTTTAATACCCAGGATAAGAAAACATTGTGGGTGATTAATGGCGATGTACCAACCGACGCTATCGGTGAAAAAGCAGCGAAAGATGCGCGCGATGCAATGCGTTATTTTGCATTACGTTGGCAAATGCAGGCTGAAGGTGTGTTACAACAGGCACAAAATGATCCTGAAAAGCAACGCTATGCGCACTATCTAGTAAATCGCGCTGAGAATCTTTATCAATTGAGTACAAGTAAAGATTTGTGGCAGCAGCAAGCTTAATCTTGCTGCGATACCACATCAATGACACCTGCGTTAATTAGGTCGCAACATAATGTTGCGGCCTTTTTGTTTGCTAAATGGTCAGCTATTTCTGCCAGCGAAACATCATTCCAAAATTCACCTAAGAAACGAGCAAAAGGCAGCAAATTTTGGTCGATAGGCCAAGCTTCGCCATTGCTATATAGCATATCGAGAGTTGGGCCCAATAGAATTCTTGCCCCAGGGGTACGAATAAGTAACGTATCGTCGGACTGTGCTAACGCCATTAATTCATCAGGCGTCATCGTTCCTTCGGGTTGCGGTAGCGGCCGTTTACTTTGCGACATCACGAGGAGTAAGGCGTGATCAAGGTCGAGCTGTTGCCAAGATTGTAATAAGAATTCACGCGCATGAGCGAGCTGCTTGGCATCAACAACGAAAGCAGAACCAAAATCATCTTGTTCAGCGTCGCGATAACGTGGCAACTTGACGTCATTAAGTTGACTCAAAGTATCGGCAACCGATGCACCAAGTTCAGCGGCGTTGGGTGCACGAAAACCGACTGAGTAATTTAGGCTCGGTTCAAGTGCAATGCCGTTATGTGGACAGCCAGCAGGAATGTATAGCATGTCACCGGGTTCAAGTACCGCATCAATGATCGGCTCAAACTCATCCGCTAATTGTTTTAAGTCGGGGTGGGGGCAATGCTCGTTGGCGTTTGCAACTCGTGCACCAACTTGCCAGTGACGTCGGCCTAAGCCTTGAATAATGAAGACATCGTATTGATCTAAATGGGGCCCGACACCGCCATTTTCAGTGGCAAAGCTAATCATCACATCGTCGATACGCCAGTCGGGTAAAAAACGGAATGGGGCTATCAGTTGTTGTACTTCTGGTATCCATTCGTTTACCGATTGTACTAACAACGTCCAACCTTCTTCACCAAATTCCTCATAAGATTCAAAAGGCCCATGTATCACGTTCCAGGTGTTGTCATGGTTTTCGATGACTCGTGAGTCGACACCTTCTTCGAGCGCTAAACCAGCAAGAATTTCCGGCTCGATTAAATCATTGAAGTGACTAAACGCACCACGAATAAGGCGCGGCTGTTGCTGCCACGCCTCGCGTAGAAATTCGCGGGGGTTTAAGTTCAAGGTTAAGCTCATGCGTCAAGCTCATCAACGAATGCGATAGCGCGGCCAATATAGGTTGCTGGCGTTAACTGTTTAAGCTCTTCTTTTGCCGCATTAGGCATGTCTAGGTTATCAATAAACGTTGCCATGGCCGCTTGGTCAACACGTTTGCCGCGCGTCAATTCTTTGAGTTTTTCGTATGGCTTTTCAATGCCATAACGACGCATAACAGTTTGTACTGGTTCAGCTAAGAGTTCCCAGTTCGAGTCGAGTTCACGTAACAAGTTATCCGCGTTTACTTCAAGCTTACTGATGCCTTTTAAAGTTGCTTGATAAGCAATTAATGCATAGGCAAAGCCGACGCCTAAGTTACGCAGCACGGTTGAATCGGTAAGGTCACGCTGCCAGCGGCTTACTGGAAGTTTTTGCGCCAAATGCGCCATGATCGCGTTGGCAAGACCCAAGTTCCCCTCTGAATTTTCAAAATCAATCGGGTTAACTTTATGCGGCATAGTTGATGAACCAACTTCACCTGCAATAGTGCGTTGTTTGAAATGATTCAGGGCAATGTAACCCCACACATCGCGGTTAAAGTCGATCACAATCGTATTGAAGCGTGCGACCGCGTCAAATAGCTCGGCAATGTAATCATGCGGCTCAATTTGCGTGGTGTAGGCGTTCCAGCTAAGGCCGAGTGAGGTTACAAATTGCTCGGATACCTGATGCCAGTTTACGTTCGGGTAGGCCGCTAAATGCGCATTATAGTTACCAACCGCACCGTTAATTTTACCGAGTAAAGGCACCGCACAAAGTTGCTCTAACTGGCGTTGGAGACGAACAAAAACGTTCGCCATCTCTTTACCCATGGTCGTCGGGGTTGCTGGCTGACCATGAGTGCGAGCCATCATTGGCACCGTTTTATGTTCAATCGCTAAAGCTTTAATGGCTGCGGTAAGTTCACGCATACTTGGTAGCATGACTTCATTAAGCGCTTCACGCAACATCAGTGCATGAGACAGGTTATTAATATCTTCTGAGGTACAAGCAAAGTGAATGAATTCGCTAATCGCATTTAGCTCATTGTGCTCGGCTACTTTCTCTTTCAAAAAGTATTCAACGGCTTTCACATCATGATTGGTGGTACGCTCGATATCTTTCACTCGCTGTGCATCTTGCTCAGAGAAATTATCGATAATACCCTGCAAGAATGCATTCGCATCATTCGATAGTGCTGGTACTTCAGCTATTTCTGCGACAGCAGCTAACTGTTGAAGCCAACGGATCTCTACCACCACGCGATTTCGGATGAGTCCATATTCGCTGAACATAGGGCGTAAGGCAGCGGCTTTGCTACCGTAGCGGCCATCAACGGGCGACAAGGCGGTTAGTGCAGAAAGATTCATCATGATAAAGGCTCCGAGTGCTCACGTAATTCGCGTAGAAGTTGCTGGGCAATGCGTACCATACGCTGTCGATTGAAAATGAAATGGCGACGTTTGCCGCCAAGTTGCCGCCACAATACGGCATTTCGCACCCCGGCTAAGAGTAGGGCACGAATAAGATGCTGGTTACTAGGTTGCTGCAAAAATTCTTGTTTGCCATTAATTTTTAATGGCTGGCCTAATGGCGAAATTAAATCGCTGTAGGTACTTCCCATACTCGCGATAATTGTATCGTTACTAAACTGAAAATCATTCTTTTGTCGCTGCATCTGCGTAATGCGCTGACTCAATTCCTGCAATGCTTTACTGGAGTTACTTAAGCGGCGCTCCAAAGCGAGAATACCGACAACATAGCGGGTGACTTCCACGTCTTTGTCGCGCGTCGCCCCAATTTGCTGCAATAAACTCTCGAGTCCAAGGCGTAGGTCACTCAAATTGGGGTACATCGCTTTGACGCTATCAGGGTTTTGATTGAGTATGCTATCCATGATGACACGACCCGCATTGACTTCGCGAATACTGCCGAATCGCGCTACTTGCTTCACCGCCGCCGCTGCTTGGGTAAGGGCAGCTAGTGCAATCACGCGTTCAAACCATTCATCGCGTTGCAAGGCCGACATCAGAGTAATACCTCATGATCCGCAAGGCGCCGTTCAATTATTCCGCCACCCAGACAAACTTCGTGTTGATAGAAGACCGCCGATTGGCCAGGCGTAACTGCTGCGACAGGCTCATCAAACTCAACTTGAACCGAGCCATTAGGCATCGGCGTCACGCGACAAGGAATATCTTGCTGGCGATAGCGTGTTTTTACGACGCAGGTAAATGGTTCTTGGGGCTGTTCACGATCGACCCAGTGCAATTGTCCTGCAATTAAACCGGTCGAGTATAGGCGAGGGTGGTTTTTGCCCTGTGCTACAACCAAAACATTTCGTGCGACATCTTTATCAACAACATACCAAGGCTCATCGCTGGCATCGGCAAGGCCACCTATATGCAGGCCTTTACGTTGCCCCAGAGTGTGATACATCAAGCCTTCGTGTTGGCCAAGTTCAACCCCGTCAACTGATTCAATTGGACCAGGTTGCGCCGGAAGATATTGCTGTAAGAAATCTTTGAATTTGCGTTCACCAATAAAGCAAATACCAGTTGAATCCTTTTTGTCGGCGGTTACCAGTCCTTGTTCTTCAGCAATGCGTCGCACCTCTGGCTTTTCAAGTTCACCAACTGGAAACAGGGTTTGAGCAACATGTGAGTGCGCCAACGTATAGAGGAAATAACTTTGGTCTTTATTGCTATCGAGACCACGCAATAGTTGAAACTTACCGTTCTGTTCGCGCCGGCGTACATAATGTCCGGTGGCGATGTAATCGGCACCTAAGGCTACTGCGGCAAACTCAAGGAAAGCCTTAAACTTAATTTCCTTGTTGCACATAATATCTGGGTTTGGCGTGCGTCCAGCACGGTACTCTTCTAAAAAGTACTCAAACACATTATCCCAATACTCTGCAGCGAAATTAACGGTGTGTAATGGAATACCTAATTTTTCGCAAACCGCCTCAGCGTCAGCTAAATCGCTGGCGGCAGCACAATATTCATCGGTATCGTCTTCTTCCCAATTTTTCATAAACAAGCCTTCAACTTGATAGCCTTGTTGCATGAGTAGGTACGCAGATACGGATGAGTCGACCCCACCTGACATTCCGACGATAACTTTTTTGTTGGCGTTTTCGCTTGGCATCACAGACATTTACTTCAATTACACTCACGGTTCATAATGGCCGCGGATTTTACCATACTGGGGGCTCTTCGCGCCACTCGCCTGGCTGTAATCCACGCAACAACCATTTACCTATGCCAGCTCGAATGAGACGAAGTGTTGGGTGACCGATAGCAGCCGTCATTCGACGTACTTGCCGATTGCGACCTTCGCTGATTTTGATACAAAGCCAGCAGTCAGGAACACTTTTGCGTTCACGTACGGGGGGATTTCGCGGCCAAAGGTTCATCGGTTCGTCCATAATGAAAGCTTCGGCAGGTAGTGTCATACCGTCATTTAATTCAACACCGTCGCGCAACTGTTGCAATGCTGATTCTGTTGGAACTCCCTCAACTTGTACCCAATACGTTTTTGTCATCTTATGCTTTGGGTGGCTAATCTTGTGTTGAAGATCACCATCGTTGGTTAGTAACAGTAACCCCTCGCTATCTTTATCTAGGCGACCAGCAGGGTAAACATCGTTAAATGGCACAAGACCCTTCAATGTTTGTTCGTCGTCGGAGCCAGAAAATTGACTTAATACGCCATACGGTTTGTTCAAGAGTACGAGTTTAGGGTTAGCTGGGCGAGGACGACTTGGTTTAGCTTTGCGCCTTGAAAATCGACGCTGCGGTTTACCCGTGTTCACAAGAACTCCTTGAATTGACAAAATTTAGAAACACATTATCCCACAAGTTCAGCGTAATGGCATTGGTAAGCGCTAAGGGCTTACCGTATAATCGCCTATGAAACACATTATGGAGAATAAACGCGTGTCAAATAACTCAAATAATACGGCACCTCAGTTAGCTGCTGGCGACTTCAGCCGAGCGTTACGTGGTGAGATCAAATTAACGATTGGTCCTTTATTACAACGTTCATGGGATATAACCCTGCGCTCACTACCATGGATGCTCGGCGTCTTTATTGGTGTGATGGTATTGAATATGGTGGTTTCTGAAATATTGATGACGCTACTACCATACGACGAGCAAGCCATGGCGAACCCGGAGAATATCGACTGGGAACAAGTAAATCTCGGCAATCTTGCGATAAGTAGTGTGCTACAAGAACTTATTTTGGCACCATTCACAGCGATGTTGGTTTTTGTTGGAATGTTGAATGCTATTGACCAAAAACCAAGCTTTGCCAAGCTACGTGGCGTATTACAGTTTGCACCTCAGCTGATGTTGGTGGCACTGTTTAAGATTGTCATTATGGCATTAGGTGTTGGAATTATCATTGGCGTCGTTTCGTTTATAAACGTTGCGCTTGCAATTGTGCTCGGTGTTCTTGCGGCAATTTATTTGCAACTGGTCATGATGTTAGCCGTACCACTTATTATTGATCGTAAACTGACCGCGTCTCGCGCTTTGATTGCATCATTTATGGTGATCAATAAAGCGATGTTACCCGTACTCGGATTGATGGTGTTGGTTGGCATTATTGTATTGATAAGTGCACTACCGTTATTACTAGGTTTGATATTTACGTTACCAATGGCATTTAACGCAATTGGTGTTGTCTATAATGCCCTTGTTGGGTGCACAGATAACAGTCAAATAAGTCACGAAGTTACGGAGTGATTATGCGATTTTTAGGCTGGATTGTTGCTGTCGTTTTGGTTGTGTTGGCAGTTTGGTTGCCAACACAACTGCACGTACAACCAGAAAGTACTAATGAACCGGAACCAACTGTTAAATTACCACAAGTTAGCACCATCACAGAGGTGCCTAATTTTAATCAAATTGCCGATGTGCGTGATAAGAAACAGGCATTTTTTGGTTTTTTAGCGCCTATTGTTCAGGCAGAAAATTCGACAATTGAACAAGAGCGTGAGCAAGTTATTCGTATTCAAGAGCATTTGCTGGCGGGCAAAAAACTGTCGAATGAGCAAACTAAAAAGTTCGCAACGATTGCTAAGCGTTACAATGTTGAAGTAGACACCAGCGATTATGAAGCGACATTAGCCGTTTTGTTGCGCCGTGTTGACGTGGTGCCTGAAGCGTTAGTACTGGTTCAAGCGGCAAATGAGTCAGGTTGGGGCACGTCACGCTTTGCCACCGAAGCGCTCAATTTCTTTGGTCAATGGTGCTTCCGCAAAGGCTGCGGCTTAGTGCCGGACTCTCGAATTGATGGTATGAATCATGAGGTGCGCAAATTCACCTCGGTGAATGCATCAGTACGAAGCTATTTGCGTAATATTAATACGCATCCTGCGTATTTTGAATTACGCCGTTTGCGCGCCGAAAAACGCGCATCAGGGGCTGATGTTCGAGCGCTCGATTTAACGCCCGGGTTACTTAGCTATTCAGAGCGGGGCGAAGAATACATACATGAATTGAACGCCATGATACGCGTTAATCGCCCAATAATTATCGATGTGCTTGAGCCTAGCTCAAATTCAGCACCCGAATAACGCCATTGCCGCCGGCTTGTTCTTGGTCGGCAGCATCATCTTCTTCATCGCGGTAATTCAAAAACTCTGTCGGCGCGCTGTGATCGAATGCTTGGTCGCCATCCGCGTTCGCTTCGCCGGTTGCTTGAATATTTTTGAAATCATAGAGTTCAGCATCGGCCAAGTGCGATGGCACAATATTTTGCAGCGCCGTAAACATGCTTTCAATGCGGCCAGGATACTGACGATCCCACTGCTTCAATAAATCTTTGATAACTTTTCGCTGCAGGTTTTCCTGTGAACCGCACAAGTTACATGGAATTATTGGAAAGTTCATATGTTCTGCATACTTGGCAATGTCTTTTTCACGTGTGTAGGCAAGAGGGCGGATCACAACGTGTTTGCCGTTATCGCTGACCAATTTAGGAGGCATCGATTTCATTTTGCCACCATAAAACATGTTGAGCATGAGCGTTTCTAACATGTCATCACGATGGTGACCAAGTGCAATTTTTGTCGCACCGAGCTCTTCCGCTACGCGGTACAGTATGCCTCGGCGCAAGCGCGAGCAGAGCGAGCATGTGGTTTTCCCTTCAGGGATTTTCTCTTTTACAATACTGTAGGTGTCTTCTTCGATAATGCGAAAATCAACGCCTTCAGCGGCTAAATATTCTGGCAAAATGTGTTCAGGGAAGCCTGGTTGCTTCTGATCTAAATTGACCGCAACAATCTCGAATTTTACCGGTGCAATACGCTGTAAAAAACGAAGTATATCAAGCAACGTATAGCTGTCTTTGCCGCCAGATAGACACACCATGATTTTGTCACCATCTTCGATCATATTGAAATCTTGGATAGCTTCGCCAACGGTGCGTCGAAGGCGTTTTTGTAACTTATTAAAGTTGTACTGTTGCTTTTTGGCTTGTGCCGTCGTTGCTGCGCTCATGAACACCTTAACTACTTAAACGTTGATTCGAGAAAAACGGGCGCGATTATAACTTAATTGGCGACACAAATCCCTCAGGTTTTACGGCCAATAAATCGCAATTAATCGATTCGATGACGTGTTCTGCAGTATTTCCCAATAACGCAGCAGAAAAGCCGGTACGGCCAATGGTGCCAAGAACGACCAATTCGGCATCGAGTTCATCAGCGAGTTCTGGAATAACTTGTTCAGGGAGGCCTTCAAGCACATGCTGTTGTTCTGGTGGAATATGATAGGGCATAGCGTGTTCAGCTAGTGCAACTTTATGATTATCTTCAATTGTTTCACGGTAATTTGTAGTATCAAATTCAGGTATTTCTGCTGCGATGGTAATAGGTGCACCGGGAAACGCATTAACTAAGTGCACTTCGCTTTGTAAGCAGTTTGCAAAATCTATCGCCGCTTCAGTTACTTGGCGATTAAGCGAACGATGATGATCATGCTCACCAGTGGTGTGGATTGCTGCAAGTATTTTTCCATGCTCAGGCCAATCGTGTTCCTTCACTAGCAACACTTTACACGGCGCTTTCCGCAATAGGTGCCAATCAGTCGGGGTAAACAACAACGCAGCTAAGCCTTCACGCTCATGCGTGGCTTTAACAATAATGTCGTAATGACCTTCCATTGCAGTTTCGATGATGGCCTCAAATGGACGATTATGCCACAGCACTTTCACGTCAAAATTGATATCGCGGGTGTTGTAGTCTTCAAGTAAGTCGTTAATCCACACTTTACGATCGTTGATGAGGCTATCACGCATTGTATTGCGCTCATCCGCGGCCAACATGGTCGTCATCTCGTAGGAAAAATCATAGATAGATATCATGAAAGTGACGTGAGCGCCGCTAATTCGAGCGAGGTGTATGGCGCGATTTAAAGCTTTTTGTTGCTGCCGATCGGCATCTAAAACGGCTAGTATTTTCTTTACGCAAGTCATAAATCACCTCAGAGGTAACCAACGAATATGACTTGAGTCTAGCTAAATTTTTGATAAACAGCCAAATGATTAAACGAGTTGCAGTTGACGTACGGCAATAATCAATGTCCACAAACCGTAAACAATCATTAATGCGCCCATCAGTTGACGAAAACCTTTGGACTTAAACAGTTGTTGTATGCTGTGGCTAAGCCAACCAAACGCAAACATAGCGGGCAGGGTGCCGAGACCAAAGGCAATCATGAATAAGCCGCCTTGCATCGCTGAACCGCTGATTGCAGCCCAACTTAATGCGCTATAAACCAGTCCACAGGGCAACCACCCCCATAACATGCCTGCACTAAATAGGCTGACGTAACTTGATTTGCGCTGTCGAAAACTTGTTGCGAACGGCTGAAGACGACGCCACAAGGGTTGGCCCAATCGTTCGAGATGACGCAAACCGAACCACCACTGCCCAAGATACAAACCAAATGCAATTAATACAAAAGCAGCAATGATACGCAGGCTAACAAGGCCTTGATCGGCGAGTCCGGCAATACTTCCAACGGCAGCCCCGATAAGAGCGCCGGCAATCGCATAGGAGGTGATTCTGCCGAGATTATAAATAAATAGTTGGGTTTTATTTACTTGACCAGCAAAGGCGCCAGCGATGCCGCCACACATCATGACGCAGTGCCCAGCGCCTGCTAAGCCCATTAGCAATGCGGCAAGCCAATCAACGTTCATTTGTATCGACATTGGCGCCCTTGCGGTGTTCTTTATCTTCTTCGGATTGCGGTTTAGTCCGTGAGTCATCGTCGAGTAATATGTTCATCCCGTGACGCTCAAGATCTTCAAATTGGTCGCTCTTAACCGCAAAAAAGAATACCGCAACCGCTATGACAACGAACAATAACGCGATGGGAATGAGTACGTATAAACTATCCATTATCGGTATAACCTCAGCGAGTTGAGTAACACGATCAAGGAGCTAAGTGACATGCCAATAGCTGCAATATACGGCGTAACGAAGCCCGCCATAGCTACCGGCAGAATACCAATATTGTAGATTAATGCCCATAGGATATTTTGTCGCAGGATTTTGCGCGCTTTTGACGTTATTTCGCTGAACTGATTGAGTGCACTAAATTGGTTTCGCAGTAATACGACATCGGCCGCAGTTCTTGCCAAATCGGCGGCATGGCCAAAAGTAATGGATACATCAGCTTGTGCTAATACAGGCCCATCATTAAGGCCGTCGCCAATCATCGCAACGGGTCCATCGATTTGAGCGCTCGTTAATTTATCCAGTTTGTCGGCAGGAAGTAAATTAGCAAAAACGTGTTTGATATTAAGCTGTTCTGCAATTTGTTCAGCTAATTCTAATCGATCACCGGTTAACATGATGACTTCAATACCGGCTGCTTGCATAGCGGCTATGGTCGCTTGGGTGTCATGACGAAGTTTATCACCGACCTGCATTTCAGCGAGGACATGTTGTGATGTCGCAAGAAATACCTGAGCGCTGGTTAATTTGGGGCTAAAAGTAGGGTGCCATTGTTGAATAAAACGTAGACTGCCAATACGAACTGGTGTTACGTGACCGTCAGTGAGCCAGTTTGCTTGAAGTCCATAACCTGCCTCATTTTGAACGTCAGCTACTGATTCACGGGCTTCGGTTAAATGCCGCAACGGTGCCGCAAGTGGATGTTCTGAGTGATTTTCTAAAGCTTGCGCCAATGCTTTCACTGTTATTTCGTCAGCATGTTCTTTATAGACATGTAATTGTTGGAGAGTGAATTCTCCGGTTGTCAACGTTCCCGTTTTATCAACGAATACAGTTTTTACATCGGGTAATATCTGCAATACATCGGCATTACGCAGTAAAATTCCACTTTTATTGAGTTTATGAATTGCTCCTGTAACAGCCGTAGGAGCTGCTAAGGCTAGCGCGCAAGGGCAGGTCGCCACCAGCACCGAGAGTGTTACCCAAAATGCTTCGGCGGGGTCAATTATGGTCCAAATCAAAAATGTCGCCGCCGCTAGCATCAAAATGCGCACTACAAATTTACTCGCCATACGCTCAGCGACGCGCGCTAGCTTTGGCTTCCGCGATAGGGCTAAGTCTTGGAGCTCGATGATACTGGCTAAAACGGTTTGTTGTTGGATTGCAGAAACCTTGATGCGAATGGCTTGATTTTGATTAATGCTGCCGGCTAAAACGGTTTCATGCTGATACTTGTTCACCAGCCGACTCTCGCCGGTTAAGATGCTTTCATTCACGCCCGCACTTTTACTCAATAGCTCACCGTCGGCGGGGATCGTTGCACCAGGTAAAACTTGAATAACATCACCGAGTTGTAGCCGATTTACCGCGACTGACTCATACTCGCCGTTAGCTATTTCACGTTGCGCAATGGCAGGCAGTAATTTTACTAAATTTGCTGCGGCGCTGACCGCTTTTTGACGCGCAAGAAGCTCAAAATAGCGGCCTACCAATAAAAAGAATGTAAACATGGCGACCGATTCAAAATACACTTCGCCTTCGTTTATGAATGTTGCATATGCACTCGCGCCGTACGCCGAAAGTAAGGCAAATGTAACCGGAACATCCATATTCGGTTGTCCCGCCTGAATACTCCGAATAGCACTGATATAAAAGGGTTGCGCGCTATAAAGCAATACCGGCGTGGCCATAAAAAGACTGATCCACCACATAAATTGTCGCAGTTCAGCATCGAGATCACTTACAACGCCAAAATAAAGGCCAATAGCAAGCATCATGACTTGCATTGTCGCTAATCCAGCCACCCCAAGCCGAGTGACAAAATAGCGACGGCGTTGTTTAAATTCTTGCTCTTGATTGGCTGCTTGAAAGGGTAATGCTCGATAGCCGAGTTCGGCGATGGCCTGTAGTATCTCACTGAGCTTCACTGCATCAGGTTGCCAGCGAATCGCCACTCGCTCGGTGGTTGCGTTTACTTGAACTTGCTGAACCCCTGCCAGTCGGCTGAGATGCTGTTCAATTAGCCAGGCACAGGCAGAACAAGTCATGCCCTCGATAGATAAATTGATACTGCGCAAGCCGTCTTCTGAGCGCGTAAATTGCTGTTGCAGCTGCTCATCGTCATAGGCCGTTAATTGCTGCAACTCCTCAGGAACAAGTGGCACTTGCAGGGGGTTGCTGGTATCGCGATATTGATAAAAATGAAGTAGATTTTGCTGAGCTATGGTTTCAGCCACGGCCTGGCAACCATAGCAGCAAACTGAATAAGTTTTGTTATGTAACGTAACAGGGTAACCACCGTCTTCAGGCAAAGGCTGAAGACAATGGAAACATAGACCTTCAGGAACATCTGGCAATGTGCTGCTGGCCATGAATTAAACGCCGTATGTTAGCGGCTTAATAGCAAGCTCTCGATAAGCTGGAAGCTGAACTTGCTGCGTTACTCGCCAGCTATCGTCAAATGGCGTTATCGTAATCGTCCATTTGCCTTCTTCATTGTCTGGAAGATTGCCTCGATAAACACCTTGCGCATCGGCTGTTAAGGTTACAGTGAAATCTTTTTCCGCAAGCGTGGTGTGATAAAAGCTAACCTTGAGCGCACTAAACTGTTCCGGAGCGCCGCTCTTATAAGTTAATGTAAACGCATTCTCCGATTGTTTAAACGTAAACTCAATGTTCAGGGCTTGTGCGGCTTGAACTTTTTCGACTTGAGCATTAATACCGCGTCCTTTCTTATAATAGTCATCCACAACCATTGGGTTATCTCCATAACCGCTTGCAATGGTTAATGTGATAATCATAGCGATAACAACAGAAAACGGGATGAGCATTAAGAACCACGGCCAAAACTGCTTATACCAAGGCTTTTCCATGCGACACAAACCTCAACTTATGTAATTTAAAGAAAAAGCCCCGCAGGAGCGGGGCTTTTCGATTAGTCCTGCGACAGTCCGTAAACGTACGAACTAATGACGTGGATTTTATCCTCTCCGAGGATATCTTTCCATGCTGGCATGACGCCGTTACGACCATTACGTAACGTTTCTTCGATAGCATCCTGTGAACCGCCATATAACCAAACGTTATCGGTTAAGTTTGGCGCGCCAAGTGCTTGGTTGCCTTTCCCATTTGGGCCATGACAAGCTGCGCAAGCTGCAAAATTTGATTCGCCAGCTTTAGCTAGTTCTGGGTCAACCTTACGACCACTTAAACTCATAACATAATGCGCAAGTTCGGTAATTTGCTGATCATTAAATTGAGTTTGAGCTGGCATAACGCCATTGCGGCCTTCCATTAGAGAATGCTTAATGGCTTCTGGGCTGCCGCCATATAGCCAGTCATCATCGGTCAGGTTAGGGAAGCCTTTACCGCCCATAGCATTTGAACCATGACACTGAGCACAGTTTTGAATGAATAGGCGTTGACCAATCTTAACCGCTTCAGGGTCTTGCGCTAATTCTTCAATCGGGCGCTCAGACAATGCAGCAAATACTGGGCCAAACTTTTCTTCTGCCTGGTCCATTTGACGATCATATTCAACAATCAAACCAGCTTCGCGAGCCGCTTCGGTTGCTTCTTTAGATTGCTCTAATGAACGAACGTCTTGGTTCGAGCTACTCCAGCCGAGTAGGCCAGTGAAGTTACCCAAACCAGGATACAGGGCTAAATACAAGAAACCCCAGACAATCGTGATCCAGAATAAAATGGTCCACCATTTCGGCATTGGGTTGTTAATTTCCACGATACCGTCAAATTCGTGGTCCATTAATTCACCTTCTTTAATGCCGGTGTAATTGGTCATATTCCAGCGTAATAGCCAGATAATAAACACCAAGAAGGCTAAAGTTAGGACAATAATCCATGCACTCCAGAAGCTACTCATTATTCTTCGACTCCTGTTTAGTACTGTCTTTGGTTACAGACGATTTTTCATCTTCGTCAAATATGGAATTGGCGGCTTCATCAAAGTTCTTTTTTTGACCTTTGCTATAGGCCCACCAAACCACACCGATAAACAGTACGAAAACTAATACGGTGTAAAAACTACGCCAAGTGATGTAATCCATCTTACTCAGCCTGCGTTAAGCCAGTTCCAAGCACTTGGAGATATGCAATCAAGGCTTCCATTTCTGTCTTGCCTTCTACTGCAGCCTTTGCACCAGCGATGTCTTCGTCAGTGTAAGGCGCTCCAAATGACCGGAATACTTCCATTTTCTTGCCGGTTAACTCGCCATCAAGCGTGTTATCAGCAAGCCACGGAAACGCTGGCATGTTAGATTCAGGAACAACATCACGCGGGTTCATCAAATGAACGTAATGCCACTCGTCACTATAACGACCACCCACACGGGCTAGATCAGGGCCCGTACGTTTTGAACCCCACAAGAAAGGACGTTCCCAGACGTGCTCGCCAGCAAGTGAGTAGTGCCCATAACGCTCGGTTTCTGAGCGGAATGGACGAATCATCTGGCTGTGACAGTTATTACAGCCTTCGCGAATATAAATATCACGGCCTTCCATCTGCAGCGCAGTATAAGGCTTTAAACCAACTACTGGTTCGTTTGTTTGTTTTTGGAACAGTAGCGGCGTAATTTCAACCAGACCGCCGATAGAGATGGCGATGGTCATGAGTACCGCCAACCAACCAACGCGCTTTTCAAGAAATGCGTGTTTAACGTTCTTGCTCATTACATCGACTCCTTAAGCTGACTGAGTTGCTGCTGCTGGAGCAGGGCTGTGCTCAGGTGCGGCATCAACATATTCCACCGTTGGCTTGCCAGCACGAATAGTGCGATAGACGTTCACCGCCATCAACACCATACCAGCGACGATAAACACGCCACCAACAAAGCGAATGAACCAGAATGGATATGATGCAACCACACTTTCAACAAAGCTGTAAGTTAAAGTACCGTCCGTCGCATTGACGGCGCGCCACATTAGACCCTGCATAACACCTGAGATCCATAGTGCAACGATGTACAAAACGACGCCTATGGTGTGCAACCAGAAGTGGATGTTTATCCAACGTACGTTATGCATTTGTGTTTGGTTCCACAAACGTGGAATTAAGTAGTACAGCGAACCGATTGTAATCATTGCTACCCAACCTAAAGCGCCAGAGTGAACGTGGCCTACAGTCCAGTCGGTGTAGTGTGACAATGCGTTAACTGATTTGATTGACATCATTGGGCCCTCGAACGTCGACATGCCGTAGAACGACAATGATACGATCAAGAAGCGCAAAATAGGGTCTGTTTTAAGCTTATGCCAAGCGCCAGACAAGGTCATGATACCGTTGATCATACCGCCCCAAGATGGAACAAATAGAATCACCGACATCACCATACCGAGCGACTGTGTCCAGTCAGGCAGAGCAGTGTAGTGCAAGTGGTGTGGACCAGCCCAAATGTATAGGGAAATAAGAGCCCAGAAGTGCACAACTGATAAACGGTAAGAGTAAACCGGACGTTCAGCTTGTTTAGGAACAAAGTAGTACATCATGCCTAAGAAGCCAGCGGTTAATAGGAAACCTACCGCATTGTGGCCATACCACCATTGAATCATCGCATCCGCAGCACCAGCATAAAGGCTATAGGATTTAGTGAATGACACTGGAATTGCCATACTATTGACGATGTGTAACACCGCAATGGTGACAATGAAGCCGCCATAGAACCAATTAGCAACGTAAATATGCGAGGTTTTCCGCTTCACCAACGTACCGAAGAAGACAATGACATAAGCCACCCAAACAAGGGCTATTAGGACATCGATTGGCCACTCGAGCTCGGCATATTCCTTAGAGCTAGTAAGACCTAGCGGAAGAGTAATAACAGCTAGGACAATAACTGTTTGCCAACCCCAAAATACGAAGCTAGCTAACTTGTTGGAGAACAGCGCTGTTTTACATGTCTTTTGAACAATGTAAAACGATGTTCCCATCAAGGCAGACGTACCAAATGCAAAAATTACTGCATTAGTATGCAATGGACGTAACCGAGAGTAGGTAAGCCATGGCGTGTCAAAGTTTAGTTCTGGCCAGATCAGCTGCGCAGCAATAAGTACGCCGACTGTCATGCCAATGATTCCCCAAATAACGGTCATAATGGCGAACTGCCGTACAACCTTTAGGTTATATTCAATCTGTTGTGGATTCGTTTGGCTCATTTTTGTATTCCGCGTTGATGCTCTGAAAGTTTAAGACAGAGTAACGTGACAAATAATAGGTTGCCTGTCCGTTCCCTTATCGGTAGTTTGACAAACGGGTGTATTTTACGAGTTTTGAACCAAGAAAAACAGGCTGAAAACAGGAAAAATAAGCGGTTTACAGGCGCTTGGCGAAATAATATACACTTTAGGCAATTCCAGTTTTGAGGTAAAAAATACCCGCATGAAAGTTAAGGTCTTTATTTTCGTGCTGTTGAGCGTTTTCTTGTTAAGTAGTTGTGAACAACAGCAACCTCCTGAACAGCATAGAACAAATGAAAAAATCTTCCATAAATTTGATCCGGATCAACCTCGGGTCGAGGAGCAGTTTGCAATTGAATTTACGGTGCCCGAGGGTCTAATTTTGGAGCAGGGTAAACTCGAGGGCGTTTCTATGTATATGGGCGTAATTCCGCTTGTCGTAGAACAACAGACAGACACCACGTGGCAGGTTAAAGTTTGGCTTGGTGCTTGTAGTGATCCACAAATGCGTTGGCAAGCTAGTGTGCCTTGGTACAATCAGGCGACCAATGTAAAAGGTTATTATCGGTTCGAATTCACCACGGAAACCAATTGAAACAATTAAAACAAGTGGTGGTTTTCAACGCATGCTATAGTTTTTATGGAACAAATTTAACAAGGTGGCTACATGTCTATCGCTTTAATATGGATTTTGGTCGGTGTGGTTTTGATCATCTCGGAGCTGTTGTTAACGAGTGTTGTTGCTGTGTTTCTAGGCATTGGCGCGATTGTTACAGGGCTATTGGTACACTGGGGATTGATTGATGATTTAGCAATTCAGTTTGCAGTTTTCGGAATTGTAAGTCTGGTCACGCTATTATTGGCTCGCGGGCGTATCAAGCGCTGGTTTACGGGCTATACAGCCGATGAAGACGAAACTCGGCCGAACTTCCAGCGTGATATTGGCGCGCGCGTGACTGTCGTCAAAGCGTTCAATCATGGTGCTGGGCGCGTCGTTTTAAATGGCGTTCAATGGGATGCGTTTTCAGAGGATGATTTACAAGTTGGTGATACGGCATGGGTAGTTGCGAATGAAGGCATTCAACTCACCGTACAAAAAGAAAGATTAACTGCAAGAAATCAGACAAAAGGAAGCGATAACTCATGAATGGTACCAATATTGAAACGGTTTTAGCGATTGGTTTTGCGATTGCTGTCGTTATTATAATTTTAAAGTCGGCGCGTATCGTGCCGCAACGCTCAAATTTTGTAATTGAACGCCTAGGGAAATATAGCCGAACACTTGATTCAGGCTTTCACATTTTAATTCCTTTTATCGATAAAGTGGCTTATCAACATACTCTAAAAGAAGAAGTCATTGATGTTGAACGTCAGGCTTGTGTAACACGCGATAACATTCAAGTTGGTATTAATGGTGTGCTGTATATTCAAGTGGTCGATGCCCACAAAGCAAGTTATGGCATCAATGATTATCGCTATGCCGCTTCGCAGTTGGCACAAACAACCATGCGCTCAGTCATTGGTCAAACTGATTTAGATAAGACGTTTGAGGAGCGCGCGCGAATTAACGAAATTGTTGTACAGGCACTTGATGAAGCAGCATCGCCATGGGGAATAAAGGTGTTGCGTTATGAAATTTCAGATATCGAATTGCCGATGAGCATCAAAGATGCGTTGGAACAGCAAATGCGTGCAGAACGTGAGCGTCGCGCCGCCATCGCAAAGTCGGAAGGCGAGCGCCAAGCAATGATCAATGTTTCCGAGGGTCATAAGCAAGAAGTCATTAACCTTTCTGAAGCAGAAAAGCAGAAACAAATCAATGAAGCAGAAGGGCGCGCGCGTGAAATTGAACTGATTGCAGAAGCCACCGCCGAAGGTCTTGGGAAAATTGCTCTTGCAATTCAACAGCCTGGTGGTCAAGACGCAGTTAGTTTGCGCGTAGCTGAACAATATGTGAAGGAATTCGGTAACTTAGCAAAAGAAACCAATACTCTAATTTTACCTGCACAGCTCGCGGATATCGGCAGCGCCGTTGCCGGCTTGACCGAAATCATCAAGAAGAAGAGCTAACCCGCTATACTTAACTTTATTTGGCACAAATAGAAATCGAGCGTAAATAGAAGGTCGTTCATCGAAGATGGACGACCTTTTATGATCAATTTTGCGAAAATCTAACTACTTAGTGTAAGCAAACTATCAGATAGGAAATATTCATGCAGTGGTTGAATCGATTAGCGGTTATCGGATGTCTCGTTGTGGGTGCAAGTGTTATTCCTTCCTCACTTGCGCAACAATGGGGTGGAGACCGTGCCGCTTGGGTGGTGATGCAACCAGTTGGATTCGAGCGTGTACAACGCAGCGTTGAAGCGGTCGGCTATGCTGAAGCTCAGCGTTCAGTAGCATTGTATCCTGCAGTTGGTGATCTCGTCTTAGAAGTTAATTTTCAGCCCGGTGAACGTGTCGAACAAGGAGATGTCTTGGTGCGACTCGATGATCGTCAACAGCAAGTTGATCTTCAGCGCGCTCGAATTGAACTTGAGGACGCCGAGCGGACCGTCCGACGATTAACCACAAGTCGTCAGCAGGGCGCCATATCGCAAAGTGAGCTTGATATCGCTGTAACTGCAAGAGATTTGTTGAAGGTAGCAGCGCGAGAAGCCGAAATAGCTTATGAAGATCGCCAAGTGCGCGCACCATTTGATGGTGTTCTAGGAATAACGGATGTTGAACCTGGCGATAGAATTACCACCCAGACTTTAATTTCAACGATTGATAAACGTGAGCAACTTTACATTGATTTTAAGGCGCCCGAAGCAGCAATGGAGTTATTACAGCGTGGCGCAGAGTTGATTGTTCGTCCTTGGGCAAGTCGAGGGCAGGCAATACCAGCAGAGATTGTCGAAGTAGACTCTCGCGTTGATTTAACAAACCGAACCATTCGCGTTCGGGCAGCTATTGATAATAGTAACGATTTATATCGTCCGGGGATGAGTTTTCGTGCAGCGCTTACCTATCAAGGTGATAGTTATGCAGTAGTACCCGAAGCAGCCTTGATGTGGAGTGCTGATGGCGCCTATGTCTGGGTAGAGAAAGACGGTAAAGCGCAGCGGGTCGATGTCAATATCGAACAGCGATTGGAAGGTCGAATACTTGTTTCTGGTGAACTTCAATTGGGTGATAACCTGATTGTTGAAGGTGTACAAAGTTTACGAGCAGGTCAATCAGTTCGTGAAGCGCCAGCTGCGGAGTCGCAGTCATGAAATTTTCGCCGATGCTAAATGATTTACCCTCACTGGCAATTCGTCGCCCGATTTTAATTATCGTTCTGAATTTATTGATTATCATCGCGGGTTACGCAGCAATTAACGGCGTTGAAGTTCGTGAATTACCGGATGTTGACCGACCCATTGTAACGGTATCAGCAAGCTTCCCTGGTGCCGCTCCGGAAACCGTTGATACTGAGGTTACCAGTATCTTAGAAGGTGCCGCTGCTCGTGTGAGTGGCGTTAAGCAAATTCGTGCATCGAGTGAAGAAGGTAGCTCGCGTATTGTGGTTGAATTTCGACCGGGTATTGACCTTGATAGCGCCGCCAATGAAATGCGTGAAACGGTTAGTCAAGTCGAACGACGATTGCCCGAAGAGGTGGAAAACGTCGCAGTAATAAAAGCCGATAACGATGCGCAATCAGTTGTATCGCTTGCCGTTTCGAGTGCTACATTAGACCTCGAAACCTTAACTGAACGTGTTGAAACCGACCTTGCTCCCAATTTTTTAAGCGTTCCAGGTGTTGCTGATGTGCGTTTAAACGGTGATCGGCAACGCGTTCTGCGAGTTATTTTAGATCCTTTATTATTAGCGAGCTTTGAGTTAACCGTAAGTGACGTCGCTGACGTTTTAAGACAGGCGCCATTTGATGTTCCGGCTGGTAGCTTAAAATCGACAGATCAGCAGCTGATTGTTCGTGCGGACGCAAGCTCTGTAACCGTTGACGATGTTGAAAACATCGTGGTGCGTGATACGACACGAATTGGTGATATCGCGACGGTATTCTTTGGGCCGGCCGATGCCAGCAGTATGGTGCGCTTAGATGGTAAGCCAGTCATTGGCCTCGGTATCATTCGGCAAGCGCGATCGAATACGATTGAAATTTCTGATGAAGTGCTTGAACTTGTTGATCGCTTGCAATTGCAGTATCCAGAATTAGATATTCAAGTCACGTCCGACGATGCGAAATTTATTCGAAGTTCGGTACAAGAGGTTTTTGTTTCCTTAGCTTTAACAATTGCTTTAGTTGTTGTAACGCTCTGGGTGTTCATCGGCTCTGGGCGTGCCACAATTATTCCAGCATTTGCAATACCGGTTGCATTAATCGGCTCGATTGCAGTGATATGGGTGCTTGGTTTCTCAATTAATATCTTGACCTTATTAGCGCTTGTACTTGCGACTGGTCTTATTGTTGATGATGCGATTGTCGTATCCGAAAATATTCAACGACGTCGAGGTCTTGGATTAGGCGCGCGAGCATCGGCAGTGGTTGGTACACGAGAAGTATTTTTTGCCGTTGTTGCGACAACCGCTGTACTTGTAGCTGTTTTTGTTCCAATTGCGTTTCTGCCGTCGACAGCAGGGCGATTATTCCGCGAATTTGGTGGGGTGCTTGCCACAGCTGTAATTATCTCATCTTTCGTAGCCTTGTCCTTAGTGCCGGCATTAACAGCCCGTCTTCCGCTGAAAGAAGCAAAAGAAACGCGGCTACAAAAAGTCGGTAGTAAGCTACGTGATATTTACGTAAAAACGCTTCATGTGGCACTCGATAAAGCGTTGCTGATATTTGTTGCTAGTACGGTTATCGCTGGCACAGCCGGTTATCTATACTTCCAAGTCGACAATGAACTCATGCCCAATGAAGACCGCGGCACCATCCGTATCTTTGCGCGTGGGCCTGATGGTGTCGGTATTGATTTTATGGATCGCCAAGCACAGAAGATGGAAGAAATTTTATTACCTTATGTGAATGGTGGAGCAGTCGACAGTATTAACACAGTCGTTGGGCAATGGGACCCCAACTTGGTGTTTATAACAGTACGTTTAACTGACTGGGAAGAACGCGATCAAAGTCAGCAAGACATCATTGATGAAATAAGCGGACCGTTAAGTGAAATTCCTGGCGCTCCAGCACGTGCGTTTGGTTCAAATAGCCTTAATTTGCGAGGCCAGGGTGGTGGTTTAGAGTTTGCCCTAACCGGCGATGAATATCCTGAAATCTTCCGCGCGGCGCAAAAATTCGCTACTCGTTTACAGGATGAAATGCCTGAGGTTGGATTCCCTCGAATTGGTTACCAGCCGACGCAGCCCCAATTGCGCGTAAATATAGATCGTAAACGAGCGGAAGAGCTCGGCGTGCCTTTAGCTGATATTTCCACAACATTACGAGCGGCTATTAACGGTTTAGATGTAACCGATTTGAACATTGGTGACCAAGCGGTGCCAATTATGTTGCAAGCCCAGCGTGATTTAGTTCGTGATCCGACAGACATCATGAACCTGTACGTCGGCTCGCAAGCGACAGGTCTTGTCCCTCTATCGAGTTTGACCACATTAACTGAGGAGGGCGTTCCAGCTGAATTAGAGCGGCGTTCTCAACGACGAGCAATCCAAGTCGATATGCAGCAACCGAGTTCGATTCCGCTCGAGCAAGTTGTTGAGCGTATGCGCGAAATTGCTGCCGAAGAATTACCCAGTGGTATTGGGTTAGTTTTACTTGGCGAAGCTGAAGCCTATGAAGAAACTGCTCGTGAGGTGGCGCTGACGTATATTTTAGCTTTTATTATTGTTTTCTTGGTATTAGCGGCACAATTTGAAAGCGTGAATTCAGCCATAGTTGTTATGGCGACGGTGCCATTTGGTATTGCTGCGGCTTTCTTTGCGCTTTACGTTACCGGCACGTCCATCAACATATTCTCACAGATTGGTTTAGTCATGCTGATAGGACTTATCGCCAAGAACTCTATTCTATTGGTGGAGTTTGCCGATCAGCTTCGCGACCAAGGCGAAAGTGTGCGTCAAGCGATTGAAAATGCAGCGGAAATTCGTCTACGCCCAATTATGATGACGTTGGTATCAACCTTGCTAGGTGCGCTGCCCTTGATTCTTTCTATTGGTGCCGGCGCTGAATCGCGTAATGCAATTGGTTGGGTTGTATTTGGCGGTCTTGCCTTTGCTGTGCTATTTACTTTGTACTTAACGCCAGTTTTATATCTTGCTATCGCTCGATTTACTAAGCCGCGTGCCGATGAAACGAATCGGTTAGAAGACGAAATGAAGCGAGCAGGGGAATTGTAATGAATCGTATCCATCAGTTTCTTATCGCCAATACGTTGCTACTTACTGCAACGTTTACGCCAATCGAAAGCCAAGCTGAAGTGATTGACAGTAGTGCTCAGGGATTCACTCTTGAATTTAAACAAACCGTGAACGCTTCTATTACTGATGTCTATAATGGCTTAACCGATGACATTGGCCAGTGGTGGCTTGATGATCATACGTGGTTCGGCGAAGGCAAAAACATGAACCTAGATGCCGCAGCTGGTGGGTGTTTTTGTGAAATATTCGGTGACTCACAAGCTCAACACATGCAAGTTGCGATGGTTATCCCAAATCAATTCATTCGATTATTAGGAGGCTTGGGGCCACTGCAAGGCGAAGGTGTCACTGGTGTTATGGAATGGCGGTTAAGTCAAATCGATGATGCCAGTACCGAGCTAACGGTTTTTTATCGTGTCGGCGGTTATACACCTAATGACTTAAGCCAATGGGCTCCTGCAGTTGAAAATGTTCTTCAACAACAAATGAGTGCAATGAAGACATTTGTAGAGTAACGACTTTTCGATTAAAAAACCTCAGATTAAACGCGTAATCTAATCCATATCCGAAATCGTTCGCTACGTGAAATCTGTATGATTTTGCGTAGCTGAACTGCCAATTTTTAAAAATACGCACGAATTAGCGCTATAAATGTAAGTCATCACATAACACCTATACACTGAATACAATACCATTTAACATAATATACATTATACGAAATCAATAATATCTCGATAGAGGTGGGTTTCGTATTCGAAATCTAAACCCTTTTCGTTATATTCTCGGCTATATTCGATAGCCACATCTAAAGCTGGAGCACGCGCGATGAACTATTCGTTTGGTTTTATATTTTTAATTGTCAGTTCATGCAGTTTTGCAAATGTGTTTTATAAGATTGAACATCAATCGCAACCGACAGCTTATTTGTTCGGAACGATGCATATGGTTTGTGATGCGGATGCCAGAATACCTCATGAAGTCACTTCAGCTTTTGCAGATGCCAATCAACTTGTTGTTGAAATAGATTTAACCGATAGCGAACAACAACGTTATTTACAGCAAAATGTGTCGCAGCAACCAGCTGACTATTTAGCGAAATATTTGACGCGAGACCAACAAATCACCCTACAAGGTATTGTGGAGAATGATTTGGGTTATCCGTATCAGCAAATTAAAAACCTCCGTCCGATCTTTATTAACGCCCTATTTCTTCAACATTTCCTGAATTGTACGTCGCAGCCTTTACTTCTTGATGAAACGCTCACGCAGCAAGCTCAGGCCAGTTCAAAAGAAATTGTTGGATTGGAAACTGTGGCCGAACAATTCGCGTTATTCGACAGCATTCCGCTGCAAGAACAAGTAGAAGCTCTGTACGAAATGGCGGCGAACCCACAACAAAATCAAGATGAATTAAAGGCGTTACAAGCGGTTTATCTCGATGATAATGGTGAAAAACTGTATGAAGTTATGCGTGGCCAAGCCGATTTTGACAACTTTGAACAGGCATTTTTAAACCAGCGTAATAAAAACTGGATAGCTGAATTACCGGACCTTATTGCTGCGAAGCCGACATTTATTGCGGTTGGCGCGGGTCATTTGGGTGGTACGAATGGGTTATTAAATTTATTACGCCAGCATGGATATAAAATCACCCCAATTCCAATTAATTTTATTCCCCCTCAATAGTGTGACAAGACATGGCGTCGGGCGCTCACAGTGGTATCATGGGCGCGATAGAAAGGAGATTACTTATATGCGCATTGTTGCCGCAGCACTACAACCAAAGATTGATGAATGGGCGAATCAGCGCCCTACGGCCACGTCACCGAGTGCACTCGTTGGCCAACAGCGGGCCTTATCGGCTCTACAACAAGCGTTAAGCATTGCCGGACGTTATGCCCATGGGTTTGTTGTAACACCCGCAGGTATGCGCACCTACGACGTTCTCAATGAAGTGGAATCGAAACAACAATGGCTCCATGCAAATAAGTTCGATTGGGTTTACGTTGCCAACCCAGAATCAGCAAATGAACCATTGTGTGTCAACTTACCGTGTGGCAAAGCGAATGATTTTTTAGTGAAATTGTGGGAGCTGTTGCAAGCTGATGTATCAGTACGAGCGCCGTTGCGTGATTTCATTCTAGAAACCTTTCCGAGCGATCGGGTTGCCAAATACATTGAGCTAATAATTGATAGAACGTTCGATGATTTGCCTGGCTCTGAATTGGCAACGGTTATTGTATCTCATGATGAAAATGAACCCTTTATGTTGTGCGATCGGGTCACTGAAGCGAGTCTCTTCGGTAGTATTCGCTTACAGAGTGTTGAAGGTACTATTTCGTCAGATTTGCATCTAATAGAAGCCGGAGCGGTTTTAAAGGCTAACGGTGGCGTACTCGCCATTGATGCAGAAGAACTGCTGATTCAACCAGGGTTGTGGCGCAAATTAAAGTATATTTTACGCACCAGCGAGTTTCATTGGCCGCAGCCAGGCGACGCAAATATTGCGGCATACTATCAACCGGAACCTATTCCGGTTCATATCAAAGTGTTATTGCTTGGTGAGCGCGATATCTACGCGCAGCTTCGTGAACTCGATCGCGATTTCGACAATTTATTTCCATATTTAGCTGATTTCTCGAGTCATTACTCACTACAAAATGCGCCATTAGCCCCCTACTTTGATTATCTCAGTTATGTTGAGCGAGAGTCTGCAGTGTTGCCTTTGGCTGCAGACGCGTATGCCGCACTATTTAAATTTGTGACGCGAATTACCGATTTTCAAACCGAACTATCACTCGACACCATTGCCATTATGCAGCTCATGCGGGAAGCCTGTGCAATTGCCCAAACTTCTGCAAGCAAAGAGATTTCGGCCAGTCATTTACAACAAGCGCTAAAACAACGTCACGATCGCGATGGTTATATTGCCGAGTTGAGTCGCCGTGCGATTCTAGAGGGACAGGTTTATATTGCTACCGAAGGCGAAGTTGTTGGACAAATTAATGGTTTGACGGTGATTACTGCTGGTGGTCACGAGTTTGGTGAGCCAACTCGTATAACTGCAACCGTTCATTATGGTGATGGCGACATTATCGATATTGATCGAAAATCCGAGCTTAGTGGCAGTATTCATACCAAGGGGGTCATGATTTTAAGTGCTTATATTGCCAACGTATTTGCCCGCAATGAAGCCATGGCACTGTCAGCAACAATCGTCTTCGAACAGTCCTATCATGAAGTTGATGGCGACAGCGCCTCACTGGCTGAGCTTTGTTGCTTATTATCAGCACTTGCAGAAGCTCCTATTCAGCAAGGTTTGGCGATTACCGGCGCGGTTGATCAATTTGGACGTGTGCAAGCCATTGGTGCAGTGAACGAAAAAATTGAAGGTTACTTTGAATTATGCCGAACCCGCGGTCTAACCGCTAAGCAAGGCGTTATTATTCCCGCTGCTAATTTGAGTCAACTCAACCTTTCTGACGAAGTGATTCAAGCAGTGGCTGATAATAAATTTCATGTTTATGCCATTGAACACGTTGGTGAAGCGCTCGAATTATTGACACAAACTGAGCAAAAACAATTATATGCGCGCATTGAACAACGCTTAAACGAGCTTCAACAAATTGAGCGTGAAGTGCCGTGGTGGCGGCGTTGGTTCAACTGAAAATACTTGTCGGACTTGTTAAGCGTACACGTGTTCGCTAATCTAGCGCCTATCTGTCTCACTCGATAGGCGTTACATTTGTGAAACGCAACACTCAACAAGGTATTTATGAAACAATCTAGCTTTACTCGTGAAGAGCTACTTGCATGCGCTCGTGGCGAAATGTTTGGTCCAGGCAACAGCCAACTCCCCGCTCCTAACATGTTAATGATGGATCGTGTTGTCGAAATTACTGAAGACGGCGGCGCGTATGGTAAGGGTTTTATTCACGCTGAGTTGGATATTACACCTGATCTTTGGTTCTTCGATTGCCATTTCATTGGTGATCCAGTGATGCCAGGTTGCTTAGGCCTCGATGCCATGTGGCAGCTTACTGGTTTCTTCCTTGCCTGTCTTGGTGGCCCTGGTCGCGGGCGTGCGCTTGGTGTTGGCGAAGTGAAATTCACTGGTCAAATTTTACCGACTGCGAAAAAAGTCAGCTATTTCATTGATATGAAGCGTGTTTTGAAACGCTCTTTGTATATGGGAATTGCAGATGGTCGTGTTGAAGTTGATGGTAAAACTATTTACACCGCGAAAGATCTTAAAGTTGGGTTGTTCACCGATACCTCAACATTTTAACGAGCATTAAATGTTAAAAAGCCCGCTCTGCGGGCTTTTTTGTAATTTTTATTTACCTTGGGGTGTTAGCGAAATAAACCGCCGCCTCGCGCTTCCATCGCATCGCGCCAACCGCCTAACCACTGGGACCGTATGTCTTGATTCTGGTAGGGACATAGTTCTTTTGAACGACCAGATACTCCGGCTTTAAAACCTTGTGCGTGCGCACGTTCTAGGCGATCGCGTTTTTGTCGTTTCATAATTCACTTCCTCGTCCAGTTTTTGTTCGTGTGACTTATTAAGAAGAGCGCCGAACATTTTCTCTGAGAGAGTTCTTTAATTTTTCATGACGCTCTATTTAATAGATAGCAATTCTGTACGGGAGTTCAAATTAAAAAAACGGCGTATTCCAGAGCGACTTTTTAAGTCGATGAAAACACGCCGTTTATTAATTATTGGCTACTTAGAATAACTTGTTTAGTTAGCTTTCAAATTTGCGTCTAAGTGTAATAAGACCGCCAATCAATAACATAGATAATATACCCCATGGGGTTGTAACCGCACCTTGGCGTACGATTTTATCCTCATCACTTGTACAGCCAGTAAATTCCCCACTCTCAGGGTTTAGTATGAGTGTTTCGGCTACCTGCTCGCTTTTTACCTCACCATTTTCATCGGTATACTCGCGTTCTTTGGTTGCAGTTACCAAAATTTGGTTTTGTTCATTCACAGAATCGGCTGACACAATAAAATAATCCGAATCGCAACCAATCGCTTCGTTAAGGTTAATCAAACCCTGATCTGGATTATTTAAATCAAAGTAATAGCCAACTCGACGCCGTGCGGAATCAATTTGCGTATCAATTTCCGCGCTACCGACGATGATTCCTTGATCATTAATGGCATTCGGATAGGTCGCCGAACCAACAAACAAGGTTGGTAAGGTTGTGAAGGTCTCATCGGTTACTGAATAAGTGAACGGAACAGCGCGACGTGTTCCTTGAATATTTTGTAGCACATAGCCAATCGCAATATCGTCATCGTTGATATCGGTTGCTGCACCCCAGAAATAATCTTCGCTTGTTGTTACGGCGCGTGTTTCACCATTCACAAATATTGCTGGCATTTTAATACGACCACCAACTGCTGGTTCATCACCATAGTAAGTCCAACTCTGACCAACAGCGATACCGTTATTATTCACCGCAAAAGCGTATGTAGACCAATGAAAGTCATCACCTTCTATACGCTCCATTAATGGTGCGTAAGTGGTCTCACTAATAACAGCGCCCTGCGCATCTAACTGCCATACAGTGGCATGCATATCGTACATAGAGCCATTAGTGGCAAGTTGTGAACCGCGGTTTGATAAATTACTCGCGGTACCACTTTGATAAGTATGCCAGGCACTCCACATGCAGGTGTACGGTGTCGTCGAAGCCGATGTGCTTGACTCTAATTCTGCACAGGTTTCAAGACGTGATTGGGCTTGCGGTGTGACAGCGACACTTTGAAAACCAACGGCAACATTGTTTTCATTAATGTCGAATAATCCAGATTCGCCACCTAATGCGGTTTGTTCTGCAGGTTCAAGCAACTGATAATTTGTCCCATCGTACCATAACGCCCGGCTCGTAAATTCTCGCTGAGCATAGTTAATAGTTACTGGATCAGGCGTTTCACCGCCCTCTTCTGCCTCTGGCTGAAACGTATGTTCGAAGCGTGTATAAGGCGCCGACGCAATTCCTACGCGAACATTATTTTGATTGAGGCCTAAAAATTGATGGTCAGCCGAGTTTTGTTGACTTGATGAAGCATTACCGGCGCTATTTAATAACGCTGGTAACGAAGTGGATTGGCCGTCATAGTCACCGGCAAAATTAACGGCAATACGCAACGTTGAAAGCGAGCCGTTAATCCGATCATCAAGTCGTTGAACGAGAGCCAAGTACTGTTCATAGGTCAATTCATCGGTAGTCGGATCAAACTCGGTTGAAATCCCTGCATCGGCTAACAACGCTTCACTAATTAAGTCGAAATCGAGTTCGGCCGCCAAAGGTATACGCATGTGTAAAGCGGCTAAGCCTTGATCATTTATCGCGACGCCGTAGGTGTTTTGAACCGAATCCGGCGTAGTAATTGGCTGAACGGTGTAGTTTTGCGCTGCAGCAGAAGCGCCAATTGAAGAGGCGATTGTTGCTACAAGTATCTGGGTTTTAAACTGTTTCATAGATGGCTTAACTGCTCTCTTGTTGTAAATTTTCTAATTCATCCCAGCGTTCTAACGCTGCCATAAGCTCATTCTCTAACTCACCTAAACGCTCTAGTACAGGCGCTGTGACGGTGTGTGGCTGATTATAAAAATCAGGATTATTTGCTTGTTGCTCTAATTGTTCTTGTTCTTGTTCAAGCGCAGCAATACGTTCCGGCAACATTTCTAATTCGCGTTGCAACTTGTAGGATAACTTTTTCTTTGGCTCAGCAGAAGCCCGAGGCTTCGAATCTGGCTTGTCTGACCGAGCTTCTATTGCTTTAGTTCCCTGCTTTTCTTTTAGATAATGATTAATTTCAGCGAAGCCACCAAAAATTTCGGTGATAACACCGTCGCCTTCGAATAAAAGCACACTGGTTGCCGTATTATCAACAAATTCTCGGTCGTGACTAACAAGAATCACCGTACCTTGATAATCAGCTACTATTTGTTCTAATAACTCTAACGTATCAATATCCAAATCATTGGTCGGTTCATCGAGAATCAGGAAGTTACTTGGCTGCAAAAATAGTCGAGCCAATAACGCCCGATTCCGCTCTCCGCCGGACAAGGCTTTCACGGGCGTGCGAGCTTGCTTGGGTGAGAATAAGAAGTCTTGTAAGTAGCTTAGGATGTGCCGTGTTTTACCGTTATAGGTGACATCTTGCTTGCCATCACCAATATTTTCGGCAACTGATAGCTCCGGATTTAATTGTGCACGATGCTGATCAAAATAAGCGACTTCAAGATTAGTTCCACGCTTTACGGAGCCTGAGTCTACCTGTTGTTGACCCAGTAATACTCGAATTAACGTACTTTTACCGCAGCCGTTTGGTCCAACTAACGCGAGCTTATCGCCACGCTGTAAGGTCAAATTAAAGTCTTTGAGGATGATCTTGCCGTCGAAACTAAGTTGTAAGTTCTCCCCTTCAAACACTAACTTACCAGAACGGTTGGCTTCTTGAACAGCAAGCTTGGCCGAACCTTGTTGCTCGCGTCGAGCTTGCCGTTCTTTTCGTAAGGCTTGAAGAGCTCTCACCCGCCCTTCATTGCGTGTACGGCGGGCTTTAATGCCTTGGCGGATCCACGCTTCTTCTTGGGCTAACTTTTTATCAAATTCAGCGTTTTGATTGGCTTCGATTTCTAAAAGCTCTTGTTTTGCTGTGAGATATTTATCGTAATTTCCTGGAAAGCTAGTCAAATTGCCGCGGTCGAGATCAATGATACGTGTGGCGAGATTACGAATAAAAGCACGATCGTGACTGATAAATAACACCGCGCCACGAAACTCTTTGACCATTGATTCAAGCCAAGTGACCATCTCAACGTCCAAATGGTTAGTTGGTTCGTCAAGCAACAACAAATCAGGATTAACAACCAAAGCCCGTGCAAGTGCTACACGCCTTAGCCAGCCGCCAGACAACGAATCCATGGTGGCATCTTCTGGAAGTTCAAGTTGGCTCAAAATACTTTCAATTCGTGATTGTAGTTGCCAGCCGTCAGCGGCCTCGATTGCAGTTTGTAGCGTTGCCATACGTTGCAAAACAGCATCATTATCAGGCTGTTCATTTAGCTCAAGTACAGCGTGATGGTATTGCTGAAGCGTTGCCCCAATATCTGCTAGGCCTTCTGCCACATAGTCATAGACCGATTGCGGGGAATTTGCAGGAGGATCTTGTGGTAAGCGAGCAACAACGGTATCACCAACAACCTGAACCTCGCCATCATCAAGTAATACTTCGCCGGCAATTACTTTTAATAATGTCGACTTACCGGCCCCATTACGACCGACAATACAAACACGTTCGCCTGATTCGATAACAAGATCCGCATGATCAAGAATCGGATCATTACCAAAGGCGAGCTGTGCTTGATGTAAACGAACTAAATTCATGTCGTTAAAAAATCCTCTAGCGGTTGCTGAAACGGCCAACGCAACTCGGCGTCATCATGAGCACGAATTAATACTGGAATTAACCAGGCATATTCTTCTTGAAGGTCTGGCTGTTCGCTTATATCAACGATATGCAACCGAATTGGCTGTTCCGGCTGTGCTTGATGCAATAGTTTTAATGCTTCATCGCAAAGTGGACAATTCGGTTTCGTTAATAAGTAAAAATCAGTCACTTTGGCGAACCTTGAATAAATGATGGATGCCCTTGTGACGTGCAAAATCTGGTGAAATCGAGCGTTGTGTTAAGTCTTCAACAACTAAATAGGCTTCCGCTAACAACTCTTCATCTAACTTAAAGCGACGTTTGTTATTTGAAAATAAAATCACGCCGTTATCTTTCAATAAACGAGCCGCTAACTTAAGTAGCATCACGTGGTCGCGCTGAATGTCGAGAACATCTTCCATGCGCTTTGAATTCGAAAATGTTGGTGGATCTAAGAAGATAACATCGTAACGTTGCTGCGGCCGCTGTTCACGTAACCACTGCATGCAGTCGGCTTGAATGAATTGGTATTGTCGACCAAATAACTTGTTTAGCGTGAAGTTGCGCTGCCCCCATGCTAAATATGTCTTTGATAAATCGACAGAAACAACTTCTTTAGCACCACCAAGCGCGGCATGAACAGATGCCGAGCACGTATATGCGAAAAGATTTAAGACCGACTTGTCCTCGCTGATTTTACCGAGCTCTCGTCGAGCCCACCGATGGTCGAGGAATAAGCCAGTATCCAAATAATCACTTAAATTCACCTCAAACTGAGCATTGTACTCGTGCACAATGCGCACTAAACCTCGAGGTTCTTGTTTTTGATACTGTTGCTTGCCGGACTGCTTCTGACGAACCTTTAACGTCATATGTTCCGCCGAAAAAGGTAGTTCTTGAGCCAATGTGTCAATCAAATACCATAAACGATCTTTGGCTACCGCCTCCGGGATGTCTTTAGGCGCCGCATACTCTTGAATCACTAAACAATCATCATAAACGTCGACAGCCGCGTTGTACTCAGGAAGGTCAGCATCATATAGGCGCCAAGCGTTAACCCCTTCTTTTGCCGACCATTTTTCTAATTTTTGCCAGTTTTTCTTAAGCCGGTTAGCTAAATCACTTGATTGCGTTTGAGTAAACTCTGGTTGCTCTTGTGTTAAGTCATATAGGGCTAAAGTGGTCTCAATTGCGCCATTAAATAGCTTATATTTTCGGTTACTACGCAATTTCATACGTTTAAGAAGGGTATCGTCACCTGCAAGTACCCCAACCTGCCAACCATGGAAATGTTCGCGCAACTGCGCGCCGAAACGACGATATAACAGCAGTGTTTCAATCTCTTCGCCTAAACGCTCGCCGTATGGCGGGTTACAGATAAGTAACGGCGTTTCACCTGCCCTTTCAGATAGCTCGCTCGGTGCGGTTACTTGCTCGGCATTCATTCGCTGCCATTCACATAAGTTTGCGATTCCGAGTCGTGTTGCGTTTTGCTCAGCAATGGCGAGCATCTTCGCGTCATTGTCATAACCAATAAACCGTGCATCAGCCTGAGCTAAAGCCGAATCGAAACGCTGTTGTGCATCAGCACGAATTTGTTGCCAGATGGTCTCGTCATGCTTAGCCCAGCGCTGGAAGCCCCACTCTGTGCGAGTTAAACCTGGAGCGCGATCAAGACGAATCATCGCGGCCTCTAGCAACAAAGTTCCCGAACCACAGAATGGGTCGAACACGAGATTCGTTTTATTCGTCATACCGCTACGCAGAACAACCGCAGCCGCGAGCGTTTCTCTTAATGGCGCGGTACCTTGTTGTTGGCGATAGCCTCGTTTGTGAAGGCTCTCACCCGCCAAATCGAGATACCAAGTTAATTTTTCTTTTTGAATGTGAGCGTTGATGCGAATATCTGGTAATTCTTTCGATACATTTGGTCGCGGCAATCCTTGCTCACGAAATCGGTCGACGATACCGTCCTTTATCAGCTGCGCGCCGAATTGAGTGTGACGAATTTCGTGATTACGCCCACTAAAATCAATAATAAAGGTTTGATCCGCTCTGAATATGTTTTCCCACTCTGTTTGCGCAACAGCTACAGGAATATCCTTCGCATTCTTAATAAAGGTTTCGCCAAGCGTTAATAGCACGCGGTTCGCAAGGCGAGTCCAGATGCAAACACGATAAGCATCAGCAAGCTCACCCTGAAACCAACAGCCGCCAGCAGTTTGCCGAACTTCAGAAACGCCAAGTTGGGTTAATTCATCAAATAAAAGAGGTTCAAGACCTTTGGCGCAATTTGCGAATAAACGAAATGAAGTTGACTGTGTGGTCATGGATGCATCTAAGTTATGTAACATGGCGCTATTATAGCGAACTCACAGCCATGTGTATTGCGTGAATTGCTGGTTTATTGGGCGGTTGAACGTGAATCGTCTATTTAATAAGCGAACGGTTCAATCAGTGCTTGCGTTTACCTAGAGCAAGCTATAACATGCGCAGCATCGGACGCGGGGTGGAGCAGTCTGGTAGCTCGTCGGGCTCATAACCCGAAGGTCGTAGGTTCAAATCCTGCCCCCGCAACCAATTTCCTGAATACCAAAAAAGATATGAGCTATTGGATATTTGATATTAGCTAAAATCAAAAACAAACCCCAACTTTCTAATATCTCCCAAACTAATATCTAATATCTAACAGCTAATATCGCTCTCGCTTTTCGATCTTCCAGTTTTGGTGGAGAGTGGCTGGATATCCCTCATCTCCCAACGAACGCAAATACTCAATCAATATATGCTGTATTTGATCAGGGCTACTATAAATAATTTGGCTACCATCTAAATCCGCAATGTCACCACCACCATTGGCACGATAGTTATTCGTCACCACCGCGTATTTTTGTTCATTTATGATCTCGGGTAAGGTTTGAACCCGCTTTCCTATTGGTTGGCTTGGGTCAATTTGGTAGTTAATTCCGCTAAATGTGTCGAATTGATAAGATGGGACGTCTGTGTTTATCCAGGACCAGTGATCCTCGGTAGTACCTAACTGCAATGCTGACGCGGCATCTTCAAACCAAGCCTTCAGCGTCGCTCCCGTCACGACGACAACATCTAAGGTATTTGGGTAGCGGTATAAATCGCCGATATCGCCGAGTGTCACCGCTCCTGCCTCAATTGAGGTGAAGTCATCTGATGCCGAAAGCGCGGCGTTAAACGGCGCGACCGCACTTAATCGAGGTAATTCTGTCCATGATTGCGCATTGGCTTGTGCGTAGCGATCAATATACCAAAGTTGTGCATCATGAATCAGCTGCATTGCCAAGGTTGGTTCAATGCGTGCCAATTGTTGGCTCAACGTTGCTTGTGAGTGCCCAATAGGCTGCTGCATAAACGCTAACGTCGCTTGGTGTGCAGGTTTTAGTTGATTAACGAGTAACTCGTCGCGCGAAGAAGTCACGCGTTCAACTTTGGCTGATTTCGATTGAACTTCCCAGCGCTTAAGTTGTTCGGAGTAATTGACGACAAAATTAATAATACCAAGGTGTTCTCCATGTACACCGGGTTGTACCGCGGGAATACCAAATACTGTGCCGTTTTTGCTATCAACTTGATCTAAGCCGTCGTAAACATCAGTTCCTGGAAATACTTCATGTTGGTGACCAAATATAATGCCATCGATACCATCTATCTGGGCAAGTTCCCACACCCCCTGCTCGCTATCACCACCTTCACTGGTATGTTTCGGCATGCCTGTATGAGCCACTAGAATGACAATGTCAGCACCGTCATTCCGAGCTGCCTTAACAGCGCGCCGTGCTGCATCATACATTGGTTCGACGCTGACATGGTTGGTTAAATGATGAGTATCCCATTGCATAATTTGTGGTGGGAGCACACCAACCAAGCCAATATTTATTGTGTTCGTCGATGACGCATTTGGAGCTGAACTGTTGGTCACAGTTTTTGGAATAATCACATAGGGCTTATGAAGCAAATGTTGCTTGGCAAAGGATGAATTTGAATGCAGGTTAGCACTTAAAATAGGAGCTGAAACGCCGGCGTAGGCACGGGATAAATATTCAAGACCGTAATTGAATTCATGGTTTCCAAGGTTAACCGCATCATATCCCATGCTATTCAGCAAGCTGGCCAAGGGTAACTGCTCCTGCATTTTGGCCGCTTCAACCATGTAATCAGTGAATGGTGAGCCTTGAATTAAATCGCCATTTTCAATCAACACACTGATATCGGCAGAAGCTCTTGCTTGCTCGATTAATACTGCGGTGTGCGCTAAACCTTTGGCTTCAGGCTGCTGCGAAAAATAATTAAAACCCGTGAAGTGGCCATGAACATCACTGGTAGCCAGTATTCGAAGTGTTATTGATTCAGCATTTACAGCGGTACTGGCCATACAACAAATCCCAGCAACTAAATAGCGATACCACATGGCTAATTAGGCTTGTCGCAATGTTTCGGTGGTTGATTTAGATTGATTAAATGCCGGTTGAAGACGATTCGGCATTACTTTAATCACATCAAACTGTCGTAGCGATTTAATATCTGAAAGCGGAAACAGTTCAGCCAATACCATACATTCAACAAACTCACCTTCAATTGAACAGACCGCGCAAAGAACATCGGCTAAACCTGAGTTTAGGCGCACTAACAAGCCAACTTCTGGCTCATGGTCGAGCGCAACTTCAGCGGTTTGAAAATACCAACTTTGTGGCATCTGCGGACGCCCATAGCGTTGATAGATGGTGTGATTAAGAGCTGCTTCAAACATAACGTTAGGCGATAAACGTTGCGAAGCTTCAAGTGCATCGTAAAAACTTTGAAAAGTCGCTGCATCTTCCATCGAAAATGCAGCATTCATAGCGTGCAGCGGCACCAATCGCGAGGCTTTGTAAGGGGCGATATGAATCAGCCCTTGTTCAAGCTCAATTTGCAATTGTTGCTGGTCTGGATCGTAGACCCATCGCCATTGCGAAGTTGCGTGCACCCTATTTCCTTTTTTATTACGTTGTTAGATAACAAATAAAATATCGAAATACGGTGTTATTTACAAGGCATTCACAACATCGCGAATTAAACGCGGACCATGATAGATAAAACCGGTATAAATTTGCACTAAGCTTGCCCCCGCTTGCAGCTTTTCCTGCGCGGCTTGAGCACTATCAATACCACCAACCGCTATGATTGGTAGCTTACCGTGAGCATGCTTCGCGATAACTTTAACGACATGTGTACTCGCATCAAAAAGAACGCGTCCGCTTAAACCACCCGCTTCATCTGCATGAGGCAATCCGGCAACGGCATCGCGACTTAATGTGGTATTGGTCGCAATCACGGCATCAATTTCGTGTTGAACAAGTGCATCGGTGATGGCGCGAATACCATCATCGGTTAAATCTGGTGCTATTTTTACCGCAATAGGGACATATTTATCATGTTGCTTCGCAAGCTGCTGTTGTTCTTCTTTTAAAGCAGCAAGAAGTTCATGCAAAGCGCTACCGTGCTGAAACTCACGCAATCCAGGCGTGTTTGGCGATGAGATATTCACGGTGATATAGCTAGCAAGCGCATAAACCTTGCGCATGCAGTGCAAATAGTCCTGTACCGCTTCGGCTTCCGGAGTGTCTTTATTTTTTCCGATGTTAATACCTAGCACACCTTGGTAACGAGCCAATTGCACTTGCTCTACAAGGTGATCGACGCCAAGGTTATTAAAGCCCATTCGATTGATGATTGCTTCTTTTTCAACAATACGGAATAAGCGAGGCTTCGGATTTCCAGGCTGCGGACGTGGTGTGACGGTGCCAACTTCAATAAAACCAAATCCCATTTGCGCAAATGCATCAATGCACTCGGCATTTTTATCCAAGCCAGCTGCTAAACCGACTGGATTTGGAAAGTTAATTCCCATCACGGTGACCGGTTTGGCATGAACACGTTGTCGCCATGCCAACGAAAGCGGCGTGTGAGCAAAGCGTTTTAGCATACCTAAGGTGAGGTCGTGTGACTGTTCAGCATCTTTACTGAACAGCCACTTGCGCATCAATCCGTACATGTTATGCGCTAACCGAAGTGCAATTGTGGTTCAACAACATC
Source organism: Pseudidiomarina marina (assembly GCF_044807045.1). Taxonomy (NCBI): domain Bacteria; kingdom Pseudomonadati; phylum Pseudomonadota; class Gammaproteobacteria; order Alteromonadales; family Idiomarinaceae; genus Pseudidiomarina; species Pseudidiomarina marina. Next base: position 1,693,207 of record NZ_CP085233.1, on the reverse strand, counting down.
AACTCACGCAATGCAACAGAGAACTTGGCAAACTCGTGTGTCTTCGTTGTACGGAAATCAGAAAGCATCACTAACCAACGGTCTACAAACACCTTGTTGTCCGACAACCAAGACTCAACAATTTCGTCTGCATCTTTCTTCGCGTCTGCGGCTTTCAGCATGCTCATGGTTAATGAACGTTGTTGCCAATCCAATTCCTCACGAAATGCTGCGCGAGCCAGCGCTTGCCAATGGTTATCAACTGGCTGGCTGTTAATTTGATCTAAGAACCAGTGCAGTGATACGCGCGAGCCAAGTTTGAAGTAAGCTTGTGCGACGGTACTGACTTTGCGTCCAGTTTCATTGGTAATGTCAGCGATATCCAACGCTGAGAACAAGGTACTTAGTGTACCGATGTTATGTGCCAATTTCGCTGGAACCCCTTGCGCTTGCAGCTTGTCGATTTGTTTTTCGATTTGTGCACGCTCATCGTCAACCAAGTAATTCAGAACATTTTTACGCAAGTCATCAAAACTCGCTTTGTAAAAATCCAAGTGCTCTTGGATTGTCGTTAAATTCGGGTTGCGGTGACGCAAGAACCAGCGGGTAGCGCGACGAACTACGCGACGTAACTGGAACAACATATTGTTTTGAACATCGGCAGGAATCTTATTGTTTCCTGCTTCGATTTGCTCCATTAAACCACGCAAATCAAAACATTCGCGGGCAACAACATAGGCTGAGGCAACTTCAGCTTCGGTCGAGCCGGTTGCGTCAACTTTGCGATAGACAAAGTTAGGCCCCATGTCGTTCACAATATTGTTGGCTAAGCGTGTCGCAATAATCTGTGCGCGCAACGGGTGGTTTTCCATTGCTTCAGCGTACTTCTCTTGCAATGGTTTCGGGAACGCATTGATAAGCGAGCGAGCATGGAAAGGATCCGACATGATCGCATCGTCCAGCAATTGTTCTTTTAGAACCATTTTGCCGTAAGCCGTAATCACAGCAAGTTCTGGGCGAGTAAAGCCTTTACCTTGCGCTTGACGTTCTGCTAATTCATCGTCATCTGGCAAAAATTCAAGAGCACGGTTCAACTGCCCTTCACGCTCGAGGTGATGAATAAAGCGTTGTAGTTCTTTAATCTGATCTGAACCACGAATGGCCGTAACAGAAATAGACTGTGATTGACGGAAACAATCTTTAATCACGATCTGCGACACTTCATCTGTCATGTCATAGAGCAACTGATCGCGCTGTTTACGCGTTAAGTCACCGTTTGCTACTAAACCGTTCAGCAAAATCTTGATGTTTACTTCGTTATCCGAACAGTCAACACCACCCACGTTGTCGATAGCATCGGTGTTGATACGACCGCCATTGCGAGCGTATTCAATACGACCTAGTTGAGTGAAACCTAAGTTACCGCCCTCGCCGACAATTTTCGCGCGTAATTCTTTACCATTGACGCGCAAAGCATCGTTGGCGCGGTCACCCACATCGCTATCACTTTCTTTTACTGATTTAACGTAGGTACCGATACCACCATTCCATAGCAAATCGACGTTTAGCGTGAGTAACGCTTTGATCAATTCATTTGGGGTAAACGATTTCTTCTGAGTGTTAAATAGCTTTTTCATCTCAGGAGAAAGCTCAATTGCTTTCGCGCTGCGAGAGAAAATACCGCCACCTTCAGAAATCAATGATTTATCGAAATCTTCCCACGATGAACGAGGCAATTTAAACATCCGCTCACGCTCAGCGTAGGTTTTTTCAGCATTCGGATTCGGATCCACAAAAATATGCATGTGGTTGAATGCACCAATGAGACGCGTATGCTTTGACAACAGCATGCCGTTACCAAATACGTCGCCAGCCATGTCACCAATACCCACCGCGGTAAAATCAGTGGTTTGACAGTCGATACCAATTTCACGGAAATGACGCTTCACGGATTCCCAAGCACCACGTGCTGTGATCCCCATCTTCTTATGGTCATAACCAACTGAACCACCAGACGCGAAGGCATCACCCAACCAGAAGTTGTACTCGGCAGAAATGCCGTTGGCAATGTCTGAAAACGTTGCGGTACCTTTGTCGGCTGCAACAACCAAATAAGTATCGTCTTCATCATGGCGTACAACGTCTTTTGGTGGAACGATTTCACCGTTGACGATGTTGTCAGTAATATCAAGCAATGCGCGAATAAACGTGCGGTAGCACGCTTTGCCTTCTTCAAAGAACGCTTCGCGCTCTTCCGGCAAATGTTTGCAGAAGAAACCACCCTTCGCACCAACTGGCACAATCACGGTGTTTTTCACTTGTTGTGCTTTTACCAAGCCCAAAACTTCGGTGCGGAAGTCTTCGCGGCGATCTGACCAACGCAAACCACCACGCGCAACTTTACCACCACGCAAGTGCACACCTTCAACCCGAGGCGAATACACGAAAATCTCGTATTTAGGTAATGGCAACGGCATTTCTGGAATCATCTCAGGCATGAACTTCACTGAAATGTATGGTTTTTCTTGCCCTTCAGCATCACCCTGGAAGAAGTTGGTGCGCAGTGCAGCCAAAATCAATTCAACATAACGGCGAATGATACGATCGTCATCGAGGTTTGCGACGTTCTCTAATTCAGAACTGATACGCGCTTCCAACGCCTCAATTTTCTTGTTCCGGCTCTTCTCTTTCGGGTCAAATTTCGAGTAGAACAATTTAACAATTAACTTCGCAATCAACGGATATTTGCTGAACGTGCTTTCAATATAAGACTGACTGAACGTTGTACCGATTTGACGCATGTATTTAGCGAACATACGCAAGATAACAACTTGACGTCCGGTTAAACCGGCGCTTAATACCAAGCGGTTAAAGCCATCGTCTTCGTAGTGACCATCCCAAACTTGCGCAAAGGCGTTTTGGAAAACGTCACGGCTTGCTTCTAAATCTAACTTCGCGTTGCTGTGAAGCATTTGGAAATCAAGAATCCAAAATACACCGCCATCGGAGGTTTTAATTTGATACGGGCTTTCACCGATAATGCGCAAACCAAAGTTTTCCAACATTGGTAGTACATCAGATAAGTGAATCGGCTCGTCTTTATGGAATAACTTTAAACGGATCTTTTTGCTGGTTTCGTTCTCTTCACGTGAACGATAAAACAGCATGCCCAATTTATGATCGTCATCAAGTGCTTCAACTTGCGCAATATCGGCAATCGCTACCGATGGAAGCACATCTTCTTTATAGGCACGCGGAAAGGCGTTAGCGTATTTTTTGTTTAAGGCATTCGCTTTTGCTTCGCCAAATGTACTACTTAGAATGCGCTCAAAGTTATCTTCCCAAGTACGCGCCGCTTCAATAAGATTCTGTTCAAGTTCTTTCACGTCAATGTCCTGTACGTGTGCGCCAAGGCGAACGGTGTAATGCGTTCGAGCCAGCGATGATTCTGAAAAATAGGTAGTAAAATCGACTTCGCTTTCACTCGCGAAAGTACGCGCAAGAATTTGCTGTGTTTTTTGACGTAATAACGTGTTGTAACGCTCTTTCGGTACGTAAACCATGCATGAAGCAAAGCGTCCAAAAATATCGCGGCGCACGAATACGCGGGTCATGTCACGCTCTTGCATTTGCAAGACGCCAAGCCCTACTTCAAGCAAGTCATCTTCAGGCGCCTGAACAATTTCATCGCGCGGATAAGTTTCTAGAATATTTAATAGTGCTTTTGCCGCATGTGAGTTTGGCGCAAAGCCTGACGCTTCCATAACACGGCGGATCTTATCCCCTACCATTGGTACGTCGCGGGCGCTATTGTTGTAGAAGCTACTTGAGTACAAACCGATGAATCGATCTTCACCAATTACTTTGCCGTTTTTATCAAAGCGCTTTACGCCAATGTAATCACAATAAGCAGGACGATGAACACGTGACTTGGTATTTGTTTTCGTCAGTAACAAAATATTCTCGTCAAACGTCATATCTCGCGCTATTTCTGGTAGCGATGATACTAAACGGTCTTTATTAGTTGCGCTTTTACGCATTAAACCAAGGCTTGATTCAACGTTTTGACGAATGACGTAGTCGCCTTCAACCGGCTTCAAGTCGTAACGACGATAGCCCATCAAGGTGAAGTTGTCTTGCGCCAACCAAGCGAGAAAACGTTGCGCTTCTTTTAGCTGTTGCTGATCACCTGGATACTTGATGTCACTTAAGCTCTCAGCTATTTCGCTAAGACGCTCGCGCATGGGTAACCAGTCAGAAACCGATAAATTAATCTCATCCATCACCGAAGCCAGTTCTTTTTTCAATGTCGTAATGGCTTCTTTGCTGGTTTGACGGTCTACCTCAATCAAAAATACGGTGTCAACTTCGTTATCGTCATTGCGCGTACCAGCTTTCAATAACTCAACAATGTTATTATCCGCATCGCGTTTATGACTTATTGGTAAATGCAATAATAAATGTGAGGTGATTCCTAGACGTGACAGCGCCATACGAATCGAATCCACCATGAATGGACTATCGGATTGAATAATCTCGATAATGGTGTGGGCAGACTCCCAGCCATGCCTTGCTACTTCAGGATTATAAATTTTGATGAGGGCTTTCTCACCAGGAATATAATCATTGAAGCTATGCCATAAGCCCATCACCGCACCATACATGTCGCTGTCGTTGCGCAGCGAGAGATCATCCGGTGAGATATTGCGGAATAACCTCATCGCAAAATCGGAGATCAAATCGGCTCGACTGGTGGCTCGCTGCTGAATGAGATCAGCCACCTTCTGCAGTACAACGGGGATCTGGCCTTCGCCAAACGCATTCATGATGGTGTCCTTTTTACGTGATAGATATAACGAAGCGGCAACAATTACTTGGCGTAACTATCACCCAACGAAATAATTGCTATCATTGTCGGACATTTAGGTTGGTTATTCAATGCTTATTGTCATGAAAAAATCAGTGTTCAGACCACGAAATTCGGGGTCTGAACATGATTATGACGATGCTTTGCATGTTTATTACAAAAGCACTTCGGAATCGCTTAATTCGAGCCCAAACTTTGACTGATTTTTTCGTCTAAATCCGCTGCCAAATTTGGTAATTTTTGTAGCTTTTCTAGTTCAACTTTCAGCAACTGCTGGCGTTGTTGGTCAAATCGCCGCCACTGTGTCAGTGGCGTGACCAATCGCGCAGCAACCTGCGGGTTTTTGTCATTTAAATATTGAATCATTTCGCTGGTCATTTTATACCCTGCGCCGTCGATTCGATGAAACTGAGTCATATTGCGGCCAAAGGTAGCAAACAATGCATATTGACGATTGGGATTATTGCGATCGAACTTCGCATGATGTTGCAACGAATTGACTGTTTCAACAACAGAGGCGTCCGGAGTACTCGCTTGAATAGCAAACCATTTATCTAGAACCAGTGGTGTATCCAGCCACTGCTGTTCAAATGCATCGAGTAACTCTCGTTTACAAGCAAGTTTCAGGTGAACAGCTATTTGTAACGCACTCTGTTGAGCCGTCATATTGTCCGCTTGCTTAAAGTAGTTCGCTACAACCGAGCTATATTGTTCAGGTAGCTGCAATGCAAGATAGTACAACGCGGTGTGCAACCAACTGCGATTCGCAATATCATCACCTGTCAATTTATACGTCGTCACCACTCGTGTATCCCAAACATTGGCAAAGACCTTAAGGAGCTTCGCTGCAAGTTGTTGGCGCAATTCGTAGACCGCACCAAAAATCGCATCAATCGGGATTTCAGTTGGGTAATATTCAGCGATTTCCTCGACGGTTGGCGGAGTGAAAACGAGTGCCTTAAGTGCAGGATCAATATCTGCTTGAGCGAATTGCCTAAACGCTTCAGCAACCGACTCTGGAAGTATTAACGGTTGTTTTTGTTCAACCGCATCACGAATCAGTTTTACGTAAATATGCTGCGCGGCTTCCCATCGAGTAACATCTTGTTCAGCGTGAGCCAATAACACAAGACTATCCGCAAAAATCTGCTCGGCATCAAGCTTCACTGGCGCACTAAAATTCTCCATCAGAGCAACGACTGGTCGCTCAGGAATGTCTCGAATTTCAAGCGTTTGGTATTCAGATGTCAATTCGAACAACGAACTACCGGATTCGTGGTCTCGCAGATTTTTGTTGACCAATGTCAGGCGTTTACCAGATTGCGAATAAGCACTAAGTAACACCGGAATATGTACTGGCAGTTTGGATGTTTGTCCCGGCGTTGCTGGCGTCATTTGCGAGAACTTTAAAGTTAATGTTTGCGCCTGCTCATTATAATGCTGCGTAACAGTTACTGTTGGGGTGCCAGCTTGGCTATACCAGCGTTTGAATACGTCTAAATTGAACTTATTTGCGTCAGCCATTGCCGCCACGAAATCGTCACAGGTAACAGCTTGCCCGTCATGACGTTCAACGTATAGCCTCATACCTGCCTGAAAGCCTTGTTCGCCCAGCAAGGTATGCAACATTCGAATTACTTCAGCCCCTTTATTATAGACAGTGACGGTATAGAAATTATTCATTTCTACCACCTTGTCAGGGCGAATAGGATGAGCCATCGGGCTGGCATCCTCGTTGAACTGATGGGTGCGTATAATGCGAATCGCATCGATACGATTCACAGCGCGCGAGCCCAAATCAGAGCTGAATTCTTGATCACGGAAAACCGTTAACCCTTCTTTTAAACTCAACTGGAACCAATCTCGGCAAGTAATTCGATTCCCAGTCCAGTTATGGAAGTACTCATGCCCTATTACCGATTCAACGTTCAAGAAATCTTGATCGGTTGCGGTTCTCGCATCTGCAAGTACATAGCGTGAGTTGAAAACGTTAAGGCCTTTATTTTCCATGGCGCCCATATTAAAGAAATCGACCGCGACAATCATATAAATGTCAAGATCGTACTCTAATCCAAAACGTTCTTCGTCCCAGCGCATTGAATTTTTGAGCGAGGTCATTGCGAACTCGGCTTGCTTAAGATTGCCTTTGTCGACAAATAACTCAAGTCGCACTTCGCGCCCACTGCAAGTTGTGTAGTTGTCAGTAAGAACGTCAAAATCACCAGCAACTAATGCAAACAAATAAGCAGGTTTTGGATGCGGATCATGCCACGTTACCCAGTGCGTACCATCGTTATTATCACCTTGTTTAATGTTATTGCCGTTACTCAACAAATAAGGGTAACGTTGTTTATTAGCAATAATGGTAGTGGTGAATTCAGCCAACACGTCGGGACGATCTAGATAATAGGTGATGCGGCGAAACCCTTCAGCCTCACATTGCGTGCAAAAAGCCCCGCCCGACTTATATAGCCCCTCTAATGCGGTATTGGCTAACGGGTTAATCATGTTCGTTATAACGAGTTCAAATGGCGTTGCTGGCACTTGAATGATTTCAAGGTGCTTGTCGGTAATACGATAAGCGTCTGGTGAGAGCAATTCGCCGTTGAGTTCAAGCTGCTGTAAAGTTAAATGCTCACCGTGAAGACGCAATGACGGTTGCGTTTTTTGTGGCACAACCAACATTCGGTTGGTAACAATTGTGCGTTCTTCATCAAGTTGAAACGTTAAATCAATACGCTGAATAAGAAATTCCGGAGCGCGATAATCGCTCCGGAACTTTGCTGCTGATGCTGTCATAACTACCTATAAACCGATTAATTTAAGCGGTGGCTTTTGCTGGTGGCAAACGCAGAATTCGAATGCCGGTGTAGGCATAAAATAATGCCATAAGCGGTGTTATCCAGTTAAAGAATGCGAACGGTGCATAAATCCAAGGGCTAACACCCAATGCGCCCATCATGAAGGCACCACAGGTATTCCATGGAATTAATGCCGAAGTGAGTGTCGCACTATCTTCTAGTGTGCGTGATAACACACGCGGGTCAAGCCCGCGACGTTCGTATTCTTCACGGTACATGCGCCCAGGTAGAACAATCGCCATATATTGGTCAGCGGTTAATACATTAGCACCAAAACACGTGAATAACGTTGCGGCAATAAGGCTACCTAGCGACTTCACGTAACCAAGCAAACCTGCAATTAAACGCTGTAACAAGCCCAGTTTTTCCATAATAGCGCCAAAGGTCATGGCACTTAGAATCAACCAAACCGTGTTCAACATGCTAGACATCCCGCCACCACTAAGTAGGTCATCGAGGTCTGCTGAACCCGTTTCAATTGTCACACCGTCGCTCAGAGCGGTCCACACTACTTTTATGGTGCCCACCATTGAGGTATCGCCGCCAGCCAGCTTGCTAACCATTTCAGGCTGAAAAATCAGCGCCCAAACGCCGCCCAGCAATGCACCGAAAAATACCGTAGGAAGCGCTGGCTTGCGTGTTGCTGCCAAATACAGCAATACCAGCAGCGGTACTAACATCACCCAACCAATATTGAAGGTGTTACGTAGCTCCAATTGCATTCTTTCAAGTTCCAACAAGCTCACTGAGCTTTCAGCGTTAAAACCTAATAACACAAAGATAATTAGCGTAATAATGAATGCCGGACCCGCGGTGTATGCCATATAACGAATATGCGCAAATAATTCAGTGCCAGCGACGGCCGGCGCTAAGTTCGTGGTATCACTTAATGGTGACATTTTATCGCCAAAATAAGCGCCTGAAACCACCGCACCAGCTGTAATTGCCGGTGATAAGTCCATTCCAGCAGCGACGCCCATTAGCGCCACACCGATGGTCGCCGCAGTTGTCCATGAGCTACCAATGGCCAGCGAAATAATGGCACAAATCAAAGCAGTTGCCGCATAAAACCAGCTTGGGTTTAGTAGTTCCAGACCAAAGTAGATCATGCTAGGTACGGTACCAGCTAATAGCCACGTACCGATGAGAGAACCTACGGCTAGAATAATCAATAACGCGCCGAGCGCTACTGAAATCCCCTCTTTAATGCCATCCTCAATTTGTTCCCAACTTACCTTGTTATAGAAGCCTATAGCGAGCGCTACACCAGCAGCTACCCACAGCGCTATCTGATTTGGGCCATAAGAAGAATCTTCACCATAGAAATAAACCGAGAGCGCTAACATGACTATCAACGCTAAAAGCGGTATTGCTGCTTGTAATATGGTTGGAGTACGCAGCCCCACCTTTGTTGTATTTTGCATAAATATTCTCTAAACCCAGAAATTAAAACTGAATAATACCGATCAGTTGCAGAAAAATCAGAATAATTGCTATCGGTGCCAAATAGCGCACGATGAAGTGCCAAATTTTAAATGCTATTGGCTGCGTATCGAGCTCGTCTTGGCTGAAACTTGTCTTCATCACCCAACCCGCAAAAATAGCGAGCAATAAACCACCTAACGGCAGCAGGATGTTTGACGTTGTGTAATCAATCACGTCAAACCAGCTTTTCAGAGATTTTTCTTCGCTAATTTGCCAGTTTAATTGTGTCCACTCTGCACCGCTGAAACTATAGATAGTAATCTGACCTAATAGCCATAATATGAAACCGGCTCCCATAGTTGCCGTCCAACGACCTAAATTGAAACGCTCTTCCAAAAAGGCAACGGCTGATTCAATCATCGCTATGGCGGAAGTAAATGCCGCAATGACGAGCATGATGAAGAATACGGTACCCAAAGCGGTGCCACCCGGCATTTGGCTAAATGCAACAGGTAAAGTTTGGAATATAAGCCCAGGCCCAGCTTCCGGTGCTAACTGACTGCCAAAAACGATAGGGAAAATAGCCAAACCAGCAAGCAAGGCAACAAACGTATCAGCTAGCGCAACCCACAACGATGTTTGAATAATCGAGGTCGACTTGGACAAGTAAGCGCCGTACATTATTACCACGCCAGAGGCTAAGCCGAGAGAAAAGAAAGCATGCCCGAGAGCTAACATCACGCCATTAATTGATAATTCTGAAAAATCAGGCGCGAACATGAACTCAATAGCTGCACCGAAATCACCGATATACGCTGCATAGCTAGCAAGCCCAATCAGCAACAGTACCATTGCTGGCAGCATCCAGGATACCGCGCGCTCAAGTCCGTCTTTAATGCCATTACCAACAACGAATACTACGCCGACAATAATCGTCGCATGCCAAAATGTAAGTTGCGCTGACGAACTCACTAACCCGTCGAAAATATCACTAATTTCGGCGACGCTGGCACCTGCAAAGGCGCCACTTCCAGCTTCAAATACGTAAGCCAGTGCCCAACCGGCAATTACCGCATAAAAGCTTAGTACCAAAAAGCCCGTAGCCATGCCCATCCAGCCGGTAATTTGCCACGCTTTACTACGACCGGATTCTTGTGCAACTTTTCGTGCTGCATAACCTGGGCTGTGCCTGCCGCGGCGACCAATGACAATCTCGGCAATCATTATTGGTAAGCCAATACCGGCGATACAAAGCAGATAAACAAGCACAAACGCCCCACCGCCATTCTCTCCTGTAATATAAGGAAACTTCCAAATATTACCGAGACCGACGGCGGCAGCTGTTGAGGCCAGAATAAAAAGTAAACGACTCGACCAGCGATTCGCAATAGAAGGAGACTCATGCATGACTGTTGTTGTCCGTATTTTATTATCGTTATTATTTTTTATAAAAAAGCCGCATATAGCGGCTTTTAGTCACTTACTACGAGCATTAAATTAATTCATTGCCAATTTATGTGCATCAATTAAAGCAAAGCTCAAGCTCACTGTTTCTTCGAGGTAAGGATCATCAATTTCGAGATCACTTGGAATATCTTCTACCTTTTCAACCGGATCCATACCTAAGCGCTGTAATCGCGCATTAGCACGCTGAAGTTTCTTCTCTTCTTCTTGTGCCTGCTCCGCTTTTCGCTCGTCCAAGACTAAACTGATCCAAGTTTTATCTTTTTCCTCTTGGTATTTTTCAATATCTTGGAAAATAAATTTAAACTCTGGGTTCTTCGCTACTTGTGAATCCAGTTTATTCTGCCATTGCTCAAACGTTGTTGTTGGCAAGATATTTAATGGTTCGTATTTAGCCGCTGGGAGTTGATCCCACGGTAATGCATTTTCTTGGCTACTTTCGCCAAACTCTTCAGCATCAATAATGGAAGGTAGTGTCAAGTCGGGTTCAACACCGCGCATTTGAGTACTGCCACCATTAATACGGTAAAACTTAGCAATGGTAAATTGCACGCTTCCCAATGGTTCTTCATAATTATCAAAAGGATACATTTGCAATGCGCGATGATGTTGAACGGTACCTTTACCATAGGTGTTTTCACCGACAATCACCGCACGTTGATAGTCTTGCAACGCTGCCGCAAAAATCTCTGATGCTGAAGCACTGTAACGATCTACCATCACCATTAAAGGGCCATCATAATAAGTTTTACCATCACGATCGCCATTAATATCTCGACGTTTACGGCCGTCAAGAATCTGCACTACGGGACCTTTATCAATAAATAAGCCTGTTAAGGTAATGGCTTCAGACAATGAACCACCGCCATTGCCACGTAAATCAATGACAATGCCTTCAACGTCTTGCTGTAGAGCTTCCGAAATAAGATTCTCAACATTCTCAGTGAGGCCATTATAAAAACCTGGAATTTCAATTACGCCCATCTTTCTACCGGCGTACTTCCCTTCTTCAGGCGATTCAATTTCAAGTTTTGCGGCGCGGTCTTCTAATTTGACTTTATCGCGCACAATCGCAATTTCTGTTGGCGTACTACCGGCACTTTGATTTGCTTTTAATACCTGCAAGATGACTGTTGAGCCCTTCGGACCTTTGATGAGTTCAACCACTTCATCGAGACGCCAACCAATAACGTCAACAAATTCGCGGTCTTCTTCATCGCCTTGCGCAACGCCGACAATCTTATCATCAACGGCAAGCTCACCACTTTTATCAGCGGGGCCGCCTGGAACGAGGCTGCGAATAACGGTGTAGTCGTACTCGGCTTGCAGCACAGCACCTATCCCTTCGAGAGATAAGTTCATGTTTTGCTCAAAACGCTCGGCATTGCTTGGCGATAAATAACTCGTATGCGCTTCAACACTACGCGCAAAAGCGTTCATAACGGTCTGGAACACGTCTTCGCTATTTGTCTGGGTGAGGCGCTTTAATGCATTGTTGTAGCGCTTACCTAGGGTTTCGACAACTTCAGGCCACTCTTTTCCAGCAAGTGTTAAATTCAAAGCATCATATTTAACACGCTGACGCCATAACTCATCCAATTCATCGTTCGAAGTTGCCCACTCGGCATCTTCACGTTGGAAATGATACTTATCACCGGCGACGGTAAAGTCAAATGGCTGTTCTTCATCAAGTAGCGATAATGCGTAGGTGTAGCGTTCAAACCGACGATCGAGAGATTTACTATAAAGCGAGTAAGCCGCATTCAGTTTGCCGGTCAAAATCATGTCATCAAATAAATGCTTATATTCCTGTGCCTGCTCAACATCTTTGGCTAACAGAAACATTTTGCTGTAATCCAGCATCTCAAGATAACGTTCTAAAATTTGCTCCGACAACGCATTATCGAGTTCCATTTGCTTGAAATGGTCACGTGTAAAGAAGCGAGCAACGCGACCACTCGCAACAGCGTGTTGCTCTTGCGGTTTCAATTGCGGTAACTCATCTGGCGAGTGCGCGGGTGGAATCGCCCAGGCGGCGCTTGAAATAGCAGCTGCCAGCGAAACAATGAGAGCACTCTTAAACTTTACACGCTTAGTCATACTTCCCTACTCCTATTTGGTGACAAATACAGCGTTTACCTTCACTTTGACCGTCAGGCCGTTTTGAAGTTGCACATAAATGTCATCACGATCAATTTCTGTTACTTGCCCAGCAACTGGTGAGTTACCGGCTTTAACCTGAACCTGTTGACCAACCTTCAGATCAGAACCTGTTACAGCTTGCAAATCGAGCTTGGGTGCCGCTTTCGGTTTATTCGCAGCAGACTTAACGGCTGTCGGCTTTTTCCCCGGACGTTTCGCTCTTGCTTTACGAGCCTCTTGGTTGGCTGCTGCGGTTTTCGGTGCTTTAGCCGCTTGCTCTTTTCGTTTTGCTGCTGCGCGTTCAGCCGCCGCAGCTTTCGACTCAGCTAGCGTTTGCTCAGCATGTTGCTGGTGCTCTTCTTCAATAATACCTGCTTCGGCACCATCGAGATCAACACGTTTCGCACCAACTTTCACACTGCGGAGATAACGCCAGCTGTTGGTATAGTGGCGTAAAGCCGTCCGCAAACGTGTTTTGCTTACCGCATCATCATTTTCTAAACGGGTTGCTAAATCCTCAAAAATACCAATCTTCAAAGGCTGTGCATCACCTTCAAGTGAAAAACACTGCGGAAACTTTTCAGCAAGATAGGCAATTACTTCTTTGGTATTGGTAATCTTTTTAACGTCAGTCGTCATCTTCATCAAATTCCTGCTGACGTACGTCAGCTAGTTGCTCCATGATATACGCTTGCATTTCTTCGCTGTCGAGCCCAAGTAAATCGGGGTTCTCTATCCACTCGAACAGCACGCGGCGTACAACTTCTTCTAATTGGTCTATGCTGTCATCAGCTTCACTATAATCGACAATATAATGCAGCATCTCATTTATTTGATCTGCCGCTGCTTCTTCTTCGCCTTCAAAAAAGCGCATGTCGCTATAACTGACTAAATAGGCATAAATATCAAACTCACTATACATAAAGGCCTACTTCAGCACTATCTTTAGCGCCATCTTCACTACCATGCCGCTGGCAATTTAGCGCCAATTAAGTTGTTCAATAAATCGGCCTAATGCTGTTAATCCGTCAGCATCATCCTGAGTAAAACGCCCCACTAACGGGCTGTCTAAATCAAATACGCCAACCACTTCACCATCAACGATTAATGGCACAACTACCTCTGAGTTCGAGGCAGCATCACAGGCAATGTGCCCTTCGAACTCGTGAACATCAATCACCAGTTGGGTTTCGCGGGTGGTTGCTGCAGTACCGCAAACACCACGGCCAAAAGGTATGCGTAAGCAGGCCACTTTACCCTGAAATGGCCCTAACACCAAGGTGTTCGGGGCTCGAGTTAGGTAAAATCCGACCCAGTTGACGTCATTGAGAGTTTCATAAACCAAAGCGGATAAATTACTTAAGTTGGCAATTAAATCAGGCTCGCCGGCTGTAATCGCCTTGGCTTGTTCTAAAAGCATTTTATAATCAGTTGGTTGCATAGAGAGGTGCTTATATCTCGTTGGTACTACTATTAAGAGCGAAGCTGGCAATCGTATTTTTGCCTTTTAACTCAGCTTTCATATCACGTTTGCTGCGTGTGACTAACTGGCCATCGGCACCAATACGAAATGCTTCATCAGAGGGACAATAACGCGCCTGATAAGCCATCACGAGCTGGATACAATGTTCCCGTTGCTGGTCGGATAATTTAACGCCATCCGGCCACTTCCCTAACTCAACGGCTTGCAATAAGCGTTCGAAAGTATCCGGTGTAATCGAAGAAACTAAGTCGTCAAACTGCATTAACTACGACTCCTTTTTACAAAAACCAACCTAACCCGATTTACGACGAACCAAACTAGGCCGACAACCATTAACCCATAAGAAATCTTAGCAGCCCAAGTTTCAGGTAGCGGTTGCTGAATAAAATAGTAAGTGAACGCTGCAATGGCGATAAGCAATGCGAGCATTGATTGACCGACTATCTTCTCACGCTTTGCAGCCAGCATCCGTTGCAGTTCACGCTCGCGTTCATCATTAGATAAACCTGCCAGTTTGAATTCGCAGTGTGGACATTGAGTTGCTTTATCTGAAACGCGTTTTTTACATGCGGGGCAATCGATTAACGCCATGATGACCTCTTTTACTTCAACGTGAATAGGCAATATAAGGGATCTGATTTGAAATTCAAGCATCGCGCGGCTTTTAGATAGATTAAAACCCGCCGTAGCGGGTTTTAATTCGATGGCAACTGAAGCTTTTATTTCTCAATCTTTTTTGATTGTTCAGCATCAAAATCTTGCCAATATGCTTTCACGGTATCTTTCATTTCGCGTCGTAAAAGAACAATACCGAGTAAGTTAGGCAGCGTCATCAAAACAATGGCGACATAGGATAACGTCCACACTAACGTAGTATCGGCAAACGATGCGACAAAGAAACCAGCAACGTAAATAATGCGATACGGCATTACACCACGCTGGCCGAATAGATAAACAACAGCACGGTCGCCATAGTACGACCAAGCAATTGCGGTTGAGAATGCAAATAACATCAAGCTAATGGGGACAATATACTCACCCGATTCACCTAAGAAGCCCATACTAAAGGCTTTGGCTGTTAGTGCGGCCGAGTGAATCAATGAATCACCAACGATGACGATATCTTCTTTCTTTAATTGTCCGTTTTCGATGCGTAAAACACCCGTGTATGGATCTTCACCAGCCACAATAAAACGCACGTTTTCTGCAACTGAACGGGCGTGAAGCATGGTGTAACCGTTGCTAACTGGGCGACCATCACGAACTTGAATGGTACCGTTATACTTTTCAATCGTGTTTTCGTTCGTATCGTTTAAGTAATGATACAACGCTTCACGATCAGCTGCCTCAGCATCTGAGTAATGTCCAGCAACGATATCGAGGTCGGTACGAGAAAACGTATTTTCGTGCTTTTGTGACCAAACCCCCGATGACAAAATAACCAAACCCGTCAATGTACAAATGATAATGGTATCGATGAACGGCTCTAGAATCGATACCATACCTTCCGATACTGGTTCATCGGCTTTCGCTGATGCGTGCGCGATTGGCGCCGAACCTTGACCTGCTTCATTAGAGAATAAGCCACGGTTAACACCGCGGTTGAATGCGTAGGCAAACGTTGCTCCCAAGAAGCCGCCGGTTGCAGCAGAGCCAGTAAAGGCATCGGTGAAGATAGCGACAAACGATGGACCGATTTGATCGACATTGAAGAAAATGACGCTTAATGAGCCAATAATATAAAGCGCACCCATTATTGGAACAATCTTCGACGTCACTGCAGCAATACGCGTAATACCGCCAATGATAACCAGAGCCAGCAAGATAGCCAAAACACCGCCAACTAACATTGGGTCGAAGCCGAAGCTCATTTCCATACTTTGCGCGATGTTGTTAATCTGCGGCATGTTGCCGGTACCAAATGAACTGATAATGGTCGCAATGGCAAAAATTACTGCCAGCCATTTCATGTTCAAGCGGCGGTCCATGTAATACATTGGGCCACCAGCCATGGTGCCATCTTCTGTTTTTACGCGGTATTTATGTGATAGCGTAACCTCAACAAACTTGGTTGTCATACCAAGAAAAGCGGTCACCCACATCCAAAATAGCGCTGCCGGGCCACCCAAAAAGATTGCCAGTGCAACACCACCGATATTACCGGTACCCACAGTTCCCGATAATGCCGTTGATAAGGCTTGAAAGTGCGTTGTATCGCCTTCAGCGCCTTTCTTATCGAACTTCCCAGTAACAACTTTCCAGGCGTGACCGAAGAAGCGTATTTGCGGAAACCCCAAATACAGCGTAAAGAAAATACCTACACCAAGTAGGATATAAGGAAAGTATGCCGCCGAGCCGAGATAACTATCGAGTAGCAGCAAAAAGTTGTTGATGGCTTCCAAGGTGTCCCCCTTGTCAAATTATTATTGTTGTTGTCCGCTGTTTAAACTAGCTTGCCCAGATTAACTGCGCAAGCTATTTGCGATTCCATAAATGGCGCTTAAAACATCCGCACCGAATTGTTGGCTACGATTTGCTGACCAACCGAAATCAACATCAGGCAGGTTCGCATTATCTTTGAACGGCATTTCTAAAGTAAATGCTAAACAGTTAAAGCGCTCACTAACTGCGTTGCTTGCCACGGTCAGGTTCGCTTCGCCTGGCTTATCTATCTCATAACCGTATTGGGTTTGAAACTCTGGGGTGATAGATAATAGAACCTGCTTGAACTGCTCACCGAGCTGGTGGGTTTTATCGTTATAGCTCGGCACACCCTCACAACCCGCTAAAAAATTGTACGGTAATGCTTCATCGCCATGTACATCTAGATAAAAATCAACGCCAGTTTCTTGCATGGCGTTCAGCACGTAATAAACTTCAGGACTCTTCTCTAAAGATGGTTCAGCCCATTCACGGTTTAGGTTAACCCCCGCGGCATTGGTGCGCAGATGACCACGAACGCTACCATCTGGATTCATGTTTGGGACAATATAGAACACACAGGTTTCGAGCAATTTGCGCGCAGCGCCGTCTTCATCATCAAGCAACCGACTCAGAAAACCTTCCATGAACCATTCCGCCATCGATTCGCCTGGATGTTGGCGGGCTGTGATCCAGATCTTCGCTTTATGGTCCGCTGGTTCACCAACAACCAATAAATTCATATCACGGCCATCAAGCGTTGGGCCTAACAAGACATGTTCGCATTCAATCGACTGTTGTGCCCATTGAATGAGATCCATGTGGCGCTCGTACGAATATGGCGTAAAGTACGCATAATAAACGCTTTCTTGATCTGGGCTATGACGAATGACGAGCTCTTTACCGTTGTATTCAGTAGGCACTCGAAACCACGTCTCGCGGTCATAAGAAGCAAGCGCTGAATAGTCTTTCCATCCGTCAGGGTACGCTGATTTACCAGCATTAGTAATCGTCATGACGTGTTCAACACCCGGTTCGGCATACAGTTTAAAGTGAAACCACTGATAAAAATCAGATTCGTTGTCTTTACGAATGGCTAATTGAATTGCGCTTGGTTCATTTGCTTCAATAACTTCGATATTGCCGCTGTCGAACTGTGCTGTTATAAACATGAAATTCCTCGCTTCTAAAAACAGAAAAGCGCCCTACTCAGGCGCTTTTACATGAATTATCTTACTTCGGTAGGTTCAGCAATTGTTGCCCAGCCATTTGTTCAGCAACGCGAACTACCTGGCAGCTATAACCGAATTCGTTGTCATACCATACGTATAATACCGCACGATCTTCATCAACGATGGTCGCTTGTGAATCAACTACACCGGCGTAACGAGAACCAACTAAGTCGGTCGAAACAATTTCAGTTGATGCGGTGTAATCAATTTGCGCCTGCAAATCTGAATGCAATGCTTGGTCACGCAAAAATGCATTCAACTCATCTTTGCTGGTCGCTTTGTTCAAGTTCAGGTTCATAATGGCCATGGAAACATTCGGCGTTGGAACTCGAATCGCATTACCAGTTAATTTGCCTGCCAACTCGGGTAACGCTTTCGCCACAGCCTTCGCCGCACCGGTTGAGGTAAGAACCATATTCAACGGTGCAGAACGGCCACGACGCTCAGCTTTGTGGTAGTTATCAATTAAGTTTTGGTCATTGGTATACGAATGCACGGTTTCAACGTGGCCATTGCGAATACCATACGCGTCATTGACGACTTTCAATACTGGCGTAATTGCATTGGTGGTACAGCTTGCTGCACTAACGATGAGATCTTCAGGCTGAATATCCGTGTGAT
This sequence comes from Pseudidiomarina marina, assembly GCF_044807045.1. NCBI lineage: Bacteria > Pseudomonadati > Pseudomonadota > Gammaproteobacteria > Alteromonadales > Idiomarinaceae > Pseudidiomarina > Pseudidiomarina marina. The sequence goes on along the minus strand of NZ_CP085233.1, from coordinate 1,674,712 downwards.
TAACACCATAAACAACATTCTTGATTTCGCCTTTAGCTGGCGCTGTTAACAGCACCTTCTTCACGCCTTTTGACTTCAAGTGCAAACCAAGACCAGCTTCATCTTTCCAGATACCCGTATTATCGATGATGATGGCATCGTTAATACCGTATTGCGTGTAATCAACTTGATCAGGGCCATCCGAGTAAATAACTTTTATGCTGGTGCCGTTGGCTTTAATCGCAGAATTTTCATGATCAACAGTGATTGAACCATTGAATGGGCCGTGGATTGAATCGCGACGCAACAAGCTAGCGCGCTTCTCTAGGTCGCCGTCACGACCACCACGCACAACAATGGCACGTAAGCGCATTTTGTTGTTGCTACCGTTGCGTTCAATCAGTAAGCGCGCTAACAAACGGCCGATACGTCCAAATCCGTACAAGACAACGTCTTGTGCTGGAATTTCATCTGCTTTGTCAACAATATCAACCAACTCGCGTTGCAAGTAAGCTTCAATGCTATCGCCCTTGCCCGCATCTTTGTGTAGGTAATTAAATGCAAGTTTACCAAGGTCAACACGCGCAGGCGCCAGTTTCATTTTGCTCAGCGCTTCAATAAACGGGAAGCTCTCACGCAAACGTAGCTTTACCCCCTCATGGCGACGAATTAATCGGTGCGCTTTGATAATATTAATGGTATCGACGTTTAGCAGTGAACGACCATAAACCAAGATTTCCACACCGTAATTGCGATACAAACGACCAATGATAGGCTGCATCATTTCGGCGTATTCTTGGCGTTCCTGCCAACTTGCTAGGGTCAGATCCTGTTGCTGATCACTCATGAGGTTACCTTTCTGTTACGTAAATTTGACGGTTGCGTGAAAATTGGCGGGTATTGTACTGAAATACTCCGACGAGCGCCAGAATCTCTGTAACTGACGATAAGACATGGTATAATTTTTCACAAAACAACAGGAGTAAAGATATGTTACGGCGCACCAAAATTGTCACCACACTCGGCCCTGCTACCGATGACCAAGTAGTTCTTGAAGCTCTCATTAAAGCAGGCGCGAATGTCGTTCGACTTAACTTTTCCCATGGTGTCGCCGAAGACCATGAGCGTCGAGCAAATCAAGTACGTGAAATTGCAAACCGCCTCGGTACGCATGTTGCGATTCTTGGTGATTTGCAGGGTCCTAAAATTCGTATCTCCAAATTTGAAAGTGGCGCTATTACGTTAGATGTAGGTGACGTGTTTGTTTTAGATGCGGCACTCGATAAAAATGCAGGCACTCAGCAGCGTGTCGGTATTGACTACAAAGAGCTACCACAAGATGTTAGCGAAGGCGATATTCTCCTGCTTGATGACGGCCGCGTTCGACTTCAGGTTGAAGATGTTAGCGGTTCACAAATCACCACGACGGTGACCGTGGGCGGCAAATTATCAAATAATAAAGGTATCAACCGTTTAGGCGGTGGCTTATCAGCCGCGGCATTAACCGAGAAAGATTTGCAAGATATTCAAACCGCGGCAAAAATTGGTGTTGATTATCTCGCTGTTAGCTTCCCAAGAAGTAGCGCCGATATTCACGAAGCCCGTCGTTTGCTGCGCGCTGCTGAAGGTCGTGGATTAATTTGTGCCAAAATTGAACGAGCTGAGGCCGTTGCGACAGACGCTGCGTTAGACGATATTATTCGCGCTTCAGACGCGGTGATGGTTGCGCGTGGTGACCTTGGTGTAGAAATTGGTGATGCCCAATTAGTTGGTAAACAAAAGCGTATCATTGAGCGCGCACGCCAGTGCAATAAGGTTGTGATTACAGCAACCCAAATGATGGAATCGATGATTGAAAGCCCAATGCCAACACGAGCAGAAGTGATGGACGTTGCGAACGCTGTATTGGACGGTACCGATGCCGTGATGTTGTCCGCAGAAACAGCGGCTGGCAAATATCCAGTAGCGACAGTCAAGGCAATGGCTGAAATTTGTTTGGGTGCAGAAACGCATCCAAGTGTCACGATCGATAAGCATGATCTCGATGAGACCTTTACATCAATTCAAGAAGCAACGGCGATCAGCGCCATGTACGCAGCAACGCATTTGGCTGGTGTAAAAGCTATCATCGCGTTAACAGAATCGGGCTCGACGGCGAAACTCATGTCGCGCATCAATACCATACTGCCGATTTTTTCCTTATCGCGTCACCAAGAAAGTCGAGCACGTTGTGCCTTATATCGCGGCGTGTACCCTATCGCATTTGATTCAACCAAAAGTGAGCCACACCAACTTGTGACGGATGCAGTGAATGAAATTAAATTACGTGGCCACGTGGTACCTGGTGATTTAGTTATTCTCACGCATGGCGATGTGATGGAGACCGTTGGCTCCACTAATACCTGTAAGATTATTGAAGTAAAATAATAATTAACGGTTTAAATAAAAGGCTCGCTATAAGCGAGCCTTTTTATTTACCTAGGTTTTTATTTACGTAGGCTTATTTCGTTGAGAAATCTGCAGCAAGTTCGTTCATATCGTCGATATAGCCATCGAGCTTTGATATTACACGGCGACGTTGGCGGTCAGTAAGTGACTCATACAACTGATACATAAGAGCGATGGTCAATTGTTGATTGTGTTCGATATGTTGCACCAACTCGTCGGAACGCAAGTGCTGCGGCTGATAAAACAATTCTAGCAGTTCTTGCTGAAACTGGTCCTGCTGTTGGCGGCGTTCTAATGTTTGTGCAAATTCTTCGAGCCAACGTTCGTTGTAATCTAGCCAAAGCTCTCGGGTATCAAACCGTTCAACCACCCAGCCGTTAATTAAGCGCTCTTGTAATTTAGTCGTCTGCCCTAACCAGTTTCTCGCGTTTTTCTCTGCACGGCGGCGTACTTGCTTTACTCGTTCCGATCGCTCTACATCTGATAATTCTTCGCGTTCTTCTCGCTGCTTTTCACGTAAATTAGCTAGTAATTCAGATACTTGTTGATCGCTTAGCTGTGGTAATAAATCAAGGGCATAGGGTTCAATACCTTGCAACATACGTTGCCAAACAATCAGCAATTCTTCGTATAGAGCAACAAGATCCGCTTCGGTTAAGGTCTCAGTAGCGATCTTTTCACGGAGTTGCTGGAGTTGCTTGGAGTAATATGGCAATTCTGAGGTTGCATGCCACTGATGAAGCGTTGTTATTGCTTGATCAACAGATTGCTCTTGCTGGTTACTAAACGATACATAATCATTCAATTTCCATTCAATTAATGTATCAGCAAAACGATAGCCGAGTTGCGTTGAGCAAGCGCTGAGCAGAAGTGTTAAAACAACAACGACTACAATGCTTGCTCTCGGCATATGCTTACTCCATCAGGAATTGAGGATGAGTTTCTTAATTCTATCTTTGTAACTGCGGCTAACTTTTAATTCTTTACCATTACGAAGAACCAAATGGTACTCTCCGTTCTGCCGGCTACATAGCTTTTCAACATGTTCCATATTCACAATGGCCGAGCGATGGATTCGCTGAAACCGCTGCGGATTTAATTCTTCTTCTAACTCTTTCATCGTGCGTCGCAAAATGTGCGTTTCATTACAAGCATGAATACACATGTAGTCACCTGCAGCATCAACCCATTCAATTGAATTGATCGCAACGCGGGTAATTTCGCCGCTTTCTTTTATCGCAATGTGTTCTGGGTAACGCGCTACACCAACATCTTCACCACTTGCTAAGCGCTTTAGAATAGCCTCGCAATCTTCACCCGTAGCATCTGCTAATAAGTTTAAGATACGATCTTGCTGTACTTTTTGTTCACGCGCGGCGAGACTTTTTTCAATACGTTGAATACTTTGCGCCAAGCGTTCGTGATCAACTGGCTTCAACAAATAATCAATGGCGCGCACTTCAAAGGCTTTTATGGCGTATTGGTCATAAGCTGTAACAAACACAATCAAGGGCATTTTATAGCCATGCGCTTGCACTTCACGTAGTAATTCGAAGCCGTTCATACCAGGCATTTGAATATCTAGAAACACCAAATCAGGCTGCTCGCGTCCAATAACCTCCAGCGCCTCTCGTGCGCTAGGACACTCTTGTAGGAGTTCAATTTGCTCAAACTCCTGCAAACGCACCACTAAACCACGTCGAGCGAGTGATTCATCATCGACAACTAAGGTGCGAATTTTATCAGTCATGCTTACTCTACCTGCTCTAATGGAATGCGAATTTCAATGCGTAAACCGCGCGGTTTGTTAGGTGTTAATGTAAATGAGTAATTCTTTCCATACAAGGCTTGTAATCGCTCACGTGTGTTCGCTAAGCCAACACCGCCTGATTCTGACAAGCTTTCGAGAGGTTTTGTGCAGCCTGGGCCATTATCAGCCACGGTAATTAGCAAATCTTCGCTAAATCGCTGAGCACGAACAACAACTTCACCCCCCTCTTCCAACTTGGCAATGGCATACTTTATCGAATTTTCAATTAATGGTTGCAAAAATAAACTCGGCACCAATGCGTGCTTTACATCTTCATCAATATCAACCGTAACTTTCAAACGGTCATCAAAACGCACTTTTTCAATATCTAAATACAGCATCAAAGCATCTAACTCACGCTCAAGCGGTATTTTTTTAATCGGCTCATTATCTAAGCTAAAGCGCAAAAATAAACTGAGCTTCGACATCATGCGATTAGCTAAATCATTTTCCTTCACCAAAATCAGCGTTGAAATGGCATTTAGTGTGTTAAACAAAAAATGCGGGTTTAATTGATATCGCAACATTTTTAACTGTGCTTGATGCGCCATCGATGTTGCCATTAAAGCCTTTTGTTTCTCATCTTGTAGCATCTGGTAATACTTGATACCAAAATACAAACCACTCCAACTTAACATGATGTAAAACTTGGCAATTGTATTCTTAAAATAGAACCAATTACTATCGGGACTAAAACCGAACTTATAAATTTCCCAATACGTTGCGTTATCCACTACTGCCCACAATGCAGCACAGACATAGCTTGCAGCAAGCACCACCAAAATCAATAACCACGGGCTTGAATCCCATATCCGGCGGTATAGGTATCGAAGTGGTACCGTTAATAGAAAACCTGCATAGGCGCCAAGTAGCAGAATTAACGCATAAATATCGCGCATTTCATGCATTAATGAGCCAATGTAATGCACTAAGGCATAACCACTCCAGCCGGCTGCTTGTAGAACCCAGAAAAAGCGATTACGGTCTTCTAACAGTTGTTTCCAATTATTCAGCATAAAGCCCCGAATGAGCGAAAGGTATTACCATCATTATACCGATTAAAATTCGCCAAGTGACATCCTTCATCGCAGTTCAACTGCTATATAGCGCGCTTCACCCGTGCTAAGATGTTTAACAAAAGCTAATTCAAGCATTTTGAGGATCGCTATGCTGCATTACCTAATTCGTGTTCAAGATGCCAACGCACACACCTTTTCGGTCACGATTGATATTCCCATTGTCAAAGCCCAAGAAGCTATTCATCTGAGCCTACCCGCTTGGATTCCAGGTAGCTATATGATCCGCGACTTTTCCAAAAACATCATTGGCATAAAAGCAGAACAACAAGGTAGTGCCTTGCCAATTGTGCATTGTGACAAGCAAACGTGGCGTATTGAAGCGCCAGAAGCCGGCATTGTTCAAGTAACCTACGAAGTTTACGCCTACGATTTAAGTGTGCGCAGTGCCTATTTAGATCAGCACTGGGGTTTCTATAATCATTCAAGCTTGTGTATGGCTGTTGATGGGCGCACTAACGAGGCCTGTGGTGTGACTATTACTGCACATAATGGTTGGCATGTCGCAACAGGAATGCCACGCAAGCAAGGGCACCCTTTTGGGCCTGGCGAATTCGAAGCAGAAAGCTATGAGGCACTGATCGATTACCCAGTGCTGATGGGGCGTTTAGATATCCATGAATTCATTGCCGGTGGAATTAAACATTCCATGGTGTTCGCTGGCCGTCATTTTGGCGATGCCGACAGAATTTGTCGCGACGTGGCCGCTATTTGTGAATACCAAATAGAAATGTTTGGGCAAGAACCGCCTTTTAAAGAGTATTTATTCCTTACCATGGTGGTCGGTAAAGGCTTTGGCGGGCTTGAGCATCGGAACTCAACCGCATTAGTCTGTAGCCGTAAAGATCTTATCCTGCCAGGCAAAGCGCAAATCGACGCGGATTACCGGACGTTTTTAAGCTTATGTAGTCATGAATATTTTCACAGCTGGAATATTAAGACGCTGAAGCCGAAAACATTTATCCCGTATCAATTAGACAAAGAGCATTACACGGAGCAGCTATGGTTCTATGAAGGTGTGACATCCTATTTTGACGATTATGTTTTACACCAAGTGGGCCTTATTGATGCCCCAACCTATTTGAGCCTAGTTGGTGAAACCATTGCGCGAGTTCAGCGCGGTGCGGGCGTAGACAAGCAAACTGTTACCGAATCGAGCTTTCATGCGTGGACCAAATTTTATAAACAAGATGAAAACTCGCCCAATAGCATCGTTAGTTATTATGCCAAAGGTGCCTTGATAGCCTTGTGTCTTGATTTAACCTTGCGGCTTGAATCGAATCATCAAGTTACTCTCGGTCTACTCATGCATGATTTATGGCATCGCTACGGGAAAACCTTAGAAGGCACGGATGATGACACCGTGGTTGAATTTATTCGTGACAACTATGGCATTGACTTGACAGGTTTCATTCACCAAGCACTTTACACCACTCAGCCGCTGCCAATCACCGAGCTACTAAACAAGTTTGGCGTGCAAGTAAAACGCGAAATCGGTGCTGACGATAACAGTTATGGCGGTAAACATGCGACCAATCAGTTACCTGTTGCACTTGGCGCAAAATACAAAGCGTCCAATCAGGGCTTAGAGTTACAAGTGGTTTTTGATGCTGAAGCAGCCCAAGCGGCGGGCCTTAGTGCTAGCGATAGAATTATTGCTATCGATAACCTGCAAGTTACCGACAGCAATGTCAAAGAGGTATTTGAACGATATAAACCTGACCAACAGGTTACTGTTCACGCATTTCGTCGCGATGAATTGATGCAACTTACACTAACCTGGCAAGCGCCGAAAAAAAACAATTATTTGTTGAGCGTTAGCGCAGCTCAGCAGGCACAGGGTTGGTTGCAGTTGCCGAAAAATGCTCAATAACTAACGCTGGGTCAAGCCGTTGATGGCGCCAATTGACGCGCCAATCGAGGTGAGGCCCAGTCACTCGGCCTGTTGCACCAATATCTGCAATGCGTTGTCCCTGCTCGACTTCTTCACCAACCTTGACGTGTAGCTTGTGTAAATGAATATAGGCGCTGGTGACGCCGTAACCATGGTCAATAATTAATGTGCCACCGGAATAAAATAAATCATTCTCAGCAACAATCACTTTACCCGCCCAAGGCGCAATGACCGGGCTACCGGTTGGAGCTGCTACATCCAAACCAAAGTGCGGATTGCGCGGGGTACCGTTAAAAATACGTTGGCTACCGTAAACACCACTGATACGACCTTTCGCCGGCATGATGGCAGGCTCTAAAAAATCAAGACGCTCACTCACTGCATCATTTCGTGCTTTCCAGACTAAAGCTGCTTCGCGACGCGCGCGCTCTTGCTGTTGCGGATCTGGTGTAACGGTTTGTTGCGGCACGCCATCAACCCGATCAATTTTATATTCGCGCGGCGCGATATCGATCACCCGTTTAAATTCGCGCCCCTCATCCGTAAACAGTGACAGTGTTTGAGGTCCATGTTGATCTCGCCCGAACCCGAATACAACACGGTTATCTGGCGTTAATTTTAACGCTTGACCATTAAGTTCCACGCGGGTTGCGCCGGTTATTTCAGCGATAATCAGGCCTCCAGACGTTAACGCGCCAGACAGCTCAGCGTTTGGAGTTTCTGCCGCTACGGAGCCAAACCAGCAACCCAAAGTAACTATTGCTAACGCTGCGAGCTTACGCATATCCAATCGCCCCTTTCCCGACACCTTCGAAACCAGTGACTTGTATCGATTCATTCGGATGGCTACGTTTGATAGTTTGCGCCAGATAAGTGGCAATGCACTCAACCGTTGAATCTGTCGGAATGATGTAATTCTCAGCCACTGGTACGAGTAATTCAAACAACCCCTGATCAGCAATATAGCTATAACCCACGTGACTTTGCGCAGTAACGTGTTGGGCATTTTGTGATCGTTGTAGCTGCGCAACTGGAACGACATCCTCTTCGGAGCCCAAATAAATATCTTGCCAGGTAGACGCCCATTGTTGTTCTAACGATTCAGAACGAGTCCCATTTAATGCGATATAGATACGCGAGCGGTGACCGTGAGCAATGCGCTGGCAATTACCATCATGTTTCTTCAAACCGTGCGTATAGTGGTAAAACGCCCCCGGAATTTCTTCGGCGCGCAATTGCAGTTCCAAGCCTTGTACATTATCTGGTAATTCGCGCTTTATGACTGCCCGCAGATAGTCAGTCACCGACGCCATGGTGACTCGTTGCGCGTCGATAAAGGCAAACGCATCAGCTGGACAAAATAAATGAATAGAGCGCTGCTCAGGCCGCATAAAATCGACCCAATAACTATTACCATCGTCATGATGAGTGACATGTGTATAGGCGTGTTCGGCTGGCACGGCAAGCTTGTGGTCGACAGCACCGTCAATAATTCGCTTGATTTGCTTTTTAACTCGACCAAAATCTAAAACCATCGATTGCTCGTTAAGCGAGCCATCAAGAATGATATCAACAATCCAACTCTCTCCTACCATGCCACGTTCGGGACACAGGTAAGAAAAATCAATAACGGTTAGATCGTTTACAAATAACTGCATAATTGTCTCTAATATCTCGAAAAATAAGCTCGTGCCAAGTATATCACCGCCTATGGCGTAGCGATAACTTTGATCAACACAAACCAATCATAAATAAGTTTTGCACTCAATAGCAGCAATGCTGTGCCCATGGTGCGATCGATCCAATGGCTAATTGCCCACAGACGGCGATAAAATGGGCGCCAAGTTATCAATGTGGCAAGCAAGGCAAACCAAATACCCGTGGCAATGGCCATGTAAATGCCATAAAACAACTTCACGCTTGTTGGTGTTGCAGGGTTAATCACCGTACTAAACAAGGCTAAGAAAAACAGTGTTGCTTTTACGTTTAAGCCATTCGTAAGAAAGCCGACCCTAAACGCTTTGGCGGAGCTAATTTCACTTGCCTGTAGGTGGTGTTCGGGAGCTGAACCTTGACGCGGCTGAGATTGAATTGCTTGCCATCCGAGCCAGCCTAGATAGCCTGCTCCAACTAATAATAATGTGCCATATATCCAAGTATAACGATGAATAATCAGTGCAACGCCAAGAACCGAATAAGCAACATGCAATAAGATGCCAGTGCCGATGCCTAACGCAACCCAACGACCAACCCGTCGGCCAAAACTCATGCTGTAACGCGTGGTGACAGCAAAGTCAGGACCGGGGCTGGCGACAGCCAATAAATGTAACGTGGCGATAGTTAAAAACTCTGCCCAATAGATTGCCAAATAATCCATTCTGATTTACTTTAAGTTAATTGGTTTTCGCGCTGGAATTCTAAAATGAAACAACAGAAACTCCCTTCTCTCAATGCGTTACGCGTATTTGCAGTTGCTGCACATGCCGAAAGTTTTAAACAGGCCGCACAGCAATTAGGCGTGTCGCAATCAAACATTACACGGCAAATTCAAGCACTTGAAGAGCAATTAGGGACACGTTTATTTCAACGAGATAATCGCGTTCACGCACTTACTACCGCAGGCGAGACGCTGGCCCCTGATCTCTTACGATTGTTTCGAGAACTGGATCGCACGGTTGATCGCGCTCGAAATATCGGTGATAGTGAGGCCACTACGTTACGCATTGCGCTTCCCGAAAGTTTTCTCCGCTGGTGGTTATCAAGTCGACTTGCCGAGTTTTACGCTTTATATCCACACATTCAGGTACAATTTAATACCGTATCACTGTTTCCAGATGCTTCAGAGCGCGCCAATATATGCTCCGAGCTTCAACATGAACAGCTTGATATTGCACTTCACTACGGACAACTTCGTGATCAGGCATTAAAACAGATGCCATTATACACGCCAACTTATGTTCCCGTCGCCCCTATTGATAGCGAAATACCATTAGCGTCACGTCCGTGGTACGTTGACCCAAAAGCGCCGTATTGGCAACACTTTAAAAAAGCTCAATCTCATCTGGCTCGGCAGTTACAAACGCGTCACGTTGGCAACAGCAATATAGCTATTGATTTGTTGCATGGTACCGATAGCATTACCCTTATTGACCAACTGTATTTAACCCACCCACAGTTACAGCAGTTTGCTAAACACACCGAATATCAAGTGACGCTTCCAGAGCCCATTGCACTAGCAGTTAAACAGCGGCAACGTCAACCGGTCGCACTTGTGGCTTTTACCAAATGGTTACAGGCTCGATTACTTAGTTCGCAGGCGGATACCGTTCGGCAAGACTAATGCTATCGCCAGTATGGGTAACCACTCGCGCATGACGACGATTCAATTGACGCGGATCGGAAACACCACATGAATGCGCAATAATATTGACGCCGTACTCTAAATATTTATGGTAATTGGCAACGCGGACGCTTTTATCAGCTGGGTCCAACCCACGTTGAAGGCTCTTATCGTGGGTTGTAACGCCAGTTGGACAGGTGTTTTTGTTGCATTGCATGGCCTGTATGCAGCCCAACGAGAACATAAAACCGCGTGCAGACACCACAAAATCAGCACCAATTGCCAGCGCCCAAGCAACATCTGCTGGGGTTATCATTTTACCGGAAGCAACAATACGAATACGTTCCTTAAGCCCTGCTGCGGCCAACTTATCAACTAAAATTGGTAAACTTTCAGAGAGCTTTAAGCCGACATAATCCATTAATGGTTGCGGTGCAGAGCCTGTTCCGCCATCGGCACTATCTAAGGTAATAAAGTCAGGGGCTGAGGCTTCACCACGAGATTTTATGGTCGCAACGAGCTCGTCAATCCAATTAGGCTCCCCCATAACAAACTTAATGCCGGTTGGCTTCCCCGTGATGGTGCGTACACGATGGATAAAGTCGAGCAACTCGTCGTTATTGCTAATTTCAGGATGCCGATTTGGTGAAATGGAATCTTTGCCTTGTGGAATACCTCGAATTTCGGCGATTTCCGCATTGACTTTAATACCGGGAAGTATTCCGCCCTTGCCCGGCTTAGCGCCTTGACTGAGCTTGATTTCAAACATTTTTACGTGTTTTTTCGCAGCAATATCCCGCAATTTACCCTCGTGTAATTCACCGGTAGCGGTTCGCACACCGTATTTCGCGGTACCGATTTGAAAAACAAGATCGCACTCACCCACTAAGTGATAAGGACTAAGCCCTCCCTCGCCAGTATTCAGCCAACACCCAGCTAGTTTTGCTCCTTTTGATAGAGCGGTTACGGCAACTGGCGATAGTGCACCGTAACTCATTCCAGAGATGTGAAAATAACTGATTGGCGAGTATGGATACTCACAATTCGCGCCAATTGTTACAGGTTCAGGTTGTGTTTTATCCTCTTCCTGATGCGGATATGCGCTATTGGCAAAAATTATCGTGCCATTTTTAGTTAAATCTCGGGTCGAACCAAATGCGAGTGTTCTGTCTGCATTTTTTGCTGCGCGATAAACCCAACTGCGTTGTGCTCGGTTAAACGGCATCTCTTCCCTGTCCATGGCATAAAAATACTGCCGGAAAAATTCACCGAGATGCTCGAACATGTAACGGAATCGCCCAATAACTGGGAAGTTCCGTCGAATGGTATGGCGTGTTTGCCGTTTATCAATGACATACATGACGCCCACAGCAACCACACCCAGTAACAGGGCAAGTATAAATAAGGCAACCAACCATTGCGCAATTACTAATAATGTCGTCATCCAGCCATTCACAGCAATTTCCCTTAGCATTATTGAAAAACCTTATACACAACATATAAAAAGCCCCCGCATTTGGCGAGGGCTTCGTTCAATTTATTTAGCAAAACTAATTATCAGAGTGCTTAATGGCGCTAAACACTTCGGCGAAACTTGTCGCGCGCGGGTACAGGCGCACTGATTCGCCAGTTACTGCGAGTATTTTTAGCGACACGATCATGCCATGAAGTGCATTACTCTCTGTTATGACAATAAAATCACAACCAGCTTCTTGCATTGTTGCAGCAATATCGCCAATACGTGAGTTTTTTACCTGAGCAAGCGTAATCGATGGTAACCGCCGTAATGGCGTCATGACATACCCAACGGTTAGTTCGTGCCATGGTAACTGCAACAAGTTGGCAATAACGCCGCTTTGCCGACCATGTAAATCACGAGCCATCAATACCCCAACAATCGTGTTTTCGCTATCTACAACGGCCGCGTATCGTTTGTCCGTGCGGCTCAATAACTGCTCTGCATCGCCTACGCCCATCGACATCGGCAGAACGGCAAGTTGCAAACTATTAAGCTTATCAACCACATGGGTTGCGCTTTGGTGCCAATCTAAATAGGTTGGCGCGGTACTTTTTTCCGGCAGCGGCAAAAAATTATCGGCTGGAACTGGCGCCCACCGAAGTGCGTGAAATTCAGACATAACTTACCTCTGTTCAATAATAATGAATTATTTAGTCGTTTATTTAAGCGACTGACAGAGGTGGGCCCCGTACGTAGTGAGTTTGTTTATGAGGTTGCGTATCAACAAAATAAACAGCGACAACGATATGCCCCAAATTAGGACAAGGTGTTGTGTGGTTTTGAGTAACGGCGCCGTCATCAGATTCGTCAGAATATTGACGTTCGGGCGCGACAGAGTATGCAAAGGAATCTTGCGCTAGTTGATAGCCATCGATAGTCGTGAGGGTACCCTGCGGGCTGAGCCACAGTAACGACAAAACAATGGGGAATAAACACGCTCGAAGTAAATACACAAGAAGTCTTTAGTAATTGATATACATCAAAGATAAGGACGTTTCGTCGCAATAACAAGGTGTCGGAATAAAAATAATGAACTTTAAAAAGAATGGTGCCCGGGGCCGGACTTGAACCGGCACGCTGTTACCAGCGAGGGATTTTAAATCCCTTGTGTCTACCAATTTCACCACCCGGGCATTCTGTATTGCCTGAGGTACTCTTCAATGGAGGCGGGTCCCGGAGTCGAACCGAGATCCACGGATTTGCAATCCGCTGCATAGCCATTCTGCCAACCCGCCATTGAATTTGGAGCGGGAAACGAGATTCGAACTCGCGACCCCAACCTTGGCAAGGTTGTGCTCTACCACTGAGCTATTCCCGCATCCAGTGCTTGCGCATTCTACTGTCTATTTCGGCGAGGTCAACGACTTTTTCGCTTGAAAGCGTTCGTTTGGCTATTTTTAATCCACTTGGCTTAAATCTGACCAAGCAGCGCGCAAATATTCCCACATTGACCATAACGTTAGAACGAACGCAGCATACAATAAAATCGTTGCGGTGACGATAACAAATGTATTCGCCTCCCAAATTAGTCCGCCAATGGCAACCATTTGTGCAATCGTCTTAAATTTACCCAAACTAGAAACCTTCACCTGTTCTTGTCGACCAATTTGTGCCATCCATTCGCGTAACGCCGAAATCACCAGTTCACGGCTGATAATGGTTAATGCGGGTATGCTAATCCACCAGGTGGCATAGTGCTCAACCACAACTACTAACGATGCTGCAACCATGACTTTATCGGCCACTGGGTCTAAAAATGCACCGAACTTGGTAAATTGATTAAACTTCCGTGCTACCCAACCATCAAGTGCGTCGGTGATACCGGCAACAGCAAAGACAAATGCAGCCCAAAAATGAGCTTCTTGCCCTGGTAGATAATAAATAATCAAAAATACCGGTATCAGTATGATCCGAAAGCTCGTTAGAACGTTTGGAATGTTCCACATTTGTAATTTTATCCTCTATTCATCGCGAAAAGCATGGTAGATAGTTTCTGCCAATTCACGACTAATTCCTGGCACCGCGATAAGTTGCTCAATACTAGCTTGTTTTACTTCCTGTAATCCACCAAGATTTTGCAATAATTTCTGCCGACGCTTAGCCCCTATTCCCGGAATATCTTCTAATTTTGAAGTGCGCCTAACTTTTGCTCGACGCTGTCGGTGTCCGGTTATAGCAAAGCGATGCGACTCATCGCGAATGTGTTGCACCAAGTGCAACGCCGGTGCATCGGCAGCGAGCGGGATGGTTTCATGACTACCAGCTAGAATAAGGGTTTCTAGGCCAGGTTTACGCGATTCGCCTTTTGCAACACCAATAAGCATAGGAGGTTTCACGCCGGCATCGACACCCCAATCATTAAAGTAACTTTCCGCTTGGGCTAATTGTCCTTTGCCACCATCGATGAATAGAATGTCGGGAATGGCTGATTTCCCTTCATCGCTTAAAAGCGCTGCATCGAAACGTCGCTGGAGAGCTTGCGCCATCGCAGCATAATCATCTCCAGGAGTAATGCCTTTAATGTTAAAACGGCGATAATCCGATTTTTTTGGCCCTTGCCGATCAAACACCACGCAAGATGCTACCGTTTCTTGCCCCATGGTATGGCTGATATCAAAACATTCCATGCGTTGAATTGGGTTTTCAAGATCGAGTACCTGTTCGAGTTGTTGCAAGCGCATCACCATGGTGTTTTCTTGATTCAGCTTACCCTCTAGCGCATTCAATGCATTCTTCTGCGCTAATATTTGGTACTGTTTGCGTTCGCCTCGTACGTTATGGGTCATGCGTACTTTTTGTGCAAGAGCTTGCTCTAGCACTTGCAGGTTATGCTCAGGATCAAGAACCTGTGCGGCATTCGCTTCCGGTAGAATTATTTCCCGCGGTAATCGGCGCCCGACTTGATCGTTCAAATAGAATTGCAGCATAAATGCCAGCAATATCTCAGAGTCATCGGTATTGGCTGGAACCTTCGGAAAGTAGCTGCGGCTTCCTTGCACGGCACCTTCGCGAATAAACAGCAGATGCACTGCAGCAATACCGCCACGACGAATAAACCCAATTACATCAAGCTCTTGTTGATTTCCGGTTACCGCGTTACGCTCTTGTACTTTGCGCATAGCCGCTATCTGATCACGAAACCGAGCCGCTCGTTCAAAATCAAGTGATTCACTGGCTTGTTCCATTCGTTGCACCAGTTGGTCAATCACCTGCTGATTCTTACCGAGTAAGAAGGCCTTCGCTAAATCGACCTGCTCTTGGTATTCGCTATCTGTACAATAACCTTCTACACACGGCGCTAAGCAACGTTTTAGCTGATATTGTAAACAAGGTCGACTACGCGCGCGATAGTATGAATCTTCGCATTGGCGAACGGGGAAAATTTTCTGCATGAGACGCAAACTTTCACGTACCGCTACGCCACTTGGGAAAGGCCCAAAGTAATCCCCTTTTTCTCGACGCGCACCACGATGAAATGCCAAGCGCGGATGTTGATGAGAACTAACAAAGATGTAAGGGTAAGACTTATCGTCGCGTAACAACACGTTATAACGTGGCCGATATTTCTTAATGAAATTATTTTCAAGGATTAGGGCTTCAGCTTCGGTATTAGTAACCGTCACATCCATTGAAGCAATTTGTTTGACTAACGTTTGGGTTTTTGGCGTGTCAATATTTTGTCGAAAATAACTGCTGACACGCTTTTTAAGATCTTTCGCCTTCCCCACATAAATAACAACACCATCATTATCGTACATCCGGTATACACCCGGCTGATGAGTCAAATGCTGAATAAATGTCTTGGAGTTAAATTGCGAGTCAGTCATACCTTTGCGTTGGGTCGATTTCAACAAGACCTGATTGTATCGCAAGATGCGTCAATTCGACATCTCCTGCGACACCAAGTTTGCTAAAAATGCGATAACGGAAGGTATTCACTGTTTTGCTGCTTATATTAAGGTACTTGGCGATATCCACAACACGAATACCACGCCCTAACATTTGCGTCACTTGTAACTCGCGATCGCTAAGTGATTTAAGTAATCGGCGAAAGCTCTGACTACGAGGATTTTTTGCCAAATATTCGGCAACTTCGCTCGCAACATACATTTGTCCACGGCTAACATTGGCGCACGCCCGCTCAAATTCCTCATAACGTGCGTTAGTTAACAGAAAACCATCAACTTTGTTTGTATTACATTGAAAATCCAGTACATCTTGGAAATTTTCAGCCCAGAGTATGATCTGAAGATCATTGTGTCGTCGGTGTAACCGGCGCCAACTTTCTATCGTCCCATCACCTGCAAGTCGACTGGATAAAATGACAGCTGCGAACGGATGATTTTTAACTTCATCGCGTAATTCATTAATGGTCGAAACACTTGCTACAACGCGGTATTTATTATTATGTGAGCTTAATGTTGTGTACATACCCGCACGCAACAAATCACTCGGTATTGCAATGATAAAGTCGGTCATGACGACACGTTCCTTGTGTGGTTAGCTTAGCAACTTATTCACTAAGTGAACTCAGATATGAACTATCTTTGAACTAAAATCAACAATAAATTCATAAAATTACATCATAATCAGCAAATAGCTTACAAAGTGAAGATAAGTTAACCAAACACCGTCACAGTTTGTCGGCTGATGGCTACTAATTTACCGTTATCATCCCATATGTGAGCATGCGTGTGCCCATAGCCGTCTGCCGCGTAATCGATATAAGCCACATATTGCCACCAATCATGACTGCTTTTTTCCGAATCTAACGGTTCAGGGAATTCGATGGTCCAGGTTAACGAACTTGCTGGTGCCGGCTCGCTTAAATGTGGTAACAAAGCTGGCGGCCAGGCATCCACCAAACCGAGAAGTAAACCAATGGAAATCCGGTGGCGTTCCTCGCTATAACGCATCCAACCACCGAACTCGCGTGACTTATTACCGGTAAAAGGAAGTCCTCCTACCGATACTGAGTAGTCGTAGTGATGGGTAAATTCGGGAAGAATAGCTACCTTTGGAAATGATGGTCCATGTTCGCGACTAGGTACCTGCGCTGTTGGCGTATCAGTTACCCGCACTGCCGATGGTCTAGAGCGACCATAACTGGCCAAGGCTGCTAGAACGACGGCGTTATCTTGCTCAATTTCAACGGCAATTTGCGTCACGTTTTTACCTTCACGCAGTATTCGCCGTTTTAACACGGCCATCCCAGCTTGAATCGGTGCGACAAACGATACCGTAAATGCACGCAGTGCTTGCTCTTCACTGGCACCATAATGAGCGTGCTGCCAGGCAATTGCAGCGGTTAGCCCGCCAAACAGCGCACGCCCCTGCCCCCAACCTTCTGGAAGCTGAATGGTTTGCTCTGCGGATTGATCAATCTGCTTCAACACATCCGTAAATAACATAACACCTCCAAGTTCGTTACTCGTACGCTGCGCTGTTCGTGCTTCGTGCGTTCGCTTCGCTCTCTGTTGGTCTTTTGATTTTTCGAGCAGCGTAGCGGACGAACAGCGCAGCGCACGAACAACGAATAACGCTTTTGCCGTTAGTATACACAGGTACGACCAGATGAAAACGTCAGAATTTACAGGCATAGAAACGAAAAAAGCCCGCTCATTTGAGCGGGCTTTCGAGAATAGTGGCGGAGAGAGAGGGATTCGAACCCCCGGTGGGCGCGAGCCCACGCCTGATTTCAAGTCAGGTGCATTCAACCGAACTCTGCCATCTCTCCGCGGTCATATGAGGTGTGTGCCTCAAGACGAAGCGAATGATAAAGAGGTGAAACACGCTTGTAAAGTAAAAATTTAATTCAAGTGGATCGTTTGCTGGCATTTTATACAATCAGTAGACGTTTTCACTTGAAAACATTGCCTTGTGCACCCATTTTTACGGTACACTGTTACCTAGTCATGTTGGTAAGTTAACTTATTCGAAAGAATTAAGACGCAAATTAAGACATTTAGGACAACAACGGAGATATCCATGAGTAACCAAGCTCACATTTCAACCTCGCAGCGCAGCGAGACGGTATTGCAGACCAATAAAGTATTGCGTAACACGTATATGCTACTCGGTCTTACCCTGGCGTTTAGTGCGCTTACAGCATTCCTGTCAGCGAGCATGAATTTACCTCACCCTGGTTTGATTATTACCTTGGTTGGCTTTTATGGCTTGTTGTTCTTAGTACACAAAACTGCCAACAGCGGCGTCGGCTTGCTTTCAGTGTTCGCACTAACAGGCTTCATGGGTTACACCCTAGGTCCGATTCTTGGCATGATTAGTGCGATTGGCCCAACTGGCGATCAAATTATTATGACTGCGCTTGGCGGCACCGCCTTAATTTTCTTTGCGTTATCAGCTTATGTGCTAACAACCAAGAAAGATATGTCGTTTTTAGGCGGCATGATGATGGCATTATTTGTTGTGCTTATTGTTGCATTCATCGCCAACATTTTCTTGAATATGCCGGCATTAAGCTTGACGTTGTCAGCGTTATTTATCTTATTCTCAGCGGGCGCCATTTTAATGCAAACCAGCTCAATCATTCATGGCGGCGAGCGCAACTATGTTCTAGCAACCGTGACTCTTTACGTTTCGATTTATAATATTTTCGTCAGCCTGTTGAACATTCTTATGGCATTCGGCGGCGACGAATAAGCAAGGAAAACTCGTGGCGCGGATTGTCATTGCTTTACACGCAGCGCCTGCTGCTGACACCCCAGCCCAACATCGCAGCCTGTTAGCGTACCAATACGCGCAGGCTGCGCTTGTTTCTGGGCACCAGATTGATATGGTTTTTTTTTACAGTGACGCTGTTTTGCATGCCGCTAAGCGCCAAAATTCTGGTGCAGCACATCAAGCTGTTTCACAGTGGCAACTATTAGCAAGTCAGCATAATGTGCCGCTCGTTATTTGTAATACAGTAGCCGAAGTTGACCACCAAATGACGACAGAAGATTTGGTTTCACCGTTTCAGAACGGTGGCTTAACTGAATTTTCAATGGCGGCAGCTGCTGCCGATCACGTGATTCAATTTTAAAGGTTATCTTGTGAGTATTGCCGTTATTCAAACCCAAAATGCAAAGCACAACGTCGCCTGGCACGGTCAAGATATGCTACTCGCATTGGCGAGTATGGATCTCAATCCACAATTAATTCTCACCGGCGGCGGCATTGAGTTATGGTTAAACAACCATGATGAAATACGCAATAATCGCTCGCTACAAAAGCGTTATGCCATGCTGGAGTTATTCGACTGCCCTGCTCCTTGGATAAATCAGCGAGAGCTTGATGCGGTAGGTTATGATGCCGATGATTTTATTGCTGAAGTTGAAATTCTCGACGATGACGTGTGGCAGCAACGACTTGCAGATTTAACCAAAGTGCTTACCTACTAAAGGCCAACCATGATTGATACAGCTGCATTAGACCATCCAAAATCAGCGGTGCTCGTGGTACGTCATTGGCCAAGCGAGAAATGGCTAGCACAGTGGTTAAGCCCGAACGCAACGCTAATATTGAGTGAACAAGCGCTTATCGATGCAATCAATGATCCATCGCTAATTGAACGACTATCGATAACGCCCTACGCACTGCACAGCGAACTAAAACTATTAGGCGTTGATGAACTACCGGCTTCTATCATACAGCTTGGTGATGCGCGCTGGGTGGAGCTTTCTTTAGACGCATCAACGTACATGGTGTGGGATAACCCGCAAAGCTAATTTCTTTCACTGATAAATTATTCATTAGAGTAAAAGCATGTTTGAATTGAACGGACGCCAATACGAGACTGACAAGCACGAGTATTTAGCGCACTTTGATGAGTGGTCGCCAGAGCTTGCTGAATACATTGCGACGCTGGAAAATATTGAGCTAACCGATGCGCATTGGGAAGTTGTTCATTTCGTGCGGGAATTTTATCAAACTTACGATACTAGCCCAGCGATGCGGGTGCTGGTTAAAGCCATTGGACAAAGTT
Source organism: Pseudidiomarina marina (assembly GCF_044807045.1). Classification (NCBI taxonomy): domain Bacteria; kingdom Pseudomonadati; phylum Pseudomonadota; class Gammaproteobacteria; order Alteromonadales; family Idiomarinaceae; genus Pseudidiomarina; species Pseudidiomarina marina. Next base: position 1,654,659 of record NZ_CP085233.1, on the reverse strand, counting down.
TGGGACCAGACAAAGCAAATAGTATGTATTTGTACAAATTATTTCCTAAAGGCCCAGCGAAGCAAGCGACGCGCATAGCGGGCTTACCTAAGCCCGCCAAGTGCATTTAGATTGTTTATGACGCATTGATTTGCGTCATTCCCCCCATATACGGCTGAAGCGCCACTGGAATCGCAACGGAACCGTCCGCTTGCTGGAAGTTTTCAAGTAAAGCCACTAAGGTACGGCCTACCGCCAAACCTGAACCGTTTAATGTATGCATTAATTCTGGTTTCTTCGCACCTTTACGGCGGAATCGCGCTTGCATACGGCGAGCTTGGAAATCCCACATGTTTGAGCACGAGCTAATTTCACGGTACTTACCTTGCGTTGGCAACCAAACCTCTAAATCGTAGGTTTTTGCTGCCCCAAAGCCCATATCGCCTGTACACAATAATACTTTCCGATATGGCAGTTCCAGCAATTGTAAAACTCGCTCCGCATGCCCTGTTAGTTTCTCTAGAGCATCCATTGAATCCTCTGGTTTCACCAGCCACACCAATTCAACTTTATCAAATTGATGCTGACGAATAAGTCCACGGGTATCACGACCGTGTGAACCTGCTTCGCTACGGAAGCATGGCGTATGGGCAGCATACTGTATTGGCAACTGGCTTTCGTCGGCAATCTCATCACGCCATAGATTTGTTAATGGTACTTCGGCTGTTGGAATTAATGACAACGGTACCTGATTTTCAGTTGCACCTTGCACATGGAACAAGTCTTCACCAAATTTTGGTAACTGCCCGGTGCCAAATAACGTGTCATGGTTCACTAAGTACGGTACATAAGTTTCTTGATAGCCGTGCTCAGCAGTGTGTAAATCCAGCATAAATTGGGTTAACGCCCGATGTAGACGTGCAATGTGGCCACGCAGCACGACAAAACGTGCACCAGCAAGCTTTGAACCAGCATCAAAATCCATTCCGTTGTTCAACGCGATGGCAACATCGACGTGATCTCTCGGTTCAAAACTGAACTGGCGTGGCTCGCCCCAACGACTAACTTCTACGTTGTCTTCTTCATCGGCGCCTAATGGTACTTCGGCGTCTGGTAAGTTTGGCACACCAGCGATAATGGTCTGTAATTCGTTTTGAACATCTGTGAGTTCTTGCTTGGCTGCTTCCAATTGCTCGCCGAGATCATCCACTGCGGCCAACAATGGCGCAATATCCTCACCTTTTGCTTTTGCCTGACCAATCGCTTTTGATCGGGAATTACGCTCTGCCTGAAGTGTTTCTGTACGAACTTGCAAGTCTTTACGCTTATTCTCCAGCGCATCAAGGCGTGCGACATCTAATTCAAAACCGCGAGTCGTTTTAAGACGTTCTGCAGTTTCTGTGAGTTCACTACGAAATAACTTAGCGTCTAACATGTGTTTCCCAAATCAAAAGTTATGACTTTAACCACAGCGCTAAGAGCACTGCAGCAATGCATCCAAAAGTATTTAAAAGTGCGTAAACAAGGGCTTTCAACCATTCACCCTGCTGTGCCATCAGTACCACATCGAGTGAAAATGTCGAAAATGTTGTAAAGGCACCTAGAACGCCAACACCGAGCAACAACCAAAGCTGTTGGTTCGCTCCTTCTTGTTGTACTTGCCAGGCGAATAACAGCGCCAGTAAAAATGAGCCTGTTATGTTAACTATTAGTGTGGCGAAAGGAAATAATTTGCTGAGATTAATTAACCACAATCCCATACCGTAGCGCGCCATGGCACCGATTGCTCCACCTATGGCTACCCACATCAAGTTAATCATCGTCGCCCCGCTGCCAAATACTGTTTTGATGTTGCTGATTCATCCAATTAAGCTTTTCTTGCAATTGCTTTTCAAGCCCGCGGTCATTCGGCTGATACAAGGTAACGCCCGCTATTGCACTCGGTAAATAGCGTTCACCCGCAACAAAAGCGTGCGGATAATCATGCGCATAGCGATAATCGACGCCATAACCTTCGGCTTGATGAAGTGACGTTGGGGCATTCGTCAGGTGTTTCGGTACCGGTAAATCAGGATACTGCTCAGCAAGCTTTTTCGCCTGATTAAACGCGCTATAAACCGCATTACTTTTCGGTGCCATTGCACAAAAAATTAAGGCCTGCGCAATCGCTCGTTCGCCTTCAGCTGGCCCTACGCGGGTAAAGGTATCCCACGCATTCAGCGCGAGTTGCATGGCGCGCGGATCGGCATTGCCGATATCCTCGGAGGCTATAGCTAAAATGCGTCGTGCCACTATTAAGGGGTCGCCACCACCTTGTAGAATGCGTGCATACCAATATAACGCGCCGTCTGGAGAGGAGCCGCGTACTGATTTATGTAGTGCTGAGAGCAGCTCGTAGTAGGCATCACCTTGTTTGTCGAATACCGCTTGGCGACTGCCGACAGCTTCTTGAACAAGGTTTAAATCGATCTGCTCATCGACCGCAGCATCAGCACAAATCTCAAGAAAATTAAGCGCTCGACGCGCATCACCAGCGGCAGCATAAATTAAATACTTGAGCGCATTTTCCGCCAGCACTAAATGGCGCGCTCCAAGGCCACGTTCGGTATCATCAAGCGCTTGGCGAATCACTTGCTCTATATCAGCATCATCAAGATGTTTTAATCGGTACACGCGGGTCCGCGATAACAAAGCATTGTTGAGCTCGAAAGCCGGATTCTCAGTGGTTGCGCCAACAAAAATAATGGTGCCATCTTCAATATGTGGCAAAAAGGCATCTTGTTGGCTTTTGTTAAAACGATGCACTTCATCTACAAATAACACGGTGCGCCGCTGTTGTGATTGGGCGCGTTGTTTTGCTGTATCAATAGCCGCACGAATGTCTTTCACGCCAGCTGTCACCGCACTAATTCTATCAAGCGTTGCTTCAGCGCTATGCGCCACCATCTCTGCTAAGGTTGTCTTCCCGGTGCCCGGAGGCCCCCACAGAATCATGGAATGCAAAAGCCCCCGGTTGATCGCTTCATAAAGCGGCTTACCAGGGGCTAAAAGATGCGACTGCCCAATATACTCATCAAGCCGCCGCGGCCGCATTCGTGCGGCTAGCGGCCTGAAATCCGGCTCTAAATTTAACCGACCGTTAACGTTGGTCATCCACGTCAATTCCTTCCGGCACCTCAAATTTAAATAAATCACGATTTAAAGCACGGTTGAGCTGAACGTTTTCAAGCTCGATGGTACTAATTTGACCTTGTCCGTCGTCTAGAATAATTCGTTGCAGTTTGGCTTGCTCGCCTTTTTCACTGAACACGAGTTGCAAACTCTGTGTGCTATCGGCGCTTGGCAATGGCTGCAATGCAAAGCTATTCGCTTCGGCTTTAACTTCGTAGTCTGCCCAAGCTTGACTATCACCATCTAACAACAACAATAACGGACTCTGTGCCACGGCTTCGGCTTGCGCATACACCGTTACCTGCTCAACAAATGGGTTGTAGTACCAAAGATTTTGGCCATCAGCTACCATCAAGGTTTCATCTGGTGCATCGGTTTGCCAATGTAATAAATTAGGTCGGGCAAGCGCCATATGACCATGTAGCTGCTGAACTAGCTCACCGTTCATATCGGTAACTTCTTGCGAGAAATCTGCTTCTAGGGTTGTTAAGCCATCAAGCCGCGTCAATAACGCTTGGCGGTCAGCGTCTGAAGCCATCGCAGGAAGCACCAGCGTTGCGCTCATCATAGTGCTTACAATAGTGCCTACAAAAACCGTCGAAACTTTCTTTAATACGTTCATAATTTATTCCGTTACCACTTCAAATTAATCGCGCGGTGGGCGCGGGGCGAGAACTTCGCGTTGGCCATTATTTCCAGCACTACTAACGACACCACTTGCTTCCATTTGTTCCACAATTCGAGCGGCGCGATTGTAACCAATTCTGAATTTACGCTGCACACTCGATACCGAAACACGACGCGTTTCAGTAACAAATGCAACGGCTTCGTCGTAAAGTGGGTCACTTTCCTCGTCGCCAAGATCAAGTTGCTCACCTGGCAACAAATTGTCTTCATCTAAACTACCGTTGAGTATTTCATCCAGATAGTTTGGCTTACCACGCTTTTTCCAGTCGGCAACAACGGCGTGAACTTCATGATCATCCACAAATGCACCGTGCACCCGCGTAGGTACACCGCTTCCAGGTGGCAGATAAAGCATATCACCTTGCCCCAACAGCTGATCTGCACCAGGCTGGTCAAGAATAGTACGCGAATCAATTTTGGACTGAACTTGGAACGCAATCCGCGTTGGAATATTGGCCTTGATCAAACCTGTGATAACGTCAACAGACGGCCGCTGCGTAGCCAAAATTAAATGAATTCCTGCGGCACGAGCCTTTTGTGCGATACGTGCGATAAGCTCTTCAACTTTTTTACCGACAATCATCATCATGTCGGCAAATTCGTCAATCACCACGACAATGCTTGGCAACTTCTCCAAGTATGGAGGCAATTCATCCATCGAATCACCCGGTTTCCATATCGGGTCACGTATCGGTTCACCCGCGTCTTTCGCTTCCTGTACCTTATGGTTATACCCCTTCAGGTTACGCACCCCAAGAGCCGACATTAATTTATAACGTCGTTCCATTTCGCCAACACACCAACGCAACGCATTCGCGGCATCTTTCATGTCAGTCACTACTTCCGTGAGCAGGTGTGGAATGCCCTCATATACCGACAGTTCAAGCATTTTCGGGTCAATCATGATTAAACGCACATCCTCTGGCGAGCTCTTATATAGCAAGCTGAGAATCATAACGTTAACACCCACTGATTTACCCGAGCCAGTGGTACCTGCGACCAAAAGATGCGGCATCTTAGCGAGATCGACTACCACGGGCGCACCGGAAATACCCTTACCAAGCACCATGGTTAATGGCGATTGACTTTGCTGGAATGCATCACAGGCAATGACTTCACTAAAAAATACCGTTTCACGAGATTTATTCGGCAATTCCAAGCCAACATATGATTTACCAGGAATCACTTCCACTACGCGCACCGAAATGGCACTTAGCGAACGTGCAATATCTTTATCAAGGTTTGAAATTTTTGAAACCTTAACACCGGGTGCCAAATCAAGTTCAAAGCGAGTGATTACCGGGCCAGGTTGCACGTTAGCAACCTTTACTTCGACGCCAAAGTCTTGCAATACCGCCTCAACGGTTTGGCTAATCTGTTGTAATTCTTCCGGTGTTAACGGATTACCCGTCTTATTCGGCCGATCAAGTAATTCAATCGATGGCAACGGATCAACGCTTAAAACGGGGGCTTCGTTATCGTCGTCATCGGTTCCTGCATTCTCAGTAGCTGGCGGCTGCTTAGGCTTTGGTTTAAAGCGAGCATCGTCAGACTTATTCGGTGCCTCTTTGGCCGATTTGAAATCATCGGTTATTTGTTCGCCAGGAAATGGTTCGTCATCATCAAGCGCCGACAACGTCAAATCTAAATCAAGCTCAGGCTCTTGCCGAATTGTTGTTGCCGGCAGTGTTTTCTGACTCGGCGATAATTTCTCGGGAGATTTCGGTTTGTCAGCTTTCACAGGACGCTCGTAACTTTGTGCTTTGTTTACGAGTTTCTTTACTAATCCAACTAAACCGACCGTTCCGGTGATGGTTACTTCACCCAACTTATCCGCTAACCAAATCCACGAAATACCTGTAACTAAAGTTAAACCGGTGCATAAAAAGGTTAATAACAACAGCGTGGTGCCAATAAGATTAAAGTATGGCAATAGTGACGAACTGATCACATCACCAACTACTCCACCGGCTGAAAATGAATAAATATCACTGAAATTAAGAGCAGCCAGCGCTGATGCGCCTACTAAGGTAAGAACCAAGCCAATTAACCGCAAACCAACGGCTAAATAATCAAGCTCGAGCAATTTGTGCGGCTGGCGAAACATCATATAGCCCAGTGAGGCCAAACCAAATGGAATTAAATACGCGACAAAGCCAAACGCAAACAGCAAAGCGTCAGCGAACCATGCGCCAATAGCGCCGGCAGCATTATGAATATTCCCTTCATAGCTTGTTTGTGACCAACTGGGGTCTGCTGGATTAAAGCTCGCTAATGCTAGAAATAGAAAGATAGCAAAAGCGCCGCAGAGTAAGAGCCCAACTTCTAAAACGCGTTGTACACCGCTCATATACCACTCCAGCTCACTGATTGACTTACCATAGGGTTCTGTCGTCCTTTTGTTCTGAGCTTCATATTCTTATTATTCTGAATTTCTTATTGAAGCTATTGTAACTTGCTTGACCACGTTATTCAGCTATTTATCCTGCCTTTTCTTAACCTTTAATGAGCACTTTATTATCGTCTTTTACTTCTTCCATCACCACATAAGTACGTGATTCATTCACGCCAGGCATGGTTAAGATGGTTTCGCCCAACAGCTTACGATACGCCGGCATGTCTGGCACGCGCGCTTTAATCAAAAAATCAAAATCGCCGGCTACAAGGTGACACTCGAGAATTTCAGGTGTTTTGCGCACGGCTTCACTAAATTCAGCGAAGGCATCGGACGATGTTCGTGTCAGTGTTATTTCTACAAACACCATTAAGTTTGCGCCGAGTTTAGCGGGATTGATACGGGCATGATAACTATCAATCACCCCTTCCCGTTCAAGCTTGCGTACACGCTCGTTACAGGCGGTAGGACTAAGACCAACGCGCTGAGCAAGATTAACGTTGCTGATGCGCCCATCGTCTTGCAGAATACGCAAAATCTTCCGATCAATTCTATCGATAGTTATTTCCACTGGATCTTCGGCATTAAACATTGTTTTTCTCTATTTTATATATTCCATACCTATTTATAGCCTATAAATCGACATAAAAAAAGTACGAAACACACCTACCTAATCATCTATAATTGCCGCCGAAATAAGTAGCTATCATAAAGCTATGTAACAAACTTAACGACAAGTCATTATCGGAGACGCACAACCATGCTAATTGGTGTACCTAAAGAGATTAAAAACCACGAGTATCGTATTGGATTAACCCCTGCGGCAGTTCGCGAATATGTTGCCCATGGTCATCAAGTGATGGTTGAGCAAAACGGCGGTTTAGCAATTGGTTTCACCAACGAAGATTACGAGCAAGCTGGTGCGACAATTGTTGCCGACGCCAAAGAGATTTTTGCTAAAGCAGAAATGATCATCAAGGTAAAAGAGCCACAGCCACACGAGTGTGAACAATTGCGTGAAGGCCAAATTCTTTATACTTACCTGCACCTTGCGCCAGACCCAGTGCAAACTGAATTGTTAGCAAAAGCTGGTGTAACCGCTATTGCCTACGAAACAGTAACCGACCGCAACGGCGGTTTGCCGTTATTAGCACCAATGAGTGAAGTGGCTGGCCGTATGTCGATTCAAGCCGGTGCTCACCATTTAGAGAAAGCGAATGGCGGTAGCGGCACCTTATTGGGTGGCGTCCCAGGTGTAGCGCCTGCGAAGGTACTCGTCATCGGTGGTGGCGTGGTTGGTACTCAGGCAGCGAAAATGGCTGTTGGTATGGGCGCAGATGTCACCATTCTCGACCGTTCGTTGCCGCGCTTACGTCAGTTAGACGATATCTTCGGTGGTCGCGTGAAAACTATCTATTCAACTGTTGATGCTATTGATGTGTTCTCTCGTGAAGCTGATTTAGTCATCGGTGCGGTTCTAATTCCTGGCGCTGCAGCACCGAAATTATTAACTCGCGAACACCTACAAAACATGAAACCTGGTTCTGTTGTTGTTGACGTCGCAATTGACCAAGGTGGCTGTTTTGAAACATCAAAAGCAACCACACACCAAGACCCAACCTACGTTGTTGAAGATGTTATTCACTACTGTGTAGCGAACATGCCAGGTGGTGTTGCGCGTACTTCAACTATCGCACTGAACAACGCCACCTTGCCATTTGGCTTGGCGTTAGCGAACAAAGGTTTGAAGGCGATGGCAGACGACCCGCATTTATTAAATGGCTTGAACATGCATAAAGGTAAAATCACTTACAAAGCAGTTCACGACGATTTAGGTGCACAGCTTGGCCTTGATTATCAAGACCCTGCGGAAGCTATCAAAGCGTAAACCGTTCTTGGCTTTTGTGCCGGAGCGATAGCTTGACAAGACCCGCCGTGGATTTCCACCGCGGGTCTCTTGTTTCAAGGGCTTGTAATCCCTACAATCACCCCCATAGTGTCAAGTATCTAGCCAAAAAATAAAGAACAACGGAGTACCAAACTTATGGCTGAAGCCAAACATTGCCGCCTGCTGATCCTCGGTTCAGGCCCAGCGGGTTACACCGCAGCTGTCTATGCGGCACGCGCAAACTTAAATCCTGTATTAGTCACCGGTATGCAGCAAGGCGGTCAGTTGACCACCACAACGGATGTCGAAAACTGGCCGGGCGATCCAGAAGGTCTTACTGGCCCTGATCTGATGGTTCGTATGCAACAGCACGCCGAAAAATTTAATACAGAAATGATTTTTGATCATATCAATCGCGTTGATTTTTCAAGCAAACCATTAAAATTGTTTGGTGATTCAGGCGAATACACAGCCGATGCCGTGATTATTGCAACCGGTGCTTCTGCGAAATATCTTGGATTAGACTCTGAAGAAGCATTTATGGGTCGCGGTGTTTCTGCCTGCGCAACCTGTGATGGTTTCTTCTATCGCAATCAAAAAGTAGCTGTCGTTGGCGGTGGTAATACAGCCGTTGAAGAAGCACTCTACTTAGCCAACATTGCCAGTGAAGTTCACGTGATTCATCGCCGTGATACCTTCCGTGCTGAAAAGATCTTAGTCGACCGACTAATGGACAAAGCCTCTAATGGCAACGTCACCTTGCATCTCAATAAAACTTTGGACGAAGTGTTAGGTGACGATGCTGGCGTAACCGGTGTACGTATTAAAGATACACAAGATGGCGCACTGTCTGAACTCGACGTGATGGGTTGCTTTATTGCCATTGGCCACCAGCCGAACACGGGTATTTTTGCCGATCAACTTGAGATGCACGATGGTTACATTGTGGTGAAATCAGGATTGCACGGTAATGCAACAGCAACCAGCGTTCCTGGCGTATTTGCTGCCGGCGACGTGATGGATCATATCTATCGTCAGGCAATTACCTCGGCAGGTACCGGCTGTATGGCTGCGCTCGATGCCGAACGCTACCTTGATGGATTAACCAAAGCTTAGGGCCTTGGTTAACCGCCTGGGGAAAAGAGAGAACTCTGGTGTTGTTTGAACTTACGACCAATTCGGTCTGGTTTCCATCGCCAGAGTTCGCTTTACGCGACCCCGATGGCCTACTCGCATTCGGTGGCGATTTGTCACCAGAACGTCTTATTGAAGCCTATAAACACGGTATTTTCCCTTGGTATAGCGCGGAAGACCCGATTTTATGGTGGAGTCCTGACCCACGCACGGTTTTTACCGCCGAAAGTCTTCATGTAAGCCGTTCTATGCAACGTTTTTTAAAACGAACGTCATTCCAAGTAACGTTGAACTACGCCTTCAACGAAGTCATACAAGCCTGCGCGAATGTTCACGAACGCGCAAACCGAGGCGTTTGGATACACCCCGAAATGCAATTAGCCTATACTAGGCTGCATCAATTGGGCCACGCTCATTCGGTGGAAGTATGGTACGAAAGTCAGTTAGTTGGCGGGCTATATGGTATGAGTGTTGGTAATATCTTTTGCGCTGAGAGTATGTTTCACACTCAAACCAACGCCAGCAAAACGGCGCTGCTCGTTTTCGCTCACGAGTTCTTCGCCGCCGGCGGTCAATTGATTGACGCCCAAATTCGCAATGAGCACACGACAAGCCTTGGCGCCCAAGATATTTCGCGGCAACATTATTTGCGTAAATTACGCACACAAAAGAGTACATTGCGTACAAATTTCTGGACACCGACCCGTCTAAAAGCTTGAACAATCAAGATAAGCAGTGGCAATTGTCATTAAAAACGGCTAAAATTCTGCCACTTTTCGCGGCGTAAGCCTTATTACGTTAGCAATTTAATAAAATTTGCGACTTCATCGCATCATTAGAAAATTTATCGAGGACTTGAATGGCAAAAGAAGACAGTATTGAAATGCAAGGCACGGTATTAGAAACCCTGCCGAATACAATGTTTCGTGTTGAGCTAGAGAACGGCCACGTGGTGACCGCTCATATTTCTGGCAAAATGCGCAAGCACTACATTCGCATTTTAACCGGTGACACTGTCACGGTGCAGCTTACTCCTTACGACCTAACCAAAGGCCGTATCGTCTTCCGCGCCCGTTAATTCAGGCCACTCGCGGTTCAATCAGTGGTTGAACCGCGCGCCTCCCGCTCTTCAATTTTAAGTTCTAACTGACCTTTCGCAACGGACACGGTAACCGCACCACCATGAGCGAGTTTTCCAAACAAAATTTCGTTCGCTAATGGTTTTTTCAGGTGCTCCTGAATCACTCGCGCCATTGGTCGTGCCCCCATCGCTTTATCGTAACCTTTTTCGGCTAACCAGCGAATCGCGGCCGGCTCAAGTTCAAGCGACACATGTTTCTTATCCAACTGCGCTTGAAGCTCGCAAATAAACTTATCAACCACCTGCTCTATCACTTCTTGATTCAAGTGATTGAACCAGACGATGCCGTCTAAGCGATTACGAAATTCCGGTGAGAATGTCCGATTAATCTCAACCATTGCATCAGGCGCATGATCTTGCTGTTGAAAACCAATTGACTGACGCACTGTTTCTTGCACGCCAGCGTTGGTTGTCATCACCACAATCACATTTCTAAAATCAGCTTTGCGGCCGTTATTATCGGTCAATGTTCCGTGATCCATTACTTGCAACAGAATGTTATAAATGTCGCTATGTGCTTTCTCGATTTCATCTAACAGCAACACGCAATGCGGATGTTTGATCACCGCATCGGTTAATAAACCACCCTGTTCAAAACCCACGTAGCCTGGCGGTGCACCAATCAAACGGCTCACGGCATGGCGTTCCATGTATTCCGACATATCAAACCGAACAAATTCGATACCCAATACTTTTGCTAGCTGCTGGGTTATTTCAGTTTTGCCAACCCCGGTAGGGCCAGCAAATAGAAACGAGCCGATTGGCTTATGTTCTTGCCCTAATCCTGAACGCGATAACCGAATTGCAGCCGTCAGTTGATCAATGGCTTGATCTTGTCCAAACACCACGAGTTTCAAATTACGGTCGAGATTTTTCAAAATCTGCTGATCGCTGCGCGATACCGATTGTTCTGGAATACGGGCAATTTTTGCAATAATACTTTCAATATCTTGCACACCAATGGTTTTTTTGCGTTTCGATGGCGGCAATAATCGCTGACTGGCGCCGGCTTCATCCAGTACATCAATCGCTTTGTCTGGCAAATGACGCTCGTTGATGTAGCGCGCCGATAGCTCCGCTGCTGCCCGAATTGCTGGCTGGGTATATCGAATGCCATGATGTTCCTCATAGCGTTCTTTTAACCCCTGTAGAATTCGCGTGGTATCGTCAACCGAAGGCTCTGCGACATCAATCTTTTGAAAACGGCGCACCAACGCGCGATCTTTCTCAAAAATATTTTTATATTCAGTGTATGTGGTCGAACCAATGCATTTAAGTTCACCGCTACTCAACAGCGGTTTCAGTAGGTTAGAAGCATCTAATACCCCACCGCTGGCGGCACCCGCACCGATAATCGTGTGAATTTCATCAATAAATAAAATAGCATCAGGTTGTTCGGCGAGTTCTTTCAATAATTGCTTAAAACGCTTCTCAAAATCACCGCGGTATTTAGTGCCGGCTAATAGCCCGCCCATATCTAACGAATAAATGACAGCGTTATGCATTACCTCTGGCACATCATCCGTTACAATTCGATGTGCTAAACCTTCCGCAATTGCAGTTTTACCTACCCCAGCTTCGCCTACCAATAGCGGGTTGTTCTTGCGGCGACGACAGAGTACCTGAATGCAACGCTCCAACTCAAAATCGCGGCCGATTAATGGATCAATTTTACCCTCGCGAGCGCGCGCATTTAAATTCGTACAGAAACGTTTCAGAAAGCTCTGCTGTTCTTCGGCTTGTGCTTCAATTGTCTCGGCATCGCTACTATCGGTTTGCGATGATTCATCATCAATTTTCGTCATCCCGTGCGATAAATAATGAACCACATCAAGCCGTGTAATATCGTGTTTATTTAATAAATACACCGCATGGGATTCTTGTTCACCGAAAATCGCCACCAACACATTAGCGCCGGTTACTTCGCTGTTACCTGAAGATTGAACGTGGAATACGGCACGTTGCAATACACGCTGAAAACCCAGCGTCGGTTGCGTATCCGTGTCAGCACTCTCATCATCGAAACTCGGTGTACTGCGGTCAACGTAGCTCAATAATTCTTGCTTTAACTGAGTGAACTCTAGCCCACATGCACGCAAAGCTTGCGCAGCTTCTGGATTATCCAGCAACGCTAATAGGAGATGCTCTACCGTCATTAACTCGTGACGGTGGTCTCGGGCTAACCGAAACGCATCATTTAATGTAATTTCTAGCGCTTTATTTAACATGAGCTACTCCTTAAAAGGCTCAGTGTACAGCTTGCAAGCCTCAGGCTTTTTCCATTGAGCACAACAACGGATGTTGGTGCTCACGGGCATACTGGTTCACTTGTACTACTTTGGTTTCCGCAATTTCTGCAGAATAGACGCCACAAATGGCACGTCCTTTATAATGAATGGTCAACATCGTATCGGTTGCCCGCTCTTGATCCATTCGAAAAAACTTAATCAATACTTCAACGACAAAATCCATCGGGGTGTAGTCGTCATTATTTAATATCACCTTATACATCGGTGGCGGCTGTAACTTTTGCTTTTCTGCAACGCGTTCGCTGCCTTGTTGGTGATGATCTGCCATACCCATGGATGACCCTTTCTTTATATATAGTAGCTATTTGCGCAAATGGCTTAAAAATTTGTAAGTTCGGTGAAAAATACCCACCTTCCGACTCAATTTGTTCACAAAACAATCAAAAAACGGCTTGACTATCACCAGAACTCACCTAGAGTAAAACATGGTGTTAACAAAGCGACATTTCAAGTGTTTCGAACATGTCGGTTGGTTAGCAACCATTCTAACAATAACTAAATTTTAAATGCAGAATAAAGGAAGTAGAAGTATGGCAACCGGTAAAGTGAAATGGTTCAATAATTCCAAGGGTTTTGGCTTTATCGAGGCAGAAGATCGCGAAGGCGATATTTTTGCGCATTACTCAACGATTGATATGGAAGGCTATCGCACGCTGAAAGCTGGACAAGATGTTGAGTTTCAACTCGAGGAAGGTCCAAAAGGTCTTCATGCAACCAACATTATTCCGGTGCAAGGTAAGTAAATAACACGCCGCACGCACCATTTAAAACGCCGACTTTTAGGTCGGCGTTTTTCGTTCTGTCCTGCTCGAGTTTAACTATCAATGCCAAAATAACGGCGTAATTGGTCACGCAAATTCGGTGGCGTGCCGTGAATCGTTAATTTATCCGAATGCGCATCATATTCTACTCGAGCACCAAGTAACTCTTGGTCAAAGCCAACACTCAAGCCACCACCTTGTCCTTGAAACTTCACCAGTTTACGCAGTGTACTTCTATCTGCTCGAATTTCTTCTGGTAACGGTTGTGCTTGCTCAGCGGTGAAATCTGCAAAACTTCGCTCCGCTGGTACAGCCTGTTGTAACTGCTCCGATAAATCTTTGACGCGCACCGGTTCGTTACTTTTCCATGAATTGTCACAGATATCATACACCGATTTACGCAATGTATTGGCCTGTTCGGTAGGAATCTCAGAAGCTTTCACATAGTCGTGCAGGCTTTCAACTAACTGTTGTGATTGCTTTTTCGCGTTTAAACCTTCCGCACATCCTAAAAAATCTAGGAAGAAATCAGAGACTTTGCGCCCAACCCGGCCTTTAATAAATGAGATATACGTCGCTGATTCTGGCTCTTCTTGCCACTCAGTCAGGTTAATCGTGGCTGCTAATTGAACCTTATTAATATCAAGCTGTGATGAACGATCCACTGACAAATCCGGGGCAATGGAAACACCTTCTTTACTCGGCAGGAATGCGACGACTAAATAATCCTGGCCCAGCTCGGTGTAGCTTGCGATTACCAAAAAACCATCTTCTAAAATGCCATAGTGCTGCAGTTGTTGATGAAGAATCTTTGCCGCCTGCTGCGAAAAGCCAACAAATTCGTCTTCACCCTTCCGCCAAGCTTTCAATTTATCAGGAAACTCACTTATTTGATGTTCTTCGGCATCATCGTTGACGGGGTCAATAAAGCGCGCATAACCTTTGCTTGGTTTCGCGTTATAGACTTCAGTTAACTCACTCAACAACAGACCAACTTCGTCATTAATTGCCAGTGTTGTCGGTGCCACCCGCAGACCAATCTGCCCGTCATTGGTATAGAATTGATGGATAATGCTATGTTTCACATCAGCTTGCATGTTATCTCGGTGTCCTCTGTGATTCCCTGTGATACTATGTGTGCTAGTTTAACATGTTGAGATTTAAAACCATGCCGATTGTTTCGAAATACGATGTAAAAACCCAACAACAACTACTTGATGCTGTGATTGATGTCTTGAATCAACACAAAGCACCAACCGATTTAGCCTTGATGACGCTCGGCAATGCCGTTTCAAATATCATTAATGCCAGCTATAAATCAGAAGATGCGTACAAGGTTGCTGAACAATTTGGCAAAGTACTGCTACAATCGATGGAAAAACAAGCATAAAGGTTCAGTCACCGCATGAAACAACGTAAACAACGTCGCGACAAAATTGCTCGATTAATTAGCTGGGGCCACTGGTTTACGTTTTTCAATATCTTACTTGTATTAGCGATAGGCACACTCTACATCGAGGCAACGGAAGCACCTGGTAGCGCGCTGGGTGTACTTTATCTCATCATGAATTGGCTTGGGCATTTTGCCTTTTTGCCGTTCATTGTATTTATCATTCTCATTTTTCCTTTTTGCCTACTTATTCCATATACCCGAATACTCCGCGGTATCGCAACGTTAGTGGCCTCATTTGGCCTCATCGCACTCGTTGCAGACGCGCTGTTTTACCGTCAATACGGCTATCATTTAAACACGTATTCATTATCCCAATTGGCTACCGATGCAGAAACGGCATTCGCCGGAGCTAGTTTTTTGATTTTATTGGGTATGCTACTAATCTTCGTCGTTCTGTTAATTTTCGAGCTAGGCCTAGCCAATATTGCGTGGAAACGACTTGACCAACTACAACAAAAACACTGGGGTAACGCATTTAGTGCAGTTTTCGTCTTGTGCTTTTTAGCCAGTCATAGCATTCACATCTGGGCTGATGCGGTGTTCTACACCCCGATTACCAAGCAAGACGACATGTTTCCGTTAAGTTATCCAACCACAGCCAAAACCTTGATGAGCAAACACGGGTTATTGGTTGAACAGCGTCTTGAAGCAACTGAAAACCTCATTCGTCAAGGCACCGCAGTTAACCTGGCTTATCCAAGCCGCGCCCTGCAATGCGCGCGCGTGCCCGAAGCTCCGAATACGCTCGTGATTGCGTTGAATCAACTTGATACAACGACAGTGACAGCATTGCTGCACGAATTCCCAGAATTGACACAATATGAAAGTCCTGTACTCGGTCATCGCAATAGCACCAGCGGCCTGTTTGAACTTATGTACGCCCTGCCCGATCTTTATCAGGCACCAATAGAGCACGCCAATAAGCAACCGGTCTATTTTTCAACATTACGCGACTACCGTGTCGAGGTGGCACTGCAAAACCAATTGCAAACATCGTCGCTTCCAGGTGTACTCAACGAATTTACCGCGTTTAATTTACCAGAACCTTCGGCCTTTATCGGCCTCGCTACTGCTGACACCATGACAACCGAGATGAAACGCATATTGCGTCGACAAATCGATCAGCAAACGCAAGTTGTTGTCGTAGGTATTCAACCGCAACAACCCGCGGGTAAAGAAGCGCTGTCAATAACTGCCATGCAAGTACCGTTATTGTACACCGCCGGCATTTCTTTGAAGCCGCAGCCTTTGGTATTACTTACCGATATCATGCCGACTATTTTGGCGCGCTACATTAATTGCGTTGATGAAGCTGATGCGTATTCGATTGGTATCGATTTGTCGGCGGAGCAACGACGACTCCCCGTCATGACTAGTTTCGGTCACGATCTCGTCGTTTATGATGAAGAAATGACATCGATAATCCAAGCCGACGCAAGTATTCGTACGTTTGATAATCAAGAACAGAAGCTATTACCTGGTGTATCGCCCGCAACCCCAGTTTTGGTTGACGGTATTCGTAGACTAAAACGCTTCAGTCAAGAGCAACAATCTACCGCGGTTGACTAATAAAGCATCAGTTGGTGCGCTGGCTACTTGCCTATTTGATGGTTATCGGTAATATAGCCAACTCGGTCGGCGTGTAGCGCAGCTTGGTAGCGCACTGTCATGGGGTGTCAGGGGTCGCTGGTTCAAATCCAGTCACGCCGACCAATTAATTTTCTCTACTCCGCGAAGCAAAATTGGTTACGTCCCCCCTCTTTTGCTTTATACATGGCGGCATCAGCAATTTTCAGTAACTGCTTCGGCGTATCCGCATGGTCGGGGTACAAAGCAACACCCATCGAGGCGCCAATCTGTAAAGTCAACGTACCGATACGAAATGGCTTTTGTAACGCCACAATGACTTCACCAGCAATTTTCTCGATATCGCTTCGCTGTTGTATGTTCTCGATTAAAATAACGAATTCATCACCACCTAAACGTCCAACAATATCCGACGAACGCAAACACTCGCGAACACGCGGACCTATTGCCTGTAACAATGCGTCACCAACATCGTGACCGTGTGTGTCATTCACAGGTTTAAAGAAGTCTAAATCAAAAAACAGCAACGCGCAGGATTGTTTCGATAGATTGGTTCGCTTAATAGCATCATCGAGATGTTGTAACACCGCAAAACGATTGGGTAAATGAGTGAGCGTGTCAGTTAAAGCCAACTGCTGAAGACGCTCTTGGGCGTGTTTTTCTGCCGAAATATCGTTAAAAATATGAATCAACTGAAGCGCCCGGCCATCATTATTGCGAACGGGGGTGATGGTTTGCAGCGCAGGAAACGACTGACCGCCTGGCTTTTTATACCAGACCTCCCCTTGCCAGCTATCATTTTTCTGAATATGGCGCCGCACTTGTCGTTGAATCTCATTGGTCATACGACCGTCATCGATAAACGCCAATAAACAGGTGTTTTTTATCTTATCAACTTCAATATTAAACAACTGCACAAAGGCCTTATTAGCTCGCAATATGATTAACGAGTTATCAGTAATCACAATGGCTTCTTGCGCTTTTTCAAACACCGTATTTGCTAGTTTTAACTTGCGATTCGATTCACGAAGTTGTCGATGTTGCGCCAGTTGCGCCCGAATGATTGGTTGCGAATATTTGTGCAGCCACCAAGCTCCGATAGTTACCGCAATAAGTATAACCAGAGCGACTGATGCAAACTCGGTAACTAACGCACCAAAAACTGAGGTTTCAGCATGAATCACCACCAGCCCCCACGCCGAATCGCTGAAAGGAATAAAGTAATGTAGTCGCGGGGCTTCTTTCGAGGTATCGCGATAGACAAACGGAACATTACCGTACGCCGCAATATAAAATGACTCGTTAGAACCAAATTCACGTTGTTTCAGTTGATTGGAAACTTGATCAAACTCGATATATAAACGCTCGCGGGAGTTAACAAGACGGAAGTTTGTGCTCTGCCCGAAGGTATTTAGCTCTCGCAAAATATCAAGAATTTCGGTTGGCCCAAAAAGTAGAATATCGATACCAATGGTGCGTTTGTCTTCGTCAACGATAGGTGCAGCTGCTGAAATAAAGAGGTCATCATCAACCGTCACATAATGCATGCCGTACGGTCTTAATTGTTGCCAATCGAGATTCAATTTTGCATCGAGTAATGAACTTGCGGGGCCATCGTATTGGGCCACAATTTCTCCGCTGTTAGTCACTCTCACGCCGGCAACTAGATTCGGGATAAAGGCGGCAGCATCAGTAATGCGATCACGAGTTACTTGCACCAGTTGGGCGATATCTAACTCGCCAGCAGAATAGGCAATCAAAGCCTTCCTAATTTGGGTACGACTGGCAAACTGTTTCGCAATTGATTGGTAATGCTGAAGTTGCTTTTGCACCGACATTGCTTGAGCTGATGCATAAGCTAAGCCGGTGCGTTCTTGCGACTGGGAAATGTAAAACGAAAGAGGAAGTAGCGTCGCCAGACTTGCAGCAATGCCAGTCAGCAAAATACCCCACACGACTCTGCGTATCAGCGAACGATATTTTCCTGAGATATCCGTAGCAGTTTGACCCACCGCGTATCCTTAAGCTGGTTTTTGAATGACTGCGTAACATCCTTTATTTAATGACAGTATAGCTAAGTTTGTCGGAACTTTATGCAGCTAAGTGTAGGTAATCAGCTACCCATAACGGCTAGTTCGCATGACTCCAGAAACCGCGGCAGAGCTCAGTTACGTCGCGCACACATTCCTGACGTTGCGCGTCTCGCACAAAACTACGCTGATTTAAGCTCGACCATTGAGGATGTCGGCGCGCTAATTTCAACCTGCCCGACAAGGCTCGCAAAAACTGTTCTCGTAATTTTGACGATTGCGTCACTAATAATAAATCCTGCGAACCATGTCCTCGGGTTGCCAATTGTTGTAGCAAGTTTAATTGCCGCAATGTTAGTAGCTTTAAAATCTCATCATCAACAATGAGTTCACGCTCACCTTTAAAGTGGCCAAGCAATTTTTTCCCGTAGTGATTCCAACCTTGCCAAATACCACCAATTGCGGCACCAACCGCGGTACCGGCGCCTAAGCTCATACCACCAACCATTAAATCAATACCGGCACCAATCGCCGCACCGCTACCGACCCCGACACTGGTCTTTATGCCAAATTCCTTGAGTGTTTCTAACTCAAATAGGTCATCTTTCCAAGTACCGTCACTGAGGCGCAACTGCTGCAAGCGAACATGTTCTAAACGAAACGCATATAGCGCAAGCATTTCTGTCACACAATTACGCTCGCGTCGTTTTACCAAGTTTTGCATCTGCTCAACAATTGGTTTCAGTTGGGCATCGTCAACATCAGCTTTAACGTGCTCATGAAATGCTGCGACATCAACCAGTAATTCGGCTATTTGAGTTAAACCCGTGTTTAGACGATGTGCACGTTGTTGAGTGCGATACTCAGCCAATTGCTCTAGTTGGTGCTGGAACCCAGGTACTATCGCGCTTAGCCGGTTGAATAAAATCGCTTCGCCACCTTCCGGTGGACTCACTGCATCGAACTCAATATGCGCATGCAAGTTAACTTTGGTGAGAGCTAACTTCCATTCATTTACATTATTTGGTTTTTTTGCAGTGAAATTGAGAATTGGTAATATCGGTTTGCCACAGCGCGCAAGAACGCTTAACTCGTCCTGATACTTGGGTAACACCGGATCACGCACGTCGATAACGTACAAGGCCGCGTGACATTTTAATAATTGACGCAGTACCTTTGATTCTTGTTCAAACTCATGAGCCGCCGCCATCGTGTTCAAAAAGTGACGCACCTGCGCTGGTCCATCGTGGCGAAAACTCGATTCGCTTTTTACCAAATGTTCATATAAGTCAGACCCGGCCTCTAACCCTGGCGTATCGAATAACCGAAGTAGTATTTGGCCATCGGCGTCAACATCAATGCTAGTGACTTCACGTGTTGTGCTTGGTCGCGAGTCGACCTCACCGAACTGGCTGTCATGCAACAATGTTCGCATTAAGGATGTCTTACCTGTGTTGGTATGGCCAACAACAGCCAACATGAGTGCGTTTACTGCTTCCATTTCACGCCCTCCTCAGTTAAGCACTCTTGCCAATGAATAACACGTTTTTCATCGGTGTTCTCAGGAATCACTAAAATGGCTTCAACGTTTAAACAATATTGCTGAAGCAGCGTCAAAAAGCGCATTGCAGCTCTGTCGGGGGTTAACTGGGCATTTAAACGCACGGTTAAGTGACCTACTGGATGCTCATCCAAGCGAGCTAGCAACCGTTGTTTGTCGTCACTTCGGGCAATCACTCCGGCATACCAGTTTTCTTGTTGATGCTGTTTCAACCAAGTCGAATCGGCCTCATGATCGAGGCTTATTACGAGTTCGCCGTGACCAGGCTTCGGCGTCCGCCACTGTGCTGTATCAATTCCTGAAACATCACTATCAGCATCAACTAATTCGGTTGCCGCTGATACCGTTAACTTGCGAATAATTGGCGCGTAGCCAGGTAGCGTCAAATCAATCGTCATTTTGCGAATTCGCGAAATTAAGACGCTGATAGAACCAATCAAAAATATCAATCGCCAAGCAACACCGTAAATGATAACGCAGCTAAGTAACCAACGTCCGGCTTCAAGCTGCGCGCTTTCACGAGGCTGATCCCAAAGTGCTGCAACCGAAGGTGCCTCAACACCAAATAAACTGGGAATTAAACCAATAACACTCACCCAGCTCTGTAGTGTTTCGGCTGGCCAAATGGTCGTTGCCCAAGTAAAAGCGTACGCGCTAGTGCTCAAGTGGAAGAATAATACAAACCATACTGCCAGCATAAATAATGTCCAATAACCGTGCGTTAGCGCGGCACCTGCCGGTTTAGTCAAACCGTACTGATTGGCGATGGTGAGTAAGGTATTATTGAATTGTTGGTTATACTGGCGTTGGCCGATATGCTCTAACCCCCACAATGAAATTCGCCCAACCCAACCAAAACTATCTTTGATAATGAGCGAAAAGCACCATAGAACAAACAAGATGATGTGTAAGCCAAGTAGCATCATCAAGGCATAACTTAAAGATATCGGTTGCGTAACGCTTAAAGTGCCGCGAACAATCGCAATGGCACCCATAATGGCGAAAACACTGAGAAGAATAGCAATGAGGCGCCGAAAATGATCCCAAACGCGGAGTTGATGAACGAGTCCAAGCCGAGCTGCTAATAACTCAGCACGTTTAAATACGCGCTGTTCCATTGTTGGCAACTGGCGAGCTTGTTGTTCGATGGCATCGGCGCGTTGAAAGCCATTTTGTAATTCATGGCGGCGAACGAGTTCCGCCATCCATACTGAGCGAAAACGAGAGAATATTTTAAGCATTGAACCGCTGTCTACTTAGCTAAACTGCATTGTAATTATTATTTTCAATAGCCTTCATTTAACCTGAGAAGCAGTCGATTTACAACGCTTGATTCGGGTATTTCTAACGAAGATTTATAATTGCGTACGTTGACGGCATGTTGCTTCAGATAAGTCGTAATTCACACTTACATAATGACCATTCGGGCAAACCAACTTTTCTGAATCTTTTTTATTATTGGAAGATAACTGCGTTAATTTCACCGCCCAATCGTTTAAGTTCACGTTTGGGGTCATATCAATTTGCTGGTCGCGGTTATAGTACTGAAACGCAACGCCGCCGAAGATAAGGAGCAACAATAATTTGCGCATGGCTATTTCCACCTAATTTACAATCAAATAAGAAAATGGCAATTTTGCCCTCAATGCAGCATTGAGTCTAAGCAAAACTTGCTATTTGCACCGTAAATTTACGGTAAAGCCAGTGTAAATTTTGGTCTGTATTTTTAACTTTATGATTTCGCTTGAGTTAACTTAACCGCAGTACCATAGGCTAATAATTCTGCTGCACCATGCGCAAGCATTGAAGTACTGAAACGCACATCAATCACTGCGTCGGCGCCTAGTGTTCGAGCTTCATCGACCATTCTATCTAAAGCCTGTTCGCGGCTCTCGCCAAGTAGTTTGGTGTAATCATGAATTTCACCACCAACAATATTTCTAAAAGCAGCCAAAATATCTCGACCAAGATGACGCGCTCGAATGGTATTCCCGCGTACTAAACCCAGATGCTCGGTAATTTTAAACCCAGCAATATGGTCACTACTCACAACTCGCACGTGTTTCATAATTGTACCTTCTTGTACCGATCATTCTTAGCGGCAATCCATCGTTGGCGTGCCACCGCTCCAAACAAGAGTAAAAACCCAAGCCCTAAACTGCTAGTGACGAGTTTGAGTGCCATCGGTATCGATTCATCCGACCAATAGCTAAAAATTCCATATATCGCGAGCAAAGACAACGTGGTTAATACAAGAACCCATCCCGCGATGAACGCCCATCGACTCGGCTTATCCTTGTCGAATTTCGCCAGCAGTTGCCCATCATCAAATTTCGGTATCGCATTGCGCAGTTGCTCTCGCATACCTTGTAACTCTTTTAATTCGCTCTGACACCCCGCACACTCGGCTAGGTGATGATGCAATTGTTGCTGCTGCTGTTGCGTCAATTCATTATCCATGAAACCAGAAATTAGCGTTGCTGCCTGTTCGCATGTTAAACCACTCATTTTTCACCTCGTTGCAACGTCTCTAACACCTGTTTTAAAGCTAGCCGGGCGCGATGTAACCGCGACATAACGGTACCTTGTTCAAGCTGCATAATTTGGGTTATATCGGCATAGCTACAGCCATTAATTTCACGTAAGACAATAATTTCGCGCTGTTCAATCGGTAACTTCTGAAGCGCCATTCTTACCATTTGTTGGGTCTGCCAAGTTTCGAACTGGTGTTCAGGCTCAATCATGGTTGGCGCTTGCTGCTCATAATCTTCGCCCCCTAAGCCTTGCTCTTTGCGCTGACGCCGAATGACGTCAATCGCCGCATTATGAACGGCGCGCAAAAGCCAAGCTTTCAACTGGTGTTTATCAGTTGGCATATCGGTAACCGTCAACGCCCTTTCTAACACCTGTTGCACACTATCGGCAGCACGCTGCTCGCATTGCTGGATAGCCATGGCATGTGTCATAGCATCGGCTATCAATGGTTTAAGCAGCGCCAAGCGTTCAGACATATGAGTTCCTAATTAAATAGTCGCTTACCTATAAAACGAATGAAGCAGTGTGTTTATTCCCTCAAATACAAAATAAATTTTGGTTTTAATTAATCTGGAAGAAAACCGCCCGATTGACGCGCCCATAACTGCGCATACAAACCGCCATGAGCCAGTAATTCTTCGTGGCTCCCTTGCTCTACAATTCTTCCCTCATCCATCACTACTAATCGATCCATAGCAGCAATGGTCGATAAACGGTGCGCAATCGCGATAACCGTTTTACCTTCCATTAAGCGATATAGGTTTTCTTGTATCGCCGCTTCCACTTCAGAATCGAGCGCTGATGTTGCTTCATCAAGAATTAGAATTGGTGCGTCTTTCAACATCACTCGCGCAATCGCAATACGTTGACGCTGCCCACCCGAGAGTTTTACGCCACGCTCGCCGACATGCGCGTCATAACCTCGTCGCCCCTGTGAATCTTCTAAGTCGGCAATAAATACGTCCGCTTCTGCTCGATGCGCGGCTTGCTCTATCATTTCTTGTGTTGCGTCAGGGCGTCCGTATGCAATGTTCCCCCGCACCGATCGATGTAATAACGACGTATCCTGTGTCACCATGCCAATATGCTGACGTAGACTTTCTTGGGTAACTGTTGAAATATCTTGACCATCAATGGTGATACGCCCATCTCGAACTTCATAAAATCGTAGCAATAGGTTAACCAACGTCGATTTACCAGCGCCTGAGCGGCCTACCAAACCAATTTTTTCACCTGCTTTAATGGCGAGATCAAGGTCACGTAATATCGGTTTGTCCTCGCTATAGTAGAAATTAAGATGTTCGAAATGTATATCGCCTTGCTGAACCTTAAGTGGCATTGCATTTGGCTTATCTTGAATATCCTGTGGCACTGAGACAGTCTTAATGCCATCTTGAACGGTGCCGATATTTTCGAACAGCGACGAAATTTCCCACATAATCCACTGGCTCATACCCCACAAGCGCAACACTAAACTCAGTGCAACAGCAATGGCGCCAACTGTAATCAAACTTTCAACCCAAAGGTAAATCGCTAAAAAACCAACACTGAATAGCAAGAGTGAATTGAGCAGATAGAGGCACGTATAAAGCTTCGTTACAAGGCGCATTTGGCGGTGCACTGTGCCTAAAAAATCGCTCATCCCTTCTTTTGCAAATGCCAATTCCCGTTGTGCATGCGAAAACAATTTAACGGTTTGTATGTTGGTATAGCTGTCGACAATGCGTCCCGTCATCACTGAGCGCGCATCAGCTTGATCCGCTGCCACTTTGCCAAGGCGCGGTACGAAATAGCGCAAAAGCACCACGTATAAACCTAGCCAAGCAATTAACGGTAACGCCAATCGCCAATCGGCGGCACCGATAATCACCACGGTGCCGATAAAATATACGGTCACATAATTCAGTACATCAAACAGTTTGATGACGCACTCGCGCACCGCCAAAGCGGTCTGCATAACTTTTGTCGCAATGCGGCCAGCGAATTCGTCCTGATAGAATGTGACCGATTGGTTTAAAAGGTACTTGTGAACTAACCAGCGGATTCTCATCGGATAATTGCCTAACAGACTTTGATAGGTAATCAATGAATGCAGAATAACTAACAGCGGCAGTCCAATTAGAACAACTATCGCCATTCCGGTCAGACCCCAAAACTGCTCTTCCACGAAAGTTTCGCGATTTTGCTCCGCTAACCAATCAACAATGTTGCCAATAAAACTAAATAACCAAACTTCGGTAAGTGCAATAAGCATCATTAACGTGCCGGCGGTGAGAATAAAGGGCCACGCACCTTTGCTGTAATACAAACAAAACGCCACCAAGGTTTTCGGCGGTTGCTCGGGGTTACCATCTGGAAATGGTTTAAGACGTCGTTCAAACCAACTGAACATGAATAATCCTTAATTGCAGGTTGCACGTAACAAGCTAGACTTTGGTCGTATGTCAGTTGTTAGTATGCATGAAGTACCATAACGCAGTTATTGTTGTACCAATAATAAACTAAAAAGGGTAACGCCATGAATGCAATTCTGCTAATGCTACTCGGATTAGGCGCGATGTTTTTAGGCTATGTGTTTTATTCAAAATTTGTAGCTGAAAAGATTTTCAAACTTGATCCAAATTTCCGAACGCCTGCTCATGAGTTTGAGGACGGTGTTGATTTTGTTCCAACCAACAAATATGTTCTTTGGGGACACCACTTCACCTCGGTTGCGGGCGCAGCGCCTATCATAGGCCCTGCGATTGCCGTTATCTGGGGTTGGGTCCCAGCCTTTTTGTGGGTCGTCTTCGGTACCATCTTCTTTGCTGGCGTGCACGACGCTGGTGCGATTTGGGCATCGAACCGAAATAAGGCTCGTTCCATTGGAGCATTAACGGGTGATGTGGTTGGCAAGCGTTCGCAAAGCTTGTTTATGATCGTCATTTTCCTTGTACTGCTTATGGTCAATGCCGTATTTGCGACTGCCATTTCAGGGTTACTGATCAACTTCCCAAGCTCAGTTGTGCCTGTTTGGGGTGCAATTTTTGTCGCCTTAATCATCGGTCAGTTTATTTTCCGCAAATGGATGAACCTTGGTACCGTATCTATTCTTGGTGTTATCGCTCTCTATGCATTGATTTACACTGGACCTTCGTTCCCAATCACATTACCTGAAACTGTGTTTGGTGTATCTGATAACGCGCAATGGATTATTATCCTGTTCCTATACGCTGCTATTGCGTCGTTATTGCCAGTTTGGATGCTGTTGCAACCACGTGATTACATCAACGGCCTGCAATTGTTTATTGGTCTGATTTTAGTTTATGGCGCTGTGCTAATCAGTGGCCCTGAATTGGTTGCCCCAGCATTTAATACGAACACGCCGGAAGGTACACCGAGTTTAGTACCGCTCCTATTTGTGACTATCGCTTGCGGCGCTATTTCTGGCTTCCACGGCTTAGTCGCATCTGGAACGACCTCAAAGCAATTGGACAAAGAAACTGATGCGCGTTTTGTTGGTTACTTTGGTGCCATTGGCGAGGGTTCGCTATCACTCGCCACCATCATTGCTGCGACTGCGGGTTTCGCGACTTTAGCTGACTGGCAAGCGGTATATCACAGCTTTGGTCAAGGCGGCGTATCTGCCTTCGTTGAGGGCGGTGCCAATATCTTAAATAACGGTATTGGGCTTGATGTCAAGTTATCACAAACATTGCTAACCGTCATGGCAGTGCTGTTTGCGGGTACCACCATGGATACCGGTTTACGTCTACAACGGTATATTTTCCAAGAGTGGGGAAATATCTACAACATTAAGTGGATGGAAAAAGCTGCACCGGCAACACTACTCGCTGTTGCTTCATGTCTGTTGCTTGCTTTTGGCGCGGGCGGCGCCGACGGTGCCGGTGGTCTACTGATTTGGCCGTTATTCGGTACTACCAATCAATTACTAGCAGGTTTAACGCTATTAGTAATCACAACAATGCTGGTTAAACTTGGGCGGCCGATGTACGTGACCTTGGTACCGTTGTTATTCCTGTTGGTGATGACCATCTATGCCCTACTTATTCAGCTCATGGGCTTCTATCAGAAGTCAGACTGGTTCTTGTTCGGTTTAGATTTAGTGGTACTTGTTGCAGCGATTTGGATTGCATTAGAAGCTGCAGGTACGTTAACGCGCCTTCGTCGCGAAATACGTCAATCAACGCAATCGGCTGAATAAGGTAACATAATGAAAATACGAGCAATTGTTGAATGGTTAAAACAGGCTAACGAGTACGCAACCAATGTGTATAACGCGCCCTACCGTTCAGCCATTGCTCGCGCTAAGCGGGATGAGGATGATTTATTTATGCTGTTAGTTTTTTCAGAACTAATGGGCGTTCCAAATCCCGCTTCTTATTATACGCTTGAGTTACAACCGCTATTGTTAGAGCGGTTTCACGAATGGCATCTGAGAATGGGGATGGAACACTCTCCACTTGACGGTTTTCGTTGTTGCTAAACAGCGGCAAACGTATCTCGATAGTCTGCTTTTTATTCTAATCTCACGGTGGCCTGATGTTCTCGCTTAATACCAAAAAAATCATTTTTGTCGGTGGTAAAGGTGGTGTTGGGAAAACGACAATTTCCTCTGCCATCGCCCTGCAACAAGCTGAACTCGGACGCAAGGTACTACTTATCTCGACCGACCCTGCGCACAGCCTGGCCGATGCATTTGATCAACCTATCGGTGATTCTAAAGCTAGAGTGGCTGCGGGTGTTGATGCGCTCGAGATCGATCCCGATCGCGAAGTTGATGCACATATTGAACGTGTGATGCGCACCATGAAGCGATTCAGTAAACCGGACATGTTTCCAGAAATTGAGCGGCAAATGCGTTTAACGCAACAATCGCCGGGCGCCCAAGAAGCGGCATTATTAGAGCGTATTGCGCGTATTATTGATGAAGAACCAGAACACTACGACGTGATCATTTTCGATACCGCGCCAACCGGCCATACCCTGCGACTATTAAGCCTCCCTGAAGCTATGGCTGCATGGACGCAAGGCCTATTGAAACAAAGCCAGAAAGCTAAACAACTCGAAGGCGTGCTGGAACATCTGTCACCAAAAGCGGGTAAAGACATTACCAACCCAATGGCGGACCCGACTCAACATGAAACGGCGACGATGGATGATCGCACCGCAGAAA
This sequence comes from Pseudidiomarina marina, assembly GCF_044807045.1. NCBI lineage: Bacteria > Pseudomonadati > Pseudomonadota > Gammaproteobacteria > Alteromonadales > Idiomarinaceae > Pseudidiomarina > Pseudidiomarina marina. The sequence goes on along the minus strand of NZ_CP085233.1, from coordinate 1,626,852 downwards.
TTACCGAAACGCTGTTACGCCGCCAGCGTTTATTTCACCGCATTCGGCATGTGTTGACCGACCCGCAACAAACTGGGCTCGTGTTTGTATTAACACCAGAGAAATTACCGATTTTAGAAACAACACGCGCGGTAGCAGCATTAAAATCAGAACACTTGCCTATTGCAGGCTTGGTAATTAACCGTAATTTACCTGATTTAATTGATAGTGACTTCTTTGCGCAACGCCGTCAGCAAGAATCGATTTATCGAGAAGAGATTGAAAACACATTTGCCGATTTACCACGCGTGTATCTGCCGTTGTTTCCGACGGATTTACATGGCTTGGCAGCGTTGCAGAAAGTTTGCGCAGAATTACCAAGTGATTAAACGCGCCAACCAGCGGTCGGCGCGTTTATTATTGGTTGAGTGCATGAATACTATTCACCAAATGCACCAGCAGGGCCTGGGTAAACAACCGGGCTCTCGAAGTCATCTTGGCTAACACTAGCAACGCCAAAGAAGTAGTTATCAATCACGATATTTTCGAGGGTGTACTCGGTCACATTACCGACATAGCGGCTGAATTCCCAGTTCGGTGCATCGGTATGGCGCCAATAGATGCGATAACCCTTAACATGCTCTTTTTCAGCTTCTGCAGGCGCTGCCCAGCTTAACGTTGTGCTTGGACTCACTGCTCCGGCAATTTTGACTTCCGCCGGTGGGCTCGGCGCCCATGCCATGCTTGCTAAAGATACCGCATTCAAAGCGGTTAACTTAGCTGCGTAATCAAAATCAACGCCATCGATGGTGTCGCCATAGGCAATGCCATTTTCAACCCGTAAATCTTGGTGCTGACGGTTGTAGTTTTCGTTGGTTTCCATAATGCGTACACCAGGGAAACCAAGGTCGTTAAACGGGCGATGATGTCCGCCACGCGCAAAACGATCTAAACGATAAATCACCATCGTATCGAGGTTTGGTATATAGCGATCGGCCATCCAATCGATATAACGTGCAACATTTCGGCTTGGCGAATCAACCTCACCGCCAGTGAATCGACGACGGCGGATATCTTCAGGGGTTTCATCTTGGCGCGTCCCTTCAGCAAAAATACGCGCTGTGGTGTTGTTAATGACACCATTAATCCCCTCGATATTACCAATCATATCGTTGTTCAATACAGCCTTAATACGCCAACCGTCTTGCTTGGCTTGCTCAGCCATAATCTGGCCGCCAAATAACCCCTGCTCTTCACCTGCTAATGCGGCATAAACAATGCTTCCGGCAAATTTGTATTTGCTCAGTACGCGTGCGGCCTCAAGTGTACCGGCGACTCCTGACGCATTATCATTCGCGCCTGGAGCATCCGAGGTGTAATTCATGACATCACTCACGCGCGAATCAATATCACCTGACATAATCACGTAACGCGAAGGATCAACAGTGCCTTTTTGCACGGCAATCACACTGACCACCTCGACCGGTTCAGGAATGCGTGGCTCGTCAGATATAACACGTGATTGATAATAGACCTCGAGGCAGCCACCACATTCAGCCGAAATTTTATCAAACTCGGCCTTAATCCAGCGGCGTGCAGCACCAATACCACGCGTATCCGATTCTGTTTCTGACAACGTATGGCGGGTGCCGAAACTCACAAGTTTTTCAATGTCGGTTTCAATTCGCTCCGCTGAGACGGCTTGTTGGATGGCGTGCAGTTGCGGCTGATCCGTATATTCAACATCCGCGTGTGCACTGACGGCAAAAACACCCACAGCGACAGACGACATTAGCGCCCACGGTTTAAAGTTCATGGCGACTTCCTCTAGTTGGTCTGTTTAGAATAACGTACTATACCTTTATACGTTATGCATAAAAGAGGACGCAACCATGAAAGCAGTTGGTTATCGACACTCTGGGTCGATTGATACAGAAAATGCGTTAATTGACACTACGGTACCCGATCCGGTGCTTGGACCAAACGATATTTTGGTGGCAGTTTACGGGATTGGGGTTAATCCAGTTGATACAAAAATACGATCACGGCGCGAGCCAGATACGGGTCAAATCGGTATCCTTGGTTGGGATGCCGCAGGTACCGTGCTGAGCGTTGGAGAAAATGTCTTTGACTTCAAAGAAGGTGACGAAGTCTGGTATGCCGGTGCAGTCAATCGCCAAGGCTGTAATGCACAGTATCAAGTAGTTGATGCTCGTATTGTTAGTAAAAAACCAAAGTCGCTGGCTTTTGCAGAAGCCGCGGCAATGCCATTAACGTTTCTTACAGCATGGGAGCTTTTATTTGACCGGCTTGCACTCTCAGTAGATAGCTCAGCTACATTGCTTATAACCGGCGCAGCCGGCGGCGTTGGTTCGGCGATGCTGCAGTTGGCAGCACTCAATAATAACCTCACGACCATCGCGACAGCATCGCGCCCCGAATCACAGCAATGGGTGAAAAAGATGGGCGCCGATATTGTTATCGATCATAGCCAAGCGTTGGCGCCTCAGTTAAAGCAACATGGTATTGAACAGGTGACGCATGTTGCGAGCCTTACTCATACCGATAATCATTTTGCCGCACTGGTCGACTTATTAGCGCCACAAGGTCATTTTGCCCTGATTGATGACCCAGAGCAGCCATTAGATATTAAGCTCATGAAACAAAAAAGTATCGCACTGCATTGGGAATTTATGTTTACTCGCTCGTTATTTGAAACGGCGGACATGCACCGACAAGGCCAAATCTTAAATGAAGTTGCCGAACTAACTGATGCAGGTCGCCTTATCAGCACAAAAACCCAGCATTTCGGTGAACTCAGTGCCGCTAATCTAATCCGTGCGCATCGACAACTCGAAACGCACAGCACTATCGGCAAAATCGTTTTAGATGGTTACAACGCGCCACTTGCTTAGCTTAAGTGGCGCATTGATCACCAGTGAAGCGCAATTCAAATAACAGTGCTTCACTGCGATCTAAATAGCGAATCAGCAAAAACTCAGCATGCTCTCGATAGTACGTTAACATCTCACTTTCACAGTATTGTTGTTGCATTGCCGGCTCAATTTGCTGACGAATTTCATCGACATTGTGTTGATACTTATCGACATCCACCAAACTATAGATAAATCGCATACCGTAATTGACAACTTCTGCACGTTCGAAGCGAGTCTGTTTATCCAACAGTCGTGGTAAGTCTCGATTTAATTTTCCAGAGCGTTCGAGTAACTCTTGATACAAATCGTTACGATTTTTTGTCGTGTTACTTTTCACCAACTGGCTATATACCACAATGGCCAACAAGCCAAGCGCGAGCACACCAACACTAAGTAAAATCTGGCGTTTAAAGCGATTTGTCATAAACTTCACCTATAATTTGCACTTAATTATTAGATTGAACGTATCGAAAATATTCGTGACCTTCACTTACAAACATACATGAATGTATGTATAATTAGCGGCATTAAAAATCATTAACCAAATACGAGGTATTTACATGCAACAACGTTTTCGTAAGCCGTTGTTCGTATCTGTGTTAGCAAGCTCTATTTTGCTAGCTAGTTGTGGCGATGCCGAGCAAAACGCACAAGACGCAGCTCAACAACAGCAAATGACTGTTGGCGTTGTCACCATTAGCACACGTGATGTTGATTTAACCACTACCCTTCCAGGTCGTGCAAGTGCATTTCGAGTAGCGGAAGTTCGCCCGCAAGTAAGTGGTATTCTCGAAAAGCGCTTATTCGAGGAAGGTTCGATGGTCACTGCTGGCCAACAGTTATACCAAATTGATGCCGCCATGTTCGAAGCCGATCTTGCTAGCGCAAAAGCTGAAACCGCACGAGCTCAGGCTGCCGTTAAGTCAACGAAGTCACGCTTCGAACGAAGCCAAGAGTTGTTACAGGATAAAGCAATCAGCCAACAAGATTTTGATGAAGCTGAAGCCGCCTATTTACAGGCAGAAGCGCAACTAAAAGTGGCTCAAGCCAACTTAGCCCGCGCCGAGCTCAACCTAGAATATACCCAAGTTAAAGCGCCGATTGATGGCCGTATTGGTCGCTCACAGCTAACTGAAGGTGCGCTATTAAGTGTTGGCCAATCACAAGCGCTAACGACTATCACTCAGCTTGATCCAATTTATGTCGACATTGCGCAAAGTACAAGTGATTACCTAGCCTTGCAACAAGCGATTGCCGACGGTCGCATCGAAACCGACTCGGAAAACCGTGCGGAAGTTACCGTGCAAGTTGGTGAAAACAGTAACTTCAGTACCAAAGGTGAATTACTTTTCAACGAAGTGACTGTTGACCCACAAACCAGCGCAATCACACTGCGGGCGCGTCTCGCTAACCCGAATCATGCAATTTTGCCTGGCATGTATGTTCGTGCTGAAGTTGGAACCGGTAACTTAAAGAACGCAATACTAGCCCCGCAAACTGGTGTCAGTCGTGATCCTCGCGGTCGCGCCATTGCCTTTGTTGTGAATTCGAAAGGTGAAGTTGAGCAGCGCTATCTGCAAGTAGAACGTACTGTCGGCACCGATTGGGTGGTCACGGATGGCTTAGAAGCAGGTGACCAAGTGATTGTTGAAGGGTTGCAAAAAATTCAACCTGGAATGCCTGTAAAAACTGAAGAAGTGAAGTAAATCATGGCTAAGTTTTTTATCGATCGCCCAATATTCGCATGGGTTATCGCTATCGTCATCATGCTTGCTGGTGGCCTAGCGGTAACGCAGCTACCAGTTGAACAATATCCTGAAATTGCACCACCTTCAGTGCAGATTAACGCAAGCTATCCAGGCGCTACAGCAGCGACCTTGGAAGAAAGCGTGACCCAGGTTATTGAACAAAACATGAACGGTATTGATAACCTCAAATACTTTTCATCAACGAGTGATTCTGCCGGCAACGCGAGTATAACCCTCACCTTCGAGGCTGGTACTGACGCTGATATTGCGCAAGTTCAAGTTCAGAACAAACTGCAACTTGCTTTGCCTTTATTACCACAGGAAGTGCAAAATCAGGGACTTGTTGTAGCTAAGTCGAACAACTCATTTTTGTTAGTTGCAGCGCTCATCTCAAGTAATCCAGAGATTACTCAGATTGACCTAGGCGACTATATCGCAAGCAACATGCAAGACCCGATAAGTCGGACCCCGGGCGTTGGTAACGTCCGATTGTTTGGTGCGCCATATGCCATGCGTATCTGGCTCGATCCGGATAAACTGGTTCGCTACAACATGAGTACCTTAGACGTAGTCATGGCACTTCGTGAGCAAAACAACCAAGTTGCTGCTGGTCAAATTGGCGGTACACCAGCCGTTGAAAATCAGCGCCTTACTGCATCGATTATCGCCCAAACGCGGCTCGAAACTGTTGAACAGTTTGAAGATGTACTGTTGCGCGTCAATAGCGATGGCTCAAAAGTCACCGTTGGAGATGTTGCTGAAGTTGAACTCGGTGGCCAAGATTACGGCACCATTGCACGCTATAACCGACAAGCAGCAAGCGGCCTTGCAGTCAACCTTGCAACGGGCGCTAACGCACTTGATACGGCTGAAGCGGTCAAGGCAAAACTAGCCGAGTTAGAGCAATTCTTCCCCGAAGGCGTTGAGCTAGTTATTCCTTACGACACCACGCCATTCGTGGAAATTTCGATTAAAGAAGTGGTGAAAATTCTATTTGAAGCCGTTGTTTTGGTTTTCATCTTGATGTTCATCTTCTTGCAAAATCTGCGTGCGACAATCATCCCGTCACTCGCCATTCCAGTCGTTCTGCTTGGTACATTCGGCATCATGTCCGTGCTGGGTTTCTCGATTAATACCTTGACGATGTTTGGTTTAGTACTAGCGATAGGTCTTTTGGTTGACGATGCCATTGTTGTTGTTGAGAACGTTGAGCGTTTAATGAGCGAAGAAAAGCTCACACCGCGACAGGCAACGATTAAGTCGATGCAACAAATTACCGGCGCCCTCGTCGCGATTGGCCTCGTTATGGCCGCCGTATTTGTGCCCATGGCTTTCTTCGGTGGTTCGACCGGTGCGGTTTATCGCCAGTTCTCGATAACGATTATTTCTGCGATGTCATTATCCGTATTAGTGGCCATTATCTTCACACCGTCATTGTGTGCGACGATACTTAAGCCTCTCAATCACGATCATGAAGCCAAAGGTATTCTCGGCTGGTTTAACCGCAACCTTGAACGTGCAACGAAAAAATACACGAACTCCGTACAATCGATTATTAAACGAAGCGTACGTTTTGTCGTCATTTACCTCGGGCTTGTCGTGGTATTGGGTTTCTTGTTTGCACGCATGCCAAGTTCCTTCATACCCAATGAAGATCGCGGCGTATTTCTGACACAAATGCAATTACCTTCGGGTGCAACGCAAGAGCAATCACGCGAAACCATGACCAAAATCGAAGATTATTATCTTGAAGAAGCGCAAGGTATTCGTTCGGTCTTCTCAGTTGTTGGTTTTAGTTTCAGCGGTCAAGGTCAAAACTCTGGACTCGCGTTCGTTCGATTAGAGGATTGGAGTGAGCGAACGTCTCCGGAGCTACAAATTGATGCCATTATTGGTCAGGCTTTTGGTTATTTCGCGCAAATTCGCGAAGCGATGGTATTTGCCTTCAATCTTCCATCGATTCCTGAACTTGGCACCGCAAGCGGTTTCAACTTATATATTCAAGATCGCGGTGGTCTCGGTCACGAAGGCTTGCTTGAAGCACGCAACCAGCTGCTTGGAATGGCTGCGGAAGAGCCAATGCTTTCAGGAGTGCGACCAAACGGCCTCGAAGATACTGCTCAACTCCGTGTTGACGTTGATTATGAGAAAGCAAAAGCATTGGGGTTAAGCATCAGCGATATTAATGCAACCTTATCTAATGCTTTTGGTACGACCTATGTCAACGACTTTGTCGATCGCGGTCGAGTGAAGAAGGTTTATCTGCAGGGTATTCCAGAAGCGCGTATGACCCCGTCTGATATAGGTAAGTGGTATGTCCGCAATGCGACGGGTGAAATGGTATCGTTTGCCTCGTTCTCAACTGCTCATTGGGATTTCGGGCCACAGCGTCTTGAACGCTACAACGGCGTACCTTCGATGAATATTCAAGGTGAAGCAGCATCTGGTTATTCATCGGGTGATGCCATGCGAAAAATGGAAGAACTCATTGCGCAGTTACCTCAAGGTATAGGCTTTGAATGGACGGGCATTTCATTAGAGGAACGTACGTCAGGCGATCAGGCACCATTGTTGTATGCCCTATCGCTTCTGATTGTATTCTTATGCTTAGCGGCGTTGTACGAAAGTTGGTCAATTCCGTTTTCAGTCATGCTCGTCGTCCCGCTTGGTATTCTTGGCGCGGTCATTGCAGCTACAATGCGTGGCCTTGAGAACGATGTGTATTTCCAAGTTGGTTTGTTAACGACGGTGGGTGTATCGGCACGTAACGCGATACTCATTGTTGAATTTGCAAAAGATTTACAAGCCCAAGGAAAAGAGCTTTTGCAAGCGACACTAGAAGCAGTGCGTTTACGTTTACGCCCTATTCTAATGACCTCATTAGCCTTTACTTTTGGTGTGCTCCCGCTAGCATTATCAACGGGTGCAGGCGCGGTAAGTCGTCAAGCAATTGGTACAGGTGTTATCGGAGGAATGTTAGGTGGTACTATCTTAGCCATCTTCTTTGTTCCACTCCTGTTCTATATTGTGCGACGGACATTCCCTCCCAAGCCTCCATACGAGGACTAATAGGGACTAGCAGCCTTAAATAAGAACGTGCTAAGGTTGAGTGGTGTTCTGCCACTCAACTTTTTTTTATGCTGCATCGTTATTTTGTTTTAGCCATTGCTTTAGTCGCTGTATTGATTGGGGTTCAGGTACCAAATTTTATCACTCAATATCAGCAGCGATTGGATTCGCAGCTGACAGAAGCAATGGTGTATTACAAAGAGTATCAACAGATTGCCGATAAGTACTTAAACGGCGATATGAATGCACTGATTCAAATGCACGAAGAAAGCGATAACCCGGTCTTTAAAGATGAGGCTGTACCGATTCGTGAATTAATACGGCGTGTTGATTTGTACCGCCACGAACAGCAACAGTTACAACAAGGCTATTTGAAACAGCTTTGGTTTGTCGCGACTGAAGCAAACCGTGAAATGGTTGATAACACCTGGCGTGCATACAGCTTTAACGTACCTCTAACGCGTCAGGCAGTGTTTTCAGGCGTCATTGCCGCCCTACTCGCGGTATTCATATTCGATGGTTGTATCGGCGGTTGTAAGCTGGTTTATCGTCGCTGGCAACGTAAACGCCACCAGCCACAACGCCACGCTTAAATTTAGCGACGTTCGTCACTGTCCTTCACTTGATACTCGCCTTCGATAACTGAACTGTCTTGGCGGTTTTGTTGTTGCTCGCGTTGCTGTTGATAGTGGCGACGAGCTTGTTGTTGCGCTTGGCGAGTTGCCTTGGTGAATTGCCACATCTGTTTCATTTCACGACGTTTACGCCACATCAACGGTAGTAGCAAAATCCAACCGAATAGTAGCATTAGCAAACCCAGGCTTAGTCCAACCACTAACAACAAACCAAATAGTAGCCAACTGAGCACGACAATAAATGGATTCGCTCCGGGTTGCGGTTTGATTTTGTTCTGCCACTGTCGAATGTATATCAGCATTGTCTTTTCACTTCATTGTAAATGTATCGCGTTCTTTAAGACTATATTGGGATCAATTTGGTTCAGACAAGCGTCCGCGGCGATGATCTTGTAACAATTTAAGAACGATGCTGGTTAAATTCACAATATTAAACACCGTGCCCGACACGCTACCCACCATGATTGCATAAGCTAAACCTAGCAATTCAGCTAGCAAAAACCATTGCCGAATGCGGTGCGGATCATTGAGCACAATCGAGCCAACCGTAAAAATAATTGATGAAGTGTACGCCACCAATAGCGGCACTATCGGCGCATCGGTTGTTAGCTCCCAACCTAAAAATACGAAATTAACGAGGACAAAGCCCCACAGCACCAGAGGCCCGCGCCAACGTAGGGCAATAATATTCCGTACAACCGCAATGGCGGTGACAACGCACCCTGCAATTGCGCCTAACATAAAAAAATGCAATGACAGTGCGCCAAGAGCACAGGCGCTAACAATGCGATAACGATTTGCCGTACTTTGGCGGTAGGCAATAAAATTCGCAATCAGCGCAAATAATCCGAATAATTCAGCAATGGAAATCACAAATCACCATAAAAAAACGGTAATGAGATCAATCATCGTCTCATTACCGTTCACATTTAACGTCAGTTATTGGCGTTCGCTAGCGCTAGCGTCGCGAATACCACGGAATTCATTTCCTGGATACCAGTTTGGCCATTCATCGCTATTTGCCAACTCCTGCCCAACCCAGTAGTACAGCCATAAATCTTGCTGCACACCGCGCAAATCCCACTCAGGATCAAACTCATCCGCTGGTTTATGATAGGCGTCACGAACATAGTCCGCGCGTTTCTGTTTACCATACTCTTCACCAAACTCAATGTGGTCGTTACCGCCTTTCGCGTACAACATTGGTACACCGCGCTTCGCCAAGTTGAAATGATCTGAGCGATAAAATGAACCCGCTTCGGGTGTAGGCTCCGGAGCGATATAACGATCTTGCTCCGCAACGTACTTGGCAAGATATTCTTCCATTTCAGAATTACCATGGCCGACAACAACCATGTCGCGCATTGGACCATAAACGTTAAGTACGTCAGTGTTAATACCACCAACAGCTTTGCTCAACGGCAGCATTGGGTTATCTGCATACCAATCAGAGCCGAGCAAGCCTCGCTCTTCAGCAGTAACTAATACAAACACAATAGAACGCTCTGGTTGTGGCTGACTGGCGAAAAACTCTGCTAATGCCATAACCCCAGCAGTACCACTCGCATTATCCTGTGCACCATTATAAATACCGTCATCAGGATTAATCGGGTCAACCCCCATATGGTCCCAATGCGCCATATAAATTACGTGTTCTTCAGGTTTTGATTTGCCTTCAATATAACCAATTAAATTCGGCGAGTTGAGGTAATCAAACTTAGTGGCCACACGAATCGACATGCCCGTGTCTAACGTTACCGGTTTAAAATCAGGTTGTTGAGCGGCCTCGCGCATTTCTTGGTAACTACTGCCAAGGCGCGCAAATAAGGTGTCTGCGCTTTCCTCAGTAATCCAACCTTCAATAGCCACGCGATCCATATTTTTATTCTCGCGAGCTAAATCGAAACGCATCGGTGAGCCCCCGGCTATAACACCCCAGCCATAGCCCGCAGGCCCTGTTTCGTGGATAACAATAGCGCCAGCAGCACCCTGCCGAGCCGCTTCTTCAAACTTGTATGTCCAGCGACCATAATAAGTCATCGCCTTGCCATTAAACACTTCAGGATCTTGCGTATCGAAACCAGGATCATTTACGAGCATGACCACGGTTTTGCCTTCAACATTGAGACCTTCATAATCGTTCCAGCCAAATTCTGGCGCCACAATACCGTAACCGACGAACACCATCTCACTGTTATCGAGTTCAATGTCTTCTTGCACACGCGGGCTCCAAGCCATCATTTCTGTGCGGTACTCAAACGAATCGAGGTCATCTGCACTAAAACTCATTGCTGAAACTTGGGTTGGCAACATACGTACTAAAGGAACTTGTTGTTGATAATTATTGTGTTCCGAGTCGTAAGGCTTTAAACCCCATTCACGAAATTTTCCCTCAACAAATGCAACTGTTTTCTTTTCGCCTTCAGAGGCTGGTGCACGCCCTTCAAACTCGTCAGAGCTTAAAGTTTCTAAGTAACTGGTGTAGTTCTCGTTAAAACTATATGGATCTACACTTGCGTGAGGTTGTTCGCCTGTACTGCTCTGCTCAGCCGGACTGCATGCAGCGAGCATCAATCCGACGGCAGCAAGTACCGAGAGGTGTTTCATTTTATAATTCTCCTTATTCACACTGTTTGAATTTGCGCCCTAAACCAATATTAAAGCGTTCAAAATAACCTTTATTTAGTTCAACAGCACCATAATACGGGACGCCAGGTCGATAGGCTGGACAACGATTGGGATCAATACTCGGGCAAGGTTCCATGGTAATGATGGATACAATTTTCATATCGCTGTCTAAATAGGCAATATCGAGTGGTATCAAAGTGTTATACATCCAAAAGCCTGCGGTCGCGGGCCGCTCGGAGGTATATTTGAACCACATACCGGCATGTTCGGCGAGTGATTCACGCCCCATTAAACCACGCGCTCGCGACTCGAACGTGTCGGCTATTTCTACCTGAATACGATGCGGGTGCTCATCGATACATAATTCGACCGTATCAGCCGCCATCCCTGATAGCGGCAGCAGCAATGCGCCTAGCATTATCGCTTTCATAAAATACCCTGTACTTGGTTTAAATTGCCTTTAGTATCGCTTGAATAGCCCCAGAAAAAAAGGCAAAAAAAAGCCCCCAATGAAGGAGGCTCAACGGGAGAGATTAAAAGCTCAATCTCAATTACTCAATGGTAACGGTCGTAACGGTTTCACCTGCTTCCACAGTAACGTTTTGTGCACCGATGAACACAATATCATCATCGGCTTCAGGGTCATCTGTGGTGTTACAAGTCCAAGCTGCGGTGTAGTCACCCGCCGCGACAAATCCGATTTCGAAGTTATATGCCGCCGCACCGTCAAATAGAACCGACGTTGCTGCATAAGCTTCGGTTTCTTCTGTGCCGCCAAAATCTGCCATACTTTCGAGCGTGACATCAGCGCCTGGATATAAATAAACAGCGGCAACTGGCTCACTGGTATCCGCCGGGGCGACAGTACAGTCGTTCTCAATTAATAACGCTTCAGCAAGCGTTCCTTCAATGTGACCAACTTCCATATTATCAACTAAACGCACGCCACGTGGTTTTAAGAAATAGCCAGCTTGACCGACCGGATTCACCAACGCTTGACGTAAATCGAACTCGATTGTGTACGCCACGTTGCTACCGGCGTCGAGCGTAAAGCTATCGAACTTCAATTCATTCGACGGCACTGACAGTGGGATGCGCTCTTCACCGACAAGTACGTATGAGCCTTCGGCCATTTCTAAACGTAATTGACCATAGGTACCGGCTGGCACCTCAACCCCAGACAACAAATCCTCTGATTCCGAACCGGTAAACTCGAGTAAGTTAATACCGCGAGTATTCGGAATAACATTACCATCCGCATCCAAACAGGCATCATTGGCTTCAATCGTGTTGGTGTCTTCGCCAATCGTAAATGTTTGTGAGCCTTGCAGATTGCCCACTAGCTCAACACTGTGAAAGCAAGCCCATACCTCATCCGCTGCATCCACTGGCGCATCACTCACGCCCAAACTAAACATCGCGGTGTTCGAGTCATTCGAATCAGAACCACACGCAGAAAGTAAGGCAGACGTCGTAATGACGGCCGCCAAGGTTGTTAACTTACGATTCAGTAACATAAAACACCTCTTGTGCTATGAAAGTTGCAGTATTTATAGCAAAGGTATCTCACTGTAACTAACTATTTACCCACCTTTTACGTTGCTGAAATTAAGTGAATATTCGCACCTAAACACAGCATTTAGCTAAGCCGAAACATTGATTGTGTATGCATTAGCGCTTAAAGTAGCGCAGATTATGACAACAACATGAAGCTAACATGAACCAGCATTACGTTCAGGTAACACCAGTTGATCCGACCCCACATGCGATTGCGCAATTGCAATGCGTGACCGCTATTGGTGGTGGGCATGGGCTGGGGCGAGTACTCAAGACGTTATCTTTTCTTGAACGTCGATTGATCGGCATCGTCGCGACCACAGATGATGGTGGTGCCAGCGGTTTGTTACGCCGTCATCATGAGTGTATCGCATGGGGAGACATTCGAAACTGTTTGTCACAACTCGCTCAGCATCCACTTGCCGCCGACGTATTAAACTACCGATTTAGCTCAGATCACGAGTTAAAAGGTCATAATTTGGGGAATTTAATTCTATATACTCTCGATCAAATTAGTGCGCGCCCCCTCGACGGCATTCAATTATTAAGTCGCTTATTGAATATTAATACACGCTTATTGCCAATGTCAGAAATGCCGGTTGATTTGGTGGCATCGACCTATGACGGCCTCGAATGCTTTGGCGAACTTCATGTTGATGGATTGCTGCGGATGCCGAAAAAACTCAGCTTGTCACACCCAGTAACACCAACCCCCGAAGCGCTTGCGCATATTCGTCGAAGCGATTTAATCATTCTCGGCCCTGGGAGTTTTCTGACTTCGGTTATGCCGCCGTTGCTGGTGGACGAATTTGCGCAAACTATCGCAGATAGTAAAGCACCTGTCATATTTGTTGATAATCTAGCTGCTGAACATAGCCCTGCGGGTGAGTTATCGCTGAGTGAACGGTTGCAGTGGATGACCGATCAACTTGGATTTAATCTGGTTGATGCGGTTATCACCAATAACCCCGATAAGCAGCTTCAAGTACCGGTTTTTGATCATGTCAGCGCCGCTCAAGAAGCCCCCCAGCGACACGAGCCAAGTTCATTATTAGCGGCATTAAATGCCGCAGTCACTCACTTTTGTTGAGGAATAACCATGCGTTTTAAAAAACTTTTAGCGGTATCTTGCATTGCCGCGGCGTTACAGTTGACGACCACTGCTAACGCACAAGAGCTCGGTTTGGATGTAAATTATGATCCGGCGGTACCAACTCTTGACGAATTGCTCGGCTATCCGGCTGGATCTCGCATCAGTAGCCCTGATGCTATTCAAAGTTATTTTGAACAAATCGCCGAGAAATACCCAAGTCAGGTCAAACTGATTAATTACGGCAAAACGTGGGAAGGTCGCGATTTATTTTTCGTCGTGCTTTCAAGTGCCAAGAACATGCAAGGCTTTGAACAGTACCAACAAGGTATTCAGAAACTCAGCAATGCAAATAAAACAAGTGCTTCAGAAGCACAGCAATTGATTAAGTCACTACCAGCCAGTGTTTGGCTCTCTTATGGCGTACACGGAAATGAAATTTCTTCGCCTGAAGCGGCCATGCTAACGGCGTATCATTTATTGGCAGCTACCGATACCAAGACCAAAAGCTACCTTGATAACACCTTGGTGTTTATTGACCCAATGCAAAACCCTGATGGTCGCGCACGCTTTGTTGCGCGCTATTACATGACCACCGGTATTCAACATAGTGCCGACCGTAACTCTGCTGAGCATAATGAGCCTTGGCCAAGCGGTCGTTCAAACCACTATCTATTCGACTTGAACCGCGATTGGTTAGCTTTAACGCAACCGGAAATTGCTGGTCAGGTTGATGCCCTGCTCGAAAATATGCCATTGGTATTTGTTGACTTGCACGAAATGGGCGGTGATACCAGTTATTACTTCACACCAGAAGCTGATCCATATAATCCGCTAATCACCCCAAAACAGCGTGAAACGCTTTGGGCAATTGGCGAAAACAATGGTCGTTGGTTCGATGAGCGCGGCTATGATTACTTTACCCGCGAAATTTTTGATGCGTTCTATCCAGGTTACGGCGCCAGTTGGCCGCTTTACCATGGTTCTATTTCGATGACCTATGAAATGGCATCAGCCCGTGGTCACGTATTCCGTACCAAAGATGGCGAGATTCTTACCTACGGTGACGGTGTTCAACGTCACTTCGTAGCCTCAATGTCGACGATTGAAAGTGTTTCACAACAGCGTGAGAAACTACTTGCTAACTTCTGGAACTACCGCAAACAAGGCATTGAAATTGGTAAGGACAGCAAACAACGTACCTACCTGTTCTCCGGCAAAGATGATGCTGCTGCAGCGCAAAAGTTAGCGGGCTTATTAACCCGTCACGGCGTGGAAGTACAGCAAGCACAAGAAAGTTTTAGTGTATGTGGCGTCAACTATCCAGCTGGCAGTTTCTGGGTCGATTCATCGCAGCCCGCACATTACATGGTGCGTACCATGCTGGATAAAAGCATCGCTATGGACGACGACTTTTTAGAAGAACAAGAACGTCGTCGTGCCAATAACTTACCGGACGAAATCTACGACGTCACCGCATGGTCATTACCATTGATGTTCAACGTGGATTATCAAACCTGTAACCGCGTACCAAATGCGGATAGCCAAGTTGCCTCACGTGACTTAATTAAGCCTGGTAAAGTCGTCAATAAAGACGCTAAAGTTGCATTCATTGTGCCTTGGGGTGACATGAACGCAGGTCGCTTCCTCACCACTGCGGTGCAAGCTGGTTATACGGTTAAGCGTGCAGATATGGCATTTAAGCACAAGAATGGCACCACCTATCCAGCGGGTAGTTTAATTTTGACAACCGCGGAGAACCCAGATATTCACGCCGCAGTAGAACACCTCGCTGAAGCAACTGGTGCAACCGTTTATGGTGTTGATAGCAGTTGGGTAACCGAAGGACCAAGCTTCGGTTCAAATAACACCAAACGTATCCATGCACCGAACGTTTTAATGCTATGGGATGAACCAGTATCGAGCCTAAACGCTGGCCATACACGTTTTGTTCTTGAGCAACAGTTTGGCTATCCAGTAACGGCAATGCGTGCAGAAAACATGGCGCGTGCCGACTTATCACATTATCAAGTGCTGATTATTCCTGCGGTATACGGCAATCTTGCCAACAGCTTAGGCGATGCTGGCAAAGCCAATCTTACCAATTGGGTCGAGCGCGGCGGCGTGTTGATTACCTTAGGTAATTCAACTCAGTGGGCGGTTGATTCCGAATTACTAAGTAGCGCGTTAGAACGAGTTATTACTGACGATCCAAAAGGTCACGGTAAAGAAAAGCGCGTTGACGGCATGGTTCTTGAATCAAAAGCGCAATTGATGCACTACATTACGCCTGATTCGGCCGATCCTTACTGGACCTCAGGTGTTCTAACGAACCTCGATGTCGATCAAGAGCATTGGTTAAGCGCTGGCGTCAAACCAAACTTAGTCAGCATCACCGTCGGTAACCAAATTTACCGTCCGCTGAGTATTGAAAATGGTCGCAACATTGTCAGTTATTCTGAAGATGTATTAGCAAGCGGTTACTTGTGGGCTGAGAACCAAAAGCAATTGCAATATAAGCCGTATTTGATGTGGCAACCGCGTCAGAAAGGTATGGTGATTAGCTTTACCCAAGAGCCGACTTACCGTGCTTATCTTGATGGTTTGAATGTGTTGTTATTAAACGCGATTTTCGGTGGTGCCGCGCACGCGACACCACTACGTTAATTAAGCGTTTTTATCGGCGCCAATGCGCGATGCAACGGCGCCGCGTTGATCTTTATATTTTGCGTCTTTACGACTACTGTAAGGGCGCAAACAATCTTCCTCGAGCAACTCAAAACTTAGCGCACCAATTTTCATCAATGGTCTTAGCGCTAGCGGTAACTTTCCGCTATTAAAGAATTCAAGCACCACCTGCCCTGACCAACCTGGGTCAATTCGATGTGCAGTTACGTGTACCATTAAACCCAAGCGCGCTAATGACGAGCGACCGTCGAGCCAACCCACCATATTCGCCGGCAGCGTTACCGATTCGTGAGTTACCGCTAATGCAAATTCGCCTGGATGAATAAAGAATGCTTGATCGGGCGTTAACACAATCGCCTCACTCATCACTGACTTGATTGCTCGGTCTATTTCGTCGCGCGGTCCACTAATATCAATAAATGGTGCGGCATGGTCTTGTAACACTCGAAATTCGTTACCTAAATGAATATCAACCGTCACGCCGCTGATATCTTCAGGCACTGGGCGCGGATCAAGCACAATGCGGCCATCATCTAGATATTGCTCAATTTGTCCATCAGTTAAACGCATCCGAAGAAAGTCCTCATCATTATTATTGTGTGCGACCTGGCTTGGTCTGGGCTTGCTGATAAAGCTCTGCAGCGAGCTGCGCAGCACTGTCCTTCATCATTAAGCTAAGTTCGTGCTCAGGTTGTTCGGCAACTAACGGCTTGCCTTCGTCCAATCCCGAGCGTATCCGAGCATCAAGCGGCCACTGGCCCAACAGCGGTACTTGCTCGCGTTGCGCCACTTTTGCGCCACCTTCGGTTCCAAAGATAGCATCGCGATGACCGCATTGGCTACACTGGTAATAACTCATATTTTCAATCAAACCGGTAATCGGCACGCCAACTTTGCGAAACATTGTAATGCCCTTTTCGGCATCTGCTAATGCCACGGTTTGCGGCGTTGTCACAATCACGGCACCGGTGATTGGTAATTTCTGCGCAAAGGTGAGCTGGATATCGCCGGTACCCGGCGGCATATCCACAATCAAGTAGTCTAATCTTGGCCACTTGGTATCGCGAAATAACTGCTGTAACGCGGCACTAGCCATTGGACCACGCCAAATTGCGGCATCTTTAGTATCGGTTAAATAACCAAGTGAACTCACCCAAATACCATGCCGCTGATGCGGGATCATTTTTTGTTGGGCGTTAATCTCGAGTTTTTCTTCTTGGCCACCGAGCATGGTTGGTAACGATGGACCATACACATCAGCATCTAAGATACCAACGTTTGCACCAAGTTGGTGCAATGCCAGCGCCAATTGAACACTAACAGAGGATTTACCAACACCGCCTTTACCTGATGATACGACAATCACATTGCCAAAAGTCATCGGTAATTCTGGTTGTGAATTCGGTAACTTGGCAATATTCCGTTTTAACGTCCACTTGAACTGCCCTAATTCTGAATGCTGTTTGAGCGGCTCGAGAATTCGCTCATCCGCGGCAAATGGTACGGTTAACAGTGCATTTTGTCCGTCAATTGTCACCCAGTTTTCGGGAATGGTACGCGACCAATGAGGAAGGTTGACTTGTGCGAGCATCTGACTAAGTTGCGGTTGGGATGATGCGGTTCCATGACTCTTTGATTTTTTAAAACGACCAAACATTTAGTTCTCCCACAACTGGCATGAACCCGCATGATACGGTGAGTTCGGCTGGATTGCCAGCGCTGATTCAGGTACACTTCTAGCCTTTCAGTAACGCAGAATTAATGGAAACATTCATGCCGACAGCTACTCGCAAAATTCTGGTCACCAACGCATTGCCTTATGCTAATGGGCCTATCCACATTGGGCACATGTTGGGCTACATCCAAGCCGACATTTGGGTTCGTTTTCAAAAACTCCGTGGTCACGAATGCCACTATGTTTGTGCTGATGACGCACACGGTACCCCGATTATGCTAAAAGCTCAGCAACTTGGTATTGAGCCAGAGCAGATGATTGCGGAAATGAACGCGGCACACCAAGCAGATTTTGCAGACTTTCATGTGGCGTTTGATCATTATCATTCAACGCACAGTGACGAGAACCGTGAACTTGCCGAACTAATTTACACGCGTTTACGTGACAATGGTTACATTAAAACAAAAACCATTGAGCAACTTTATGATCCGCAGAAGCAAATGTTTTTGCCCGATCGTTTTGTTAAAGGTGACTGTCCAAAATGTGGTGCCACCGATCAATACGGTGATAACTGCGACGTTTGTGGCGCAACCTACGCGCCAACAGAGTTAAAAAATCCGAAGTCGGCAGTATCAGGCGCAACACCTGAGTTACGTCAGTCTGAACACTACTTCTTCGATTTACCTGCCTTTGAGAACATGCTCAAAGAATGGACCCGCTCAGGTTCACTCCAAGACGAAATGGCAAATAAGCTCAACGAGTGGTTCGAGTCAGGCCTACAGATGTGGGACATCAGTCGCGATGCGCCCTACTTTGGTTTTGAGATTCCAGATGCGCCGGGCAAGTATTTTTACGTTTGGCTTGACGCACCAATTGGCTACATGGGTAGTTTCAAACATTATTGTAATACCACAGGCAAAGCTGATTTTCACACGTACTGGCAAGTTGGCAGCGATGCTGAGCTTTATCACTTTATTGGTAAAGATATTATCTATTTCCACAGCCTGTTTTGGCCATCCATGCTCAAAGGTGCAAATTTCCGTCAACCAACGAACGTCTGGGCGCACGGTTTTATTACCGTAAACGGCACGAAAATGTCGAAGTCCAAGGGCACCTTCGTCATGGCGCGTACCTATTTAGATCATTTAGATCCGGATTACCTGCGTTATTACTTCGCGGCGAAGCTGACTAATCGGATTGACGATTTAGATTTGAATCTCACCGACTTTGCCCAACGCGTGAACGCTGACTTAGTTGGTAAAGTCGTCAACATCGCGAGCCGTTGTGCTGGTTTTATTAGTAAAAAATTCGACGGTAAACTGGCCGCAACCATCAGCGATACTAGCCTGCTGGATGAATTCCAAGCAGCGGCTGAAAGCATCGCTCAAGCGTATGAGAAACGCGAATTTTCTAAAGCAATGCGCGATATTATGACGCTGGCTGATAAAGCAAACTTCTACATTGCTGAAAAAGAGCCATGGCAATTAATTAAAGACCCAGCCAAAGCAGACGAAGTACACGAAATTTGCTCTATCGGAATTAATTTGTTCCGCTTATTAATGATTTACTTAACACCGGTGGTGCCAGCGCTGGCGGAGCGAGTTCAAGCATTCTTAAACGACGAATTTAACTGGGACAGCCATCAGGTGATTTTAAAAGATCACGCAATTAGCCCTTTCAAAGCCCTATTACAACGTATTGAAATGGAAAAAGTTGAAGCCATGATTGAAGATTCAAAAGCACAAAACGAAGCGGCTGCCGCTGCGCCAACTAGCAATGGCGAGTTAGAACGCGATCCGATTAGTGCAGAAATTAACTACGATGATTTCGCTAAGGTTGATTTGCGTGTTGCCCTTATCGCCAACGCAGAACACGTGGAAGGCGCTGATAAACTGCTGAAGTTAACGCTCGATTTAGGTGGCGAAACACGCCAAGTATTTGCGGGTATTAAGTCGGCTTATGCACCTGAAAAGCTCATCGGTCAGCACACCGTTATGGTAGCTAACTTAGCGCCACGCAAAATGCGCTTTGGTATGTCAGAGGGCATGGTATTAGCTGCGGGCCCTGGTGGCGAAGAGTTGTTTATTCTTAACCCGCATGATGGTGCGAAACCTGGGATGCGTGTGAAATAATGGTGGCGACTATTCACCTGCTTGCAGGCAAAGAAAAATCATTGCGTCGTTTACACCCTTGGGTATTCAGCGGCGCCATCGCCCGAGTGAAGGGCAACCCTGCGGCAGGTGAAACTGTCTCGATACACAGCGCCGACGGCGACTGGCTGGGTTATGCAGCATGGTCACCCCAGTCACAAATCCGAGCTCGAGTTTGGAGTTTTCAACAAAACGACACCATTAATGCGGACTTTTTCAAACAACGCATTGCTGCGGCTAAAGCCCTTCGCGACGGCCTCAACATTCAAAGTAATGCGTACCGATTAGTTGCCGCCGAAGCAGACCAATTGCCGGGCATTACCATTGATAAATACGACAACTGGTTGGTATGTCAATTACTCAGCACCGGAGCTGACTACTGGCGTGACGCGATTGTCGCGGCGTTACGTGACCTTTTTCCAGTGTGCAGTATCTTTGAGCGTTCGGATGTTGATGTGCGCCAAAAGGAAGGTTTGCAACCGCTCGTGCAACTCTTGCATAGCGACAACGGCGAGCTACCACCGGCCACCTTATGGATTGAGGAACACGGCTTGCAACTCGGTGTCGATATTCAAGGTGGTCATAAAACCGGTTACTACCTCGACCAGCGTGATAGTCGCGCGGCCATTCAAAAGTATGCTGCCGGCAAACGCGTTCTTAATGCTTTTAGTTACACTGGTGGTTTTGGTCTCTACGCTGCAGCGGCTGGTGCCGCAGAAGTCGTCAACCTTGATGTATCAGCGCCGGCACTTGAACAAGCCGTACAAAATCATACGCGCAACCAGCTTTCAAATGACACGCTGACGAATTTGCAAGAAGATGTATTTGAAGCACTCCGTAAGTTTCATCAAAGTGGCGAACGATTCGATGTGATCGTTCTTGACCCGCCGAAATTCGTTGATAGCAAGGCTAACCTCATGCGTGCTTGTCGTGGCTATAAAGATATTAACCGTCTCGCCTGTATGATTTTGAAGCCCGGTGGCACCCTGTTCACATTCTCGTGCTCAGGATTGCTCTCTGGTGAGTTATTCCAGAAAGTTGTTGCCGATGCGGCGCTTGATGCGAAGCGCCCGATGCATATTATTGAACGACTGTTTCAGGGCGCCGATCACCCAGTACGAACCAACTTCCCTGAGTCATTGTACTTGAAGGGATTGGTACTTCGCGGTTGATTTCGCTAGAGTATGGTTAATTAAAAAATCAAAAGGTGAATGGCATGAGTACAACTATTTTTGACAAAATTATTGCCAAAGAAATACCCGCAGAAATTGTCTATGAGGACGAGCTGAGTCTTGCCTTTAAAGATATCAATCCGCAGGCACCGGTACACCTTTTGATCATTCCAAAGCGACGTATTGCTACAATCAACGATATTGAAGAAAACGATCGGGAATTAGTCGGCCACTTGTACATCGTTGCAGCCCGATTAGCGCAGCAATTTGGCTTTGCGAAAGACGGTTACCGCGTTGTCATGAACTGCAATGAGGATGGTGGTCAATCGGTTTACCACATTCACTTGCACTTACTTGCCGGTGTTACCATGGGCTGGCCGCCGTTTGCCAACAATCGTCCTAAGCAAGTTGGTTAATTGCGTATGGCGACTTTTAAAAAGCCAAGTGCTGAAGAGTTGAAACAACGTCTTACTGACATGCAGTATTACGTCACCCAAGAAGATGGTACTGAACCACCTTTTCAAAACGCCTATTGGAATGAAAAACGTCGTGGTATCTACGTTGATGTTGTCAGTGGTGAGCCACTCTATTCGTCAGCGGATAAATTTGATTCCAGTTGCGGTTGGCCAAGTTTTACAAAAACCATCGACGAGCAGGCTGTTACCGAGCACCAAGATTTGAAATTCGGTATGGTTCGTACTGAAATCCGCAGTGCTCATGCAGATTCTCACCTCGGCCATGTATTTGACGATGGTCCCTTGCCTCTCGGAACTCGCCATTGCGTCAATTCAGCAGCGGTTGAGTTTATTCCCCTTGAAGAAATGGAAGCGCGTGGTTACGGCGACTGGATTAAGTACGTTACCTGAGTACAGTACCTCGCTAGGTCATCTAGCCGCCGATTTAATCGCTGTTCTATCGGTTACCTGCTGCAATACCTTCACGACGCGGATCAGCACCGCCATATAAGGTGCCATCGCTAAGCAAGCTAATACCGTGCAAGCCGCTATTTAAATCTTGCACCGTCACTTCGTGACCACGCTGGCGCAATTCGTCAGCAAGTGTTTCAAGGGCGGTTCCTTTCTCTAAACTTGTTGCGCCATTTAAGTTTGTTACATGCGGCAAATCGATAGCAGCTTGCATATCAAGATTCCAATCTAATAAGGCAACCAACGTTTGTGCTACGTAATTTATGATACGTGCGCCACCAGGTGAGCCAACGGCATGTAATGGTGCACCGTCAGCATCAAATACCATCATCGGCGACATCGAGCTACGCGGCCGCTTGCCTGGTTCAACACGGTTAGCGACCGCCTCACCGTTAACCTCTGGCATGATTGAAAAGTCCGTTAATTGATTATTGAGCAAAAAGCCTGCGGCCATAACACCGGAGCCAAAGCCCATTTCAATGCTTGATGTCATCGAAAGTACGTTACCTTCGGCATCAACAATGCTGACATGAGTGGTATTCGGAAATTCGGGCGATTGATCGTCGGCATAACTATATTGCGTAAAAACACCCGCTTGTGCGCGTCCCATATCACTGTCTTGAATAAGACGTGCACGTTCGCTCAAATAACTTTTATTCAAGAGTTCAGTCACCGGTACATCCACGAAATCACTATCGGCGATATAACGATTACGATCAGCAAACGCTAAACGTGATGCCTGAGTAAAATGATGAATCGCTGTTTCAGAATTTACCGCCCACTCACTGACAGGGAAATTCTCCAAAATACCAAGTAGTTGCAATACAGTAATGCCACCCGAACTCGGCGGCCCCATGCCACAAACTTCGTAAACACGGTATTCGGCACACACCGGCTCACGGATAAGCGCCTGATAACTAGCTAAATCTTTTTGCTGTAACACGCCCGGATTTATCGGCGCGTGTTGTACTGCCGCGACAATGGCATCTGCAATTTCGCCATGATAAAAAGCATCCGCGCCTTGCTCAGCAATGAGACGCAGGGTACGAGCGTATTCTGGATTCTTTTTGATTGTTCCAGCCTGCAAAGCTTCACCATTTGGATAAAAATACTCTTTGCCAGGTGACATCCGCAGTAATCCTGGACTTAGTTCTAATTCAAGCAATTTTTCCAAACGCTCGCCAACTTCAAAGCCCTGCTCGGCTTTGTCGATCGTTTCAGAAAATAATTCAGACCACGCCAACTTGCCCCAACGCTGGTGCGCCAATTCGAGCCCTCGAAGAATGCCAGGTGTCCCTACTGAACGACCACCGGTTACTGCATCCATAAATTGCTTTGGCGGTTGCCCTTGAGCATCAAGGAACAGCTCTGGTGTCGCGGTCATCGGTGCCGTTTCGCGGGCATCAATGGTGTACAGTTGCTGTTCCTCTGCATCCCAATACAATATAAAACCACCGCCACCTAACCCTGACGATTGCGGCTCGGTGAGCGTTAGCATGGATTGCACTGCCACCGCCGCATCGACCGCAGTGCCGCCAGCAGAAAGAATAGCCTCACCCGCACGGGCAGCCGCTGGGGTAGCAGCCGCAACCATATGTTGCGTAGCCTGAACCCCCGACTTCTCAACAAAACCGGTCGTAGCTTCAGGATCTAAAGCCGTCGTTTTATCTGCTTTGGATGGTGAGACATCACTGCACGCTGAAATGACTAACGCAGCGAACAACATCAAATAGCGCATTGTTATTATCCTTGTTAAGCGAATTCTTGGCTGTTGAAGGTTTACAGCCACGCGAATAACCACTTATCATACGGGCTCAAGCAGATCAGAACAATCATAAAAAGGTCGCGTATGTCAGAGCGTATTCAGGTTATCATTGCCTCAGCAATTATTGCCGTAATTGCAATTTGGTTGCCGTTCTATCAAGCCGAAACAGGCTCATTACTCGACCAGTATGACTACTACGCTAATGTTATTTGGCAAGAGCCATGGCGTATTTTTACCGCCCACATCTTCCATCTTGACGCAACACACGCCGTCACAAACGCAATAGCTCTGGTACTCGTAACGCTCTTTTTTGCACACCACTTTAGCGTTCGCACTTGGTTCAACGCGGTAATTGTCATTACCGTCATTTGCATCGTAGTTGTGTGGCTAATTGGCACACCAGAGCGCTTTGTCGGCTTATCAGCGCTGATTCATGGTTTGCTGTTGACCAGCCTATTACTAGAATGGTCACAACAGAACTACGCTCGAACCGACTGGTTATCGCCACTAGCAATCGGCTTATTGGTATTGAAGGTTTTACTTGAAATTATCGGGGTTATGCACAGCGCTATCTTGCTTAGTGCTGGCGCAGACTATGGCTATATCCATTTAGCCGGACTGGTTGGCGGCGTAATCGCATGGCGTTTGCACCGAAAGCGTTTGGCCTCGATCACCTCAAAACCGAGACCACCCGCTAACAACGAATAACCAATAGCTAATATCTAATAGCTAATATCGCTTTTGCTTTTGCTGTTTAAAGCACTATCCGATCTTTATTCAGCTCAAGCATTCGCGGGCCAATACCCTTCACCTGCATCAACTGATTAATATCCGTGAACTGCCCAAGTTCCTCACGAAGCTTAACAATATCCTTTGCACGCTTAATCCCGACACCCGTTAGCGCATATGCCAACTGTTCTGCATCGGCGGTATTAATATTAATGCCTGCACTTTGGCTCGCAGCTTGGATAGGGGCAGCAATCGCAGTCGCCTGTAACGGCGAAAGCATCACCAAAGGTGCAACCATCGAAGTGAAAATCAGTGTTTTCCGTAACATAAACTCTCCTCAGTAACGTAGATTAAAAGCATCAATAGAGGCTTTAGCACGTGCACAATCATTTCATTGTGCACGTGAGAGAGTTTAAGAGGAATTTAAAGGCGGTGCTAAAAATTAAAACGGATTACGCTGTCAGAGAAGCCTGTATTTCAGTTAACGCAGCTAGCGGATCGGGTGCCTGGGTAATCGGACGACCAATAACTAACACTTCGATACCCAAGGCCGCAGCCTCTGGTGGCGTCATCACACGACGCTGATCACCCTGCTCGGAGCCGACAGGACGTATTCCTGGCGTTACTCGTATGAAGCCAGCACCACAAATTGATGCAATAGCCTCAGCTTCCCAGGCAGAGCAAACAACACCATCTAGCCCTGCAGCCTTAGTGAGCTTAGCGAGCTTCAATACGTGTTCAGCCGGAGGAACATTAATACCAACTTCCTGCAAGTCTTCAGCACTCATGCTGGTTAATACCGTTACCGCAATCACGTAGGGTCGGTTTGGCATATCTGCAACCGCATCGCGCGCGGCCTCTAGCATCCGCCGCCCACCACTCGCGTGCACATTCACCATCCACACGCCGAGTTCAGCTGCCGCGCGCACGGCTTTATTGACCGTATTGGGAATATCATGAAATTTCAAATCAAGAAAAACTTTAAATCCACGCTGAACAAGTTCTCTCACAAACTCCGGTCCAGCGCTAGTGAATAGCTCTTTGCCAACTTTCAATCCACATTGCTGCGGCGAAAGCTTATCAATCAATGGCCTCGCCGCTTCGGCATTGGCATAATCTAAGGCGACAAAAATTAACGATTGTTGACTCATTTATTCTCCATCTAGCCCAATAATGGGCTTAATTTCGCCCCATGTACGGCATGACGGACAATGCCAATACAGAGTACTTCCCGAAAAACCACAATGCCGACAGCGATACTTAGGCCGCTGTTGCATCTGTTGTTGCACCATACGTTGCAACATCTTTAAACTGTCGCGCGCTTTACCTACATCGGCAGCTCGAATATGAAAATCCATAAGCTTGTGAAAGCCTTTCATCGTTGGATTCTCTAACAGCGTGTTCTGCACAAACTGTTCAGCGGCTTCAATGCCATTCTCGCGCGCTATCATTTCCGACAGCATCACCGCAGCCGAAGTTGAATGGGCTGATTTGACACATTGATGTAAAAACTGGATAAGCCCGCCGAGGTCTTGCAGTTCGTCATAACAGGCTCTAATCAGTGGCAACGCCTCGCTAATAAATTCAGCGTCCTCATCAAGAATACCAACTAGCATTTTTTGCGCTTTACGATACAAGCCTTGGTTGTACCACATGCGCCCCAACGCCAACGCGGCACGAACACAATCCGGATCATGCTGACGCGCTTTTAAATAATATTTTTCGGCATGCTCGGTATCGTTTTGCCGCTCGGCAAGTTCACAATATAGTTGCGCGACAAGCAACTCAGCACTGCGATCATAACGCATCAATTTCAACGCAACTTTAATTGCCTTGTCCCACTCGTGCGTTGATTCATATAGCTCTAATAGATGGCGTTGGCAGGCCTCACGGAACTGCTTATCGCTTTGCAACGCCAATAGCATTTCTTCGGCACGATCATAAATACCAGCAGCTAAATAATCTAAACCAAGTTCGAACATTGCTTGGCGGCGATCTTGCTCACTGATAGTCGGCCGTGAGGTCAGGTTCTGATGAATTTTTATCGCTCGGTCGAGCTCACCACGACGTCGAAATAACTTACCTAAAGCCCAGTGAGTCTCTAAGGTATCGGAATCGACATCTAATAACTCGATAAACAAATCAACCGCTTTATCGGGTTGATCGGAGAGTAATAAATGAAGGCCGGTGACATATTGGCGTGAAAACTGCTCTTGTTCTTGCCGGTTCTCATTACGAACGCTATTACGCCCCATGAACCAACCATAGGCAGCAGCAACCGGAAGTAACAGAAACAGTAATTCTAACATTAAGCAGTGCTCTTAGAATTCACCAATTGTTTTTTGAGTTTACGAATGTCGCGTCGCAGCATCCATTGCGCACCTAGCATACTTAAAAGGCCAATAATAAAGCCTACGGCTAAGAATAACGCCGTTAACGTTGCCACACTAATTTGTTGTTGCGCGACGATAAAATCAACCGCAATAACCTGCTTATTCAACGCGCCAAAGGCGACGGCTATTAGGAACAAAACTATCAAAGGAAGGCTAACAAAAATGAATCGAATCATATTCTTTCCTGTCTCGCGCATATAAAAAAACGGCATGCTTACTATAGCATGCCGTTTTCGTTAACTCGACGTTAAATTATCCGATGTTATCGACCCGCTCTCGCAGTTCTTTACCCGGTTTAAAGTGCGGAACGTATTTCGCGTCTAATTGCACTTTTTCACCGGTTTTCGGATTTCGCCCTTCACGTGGGGCTCGATAATGCAGTGAAAAACTACCGAATCCACGTATCTCGATACGCCCACCAGAGGCCATATACTGTGCCATCTGCTCGATAAGTTCTTTAACCGCATCTTCAACCTGACGCGGAGATAGCTCTGGGTACAACTTCGTTAACTGGGAAATCAGTTCCGATTTTGTCATCACATGCTCCTCTACTAATGCGTCAATGCATCAAGCCCACGTTCAGCTAATTTTAGTCGTCGCTCTTAGCCGCTTTGAAGGCTTCAGCCATTGCGTTTGTGAAATCAGCTTCGTCTTGCTGTTTGTTCACAGACTCAAGAGCTTCTTTCTCTTCAACTTCGTCTTTCGCGCGAATTGACAGGCTCAAGGTACGGTTTTTACGGTCTACGCCCATGAAACGAGCTTCAACTTCGTCGCCTACTTTCAATTCAGTGGTCGCATCTTCAACGCGGTCACGTGAAATGTCAGCTACGCGAACGTAACCTTCAACGCTGTCAGCTAGCTCAACTTTAGCGCCTTTGGCATCAACTTCGATGACCTTACCTTTAACAATAGCACCTTTTTTGTTAGCTGCTAGGTAATTGTTAAACGGATCTTCTTCAAGTTGCTTAATACCCAAAGAAATGCGCTCACGCTCAGCGTCAACTTGTAATACAACAGCAGTAACTTCTTCGCCTTTCTTGAAGTCGCGAACCGCTTCTTCACCAGTTGCGTTCCAGCTAATGTCTGACAAGTGAACCAAACCGTCGATGCCGCCATCAAGACCGATGAAGATACCGAAGTCAGTGATTGACTTGATCTTACCAGACACTTTGTCGCCCTTGTTGAAGTTCTTCGCGAACTCTTCCCACGGGTTAGCTTTACACTGTTTCAGGCCAAGTGAAATACGACGACGTTCTTCGTCGATTTCAAGAACCATAACTTCAACAACGTCATCCAAGTTAACAACTTTAGATGGATGTACGTTCTTGTTGGTCCAATCCATTTCTGAAACGTGAACCAAACCTTCAACGCCTTCTTCGATTTCAACGAAGCAACCGTAGTCAGTTAAGTTGGTTACGCGACCAGTCAAACGGTGACCTTCTGGGTAACGTGCTGCGATATCAGCCCATGGATCAGCACCTAACTGCTTCAGACCCAATGATACGCGAGTACGGTCACGGTCAAACTTCAATACTTTCACGTTGATTTCGTCGCCAACGTTCACAACTTCGCTTGGGTGCTTAACGCGTTTCCAAGCCATGTCGGTGATGTGCAACAAGCCGTCAACGCCGCCCAAGTCTACGAATGCACCGTAATCAGTAAGGTTCTTAACGATACCTTTAACTTCTTGGCCTTCTTGTAGGTTCTCAAGCAACTCATCGCGCTCTGCACTGTTCTCAGTTTCAATCACTGCACGACGTGAAACAACAACGTTGTTGCGCTTCTGGTCAAGCTTGATAACTTTGAACTCTAATTCTTTGTTTTCGAGGTGCGTGGTTTCACGAACCGGACGAACGTCTACCAATGAACCTGGCAAGAACGCGCGTACGCCACCCAAATCAACTGTGAAGCCGCCTTTAACTTTACCGCTGATTAAGCCAGTAACAGTTTCTTGGTCTTCGTATGCTTTCTCAAGCTGCAACCAAGCTTCGTAGCGCTTCGCTTTCTCGCGAGACAGGATAGTTTCACCAAATCCGTCTTCAACGGCGTCCAGGGCAACGTCGATTTCGTCGCCAACTTGAACTTCAACAACGCCTTCAGCGTTACGGAATTGTTCAACTGGGATAGCACTTTCAGATTTCAGACCGGCGTCAACAAGAACAACGTCACGGTTGATAGCTACGATGGTGCCTTTAACGATAGAACCTGGGCGAGTTTCGACCTCTTTGAGGCTTTCTTCAAACAGTTGTGCAAAATTTTCTGACATATGTGTTAACTACTTTTAGTTAAGTACTTCCACCAAGCACTCCCGAATGGCGGGGTTGTTAAAATTGATCTGATGGCTTTCCTTGCTACAGACCCCTAAGCTGATAGCTCGATTAGCTACCCGTCTCAGATTGAGTCAATTTGCCATGAGCAAACTGCAGAATTTGATCAACCACTTCAGTGATGCTCAAATTCGTTGAATCTATAAATAACGAACCCTCAGCAGCACGTAGTGGCGCAACCGAGCGGTTCGTGTCCCGATCATCACGTTCGCGAATTTCGGTGATTAATTGGTCGATTTTAGCATCGATTCCCTTTTCCTGCAATTGCTCAAAGCGACGACGTGCGCGCTCTTCGGGGCTTGCAGTCAAAAATATCTTCGCCGCAGCGTCAGGGAATACAACTGTACCCATATCACGCCCATCAGCAACCAAGCCTGGCAGCTCTTTAAAGGCACGTTGGCGGCGCAATAACGCTTCGCGAACTCGTGGTAATGCGGCAACCTTAGAAGCCATATTCGCCACGTCTTGAGTGCGAATGGTCATGGTGACATCTTCGCCCTCTAAAATAATATGGGTGAGTTCCGGATCTTCTTCGACATCAAACTTCACATCCAAAGAACCAGCTAGCGCCACCAAGCTCTCTTCGTCGTCAGCTGCAAATCCATGATGCAATGCTGCGAGCGCGAGTACGCGATAAATTGCGCCGCTGTCGAGTAAGTGCCAACCGAGTTGATCAGCTAGAATTCGACTGACGGTTCCTTTACCTGATCCGCTTGGGCCATCAATAGTGATAACAGGTGTGTTTTTGGTCATGCGATCCTCTACCAAATAAAAGCGCGGCAATTATACGGATCTGGCAGAAAATTGCACCCTAAATTGGTGAACGTTCCGTGATATCTCTATGAAGATTGCGTGATCGCACGAAATTCATCGAAGAATTTTGGGTAGGTTTTTGAACAGCATTGCGGGTCAGAAATTGTCACACCTGCTTCGCTAAATCCTAATAATGCAAAACACATTGCCATGCGATGATCGTTGTAAGTCGCAATGTCAGCATGCTTGATGGCGTCAGGTGGTGTGACCGAAATAGCGTCTTCGGTTTCCACGACGTGGGCACCCACTTTACGTAATTCGGTGGCCATCGCTTCGAGCCGGTCAGTTTCTTTTATACGCCAGTTAGCTATATTCCGAATGTGAGTTGTGCCTTTAGCGAACAGTGCCAATGTGGCAAACGTCATCGCAGCATCTGGAATCGCATTTAAATCGGCATCCAATGCGCGTAATTCGCCACGCGACACGGTAATTGAATGCGGCGCAACCTGCACATCTGCACCCATTTCCGCTAAATAATCGGCAAATTTTACATCGCCTTGAATGCTCTCGCTACCCACGCCATGCACCGTTAACGGGCCACCAC
This sequence comes from Pseudidiomarina marina, assembly GCF_044807045.1. Classification (NCBI taxonomy): domain Bacteria; kingdom Pseudomonadati; phylum Pseudomonadota; class Gammaproteobacteria; order Alteromonadales; family Idiomarinaceae; genus Pseudidiomarina; species Pseudidiomarina marina. The sequence goes on along the minus strand of NZ_CP085233.1, from coordinate 1,596,028 downwards.
CAATTGCTGCAGCAGCGAGCCAGTAAGACGCAGCGCTCGCATCCCCCTCAACCCAATATTTGCCCGGGCTTTGGTAAGTTTGTTGCCCTGGTATCAAGAATTCTTGACGACAAATACGATGTACCTCAATACCAAAACGCTTGAGCATAGCCAGCGTCAGTTCAATATAAGGCCAAGATACGACCGTTCCGGTAAGCTGGAGTACGCTATCTTGTTGGAGTAACGGTAATGCCATGAGCATGGCTGAAATGTATTGGCTTGAGGCGCTGCCATCAATAGTCAGCAGGCCGCCTTGAAGACCGCCTTTCACCTCAATTGGTGGATACCCTTCATGCTGCAAACAAGTGAGTTCAGCACCACCGGCGCGCAAGGCGTCGACTAACGCTTGTACTGGGCGTTCTTGCATCCGCGCATCGCCGGTTAAAATGCAGTCATGCTTGTGTAACGTCGCACTTAACACAGCCAATAATGGCCGCATCGCCGTGCCAGCATTCCCTAAATCGAGTGCTTTCGGTTGCTTTGGCCAGCGGCCACCACAACCGGTTACTTTAATTGTTGTGCTGGCCTCGTCCGCAACGTCAATTTCAACGCCAAGTTCGATTAGAGCTTCGAGCATGCGTTCGGTGTCGTCGCTTCGCAGCACATTGGTCAAGTTAGTCTCTTGCCCATTGGCACACAGTGCCGCCATCAATAACGCACGATTAGCGATACTTTTCGAGCCGGGCAGTGTCACATCGCCATGACACTGCTGGAGGTTCTTAAGTGTTATTGATGGGGAGCCTGAGGTCATATGACTGCGCTATAAAATGGTTTTCATTGCATCAATGAAGGCTTGGTTTTCACTCGGCAAGCCAATACTAACACGCAAATGATTCGGCAACTGATAGCCGGCCACCGGACGCACAATAACACCAGCTCGAAGTAACTTTTGATACATGTCACCAGCTTCCGAGCCAACTTCAATGGTCAAGAAGTTGCCGTGCGAAGGAATATAGTTCAAACCATTTTCCTCGCAAAACGCTACGAGCTGCTGCATGCCTTCTTTGTTCACGCGAATGGATTCCGCTAGGTACTTGTCATCATCGAGCACCACTTCTGCCGCGCGTAAACTTAAGCTATTCATATTAAAAGGCTGGCGAATACGGTTCATCAAGTCGGCAATGTCCGGATGCGAAATCGCATATCCTGCGCGCAAACCAGCTAAACCGTAAGCTTTTGAGAAAGTACGACTAACAATCAAATTCGGATATTTTGCGACCCACTCGACCGACGGCGCGCGTTCGGCTTCGTCCACGTACTCGTAGTAGGCTTCATCGAGAACCACCAAAACATTACTTGGTACTTGAGCAATAAACTCCGCCAATGACTCGGTGCTTAAAAACGTGCCAGTTGGGTTATTCGGGTTAGCAATAAAAATCATCCGCGTCTTTGGTGTAATCGCCTTCAGCATCGCTGGCAAATCATGCCCATAATCTTTCGCTGGAACGGCTACGCCTGTTGCACCAATGGCCTGTGTTACCAGCGGATACACCACAAACGCGTGCTGCGCAAAAATCACCTCATGGCTGGCATTTACAAACGTGCGAGCTAATAACTCAAGCACATCATTCGATCCATTACCCAAGGTAATTTGATTGGCATTAACGCCAAACTTGGTCGCTAATTTACTTTTCAAGTAAAAGCCGTTGGCATCGGGATAACGCGCCAATCCATTCAAAGTATCTTGCAACGCCGCTTTTACCTTCGCGCTCAGCCCCAGCGGGTTCTCGTTCGAAGCTAACTTCACAATATTCTTAATTCCAAGCTCGCGCTCCACTTCTTCAATGGGCTTGCCCGCCTGATAAGGGCTTAAGTTACGAACCCCAGGATTCGCTAATTCTTTGGCATTAAATTCAGTCATGATTAAGTTCAAATTCGATATTAGTTATTAGATATTGGATATTAGCTAAATGACATCGTTGATATCGAACATCGAAGTTCCAATATCGAATATCTAATAGCTAATATCGCCCTTGTTGTTTTTTAGGCTTTGCGCTCGAATTCGCGCATAAACTCAACTAACGCATCCACCCCAGCCATCGGCATCGCATTGTAAATACTTGCACGCATGCCACCGACAAAACGGTGCCCTTTTAGCCCCAACAGCCCAGCTTGTTCCGCTTGCTTTAAGAAATCACCGTCGAGGCGTTCGTCAGCCAGCAAGAATGGTACGTTCATAATGGAGCGATAGTTAGGGTGAACTGGATTACTATAGAAGTCAGAGCTGTCAATATATTGATACAGTTTATTCGCTTTCGCGTGGTTTAACTGCCCCATGGCCTCGACACCGCCTTGGCGTTTGAGCCATTGGAAAACCAGCGCAGACAAATACCAAGCAAAGGTATTCGGGGTGTTATACATCGAGCGTTCTTTGGCCTGAACGGTGTAATCCATAATCGTCGATGTATTGCCTTGGGCGTGGCCAAGCAAATCATCACGGACTATCGCAATGGCGAATCCAGACGGACCAATATTCTTTTGTGCGCCAGCGTAAATGACACCAAAACGGCTAACGTCGAGTGGCTCAGACAGAATGTTAGATGACATATCGGCGACGATTGGTGCATTCACATCAGGAATGTCATGTAGCGCAATGCCATCCACCGTTTCATTTGGGCAATAATGGAAGTAAGCCGCATTGTCTGACAGTTGCCAGCTTTCGCGCGGTGCTAATGCTTTGCCCTGCTCCGTTTGCACGGAAGCGCCGACAACATTCACATGTTGTACGTATTTTTGCGCTTCGCGAATAGCAAAGTCAGACCAAATACCGCAATTCAGGTAATCGACAGTAGCATTTGGTCCCGCAATATTTTGCGGCACCGCGCTAAACTGACCACGGCCACCACCGTGCATAAACAGCACCTGATAGTTATTCGGAATTGCCATCAAATCGCGCAAGTCTTGCTCAGCTTGCTCGGCCATCCGAATAAAAATCGGATCGCGATGACTAATCTCCATCACTGAAATACCCAGGTTGTTCCAATCTAGGAACTCTTCCTGGGCTTGTTTCATGACCTCTGCCGGCAGCATTGCCGGCCCCGCAGAAAAGTTAAACGGGGCACTCATGCAATTAATCCTCACTTACATCGTCAACCGCTGCGTCATCATCCGCATCGTCATCTAACGGCTCGCTGGTGTCCTCACCTTCTACCGGCTCGTTCAACAGCGCATCAGTTTCGTCATCTTCGTCAACTTCATCAATACGCTGCATGCCAACAACTTGTTCATCGGCACCGGTACGAATCAAGCGCACACCTTGGGTGTTACGCCCAACAATCGACACTTCGCTAACGCGGGTACGTACCAGTGTACCTTTGTTACTAATCAGCATGATTTGGTTCGCTTCAACCACTTCCATGGCGCCAACCACTTGACCGTTGCGCTCACTGACTTTAATTGAAACCACACCTTTGGTTGCGCGACTCTTCGCTGGGTAATCAGTAATTGGTGTGCGTTTACCGTAACCATTTTCGGTTACTGTAAGAATACACGGCACTTCTTCTTCGATGGTTCTCGGCACAATGAGTGATACGACACTCTGACCTTCACCAAGGCGAATTCCGCGCACACCGGTAGCGGTACGTCCCATTGAACGCACTTGATCTTCGCTAAAGCGCACCACTTTGCCGCCGTCAGAGAACAACATGATCTCATCGCCAGCCGTGGTCACGTCAACACCAATCAATTCATCACCATCATTGAGGTTCAGAGCAATGATCCCGCCGCTACGCGGACGTGAGTAGGCTTCCATTGGCGTTTTCTTCACGGTGCCCTTACGGGTTGCCATGACAATATATTTATCTTCTGGGTAGTCGCGGGTTGGCAAGATTGCAGTGATTCGCTCACCCTCTTCCAGTGGCAACAGATTCACAATCGGTCGACCACGTGCAGTGCGTGTGGCCAGCGGTAAATTGTAAACCTTCATCCAATAAATTCGGCCGCGAGTCGAGAAGCACAAAATTGTATCGTGCGTATTGGCTACCCATAATCGTTCAATGAAGTCTTCATCTTTCATCTTGGTAGCTGATTTACCTTTGCCACCACGACGCTGTGCTTCATATTCCGTTAACGGCTGATACTTCACATAACCATGGTGCGACAACGTCACCACCACGTCTTCTTCATTTATCAAATCTTCCATGCTGATATCGTGCGCCGCCGCAGTGATTTCGGTACGACGTGCATCGCCGTATTCCGCCTTCACTTTTTCTAGCTCTTCACGAATCACTTCCATCAAACGCTCAGCGCTATTCAAGATGTGCAGCAATTCTTCAATTTGTTGTAACAGGTTCTTGTATTCTTCAAGAATCTTTTCGTGTTCAAGACCAGTTAACTTGTGCAAACGCAAATCAAGAATGGCTTGGGCCTGTTCTTCAGTCAGATAGTACTGACCGTCACGAATACCAAATTCAGCGCTCAAATGATCAGGACGCGCCGCATCAACACCAGCGCGCTCTAGCATGGCCGCTACATCGCCCAATTGCCATGCACGGCTGGTTAAGCCAGCTTTCGCATCAGCTGCGGTTTGCGAGCGACGAATCAATTCAATCACTTCATCGATATTGGCAAGCGCAATCGCTAAACCTTCTAAGATATGAGCACGTTCACGCGCTTTGCGTAATTCATACACCGAGCGACGTGTCACCACTTCACGACGGTGTAGAATAAAGCATTCCAACATATCGCGAAGGTTAAACAAGCGCGGCTGGTTTTTATCCAGTGCCACCATGTTAATACCGAACACCACTTGCATTTGCGTGTTGGCATATAAGTGGTTCAAGATAACTTCAGAAACTTCACCACGTTTCAGTTCAATAACAATGCGCATGCCGTCTTTATCTGACTCATCGCGCAAACCACTGATACCTTCAAGGCGCTTTTCTTTCACCAGCTCAGCGATTTTCTCAATCAGCTTCGCTTTGTTCACCTGATATGGAATTTCCGTAACAATAATCGCTTCGCGACCATTACTATCGGTTTCAATTTCCGCTTTTGCGCGCAAGTGAATACGACCACGACCGGTTTTATAAGCTTCAATAATACCGGCACGGCCAGAAATACTTGCCGCAGTTGGAAAGTCTGGTCCTGGGATATATTCCATCAATTCATCAATTTGAATATCCGGATTATCAATCATTGCCAAGCAACCATTCACAACTTCAGTTAAGTTGTGTGGCGGAATATTGGTTGCCATACCCACCGCAATACCTGATGAGCCGTTAACCAGAAGGTTCGGTACGCGAGTTGGTAATACTTCAGGAATTTGTTCCGTGCCATCGTAGTTCGGCACAAAGTCGACGGTTTCTTTGTCGAGATCGGAGAGTAATTCGCTGGCTATTTTTGCCATTCTGATTTCGGTATAACGCATGGCTGCTGCGGAGTCACCGTCAACCGAACCAAAGTTACCCTGGCCATCAACCAGCATATACCGCAGCGAGAATGGCTGCGCCATACGAACAATGGTGTCATATACGGCACTATCACCATGCGGGTGATATTTACCAATCACGTCACCAACAATACGGGCTGACTTTTTGTATGGCTTGTTGAAATCATTGCGTAGTTCATTCATCGCGAATAACACGCGACGGTGAACTGGCTTGAGACCATCACGTACATCCGGCAATGCCCGACCTACAATTACACTCATCGCGTAATCGAGGTATGAACTTTTCAGTTCATCTTCAATATTGACCGGAACGACTTCTCTGGCGAGATCACTCATAGTAGTTATATCCCTAAACGCTCTGTCTTTCTTATAATTCGTACGATAGCGCATTGTACCCGTAGCGAGCTGCTATCGCATCTTTTTTTATCCCTGTAGGTTGAGTACACTGTACCGACTTTTAAGCCGTAGCAGAAGCCCTATGACCGCAAATTCGAACGTAGATCCAGCAGAAATTGAAAAATTTAGTGCCATCGCCTCCCGTTGGTGGGACCCAGAAGGCGAATTCAAACCATTACACCTGATTAACCCGTTGCGCCTTGATTATATTTTGCGCCACTGTGATGGTGTTTTTGGTCAACGCGTTCTTGATATTGGCTGCGGTGGAGGCTTATTAGCTGAAGGGTTAGCGAAAGCTGGGGCAACCGTCACCGGTATTGATATGGCGGAGCAGTCGTTACAAGTTGCGCGTTTGCATGCCCTCGAAAGTCAGTTGCAGATTGACTACCAATGTGTTCCTGCCGAGCACTTTGCCAGCGAACACGCCGAACAATTTGACGTGGTTACCTGTTTAGAAATGCTCGAACACGTACCCGACCCGAGTGCTATCGTGAAGGCAGCGGCTGATGCGGTGAAGCCAGGCGGTTACGTATTTTTTTCAACGTTGAACCGAAACGTGAAATCTTGGTTATTAGGTATTGTTGCGGCGGAATATGTATTGGGTTGGGTGCCAAAAGGCACGCATCAACACCAAAAATTTATTCAGCCCGCTGAATTGCTCCGTATGACCGATGCCGCCGGATTGGAAGCGCAAGCCATGACTGGTATGCATTATTTACCTTGGCGCGGTTTTTTCCTTGATGATTCGAATGTGGATGTGAATTACATCGTATGTCTACACAAACCAAAGTAGTACCGCCAAAAGCGGTGTTGTTTGACCTCGATGGTACATTGTTAGATACCGCACCCGATTTGGGCGCTGCATTAAACACCGTGCTAGCCGCCGAGCAGCGTCCATTAATTAGTGCTGCAGAATATACGCCGCTGGCGTCGCATGGTTCTGCTGGACTATTGCGCTATGCCTATGGCGATGAGTTTGACCAACGTCGCGATGAACTGCGCCAAGCGTTTCTAGCCGCCTATGCCGAGCAAATTGCCGTGCACACGCAGTTATTTGATGGTGTAGCTAACTTACTGGAACAGCTAAGCCAGCAACAAATTGCCGTAGCTATTGTCACCAACAAGCCGCAGGCTCTCACGCAGCAATTAGTGCCACACTATCCGCAACTGGCGGGAATTAAAGTGGTGGTGAGTGGTGATACACTGCCAGTGGCTAAGCCCGATCCCGCACCATTACTACATGCGGCAACTCATCTTGGTATTGAAGCGCAACATTGTTGGTACGTTGGTGACGCCGAGCGTGATATTGAAGCCGGGCTGCGCGCCAATATGTTCACCGTGTTAGCAGAATATGGCTATATCAGTGTGACTGACGACACACAGGCTTGGGGCGCACATGCAAAAATTTCCCACCCGCTTGATCTTCCTCAATTGTGGTCGAATTAATTAAATAACACTATATCTTGTGGGTGAATCGATTCACCCATCAAGATCTTGTAAGAGCCTTGTTATACGTGCCTTATAAATTTGTTATCTGAACATCTCATTTAAAAGACAAAAATATAATAAGAAAAATTTTTTTCCTGCTTGATTTTTCTAAGTCGCTTTATTGGCAAGCGTTTTAGCGAAAGCCCCTACTTCACCCACTCATTTACACTGGTTTTTAACGGTAATTTCACTTGATCAGCGTACGATAAGTGCTAGGATACAGGTCATTCAGCCAACCCAAGATGTTGTGTAAAAAACGCACGAGCGACGTCCTGTCGCACCATATCTTGTGGCTACATAAAAAACACATAACAACAACGACTATGGATGCGCCTCATGAATCAACAGCTCTTCGTAACTAAGCGTAGCGGCGAACGTGAACCTCTGAATTTGGACAAAATCCACCGCGTTATTAGCTGGGCCGCGGAAGGCCTCAACGACGTGTCAGTGTCACAAGTTGAAATCAAATCACATATTCAGTTTTACGATGGCATTAAAACTGAAGACATTCATGAAACCATTATCAAAGCGGCCGCCGACTTAATTTCTGAGGAAGCACCAGATTATCAATATATGGCTGCACGCTTAGCTATTTTCCATTTGCGCAAGTTGGCGTACGGCAAATTCGAACCGCCTCATTTGTATGATCAAGTGACGAAAATGGTTGAGTCAGGTCGCTATGATAAGCACCTGCTAACCGACTATAGCAAAGAAGAATTCGAGCAAATGAATGATTTCATTGATCATTCGCGCGATTTGAATTTCTCTTATGCGGCGGTGAAACAGTTGGAAGGTAAATACCTTGTTCAGAACCGCGTCACTGGCGATATCTACGAAAGCGCGCAATTCTTGTATGTATTGGTTGCCGCGTGCTTGTTTGCTAACTATCCAAAAGAAACACGCTTAGATTACGTAAAACGATTTTACGACGCGACATCGCAGTTCAAAATCTCATTACCAACCCCAATTATGGCGGGTGTGCGCACACCGACTCGTCAATTTAGCTCGTGCGTATTAATTGAAGCCGGCGATAGCCTCGATTCCATTAACGCCACCGCAAGCGCCATCGTGAAATATGTGTCGCAACGTGCAGGTATCGGTATTAACGCCGGTCGCATTCGTGCACTCGGTAGCCCAATTCGTGGTGGCGAAGCGTTCCATACTGGTTGTATTCCATTCTATAAATACTTCCAAACAGCGGTAAAAAGCTGTTCTCAAGGTGGTGTCCGTGGTGGCGCAGCTACCCTTTTCTATCCGCTGTGGCATTTGGAAGTTGAAAGTCTTTTGGTACTCAAGAACAACCGTGGTGTTGAAGAAAACCGCGTTCGTCACCTCGATTACGGCGTGCAATTTAACCGAGTGATGTATCAACGCTTAATTAAAGACGATTACATCACCCTGTTTAGCCCGTCGGACGTGCCGGGCTTATACGATGCCTTCTTCGCTGACCAAGATGAATTTGAGCGCTTGTACAAACAGTACGAAGCCGACGAGTCAATTCGTAAGAAGCGCATTAAAGCCATTGAATTATTCAGTCTGTTCATGCAAGAGCGTGCGAGCACGGGCCGCATCTACTTGCAAAACGTCGACCATTGCAATACTCACAGCCCATTTGATCCGAAAGTGGCGCCGATTCGCCAGAGCAACTTGTGTCTGGAAATCGCCCTGCCAACCAAGCCGTTGGCACACGTGAACGATGAAGAAGGTGAAATTGCCCTATGCACGCTGTCCGCCTTTAACCTAGGCGCGATCAAATCACTGGATGACTTGGAAGAGATGGCTGAATTAGCCGTGCGCGCGCTCGACAGCCTCCTCGACTATCAAGAATACCCAGTGCCGGCAGCGCGTAATGCCACCATGGGGCGTCGTACCTTAGGTATCGGTGTAATCAACTACGCCTATTATTTAGCGAAAAATGGCGTGCGTTATTCTGACGGGTCAGCTAATGGCCTCACCCACCGTACTTTCGAGGCTATTCAGTACTATCTGATGAAAGCGTCGATGAACTTGGCGAAAGAAATGGGTGCGTGTCCGAAGTTTAATGAAACAACCTACTCAAAAGGCATTATGCCAATTGATACCTACAAGAAAGATCTCGATGCCGTGTGCAGCGAGCCATTGCATTACGATTGGGATAGTTTACGCGAAGACGTTAAGAAATACGGCATGCGTAACTCAACCTTATCAGCGTTGATGCCATCAGAAACGTCGTCGCAAATATCGAATGCGACCAATGGTATTGAGCCGCCACGCGGACATATCAGCGTAAAAGCATCAAAAGACGGTATCACCAAGCAAGTTGTACCTGAGTACGAAACGTTGAAGCACGCGTATGAATTACTATGGCAAATTCCAAGTAACAAAGGTTATTTAGAGCTTGTCGGTATTATGCAGAAGTTTGTCGATCAAACCATTTCAGCCAATACAAACTACGACCCGAACAAGTTTGAAGCGGGCAAAGTGCCAATGAAGCAGTTGCTACAAGACTTGCTTTATGCGTACAAACTTGGCGTGAAAACATTGTATTACCACAACACGCGTGACGGTGCGTCTGACAATCAGGTTGACCTACGCGATAAAGTTGAAGCCAAAACACGTGAAGTAGAAAACCAACAAGCAACCGTAGCCGTAGTCGAAGAAGACGACGATTGCGCCGGCGGTGCTTGCAAAATTTAACAACGTGGAACGGCCAACAATTAAGGTGCGCTAAATTATGAGTTATTCAACGTTTAATCAAAATCAGAGTAACCCGCTACACGAACCGATGTTTTTTGGTAATTCGGTGAACGTGGCGCGTTATGACCAACAAAAACACAGTATTTTTGAAAAGCTCATCGAGAAACAAATCAGCTTCTTCTGGCGTCCAGAAGAAGTTGACGTGAGCCGCGACCGCGTTGATTTTCAGGCACTTACCGAAAGTGAAAAGCACATTTTTATTTCGAACCTGAAATATCAAACGTTGCTCGATTCGGTACAAGGCCGTAGCCCGAACATTGCGTTGCTACCAATTGTATCCATTCCAGAGCTCGAAACTTGGATTGAGACCTGGTCGTTTTTTGAAACGATTCACTCGCGCTCGTACACGCATATTTTGCGTAATCTCTTTACTGACCCGAGTGAAGTTTTCGAAGACATCGTGATCAACGAAGAAATTCAAAAACGCGCTATCGACATATCGCAATATTACGACGATTTAATTTTCTACACCCAACTTTGGCAAACCCACGGTGAAGGTGAATGGGAAGTTGATGGCGAAATGCATACGGTGAACATGCGTGAGCTCAAGAAAAAGTTATTCTTGTGCATCAATTCAGTCAATGCGCTTGAAGCAATTCGCTTCTACGTGAGCTTTGCCTGTACGTTTGCCTTTGCCGAGCGTGATCTAATGGAAGGTAACTCCAAGATCATTCGTTTAATTGCTCGTGACGAAAACCTCCACTTGGTTTCAACCCAGCAAATCCTAAACCTCTGGCAATACGGCAAAGACGACCCTGAAATGAAAGAAATTGCCGAAGAGCTTCGTGACGAAGCACTCGCAATTTTTATGAAGGCCGTTGAGCAAGAAAAGCAGTGGGCACACTACCTGTTCCGCAACGGTTCAATGATTGGTTTGAACGAAGAAATGCTCTGCCAATATGTTGAATATATTGCCAATATGCGAATGGAAGCGATTGGCTTTGACGCACCATTCAAACAGCGCAGTAACCCATTACCATGGATGAATAAATATCTTGTCTCTGACAACGTTCAAGTTGCACCACAAGAAGCTGAAATCACATCTTACTTAGTGGGCCAAATCGATAGCGAAGTGAGTGCCGCCGATTTGGGAGACTTCGAACTTTAATTCTCCCATGAGCCAGCTTTTTAAAGTTAAAGTCAACGGTCAGCACGAGCTGACCGTTGATGCTTCACAAGGTACAACTCTGCTTGAAGCAATGGAACAAGCCGGCTTAGAACCGCATTACCATTGCCGTAATGGCTTTTGCGGTGCTTGCCGAGTGCAACTTGTTAGCGGTGAAGTCGATTATTTGAACGACCCACTCGCGTTTATCCGACCTGGCGACTGCCTCGCCTGCTGCTGTACCGCAAAAACCGACCTCGAAATTAATCAATAAATCGACAAAATCGATAATCCATATCAACGAAACCCATTGGCATCTCATCGTTGTTTATAGGAAAATACGCGGTAATTATTGCTTTTTAAAAATAGGAGTAGCGAATGTTCACTGTGATCTTTGGTCGTCCTGGCTGTCCATACTGCGTACGCGCTGTAAAAATTGCTGAGAAATTAGCAGAAGACCGTGACGACTTTGAGTTCCGTTACATCGACATGCACGCCGAAGGCATCAGCAAGGCGGACTTAGAAAAAACTGTCGGCAAGCCGGTGTTAACCGTGCCACAGATCTTTGTAGACGAGCAGCACATTGGCGGTTGCGATGATTTTGAAGCTTACTCGCGCGCTAACCTTGGCTTATACGCTAGTTAAGGCTTGTCGCACCCGTTTTTCAGAGATTGGGAAACGGGTGCCTAAGGTTTGAGCAAACAAACTCACTCGAAGTTCTTCAATCATCCAACGAATGTCTTTCACTGCCTTAGGTATCTCCTGACCCTTTTGATATTTCGCCAACAACGCTTGGTAATCTTGTTGCAGACCAGTCACTGTCAGCGTGTGTAGTCGGTCTTTATTCGGATCAACCGGTAGTTTTTCAAGACGACGTTCAATAGCTTGCAAATACCTCACAATATCCGCTAGGCGGGCTGCACCAACATCGCTTACAAAGCCACGATAAACAAGATGGTCCAGCTGTTCTTTAATATCGCCATGAGCCTGAATTTGATCCAGACTCACCTTGCCTTTTAAACGTTTTCGAATGGTTTGGCTTTGTATTAAACACGGCTCGACCAAGTTCGCAATGGCCGTGACGCGCTCATTTAATTCCGCACGAGCAACCTCATAAAGCTGCTGAAATGTTTCAGCATCGCGCGCATTATTAGCCTCGATCATTTCATCCAAGGCAGCAACAATGCAGTCATTGATTAAATCATCAACCTTCCCCCAAGGATTGTAATACATCGCCAATTTCGCTTTATTTGACAGCGATTGCTGTAAATAACGAACCGGCGACGGTAGCTGCGCAAGAAGTAGTTGGCGTAAGCCCTGCCGATGCGCTTGCTGCGCTTGTGCTGACGTATCAAATAACTCTTGACGCACCCCTTCACCATCGGGAACGAGGGCTGGGTAAGCTTTAATCGCATAACCTTGTTGTTGTCTCTCAAGGGTATCTGGCAATGCACCGAAAACCCATTCGGTTGCAGCGGTCTGTGTCGGTTCGGTTCGTTGCACAGCACGTTTCAGCGCATGCTTCACTTGCCCCTGCATGGCTTGTTGCAAACTCTCTAAGTCACGGCTCATTCGCAAGGTTTCACCGCGCTCATCTAACACCGCATAATTCATCCGCAAGTGCTGTGGCAGTTGCGTCGCATCCCACGCCTCTGCCGGAACAGTGACCCCGGTCATACGCCGTAACTTAGCCGCTAAAGCATCTAACAATGGCGTAGTTGCAATAACTTCGGCACTGCAGTCAGCCAAGAATGCTTGCGCATAGTTCGGTGCTGGCACAAAGTTTCGTCGTAAAGTTTTAGGCAGCGATTTAATCCACGCCACGACTAAATCATGTCGCAACGCTGGAATTAACCAATCAAATCCATGCGTTGTCAGCTGATTCAGCAGTGCCAGAGGCACTTCAACCGTCACACCATCATCCGCGGCATTCGGATCAAAGACGTAACGCAACTTTAGGCGCAGGTTCCCTTGTTGCCACGTCTCGGGATAATCCAACTCGGTAACATGAGAGGCATCCTGCGCCATCAAATCATCGCGCTCAAAACGTAATAACTGCGGTTGTCGTTTTACTGCCTTATGCCACCACCCGCTGAGTAGCTGCTCGTTATAAATACCAGCAGGGATCTCGCGGTCATAGGCGTCAAACAACGCTGCGTCATCAACCAGAATATCGCGACGCCGCGATTTCTCCTCCAGCATCCGCACATCATCAATTAACGCCCGATTATGTGCGATAAACGGTAAGTCACGATTCAACTGGCCTTGCACTAGGCCTTCGCGAATAAAAATTTCACGCGCTTCAGCGGCATTCACCGGACCGTATTGAACCTTTCGACGCGGCACGATAATCAGGCCAAATAGCGTGACCTGCTCGTCGGCGATAACCGAGCCCTGCTTCTTTGAAAAATGTGGCTCAAAATAATTACGCTTCACCAGGTGCATGGCCGCCGGCTCAATCCATTCCGGTTCGATACGTGCGTTCATTCGGGCATACAGCCTTGATGTCTCTACCAGCTCAGCAGCCATCACCCACTTGGGCGATTTCTTGAACAAGCCAGAACCAGGAAAAATATAAAATTTACGGTTACGCGCACCAAGATACTCGTGGCCTTCTTGCTTCTGCCCTAATTGCGACAACATACCGGTTAACAGTGCACGATGAACGGCTTCGTAAGAAGCTGGTTCTTGGTTAATTCGAAACCCTAAACCGCGCACCGTTTGCCGTACTTGCGTATAAACATCTTGCCATTCACGTACGCGCAGAAAGTGCAGGAACTCCTGTTTCAAACGTTTTCTGAATTGCGTTTTAGACAACTCATGTTGCAATTCGGTTAAGTAACCCCAGAGCTTTAGGAAGCCCATAAAGTCAGAATCTTTATCGTGAAAACGTTGATGTAACTCATCCGCCTTTTGCGAACCTTGCTGCGGACGCTCACGCGGATCTTGAATACTCAGTGCGGCTACAATCACCATTACTTCTTGCATGCAGCCATAATCGTTAGCCGCCAACACCATGCGGGCTAATCGAGGATCCAGCGGTAATTGCGCCAGCTGACGTCCAACCGCGGTTAATCGCGGACCTTGATAACCACCGCGTGATTTTTGACGATTTTGCCGACGACCACTCGAGGCAATGGCATGCAGTTCTTGGAGTAAGTTAACCCCATCGTTAATGTAGCGTTCGTCAGGTCGTTCAATGAATGGAAACTTTCGAATATCCCCTAACTTCGCCGAGGTCATTTGAAGAATAACCGCCGCAAGATTGGTGCGAAGTATTTCAGGGTCAGTGTATTCAGGGCGAGCGAGAAAATCCTCCTCACTATACAGTCGAATACAGACGCCAGGCGCGACACGGCCGCATCGCCCTGCCCGCTGATTAGCGCTAGCTTGCGAGATTTTCTCAATGGGTAGTCGTTGTACTTTGGTGCGATAACTGTAGCGACTAATTCGTGCGGTACCCGGATCAATGACATAACGAATACCCGGCACGGTTAGAGAGGTTTCGGCAACGTTTGTTGCAATGACCACACGGCGCATTGTGTGGGGTTGAAATATACGATTTTGCTCAGCCGCTGATAAGCGCGCAAATAACGGTAAAACTTCAGTATTTGCCAACTTTAGTTCACCAATGGCTTCGGCAAAATCGCGAATTTCACGTTCACCACTAGCAAAAATGAGTACATCGCCCGCTGCTTCACGCTGTAATTCTTGTACCGCATCACAAACACCCTGAACAACATCCAAGTCATCATCATCCGTATCGGCATCCTGTAGCGGACGATAACGAATTTCTACAGGGTAAGTGCGTCCGCTGACAGTAATGATTGGTGCCGCATTGAAATGTTTCGAGAAACGTTCAGTTTCAATGGTAGCCGAGGTAATGATCAGTTTTAACTCAGGTCGTTTCGGCAATAAAGTCGATAAGACGCCTAACAGAAAATCGATATTCAGACTGCGCTCATGCGCTTCATCAATAATAATGGCATCGTACTTAGACAATAGACGATCGGTTTGTAACTCGGCCAGCAACATCCCATCAGTCACTAGCTTAATCCGCGTTCCCGCTGCTGTTTCATCCTGAAATCGTACTTTGTAGCCAACCACTGAACCTAATTCGGTTTGCAGTTCTTGTGCAATGCGCGCGGCAACGCTGCGAGCGGCTAATCGACGCGGCTGCGTATGACCGATCATGCGCCCTTCTTCGGCATTGCCGTAGCCCATCTCAAGTAGCATTTTCGGTAATTGAGTCGTTTTACCAGACCCCGTTTCACCGGCAATAATCACCACTTGGTGTTTCGCAATGGCGCTTTGGATGGTCTGTTTTTCTTGTACGACAGGTAAGTCAGCTGGAAATTGAATGGCGCGCACGTCAGTCCTAAGTCATAAAAAAGCTGACGCTAGTTTACCAGCGTCAGCCCTTGATGTTAACGGCGAGAGTACCCATCACGTAAATGTAAATCGATTGCCCGCAATACATCCGTTCTTGTGATCACGCCTATTAACTGGCGTTCAGTATCAACCACTGGGTACATCTTTGGTTTATTGGCTGTCATTTGCTGCGCCAAATCGGTGATAGATGAATCCGCATCCACCGTCACCACATCGCCACGATACATACAGTCACCGACCGTGGCACTTTGTTCATTGTGATAGGTATCGCGCAACATCGTCGCCAAGCAGTCTTGTTCAGACAAAAAGCCCACTAACTTATGTTGCGCATCGACCACCGGACCGCCACGCTGATTACTTTGTAGCAACACTGATACGGCGGCTTCAATTGACATCTCGGGTGAAAAACTCACGGGATGACGATTCATATAATCAACGACCTTTAATGAATGCATGGCGTACCTCTCTTGTTGAACCTAAAAAGTTAAACAACCATGCATTCAGTATAGTCAATCGTTATAAATGGCAACCTCAGCTGGCGCATTACCTATACGTTGCGCGCGGTACATACCCTCGGTATTAAATGGCATATGCACATTGCCATCTTTATCGACAATAATGACACCACCCGTACCACCTTGCGGTAGCAACACATCATGAATCACGGCATCGCCCGCGGTCACAACATCAACTTGCTGATATTTCATGCGCGAACAAATGTCAGCTGCGACATGGTAACGAATAAAGTATTCGCCATGCCCTGTTGCAGAAACCGCGCAACTTTCGTTATCAGCCCACGTGCCTGCGCCAATAATCGGTGAATCACCTACACGACCATAGCGCTTACCAGTCATACCGCCGGTTGAGGTGGCTGCCGCTAGGTTTCCATGCTTGTCACGAGCCACAGCACCAACCGTACCGTATTTAAAGTTATCGTCCATGGTAACCCAAGCTTGTTTATCGCGCGGGTTGCCCACTTGCTCTTTCATGCGCTGCAACGCTTGGTAACGGGCTTCGGTGTTAAAGTAACTATTGTCGACTTGTTCAAGGCCTTGCTCTCGCGAAAACTGCTCGGCACCTGCACCACTTAGCATGACATGCACCGATTCTTCCATGACCTTGCGTGCCAGTGCAATCGGGCTTTTGACTGTTTTAACGCTCGCAACCGCTCCCGCTTCGCGCGTTTTACCATCCATGATTGAGGCATCAAGTTCATGTTCACCGTCCCAGTTGTAGACAGCCCCAACGCCAGCGTTAAATAATGGTGACGCTTCCATAATCTGAACCGCAGCAATCACAGCATCCATACTAGTACCACCATTCGCTAATACGGCATGCCCAGCGTTAATCGCCTCATTTAATTTTGCTTTATAAGCACGCTCACGCTCTGGCGTCATGCTTTCACGAGTAATCGTGCCAGCTCCACCATGAATAGCGATTGCAAAGGTTTCATCGGCGGCTTTTTTACCATGGTCGTCAGCAAAAGCATTGTTGGCTGTAATGCCAAACAAACCCATTGCGGCAATTAGTGCGATACGTTTCATAAAAACCTCGTTGTTCGTTAATCGATAATCGTTATTCGTTATTCGTTATTCGTTATTGGTTACTCGATACTAGCAGAGTTCGGTTCTTTGAATACAGTTGTTCTAACGCTCGTGTATTTCGTTTTACCGCTTTTAGCTTTCCCGAATAACGAATAACCAATAACGAATAACGCCTTTTCTCTTGTTTCCGAATAACGCCTTTGTTTTATTACTTCATTCAGTTAATCTGAAAGTAAGAATTTCAACAAAAACATCACGGATCTTAAATGACTCAGCCGACCTTCTATTGGCACGACTACGAAACTTGGGGTGCGAATCCACAAATCGATCGACCAGCACAATTTGCTGGTTTGCGAACCACCCTAGATTTTGAACCCGTTGGTCGACCGTTAACGATTTATTGCCAACCCACACCTGATTTTCTGCCGCATCCACAAGCCGTTATGATTACCGGTATTACGCCGCAACATGCATTGGCGCAAGGGATGAATGAATCGGCCTTTGCTGAGAAAATTGCGGCACAGATGAGCGAGCCGAATACAACGATTATTGGCTACAACAATATTGCTTTTGATGACGAAGTTACGCGGCATTTGTTTTATCGTAATTTTATCGACCCCTATGCGCACACTTGGCAGGATAATAATTCACGTTGGGATCTCATTGATCTGATGCGTGCGTGTTACGCATTGCGCCCTGAAGGCATTGAGTGGCCTTATCATGACGACGGACGGGTAAGCATGCGCCTTGAGGATCTTACTCGCGTAAATAACATTGAGCACGGTCAAGCCCACGATGCCATGGCCGATGTGTATGCCACCATTGAAATGGCAAAAAAAGTGAAGCAAACACAACCGCGATTATTTGACTATGCCTACAGCATGCGTCGTAAGCAAGCGGTGAAAGACTTAGTACAACTCACCACCTTTGCACCTCTTGCGCATGTCAGCGGTTTTTATGGCGCTCAAAATGGCTATCTTAGTGTGATTATGCCCCTTGCCTACCATCCTGAACAACCCAACACGGTGGTGTATTGGGATCTTCGTTGTGATCCACGCGAACTGATGTCACTTTCTGAAGATGACATGATTGAACGGCGATTTACACGGCGTTCGACGCTTCTAGAACACAATCTGATGCCGTTTGGCGGTGGTCAATTCGCACTCAATAAATGTCCGTTCATTGCACCGCTGAAAGTGATCGATGAATCCGCACAGTCGCGCTGGCAACTCAACTTAGCGCAGCTCGAACAAAATCGGCAGTATTTGATGACTCAGCCTGAATTACGTGAACGTATTGTGGCTGCGTGCACTTATGCCCGAGAGTTTGAAGCCGTTACCGACCCTGATTTGATGTTGTATAGCGGTGACTTCTTCAGCGATCAAGATCGCTCAAACATGGCTATCATTCGGGCAACCGAACCCGACCAACTCGCTGGTCTTGAGCTTAATTTTGCCGATGCACGCCTCAGTGAAATGTTCTTCAGATACCGTGCTCGTAATTTCCCAAGCACTTTAAATGATAGCGAGTTACATCGTTGGCGGGCATTTTGCCAACAGCGCTTGCTTGAACCACCTGGGCGGGCCCTAAGTGCCGAACAATTCATGCAAGAACTTGAGCAAGCAAGTAGTCAATATGCTGACTCTGCCAAACATATGCGATTACTCAACGACTTGTATCGCTACGTACAAAGTCTTTAATTATCAACAAATCACGAGATAGCGTCATGAACCAAACGGCGTTGCATTTTGATTATATTATTGTCGGTGGTGGCACGGCTGGCTGCGTTCTTGCCGAGCGCTTATCAGCTTGTGGCAACTACCGCGTTGCTCTATTTGAAGCGGGTGGCGAAGGTCAATCGCCGTTTAGCGACATGCCCGGCGGCGTTATTCGGTTTATGCATAGCAAAGCCTTTAATTGGCTATATCGTAGCGTTGACAAGGCGCCGCTGCGTAATGGCAAGGGTCTCTATACCCCGCGCGGCAAGGGTCTCGGCGGTAGTAGCTTAATTAATGCCATGATTTATACCCGTGGTGTTGCGAGTGATTACGACCATTGGGCCGCGGTCAGTTCAGCTGACTGGCGCTGGCAAAACGTTCTTGAACGCTTTCGTAAACTTGAATGCAATCAACGTGGCGCCAATGAATACCATGGTGCTGATGGTCCGCTAAAAGTCAGTGATGTTCCGGTTTATTTTAACGCCGCACAAAAGTTTGTCGAAGCTGGCGTTGCTGCAGGTATTCCATTTAATTCAGACTTTAATGGTGAACAGCTCTACGGTGTGGGGTCATTTCAATTCACTATTTTTGAAAACGCTCGTTTCAGTGCACGAAAAGCCTTCCTCGACCCTGCGCGCCAGCGCTCAAATTTAACGGTATTCACGCACAGTTTGGTGGAGCGCATTACAGTGGAAGGTTCGGGTGGAAATAAACGCGCCAATGGCATTCAATTTAGCCGACGAGGAAAATCCTACGTTGCCACCGCGCACCGCGAGGTTATTATTGCTGGCGGCGCAATCAATTCACCGCAATTACTATTACTCTCAGGTATAGGACCCAAGGCGCAGTTGGATAAGCATGGCATACCCGTGGTCGCCAATAGCCCTGAGGTTGGTAAAAACCTGCAAGATCATGTAGACGTGATGATTCATTATCGGAATCAGCTTAAAGATGGCATCAGTATTACGCCTCGCGGTGCACTGAAGATGGCAGCCGCTTGGTGGCAGTATAAACGTCACAAAACGGGCCCCCTCGCAGTTTCGCCAGCGGAAGTTGGTGGCTTTATAAAAAGCCACCCTAAGCTTTCTGATCCTGACCTTCAATTACACTTTGTTTCAACACGATTTAACGATAGCGGCTGGGATTTATGGCCAGCATTCACGTACGGCTACGCTTGCCATGTTTGCGTATTACGACCAAAAGCTCGTGGTGAGTTACGTCTCGCAAGTCGCGACCCGGCTCAACCGCCACATTTTGAATATAACTTCCTCGACAATGAGGCCGACAAAGCGGCTCTACTCTCCGGGGTTAAACAGGTTCGAGAAATCATGCGACAAGCGCCGTTGCAGTCACACAATGGCGGTGAGGTTTGGCCAGGCGAAACGAACTCTGATGAAGAGCTACTTGAACGAATTACGGCGAATATCGGCTTGATCTACCATCCCACCAGCACCTGTCGCATGGGCAACGATGCCAATGCAGTGGTTGATCCGCAGTTACGCGTCAATGGCGTGAGTAACTTACGCGTCATCGACGCGTCGATAATGCCGACTGTGGTGAGTGGAAACACCAACGCACCAACCATGGTGATTGCAGATATTGGCGCCGATTTTGTTCTCGCCGACGCCAAATCTGTGGTGAACTAAATCAATTAGTGAATTTGTTTGCCGAAGCGCGCAAAGAAGCGCGCTAAGGCTGGTATAAGAATTAACGCACCCAACATGTTCCAGAGGAACATAAAGGTCAGCAAAATTCCCATATCGGCTTGGAATTTAATCGGCGAGAAAATCCAAGTTGCAACACCAATCGCTAGGGTCAAACCCGTGAAGCCGACAGCTTTACCGGTGCTATCCAACGCATACTTGTAACTGTCGTTCAGGTGCATGCCTTGTGCCAAGCCTTCACGAATTTTGGTGTAAATATAAATACCGTAATCCACACCAATACCAACACCCAGTGCAATCACCGGCAAGGTGGCGACTTTCACACCAATGCCCAGCACCGCCATTAAGCCTTGACTCATGATAGTGGTTAACATGAGCGGCAGAACAATACAGGTGACTGTTCGAATGCTACGGAAGGTTATCAAACAAAGCACAATAACCACCCCGTAAACCCACAGCAGCATTTTCGTTTGCGCCGATTCAATCACCGAGTTGGTCGCAGCCTCAATCCCTGAATTACCTGCCGCCATCAGCAATTCTAATCCTTCTTGCTGATACTGTTGATTGAAGGCATTCACCGAGGCGACAACGGTTTGTAGGGTTTCAGCTTTGTGGTCGTTTAAATAAATAATAATGGGTGCCATGGAGCAATCAGGGTTGATTAATCCTGGTGGTGTACGACCGGTATTCGCATTCAATACATATTGATTGCGGTTCAGGCTAAACCATTTCAGGTTACCCTCATTTAATCCAAATGACCCCATTTTCGCGACATAAACAACTGATTTCACGTCTTGTACGCCCGGCGTATTTTCCATATGCCAGCTAAAACGATCCATCAGTTCTAGGTTGTCATAGGCAATACACTGACTGGGCGCAGTTTCAGCCATAACCACAAAAATGTCGGTACTCGAGCTGTAATTATCAACAATGAATTGATTATCTAAGTTGTAGCGACTATCAGGACGTAACTCTGGCGCACCAGCATCTAAATCGCCAATCTTCATTTGTTGACTGTAAACCAGCCCCCATGTCAGACCAACTAATGCGACTATTAGCGCGCTGTAAGCCCACTTTGGTTGCGAGAAACGACCAAAGAAAGCCAGCATTGGATGTTGTTCTTCGCGGGTGGCACGCACGTAATCCACGCCTTTTACCGACACGCCAGTGTACGACATGATGATTGGCAACAGACCTAAGTTGGTCAATACCACAACCGCAACACCAATACTTGCGGCAATTGCTAGTTCTTGAATTACTTCGATGTCAATAACCATCAATGTGGTGAAACCAATTGCGTCAGAAATCAGTGCAGTTAAACCAGCGATATATAGTGAACGGAAAGCTAATCGACTTGCAGCGAATTTATCGTGGCCATCAACACGGTTGTTGCTAATCGCATTAATAATTTGCACGCCGTGGCTCACACCAATGGCGAATACTAAGAACGGTACAAGCATGGAGTACGGGTTAATTCCCGAACCAATCAATTTGATAATACCGAGCTGCCACACAACGGCGATAATCGAACACGACAGCACCGCGAAAGCGCTTCGCCAGCAACGGCTATACCAGAACAGCATTAATAAGGTGATCACAATCGCAATCACAAAGAACAAGCCGACCTGATATGCACCTTCAATGAGATCACCAATAACTTTGGCGAAACCCGTAATATGAATTTTAACGTTCTCAGTTTGATACTTATCGCGAATGCGTTCTTCGAGCTGCTGCGAAAACTGTTGGTAATCTAAAGCTTCACCAGTATCTGGATTCACCTCATTCAGCGGTACCAAAATCAAAGCTGATTGAAAGTTGTTCGCAACTAAGTTGCCCACTTCGCCCGAACGCAACACGTTAGTGCGCAGTTGATCTAAAGAATTCTCGGAGGCATCCCAGTTATCAGGAATAACCGGCCCACCCACAAAACCTTCTTCGGTTACTTCGCTCCAGCGAACATTGGGCGTCCAAATACTTTTTAAGCCACTGCGGTTTACACCCGGAATAAAAAATACTTCATCGGTAATTTCTTGAAGTGTTTTTTGAAAGTCTGCGGTAAAGATACTGCCCTCAGTGGTTTCAACGGCGATACGTACCACATTACCTAAGCTAGCGAGATCTTCTTGGTGCTTAAAATAGTTTTGTATAAATTCATGTTTGGTCGGGATCATTTTGGTGAAGCTAGCTTCAGGACGAACCTGACTAGCATGCCACGCTAAAAACGCAGTTAAGACTGCGAAAATCACAAACCACAATGGACGAAAATTGAAGAGCGCGCGCTCTAGCCACACACTTTTTGACTCAATAGACTGTTCAGACATGCTGCTATTGTTCCTTTATTATTCTTGGGTTTGTGCTGAAGATTCGAAATCTGTAATTTCGAGAACGCCGCGCTGACCAACCACCGTCAATCGACCGTCGCCATGCGCAACGAGATCGGTAAGCGCCGCGCCAGAACTATGCGTCATCTGCTTAATGTTCCCCGCGGCATCAACCCAACCGATAACGCCAGCATTTCCTACCAAGTAAACACCGCCACTTGGTGCATCTACTACAGAATTAATGTTCACGTTGTCAGGCAATTTGATTTGATTAAAGCTGTCACCTTGATCATCGCTGACAAAAATATTGCCGCGCAATCCAGCTACCCATAGACGGTTCTGGGTATCGATGTGTAAACCAAAAAACGACCCGTAATAAGGTGAATCAAGTAAATCCCATGAATCACCCATATCTGCGCTACGGAAAATCTGACCACCCTCGCCTGCAATATAAACATATTGCTCATCTGAGGTGAGCGCATTCAAATGAAAACCATCAAGATTAGCTAAACGCTCATCAAGAATCTCCCAGTTTTCACCACCATCGCGGGACCGTACCAAGGTACCGTAGGCACCCACAGCAAAAATCACATCACGATTAACCGCCCGAATATCGAGAAAAGGTTTTGTAGGACCTTCCTCTTCAGCAACGAAAGCCATATCTAATAAGTAGGTTGCATTGTCTAATTCAAACGCAAGCTCATCTTCACGCTCAACGTTTGAGCCATCGAGTTGTTCAAGTTCTTCAGTAAGTTCATCAACAACGATTTGGAAGTGTGCTTTTTGTAATTCAGTAAACTCAAAACCATCGAGTTGAAGTTGCCATGTTTTACCACCATCGTTTGTGGCAGCAATCACGCCATGATGACCAGCGGCCCAACCGTGATCGGCATCAACAAAATCGACCGACGTAAATAATACACTGGTTGGCATATCTGCTTGTTGCCAGTCACTCTGGCCTGGCTCACGGTACAGAACTACCCCGTAATCGCCAACGGCAACCGTATAATTCGAAGTTTGGGTGATTTCGGTAAGCACCGCTCGTGGTGCTTTTGCGGCCTTCATTGCTGGTGCATTAATTACTTCATAATCAGTAATCGTGTCTGCATTAGCAAACCCAGGCGCGCCATATAAGGCTGCGATTACTGCTGCACCAGCATAAGCTGTCGCTTTTATCATGGAACCCTCGTAAAAATTTTGAGTCTTATATCTTGTTAAATAGTTGCAAATTTCCCATTCGCGATACATGCTATGGAAAAATAACTAGAGGTCAAACCAGCTGATACCTTACAACGAACGCTGTTTTAACGCTAGTATCAGTTGGCCATTTAAATTTGTTAAGTTTTGATGTAGCTTTATTGCGGTAAAGCAAGCATATCAAGAACAACAAGGAAAAGCACAATGAATAAAATGATGCTAAAAGCCGGTATTTTTGCGCTATCTGTTGTGTCCGCTACGGTCATGGCAAAAGTTAGCCCAGAAGAAGCGGCGCGTTTGGGGAATGAACTAACGCCAGTAGGTGCTGTGAAAGCAGGCAATGCTGACGGCTCTATCCCTGAGTGGACAGGTGGTTACAGCAAGCAAGCAGATGGTGAAGCGCCAGAGCGACCAGCTGATCCGTTCGCTGATGAACAACCACTATATACCATCACCGCTGAAAACGTTGACGAGTACAAAGACCTGCTGTCAGCTGGTCAAATGGCAATGTTCAAAAAATATCCTGATTACAAAATGCATGTGTACCCAACGCACCGCACTGCTGCCTATCCGCAAGACGTGTATGACGTCATCGCGAAAAATGCGGCAAATGCTGAACTGGTTTCTGGCGGTAACGGCTTAGCCAACTTTGAAAAACACGTACCTTTCCCAATACCGGCCAATGGTCTTGAGATAATCTGGAACCACATTACTCGCTATCGAGGCGGTGCTGTTCAACGCTTGGTGAACCAGTTCCCAGTTCTTGAAAACGGTGATTTTGTTCCGGTATTACTGCGCGAATCACTGGTATTCCCTGAATATTTGAAAACCGGTCGCGAATCTGCTGATGACAACGTGTTGTTCTACTTCTTGCAAGAAGTATTAGCACCAGCACGTATGACCGGTACCGTGTTGCTTGTGCATGAAACGATTGACCAAGTAAAAGAATCACGCCGTGCGTGGTTATATAACGCCGGTCAGCGTCGTGTTCGTAAAGCGCCATCGGTTGCTTATGACGGTCCAGGTACTGCATCTGACGGCTTACGTACTTCTGACGGCCTTGATATGTTCAACGGTGCACCAGATAAGTACAACTGGGAACTTGTTGGCAAGAAAGAAATGTTGATTCCATACAACAACTACAAGTTGATGGATACCAGCTTGTCATATGACGACATCATCGGCCCAGGTCACATGAACCAAGACTACGTGCGTTATGAAAAGCACCGTGTTTGGGAAGTGAAAGGGACTTTGAAAGACGGCGAGCGTCACATTTACGCAACACGTCACATGTTTATCGATGAGGATACCTGGACAGCGTCTGTAATTGACCATTATGACGGCCGTGGCGAGCTATGGCGTGTTGCTGAAGCTTACAACACTCAGTTCTACTATCACGATACCCCGTGGATGGCAGCTGAAGCATTGTATGACTTGAACTCAGGTCGTTACATTCTGCTTGGTCTGGCGAACGAAGAAAGTGAATACATGAACTTCGATATCGAGCCAGTACGTGGCGACTTCTCTACCGGCGCACTCCGTCGTATGGGTATTCGCTAAATCCAGCATGGCCTCAGGCTTAAAGAAAACCCCAGCTTTTGGCTGGGGTTTTTTATTGGCTGATATCAATTGGGTTAATAGCAATTATTTTTCGAGGCGCGCCAATAAACTCGATGTATCCCAACGAGAGCCACCCATTTTCTGTACTTCAGCGTAAAATTGATCAACTAATGCCGTCAATGGCATGCTTAAGCCCTGACGTTCCGCTTCACTGAGCGCAATTTTCAAATCTTTACGCATCCAATCAACCGCAAAACCATGCTCATAATGTTGTTCCCACATGGTTTTATAACGATTCTTCATTTGCCATGAGCCAGCCGCACCTTGGCTGATCGCATTGATTAAAGTGTCAGGGTCTAAACCAACTTTGCGCGCTAGCTGCAGGCCTTCTGATAAACCTTGAACTACCCCAGCAATACAAATCTGATTCACCATTTTGGCCAACTGACCGTGACCTGCTGGGCCCATATATTCCCGAGTTTTGGCGTAGCAGGTGAGCGCTTGATTAACTCGGTCAAACGCTTCTTTGTCGCCACCAATCATAGCTGTTAACACGCCGTTTTCGGCGCCCTGCTGCCCACCCGAAACGGGGGCATCTAAAAAGCCAATACCGCGTTCATGACACGCTTGAGCAAGCTCTTTGGCAAGTTCAGCCGAGGCTGTGGTGTGATCAATGAGAACACTTCCTTGCTTCATCGTAGCCAAAACACCGTTGTCACCATAAACCACACTACGAACATCGTCGTCGTTGCCAACGCATAACATCACAAATTCAGCACCTTCAGCGGCTGCTGCGGGTGTCTCGGCAAATTCACCGTGATAGGTTTGTGCCCATTTTTGCGCCTTCGCTGTGGTTCGATTATACACCTTGGTGGTAAAGCCACCTTGTTGCAGGTGTCCCGCCATCGGATAGCCCATCACGCCTAAACCAATAAATGCACAGCTGCTACTCATGAATTATCCCCTTTCGTTATCTCAAAAAATGGTACTGACACTAAAATAGTTACGGTTGCGATAGACACCGTTGCAGGTCCTTGAAAGTAAATATCACCATCGAGTTCAAGAACATGCTCCGTATCGCCAAGTTGAAATTTATTGCCACGTTCAAAGTCGATACTCGCCGTGGTTTCAATACGCCCTCTAAGAACGTTCAGTAAGGCTTTGACTTGTCGCCAGCGCGGCATTTTCGGCACCCGAATGCGTGCTAGCATGGCACTGCGTCTATCGGCCTGTGGATGGACTAAAAAGCCACCGCCAATATAGCGACCTAACGCCACAAATTGACCGTCATCCCAATAATTGCCGCGGCGTACGCGCGAACGGCTTGTCATTGAGCCGAACAGATAACGGGCCAGCGCAATCAGGTAACTTAAATGCCCTGCACTTTGCTTTAACCAATGCGGCTGTAGGCGCATGAGGTCAACGCTTAAGCCTGTTCCGACGTGGTTAACGAAATAGCGACTTTGGTCATTCGATTGCACATAGCCAACCGCTTCAACTTGCGTTGCGAACTCCGCCTTCATGCGCCAGTTCCAGCGCTTCAAGTTGTGATCTCGAGCAAAGTCATTGCCAGTGCCAACTGGTATCACCGTCAGAGCTACCTGCCGGTGCCGCTCAGCTTGAACCAGCGCATTCACCACAATATTAATGCTACCATCACCGCCTATCACCACGCATTCTTGAGCGCGCTCGCTCACCTGCATCAATTGTGTTTGATCGCGTACTGAACTAGCTGAGCTTGGTAATAAGGTCACGTCACATGCACCACTCACAAAAAATGTCTGATAGCGATTAGCCAATCGCCGCGCACGTTGGCTCAGTTGATTGTAGTAAATGACAACCTTGCGTTTAGCTTCCGTTCGTTCAGAGTTCGGGCGTTCAGGCATGTTCAATTTGCCAATGTAAATAACGACCGATATCAACGAACGGTGATTGTTGGTTATACCGAAGTTCGAGGGCGAGCAATTCTTCAAAACGTTTCTGATCATCGCGGTTTCGCAAGTAATCATGAAAACAGCGCACGCCAGTGCGTTGCGTCACTTTTAACTGCAATGCCTCGAGCCATTGGCGCATTTCATTCGGATTAATTGGCTGTTGCGGGCTCATTCGTACGGTCTTTTTCACGGATAAATCAGCTTGCACATAATCGAAGTTGCCAAAAATTATATTCGCAAGAATCTTGGCGTCGCGGTTGTAAAACATCAACGATAAACGCCCGTTGGCATGCATTAATTGCTTTAATGTGACAAGCGCTTGTTGTGGGTCAACCAACCACTCTAATACAGCATGACAGAGCACAATGTCATAGCGCTGCTGTAGAAGCTCAGGCAAGCCCTGTAACGGCGCTACATGATAGGTGTAATGCTGTGCCAACCCATGCTGCTCGTGCAGTGCCTGTGCTTCACCGACTATCTCGGCGGAAATATCTGTGTGCGTCACCTCACAGCCCGCTTGCGCAAACAACATCGACAGTTGACCTAACCCACCGCCAACATCCAACACCCGTAATTTCGCGGCGTTGCCTGGTTGCGGTAACCAGGCTTGCAAATCACGTTCGAGCACTGCAAGACGCAACCTACCTTTGTTGGTGGCATAGATATTGCGCGAAAATTTTTGCGTGATGCCCTCAAAGCTTTGATCACGTTTGGCCATTACGCAGGGTTCTCAATATCAATGAACACATGAACTAAGCCAAATTTCTCGGCTAAATGCTCGCCCAACGCGCGAATACCATAACGCTCAGTAGCGTGGTGCCCCGCGGCAAAATACGCTAGGCCCTGCTCTTGCGCACTGTGTGTGGTTTGCTCAGATATTTCGCCACTTAAAAAAGCATCAAAACCGGCCGCAGCGGCATGATCGATATATCCCTGTCCACCGCCGGTACACCACGCAATTCGAGAAATCGGCTGGTCACAGTCGATCCGTACAGTTAACGGACGCTGTAAACAACGACCGATATGCTCGCCAAGCTCTTCAGAAGTTATCGGCTGCGGTAAAGTGCAGCCCATCACGACGCCTTCTGGATCCA
Source organism: Pseudidiomarina marina (assembly GCF_044807045.1). Lineage (NCBI taxonomy): Bacteria > Pseudomonadati > Pseudomonadota > Gammaproteobacteria > Alteromonadales > Idiomarinaceae > Pseudidiomarina > Pseudidiomarina marina. Next base: position 1,567,451 of record NZ_CP085233.1, on the reverse strand, counting down.
CACTCAACAGTGGTTGAGGTTGCGGCCAGCCAAATAATTCTGCCAACTGTGCGTTATTACCAAACTCTGGGTGCACATCCAGCGGCAAATGATAACCAAACAGATTGATATCTGCTTGCAACAACGCCTGAATACGACGCTTCTTCATTCCGGTAATCACCGCGGGCTCACTTTTCCAAAAATAGCCATGGTGCACCAAAATGGTATCCGCGCCCTGTTCTATGGCGGCATCAATCAATGCTTGGCTAGCGGTCACACCAGTGACAATTTTGCGGATGTCTTGGCGACCTTCAATTTGCAACCCATTCGGACAATAATCACGAATGCGATCGATTTGTAATAATTCACTGAGATAATTCTGAAGCTCGGAACGTTGCACAATGTCCTCGTTTCTGCTGAAAATTTGATGATACGGTGTGTTTTTAGCATATATTTTGGACAATTAAGTCAGACATTAGACAATATGCTTAAAAAACGGTATAAAAATGAAACACACACACATGATAACGCTATAGGATAGTCTCCATGAGCAAACTTGATAAAGACCAAGTGCTTGCTGATTTTACTGCAGCATACCAGCAAGCTCACGGTAAAAAACCAAAAATTGAAGCAAAAGGCGGCTGGTACAGCGTTGATGGCGGTAAAAATGTGCGTCTTGCACAACTTGCCGAAGAAGCTGAAAACTTAGCCGGTGGCGCCGCGAAAAAACCAGCGGCAAAAGCTGAGAAAAAGACTGAGAAAAAAGCGGAACCAGCGAAGAAAGCCGCACCCGCTAAAAAAGCAACAACGAAAGCAGCACCGAAAGCAGCTGCCAAGTCTGATACAAAGGGTGCTAAAGTTGCGAAATCTGCGAAAGGCGGTTTGACAGCGAAGGAATTATGGCGCCAACGACTTGAGCAAGACAGCACGTTATCACGCCTTCCTCGTGGCTACGATTAATTGTTAACGCACACAAAAAAAAGGGACGATATCGTCCCTTTTTTATTGCATTTATTTCTTACCGATGTACAGCGTAATTTCGCCAACGGGCAGGCCGAACTTATACATTTGCGTACGATTGATCATATTATCTTCATCAACCAAGTACAGCCAATCATCAAGTTTTACTGAAAATGGCTCGCCATCGCGCTCAATAATCAGTGTATAGCTCCAATTTAAGACGTTACCTGCGGTTGTGCCCTCAGCAACACCTTCAACGTCACTAGCCCGTCCTTCGTAGCTGTTTTCACCAATTTTTGTAATGTACCAAATGCGCTCTTGCTCACTACCATCGGCATAATAGAATTGCTCGTCTAGCACCCCTTCGTTGCCATCCCAAGTGCCCTTTAAGTCAGCGCGAAAACGCTGAATAACTTTACCGCTATAATCTTGCACCATTCCGTAAGCAACTAATTCGCCATCAAAGAACTCTTCAAGTTTTAACTGCGGTTCTTCGCCTTGGTAATCTTCAATATTCGCGGAGCAACCAACCAAAAAGCTGAGTGCACTCGCCGCCGCCAGCATCTTTAGAAATTTCATCATTGCACTCCTATTAATTCGTCACGCTCTTTTTTAAAGCGAGAGTTTTTATCAAGCCAGATAGCGAGGAAGTCGTCAGTGAACTGCGCTGAATTAATTTCTCCGAGTTCGCCTGAAGGTCCGAAAAATTTGGCATGCCCCTGCTCAGTTTCAAGCAAAGTAATACAATCGCCCTCTTTCACATTTGGCCACATCTCACGCAGGTCATCGAGCCACTGCTGGTGTTCATCACTCATCGTGATACCCAGACGCTCCCATTCTTCGGCCGTCGTATCAACTAAGTCGCTTGCTTTGATATCGCGCAGGTAGCTCAACTGCAAGGCGCGCTGTTCGGCGCTGTCTAGTGAGCCCGTGTCGGTACGCAACTCGGCATCATAAACATCCCAGAACCAAACACTGAGACGGGTTTCGCCTACTTTTTGTAACGTCTCAAAAGCATCAACTGAGCATTGCGATGCGAGTGCGGGCGAACTAAATCCACCCATAACGAATGCCGAAGAAACAAATAGCCCGTTTCGTAAATAAGCAAATAACTTGGTCATGATGTACCTCCTCGTTGGTTAGCTCGCGGTTTTCACAAAACGCGGCATTAACCAAGCAAATAACACCATATATACGGCCCACAGCGCCGCATAGATTACCCACAGCTGCCACTCAGGTGAATTAAGTTCAGCAGCACCCAAGCGTATACCAATCGCGTAGGTTAAAGGTCCGGAGGCGATGCCGAGTAAAGCCCCCCATAACGGCCGCCCGGCTAAGCCGCTAAGCGTATTCATAAGCATGCCGACAAAGCCAAGCCAGAGTAAGATAAGCCAAACGGGTAAAAAACCGCCACTGAAAGTAAGAATACCAACAGCAACCACGGTCGCCTCGAGCGCTAAACCTAACAGCACAAGAATAATATAGAGTGTCCAATTAAACTCGCTACTCCGGATGGCTAAAACCACTTGAAGTGCCACTAAGATGACGGTTGTGATCAACCAATCGGCGCGACCTGCAACAGCGCTGAGCCAGACTAAATCAAATAGAAACAGTCCGGCCAGTTTAGGCAGCCAGGTACGAGCAACCTGGCGCGATTTCTCATTTAACGACACTGTGGTTTGGTTGCCACAAGTTGCACCGCCGATACGGTGCGCTCACGGAAACCACCTTCGCAATAGCACAAATAATAGTTCCACATTCGACCAAAACGCTCATCGTAACCATGTTGCATCAATTGTGGATGGGCATGGTTAAATTGCACACGCCAATCAGCCAAGGTTTGCGCGTAGTCATAACCAATATCATCTATGTGACGAATGACCATGTCGGTTTGCTCGGTAAACATTTCCGCCATCATCGTTAATGACGGCAAAAAGCCACCCGGGAAGATATATTTTTGAATAAAATCAACAGAGTTGGCGTAACTCTTCATGCGCTGATCGGCAATGGTAATCGCCTGCAACGCCATCTTGCCATTTGGCTTTAGTAATCGATTACAGGTTTTAAAGAAAGTTGGCATATATTTACGACCAACCGCTTCAATCATCTCCACCGATACCAATTTGTCGTAAGTACCGGTTAGATCGCGGTAATCTTCTTTGAGTAGCGTTATCAAATGGCCAAGGCCCTCGCGCTCAATGAGTTCCTTTGTATAACTAAACTGCTCTTCTGAAATCGTCGTAGTCGTTACTTTGCAGCCATAATTTTTCGCTGCAAATACCGCAAGACCACCCCAACCGGTTCCAATTTCAAGCAAATGATCAGCGGCCGTTAACTCAAGACTGTCGCACAAGCGCTTCAGTTTATGCTGCTGCGCTTCGGCAAGGGTTGCATCTTTATCTGGATACACCGCACTTGAATACTGTAACGCTGGGTCTAAAAACGCCTGATATAAATCATTCCCTAAATCATAGTGCGCTGAAATATTCTCTTTCGCTTGGCGTTTGCTATTGTTGCGACGCCAGTGCTGAAATTTTTGAATTGGCAATAAAATCCAACTGAGTTTGGCTTCAGCCGCATCGAGAGCCGGCAAATTGCGCGCAAACACCTGAATAACATGGGTTAAATTAGGGGTCGTCCAACTTTCATCCATAAACAATTCGGCCGCGCCAATGCTGCCACCGAATAAAAAGCGACGATAGAAGTCAGGTTTCTGAATATCAATTTCGGCTTTTAGTGTGTTTTTTTCAGAGCCGAAACGGCCAACGACTTGACCACGCTCTTTCACCACTAAATAGCCTTCGGTTAACCGGCCAAGCAAGCTCAACACGGTCTTTCGTAATACTTTATCGATACTACCTAAATCGTTCTGCATAACCGTCAATGCATTCTCTTTGTACATTAGAACAAACCCTTATTTAGACTTATCGGTGTTGGGATGTGTGTACACTGGTGTGCCCTTCAACCACAACCGTAACGCCTGCCAATAAATGGCACTCACTGTGCCCAACGTATTAATTGGATACCTTAGTAATACGTTACGAATGGATTTCGAGTTCAATTCAACACGCGTTAATTTTACTGTGGCACTAAAGTCGCGCTTTTTCGCATGCACATCGAGATGCACCATAGCGTGGTGCCCCGGCGTAGGCTGTGGCGGAATCAGTTGCCAGTGGTAGCGCATATCGATTGGATTAAACGGCGATACATGGAAAGCTTTGTCATGCACTAAAGCCTGCGATAAATCCAGCGCATAATAGTGACGTTCGTTCCATGGTGTATTACTGACTTCAGCTAGCATGTAGCTGTAATCGGTTTGGCCTTCAGGTTGCACGAAGTAACAATTCAAGGGGCTAAAATATAAACCAAACGTGCGTACGGCGCCGAGAAAAAACACCCGGCCTTTTATTTCATGCCCAGTTAGCTGGGCAAGCTTATCGCGCACAGCTTGCGCTAAATCGCCTTGGCTGCCACGTAGGTAATCCTTGCGCCGAAACCATAACGGCGCAAAGCCCCGAGTAGAAAACCACCGACTTTGTGCGGCAACTTGGTCGAGTTCATCAAGGGCAAGCCACCACTGCGCAATGCTATAACTAAATGCATGTTGTGTGGGGCGGTACCGTGCGTGATGCACGTGCCCTTTTAAAATCGCGCTAGTTAACATCCCAGTCAATTCCTAAGCGTCTAGCCACATCAACTGCACTGCGCACGCCATCTTCGTGAAAACCGTTATACCAGTAAGCGCCCGTGAAGTGGCAATGATGATGCCCGCAAATACGCTCGCGTTGTGCCCGCGCTTGCATCGATGCCACGCTATATACTGGATGGGCGTAATGGTAAGTTCCCAAGATTTTCGCTGGTTGAATAGCCGACGTGTTATTTAGGGTCACGCAGAATACCTCCGGCGCTTCAATGCGCTGCAAGATATTCATATTATAGCTCACCGAGCTTGGTCGAGTGCGTGCATCGTCATCGTTGTGTAATAAGTAATTCCAACTCGCCCAAGCACGTTTACTGCGCGGCAACAAACGTACATCGGTATGCAACACCACCTCGTTCATTTGGTATGGAATATTGCCGAGAACGTGTTGTTCAGCCTCAGTTGGTTGCGCCAACAAAGCAAGAGCTTCATCACTATGGCACGCGAACACCACTTCATCGAAATCTTGCATGCTGCCATCGGCAAATTCGAGGGTAATAGCACTTGCGCGTTCAGGTAATTCACGATGTACCGCAACAATCGTCGCGTTAAGCGTGATGTTATCGGCAAAACCAGCCGTGAGCGGCTTAATGTAGGCACTTGAGCCTCCAATAATGGTGTGCCATTGCGGTCTATCCGCGACATTTAACAAACCGTGATTGGAGAAAAACCGTAAGAAAAAACCGAGTGGAAAAGCTTCAGCTTCTTTTAAGCTGGCGCTCCATATCGCGGCAACCATTGGTAACAAGTAAAGTTCACTTACTTCGTGCGAAATGTTCTGTTGCTGTAAAAACTCACCAAGCGTTAGTTCATCAAGGTTCTCGCCACGTTCGTATGCTGCTTTGGCTGCTTTGTTAAAGCGTAAAATACCGTTAATGAGTCGATAAAATTTTGGTGAAAATAGGTTTTTACGTTGCGCAAACAAGGTATTGAGGTTGTGGCCGTTGTACTCTAATCCAGTGTCTGGATCGCGCACACTAAAACTCATTTCGGTATCTTGCCAAGCCACATTAAGTTCGCGCATGAGCGCACGAAAATAAGGATAAGTACGATCATTAAAAACGATAAACCCAGTGTCGACCGCGTAATTTTCGCCATGAACGTTGACCGATACCGTATGGGTGTGCCCACCAATATAATCATTTTTTTCAAATACTTGAACATCATGTTGCTTGTGCAACAAATAGGCCGAGGTGAGGCCCGCAATACCTGAGCCGATAATGGCAATCTTCATGCAACTACTTCTCCGTGAGAAAACGTCGTTGGGCGTTCTCGCTGGTTTCTGGTTAAGCCATTCGCTTAGACAACGCCACCTGCCAAGATTGCGGTAAGCGCGACATTAATTTCAAAAACCAACCAAACACCGTTGGAAAGGTTATATCCGTGGTTCCTTTACGAATTCCTTTACGGATTCGATCAGAGGCAAATTCAACTGACACGCGCATCGGCATCTCAAAATCATTAGCATCAGTCATTGGCGTTTCAACAAAGCCAGGCGATACGGTAAGCACTTGAATGCCTTTCGGTTCGAGATCGACTTGCAAGCTGCGCGCAATGTATTGAATAGCGGCCTTTGAACCACCATAGGCTTCAGCACGAGTAAATGGCAGTAGACGCGCCGTGCTGCCAACGAACACTAACTTGCTACCGGCTTTCAAATTCGGCAACAACGCCTCAACACAACGCATCATGCCAAACACGTTGACTTCAAACACACGCTCGAACATCGCTGCCTCGAAGCGGTCAATATCAACATATTCACACACCCCGGCAGACAGAATGACCAAGTCAACGTCAGTGTAAACAGCAAGTGCTTGCTGAGTTTGATCGGCATCGCTTACATCTAAGCGTTGCGCCGCAATATTGTTTGGGAAACGTTGTTCTAATTCAGCCAGTACGTCGGTGTTTCGGCCGCAGGCAATAACGGTATGTCCTTCGCTAGCGTAATCCATGGCCACTTGTTTGCCGATGCCTGAGGTAGCACCTGTGATCAAAATATTCATGATGATTTCACCCGCGTTTTAATCTTATCAATCACATAGCCAATCACTGGAATGTGTTCATACAACATCGCGCCGGCGTCGTAATAGTCGGTTTGCGATAAAATCTTATCGTTCTCAAGTTTCAAATGACTGGTACCAGGAACGACAATCTCGCGCCCTTGAGCCAACTTAGGATGCTTCAAGCGCATCTGCCAACTCACAAACACGTCATCGCCCTGCCTTGCTCGCTCCGCAAAAGCAAAGTGGCAGTATTCGATGCCCTTGATGGTGTTACGGAAGTAGGTTTTAAGGTTATCTAAACCCTGCACATGATGAATTGGGTCGACAAAGGTCACGTCGTTGCAATACAACGTATCAAGTGCAGCAATACTATCTTCATTTAAGTCGTCATAAAGCCGTTCAAGCTGTTCAACGATATCTGCCACACTAGTCATGATTCCCCCGTTGTTCCGTGTTCATAAAGCCTTAAAAGCTGATAGAAAACGCTCCCTTGCTTGTTTGTGATTCACAATAGGAGCCGGATAATCATCTCGACCACGTTGTTTTAACCATGCAGCCGGCGCATGGATCTGTTTGGCCGGACAATCGTTTAATTGTTTGACCCATTTACGAATATAGCTACCGTCGGGATCAACTTTTTCGCTTTGTAAGGTTGGATTAAATACCCGAAAGTAAGGCGCTGCATCTGTACCTGTTGAAGCACTCCACTGCCAGCCACCATTGTTCGCAGCAAAACTGCCATCGATAAGATGTTGCATAAAAAATCGTTCACCCCAGCGCCAATCTATCATGAGGTCTTTCACTAAAAAATGCGCCACTATCATGCGTACGCGATTATGCATCCAACCTTCAGAAGCGAGTTGACGCATACCAGCATCAACAATCGGATACCCTGTTTCACCGCGACACCACGCATCAAATTCGGCTTCATTATTGCGCCATTGCATGGCATCGGTATGCTTCAAAAACGCCTTGCCATAACTTAAGCGTGGCACATGCTGTATTAAGTGCAAATAAAACTCGCGCCATATCAGCTCGTTTAACCAAGTATCAGCGCCCTTGTCTAACCCAGCGGGAAAGTTCGGGCTTTGTTGTGCCAGCAAATGAATCGCTTGCCATGGCGATAAAATACCAAGCTCCCAATACGGCGACAGTCTCGAGGTTGTATCTAAGCCTGGCATGTCGCGCTCAGCGGCATAACTATCAACGTTCTCGTCGAGATAACGATGCAACGCTTCGCGAGCGGCAGTCTCGCCTACTTCCCAGGCGCTCGAATCGCGCTGCGGATAATCGATTTCCGGAATGGCTGCCACCGGAACAGACTGGCGCTTCGGTAAGGTAGTTAGGGGTGGAAGCCCTTTATCAGTCAGGTACTCTCGCCACGCTTTCGCAAATGGCGTGAATTTCTGATACATGCTCCCTGCTTGCGTGGCAATAACTGGCGGCACCACCAAGCTACCGTGGTGTTGGTGCACGGCCACGTTATGGTCTTCTAACACAGCTTTCACCGCTCGATCACGGCGCTGCTCATGCACAGGATATTCGGCATTAAAATGTAGTTCAGTCAGCTCATGTTCTTGTGCAAAACGCTTGACCGCTTTTGCCGCTTTCGCCCACGAATCAATCACCTCGATCGACAAGGCAATACCATGTTCCGCCGCATCCTTCACAAACTCCTGTAAGTGTCGACGCAATAAATCCCACTTTATCGGCGCCCAATCATGCTCACGCATTTGTTCTGGGCTCAGCAGTAACAGCGCAGGAACGGCACGTTCGGCGCCATTAACCTTACTTGCTGCCGCCACCGCTGGGTTGGCAGCTAAGCGTACATCGCCACGAAACCACACCCCAGCGTAACTCACAACGCGTACCTCAACTTTAAATCTGCCGGGTACGGATTTAAATACCGCTGTCCCTGCAAATAGTCATTCGGATATTCACGCAGATAATGACGTAACAACGTCAGCGGCGCTAATAGCGGCTGCACGCCGTCGTGATAATCCATAATCAAGGCACTGAGCTCAGCCTTTTGTTCTTTGCTGAGGTATTGACCAAAATAGCCCTGAATATGCTGCAATACGTTGGTGTGATTGGCGCGTGTCGCCGGCTTACCTAACGCCGTCATAATGGCTTCAATATACTGCTTCGCAAAACTCGCATCGATATTTTGTTGATCAGCCACTAATCGGCCTAAGCGACGATACTCCGCTTGGTTGTGCGCCAGTAACAATAACTTCAATTCGGTGTGGAAATTCAGCAAATCAGCTTTGCGCAGCGGCTGTGGTAATTGTTGCCACGCATGATAAACAAACACGCGCATGACAAAATTCTCACGCAATGGCGCATCGTTTAATCGGCCGTCTTCTTCCAACGGTAATGCGGGATGTAATTCGCGTAGGCGTTTCACGAAAATACCTTCCGCTTCTTTGCGCGCATAGCCCGTGTCCGGATCATAAAGCTTCACCCGCTCCATGCCACAACTTGGCGATTTGGCACACAGAACATAGCCACTGAGCTGTTTTAAATGCGGTTGCGCTTTATCCGCAAAGTGACTCAGTTTTTCGGTAACATCCTCACCTGTTTTCGGAACAACCGCACGCACTCCGTGGTCGTGTTGCTCTAAACGAATGGTAGGACGCGGCACTGGCATGCCTATACCAACTTCCGGACATAACTTAACGAACTCAACATGCCGCTGTAGCTCGTTAGCACAAAAATCAGATCGCTTATGGCCACCATCAAATCGCACTTGGTCGCCCAATAAGCAGGCACTGATACCAACTTTTATTGTCACCGTGACACTCCTTGGTTGTGACTTTCATTCTAGCCTGACGAAAATTACGAAAAATAGCTACAAAAGTTCACCCGAATTAATCCAAAACAAAAAATCGTGCGTAATTGCGTTAACTGTCATCTAAGAGGTTAGCAATAATGACTCAAGCGCAACAAACAATGCCTTTATTTCCGTTGTCGGGGCACGTGTTACCTGGCGGTACCATGCGATTGCGCATTTTTGAGCCTCGTTACATTCGGATGGTCAAAGAAGCCTGTAACGGCACGTCATGCCGCCCCATTGGAATGTGCATGTTAAATGAAAATGGTGATCGCGATTTGAATACGCACATTCATCCGATTGGCACTGCCGCAACCATTATCGATTTTGAACAACTGCCCGACGGGTTACTCGGAATTACGGTAGCTGGCCAATATTTATTTAGAATTGCGGATATCCAGGTTCAAGACGATGGCCTTCGTGTTGGTCATACCGATGATGTCAGCGCATGGCCATCCCAGGCTTTGAGCGCGGCCGATAAATTTTTAGCTGAGCAACTCGTGGAAATTTACAATACCTATCCTGAGTTGGCCGTAGCGTATAACAACGAGCAACTGCAACGGGCTGATTGGGTGTGCTTACGTTGGCTCGAGTTAGTGCCAGTAAGCGCGCAAACCAAACAAGAATTGCTGCAAGCGCCGACCGCTGATGCGGCATTGACCTTTTTACGTGATCTGGTCATCGAGAGTAAGCAAGACAACGAACAACAAGCCGCAGGATAAATTTTGAACACGATTGTGATCCAGTCGCAAAATAACTGCGTAAAACTCAGACAATATGTTGAATATCCTGGTGGGTATAAACTACTATGCAGACAGCAACTCATAGAATAACTAAACGGAACACTATGTCTTCTGCGCAGCCGGATAATCCCGAGCACGCTGCCGAATTACTTGCGAAGATAGCTGCTGAACAATCACGAGCTGCATTTAGCGAATTATTTCGTTATTTTGCGCCGCGTTTGCAGGCCTACGCTACCCGCCAATTTGGTAACGAGCAAACCGCCATGGACTTGGTTCAGGAAACCATGACCAATGTTTGGCACAAAGCCCACTTGTTCAAACCTGACCGAGGCTCAGCCGCTACTTGGATATTTACCATTGCGCGTAACATTCGTTTTGATTTGTTACGTAAAAATAAGTATCGCCAAAATGATTTGAGTGCAGACGATTTGTGGCCGGTATTAGCCGAAACAAACGACTCACTCGATGATGATTACGCACTCGATAATGATTTACTTATGCAGCAGTTGGCTGTGTATTGTGAGCAATTACCGAAAGCACAACGGACCGTGATTGAACTTATTTACATCGAAGGCAAGTCGCAGCAAGAAGTTGCCGACGCCCTTGAAATTCCGTTGGGTACGGTTAAATCACGCACCCGTTTAGCATTACAGAAATTGAAAGAGTTGATACAGCACGATGATTAAATTCCACCCTTCAGAACAGCACTTAGTGCTTTATGCCGCTGGCGAACTCAGCCCTGCCATGTTGATGATGGTTGGAACCCACGTGGATATGTGTCCGAAGTGCCAAGCTCATGTGCAAGATATTGAGCAACATATGGCCACGAAGTTATTTGGTGAAACTGAAACGGCTAGTATTGTTCACGGGTTCGATGAGCAAGCCATGTTACAGGCAATTTTCAATTCACAATCGCCTGCGGGCTCTGCCGCGCCGGCTGCAAATGACAGCCTCTATCTCGAGGGACAACGCTTTGCACTGCCGCCGACGTTAGCACGCAACTCGCACCGCATTGGCGAGTGGAGCCGCTTACCAGGTAAACTTTGGCGCGCACCAGTACGCGTGGGTGGCGAAGAGATGCTGAACTTCATCTATATGGGTGAACAAGCTTCTTTGCCAGAGCATACACACAAAGGCAACGAAGCAACCTTAGTGGTCAATGGCGTGTTTAACGATGAACACAATGAATATCGTGATGGCGACTTTATGTTGCTTGATGATCATCATAAGCATTCACCAGCCACGCAAGATCATGACTGCTTGACGATAGCGGCACTTGAAGGCCCGTTGCATTTCACAACAGGTTTAAGCCGACTGTTGAATCCGTTCAGTAGTTTGTTCTTTAAATAGAACCAGTAGATACAAAAAGGCCGCTTTATTAGCGGCCTTTTTTATTGTGTTGCGTTTACTTTTTCGCAGTGCTAACGCGTTGCTTCAGCTTCTGACCAGGACGGAATGTCACCACCCGTCTTGCAGAAATAGGAATATCTTCACCGGTTTTCGGGTTCCGTCCCGGTCGTTGATTTTTAGTGCGTAGCTCGAAATTACCAAAACCTGATAATTTCACCTCTTCCCCACTTTCCAACGCTCGTCTAATTTCCTCAAAGAAGTTCTCGACCAGATCTTTAGCATCACGTTTGTTTAAACCAAATTTTTCAAACAAATGCTCGGCCATTTCTGCTTTGGTCAGCGCCATAGCTTACTCCCTTAGGGTTGCCCCGAATTCAGATGTTAGCATCTCAACAACCGCTTTCACGGCTGTATTGATTTCATTGTCTTCAAGAGTGCGCTCAGGATGCTGCAATGTCAACGACAGTGCTAAACTGCGATGCCCTTCAGCTACCCCAGCCCCTTGATATACATCGAATAAGTTTAGGTCAACTAAATGATTTACGCCAATATTTTCAATTGCTGCGAAAATTTCACCCGCTGCAATTGAATCTTTTACCACAATGGCTAAATCACGACGAATCGATGGGTATTTCGAAATCGGCTGTGCTTGCGGCACTGTGCGCTTAGCAATCGCATCGAGTTCTAGTTCAAACACGAAGGTACGACCATTTAAGCCGAGCTTTTTCTCAAACTGCGGGTGCACCGCGCCCACATAACCAACACGTTTCTCGCCACGGAAAATCGCAGCCGATTGGCCTGGGTGCAACGCTGGGTGTTGATCGGCAACAAAACGAAACGCATGCGCAGCGCCAGTTAACGCGAGCAGTGCCTCAACATCGCCTTTGATGTCGTAAAAATCGACTGCACGTTCACCGTCACTCCAATGTTCTGGATAGGCTTTACCCGCACGGATGCCGGCGACCATGGGCTGTTGTACAACGCCATTCTCGGCTGTCTCATCAGGCAAGAAGCGCAATCCGGTTTCACAGAACGCTAAGCTTTGTTGTTGGCGTTTTTGGTTGTGTGCCACAGCCCCAATCAAACCCGGCCATAAGCTAACGCGCATCGACGACATCTCAACCGAAATTGGGAATGGCAACGTTAAAGCGGCCGTTTCATCAAACAACATGGCTTGATGTTTTGGGTCAACGAAGCTGTAGGTAATCGCTTCTTGATAACCACGATCAATCAACGTGCGCTTCATACCGCCTGCGCTTAACTGGGCTTCTTGGCGTGGAATCATTCGCAATTGCGCCGCTGGTGCCGCCGCTTGAATGCGGTGATAACCATAGATACGGGCTACTTCTTCAATCAAATCTTCTTCAATACTGATATCGAATCGGAACGTTGGTACTGTCACATTCCAACCAGAATCGGTGGTGATAACCACGAACCCGAGACGCTGCAGAATTTCAGTGACTTCTTCGGTGGCAATGCGGATACCAAGCACTCGCTCTAAACGCTCTGCACGCAAGGTGACATGCGCCGCCTCAGGTAAATGCTCAACACTGACGGCCTCAACAATTGGACCAGCTTCGCCGCCACAAATCTCGAGTAATAGTGCCGTTGCACGTTCCATCGCGGTACGTTGCAGTTCTGGGTCAACACCACGCTCATAGCGATGCGAAGCGTCCGTATGCAAACCGAAACGACGGGCGCGACCAGCAATCGCATCGGGGCTAAAGAACGCACTCTCTAAAAACACGTTTGTGGTGTTTTCAGTCACACCGCTGCCTTCGCCGCCGAAAATACCGGCCATCGCGAGTGGTTTTTGCTCATCGGCAATTACTAATACATCGTTTTGCAAGGTCACTTCGTTACCATCAAGTAACGTCAGTTTTTCTTCTGGCTTCGCCATACGCACATGCACAGCGCCTGCTAACTTATCGTTATCGAAGGCATGCATTGGGTGACCCAGCTCGAGTAGCACATAGTTGGTAATATCAACCACAGGGTCAATGCTACGAACACCGCTGCGACGCAAGCGTTCTTGCAACCACAACGGTGAGCTCGCACTGACATTAACGTTACGAACCACACGGCCTAAATAACGCGGACATGCCGCTGGTGCATCAAGTACTACCGCACGCTCTTCGTCATGAGCCGCCGGAACAGCTTTAATTTCTGGCTCAGTGACTTCTAGACGATTCAATACGCCAACTTCACGCGCAATACCACGTAAACCTAAACAATCGGCACGGTTTGGCGTTAAATCAACATCCAGCACCACATCGTTGAGCTCTAAATACTCACGGTAATCCATGCCTATCGGTGCATCGAGCGGCAGTTCAATAATACCGTCATGATCGTCGCTCAGCCCTAACTCTGAGCTCGAGCACAACATACCGTGTGACGGCTGACCGCGCAGTTTCGCCTTTTTAATTTTGAAATCACCTGGCAATACAGCGCCAACGGTTGCTACAGCAACTTTCAGGCCCTGACGGCAGTTTGGTGCACCGCAAACAATTGTCGCCAACTCATCAGCACCAACGTTTACTTCCGTCACTTGCAGCTTATCGGCATCTGGATGCTGCCAGCATTTCACAACTTCGCCTACAACCACGCCGGAGAACACTTCTGCCACTGGCTCAATGCCGTCCACTTCAAGGCCGGCCATACTTAACTGTTCAGATAACGCCACGCTATCTAGCGCAGGATTCACCCAGGTACGTAACCACTGTTCACTAAATTTCATCTGCTTACCCGGCTAATTAATTGAATTGTTTCAAGAAACGCACGTCATTTTCGAAAAATGCGCGCAAGTCATTGACGCCATAGCGGAGCATAGTCAAACGCTCAACGCCCATACCGAAGGCAAAGCCCGTGTATTTTTCACTATCAATACCAACCGCTTGTAAAACACTTGGGTGAACCATGCCACAACCAAGTACTTCAAGCCATTTGCCATCTTTACGGCGTACATCAACCTCTGCTGAAGGCTCAGTAAACGGGAAGTACGATGGACGGAAACGTACTTCGAGCTCTTCTTCAAAGAAGTTCACTAAAAAGTCTTCTAAAATGCCCTTTAACTGCGTGAAACTCACGTCAGTGTCTACCATCAAACCTTCCACCTGATGGAACATTGGCGTATGTGTTTGATCGTAGTCATTCCGATACACGCGACCAGGCGAAATAATTCGCAGTGGTGGTTGCTCTTGCTCCATGGTACGAATTTGAACGCCTGAGGTTTGCGTACGTAACATGGTGGTTGGCGTGAAATAGAACGTATCGTGATCAGCACGCGCAGGATGATTCGCTGGAATATTCAGCGCATCAAAGTTATGGAAGTCATCTTCCACTTCAGGGCCTTCCACCGTACGAAAACCTAAATCACCAAAAAACGCTTCAATGCGCTGAATGGTTTTCGTGACTGGGTGAAAGCCACCAAGCTGAGCACGACGGCCTGGCAAGCTCACATCAATGCGCTCGGCGGCAAGTTTTTGCGCGAGCTCAGCTTGTTTTAATTCGTTGTTACGTGCGTTGATTAACTCTTGCACACGTTGTTTGGCTTCGTTAATGGCTTGTCCTGCCGCAGGACGCTCTTCTGGGCTTAGCTTGCCTAAGCTTTTCAACTGCTCAGTTAATTGGCCTTTTTTACCCATATATTCCACTCGAACAGCGTCGAGTTCTTGCGGGGTCGTTGCGTGTGCAACGGCTGCTTCAGCGGCAGCAACAATGTCAGATAACGCCATGATCGTCCTCAGTTATGACCCGTGCGGTTTCACGATGATTTTTCAAAACTAAATAAAGTGCTCAATGATACCGAAAAAGCACAAAAAAAGGGAGCAGTTACGCTCCCTTTTTCAACTTTTCAACCTGCTTACAGAGAGCCTTTCGCTTTCTCTACCAAGGCAGCAAAACCGTTTTGGTCGTGAACTGCGATGTCAGCAAGGATTTTACGATCGATTTCTACAGATGCTTTTTTCAAGCCATTGATAAAGCGGCTGTATGACAAACCGTTTTGACGCGCTGCAGCGTTGATACGAACAATCCACAATTGACGGAATTGACGTTTCTTCGCACGGCGGTCGCGGTATGCGTACTGACCTGCTTTGATAACAGCTTGCTTCGCTACGCGATAAACGCGTGAACGAGCACCATAATAACCTTTCGCCTGCTTCAGGACTTTCTTGTGACGCGCACGCGCGATCACACCACGTTTTACTCGTGCCATTTGCTATCTCCTTCCCTTACGCGAATGGTAACATACGCTGAACTAAGCCAACATCAGACTCGTGCACCATGCTCTTCGCACGTAGGTGACGCTTCCGCTTTGAGCTCTTTTTGGTCAGGATGTGACGCAAATGAGACTGTTTACATTTGAAGCCGCCTGAAGCGGTTTTCTTAAAGCGCTTCGATGCGCCTTTCTTGGATTTCATTTTCGGCATGAAAATTACTCCGCATTGTTAATTAAAAGTGTAACAGGGTGAGTTTGGTTCTTACTTGTTCAAGTAAAAAACCGCCCTACTTGTGTACCACAGTTACTTCTTAGCAGGGGCCAGAACCATAATCATCTGGCGACCCTCAGCACGTCTTGGGAACGATTCGCAAGTTGAAATTTCGGCTAGGTCATTCTTAATGCGCTCTAGCAGTTCGATACCCAACTCTTGATGTGCCATTTCCCGGCCACGGAAACGGATAGTGACTTTCGTTTTGTCACCTCCCTCCAGAAAGCGAGTCAGGTTGCGCAGTTTTACCTGATAATCGCCCTCGTCAGTTCCAGGACGGAATTTAACTTCCTTCACCTGGATCTGTTTCTGGTTTTTCTTTTGCTCTTTCGCGTTCTTAGCTTTCTCGTAGAGGAACTTACCATAATCCATCAGACGACAAACTGGTGGCTCCGCATTTGGGCTAATTTCCACCAGATCAACACCAGCCTCTTCGGCTGCAGTAAGAGCTTCTTGAATACCTACGACGCCAATCTGTTCACCTTCAACACCAATGAGTCGTACTTCATTGACGCGAATTTCTTCGTTGATCCGATTTTTGTCACCAGCTTTCTGAGTTCTTTTTCCGCCTTTAATGGGTCATTCCTCCAGTCAATTAACTAATTTTGCGGCTGTTTACTTCGTCGCTGAGCTCAGCAATAAATTGCTGTAGCCCTTTAACACCATGGTCTTCACCACGACGAGTACGCACCGCAACCGCCTGGTTTTCGACTTCTTTATCGCCGACAACCAATAAGTATGGAACACGTTTTAGAGTGTGCTCGCGGATTTTAAAGCCTATTTTCTCATTTCTCAAGTCAGCAATGGCTCTAAATCCAAGTTTATTCAATTCTTTTACTGTTTTGATGGCATAATCGCGCTGATTATCGGTAATATTCATCACCACAACCTGCGTTGGTGCCAACCAAGTCGGGAAATATCCCGCATATTCTTCAATGATAATTCCCATAAAGCGCTCAAGTGAGCCCAAAATGGCACGGTGAATCATCACCGGTGTGTGACGCTCGTTATCTTCGCCCACATAAGTCGCGCCTAAACGACCTGGTAACGCGAAGTCGAGTTGCACAGTACCGCACTGCCAAGCACGACCTAGACAGTCATGCAGGGTAAATTCAATTTTCGGACCATAGAACGCGCCCTCACCCGGCAAGTACTCAAACTCAATGCCGTTAGTCTTCAGGGCATCGGCTAACGCTTGTTCGGCGTGATCCCAAGTGGCGTCGTCGCCCAAGCGCTTTTCTGGACGCGTTGATAGCTTCACCACGATGTTGTCGAAACCAAACGTTTTATAGGTTTCGTACACCATCTTAATACAGCCACTCACTTCTTCTTGCACTTGTGCATCGGTACAGAAAATATGCGCATCATCTTGGGTAAAACCACGTACACGCATCAAGCCATGCAATGCGCCTGATGGCTCATTCCGATGACACGAACCGAACTCAGCCATACGCAGTGGCAAATCACGGTAAGATTTTAGCCCTTGATTGAAAATCTGCACGTGACCTGGGCAGTTCATCGGTTTAATCGCATATTCACGGTTTTCTGATGCGGTGGTAAACATCAGCTCTGAGAACTTCTCCCAGTGGCCAGAACGCTCCCACAACACGCGGTCCATCATCAACGGACCTTTTACTTCCTGATACTGATACTCGCGTAACTTTTCACGGATAAAACGCTCAAGCTCAAGGAACACTGTCCAACCATTGTTATGCCAGAACACCATACCAGGTGCTTCTTCTTGCCAATGGAACAAGTCTTGCGTTTTACCAATTTTACGGTGGTCGCGTTTTTCCGCTTCTTCTAAGCGCTGCAAATACGCTTTCAATTGCTTCTTATCAGCCCACGCGGTGCCATAAATACGCTGCAACATTTTGTTGTCAGATTTACCACGCCAGTAGGCACCCGCCACCTTCATAATTTTGAAGTGTTGGCAAAAACGCATATTGGGTACGTGCGGACCACGACACATGTCGACGTATTCTTCGTGATGATACAAACCCGGACGATCATCGCGACTAATATCATCATCTAAAATTTCAATTTTGTACGGTTCATGGCGGCTCACGAACGTTTCACGGGCTTCGGCCCAGCTCACCTTCTTCTTCACCACGTCGTATTCAGTTTTTGCCAGCTCAAGCATACGCTTTTCGAGCGCTTGCAAATCATCTGCAGTTAACGTGTGCTCCATATCGACGTCATAATAAAAACCGTTATCGATAACCGGACCAATCGCCATTTTTGCATCTGGGAACATTTGCTTCAGGGCATGGCCTAGCAAATGCGCACAGCTGTGACGAATAATATGAATACCATCGTCGTCTTTTGGCGTAATGATCTGAACGGTCGCGTCATCGGTAATTAAGTCACAAGCATCAGCTAATTCACCATTTATACGCCCGGCCACAGTCGCTTTGGCTAAACCAGGGCCAATATCTTGGGCAACGTCGAGAATAGAAACAGGCTTGTCGAATGAACGTTTACTTCCGTCGGGGAGCGTTACTACAGGCATTATTTTCTGTCCTTTTTACAGTGGTGGCACCTACCAAGTGTCACTTGTTATTTTGAAAGGCCACACTATAGCGTATGATGCCCGCCATGGAAACCCTAACCGCCACAATCATTGGCCCTCTGGCCGCATTAACCGCTGCGTTATTTTGGGCGCTGGCGACCCTTTTATATAGCCAAGCTGGCAGTTATTTGTCGGCTGCCCAACTGAATCTGGTGAAAGGCATCGTCGCTTGTCCACTATTGGTGCTGGCTGGTTGGTTTACCGGTCAGTTATTAGCGATTGAAGGTAACCTCGCTACCTACCTGCTACTTGCGAGCGGCGTTATCGGTATAACTTTAGGTGATACCCTGTATTTCGCTGCTTTGCGACGCTTAGGCCCTTGGCACACCATGCTACTTGAATATCTTGCGCCACCATTTGCTGCATTGCTGGCATGGATACTGTTGGCACAAGGTATGCGCTGGTTCGAAGTGGTTGCTGCTTTGGTGATTATTAGCGGTATTTTTGTGGTCATCAGCGAGAAGCCGAAAAGTGCCGAGCGCGTGCAACTGAATATGAGCGGCATTGCCGCAGGTGTCGGTGCCGCACTCTGTCAGGCCTTGGGCCTCGTCATGTCGTTTCATGCCTTACAAGAATTTGAAATGAGTCCGTTAAATGCGGCGTTGCTGCGATTGCTTGCCGGCACCTTTGCGTTAACCATTGCCTTACTGCTGTTAAAACCCAGCTTGATTCAATCCACTCGTTCAGCCTTGCGCCATACCTCTATTCCTTGGTTACTCGTAGCGATTATCATGGGCACCTTCTTAGCTATTTGGCTACAGCAAACCGCCATTGCTTATATCAACCCAGGGCTTGCACAAACCTTGCTCGCCACGGCGCCGCTATGGCTTATTCCCATTCAATGGTTTCGGGGCCAACCATTATCAGCGCGGAGCATTGTCGGAGCACTCATTGCGGTAAGTGGCATCGCACTGTTATTTGGAATTCAATAAGTTAGGTTTTGCCTACGCCAAATTGGGTTAAATTCGAGTGAACTTCCAAGCAAAATTTCAATTCTAAGCCATACTCAAAGGTAGTTATTGCATAGCACTTGGAGGTATTCATGAACGCCGACAAACTGTATGACGCCGGCCTACGCTGCCCCTACTGTGGGCATCACATTCACGTGAGTATTGACGCCTCAGCGGGCGATCAAGACTACCAAGATGAATGCCGCGCTTGCGGTGCCGATATTCACTTGTTAGTCAAACTCGACGAAGTTAACGACAAAATATTTGTCCGCGTCGCCAGCGACGACGAGAATTTCTATTAACGTTGAACCACTTCAACATGCATAGCAGCTAAGCGCTGAAGTAATTGTTTGTGGCGGAAGAGCGGCCACCATTCGTACAAAAATATTTGTAACGGCTGCCACATCGCAACCCAACACACGATGAGAAGTCCTTCAGATACAAAATCCAATGGCTTCGAGTGTGGGAAATAGTGCTGAAGCGCATCACTTGCGCCAAAGCAGATAATCAAGAAGATAACACCGACCAGTAAACTGAATCGTCCGCGGCGCATCAGGCGGCTGAACTCTTGACCTGAACGCGCGACACTTGCAGTAAAGTAACTTCGTACCGCGTCACTAACTCGCGATTGAGCGCGTTCAATATCGGCAACTTCGGTCACTGTAATTTGTAGCTTAAATGAACCATGACGGGGATGTTCTTGCGCCCATCCTAAGATGAACTCCTCGGCAGCAGGATCTAGATCGCGTCCAACAAACGGCGATGGATCAAACGAGTTGAACAGTTGTTCGACGGTGCGTAACTGCAACTTGATAATATGTTCGTTGTTTTCCACACCGTTCTACCTCGTTACTTAACGCCGCGTTGATTTAACACCCGTTCAACGGTTTCAACAATGGTCATGGTTTGCTGATCGAATTCAAGATTGACGATGTCAGCATGTTCCAAATTGGTTAAACGCAGTGTTTCTGGAATCAAATGTAAGCTAAAACGGTTACTTTCGACTTGCCCGACCGTTAAACTTGCACCGTTGACACTAATAAAGCCCTTCGCCAATACATAGGCCTTGAACGATTCAGGAAACTCAATCCACAGTGCCAGATTATCGGCGCTACGCTCACGTTTCACAATGGCGCCGGTGCAATGAATATGACCCGATACATAATGACCACCCATTTCATCGCCAACTTTTAATGAGCGTTCAAAATTGACTTTATCACCTACCGCTAATCTGCCAAGGTTAGTTAACCGTAAGGTTTCATCAATAATGTCAAAACTCACAGTGGTTTCAGTAAATGCCACCACGGTTAAACAACAACCGTTAATCGCAATACTCGCGCCTAGCGCTACGTTATGCAGAAACTCTGGTGAAACTTCGACAGTGAGTTGGCGAAAGTTGTCGCGATCGTGTAACTGGGCAACCGTCGCCTGAGTTTGTACAATTCCAGTAAACATGATATCTCTTTAAAGGCTTTATGAATGACACAGATTGTAACGCTAAAACAACTTATTGGCTACGCTAGACGGGTGGGTGCGGCGGTTATCCTATTGCTAGCGGCAACCGCCTGCAGCCCTGCGCCAAGCGGCCTAATGCAACTGCATGATTACCAGCAGCGGGTTGCCAATACGTTGTCGCGCGAAGCAATACCCTATCAGCCACAAACACCAGAACAGATTCCCGCTGCCCGCGAACTGCGTGTGACGATTCCGCGTCTGCAATTATCATTGTTAGACTCAATGCGATTGGATACCTGTCGCGCCGGTTCGCTCATAGCCGAACGTAACAGCTCACTCGGCCGATTAACCAGTGGTGTAATGCGTTATTATCACGATCGCGAGTTGTTAGATGCGTTGTACGACTGTGCCGAACAATTAGAAACCAGCGAGCCCGAACTTGCACAGCGTGTACGCCAACAGGCACAAGCAAAGCAAGCCACGATGCCGCAATTGCGTATGCAGGCGATTGTTTCAGATGATAGCCTGCGCAATGTTTTGCGTAAGGCAGATAGAGCATTACCTGAAGTTGAAGGCGCACAGCTCGCGCCACTTTTTCAAGCCTTCAACATCATTTTAAACACGCTAAATAACGACGCTGAATTGCCAGCAGAAAATCAGCTCGAACAAGCCCTTGAAGCATTGGCGAAAAGCGCCTATTTAAGCCAATTATGGCGAGCGTTATTCGATAACCAGCAATACCTACAACAGCTCAACCCCTTAGTCATCAATATAAGTGCAGAAGCGGGCTGTTTAAGCAAAGGTGTACCGGAACGCGCGCGCGTTTTACGACAGGTTTTTATTGCACGCTTTAGTGGCCCAGTACAACAACACATTAGTGCGCTGGTGCGGCAAGCTCAGCAACTTGAAGCGTATTTAGATGCACTTTATGCAGAACCAGAATTATTGCAAACACAACCCACCCTGGTTAAGTGGAATAACTACCTGCGGCATATCGCCGCACTTGATGATCAACTGGTTGCAGAAACCCGTAACCACGTTGAATTTTGGCAACAATTATTTACTGACTGCGAGTTTACGCCCGGCGCCTAATTCGAGAATAAGCGGGTATAAACAGTTGGCGACACCGACAAAAAATGGTAATTTGTTGATAACGATTCTCATTAACGAACTGAATTTCGCTTACAAGGAGCACCTATGAAACTTTTATCAATTGCAAGCGCCATTGCGCTTTCCTTTGCGTTTGCAGCAGCACCTGTCATGGCTCATGACGATGGTAAAAAAGGTCACAAACATGAAGAGCAAGAGCGTCCTGATCACTACAAAGGCAAGCCTTCGGAAAATCTTGTTCAGGCGCTAAATAACTTGCGTGAGTACAACAAGCTTTTGAACGCTGAACTGCAAGGCGAATTAACGCCGCAGAAAATGGCAGAAATTCATCAATTGACGTATACCCTTGAGCGCGCGCTTGAGCGTATTGACCATGAAGTGGATGAAATGAAAGAAGTATTAGAGGAAGTGCATTTGGGTTCTGAGCGTATGGAACTGGATAAAGTGAAGAAAAACGGCGCTAAATACCTCGATTCATCAAACAAGTTAGTTGAAGCTGGCCGAGCGTACAAATAATGAGTTTTAAAAGTACCGACAGCTATATCGTGGCCGATGACCTCGGCCTTGCGGTCAATGCGGCAGTAACCCTCGAAAAGCCACTGCTACTCAAAGGTGAACCCGGTACTGGTAAAACCCGGCTGGCGGAAGAACTTGCCGCCAGTTTGGGGGTGCCGCTGATTCGTTGGCAAATTAAATCGACAACCAAAGCGCAACAAGGCTTGTACGAGTACGACGCCGTATCGCGGTTGCGTGATAGCCAGCTCGGTAGCGACAAAGTGCATGACATTGCCAATTACATAAAGCCAGGCAAATTATGGCAAGCCTTTACTGCGGCTGAACGCCCCGTACTGCTCATCGATGAGATTGATAAGGCGGACATCGAATTTCCGAATGACTTGCTTCACGAGCTCGACCAGATGGAATTTCATGTGTATGAAACTGGCGAGCAAGTACGCGCCGAACATCGCCCAATTGTCATCATCACCTCAAATAATGAGAAAGAACTGCCGGATGCGTTTTTGCGCCGTTGCTTCTTTCACTACATCAAGTTTCCGGATGCCGACACCTTGGCGCAAATTGTGCAGGTGCACTACCCTGATATTCGCAAAGACTTGCTTAGCACCGCACTCGAAGTGTTCTTTGATTTACGCCAAGTGCCAAGCTTGAAAAAGAAACCGTCAACGTCGGAGCTGATCGATTGGTTGAAGCTTTTGTTGGCCGAAGACATCAAACCGGCGGAGCTTACCAAGAGCAATGGCTTAATGCCGATGTTTGGTGCGTTGCTGAAAAACGAACAAGACGTGCAGCTGGTTGAAAAATTAGCGTTTATGGCACGCCGTCAGTCATCCTAATTTATGCTCATTGAGTTTTTCTTATGCCTGCGTAAGCACGGCCTCAAAACCAGCCTCACCGAGCTTTTAGACTTGCTCAGTGCGCTGGAGCGCGGTGTCGTATTTGGTAGCGTGGATGACTTTTACACCCTCGCCAGATTAGTGTTGGTGAAAGACGAAAGCCAGTACGATCGTTTTGATCGGGCGTTTGCTGAATACTTTGAAGGCGTTGAACAGGTGGACTTAGCCGCAGCTATTCCCGCCGATTGGCTTGAGCGCAGTCTGCAACGGCAGTTGAGTGACGAAGATAAAGCGAAACTGCAATCACTCGGCGGCCTTGATGAACTGCTGAAAACCTTCCGCGAGCGCCTCGCTGAACAACAAAAGCGACACGCTGGTGGCAATAAATGGATTGGTACAGGCGGCACCTCGCCGTTTGGCGCCTACGGTTATCATCCTGAAGGCATTCGTATTGGCCAAGATGGTAGCAACGCACGACGTGCCGTGAAGGTATGGGATAAACGTGAGTTTCGTGATCTCGATGGTGACGCCGAGTTAGCGAATCGAAACCTGCAATTGGCGCTACGCAAACTACGAAAGTTTGCACGCACCGGCGCCGCCGAAGAGCTGGATTTAAACGGCACCATTCGTGCTACATCGCAAAAAGGCGGATTACTCGATCTGCAATGGCAACCAGAACGTCATAACGCCGTGAAAGTCTTGTTGCTATTTGATGTCGGTGGCTCAATGGATGACTACATTTACGAGTGCGAACAATTATTCGCCGCCGCTCGCAACGAATTCAAGCATCTCGAGTTTTTCTATTTTCACAATTGCGTGTACGAGCACGTTTGGAAGGACAATAATCGGCGTTACGACGAAAAGCTACCGCTGCTAGAGCTGATTAATCGCTATGGCCGTGATTACAAGCTGATATTTGTCGGCGATGCCACCATGGGGCCGTATGAAATTGCCTACCCCGGCGGTAGCGTCGAACATTGGAATGAAGAGCCAGGCGCGGTATGGATGCAACGCCTACTAAACCATTTTACCGATGCGGTATGGTTGAACCCGCAGCCAACCAGTCACTGGCGCTACTATCAATCAATTGATTTAATGCAGCAGTTGATGAGCCAACGCATGTATCCGCTGACTCTCGACGGCATTAGCGCTGCCATTACGACGCTGTTGAAAAAATCTGTCGCAGCTGCGGCGCCTTCACCATTAAACTCTTAAGCGAATACTGGCTTAGGTAGTCATAAAACAACTCTTTACCACGTGCGACAATACCCTTCAGTTCGCACGCTGGTAGCGCCACACAGTATGGATTTTCACACTCAATCCATTTTTCATCGCCTTCAAGCTGGCGAATCACAAACGCAAGTGAGATATCTTCCGGTTTTTTCGCCAGTAAAAATCCACCGTTCTTACCTCGACGCGTTTCAATGAGTTCTAATCGCCCCAAATGATGTACCACTTTATTCACATGGTTGGCTGACAGACCAAAGGTGTCACAGATTTCACGAATTGTGGCTAGCTTCGGCTCGGCGCAGTTTTCATCTGCTTCAAAGCTCGCCAAATACATCAAAATGCGCAAGCCATAGTCTGTATATTTTTTCAGCTGCATAGATTGTCCAAAAAGGTACATTTTCGAAGCATTATAGTATAGCAAACCTTGATCTCCATCAAACATGCATTCATAATGCGTTTTATATAAACATGTATTGGAGATGTATTTTATGAATCAGCAAAGTTCCGGTCATAAATTACTCAAGGGCGCTAACTTGGCCATGGTGATTTTCTTAGTCTTATTCTTAGTTGTTGCCTATTTAGCTTGGGGATTAGAAGCGCAGTTTCCATTGATGGTGATTGCCGTATTACATTTCTTACAAATATTATTGGCCGGCTTGTTTAAGCTTTCGTACGTGGTGCGGTTAATCGCGCAAAACCAATTAGGCCGTCCATTGCACTAATGGTTTTTAATTTTGGGTAATTGGTTTGACCAAACGCAAAGAATTCACCAGCTAGTTTCATATACTGACACTTACATACATTTCAGTTGTGGAGGTGATCATGAGCGCTGTATTAACCCGTCATCATGATGTACTCGCTGCGCTTCATGCGCCTGAGCAATTTAGTAATAAGGTTTCCTCTCATTTAAACGTGCCAAATGGTATGGATGGTGCTGAGCACCTGGCTTACCGCGCTCTTATTGAACCATTCTTTAGCGACGTTGTACTCACACAATTTCAGCCTAAATTGCAAGTGGTGATTGACGAACTTCTCGTTAATCTTGATGCGTATGATGACGTGGAAGTAATGGCGACGCTTGGTCATCCATTCGCATTGCGTGTGCAGTGTGCATTTATGGGATGGCCCGTGGCATTGGAGCAACGTTTGACTGAATGGATCGACGCGCAAAATGCCGCGACCTTGGCGCAAGACCGCCCTACTCTGCGGCGCTTGGCTGACGAATTTAGCGATATCGTTATCGAACAATTTGATCGCGCTCTGCGTGGCGAAGGTGACCCGGACTCTATTACCGCACAGCTCACACGGTTGCGCTTAAATGGTACCCCTGTAAGTGATGACTATTTAGTCAGCATTGTGCGCAATTGGACGGTCGGCGAACTCGGCACCATTGCCGCTGCCATTGGCTCAATTGTCGGATTTCTTGCACAAAATCCGGTTGTACAAAAGCAATTGCGCGAAGCACCAATGCACATTGATCATGCTATTAATGAAATACTACGGCTTGATGCGCCGTTGTTGACCAATCGCCGTCGCACCACCTGCCCTGTTAACTTCGGTGATATGTCGTATGAAGCGGATACCACAGTGACCATCGATTGGCGCGCAGCAAACAACGACCCAAAGGTATTTGTCGAACCCCAGCAATTTAAATGGGATCGCGACCCTCACTTGAATCTGCTCTACGGTGCTGGGGTTCATGTATGCCCAGGCAAACCATTAGCGCAACTTGAGCTTGGTTTGTTCACACGCAGTTTGCTCAATAAATTTGAAACCATTCAACTCGGTGGGCAACCATTCGAACGCGCACAACCGCCGCGTGGTGGCTATCGGCGTATCTGGGTGAAATTTAATCATTGATCTAAAAACTGAATCATGATTCACTTCTTGGTATACATGACAACAAACCAAGAAGCATATGGCCTATCGAGAAACATCGCGAGTGCGCGAGCGCAAGCAAGCCACTCGCACGAATATTCTGACAAACGCTTTAGCATTACTTAATGAAGTCGGTTTTGGCGGCTTGCAAATGGCTACCCTCGCCCAACGCTGTTCGGTCGCTACCGGCACGTTATATCGTTATTTCCCATCTAAAGAAGACTTATGCACAGCGGTTTTTGAGCACGCAACCGAAATTGAAATCGCACAAGTGCAACAACACCTTGAAGCACCAGAGACCTCTACAGATGGACTCACCGCCGCCGATCGCATTGCTGATGCGTTGACCACCTTTGCCAAACGGGCACTGCGCGCACCAGTTACTGCATGGGCACTGATTGCCGAGCCGGTTGAGCCTGCCGTGGTTGCCGCTCGTTTGCGTTACCGTGAACGCTATGCGGGATTATTCGCACAAGCAATTCAACAAGGCATACGGGATAAAACACTCCCACCACAAGACTGTGCACTGAGTAGTCGCGCGCTGGTTGGTGCTATTGCCGAAGCGTTAATCGGCCCACTTGCTCACAAAAGCGAATTTGATCCAAACCAAGCCATTACCAACAGCGTGCGCTTTTGCTTACAAGCTATCACCGCCAGCAGCTATACCGATAGCGATACGAAAGGCTAACAAAGGAATCATAACCATGAACACAACCGACCGATTTCTGGCACAAACTCACACCGTTGAGAACCAACCACCGGCATTAGAAGACTACAACCTCTTCGCTGAAGACCAAGCCTTGCAAGAAGCGGTAAAGCGTGAGGGAGCAGCATGGGCCGAACAAGAATTGCTGCGCTTCGGTGCCGAATGCGGTTTACCCGAGCGTATCGCTCTGGGCTTCGCTGCGAATGCCAACAAACCGCAATTGGTTACTCACGACCGTTTCGGTCATCGCATCGATCAAATCGAATTTCACCCAAGCTATCATCAGCTTATGGATATTGCGATCAGCGAAGGCTTACATGCGAGCCCTTGGGCGAATCCAAAGCCCGGCGCTCATGTTGCGCGTGCCGCAAAATATTATCTTCACACGCAAGTCGAAGCCGCCCATGGTTGCCCGATTACCATGACATTTGCTGCTATTCCGGCATTGCAACACCAACCCGACCTGTTAGCAAAATTTGGCCCGAAGATCATGGCGCCTGACTATGACGGACGTAACGTTCCCGACACCATGAAACACGGTATGACCATTGGCATGGCCATGACTGAAAAACAAGGTGGTTCGGATGTACGAAGCAACACCACGAAAGCGTATGCCATCGGTGCAGAAGGCTCTGGGCAAGCGTACGAGCTTGTCGGTCATAAATGGTTTGTATCAGCACCAATGTGTGATGCCTTTTTAGTACTGGCGCAAACCAATAAAGGGCTATCGTGCTTCCTATTACCGCGCTGGCGTCCCGATGGCAGCAAAAATGCCCTGCACATTCAGCAATTGAAAAACAAAATGGGCAACGTCGCAAATGCCTCAAGCGAATGCGAGCTACGTGGCGCTTTTGCCTGGATGGTTGGCGAAGAAGGCCGTGGCGTGCGCACCATCATTGAGATGGTCGCGATGACACGCTATGACTGCATGATTGGTTCATCATCAGGTATGCGTCAAGCGACTGTGCAAGCGGTTCACCATGCTCGTCATCGCAGCGCCTTTGGCGCAACACTCGTTGATCAGCCGTTAATGCAAAACGTGTTGGCCGATCTTGCCCTCGAAAGCGAAGCGGCAATGACCTTAACCATGCGCATGGCACGTGCTATGGACCAACAAGACAATGAGCACGAACGATTATTAGCGCGTATCGCCACACCAATTGGCAAGTATTGGATTTGTAAACGCACACCAAATCACGCCTACGAGGCCATGGAAGCCATTGGCGGTATGGGCGTGATGGAAAACACCATCATGCCACGATTGTTCCGAGAATCACCTGTAAACGCCATTTGGGAAGGTAGCGGCAATGTCCAGTGCCTCGATATCTTACGTGCGATTCAGAAAGAACCTGACGTGTTAGAGGCCTATTTTAACGAACTTCATCGTGCGGCTGGCACCGATAAGCGCTTTGATGCCTTTGTTACCAAACTAAAAGCAGATTTTAGTAACACGCCAAAAGACCAATGGCAGTATCAAGCGCGCTATTTCGCCGACCATATGGCGCTTGCGCTGCAGGGAGCATTATTGCTGCAGCACGCCCCTGCCTACATTGCCGATGCCTTTTGCGCGGCTCGCTTGAGTGCCCACACCAGCGCCAACTACGGCTGCTTACCAACCGGCCTCGACCACCGCGCCATTCTCAGTAGAACACTGTAGCCCGGCGTTATACGCCGGGTGGCGCAAAGCGCCGTTATCGCCGACTGAAAAAAATAAAAACAAGGAGCCCAACATGATCATCCCAGCATACGTCGCCCGCAACGCGCGCAAGTACCCCAACCAAGAAGCCGTTATCGACGGCAGCTTGCGTGCCACCTGGCAGCAACTCGATCAACACGTCAACCAATTCGCCGAGCATCTCGCCTGTGACCACAATATTAAAGCCGGCGACCGCGTTTGCCTCGTGCTGCCGAACAATTACGCATTTATCGTAGCGCATTTCGCCATACAACGTCTGGGCGCCATCGTTGCCCCTATTAACGTGAAACTTACCGCTACCGAGTTAGCCTATATTTTTGAGAACGCTGAAGCCAGTTTGGTCATCACCTGCGATTTAACCAGCGACCAAGCACTCAAAGCCTGCGGCGTAAGTAAGTTACCAAGCCTTGTCATCAACGACATGCCAGCACACGCCGCAGAAAATAGTAGCGGACGTCAGTTCGAAACGCTCAACGAGCAAGCGATTACCGAATCAGCAACCTTACTTTACACCTCCGGTACGACAGGCCTCCCCAAAGGTGTGTTGTTCGACCACAAAGCCCTATTATTCGTGGGCATGATGTTTGCCACTGAAATGCACTACGGTCCACAGAGCCGGTTGTTGTCGCTAATGCCATTCACTCATTCTGCTCCCCTGAATCTGTCGTTGGTTGGCGGCACCTTGGTTGGCAGTACTCATGTGATTGCCCCAACTTTCACTCCCGATCTCCTACTTGGGCTCGTACAAAAAGAGCGCACCACACACTTTTTCGGCGCGCCAGTTGCGTATTTGCTCACCGCACAGCACCCTGAAATAGCCCACGCTGATTTCAGCAGCATGAGCCATTGGATTTACGGCGGTGGCCCACTTGCCGGTGATCATGCACGCCGGGTGCAGCAAGCCTTCCGTAGCGACCAGTTCTACTGCGTTTACGGCTTAACCGAAGCGGGCCCAACAGGCAGTTTATTGCTACCAAACGAACATGCCGGCAAAGCGGGTTCCGTCGGTCAGCGCGCTGCGGCGTTCACGGAAATACGTGTGGTCAATGCGAGTGGCAAAATAGCCGACATTGACGAAGCTGGCGAAATTCACATTGGCGGCGAAGGTGTCATGCGCGAATACTGGCGCAATGAACAAGCAACCCGTGAGATATTTACCGACGATGGCTGGATTCGCACCGGCGACATTGGCGTACGCGACGCCGATGGCTTTTACTGGGTGAAAGACCGCATTAAAGATCTCATCATTAGCGGCGGCGTGAACGTCTATCCACGTGAAGTGGAAGATGCTTTAGCGAGCCACCCCGCGGTGCTTGAAGCGGCCGTAATTGGGGTACCGCATGATGAATGGGGCGAAACCGTGAAAGCCTGCGTGGTGCTTCGCGAAACCATCGATGAAGCCGAACTGCGCACCCACGTTGCCGAGCGACTCGCCGACTACAAACGACCGCGTGTGTACGCCTTCATGGATGAACTCCCCCACAACGCTAACGGGAAAGTGCTCAAACACCAACTACGCTAACCAGAATGCACTCGGCAAAGGAATGCCGAGTGCTACGAATCGGCCCAAGTCGCCGCCAACCCTCGACACCACCAACAAACTTTAATACCATCAGCCAAACCCTAACCAATAACCAACAATTAATTAGGAAGTACCCGTGTCATCCAACCAAACTCCAGCCTCCGAAAACGGTGGCTTCATCGCGTTTGTTGAACGTGCCGGCAAACGGATCCCAGACCCCGTTATCATTTTCATTTATTTTCTCGCTGGTGCCCTTCTACTTACCTGGGCCATCGGTGGCCTAACCTTCACAACCTACGGTGGTGACGGGCAACCCATCGAGTACGAAATTCGGAACATGCTGGCCACAGAAAACGTGATTTGGTTGTTCGACAATGCGCTACTGGCAAACTGGCTTGGCTTTGGCGGCGGCGTACTTGGCGTCATCTTAATTGTCATGCTCGGCGTTGGCGTTGCTGAACATTCCGGATTATTCGCTGCCATCTTGAAAAAAGTTTCACGCGGACTGCCGCTTAACTGGCTGCCACTATTTTTAGTTTTCATCGGTATTATGAGCTCCATTGCCACCGATGCCGGTTATCTCATCCTAATTCCACTCGCCGGCCTTTTATACGCCGGCCTCGGCAAAAATCCGCTCATTGGCATGGCCGCGGCCTTTGCAGGTGTATCAGCAGGCTTCAGTGCCAACCTCATTCCAGCGACACCAATTGACGTGATTATCGGCGTAAACGCCAAAGTATTCGCCGAAGCGCAAGGTATTCCATTCGTCAACGCAGGCGGTGAGGCCTTAACCCCTGCCACCATGAACTACTATTTCATTTTGGCTTCAACATTCATCCTTGGTGGTGTTGGCGCATGGGTCACTCTAAAGTTTGTGCAACCGCGCCTTGAGCAAAAGCCGTACACCATTCCAGAAGAGCTCAAGCTCGACGATTTTAACGTTACCAAAGAAGAGAAACGTGGTTTACGCGCTGCTGGCATTGCACTGGTGGTGGCGTTAATTGCTATTTACGGCCTAGCTGTTGGCCCCCTTGCGCCGTACGAAAATGAACAAGGCGCAACAGTCACCCCCTATTTAAACAATGTGATTCTGCTTATAACCTTCGTATTTTTGGCGGTGGGTGTTGCATTTGGTGTTGCCAGCGGTCGCTTTAAGTCCATGCAAGACGTGGTAAAAGCCATGGTCAAACAGATGGATACCATGGGCTACATTCTGGTACTCACGTTTTTCTGTTATAACTTTTTAGGGGTACTGAGCCACAGTGGCTTAGGCGCGTATATCACCTACTTAGGTGCGACATTACTGACAAACCTCGGCCTACAAAGCTTCCCAGTGTTACTGCTGATTGGCTTTATCATTGTGACCGCCATTATCAACATTTTTGTGGGTGGTTTAACGTCGAAGTGGATGTTGCTTGGCCCCATTTTTATTCCGATGTTGTATCTCGTGAATAACGAAATGACGCCAGACCTCGTTGCCGCGGCCTTCCGTGTTGCTGATTCATCCACGAATATCATTACGCCAATGATGAGCTACGCCGGCATTATTCTTGCGTTTATGCGCAAATATAATCCACAGTTAACCTTTGGCGAGATGATTGCGATGATGTTGCCATATTCGCTGGCATTTATGGTGGTATGGACGGCATTACTCGTGGCGTTCTTCAGCTTCGGCATTCCGCTTGGGTTCTAGCGGCTGGTTGAAAGTTATTCAATTGAACCGCGGCGGCGCAAAAAGCACTTGCACCGCCGCATTGGAATGACTAATATAGCGCCCGTTCGCATTCGTGAACGTCAGCAATACAATGTGCGTCCGTAGCTCAGTTGGTTAGAGCACTACCTTGACATGGTAGGGGTCGGTAGTTCGAGTCTACTCGGACGCACCATCTTCCTAAAGTTTCTGAGTATTCGCAAACAATCGATTTAAAACAAACTTAATTGGTTGTCATCTAACTGCGACTTTGTGCGGCGTTTTTTTCGTGAGGCCGGCTGACGGCGGCGCTCATTGAAGCCTTTGGCGGGCTGTAAGTTATAGCGACTTCGAAGTTCCGCAATAGCAGCTTTGATTTGGCGATGGGATTGTTCGAAATCGACTAACGGCGCAGGATAGTAAAAATCATCGTGCCAACCAGCTTGTTGCTTCAGTTTATTGGGCATCTGCCATGGCTCGAATAACCATGCGCCCTCTACGTTCTGCAACTCAGGTATCCAGCGCTTTACGAACACACCATCTGGATCTAGCCGCTGCGCCTGCATCACCGGGTTATAAATTCTAAGAATGGAGTTACTCGCCTGCCCGCTTTGCATTTGTACTTGCGGATAGTGAATGCCAGGTTCGTAATCGACAAACAGTTGCGCGAGCCATTTGGCGACAGGTTGCCAGGGTAAACCCAGTGAATACGTTGCTGCCGAAACCAACATGGCCCGCATACGAAAGTTAATCCAGCCGTGGTGATGCAAATAGCGCATACAGGCATCAACCATTGGCCAACCGGTACGTCCGTGTTTCCATGCTTCAAACTTTACGGCGTCAAATACGGGTTCTAGCTGCGCCATTTGCGGAACTAACGGTCGGTTTTCCATGTAGCAATAGCTTTCAAAGCGCTGAGTAAAATAACAGTGCCACCACAATCGCTTGGCAAAATCGTTCAAACTTCGTAGCCAGTAACTGTTCACAGTGCACTCTTGTGCCGCATCAGTTTGCTGAAATAATTCTTTCAGGCTAATACAGCCGTACGCCAAATAAGGGCTCAACCGTGAGCAGGCAGATGGCGCGGTAAGTGGTGAGCTGATTGAACCACGATAGCGTTCACTTCGGCGGGTTAGAAAGCTCGTTAAAGTCGCCAAGGCTTGCGTACGTCCGCCGCTTTGGCGTTTTAGGCACGGATATTCATCTTGCGTGACATCTACAGGTAAGTTGATTGATGGCTCATCGAAATTGACGAAATTAATTTCACGAGACAATTCAGCCTGTGGCTGCGACATATGCGCAAACCAGTGCTCGTGAAACGAACCTTCACGTTGTTTTACCGGTCGCACTACACCAAACTGAGCATATTCATGCCATACAACACCGTTTGAACGACACCAGCGTTTTACCGCCTTATCACGCTCAAACGTCCACGAGTTGCCCTGCTCTTCATGGCTATGTAACGTGAATGTCCCAAACCGCTGCTTTAATCTTGTCAGCGTTTCGACCACGTTTCCCTGTGTTATCCACAAGACACCGCCAAGGCGCTGAAGCTGCTCTTGCAAGTCAATCAACGATTCGCGCACAAATTGCCATTGTCGATTACTGGTATCTGGTAATTGCCAGTAGTCCGGTTCAACTACATAAACGCACAGCACAGGCCCTGTCTTGCTTGCTGCAGCCAAAGCTTGGTGATCAACTGTACGTAAATCGCGTTTAAACCAGACAACTTGGAGATTCATGAAAAGCACTTAGAGTGAAATACCTAAGTGCTAAAACGTGGGGAAAAGATGAACAGATCACCAATAGCTAATCTCACACGCTGCAACCACTTTACTATGCGTTATCGTTCTTCTTGAAAATGGTTTCGCACATCCATATCCTGATGCAAAACACGAACAATGGTAATTTGGCTTGCATTGGATGTATAAAACACAGAATGCTTTCCGAGAACCAATCGACGATACCCAGGGATTATATGGTCGCAATTTGTTCCAAGTAATGGATGTTCGCTTAACTGCTCAATGCCATTTGCTAAATGATCAAGATAATCATTCGCTTGGGTTTCACCAAATAATTCTGCGGTAAACTGCCAAATTTGAACGAGATCACTTTCCGCCTGTGGTCTTAACGAAATACCGATCATTTTGTGTGTGCGTTCAAGCGCTCTTGCGCTTTACGCTTAATAGCATCAAGGTCGAGAGCCTTAGCTTCACCACTCTCTTCACCAGCAATTAGTGCCATTCGAAGACGCTCTAATTGTTCTTGTGACTGTTGATCACGACGAATTAACTCACGAATATATTCGCTGTCATTTCCAAAGTGACCACTTTTAATTTGTGTTTTCACCCAAGCATCCTGCTGTTCGGTCAATGTAATGGTTTTTCGTTGCATGCTCATAGGAAAACCTCTCAACTAAAAAGAGTATGATAAAATCATACTCACGATTTTGGAGTCTGTCCAACTGTAATGCGCAACCGAGTATTTCTTGTCAATTGAAAACGAAGTAGCAAACTAGAATCAAAAGACATTTTGTACAAGTTTATTAATTTGTAAGAGATCTGAGACTAGTCTTGTAACTACGTCGCTTTCTCAGAAAACTTATTGATTTGTATGAGACTCACTAGTATGAGTTATCTTGGTCATTGAGAATTGTGCGGTTTTATTTGCCCATCCCAGTGCCCTTCACTTACTCTCGCTCAAGGTCAGTTAATATGAATAAAGTTTTAAGATCCAGTTGCTTAATACTGCTAATTTTCTTTGGGAATGAT
The DNA here is from genome assembly GCF_044807045.1 of Pseudidiomarina marina. Classification (NCBI taxonomy): domain Bacteria; kingdom Pseudomonadati; phylum Pseudomonadota; class Gammaproteobacteria; order Alteromonadales; family Idiomarinaceae; genus Pseudidiomarina; species Pseudidiomarina marina. The sequence continues at coordinate 1,532,461 of NZ_CP085233.1, read as the reverse complement.
ATTCAAGCCACCGAAAGCCAAGAAATGAAACAGGGGCCTCTAGAACGCTACACGACGGAGTTAATGTCGGCCGTAAAGACGAATTTACCAGAAACACCACAAGTGAGTAACGGCGAAAGTTGCCGAGTCTCGATCAAGCAAGACCGTTCTGGATACATCCGAGAATTGAGAGTGTTAAAGTGCTCATCTGGTACCCTTGGTAATTTAGTAATGAAAGCTATCATTGCCGCATCACCTTTACCTCAACCAGAAAATTCAGGGGATTTTCAAGAGGATGTGACAATTGTTTATATCGTCGATAACTAGTTATAAAGAATCTAGAGCATGACTGCTATGTGCCAATTCCAGACGATGGTGATTATTCAACCACGCGTTCGCTGTCGACTTAGAGCGGACGTTTCATGCCCGATTTTTTAACTGTTCAGAGCGTAGCCGAAGTCTTTTTCAAGTGTCTGTAACTAAAAGGGGAGGCTCCAAACTATGCCTCCTAATACATTTTTATTTCATCATACTCTTGTAATGGTCTTCATACTCAGTTCGGACAAAAACCTGCCGGAATATTTCCAAAAACCTGCCGGTATCAATGTCTCCAAAATCTGTTAAGTTCACCATATCTGAATGCGACTCTCTGCTGATGTATCTGAGCAACGGTCTAAAGTTGATGTGCTCATCTCCCAAGTTACCTAAAACTTCTGACAGCTTGTCTTTTTTATGAACAAACGAAAAGAAGTGTTCGAGCACATTCCGCATCGCGTTAGGAAGAGTTGGGCTACAAACCATATCAGCTTTAGCGTCTCGGATTATTTGCCAATAGCCATCATATTCGTTACGAATATCGTTTCTTTTAATGGGTACGATGTTGCTAACCTCACCCTTGCGTACTCTATACAAGCTATATTGTTGGGCAAATTCATCATTCTTGAGTCCAGATTGATTCATAACCTCATGAAAGAAAAACAGGTTGTGAGTCAGTAAGAAAACTTGCTGGTACGCTTTTTTAACAATATCTTTTTGGAAAAGCGTTGCTATTTCGTAGACAAAATTATGCGATAAGCTAGATACAGGATCATCAATTACAACTATTTTATCCGCTACCCCCAAATGTGAATCTGGCTTAAGTAGCCCCTTACACACCTCCAAAAAGTATAAAAAGGTTACGAGGGTCTTCTCACCTTCACTTAGCGTCTCGTATACATTGAGGGATGCTCCGCTTTTTCTAACTATCCTGTATCTAGCTTCAGCATCATCAACTTTTTCAATATGAAAATCATCAACTCCAACGCTGATGAGCTTATTCCTTATGTTCTGAATTGCTGTTTCTATATTAGAGGTTTTTTTTCGTTGTTCAGCAATAACGGTTTGTTGTTCTGCAATAGCTTCTGATTTCTCTCTATATTGCTTCCTAAGCTCCTCAAGCTCTTCATCTAAGCTTTTAAGTCTGTCATCGACTAAATCTATCGCTGCACTATAAGTTCGTTTATGAATCTGCCAAAAATGTTTCTTTATTGTTGCTCTGATTTGAGGCTTACTGGAGATGCGGGCATTGAATGCGTGAATTTTCTCGTTTATTGCATCGATAGAGCGATTTAGTTCGGCTAGATATCCATCAGAGCTAACAAGTGTAACCTCCTTACTTGGCTTTGCCTCTTTTTCTCTCAGGAGAGCAAGATTGTTTAGGTAAACTTCTAATAGTTTTGATTTTGCGTTAGCGAATTCAACGCTTTCAATTACGTACTCATCATTAAATGCTTCAGTTGAGAGGACTGATTGAATAGAATTTACAGCTTCTTGATAGCTCTTTCTGTTTGATTCAATATTAATGCATTTCTGCTTATATGTTTCATCAAACAAGGACTTCAGATTTGCTTCAAAAGATTCACTTGGTGTCTCCTGACAAAATGGACAAACACCCTCTGAATTTTCGTAGTGAACAAGTCCCTCACTAACCCAATCAGAATGTCCAACTCTATCAATCAATGCAGATAGATAAGAACTCGATGACCCCACTATTACTTCAGAGCTAATCGTATCAAGTTCAATCGAATTGCCATCAAAGCCGACAGTAGGAACAGTTGTCTTCGGTTTAATATCAGGCTTTTCAAGTTCCTTAGCCTGTTCCTTCAGGCTCTCCAGTGTAACTTCGTCGTTAGCTATGTCCGCTTTTTTAACCGCCTCTAAAAACAAGTTTTTTCTTAGTTTCCCTTCCAAACAAAACTCTAATGGGGTTTTCACGAACTTTTCTTTCTCTGACCAAACTTGATTCTCTAGATCTGTTTGCTCTTGGAGCTTTTGTTTTTTTAATCGATCAGCCTTTTCTTGCAATTCAAGTTGCAACCCCTTTATCTCTTCAATTTTTGACTCTGCAGTCTCAATTGCTTTTTCCGCCTCAACGTTACCCTCATTGACTGTAAAAACACCGGGCTGATCTTTACTATCCCAAAAGTTATCTTTGATAAATTTTTGGTTGTATACAAAGACGCGTTCTCTAAGGTCTGGCTTGATTGAACAAGAGGAATAATCTAGTTCGGAAGGTGCCTGAAGGTACTTGGCAATCGTAGACTTACCGGACCCGTTCAACCCATAAAAGCAGTTTATTCTTTTTAAGCCATCTATTAGCTGAGGAGTAGCAGCAGAATAACTGGCTACTCCTTGAATTTTTATGACTTCAATCATTATTAGTTCCCTCTAATCTACCTTTGGAGTTTAAACCCCAAAAACAACCTGAGTTATGGCTTAACCACATTTATAATTGCTCTATCAAACATTCTCTCACTGAAGCATTCTTAAACGAATAGAAGAGAGCTTACGCATAATCCAGCAGCGTAATGATTTGAGTCGCTTCTTATTCAGTAAACACATCATAACCTTATTTTCTAACGGAGGGTAAGCATGTGATTGAATGTCTGCTTTGGAGATGTATTGAAGTTAAGCAGTCGGCCTTGTGAAGGTCGGCAATTCGCTCATAACGGACCTTGATTATTCACTAAGTATCGATTTACCGAATTCAACAGAGCTTAACCGACCACTACTGGTGTTGTTTCAATCTCATGTGTCTCGATTTTCTTTATCGCATCGTCGACATCGATAAAGAAAAACTCCTTTCGCTTATTGATAAGGTTTAAGCGCTTATCATCAAATGTTTTGTGAATGTCTGACTCTAGTCTTGGTGCATCCTCACAGTAGAAGAAACCATGTACATCGAAAGTATCCGGTACTGATGCATCACCCAACTCACGGACTCGCTCATTCGGGTCGGCACGGCGTGTCATTCCGATCTTCACAACCCCCTCACCAAATGAATTAACGTTCGAGATAACATAAACAAAACCAGCTCTGGTCTGCTGCGCCATCGACACAGCTCTTTGTTCGCGACTTTTAAGCTCCTCAAGCTCCCTCTTATGCATTTCCAGCTCTTGGCGTTGTGCCTCGGTCATTTCATCTAACTTAGCCAACTCTCTTTCGACAAGCATCTCCATGCGTTCTCTGTCTTTTCTCGCTTTCTCAGCTGCCTCCTTTATCCTTTGCTCTTCTCTCTCAGCTTCACCCTCTAAAAGACGTTCTTCGCGCTCTTCTTCCTTTTTCAAAGTCTTCAGCTCGGATATTTCGAAACTCAAATTAAGCTCTTTAAGGCTAAGCTCTAGATATTTTTTATCTATGAATGTTTTAACCAATTGCCCTCGGTCATTAATCTCTTTGAACACTCGTCTAACTCGCTCATTTAGTCGTCCAATATTATTCCAATTAGCCAACGCAATGGCTGATTTCACCTCATTATCAAAACATCTGAGACGCAGCCGTATTTCACGATTGAAAAGCGTCTTAACACCGGCCTTACGACCATTAATGGTTATGTCATCCCCCATATAACAAGCACACGCACGCTTGGCCTTCACCATCGCTTTTATTGAGTCTTTCACACTTGATAGCTGAATCTGTAAGTCATCAATATCGTCCGTGCTATGCGTTATTTGTATTAGCGAGTCATCAACCGTGCCTGCGCCAATTTCATATTGCGCTATAACTCGGCGGTTTGACTCTAACTCTTGTTTTTGACGGGCATACTGTGTTTGTAAATCTCTGTACTCCTGCTCAACCTCATCAAGCTCAGCCTGACCTTTTTCAACCTCGGAAAAAACCGCAGACAGCCGCTCATAATCTGCCGCGACCGATGCTGCCCGACGACGAGCTTTAACTGCAAAATAGGCACTTACACTAAAGGCCAGTATGGTGATCCCCCAAATAATTAGTCCTGTCATCATATTGCTTCCGGTAGAGCTGAGTCTTCACGCTCTTTACGTGCACGCTTTGCCTGTTTCATAGCGTTTCGCATTAACTCCGACTCATGGTACTCCTTAGCCTCTGCTGTCAGGTACCAGTCCGTACCAATTCCCTTTTCTTCTAGGGCCGATCGCACCTCTTCCGGTGACACACGGAAAAATTCTTTACGGAAGTTCTGCGTGTTCACCCGTCGATCATTAAAGACATTATGTAGTGTATTTTCTAATGTTGGAGCATCTTCAACAAAAAACAGCGCATGGACATCAAATCTGAACGGCACTGATGCATCACCAAGTTCTCGCACCCTATCCATTGGCTCTAAGCGCCGAGTCATACCAATCTTAACCACACCTTCACCAAAACTGCCGTTATTCGAGATGACATAAATATAACCGGCTCGCGTAATCTGCGCTTGTGACATCGCCCGAGTCTGCTTTTCTTCTAACCGCGCTTTCTCCGCCTTGATATCTTCAATCATCCGCTCTAATCGCGCCCGCTCAGCTCCTGCCAGCTGCTCAGCCTTCTTCTGCGCTTTAAGTAACTCAATATCCCGTGATGCAATCTCTTCTGACAACTCTTCAGAATCGTCCCCCGAACTTTGCTGAGAACGCAATAACTCTCTCTGCCGCTTACGCTCCTGCTTGAGCTCTTCGCGATGGTCAAGCTCTGTATGCCAACACTTAAGTTCATCTTCTTTAAGCAATGCATAACGCCGCGATATTTGAACCCCCGCTGTCTCACCAAGCTTGGAAAGCTGATCAACTAACCGTTCTAGCTTCTCCAAGGCTTTATCAAACGTGGCCGCCCGCATTTGTCGCCGGATAACCTCAAACTCAGCATTAAAAGCATCGAGTAACAATTTTCGATAATCACTGATCATACGGTTCCCATCTGAGCGACTTCCCATCCACTCCCACCGAGTATATGAATCTGTTGCTAAACCTGAGCGAATACACTCAAACTGTTCTTTTCGGCACTTTCGAATGCTCTCTTTTAGACCTTCACTGTCGTCGAACCGAAAAATAGGAGGTACCAAACCCACTTCAATTCGCTTTAGTTGCGCGGTTGTTGGTTCAATCGCTTTCTCAAGTTTATCCAAGTAGTCGCGCCCCACACGCTGTTTCTCCTGAAAATATCCTTTTTGCTTTAACTGTCTGGAGAGGCGCTCGTCAACTGATTCGTCCGATAACATAGACTCTCGTTGCGCAATGTACTTCATGCGTGTTTGGTATTCTTTGTTTTTGGAAATACCGTAAAAAGCTAAGATAATCGATACGGCAAAAAGGCCTAAAGGTAGGTACACTGCTATGCTATCCATCGCACATTGCCCTTTTTGTGATTAATTGGGAAAGGTTCGTTATAACATGGTTACAAATTAAGCCAAATTGAAAATTAGGCTCTGTATCTGAGCTTTCAAAGTGGCTAGCAAACATTGTGTATTTTACGGTGGTAACTACTTGCCCGACGCTCAGCGCTTTTTAAATGTGACGCTAAACTGGCCGGCCGCAGCGAGCAGCTGACGCTCTCGTGGACTGTAATTTAGTCCGCTCCTCGCTCATACCAGCCCTTCACGCCACCACCCCGCGGCATTTCGGAAATTCAGAGCAGCCCCAAAACTGTCGCCCTACATGTTCGCCTCGTTTTACCGTTCTCTTAACCATGCTAGAGCCGCATTTTGGGCAAACAGGCTCTGAGCTATCCGTTACAGGTGACGTCTGCTTAGTTCGAAGCTCTTGTACGTGTTTTTTATGGGCTCTATTGGTGGTAAATGACTTTATCAATGCTTGGTTTTGAATCGCATGAATAATGCTGTTTACTTGCTCTTCAGTCAGAACCTGAGTGGTTTTAGACAATATGTAATTTACATATCGCCCGCCAAAAGCAACATTCTCCGGCATTGCTGACTTGAATTGACTATCGCCGGTGAACACGACCAATGAGAATATTTGTTCGTCTGACAATTGCAAAAGCTGTTTCAAGGTCTGCACGTGTTTGTAATTCTGATGCAGGGGATTTTGAAACTTGTACTTATTTCGATAAATGGTTTGCGTCCAAATTTTTTCCTTCTCAGAACCAAATATCCAGCCTCTAAAAAATTTGGTTTCAACAACAAATACGCCATAAATCGAAACGATAATGTGATCGATTTGCGTCGTGCCCTCGCCGCTAGGTAATGTCACGTCGTTAATGATGTGGTAGGTATTTTTATCCAAGTGAATCTTAGCGGCAAGGCTCACTAAAAATTCACCAACTTTGCCTTTGAACCACGGTGTTTTGAAAATTGTGATCAACAACAGCATTACGGCCACAAGACCAAGGTTCGTCATTAACTGTTCGTTCTCAAAAAGTGCCTGAAAAATTGTATCCAACATTACCGTTGTCCTTCACCAGACATGCCGGTCAACGCATACATCACTGTCTCAATTTGTGCCCCATTCACCATATCGTCACCAAAGCTTGCACATAGCGCTTGGTCAAGTGCGGCCTCCATGACCATACCCTGTTGAATATGCTGTAGTACTTTTGCTGCAATTTCCTCATACTCATCTTGGCAATTGTTTTCTTTGCAGCACGTGTTCATCGGGTCAGTCTCAAATAGCGCGGCATTAATGGTCTCAACGCACATGCGCTGTAATTGACGCGATGGACGCGATCCTGTGTAGCCACGTTTATCAAGCTCGGCATGTAATGCATCAAATCGTGATTGACGGTTCTGCATTGCCGCAGAGTCTGCACACGGCAGTGTATGCAAGCGCATGAGTTGATGAATAATTTGGCAAATGGACGATGAGGTCATTACTTCTCTTTTTATTAATTATTTTTTAATATTTTTACAACATCAGAACTATACAGGATGTCAGCGACAGAACGTGTCGTGTATCTTCAAATTCGAGTTATTATTCCGTTCCAAACCAATTTCACAGTTCAGCAGGTACGAAAATATGCTATTGAAGAAGTCAGATATCGACGCGATGCCAGATGAGCATAAAATCCATTTTCTCAATCCGAATGCACAACGACTGAATAAATCACTCGGCGATGCCACTGGAATGAAGTCGCTCGGTATTCATTTAATTACAATACAACCAGGGCACGACTCCACTGAACATCACTTTCATCATTTCGAAGAGGAAGCGATTTACGTGCTTTCAGGGGAAGGAATTGTGACCATTGGGCAAGAACAGCATGCAATTGGCGCCGGCGACTTTATCGGCTGCCCGATTGATCACGTACCGCACTCAATGCATGCGACTGGCGCCGAACCGCTACAGTGCTTAGTTGTTGGCAACAGGCTACAAGCTGATGTTAGCGATTACCCGAATGCCGGGAAGCGCCTCTATCGTTACCCTAGCGCTTGGGATTTGGTTGATATCAGCGACGCGACGAACGTCAAATAAGTGGGGTGCAGTCCAAGGACTGCACCCCTCCTTTACCTAAGTACGAGGGTTGGGGTGCGGCTCTCTTTCAGCATCGCCATGGTGGTACTACCTACCAAGAATTGGCGAATGCGCGAGTGGCCGAATGCGCCCATGACCATGAGGTCAATGTTGTGTTCGGTTTGATACTGGTGCAAGGTCGCTTCCACGTCGCCGGCACGCAGCGCGACGTGAACCTCGTGGCCGCCTTCACTCAGAGCCTTTTCCGCCCACTTGAGTTTTTCCCAGTTGTTCGCGGTGTCAGCGTCAACCATCACCACATGCACCGGCATGCCTTTAAACAATGGGCTTTGCGCGAGCATTTCAACGCCCTTCTCGGTGGTTTTGCTGCCATCGAAAGCGAGCATGGCTGAGCGCGGCTCGTTGAACGTATCTGGTGTTAATAATAGCGGGCGATGTACCGTGCGAATCACGGTTTCCAACTGGCTTCCTACTTGATGCAGTTGATTCGCCGATGCTTCGCCATGCAGACCTAACACTGCAAGACGCACATCACCTTCCAACGCTAACAAGTTTTCAGCAAGCTCGCCGTGGCGCTGACGCTGTGTCACGTCGCTCACACCCAACTTCTTTAACTTTTCATCGGCTAGTTGCAACAACACATGACCGTGCTCCAACGCCACTTTCGCGCGCTGTGCATCCAATTCAGCGAGTTGCTCAAGCAAATGTTCACGCGTACCCAAACCAATATTGCCAGAAAGCTCGGTTTCAGCCTGCGTTTTTAGCTCATCTAAAACATGTAATAACATCACTGGCGCAGCCAATTGCTTCGCCGCCCAGGCGGAATATTCACACACGGCTGTGTTGCGCGAAGCGCCATCAATACAGCTAACTACGTAAGACATAATCATCCCTTATTATTCTAATGGCCGCCCATAATGCTGTCGGCAGCGTCGGGTTTATCATGAACACCAAAACGGTCGACGATGGTCGCGCTGGCTTCGTTGAGCCCTTGCACCTCGACTTCAGCGCCCTCGCGACGGAATTTGAGCACAACTTTATCAAGCGCTCCTACCGCAGTGATGTCCCAAAAATGTGCTTTCGTGAGGTCAATAATGACCTTATCCAGCGCTTCTTTAAAGTCGAACGAGTCAATAAACTTATCAGCAGAAGAGAAAAATACCTGACCGATCACCTGATAACGGCGTTCGCTGCCTGATTCATCAATGGTTGATGTCACACTCATAAAGTGGCCAATTTTGTTCGCGAAGAACATGGCAGCAAGTAATACACCCACGCCAACACCAATCGCTAAGTTGTGAGTTGCCACAACAACCACGACGGTGCTGACCATCACAATGTTGGTCGACAACGGGTGTTTCTTAAGGTTACGAATGGAGTCCCAACTAAAGGTACCAATGGAGACCATGATCATCACAGCAACGAGCGCCGCCATCGGTATTTGTTTGAGCCATTCGTCCAGCACAAGAATCAAGACCATCAGGAAAATACCAGCCGTTAACGTCGACAAGCGGGTGCGACCGCCTGATTTCACGTTAATCACCGACTGACCAATCATCGCACAGCCAGCCATACCGCCCATCAAACCAGCACCGATGTTGGCGATACCCTGTCCTTTACACTCACGGTTTTTGTCACTTGGTGTATCGGTTAGGTCATCAACGATGGTCGCTGTCATCAGTGATTCGAGCAAACCAACCACAGCCAAACCAGCAGAGTACGGAAAGATAATGGCTAAGGTTTCTAGGTTCAGCGGTACATCAGGCCATAGGAAAATTGGCAAGGTATCCGGTAACTGGCCCATATCCCCAACAGTACGAATGTCAATGTTCCAGAAAATAGCCACAACGGTTAACGAGATGATGCACACCAACGGCGACGGCAACATCTTGCCGATGACAGGCACGTACGGGAATAGGTAAATAATACCAAGTCCGGCCGCCGTCATGGCGTACACATGCCAAGTTACGTTGGTCAGCTCAGGTAGTTGCGCCATAAAAATCAAAATAGCGAGCGCGTTAACGAAGCCAGTCACCACCGAGCGCGAAACAAACCGCATCAACGAGCCCAGTTTTAAGTACCCTGCTCCAATTTGAAGCACACCGGTTAATAATGTGGCAGCCAATAGATACTCAAGGCCATGGTCGCGCACTAAGGTGACCATCAACAACGCCATTGCGCCGGTTGCGGCTGAAATCATGCCAGGACGACCACCAGTAAACGCAATGATCACGGCAATACAGAACGAAGCATAAAGCCCTATTTTCGGATCAACGCCGGCGATAATCGAGAAGGCTATCGCCTCAGGAATAAGAGCAAGGGCTACGACAATACCCGCGAGCAGATCGCCACGGATATTCGAAAACCACTGGTTCTGAATGGTTTTGAACATAAGTTTATTTTCGCTTATTGATTAAAGGTATTTTAAATAAAACAGAAATACAGAAATGCGCCACGTTCACACTCTTGTTTATTAAAGAGATTAAACGCAACGTTTAAAGAAAATATGAACGCTAGGGTGGCGTAAGGTTGAACAAACCAACTTTCTCCGTGCTCGTTCTTACCCCATGTAAGAACTACCCAATTTAAGAAGCGGCGGATTATACGGAAATGTTTGATTAAACGCAAAAGACAGACTTTGAAATATAGTTTGACTTATCTAGGAATCAGCGTAGAGTGGGCGGCGTTGGTTAGAAACAGCAAGTTAAATCTCCTCTACGTCGCATTATTAGCATTATTCTTCGTCCTGTAGCTTTAAATTTCCTTTTTTTACCCCGCATGACTCTGTCAGTGGCATTTGCCATGGCAGCAAATTTTTAAATTTTCAGGATTAATATTATGTCTAATACAGTAACTGGCGTTGTAAAATGGTTTAACGAAGCAAAAGGTTTTGGTTTTATTGAGCAACAAGGTGGCGCAGACGTATTTGCTCACTTTAGCGCAATTGCTAGCACCGGTTTCAAAACCTTAGCCGAAGGCCAACGTGTATCGTTTTCGATCACTCAAGGTCCTAAAGGCCCACAAGCTGAAAACATCGTTGCCGTTTAATCGCCGATAGTTTTGCTTGATAATGAGGAGCTCTTTTGAGCTCCTTTTTTTATGCCTTGAATTTGCTTCTGTTCAATAACCCGCTATGATTGTGTTAATTATTCACACACCTTCTTGGGTATGACGATGGCACGCACAACAAGTATCACTATTGGTTCTCAACTTGATGAATTCGTTAACGAGCTCATTGAATCCGGTCGCTATGGCTCCACCAGCGAGGTAGTACGATCAGCGTTACGTTTGCTTGAAGCACAAGAGCGCCAACTTCATATGCTGCGCAACGCTATTGCTGAAGGCGAAGCTAGTGGCATCAGCGAATTATCCCTTCGCGACATAGCTAATCAAGTAAAGCAAAAGCATGGCTTATAAACTCTCCTCACTTGCAGCTGAAGATTTCGCTGAGATATACGAATATACGTTGGTAAACTTTGGAGAGCTGCACGCACAAAGCTATTTGTTGGACCTTGAAAAAATCATGGATTTGCTGGTGAGTTCACCAATGATTGGATATGAGTGCGATGATATATCGGAGGGAGTTCGACGCTTTAATCACAACCACCACGCTCTCTTCTATCGTATCATTAAAAAAGACAATTTAAGTTCTGACGTTGTCATCGTTCGGATATTGCATCAACAGATGAATCCTCATCTTTATTTCCCCAGTTAAAAACCTTCTACATTTTATTTCCTTGAATTAATTCAAGTTAGAGCCCATATACTTGGTATAGAGTTTTCTTAAAGAGAAAGTATATGTCTGACAATATCATCGTGGCATGCCCCATTTGCCACAAGAAGAATCGTGTCGCTACCGATAAACCGAGGAGTGAAGCGAAATGCGGTGCGTGTAAAGCGCCTCTTTTTACTGGAAAAGCGTTTGCTGTTAACGCCGATGAGTTTCGCTTGCATCGCGACAGCGATCTACCATTAGTGGTGGATTTTTGGGCGAGTTGGTGCGGGCCATGTAAGCAATTCGCACCGATATTCGAACAGGTTGCGCAGCAATATGCTGAGAAAGCTCGCTTCGTGAAGGTTAGTACCGAAACGGAGCCTCATTTGGCTCAGCACTTTATGATTCGGAGTATTCCGACATTAATGGTGGTTAAAAACGGACAAGAAGTTGCGCGCCAAGCCGGAGCGATGGGCCCGGCGCAATTGGTGCAGTGGCTGAATCAACACCTTTAAAAGCGTTATTGGTTAGTCGTTATTGGTTATTCGTCCTTGGTTATTCATCAAGAGAGCACTGTAGGCAGCGCTCCTTACCGGTGATTAACTTCGAAATGCCGTTACGATTGCGGGCAAAGAACAAATAGCCTTTGTCTGCAAACCATTTGATGACTGGCCAGCGTAACATCGCCGTCATCCAGCCACGCCCGACTGCCGACCACGCTGCGTGCGTCACATCTAGGCCATAAATCATCTCACCGTTTGCTTTTTGCCCATGCAAAATACGGTTGGCTTCCGCTACATCAATTTGCGGATAACGCTGTGCAAAATCGGCCGCCCAAATATTCTCAAACTTGAGTTGCTGCCGTGTATCTTTGGCTTTTAAATGCTTCATTTCTTTTACGCACAGCGGACACCCGCCATCGTAAAAAAGAATAAGTTGTGTCGCCACGAGCACTCCAACTGACTACAAATGATTGTTAATAACAATACGTGAAGCTGAAGAATTTGATCACGCTCTATAAATCAATGACAAACTGTTTAATTTTCAATCAGTTGATTTGTTAATAACTTGATTACATCTCTCTATATCAATATGATTCGGTCACCGTATATTTACGGATTCTTTACAATAATTAAAAAAATGGACTTCTAATGAAAAACTATAAACTAATACTTGCTTCTTCAATTGCAATTATCGGCCTTTCTGGCTGCGCCTCTACTACCCCAACCACAGAAACTTCAAAGTCATATATTATTTATGATCTTAAAGGCCATGATGTGCCAGGCGATATTATCTCAAATGCAATTGTGAAGGGTATTCAGTCTCAAACAAGTAGCGTAAAAGCAGTTCGCGATATACCTCCTTACCCTTTGCCAACTGAACCGGGTAGATTTGAATTAACTCGCCCGCAAGTAACTGGCAACTTGGCTGCATTTGTTGGTGAATTACCGCAGCGTCCAAGCTGTAAAAATTCGATTCTAACTATTAACGCAGCAAATACAGGTATGGCGGCGCAAGGTGAGAAGACAACATTCTTTGCTTGCTTGATTCCTTACACTGAAGGATATCGATTGAGCATTTACACCACATTTATAAAGAAAAGCGGCGCATTTAGCGCTGAAATGCTCGGTGCAACACTTGCACGTAGCATCGTGGGTGACTCGAGCCAATTCATACCTCGTACAGTTAACGCAATTATGGAAGAAGTTGGTACGCTGAATGTTAACTACGAAGTTGTAGAACAATATCCTACGCCAGTTTCCAACGCTGGCTAAATAGACGGGTGCAGTCCTTGGACTGCACCTTTCTGCCGCTTTTTCACCTCTATCACATTCACCTTTGACTTTACCTACAGATCTTATAAACTCTGCGCCATTGTATTTAAGTAGTTACTAAATTACGGTGGTAAGCTGCGATGAAGAAATTGATTTTCCCAGCCTTAATGAGCTGTTACATGGCGTTGTTGATGACCTGTTTAATCACGTGGATCAACACCGGCTTTGACTCTGGATTTTGGGGTCGTTGGTTTACAGCGTTTTATATCGCTTGGCCAATTGCTGGCTTATTGGTTTTAATCGGCGGTCAGCGTATTCGCGCTATTAGCGAAAAAATCGCGCAAAAACTATAAAAAAGAGGGGTGCAGTCCTTGGACTGCACCCCTCCTCTTTCGTCACTCGAGCGGTTAGCCTTAGAAGGTGTAGCGCACACCTACCATCGCCACAGTTGGGTCAATTTCAACGGCTACGCTTTCAATAGTAGTGCCGTTCAAACGAACGTCGGCATCGGTGTCGATATCCATTTTCGATACCATCACATGCACACCCCACTCGTCTGTTAACTTCCAGTTCAAGCCCGCTTGTAGCGCGTAACCGAAGCTGTCTGACAGTGCCAAATCGACGTGGTCGTCAGCGGTTGCAACGCCTAGCGCCCCAAGAGTCGAAACCAATTCGTTCGATACGTTATCTTCAAAGAACGTGGTGTAGTTCAAGCCGAATCCAACGAATGGCTTTACGTTTTCTGAGCCGATATCGAAGTGATACTGGGCTAATAATGTCGGTGGCAAATGTTTCGTTTCACCAATCTTCATGCCTGCTAACACCCCAGTACCATGAATTTCGTGGCTGAATGGTGTTGCCGCTACTAATTCTAACGTCCAATTGTTCGTCATTTTGTAGTCGATGGTGATACCAAGTTGGGTGTTGTTATCAACCGTGACGCCGGTACTGCCGGTTTCAAATCCAGCAATAGATTCAATAACTGGCAGGTTCGAGCTACTATCACTTGGCATAACGCCGATGGCGCCAACATTCACGCTGAATGTATCTGCGTAAGCCGGTGCTGCGCCAATAATGGCGACTAAACTACAAACTAATAATGACTTTTTCATACAGCTCTCCTTAGTAATTTCCGCACATTTTATAGGGTCACTGTCGAAATAAATTGATCGCGATCAATAAATGTAACCACAAGAAAATCAGGGGTATTTCTTGGAGCAGCCAATACCTACTTGGTGGTACGAGGAGGGGTGCAGTCCTAGGACTGCACCCTTCTTTTCTCTATAATCAGTGGAACCAAACAAGAGGAAGTGCGAAATGAAACTGACTGTCGACATCAGCAAATATCCGTTAGCTGAAAATTACATAGACCCAATTCGCGAGTTTATTGATGAACTGACGAAGCACCCAAACATTCACATCATCACCAATACACTCAGCACCCAAGTTTTTGGTGACTTCGATGACGTGATGGAAGCCATACAGGCGTGTATTAAATGGTCATTCAATAAATACGGGAAAGTCGTATTCGTATGTAAGTTCCTGCACGGCGATCTTCGCCCAGAATAAGAGACGTGCAGTCCAAGGACTGCACCCCACCTTCTTTTCTGTAAACTTACAATCTCTTACAAATCAATCTATTGCCTAAAAGATATATCCACACATAGACTGCAGTTGAAGTCCCCCAAAACTACAACAAGGAATTTCTCGTGAATAAATGGACAAATTGCGCGTTAGCCATCGCTTTAGCTACTTCATCAACCTTGGCTTTTGCTCAAACAGCAACTTCGCCGAGTTTTGATTTTATCAGTGGCGGTTATTTAAGTGCTGATTATGAGGATGAATCAGTCAACGGTTTGACTGCTTCATTCAGCCAATCTTTTGGAAACGATTGGTTCGTTACCGCTGATTACATGACAGCGTCTGAAGATTATGAAGAAGCATTAATGGACGACATTATTTATCGTGCTAAAGCTGAGATTTCGCGCTTGTACGGAAACGTGGGTTATAAATTTTATAACGAGGGTAACACCACCGCTTATATTTCTGGTGGTCTCGCGTGGGTTGAAGCCGTTATCAAAACCGATACATTCGGAGATTTCGGTGCTGATGAGACAGGCTGGAACCTAAAGGTTGGTGTACGTAACCGCTTTACCGATTCGCTCGAGGTCGACGCCAGTATTCGCCACTACGATGTCGGCAACATGGATAGTCAGGAAATCAGCGTAGCCGGACGTTACTTCATCAATTCAAATGTCAGCGTTGGTCTTGGTTACAGCATTGTTAGTAGCGAAGAGAATCATACTTTCTTAACTGCTTCATATCATTGGTAAAAATAAGGGTGCAGTCCAAGGACTGCACCCCACCTCTTACTCCACGGCGTGGCGGAATAAGGTCTCAAAACGCTCAAGCGCTTCATCAAGAATTGGTTCTTCAATTGTCAGAGCAGGCAAAAATCGAATTACATTCCCGTAGTACCCGCAGGCCAATAGAATCAACCCGTACTCCGGCGCCAAGCTAATAATCCGCTGCACTAATGCGGCATTGGGTTGCGCTGCATCACCGTCTACTACTAATTCAAGTGCGATCATCGCACCCACTTGACGCACTTCTAAAATCAATGACGGAAATTCCTGTTGAAGCTCATGCAAAACGGTAGAAAATTTCTCACCAACCCAGCTCGCGCGTGAAACTAATTGCTCTTCTTCAATAACCTGCAATACCGCAAGCGCTGCGGCACACGCAACCGGTGAACCACCATAAGTACCGCCCAAACCGCCTGGATGCGCCGCATCCATGATTTCAGCTTTTCCAACTACCGCAGCCAGTGGCAAGCCACCAGCAATTCCTTTCGCCATAGTCATAAGGTCAGCTTCAACGTCACTGTACTCGGCACAAAACATCCGCCCTGTACGACCAAACCCAGTTTGTATCTCGTCAAGAATCAACAACATGCCATGCTCGTCGCATAAAGCACGTAATGCCTGCAGAAACTCAGGCGATGCCATATAAAATCCGCCCTCACCTTGCACCGGTTCGACAATAATGGCTGCCACATCAGACGGTTCTATCGAAGCCTTAAACAAATGCTTCAAAAAACCAAGTGTTTCAGCAACAGTGACGCCGTGCGCTTCGTTAGGAAACGGCACATGATAAATATCGCCAGGGAAAGGACCAAAACCTGATTTATAAGGTGCATTTTTACCGGTTAATCCCATCGCCAAATTTGTACGACCATGAAATCCTCCGGTAAATGCAATCACCCCGCGTCGTCCTGTCGCTGATCGCGCAATTTTCACGCAGTTTTCCACAGCCTCAGCACCGGTACTGACAAACACTGCTTTTTTAGGCGTATTGCCGGGCGCTAAAGTCGTTAATTTCTCGGCAAGTTCAATTGCTACTTCGTATGGATTAACCATCACGCAAGTGTGCGAAAACTCTTGCAGTTGCTTGGTTGCCGCTGCCACCACCGCCGGATGTGAATGCCCCGTGTTACACACCGCAATACCAGTTCCTAAATCGATGTAGCGTTTGCCCTCAACATCCCAAACTTCGGCATTCTTCGCTTTCGCCACATACACCGGGTAAACATTGCCTTGGCCGCGAGCGATAACGGCTTGTTTGCGCTGTTGCAGTTGATTATTCGTTGTCATTCTTTGTTTCTCCTGCAGATATTACTGTGCCAAGCCACCGAAGCTTAGATATTTTGTTTCAAGGTAGTCATCAAGCCCGTATTTTGAGCCTTCACGACCGTATCCACTTTGTTTCATGCCACCAAATGGTGCCGCAGCGTTTGAAATGGCGGCGTCGTTGATGCCAACCATGCCAAATTGTAATTTCCGACCCATACGCATGCAGCGTCCAACGTCGCGGGTATAAACATAAGCAGCAAGACCATATTCCGTATCATTCGCCATATATAAGGCTTCAGCTTCGTCTGCAAAGCGCACAATACTTACAACTGGGCCAAACAATTCACTTTGTGCTAATTCAGAGTCGTTCGCGACGTTATCAACAACAACGGGTGCAAACCAAGCGCCTGATACCGCTTTTGTTTCTGTACAAATTCGTGCGCCATCAGCTACTGCTCGCATTACAAGCTGTTGTAAGTTTTCCGCCGCTTTGGGATGAATCAACGGCCCTACTTCGAGTTGCGATAATTTTGCCTGAAGTAATGAGATAAACTTATCCGCTACCGATTCATCAACCAGTAATCGATTGGCGCAGACACAGGTTTGCCCAGTATTTCGGAACTTCGCCAACATAAATCCTTCTACAGCGGCTTCAAGGTCGGCATCATCGAACACAATAAAGGGTGCATTTCCGCCGAGCTCCAAAGAAACGCGTTTGACGGTACTTGCACATTGCTGGGCAAGTAATCGACCGACCCGTGTTGACCCAGTGAAGCTAAATTTGGCAATAGCTGGATGTTGCGTTAAAACTTTACCGATAGCGGCGGAATCAGTACCAACAACAAGTTCAAATGCGCCGGCGGGCAAGCCACTAACCAAAGCCAACGCTCTTAACGCAAAAGCTGACAGCGGCGTCTCGTGCGCAGGCTTGGCAACAACGGTACAACCAGCCGCTAACGCCGCCGCAGCTTTACGAGCCAGCATGGCCATCGGGAAGTTCCAAGGCGTAATCACGCCAACCACTCCCACCGGCTGCTTTATCACCATAATCTGCTTGCTCGAATCTGGAGCTGGAATCGTATCGCCGTATGCGCGCGGTGCTTCCTCAGCAAACCAATGCAAGTAGCTTGCGCTGTAGTCGATTTCACCTATCGCTTCACTCAGCGGTTTGCCTTGTTCAAGACTCAAGATTTGCCCCAGCAGCTCGCGATGTTCTAACAACGCATCGCCCCAGCGCCGCAATAGTGTTGAGCGCTGCCGCGCCGGCACCTCTGCCCAAGTTTCAAATGCACCTGCAGCAGCGATAACGCATCGCTCGGCTTCTTCGGTCGATTGCTCTGGCAACCAAGCAACGTCTTTTTGGCTCGCCGGATTATTCACCGCGAAGCGTCCATCACCAGCCGTTTTGCCATCAAACCAACTGGACTCAAGTAGCCCTAGTTCAAGCGCTTCAACTATAAAATCTGCACTCATCGAATACTCCTGAAGTGGCGTGGAAGGAGGGGTGCAGTCCTTGGACTGCACCCCTCCTCTTTTTAAGCGGTGGCGGGGCTCACGCGCATAATCCGAACATTAAAGAAGCCATACGCCACGGCAATCACAGGCGTCAGCAAACATAAGAATGCCCATGGCGCATAATCAAAGGTTGCAACGCCGAGGCTGGCTGCCATGAACGCACCACAGGTGTTCCAAGGCACAAGCGGTGATGTCATGGTGCCCGCATCTTCTAGGGTACGAGACAAGCTCTCAGGTGCTAAGCCACGACGTTCAAATTCCAATTGATACATCCGCCCAGGTAATACAATGGCGATGTACTGGTCGGCTGCAACCACGTTTAAGCCGATGGAGGTTAAAACCGTTACAAGGATCAACGAACCGGTACCTTTTACGCTGCTCAATGCTGCTTTTACTAATCGCTGTAAAAGGCCGGTTTTTTCCATCATGCCGCCGAAGCACATCGCAGAAATAATCAGCCACACCGTAGTGAGCATGTCTTCCATACCGCCACGCGATAACAGCGAATCTAATGTTTCATTGCCGACCGACGCGACAAAACCGGAGGTCATGACTGCCCAAATGCCTTTAAAGTAGGCCATGCCTGCCGCCATCTCACCTGCGGGATCGGCGAATTGCAACACGACGTCTGATTGAAACACCACCGCGATAATGCAGCCCGCAACGGTGCCGGCAACAATAGTTGGTAACGCTGGGACTTTACTCCAAGCCAGAACGAGCAACAGAATCAATGGAACAAAGGCGAAAAAGCCCAAATAAAACTGCGAGCCTAATAACGCCTGCGTTTGTTTAATTTCACGTAACGTACCCGCAGCATCCGTAACATCGCTACCAATAAAACTAAACAAAATGACGGAAATGACTGCCGCCGGGATCGTGGTCCAGAGCATATTCCGAATATGACTAAACAAATCCGCCCCCACCATGGCTGGTGCTAGGTTTGTTGAATCTGAAAGTGGCGACATTTTGTCACCAAAATAGGCACCTGAAATAATTGCTCCAGCCGCAATTTCAGGTTGCAAGCCTAATATTTGAGCGATACTGATAAGCGCCAAACCAACAGTTGCGGCTGTTGTCCAAGAGCTTCCTATAGAGACAGAAACTAACGCGCAAATAATAAAACAGGCGGGATAAAACCAGCTTGGGTCTAATATGCCAAGGCCAAACGAAATAATTGCTGGCGCAGTGCCCGCCAGCATCCAGGCGCCGATCATTGAACCGACCATTAGCAAGATTAAGCATGCTTTAAACGTCAGCGAGATACTGCGAATCATTGCCTGTTCTAATTCATCGTAGCTCTGCCCAAGTAGCAAGCCAATGGCTGCAGTAAATACCGCAGCAAAGATCAAGGCGAGTTGACTAGGCCCGCTAGAAGCGTTGTCGCCAAACAGCACAACCGCTAAGCCGAGCAATAAGATCAGGAATAGAATGGGTAATGCTGCAACAAGTAGTGATGGCTCTCGTGCTTGTTGTTCTGTGTTATCTGACACGGGCATCTCCTTTTTTATAATTATTTTTGTGTGTATGCACGTAAGAATGCTGTCAGGTTCGCACCTAAAGAAGAGCTGATGTAGCCGCCCTCCTGTACAATCACTGTTGGGCCACCAAACGAACTTTTAATCGCTTGACCAATGTGATGGAAACCGTCAGTTGATACCGCCAACCCACCAATTGGGTCATCAATTGACGCATCAATTCCCAACGCCACCACCAACGCATCGGGAGCAAAGGCTTCAATGCGAGCCAATGCGGTGTTCAACGCCTTTAAAAATGCTTTGTCATCGGATTGGCGCGGTAATGGCAGGTTCAGGTTATAACCGAGTCCTCGCCCCTCGCCACGCTCGTCGGCATGCCCCCAAAAAAACGGGTAAAAACGTACCGGGTCAGCATGAATCGATACGGTGAACACATCGTCACGTTTATAAAAGATTTGCTGAGTGCCGTTGCCGTGGTGCAAGTCCACATCCAAAATCGCAACACGTGGATATTTTTGCTGCAACTGAACGGCGGCAATGGCGCTGTTGTTGAAGTAACAAAAACCGCCGGCTACTTCCGCGCTGGCATGATGACCCGGTGGACGACATAACGCATAAGCGTGGTTTTCACCGTGCAAGACCGCCTGCGCTGCAGCCACAGCCGTCCAAGCACTCCAACAAGCGCTATTCCAAGTGTCTGCGCCAATCGGTGCTGCCGCATCAGACATATGATATCCCGCTTGCGCGACTACTGATGCAGGATACGAACCATCGCGCGCAACCGGACGAATATCCGCCACAACAGCATCTGACGCGCCCTCAATGTAGCTCCAACGACGATGTGCATGCTGTAAAAAATGGAGATATTCCGGCGTATGCACCGCAGCAATCGGTCCTAAACCAACATCAACAGGTTGCTGAAATTCGCAACCGGCAGCAAGCGCCCCATCTTTCAAGTGGTCAATACGTGCTGGATGTTCCGGATTATCGACAAATACACCATTCACCAAATAATGTTTGGGATAATGGCACTTCTGGTCATTATGTAAGAACGCTTTCACAACAATTCCTTTCTATAGTCTTAGCTCACGCATAAATTGCTTCATGCTTACGGTGAGTTTCTCGAGAATTTCGTCAATGTGGTTATCATCAACAATGAACGGCGGACAAATCAGTACATGATCGCCCTCGTAGCCGCCGCGCGTGCGGCGTGGGTAGATAACCAAGCCTTGCTCGTAAGCAAGCTCAGTCAGTTGTAAAAAGGCATTTCGCGACGCCGGCAGTGGCGTCATTGTCACCGGGTCAGCCACCAGCTCAATGGCGGTCAGCAAGCCTTTACCGCGTACATCACCAATGACAGGGAAAGTTTGCTGCAATTGTTGTAAGCCCTGCTTAAGCTTGGCGCCCATTACAGTGACGTTCTGCATTAAGTTCTGACGCTCAATTTCTTCTAAAACGGCTAAGCCCGTGGCGCAGGCAATGGGATTACCCGCATAGGTATAACCGTGTTGGAAGCCGCCATCACTGAGCACTGCTTCAACGATATGATTCTTCGCAGTAACTGCGCCTAACGGCACATACCCAGCACCAAAACCTTTCGCTAGCGCAACAATATCTGGGTTAATATCCCAGTGCTCAGCTGCTAAAAAAGTTCCAGTGCGGCCAACACCAGTCATCACTTCATCGTAAATTAATAAAACGCCGTATTGCTGACAGATTTCCGCAATGCGACGGTAATACGAATCAGGCGCAACTAAGGCACCGGTTGATGCCCCACCGATTGGTTCCATAACGAACGCAAGAACCGATTCCGCACCCTCTTCTTCGATTTTTGCCCGTAACATTTCGGCATAACGAAGACCGCGTTCTTCGTGAGTCAAGTCATCGCGGTCTAGGTAACATTGCGGGGCGGGTATTTTGGGCATCGCCGTTGTTAACGGAATAAACGGGTCATTCAACGGACCGTAACTGGTTAATGACAACGCTCCCATGGTCGATCCATGATACGACGGTGAACGTGAAATAACTTTCCAGCGCTGTGGTTCACCTTTTGCTACAGCGTATTGACGCGCTAACTTCACGGCGCTCTCAACTGCCTCAGAACCACCAGAAACGAAGAATACTTTGTCATGACCAACAGGGCTTAAACTGGCAACTTTGGCGGCTAACGCTTCGGCGGGCTCGTTTTCGAAATGCATGCGATAGCCGAACGTTGATTTCGCCATCTGCGCCTGCATGGCGGCCAGAACTCGGGGATTACTGTGACCAATATTGGAGACCATGGCGCCGCTTGAACCATCAAGATAACGCTTACCCGAAACATCCCAGATATAAACACCTTCCGCGCGATCTAAAAGCGGCCGACGTGAGCGTGATTGATAGAATAAATGTGATTCAGCCATGCAATAAATTCCTAATAATAACAGGCGTTAATATGAAGCGCCGTATGTGCGCTCGTTCAGTGGTGTTTGTTTGATTCGTAACTGAAGTAATTCGAGGAATTTAGCCTCAGCGCGATTCAGTTTTGCATCAGGATTTCGTACCAAGTGGATATCGATGCTTGGCGTATCGGTATAGGGCGGCAATTGCCATAAGCGCCCAGTCTTAATATCTGTCTCAACCACGTGAATGGGCAGTGGCCCATAACCAACGCCAGCTACAATCATGCGGCGAACTTCTTCCAAATGGTCAGAAACACCCGCTAATTGCTCCGATAAATTGGCTTGCTGACGCAATAATGCGACCGAACGCAGGTAACCGTTTGCCGAATCGGTGTAGAAACTCACTCTTTCATAGTCGCGAAGATCACTCAGTTGAAGGTTGGAACGGCCAAATAAAGGATGTAGCGGTCCGCAGAAGAACCCAAAATGTTCTCGGTAAAACAACGTGCCTTCCACTTCATTACCGTAGTCATGCGCTAAACAAACGCCGAAACTTGCTGATTTATCGCTTACCGCTGCAACTACTTGGCTACTACTGCGTACGGTTACTGAAAAACGAGTTTGTGGGTACAACTGATGAAATTCAGCAAGTGTTTCATCCAACAAAGGGGTGATGACATGGCTCGCCAAACACACACGGATTTCGCCAGTTACTTCGTCACTTAAACTTGAAAACAAGTCAGGTAAACGAGATACCGAACCAAAAATTTGTTTGCATTCGGCATAAAGCGCTTCACCGGCAGCTGTTAACACAAAGTTGCGCGGGTCACGCTCAGCAAGTTGAACCTGCAAGCCTTCTTCTAATCGACGCAGTGCACTACTTACCGATGGCTGCTTTAAGCCCAGCTGTTCTGCGGCGCGCGTAATACCGTTGCACTCTGCGATAACCATAAATGTACGCAACAAATTCCAGTCCACGGACCAACTGAAACCCTGCAATGGCTTACTCGACAATGGGCTATCATCTTTCACATCAGTCATATCATTACTCAAAACTATGGTTGACTTGTGTATCATTTTATTAATTAATCACATGACCAAGTAAAAATAAACAACTTTTTAATGAGAGGTTCGAGTGAGTAGAAAAGTCATCATAACCAGTGCCATCACAGGTTCAATCTACACGCCGACAATGTCTCCGTACCTGCCGGTAACCGGCAAGGAAATTGCTGAACAGGCGATAGGTGCAGCGGAAGCTGGTGCCTCGATTATTCATTTACACGCTCGCGTGCCGGAAACCGGACAACCAAGTGCAGAAGTTGAGCACTTCCGTGGATTTATTCCTGAAATTGCAGCCAATAGTCGTGCTGTGTTGAATATTTCGACCGGTGGTAGTTCGCTGATGAGTTTAGAGGAGCGCCTTCGCCCTGCTACAGCAATGGCACCCGAAATGTGTTCATTGAACATGGGTTCTATGAACTTCGGTATTTTTACTTTGAAGCGTCGATATTCCAACTGGAAACATGAATGGGAACCACAACTACTTGAGGCGACTAAAGAGCGAATTTTTGCCAATACCTATGCCGACATTGAAAACACCATTTGTCACCTCGGCCATGATTTAGGTGCGAAATTTGAATTTGAATGTTACGACCTCAGCCACATTGAAACGCTGGCTTATTTTGTACGTAAGGGTTTTTTAACTGGTCCTCTTTATGTGCAGTTTGTTTTAGGTGTTATGGGCGGCGCTGGAGCAACGCCTGAAAACTTAATGGCAATGAAATCAGCAGCCGACAGATTACTTGGCGATCAATACCACTTCTCAGTTCTTGCAGCCGGCAAACACCAAATGGAATTAGCCACCATGGGCATTGTTCTCGGTGGACATGTTCGCGTCGGATTAGAAGATAGCTTGACGTTACCTAGTGGTGAATTCGCCAAAACCAATGCCGAACAAGTTGCCATTATTCGCAACATTATTGAAGCACTGGGTCATCAGGTGGCCTCACCAGATGATGCACGAGAGATGCTACAACTCAAAGGTGCCGAAAAGGTAAACGCATTATGATAACGATTCGCCCTGCAACAGCTAATGATGCTAACGAATTACAACGCTTGCTAAAAGAACTAGCCAGCGGTCTCGGACAAGCCGACGACTTAACCAGCAAAGCTGAAAACTTAGCTGCCATTGCGCTTACCAAAGTACCTGGTTTTCATGCCCACATTGCTATTGATGAAACAACGGATCAAGCCGTCGGTATGGTGTTCTTCTTTGCAGAATATTCAACTTGGCGCGGCGAAGCTGGTGTTTATATTCAAGATCTCTACGTGGATAAGAATCAGCGCGGTTCAGGCTTAGGCGTAAGGTTATTAAAAGCCGCGGCAAAAACTGGGCAACAGTGGCACGCGAAGCACCTTCGTTTAGCGGTAGATTTCGATAACCCATTAGGCCGAAAATTTTATGAGCGGGTCGGTTTTAAAGAACAGCCGCAATACTGTATTACGCAACTGACAGGCTCTTCTTTTATGACGTTGTTGGAGGCGGATGTATGAAGCTATTATCGCTCCAATTAAGCGCGTGCAGCATTGCAATTCTCGGCATTCTTGGCTGCTCACCTGAGGCTATCACAACAGCGCAAGCCAGTAATTCAACTAACGAGCAGCCTGCTCGAGTGCCAGTTCTAGAGCAAGTAAAACACCCTCACACCTACTATTGGCGCGAAATGTATGCGCCACAGCTAACCAATGGGCCAAGCGGCCTTAGCTTCACTCCCGATGGCAAAGCAATCATTTATAGCATGGCTGGTTCATTGTGGCGTCAGGCGCTCGACAGCGACACCGCCATCGAGCTAACCGCTCAAAACGGCTATGACTTTCAGCCGGATGTGCGCAGTGATAATAATCACGTCGTTTTTGTGCGCCAACAGCAAAACCGCACTGAGCTAATGGCGTATGCGCAAGCGACGCAAACAGAGCACACGCTAGGTGAAGCTAAATACAGCTACTTTGAACCCCGCTTTAGCCCGAACGGTCAACGCATCGCCTATGTCAGAACCAACGATCAGGGCCATTTGGGCGTTTTTGTTGCGGATATAAAAGAGAACGACGGCTCGCTAGCGTTAACAAATGAAACCGCAGTCATGTCTGGGCATGTTACCGAGAAGTACCGTTATTACTATTCGCAAGCCGATCATGCGGTGAATCCTTCTTGGACACCAGACGGCAAGTCGCTGTTATTGGTAACCAACAAAGATACGGCTTGGGGATCTGGCGGTATTTGGGAAGTTCCTATCGATAATCCAGAGCAAGCAAAGCTGCTTATTGATGAAGAGACAACGTGGTCCGCAACACCTCAGCTTGCTAGTGATGGTAAGCGCTTGTTGTATGCAAGCTATCGGGGGCGTCAATTCCAACAACTCTGGATTACGAGTCGCAATGGCGATTATCCCTTCCCCATTACCTTTGGCGAATACGACATTCGTGCCCCGCGCTGGAGTACCGATGATCAACATCTAGCTTATATTTCGAATAAAAATGGCAGTCCGCAGTTGGTGTTACATGAATTCGTAGGTGGCAAAACCAAAATCATTGAAGCCGCAAAACGCGAATATAAACGGGCTATGCAACGCGTTACCGTGAAACTACAAGACGAAAACGGCAATCCACTGAGTGGCAGAATTAGTCTGCTTGGCTCTGATGGCCGACACTATGCACCGAATAACGCTTGGATTCATGCGGATGATTATGTTGATACGGTTCATGGTGATCACGAAACCCATTATTTTCATTGTCATCAACAGTGTGCGCTCAATGTTCCAGCTGGTGAATTTGAAGTTTTCGCAATGCATGGTTTCGAGCACAAATCAGCGAATCAAGTTTTTTCAAACACCAACGAAGTCGTTATGACATTAAAACAGAGCAGTTTGCCGGAACGGTTTGGCAAGTTCATTAGTGCCGATTTTCACGTTCACATGAACTACGGCGGACAATATTTACAAACTGTTGATAGCTTGATTGATGGCGCGTTGGCTGAAGATCTCGATTTGGTTTACAACACGATAGTCAACAAAGAAGAACGAATTCCAGATATCAGTCAATTCAAAGTTGAACCGGATCATCGTGATGGCGTTTCTGTGTATCAGGCGCAGGAATTTCACACCAGCTATTGGGGTCACCTCGGCTTAGTGCATCTTGATTCACACTATCTGCTGCCTGACTTTTCAACCTATTGGCACACGGGACTTGCCTCGCCTTACCCCGCCAACACACAAATACTTGATTTAGCACACCAACAAAGCGCGTTAACCGGCTACGTACACCCCTTTGATTGGATTCCTGACCCATCGAAAGAAATCACAACTCACGGTCTGCCGCTTGATGTTGCGCTTGGTAAAGTCGATTACTTTGAAGTGGTTTCATTTGCAGATCACTTTATAACCAATGAAATTTGGTACCGCTTGCTCAACCTCGGTTTCAAATTAACTGGCGCCGGCGGCACTGATTTTATGGGTAATTATGCATCGGTTCGCGGCCCTATTGGGCTAAACCGAAGCTATTTACCTGATGTTGATCCGAGCAATCCAGCCACAGTTAAACGTGCTATTCATAACGGCGAAGGCTTCGTTACCAATGGTCCATTGTTGGGTTTTCTTGCCAATGAGCAAGCGCCAGGCTCAACGCTCACTCTCAAAGCAAATGAGGCCATTAATTTAGATGTTTCCCTGCGCTCATTAACCAAAGTTGAGCGCCTCGAAATTATTCACAACGGCAAAGTTGTCGAAACGCTTTCAATTGACGAGAACGGTAAGCACGCTGACCACCGCATCCAATTTACGCCAGAAACATCCGGTTGGATTCTTGCTCGCGCCTACCGCAAGGCTCCAAATCGCGAGGTTCAAGATACGTCCACTTATGCAACGACTAATCCGGTTTGGCTAAATGTCGAAGAACGTTCTTATGATGCCAGCGAAGAAGCCACCTATTTTATTGCGTGGCTCGACAACATGAAGCAACACGTTGAAACAAATAAAGATTTTAATCAGGAATGGGAGCGCGAAACCATTCTGCGCGACATTGCGCGCGCTCGCAAAGTTTATGAGGGACATCTAAAATGAAGCTAACGCAAGTTATTGCTCTGAGCTTACCGCTAACCTTTTTAGCCACTGCACAGGCAGAGAAAATACCGTTTACGGTTGCCGACACTAATGCTGTGATTGATGTTGCAGCGCCCTCGCTTTCTGCCGACGGCGAATTGCTTAGTTTCACCGTGAGCTCTGAACATAAGCCAACGGATGCGTTTACTTCCGATGTCTGGCTAGCCAACAGTGACGGTTCACAACAGCGTAATCTATCCAATACGCCAGAGCACGATGAATGGTCTCCCGCCTTTAGCCCTGATCAACGTCACCTGACGTGGCTGGCGACAGACGAAAACGACCTAACGCAAGTCTTCGCTTATAACTTAGAGGACAACACAACCAAGCAACTGACGAAGCTTGAACATAGTGTAGACGGCTATCTATGGTCACCTGATGGCAAACAATTGCTATTAACTATGACGGTGGGTGCACCTAAGCCAAACGAAGCTGGCACCCCTGCGCCAGTTGTCGTAAACCGCTTTAAGTACCTCGAAGACGGTGTTGGTTATTTAACCAGTCAGCGCACTCATCTATTTGTCTATGACATTGCCAGCCAAAAGCTGACACAAGTAACCGAGGGTGACTACGATCACTGGTTGCCGTCGTGGGCACCGAATGGCAAGTCCATCGCCTATTTTTCTCGTCGCGATTTAGACACGCATCGCTCGATCAACTACGACGTATTTGTTCGTTCTCTTGAAGGGGAGCGCACGGAAAAGCAAGTTAGTACCTTTAGCGGCTCAGATGGCGACCCATACTGGATTTCTCCACCGGCATGGTCACCTGACAGTCAGCAACTCGTATGGCTGCAAGGTGGTGAGCAAAAATGGATGTATTATCACCCGTGGCAGATGATGCTCGCCGACTTAAACAGCGGTAAAACACGAAAGTTGGCGCATCTTGATCGTAATATTTATCTCCCCCGCTTTGCGCCTGATGGCAAATCAGTCTACGCATTGCTTGAAGAAAAGCATGTCACCCCATTAATTCAAGTCGACATCGCTTCTGGTGAGGTGAATCAATTAACGCATGGCAAGCACTTTTTAATGGACTATGCGCTGAGCGCTGATGGCAGCCAGATTGTGGTACAGCGCGGTACCGACAACCAGCCATTCGAGCTTTATTCGGTAACGCAGGATAAGCCGCTAACCAACTTCAATAGCTGGGTTGATAACCGTCAATTAGCCAAAACCACCACATTTAGTTATGACAGTGACGGTCATACGATTGATGGATTTTTAGTACTACCGGCCGATTACCAAGGCGATAAACCGTTGCCGACGATATTCCGTGTTCACGGTGGCCCAGTTTACCAGTTTAGCCACGAATTCATGATTGATTGGCAAATTTACGCAGCAAACGGTTTTGCTGTGGTAGGGATTAATCCGCGCGGTTCATCAGGTAAAGGCTTCGATTTCGCCAAACATATCTATGCCGATTGGGGTAGCGTTGATGTTCAAGACTTACTTGCTGGCATTCGTCACCTTTCGCAAGAAAAAATTATCGATGCAAACCACCTTGGTCTTGGCGGGTGGAGCTACGGCGGCATTTTGACCAACTGGACTATTGCCCAAACCAACGTATTTAAGGCTGCGGTGAGCGGTGCTGGCACTGCGAACACTCTCGGTAACTATGGTGTGGATCAATACCCGATTGATTATGAAATTGAGCTCGGTACGCCGTGGGATAATTTCGAGAACTATGTGCGCGCCAGCTACCCGTTCTTGAACGCCAACAAAATCAAGACACCAACGCTCTACCAGTGTTCTGAGGACGATCTGAACGTTATTTGTGGCGGCTCGATGCAAATGTATCAAGCGCTGAAGTCTGTCGGTACGCCGACGCAACTCATCATTTATCCTGGCCAAAATCACGGTATCAGTGTACCGAGCTACCTGACCGACCGTATGCAACGCAATTTGGATTGGTACAGCAACTATCTGCTGAACAACCAATCAGGGCAATAAGGAGTATGTTATGTCGACTGCAACCGCAACAACCGGAACTAAAGCGGCTATGCCAAATATACCAACGCCAATAAGAGAAGCGCTTGAAGCGTTTTATGACGGTAAGCTGGCTGTGGCTGAAAAGCTCTGCCGACAGTGGTTGATGAATCAGCCCACCGATGTCAATGCTATTCGTCTGCTTGCCGATATTGGTATTCGATTAGGCCGCTTCGGCGATGCGCAAAACTTGCTAGAGCGAGCATTAGAGCTAGCTCCCGATTATCATCTTGCGCGTTTTAACTATGCCACCGCTCTGAGTCGCCAGACACAATACGAAAAAGCCATTAAAGAAATAAATCATCTAATCAAGCATGATGGCGAAAAACCAAATTATTTAATGCTCAAAGCATCCACCCTTGTACGTCTTGACCACTACCCTGAAGCTATCCGTATATACGAGCAACTTGTCGCACATAACTCACCGCAACCGAAACTCTACCTTAGCTATGGTCACGCGTTAAAAACTGTAGGACGCACCGACGAGGCGATTGCCGCTTATCGCCATGCCATAAAACTTGCACCGACCCTTGGCGAGGCCTACTGGTCATTAGCGAATTTAAAAACCAAACCATTAACGGATGCTGAAGTTGACGCGTTAGAGCAAGCCCTCAAGCAACCGCGCTTAACGCCTGAGGATGCCGCTCAATTGAGCTTTGCGTTGGGTAAAGCACTCGATGATCGCGGCGAGATTGATAAGGCCTTTAAACATTATTCAGAGGGTAACGAAGTGCGACGTCGCTTGGTGCAGTACAGTGCTGATGAGCATCAGCAACGCACCGAAGAAACAATGCGTACGTTTACAGCTGAATTTTTTGAAACGCGCCAAGGCGATGGCCATGATGATGACGCACCGATATTCATTGTGGGTTTGCCTCGCGCAGGTTCAACTCTCGTAGAGCAAATTCTCGCGAGTCACAGCCAAGTGGAAGGGACTCACGAACTACCGAACATTATCAATATGGCTCGCCGCTTAGGTGGCAAGAAGCGCCCTGCTGATCCTTCACGCTATCCGGAAATCTTAACCGAATTAAGTGCCGAAGAATTACAGAAACTCGGTCAAGAATATATTGAACAAACCCAACGTTACCGTTCTGGAAAGCCCTACTTTATTGACAAAATGCCCAACAATTTTGAGCACATTGGCCTGATTCACGCCATGTTACCTAACGCCAAAATTATTGATGCGCGACGCCACCCGGTCGCCTGCTGCTTGTCTGGCTTTCGCCAATACTTCGCCCGCGGTCAACGTTTCAGCTATAGCCTGAGCGACATTGGCCGGTATTACCGCGACTATGTGGCACTTATGGATCACTTTGACACGGTTCTGCCTAATCGTGTCTATCGTGTGCAGTACGAAAATATGGTGAACGACACCGAGATGGAGGTTCGACGATTATTAGACTATTGCGGTCTGCCATTCGAGGAGCAATGTTTGGCCTTTTATAAGAATAAACGTGCAGTAAAAACTGCCAGTAGCGAACAAGTTAGGCAACCGATTTTTACCAGCGGCATGACGTATTACCGCGATTATCTCCCCCACTTAGGGCCGCTCATCGACGCTTTAGGCGATGACGTATTAGCCCGTTACCCAATCCATAAATAATAACTAGAGGAATGCTTATGGCTACCCAAAAGAAACAGAACAATAACGGATGGTTTAAACGCCACCCGCTACATGTTGCTGTCTCATTTGTGCTTGCAAGTCACTTGCTACCTGCCTACGGGCAAGAAGTTGACTCGACGCAAGACCAAGCAGAACAACAAGTTGAAGAACGTTCAGGGCAAATTGAGCAAATTACGGTCACTGCAACCAAACAATCGAGCAATATGCAGAAAGTACCGCTTTCCGTTAATGCGCTTACCAATGAAACATTGGAAGACCTAAATATTCAGGGGTTTGAAGACTATATAAACTTCTTACCGACGGTGTCTTACCTTTCGTACTCACCTGGTCTAGCCCAAATTTACATGCGCGGCATTTCATCGGGCGGCGACGGTATCCACTCCGGTTCACAACCTAGTGTGGCGGTGTACTTAGATGAACAGCCAATTACCACCATCAATAACGTACTTGACGTTCACGTTTACGATGTTGCTCGTATCGAAACTTTGGCTGGTCCTCAAGGCACACTTTATGGCGCCAGTAGCCAAGCCGGTACCATGCGTATTATTACCAACCAGCCGGATAATACTTATTTTGATGCGGGCTTTGATGTACAAGCCAAAACCATCAAAGAAGGCGGCACGGGCTACACCTTTGAAGGTTTCGTGAACGTACCTATTAATGACGCTGCAGCTCTGCGTGTTGTTGCTTGGTATGACAAAGAGCCTGGCTACATTGATAACGTTTACTCGGAGCGACTATTCGCCGCTTCGGGAATTCGCATCAATAACGCTGATTTGGTTGAAGAAGACTTCAACGAAATCAATACCGAAGGCCTACGTGCCCTATTAAAAATTGATTTGAATGAAAACTGGAGCGTTACCCCAGGTATTACCGTTCAAAATTCAGACTCAACCGGTGTGTGGTCACATAATCCGGATAAACAAGGTGACTTGAAAACCGGCAGCTTTAACGATGAATTTACTGATGACGAATGGTACCAAGGTACCCTCACCGTAAACGGTAAAATTGGTGATCTCGATGTCGTGTACGCCGGTGCGATTATGGACCGTGATTACTACAACGAAACCGACTACAGTGCATATGCCGAGTACATGGAAGACCTGTACGCGGAATACGGTTACTACTGCTTGTATTACGATGACATGTACAACTGTATCAATCCAAACCAGTACATCAGTAGCGACGAAGCGTTCTCGA
This sequence comes from Pseudidiomarina marina, assembly GCF_044807045.1. Taxonomy (NCBI): domain Bacteria; kingdom Pseudomonadati; phylum Pseudomonadota; class Gammaproteobacteria; order Alteromonadales; family Idiomarinaceae; genus Pseudidiomarina; species Pseudidiomarina marina. The sequence goes on along the minus strand of NZ_CP085233.1, from coordinate 1,500,324 downwards.
AGCAAAGCCATGAAATTCGTTTCTCATCGCCGCAAGACGAGCGCTTTCGCTGGATAGCAGGTGTGTTTTATCAGAAGCAAGAGCATGATTTTGACTTGCGCTGGGTTGTTCCCGAATATCCAACTACCGAAGACTATACGCCGATAGTTGGTGAACCTGTGGTTTGGGTAACCGACCAGTTACGTACTGACAAAGATATGGCAGTATTCGGTGAGGTTTCCTACGATATTACCGAAAAGCTCACTGTTACCGGCGGGTTACGTTTCTATGAACTAGAAAATAGCTTGCTTGGCTACTACGGTAACAATGGCTCTGATTACTGTGCGGCACAACCATGTCTTGATTATCCAAATTTAGACAAAGAAACCGATGAGAGTGGCAGCACTTGGAAAGCGAACGCCTCTTATGAAGTTACCGACGACGCCCTTGTTTACGTCACCTACTCGAAAGGTTTCCGTCCGGGTGGTACCAACCGAGCATTAACCGGAACGGTTGCGCCATCGTACAAGCAAGACTTTGTTTACAATCATGAATTTGGTTGGAAAACATCGTGGATGGATAATCGATTGCGATTCAATGGCGCCGCCTACTTCATGCGTTGGGATGATTTCCAATATGCGTTCCTAGACTATCAGGTATCGCCGATTACGTTGATTACCAATGTTGGTCAATCTGAAACCTTAGGTTTTGAGTTTGATACTGCGTTTGCAGCAACACCTGACTTGATGTTGAATTTCTCAGGTAGTTATAACGATGCGACCTTGCAGGAAGATTATTATCAAACCATCGACGACCGCGAGGCTGGCGTTATCAGCGCCCCGAAAGGCACGAAAATGCCATTAGTTCCGGAGTGGAAACTAACAGGTAGTGCACGTTACCACATGGAAGTTGCGGGTTTACCTGCTTACATGCAACTTGCAGCATCCTTTACGGGAGCAAGCTGGAACCTACTGGAAACCGACTGGCGTACCGAGCAAGATGCTTATACCCTGTTGAACTTCAGTGCTGGTTTCGAGCATGAAGATGGTTGGAATATGGAGTTCTTTATCAATAATATTACTGATGAACGGGCTCAGGTGCATATTCCATGGAGTTATGGTGTCGATAATCCGGAATACACCACAACGCCACGCAAGATGGGTATTCGATTTGGCTGGCGTTACTAAGTTAAATTGAGAGTACACCTAGGGTGGATTGAGTGTGGTCATGCACTCAATCCACTTTCTTGTTTTTATTGAGGTTACTTATGAAGTTTGCGAAATTATTAATTCCTTTTATGTTCGCCTCGCCATTGGTGTTAGCCGATCAGGTCGCGACTCTGGAACAAGAGGAAGTGCCTTTTCATCGCGCTGCTTTTGATTTGCTGAAGCAAAGTATTCCAATGCAGACCGTACCAGGTAAAGGCGAAGTGCCGCGCTATGCTGCATTAATCAAAGAAAATTTACTTAGTGCCGGCTTTTCTGACAAAGATGTCCAGATAATTCCGTATAAAGATACGGCAGCCATGCTCATTCGCTATCGTGGTGACGGTAGTAGTGGTAAAAAACCGATTCTTTTCTCCGCACACTTAGACGTGGTTCCAGCTGATTCCGATGATTGGGAACGTGACCCATTTACCCTGATTGAAGACGACACCTTCTACTATGGTCGCGGCACGAGCGATAATAAGTTTGATGTCGCGGTTATTACTGCAACATTTATGCGTTTGAAATCAGAAGGTTTTGTACCGAATCGTGATCTGGTTATAGCTTTTACCGGCGATGAAGAAACGGATATGGCAACAACAATGATGCTAACCCGTGATTACCGTGATGAAATTGATGCTGAATATGCCTTTGTCATTGACGGTGGCGGTGGTCTGCTTGACGATAACGGTAATGCCACTCAATTCATTGTGAACAGCGCCGAGAAAACCTATGCCACATTTACCGTGACCGCGCGCAATCCTGGCGGCCACAGCTCTGTTCCACGTCAAGATAATGCAATCTATGACCTTGCCCAAGCGCTGCAAAAGTTAGATGCATACGAATTTCCGGTTCGTTATAACGAGCTAACTCTGTCTTATTTTAAGCAGGCGGCGCAGTTTGAGGGCGGCGAATTGGGAGCAGCCATGCTCACATTTGCAGATGACACAACAAACAAAGAGGCATTGGCTAAGTTACGCAGTGAACCGACCATGATAGGAAACACGGGAACAACCTGTGTGCCCACAATGCTGGACGCAGGCCACGCTGAAAATGCGTTGCCGCAATCAGCTACGGCAACCATTAACTGTCGCATTTTTCCCGGAGTGTCTGTTGAAGAAACTTTGGCGCGATTGCAGCGAGTGATGGACAACCCCGCGCTTGAATGGAAAACCTTAGGTGAGCCAATTGCGAGCGATGCCTCGCCGTTGTTACCAGAGGTGTTCGCAGCTATCGAGAAGAATATTCGGGTTGATTATCCAGCTATTCCTGTGGTTCCTAAAATGGCGCCAGGTGCTTCAGATGCTTTGCATTTCCGTGCTGCAGGCATTCCAAGCTACACCATGACCGGCATTTTCTTACGCCCGGAAGATGAAATGTCTCACGGTCTCAATGAGCGCGTTACTAAATTTAGTCTGCCTCGCTCACTGACACTGTGGCACAACATGATAAAAACATTAGCCAGCGATACCGCTAATTAATCCGCAAGCTCTGGCTGTTGATTGATGATTGCAGCGCGCAAATCAGATGGTATTCCCGCTGCTTTGCGCGTTTCTTTATTGACAAACACTTGCGTCATTTGACCTTTGGCGAGCATTTCTCCCTGAGCATTTGTTAATTCAAATACGACGTCGGCACTGCTTGAACCTAGCCGACTGTAACCAACATGGCAGTGCACATCTTCATTCGCCTGACATTCTCGCAAGTAATCACACTGAATATTCACCATATAAATTAAACATGGTGCTTGCTGCGGATTCATTGCACTGTATCCAAGCTCTTCCATAAATTGGCACACTGCCTCATCGGCATAAACCAAGTAATTCGCAAAATACAAATGGCCTTGACTGTCGGTATCACTGAACCGCACCCGAATCACTTCGCAAAACGGCAACTCACTTGGTTTCACAGCCCTATCCTTCTGGTTTAATTTGAAGCACTTAACATAGCAAAAAGTGGGGTGCAGTCCAAGGACTGCACCCCACCTCTGCCGCATGTTAAACTGGGTGCATTGACTCAACAACAAGGTTGAAAACATGCCGTTTCGCCCAGAACACATCTACCAAGATTTATCGGATCAGTTATTCGCACCATGCGAAGCAACCCCGGTGCGAGCGCCGCAGTGGATAGCATTTAACGATGACTTGGCAGAGCAGTTGCAGATTCCACAAGAACTATGGGCAACAGACGAAGGTTTACAGGTATTTTCGGGTAATCAAACACCTGAATGGGCAGCACCGGCAGCTCTTGCGTACGCTGGGCATCAGTTTGCCAATTTTGTGCCACAACTTGGCGATGGCCGCGCACTGCTACTCACAGAAGTACTCGACAAGAACAATCAGCGCTTCGACATTCAGCTCAAAGGTTCAGGCCGCACGCCATATTCACGCGGCGGTGACGGTCGCTCGCCTATCGGGCCTGTAATTCGGGAGTACTTAGTCAGTGAAGCCATGCACAAGCTTAACGTGCCGACCACACGCGCATTAGCAGCTGTAGCCACCGGTGAATGGGTACAACGTGAAACGGCGCAGCCTGGCGCTATTTTGACGCGCGTGGCCAAAAGTCATCTAAGAGTAGGTACCGCGCAGTATGTGTTGCAGCTACGAGATTACAACCTGCTCAAGCGCTTCGCCGATTACGTCATTGACCGTCATTATCCTGAACTCAACAACAGCGAAACGCCTTATCTCGCACTACTTGAAAGCGTTCAAAATAACCAAGCAAAACTTATCGCCAAATGGATGAGCCTTGGTTTCATTCATGGCGTGATGAACACCGACAACATGACGCTTAGCGGCGAAACCATTGATTACGGCCCGTGTGCGTTCATGGAGGCGTATGAGCCTGCCACTAAATTCAGTTTTATTGATAAGCGCGGCCGCTATGCCTACCAAAATCAGCCCGCCATTGGGCTCTGGAACATCGCACGATTCGCCGAAACACTATTACCGTTAATTCACGATGACCCCGACACGGCGGTAACACAAGCCACAGCTATCATCGAAAAATTCCAAGAAACCTATGAAGCCTGTTACTGGCAGGAAATGAGCGCCAAGATTGGTGTCAGTGACATTAACGCCGCGAAGCCGCTTCTTGAGCGCTATTTAAACCTCATGCAAGCGCAGCAAATCGACTTCACTCAAGCGTTCCGCTTTTTAGGTGACCAAACGCCAGAGCGCGCGCAACGCCTATTCGAAAATAGCGATTCATGGCAGCTTTGGTTCAACGACTGGCGAGACGCGACTGATAACAGCCAACTTCATCAAGTGAACCCAGCATATATTCCGCGTAATCACTTAATCGAACAAGCCATTCAGGCGGCTTTAAACGATGGTGATTTAACCATTTTTAACCGCTTACAACGAATGCTTGCAGAGCCATTCACCGAACGTGAAGAATTTAGTGATTGGTTTGAACCAGCTCAAGCCGAACAAGCGGTCACGCAAACATTTTGCGGTACCTAACTCAACGAATTGTTAGCTTCATAATTGGCAAAATCATGAACAATTCAATATGCTTATCAAGGATAATAAAACAACGATAAAGGACGTTAACCTATGTCAGATTTCAATCACGAAACATCATCAGTTAATAATATTGCCGTGCAGCAATTGGCCGCCAATAAACAATACACCCAGATTATTTATATTCTGCAGTTGGTGTCATTAGTTTTTGGAATTACGGCGATTATTGGCGTGGTGATGAACTATGTGAAGTTAAGCGAAGTGCGCGGAACCTTTTTAGAGTCGCACTTCCGCTGGCAGATTCGTACCTTTTGGTTCATTTTACTGTGGACAATTATCGGCGGCATTTTATCGATGGTTGGTATTGGATTATTAATATTACTAGTGGCGGCTGTTTGGTACATCTATCGAGCAATTAAGGGTATCAATGCGTTGAATGGCAACCGGCCAATGTACTTTTAAATCATTGAAAACGAAGTGCAGATCAATCCTGCACTTCGCCCTCTAAGTAATACCAACGCCCGTCTTCACGCACAAAATGTGACTGCTCTTCCATCACGCCAATGTCGTCGTCGATTTGAAAATAAGCTTTGAAGTGCACGTAGCCCCGATTGCCGTGGGTACCGGTGGCAATCAGCTGTAGCTGCAACCATTGCGGGTTGTCATCTAACGAGAAATTCTTAGGTAAGGTGCTTGGATGCCAGCTTGTGGCAACATAATCAGCTAACCCGCGAGCATAAGCACTATAGCGCGAGCGCATTAGCTCTTCCGGCGTACGTGGCAGTGCTTTCCCTAAATGAAACGGCTCGCAACATTTAGCATATTTACCGCCACCGCATGGGCATTTTTTACCGAGTGGTTTATTCATAGGGCCACCCTTTCTTGCTGCGCGTACTACTTCCATTCGATGGTTTTTGCTCTGAACGTTTAGAGCCGCTCCTCTTACCTCGACCAGCCGATTCAGAACGAGTGCCGGCACCAGTGCGCTGTCCGCGTGTGTCGCGCCGTTGCTCGCTCCCTGCACCTGGCGGCCGCTGTGGTTTCGGCCGACGACTCTTATGCCCTTCAGGCGCTAAGCCGCTAGAATGTTCAATGGATGCCATGAGTTCACCGAGTTCGCGCTCGGTTAAATTACGCCATTGCCCAACCTGCAAAGCTCCTAAACGAATATTCATGATACGCGTACGTTCAAGCTTGCGAACTTCATAGCCAAAGTGCTCGCACATGCGGCGAATCTGACGGTTCATGCCTTCAATTAGCGTCAAACGAAAGACAAATGTTGATAGTTGTTCAACTTTACAACGTTTCGTCATGGTGCCAAGAATTGGCACACCGCTTGCCATACCACGAATAAAATCAGGTGTAATAGGACGATGAACGGTGACCACGTATTCTTTTTCGTGTTTATTACCAGCACGTAAGATCTTATTAACCAAGTCACCGTTGCTAGTCAGAAAAATCAGGCCTTGTGAATCTTTATCTAAGCGCCCAATCGGGAAGATCCGTTCTTTATGTCCAACAAACTTCTGAATGTTGTTACGCTCGGCTGAATCGGTTGTACTCACCACACCAACCGGCTTATTGAGTGCAATAAAGACAAACTTTTCTTTGTTCTGCGCCGCCACTAAGCGGCCATTGACTCGAACTTCGTCGCCAGCACCAACTTTATCGCCGACCACCGCTTTACGGCCATTCAGAGTAACTTGCCCTTGCTCAATAAATCGATCCGCTTCACGACGCGAACACATGCCGCTTTCGCTAATGAATTTGTTCAGGCGAACGGCTTCGCGTTGCTGAGGTTGGTTTGGCTGCATGGCTTTAAAATCACCTTGATAGACTGAATTCACCCGCGCAGTTTATCAGATTGTCAGCAAAATCATGAAACAAAAGACGAGTGTGTCTGCTAGCAGATAATGCATTGGAAATAGAAATCATCGCCATCCCTGGCGGTCAAGATTTAGAAACGTGGCTCTAGTCTTGTGGTACGCGTACCCAACCTTCCATGAGTACACGAGCACTACGGCTCATAATCGCCTTCGTGACCGTCCATTCACCGTTCACTTGCTTCGCTTCGGCACCAACACGCAAGGTGCCTGACGGATGACCAAAGACCACTTGGTTACGATCACCGCCACCAGCAGCTAAGTTCACCAACGTGCCAGGCACTGCTGCCGCTGTAGCGATTGCCACCGCTGCTGTACCCATCATGGCATGGTGTAATTTGCCCATCGACATAGCGCGAACTAGCAGGTCGATATCACCTGCGTTGATGGCTTTACCACTTGATGACACGTAATCAGCCGGCGGTGCAACAAACGCAATCTTCGGTGTATGCTGGCGTGACGCCGCTTCTTCAATGGATGAAATTAAGCCCATCTTCAGCGCGCCATGCGCACGCAACGTTTCAAACTTCAGTAGCGCATCGGCGTTTTCATTAATGGCGCCCTGCAATTCCGTACCGGTGTAGCCAATATCGGCAGCATTCACAAAAATCGTCGGAATGCCGGCATCGATGAAAGTCGCTTGTAACTTACCAAAACCTGGCACTTCAAATTCATCAACGACGTTGCCGGTTGGGAACATAGAACTGCCCTTCCCGCTCTCATCAGCGTCTTCATCTGAAGCTGGGTCCATAAATTCAACCTGTACTTCGGCTGCTGGGAACGTCACACCGTCCAGTTCAAAGTCACCAGTTTCTTGCACTTCACCGTTGGTGATCGGCACATGCGCAATAATGGTTTTCTGAATATTCGCTTGCCAGATACGCACCACACAGGTGCCATTATCAGGAACGCGTGAGGCATCAACCAACCCGTTACTAATGGCAAATGAGCCGACGGCTGCGGTTAAGTTGCCACAGTTACCGCTCCAATCAATAAATGGCTTATCAATCGACACTTGGCCAAATAAATAATCCACATCGTGGTCGGCACGTGAGCTCCGCGACAAAATCACCGTTTTACTGGTGCTTGACGTTGCGCCGCCCATACCGTCAGTGTGTTTGCCATAAGGATCAGGGCTACCAATCACGCGTAATAGGAGTTTATCGCGAGCGGGGCCTGGCGTTTGCGCCGCCAAAGGCAAATCGTCGAGTTTAAAAAACACCCCTTTTGAGGTGCCGCCACGCATATACGTGGCGGCAATTTTCAGTTGTGGAGGAAAAGCCATGGCGATTATACCTCACCCGCTAAAAAGTCTTGTGCGAAACGTTGAAGCACACCACCGGCTGAGTAAATTGACACTTCTTCGGCGGTATCCAAACGGCACTTGGTTGGCACTTTAACGGTTTCACCATTGACGCGATGAATCACTAATGTCATCACGGCACCTGGCTTCACGTCACCTTCAACATCAAAAGTTTCGGTACCATCAATGTTTAATGTTTTACGGGTGGTACCCGCTTCAAATTCAAGCGGTAACACACCCATACCAATTAGGTTGGTGCGGTGAATACGCTCGAAGCCTTCGGCAACAATACATTCAACCCCAGCAAGACGAACACCTTTGGCAGCCCAGTCACGTGATGAACCTTGGCCGTAATCAGCACCCGCCACAATAATCAACGGTTGCTTGCGCTCCATGTAGGTTTCAATCGCTTCCCACATGCGCATGACTTTGCCTTCTGGTTCAACACGCGCCAACGAGCCTTGAATCACTTCACCGTCGTCGTTCAATACCATTTCGTTGAACAATTTCGGGTTAGCAAAGGTCGCGCGTTGCGCCGTCAAATGGTCGCCGCGATGCGTGGCGTAGCTATTGAAATCTTCTTCTGGTAAGCCCATTTTTGCCAAGTACTCGCCAGCCGCACTGTCTGCCAAAATTGCGTTTGAAGGCGACAAGTGATCGGTGGTGATGTTATCACCAAGTACCGCTAATGGACGCAGGCCTTTTAGGCTGTTACCCGAAGCAAATGAGCCTTCCCAGTATGGTGGACGGCGAATATAAGTGCTCTGCGGACGCCAGTTGTACAGCGGATCGGTTTTCTCACCATAATCCACATCAATGCTAAACATTGGGTCATACACTGTGCGGAACTGCTCCGGTTTCACCGCTTGTTTCACAATCGCATCAATTTCTTCATCGCTTGGCCAGATATCTTTTAAGGTGACGGGGTTACCATCGTGATCAAAGCCCAACACGTCTTTTTCAATATCAAAACGAATGGTACCCGCAATGGCATAAGCTACAACTAATGGTGGTGATGCCAAGAATGCTTGCTTCGCATACGGATGAATCCGACCATCAAAGTTACGATTACCTGAAAGTACTGCGGTTGAGAATAAATCACGCTCAATAATTTCTTTTTGAATTTTCGGATCTAGCGCGCCACTCATCCCGTTACAGGTGGTACACGCAAAACCAACCACACCAAAACCTAAATTCTCAAGTTCAGGTAGGAGTTCGGCGTCTTCAAGGTACATTTTTACAGTTTTCGAACCTGGTGCCAGCGAGGTTTTAACCCATGGTTTGCGGGTTAATCCCAGTTTATTCGCGTTACGCGCAATCAAGCCCGCAGCAATCATGTTGCGTGGGTTACTGGTATTCGTACAACTTGTGATGGCTGCAATGATCACGGCACCATCAGGCATCAAACCGTTCTCTGGTTGCTCAATGTGTTTCGCAATACCACGTGAACTCAGTTCGGCTGCCGGTAATAAGGCGTGCGGATTCGAAGGGCCAGCTAAGTTACGTTCAACTTTTGACAAATCAAAGGTTAATACACGTTCATATTCAGCACCTTTCATGCTGTCAGCCCATAAGCCTGTGTGCTTAGCGTACTTCTCAACCAGTTCAACTTGCTTGTCATCACGACCGGTTAACTTCAAGTAGTCAATGGTCTGCTGATCAATATAGAACATGGCCGCGGTGGCACCGTATTCTGGCGTCATATTTGAAATCGTCGCACGATCACCAACTGACAAGGCATCGGCTCCCTCGCCAAAGAATTCCAAGTACGCACCAACCACGCGCTCTTTACGCAAGAAATGTGTAATCGCTAAGACTAAGTCTGTACCCGTGATGCCCGGTTTCAATTTACCGGTTAATTCAACACCGATGATATCTGGCAGGCGCATGTAAGAAGCACGACCCAACATCACGCTCTCGGCTTCTAACCCACCAACACCCACGGAGATAACACCAAGCGCATCAACCATTGGCGTGTGGCTATCAGTACCCACACAAGTATCTGGAAATGCCACGTTGTCACGTATTTGCACCACTGGAGACATTTTCTCAAGGTTGATTTGGTGCATGATGCCATTACCTGGCGGAATCACATCCACGTTTTTAAACGCAGTCTTTGTCCAATTAATGAAATGAAAGCGGTCGTCGTTACGACGGTCTTCGATGTCACGGTTTTTCTCAAAGGCGTCTTTTTCAAAACCCGCATGCTCAACCGCCAGCGAGTGGTCGACAATCAACTGAGTTGGCACCACTGGGTTTACTTTTGCAGGGTCGCCGCCTTTAGCAGCGATAGCATCACGTAAACCTGCTAGGTCAACTAATGCGGTTTGACCAAGGATATCGTGACAAACCACGCGCGCTGGATACCATGGAAAATCTAAGTCACGTTTGCGCTCAACAATTTGCGTTAAACACGCTGTTAAATCTTCCGGATTACAGCGACGCACTAACTGTTCAGCTAAAATTTTTGAGGTGTATGGCAGGCCGTCATATGCGCCTGGCTTTATCGCTTCTACCGCGGCACGTGTATCGTAATACTGTAACGTGGTGCCCGGGAGCGGTTTACGAAATTCGGTATTCATGGCTATGCCCCTTCATTAACATCAGTGTTTTCTATCGGAAAGCCAAAAAGAGGCACCGAAGTGCCTCTTTTTCATCTGCTTAGCGGTCTTCCAAAGCAGGTACTGGACGCGGTGCCGGACCGATATAGTCGGCACTTGGGCGAATAATGCGGTTATTCGCGCGCTGCTCCTTCACGTGCGCAGTCCAACCGGTGACACGCGACATCACGAAAATGGGCGTAAACAACTTGGTTGGAATGCCCATGTAGTGATAAGCCGAAGCATGGAAAAAGTCGGCGTTCGGGAACAGTTTCTTCTCACGCCACATCACTTCTTCACAACGCACAGATACATCATATAAACGGCTATCACCAAATTCCTTCGAAAGCTTCTCAGACCATTCTTTGATGATATCGTTACGCGGATCGAATTCACGGTAAATCGCATGCCCGAAGCCCATGATCTTCTCTTTACGCTCAAGCATGCCCATTAACGTCTTCTCAGCATCATCGGCATCTTTCATGTTTTCAATCAATTCCATGGCCGCTTCGTTCGCACCGCCATGCAATGGACCACGCAATGAACCAATTGCGCCGGTTACACATGAGAAAATGTCTGACAAGGTTGAAGCACAGACGCGCGCAGTGAAAGTTGACGCGTTAAACTCGTGCTCTGCATAAAGAATCAGCGAGGTGTTCATTACATCAGTGTGCAACTTCGATGGTGCTTTATCATGCAATAAATGCAAGAAGTGCGCGCCAATTGAATCGTCGTCGGTTTGCGTCTCGATACGCTTGCCTTCATGGCTAAAGCGATACCAGTACAGCAAGATGCTTGGGAAAGCTGCCAACATGCGCTCAATTTTCGCATCCGCTTGGCTGAAATCTTCTTCTGGCTCAATGTTGCCTAAGAACGAACAACCGGTACGCATTACATCCATCGGGTGCGCATCAGCTGGAATGCGCTCAAGCACATCTTTCAGTTCTTGTGGCAAACCACGCTGCTTTTTCAAGCGTGCTTTATAGTCAGCCAGTTGCTTTTTATTCGGTAACTCACCGTGCGACAACAAGTAAGCCACTTCTTCAAAACTCACTTTGTCAGCTAATTCTTTAATGTCATAACCGTAATAGGTTAGGCCTGAACCGCTTTTACCAACGGTACATAGTGCTGTTTCGCCTGCGACTTGTCCGCGCAAACCCGCGCCTGTTAATTTCTTATCAACCATCTCTAACTCCTTAATTGAAAATCTTAAGGCGATATTAGCTATTCGATATTTGATATTAGCGACTCGTTTTTCCCAATATCCAATATCTATTATCTAATAGCGCTTTTGTTCTTATTTCTTGAATAACTGATCGAGTTTGTCTTCGAACGCGTGATAATTCAGGAAGTCATACAACTCCGCGCGCGTTTGCATACTATCGACAACATCTTTCTGGTGACCGTTCGCCAAAATGCTCTCATAAACGTTGAGAGCCGCTTTGTTCATGGCGCGGAAGGCGCTTAACGGATACAACACCAGCTCAATGCCAACTTCGGCTAACTCGTCTTTGCTAAACAATGGCGTAGCACCAAACTCGGTGATATTCGCAAGTACTGGCACATCAAGTGCTTTGGTAAACGCTTGATAGTGTTCCAAGGTGTGAACCGCTTCTGCGAAAATAGCGTCTGCACCGGCTTCAACACAGGCTTGTGCGCGCTCAATGGCCGCTTCTAAACCTTCCTGTTGGAACGCATCGGTGCGCGCCATAATGAAAAATTGATCGTCAATGCGTGCGTCTACAGCAGCTTTCACGCGATCAACCATTTCGGCTTGCGAGACAATTTCTTTGTTCGGGCGATGGCCGCAACGCTTCTGCGCAACTTGGTCTTCAATATGGAAGCCTGCAGCGCCAGCGCGAGTCATTTCTTTAACGGTGCGGGCAATGTTGAATGCCCCGCCCCAACCGGTATCTGCGTCCACCAACAATGGCACATCAGTCGCGCCAGTGATGCGGCGAATATCTTCACATACGTCATTTAATGAGGTCATGCCCAAATCAGGCAAACCAAACGATGCATTCGCAACACCTGCACCAGACAAGTATAGCGCTTGGTGACCTACACGCTCAGCCATCATTGCAGTATAAGCGTTAATGGTTCCGACAATTTGCAGTGGCTTATTGTCAGCAATAGCTTGGCGGAATTTTGCACCCGCACTGTGAACTTGTGTCATGTTACTTCCCCAATTGTTGCAGTTTTAATTCGATATTACCGCGCGAGGCGGCAATGTGGCGGCGCATCAACAGATCCGCCAATTCGCCATCGCGATTGGCAATGGCATTGATAATTGCTTTGTGCTCATCGAAGGCTCGTGAAACGCGCGGGCCGTTCATACCGAGCTGAACACGGTACATGCGTACAAGGAAATAAAGTTCGTCGCACAGCATATTAATCAGATATGGGTTTTTACTGCCGAGGATAATTCGGTAATGAAAATCTAAATCGCCAGCTTCTTGATAATAGCTCTCGCCTTCGCGTACACGCTGAGTCGTTAAATGTTGGTCAAGCAGGCCGCGTAATTGTTCAATTTCATGATCGTCCATATTTTCCGCCGCCAGTCGACACGCTAACCCCTCGAGTTCTTCACGAATTTGATAGAGTGCACGAAGACCTTCAGTGGAAAGTTTCACTACTCGCGCGCCCGCATTCGGAATACGCTCAATCAGATGACAGCGCTCTAAACGTGCCATCGCTTCGCGCAAAGGGGCGCGACTCACGTTGAATTTGCGCGCCAGTTCAGGCTCGCTAATCTTACTACCCGAGGCTATTTCGCCTTCCACGATAGTCCGCTGCATCTCAAGCAGAAGTCGATCGGATGAAGTGACGGGCGACCGCCATAATGGGCTTTGAGGTGAATTCGTCATGATTGTCGACATATTTTATGAACCGCGTGAATGATACGCTTATTCTCAACGAATTCCAAGTGAGAACGCGCCGCTATTGTCGACAATTTATTTTTTTAAACTGTGTACTCTATTTTCCCGTACTATGGGAGTATCAATGGGTAAAAACCGAAAAAATTAAAATAAAGAGCGTCGATAATTTTATGGAACTATTTTTCGATTTAGGACAAGCAAATCAGCCGCTCGTCATCGGGCATCATAATTGGCTACTTGTCCTATTATCTTATGCTATCGCATTGCTTGGTGCTTACACATCCCTGTTGACGCTCACGCGAGCAAGTTCTTATAAACAACCGCGGTTTCGCCATATTTGGTTAATCGTCAGTGCAGTTATCGCTGGGCTTGCCGTTTGGAGTATGCATTTTATTGGCATGCTGGCATTTGAAATTCCATTAGAAATCTCTCATCACGTCGGATTAACCTTTGCTTCTGTGGTACCGGCAGTTATTGCGAATTGGTTCGCCCTCAAAACACAAGTCTCTCAACATGCCCCCTACACCGCTTCAATTTGGACAACCCTAATTGCCGGGTTAGTTTTAGGTTTTGGTATTGGTGCTATGCACTATGTTGGTATGGCTGCCATGCGATTTGACGGTATTTTGCTCTATAACGTGACATGGTTTTCAATTTCAATCGCGGTCGCTTTGGCTCTCGGGGTGATTGCAATGTTGACTTATCGCGTGATGAATCGATGGTCACGGGATACTGAAACCAAACGCTTGTTAAGTCGCGTTATTTCGGCGGCCATCATAGCCCTTGCAATCAGTGGCATGCATTACACAGCAATGTTCGCGGCGCGCTTTTATGGTGTGTCGGAAGTGAACGGTCAATTTCAACACGCTCATTGGCTTGCTTACTTCATCGGTATTTGTGCTGCGATAGCAATCCTTGTCGCAGTATTTGGCACCTTTGTCGATAAGCGCCTTTATGCGCAGGCTAAATCACAAAAAGAAGCGCGTTCGATCATTCACAATTTAGCCACACGCGACAGCTTAACAGGCTTAGCGAATCGCCAAATGCTCATCGAACATCTTGAAGGAATTGCTAACGCAACACATGCTCTCGCAATCTTTGATCTCAATAAATTCAAGGCGCTAAATAATACGTTCGGAGCAAGTAATGGCGATTTAGTGTTGCAACAAGTTGCCGATAGATTACAAAATTATCTGTACAATCGGGTCGACAAAAAATGCTTTGTTGCGCGTCTAGCTGGCAATGAATTTGCTGTGGTGCTGCCTTGTTCAGCTAGCTCCGACCAAGATCGAACAAAAGCGGAGACATTTGCGCTGATCAAATCCATTCAAGCCTTACTTGAGCAACCCTATAAACTTGGCCACTTTACCCATCTATTAACCGTATCTGTTGGCGTCACCCGATTTGATAAAACTAGTTTACCCGATTCAATTTTGGGGGAAGCGAGTTTGGCATTGGCTCACGCTAAACTAAATCATCACCGTAGCGGAGTTGAAGTTTTTCAAGCTAGTATGGCTGAACAGGCGAAACAGCAGACAAAACTCGAGAACGAGTTGCGTAACGCACTATCCAAAAACGAACTGCAATTGTTCTTGCAGCCTCAAGTCAATCATGAAGATAGAATCGTTGGTGCAGAAGCCTTATTGCGTTGGTATCACCCAGAGCAAGGCTGGATTTCACCTGCAGCGTTCATTCCAATTGCCGAAGATTCTGGACTCATCATTGAAATTGGTGATTGGATTATCCAGCAGGCGTGCGAAATTTTGAAAAATTGGGGTCATCGTGCGCATACTGCGTCATTAACACTTGCCATCAACGTAAGCGGTCGCCAATTTCAACAACCGGACTTTGTCGAGAAACTGTGCAACGCACTTAAACATCACGGTATCAAAGCTCAAAACCTAAAGCTTGAAATAACGGAAAGTCTCATGCTTCATGATATTGAAATTGTGGCTGAGAAAATGCATGAGCTCACAAGGGTTGGCGTACAGTTTGCTATTGACGATTTCGGTACCGGCTACTCATCGCTTCTATATCTAGCCGAGTTGCCGTTTGAAACATTAAAGATTGATGTTCAGTTCGTGCGCGATATGCTTCATCAGAATTCAACAGCTTCAATTGTGCAGGCAATCATACAATTAGCACAAAGTTTAAATCTGTCGGTTATCGCTGAAGGTGTTGAAGAACCAGAGCAACGCCAGTTCCTAAGTAAGTTAGGCTGTCATACCTATCAAGGTTACTTATTTGGTCGTCCGGTTGCTGTTAACGATTTTAATTCGTTAGTAAATAGCGTTAAAACACCGTAACTTTTAATTGGTGCTTTTTATCGTATTGCACCATGTAGCCAACGGTACGATTCAACTCGGTGTTAGCGTATGCATCATGTACTTCGACCTTCGCCGAACACAATACCTCACCGGTTGCATAATTTGTTCGCAATGTCGTGACACCAACCATCGTTAATTCAACATGACTCGGTAACTTTACTGAAATTAACTGACGAATTTCACGTTTAGCTTGTGCCGCATCACAGGAGGGACTTAGCTCACTACAACTCGTGAACAAAAAACAGCTTGCACCGATTATTACAAAGCGAATTGTGCTCAAAATTGCCCCTTCTAATGCGGCTAAGTTAAAAGGAATCCCTTCCTGACCACCTATCCCTGAAGTATCTATCGGGAGATAGATAACATTTTATAAACATTTAAATATGTAAATTGACTTTGAATAGAATAGAAAGCTCTCGAGCGAAACGCAATATAACATTCGCTAGTAAGCGTAAATTATCTGACGAAGAGAGGCTTATTGCTCAGCAAGTTCCGTTTTGCTTTGCTTGGTAATCGGCGTGAAGTCATTGTGTTGGAACACATCGTTTAGTATGGACTGCTCCATAAAGCTCCGCATTCCCGATTTACATGGGAAACGAATAATAAGATGAATTTCACCGGCGGCTGGCACTGAGATAGTGACACGAGGGTCTGCAGATGGCACGTCGATACCGCGATGATCACTCATCCGCTGCATATAACGGCGAGCTTGTTCAACATAGTCGGCGCAGTGACGGTTAGCTGACTCTAACAAAGCTGATTGCGCGGCGTGCCAGTTGTCCTCACGTTTGAACGGTACGGTGAATACATGAAGTACGAAGTCGTGTGTATAGCTTTCATTTACCACAGGTTCAGAAACAAATAACGAGTTGGGAATGGCGATCATTCGCCCTGTACGTTGATGTGAGTGCTTGCCTGGCCCTACTTCCAAAATAGTTGTGGTTAATAGGTTTTGATCGATCACATCACCACGAAACTCTTTAATTTGAATACGATCACCAATACTAAATGCACTGCCCCCTGATTTAACTAGGCTTCCAGTCAAACACATAATAAGTTCTTTGGTAGCCACCACAAAAGCTACTGCTATCGCAACGATACCAAGCGCTAGGGTACGCAGTTCTTCCGCCCAAATCAGCATCAGACCGATAACCATTAACAACAATAATGCATTACGCGTTTGTACGAACCAACGGCGACGCAAATCAGTTGAACGAACGCTCTTGCGGATAAATTTTGACAATATGGCACGAATGATCACTATCGCTGTCACCAGTATCAGAGTGGCGATAATCGGGCGTAGTAGCTGCTCAGAAAACTGAAATTCGTTAAACAAATTTGTCAATGTATCCGTATACATAGGTTGGCCTAGTCGGTTTTAATTTTTATGACGAATATCTTACACCAGATTGGTAAATATTCCGTCAGTCCCTCGAGTAAAAATGATGTATATGCTATCTTTTATAGCCCAACATGAGGAGTAACTGTATGTCTATTAAAAATATTTTGTTAACTGGTTTATGTACAGCCGCGTTATTTACTACAACGGTTACCCAAACGGCACGCGCTGATACTTGGCAACTTGACAGTGAAAGCTCTGTACTCAACTTTGTATCGGTTAAAAATGATCATGTGGCAGAAACTCATCGTTTTACCGATTTACAGGGCTCCTGGGAGGATAACCAGGTTAGCATTGAAATTCCTGTGGTTAGCTTAGATACCCAAATTCCTATTCGAAACGAACGAATGCTCGAGCATTTATTCCAATCGACCGAATATTCAGTGGTTACTGCGACAGCAAAATTAGAAGATGATGTGTTGATGGCAATGTCAATCGGCGATTCTGTACCGATTGCTGTTGAACTCGATGTGTATATCGCCGGCGAGAGCGAAAACGTCAGTTCCTATTTGCAGGTAACGCGTCTTGCTACGGATCGATTTCTAGCGACGACAACGCAGCCTGTTATTATTGATGCCAAAGCATTTAATCTAGTTGCTGGTATCGACAAACTGCGCGAGATTGCAGGGCTTTCTCGCATCGATTACAGCGTTCCAGTAACCTTTAGCGTACAGTTTACGCAATAATGGCGGCAGCTGTTCGCCCGGCTACAGCAACCGATGTAGCGCAACTTGCAGCCCTCGAAAGCAACACTTATGCGGACGAGGGCTACCCTGCTCCGCTGTTTTATCAAGCCTTGGCGCAATGGCCGCAATGGTTTCTTGTCGCTGAAAGCGACAACATCGTTGTCGGTTACGTTTTGGCCGCGCCAGGCTCGGATAAAACCTTATGGATTATGTCGGTACTCGTCGACAAAGTAGCTCGCGGACAAGGTGTTGGACGACAACTAATGCAGTCGCTCATTGCTAATGTACACAACCATACGCGTGAATTTTCTCGATTAGCGTTAACCGTCTCTCCTAATAACCACGGCGCTAT
The DNA here is from genome assembly GCF_044807045.1 of Pseudidiomarina marina. Classification (NCBI taxonomy): domain Bacteria; kingdom Pseudomonadati; phylum Pseudomonadota; class Gammaproteobacteria; order Alteromonadales; family Idiomarinaceae; genus Pseudidiomarina; species Pseudidiomarina marina. The sequence continues at coordinate 1,482,247 of NZ_CP085233.1, read as the reverse complement.
TCATTTGTATCGCCAATTAGGCTTCAAAGATATTAAACAAATCAATGATTTTATGGGACCTAGCCAACATCGTTTATTAATGCACTACGATGCCTGTTGACGGTGAGATTAAAACTCTCCTATAGTGGCTTCATAATAATTTAATAAAAATGTAAGGCACGAAGTCTCTTGTCGAAAATACGGATCAACCCTTTTGTTGTTTCGGCAACACTATTTACAACGCTGGTAGCGACCTTAACAATAGGCCTGCTTGGTCTAGTCATGAACGCGATTGTCGAGCCGCAAAGCCTGTTTGAACGGATGCTATCCAATAACTCATCGCTCATCTGTATCGCGATTGGCATTGCTATCGCCGGCCTATTATTTAAACGTTATCAATTACAGTGGCTGGGTGCAGGTATTATCATTGTTGCCGCTCTCCACAGCTTATTGGTCAACACGAGCTTGCATGACATCTTCTACATGTCGTGGTTAAGCGAGTACGAAGCCGCCCTCTACTTGCCTATGATTCTTTTATTCATCGTACTTGGTGTCATGCTGGCGATGAACCCGAAGCATCCGATACAACGCATCTGGATGCGCGTATCTTCGGCTGTGGTAACTGTTTCAGCGGTGATCATGCTTGCTCTGCATGTCAATCCGAACGGTTTTATGCTTCTCGGCCCGCATCCAGATATTACGAGTGTGGCTGCCGTGTTACTTTTGTTTTTGGGGGTTGGCTACAGTTTGCTTTCAAGGCAAGAAAGGTTTGCTTCTGCTTTACCTGGAAAGCAAGCCATGGCTATTGGCTTTATGACCGTATTCCTAACTAGCGTGGCTTGGTATTTTATGGGATACGCTAGCCTCAAGGAAATTCAACAACAAGCCGAGCGTGAAGTGGTCAGGCTGGCAAGTGCTCGCAGTACCATGGCCATGGTGAATGTGCAATTGATGAGCCGAATGACAGAGCGTTGGGAGCAAGCGGCCAGTAAAAATTTCGAGTTTGATCGACGCGCCGATGTCCAAGCCTATCTTCGAGATATCCCTCATTTGCTGAGTTTATCCGCACTCGATACCAATATGAGAACGTTATGGACGGAAGATCGTCCCGACAGCCGCATGCCGAGTCTTGAAGTGCTCGCGATGCCCGAAGTGCAAAATTGGTTGGTGCAGCACCACATTAAAACAAACTTTATGATTCCTGAGTTGCAATTCATGCAATCAGAAGCACCGGCGGTTGCGCTCATGATTTTGCCAATCGCCGATGTGGTTGACGACATGCGCTATTTGTTAGCTGTATTCGATCTGAATCAAATGATGAATCCGGCTACTCGCCTTACGAATGATAGTATCAAGGTCTATACTCGGCTTTCAGAGCAAGCAGAGCGTAGCTTTGAAGATAATAAACCGACCCATGAAAATGAATTGGCGCTCGCATCAACGATTCTTCCATTACCGCACGGACCGGAGCTAGAACTTCACGCAACGCTCTATGAGTTTAAAGAGCTTTCTTACGCCGCCAATATGCGAACCGCAATTGTTAGCCTTGGTTTATTGTTCAGTCTCGCGTTTGTTCTGATGTTTGAACAAAATCGTGCATTACGCCACCACAGTCACAAAATCACACTCACTCAAAAACATTTACGCAAGCAACGCCAAGAGCTGTCAGTAAACGAGCAACGCTATCGCAGTTTGTTTAGTCAGCACCCAGATCCGGTATTTTCACTTGATTGCGAAGGTAAGTTCACTCATGTAAACGATGCTTTTTGTGAACAAGTTGAGGTGACTCGTGAACAATTACTTGATATGCACTTTAGGGCGTTTTTAGACGACCATGAATATGCTCGCATTCTGCCAATCTTTAACGAGATTATTCAAACGGGACAAAGTCATCGTTATGAAGCAGAAGTAATTACCTATGTTACTAAAACGAGAAAGATTTTTGACATTACGAATCTGCCAATCATTATTGGTGGCGATGTTTTAGGTACGTTCGGTATCGGTAGAGATATCACACAAATTAAAGAGCAAGAGCAACAACTCAATTATCAGGCGCGCCATGATAACCTGACGGGCTTGTTCAATCGTGCTGCATTTGAAAGTGAGTTAACGCACCTTGTAAGGCAACAGCAAAGTTCGCCTTCGGAACAACTACTCGCTGTTCTGTTTATTGATTTAGACGGCTTTAAACCTGTCAATGATAGTCTTGGTTTACAAGTTGGCGATGAAATTTTGCAGCACGTCGCCGCGCGTCTGCAACACCACATTAAACAACCAGATATTCTTGCGCGTTTCAGTGGTGACGAATTCGTACTTGCCACGAACCGTTGCGAGTCAATTCCGCAGCTTGAAGCCTTGGTTGCTGAAGTCATGGATTTTATCGATGAACCCTATACGATTGGCAAGCAGAAAATATATTTAACCGCCAGTATCGGCGTGACCGTATACAAACCAAGTGACAAAGATGCATTGAGTCTAATCCAACAAGCAGATGTCGCCATGGCTCAGGCGAAACAACAAGGTCGCAATCATTGGCAATTTTATAGTCAACAGCGCAAATCCATGTCTGCGTCCGACATTATTTTACGTAGCCAGTTGCAACAGGCTATCGATAGTGAATCATTGCAACTCTACTACCAGCCTATTATTGACTTTAGTTCAGGCAAGATAGTCTCGGTCGAGGCGCTGATGCGCTGGTTTCTTGATGATGGAACCGCCATTTCACCGCTTGAATTTATTCCCTTAGCAGAGTCGACAGGGCAAATTATTCCGGCGGGAGCTTGGGCTTTGAAACAAGCCTGTCAGGATATGCAAAAGCTACATGCTGCCGGAATCCAACGTGTTGCCGTGAACTTGTCGGCACTGCAGTTCCACCGAGCGAATTTCTTCGAACAAATCGAGACAGTTCTTAAAGAGACACAAACATCTCCTGAAATGTTGGAGCTCGAGCTCACTGAGAGCATCTTGATGGAAAACACTAATAATGCCATCAGTGTACTCGAGCGTCTGCGAGAACGCGGTATTCGTGTCGCAATTGACGACTTTGGTACTGGATTTTCTGGCTTGAGTTATCTGAAAACTTTACCGGTAAGCAAGTTAAAGATTGATCGGGCGTTCATTAAGGAGCTCGAGCAATCATTAAGCGACCAAGTGATTACGCAAGGCATAATTAAGATGGCCAAACAGGTTGGCCTAGAAGTCATTGCTGAAGGCGTTGAAACAAAAGAACAGATTGCTTTATTAAAACAATTCGGCTGTGGCTATGGGCAAGGTTTTTATTTTGCTCGCCCAATGCCACTTGCCGATTTATTAATATTTCTCCAAAACCAAGACCTGACTTAATCAATTATTTCAGGTCATCATCATGCTGCTCAAGATCCCACGGTAAGCTACCCGGTGAAATATGCATAAACTGTAAGTAATTCTCGAACTGGTTAATCACATCGTTAATGATGTCATTTGGCTCATAGCCATACAGATCATAAGCTTGTCCACCTTGGCGTAAGAACACCTCAGCACGATAATATTCAGTATCTCGTTTATCGCGCTTGTCGGTTATCGCAAACTGCGGACGTTGATAAGCGCGCATGCGCACTTCATAACTGAAATCAACTTCATCTTGTCGACGAATGGTAAGTATTGCACGAACATGATCAGCGTCGAATGCGGTTTCCGTTTCCCAGTCTTTGGTGCCAAGTTCTTTCGCTACATCGCCAAGGCATTCCATAACCGTATGCTCAACAAACTCGCGCACTTCTGTCTGACGGGGGAAATCAACAACCCCAGCTAGGCGTTTTTTCCAATACGAAGGGCCTGCGTGCACGCCACGACGATGGGTTCGCATAGCGGTTTTTAAGCTCGCATATTGATGCCCTTCTATTACCAGCGCCCGCCACATACCAAACGCAGCAATTAAAATAATGACCGCAAACGGTAACGCACTAGTAATGGAAGCGGTTTGCAATGCGCCAAGTCCACCAGCTAGCAATAGCACCCCCGCCACCACGCCTTCGGCACTGGCCCAAAACACGCGTTGCCATACCGGCGTGTCGGCAATACCGCCCGACGCAAGTGAATCAATAACCAGTGAGCCTGAGTCTGATGAAGTGACGAAAAACGTGACAATCAAGACCACCGTGGCAAAAGATAGAATATTCGTCCACGGTAACCGTTCATAGAGCTTAAACAAGGCAATTGCCTCATCATTTTGAACTTCGGTTATTAGCGCTGTGTAGCCTTCATTCATAATCATGTTTAGCGCGGTATCACCAAACACGCTAAACCAGAAGAACGTAAACATGGTTGGGACAAACATGACACCGAATACAAATTGACGAATCGTGCGACCGCGGCTAATTTTCGCGATAAAGAGGCCGACGAATGGTGCCCAAGCAATAGTCCAACCGAAAATAAACAAGGTCCAATTACCAATCCAGTCACTACGCGAATAAGCCTGAAGGTTAAAGGTACGCTCTACAATATTGTTTAAATACGAGCCAGTATTCTGTAGATAGGTTTCTAAAATATGAACCGTTGGGCCGGCAAAAAATACAAACAATAAGATAAACAGCACAAGCGTCATATTCACGTACGATAACCGTTTGATACCTTTATCTAAGCCAGCAACCACCGACATAATCGCAAACACCGTAATCACCGCAATCGCAATCAGTTGGACCGTCGTATTCACAGGAATCTCGGGCCACAAGTAGTTGAGCCCCGCATTAATTTGAATCACCGATAAACCAAGCGTAGTCGCGATGCCGAACATGGTGCCAAGAATCGCAAAGGTATCAACAGCGTGCCCCATTGGACCATGAATCTTTTCACCAATCATTGGGTAGAGCGTTGAACGCATCGACAGTGGAAGGCCATGACGGAAAGAAAAATAAGCAAGTACCAATCCCACCAGACCATAGATTGCCCAAATATGAAAGCCCCAGTGAAAGTAAGCAATCTGCATGGCTTGCTTCGCCGAATCGACGGTTTGCGCCGCACCTACTGGCGGGCTCGCATAGTGCAGTACTGGCTCGGCTACACCGAAGAAAAGTAAGGCAATACCGTAGCCGGCCGAAAACAGCATGGCGAACCACGCGGGGAAACTGTATTCCGGCTCTGCATGGTCCGGGCCCAATTTAATACGTCCCCATTTGGAGATAGCGACAACCACAATAAAAACCAAAAATATGGCAACAGCCAACATGTAGAACCAACCGAAATCCTTGGTTATCCATGCTAATACATCACTGAACAATTCACCGGCAAGTTCGGGACTACTCAATGTACCGATGACTAACAACGCAATCACTGCAACGGCTGGTATAAAAACCGGCACTAAAATTGCGGAGTTCCATTTCGCTTTTGTGTTCGACATGCGTACTCACTCCCTTTGATTTTTGTTATTTAACCCTATGCGCTAAGAGGAAAAATTTCAAATCTGCGGCAACTCTGATAGCCTATTTCGAAACTTCCTGGAGCACTACAGACTATGTTTCACCGAATTGCTGGCCCAATTGCTGCGGTTTTATCTTACTTGTTGGCTCATTTCCTATTTGGCATGCCTACCGCCGCGGCATGGACGTTAGCAACCACGGTTTGGGTTGCTTGGTGGTGGATAACTGAAACCATTTCGCTTCCAGCCACGTCACTGCTACCCTTTGTACTGTTACCACTTGGCGGTATTGCAAGTGTTAACGAGGTCTCTGCGGCACTTGGTAACCCGATTATTCTGCTCTTCATGGCAGCGTTCATGTTGGCCAAAGCTGTCGAATTAAGCGGTGTACACAAACGAATCGCTTTGAGTTTAGTTCGTAAACTCGGCAACAGTAGCGCCCGCCGCATGATATTTGCCTTTATGATAGCTACTGCTTTTTTGTCGATGTGGATCTCAAATACGGCCGCAGTACTTGCATTATTACCTGTTGCGTTGGCACTGGCTGACGCGAGCCCCGATCACAAATTTCAACGCGCACTGCTTCTCGGACTCGCTTATTCAGCGTCAGTAGGTGGTATCGCGACATTGATTGGTACCCCACCAAATTTAATTTTTGCCTCGGTTTACGAGAGTTATACCGGCACCAGTTTTGGCTTTATGCGATGGATGCAAATTGGACTACCGCTTGTCATCATTGGTATTCCAGTTATGGCCTGGTGGTTAACGCGAGGATTAACCTCAGAGGCTCATCTCGAAATCGCCGAAAGTGGCCCAATTCGTAGTGCGGAAAAACGTGTGTTGCTTATTTTTGGCATGGTTATCCTGCTATGGATGACGCGCACGGCGCCATTCGGCGGCTGGTCCGAGGCGCTCGGCTTAGGCACCATGGGCGATGCAACCGTTGCGTTCATGGGCGTTTTAGCGCTGTTTATTTGGCACGATAAAGACGGTGTTTCATTGTTAGAGTGGCGCGATGCGGTGTCGATTCCTTGGGGTATTCTATTACTTTTCGCCGGAGGTATTGCACTCGCACAGGGCTTTGTCAGTAGTGGATTAAGCCAAATTATTGGCGATGGTTTGGTGGGTCTGGCAGGCCTCCCGACCTGGCTTTTAGTATTCCTGTTAGCCATTTCCGTTAGTTTTCTTACCGAGGTCACGTCAAATACGGCCACCGCAACGCTGCTTATGCCGGTGTTAGCAGCTGCTGCAGGCGCGCTGAACTTACCTCCAGAGTTGCTTATGATTCCAGCGGCTATTGCTTGTAGCTGCGCGTTTTGTTTACCGGTAGCCACACCTCCGAACTCGATTGTATTTGCGTCGGAACGGCTGACAATCAAGATGATGGTACGTGAAGGTATGGTGTTAAATGTGATTATGGCGGCATTGACTGCCGCCATTGTAATGTTATTTGTGTAGCTATTACTCGTTGAAATTAAAAGTGGATAACGCCCATATAGTCAGCGATATTGACGTCATATGATGTGGTTTGTTTGAGAAAATCTGACATCGCTTCTAATGAGTCTGGTTCGCCATGAACTAAGTACACCTGTAGATCAGGTGGCAATGGCGAGCTATGCAGCCAATCGCCTATTTCTTGATAGTCAGCGTGGCCAGATAAGCCATCAAGGCTGCGGATCCGAGCTTTAACCGGGAGCCACTCACCATGCACTTTAATGCGTTCGACACCCTGTTCCATCTTGGCGCCGCGCGTTCCCCCCGCTTGATGGCCAGAAAACAGAACAGTCGCGCGATGATCACCCAACCAATGTTTAAAGTGGTGTAAGATGCGCCCGCCCGTAGCCATACCACTACCAGCAATAATGATATGTGGCCCATGTTGCTTCGCAATCGCCTTTGAATCTTCAACATGCGGGGTATAAATTACTTGTTGTTCGGCAGCTTGACATTGCTCAGCCGTTAAACGATGAAACTGATGATAATCACCATAAATATCGGAGGCTTTTATCGCCATCGGACTATCTAAGAAAATCGGCATTCGCGGTATTTTTCGCTCAGCCATTAAGCTAACTAGCATATGCTGAAGTAATTGGGCGCGCCCTACTGCAAAACTTGGGATAAGTAATACGCCGCCGCTTGCCGCCGTTTCATTCACTACCTCTGCAAGTTGCTCCCACGGGTCGTCTGCCTCATGACGACGGTCACCATAGGTTGACTCAACCAACAGTATGTCCACCGACGGCATTGGCTCCGGCGGTTTCATCAAGATATCGTTAGGGCGACCGATATCACCACTAAACCCGATTCGTTTACCTTTATGCTCGGCAACAATACTTGCAGCGCCGAGAATATGCCCCATCGGATATAACGAAAACTCAATATCGCCAACTGCAAACTGTTGCTTAAAATCAATTGGATGAAGCAACTTTAAAGCGGCCTCTGCAGTGGCTTCATCATACAAGGGTTCAGGGTTTTCGTGGCGACTTAACTTATGGCGACCGTAGAACTTCGCATCCTCTTCTTGAATTTTTCCGCTATCCGGCCACAACAAACCACATAATCTAGCCGTCGCATGGTGGGTAAAAACAGGACCTCGATAACCATGTTTGTAGAGTACAGGAATAAACCCTGAATGATCGAGGTGTGCATGCGTTAGTACAATTGCATCAACATCTTGAATGCCCATTGGCAAAGGCTGCCAATTGCGTCGACGCAGCCACTTGTAGCCCTGATACATACCGCAATCTACCAACACGCGTGTTGTATCTGTTTCAAGTAAGTACTTCGAACCAGTAACCGTTTCACAACCGCCTAGAAAGGTTAAATGCATAGACGACTCCTTGTTTGCTGGCTATTTTGCTATCGCCAATTAAAGCAACCAGTCAATTGGTAATAATGCCAGCGTTTTCATGCCTAATCGACGCCACCACGATACGCCAGGTTCAAAATGATAGCGAGTTATTCGTGGACCTAACCGCTCTTCCCAGTAGAGTTTACCTTGTTTATCAAGATCAACACGATACGCATAATTAGGTACGGTATCGCGAAACGCTTGATCAATTTTTTGCGCGAGTGCGGCGCTATGAATAATAAATCCAAGTTCGGTGTTGAGCGCTATCGATCGCGGATCAAAGTTAAAAGAACCTAAAAAAACTCGCTCTTTATCAACACTGAAGGTTTTTGCGTGCAGGCTAGATGCTGAGGTACCGAATCGCTCTTTACCTTTCAGACGCTGACGCCGCAATTTACGCTCTTGTTTACGCGCAAGTGGCGATACCTTTTGCACTTCATAGAGTTTAATGCCCGCCGTAATTAACGCTTTGCGCCATTTGGCATACCCTGCGTGAACAACAGCGACATCGGTTGCCTCTAACGAATTAGTTAAGATGGTGATATCGACACCGCTAGCCGCTAGTTCACACAATTGTGCGACACCGGTCTTTGTTGGCACAAAGTAAGGCGAAACCAACTTCACACAGTGTTGCGGATTGCCGATTGCTTGCTGAAGTTGGTAAGCCAGCAAGTGTTGCTGCTGTGCTAAACCTAACGTCTTAGTTGGACTATCCGACATCAACCGAACGTCAGCCCAGACAAAGTCTAACGTTTGGGTCAAAAAATCTTGCACAAACGGTAATTCACGAATGGCTTCTATGTATTGCCGTGCGCTAGGGTCGGCTTCAATCACGCTCGCGCGTTGCTCCAATTTCGTCAAACTTTGTGGCTTCGTTAACGTGAACAATTGACTGAGTGGAACCGCTGAGGCGCTATTCCAATATTTCTCAAATTCTTGTTGGGCCTGCTTTACTACCGGACCAATCATCAGCGCATCGAGATCGGCAAAAATCATATCATCGTGCGCACCAAAATATTCATCACCAATATTACGACCACCACTAATCAAAACCTGTTGATCAGCAATAAAGGCTTTGTTGTGCATGCGGCGATTAACCCGAGCAAAATCAAAGAAATAATTAAGAAATCGCGGGCGACGAAGTTTCAGCGGATTATAAAGACGAATTTGAATATTTGGATGGCTTTGTAAGCCAATCAACACCGCATCTAAGCCAGCAGTGTTGTGGTCATCCAGCAGCAATCGCACGTTTACACCACGTTCAGCCGCTTCATGTAGGGCCTCAAACAGTAACGTACCAGTGCGATCGTTACGCCAAATATAATATTGAATATCTAGGGTATATTGCGCGTGGCGAGCTAACACAACCCGTGCTGCAAATGCTTCACGAGCATTAATTAGCGGCACCACACCACTTTGCTTTGGGTGTTCAGCTAGTAACGGCTGTATAGCGGTTGCAAATCGGCCTTCAGGCGCCTCGGTCATGGTTTACTAGTAGCATCCTTGTTATCGTCTTTAACCGTCGTCGAATCGTCCGGTAATGCTGAAGATTCCTCGTCGGGGCTCAACGCCCCTACACATAAGCGACAATCGCCGGTGTCACTGACCGAACTCTCAACATAGCGCAATTTATGTCGAGAACGCCCACGGTTAGCGGAAATTTGAAACACGCGCTCGCGCTCATGTTCCGCTTGCTTATCATCGGATTTGTCTACCTTATCACTCATGCTTCGCCTCCAATGCAGTGGCGCGTTCGGCGCGTTGCGCCTCATCGTGAGTTAATTGCCAGCCATGCAACTGCTTATCGATAATATCAGCGAGCGCATCAATATGAGCTGGCTGTGCATTCAAAGCTGGAATATAAGCGTAGTCGATACCGCCGGCTTCCATGAAATACTCGCGATTTTCCTCGCCAATTTCTTCAATTGTTTCTAAACAATCGGCACTAAACCCAGGGCAAACAACCTGAACACGCTTAATTCCCTGCTCTGGTAATGCTTTTAAAGTAGCATCAGTATACGGTTGTAGCCACTCTTCACGACCAAATCGTGATTGAAACGTGGTCATATATTCGTGTTTTTCAAGACCTAATTGCTCGGCGATTAAGCGCGAGGTCTTATGGCATTCACAGTGATAAGGATCGCCATCATGCAAATATCTAAGCGGCACACCGTGATAACTTAGAATGAGCTTCTCTGGCTTACCATGCGTCTCCCAAAATTTTCGAATACTATCGACTACTGCAGCAATATATTTGGGCTCATCGTGATAATGCCCAACAAAGCGAAAATCAGGAAGCCATCGACGCTTGTTGAAATCTTGACTGATAGCATCAAAGGTTGAACCGGTAGTTGCGGCCGAGTACTGCGGGTAAAGCGGCAATACCACCAGCTTACGAACACCAGCGTCAAACAATTTTTGTAGGCCTGAGGCAATGGATGGATTGCCATAACGCATCGCATACTCAACCACCACATCATCGCCATATCGCTCAGCTAACTTCGCTTGCAACGCCTGCTGCTGATCTTGCGTATGAAATAGAAGTGGCGAACCTCGCTCTGTCCAAACCGTTTTGTATGCAGCCGCAGAACGACGTGGGCGAATTCGTAAAATAATACCGTTTAAAATTAACCACCACAGTAAACGCGGTACTTCGACCACTCGGGGATCTGAGAGAAATTCGCGTAGGTAACGGCGTAGCGCTGGCGTCGTGGGTTCATCCGGCGTACCAAGATTGGTAACGAGTACGCCAATTCTATCGGTTTGTGCATGACTAAACTTAGGACTACCTTGAAAACGCATGCTTACTACTCCTTTATGTCCACATTTAGGTCCACAATTGAACTTTTTGACGAATTTCGCCCGACTCTATCCACTCACGCAATTGATCGGCCATACGATGGCCGTGCTCAACCGCTTGTTGCCAATACTTAAAGCGATCTTCAACACTTAGTTTGGCGAAATCGGTGCGATCCGGAATCTTGCCATATGGTAATGACGCAATAAATTCGGGTGACGGTGACATAAGGATCACATTCGGCCACTGTTTCCCGCGCGTGCGTCGCCATTTCAGGCTTTTATCAAACCAGCCTGGTACTACTTGATGGTAAAAATGCGGATACAGCACCAACCCATTCACCGCACTAAAATCGAGATCAAAGTGATAATCGGTGATGCCTCCATCGCGGTACATTCCAGGCGGCGCACCCGCGATATCCATCACCCCTTCCAGAACCATCGGAATCGAGCCGGTAGCCAATAGCGCTTGTTTAAAATTTTCCTGACTAAGAGGCACCGTATAAGTCGGAATATCTTGCCAACCTTTAGCAAATTCAACGGTGGACTGCGGATGGTGCATAATTACCCGATCATAAAAACGCCCCAAATGCCGACGACTCATGGCATTGGCAGCCGCAGACCCAAGTAATCCAGCAATTTGCCGACGTCCGTTGGTACCAGTTAAACCACGACACCGAGTGACAATCCAATGATGTCTATATTTATCTTGCTGCAACAAGTCATTCACTGCGGCATCAGGAACATATTCATGCAACAATTTGATGGCTTCATCGGTAATTTCGCGCACATCAGGTTTCGCACTATAAGTTTGTTGGCGATACAACCGGCAGAATAAATCGCTTGCGGCCACCGGATCAGCTTGCCCTAAACTTGCAAAACGCCAAGCCCCAGCGGAAGTTCCCAGCATATCGAGCGGTTGCGTGCGCTGGCTGAAAAAGTCACCGAATAAATAACGATCAATGCCCTGCAAAACAAACCACTTAGGACCACCAGAAGCGCCTAACAATAAGCCAATATCATCTGCGTTTAAGCCGTTATCTTGAATATGTAACCAAGCGTCGCGCCCTGCCTTAATGGTCAACCAATCGGTGGTCATGTTCTCTGTATTCCTTGCTCGTACAACGTGTTATATGGTCTGAGTATATCGAAAAAGCGCACGTTAAACAGCTATTGTCGCCTCGATTGTGGCAATCTGATATGCTTGCCGCACTTACCGAATTTCCTTTGTTAAAATTGACCTAAACGAATTCAAGAGAGTAAAAATGAAAGTCATTTCATTCAACATTAATGGTATTCGCGCGCGCTTACATCAGCTTGAAGCGCTCATTCAGAAGCATCAACCCGATGTGATTGGATTGCAAGAAACCAAGGTTCACGACGAACAGTTTCCGCTCGCAGATGTTGAGGCGATGGGCTACCACGTGATTTTTCACGGTCAAAAAGGCCATTATGGTGTGGCGCTGTTAAGTAAAAAGCCGTTAGAAAATCCAACGTTTGGTTTTCCAAACGATGGTGAGGAAGCCCAACGTCGAATGATTATGGGTGACTATATTACTGATAGTGGCGAGCGCGTGCGCGTATTAAACGGTTATTTTCCGCAAGGTGAAAGTCGTGACCACCCGCTAAAATTCCCAGCTAAAGAAAAGTTCTATGCTGACTTGATGAATTACCTGAATAATGAGCTCGACAGCGAACAGTCGGTTGTTGTTATGGGTGATATGAATATTTCGCACCAGGATTGTGACATCGGTATTGGTGACGACAACGCAAAACGTTGGTTGCGTACCGGCAAATGTAGCTTCCTTCCAGAAGAGCGCGTGTGGCTGAATACGCTGCTAGATTGGGGATTAATTGACACCTATCGTCAGCAACACCCAGAAGTAACCGATCAATATAGCTGGTTCGATTATCGTTCACGGGGCTTTGACGACAACCGAGGACTACGAATCGATCTCATTTTGGCAACAAAAAAGCTAGCAGCGGTTTGTAATGATAGCGGCATTGACTACGAACTACGCGGCATCGAGAAACCGTCTGATCATGCGCCAATTTGGAGTTCGTTCTCTATTTAAGTAATCTTGCCGCCAGGTTAATGCTCGTCTGGCGGCAGTTCTTGTAGTGCTTTTTTTAATATTTTTGCTAAATCCATATAGGTCGGCTGCGCCTGCGGTTGCACCTTCAGTTTTTTCGCCAAGTCACCATACCAATGCTTCAAGCGCGGATCTAACTTCGTATTTGCGCGGCGTCCAAGCCAAAACCAGCCCTGAAACGGCAACGATAGCAGGAATAACGACGTGACCAACGCCTGCGGCACCAGCATGTGTCCCTGCCACTGCCATTGCACCGCAAGATTAATCACCGCCAGAGCCGGCATCCACCGAGCTGCAAATTGCACCGCAGGCACCACTCGGCTCTCGGTCATTGCAGCGACAACGGCGTGCCGAGGCCAAATGCTGGCGTAATGCTGGCCATCTTTCATTAATTTAAATAAGTTCATAAGTGCGTTATTCGTCCGCTTCGCTATTCGTTATTCGTCCGCTTCGCTGTTCGAAGCTTCTTTTCTAATATCTAATATCCAATAGCTAATATCCAGCTTCTTTTCTTCGAACAGCGAAGCGGACGAACAGCGCAGCGATCGAATAACGAATAACGGTTTTTCTAGCCAACTGTACGGAAATCAATCATTACAAAATATCTATATAATTCATCACGTTACACACTTCACTGCAGCTAACTCACAGAGTTATCCACATAAATTGTGGAGAATTCACAGCGGCTTTGTCACAATGCGCCTACAGATGTTTTACAAGAAAGAGAAAATCGACACATGAGTATTACAGTTTACGGTATTCCTAATTGCGATACGGTTCGCAAAGCACGCAAATGGCTCGAGCAACAACAGGTTACGTTTCATTTCCATGATGTGCGTGCTGAGCCAGTTCCAACGAGTACTATCGCTGTTTGGCTAGAGCAACTTGGTAGCGATACAGTTATTAACAAACGCAGTACGGCATGGCGGCAACTCAGTGCTGAGCAACAACAAATAGCGACCAACGAGGATGCGGTGCGCCTATTGCAAGAGCACCCAACGCTAATGAAACGCCCCCTATTGGATTGTCATGGTACGTTATCTGCAGGCTTTAATGAAAAGCTGTGGCAGTCTGCATTGGAGCAGCGCTAGTGGATACAGTTGCCCTCACCTGTGAGTTAATCCAACGCCCATCGGTTACGCCAAATGACGAAGGCTGCCAAGAACTCATTGGTCAACGTCTGGCGCAGCTCGGCTTTCGATTAGAAACCATGGTGTTTGAAGATACAACGAATTTATGGGCTCGTCGGGGTACCGATGGACCCGTGTTTTGTTTCGCCGGCCACACCGACGTGGTACCTGCAGGAGCCGAACATGCTTGGATCTATCCACCATTCTCGGCGACGCGAAAAGACGGCTATATATACGGCCGTGGCGCCGCTGATATGAAGGGCAGCTTGGCGGCGATGGTGGTTGCCACTGAACGGTTTGTCGCAAGCCAGCCGAATCATAAAGGCAGTATTGCATTTCTTATCACCAGTGACGAAGAAGGCCCTTTTATAAACGGTACGCCGAAAGTCGTCGAAACGCTTGAAGCACGGCAAGAAAAAATAACTTGGTGTCTGGTTGGCGAACCATCGAGTACAGCGGAACTTGGTGATGTGGTCAAAAATGGTCGCCGCGGTAGCCTTACCGGAGATTTAACCGTGTTTGGTATTCAAGGGCACGTTGCCTACCCCCATTTAGCTGAAAATCCAATACATATGGCATCATCGGCTTTAGCCGAGCTAGCGCATTCGCATTGGGATGACGGTAACGATTCGTTTCCACCAACCAGTTTTCAAATTTCCAATATTCAAGCAGGAACTGGCGCTGGCAACGTTATTCCTGGCGAAATGCATGTTCAGTTCAATTTTCGTTTCAGTACGGAATCAACCTCAGAACAACTTAAACAGCGCGTCATCGACATTGTTGAGCACCACAATTTAGACTATTCGTTAACGTGGAAACTCAATGGCGAGCCGTTTTTAACCGAATCCGGTGAATTGGTTGATGCGACGGTGAAGGCTATCGCGGAATTTACCGGCCGACTCCCAGAGTTATCCACTGCTGGCGGCACCTCGGATGGGCGCTTTATTGCGCCAACAGGAGCCCAAGTCATCGAGTTGGGGCCAGTGAACGCCACAATTCATAAAGTGAACGAATGTGTCAGCGAAGAGGATTTAGAAACATTGACGCGAGTTTACGAAAAAGTCCTTGAGAACCTATTATGTTAACCCTTGAGCAGTTGTACGGTATTAACTCCAACCATACCGAACAGGTCGCAGGTGAACGCGATGGTGTGCGCCTACAGGAACCCGTTGCGCAAGCTTATATTGCCATGCGCGACGCTGCAGCCGAGGCTGGAATAACCATGGCAATTGCTTCTGCTTTTCGTGATTTTGAGCGTCAACGCACCATTTGGAACCGAAAATTCAATGGCGAAGCGCCGCTGTATAATGATCGCGGCGAGTTACTCGATGCGACAAACCTCTCGGTAGGTGAAAAAATTGAAGCGATATTAACTTGGTCAGCGCTACCCGGCGCTTCCCGACATCATTGGGGTACTGACTTTGATGTGTACGATCCGACGCCATTCGCCACCGGTGAGCGCAAACTCGAATTAATTCCGGCAGAGTACCAAGAATCTGGGCCGTGTTATGAGCTACATCAATGGTTAATAAAACATGCTCGCGATTTTGGTTTTTTCTTCCCATATGCACGCTATCAAGGCGGCGTTGCAGCCGAGCCTTGGCATCTTAGCCACCAACATCTGGCTAACCAAGCACACGCGGAGATAAACGTTGAGCAGCTTACCAACGTACTAACCAAGTATGATGTAGCTGGGCGCGAATACGTCATTGAGCAACTGGCTGAAATTAAGCATCGTTATATTGACAGTATCTGCAATGCAGATATCACATCAGGTGACATATGGTTTGGTTAATGATTTTACTTGCGGTTGGCATTATTGTCGGTAATTTAATGCTGTTAAAACATACCGCACATATAAAAATGCCGTCGCTGAAAGATAAACAGCAACGGCATCAAGATGATTCAGATGACGATGATTGGCGTGACGATTAAAGCGGAACGCCCAACCGTGCAGCCACCTCTTCATAAGCTTCAACAACACCGCCTAGACCTTGACGGAACCGATCTTTATCAAGCTTTTTACGCGTTTCTTTGTCCCACAAACGGCAACCATCTGGACTAAACTCATCGCCCAAGACAATATTGCCATCGCCGTCGACACCAAATTCAAGTTTAAAATCAACCAACAACATACCAGCGTCGTCAAACAACTTTTTCAGTACGTCGTTTACTTTGAAAGTAAGCGCCTTCATTTGTGCCAACTGCTCAGCGGTTGCCCACCCGAAACTGATTGCCAGAGATTCGTTGATCATTGGGTCATGTAGCGCATCGTTTTTCAAAAACTGTTCGAACGTTGGTGGATTCAACTCCTGCCCTTCGGTTACTCCTAAACGGCGCACTAAAGAACCTGCCGCATAATTCCGAATAACGCATTCAACTGGAATCATCGCTAGCTTTTTAACCAATGTTTCCGTATCGCTCAATACTTGATCCAATTGAGTTGGAATGCCTGCATCTTCAAGCTTCGCCATGATGAAGTTGTTGAACTTATTGTTCACCATACCTTTGCGATCCAGCTGCTCAACTTTCTCACCATCAAAGGCTGAGGTATCGTTGCGGAACTGAAGAATTAAGCGTTCAGGGTTATCCGTGGTAAATACGGTCTTGGCCTTACCCCGATACAATTCAGTACGTTTTTCCATGAGCAGCTGTATCTCCGAACAGTTAGCGAATTAAAGTGGCGATATTATACGCCACTTTGGGTGCGAATTTCAGCAGCAAACGGTGCAAAAATTTGCATCACTTCGTCCGCACTTAACGCTTCTCGGTCACGGAACAGAGTAATCGATGTGCGCTTCGCATCGCCGGTTACTTTCACTTCATAGGCGCCTTCAGGTAATTCTAGTTTCCCGTCGGAACGACCACCCCAGAATGATTCTTCAAGTTCGTAAGTAACATAAAAGCGACCGATTTCACGGTTATAATCGTCAACTTTAAAACCTACTTCTGGCAACACGTCTCGCATCAATGCCCAGGTATAACTGAAGCTAGCGCCCATAATAAAGCTTGCATAGCCGTCTTCATCAAAGCCCATATCAACAAGCACAGCGCCTTCATCATCAACATCGGCAACACCCGTTTGTTGCGTAATCGCAATTTCACTAATCACCATGTTGAGTGCTGTAGTGGCGGCATCACGATCACGGAAATCAAGGTAGCTATTGTCAATTTCAACGGTATCCTCGGCTGTTAATTGACGTTCTATAACCGAGCTATTAACCGCCGTTGTTCTGCCATGTTCTGCGGTTGCAAAATCAAACCGGAAACGGCGGCGAATACTTACTTCCTCTTCATCTTCACCGTATACAAACGTCTCAACCACCCAATCTGTTTGAATACTTTGACGATTAACCTGCTCAGTGACGCCGATATTTCGCATCCGTAAGGCCTGCAGTGCCCCCTGCCAGACATACTGTTCGATATCGGACATCCCATCAAGCTCATCAAAATAAATACGAACTTGATCTTCCGCCTCTTCAACTCGGCTACCATCAGCCACTGGCCACACTAATTTCGGTGCTAAGATTGGCACAGCTGTTCCGATCGGTCCTAAACGTTCTGCATCCGGCACTGTGTAACGATTGGTCGGTTCCGGTAGTTGTTTATTTGGTGCAGGTTGAATTGAACCTTCGACGGCAAGCTCAGTGTAATCAAACTTACCTTCTGCTTGTTGTTTAGGGGTAAACGTACATGCACTAGCAAGTACCGTGGCAGCACCTGCTAGTACCAATAAATTAGCTTTCATTATTACTCCGCTTTAGATTAAACCTGCTTGTTTTAATGTTTGTTCGATATGTTGTTGCTGCGGAAGTTCCGGTTCCGTCATCGGTAATCGATAATTCGCTTCTAATTTGCCCATTTGCGCAAGCGCCCATTTCACTGGAATTGGGTTCGATTGCACAAACATCGCCTCATGAATACTGGCCATTTCAGCGTCAATTGCTTTCGCTGTTGCGGCATCACCTGCTGTTGCGGCTACAACCATCGCTTTCATTTTTTCCGGCACCACGTTGGCGGTAACACTAATAACGCCGTGTCCACCCAACAACATAAACTCGCAACCGGTCGGGTCATCACCGCTCAACAAGATGAAGTCGTCGCCGCAGAGTTTACGTAATAACTCAACACGAGCAACATCACCTGTCGCTTCTTTAATGCCAACGATATTTGGAATTTGTGCCAGTTCTGCTACTTGCTCCGGCAGAATATCAGACGCTGTGCGCCCTGGTACGTTGTACAATAACTGCGGTAACTCTGAAGCTTCCGCGCAGGCTTTATAGTGCGCTAATAAGCCGCGCTGAGACGGCTTGTTGTAATAGGGGTTAACGTTCAAAAAACCTTGAATGGGCAAGCTACTCATCCGCTCCGTGAGCATCACCGCCTCAGCGGTTGCGTTCGACCCGTTACCGGCAATCACAGAAATACGGCCGTCTGCAATCTCCGCCACAGCCGCCACCACCATGATATGCTCTTCGTGACTCATTGTGGCAGATTCACCCGTTGTTCCCATCGCCACAATCGCATCAGTGCCTGCTTTGCAGTGCCAGTTCACTAGCTCTTCCAGAGCATTAAAATCAACATTGCCTTGATGTGTAAACGGCGTCACGAGTGCGACGATACTACCTGTTAACATATTGCCCCCAATCTTTAATGTACGTCTCATGGTACTTTTACCACATGCTAATGACAAGGCTGGCACAGGCTTTGCTTCATGCCAATGCATCTTTTATCATGATTGCCTCGTATATAAATATTCACACGCGATGGAACGGAGCGATTATGAATACTTTAAAAGCAGGTGATAAAGCACCTCAATTTACCCTTCTTGATGCAAATGAGCAGTCTGTTGCACTCGCTGACTTGCTCAAAAAAGGCCGTGTTCTTGTTTATTTTTACCCTAAAGCGATGACACCGGGCTGCACAGTTCAAGCCCAGCAGCTTCGCGATCATCAACAACAATTGCGCGAACATAATGTGCAAGTGGTTGGTATCAGTACCGATGAACCAAAACGGTTAGCCAAGTTCACTGAACGTGACCAACTCAACTTCACCTTGTTAAGCGACGTTGATCATCAGGTTGCCGAAGCGTTTGGTGTCTGGGGCCTGAAAAAATTCATGGGTCGCGAATATGACGGTTTGCATCGTATCAGTTTTCTAATCAACCAAGACGGCAACATTGCCCATGTGTTTGATAAATTCAAAACCAAAGATCATCATCAAGTGGTCTTAGATTATCTCGCAGACGCCTAATTTTTGTCTTCCAGCAATTCGGTTGGTTCTGGCTTGGTAGATAACGCTGTAATCACGGCTTTTACCAAGCTAGCCAACGGGATTGCAAAGAACACGCCCCAAAAGCCCCATAGCCCGCCAAATACTAGCACCGCAGCAATGATATAAACTGGGTTTAAATTAACAACTTCGGAAAACAAGAGCGGCACCAATAAGTTGCCGTCTAACGCTTGAATAATCAGATAAACCACCATGACCCAAGCAAACATGCCAGTCCAACCAAATTGGAACAATGCCACGAGAAAAACTGGAAGTGTCACAACCGCAGCACCAATATAAGGAATTAATACGGAAAACCCGACAAGCACAGCGAGTAACGCGGCGTAACGCAACTCAAAAAAAGCAAAGCACAGATAGGTAAACACACCGACCACAACAACTTCGACAGCCTTACCGCGAATATAATTCATAATTTGCATATTCATTTCATCGCTGACTTGGGCAATCAAACGACGGTTGCTGGGTAAGATGCGGCTCACATGACGCAAAAGTTGGTGTTTATCCTTCAGCATAAAAAACACCAGTAAAGGCACAATAATCAAATAAATCAATAATGCCATGATGCCCACAATACGACCCAACGATTGGCTTAATAATGTTTCACCAAATAGCAGTGCTCTACTCGTTGTCGTTTCAATAAACGTATTAATGTTGGCTTGGCTAATGTATTCAGGAAACATCTCTGGCAGTCGGTTCAGTAGTACTTTTACTTGGGCAAACATTTGTGGCAACTCGCCAACCAGCGCTACTGACTGCTGCCAAATAACGGGTACCAAAAAAAGCAATAAGACAACGTTGAGTGCAACAAAGCTAAGAAACACAATACCAACAGCACTCAATCGGGGTATTCCGGTGCGTTCTAATCGTTGCACCGGCCACTCAAGGAGGTATGCCAATACCAACGCAACTAATATGGGCGCCAATATATCGCTGAACAAAATAATCAGCGCAAACGTAGTCAATAACAGCAAAAACAACGTGACCGCATCTGGGTCTGAAAACTTGCGGTTATACCATTGTTTTAAGTAATCAAACATTTGTTGCAGCTCCAAAATTTCGGGTAAAGATATTGCATGCTACCCATAGATACCACATCATAGCTTTGAACGTACCAGAGTAACAGAGCTGCGCGATGAAAACGGGAACCTTTTCACAATTTTATACTCGAAGCAGCAGGTTAATTAGGCGTATAAAATGAAGCAGTTTATCGGAACAATCGCAGCAATCGCTCTCGCTCTTACTGTAGCTACGAGTGCTAATACCACTCATGCCCAAGATCGCATTCCAGAAATTGGGACTGCTGGCGCAGCCGTAATGACTATTGACCGCGAGCGCATTTATGGCGATATGTATATGCGTCAGTTGCGGGCGCAGGCTCCGTTAGTCGGCGACCCTGTCTTAGATGAGTATTTACGCGACATCGGTTCTCGCATGGTTCGAGAAGCTGACGGTGTGCGCTTTCCATTTAACTTTTTCTGGGTGAATCAAAAAGATATCAATGCGTTCGCATTCTTTGGCGGATACATTGGTGTTCATACGGGGTTAATTTCAGAAGCTCAAACCGAGAGCGAACTAGCTGCGGTGCTAGCTCACGAGATTGCTCACGTTTCACAACGTCATATTGTTCGTAACATGGAACGTATGTCGAATGCCTCACCAACAACCATGGCAGCCATGTTAGGGTCAGTAATTTTGGCTGTCATTAACCCGCAACTGGGTATGGCTGCATTAACCGGAACCATGGGCGTATCGCAGCAAATGCAAATAAATTATACGCGACAATTTGAGCAAGAAGCCGACCGTATTGGTCTTTCAATTCTGGTCAATTCGGGCTTTGACCCAATGGGTTCACCTGACTTCTTCGGTCGTTTGAGCGAGAAATATCGCTATACCTCTCGCCCACCTGAAATTTTATTAACGCACCCGTACAGTGAGAACCGTTTGGCTGACATGCGAGCTCGCGCCGAATCGATGAGTCGCCCTGAAGTTCGTGATTCACTCTCATTTTTACTAGCGAAGTATCGAATACAGGCACGTCACCTCCGGCAGCTCAGTGAAGCGGAATTACGGCGACAAATGGAGACGGCGCCAAACGATCAGGTAAAAATTGCCGCAACCTATGCTCTGGCAATTGTACTATTGGATAATCGGCGTTCAGAAGAAGCCGAAGATGTCTTAGCGTCGTTACTAAAACGCGACCCCATGAATACCTTTTTCATTGACGTTCAAAGCGATATTTTATTAGCACAGAATCGTTATGACGATGCCTTGGCAATGCTCGAAAACGCTTATATGCGCCAGCCTAACGAGCAAACAATTACGCTAAACTTTGCCAACGTTGCTGTTGAAGCAAAACAATTCGAGCTAGCTATTACATTATTACGAGAATTTTTAGAGCGTCACCAAAACAATGTACTGGCGCTTGATTTATTAGCAACCGCCTACCGATTAAACGGCAACAGCAGTTCAATGCACGAAACCCAAGCCGAGCTTGCGGCATTGCATGGGGCTTTTGATCAAGCGATTGACCACTTGCATAAAGCGCACAAGCAAAGTGGCTTGGAGATTGAAAAACGGCGCTTGCAAGCGCGCATTGAACAATTAATGGAACAAAAACAGTTATTACAGAAGCTCAGTTCGTAAATTTAGTGTGCTTCTTTTAACTCCAAGCCGGTTGCTTTTGCCAGGCTCGCTAAGGTTTGTTCACCAAGCAACGGGCCTTTAATTTCACCACTTGGCGTGACCACAAAAGTCGCCGGTAAGGCATTTGGCTGGGTAAATGGCAACATCGGCACAGGTTCGTTTTGAATTAATGGGAATTGAATGTCATATTCCGCTCGCAACGCCGCAAGTTCCTCATTATTCAACCCGTCAAAACTAACACCCAGCAATGTCACCTGATCGCCGTAAAGTTCATGAAACTCATTTAACTCAGGTAGCTCACGCAAGCACGGCGCACACCACTCAGCAAAGTAGTTGACCACAACATAACCACCTTCGAGCTGTTGCCAGCTATGACTACCAGCAGTGTCGGTATGAAAATCAGGTGCCGGCTCACAGCCGCTCAAAAATACTGCAGACGCCAGCATTGCAACTGGCAAAAATCGACAACGCATAGAGTTTCCCTTAAGCTAACGCATTATTTACTAGAGGATTCATAGTTATGGCACAGGTCACGATTTATCATAACCCACGTTGCTCTAAGAGCCGCCAAACCCTACAACTACTCGAACAACATAACATTGAACCAGAGATAGTTGAGTATCTTAAAACTCCGCCTAGTGTGACAGAAATTCAGACCTTGATACAACAACTCGGATTTATTTCAGCGCGAGAATTGATGCGCTCCAAAGAAGATACGTATAAAACGCTCGATTTGGCCAATGAACAAGATGAAAAAAAGCTAATACAAGCCATGGCTGAACATCCGAAGCTTATCGAGCGCCCTATTGTCGTGGTTGGTAATCAAGCTCGCTTAGGACGTCCACCTGAAGCGGTACTCGAGATTTTGCCAGAATGAGTGCCAGTATTATCATTCTTTACTATAGTCGCAGTGGCGCCACCCAAACGCTGGCTGATGCTATTGCGGACGGCGTATTAAAGGCCGGCGGCGAGCCATTGATGCGCACCGTTACAGGTGCCGGCGACCCAGCAAGTCAGCGTGACCTAGAAATTAGTCAAGACGAGCTCAAGCAGTGCGATGGTTTGATTCTTGGCAGTCCTGTGCGATTTGGACACATGGCAAGTGCATTACAACAGTTTTGGGAGCAAACCAGTGTCACTTGGCTCAAAGGTGAGCTCGAAGGTAAACCAGCAGCAGTCTTTACTTCGGGTAGCAGTATGCATAGCGGCCAAGAATCGACTCTGCTGTCAATGGGGGTGCCGCTGTTACACCACGGCATGTTATTATGCGGTATTCCTTATACTGAGCCAGCAATTCAGCAAACCCAATCCGGTGCATCACCGTATGGCGCAAGCCATGTTGAGCATGGTCATGGTAAACAACTAACAGAACATGAATATCAGGCCGCCGTTGCACTAGGGCAACGAGTCACAGTGGCAGCCTTTGCATTAAAAACTGCACGTACACAGGGTAAGTTATGAACCTCGATCAAAAAACTCGGCAAATTCGATTCCTTGCTCTGGCAAGTTATCTCGGTTTATTAGCGTTAATGATTATTTGGCAAGTTTGGTGTCAGCGGGATAGTGAGTTTAGTTTGGTTTTTCGACTGGGGCTGTGGGTCGTTCCGCTATTGTTCGCGTTACCAGGCATGCTGCGTGGCAAACCGTACACCTACGCGTGGGCCAACTTCATTCTCATGTGGTATTTTTTGCATAGTCTCACCATGCTGTATGTTGCACCGGAACAACGTGGATTTGCGCTAGCGGAATTACTATTAACTAGTGCCGCGTTTGTAGGTTGCACATGGTATGCACGACGCCAAGGTAAGGCGCTTGGTTTAGGTTTGAAGAAACTTAAAGATAGCAACTAAATAGCCAAAACATCTTTTATAAATGGAATGGTTAAACGCCGTTTAGCTGCAATCGACGCCCGATCTAATCGGGCGAGGCATGCTAATAAACTACGCATATCCCGCCCTAATCGCTGCACCATAAACTGTGCAGCTTCCTGCCCTAAATGCAATCCAAGCGCTTTAGCACGCACTTGTAGGGCTCGTACTTTCTCGTCGTCATTCAAGGCATGGACATGCATACTCAATCCCCATTGCAAACGCGAATGCACATCAGCCAAAGCTACTTGAAGATGACTCGGCGCATGTTTCGCGGTCACCACAATGCTTCCCTGCCCCGCATCTTTCACACGGTTTAACAGCGCGAACAATTCAAAACACCATGATTCACTCGTACTAATAGCATCTAGATCATCGAGGCAAATAAGTGAGTAATGTTCTAAACCCTGTAATATTTGTGGCTGCACTTGATCATGTAACTCCGCCAACGGCACATACATGACTGTATCTTCAGCCGTGGCGCACAGAGCATGCAACAAATGACTTTTACCTACCCCGTCAGCACCCCATAAATAGACCAATCCCTTTGGCAGATTCTGTAAAACTTGCACCAACTCGTGATTTGACCCGCGCACAAATGTCGTGAAGGTTTCATCATCAGGTAATTGAATCGCTAATGGAAGCTGGGCAATTGCACTCAAGATTGGCTCCAACGATATATTGGCATTTCAAACTCCGAGCGACGATCTGGGTTTACCGCTGTAAACGGTTTACTTAAGTCGATGGCCTGCATGATTTGGGCTACATCTGTTTGGATAAACAATTCAAACTCGGCTTCATGCTCGCCGTATTGAATAAGCTGAACACGATTGACTGAAGGTAGTTCAAGCAATAACTTTTCTGCTTTTAATACATCCATGAATTGGCTAAGCTCGCGCACTTTTATCCGCCATGTTCCCGCCATCTCTGCATTGCTACCGATGCGAAAGCGCTGTGATAATTGTTGCGTAACATCTGCAACCAACATGCTTCCTAGCTGTTCTGGCTGCATTGCGGTCACTTCGCCGCGCCAGCGAATACCACCCAACACTAATGTCCAATCGAGCATCCAGTCATCGTCGGTGACGGCACTATCAGCTTGATACATGCGAGCGACAACTACCCCGTCGGTATCATAACGACTGCTAGCAAAGGCGATGCGATCTTCAAATCGCGCCCACAAATCAACGACAGAAAGACTCATTGAATCGTTTAAATCGAGTAACGGTAATTTAACCGGCAGTCCACGTGTTTCTGCCGCCGTTTTAAGTTCATTGATTACCGGCCAATCGTCACCGCCACCTAATATTTGGCGCTGTAAATTCTCATCTTCCGCCACTACCCAAAATAATAACTCTGGGCGTCGACTGCTCCATACACCCGAGTCGGCCTGCTGAATTACACGATCGATTTGTGGCTGGTCAAACTGAACCCATAACAGCAATTCTTCAGCTTCTTGTTGATAACCGTACTGAACCACAAAATTACGCACATTTTGCAATGCTAATTGCACCGATTCATGCTCAAGAACCGCATCGTCACCGGAAACTTTCAACAATGTATTCGTTAGCGCAGTGCGCAAAGCTTCGTTACGTTCGCTAGCGGTTTGGCTTTCTACGGCTACACGAGCCTGATAAAGCTGCTTCACCTCCACTGCTGCATGCCCCGTCCGTAGCGGTGTCAGCAGGTTAAAGCTGATTAAAAAGAATCCAATTAAGGCGATTTTTAGGGTTCGCATAGCTACCTCATCACAACATCTTGTGCTCATCATAAACAGCCCTATGCTTGCTCGCAAGTAACAAGCTGTGGATAACCTCTTGACGTTTCCGAAAATTTACCAACGTGATAAACTTGCCCGATAAAAACACCGAAACCAAGTCAAGGAATGCCTCATGCTTAAGCAACAATTGCGCGCCATCAGCTCACTGCTGACGAGTATCACGCTTATTGGCATATGCACCGGCATGACCAGCACGCTCTTGAGCTTACGTGCCACTATTGAAAACTTTGGTACGCTCACCACCGGTATCATCATGTCGGCGTATTTCATTGGCTTTTTGTTCGGCACCACCCGCGCACCAAAGGATATTCGCCGTGTTGGATATATCCGCGCCTTTGGGGGGCTTGCGGCATTGGCTGCGGCATCGATATTGATTCAGGCCATCTGGATTGATCCCATCGTATGGTTTGTCATGCGTTTTCTAACCGGTTTTGCAATCTCGGCAATCTTCGTGATTGTTGAGAGCTGGCTAAATACTATGGCCGATAACAAGAATCGCGGTACCCTACTTTCGGTTTACCTCGTACTTATTTATGGTGGCTTAGTTGCCGGTCAGCTTATTCTTGGTATCACCGACCCGGCAGGATTTATCGCATTCGCACTGGTTGCATTGCTAATAAATCTATCTCTTATTCCGATATTAGTTAGTGTAACCGTTGAACCCACTTCGCATGAACCACGCAAAGTCGCTATTCGCAGTCTTCTAAAACTCGTTCCTCTGGGTATGGTTAACGCATTTATCATGCAGGCCTGTTACGCCATGTTTTATGGTATTGGCCCCATGTACGCAACTTACATTGGGCTATCGGTGGCGCAAGTTTCATTATTTATGGCAGCATTCATACTCGGCGGAATGCTGGCTCAAGCCCCTATCGGGCTTCTCTCTGACCGCATTGACCGGCGCATTGTCATGGCCTTTTGTGCTGGTTCTGCAGCAATTATGGCGTTCGTGCTATCGCAATTAGATGCAAACGTAGCTTGGCTGATTTACTTGTGCGTTGGCTTGTTCGGCGCCTGCGCATTACCGTTATATTCGTTAGGCATGGCGCATACCAATGACTTTTTAGAAAAAGACCAGATGGTTGGCGCAACGGGTGCCATCATCAAAGTCGGTGGTATTGGCTCGATTATTGGCGCGCCATCGGTAGCCGCCTTGATGCAGTTTGGGGCGGTAAATTACTTCTTTTTACTCATTACGGTGTTAACAAGTATTGTGTGCGGTTACTCACTCTATCGCGTGACCCAGCGACCCAAAGCAGGTGACCAATCGCATAGTGCATACGCTATGTTGGCGCCAACGCAGACGTCTGATGAATTACTCACCACATTGGCAAGTGAACAAGAAATGTTAGATGAGGAATATCAAGAGGCGCAGTTAGACGCTGATCCGGAAAATGATCAGCGTCCGTCTGGCGGTGCAAGCACTTAAGCTTGCACCCAACTGGTAACCAATTGCTGAGCTTGTTCGGCCAACTCATCAAGATGCTCGGCACTCACAAAACTTTCGCAATAAATCTTATAAACTGGCTCAGTACCGGATGGACGTGCGGCAAACCAGCCATTTGCCGTGGTCACTTTCACGCCACCAATTAATGCATCGTTCGCTGGTGCTTTGGTAGTGATCGCCGTCACTGCATCACCTGCTAACTCGGTCAATTTGAGTTTATAAGCACGAATATTGCCGAAGCCAGCATTCATTTCTGTCGACGAGGCTACGTCAATACGCTTGTAATACGCAGTGCCATACTCTGCACAGAGTTCATCATAATATTGGCTTGGATTCTTTCCGGTTTTTGCGCAAATCTCCGCTGCTAATAAAGCAAGAATAATCCCGTCTTTATCGGTCGACCAGGCTTGCCCTGCACGGTCGAGGAAACTCGCACCAGCACTTTCCTCACCACCAAAGGCTGTAGTTCCCGCAAACAGCTCTTGAGCAAACCATTTGAAACCAACCGGCATCTCACGCAATTGGCGTTGATGCTTTGCAACCACGCGATCAATCATGGCGCTAGAAACGAGTGTTTTTCCAATCGCTAGCTCAGGTTTCCAACTGCGATGCTGACACAGATAATCGATGGCAACGGCAAGATAATGATTCGGGTTCATTAGGCCATGCGTAGGCGTCACAATACCATGACGGTCGTAATCAGGGTCGTTACCTACCGCAATATCATATTGGTCTTTGAGTTTTAATAAGCTCGCCATCGCATACGGTGACGAACAATCCATGCGAATTTTGCCGTCTTTATCCAAGCTCATGAAGCGGAAGCTAGCGTCAACGTCCGCATGATGAACTTCGATATTCAGACCATAATGCTCAGCAATCAGTGCCCAGTAACCAGCACCCGCGCCGCCCATTGCATCGACACCAATTCGTAACTTCGCATCAGCAATCGCTTGCATATCAATAACTTCATGCAAGTTCTCAATGTAAGTTTTACGCCAATCAACCTGCTTGAGCTTCTTGCTCGCACGTGCTTCAGCGTAGGAAACAGCGTTGACGCCCATCAACTCTGAAGACAACAACGCATTGGCATACTTTTCAATGGTTTTTGTCGCATCGGTATCGGCTGGGCCGCCATGGGGTGGATTGTATTTAAAGCCACCATCCGTTGGTGGATTATGAGACGGGGTAATGACCACACCATCGCACAAGTCTTTCGTGCGGCCACGGTTATAGCGTAAAATCGCATGGCTAATTACCGGCGTTGGTGTATAACCATCGTCTGTTTGAATATGCACTTCAATGCCATTACCAATAAACACCTCAAGCGCTGTCATATATGCCGCTTCGGAAAGTGCATGGGTGTCGCGTCCTAATAGCAGTGGCCCTGTGATGCCCTGCTCCTCACGGTACGCCACTAAAGCTTGGCTAATAGCAAGTATATGGGCTTCGTTAAATGAACGAGTTAGGGCGCAACCACGGTGACCCGATGTGCCGAATTTTACTTGCTGTTGGGGATTCCTTGGGTCGACTTCGTTAACAAAATAAGCACTCACGAGTTGTGCAATGTTCGTTAGATCTTCAGCTGCTGCCGGTTGGCCGGCGCGAGGATGCAAAGCCATTATAAAAAGTCCCTAATTTTTTCTGCGTGTTCCTGTGAATAACCCAGTTCAAGTGCCACCTGGGTTAACATTGATTTCTTACGCGTCGTGTTATTGTTGGTCACCACAAAGTAAGGCGCATCCGGTATTTGCTTCGGATTCGTACTGGTACCTGACGCTTCAAGCTCGGCTTCGGTTTTTGCAAAATATTGTCGATCGCGTCCACTAATTTGCAGTACTGCATCAAACTTTTTACTGTGGCATTTATATAACATGCTCAATATGTACAAAAACCGAGCCACAATGCTACGTTGACCAGCGAGGTCGGCACGGGTCATCACATCAAAAATGGTGCGGCGTCCAAGTCCTTCATTGCTGGCATTGGCTGTTGTATCCGTTGTCTCAGGCATTGCAATCACCGGTTGTCCGGTAGCTTGCTCAGCCGGCCCTAACCCCAATAAGCGACGCAATATTGCCGATGCACTCTCGCCAATATGTTGGGTATGGCTGGCAATATAGCGGTATAATTCGTCATCAATTTCAATGCGTTTGGTCATTAGCCGATCGCTTCTCGTTAGCTATATTAAATATGGATGGTGCTTTAAGGCACGTCTTTTGCACGCTATTATACCCAAGCATCAGCTAGGGTACAGGAATTCAACATGAGCACAGCACAGATTCTTAATTATGAAGTGATAGGTAGCGGCGAGCCCGTGGTTTTATTACATGGCTTATTCGGTGATTTAGATAACCTCAAGGGTCTGGGGCGTGATTTGAGCGAAGATTATCAGGTGATTCTGGTTGATGCGCGAAACCATGGGGATTCGTTTCACAGCGATCATATGAATTACGCAGATATGGCCAATGACCTTGCCGCAACGCTTGACGAGCTCGATATTGATTCTGCTCATATTGTCGGTCACTCCATGGGCGGGAAGATCGCGATGGAATTTGCTCTTACTTACCCTAAAAGAGCGCGCAGTGTGATTGCAGCTGACATCTCGCCAGTGGCTTATGATCCAAAACATCGTCACATTTTAGACGCATTGCGTGCGCTTGACCTGAGTCAAGTAAACAGTCGTACTGATGCTGACAAGCAACTTGCACAACATATCGATACCAAAGGTGTACGCCAATTCTTGTTGAAAAACTTACGCCGTGACGACACGGGTTACCAGTGGCGTATTAATCTTGAAACGTTAGATAGTTGCTATGAAGAAATTTCTGGTGCTGTGCGCAGCGGAAACTATGATGGCCCTATTTTGTTCATTAAAGGTGGTGATTCAGACTACCTAATGAATGAACACGCTGATGAAATTAAAGCGCGATTTAGTCAGGTTGAGGTGAAAATTATTGAAGGCGCGGGACATTGGCTGCATGCCGAAAAACCACGCATTTTCAACCGACTGGCGCGGGCGTTTATTGAGAATCATTCTCGCACCTAAGCGGCCTTCATGCTATACTCTGCGTTCTTTTTTGAAATTATTCATACAACCAAACATCAGGTGTTGCTGTTATGCTGTCAGAACATTATGAATTGATTGAAACCTTAGGGACGAACTTTGCCATTGCATTTTTGTTTGTGCTAATTGGGTTGGCTATTCAAGATGTTCTGAAGAAAGGCGATGTGCCAAAATTTGGGCGCTGGTTTGTTTGGTTGGTATTATTTTTAGGGTGCGCTGGCTTTATTGCGAAAGGCATTATTCAAGCATTCTGGGAAGCAGGTCTTTAATTTTTACAGCAGGTAGTAAGACTCTATGGCAAGTGTAGGTATATTTTTCGGTAGCGACACTGGAAACACTGAAGCTGTTGCGCAAATGATCCAAAAAGAATTGGGCAAACATTTAATTGATGTGTTTGATATCGCAAAATCAAGTAAAGAAGACATCGCTTCTTATGATTTGCTCATGTTTGGCATTCCAACTTGGTATTACGGTGAAGCCCAGTGTGATTGGGATGACTTTTTCCCTGAACTGGAAGAAATTGACTTCAATAACAAGCTGATTGCAATTTTTGGCTGTGGCGACCAAGAAGACTACGCTGAATACTTTTTAGATGCGATGGGTACCATTCGTGATATCGTGGAAGCACGTGGCGGAATTATTATTGGTCACTGGCCAACCGATGGTTACGAATTTGAAGCATCGCGAGCATTGGTTGACGATAATCACTTTGTTGGTTTAGGTATTGATGAAGATCGTCAGCCTGAGCTAACGAAAGAGCGTGTACAAAAATGGTGTGCACAAATTCGTGACGAAATGGGCTTAGATCAATTAGGCTAAGCAATATTAGCGAATCGAACTCGAGTAGCGAAGAAATCATGAGCAACAAAGACGAATTACAATTAAAAAAAGCTGGCCTGAAGGTCACGTCTCCACGAGTAAAAATCTTAGAGATCTTAAAAAATCCAAACAACCAGCACATTAGCGCTGAAGATGTTTACAAGATTTTGCTCGAAAAGAACGAAGAAATTGGCTTAGCCACGGTATACCGCGTGCTTAACCAATTTGATGACGCCGGTATTGTAAGTCGTCACCACTTTGAAGGTGGCCGCTCGGTGTTTGAGCTTAGTGCGAAAGATCACCACGATCATCTGGTTTGCTTAACTTGTGGCCATGTCTTTGAGTTTGAAGATGATGTTATTGAAGAGCGTCAACTGCAAGTGGCTGAAGCAAACAATATTAAGCTAACGAATCACAGTTTATATCTTTATGGTGAGTGTAAAACGCCTGATACGTGTGTAAATAACCAAAATACGGATATGGACTAAACTGATTTCGAATTTTGATTGAAAAAACGCGACTCAAAGTCGCGTTTTTTATTGCTTACTAACAAGTGCGATTATTACTCGCTATCACTCCAAGTATCACGCAATCCAACCGTCTGGTTAAAAACGAGTTTACCTGCTTGACTGTCTTTACTATCGGCGCAGAAATAACCAATACGTTCGAACTGATAAGCTTTCGTCGCTTCAGCGTTAGCTAGGCTTGGCTCAACAAAGCCATGTTTCACAACCAATGATTCAGGATTCAAGGTACTGAAAAAGTCTTCTTCAGCACCTGGGTTTGGTACTTGGAACAAACGGTCATATAAACGGAATTCACACGGTAGTGCATGTGCTGCCGCAACCCAGTGAATCACACCTTTCACTTTGCGCCCGTCAGCCGGATCTTGACCCAAGGTCTCCGGATCATAGGTACAATAGATGGTGGTGATATGACCTTCCGCATCCTTCTCAACACGCTCAGCCTTAATGACATAAGCGTTACGCAGGCGAACTTCCTTACCTAACACCAAGCGTTTGTATTTTTTGTTCGCTTCCTCACGAAAATCTTCACGCTCAATTAGAATTTCACGCGCGAATGGCACTTGACGCATGCCCATGCTGTCGTCGTTAGGATGATTCGGCGCATTTAACTGCTCTTCATGAGTTTCTGGATAATTTTCGATTACCAAGCGAACCGGATCGATAACCGCCATTGCTCGTGGTGCACTTTGGTTCAATTCATCACGAATACAAGCTTCAAGCATACTCATCTCAACCTGGTTATCCATTTTGGTAACCCCGATGCGGTGGCAGAACTCGCGAATTGAACCTGGTGTATAGCCACGGCGGCGCATTCCCGCAATAGTTGGCATACGTGGGTCATCCCAGCCACTCACTTTGCCCTCTTCCACTAATAAGTTCAGCTTACGCTTACTCATGACCGTGTACTGAAGGTTTAAGCGCGAAAACTCAATCTGTTGCGGATGACAATCAATACTGATGTTGTCCAGTACCCAGTCATACAAACGACGGTTGTCTTGAAATTCTAAGGTACATAGCGAGTGCGTAATGCCCTCAATGGCATCCGAAATACAGTGCGTGAAATCGTACATTGGATACACACACCACTTGTCACCCGTTTGGTGATGATGCGCAAAGCGGACACGATAGATTACTGGGTCGCGCATACACATAAATGGCGAGCTCATATCAATTTTGGCGCGCAAACAAACTTCACCTTCTTGATATTTGCCGGCTGTCATATCCGCAAAAATCGTTAAGTTTTCTTCAACCGATGTATCGCGATATGGGCTGTTGCTACCTGGCTCTTTCAAGGTACCGCGCATTTCACGCATTTGCTCTTGTGACGAAAAATCACAGTACGCCAAGCCCTTTTCAATGAGTTCTACAGCGAAGCCATGCAACAGCTCAAAATAATCTGATGAATAACGTGGTTTACCTTCCCACGTATAGCCAAGCCATTTCACGTCTTCTTGAATCGAATTGACGTAATCCACTTTCTCTTTCAGTGGGTTGGTATCATCAAAGCGCAGGTTACAGCTGCCCTTATAGTCTTCCGCGATGCCGAAATTCAGCACAATCGACTTAGCGTGACCAATATGCAGGAATCCATTTGGTTCAGGTGGGAAGCGCGTATGAACGCTCTGATGCTTTCCTGAAGCCAGATCTTGGTCGATAATTTGGCGGATAAAATTACTACGAGGCGCGTTCGCTGCCATATCTGCGGCCATGAATTACTTTACTCCGATGCTAATTCGAAAAATGACCGTTATGATCGCAGTTTATCGGCACCTGCGCAAGACCTATAGATTGAGGTTGAAGAATCGATAGGCCTGTTTTATTTCAGCTTGAGCTTGTTCTAACGAGGTGATTTCAAAACGTAATGCCGTTCCCGCTGTTGCTTGCGCTAGCGCCATCCGCCCAGACCAGCTCACCACGCCTATTTTGGGGTATCCGCCAAGGGTTTGGCAGTCATTTAGCATGACAATAGGCTGTCCATCCGGTGGTATTTGAATTGCACCGAGCGGCAATGGTTCAGAGATTATTTGCGGCCGTGTCCACGCTATCGGTTGATTGCCCTGTAAGCGCACCCCCATACGATCTTGCTTTGCCGTAACTTGTAGCGATTGCTTTACTAAACTTTGCTGCGCTTGTAGCTCAAATTGGGCATATTGAGCCATCGGTACAATTGGAATGCGCAGCTCTGTGGTACTCGATATCCGTGGAATTAAATCATGTTGAGGGCGTCGGTAAGGTACCGGCTGCGTCAACTCATAATATCCAGCATCCAGTTCATCGCCGCTTTGCAATGGCTTGCCGTCACCGCGCAGCCCCCCTAGCCCATCTCGCATCACCGTAGCAACTGAGCCAAAAGTTGGCGTAGCGAAAAATCCACCTGCCACCGCAAGATAACTACGCAGCCCTCGTTCAGGCGCATCGATACGTACTTGATCGCCTGCGTTAACACGAAAAACTTCCCAAGTTGCAATCGGCTGTTGGTTCTTCGTTAGTTTCACTGGTGCGCCGCAGACCACCCAGTAACTCGTGCTTAGCGCAGTCACACTTAATCCACCCAGTGTGACTTCCAGTTGTGCTGCTGATGCAGCATTACCGAGCAATTTATTAGCCCACAAAAACGCACGCTCATCGATGGGTCCACCGCGAGTGATACCTTGTGATAAATGACCAAACCGCCCCCAATCTTGCAACGTTGTCAGCAAGCCCGGTTGTTCAATACGAAGCGCCGGATAACTCTTCGTATTAGTCATCATGGCGCTCCTCAATGTGATTCGATTGGCTGTTTGCTTCAATTTCTAAAAAACGTTGTTTGGAAACGGATGTGAAACGCACCTGATCGCCGGCTTGCAGTTTTAATCCTGATCGATCCGTCCACCCAGCGACGCGACCGATAATATTCCACCCACCTGGCGAAGTACGCGGATAAATGGCTGTTTGTTGATTGGCTATCGCCACGCTGCCCGCGGGTACTTTAGTGCGCGGGGTATCGAGTCGTGCCACTTGCAATGCGTTAGGTACATCACCTAAATAAGCAAAGCCGGGAGCGAATCCGATGGTATATACATGGTACGTTTCCGCACTATGACGCTGGCTAACCTCTTCTGCGCTTAGCCCCGTGTAATGGCAAACACGCTCGATGTCGAGCGCAAATTCAGGTTCGTAACACACGAAGTACTCGTGAATACCAGCAACCTTCGGTGTTACCTGTCGCTGCCGTAGCTCGATAAGTTGTGCTTTCAGCCAGTGCTGAACGTGTTCAAAAGTGGTGCGTTGAATGTCGTACACAACCATTAGTGTGTGATAAGCAGCAACCACGTCGCTCAACCAAACGGGCTGTGCTTGAATAATGGCCTCACGTAATAAATGAACCTGTTGGTTAATTTGCTTATCGACTTTCGCGTCAAACACGATCATTACCGCATCAACGCCAGCTATTTCAATTGAAGCTTGTAGGTTAAATGCCATTTAGAACCTGTCGGATTGCGACAACGGTTGCAATCGATTCAGCGTTATCACCGTGCACACATAATGTTTGCGGTTGTAAACGCAATTGTGAACCATCGCTTGCAATAATTGGCTCACCACAAGCAAACGCTTTTGCTTGGTCAAGAATCGTTTCGCGATCAGTAAACACTGCATCTGCATATTGGCGCGACCGCAAAGAACCATCAGGTTCGTAACGTCTGTCGGCAAATGCTTCGAAACACAACTCGACGTGGCAGTATTCGGCAATACGCTGTTGCGTGGTGTTATTTGCCCTTGCCAAGGTTAATAAATACAGGGGCGGATGTGCAGGATGACTGTTGTTTTGTTCAGCTATTACGCGGCAAACCAATTCAAATAATTCTTGATCACGCTGCATATCGTTATATAGAGCACCGTGAGGTTTTACGTAACTTAACTGTGCACCGGCTTGCAAACACAAAGCTCGTATTGCACCAATTTGATAATGCAAGATGGCCTTTAATTCGGCCTGCGGAAAATGCAAGGTTCGACGGCCGAAACCCGCTAAATCTGGATACGCCGGGTGAGCACCAATTTCGACCTGGTGTTCGACGGCTAATTGAATGGTTTGCGCCATAATTGCTGGGCCACCGGCATGAAAACCACAGGCAATATTGGCCATATCAACATGCGGCATTACCGCGGCATCATCACCCATCGTCCATGCCGCAAAGCTTTCTCCCATATCACAATTGAGTTTGATCATAACTACTTATCAACCGAATCCTCTGATTCTTCATTTCGTGCACCACGGGCGCCGGCGAAGCGAGCATAACTGTAGGCAAACAAATAAACGCCAACGCCAACGCTTGAAATAAATAATGGTGCAAGCGTTAGTCCACCAATCTGATGCGCACCGTAAACAGCTGCAGTGCCGGTTAACCCTAACGTAGTCAATGATGCTGCGACCAAGGTGATTGGCTCAAGCCACTTCAGCAATACGCGACCCCCCAACAAGTTCACCAAAGCACCGAGAATAATCCCCCAAGCAATTGGCACGCCAAGTTTATACCAGCCTAGCTGCCAATCAATGATGGCTGCCCACAATTGTTGTTCGCTAGCATTATAAAACATCAGGCCGACAAGACCCGCTAAAATAACTAACCGTGTGGTTAACGACATAATGGTTCCCTACTTTTGCGAGCCTAGATAAATAACCAAGACAAAATAGCGATAATAATCGCAATAACCGGCACCCACAAAATTGGGGATTGATACCATTTTAAAACAGGTTGTTGGTACGGTTCGGGATTGGCTTCGGCTTTTGGCTCTGGACGTTTTTGTCTTAGCAACCACACCACACCAATAACCAATAACACCACGCCTAATTGGCGATAACTTGAAGTCGCCTCGCCTGCTGGTGCTAATACGGCGAGTAATATACCCAGAACGATGACCGCAAGTGCACTAATTCGTGTCGTACTTGTTGTTTTCATAAGCTTATGTTTGCCCTTTTTGTTTTTCTTTTCGCCAAACTATTAGAAACCATATCCAACCAATGATTTGCATGAACACACCAACAATAATGGTGCTTAAGTTTTGCTCCCAGATACCGCTTAACATGGCAGCAAAACCAATAACCGCTAGGATGAGTGGATAAATCATCGCAATCTCCTTATGTGGAATCTACACCTTACTGAAATCTTCCGCTCGGCGAAAGACTTCAAGCATTATATTCGACTATTGTCGGGGCGAGTGCCATACTGTTTTTAGTAACAATTATGATGAGGCAGCTATGACCAGAGCCCCGCAAGAAACTCAACTTGAAACCTGCGAATCAGAGCATTTACAACATGATGCCAGCGTCTACGGATCATTGCAGCGACAGTTAACGCCCCATTTAACGGTTCACCGTATTCTGCCACAACGCGCTATTCGAATGATTGGACCGTGGTGCTTCTTAGACCACTTTGGTCCAGTTGCACCAGCCAATTACCGCCAGTTTGATGTTCCGCCACACCCACATATTGGCTTGCAGACCATCACGTGGTTGCTGTCTGGGCAACTTCTCCATCAAGATAGTTTAGGTTATGAACAGTCTTTACGCAGCGGTCAGTTAAATTTAATGACAGCTGGACGAGGCATTACCCATGCTGAAGTGGCCGATAACGATCCTGATCAACCGTTACATGGATTACAACTGTGGCGAGCACTTCCGCCTGAGCATGAACAAACAGAACCGCGCTTCGATCATTATCAACAGGTGCCAAAGTTTAGTCTCGGCGATTGCACCGCTACGCTTATATGCGGAACTTATGCGACCGAGCAGCGCCGCTGGAATAGTCCGGCACTAAGCTTTAGTCCAAGTATGGCGATGTTATTGCAGACACCACGTACAACCGCTGTCGAGTTACATCTTGATCGTGATTTTGAATACGGCATCTACGTTGTTAGTGGGCAACTCGAAACGCTTGAGAAAACCACTCGCGCGCATCAATTAATAAGTCTGGGTAGCAATCGTCAACATGTGGTTCTGGAGTTTGCTGCCGATACCCAGATTTTAGTACTAGGTGGTGAGGCATTTGAACAGCCAGTAAAAATGTGGTGGAATTTTGTTAGTGCGTCGCAGCAACGCGTCGAGCAAGCCCAGCAAGATTGGGATGCCGGCCATGAGCGCTTTGGAAAGGTTGTTCAATACCAGACAAAAAAAGGTAACTAATGGGAATTGTCAGCTTTGTGAGTAAAGCAACTCGCCGCCTTGGCTTATGGTTTCTTGCCGCAGGGGTAACGCTTGCCGTGCTGTTTACTGCGGTATTGATTTATAAACTCACGGTATTTGAACCTGATCCGCCGGTCGCTGCAAACTGTCAATCTTTGCAGCTCATTGCAACTGCCGACGGTGCAGCAGAGATTCACGTTTATGATTGTCAGCGTGGCAACTCTGGCAATAGCTGGCATGGTTTTGAAGTATGGTTGTTTGAACCCAAAGCGAATGATTGGCTACGAATTGCGACCGCTGAACAAGGCCCCTGTTTAACAATATCGTGGCAGCGTGATGGCGAATTAGTTATTCATCACGGTCACAGTCGTGGGGCCTTAAATATCGCCAAATCCTCAGTGGTGTATGATGACGCAAATGGGCGACCAGCGACCATCAGCGTCACCACCAAACGCGAAGAAAAAGAGTGCCCGCTTTAACCGAGTTTCATGACCCATTTCAATGGTAAACGCTTCATCAAAAAGCCGATAAGCGCCCATGGCCAAGTTGGCACATAGGCCTGCACGGGCTCTTTTTCTATCGCTTGAACTAACTTACGACAGCCAGTTTCGGTATCAATCATGAACGGGGTATTCTTCACTTTTTCATTAATTTCAGAGCGAATGTATCCGGGTAAAATGGCACTCACTTTGATCGGCGAGCGTGATTTAATTAAGTCGGCACGAATTCCTTCTGTAAGCGCCAGTAACCCCGCCTTTGTCGCCGCATAAACAGTCATCGCTCGCGGCATTCCGCGTAGTGCACTAATGGAACTTATGGTTACCAAATGCCCGCTATTTTGTTCACGGAAGATCTCGAGCGCTGCCTCACATTGTGCTAATGCCGCCACGAAGTTGGTTTGCGCAGTTTGCACATTGGCATAGAAATATCCGGTACCCAGCGATGCCCCTTTACCCATTCCAGCATTCACAATCACCCGATCGATACTGCCAAACTCTTCTTTGAACGCTTTAAATACAGCAAATACGTCGTCATGCTGATTCACATCTAGCGCCTTCACGCTTACTTTAATATCTGGGTAGCGTTGTTCTAACTCTTGCTTCAAGGCATCAAGGCGTTCCGTGCGCCGAGCGCACAATGCTAAATTTCGGCCATACTTGGCGAACTCTCGCGCCATGCCCTCGCCCAGTCCAGAGCTTGCGCCAGTTATCAATATTGTTTTGCGCATGAATTATCCTTGTTTTATTAGTTTGCGAGCTCTCCAGTGCAAATAATGCACTAAGAACCAAAAATTCTTGAAAGCTGGATTGCGGGTTTGTTTGTGGTGGTAACGGAAATAAATTTGTTGAGCAATCACACTCAAACGAAATAATCCGAATACCTCGTAAAAACGGAAATCTTTGACATCTACGTCCATTTTATCACAGTAATATTCAATAACTTCTTGGCGCGTTAGCATGCCCGGCAAGTGCGTTGGTTGACGACGGGTCGAGCGTGCAATACGGTCATCATCGGCCTGAATCCAATAAGCGAGGCTATTCCCTAAATCCATCAACGGATTACCTAACGTCGCCAACTCCCAATCGAGCACACCAATGATCTTGGTCGGATCATTGACATCTAGCACCAAATTATCAAAGCGAAAATCATTGTGGGTCATACAAATCGTTTCATGTTTGGGCATATTCGCTGCCAACCACTGCATCAATTTTTTGCCCGAAGGTACGTTCCAAGTTTTCGCTTTTTTATAGCGTTCGCTCCAACCATGAACTTGGCGCTCGGTGTAACCAGCGCCCTTGGCTAAATCGCTTAGGCCAGCAGCTTCGATATCAACTCGATGCAGCTCAATAAGTACA
The DNA here is from genome assembly GCF_044807045.1 of Pseudidiomarina marina. Classification (NCBI taxonomy): domain Bacteria; kingdom Pseudomonadati; phylum Pseudomonadota; class Gammaproteobacteria; order Alteromonadales; family Idiomarinaceae; genus Pseudidiomarina; species Pseudidiomarina marina. Next base: position 1,442,553 of record NZ_CP085233.1, on the reverse strand, counting down.
TCGAGGGCATTCAAGCATAGGGTTCGAGTTTGCGCTTCAGTTAAAGCTAATTCACGCGGCATGTTCTTGCGTGGAATAATCCCAGCAACCCGATCCATGACATAAAATTCATCGCCAATAATACTTGCATCATCGGTATACAATCGCATTTGGGGCACATACGGAAATACTGGTTTCAAAGCCTTCTGCAGACGATATTCGCGGCCCATATCATGAGCCGACTTGGCTTTGGTTCCAGCCGGAGGTCGGCGCAATATGAGATCAGCATTATCGAATTGTATGCGATAAGTCCAATTTGAAGCGCCGCCACTATATTGCGTAACGCGCATTGCTCCTGAAAGTTCTGGCAATTGTGTTCGTAGCCAATCACTCAAGCGCTGCTCGGGCAATTCTTCGCCAGAGCGCACTGATGTAGCTTGATCTTCTAGCTGGTTATCGGTCACTTAGGCCTCCCGATACTTGGCGAGCTCAACCTTGGCTATGGTGCTACGATGCACTGCATCAGGGCCGTCAGCGATGCGTAATGCCCGAGCCATCGCAAACAGTGCGGTAAGCGGCGTATCATGGCTCATGCCGGCTCCGCCATAAATTTGAATCGCTTCATCCACCACCTGCTGCAATACATTCGGAGCCGCAACCTTAATTGCCGAGATTTCAGCGAGCGCTTTCATTGCGCCAACTTGATCGATTTTCCACGCTGCGTAAAACGTTAACAAGCGGGCTTGATCAATTGCAATCCGCATATCGGCTACACGTTCAAGGTTACCATTTAATTGCAGTATCGGCTTACCAAAACCAATACGTTCCTGCCCTCGACGTATAAACAGTTGTAACGCTTTCTCGGCAGCTCCTAAAGCGCGCATACAGTGGTGAATGCGACCCGGCCCCAATCGTCCCTGGGCAATTTTGAAGCCATCGCCAAGACCACCGATAACATTTGCTTTAGGCACCCGAACGTTTTCAAATAGTACCTCGCCATGTCCGTACGGCGCGTCATATTCACCGAATGCAGGAAGCATACGCTCCACCGTCACACCAGCCGTATCAAGCGGCACGAGCACCATTGAGTGTCGTTGATGCTTTGGTGCATCAGCGTCGGTTAAACCCATCACTATGGCAAACTTAGCATGAGGATGACCAAGCCCTGTCGACCACCATTTGCGTCCATTGATAACAACTTCATCGCCATCAGCGACAATACGCGCTTGCATATTTGTGGCATCAGAAGAGGCAACATCAGGTTCGGTCATACAAAATACGGAGCGAATCTCACCGTTCAATAATGGCGTTAACCACTGCTGTTTTTGTGCATCGGTACCAAAGTGATACAGCACTTCCATGTTGCCCGTATCCGGTGCATTACAATTGAAAATCTCAGGGGCGAGCAAACTATGGCCCATCACCTCAGCAAGCGGCGCATACTCAAGCGTCGTCAGTCCAGCCCCTAATTTGGCATCGGGCAAAAATAAGTTCCACAGCCCAGCTTGCTTAGCTTTCGCTTTTAATTCTTCAACAATGGGCGCAACTTGCCAATGCCGCCAATTCGAATCAGGGTTTAAGCGGCGATTTTCTTTGTGATAATTCGCTTCAATCGGTTCAATATGTTCTCGCATGAACGCAATCAAGCGCTTGCGATAACTGAGAGTTTTTTCACTTGGCGTAAAATCCATAAGCCTGCCCTGCTGATTTTGAGTTTAATTATTATTTAAACGACCGTTTGAATGATTGTAGTGAGTCAGCGTGAAAATAAAAGCCTTTATATCGTATTTAATGATCGTTGTACCGTAGCGGGAAGTCGCTCGGCGAGAAAATCAATAAACACCCGGACGGCCGGCAACAAGCCGCGACGGTAAGGGTAAACCATATGCATAATACCAACAGGCAATGCCCAGTCAGGCAGCACCGGCTCAAGTAAGCCTTCTTGGATGGCTTGTTCGCACAGGTAGTTCGGCAATGAGACAATGCCTAAGCCTTCAATTGCCGCTTCACGTAACACAATCATGTCATCGGTGATTAAGCGCGGACGAAAACTTACGGTTAGTTTTTCGCCGCTTTTTGATGTTAAATCATAGCGATACCGACCGCTGGTATAGTGCAAACTCAGGTGCGGATAGTGCACAAGATCAAGTGGATGCTGCAAAGGTTTTTCTATACGCGCCACCTCGCCTCGAGTGGGACTGCGATAGAGTGTGCCTGGGGAATCCGCCAGCGGGCGCGCTATCAATGAGGAATCTTCGATATAAGGTCGGACACGTAACGCAACATCAATACCTTCATCGATGAGATTCACTGGCCGATTTGTCACCATTAAATTAATCCGTACCTCAGGATACAACGCCATAAACTCAGGTAATAAGGTAACTAGCATGCTTTGGCTAATGGCATAAGGCGAGCTAACGTGTATTTCACCTCTTGGCGTTTCCTGCACCATTTGCGTAACTTGTTGTGCGGCTTCAGCGGCTGCCACCAATGTTTCACAGTGTACTAAGAACGCTTGCCCAATATCGGTCAGTTTGAGGCCTCGCGTACTTCGATGAAGTAAACGAACGCCTTGCTCTTCCTCGAGTTCTGTCAAACGACGGCTCACTGTTGATTTTGGCATTTTGAGTTCGCGAGCACCTGCACTAATACTGCCCGCTGCAACTACCCGCGCAAAAATTAAGTAATTGGTTAAGTCTGGAATCGCCATCGACCTCTTCCTATTAAACTGTTCAATTCCGTTCCATTTATGGAACGCTTATTCCCAATATAACCATCTACCATCATAAATGGAACGTTATTAGACTTACGTCATTGAATAAAAAACCACAGCGCACATGAATTTGAGAGGTTTCTATGAAAATTTTACATATTGACTCAGGTATCTTTATTGAACAGTCAGTCAGTCGCAAAATTAGCCGCGACATCGTTACCCACTTAACCACACAGCAACAAGCTGACGTAACGTATCGTGATTTAGTGGTAAATTCGGTACCTCATCTCGATGCCGAAGCATTATTAGCCAGCGAAAGCCCACTGAGCGATGAGTTGATTGCGGAGGTTCAGGCGGCTGATGTTTTAGTTATTGGTGCGCCAATGTACAACTTCACTATTCCAACCCAACTCAAAGCTTGGCTTGATCGCATATTGAAGGCTGGTGTGACGTTCAAATATACCGAGCAAGGTCCGCAGGGATTGTTGCAAGGAAAAACTGCATACATTGCCTCAGGTCGCGGTGGTATTTACAGCCAGGGCGATGCAGCAGCGCTCGACCACCAAGAGAGCTATCTACGCAATGCCTTAGCCTTTATCGGCATTACTGATGTTCATGTGGTACGTGCAGAAGGCGTCAACCTCGGTGACGAGCCACGCCAACAAGCGTTAGCCGCAGCGGAAGAAGCAGTCGCTGAGTTGTAATCAGAAATTGAGTGACGGTTCTACGGCCTCCCCCGATTGGTCGTGATTAGCGCACCACCCTTGGTGCGCTTTTTTTTGGTGATTTATACAATCTATCTAATCGGTGTGAGCTAAATAACGCAACAATGCGGCCTGTTGTGAAATAGTTTCTTGTCTTAATGCCGTTTCGTAAAGAGTAATTAAAGCTGAGCACAGTAGTTTAGGTTGATCACGGTATCGCTCAGGCTCTGCGATAACATCAGGATAATTCGGATAATCACGTGCAATAGTGTCTAACATATTTTGCGCCAATACCCTGATACTTCCCAATTTCACTTGATAATCAGGTTGCAGATCCGTCTCTTCAATGACGCGTTCTATAGCCTGACGATGCATGCCGTATAAGTTTGTCGGTAGTACCTTTTCTAACGCTAAAGGTTGACCAAACCATTCCGGATGCAAATACTGTATGCATTGCTGCGAATCGATGAAATTTAAATAATTAAGATTATCAACAACGGTTTGCCAATAATTTACTAACGCGTTATCAGGTGCCTGCTGCAGATGGTCTGCTTGCCAAGTTTTCTGTAATTCTTGTATTGCGTTACTCGTGGCAAAACGATCACTTGCGACAACTTCATCAATGACTCGAGATGCAAGTAACTCGAGGTGTCCTGGATACCACATACTAGCGCCATCGATACCTATCGCTTGACGAATAAACTGTTCGGAAACGCCATGTCGGCGATATATGCGTTTAAATTCATCATTAAGTTGAGCAAGATTGTCAGTTGATGACGGCAATGACGCACTGTGAAAACCGAGAATTCCTCGCTTGCTCAAATATCGATTGCGTCCTCCCATAAACGCCAACGTACAGGCACTGGAACATTCACTTGCCACGTAGGTGTCAAACTGTTGCTGCTGAATATAATCGTAAAGTTGTACCGCTTCAGTCACCCGTCCCCCTTTCGAGTTAAGATGAATCACCTCAATTGCCGGATACTGACGAACCACTTCACGAATACTTTTGGTTGTGCCAAACGGAATAAAACCAATCAGCTCAAGTTCTTTGCCCTCATTGAGAACCCGGAGTTCGAACGAACCCACGGTATCGCCATTTGCCATGAGATCGACACCTTCTTGAAACTGCGGTATTCCAATCTCAGTAAAATCCAGCACGGCACGAATTGCTGCTAGTACCACCATAACTCGAACTACATTTGCCCAAAGCGGTCGACCACCTTGCGACGTGTGATATTTTGCCGAGCGCCAAATACCAACCAGTTGCCAAATCGTCAACGGAATTATAAGACTACAGAGCACGACGAGAATGCTGCCGAATAAACTGGAACTCACCGCAAATGTGCTGACAAATGAATTCGTGAGTGCAACAAGAAAGGATACGGCGACGGTTAATCCAACGCCGATAACCCAGTAGGCGATGCCTAGAGAATAGTCGCCGCGCCAATGTGAAACGATGATATTCTTTAGGGTGGTGAGCATAACTTAACGAGTTCCTGTGTTTCAGTCATCTGATTAAAAACGCGGATCGTTTTCACACGGAATACCATTGTTATTGTCATCAAGATACGTACCAGGGCAGAATTCGAGAAAGAATTCGGCCTCAGCGCGTGATTTCATTTGCGGACAATATAAGCGCCCATCACACTGGAACTCTGGCTTCTTTTGCACAACCGTACCCTGTACCGACTGAACAAAATAGCTCAACAACCCACTACGGTTTTCCGGAGTAGGTTTTTGTTCTTCGAAGTAATTCCATACAGCAAGAATTAGCGCAGCAATTAGTATTATTTTTTTCATGGGGAGTACCTTGTTAACAACAGACTTAATAACACTCACACCACATTTGTTATGCACTAATCGTAGTCAATAGATTTGAATATTACAATTTTATAAAAAGAATAGTTATTTTTTAATATTTCACAGTTCAATCATAACAATAGGTATAAAGCCTCAACGCCGTCGAACCACGTTGATTAAAATACCACCAATAATCAAGCACGCCGCAATAAAAAGTCGCCACGTAATTTTCTCATCAGCAACGAGCACTCCCCCAACGGTTGCAATTAACGGAACACTGAGCTGACCTATCGCTGCTGTGCTTACTTGAATACGAGGTAATACCAAATACCACACGGCATAACCTAAACCCGAAGTCACCGCCCCCGAGAGAATTGCCAGTAAGATACCTTTTGTTGAAACCATTAAATCAGGAATAAACCAGATTAAAACTACCGAAACCACGGCTATCGCACGGGTGAAGTTATACGTGGTATCGCTCAATGGCGCCGCACTTCCTCTGCCATGCAGTGAGTAGAATCCCCATGCAGTTCCAGCGGTAATCATCAACACCACAGAAACCCACGACGCCGGTAGTTGCAAGGTGGGTGCGACTAAATACCCCAAACCTATCAATGCTATGGCACTGCCTAGCCATTCGCGTAGTTTGACGCTTGCGCCCTGCACAAGATTCATTCCAAACATCGATAACTGCACGGCAGCGAATAGCACCAAGGCGCCAAATCCAGTTTCAAGCACAACATAGGCATAAGAGAACGCTATAGCATATACCGAGAGTGTTAGGGCTCCCCACCAACTGCCCCTCGCTGAATTAGCGTCATCTTGCAACACGTTGCGCCGTAAATTCCGGCGCAAAAAGCCGAGTAACAGCCACAGTGCAACAGCACCACTAACAATGCGCAACCATATAAACGATGCAGGATCTATCGAATTATCAAGTAATGCATAGCGAGCAATAATTGAGTTACCTGCAAACGCTAACAAAGCAATGATAAAAAATAAGGCTGTTTTCATTGATAGATGCTCGTTAAGTTATCCTGATACATACAAAAAAGCCGCTCAATTGAGCGGCTTTTAGCATGACTGAACTGGAGGCTATTACCAACCAGTTTTTTCACGCAACGCTTTACCGATATCGGCCAAGCTACGTACAGTTTTAACGCCGGCCGCTTCAAGAGCAGCAAACTTCTCGTCAGCAGTACCTTTACCACCAGAGATAATCGCACCGGCGTGGCCCATACGCTTACCTGGAGGAGCAGTAACACCAGCGATGTAAGAAACAACTGGCTTAGTCACGTTGTGCTTGATGTACTCTGCAGCTTCTTCTTCTGCAGTACCACCAATTTCACCAATCATCACGATCGCTTCAGTTGCTGGGTCTTTCTCGAACATTTCAAGAATATCGATGAAGTTTGAACCAGGAATTGGGTCACCACCGATACCAACGCAGGTTGATTGACCGAAGCCTTCGTCAGTCGTTTGCTTCACGGCTTCATAAGTCAACGTACCTGAACGCGAAACGATACCTACTTTACCAGCCTTGTGAATGTGACCAGGCATGATACCGATCTTACATTCGTCAGGCGTGATAACACCTGGGCAGTTTGGACCGATCATACGCACGCCTTTGTGCGTCAAGTATTCTTTCACATACAGCATATCCAAGGTTGGAATACCTTCAGTGATACATACAATCAGTTCGATACCAGCGTCTGCCGCTTCAATGATTGAGTCTTTACAGAATGGCGCAGGTACATAGATAACTGATGCAGTTGCACCAGTTGCTTCAACTGCTTCACGTACGGTGTTGAATACTGGTAAACCAAGGTGGGTTTGACCGCCTTTACCTGGGGTTACGCCGCCAACCATTTGCGTACCGTAAGCAATCGCTTGCTCAGAATGGAAAGTACCCTGACCGCCAGTGAAACCCTGGCAGATAACTTTGGTATTTTTATCGATCAAGATAGACATTATTGACCTCCTGCCGCAGCAACCACTTTATCAGCAGCGTCAGACAAACTTTCTGCTGCGATGATGTTCAGGCCACTTTCTGCTAATTTCTGACGACCCAATTCTGCGTTGTTACCTTCAAGGCGCACAACAACAGGCACTTTCACGCCAACTTCTTCAACGGCGCCCATGATACCTTCAGCGATCATGTCGCAACGAACGATACCACCGAAAATGTTTACCAATACGGCTTTAACAGCGCTGTCAGACAGGATGATTTTGAATGCTTCAGTAACACGCTCTTTGGTTGCGCCGCCACCAACATCCAAGAAGTTTGCTGGTTGACCGCCAGCAAGCTTAACGATGTCCATGGTACCCATCGCCAAACCAGCACCGTTCACCATACAGCCGATGTTACCGTCAAGCGCTACGTAGTTGAGTTCCCACTTAGCTGCTTGTGCTTCACGCTCGTCTTCTTGCGAAGGATCGTGCATTTCACGGATTTTAGGCTGACGATACAACGCGTTGCTGTCGATGTTGATTTTACCGTCTAAGCAATGCAGGTTGCCCTGCTCAGTGATAACCAACGGGTTGATTTCTAACAATGCGAAATCATACTGTTCGAACATTTTCGCTAAGCCCAAGAAGATCTTAGTGAATTGTTTCACTTGCTCTGGGTTTAAACCTAGTTTGAAACCAAGCTCACGACCTTGGTATGGCTGTGCACCAACGGTTGGGTCGATGATAGCCTTTAAGATTTTCTCTGGTGTTTCTTCAGCAACTTTCTCGATTTCAACACCACCTTCGGTTGACGCCATGAACACGATTTTACGTGTCGCGCGGTCAACAACTGCGCCTAAGTACAGTTCTGAAGCGATATCAGTCAAGCTTTCTACCAAAATTTTAGCAACCGGCTGACCGTTTGCGTCTGTTTGGTAAGTCACCAAGTTTTTACCTAACCAGTTGCTCGCAAATGCGCGCACTTCGTCATGACTAGATACTAATTTTACACCGCCCGCTTTACCGCGGCCGCCTGCGTGTACTTGAGCTTTAACAACCCAACGATCACCGCCGATTTTTTTGGCAGCTTCAACGGCTTCGTCTGCAGTGTCTACTGCATAGCCTTCAGATACTGGCAAACCGAACTCTTTAAAGAGTTGTTTAGCCTGATACTCATGCAAGTTCATGATGATCTTCCGATTCGTTTGAACAACAAAAGCAGCGTCATGCTGCTTACCCGAAAATTCGCGCGTATTTTACAGTTTCGCACGGAAAAAATACAGCCGCTGTTCGCATTGACACGCAATTGCAACACAGCGGCTGTGCATTATGTTATAGGTCCAACAACAAACGTTGTGGATCTTCTAACAACTCTTTGATGGTTACTAAGAAACCAACTGATTCTTTACCGTCAATGATGCGATGGTCATACGACAACGCTAAGTACATCATTGGTAAAATTTCGATTTTACCGTCAACGGCCATTGGGCGATCTTGAATTTTGTGCATACCCAAGATAGCGCTTTGCGGTGGGTTCAGAATTGGCGTCGACAACAGCGATCCGAATACGCCACCGTTCGTGATAGTGAAGTTACCACCTTGCATATCTTCCATGGTCAACTTACCGTCACGACCTTTAATTGCAAGGTCACGGATGCCATTTTCGATATCAGCAATGCTCATCTTGTCGGTGTCACGCAAAACGGGGGTTACCAAACCACGTGGTGTTGATACCGCGATGCTGATATCAAAGTAGTTGTGATACACAATATCGTCACCGTCAATTGAGGCGTTCACTTCAGGGAAGCGCTTCAACGCTTCTGTTACGGCTTTTACATAGAAGCCCATGAAGCCTAAACGCGTATCGTGGCGTTTTTCAAATTCGTCTTTGTACTTCGAACGCAAATCCATGATTGGCTTCATGTTGACTTCGTTGAACGTGGTCAACATGGCTGTCGCGTTTTTCGCTTCGAGCAAACGCTTCGCAATGGTTTTACGCAAGCGCGTCATTGGCACACGCTTCTGATCGCGGTCACCTGCAGCTGCTGCTGGTGCACTTGCTGTCTTCGCTGGTTCTGATTTCTTCGCTGCGCCATCTTTCAGATGCTTCTCAACATCTTCTTTCGTGACACGACCGCCTTTACCAGTGCCTTTTACGTCAGACACTTTCAAGTTATTTTCAGCCAGCATACGGCGTACCGCTGGACCTGCTACTTCGCTATCACCTTCATCAGTAGATTCTTCTTTGCTATCGCTTGAAGTTTCTTTTGCTGACTCGCTTGAACCTGCTGAAGCACCGGCTTCGACGATACCAATCACATCATCAGCACCAACTGTCGCGCCTTCTTCTTGCTTAATTTCCGCCAACACGCCGTCAGCTGGAGCAACAACTTCAAGGACAACTTTGTCGGTTTCAATATCAACTAAGTTCTGGTCACGCGTCACCGCGTCGCCCGCTTTTACATGCCAAGTGGCAATTGTCGCATCGGCAACAGATTCTGGTAACTGCGGAACTTTCACTTCAAGCTTTTCACCTGAACCTGAAGCTTTCTTGTCAGCTGATTTGTCGGCTTTTTTATCTGCTTTCTTGTCGGCTTTCTTGTCATCAGTTTTTGCTTCCGACTTATCATCAGATTCTTTATCTGATTTTTCGGCCGCTGCGCCGTCGCCTTCTTCGAGTTTACCGATAACTTCTTCAGCGCCAACAGTAGCGCCTTCTTCAGCAATGATTTCACCGATTACGCCATCAGCAGGTGCAACCACTTCCAACACCACTTTGTCGGTTTCGATATCGACCAGATTCTGATCGCGCGATACTTTGTCACCTGGCTTCACGTGCCAAGTAGCCACTGTTGCATCAGCAACAGATTCAGGGAGTTGTGGAACTTTAATATCAATAGCCATGGTCAATTGTCACCTATTTAATGGTTAGCGCGTCATCGACTAATTTTTGTTGCTGTTTGTTGTGCTCAGATAAATAACCTACTGCTGGCGCAGCCGAAGCTTCGCGTCCCGCGTAAGTTAAATCTGCGCCCTTCGGAATTGCCGCACGGAAATGATGCTGACTGCTATACCATGCACCTTGGTTTTGCGGCTCTTCCTGACACCAAACAAAATCTTTCACATGCTGATAATCTTTCATGATTTCAGCGACTTCTTCAGCAGGGAACGGATACAACTGTTCGATACGAATAATTGCGACGTCCTCCTGCTCACGCTTGCGGCGCTCTTGGAGTAAATCGAAGTAGACTTTACCCGAACAGATTACCACGCGTTTTACTTTCTTCGGCGTCAAAGAATCGATTTCACCAATCGCATTCTGGAACACGCCAGTTGTTAACTCATCGAGTTCAGAAACCGCCAACGGATGACGTAACAATGACTTCGGCGTCATTACGATTAACGGACGGCGAACCGGACGCAAATGCTGACGACGAATCATGTGAAATACTTGAGCTGGCGTGGTTGGAACACACACTGACCAGTTATGGTCAGCTGACAGCTGCAAGAACCGCTCAAGGCGCGCAGAACTGTGCTCTGGCCCTTGACCTTCGTAGCCATGTGGCAATAACAGAGTAAGGCCGCATAACCGCCCCCACTTCTGCTCGCCAGAACTTAAGAACTGGTCAATGACTACCTGCGCACCGTTAGCAAAATCACCAAACTGCGCTTCCCACATCACCATTGATTTCGGTTCTGCGGTCGCGTACCCGTATTCGAAAGCTACGACAGCTGCTTCTGACAATACTGAGTCATAAATTTCCATCTGGCCTTGGCCATCACGGATGTTATTCAATGGCATGTAAGTACTTGCATCTTTCTGATTATGCAGCACTGCATGACGATGGAAAAACGTGCCGCGACCGCTATCTTGGCCGGTCAAACGAATGTGAACACCTTGATCAACCAAAGTGGCATAAGCGAGATTCTCAGCGAAGCCCCAGTCAGCTGGTTTATCACCTTTCGCCATTTTCATTCGTTCTTCGTAAACTTTTTGAACGCGTGAATGCAACTTGTGCTCTTTTGGCACCGTGCTCATCGCTTTCCCAAGTTTTTCAATTTGTTGCTTACTGATCTTGGCGTCGTATTCGACATCCCATTCTTGCCCGATATATGGCGACCAATCGGAGGAGTGACTCTTCATTTCGCGCCACTCATCGACAACGATTTCGCCTTTATCCAATGCATCGCGATAATCACTGATTAGGCTTTCGGTGGCTTCGCTATCGATCACCCCGGCCTTCTCCAAGCGTTCAGCGTAAATTGCGCGAGCAACCGGATGCTTCTTCACCTTGGTATACATCACCGGCTGCGTTGCACTTGGCTCATCAGCTTCGTTATGACCATGACGGCGATAACAAACCAGATCGATCATCACATCGCGCTTAAAGGTGTTGCGGAAATCAAGCGCAAGCTGAGTCACGAATACAACCGCTTCAGGATCATCAGCGTTGACGTGGAAAATCGGTGCCTGCACCATTTTCGCAATATCAGTACAGTATTGCGTTGAACGGGTATCTTCTCGCTTCGACGTCGTGAAACCAACTTGGTTATTCACAACAATGCGAATTGAGCCACCGACTTGGTAAGCACGGGTTTGCGACATATTGAACGTTTCTTGAACAATGCCTTGTCCCGCAATTGCCGAGTCACCGTGAATGGTAATCGGTAATACCTTCGCTCCAGTTTTGTCACCTAGGCGGTCCATACGAGCACGTACAGAGCCCATAACTACTGGGTTGACGATTTCTAGATGCGATGGGTTAAAAGCTAGCGCAAGGTGAACATCGCCACCTGGCGTCGCAAAGTCAGATGAGAAGCCTGAATGGTACTTAACGTCACCTGACCCTTTGTTATTGGTATGCTTGCCAGCGAACTCGTCGAAGAGGTCTTGTGGCTTTTTACCGAGCACGTTCACGAGTACGTTCAAACGACCACGGTGCGCCATACCAATCACGACTTCTTTACTGCCTTGCTCACCGGCGCGGCTAATTAAAGCTTTCAGCATTGGAATCAGGCTATCGCCACCTTCCAATGAGAATCGCTTAGCGCCTGGGAATTTTGAGCCGAGGTACTTTTCAAGACCATCTGCAGCAACCAGTTCTTTTAAAATGCGTTGTTGGTGCTCTTTGGCAAATTCTGGACGACCACGAACGCCTTCAAGACGCTGTTGAATCCAACGTTTCTCTTCGGTAGAAACAATATGCATATACTCGGCGCCAATCGGCCCGCAGTAGATATTGTTCAATACCTCATAGATTTCGCCCAACTTCATGGTCTCTTGACCAACAGCCAACGAACCCACATTAAATTCTTTATCGAAATCGTCTTTCGACAAATCGTGATGCTCTAAAGCTAAATCTGGAACGGACTCTTGTTTCCATAAATCGAGCGGGTCAAGATTCGCGTGCTGATGACCTCGGAAACGATAAGCATTGATCAGTTGCAGTACCTTCACTTGCTTTTGATCTGGAGCGCCCGCTGTCACCGTACCGGCTTGCTTGAGTTTATTCTTTGCAAGCGAACGGAATTGTTCACGAACCGCACTATGCTTCGTATCAACACCTGCGCCATCACGCGGTAATTGATCAAAGAATTTGCGCCACTCATCACTAACCGCCGTCGGATCGTCGAGATATAGCTCGAACAATTCCTCGACATAGGCCATGTTACCACCAGCCAGGTGGGAGGATTCTAGCCAGGCTTGCATTACGCCATCTTGCATCGCTGTTCCTTCACACTCGTTTTATAAAAAAATAGCCACCCAAGCTGGATGGCTATTTCGATACAGCTCGGCCACTACTATAGCAAATCTGCGCAATTTAATTAAATTGCGCGATTCAATAGCATGGATTTGATGTTACCAATAGCCTTCGTTGGGTTTAGACCCTTAGGACATACGTTGACGCAGTTCATGATACCGTGGCAACGGAATACACTGAATGCATCATCAAGGTCGTTTAAACGCTCTTCGGTTGCCGTATCACGGCTATCAATTAAGAAACGATAAGCGTTTAACAAGCCTGCTGGCCCGATAAACTTATCTGGGTTCCACCAGAACGAAGGACATGAGGTTGAACAACATGCACATAAGATACATTCGTACAAACCGTCCAACTTCGCCCGATCTTCAACGGATTGCAAACGCTCACGCGCCGGTGGCGTTTTGTCATCATTGATAAGATACGGTTTAATTTTCTCGTACTGCGTATAGAACTGACTCAAGTCGACAATTAAGTCACGGATAACCGGTAACCCTGGCAACGGACGAATCACAATCTTCTTATCACCGCCCTTCAGCGCTGACAATGGCGTGATACACGCTAAGCCATTTTTGCCGTTCATGTTCAAACCGTCAGAACCACACACACCTTCACGGCATGAGCGACGGAACGCCAACGTTGGATCTTGCTCTTTCAACAACAACAGCAAGTCGAGCACCATCATGTCACGATTCTTCTCCACCTCAATGGTGTAGTCTTTCATGTACGGTGCGTTATCAACGTCTGGGTTGTAACGATAAACTGAAATATTCAACTTCTTCATCGTTGTCACCTAACCTTAGTAAGTCCGCGCTTTTGGCGGGAATGCTTCACGCAGTTTTGGCTGCATATTCACTTCGCGCTTCACAATCGATTCGTCTTGTGGACGATAAACGGTGTGCACCAACCAGTTTTCATCATCACGATCTGGGTAGTCTGCACGGCTGTGAGCACCACGGCTTTCAGTTCGGAAGTTTGCTGCTACTGCAGTTGAGTAAGCTGTTTCCATCAAGTTATCTAACTCCAAGCACTCAATACGCTGGGTGTTAAATTCCTTGCTGGTATCATCCAAACGAGCATTCTGTAGACGCTCACGGATTTTTTTCAGCTCTTCTAAACCTTCAGCCATCGCTTTACCTTCACGGAATACCGAGAAGTTCAGCTGCATGCACTTCTGCAAATCTTTCTTAATTTGTACTGGGTCTTCGCCATCTTTGTTGTTTTCCCAGCGACGAACACGCGCTAGTGCGGCATCGATCTGATCTTGTGATGCTTCTTTCGCATCACCCAGCGATTTCATTGCATCGGCTAGGTGTAAACCGGTCGCTCGACCGAATACCACCAAATCAAGCAACGAGTTACCGCCTAGGCGGTTTGCACCGTGTACCGATACACAAGCAATTTCACCACAAGCAAACAAGCCATGAATTGGCGTCGCATTGCCTTTATCATCGATTTGTAACGCTTGACCATTCACGTCCGTCGGAATACCACCCATCATGTAGTGACAGGTTGGAATGACTGGAATTGGCTCTTCAGCTGGATCAACGTGAGCGAAGGTTTTCGCCAAATCACAGACACCAGGTAGACGGCTTTCTAAAACATCACGACCAAGGTGATCGAGTTTCAGTTTCAAATGCGGACCAAGTGGGCCATCGCAGCCGCGACCTTCGCGAATTTCGGTCATCATTGAACGAGCAACCACGTCACGTGATGCTAAATCTTTCGCGTTTGGTGCGTAACGCTCCATGAAGCGCTCACCATCTTTATTTAACAGGTAACCACCTTCACCACGGCAACCTTCAGTTACCAAGGTACCCGCTCCAGCAATACCGGTTGGGTGGAACTGCCACATTTCCATATCTTGCACTGGCACGCCTGCGCGTAGTGCCATACCAACGCCGTCACCGGTATTGATGTGTGCGTTGGTGGTTGATGCATAAATACGACCAGCACCACCAGTTGCTAATACAACTGCTTTAGCTTTCACGTAGAAAATTTCGCCGGTTTCGATATTCAGTGTGGTGACACCAACAATCGCACCTTCGTCATTTTTTACTAAATCAAGTGCATACCACTCAGAAAATACTGTGGTTTTGTTCTTTACGTTTTGCTGATACAGCAAGTGCAACAACGCGTGACCAGTACGGTCAGCCGCTGCCGCTGTACGTGCCGCTTGCTCGCCACCGAATGCTTTCGATTGGCCACCAAATGGACGCTGATAAACTTTTCCGTTCTCGAAACGAGAGAATGGTAAGCCCATGTTCTCAAGTTCTAAAATTGCTTCGGGACCAGTCTTACACATGTACTCGATGGCATCTTGGTCACCGATGTAGTCTGAACCTTTTACCGTATCAAACATGTGCCATTCCCAGTTATCATCGTGGGCGTTACCTAACGCTACGGTGATACCGCCTTGGGCAGAAACTGTATGAGAACGAGTTGGGAATACTTTTGACATCAAGGCACACGTCATGCCTGATTGCGAGATTTGTAGGGCAGCGCGCATACCTGCGCCACCAGCGCCGATTACTACGGCATCAAATTCGAGTGTTTGTACGCTCACTTAGACACCCTCCACTGGCCACACAACCAATAAACCGGCTAACCAGTATACGATTAATGCGACACATACTGCGTATTGAAGAAAAGCTCGTAAGCCCGTGTTTTTAACGTAGTCAGTCAACACTTGGAAGATACCAATCCAACCGTGAATCAACACTGCTGTTAACGCTAACATGGTGAAGATCTTCATTCCCAAGTGAGCAAATAAATTGGTCCAAGTAGCGTACGTAATAGCTTCTGCTGAAACGAGGAAGCTCACCATAAAGATGGTGTACAACGCCATGATGATAGCTGACGCACGGAGCAAGATGAAATCATGGCTACCGGTGCGGCCGAATGTTGAAGCTGCTCTTACCATAACCAAACTCCTGCGAGTACTGAAAGTACGATTGCTAACACGAAAACGATCTGTGCGCTTACTCGACCTGAATCGAGTTCTTCAAAATAGCCCATGTCCATAAACATATGGCGAACGCCAGCAAGTAAGTGATAGCCCAATGCCGTCATGATGCCCCAAGCAATAAACTTGGCAATAAAACCGGTCAATAAACCGTGCACCAATTCGAAGCCTTCAGATGATTGCAAAGAGGTAGCCAAAGCCCAAACAAGGAAACCAACGCCGACCAGCATAATCACGCCAGAGATACGATGGAGAATGGAGCTAATAGCTGCAGCCGGGAAGCTGATAGTGTTTAAGTCTAAATTTACAGGTCTTTGTTTTTTCACGATTGTTGTGCCTTTACGAAAAGCATTGTTAACATGCTCGGAACTTCAAACATCCTCGTCCCGTGGAAATGGTTTAGAGGACCCTGTGAGATCGCCGCCAAAGTATATAAGCCATGCTTATGAATTACAATTCCTTAGCGGCTTCTTTCGCTTAAAAACGTAAATTATTTATCAATAGATCAAGCCAATAAAATCCAGCACTCGATGACAATTCTACCTTAGTCGCATACAACCCAATTCCAGATCAGCGTATAACGTTGGCGCTCATATTTTTTTACCGTGGCTGTCATCCGACTGTCACGTTGTAGCGTAACAATGGCGTGTTAAACTAACACCTTTAATCGAGAGATTGCTCAAGATTACTGGCCTTTACTTGATATGAATCAGCAGATTTATTCGGTTTAAACGGCCGTTTAAATTGACATTCACAGTTAAGATCAAGTAAATTCTATCGCCCTTTTAGTGATGAAGCAGACTCAAACAAGGAGATTTCCTTATGGCTGATCGTAAAGCCACCCTGCAGATTGACGGCCAATCCATTGAATTGCCAGTACTATCTGGTACAGCCGGCTATGATGTAATTGACGTGCGTACTTTAGGCAAGCATGGTTTCTTCACCTTTGACCCAGGTTTCCTAGCAACTGGCTCATGTGAATCTAAAATCACCTACATTGATGGTGAGAAAGGCATCCTTCTGCATCGCGGATATCCAATTGATCAGCTTGCGACTCAAGCGGATTATCTCGAAGTATGTTATATGCTGCTACACGGTGAAGCACCGAACGAAGAAGAGTATGCAAAATTCAAGCAAACCATTACCAAGCACACCATGGTGCATCAAGGTTTGCACAACTTCTTTAACGGTTTCCGTCGCGACGCGCATCCAATGGCCATGTTATGTGCTGTTACTGGTGCATTGTCATCTTTCTATCATGACGATCTTGATATCCATGACGAGAAGCAACGTTTACGTAGCGCTTATCGCTTAATTGCTAAGATGCCAACGATTGCGGCAATGGCTTACAAATTCAGCATTGGTCAGCCATTCGTCTATCCACGCAACGATTTGAGCTACTCTGAGAACTTCTTAAACATGATGTTCTCAGTGCCAGCAGAAGACTACAAAATCAGTCCTATTGTTGCTAAAGCAATGGATCGGATTTTCACTTTGCATGCAGACCACGAGCAGAATGCTTCAACTTCAACGGTACGTTTGGCTGGCTCTTCTGGCGCTAACCCATATGCATGTATCGCAGCGGGTGTTGCCTCGTTGTGGGGCCCTGCTCACGGCGGTGCCAACGAAGCATGTTTACGTATGCTGAAAGAAATCGGTAGCGTTAAAAACATTCCTAAATACATCGATAAAGCGAAAGACAAGAACGATCCGTTCCGTCTAATGGGCTTTGGTCACCGTGTTTATAAGAACTTCGATCCACGTGCAACCGTGATGCGTGAAAGTGCGCACGAAGTTCTAAAAGAATTGAACATTAACGACCCGTTATTAGACGTCGCGATGGAACTTGAGCGTATTGCACTTGAAGATCCATATTTCGTTGAGAAAAAGCTTTATCCGAACGTCGATTTCTATTCAGGTATTATCTTGAAAGCTATCGGTATTCCTACCAACATGTTTACGGTTATCTTCGCATTATCACGTACCGTTGGTTGGATTTCACACTGGCATGAAATGATGGGTGAAGAGAACCAGAAGATCGGTCGTCCGCGTCAGTTGTACACCGGTGAAGCAAAGCGTGATTTTAAACCACTGAAGCGCTAACGCTTCGGTGAATTTCACCACTAATTAGTGAAAAGCACTCTTCGGAGTGCTTTTTTTATTTCTAAATCCCCATAAACCTTTTCCCTACAGCGTGCATCTAAAACACCACGACACCTCCAGAAGCGCTTTAATACAACGGGTTAGCTAACTTTTTAATACGCCACCATTAAAATTGGCACGTTCTATGCATACGTATCAGTACCATGTCGTAACAGACAGTTTTGAATGTTGTAGATTGGCCCCCGGCGTAGAACGCCGGGCTACGAATAACGATTAACGAACGAAATCGGGACAAGATGATGAACACGCACACACACACCAATCGCTTTCTTGCAGTAACGTTGGCTTCACTTCTCGCACTTACTACCAGTGCCTGCAGTGATGCCGGCGCCAGCAACGAAACTAAAGCAGCGCAAGAGCAGGCTCAAGTTGCTCGTATTCCGGTTGCCACTCAAACGGTTGTCGCTGGTGAAATAACGTCTAGCTTTACATCAACCGCAACACTTGAAGCGCGCGATGAGGCTGACGTTACCAGTAAGGCGACGGGCATTATTGAAACCATTTTGGTTGAAGAAGGTGATTATGTGGTGGCTGGACAACTTCTTGCCCGTATGCGTGATGATGAATACCGTATTCAAGTAGCCCAAGCGCGTGCAGAATTGAACTCCATCAAACAAGAACTGAAACGCGTTAAAGATATGGCCGAGCGTGACATGATCAGTGCTGATGCGTATGACAAGCTGCGTTTCCAAGCTGATATGTTACAAGCAAAATACGACATGGCGGCGTTAAACTTAGCTGAAACTGAGATTCGCGCGCCAATTAATGGCTACGTTGCTTATCGCTATGTCAAACCAGGTAACTTGGTACGTCAATACGAACAACAAAAGTTGTTTCACATCGTTGCTTCAGATGTTTTACAAGGCAATGTTTACCTACCTGAGCGTGAATTACAGCGGGTAAAAGTTGGACAAACTGCGCAATTACAACTAACTGCACTCAATAATGAGACAGTAACAGCTACAGTTGCTCGCATTAGCCCAGTTGTCGATACGCAATCAGGAACCTTCAAAGCGGTATTACATGTCGACAATCACAATAATTTGTTAAAGCCAGGCATGTTTGCCCATGTAAACTTAAATTATGCAACGCGCCAAAATACGGTAACAGTTCCTCGTTACGCTGTTCAAAGCTTAGATAATCAACATAGCGTATTTACCGTAGATGCAGACGGTGTTGCTCACAAAGTTGATGTACAAATTGGTTTTGAAGACGAAACACACTTAGAAATCATCCATGGTTTGAACGTTGGTGATGCCATTGTGATTAGCGGACAAGCCAACCTAAAAGACGCAGCATTGGTTGAAGTGATTCGGAGCGAGCAACAATCATGAGTATCGTCAAACTCGCGGTAAAGCGCCCTGTCACGATTGCAATGCTCACCTTGGCGGTGATGTTATTCGGCTTCGTATCACTGGGTCGCATTCCAGTAACACTTTTACCTGACTTAGCCTATCCGACTTTAACTGTGCGTACCGATTATCCCGGCGGTGCGCCCGGTGAAGTTGAGCAGTTAGTTAGCAAGCCCATTGAAGAGACTCTTGGTACCGTTAAAGGTATTCGCCGTATTGAATCAATTTCTCGCGCCGGTCAAAGCGACGTTCTGCTTGAGTTTAGTTGGGGAACCGACATGGAAATGGCGAGCTTAGATGTACGCGAAAAGCTTGACTGGGTCGACTTGCCACTCGATTTAGAAAAACCTGTTCTGTTGCGATTTAATCCAAGTGAAGAACCGGTTTTCCGATTGGCATTAAGTCTCACCGATGATAAGCAATCAATCTCCACGCTAAAACAGCTACGAACCTATGCTGAAGAAGATTTAAAACGCCAGCTCGAGAGTATCGAAGGGGTCGCTTCGGTACGACTCGGTGGTGGTTTAGAAGATGAAATACAGGTTCTCGTCAACGAACGTCAAGCCGCTGCTTTGCAGATTCCGATGACGTTGATTACACAGCGCTTGCGTGAAGAAAACATCAATTTATCCGGTGGTCGCATTGAAGCGGATCGCGCTGAATATTTAGTGCGAACGCTAAACCAATTCCAAAATCTAGATGATATTCGTTCGATTTATCTAACTACCCGAAACAACCGCCCTATTCTGTTGAAAGATATTGCTATTATTGAGAATAGTTACAAGGAACGTGACGCCATCAGCCGTGTTGGTGGTATGGAAGCTGTTGAGGTATCTCTTTATAAAGAAGGTGATGCCAATACCGTCCAAGTATCTAAGGCAATACAAGCCCATTTAAAACAGCTTGAAAACGCTAAATTATTGCCCGAACAATACACAATTAAACCAATCTATGACCAAGCGGTGTTTATTAGCGCAGCCATTGCCGAAGTTCGTGACGCCGCAATCATTGGTGGCCTACTCGCGATGGTAATTATTTACCTATTCTTACAACGAGTATGGCCAACTGTCGTCATCAGTTTGGCGATTCCAATCTCAATAATTGCTACTTTTAATTTACTCTATGGCTATCAGGTATCACTTAATATGATGTCGTTAGGTGGTATCGCGCTGGCTGTCGGAATGTTGGTGGATAACGCTATTGTGGTACTCGAAAATATAGCCCGTCACCAGCAGGATAAAGACATCGAAGCTGCTGCAGAAACCGGAACACGAGAAGTTGCTGGAGCGATTGTCGCATCCACGTTAACAACGATGGCCGTGTTTTTCCCGTTAGTTTTCGTAGAAGGTATTGCCGGACAATTATTTCGCGACCAAGCGCTTACGGTAACCTTCTCACTCGCTGCATCGTTACTTGTAGCGTTAACATTAATTCCGATGTTATCAAGCCGCAACCGCTCAAAAACTAATATCAGTACAGCGCCTTTTGTTTACTCAACTGGCTGGCGGTTTTGGTTAAAAACTCCGATTTACCTCATTTTTCGTTGGGTTCCGTTCGCGTTGATTAGCGTGATAGTTGCTATTTCTCGCCTCGGCTCAAAACTATTTACCTTCGTCACAACACCGCTACTAAAAGTATTTAATGCGGCCTATCGCGTACTTGAGTCGAGCTATCAGAAGCTTCTTAACGTCGCTTTACATCGCGCCGGTGTCACCTTAGGTATTATTCTTGTTAGTTCAGCAGCTTGCTACACCTTACTCCCACGCCTACCGGTCGCGTTGTTGCCGAATATGGCGCAAGGCGAATTCTTCGTAGAAGTCGAGTTACAACCTGGAGCCACCATTTATGAGACCGACGCCGTGTTGGCACAGCTCGGGCGAGTCATTGCTAACTCTGAAGAACTTAATAGTATGGTTGACCGCTATTATACCATTGCCGGCACTGGGAGCTTACTCAATGCAGCGCCCGGACAAAGCGGTAACCAATGGGGACGGCTCAATGTTGTGATGGCTGATCACAATGCAGTGGCTATCGAAAATGTACAAAGTCAGCTGCGCCAAGCGGTTCAATCCATGCCTGGTGTCATGGCTAAATTCGGTTCGCCGGAGTTATTTAGTTTCGCAAGTCCAATTACCATCGAGTTCGTCGGGTACGATCTAGCTTTATTGCAACAAGCTGCCCAACAATTTGGGATATCCTTAGATCAGCATCCGCAGTTTACTGACATCCGCGTCAATATGACCGATGGTCAACCGGAATTAGCGGTTTATTTTGACCATGCGAAGCTTAGTCAATACGGTTTAACTAGTGCAGAAGTTTCGGAGTTACTTGCCACCAAAATCGGTGGGCGTGTCGCCAGTCAATTTAGCTTAGACGACCGTAAAATCGATATTTTAGTTCGCAGTCAGTCGGCGGACCGCAATTCGATGCGCGATTTGCAGCAGGTCATCATTAATCCAGGCGCAGCGCGTGAAATTACTTTACAGGCAGTAGCCGAGGTGGTTCCTGTTGTTGGTCCAAGCGAGATCACTCGCATCGGTCAACAACGTACTGCTCTTGTTGAAGCGAATCTAGATTACGGCGATCTTGGCAGTGCTGTGACCAATGCACAGCAACTGTTGAGCGAAACTCAACTGCCCCCCACCATTACAGCGCGGGTTGCAGGACAAAATGAAGACATGCAGCGTTCGTTTACCTCACTGCAGTTTGCTTTAGTGCTAGCGGTGTTTTTAGTGTATCTCGTGATGGCCTCACAGTTTGAATCGTTGCTACACCCGTTATTTATCTTATTCACTGTTCCGTTAGCTGGTGCTGGCTCAGTACTTGGCCTGTATTTGATGGGAACCGAATTAAGCATCATTGTCTTCATCGGCTTAATCATGCTCGCAGGTATCGTGGTCAACAATGCGATTGTTTTAGTTGATCGTATTAACCAATTGCGTCAAGAGGGCGTAGAGCGTTACCAAGCAGTATATACGGCTGCGCAGCAACGTCTTCGACCCATTCTTATGACGATGCTCACCACGGTACTTGGTTTACTGCCATTAGCGATTGGACTGGGTGAAGGTGCGGAGATTCGTGCGCCAATGGCGATTAGTGTGATTGCCGGCTTGCTATTCTCAACACTACTGACACTGTTGTTCATTCCGTGTTTATACCTCCTTGTTGATCGTAAATCTGTGACTGCGGAGACGAACGTATGAACGCCGCCCAAATCGGTTCAGCATTAGCGCGCTGGGCGTTACGTCGTCCAGTCACCACCTGCATGATTTTTTTATCCATGCTGCTACTTGGCGCCATAAGCTCACGCCTACTGCCGCTTGAAAAATTTCCCGGCATCGAAATCCCTGAGGTCGTTGTTCAAGTGGCGTATCCAAACTCAACGCCTGCCGAGGTCGAGCGATTGATTACGCGCCCACTCGAGGAAGCGTTGGCAACCCTGAGTAATGTGAGTCGAATGCGCTCGACATCGACGTCCGATAACGCGCAAGTATTGCTGCAGTTTGAATGGGGTCAGGATATTCGCACAAAAAGCATTGAGGCGCGTGAAAAAGTCGATGCCATCAAGCATTTATTGCCGGATGATGTCGACCGCGTTGTGGTATTCCAATTCAATACTGAAGATATGCCAGTATTTCAATTACGTATCAGTAGTCAGCGTGATCTATCCAACGCCTACGACCTTCTTGATCGTAGCCTACGAAAACCTATCGAGCGAGTGGATGGCGTCTCGCGCGTAACCTTATACGGTGTCGACCCGCAACAAATTGTAATTCGACTCAATCAATCGTCGTTACTGGCTCATCAGCTTGATCCAGCAGAGATCACGGCAGCGTTGCAACGTGCCAACTTCTCGCTTACCGCTGGATTTATCGAGAATGAAAATCAGCGCATTTTGGTCAACCCTGTCGGCGAATTTCAGAGCGAGTACGATATCGGTAATTTCCCAATTCGTCCGGGATTAAAACTTCGCGATATCGCTGAAATAGGTCGCGAAATGCCACGCAAAGTCGATGGTCGACACCTTGATCAAACGTATGCGATTGGTATGGAAGTATTTAAAGAATCCAATGCCAATTTGGTTGACGTATCAGCCCGAGTCATGAAGGTTGTTAATGAAATTCGCGAAGATCCCCAATTTAACGGCATTAATTTGTTTGTTATGGACGATACTGCGAAGGGTGTCACTACCTCGCTCAGTGATTTAGTCAGTGCCGGCTTGCTTGGCGCTTTCTTATCGTTTTTAGTGCTTTATGCATTTCTCCGTAACCTCACAACAACCCTAGTGGTGGTGCTAAGTGTTCCGATTGCAATATGTATTGCATTAGGTGGTATGTATTTCCTCGGCTATTCGCTAAACGTATTGTCTCTGATGGGACTCATGTTGGCTGTGGGGATGCTGGTCGATAACGCCGTGGTTATCACGGAAAGTATTCAATACGAGCGCGAACAAGGTGCTGATGCCGAGCAGGCAACCGTTGATGGCGTTGGACAAGTGTCGTTAGCGGTTGTAGCTGGCACACTCACCACAGCAATCGTGTTTTTACCAAATATCTTCGGTAAAAAAACCGATATCACTATCTTCTTAGAGCATACTGCAATCGCAATTTGTTTATCGCTCTTGGCTTCATTGTTGCTGTCGCAAACGCTAGTACCTTTACTTATTACCAAATTGCGGCGTTTTAGTAATAAAAAAATAAAGCCACAACAACCACCGCGACGTTACCGTAAAGCGCTTGAATGGAGTTGGCGTCATCCAATTTGGACCGGGTTCTTTGCGGTACTGCTACTAGCAAGCATCGTAATTCCTTTCGCCGGTGTAAGTGGTGACGAGGGGCCGCAAGGTTTCAATGACCGCTTGTTTATCAATTACAATCTTCACACGAAGTACAGCCTTGCCGAAGTTGAAGATGAGGTCACGCAGTTGGAAAACTATCTCTATGCGAATAAAGATAGTTTCGATATCGATGCGGTGTACAGCTATTACACGCCTGATTACGCAGTCTCAACTTTATTATTAAAGGAGAATCGGGATGAAAAGCTGGTTGATTTAATGGAACGAATCCGCAAAGACATGCCCAAATTACTGCGTAGTGAGCCAAAGTTTGGCTTTGGTGGTGGGCGTGATGGTGTGCGCGTGACATTAAGTGGCCAATCAACCGAAATGTTGCAACGGTTGGCGACCGATATTGTACCTAAACTCAGTGCTATCGAGGGGCTAACCGACGTTCAAACGGAAATGGAGACTGGACAATTTGAACTGATTATCAACATTGATCGCGAGCGCGTTCACAACCTAGGCTTAAGCTCTGCCGAGGTTGCCAAAACGGTCTCAACAGCTCTACGTGGCCAGCGTCTACGCTCGTATCGTGGTGATCCGAATGGCGAGATTGATCTGCGTGTTGCGTTTGATAAGGAATTGGAAAATTCGCTGCCAGCGCTATACAACCTTCCAATTTTACAGACCAATAATAAAATCGTTGCACTACAAGACATTGCGACGTTGGTGAAACAACCTCGATTGAGTCAAATTCGTCGCACCGATAGACGCACCTCACTGACCATTGATGCGAACTTAAACGATCTCACCACCAATGAAGCGCGCGATAAGATTACCGCTGCGTTAAGTCAGTTGCAGTTGCCACAAGGCTATCTCTGGAGTTTAGATGGTAGCTTCGAACGTCAACGTGAAAACGAGAGCGTGATGCTGGTGAATACGTTGCTTGCCGTAGCGCTTATCTACATTGTTATGGCGGCACTTTTTGAATCGCTCTTGCTACCAACAGCGGTTATTACCTCGCTGTTATTCTCAATTGTAGGGGTGTTCTGGGCTCTTCTCATTACCGGTCAATCAATTTCGATTATGGCGATGATTGGTATTCTAATTCTCATGGGAATTGTGGTGAATAATGGAATTGTCTTGGTTGATCGTATCAACCATCTGCTCGATACCGGCGCAACACTGCAGGAAGCCATAATCGAAGGAAGTGTCAGTCGGTTGCGGCCAATTTTGATGACTGTTTCAACCACTGTTTTGGGCTTGTTGCCGTTAGCATTTGGTACCACTCAAATTGGTGGCGATGGCCCTCCCTATGCACCGATGGCGATCGCAATTATCGGCGGTTTGGTATTCTCGACCATTACCAGTTTGTTCTTGGTACCATACGCGTACGCACGCTTGATTGGTATGCGGGCACGCTGGCACCGTTTGTGCCAGCATGCTCAAGCAAAAGTTAGTCAGTTACTTCCTGATTAGCACGCGCTAAGTCGGCTGGTGTATCAATGCCAGCCGGCGGCAGTGCAATTGCCTCCGCGACGTGAATGCGTTCACCGTACCAAAGTACCCGCAGTTGCTCGAGTGATTCAATTTGCTCAAGCGGGCTTGGCTCCCACTCTACATAACGCCAAACAAAACCTGCACGATAAGCATAAATACCAATATGGCGGCGGTAGTCTGCAAGCTCACCAAGACGATTTTGGGTTAACCCATCACGCTCGTATGGAATCGGTGCTCGACTGAAATATAGTGCATAGCCATTGACGTCGGTCACAACTTTTACAGCATGCGGGCTTTGCACTTCTTCTAAAGAAGAAATTGGTACGGCGAGAGTCGCCATTTGAGCAACTTTTTGATTCGCCAGATTATCCGCTACTTGGCGTATAATTTCTGGAGGAATAAATGGTTCGTCACCTTGCACGTTTACCACCACTTGGTCGTCAGCAATTGCTAAATAATCAATCACTTCGGCAATTCGCTCAGTTCCTGAGTTGTGGTGTGGGGCGGTCATCATGGCGCGCCCACCAAAAGCCTCAACCGCGTCAATAATTCGCTGATCGTCAGTTGCAACTATGACTTCAGCTGCGCCGGCTGCTGCCGCGCGCTCATAAACGCGCTGAATCATGGTTTTGTTACCAATCATCGCCAACGGTTTACCCGGTAGGCGTGAAGATGCATAGCGTGCGGGAATAATGACAGTGAAACTCATGATGGTAATTGCTCCAACTCTTCTCGGCTCAATTCTCGAGCTTCATGGCTCAGTAGCATCGGTATATCATTGCGCACCGGATAAGCGAGACGATCGCCACGACACACCAGCTCACTTTTTTTAGCAACCCAAATCAACTTTCCCTTACACAAAGGACACGCCAAAATAGCTAATGTTTTTTCATCGACCGCCATACTTACTCCTTGGATGCTATATCTTGCAGACGTTTCCGAAGCTGCTGCCAAAAACCTTCATCAAATTCCGCCGACACCGGCAAATAAAACCAACTATCTTTCGCAAACGATTGACATTTCGCTGCATCTTTTTCAGTCATCAAGACGTTCAATGAGTCGTCAATTTGCGCAAAATCTGACGCCGAAAATGGATGATGATCAGCAAATTCAATACACTCTTTAAGCACTATCGATTGTTGCTCGAGCGTATCAAAAAACCGTTGTGGATGCCCAATGCCAGCAATTGCAACACACTCGCCCTGTGGCGGAGTAACTTCAATGGAATCTTTTACCCGCTTCCAGTTCTGTGGCTGCAAAGTAAAAGGCCAACCGTAGTTATGTTGAGTTAGGCCGTTTTGTACAACAAAATCAACCTCGGCTAACCGTTTGGCTGGCTCACGTAACGGTCCAAGCGGTAAACGCCAGCCATTTCCGAGGCCACGGTTGCCATCAACCACCGCAATTTCAATATCACGAGCAAGTCGATAATGCTGTAACCCATCATCACTCAGTATAATATCCGTATCCGGAAACATCTGAAGAATAAGTTCAATGGCCTGTTGACGATTTGGGCTAACCGCTAATGGAACGCCAGTGCGAACCGCAAGTAACTTGGGTTCATCGCCGACACGTTGCGCCAATGAAGTAGCAGTGACAAGTTGCGGAAACGGGCCTTTCGCACCATAACCGCGGGAAACTATTGCCGGTGAGTACCCTTGTTGCTTGAGCCATTGCACTAGCGCTTCAGTTACTGGCGTTTTACCCGTTCCACCAACACTAATATTGCCCACGACAATAACCGGAACTGGTGCTCGATAGATAGCAAGAAAACCGACCTGATAAAGCCAGCGCCGCACTGTACTTAGGGTTACAAACAGCGCATGTAATGGAAATAGAAGCAGCAACAACGGATGTAGGCCAGATCGATACCAAGCCCGCTGCCAGAACATGATTACTCGCCCCCGCTAAACTGCAAACTATAAAGTTGGTAATAGGCGCCCTGCTTATCTAACAATGTCTGATGATCGCCACGCTCAAGCACTTTACCCTCTTCCATAACCAAGATTTCATCGGCGTTTTCAATCGTCGAAAGCCGATGAGCAATAACAATTGAGGTTCGATTTTGTTGTAGACGACTCAACGCTTTCTGAATGTGTCGCTCAGATTCCGTATCCAATGCCGATGTTGCCTCGTCCAAAATCAAAATAGGTGCATCACGTAACAATGCTCGGGCAATGGCAATGCGTTGACGCTGGCCGCCCGATAACATCACCCCGTTTTCGCCCACCATGGTATCGAGGCCAAGTGGAAGATTATCGGTGAATTCAGTTATAAATGCTTGCTCAGCCACTTCACGGATGCGTTCTGCCGACACCTCGCCGCGCGCACCATACGCAATGTTGTTGGCGATGCTGTCATTAAACAGGGTGACGTGCTGCGATACCAAAGCAAACTGACGCCGCAAACATTTCAATTTGTAATCGTAAATATCAACTTCATCGAGATAAATTTTCCCGCTTTGTGGCGCATAAAATCGCGTCAACAAATTAGAAATCGTCGATTTACCACTTCCTGAACGACCTACTAAGGCTAACGTTTTGCCTGGCTGCACATCAAAACTCACATGATCAAGCGCTGGCGATTCGGCTTCATCGTAGGTGAATGTTACATTTTCAAAACGGATATGCCCTTTCGCGCGCTCGACTACGTAAGTGCCGGTATTAGGCTCAGCTTTTTCGTCAAGCACCTCAAAAATACTCTGCGCTGCTGCGATACCGCGTTGGAAATCGCTGTTCACTGTCGTGAGCTGTTTCAAAGGGCGAAGCAGCATAATCATCGAGGTTAGTAATGTCGTAAACGCACCTGCAGATAACTGCTCAAGCATTTCTGGGTAACTCGCCAATATCAAAACCATCGATAAACTAAACGATGCAATGAGCTGAATTAAAGACGTGCTGACTGTCTGCGCATTAATCAGCTTCATATTTTGATTGCGGGTCACGTTATTAATGTCAAGAAAACGCTTCGACTCGCGCTTTTGACCTTCGTACATCACCACCACTTTATGCCCATTGAGCATTTGCTCGGCAGTTGTTGTCACATTACCCATGGCGGTTTGGATACGCCGCGATACTTGGCGGAAACGCTTGGAAACCACGGAAACAACTTTAGCAATTAATGGACCGACGACAAGAAATACCAGCGACAACTGCCAACTGATATAAAACATCAAACTCAGCAAACCGACCACGAATGCACCTTCGCGAATCAGAACTAAAATGGCGCGTGAACTGGCCTCTGCGACTTGCTGTGTGGTGTAGGTGATTTTCGATAGCAGATCACCAGTAGAATGGCGATCGTGAAACGACACCGGTAGCTTCATCATGTGATCAAACAATTGTTGACGCAGCGTGGTGATGACACGAAAGCCAACCCAGTTGAGTAGATAGGTCGAGATAAAGTTAAACGTGCCACGAGCGATAAACACCAAAGGTACGAAAATAGCCCCATAGATTAGGATTTTCGAATCTTGTTCGGTTAAGCCCTCATCAATCAGTGTTTCAATTTGCGAAAAGAAAAATGTATCAACGGCGGCATAGCCAATCATCGCGATAACTGAAAAGATAAACGCCGCACGATACGGCTTTATATAGCTCAATAAGCGTCGGAACGTTCGCTTCTTTTGGGCTTCGGTCATGTTTTCAAGAATGTTTTCAGCGCTCATGCAATTCTTATAAAGTTCAACAATACATGCATTCTAACCGCTTTCACCGGTGGCTGGCTAGTTATCCGCATCAAACCATGCTCGATTGGTACCTGCCCACGGCTGGTCAATCCACCATTTTTGTTGGTCGAAAGTAACCGTAATTTGCCCTCCGCGAGCTGTATCAACAAGTCGAATGGACAATGCCTCAAGCCGCTGTTTCACCTGTTCTGCAACCATGCCATACGCATTATTCCGACCTCGACTTGCAATGGCCAAGTATGGCGAAACAGCCTGCAAAAAGTAGTTTTCACTGGAGCTATTACTGCCATGGTGCGCTAACACCAGAATGTCGGCTTGCACGGGGGCAATATGCGCAAGTAAAGACCGCTCAGCACGCTTGGTAATATCGCCAGGTACCAGCACCGAGCTCTCACCAATCATAAATTTCAATACGCAGGAATCATCATTGTGCTCATTGTTGGTTACTCGACGCGGATGCAACACTTGCCAAGCAACTCGGCGCCACTGACCGGTTTGACCTGCAACACAAGGCAAGCCATGACCACTGCCAAACCAACGTAGGGCGGGAAATCGTGCGGCGATAGTAGCAACACCACCTTGGTGATCATTGTCAGTGTGACTCACAAAACCATAAACAGGCGTCAAGTGATGTTGCTGCAAAAACGGTAAAATCACACGTTCCGCCATATTACCGCCAAGTTCCCAATTGGCACCAGTGTCAACAATTACCGCTTCGTCGGCTTGTGCTATAACGATGGCGCTACCTTGATCTACATCGAGAATATGGAATTTTACTTGGGTATCGTATTGATGTAGCTGATACCTAATAACTAGCCCAAGACAAAAGACCGCAATACAACTTATCTTGTAGCGCCAATGCCATGGCCACACCCACGTCAACACAAGCACCACTACGGAAATAATTGGCCCAGTCAGGTGCGCAGGCAACCATTGCCACGATGAATTAGCCAGATAATTCAATATTGGTTCGGCATAACTAAGCGGTAGTTCGGCAATTCTAAATAGCCAAAGCGATATCGTTTCAGCGTTAACTACTAGCGAAAATAAGCCGAGCAAACTTAGCGGTAGCACCCAGAAAGTTACGATCGGCACGACGACGAGATTAGTCAGCGGCGCCAAAATCGGTAAACCACCGAACCACATAGCGGTTAACGGCCACATAGCGAACGTAAGCGTCAGCTCAAGACGCCAAAGAGCGCGAACACCACGCCAGCGACCTTGAATGATGGGCCAACGCCAATTCATTAACAGGATGGTTGCGACCGCCACGACAGATAACCAGAATCCACTTTGCAATGGCGCCAATGGATATACCAATATCACTACAGCGACAGCTCTAAGCAACACGCGACTAGACGGGGTATGAAGCGCAAAGTATTTGTGAATGATAACCACAGAAAACATGACAAATGCGCGTATCGTAGCGGTTGCAAAACCGGCCAAGCCGGCATAAAAGAATGTGACCGTAAGCGCAATACAGGTTGCCCAAACCCAACTATTCGTCGTTTCTCGACGACTACGGCTGCGCGCGTAATAACGCATCGACTTTCGACTAAGCCAGAGTACACCAGCGGCAACAAGCGTTAAATGCAGACCTGAAATTGCAATTAAATGGGCGAGCCCGGTTCGCTGATAAGTTTGCCATTGTTCAGCCGCCAATGCTTGTCGTTCACCCAGCGTCAGCGCTTGTAGAATTCCGAACTGGCTGAGATTCTTTTCAAAAGCAGCAAGCTGATTGTAAACTTGCTGGCGATAGTTAGGCTCTCCAGCAACGAAACTCCCCGAGCGAATGCTTCCTAAAGCATGAATCTTTTGACCTGTAAGGTAACGATGATAAAGAAACCCACCATCATTTCGTACTCCCTGAGGTGCTTTTAAACGAGCCTGAAACTGCCAAGTTGTCCCCGCCTGAGGTGGGGAAATTTGGGTTGGCGGTTCGTACCAACTTAATCGGACTGTTGCTGGCATCGATAAACGCTGGTTTTGGATATTGTTCACCGTTCCTTGGATGCGCCAAAAGTCTGGCTGAGTCTGGGTGATTTCTGTGACCGTCATCATCAATGGCACAGTTTTACCCAAATTATCGCCAGTAATCAGCGTAATTTGATGCAAATAAGCATTGCCACTACCCCACGCTATGCCGCACAATACACAGCCTAATACACTGGTGTATCGACGAATACCGAAACGACGCCACGACAAAACAGCGACTAAAGTAGTAAGAAGCAACCATTGTTGAATGGTCATTGGCTTGCTAAAAGTAAAGGTTAAAGCATAGCCAATAAGCGCTGCGCACAACCACCTATCCATGGACGTTGTACCTGTTTGTTAAAGTAATTTCAGTCAGAGTAAAGACGGATTAAACATGCCACGCAAGTTTATTCAGCGCATCATGCCCAAGCATGAAACTGTGAGAAACAGCAAAAGCCTAAAAGTCTTCGGCAAATTGTTGCACGATGCGAACTTGTGGCACCTCAATCGTCGTTCGGCTGCGGGAGGCTTCGCTGTCGGGCTATTTTTTGCCTTTATCCCAGTGCCATTTCAGATGGTACTTGCTGCCGCGGCGGCCATTCCTTTTCGAGTAAACCTGCCGCTTTCAGTTGCGTTAGTATGGGTATCTAACCCAATTACCATGCCCGTCTTATTCTACTTTTGCTACTTATTAGGTAACTGGATACTTGGACAGCCGGCGCAAGGATTCAGCTTTGAATTGTCGTGGCAATGGTTAGCGCAAAGTATCGCCACTATTGGTCCTGCATTTTTGCTCGGCTGCTTAATCATGGCCGTTATCAGCAGTATTATCGGCTACTTCACAATTAGTCTGTTATGGCGACAGTCGGTTGTCAGTGCTTGGCGTGAACGAGCTCAGAAAATGCTAGAAAGAGCAAAGCACCGCGCCAAACACGAATCTAATGACTAATTGCTTGAACAATCTCAATATTCGCTGCACGCCATGCCGGATATAACGTTGCAAAAACGCTCATGATAAGTGCCACAACGGTGACAAGTATTACGTCATTCAATTGCAGGTGCACCGGTATTTGATTAATAAAGTAAACATCGCTCGCCAAGAAGCTTTCTCCGCTCAACCACTGTAGCCAACTCATTAAATCTGGCAAAACGAGCGTTAACAAAACCCCAGCAATCGAACCTAATACGGTACCAATGAGGCCATTCTGTAGGCCTTGCCACACAAAGACTTGCATGATTTGCTTACCACGTAAGCCCATGGTGCGCAGGATACCGATATGTCGCTGTTTCTCTTGTACCGTCATGATCAAAGTTGAAATGATATTGAAGCAAGCAACGGCCAATACCAGAATCAACACTAAATACATCACCATTCGAACTAGCTGGATGTCTCGATAAAGATGCCCCTGCGAGCGCATCCAATGATCAAGATAAACATAATCTTTAATGCTGTAACCTACTTCGCTCGCCACTTGCTGAGCCTGCATCACGTTATTCAGTTTCAACTCGACCGCGGTCGCGCCAGCTTCGATACCGACCATTTCACGCGCAGTAGCCAGTGAAACATAAGCAAATTGATGATCGACTTGTCCACCAAATTCAAATGTGCCCTGCACATTCAAGCGCACACGCTTAGGTTCACGAAAATTCGCATTTTGTGCCACTAATAACATCACGGTATCACCAGCCGTAACTTTCAGCTTTTCCGCCAACTTGACGCCAAGAACGACAGCGTTCGGCACGTTTAATAGAGACTGCCAGGTGTTATGCGATATATACTCTTGAATAGCTTGTGCTTGCTCTGTATCGATTCCCTGAACTTGTACTCCAGTAAATCTGGCACCTTGTTGCACCATTCCTTGCGTACGAATCACCGGCATGGCACTGACCACATTCGGGTGCTCTAAACTGGCCGATATTATTTGTTGCGGGTCTGCCAGCTGTTGATTAACAGCCGTAAATTCAACGTGAGGAATCAAGCTAAGAAAGCGTTCTTGCAACACTTTCTCAAAACCGTTCATGACACTCAAACCGGCGATAAAAACCATACAACCCAGCGCGATGCCAAGCGTCGATGAGGCTGAAATAAACGAAACGAAGCCACTGCGTTCGCGTCGATTACGAAACCGCCGAGCTAATTGCCACGTCAACCGCAACCGTTGCATCATCCTTAACTCTCCGCTTGAGCCAACTGGCCGTGATGAAGAGTTAAAGTACGCGGAAGTTTCGCGGCGAGAGCATTATCGTGCGTGACGATGACAAATGCTGTATCGAATTCTTCGTTTAATTCCAAAAGCAATTCAAACACTTGCTCTGCCGTACTGTCGTCCAAATTACCCGTTGGTTCATCGGCAAGCACTAATCGTGGCGAGTTCGCCAACGCGCGCGCAATCGCGACACGCTGTCGCTCACCACCTGAGAGCTCTGCGGGACGATGCTGCAATCGCTCAGCCAGACCAACACGGCGCAATAATCGTTCAGCCCTTGCTTTCGCCGCGCTTGTAGTAACACCCGCAATCAATTGCGGCATCGCGACGTTTTCCAGTGCGGTAAACTCTGGCAATAAATGATGAAACTGATAGATAAACCCAAGCTCTTTATTACGCCAATCGGCCAACTGATTCGCTGACCAATCTTGAATGGCATAGCCAGCAAACAGTACATCGCCTGAGGTCGGTTTATCTAAGCCGCCCATGCAATGCAATAACGTACTTTTGCCCGACCCCGAGCTACCGACAATCGCAAGCATCTCACCAGCATGAACGGTCAGATTAACATCTTTTAAAACCTGCAACTCGCGGTCACCGTCTTGATAACTACGCGATAACTGGCGGCATTCCATCAACATGCTGTGCAATCCTTCTAGTTTTTATTCATAACGCAATGCTTGAGCTGGCAATACTTGGCTAGCACGCCAAGCAGGATAAAGCGTGGCAAGGAGTGTCAGAACTATAGCAGCGATAACGATAAAGCTAATCTGCCCAGTCTCCATGAGTACCGGAAGCCCTGCCTGCCCAGTAAAACTTAAATCAATTTGTAGCGTGGTGAGTATTTCATTGAGATTCGCCGCTATCCCAACGCCAATTATTAGCCCCACCAGGCTTCCAAGCACACCGCTTGTTGCGCCTTGTACCATAAACATCGCGTATAAATGCGAGCGCCGTAATCCCATGGTTTGTAATATGGCAATGTCAGAACGTTTATCTTGAATCACCATCATGAGCGCCGAAACAACATTAAAGGCCGCTACCGCAATGATTAGGCTCAACATGAGTCCAACCATGCGCTTTTCCATACTTACCGCGTCAAACAATTCACCGTATTGCTCTCGCCATGTTTGTGTTATCACATCATCGCCGAGTGCTGCCTGCACATCACGCTCGGCGCTGAGCGCGGCAAATGGATCGGTAAAATAGAAGCGTAACGCAGAAACGTGCTCAGGGGGTAGCCTCAATAAACGTGCGGCATCGGCGCCATGCATGACCAGTAAATGACTATCCGCTTCTGATTGCATCGAAACAATCGCTGCCACTTTGAACTGACGCTGAGCAGGCATTAAACCTAATGGTGTGTAAACGCCTCCTGCAGCTGCAATAATACGAATATTATCACCAGGCCAAACATCAAGTTGCTGTGCTAAAGCTTGCCCTAATACTATCTGGTAACTTCCTTCAGTGAGAGCCGAAAGGTTGCCGTAAAGCAAATGCTGACGCAGCGGTTGCCATTGTACATCGGCATCCGCAACATCAGGGAATAGCCCTTGAATAACCACTGGGCGCAATTGACCACTGCTTTGTACGACCCCTGCACTGCTGACCTGAGGAACCACACCAATTTGTTCACGTAACGGCGGAATGCGCTTTGCCAACTGCTGCCAATCACTCACCTGTGGACTCTTAACTTCTGTCACTGTCAGTTGCGGCACAACCCCGAGAATACGTTGCTTAAGCTGCTGCTCGAAGCCATTCATCACCGAACTTACGATAATAAGCGCTGCCACGCCAATTAAAATTCCGGCTAAGGCAAACCGATTGATAAACCGCGTAAAGCGATTGCCGTGGCGCGCTCGGCTGTATCGTAATCCCAAGAAAAATGCTGCAGGCTTAAACATATTGATTCCTAAATAACTTTGCGCAGCAAGCATAAAGAAAACTGGGCACTGATCCAAGCGTCAAGTTACGGTATACTCCTATGCAATTTGTTTTTAGCAGTAGAGAAACTCATAACTCATGACCACCGCGTCTCCATTTAAGCCACCAAAACCATCATCTGCGCGTCAAGATATAACTTGGCAAAACCTCGCTGGAAGCAGCATTGCACTTGCGCTTGGGCAATTGATAGAACAACACGATGGCCCGGTTTTAATTGTTACGCCCGATGCACCGCAAGCGCATCGATTAGAGCATGAGGTGCAATATTTTGCCCCCAACTGGCGCCAGCAGGTCATGGTGTTTCCAGACTGGGAAACGCTACCCTATGATAGCTTTTCACCACACCAAGATATTATCTCAGAACGCTTAAGCGTGCTTGCTCGTCTACCCGACATGCAGCGCGGTGCTTTGATCGTGTCGCTGAACACCTTAATGCACCGAATTGCACCAACTGACTACGTTGCAGGACAAGCGGTACAAGTGAATAAAGGTCAAAAACTCGATATTCACGGCTTACGTCAACGCTTAGAACGCGCAGGTTATCGTCACGTTGCACAAGTCATGGAACATGGTGAGTTCTGTGTTCGTGGGTCATTGCTTGATTTGTTCCCGATGGGCAGTAGCCAACCCTATCGCATCGACTTTTTTGATGACGAAGTTGATTCGATTCGTTTGTTTGACCCCGACACACAACTATCGGCGGGAGAAATCGACGCCATAGATTTATTGCCGGCTCATGAATTTCCAACGAACCCGACCGCTATCGAGTTATTCCGTGCTCAATATCGCGATCAGTTTGATGCTTCAAATGCCCGTGACTCGGTGTATATGCAAGTTTCAAATCAGCAGTTTCCTGGTGGCGTTGAGTACTACTTGCCGCTGTTTTTCGAAAACACAGCAAGTATTTTTGATTACCTGCCGACTAACACCCTATTAGTAACCTTTGGCGACCTACAGGGTAGCTTAGATCACCTCTGGCATGACATTAACCAGCGCTACGAACAGCGTCGCTATGATCCATTGCGGCCGTTACTACCGCCACAGCAACTCTTTTTAGCGGCAGACCAAATTCACGCGGCATTCAAAGCAATGCCCCGCATACGCGCCATGGTTCCTAGCGATAAACCACAACCGGGCCCGAAAGAATTTCACACGCAGCCAATTGGCGAAATAGCTGTTAATCACCAATTAAAAAATCCGCTCGAGAAGTTAACGCAACGCTTACAAGAAGCGCGACAACAACGCGTCATTTTCCTCGTTGAATCGGCGGGCCGGCGCGAAACGCTGCGCGAACTTCTAGCCCCCCTGCAACTCGGGTTAGAAGAAGTTGAGCATTTTAACGAATTCGCAACGAGTAAAACGCCCTACGCAATCAGCATCAGTCCCGTCGCACATTCGTTTGCATTGAGCAAAGAAAAACTTCTTGTCATTACAGAAACCGAGTTGCTCGGGCAGCGCATTGCCCAACGCCGACGTCGCGACCAAAAGGCGACCGTCAATGCTGAGAATATGGTGCGCAACCTCGCTGAGTTGCGTATTGGTCAACCTGTCGTCCATATCGATCATGGTGTCGGCCGTTATCAGGGGCTACAAACACTCGATACCGGCGGGGTCACGACGGAATTTGTCACCATCGAATATGCCAATAACAGTAAGTTGTACGTACCCGTCGCAGCGCTTCATGTGCTAAGTCGGTACAGCGGTGGCGAAGAAGCGTCAGCACCACTGCATAAACTTGGCAATGACCAATGGGAAAAAGCCAAGCGTAAAGCGGCTGAGAAAATTCGCGATGTTGCTGCTGAATTGCTCGACGTTTATGCCCGTCGCGAAGCAAAACCAGGTTATCCGTTTAAGCTTGATCAAGAAGAATATCAACGTTTCGCCGGCAGCTTCCCTTTTGAAGAAACCGATGATCAACTCGCGGCTATCGCTGGTGTGTTAGCGGATATGCAAGCACCGCGTGCCATGGACCGATTAGTTTGCGGTGATGTTGGATTTGGTAAAACCGAAGTGGCAATGCGTGCTGCATTTGTTGCGGTGAACGACAACAAGCAAGTTGCGGTGTTAGTTCCAACAACCTTGCTGGCTCAGCAACACTACGAGAATTTTAAAGACCGTTTTGCCGACTGGCCAATCCGCGTTGAAGTACTATCTCGTTTCAAAACCGCTAAGCAAACTCAGAAAATTCTTGCGGATTTGGCAGAAGGTAAAGTCGATTTAGTCATCGGTACTCACAAACTACTCAGTGCCGACGTAAAGTTTCACGATCTCGGTTTGCTTATTGTTGACGAGGAGCATCGCTTTGGCGTGCGCCAAAAAGAAGCAATTAAGCGACTTCGAGCGGATGTTGATATTCTCACGCTTACTGCGACACCAATACCTCGTACGTTGAACATGGCAATGCACGGCGTACGCGATTTATCCATTATCGCGACGCCACCGGCAAAACGTTTAGCCGTGAAAACCTTTGTTCGCGAATATGATGAACCAACTATACGAGAAGCTGTGCTACGGGAAATTTTGCGTGGCGGGCAAGTGTACTTTCTGCACAACAACGTAGAAACTATCGAAAAAACCGCTGAATCCTTAGCGCAACTCGTGCCAGAAGCTCGTATTACCGTTGCTCATGGTCAAATGCGAGAGCGTGAGCTTGAGCGCATCATGTCCGATTTTTACCACCAGCGATATAATGTATTGGTGTGTACCACCATTGTTGAAACCGGTATCGATGTACCAACAGCCAATACCATTATCATGGATCGTGCCGATCATTTGGGTCTCGCTCAAATGCACCAACTGCGAGGTCGCGTTGGCCGTTCACATCATCAAGCCTACGCTTACTTACTCACTCCAAATCCGAAACGAATGACCAAGGATGCACTTAAGCGTCTAGAAGCCATTTCACAGCTCGAAGACTTAGGCGCTGGCTTTATGCTGGCAACTCATGATTTGGAAATACGCGGAGCTGGCGAACTCCTAGGCGACGAACAAAGTGGTCAAATAGAAACCATCGGTTTTACCTTGTACATGGAAATGCTTGAGCAAGCCGTTAAAGCGCTACGTGAAGGCAAACAGCCAGCACTCGACCAGTTGCTACAGGCCCAAACAGAAATTGACTTGCGCGTACCAGCATTATTACCAGAATCCTATATCGCCGACGTTAATACTCGCTTGAGTTTGTACAAACGCATTGCCAGTAGCGATAACACCCAAGCGTTACACGAGATTCAAGTTGAGTTAATTGACCGGTTTGGGTTATTACCCGATGCGGTTAAGAATTTGGTTCGTGTTGCCGAACTTCGCAGTCGTGCTCAGCAGCTTGGTATTCGAAAAATTGATGGTGGCCCAAATGGCGTCAACGTTGAATTCGCTGCCGATACCAAAGTTTCGCCACAAGTACTTATTCAGTTGATACAACAGCAACCGAACGAGTATCGCCTTGAAGGGCCAACGCGTTTACGTATTCTTCGTAAAATTGACGATACTCAAGCACGACTGAAACTGGTAGAGTCACTACTGGACGAATTTGCACGAGGATGACTATGACTGTTTGGTTGCGCACAGCTCTTCTTTCACTTGGATTAGGCTCTGGTTCGCTGGCTATCGCTCAAGAAACACCAACTGATTGGCGTTGGTTTGAAGTGGAAGTGTTAGCGTTTAAACAAGCTCCAAATAGTGATACTGAAGCATTCCCATGGCATCCGCCGCGTCAAATTGAAGCGCGTCACGACCCCATTTCTAAATATTATGCACCGAACTTTTTTGCTCTACTTAATGATCTCTCGTTATGTCCCGAAGAAGATGAAACGCTGACGATACGTCCTGTTTTTTGTGCTCAAGCTGACGAAGTCGACCCGTTCGCTGCGCCTTGGTATCAGCCAAGCCGCATTCTAAGTGGTTTTGAACAAGCTCCTGCACAAATCATTGATGGTGATGGTGGTGATATGCTTACCAGCTCTGGTCCCTATTTGCTACCGGCAGATACGCACTTATTCGATGATTTCAGAGAGCAACTCGTTCGCCGTAACGTGGGTACTCCGCTGTTACACGTTACTTATCGCACGCCCGTATTTACGCGGAGCGAAGGCTATAAGATTCGTCTTTTCGGTGGTCGTAATTTTGGCCAAGAATTTTTACCGAGTGGCTACGAGCAGCCACCATTTGCTCTGGTTGAGAGCGCAGCTGTGGATGAAGAGCAACAGCCTCAATTATTTGAAGAGCTTGAAACTCTGCTCTCGCAGGTTAATCAACAAGAGATTCAAATTAGTTATCGTGATCATGGTACGCCAAATCCACCCCCATTAATTCCAGAACGATCGCGTTCACAACGCGCAGAGCCAGTTTGGGAGCTTGATGGCACCCTGCATATTTACTTAGTCGGTAACTATCTACATATTGATAGCGATCTTGAGTTACGCAGCCCGCAGCAAGTACGCTTTAACCAGCGTGAATTAGCGGCACAAGTCGAGCAAGCGTTACAAACTGATCGTTCAACTTCGCGCTTTTTGCGCAGTTATCGACTCGATCAACTACGTCGAGTTATCAGTCATGAAACGCATTATTTTGACCATCCAAAACTTGGCCTAGTGGTGCAAATTCGACGTACTGATTTATCCGCTCGACGCTAATCGTTCATCGAATCATAATATAGAGCATAGGAATTGCGATGGAAAAGTACGAAGAACTGCTGTTGGCCCTACGCAAAGTCATTCGCGCAACAGACTTGTACTCCAAGCAACTAAACAAGCGCACTGGCTTAACCGCACCGCAGTTATTAATTTTACGAGAGATTGCCGCTGCACCTGACGGAATTACGGCGAGTTCAGTCGCTCAAAATATTACCTTGAGCCCTGCAACGGTAAGTAACGTGATTGACAGGCTAGAACATCGCGAGTTAATCCATCGTGAGCGCAGCACAGAAGATCGGC
This sequence comes from Pseudidiomarina marina, assembly GCF_044807045.1. Lineage (NCBI taxonomy): Bacteria > Pseudomonadati > Pseudomonadota > Gammaproteobacteria > Alteromonadales > Idiomarinaceae > Pseudidiomarina > Pseudidiomarina marina. Next base: position 1,402,144 of record NZ_CP085233.1, on the reverse strand, counting down.
GGCGAGTGGTACTGTCTTTAACAGCACAAGGCAAACAGCGACTTGCGGAAGCGCCACGGCCATTACAAGAAGATTTCATTCACAAATTTCAGTCATTAGCCGATTGGGAACAATCGCAACTAGTGGCCGGTATGCAACGCATTGCAGCCATGATGGATGCTGAAAAGCTCGATGCTGCTGATGTACTTGAAGTAGGAACCTATGAACAAAAAAAATATCGTTCGCATTAGCTTCACGACATTATCGATACTCGCTCTGGCAAATTGTGCGCAAGTTACACAGCCGGAACTGTGCGATAGCAATGTCACCCCTATTCACGCTATTCAAGGTCAGGGATTCCAATCACCGCTAACAGGCCAACAAGTCACGACTCGCGGTATTGTCACTGGCAATTGGCAAAGTGAAGCTGAACTTGGCGGATTTTTTCTAGTTAGCAAACCAGACGATCGCGATGACAATTCGCTAACGTCTGAAGGATTATTTGTGCAGGCCAATGAAAATCTCCCACGGCTGCAACCAGGTGATTGGGTCTATTTAACGGGTACCGTCGCTGAATCCAATGACTTAACACAACTCACAAACCTGACTCATCACGCAGTATGCGATTCTGGCTATTCGGTGGAAGCAACTGTTCTCAACTTGCCTGTAACTTCAACAGAGCAGTTTGAAGCGCTTGAAGGGATGCCGGTTCACATCAATCAAAATCTCGTTGTTAATGGTCACTACCAGCTGTTGCGACATGGGCAAATTGATGTTGCGCACGAACGTCTATTCACCCCGACCCAACACCATCGGCCTGGAGCTGAAGCACGTGCACAGGCAAAATCGAACGCACTAGCTCGACTCGTTATTGACGATAATTTGGCACCAAACTCAGATTTACCGTCGAGCCTGAAACAGACTATTACGGCATCCAATACAGTGCGAAGTGGCGACACCCTAGCACCACTGCACGGCATTCTTAGCGATTTTCGCGGCAGCTATCGTTTACAGCCAACGTCGAGTGTCGAAATTTCTCAAACCAATCCGCGTCCAGTTGCGCCTGAAGCTCCGGCAGCGAATACCGTTCGCGTTGCTGCTTTCAATGTGTTGAATTATTTTAATGGCGAAGGCCCGAATAAACAGTTCCCCACCGATCGGGGGGCTAAATCTACGGCTGATTTCGCCCGTCAACACGAAAAAATTATTGCAGCGTTAAGTCAGCTTAACGCTGATATCATCGGTTTGCTTGAGTTAGAGAACGATGGGTACACAAGTCATAGTGCCATTGCGGAATTAACAACAGCTCTTGCAGAAGCCACCGGCCAACCTTGGCGTTTTGTGCAAGCTGCCCCTGAAAAACTAGGGGATGATGCTATCACCAATGGTCTTATTTATCGTAGCGATAGAGTGACGCCTCAAGGTGAGCCTTTAACCTTAACAACACCACCTTTCGGCCGACTTAGTCGATTGCCAATTATTCAACGATTTTCGCCTACAAATACCGTCGAAAATTTGGTTATTGCGGTCAATCACTTTAAATCAAAAGGCGGCTGCCCGAGAGAGAGTAGCAATCCCAATGCCAATCAAAACGACGGACAAGCTTGTTGGAATGAAGCGCGCACTAAATCAGCCGAACTTTTAGCCGAATTCATTGACAATCATGCTGATTTAAAGCGTTTCCCGTTGCGTGTATTGATGGGCGATTTTAATGCTTACGCACAAGAAGAGCCGATTCAGACATTCCTTCAGTACGGCTACTATAATCGCATCGACGCTTTTAATCCCCATGCCTACAGCTATGTTTATGATGCTCAGGCGGGAAGCCTTGACCACTTACTAGTGTCGAGCCAACTGGCGGCTCGCGTCGTTCATCAAGCCATTTGGTCTATCAACGCAGACGAGCCAACACTATTGCAGTACAACAATGCAGACGTAAATAACAATTGGTACGCGCCCTCGCCTTACCGCGCATCCGATCACGATCCAATTTACGCTGATATTCAGTTTTAATTCGATAAAACAAATCAACGCTTGTCACACAATAGGTCTTTGTTGCATCTTTAAGAACAGCTGATGCAACAAAGGCTTTCATAGTGAGTCAGGAATATTCTGGGTTTGGTCAACTTACGGATGAAGTAACACTCGCTGCTGCGGCTGGCGGTAAAACCCGTGCCCAACAAATCATTTTCAATCGTTACAAGAATGCCGTGGTGCGTACATTAGTGGGTTTATGCCATGATCGTGAATTGGCTCGCGATCTGGCGCAAGACGTGTTCCTTCAAGCATTTACCAAATTGCATCAATTACGTAATCACCAAGCCCTAGGCGCTTGGCTAAAACAACTCACCATACGCACCGCCCTGTCTTACTTCCGAGCTCAGCCGCCAACGGCTGAACCGATTGAAGAAGAATTTGTAGATAGCAACGACTGGTCAGCGCAAGCCGATTGGTTGATCCAACTCCGAGATATTGAGACGTTAATCGCACAGCTCAATGATAATGAGCGTCTCGCAGTCTGGCTTTATTTAGGCGAAGGTTACAATCACGAAGAGATTGCTGAACTCCTAAACGAACAAGCGTCGACCGTGCGCAAACGATATCAGCGCGCGTTAGAGAAACTAAATACTTTTTTGACAAAAGAGGTACCTCATGACCACCAAGCATGAGCAACATCTGCAACAACAGTGGCAGCAATATGTTGCCGCTGAGGCTGAGCAGGTTGAACTCGAATTTCCGCAAGAGCTGACAGCCAAACCGCGACGAGCTGAAATCCAAATCAAGCCATTGTGGCTCACTGCAGCTGCTTTTCTGATGGCAATTGGCTTAACGTGGTGGCTTTCGTTTTTACCCGTTCCCGATTCGTCGAAAGTTGAGATTGCCAACGTTCCAGCTTCGTCATCCCTTGAAGTGGCACCGATGTTACTTGCAGCCAACTACCGTCTTGATGTCCTAGAGCGACGCATTCAGCAGGCTTATTTACAAGGAGCATCTGATGCAGAACTCGAACAGTTGTGGGCGCAACATCAAGCGCTTGAGAACTAGGAGGATTGGCGATGTATAAGTCAATAGTAGTCATGGTTACCGCGAGTTTACTCTGCGCATCAGTACTTGGCCAGGAGCAGCAGGCGCGTGATTATGCTCGGGCGGCAGCCATCGCGGCAAGCAAAGCACAAGGCTCCCAACAACAAGTGGTACTTGAGGAACCTGCCCGGAGTTATTTTGAATGGGGAGCCATTCTTAATAAACAAGCCGAAGTAGTCAGCGTTCGTGAAGGAAGTATTGCGGCCGAGATGCAATTGAAGGTTGGTGATGTGATTCAACATATCAATAATCAGCCAGTTTATCCCCAGCAGCTTGACGATGCCCTTACTACATTAGCTTCGCTAGAACACAATCAGCCGTTTTCCGTGGGCGTAAAGCGCGGCGAGCAAACCCACGAGCTCAATGGTACGGTTCGTGCGACAGTGATACCAGGGTGGCGTCTAGAAGTTGTTAACACGCTTGAAGAAGCGACGCAAAACAGTGAATCAACGGTAAGCATGAACAATGCGTGCGGCCGAATTAGCGTGTTTTTTACCCCGCCGGTTACCGCCGATTTATACCCTGCTTTTATCAACTCAATTGACGGTGATAACGTTCGAATCAAGAATCCATCTTTTAAACTTGCCGCGAACAATTATAAAGTTGGCGTTCATGAACTCATTGATGAACCGTCGTTACGCCGCGGCGGCGGCAGCGCACCTGAAAAAATTCTCGAATTGACGATTGAACCGAACAAGACCTATCACATTGGCGCCAAGTTTATTCGCGAAAAACGTTATCAACGTTTTGATGCCGGCTACTGGGAGCCAGTGGTTTGGAAAGTAACCGACCAATCTTGTCAATTGGACTGATTCGTCATTTTGCTGTCATGCAATCGTGGTAGACTTTCACTCAATTGAAACTTTGTAGGATAAATCTCATGGCCTCACGTGCTTTGTTTGCAGTTACCGCTGCAGCTGCGTTTGTACTCGCTAGTTGTTCTAGCACAGTACCAAATTCATCCGTCGAAACCGCCGCTGCAAATGAACAATCTCCAAATATCATTTTTATGATTGGCGATGGTATGGGCTTTGAATTTATCTCTGCCTACCGTTATGCCATGAGCCAACGCGGCACGGGTGAGTTAGCGTCAACCCCATTTGATGATCTACTTGTCGGCGCCGCAACCACCTACCCTGACGATGATACTTGGGTTACTGACTCAGCAGCCAGTGCCACAGCTTTAGCAACCGGCGTTAAGAGCTACAACGGCGCGATCGGTATTGATACTGACAAGAACCCAAAGCAAACATTGATGGAATTGGCTCGTGAAAAAGGTTGGTCGACCGGTGCTGTCGCTACGGTGCAAGTGAATCATGCAACGCCAGCAAGCTTCTTTACCCATCACCCATCACGCAACATGTATAACCAAATTGCTGACTCTTATGCACAACAAGTTAGCACCGGTGGCTGGAGTTTCGATGTGCTCTTGGGAGGCGGTCACAGTTACTTTGCTCGTGACGATGTGAACTGGTTACCAAAGCTTGAACAACAGGGCTTACAGGTAGTAACCAAGCTCGAACAGCTTGAAGAGGTCTCGACAAGCCCAGTTTTAGGGTTGTTTGCCGACAAAGCACTCCCCTTTGCCATAGATGATCGTCCGGGACGCCTCGCTGACATGACCAAGCATGCATTGCGGCTTCTTGACAACCGCTCTGAGCAAACCGGCAAACCGTTTGCACTTATGGTTGAAGGTAGCATGATTGACTGGTGTGGGCATGCGAACGATATCACCTGTGCAGTGCATGAAATGGCGGATTTTGCCGCTGCTGTAGAGGTTGTACGTGATTATCTTGCTGAAAATCCAAATACCTTATTAGTTATCACTGCTGACCATTCAACCGGTGGTTTAACGCTCGGTCAAGGTGGTGAGTATGCTTGGTATTCAGAAAAAGTGATGGGCATTGAAAAATCGATTGAAGCAATGGCCACTGACTTGGTGCAGCTGCCAAAATCAGCCTGGCGCGATTACTTAACGCCCGTGTTAAACCTGCCACTGACGGATAGTCAATGGCAACAGCTTGAGTCAATAACCATCAATGACCAGCTAAAAGGTCGCGATAAACTCAAGCCTGTCCATCAAGTATTAGTGCAGATCATTAGCGAACATACACGTACCGGTTGGACTACCTCTGGCCATACCGCTGTCGATGTACCTGTTATGGCCGTAGGCCCAGGCGCAGAAGCCTTCCGTGGCTACATTGATAACACCGATATTGCTAAGGCATTGCTGCAGCTGGTGCGTTAAGCGCACCAGCCCAATTCGTTAGCCCGTTGCTGGGCTAACGCCGGCACATCCGTTTTAACAAAATGATGATGCAGAATTTGCACGCCTAACATGTGATTAATCACCGCATCGAGCTGTACTTTCTCATCAATCGGTACTTCATCTGATTCATGACGCGCAAATGTGCGTTGTACTTCATTAAAATCAAGTAATCCCGCTTCTTTTACTGCGTCTTCAGATAAGAACTGCTCAGCAAGTTTCAATACCGCTTGCCACTTTTTAGGGTCAGTGTGCGCCGGCGGTGCCATAAATGCGAATTTCTCTCGTTTATACAAGGTCTCTGGCAATAGGCCTTTCATGGCTTCACGCAGCACATACTTCTCTTTGTTTCCTTTAATACGCAAATGCGGTGGTACCGTAAACGCATACTCCGCAAGATGATGATCTAAAAATGCCGGACGTGCCTCCATGGAGTTCGCCATATCGACTCGGTCACCACCCCAAGTTAATATCTGCCCTTCCAACATCGTTTTAATCCACACATATTGAGCGCGGTCGAGTGGATGGCGCCCTTTCAACATGGTTTCATCTAATGTTTCGGCAATTGCTTTACCCGCATCGTAATCTTCAAGGCCTGCGCGGCGCTCTGACGCAATTAATGGTAATGCGACATCACCGCACGACAACCATGGTTGAACACAACTTGGCGTGAAGCCCATTTTGGCGTTAAACGCAGGACTGACAAACTCCTCGCGTGCCAACATGGCCCCTTTAAATAGCTTGTTGTTTTTCTCCAACAGCTCTTGCCAAGCCTTGCGCTCACTGTCTGGTAAATGGTCAAGCCCATGTAGGAACATGTCTTTACGAAATGCAGGATAACCTGCGAAGAGTTCGTCCGAACCTTCCCCTGTGAGTACAACTTTATAGCCAACTTCATTGACTTGCTGACTCATCAAATACTTGGCGACACCTAAGGTGTTGTAGATTGTGCGTTCAGTATGCCAGATGGTTTTCACAAAATGATCGTAGAGATCATCCGCTTTCAAACGCATGATGTGATGATCAGCGCCAGTCGCCTCAGCCATTTCTTGGGCAATTGGCGTTTCATCGTAGTCATCCGAATCAAAGCCAATGGTAAATGCTTTCACTGAGGTTTGTGTAGCAGCCGCCGATAATCCGAGAATAGCGCACGAATCGATACCGCCAGACAGATAGCAACCAACAGGAACATCGGCAGTTAAGCGATGTTGTACCGCTTCTAAAAGATGTTTCCGAACACCTTCAATGTATTGTTGTTCATCAACTTCGTCACCGGGATATTCATGCTCCAGCGGAAAATTCACATCCCAGTATTTCGACTCGCTCAACGTTAATTTACCGTTCTTGCGAGTCACTTTTACAACATGACCCGGGGCGACTTGCTTCACGCCTGCAAATGCTGTTGTGCCCGGCACCATGACCTGAATTAACTGATGATATAGCCCTTCGCTAGAGAATTCGCGCTTCACCGACGGATGTGCAAACAGCACCTTCAATTCAGAACCAAACACCACACCGTCAGCCGTTTCGGTGTAGTAAAGAGGTTTTATACCGAATCGGTCACGAACTAAGTACATAGCGTCTTCGTGGCGATCGTACAAACCAAACGCAAATTCACCGCGTAAATGCTTAAGAGTTTCATCAAGCCCTTCACGCTCGTACAAATGCAACACAATTTCCGAGTCACTTTTACTACGGAAGCGGGCACCTTGTGCCGTTAAATCGGCGCGAATACGCTTAAAATCATAGAATTCACCGTTATGTGCTAGCAATAATTGACCATTATCACTAACAAAAGGTTGCCGCGCTCGGTCTTCGTTTAAGTCAATAATCGACAATCGCGCATGGCTAAAGCCGACGCCAGTATTATCGAGCGTCTGATAACCGAAGCCATCCGGCCCTCGATGGTGCATGATGGCAGCCATATTCACCAATGTCTGTGCATCGGGAGTTTGATTGGCATCACGATTAAATATTCCTGCTATTCCACACATACTTACTCGGTCCTCTTTTATACGACGTCTATGACACGCTCAGCGCGTTCTACCATGCATGTCAAAAGGGCCATGCGCAAAAATACCGCACCACGCGCTTGACTGAAGTACCAGTTGTGCGCGGTATGGTCGAGATCGGTTGATAGCTCTTCGCCACGAGCCAACGGATGCAGAATAATTGCATCCTTTTTTAACGGCGATTTTGCAGTTAAATGGAAGGCACTTCCGTAGGTATTAAAGGTATCGCCTTCCCACGAAATGGCATTGATATACACCACATCCAAACTCGGTAATGTCTTATCAAGATCGGTACTGGTTGCGATTCGAATACCACGAGCTTCTAGTTCTTCGCGCTGACCGGCACCAAATAACTGAGACGAACTCGCTTCATCGTGAATGATCACCAGCTCTTCTACGGCATGTGGGAACACCGATAAACTTTTAAGAAAACTGCGCACCGTACGCATTTTATTCGGTACGCCAATAACACCAATACGAATTTTCGTATTATTCTCGGCGTCAATGAGCTCGGGACGCCATTTGAAAATGGCGTACATATCGGCAAGCGCTTGAGTTGGATGCTCATCCACACCATTGCCCGCATTAATGATGGGAATACGCAAGGCATCCATCATTTCAAATAACGAACTTTCGTTGTTATCACGCAGCACGACGCAATCACCGTAGTTGTTAAACATTTCAGCGACATCAGCTAAACACTCACCTTTGGCGATGCCCGTCGTTGAGCGGTCGGTGATTGACATAATATCCCCACCCAAACGATGCCATGCGCTCTCGAACGAGAGTCTAGTACGCGTGCTTGGTTCATAGAACGCGCTAATCAGTATTTTGTTCTGCAACGGTGAACTAAATCGCTTTGGGTTGCTTTCAATTTTTGCCGCTAAGCGAAACAACTGCTTCATCGTATCTTGATCAAACTGATCACCCGATACGATGTGTTGATTCGCTAATTTGACTAAATAGTCCCCGTCTTCCTGAATTACTCTGAGCAACGCTTTGGGATGGGCGTCGCCATAGACATCAGGCCGCTCACGTTCAAATGAGACATCATTCACATTCATAGTGTTTTACCAAAGTTGTTTAGAAATGAAATCTTTTAACCATAACGCCACCAAAATCACCGGCGCCATAGCTGCTAAAACGAGGCAAATCATCACTAACGCACTAAAGCCGGTTAATCCAAGCATTACGATGACTCCTGTAACTTGTTCCAATCGAAACGATTTCGTGAGCGCATTACACCTACGGCACACACCGCTGCAGATATTGCACAAGCTGTTAGTGCTGCCACATAAAAACCAATCGTGAAGTAACTCACGAGTCCTAATAAGGTGCCGCTGCCCATAGCTACCGCGGCGTAAGTACCCGACAGTTTGTTTTGATATAGCCCCAATACTATTGGGAAGATTGTGCTGGCTACAAAAGCGCCCGCAAAGTTTAACAATGCACCTAGGGTGGCTATTTGCGGCAAACAAAACAGCCACGTTAACAATCCTATTCCTGCAATGCAGTAGCGATTAAACTTAAACAATTGTTTGTCGCTTGCCTGCGGGCGTAACTTTTTATGGTAAAAATCACGCGTGACTAAATCGGACGTTGCTGCAAGCAATGAATCAAGACTAGACGCTAATGCCGAAAAAACCACAATAAACACCACGATAGCACCGACTTTACCTAGCACTTCTGCCGCAACCATCGGCCCGACCATGTCAGCGCTTGGCGGGAATATTCCCAGTTGCGGTGCTGCTAAGGCGATAAACCCTGTAACAATGGGAATGGGTAGCCAGAGCAAACCACCGAGTAAAAAAGCTTTAAAGGCTACTTTTCCTTTAAAAGCGAGAGCACGTGACCACCATACATTCGAATGAAAAATCTCACCCAATCCGAAAAATATATTATTAAATAAGAACATAATGGCAGCTGGGAACATTAAATCGAGTAGCCGTGGGTGATTTTCCGATAACTCGGTATGAATACTTTCGAGACTCACCGTATCAATCAAGTACCAGGCAATGCCAACCACCCCGATGATAATTATTAATGCTTGAATAAAGTCAGTGGCAATCACGGCACGCAGCCCACCAAATAACGTGTAGCCAACACAAATAATCAAAATTGCTGTCATACCAATGTGATAATCCAAGCCACTTAAGGCCTGTAGCAAGATACCTCCCGCCATACCAAGGCTTACTAACCAACCGAAGGCATACACTACCGAGATCACCATAAACACCCACCAGGCTGCACGACCAAAACGCAAGCGAATAAAATCACCTGAGGTATAGCCCTTGGGCATCAAACGTTTAATTCTTGCCGCCAATGGCGCAAATAGAATTAATCCAAGCGCCGCAAATGAATAGCCAACCATGCCCCAAATTCCGAACTGGTAGGTCAATTGCGGTGCGACAAGTGTGGTGTTGCTAGTTACCCATGTCGCCATAGCGGTTGCCGCGGCCAATGCGAAACCAACGTTGCGGCCAGCTAAAGCAAAATCTTCGTGGGTTTTGTTAGCGCGCCCTAAGTACCAACCGAAAATTATCCAGAGTAATCCGAAGATGACGACCAAACTGAGTCCTAAGGTACTATCTAACGCAAAATCTGCCGTTTCACTCATGCGCTCGGCTCCGCTGATGTTGGTACAGAATAATCACGACTAAAATCGCGAACAGCACGCCACCAAGGCTAAATAATGTTAGTGCTTGCTCCAAGGCATAGTGATCCACCTGAACTTGCACAACGTTACTTAGCTGAGTTTCTTGATGAGTATTTTCGGCCGGCTCACTGGAGCTTACCTTAAGTCGAAAATAATGAGTGCCGTCGCTGAATCCAGTGAGTGTCATGTCCTGAAAATCGCCAAACCAAGCGTAAGTGCGATTAATCTCACGAAATTCTTCATCAGTTGAATATTCCACGATGAGATCTTGAGTTGGCGATTTAGATAGGCTTAGAACAAAATAACCTTCACGGCTATTTGCAGGTGCAGAGAGCTCTGGTAACTCACTGTTAGATTGGTTTGAAGATTCAGTTTGCCAAGATAAAACGTAGGCAGAGGCGGGTCGCGCAAGCAGCGTGATGAATAACAACAAAGCAATGTTTATAACGAACCTTGCGCGGTCTGGCACAATTCCTTCCTGTAGCCCTTTGTTCCTAGGCTACCAAGTGAGGAAAATCATTTCAACTTAAGGTATGCTCACAAGTCATGTTGTTTAGGGAAAGTTATGCATCCGATTTATTTATGTAGCATGGGCGCTAACATCGCCCCAGAGAGCAATTTTGCTGCCGCTCAGGAGTCAATCTCCGAGCTCGGCAAAGCGTATTATTCACGCGCTATTTATACACAACCTGTGAATATGTGCAGCGAACATGACTTTCTCAACGCCCTATTTTTAATCGTTTCACCTCTAGATAGTATTGCCCTCAAAAAGCGTTTCAACGCTATCGAGATTAGCCTTGGACGAGATCGAGATGACCCGCAAAGTAGTACGAAAGACCGTCCAATGGATATCGACATTTTGGGGGAACTAAACTCTGAACAGGTGTGGCAAGAAGTGCCTGATTATTTGCAAGAAGTTATTCCAAACCTTAAACCAATAGCTGATGAACTCGTTCAAACACAAGGGGCATTGCATGACTAATTCAAAGAAGTTTGCCTTAGTGACCGGCGCCGGTCGCCGGTTTGGCTTGGCACTGGCACACGCTTTGCTGGATGAAGGTTATCAAGTGCTCGCACATTACAACACATCTAAGGACGGCATTCATGAACTTGAGCAGCGCGGCGCCATTGGTTTACAAGCAAATTTAGCCCATTTGAATGACGTGCACCAATTGATTCATGCTGTACAACAGCATTGCTCCAAATTGCACCTGCTGGTTAACAACGCATCGTGTTTCTTCGATAATCAACGCGTGAACGAAAGCGATGCCAATCTCACTGCTGTGTTAAACGTGCATACTGCAGCGCCCTACCTGCTGATTAACCAGCTACAGCAGCAACTCGCCAATGCAAAGGGTAACGTCATTAATATTTCCGATATCTATGTTGATAGCCCTTCCACAGACTATATCGCGTATTGTGCGGCGAAAGCTGGCTTGGCAAGCTTAACGCAAGCATTTGCCAAAAAATTAGCCCCAGCGGTGCGCGTCAACGCAATCCAGCCGGGGCCAATATTATTTTTACCTGAGCACGACAGCCAGCACCGTCAAAAAGTACTCGCTGAAACACCACTCAACCTTGAAGGTGGTTTAGAGCCGATGATAGCTGCGGTACGCTTTTTACGCGACAACCCTTTTATCACCGGCGAGTCCATCAAAGTCGATGGCGGCCGCGCTTTAACCATTTAGGCCGCAAGCATTTGTCTCAGTACATAGTGTAAGATGCCGCCGCTACGGTAATACTGTAATTCGTTACCGGTATCGATGCGGCACTTCACTTGAAACTCAACAGTTGAACCGTCAGCTTTCTTGGCTTGTACTTTGAGCACTTGACCTGGTTTCAAATCATTATTGATACCTAAAATACTGATTTGCTCATCACCAGTTAGACCATGCGCTTGCACGCCTTCGCCGTCGAGGAACTGTAGCGGTAAAACACCCATACCAACTAAGTTCGAGCGGTGAATTCGTTCAAAGCTCTCGGCGATAACAGCTTTAACCCCAAGCAAAGTCGTACCTTTCGCTGCCCAGTCTCGGCTAGACCCAGTACCATACTCTTTGCCGGCTAATACCACTAATGGTGTGCCTTCTTGCTGATACTGCATGGCCGCATCATAGATTGCCATTTGCTTGCCACTTGGTACATGGCGAGTGAAACCACCTTCAACACCGTCTAACATTTGGTTCTTGATGCGAATATTGGCGAATGTGCCGCGCATCATCACCTCATGGTTACCACGACGTGAACCATATGAGTTGAAGTCTTTCACTTTCACACCATTCTCTTGCAAGTACTTACCTGCTGGTGAGTCTGGTTTAATCGAACCCGCTGGAGAAATATGGTCGGTAGTAATTGAGTCAGCAAATACCGCAAGCACACGTGCATCTTGAACATCGGCAAGCGCTGCTAATGGTTTATCGATGCCAACAAAATATGGTGGGTTTTTCACATAGGTTGAATCGTCACTCCAGTTGTAGGTTTTACCCTCACCAATTGGAATGGAGCGCCACTCATCGTCACCTTTAAATACTTCACCATATTCTTTACTGAACATTTCACCATCGACCAACCGCACCGCTTCAGCAATTTCGGCACTGCTTGGCCAAATATCTTTCAAGTAGACTGGATTACCTGAACTGTCTTCGGCAATCGGATCTTTACTCAAATCAATGCGCGTTGTGCCGGCTAGCGCATAGGCGACAACTAAAGGTGGTGACGCCAACCAGTTAGCTTTCACATCTTGATGGATACGGCCTTCAAAGTTTCGGTTACCAGACAATACCGATGAAACCGTTAAATTACCTTCGCGAATTGCATCAGTGATTTCATCAGGCAAAGGGCCTGAGTTACCAATACACGTGGTACAGCCATAACCAACAAGGTTAAAACCAAGTTTGTCCAAATACTTGGTTAAACCTGCTTTGGCAAGATAATCGGTAACAACTTTTGACCCTGGCGCTAATGATGATTTCACCCAAGGCTTACGATTAATGCCTTTTTCGAGGGCCTTTTTCGCCACCAAACCTGCGGCCATCATGACACTTGGGTTAGACGTATTAGTACACGACGTGATCGCAGCAATCACCACATCACCATGGGATAAACTGTAGTCTTTACCTTTCACCTTAATTGCTTTGTCTGCTTCGGCAGACTGCCCATTGGTTTCTAAGAACAAATCAAAGGCTGAGCCTAACTGCGGCATACCAACGCGATCTTGCGGACGCTTTGGACCTGCCAACGATGCTTCAACAGTACTCAAATCAAGTTCTAATGAATCAGTAAACACCGGTTCATTACCTGATTCACGCCACATACCCTGTGCTTTTGCATAGGCTTCAACTAATGCAATGGTATCTTTGTCTCGCCCCGACAACTCAAGATAACGCAAGGTTTCTTGGTCAACAGGGAAGAAACCGCAAGTTGCGCCGTATTCTGGTGCCATATTACCGATGGTCGCGCGGTCAGCGAGCGGCAAATGGTCTAAACCTGGGCCGTAGAATTCCACAAATTTACCAACAACGCCGTGCTTGCGTAACATCTGCGTCACGGTTAAAACCAAATCTGTTGCCGTAACACCTTCTGGTAATCTTCCAGTCATACGGAACCCGACAACTTCAGGAATCAGCATTGAAACTGGTTGTCCGAGCATTGCCGCTTCGGCTTCAATACCACCTACACCCCAGCCAAGTACACCGAGGCCATTGATCATGGTGGTGTGCGAATCGGTTCCCACCAACGTATCAGGCATCACATAAGTTTTTCCGTCTTGCTCTTTCGTCCACGCAACTTTGGCTAAATATTCCAAGTTAACTTGGTGACAGATGCCCGTACCTGGCGGCACGACGCGGAAGTTTTCAAAGGCGTTTTGCCCCCAGCGTAAAAATTGGTAACGCTCAAAGTTACGCTCCATCTCAATACGAACGTTTTCTTTAAACGCTTCTGGCGTGGCAAACTTGTCGACCATCACTGAGTGGTCAATGACTAAGTCGACTGCCGAGAGTGGATTGATTTGATTCGGATCTTGGCCTGCTTTCGCAACCGCATCACGCATTGCCGCTAAATCAACCACGGCTGGCACACCAGTAAAATCCTGCATCAGTACACGTGCTGGACGATACTGAATTTCTCGATCTGAACGACGCTTATCAAGCCATTTTGCTATCGCTTCAATATCTTCCGCAGTTACTGTATCGCCGTCCTCATTACGTAGTAAGTTTTCCAACAGTACCTTCATTGACGTTGGTAATTTATTCACATCGGCAATGTTGGCGAGTTTCTCGGCGGCTTTGGGTAAGCTGTGATAGTGATAGGTCTTACCGTTTACTTCTAACGTGCTTAACGTTTTCAAGCTGTCGTTGCTCGACATGGCTTACTCCTTCTTTAAACGATGCATCCCCTAAGCTTAGTCACAAATTTGTGGTTCAGCCATAGCGTTTATCTATATTCACTATGGGTATATTGAACGCAAAGATCAACCAGATATCACCCTACTAAGGTGTTGAATCTATACCACATTGCAAAATATCAAGGTCGACAAATAGCGAATCGTTTTGCTTCTGCGCACGGCGTGCTATAACTGCTATGTTACTCTTCTGGGAAACCTGAATGCTATGCCGCACCCAAAGCTTGCTCAGTTCAAAGCGCTCGGACAATACATGGATCTCCTATTGGATGCGATTTGTGTCGTCAATCCGAGGGGCGAGTTCATTTATGTCAGTGCTGGTGCCGAAAGGGTTTTCGGCTACAAACCGGATGAAATGATCGGCCAATCCATGTTTACTTTTATGCATCCAGATGACCATGAAAGAACAAGAGAAGTTGCAGCAGAGATCATGCAAGGCGCTGCGAAAATCAATTTTGAAAATCGCTACATCCGTAAGAATGGCGAAATTGCGCATATTCTATGGTCCGCGCGTTACTCAATAGAGGACGACATCCGCATTGCGGTAGCTCGTGATATTACCGAACAGCGCCAAACTGAATATGAACGTCTGCAGTTAATGCAGCGACTTGAGCAGCAAGCGCTATTCGATCCATTAACCGAACTCCCTAATCGTGCTTACTTTTATCAAAAGGCGTTGCATGTTTTACAACGCAATAGTGATGTTGCGTTGCTTTATCTCGACTTAGATAAGTTCAAACAAATCAACGATAATTTTGGACATGCCATTGGTGATCGGGTCCTTAAGGTAGCTGCGCAACGTATTATTCAAAGCCTGCGAAGCCAAGACGCGGTCGCTCGCATCGGCGGCGATGAATTTGTTGTCTTTCTTGAACGCATTCAAGCAAATGACGATGCGATTAAAATCGCAGAAAAAATAGTTTCGGCCTTCGCCACACCAATTGAGATTGCTCGCGACCAGTCATTTCAAATTGGTATAAGTATCGGTATTGCTCTATCCAACCATCATGGTCGCGAACTTGAGCTGCTTTTATTAAAAGCCGATAATGCGATGTACCAAGCCAAGCAACTGGAAACTCGGCATATTGTGGTGGCTCCAGCGTAGCTGCCAGCGCTTGTGTCCCAGCGGCAAGCCCTTATAATAAACTGATTAGACCAGTTAAACTTCTGAAGGAACACGAATGAGTCAGGTATTGGATGATCTTCTTAATTTGTTGAAGTTAGAAACAATTGAGCAAGGTATTTATCGCGGTCAAAGTCAAGATCTCGGCTTTGGTGCAGTATTCGGTGGTCAAGTGATTGGTCAGGCTCTATCTGCGGCCAAGGAA
Source organism: Pseudidiomarina marina (assembly GCF_044807045.1). Lineage (NCBI taxonomy): Bacteria > Pseudomonadati > Pseudomonadota > Gammaproteobacteria > Alteromonadales > Idiomarinaceae > Pseudidiomarina > Pseudidiomarina marina. The sequence continues at coordinate 1,386,417 of NZ_CP085233.1, read as the reverse complement.
ACACTACCTGAAGATCGCAAGGTTCACTCGTTACACACTTATTTTTTGCGTCCAGGCGATGCGCATAAACCGATTATTTATGACGTTGAAAATATCCGCGATGGTAAAAGCTTTTCCACGCGTCGGGTGCAAGCGATTCAGTATGGTAAACCAATTTTTTATATGACCGCGTCGTTCCAAATTGAAGAGCCGGGGTTTGAGCATCAAGACACCATGCCCGAGGTGCCAGGACCAGAAGGACTCGTCTCGGACATCGATATTTACCGCGAACATGCTGAACTTATACCAGAAGCAATTCGCAATAAATTTATTTCTGAAAAACCAATTGAGATGCGCTTTGTTACCGCAAATAACCCTTTTAAACCGAAGATCGATGAGCCGCGCCGTTATGTCTGGCTGCGAGCTAATGGCCCGATGCCGAATGATCCGCGGGTACACAAATACTTGCTAGCCTACGCTTCTGATTTCAACTTTTTGCCAACGGCACTGCAGCCGCATGGCTACAGCTTCGCGCAACCGAATATACAAATGGCGACAATTGACCATTCCATGTGGTTTCACAAAGATTTTCGCATGGACGATTGGTTGCTGTATGCCATCGATAGTCCCGTCGCAACAGGTGCTCGCGGCTTGGTACGTGGACAAATATTCTCTCGCGATGGCACCCTAGTAGCATCAACCATGCAAGAAGGTGTGGTACGAAAGCACAGTAAATAAACACGCTAACGAATCAAAAAAGGCGCCATCATGGCGCCTTTTTTCTGTTTCAATTTAATCGTTAACCAAGTGAATAGAAAAAGCCAGCAATTGCCGCACTCATCATGTTCGCCAACGTTGCAGCTAATAGAGCTTTAATACCCAATCGCGCGATATCATGGCGGCGGCTCGGAGCCATGCCCCCTAACCCACCAAGCAAAATAGCAATGGATGAAAAGTTTGCAAAACCGCACAGCACAAAGGTGATAATTACCTGGCTATGCATACTTAATTGATCTTTATAATTCACGAAATCTAAGTAGGCAACGAACTCATTGATTACCAATTTTTGTCCAATAAAGCTTCCGGCTAGTTGCGCTTCATCCCAGCTCACGCCCAATACGTAGGCAACCGGCTGGAACACATAGCCAAACAATTGCTGTAATGACAAATCAGGGTAACCAAACCAACCACCAACCCAACCAAACAGACCATTAATTAACGCAATCAAGGCGACAAATGCGATAAGCATTGCACCAACATTTATTGCTAACTGCACCCCACTCGAGGCACCAGCGGCTGCGGCATCAATGACATTTACTGAGCGATCTTCTACTTCAACGCTGTCGGTAGCATCACCGGTTTTCCCAGAAATAATATTCTCAATATCTTCACGCGGTTTTTCAGTTTCAGGGATAATCATTTTCGCCATTAACAGGCCAGCAGGTGCCGCCATGAAACTCGCTGCAATCAAGTACTTCAGCTCAACCCCTACTCCGGCATAGCCCGCAAGTACCGAGCCTGAGACCGATGCCATGCCGCCCACCATCACCGCAAACAACTCAGAGCGAGTCATACTTGCAATAAACGGGCGCACCATCATCGGTGCTTCAGTTTGTCCTACGAACACGTTGGCTGCTGCCGACATCGATTCTGGTCGGCTACTGCCGATGATTTTCTGCAACGTGCCACCCAAAATACGGATGATCCACTTCATGATACCTAGGTAATACAGCACAGAAATGAGTGACGAGAAAAACACGATGACACTTAGCACCTGAATGGCAAAAACGAAGCCAAAATCAGCCGAAGCTAACCCACCAAACATAAATTGAATGCCGGCATTGGTAAATGCAATAACCTTAGCAACACCAGACGCTACGGCAAATAAAACATCTTGCCCAAATGGCACGTACAGTACAAAGGCGCCAAGTGCTACCTGAAATGCAAAAGCGCCACCAACCGTGCGCCAACGAATATGTTTACGATGCGAAGAGAATGCGTAAGCAACCAATAAGATAATGGCAATGCCAAGAAAACTATTCATAGTATAAAAGCCGTTTTTGTTTTTGTTATTCCGCCAATAATTGACGAATTTTTGATTTTATCAAGTCTATTGCAATCTCATTTTGGCCACCGCGAGTGACAACCAAATCGGCAAACTGCTTGGACGGCAGAATAAACTCAAAGAAGGCCGGGCGTACAGTCTCTTGGTATTGCTCAGCAACCGACTGAATCGTTCGACCACGCTCTTCTACGTCACGGATCATACGGCGTAATAGACAAACATCCAACGGCGTGTCCATAAAAACCGAAATATCGAAGAGTTTTCTGAGGTTAGGATCATTGAGTAGAAGAATCCCTTCCACCATGATCACCTTCCCTGGGCTAATTTTAATGGTTTCTGGCAAACGCGTGTGGGTTTTATAGCTGTACTGTGGCATGGCAACCGATTCGCCTTGGCGCAATTTCTCAAGGTGCTGCACAAGTAACTCATGCTCAAACGCCGAGGGATGGTCATAATTGGTCAATTGACGCTGTTCAAAGCTCAGGTGGCTTTGATCTCGATAATAAGCATCTTCAGCCAATATCGCGATACCCTGCCCACCCAATTCAGCCACTAGCTCTTGGTAAACAGTTGATGCGAAAAGACTTTTCCCTGATGCGGAAGCGCCAGCTATGGCGATGATGGTTGTTTTTCCCACGCGTAACTTCTTTCATTTGCCCGACAACAGCGGGCAATTATCGTCGATTAGGCGGTTAAATGGAAGCATTGTGACAGGCTGACTGATTTTGTTACATTTTGACACGATCAATTCGTGTTCCCTTCACGTAAGCTTCGGTATGATGCCATTACTTACAATTTCATAACGACATAAAAACGGGAACATTACTATGTTATTTCGTCATACTTTAACGGCCGTAGCCGTTGCATCTGTATTATTGACTGGTTGCCAAACAACGGCACAGCAATCAAATACTCAGCAAGTTGCTGCAGCTCAGCAGTTTCCATCTGTTGATATCAATTATGAGAGTTTTACTTTAGACAACGGCCTTCGCGTAGTTGTTCACGAAGATCGCAAAGCACCAATTGTTGCCGTCAACGTTTGGTACGCGGTTGGTTCGAAAGACGAGAAAGTTGGTCAAACTGGTTTTGCTCACTTGTTCGAACACTTAATGTTCAACGGTACTGAAAACTACGATGACGAATATTTCGGTCCATTCGAACGCGCTGGTGCCACCGATATGAACGGCACCACGAACAGTGACCGTACCAACTACTTCCAGAACGTGCCAACACCTGCTCTCGATATGGCATTGTGGATGGAATCTGACCGTATGGGTCATTTGTTAGGTGCAGTAACACAAGAAAAATTAGATGAGCAACGTGGCGTTGTTCAAAACGAAAAACGTCAAGGCGAAGCACAGCCATATGGCCGTGTTTTTGGCTTCCTTGCTGAGCAAACGTTCCCAGAAGGTCATCCATATTCATGGTCGGTAATCGGCTCAATGGAAGATTTGAACGCTGCTTCACTCGATGACGTGCATCAGTGGTTTAATGATTACTACGGCGCTGCAAATGCTGTGGTTGTTTTAGCGGGCGATATCGATGTGGCTACCGCGAAAGAAAAAATGCAAAAATTCTTTGGTCACATTGCGCCAGGTAAGCCGCTACAAAAACTCGAAAGCTGGGTTGCGAAGCGTACTGGCACAAAACGCGCCACCATGGAAGACAACGTACCTGCGGCACGCGTTTACAAACTATGGAATACCGCTGAAATGGGCACCGCAGATTCAACTTATTTGAATATGCTCACTAGTATTTTGGCCAGTGGTAAGAATTCTCGTTTGTACCAGCGCCTCGTTCACGAAGAACAAATTGCGAGCATGGTTTCAGGCTTCCAATACGAGCGTACATTAGCAGGACAATTCTTTGTCATCGCCGATGCGAAGCCAGGCGTTGAGCTTGAGCGTATTGAAGCGATCATCGATGAAGAGTTAGCGAAAATTATCGCTGAAGGCCCTACTGCTGAAGAATTAGCACGGGTGAAGTTTTCAGATGTTGCTAACTTCGTTCGTGGCGCTGAACGTATCGGTGGTTTCGGTGGTAAATCTGATTTGTTAGCAGCCGGCGAAGTTTATCACGGCAACCCAGGCTTCTTTAATCAAGAATTTGAAACGCTACGTAACGCCACACCTGCAAATCTTCAAGCTGCAGCAAAACGTTGGTTATCGGATGGCGCTTTCGTCTTAAATGTTGTCCCACAACCGAAGTTTACTACTGCAGAAGCACAAGCTGATCGTTCTAAGCTTCCCGAAGTTGGTGACTTACCAAAACTTGAACTACCGGCCTTGAATACATTTACGTTATCTAACGGTTTAGAAGTTGCTCTGGCAGAACGTCATGACGTACCTACAGTTCAAATGTCATTGACGTTTGATAGCGGCTACGCATCAGACTTTGGTAACAAAGTTGGTACCGCAAGCTTTGCCATGAGTATGCTTCGTGAAGGTACTGAAACTCGTACTTCACAAGATATTGCCAAAGAGCTTGAAACACTCGGTACTAACCTTTCAACCGGCGCTAGTATTGATACCTCGCGCATCTCGATGGATAGCTTAGTCACTAACTTAGCGCCAAGTTTAGATATCTTCGCCGATATCTTAGAAAATGCGTCGTTTAGCGATGATGAAATTGAACGTAAGCGTGCTAACTGGTTAGAAAATATTAAGCGTGAGAAAGCTAGCCCGAACAGTCAGGCCTTGCGTATTCTTCCTGGCCTGATTTTCGGTGACAACCACGCTTATGGTGTGCCGTTAACTGGTTCTGGTACGGAACAGTCAATCACATCACTTTCTCGTGACGACCTAATTAACTACCGCGATACTTGGTTACGTCCTGACAACGCACGTTTAGTTATTGTTGGTGCAACCACTGAAGCTGAAATTAAACCATTGCTTGAAGAAGCATTGGCAGCATGGCAAGCGCCAGCAACGCCGAAGCCAACCAAGCAATTCACTGATGTAGCGATGCAAACTAAGCCACGCGTTTACATCATTGATCAGCCTGGCACGCCACAATCAACTATCTTCGCGGGTCACTTAGCTCCTGCTGATGATGCACCAAATGCTGAGGTTTTAGATGTTGCCAACACCATTTTAGGTGGCAGCTTCACCAGCCGCGTCAACATGAACCTTCGTGAAGACAAAGGTTGGTCGTACGGCTCACGTACTATTTGGTCAGCCTATGATGAAGCGGGTTTATTCTTTGCTTTGGCACCGGTACAAACCGACAAAACCAAAGAATCAATTCAAGAAATTCTGAAAGAATTGAATCAGTATCAAACCAGCAATCCAGCGACCGCGGAAGAGCTCGAGAAAGTTCAAATGAACAAAACAGCGAAGCTTCCAGGTGCGTATGAAACGAAAGGCGCTCTGTTAGGCGCTATCGTTGATACGTTGGACAAAGGTAAAAACATGGCTTGGTTAGAAAGTTACGGTGAACGTGTGAACGCAATTACGGTCGAAGACGTACAAAGTAATGCGCGTGCACTCATCGATACTGACGCGTTGACTTGGGTTATCGTTGGCGACGCGAAGCAAATTGCTGATGAAGTTCGCTCACTTAACCTCGGTGAAGTAACCATGCTTGATAGCGATGGTAACGCTTTGTAATTAGGTTATTCTGCATGTAAGTGTTGGCCGCTCCTCGGAGCGGCCTTTTTTTTGAGCTTTTTCCAATTTTTATTCGTAGCGGTTACACTAACCTTTCAACTTAAAACCATAAGGGATGTAACTATGGAAATGATCAAGACTCGTGCTGCCGTTGCTTGGGCTCCTGGCGAACCACTTTCAATTGAAGAAGTTGATCTGATGCCGCCGCAAAAAGGCGAAGTTCTAGTACGCATTGTTGCGACGGGGGTTTGTCATACCGATGCCTACACCCTTTCTGGCGCAGATCCTGAAGGTGTGTTTCCGGCTATCTTAGGCCACGAAGGCGGCGGTATTGTAGAAGCTGTGGGTGAAGGCGTCACCTCAGTAGAAGTCGGCGATCATGTTATACCTCTTTACACGCCAGAGTGTGGCGAGTGTAAATTCTGTAAATCAGGCAAAACCAACTTGTGCCAAGCCATTCGCAGTACCCAAGGTAAGGGTTTAATGCCAGACGGTACGACTCGCTTTTCAAAAGACGGCAAACCAATTTATCACTACATGGGCACGTCGACGTTTTCTGAATACACCGTTGTTCCAGAAATCGCGCTGGCTAAAGTGAGTAAAGAAGCGCCACTTGAAGAAGTCTGTTTGCTTGGCTGCGGTGTCACTACCGGTATGGGCGCAGTAATGAACACCGCCAAAGTGCAGCCCGGTGATACTGTCGCAGTATTCGGCCTAGGCGGTATTGGTCTATCGGTCATTATTGGCGCGGTGATGGCCAAAGCGAGTCGGATTATCGCTATTGATATCAATGAATCCAAGTTTGATATTGCCAAAAAGTTGGGCGCAACCGACTGTATTAATCCGAACGATTACGATAAGGCAATCCAAGAAGTTATTGTTGATATGACTGACGGTGGGGTCGATTTCTCGTTCGAATGTATCGGTAACGTCAAAGTGATGCGCTCAGCGCTTGAATGCTGCCACAAAGGTTGGGGTGAATCGGTGATCATCGGTGTCGCTGGTGCCGGTGAGGAAATTTCAACACGTCCATTTCAGTTGGTTACTGGTCGCGTATGGCGCGGCAGTGCATTTGGTGGCGTCAAAGGTCGTAGTCAGTTGCCTGATTACGTGCAACGCTATTTAGATGGCGAGTTTGAACTCAGCACCTTTATTACGCATACCATGGGCCTCGAAGACATTAACAAAGCCTTTGATTTAATGCACGAAGGTAAATCCATTCGCTCGGTGATTCATTATGATAAGTAAGGTCAGCGAAACCAAGGCGTTTGGCGGGCGTCAAGTTCGTTATGAACATCAATCCAAGACGCTGAACTGCACCATGCAGTTCAGTGTCTTTTTGCCACCTCAAGCAGAGCAGCATGCCGTTCCAGCGCTATATTGGTTATCAGGGTTAACTTGTACAGATGAAAACTTCAGCAGTAAAGCTGGTGCGCAACGCGTCGCTGCAGAGTTAGGTATTGCGCTGATCATGCCTGATACCAGTCCCCGCGGTGACGGTGTTCCCGACGATCCGGAGCAAGCGTATGATTTTGGTCTTGGTGCAGGTTTTTATGTCAACGCAACGCAGCAACCGTGGGCCAAGCATTATCACATGTACGATTACATAGTGATTGAACTACCCGAGCTGCTTGAACAAAACCTGCCGCTCTCGCAAAAACGCAGTATCAGCGGCCACTCGATGGGCGGCCATGGCGCTCTTGTCATGGCGCTACGTCATCGCGAAATGTACGCTAGCGTGTCTGCATTTGCCCCAATTTGTCATCCAACGGAATGTCCTTGGGGTCATAAGGCTTTCTCGGGATATCTCGGCGATGACCGTGCCGCGTGGTTGAATTATGATGCAACAGAGTTGCTACTTAAGCTACGCCAAGCTCCGCCAATGCTGGTGTCACAAGGGGAAGCCGATAACTTCTTAGTCGAGCAGTTACGCCCTGACGATTTCGCGGCCGCTATTGCCGAGACAGGTATTGACGCTACTTTTGAGCGCCATCAAGGATATGATCATAGCTATTACTTCATTGCGACCTTCATTGAGCAGCATTTGCGTTTTCATGCGCAATACTTACTCTAGTTGTTGATGTTGTATTAAAAATAAATCTGGTCAAATTTTCTGCTCCTTGCTAAGGTAAATTTAACCCTATTTTGGGAATGGTTTTACGTTTACCGACAAGGAGCAGTATATGTCGCCGCGCCGTGCCGCAGCAGCCATAGCGTTTCTTTATTTATTTCTAGGTTATATCTGGATTAGTTTCTCAGATAGATTTCTGCTAACTATTGCGGCGGAATCAAACTACTTAACCGAACTCCAAACATACAAAGGTTGGGCTTACGTAACAATTACCGCTGCCCTGCTATATATTCTCGCCTATCGAGCACTTCAGCGTGAGCGCAACTTATCTGAACGAGACGGGCTCACACTCCTATTGAATCGCCATATGTTTGAACGCGAGCTTGCCAGCGAAATTCAATATGCGCACGACAATCAACAAAATCTAATCGTCATCATGTTGAATATTGATGGCTTTAAACAAGTTAATAGCCATGTGAGCCTTGAAGCGGGTGATAAATTTCTTATAACAGTCGCAAGTGTGCTTCGCGAAGCGTGCCACCAACAGGCTCTGATTGCACGATTTGGCAATGATGAATTTGCGATCGCCTTACCAGATTCAACATGGCCAGATGATGTCATACCGACGTTACAACAGATTCAGCGCCGAATTGCCCACATTCGTGTACCCGAAGCACCTCAACTCAGTTTTACTGCCAGTGCAGGAATAGCGCTCTATCCTCGCGATGGTTCAGGCGCTAATGAATTAATCGATGCGGCCAGCTTAGCGCTTGATCAAGCGCAGCAAACAGATCGCGGAAGCTACAAGCTTTATAACGCAGAATTAAGCGCCATTATGTCAAACAAGGCAAAATTATTATTTGATCTTAAGGTTGCCATTGATAAACGCCAACTCACAGTAATGTACCAACCGCAATTTTGCGTTAGCGAAAATCGTATGACCGGTCTTGAAGTTTTGGTGCGTTGGAATCACCCAGAGCGAGGGCTCATATCACCTTGCGATTTCATTCCATTAGCCGAGCAAAATGGGCTTATTTGGGGCATTACTGATTTCGTTATGCAGCAGGCAATTACGGAACTTACCGAGCATGAGCTGTTATATCGTGACGTGCAGCGGGTCTCTTTTAATGTGTCAGCCGCCGATTTCAATGGCAGTGAGAGTTGTGACCGCTTTCTAGCAAACCTCTCAAAGTTGCCCGGTGATTGGTCAGTGATCGAACTTGAACTAACCGAGAGTGCAGCGTTACTTAATTTAGAAGGTGTGAAACAGGTTCTTGAGAAACTCACAGCAAGAGGTGTGCAAGTATCGTTAGATGATTTCGGTACCGGTTATTCTTCGTTAAATACGCTGCGTTTGTTGCCAATACAGGAAGTAAAAATTGACCAGAGTTTTGTTAAAGATATTGTGCAAAACAAACAAGACGCAAAATTAGTCAAAACCATTTTGGCTATGGCTCAAGCATTGCATCTGCGCGTTGTCGCTGAAGGCGTCGAAACACATGCACAGGCCAATTATCTTATGAAAGCAGGTTGTGAAGAATTTCAAGGATTTCTCTATGCACGACCAATGCCTATCAACCACTTAGTGACATTTATCAAAAACCTTAAACAGCAACAACGTGCGCAATCTTAATCTGGTTTTTGCCCTGATTTTTAGCTTCATACATGGCCTTATCAGCAGCTTTAAGAATGGTCGCAACGTCATAATCTTCGTTGGCATCGTTACAATGACAAATGCCCATTGACAGCGTCACTGGCCAATCATGTTCCGCAAATTCATGCACTAGCCTTTCGCGAATTCGTTCTAAAGCCGTCATCGCATCCTGTAAAGTCGCGCCAACATGAATTGTTGCGAATTCATCCCCGCCAATACGAGCAACCAGATCGTTGGCACGACATGTTGTCGCAATGACATGACCAATTTGCTGTAATACCTCATCGCCCATCTGATGACCATGCGTATCATTAATTTTTTTAAAATCATCCAAATCGATAAAACATACGGCAAATTCGAGCCCATGTTGCTTCAAATCATGAATTTCATTATCGAGAGCTTCGACAAACGCTCGGCGATTCGCTAACCCTGTCAAATGGTCGGTTTGTGCTAATTTGCGCTCGTGCTCAAGCTCGCGTCGAATTTTATCTTCCGTCATCTGCATCGATGTCGCATCACGAACGAATGCAATTGCAAAGTGTTCGCCATCGAAATCGACATGACTGAGCATAATTTCAACATAGATGGTACTACCGTCTTTACGCTGGCCAATAAATTTAAATCCGCGACCCATTGGCCGATTTTGAGCAGAATTGAAGAACGCTTCAACATGCTTTGCATGGTGAGACCGCACCGACTCAGGTAGCAATATATTTAGCGATTGCCCCAACAGTTCGCGGCGTTGTGAATAGCCGAACATTTCGCTAAGCATTGTATTCACAAGGACGAGTTCATTATTTCGATTTAAAATCAGTGCGGCATCAGGTATTACTTCAAGAAGCTCAGCTATCGTTCTATTCGTTTTCATGTTCTTCGTTTATTTTTGTACATCTTGTGATCAGCACGTTGAATCAGTGCTTCGACGGTTTTCGTATCTTTCCCGAATAAAGCATAACCTAGACTAGCCGTTATCGTTATCTCATTCGATTTATATCGAATCGGCTCAATAATAACATCAGCTATTTTCGCGCATTGCTCTGTCACAGTTTTTTCATCGCTGACGCCCATAAGCACAATTAAAAATTCATCGCCACCGATGCGTGCGACTGTATCTGTCGCACGAGTATTTGTAAACATTCGCTGTGCCGTTGTTTTCAGAACTGTGTCACCAGCCTGATGGCCAAATTGGTCATTAACATTTTTGAACCGATCGATATCAACGACAACAACTGCAAATGGTGTTGGGTGTCGCTCATTAATCTGCACTAATGTTTGCAAACGTTCCATAATCATTCGCCGGTTGGCGACATTGGTCAGCGGATCAGCCATCGCCTCGCTGTAGGATGATCGGTACCATGCAAACAATGTAAAGAGCATGATATATAAAGCGACAACAAATGGATATCCGATCAGTCGAATTCTTTGTTGCTCCCAAAAATTGCCTTCAATATGAGAGTCGGTTGAAAGTGCAACAGACCATGTACCATTTGGGAAACGAATTTTTTCAAGAAAATCAGCCGATGCAAAGGTGGTTTCATTTCCGAAAAACACATCGCCATCGGCACCGGTACCATCTCGCCCGCGAATCGCAAGATCATAAAACGCCGCTAAATTGAGTACACCAGTTGCTTCGAATAATCGATTGCTATCGATCACCAGAGCAAGTAAGCCCCAATAGCGCTCTGCATCGCCCTCATGATTGTAAATTGGAATGCGATATATGAGCCCCTCCCCGCCTTGAACAAGCGCTACAGGCCCGGCTAATAATGTTTTTTTGGTGGTTTGAGCTCGCTTAACGACATCTCGTTGTTCCGGATTCCGTTCATAGTCGTAACCTAACACCGCTTCATTACCAACCGTCGGGTACACAAAAGAAATGATATTATCGGGAGCGATTGCTAGGTTACGAACGAAGGTATTGCCGTCGACAATAGGTTGCGCCATTGCACGCCATTGTTGCGGATCACTTTCAGGATGCGTCGCGAGGTAACTTGCAATACCCCAAGTGCTGTAAAGCGCAGCATTTAGCTCTGATTCTAAATCGGCTCTTACCGCGGTAAATTCCGTTTGAAGTTCACTTAATTGCTGAGACTTTACACGCTCTTTGTTCAGCCCATGCAAGTATTCGATTGCCACTAAGGCAAACAGTAGCGAAGCCAAAACTGCGACAATGAAGGAAGCGCGACGCGTTCGAGTTGAAAACACAGGTTCTCCGACCGTTTATTTACTTTCTTAACCATAAACTAAGCCAAGCAATTCGCAAGCTTTACTAGCAAATTTTCGCTTGTATTCATAAACTGAAGCAATCTTTGATTCTGGAGACACCATGCGTCTGTTAATTACTGGATTAGGTATCATCGTTTTTCTACATATAACAGGTTGTGCAACCTACGGTGTTATTGACAACCAATCGCAAACCGAAAACGATGCGCCTAAGAATTACTCGTTAATGAACTACGATGCGAGTCATTCACGCTCCGATAATATAACCCTTGTACTCGCCTTTTCCGGCGGCGGTAGTCGAGCTGCTGCGCTATCCTACGGTGTACTTGAAGGACTTCGTGATACAACGGTTGTTATCGACAACAAAGAAGTCAAATTGCTTGATGAAATTGACATGATCACATCAGTTTCCGGCGGTAGTTTCACGGCGGCTTATTACGGGTTACATGGCGACAAGATATTTGAAAATTTTGAACAAGATTTTTTACGCCGCGACTACGTTACAGAGTGGATGTATGGTGTTGCTAGCCCATTATTATGGTTTTCTAATAAAGGTCGGACGGATATTGCGACACGCATTTATGAACAACGCTTATTCAAAGGTGCAACATTTGCGGATTTGAGCCAACAAAATGGACCTCTGATTCTCATTAATGCCTCTGATTTAGGTGGCGGCATTCGATTCTCATTTATCCAAGAATATTTTGATTTGCTATGTTCAAATATTGCAAGTTTCCCCATTGCGCGCGCCGTAACTGCTTCTTCAGCTGTTCCAGTAATGCTCAACCCGGTGGTTTTAAAGAATCACAAAGGCTGCTACAACTCCGCTCAGAACTATCTTGAAGAACTGGATGAGTCGCGTATCGAGGAAGCTAAATTAGCGCCGCATCTTGTGGAAACCGTACAAACATTACGTAGCTATAAAGACCGCGAGGCACGTAAATATATTCACTTAGTTGATGGCGGTATCACTGATAATCTGGGGCTTATGGCATTCTATGAACTTGTCGAAATTGGCGGTGGCATTGCCAATTTTATGGAGCGTATTGGCAGTAAACCTTCCAAGCGACTGGTAATCATTTCAGTAAACGCATCAACCAAACCACGTTACAATATTGAACATACAAATGAAATTCCCGATATCGAACCTACAATTAGTGCGGTGACCGATACCCAATTACATCGCTACAACTCAGCCACAATCAGCCTTATTCGGCGCAGCATGGTTAGATGGTCAAAGGAGCTCTCAAGTTTTTGGCAGCCTATTGATCCGTATTTTATCGAAATCAATTTTGATGGGGTTCAACAAGAAACGCGGCGTGGTTTTTTCAATCAAATACCAACCCGATTATCGCTCAGCGAAGAGCAGGCGGATGCCTTGACAAACGTCGGTGTTGAATTATTAAAAAACAACACCGACTTTCAGAAGTTACTCGATGATATGAAAAGTGAACAATAAGTCGCTATTGATTACTCAAACGTTGACCAAAAGAAATAGCGTAAGCTGCTGAGCGCATAGGTAGAACGGGGTCATCACTCGGTTCTATTCCACGCACAACACGCATCGGGTCAAAGTTGATTGGCGTGCAATCTTCGCCACCAGCAGCCGTAATGGTTATTTTACCAACATTGACGCGTTCACGGTCTTCAGGCCACAAAACCGACGGATCATTGGTAGGATCTTCTTCGGCACCTATAGTCCAGTGCCAGTCAAAACTCACCTCGCCATCGGCTTCTAGGCGTTCGACTAATCGCTCAGCTAAAAACGTGGTCGGCAACGATTTTTGCTCTTCTTGCGTTAAATAATCATTGCCTGCACTTGGCACTAATTGCCAACGAAACTTTTCGCGCTGTTGCTCACCAGCAACCCAAAACGCATGAATACCGTAATAATCTGCGTTGGTGTATTCGCTTGAAGGCTGCTTATCTTTGTTCCAATCCACAGCGGCTTGCATAGAAGGGTTAGCGGCAATGTACTTCGCAATATCTTCACGAGTGGCCTCACCACGCATGACTTTTAAATTCCACTGTAATAACCCCAGAAAATGATTAGGTGTGCTACCTGAAAACAATGCTGACGTTATGCCGGCAATATTATGTTGCTGATTATTAGGTAATTGAAATTGTATACCAACACCCCGCGTTCCTTGACGCTCATCAGCCTCTGGGTTACCGCCGCCCATTGAGAAGCGTAGTGTGACAGGTACCTCTCCAGAACCAAACAAAGCCGTATCAAAGCGCTCAGTTACCGCTGCCGCTGGTACAAATGTTCCCGCTGCGCAAACACCTTTCGCGTGTGCTTTGCGAATACCTGGATGAACGCCATTCAGTTCTTTAAATACGGCGATGAAATTTTGAGCATTCGCTGAATCTGGCGGTGAATATTTATGATCATCTGCCACAGCTGCAGGTGCTGCGATCAATGCAAAAGCAACAGCCGTAGCCGAAATTGAAAGTGCGTATTTCATGGAAGTAACCTTATTGTTTGAGTCTCATTACTTTAGACCATCAATTACGCTGCCGCTGTATTTTTCGATCAGTGTGATGAGTGTCGCTGTTCTTCTTCAGCTTCTGCAGCTTTTTTGATAAAGAACACAGCATAAAAAACACATAACCCAAGCAAAATAGCGAGGCCAGTAAATGAGAAAAATAGGACTGGATCAGTGAAGAATTCGCGCAAAATATTCATAACCTTACTCCATTTGTGGTTTTATGAATATCTTAGTTTTCTTGTGGTTTTTGATATTGATACATATCAATATTCTGTACTACACCAATTCTGCATGAATCAAAAAGTTTCGAGGGGTTAATTGGTAATTGCAAAACTCGCGAATGGTCACCTCGTAGCCAGACTCCCGCAGGTATTCTGCGCTATCAAGAATTAACATGCTTTCCAATGGTCGCCGAAATACATGGCGCACTAATTCAATACGAGCAACTCGAGAAGACGCCTGCTGCCCTTTCTCTAAAAATAACTGCCAGTCAATAGTTTCCGGAAGCTGAACCTTATGTTGACCAGCCGCCCACAACGCAAAATCTTTAAACTCACCTGAAAACCAGTGTTTTGGCACTGAAGGTAGCGACCGATAATTAAGATCACCAGTCACAAATTGGTAAATTTCTTGATAGGCCAGACGCCATTGCACTTCCATTTGACGTAGTCGTGCCACCCGAGCGCCAGCTGTCACTTGACCTTGCACAGCCAGTTTCAAATGTTCCCTTGTTAAAACAAGCTCATTTGTCTCAATTAACGACTGCGCGCTTTCCGAAAGTCCTTTATAACTATCTGTGGTGGTCAAATGATAGCAACAAGGTGCTATCATCAATTCAGGACAACGCTTTGATATGCCGTCATGGATAAGTTTTCGGTGCAAGTCACCACATGCATGCAACGCGACAGCGCACTCAACATCACGCCAAACAGTTGATAAGTCATCCTTGAGCACATTAGCGTGAACAAAACGTTGTTCGAGCTCATGCTGCCCTGCCAACACTTGACCAATCTCACAGAGTTGCTGCTGCCATTCGACGCTAATAACTGCACGATTTTGGCAAAACGCTAAAAATCGTCCCAAATGACCTTTACCTGAACACCATTCCAGAACCTTTTTATTTCGTTCCGGAAGCTGACAAATAAACGCCTTAATTTGTTCAAGCTTTCGTCCGCCGATGCCATTTTCTAACCAAAATGGCGCGGGCAACTCTCGGTAATTACTTGTTGTTGAAAAGGAAGGTAATTGCTGTACTTCAGAGAACCATGGCGCAAAAAACTCACGTTGTAAAACAAGGTCATTATCAATGTTTGTCAGTTCTTCATCAGAGATATTATCAAGCGCCTGAATAAGACTTCTTGGCCATGTATACGCCGAATAATCAGTATGTTGAAAGGGCAGAAATTGCCAAAATTGACGATAGTTAGCGAGAGTTTCTATGTACTTCGAAAGCATAACTACTTAGTCATGTGCAGGAACGAATAATCGTGTTGAAACGAGCACTTCACCACGAAACTGCAGCATAAACACATCGCCATAATCACGTTCAGTTAATTCAAATTCATTGCCGCCCAAGAGTTTAACAAGCGCCGGTACGGTATTGCTATGACCAACCACCAATGAATTTCGCCGCTCAGATAACAGCGCCTGCGCCAACAGTTCAGATTCAGCGGCCCCATAAGTTGAAATTGATAAATCGAAGAGCTTGGCGGCCGGTTCAGCGGTTTCCTGAGCGCGACGATATTTGGTGGCATAAATTTGCTCAAGGTCGGTGTGCTGGAGGAGTAGCGCAAGATTCTTTGCCCGCGCACGCCCTTTCTCTGATAACTGGGGATCAGCTTGATCCGGAACCTTCTCAGCATGACGCGCCACATAAACAGTGAAAATATCAGCTGAATTCGCCATCGCGTTGCCTCCATAAACCAGAATACACAGCACAAATAACCAGTTTCGCATTTAATCAGATGCCTTTTTCTCGAGCTGCATTGAAATCATCGCTATCACCGTGAAAAGCTCATCGTTCGCGTTGTCGTCAATTAATTCAACACGGTGCGTATCGCGAATTGAGATTAACTTTTCTGAAGCTTTAGCAATCATTTTGTCATTGTGACTGATAGTAAAAGCAAGATCTAACAAATTACCTTTAAACGATGCGCCATCGTATGGTCCGCCAGTAACCCAATATTCCCGTTTAAGCGAAAAAAACTTACGTTGCAGTACCATTTCACCGAGCTGACCGCTAACCAAAAACGTTGGACGAATAGCAAAGCGTTTATGGATAATTTGCGTAAGCTCGTTATCGCTCTTATCAAATATTCGCCAGCGTCGACGTAGAAGCGAAAATTCGCCTTTCCCGTAATAACAAAGTTGCCCCTGCTCATCACTGATATCTATTCGGCCAAACAATGAAATGACTCGAGTCGAAACTGTTAAAGCCTTTGCCATAATCGCCTCTTTTTATTCTTTTTATTGTCGCTTTCGCTAGTAGCTACGCAAAGAGTGCCACAATTTTAAGCTTTTCGGTAGCGATACAAACAGAGCTGCTCGTTTTCTGGCGATGTCACCGTGCCCACAGAATGAAAGCCAAGCTTTGTTAACAAACCTCGCGACGGCGCATTGTCCGGTTTAACAATCGCGTCTAACACCGGCACTTTGCGGTTCTGTGTTATATACTCAAGCATCGCGCTCGTTGCTTCATAAGCCACACCTTTTCCCCGAGCGTGTTTCAATAAGGCATAACCTAAATCTAGGTGCTCTAAATAATCACGTTGAAGCACACTTACAACGCCCAACGGGCGTTTTTCAGCCTTTGAGTGAATTACCCATAAACCTAAATAATCAAACTTCTGCGGTTTAATAACTTTGGTTTTAAGATAATTTTCTGCTTGCTGTTCAGAGCGAACACCTCGGTCACCGATATTCTGGAGAAAGTCAGGATCGTTCAATAAATCAAGTAAGAAAACAGCATCTGCTAAGGACACCTGTCGTAATTCAAGTTGCTGTGTATCAATACGAATTGGCGACTTTGGGTTGCATGACGTCATGGTATGTTACGACTCGATTATAAGTTAAAAACTGCAGGTCGAAAAAGTACAGCGACCCAAACAACCATCATTAAAACGAGCGCAAAAAATACAGCTGCAGAAGCGATGTCTTTTGCGCGCCCACTCAGTTCATGAAACTCAGCACCCACTCTATCTACCACGGCTTCAACGGCCGAATTAAGTAATTCAGTAATCACAACAATAAACAACGTCATGATAAGCAAGAGGCGTTCAACCAATGTGGCCTCAATCAGGAAGGCGACTGGCAGTAAAATCGCGCACAACAGCGCTTCTTGACGGAATGCCGCCTCATATTTCCAAACCGTGGCAATACCCCGTATCGAGTTAAATGTGGCATGGACAATTCTATCAAATCCAGTTTTGTTAGCTTTCATTTTTGACCTTCGCGTTTTTCGATTCTGCGATATTGAACATTATATTTCTTAAGCCTCTCTTAAGAATTTCTCGATAACTTCAACATAGTAAACTGTCTGGGTTGGAGTTCATGCTAAAAGCGCTTAAATCAGGAACAACAAGTTATTATCCTGTCCTGTTGTTTGCAGGCAGTAGCTTTATTATGCTAAGTCTGTTTCGACTTGGCTATTTCATCTTATTTAGCGAACGTATTTTAGCCGTTACAAACCTATCAACTTATTTTTTGTTAGGGCTTCGCGCAGACGCCATTCAAGTCGGCTACTTTACAATTATTCCTTTACTACTTTTTCCATTACTTAATTTCCATCGCTCACATTACCTATGGCTTCGATTTAGCCTGATTTGGTTTGCTATATGCTTTCTTGTGCTGTTGTTCATGGAAGTATCTACACCGGCTTTTCTACTGCAATATGATTCGCGACCTAATCGGCTGTTTTTCGAATATTTACTTTACCCTAAAGAAGTTTTTTCAACGCTATGGGAAGGGTTTCGTGGTTGGCTTATAGTCGGCACCATTGTCATGTGTGGAGCTGTTTATACACTCTTGTTTTTACAGAAGCGAATGTATCATCAACTTCGGTCACGAAAGCCTCACCATGGCGTTGCGTGGTTATTATGGCCGTTTATAGTTGTCGTTACACTTTTTGGAATTCGCTCAACGTTGGCACATCGCCCAGCTAACCCCGCATTTTTCGCGGTTACGAGTGATGCTATGGTGAATTCGCTATTTATTAATTCAAGTTATTCGGTTGCATATGCAGCTTACAATCTCAGGCATGAAGCTAGTGCTAACCGCGTCTATGGTAATCTTAGCGACGATGAAGTCATCGACGTGATAACCTCAGAACCGCACCTGCGGCACGCGCAATTTCCTTTCTCAGATTATCCGACAGTTCATTATCAACCTGCTACGAATAAACGAGAACGGCCTCTAAACATTGTCATCATTTTAGAGGAAAGCCTTGGCGCTACCTTTGTCGAATCACTGGGGGGAATTGCCGCGACGCCCAATTTAGAGCAACTCAAGCACCATGGATGGTGGTTTGAAAATCTTTACGCGACGGGGATTCGTTCTGTTCGAGGTATTGAAGCAGTCGTTTCAGGATTTCTTCCGTCACGTGCTCGCAGCACAGTGAAACTCTCTAAATCGCAGCGGTATTTCTTTACTATCGCTGATACGCTAAAGCGCGAAGGCTATCACACTGAGTTTATCTATGGCGGCGAATCACACTTCGATAATATGGCATCCTTTTTCAGTGGCAATGGGTTCAGTAATATTATTGATCAAGATGACTTTAAACATCCTAAATTTGTTGGAAGCTGGGGTGTTAGCGATCACGATTTGTTCCAAAAACTACATGAACGTCTCATTTACGCCGAGCAAAGACATCAACCGACATTTACGTTAGCGTTTAGTTCTTCAAATCATGAACCTTTTGAGTTTCCTGATGATGAGATTGTCTTATTCGAACAACCGAAAAATACAGTCAATAACGCAGTGAAATATGCCGACCATGCACTTGGCGCTTTTTTTAAACAGGCGATGACCAGTGACTATTGGCAAAACACAGTATTTTTAGTTGTTGCAGATCACGATACCCGAGTCTATGGCGACGAGCTTATTCCACTCTCAAAATTTCACATTCCTGGGATTATCGTAGGCGCTGGTATATCAGCTCGCACAATTACGGCGGTGGCAAGTCAAATTGATCTCGCTCCAACGCTGTTATCACTTGCTGGCGTAAGCGCGTATCTACCAACATTGGGGCAGGATTTAAGCCAAATTGACGTACCACCATCCAACCGAGCAATGATGCAATTTGGCGACAATTTTGGTTGGTTAGAAGGCGATAACTTTACAATTATAACAACGGCAGGAGAGCATCATCAATTTCGCTACGATAAGGCCAATAAAAAGCTTATTTCAACTACCTTGCCCTTAGAACACCAAGCACTAGAACGAATCCAGGCTCACGCAATGGCTTCGTCGATCTTGTATGAACAGCAGATTTACTATGTTCCTAAGTCCCCTGCCCAATAAATCAACCACAACACAACAGAACTCACGGAAAAACTGACATCTAGGTAGAATTTACCCACAAATAAATTGCTTTATGTAAATAATATGCCATTCTAAACCAATGACTTATTAAAACTTTAAGGTTTATCGGTTATGCCGTGGAAGCGAACGCGTTTGTCGTGTACTTTCTGCCTGCTCGTCGGGTTGCTTTCGCACACATTAAATGCGCAAACCAATAACACCCTCATTTTTACCGGCTCCCAGTATTATCCTCCGCTGCAATGGCTCAACGAAAATAATCAGCCTCAAGGCTTTATCGTCGACCTTGAGCAGGCATTAGCCGAATCCGGTGAATTTAACATTGAACAGCGACTAATCCCTTGGAATCAGGCGCTTGAATCGGTGCAATCTGGGCAAGCTGATGCCGTTGCGTTAATTCCATCAGAAGCGCGAAGCGCCTATTTCGATGTCACGGAACCCTTTTATTACGTTGCTCATGGTATTTTTTCGCATCGCGATGGGGTTCAGTTTGGCAGCTTTTCACAGCTCCACGGGAAACGGGTTGCAGTAGCCGCCGGAGCTTTTGCTGAACAACAATTATCAGACAATCCTCAAGAGTTTGACATTGTTCGTGCAAGTGATGAACTTCATTGCTTGCAAATGGTTCAGTTAAAGCAAGTTGACGCCTGCGTTGAAGTGACGACAACGTCACGTCATTTAATCACCAACAACAATCTCGATCTTAGTCAATCTAGCCCTCCATTTTGGCCACAATCTTATGCTTTTGGTGTCAAAAAGGGGAATACAGCGTTACTTCATCGCCTTAACGAACACCTAGCAATGTTACAAGTTAATGGCACCTATCAAGAAGTGTATCAGCGGTGGGTACAACAATTAGAATGGCAAGAGCGAACACTGTCGGATAATTTACGTGCGTTAGGTTGGTTGCTGATTAGCTTGTTATTAATCGCCTCCCTAGGTTTCTTTTGGAGTTACTTACTTAAGAAACAAGTTGCGCGCAAAACCTACCGTATTGAACAAGAACTTGTCGCAAAAACAAAACTACAAAAAAGACTTCACTACCTTTCACAACACGATGCCATAACTGGATTGCTAAACCGCCCTGCTTTTACCGAAAAGCTGGATCAACAAATTCGTTCAGCACCTGAAATTAGCCCAACTGTAGTGGGTATTCGAATTGCCAATATTGACTCTATTACTTCGGTATTTGGTTACGATATTGCCACCGACCTCATGATTGAGTTCGCTGAACGGCTACAAAAAAATGGATTTAAGTATGCGGCGCACTTTGGCGTAGGATTATTTGCCGCAGTTGCCGACTCGAATTTAACCAATGAACAGATTGTTGATCTTGCGCTACAACCCTTGAAGTTTAAGTCGCTTGATTTCGAACCCTTACTCGCTTTCGGGATTATTCGGAATTCACAGCTCAGTCTCGCTGAACCTGTTGGCGCACAAGAGTTGTTGCGACAAGCATTAACTGCGGTATCTGTATCACAAAAAACCCATAAGTTATGGGTCGTCTACACGCCGGGTCTTGAGCCAAACGCTGACGATTTGCGTTTATTAAAAGACTTTCATCAAGCTGGAACGCGTGACTTTTTCTTACATTACCAACCCAAATATAATCTCGAAGAAAATAAGATTACTGGCGCCGAAGCGCTACTTCGCTGGCAGCATCCAACTCTTGGCTTAGTTCCGCCAAGCAAATTTATACCCCTTTTAGAAGAAACAGGGCTCGTCACACAAGTGACTCGTTGGGTAATAAAAGAGACCATAGCGATGATGGAACGACAAAATTTATGTCGTTCCGGTTTAGTGATCAGCGTCAATGTATCAACCCGTGACCTTACCGAACTTGGCTTTGTCAGTTTCATGCGTAATGCTGTTAAACATATCGACCCACATTGTATTCAACTTGAAATTACCGAGACGGGATTAATAGATGATTCTGAACGCGCCCTTTATGTGCTCTCTAAAATGAATGACCTCGGCATTAGTTGTTCAGTTGATGATTTCGGTACAGGGAATTCATCGTTGTCGTATCTGAGTAAATTCCCGGTGTCAGAAATTAAGTTAGATAGAAGTTATGTCTATGATATTGCGAACAACGAACGCAATAATAAAATTGTCCAATCAACCATTGAATTAGCACACACGTTAGGTTTAGCCGTAACGGCTGAGGGCGTGGAAGAGCAAGAAACTGTTGAGATACTGCGCAAAATGAAATGCGAAACTATTCAGGGGTTCGTGCTATCACGACCTATCTCCGAGCAGGACTTAATGGAATTTTTGAAAAGCTCGCCGAAGCTCAAATTTTCAAGCGAGGTTTAATCCCCAATGTTCTGCCGTGCGCTTTACCGCAGCAACATTTTCCGAAGCAAGAATACGTATTGGCGTTTGTTCAAACTTCGGTTCCAGCTCAAGGTTTTCTCGCAGCCAACTGACCATCGCCTCACCGGAATGAATCGTTTTAACGCCACCCCAAAAATTAGATATTTGCTCAGCAATTAACGGAAAATGAGTGCAGCCGAGTAACACTACATTCGGCGTAGCTAAATCTGAAAAATAATGCCGCATTGTTTGTTCTAAAATAGGACCTGAAAACAAAGCTTCTTCGACAATCGGCACAAATAAAGGTGTGGCAATCGCATCAATTTGCGCATAACCAAGATCCGCTATGTGCTGTTGATAAACACCCGAATTAATCGTCGAACGTGTCGCAATGATTAATACTCTCGATTTATCGGCGTCTAAGTTAAGTTGTTGTAGCGCTAAAACTCCCGGTTCCACCACGCCATACACGGGCTTATTCGAGAACTGACGCATCGCTTCAAGTGCCGTGACGCTTACTGTATTGCAGGCGACCACTAAACAATCGACATCCGCACCATTGAAGAATTCAACGGCTTCTAACGCGTAACGGGTTACTGTATTTTTATCTTTATTACCGTACGGTACGCGCGCTGTATCGCCATAATACAATAACTCACTGAAACAGCCGCTGTGTTGTAATGCCTTAGCAACCGTTAAGCCCCCGACACCACTATCGAAAACACCTACTTTCACGAATTATCTCCCCAATAAATGCGGCAGATAAAATACTGTTGTTGCTGATTAAACTCAACCGATATACCGAGTTGCCGCGCCAAGTTTTGCACAATACTTAAACCGAGGCCCGCACCATCCACATCTAAATGTTTACCACGGTAAAAGCGTTCGCTTAAACGGTCTAATTCGACACGATGGTCTTCAACAATGGGATTCTTTATCTGCAGGGTGTTTTTGCTGGAATTAATCTCAATAATTCCTCCGTTCGGAGAGTATTTAATCGCATTATCAATGATATTCGCTAGCAACACGCGCCAATAATCGTTGCTTCCGGTTGCACGAATGGTTTCTGGTAGGTTGACCTCAAAACTAAGTTCGCGCTGTTCAGCTCGGCTGTAATAGTCGGCTACAATTTGACGTACCTCTCTTGCCACGTTGACGTTTTCAGCCTTGGTCGACGGCAATTCAGTTTTCGATAGCAATAGTAAGCTTTCAACAAGTTGGATTAACCGATCTGTGCTGGTTAATAATGCTTCCAGTTGCGCCGTTTCAATTGCTTTTTTACTCGATATGAGATTCTGCAAACTCGCCTTTAAACTAGCCAATGGCGTTCTCAGCTCGTGCGCCGCATCTGCCGAAAAACGTCTTTCTCGGTGAAATGTCTGTTCAATTCGAGCCAAGTAATAATTCAGAGCCTGCTTGACTACCGCAACTTCTTCATCATCGTTGGCTGGCTCGAAAGCACTGTAATCATCAGGGCGCCGCTTACGAAGGTTCGTTGCCAAACGCTGAAAGCTTAAAAAGCTTTGATTGATTGTCCACCAACCTAACCACAGCATGAGTGGCAATAACAATAGCACTGGAACGACCGTATCGATAGCGAGGTCAGTTCGCAATTCCGATCGAAAGCTATCTTCCTGTAACAACAGTACTTGATAGTTTCCGGATGTCATTCCAAAAGCATGCCATAGTCGACCGTCGAGGTTAAACTCACTGAATCCTATTTGAAAAGGCACGATTGCAGGGGAAGGAGCGCCCCGAGTTTCGAGCGACCATGATGATGTCGTGTTGGTGATGCGATACGATAATTTATCTTCGTATTCATGATCACTCACATCACCTATAATCTGGGCACCCGCCTCTCGCTGTTGCTCGGTTATTTGTTCAGGTAAAAATGCGGCTAAAGTTTTTGCCTGTTGCACCATTTCAGCATCAAACAACTCATCAACTTCGTGACTCACTTCATAATAAATCCACAGGGCAGATAAACCTGAGCTGGTTAAATAAACAGCGGAAACAAAGACTAGTATTCGACGACGAATCGATCGGAATTTGGCCTTTAGCGGCGTTATGAGTTGCATTTTAGACGATACCCGATGCCCCGAATGGTCTCTATCCATTCTTTGTGTCCCAGTTTACGCCTTAAATTTGAAACATGCACTTCTAGCGCATTGCTTTCGATTTCATTTTCACCTTGAAATACAGCCGTTTCCAACCGATCTCGACTGAGCACTCGCTCGGGTGCAGACATTAACGTTTTTAGTAGCTCAAACTCTCGTCGCGATAAACTCACCGGCTCATCAGCTACTCGAACATCACGAGTGCTCGTATTAAGCATAATCGGTCCAACCGTTATAGCCGCCGAGGCTTGGCCAAGTTGGCGCCGACAAAGTGCTCGCAATCGCGCCGCCAATTCATTCATATCAAATGGTTTAGTAAGGTAATCATCTGCCCCGGCATCAAGGTGCGCAATTTTGTCATGCACCTGCTCGCGTGCTGTAAGAACTAAAATGGGAATCATCACGCCACGTTTACGCGAGCTACTCAATACTCGTGAACCATCCAAGTCAGGAAGTCCGAGGTCGAGTATCATCACATCGTATTCATTGTGCTTAAGTTCAGAGACAGCAGCGCCTCCTGTGCGTACCCAACACACCGAAAAGTCTCGATCAGACAGCCCTAACTGAACTGCCTGACCAAGTAGAGCATCATCTTCAACGAGAAGAACTCGCATCTAACCTACCTTCTTCGCTATTTTCTTGAGTAGCGCCTCAATTTCCATGCGCCGCTGTGCATCTGCCAGCGCACGCTGTGGTCGCGGCGGTGCTTGCAGTGCTCGCTCAGCAACCTGTTGAGCCTGTGTATAGTTGCCCTGCTCATACAGATAGTCAGCGTAAAAGTAGTTAGGGTCAATACCAGTTGGGTTGATATCAAGCGCTTTAAGAAGATATTCTTCTGCTTTCTTATCATTACCAAAGCCTAGCGGCCATCCTGGCACTTTATAATAGAGCGTTCCGAGACTTCCGTAAGCCGAGCCTTGCAGCGCGCGCGGATCAAGCTCTAAAGCACGTTCCAGGGATTTTCGTGCATCTTTGGCCAAACCGAGTGCACCGAGGCCTCCTTTCGCACCAGCAAAAGTACTTTGGATAATACCTCGCCAAATAAATGCCTCAGCGTTATTGGGTTCGGCATCAGTCCACGCGTGTGCCTCCTTCAATAATGCCTCAAATGCCTTTTCTTGTGGGTCACCCTCAAGAGTATAATTTACTTCTGCCCAGCGACTTTGAATTTGTGCCAGTGTGGTTGCTTGCGCCTGCAACGTAGTTGATACACCAACCATTAAAACTGTCGCCATAACAATCGATGCTAGTTTCATAATAGGGCTCCTTTTGTGAGCTGTTTAAGAAGTCGTCGAGGTTTTTTCATAGTGCCGTCCACCAAGCTCGGTATCAGCCCATTCAGACGCACAAAGAGCTTCTCAGGCCAACCGATTGTGGTGTTTAGTTCACCCTTTTCCAGTTGCTTTACTATCTGTTGCGCCACAAAGTCCGGACTATCTTGAGGTGCGTTGAGTGCTCGATTCATAGCATCCATGATGCCGTCGTTTAACATTGTCGACATGGCGCGTGGCGCACAGTAAAACACACGTGCTTCAATGGGACTGCGTTCGCGCTGCAATGCTTGTGAAAATCCTCGCAGTCCAAATTTCGACGCGTTGTAGAGTGACTGCCCAGGAAAGCCAATTGCACCGAACACCGAACCAATGTTCATAATCCATCCAGAGTCTGGTAATTGCGGGAGTAACAGACGGCATAGCTGCATTGGTCGAATTAAGTTAGTTTGAATAATCCGCTCAATTTCAGTTGGCGGAGCAGTCTCAAATTGTCCAACGAAGGTTACTGCAGCATTGTTAATGAGTGCCGTGACTGGGTGGTCGGTTTGCGCCTTAACATAAGCATCGATCCGTTCGATAAAATCGTCGGCTAACACATCAGCAAGTAAAAATGGTTGCTGCAACGCTGTCGCAAGCTCTTCCAATCTACCAGCACTTCGACCAATCAGTGTTACCCGTGCTCCTTTCTTTGTCAGCTGGCGGCTTAATTCTTGGCCGAGTCCCCCAGTAGCACCCGTCAGTAAGATATGTTGTTGCTGCCAATTCATGTTCATCATGATGCAAGCTCAACCTTCAAAGTTGACAGCTCGTTCGCCAAAGTGGGAAGTGCACGAAACATATCGCCGTAGAGTCGATAGACATGTTTTGCTGTGGTGACGATGGCACTTTGAGCTGCTTCATCAGTCACTTTGTTCATCAGGGTTGCAAAGAATTCGACATGATCTTGGTCGAGGTCACCGTGAGATAACAAATAACTAAACGCCGCATCAGGAAGGTTCAACTGTTCTTTAATTTTTCCGGCTGCTTGAGTCGCCAGTTTAACGCTAGTTCCCTCTAGAACATGAGCCATACCGAAAAATGACGCGGGGTGAACATCGTCAATGCGATGATAAACCAATGCCACCATGCCTGCTGTGCTGGTATGAGGTTCACTTTGCTCAACCCATTTGGGCGATATTCCTGTCACCTTCAGATCGTTGAGTATCCAGCGCTCATGACCGTACTCCTCGTTGATATATTCAATAATGGCGCGACGCATCCATTCATGCTTATGCGAAATGCGGCTACCGGTACGCATTAATAACGGAGTGGTGTGTTTCACATGGTGAAATGCTTGGGTCAAAAAGGCTTGGTATTGCGCCAAGGTGATACGCCCAGATAGTGCGTCTGCAATAATCGGTGCGCTCAGTAAATACTGCTGTTCAGCTTCAGTAGCCTTACATAATTCATTAAAAAAGTTCATAAAATTACCTCGTGCGGCATGGCATTGACGAAAAGAATGGGTTCATAATGTGCACGAATCACGTCGCGACGCAGTCGACCGGTTCCCGTTAGCTGTTCATTTGCGACAGTAAATGGAGTCGAAAGCAGTTTGAATTGATGTATTTTTGCGTAATCAGGTAAATCTCGGTTTATCCGCTCAATGAGCTTCGCGGCATCCATGCCATCCTGATGCGGAACCAGTAATGCTGTGAGCGGTAATTGTTCATCACCTAACACAACCACTTGCGAAATTTCAGGTTCGAGCGCAATTAAACCCTCTAACCATTCGGGGTCAACATTGCGTCCATAAGCAGTCACAATGGTATTTTTCTTGCGCCCCAATAGTTGCAGGTTGCCGCATGCGTCAAATTGCCCTAAGTCGCCAGTGGGAAGCGCTTCTGGATACCATGTTTGCGGTTGATTAAGGTAACCCAACATGCAATTTCCAGACACCCAAACCTCATTTTCTTTTATCTCAACTTTGGCATGAGCTAGCGGTTTTCCGACGGTTCCTGGGGCTGGGTTGATTGGGCTGTTAAACGTCACAACCGAACCGAACTCAGACAAGCCATAGCCTTGCAATAACGGTAATTGAAGTGCATAGGCACGTTGCTCCAACGGCTCAGGAAGACGCGCTCCACCAACCGCGAGCAATTTAAAAGTAGTCGCATCAAGTTGGTTATTTTCCACGTTATGAACTATCGCCGCCAAAAGAGCAGGAGTAAGAATCAAGCTTTGTGCTTTATAACGCTTCAACGCTACACTAAATGAACTTAAATCGAGTGACGATGACCCTGTTATTCCAAGGTTTTCGGGGGAATCAAGAACAACTTCATGCCCCAACCAAAGGCTTAAATACACTCCGGCAACGTTCTCCAGCAATACAGCTAAAGGCATTAAAACGAGATGTCTTTTTGTATTGACGTGGCCAATGCGCTCCGCAAGAGCAAACACGGTTTTGAGCATATTTGCTGCAGACAAACAAACACCCTTGGGTATCCCCGTACTACCCGATGTATACGTGATTTTTGCAGTACCAGTTGGTAGTTCAGCTGACGTTGTTTGAGATAGCGGCTGCATCTTCCCATTAGCTGAAATCACAACGTCTGCGCCGCAATCCCGCAAGACATCAAGGCGTTGTTGGGGCGTGAAAAATGGCGGTATTGGAATACAAACGCGCTCACTTAGAACGATCGCAAGGTCATAAACAACCCAGTTCACGCTATTTTCCATATCCAAAGCGATGCGTTGATAAGGCGCCTGCCTAATTGTCGCTGTCAGTTGCTGAACTCGTTCCCATAATTGTGAATAAGTTAACGTGATGGATTCATCGGCTAACGCATGATGATTGGGTTGCGTTTCGGCATAATCACGCAATCGCTGTACAAAAAGTTCTAGCATGCGATTGCCTTCACGCGCTCTGGTACACCCGAGTTGAGCTTGCTTGGCACGATCAAGTGCTTGCCCTGCGCTACCCAACCGGCAAAGACCATCGGCTGATGCTGGTAGTAATCACCCCAAATAGATTGCAGTGATATTGGGAGTGCTGACTCTCTCGCGAGAGCGAGCGTGGTTAACGTAATACCCAAGCGAGATAGCTTTAAATGGAGGTAACGCGTTGCGGTAAATATTGCGACCTCACGTTTAAGCTGGGTCAGTGCGTTAATAATGGCCATAAAAAGATCTGGAAGGTAGCTTGCCGAAATTGCCGCCATAGAGCCAACTTCAGCGATTTGCAGACGTGCTGGCATCGATTGGTTCGCTACTTTATAGGATTCAACAGGCTCAGCTAAATAATATTCTGAAAACAACGCACGCTGGTCAGCCAGTTGAATGCCACATGCGGCAACCATTTCATTCTCATCACGAACAATTAGCAGTATATCCGGCAAGTTTTGCAAGCAAGCCTTGAAGCTTACCCAATAACGCTCACAAATAAATTGCTCAACTTCACGGCGGCGACTATGAGAACGGTTAATAAGTTCATACTGCATTGGCAACTCCCCTTGAAGGAATAAGCGCTAACGGGTCATGCAGTAAGATTAGGAGGGAAACCTTAAGGAATTCTTAAAAGAAAAATGGAGATTTTGTTACTAGACAACGCAAAGAGGTTCCCTGCGTTGTCTATTTTTTGGAAAATTATTTTAATGTCTTCAACACATCACGAACGAAATCATGCTCATTGAATCCAGGCTCGCCCGCCATATCGTAGCCCCGACGAACCACTACGAGGTTTTCGCTCGGAATAATTACCAGAAATTGCCCACGGTTACCTCGGGCTGCAATCGTATCATTCGGCAGCTCAGGGAAGCGCTCATTATACAGCCACCACTGCGCACCATAACCCGGCGAGGTTTCAGGTGATTGCGCGGGCGCGGGTGTGCTGATGTACGCCAGCCAGTTCTCTGGTAATACGCGCTGATCGTTCCACATACCGTCGTTCAAGTGCAGAATTCCTAATCGCGCTAAATCGCGCGCAGTCGTCCATACTTGCGATGACATAATAAAATCATCATTCCAATCGGTCTCGAGAAAGGTATGCTGCATACCAATCTTTTCCAGCAACGCATCGTATGGGAATTTTAAGTAATCTTCTACGTTATCAAAGCCTTCTCGCACCGCACGCATCACCAACATCGTATCATTATTGGCATATTTCCAGCGCGTACCCGGTTTCACTTCAAGTGCTGTCGTCGTTGCGGTATCAACCACACGACCGCCTCCCATATACACGCGATCGGTGCGATTACCTGCCGCATTGCTATCTAATCCGGACGCCATATGAAGCAAATTCTCAAGCGTAATATGACGACGCGGGTCAAGTGCTGACTGCCAATTGGCAATTGTTGCAGGCGCTTTCACATCGACATCTCGATGCAGCACAGCCGCGCCAACAACACTCGCCGCAATACTCTTGGCAACCGACCAGGTGCGTTGCGATGTCTCCGGCGTGAAGCCATCGAGATAGTTTTCAGCAATAATTTTCTCCGGCGTCGCAATTAAAATCGCTGTGGTGCGTGCACCCGAGCCGTAATGCTTTGAAAATGCCTTTTGAATCACGCCATCAAGCTCTAAATTGCCTGTTACGTGATTAACCGGTTGACGTTCTTGCCAAGGCTCACCAGTGTCTTTCTCAAATGCCGTTTCTGCAAACGGGCGTGACACTTTATCGGCATCTGCAATGGTTGCGCCAACAGGGAGATCAACACAGCCCAGACGAGGTCGCCACACTGAAATGCGTTCGCGCTGACCATCATCATAGGCAACGCGTACCAACTTTTTTTCACGATCAATAACGGCTTTCATGGTCGCTACTTTGTCGGCAACCAACGGATAAATACCAGTAAGCTCATGCTCACGAATCGCTGCTTCGGATTTATGGGCATTAAAGGTTGCGCTGCAGGTGTAACCCGCAACATAACCTGCCGCATAACTATTCTTCGTTGTCTCAGTCTCGTTTCCGTGTGCTACCCCACTAGCCATAACAAACGGGAGAACAAACGACGATAGAATGCGCTTCTGCATAAGCCTTCCTCTTAATTTATTTATTCTGCGTGAATATGCCCACGACCAAATTTATAGTCGATGGTAAGAATAAAATGTTGCAGAACATCATAACCGATTAAACCATCGACTCGGACACTTCCAACACGCGTATTTAGTTCGGCTTCAGCTTCACCAAAGGTCGCATTAACACCCGCTTCAGGTACCGTAATACCCACATTCTCAAGTAAAAACGGCCCGAAACCTAAGGTTGGAATACGAAACATTTCAACGTTGCCCGTTGTATTTACGCCTCTTGAAATACCTTGCTGTAACGGAAATTTCTCTAGCCAACCATGATCTTCTGCCACTTCACGATTGAGGTAAACACCGCTGGTGCTACCGGTATCAAGAATTAGCCACACCTCAGTGTCACCATTTAAATCGACCTTCACAATCGGATCACCAATACCGCGACGTGGGCGCATTGGCAGATTTTTGACATTGGCCATATCAATTGAGTCGTGATCGATAAAGCGCATACGGCTATTCGGATAGTCGAACTGCAACACATATTGCTCGAGTACGGGCGAGCCAAGGATAATCGCAGTATCCTCGCCGCCAAAGTTTAGTTCAACGTAATCTAACTCAAGATTCTGCCCAAACATCTCAGTTTTGACATCACGGTAGGCAATTCGCTCCTTGACTCCGTGAACACCTTGAACGCGTATTTTTCCGCGGTGTTTTCTGGGAGTAACGCCATGCTTTTCAATGAACGCTTGGTTTATACCGTTAATATTGGCGCCGGAATCCATAATGGCCCAGGCTTCAATACCTTCTACGGTAACCTTGACGCGGATGTGACCGTTGTCATGTTCAAACGGCACCCAAGCGGAAACACCAGCCATTGCCGACGTTGAAACAATGAAGCTGATAATGATAAGTAAGTTACGCACAATGAGCATCCTATTATTGTTGTAATAGTTGGATGCTCGTTAAAATTTAGTTACAAGTCAAGTAAATAAATGCAAAGACCGGCCAGTAACCAAACGACACTTAAACCACTCAACACGTTCATTATTTGTGCGCCAACACCTGATGAGCCACCATGATCATGATGATGTTTGTGGTCACTCTGTTCACGATGCTGTTTCCAAAGTAAAACCAACACCACAGTGATAATTAAAAACAGAATGTTCAAGACGAAACCGTAGTTCACCTTAAAGTGCTCTTGCTCTGCGGGAGATGTCCATTGTGACGCATCGGGGAGTAAATCAAACCAATACAAACCGTAATGCATGAATAACGATGCAGCGACCAAACAGACGAACAACATAAGCGCTATATACAACGCCATTTTCCAGCCATAGTAACGCGCATTGATGCGCAACACCGGCCAGACAATGAGATCAGAAAAAATAAACGCCATGACCCCGGCAAAAGCGACCCCCTCACTGAACAGTACCGCAGCTAATGGGATATTGCCCATGGAGCCAATAAACGTGAAAAATGCTGCAATTGGCCCGACGATGGCTTGCTGCAATAACGCCCAAAAGTTCGCTTCAGCATCACCGCCAACACCTAAAAATAGCCACTCAAAAAAACTACTCGGTACAAACGCTGAAATAATACCAGCGACAGTGAAACCGAGTAAGATGTCCTGCCACACCATTTGCCATTCCATGACATATTTGTGGCCCACCTGGCGCCATGTATCTCGCTCAAGTAAATCCGACCAGGCGTTGCCATGCTCATGTTCATCGTCATCTTCGTCTTGACGCGCTTGCTCGATTAGCTTGGTTGGCTTTGTTACCGTAATGTACAGCCACACGAACAGTATCAGGAGTAAGCCGCCAACATACTCCCCCACGACAAACTGCCAGCCTAAAAATATGGATATGACAAATCCAAGCTCTACCACCAAGTTGGTGGATGCCAACATAAAGGCCATCGATGCGCTAAATGATGCACCTTTATTAAACAACGCGCGGGTGGTGGAAAGCGCTGCAAAGCTACATGAACTGGAGATAAAACCAAAGAATGTGCCTAACGACACTGATTTTAAATTATTCTCGCCCATGGCCTGGCGCATACGTTGCTTGGTAATTAATACTTGAATCAAACTACTGATAAAATAACCAAGCACGAATGCCCACAGCGCCATCCAGAAAAATCCAAAACTGGAATAGGCTGATTGACCCCACGTATTCAGAAAGCTGTCCATGTGCGCGCCTTGTGATTGAAAAGTCGTCTTTTTACCGTATCAATCGCAGCAGATGGGGTCAAATTTGACTATTTATTAGGCAGATTGGCGCTTTACAAACTGCGATTTCAACATCATGTCGCCAGCACCATCAACTTTGCAATCGATGTCGTGATCACCTTCAACAAAGCGCTTAATCACCGCTTTTGTACCTACTTTCAATACCAGCGATGAACCTTTCACTTTCAGGTCTTTAATCAGGGTTACTTTGTCGCCTTCAGCGAGTGGCGTACCGTTCGCGTCTTTTACCTGAATGGCGTCATCTTCAACAACCTCATTCGGGTTCCACTCATGACCACACTCTGGGCAAATTAGTAGCGCTTGGTCTTCATACACATAGCTTGAATCACATTTTGGGCAATTAGGAAGGCTCATGGTTTCACTTCTTATTTAACTTAAGCGGTTAACAGTGGCGTGATCATAGCGCTTCAACGGCAGAAATAGAATGGTTCAACCTGAATTCAGCTGTCACGCCATGTTGCCATGCACTCCCCTGTCGAGAATGGAAACTTAATTGAACTCAACTAGACTTAGATACACAAAGTATATGAAAGCTAAATTTACTCCCTCGAGTTAAGGAGGCGTTATGCGACTCGATGCGATATTACGAGACCCATCAGCGGTTTATGACAAACCTGATGACATTCTGAGTGACAGTAACCTCAATGATGATGAAAAGCTTGAAGTGTTGGAGCAATGGGAATTCGACGCTCGCGAATTGCAGGTGGCGGCCGATGAGAATATGCCAGGCCAACAAGAAGCGCCCTTGGATGAAATTCTTGCCGCAAAGAAAAAACTGAAAAGTCGTCAGTAAATTAATGTCCGTTTGCACAGCAAAGGTTGCAAGCCTCTTTCGATAACTGTATAAATGCACAGTATATTAAAATATCCAAGAGGATGAATCATGGCTGTAGTAACCCAATACGTTGTTGTGCGAAACGGAGAGGAAAAAATGACGTTTAACAGTAAAGCTGAAGCCGACGCCTACGACAAAATGTTGGACATGGTGGACGAGCTTCGCCCTCTGCTTGAACGTAGCGAAACCATCACCGATGAAAAAACCATAGAAGACTTGGCGTTCTTCCTTGCCCGCGAACGCGACCAAGTATTGATTGCCCTTGGCGCAAAGAAGCCAGCGAAGAAAGCAGCGCCGAAACCTGCACCAGCAGTAAGCAAAGTCGCATAGCTTTCAACTGCATCACAACAAGAAAACAAAAACGCCGCTCAATGAGCGGCGTTTTATTTGGCTTTGGTGGAGCTGGCGGGAGTTGAACCCATTATTTATCCTTTCAAAACATCTAATTAAATTTAATTGGTTGAATATGAAATAACGGAAGAACTACTCCATTTATGCCTGCTTTGGACAGTAGACCATAAGTTTGCTCTCGCAAAAATGGATATACAATTAAAGGCGCATTACGCTCTGCAAATGTTTCAACATGTTGTTTTGGAAATTTTTCTTCGTCAACTTTGAAAAAACCCGCAATATCGACTCTCATAGCCACTATATTATCTTCAGACTCAATGATTTCCCCATTATCATCAATACCAATTTCCGCTGAAGCCATAACTATAAAAGTCTTAGTTTCCTCGTTATACTTTGAATGACTATGTGAAAATGTAAAATTCTTAATATCTACTTCAACATTTTCGGTAACAGGTCTTAGTAGATCGACATGCAGCCTACGAACTTTCACATCTATCAGCTGAATAGGATGTATTTTGGGCTTATTTGAATCTACTTGTTCTTGTTGTTGCTCCATTTCAAGTCCTTATGCAGCTATTTGGCTGGTATTCAAACCAAAAAAACAGGGGTATATCCCCCCCTGTTCAGAACTACTTACAACCATTTCTTCCGACCTTTTTGTAATCGGCTCAAAGACCATTACTTGCTCGTATTCTTTGTCGACTA
The DNA here is from genome assembly GCF_044807045.1 of Pseudidiomarina marina. Taxonomy (NCBI): domain Bacteria; kingdom Pseudomonadati; phylum Pseudomonadota; class Gammaproteobacteria; order Alteromonadales; family Idiomarinaceae; genus Pseudidiomarina; species Pseudidiomarina marina. The sequence continues at coordinate 1,351,940 of NZ_CP085233.1, read as the reverse complement.
AAATTGTTTCAATCTGGTAATGTGACTCTTTTGAGAATAGCTGATGATAGAACCCAAATAAGTCACACTCATGTTGAAAAGCTTCAGTAAAAACCTTGTTTCGAGTATTATTCAGCCGATGCAATAGCTCTTCCTTAGACAAAAGCTTAACTTTGTCCACCACACTATCTAAAATTTGTGATAAGTCTTTATTATCAGCCATGATACACCTCTCTTCCTAAGTCAAATTCTCAGCAACTTAAACATTTTGGGGATACTCAAAACTCATCTCACCAATACATTCAGAGCTTTTTACAATCAATGCAACTGGATTTCCCAATAATTGAAATCTAGCAGTTCGTTTCAATTTACTATTAATTAATGGTATAGATGCTCTAATAATTTCTAGTTGACACTGGTTGTTTTCTTCATACATATCAATAAATAAGTCATATCTTTGGCACAAATTTTCGCCGCTTGGAGATTCCTCATTCAAGGTTTCTTCTACCGACTCAAGAAAATGTATAAATTTTCCCTTCACTTCCTTAGTTTCAAAATCTAAGTACCTTTCAATTTTTGCCTTCAAATCTGCTTTTATCACTGCGCACGAAGGATCTGGCTTATCTCTAAACTTATCCTTATTGCAGCAATGACGCCACCATTCGATAGCTAATTTCCGAGCAAACTCTGAGTTTTTGTATGACTCCCAAAAATAGTGTCCAGTTCCACGATATTGACTATCACCATTTTCACTTAACACGAAGCCTTCTTGTTCTATACTAACCGCATTACTAACACAGGTTCCGTGCAGTCCGACTGCTTCCATGTACATTATACGCGTGCCTTTCTATTTTAGACTAGTGTTAGCTTTAATAAAGCGATATAGGTAACTTATTGATGCAAATTTGTTAATTTATACTCTCAAATTTTTTAACAATGTCAACCCTACTATCAAACTATAGAATCCATCTGCCGTAAACTTTTCTTATCATGCCCCAGTCTTTATGACCTAATTGCCGAGCAACCCACATAGGATTTCCGCCATTAGATAGCATGGTTGAAGCATAAGTATGCCGACACGCATAAGGTTTTAAGTATCTGACTTTAGACTGTTTTAAGGCGGGTTGCCAATAACGTTCGCGGGGTACGCCATCGTACTTCCAACGTTTGCCAGTTTTGGGATCAAGAAATACATAACCGATGCGGTGAGCTAATCGCTTCAAAACAGCCAATGCGTTCTCATGCAATTCGTGTGTTCGGTTACTGCCAGCGGTTTTCGTACCAGCTTTACGCCCTTTCACGATTGATTCACGAATGAAAATCACGCCTCGTTTAAGATCAACGTTATCCCAACGCAGGCCGATTTGTTCACCTGTTCTTAAGCCTGTCCAAAATGCGAACTCGTAAAAGTCACGAGCATAGCCCTCTGGCAGTGCTGCCAATATTCGTTCACGTTCGTCGGCATTGAATGGTTGAACCTCTTCACGCTCCGTTTTCATACGCTTAACGCTTTTCATCGGATTACGCTCAATAATGTCGTCATACACCAAATAATCGAACGCTTGGCTTAATAAGCTATGCACTTCATTGGCGGTTTTGGGGTTTAACCTAGTCTTGCGTTGCCATTCACGAAAATGGGATGGTTTGAAGTCGCATACGCGAAGCTGACCGAAGTTTGGCAAAATGTGGTTATCCATCCGACCGCTATTAGCCTTTAATGTACTATGCGCCCAATTCTTATGGCTTTGCTTGAACCATTGTTCACACATTTCAGCAACCGTGAGTAATGCCGCTTTATTGCTGGAAAGCTCAAACGCTAGCTTACTTTCGGGGAACTCTTCTGCGTAATCAAATTCACCAAAGTCGATTTTCATCTGAACACGATCACGCTTTTGCTTCACAAGCTTGATATTTTCAAGGGTTGGTTCAACGCGAACGGTTTCACGGCAACGTCTACCGTTGAATAGAAATTCCATGCGAATGGAATGTTTGCCAACGCTGATGCCTGGATAAGTAGAGGCTTTCATTTTCTAACCTCTTTCTACCCAGCGTTCGTATTCAACGACGTTGATGAAATACCGACGACCACGCTTGGTGAAATGCTTGGAGATCATCCAGCGACCACTGCGAATCAGTGCATATACAGATTTTCGGGTGAAGCCTGTCTGTTCACAGAATTTATCAAGCTTGACCCATTTTATGGGGCTATTGTTCATTTGAAACACCATGCAACTCGTGGCTATACGCGATAGCCGAACAAAATCACGTGCAATAAGATTCAGGATCGAACGCACGTCGCGAGTGAGGCGGCACTGTTTGTTTCTAAATGATTGGCAATATATCGATAAAGGAGTTTTTTTTCGTGGTAACTGGGGGCTTAAAAGTTTATTCGTTACTCGACAGACATTTAAGGCCATCGGAACTACTGTTGCATGGTGCCCCATACTTTTTTCGTTTCTTCCAAAATGTATATGAGTCTGTAATCTATTTAACTCTGCCAGCCTCAAAGAAAACATAATTCAGGTTTCCTATTGTGTCAACATTTTGTTAACTCTCAATCACGAACTGACTTATCAGCTCTGATTTGGTGTATTGGCTAACGGACGATTGAAACTTAATAATCAATTCAACTTCATCATTCATATCGAGTAAGCCCACCACCACACCAATTTCGCCGATGCTCGGATTGGTTGAGGTTCTTGGATATACGGCACAGTGAATCAGCGATACCGCTTCTTCATGGGAGAAAATCGTCGTTTGCGGATCAATTGGGTTAGTCATTCATTTTCCTTTCATCGTTAACCGTACAGTTATTTACACAAGTCCAAGGCCACTTCATCGATTCACCCGACCTGCGGTCGGCTGAACCGCTTCAGCGGCTCAGTTTAAAATCCAATTGGCTTCATTTATTGGATTAAAAAGTGTCATTTGACATTTTTTTATGTCATTTGATTTGTTTTTTTAATTAAAACCATCAAATGAAACCTCTCATGAATAAGATTTCATTCGTTTCGCTACGTCCATATTGGTTGCAGACAGGGGGAAACCTCTTGCTTAGCAAGCTGCTCTCTCGATATATGGGTTAGTGCAGCATAGGCGCCTCGGTTGTTGGTGGCTCGGGCTGCGGCATGCCATACCATCTGCGGAAGCGTGTCAGCACCAACTGCATGGAGTGACGTATTCCAACGATGCGCGGACGACGTTGTTCGCCATATTGGTTAACATTAGCTAATTCATGATCATCTTGATTCGCTGATGCGCTTGTATACATCGGGTGAACGTCAATTCTCTCCTTGTCACCGACCCCGCCCATCAATAGGCAAAATGCTGCCCAATTTGATGAGTCAGCCGCCAAGCGTAACTTTTCTAGTGTCTTGTCTTTTACTGGGTTATTGAGCCGACGTAGTTCACGCCAAACGGTGACATTCGGCCCACCTATTTGAGCAAACTTTCGTATCCCGTGAGCTGATGCCCAAGCGCGGGTGCGCCTCGCGGCCGAGCGTCCGCCAGCGTCGCACTCCGCTTCGCCTTTTATGCCGTTGATGTTCTTCGCAATGTATTTCGCGAGATAACCCGCTGCTGAACCTTTGCTCGGGTCAATATCGACGAAATTCACACGATATTTTCGAGCGCCCTTTTCATTTGGGCTCTCTTTCAGCGCGTAGTGCTTCACAATTCGTTTTAGCTGTTTGAGCTTGTCAGGCGCGATAAACAGTAAGATGTGCCAGTGTGGTGTGCCATCATGGTTCGGCTCTGCAACGCGCATCCCGTAAGGCGAAATATCGGCTCGCGCGAATTTCGCTCTTATCAGTTGCCAGACGTGGTTCAAATAGTCGTTGGCCTCTTTCGGTGACGTTCCATCGAAATTCGGGTTCGGCTTGCCTGTTGCTTTCAATATAGGATGCATGCGTGACGGTGTACTAATCGTGACCATAACTGCGGCATGATTGAAATGTTGAGCGACTTCTTCAAAGCCACGAACGCGCACCATCCATTCAGCAAAAAGAATGTCAGGGTTTGAAATGGTGTGTTTACTAATCTCGGCAAGGCTTACCTGTTCGCCATTTTCGCAAACAAGCATGCTACGACTCAAAAACTCTTCACTTTTAAGTTGTGACTCTTCAAAACGAGCCAATGTTTTGTCACCACAATAAATGCCCCGATGTGCATTCACCAAGTGCAACAAGCGTTCAAGCTCGGCAATAGCTTCATTGGTTTTGGCGCGAATGCGACGTTTCCAAAACGCTTGGTCACTTAAGCGTTTCAAGATGGCTTCGTCGTCGAACTTCAATTCTCCCAGCTGGTATTTGTTGAATAGCTTTTTACACAGACGCAACGCCATGTCTTTGGGGTACTCACTGCGAATTCTGCGGCATGAAATAGCTTTTTGATTAGCAAATCGGCTATGGCTGTCGGGTTCAGCGAGGTTCAAATCTTCAATTTGTAAGTAGTCTTGAATGTTACGCAGTAGCAGCGCAGCTTGGGCTACATCGTAGTTTTCATGGTCGCGCAAAACACGGTTTAGCAGGGTGTTAGGTACTGAAAAGTTGGCGTCAGGCGTACATAAAGGGGGTGTTTTTTGGCTATTTCGGGGGTATTCAAGGGTACTCGCGCGAACTTGCTCGACTTGCTTAAACAGGCGCAAAGCCTTGTTATTGCTAGGAAAGATAGAGCCAGCACAGTTTGTACTGGCTCTGGTATTGGTGGAGCTGGCGGGAGTTGAACCCGCGTCCGTAATACCTACATCCTCGGTCCTACATGCTTAGTCAGTCTTTTAGTTAATCACCAAGTCGCCGACAGACAGGCTACTTAAGGTGACGATCCCGATTAGTTTTAACGCTTTGGCTACGGGCGAAGCCTCCACGCGAGTCTGCTTTGGGGTGAACCGACTGATCCTAGTCTCACAGACAAAGCGCTAGGGGTCGGACTCAGCGGGTTATTAAGCCGCTAAAGCGTAGTTGTCGTCGTTTGCAACTATTAAGTTGAGGCTTTTTACGAGGCCAGCCTCACCTCGGCATGCACCTTGGGTTTCGTGTATTCCGTCGAATCCAAATCAGCCCCAAGTACTGTTTCAGTCTACACCTATATGGTGGCGCTGTCAGCTATTTCAAGTGCTGACAGCGCAAATAAACACCTTTACTGCCATTCAACCAATAGGTCGACACCTGAATAGGCTTGATAACCTTGCAAGCTGATGTACCAGCGGCCACTGCCCGGATTATCAATCGCACAGGTTTCGTTGTTACCTGAACGATACGGACGACAATCGTAGCTCGACGTCGTTGGCTGTGAACCTTGGCGAACATACAAATCAGCATCGCCGGTACCGCCAGACATGGTCACGTTCAAGCTCGTCATGCCTGCTGGCAAATCAACATAGTAATGAGTCCACGAGCCTGTTGCGCCTGATAAGTCGGTTGCCGAAGCTGAACCGCCCTCGCCGCCACCACTGCTTGGCTCGGTGAACGAACCAGTCAGGTTCACGCCAGAGAAGCTTGAATACGCGCGTACCATCACATGGTAAGTACCCGCTTGTACATTAGAAATAGTACAAGTTTCGGTGTTACCAGTGCGGTATGGACGACAATCGTAAGTTGATGTGGTCGGTTGTGCGCCAAAACGTACATACAAGTCCGCATCACCCGAGCCACCGTTTATGTTGAAGCTCAAATCGGTAGCACCAGCCGGTACATCAAGCGTGTAATAAAGCTCTGTACCTGTACTTGCAGACAGATTCGATTGCGTCACACCGTTGGTTAGTTCACCTTCTGCTGGTGGTTCTTGATCACCTCCGCCTGAACCATCACAGCCGTTAGCGTCGAGGTAATCAATGGCGTCTTTCGCTTGTACTAAACCGTAACCGAACTTGACATCACGTCCCGCAGAGCCGAGATCTTCAGCTGAATCATTCAACGCATCACGAATTTGCGCAGCACTGCAGGTTGGATGATGTGACCAAACTAACGCAGCGACACCGGCAACATGTGGTGAAGCCATTGAGGTACCACTCATATTGCCGTAATTTCCTTGGCTACCCGTCCCTTCTGGATAGGTAGAAAGTACGTTAACGCCCGGCGCAGCAATTTCAACTTGGCTATTCTTTTGTGAAAACGAAGCCAATGCTTTATTGCTATCAACAGCAGCAACTGACATAACAGCGTTATACGATGCAGGATAGGACATCGCATCAGTTGAACTGTATGCAGAGCCGTCGTTACCTGCAGCTGCAATCAATAACACGCCTTGATTAAATAAGTTTTGCATGGCGTTCGCTTCGGTTTGGCTTGAGCCACCGCCACCTAAACTCATGTTCACCACATCAGAGCCGTTGTCGGCACAGGTTTCAATGGCTGCTACTAATGATGATGAATAGCCCCAACCGCTGGCATTAAATACCTTCACAATGTGCATGTTCGGGTTACTGCCAATTACGCCACGTACGCCTAAACCGTTATTTAACGCAGCAATGGTACCGGCAACATGAGTGCCGTGCGGACCACCTTCGTCATACCAGTTTCCCGTGCCGCTATTGTTGGTACCGTTAATGGTATCAAAACGCGTCCCCATATCTTCGTGAGGTAAATCTAAACCTGAGTCAATCACACAGATTTTTTTACCGCCTGCAGCGGCTGAAGCAACGCTGTCGTCAACAAGGTTTGCTTGCACCATATTAATGCCGTATGGCACTGTTTGCGCCATAAAACGACGCTTTTGGTCAACCTCAATGAACTCAACGTTCGGGTTTTTCTCGAAGCGTTTCATATCCTTCGCTGACATTTCAGCGGCAATAGCAAGGTTGTGGCGCATGCTCACTTTGACCTTACCACCGGCTTTCTCAACCATGCTTTTAGCGCGTGCTAAAGCAAGTTCCGAGCGACCACGATTACCAGCGCGCTCAACCGCTTTACTGTTTTCTTTGAACTTAATGATATAACGCTGAGCTTGATCCGACTCGGCAGTCTGTACGACTTGAAGAGGCTGTGCATTTGCGTGTTCTGGAGGCTGCGCGTAGGCAGCGGAAATAGATACTGCCAAAGCTGACAGCGCAATGATGTTTGTTTTTTTCATGCTGTATTATCTCTTTTTATTGTTGTCATTGGCTTATTGCAAGCCAGTGATACACAGCAGCGGCGGGATACGGCATTCGGCTGCAAGAAACTGGTGAGTAAAAATTCACCAGATGTTCAAAGTAGCAGACTGTTTGCCGTTACCGAATAGTAACAAAGTTAAGAGAACGTAAATGAAGTCAGTGACTTACCTTTATAGTGATTGAAGAACCACAGCAGCCTTTTGCTTACGTTTACCAAAACCAAAGGCTCGTCGAAACGTTGCTAAAGGTATTGGCAGATACTGACGTTCTGCCGGAGATTGCCACGGGAAACTATCTTGATCAGGATCGTTTATATACACATAGTGTTCATCTGCTGCACAAATTAGTACCCAGTGAGGCGCCTTACTTTCGTCAAAAACATAAGTACTAATGAGTGCAATCACAAGTTTACCTTGGTGCAGATCATGTAGCAGCTGACTCAGTGTGTAATCACCGACAATAATTGGCACGCCTGCGCGCTTGAGTGCCGCGATATCAGATTCTTGAATGCGAGCCATAATCTGTTTCTTATCAGCACTTCGCACAGAATCAAGTAACAATGGGCCAGCTTCGCTCACGTGTAGTTCCACCGACAAGCCACGCTTAAGTGCAGCTCTTGCAAGCCCATGCGGACCACAACCACCGTGCCCTGAGGTCATGAATATGGTGGTTGCTTCGCGCCAAATCTCAAGCTCTTCGTGATGCGGATCGGGGCTCGCAATGTCGAAATATGCCATCGCCATTAGCAAACTGGCTGGTCCGCATGTAAATTCCGTGGTTTGCGTGCGATAGGGCACTAAGCGCTGATTCCCGTTATCAAGCGCATTCGTTTCAAAGCGCGGTAATAACTTTTGTAGCACCAATGCGTCGCTATCGTCCTCATAATACTCTGGACGAATTTCCATATCGTAGTAACCGGCATGATGATACATCTTCAACGCCGCAGTATTGTCCGTTTTCACCTCAAGGCGCATAAACAGACAATAACGCGCATCCGCATTTTCTTCTGCGGCATCCAGCAATAAACGCCCAACGCCGCGACGACGAAATTCAGGATGTACAGCTAATGAATAGAGACGCGCTAGCTCAGTCGCCTGCCGATACAGAACAATGTAGTAACCAACCACACGACCTTGCCACTTTGCCACTTTGAAGTCGCCAATGTTTTGGTCGATAAAACGCCGAAAACTGCGACGACTAATACGGTCAGTAACAAAGCTTAAATTCTCAATTTGCTCTAAAGCGTCGATATCTTCACGATTCGCTGGAACAAGTTGAAGTTGATTAATATTGAATTGCATACAACAGCCTAAGCGTGCGGGCACGCGCTACGATGAGAGCGTTTATTATACGCTGAAAGTTGAACGAAAAAACAACTATCTGCAAGCAATCCGCTATCGCGCAGACGCTTCGAAAGTGCTAAACTAGCGCGCAAATTTTTTGCCCGAGCTGAGGACCCACCCGTGAGCACTGAAAAACCATCTTTAAGTTACAAAGACGCTGGCGTTGATATCGATGCAGGTAATGCTTTAGTTGAACGTATTAAAGGCGTAACTAAACGCACCAAACGCCCAGAAGTGATGGGTAGCATTGGTGGCTTCGGTGCGCTCTGCGAATTACCAACCAAGTACAAGCAACCGGTTTTGGTTTCAGGAACAGACGGCGTGGGCACGAAGCTGCGCTTAGCCATTGATTTGAAAAAGCATGACACGGTCGGTATCGATTTGGTGGCCATGTGTGTGAACGATTTGATTGTTCAAGGTGCTGAGCCGCTATTCTTCCTCGACTATTATGCAACAGGCAAACTTGACGTTGATGTTGCCGCTGACGTGGTTACCGGTATTGGCGAAGGCTGTGTGCAAGCGGGCTGTGCACTCATTGGCGGTGAAACCGCTGAAATGCCGGGCATGTATGAACACGGCGATTATGATATTGCTGGCTTCTGTGTTGGTGTTGTAGAAAAAGAGCAAATCATTGATGGCAGTAAGGTTGCTCCGGGTGATGCATTGATCGCCCTCGCCTCGTCAGGCCCACATTCAAATGGCTATTCGCTTATTCGCAAGATTTTAGAAGTTAGTGAAACTGACGCAGCAACAGAAATGCTTGATGGTAAGCCGCTTGCCGAGCATTTAATGGCGCCGACAAAAATATACGTGAAATCAGTGCTCGCTTTATTAGAAAAGCATGAGGTACATGCAATTTCTCATATTACCGGCGGTGGCTTCTGGGAAAATATTCCGCGCGTATTACCTGAGTCTGCGAAAGCCGTTATCGATGATAGCAGCTGGGAATGGCCGCTCGTATTTAACTGGTTACAGCACAATGGTAACGTGACCACCAAAGAAATGTACCGTACGTTCAACTGTGGTGTCGGCCTGATTATGGCTGTGCCGCAAGGCCAAGCAGAGCAAGCTGTTAGCTTACTGCGAGAACATGGCGAAGATGCTTGGATCATTGGTCAAGTTGCAGCGCGCACTGCCAACGAAGCGCAAGTTGAAATTCATTCATGAAGCGCATTGTTGTCTTAATTAGCGGTTCTGGCACCAACATGCAGGCCATTGTTGAGGCCTGCAATGCTGGTCGCATAGCCGGTGAAGTTGTTGCTGTGATTAGTAATAAAGCCGGCGTCGGTGGTCTTGAAAAAGCCCAGGCGGCTGGTATCGAAACGGCCGTACTGTCGCATAAAGACTACCCAACTCGAGAAGCTTACGACGCTGACTTACAGCAACTTATTGATGGTTATCAACCCGATTTGGTGGTGTTGGCTGGTTTCATGCGCATTTTAACGCCAGAGTTTACGCGCCATTTTCATGGTCGTATGTTGAACATTCATCCATCGTTGTTACCAAAGTATAAAGGTATTAATACCCATCAGCGCGCACTTGATGCGGGTGATACCGAACATGGTGTTAGCGTTCATTTCGTGACCGAAGAGCTAGACGGTGGGCCGGTTATTTTGCAAGCTACGGTACCTATTTTCCCAGAAGATACCGCAAGTGATTTGCAACAACGCGTGCATACTCAAGAGCATGCTATTTATCCGTTAGTGGTGAACTGGTTCTGTACTGACCGCCTGCGTTTAACGGCAGGCGGTGCTGAACTCGATGGCGAAGTACTGGGCTCTGCTGGTTACGCGGCAGAATAAATCATCTAGTTAATAGCTTTCAGTTGTAGGGTGGCGACTTCATCGCCATCCTCACGTTGCTGCATTTTTACCAATACGAAGTCTAATTCAGGGGCGAACCAGTAGTCGGTTTCACGACGGGAATTTTCGCGAATTCGAGCAACTTTAATTGCTTTCACTTCCCCGTATGGTAGTTGCAACGTTTCTTCGCCAACGCGACGAAACACTAAGTCATCCGCCTGCCCTTTTTCATCAAGTACTGCATACTGATATTCGTCACGCTGACTTTGCACATCAAGTCGCAACTGTTCGATGCTCGCCGCCTCATCCATACGATAAACACTCGCATCTATGTCAGTAGTCTGCTTGCTCTCATTGTTCACGATAACGTGTTGATCATGATCAAATGAACCACTAAAGCCTTTGTTGCGTCCTGTTCCTGAGCGTTTGTAAGTAAATTCGTACGAAGTAACTTGGCCATCTTCAAGGCTGAATTCAGACCAAAAGCGACGACGGTCAGATAAAAATAACAATGAAATTTCGGTTTCTGTGTATAAATTGAAACGTCCATTTTCGTACTTTAATGTACGCACCGCTTCGCCATAATTGCTACCGCCACGCGTGACTTCATAGCGTGTTTCATAGGGCGTTAACTCGGTCAAAGCAAAAACCGCAGTTGAAGCTGTCAACGCAATCATTGCTGCTAAACCTTGGACTAATTTCATACACCTTCCTAACTCATTGTTTCTCAATAAAACGTTTTAACTATAGCTTAAGACATAAACATTGAAAGAAAGTTTAATTATCACCTGCGCTTACGCTTTTATGCTTGAAAAAAGTGATCAAACAGACTACCCTCAACGTACAAATTACTGGTCAGACCTCTAGTAGAACAACGGAGTTAAAAACATGAGCATTGCCTTATGGGTTATCGCTACCCTGCTTGTATTGGGTGGCTTTTTGTATTACCGCAGTTCATTGCTCGTTACGAGCATTGGCCTTGTCGGCATGTTTGCCATTGGTAGTTGGTTCGACATTGTCGGCCCAGTACTGTGGGTATTATTGGCTTTAGTGTTAGTACCATTGAATGTGACCCCGTTCCGTCGTGGCGTCATGTCAAAAGGTATTCTTGGTGCTTATCGCAAAGTCATGCCAGAAATTTCTGAAACTGAAAAAGACGCGATTGATGCGGGCACCACGTGGTGGGAAGGCGAGCTCTTCCGCGGCGCGCCAGCATGGAAAAAGCTTCACAGTATTCAAAAAGCTGAGTTAAGCGCTGAAGAACAAGCATTCTTAGACGGCCCGTGTGAAGAAATCTGCAAAATGATGAACGATTGGGAAGCAACTCACGAGCTTGCCGATATGCCAGAACACGTTTGGCAATATCTGAAAGATCATAAGTTCTTCGCAATGATCATCAAGAAAGAATACGGTGGCCTCGAGTTCTCTGCTTACGCACAATCACGTGTGTTACAAAAGTTAGCTGGTGTTAGCACCATTTTGGCATCAACTGTTGGCGTACCAAACTCATTAGGTCCTGGCGAATTATTGCAACATTATGGTACGAAAGAGCAAAAAGATTACTACTTGCCGCGCTTAGCCAACGGCCAAGAAATTCCTTGCTTTGCATTAACCAGCCCAGAAGCCGGTTCTGATGCAGGCTCTATTCCTGACACCGGTGTGGTTTGTAAAGGTGAATGGGAAGGCAAAGAAATTGTCGGTATTCGCTTAAACTTCAACAAGCGCTATATCACCCTCGCGCCAGTCGCTACAGTTCTCGGCTTGGCATTTAAGCTCTCTGACCCAGATAAATTGTTGGGCGACAAAGAAGAGCTTGGCATTACTGCCGCGTTGATTCCGCATGATACGAAAGGTGTTGAAACGGGTCGCCGTCACTTCCCGCTGAACGTACCGTTCCAAAACGGTCCAGTGCGCGGTAAAGACGTGTTCGTGCCACTGGATTACATTATTGGTGGCCCGGAAATGGCCGGTAAAGGCTGGCGTATGCTGGTTGAGTGTTTGTCGGTAGGTCGTGCTATTACCTTGCCTTCAAACAGTGCGGGTGGCGTGAAATCGATTGCGCTTGCTACGGGTGCGTACTCATACATCCGTCGTCAGTTCCGTTTACCTGTCGGTAAAATGGAAGGTGTGCAAGAAGCATTAGCTCGCATCGGCGGCAACGCTTATTTGATGGACGCAGTAACAACTTTCTCAACCAAAGGAATTGATTTGGGTGAGAAGCCATCTGTTATTTCTGCCATTGCCAAATACCACATGACTGAGAAATTACGTGCCTGTATGGATGACGCCATGGATATCCATGGTGGTAAAGGTATCTGCTTAGGTCCAAATAACTATTTAGGCCGTGGCTACCAAGGTGTACCGGTTGCTATCACGGTTGAAGGTGCCAACATTCTTACCCGTAACTTGATGATTTACGGTCAAGGTGCAATTCGTTGTCATCCTTATGTATTGGAAGAAATGTTGGCATCAGCTGAAACCAACGCTGAAGGCTTGAAGCGTTTCGATAAAGCGATTTGGGGCCATATTGGTTTCGGTATGAGCAACTTTGTTCGCTCGTTGGTATTAGGTTTAGGCTTCTGGCGTTTCACTAGCTCGCCTTTCAGCGACAGCACGGCGACTTATTACAAGCAAATGAACCGCTTTAGTGCCAACCTAGCGTTGCTTTCAGACGTTGCAATGGGTGTATTAGGCGGTTCATTGAAGCGTAAACAGCGTATTTCTGCGCGTTTGGGTGACATGTTGAGCTACCTGTTTATTGCTTCAGCCACACTAAAACGCTTCGAAGACGAAGGCCGTCAAAAAGACGACTTGCCGCTAATGCATTGGGCGTTGCAAGACACCTTGTATAAATTACAAGAAAGCCAGTTAGCCTTGTTGGATAACTTTGGTTTGGTTGGTAAAACCATGAAAGCCATCATGTATCCATTTGGGCGCATCGCGAAGCGTCCTTCGGATAAGTTGGACAGCAAAGTCGCCAAAATCTTGTTATTACCAAACGCAAGTCGTGAACGCCTAGGAAAAGGTCAGTTCTTATCACCTGAAGGTCAATTTGGTTACTTAGAACAAACCCTGCGTGACATCATCGCTGCTGAGCCGCTGTTTGACCGCGTGCGTAAAGCAGCTAATGATCGTCGTATGCCGTTTATGTTCTTAGATCAAGTGGCCCAAAAAGGCAAAGAGCTTGGCGTTCTAAGTGATGAAGAAGTTGAATTGTTGCGTCGCGCTGAGCAAGGTCGTTTGCGCGTCATCAATGTGGATGATTTTGCACACGAAGACTTAATTGCTGGCAAACATGCGCGCGAAGTCGCGTTAGCATCAGCTAAAAAGCAAGATAACGCGGCATAACAACTGCTTATCCTGAATCAAAGGCCAATCCTCGCGATTGGCCTTTTTTATGTGTACAATTCGGCCCTTATTACAATAAAACGACTCGAAATACAGGAGCTGGAATTGCATGACGCAAGCCTCACAACCCACTGAAAAGCGCGGCGCTTTTACGCGTTTCCTCGACACCGTCGAATGGCTCGGTAACCTTCTGCCTCACCCGATTACCCTATTTGCTTTATTCGCAATTGGTATTGTAATCATTAGCGGCATCGCTAGCTATTTTGGCGTAAGTGCTCTTGATCCTCGCCCCGGTGGCGAAATGATTGAGGTGGTTAGCCTAGTCAATGCCGAAGGCTTGCAACGCATTGTGACTGGTTTAGTGACGAACTTTACTGGATTCACACCACTTGGAACCGTTTTGGTCGCGTTGCTTGGTGTCGGTATTGCTGAGCGTTCTGGCTTATTATCCGCCGCTATGCGCGGTCTTGTAATGAATGCGCATCCTCGGGTGGTTACTGTTGCTGTGGTATTTGCTGGCGTTATATCGAATACCGCAGCCGAACTCGGTTACGTCGTATTAGTGCCTTTAGCTGCCATGATTTTCCATTCTCTTGGTCGTCATCCGCTCGCCGGGTTAGCTGCGGCATTTTCTGGTGTTTCAGCAGGCTACAGTGCAAATTTGCTTATTGGTACCGTTGATCCACTGTTAGCGGGTATTACCACCAAGGCAGCCAACTTAATTGACCCTGAGTATTATGTAGGGCCAGAAGCGAACTGGATGTTCATGTTCGTTTCAACCTTCATGATTGCCATTATGGGTACCTTTGTAACGGAGAAAATCGTTGAGCCAAAACTTGGCAAATATGATCCGAAAGAGGCCACAATTAACCTATCTGAACAAAAAATAGAGTCGCTCACCAAGCTTGAGAAGAAAGGCCTAATCGGTGCTGGTTTGAGCTTCTTAGCGTTAGGTATTTTGTTAGCAATTACCATTGTTCCTGAGTGGGGTATTTTACGAAACCCAGAGACCGGTGAAGTAGCAGGTTCCCCATTCCTTAAAGGCATTGTAGCCTTCATTTTTATTACCTTTGCTATTCCAGGTTTTGTCTATGGTCGCATCACTAATGTCATGCGCACTGACCGTGACGTTATCGATGCTATGTCTGAAAGCATGAGCACCATGGGTATGTATATTGTATTGGTGTTTTTTGCCGCTCAATTCGTTGCGTTTTTCGGGTGGACCAATTTAGGCAGTATTTTTGCAATTAAAGGCGCGACCTTCCTGCAAGATGTCGGATTAACAGGTCCATCGGTATTTATTCTGTTTATTCTAATGTGCGCCTTCGTCAACCTAATGCTTGGCTCAGCTTCTGCACAGTGGGCGATTACCGCACCAATTTTTGTACCAATGCTGATGCTGATTGGCTATGCACCTGAAGTTATCCAAGCCGCCTACCGTATCGGTGACTCTGTTACCAACATCATCACCCCAATGATGAGTTATTTCGGCTTAATCCTTGCTGTTGCGGTGCGATATAAGAAAGATACGGGTATTGGCACAATGATTGCGATGATGTTGCCGTATACGTTGGTGTTTTTACTTGGTTGGTCGTCGTTGTTCTTTATTTGGGTGTTTGGATTAGATATGCCGGTTGGTTACTGGGGCACCCCAACCTACTACAACCCTTAAAAGTTCTAATACGATATTAGCTATTAGATATTAGATATTAGAAAAGAGAGGCCGCTGGCAAATTGCTCAGCGGCCTTTTAGTTTTTGGCTAATATCTAATATCTAATATCTAATAGCTGATATCGTCGTTGCTCTTCAGCGCAGGAGGCGATAGATGATGAGTGCCGTCAACCCACAACCGCCCATCACAAACACCATCGCCAACTCATGCTGATGCCCCAACACATTTACCAAAGCCGAAATTAATCCCGCAATCAAAAACTGCAGACTACCAGTGACTGCTGAGGCCGAACCTGCCCGCTCTTGCTGCTCAGCAAGCGCGCCAGCCATCGCATTCGGGAACACCATACCCAAGGTACTGACGTAGAGGAATAATGGCACCAGCACGCCAATTAGTCCGAAATTATTCCAGCCCGCAACAATGAGAAGTACTGAAACGACGGCTAACACCGGCAATGATTTGTTGAGGATTTTGCGTGAATCGCGGCGGCGAAGAATCCACGCGTTTAACTGCGCCATACCAATAATGCCAACAGCGTTAGCACCAAATAGCCAACTGTAATGAGTTGGCGACAAACCAAAATGGTCAATAAAAACCAGTGGCGAGGCAGTGATATAGGCAAATAGACCTGATTGCGCTATGCCGCCGCTTAAGGAGTACCGTAAGAAGCTAGGATCACGCAACACGCTCCAATAAATGGGCAGACTTGAGCGAATTCTCACAGCTGTGTTTGGTGCGCGAGTTTCTGGTAAACGAACATGAACTATGGCGAGACACGCCACAGCAAGGCTCGCCACGATGATAAATATGGCTTGCCAGCCCCATACTGCGGTCACATAAGCACCCGCTAAGGGTGCGAGGATTGGCGCGATTCCCATCACTAAAATTAAGAAACTAAATACTTGTGCCGACGCTTGCGGCGTATACAAATCTCGCACCATCGCACGCGCAATCACGAGCCCCGCACAAGAACCTATGGCTTGTAAAAAGCGCAATACGATTAGGCTTTCTAGATTCGGCGCATAGGCACAGGCTATTGATGTGACAACATATAACACAAGACCAAAATACAATGGTGGCTTACGGCCAAACCGATCGGACGCCGTACCGTAAAGGAGCTGACCAATAAATAGCCCAAGAAAAAACGAGGTCAAGGATAATTCAACGCGATTCGATTCAGTGGAAAAGCTTGCGGCTATATCACCAAAAGCAGGCAGATACATATCAATGGATAACGGCCCAAAGGCCGTTAACAAGGCGAGAACGATAACGGTTAGATCAAATCGAGCTTTGTCCGAAACGTTATAGAGTGTCATTACTCGGCCGCTCGATAGCTTTGTGTGCTATGCGAATTCGGCCGTTTTATTGTTTTTGTTTTGCGGGCCCAATCAACAAATGATTGTGCGTAATTAACATACGTATCTGTCGTACGGCCTTGGGCTGACAACTCACCTAATAGCGCCCAGCCATCATTTCCTGCCGATAAGAAACTATTCGTAATCATGGTATACATTCGATCGGCCTGAATAGGTTGCCAACCACTTTCAGTCAACACCTCAAGCGCACTAATCCGTTGACCGTCAGCGGCACGCATATCAACGTCAAAGCGAATATCCGCGCCATGTGGATAAGCACCATCAGAACCACCTGTTGAAATTGCATACGCCAGTGCCTGTTCGAGCACTTGTTTCACTTCACGCCCGGTAATTTGAACTTCAACTAGGGTATTCGCAAATGGCAATAGGCTATACGCATCAGCAACAGTTAACTCACCAGCATTAATTTCACGGCGTACGCCGCCACCATTTTGCAATGCGAAATCAGCTTGCGGCGCACTGGCCAAAAACGCCTCAGCAACCACGCGATGAGCGTCCGACTGGCGACCTACCCCACACTCAACCGATGCTAATGGCCCCATGCGTTTCAGGCAGAGACGCTCGTCAACTTCCGCTATCACTTGCAAAGTGAGTTCATCGAGCTTCGTGCGATATTGGTCTAGCATGGATTCCGCTTCGGCATTTGGCGCGACAGCAGCAAACTGTGGAAGTTTTTGAATAGCTTCAGGTGCGTCTTCCGCAACCAAAAAGTGAGCTTGTCCGCCACAATCTGCAACCTGATCACCGACAAACGTGATAGCCAGTTCGCCAACCACCTGACTGTACTGCCACGCATGCGCAATACACACAGCTTCACCATCAGCATTTGCTACTTGCATTGGATACGGACCGACACTCGGTAAGCCATAGCGACTAAAATCACCCAGTAAGGTATGCGAGTCACCACCAATTATAAAATCAACCGCTGGCAGGCGCTCAGCAAGCTCAAGATCGTTGCGATATTGGATATGTGTCAATAAACCAATCTTCTCGATACCCAAGCCACGAAGCTCATCGACGTAATATTTCGCTGTTTCATATTCATCAGCAAATACCGTCGTTTTATCCGGTTGTGACGAGTTTTTTGTTTTTACAGCGATATCTAAACCGATCACACCAACACGCTCGCCACCCACGTTATAAACGGCATAAGGTTTAAAGCTATCCCATCGCGTTTTGGCAGTAAGGGGCGACACACCAACTTCAGGCTCGACGTTGGCACCTAGCACAACGGTACCGCAGGTACTCATGCCTAAGAAATCCAAAAACCGTTTCAGCCCTGCATCGCCATTATCAAATTCGTGATTTCCCAAGGCGAACGCATCAAAGCAAATCAGATTCATTAAGGCCGCATCTGCGGCGCCATCGAACAGCGTATAAAACAACGTGCCGGTAATCGCATCACCAGCATGCAAAGCTAAAACGTTGTCTTGGCTTGCGCGAATGTCCGCAATTTTCGTCGCCACTCGCGCAAAACCACCGGTTTCAACCCGATAAGTTTCGCCATCAACCGTTAGCGCTGTGCGCTCCATCGGCAATAAATGGGAGTGATGATCGTTTATATGAGCTACGGTCAGTGCAAAGGGCTGTGGCTCTTGGAGTTGAGCACAGCTCGCCAGCATTAGGCTACTTACTAAAACACAAACCCAAGTTCTCATCATCCCCCCCGTCAAAAACAAAACAGCTATTAGCTATTTGATATTAGATATTAGCGACTGCGTTTTTGGCTTTTTCTAATATCCAATATCCATTATCTAATATCGTCGTTGCTGTTACTTCACTAAGCCGATTTCGCGGAGACGCTCCATCAAATAATCATGCGAACTGATTGGCTCAAAACGCTGCGGATTCTCTTCCGAAATACAGCTCTCCAACGGAGTGATCATCACGTCTGGATTAAAGTGCAAGAAAAACGGAATCGAATAACGCGATTTGTGACTATAAGGCGCTGGCGGGTTGACCACGCGATGGGTGGTAGACGGCAACACACCATTGGTAAGGCGCTGCAACATATCGCCAACGTTACAGATAATGGCGCCTTCAATAATGGTGACTGGAATCCAAGAACCATCTTTAGCGAGTACTTCTAAACCTGGTTCGCGCGAACCGACTAATAGCGTCAATACATTAATGTCTTCGTGAGCGCCAGCGCGCACTGAAGGCGTTCCCTCATCGATAATTGGCGGGTAGTGAAGTGGGCGTAAAATCGAGTTGCCTAAGTTCACTTTATCGTTGAAGAAATCGCGTGGCTGCTTTAGGTAAACTGCTAAGGCTTCCAATACGCGCAAACCTAAAGCGTCCAGTGCATCATAAAGTTTGAGGATTTTGGCTTTGAATTCAGGTAATTCTTGTGGCCATACATTCGGTGTGAGTTGTGGGAACGGTGGTTCGCCATCAATTTCACGACCAACATGCCAAAACTCTTTTAAATCAACGTGCTTGGCGTCTTTGGCAATTTCGGTGCCAAATGGCGTATAACCGCGCGCACCGCCGCCACCAGGAATGTGATACTGCTTTTTCACCGCTTCAGGAAGTGCAAATAGCTCGCGGCTAATATCCAACGCATTATCAATCAACTGCTGGTCAATACCATGCTTGGTAAGTGCAACAAAACCATTGGTTTCATAGCCTTCACCTACGTGTTGTGCGAAAGCATCAAAGTCTTGGCCATACAGGCTCATATCAATATGCGGAATGGATTTCATGAAACGTTTTTCCTAGGGAATGAAGATATCAAAATAGGCGTATATGCTAAGGATTTTAGCCTGTCTAAACAAGGGTAAATCTTGCGTAAACCGCCTTTTGCTTACAATCTTAAGTTGTTACCGTACGATGCAGATTCTAGCAAAAAGTGAGGTAAATCACGATGAAATTGCAACACAGTGTTCTGTCTGTCGCATTATTGACCGCCAGTCTTGCGTTGGCAGGCACCGCCAATGCACAAACGCAACAAAATCAAACGCAAAACCGTGGGCATTCTGCATACAACTACGTTGGTGTTGGCGTTGCTGATCACGATGGCGGCGACAGCATTTTCGTTGAAGGGTCTTACGAATTCAAATCACCTTATGTGGTAAGCGGCTATTTCCGTAACTTTGATAACGATGCGGGCAGCAGCAGTGACGCATTAAGTATCAAACTCAGTCGCTATTTTTGGCTGGGTAGCGGCTTAACAGCCGATGTCGGCGCGCGTGTCGGACATGTTGATTTTGGCGCCGTTGATAGTAACTTCTGGGGCGTTGAGGGTAACGTACGTCAACGCATTGACCAATTTGAATTCTATGGCGGCATTGGTTGGATTGATTACACCGATGGCGGCAGTGATAACCAGTACCAATTCGGGGTGAATTACTACATTGATTCAAATCTATCGGTTGGTGTGGGCTATCAAGATAGTGAATATGGTGACGGCGTTCGCTTCCGCGGTAGTTATCACTTTTAATTAAATGCGCTATGCTGTGGCACATTGATGATCGTTTTGGAGATTCGTTGTGCCGCAGCTTCCTAGCTTTATCCAAATGTATCGCGAACTCGTCGCGATTCCTTCAGTTTCCTGTCTCGACCCAAGTTGGGATACCAGTAATAAACCGGTCATCGATAAACTGGCGACTTGGCTCGAATGTCTCGGCTTTCAAATTGATATTCACGAGCTCGATCATCAAGCCGGTAAATATAACCTTCTTGCTCATTACATTCCCGACGGCGCCGAATCTGGCGGCTTAATGTTGGCCGGACACACGGATACAGTGCCGTGGGACGAAGGTCGTTGGACTCAGGACCCGTTTAAACTGCGAGAAGACAACGGCCGCTTATATGGGCTAGGCACCGCTGATATGAAAGGTTTCTTTGCGTTCGTGATTGAGGCGTTACGCAGTACCGACCTCCGACAACTTAAAAAACCGTTATATATTCTTGCTACTGCCGATGAAGAGACCACCATGGCAGGCGCCCGTGAGCTTGATGCGTTTGGTCACTTGAAGCCAGATTTTGCCGTCATTGGTGAGCCGACGTCGATGACTCCGGTTATTACCCACAAAGGTCATATGACTGAAGCGGTACGTATTACAGGTAAATCAGGACATAGCTCGAATCCAGCGGCTGGTATTAATGCTATCGAGATCATGCATGACGTGATAACTGAACTCCGCGGTATTCAAAAAGAGTTTCAGGAGCGCTATCACGATGATGCATTTGCGGTACCCTACCCAACACTGAACTTCGGTGCCATTCATGGCGGCGATGCCGCTAATCGCATCTGCGCATGCTGCGAGCTACATATCGATATGCGCCCGCTGCCCGGCATGAATATTAGCGAACTCTATGGTTTGATTGATCATCGCTTGGCAGCGGTGAAAGCGCGTTACCCCGGAGCGGTATGCCTCGAGCACATGCATGAACCAGTACCAGGATATCGTTGTGATAAAGATGCCGAAATTGTGCGCTTGGCAAGCGAGTTGACGGGTAATGCCGCACAACCAGCGAATTACTGCACCGAGGCCCCTTTTGTTCAAGCACTCGGCTGCCAAACCATTGTGATGGGACCGGGAAACATTGCGCAGGCGCATCAACCGGATGAATTCATTCTCATTGATGAAATAGCACCTGCGCAAAATCAGTTGCGAGCGCTTATTCGTCAGGTTTGCATGTAACTGCGAGCATTCGTGCCACGGGGCCAAAGCTTTTCCGATGAACCGGACACGGCCCGTGCTCGGCCAGAGCTTCTAGATGAGCTTTCGTTGGATAGGCTTTGTGCTTGGCGAAGTCATAGTGTGGATAGAGCTCATGCCATGCCAGCATTTGTCGATCTCGTTCTACTTTTGCCAAAATGGAGGCAGCACCAATACAAGCTTCAAGCGCATCACCACCGACAATAGCCTCAGCTGGCACACTCAACTGAGGCAATTTGTTGCCATCCACAAGTACTTTTTCAGGTTTCACCGGCAATGCTTCTACGGCTCGTTTCATCGCCAGTAACGACGCCTGCAAAATATTAATGGCGTCAATTTCATCAGCGTTGCACTGTGCAATTGCCCAATAGAGTGCCTTTTGCTTTATTTCGGCACTTAAAGCTTCTCGCTTTTTCTCAGACAACTTCTTCGAATCGTTGATGCCTTCAATTGGATTATTCGGATCGAGAATCACAGCGGCGGCTACCACTGGTCCCGCGATTGGTCCGCGTCCCGCTTCATCGGTTCCACAAATCATGTTTTTCGTCTTGTTGTTGCTGGTTGTTACGGTATGATACTTTCGTCTCATACATAATAACAATACAACAAGGGGTTTCCTCATGAGTGATTCTAACGAATCAGTTACATTCCTCAACCGCATGCTCGATAAGGTTGAGAAAGTCGGTAACAAACTTCCTGATCCAGCCGTGATGTTCTTTGGGCTATTAATCATCGTTTGGATTTTCAGTTTTCTGCTTTCTGGCATTGAGTTCGATGCTGTTCACCCGCTTACCGGTGAAAATGTTGGCATAACGAATTTGCTGGCTGGCGATCAAATGGCCAACTTTCTAGCCAACATGGTTGGCACCTTCATGGGTTTCGCACCTTTAGGCGTGGTACTTGTCGCGATGCTGGGTGTCGGTGTTGCTGAGCGAAGTGGTTTTATTAACGTTGCCATTAAACTGATGCTGAATGTCACACCAAGACAATTGCTAACTCCAGTCTTGATTTTGGTCGCCATTGTGAGTCATACCGCGGTTGATGCGGGCTACGTTCTGGTGATTCCATTGGGCGGTGTGATTTTCTATGCCGCTGGTCGTCATCCATTAGCAGGTATTGCAGCCGCATTTGCCGGCGTTTCTGGTGGTTTCAGTGCCAACTTCGTCCCTTCGGCCATTGACCCGTTGCTTGCTAGTTTTACGCAAAGTGCTGCTCAAATACTTGACCCAGCCATTCAATTAAACCAACTGAATAACTACTTTTTCACCGCTGCATCTTCTATTGTTGTTGTCATCGTCGGCTGGTACCTCACTGACCGTGTAATTGAGCCACGCCTTCAGCGCACTGCTACCATTGATGGTGATCAAGAAGATATGCCAGTTCTTGATGATGTTACACCACGCGATCGCAAAGCTTTCTTTATCAGCGTCTTTGTAATGGTGTTAGGTTTAGTGGGATTATTTTTTGCAGCTATTGCGGAAAATACTCCGTTAGCTGATGCTGAGGGCAATCTTGATTCATTTACTGCACCATTAATGCAAATGATTGTGCCACTCATCTTCTTGCTGTTTATCATTCCAGGCATTGTGCATGGCTTCATCTCAGGTAGTTTCAAGAACTCTCAAGATGTGATTAAAGCGATGTCAAAGTCAATGGAAGACATGGCTTACTACATGGTCATGGCGTTCTTCTGTGCCCTATTCATTAAAGCATTTGGTGATTCAAATCTCGGTACCCTACTATCCATTAAAGGTGCGCAATTCTTAAGCTCGTTACAATTAAGCGGCGGCGTGACCATGGTTGGTATTATCATTTTGGTCGCGTTCATTAACCTGTTTATTGGTTCGGCATCGGCCAAATGGGCGTTAATTTCACCAATTTTCGTGCCGATGTTAATGCAGTTGGGTTACTCGCCTGATTTAACGCAGGCTGCGTACCGCGTCGGTGACTCAATCAGTAATATCATCACGCCATTGTTGCCGTACTTCCCGCTCGTGGTACTTTATTGCCAGCGCTACGTTAAAGGCACAGGTATCGGCTCATTGGTTGCAATGATGCTACCATTTACCCTGACATTGCTCGTCGTTTGGTCTGCATTCTTAATCATCTACTGGATGATTGGTATTCCACTCGGTTTCCAAGCGAATTACGTTTACCCAGCAGGCTAACCAATGCGTTACTTCCAAGGTAAAACTGTCTGGCTAACCGGTGCCTCTTCTGGCATCGGTTTAGCCATGGCGCAACAACTCGCTGAAGCGGGTGCGCATTTAATTCTTACTTCGCGTCGCCACGATGCACTTGAGCAAGTTCGTCAATCATTGGCGCACCCGGAACGCCATCAAGTTCTGGCTCTCGATTTGAGTCAGCCCGAACAGGCTGCATTAATGGCAAAGGATGCACTCGGTGATCAGATCATTGATATCTTGATTAACAACGCTGGCGTATCTCAGCGATCGTTGATTTTAGAGACTGATATGTCCGTGTATCGACAACTAATGGAAATCGATTACTTTGGTGTTATTGCGCTAACTAAGCTGGTCTTACCGCGCATGGTCGAACGCCGCGCCGGCCAAATCGTAACAGTCTCAAGTGTGGCGGGCAAAGTTGGCACAAAGCTTCGCAGCGGGTATAACGGGGCTAAGTTTGGTGTTATCGGTTTTATGGATTCGTTGCGGGCAGAAATGGCGCAGTATGGCTTAACTGTCACCTCAATCTTGCCTGGCTTTATTAATACTCAGGTTGCTCACAATTCGTTAACCGGCGATGGCACCGCGTTAGGTCATGAAGACCCAGATAATGCCGGTGGTATTTCAGCCGAAGAATGCGCACGCAAGTCGCTTGAAGCGATAGCGAAGCAAAAAGCAGAAGTGGTTGTCGGTTCAGGACTTTCCAAACTCGCACCGTTTCTACAACGCTTTTTCCCTGGCTTAGTTCGACGAATGATTGCTAAACGGTAACGATACGGTTACGACCCTGCTCTTTTGCCGTATATAGAGCTCTGTCAGCATTTTTAAGTAGTTCGGCAGAGCTCTCTTCTTTGGTCAATTCGGTAACCCCGATGCTCACCGTAATTCTAGCCTCTTCAAAATTCTCAACACGCAAATTTTCTATCGCAACGCGAATACGTTCAAGCACCAATACGGCGTCAGCGAGCATCGTTTGCGGGAAAATAATTGCAAATTCTTCGCCTCCCCAGCGCGCAACACCATCCACTTCACGGACTAATTGTTGCAATAGTTCGGCGACTTGTTTTAACACCACATCACCACCGGTATGCAAATAGGTGTCATTAATTTGTTTAAAGTAGTCGATATCAATTAAAGCAACGCTGAGTGGTGTGTTATAGCGACGACTATTTTGCACCTCATGGTCTAATTGCTGATCAAATGAGCGACGATTCGCAAGCCCCGTTAATGTGTCTTGTAATGCCATCGCTTCAAGTTCTTGGGTTTTCTTTTGCACAAGTCGTTGCAGGCGTCGTTTCGTATGTTGAAGTGATCGAATTCGTAAATGAATTGCGAGGCTCACCAACAAAATAACAACGAGAGAAAAAATGAACCAAAACCACGGTTTCTGATAGAAGTAAGCAGATTTATTGAGCGTCACTGCGGTTACCGGCGACCATTCACCACCCGGATAACGGCTACGTACCATAAAGGTATATTCACCGGGAGCAAGGGCTGTATAGGCGGTTTCCAGCTGATTGCCACGATCAATCCAATGTGAATCGTAACCAACTAGCCTTACTTGATATTGCAACGCCTCGGGCATGTGATAGCCAAGCGCAACATATCTAAATTCGGTACGAGTATTGTCTGCAGAAATAAGCCTTTCAACATCAATTTCACCCTCATCGGTGATTATCGATTCAATGACTGGTGCTGGAGAGCTTCGACTATATTTATCGACAGCTTCCGGATCGACCTTGACGGCGCCAAGCGCTGAGGCAAACCATAGGTGGCCATTTTTATCAACCACTGAAGCGGGGCCGCCAGTAGTCAATTGACGGCTGACCATGCCATCAACTTCCGTGAAAAGTTGATACTGAATCGTCAATCGGTTATCGATCATCCAGCGTTCAAGATCAGCCTTGGCAACGCGAAGGATACCTCGAGCGCCGCCCAGCCATAGGTTATCTGCGGCATCGAAATTAATCGTAAATGTCTTATCGAAAGGTAGACCATCGCGGCGCGACAACCACTGCCAATCATTCGTCTTTAACGAGCGAGTGAGCATGCCATGATCAGTAGCAAACCAAATTCGACCATTGTGAAAGGTACCGGAAAAAATATTACTAGCGCCGGTAAATGAAGCTAATTCAACAGGTTCCGGTTGCCAATTGTGATCCTCCAACGGCTTAAAATAAGTTAGCGACAACGTCGAACTAACCCACAGTGCCCCTTCGCTATCCATCGTTACAGATGAGACGAAATCGGCCGCCATGCCGTCAGCTGTAGTATAATGCCGAACTACTTCAAACGCCCCCGACTTTGTACGAACTAAATAAAGTCCACGCGCGGTACCAACTAACAAAAGATCGGTTTGCTCTAACGGCAAAACCACCCGAATTTCGTTACTTGCAAATCCTTGCTCGCGGCTCAATTGTGCCGTTATCTTGCCGTCGATTAGTTGGAGTAACCCTTCGGTATAGCTCCCAACATAAACAATGTCATCTTTGCCATGCGCAAGACTTAAAACCGACAAAGCCGAAAGTTTCGGATCGCTTTTCAAAGCTTCAAATGCTATCCAGTCATTCGATGTCGTTGTTTGTCGACTGATACCATCGTTGGTACCAACCCACACTCGCCCCATGCTATCGGTATTTACTGACCGAACATAGGCGCCTTTCAATCCATGGTGAGGTGTAAAGCTGCGGAATAATGCCTTGCGTAATTGCACTAAACCGCCATGAGTACCAATCCAAATTGTCCCGTCGTTATCTCGATAAATATCGAGTACGTGTGAATTAGGTAACCCATTTTCAATACTTAACCAATCTTCAGAGTGCTGGCAGAGTCGCCCGACCCCTCTGGTAAAGGTGCCAATTAATAAACAACCTTCACTGGTTTCACTTAGCGCAGTTACACGATCCTTCATGGCGTATGGCCAAGGGATAAAATCTGAGGCTTGCGGGGGGAGATAAAATAAGCCGTCATCATTTGCCACAACAATTGTGTCATTGCTAAGCATCGTTAGCGCCCGCACTTGAGCTTGCGTTATCGACTTTATTGCAATAAATGAATCGGTTTTCTCGTCGTAATAGGCAACGCCGCGTCGCGTTCCCACATATAACCTCGCATCATGGCTTTCGCTTTGTGAAACGGCAAATAATCGAAAGGTGAAATCTGTTGGTAAGCCATTACGTTCTGTGTAGTGAACCGGTTCCTCGCCTTCCTTTAATCGATAAACCCCTTTCGCTGTTGCCGCCCAGCGAACCTCGTTGTAATCAACAACGGTATCAAATACAAAATTCTCGCCAATAATTTCGGGTGTCCAGTTATTGTTACGGTAAGTAACAACACTTCCGCGCGGACCGCTAAACACTATTTCCTGACTCGATTCATCGTAATCCACGCTTAAGGCACCAGCTTCACGCATTTTAGTGACTGTTGTGTCATCGTAAATTCTGAACGAGCGCCCGTTGTAGCGCACTGGACCTTCCCACGTCGCAAGCCAGAGGTAACCCTCATGCGATTGCGTAATTCGATTTATCGAGTTATGTGGTAAGCCATCACGAGTGTTCCAACTGCGCAAGGCATATTGATTTAAAGGAATTGAGGATGTTTCTGGTGATTGGTTAAGAGGGAGCGATTCCGCAGCTGCCAGCGCGATGGTACTAAATATGGCGAACGTGCCAAGTAACCCATAGCGCCAAAAGTGCATTATCGACACTCCCTGTTTGTTTATTATTATTAATTGACCATTTATCTACAACACTTCAAACGGAACCTTTGCCAATTCTTCTAGTGTTGGCTTGGCTAAATAATACCCCTGAAACAAATGAATACCAAGATCTAACAAACAATCTAATTCTTCTTTGGTCTCAATTCCTTCGGCTAAAACTTGTGTTCCTTGTAATCGGCACACATTTGCGACATCTCGTACTATCTTTTGCTTATCGTGCGATTGATCAATGTCTCTTATCAGTTGCATATCTAGCTTCAAAATATCAGGCCGCAAGTCCGTCAGCCAATCCATTCGCGAAAATCCTGAGCCGTAATCATCAATGGCAGTTTTGAACCCGCGCTTCGAATAGCTACTAAATATTCGTTGCAAATGGTCTTTGTCGATAATTTGTTCGCTTTCCGTAACTTCAAATATCAATTTCGTCATATCAAACGCGTACATATCAGCCGCTTCAATTGTCGCTTTGATACAAGTTTCTGGATTATAAACAGCATTTGGTAGGAAATTGATATTTAGAAACGTATCGCAACCCAAACGAGCGGCGGTTTCAATAGCTTTCACACGACAAGCTTGGTCAAAATAGTAACGATTGCTTTCATTCACGCGTTCGAATACCCAACCAGCCCCCTCCCCCTGAGGACCACGCACAAGAGCCTCATAAGATACGATATGCTGCTTGTGCCAATCGACAATTGGTTGAAAAGCCATGCGAATTTCAAAACCAAGTGATTGACCACTTAAGCAATCTCGGCAGGTTTGTTGTTTAATCGAGTCAGGAAAATCCATAGTTGCCTTTACGTTTATTTAACCGAAAACCAAGTTATCGTCACATATACGTTTTGCTTTAGCAATTTAGTTTTATGAACAATAAAAAAGGTCAGCAAGCTGACCTTTTTGTATGACTAATTATGAGACAAGTCGACTATTTCATATGGACTAACATGCTAGTTGGGTCTTCTAAAAACTCCTGCCAGCGTTTGTTAAAGCGCGCAATCGTGCCACCATCAATAATACGGTGATCACCAGACCAACTTGCAGTCATAATTTTGCGTGCAACAACCTGACCTTGCGCATCAAAACGCGGTAGCTCTTGCACTTTGCCTAAGGCCACAATCGCTGCTTCAGGCTTGTTAATGATTGGCGTTGCAACTGTACCACCAATAACGCCGATATTAGAGATGGAAATGGTTCCGCCTTTCATATCTTCTTGCGCCACGCGGCCTTCACGAGCCGCTTGGGTTAAACGAGTCACTTCCTGCGCTACTTCGATAATGCTCTTGTTTTGTACTTGCTTAACATTTGGTACTAACAAGCCAATCTTGGTATCTACGGCCATGCCAATGTTATGGTCGTCAAAATAGGTGATTTCGGTGCAATCATCATTCACTTGCGCATTCATCACAGGGAATTCTTTCAACGCAAGCGATAAGGCTTTTATAAAGAAAGGCATCATCGTGATGCGAATACCGTCATCGGCATAACGTTCTTTCAATTGTTTCTGCAATGCCATCACATTGGTCAAATCAAATTCGTCTGCATAAGTGAAGTGCGGAATAGTGCTGACCGACTTCATCATTTGCTTAGCCATGGCGGCTTTTACGCCACGAATCGGTTCAACGCGAGTACCGCCAACTTTTGGCTCACTGGTGCTAGTTGCTGCGGCGGATGTGGTCGCAACGCTCGCTTGGTCACCCTTCGCAAACGCTTCAACGTCTTCTTTCATCACGCGACCTTTCGCACCTGAGCCCGATACCTGACTAATATCCACATCCAGTTCGCGGGCACGACGACGCACCGCAGGGCTGGCAATTGCTTTACCTTGACGCGCTGCAGTTGGCGCTTCGGTAGTGCCTGCTTGCGGCTTATTGCTTACAGCTGTTGATTCTTTCTGGCTCGAAGCTGCCGGTGCCGACTGATTCGTATCAGCAGTAGATGCACTGCCGGCCACACGAATTGCAAACAATGGTTCGTGTACCTTGGCAATATCACCTTGTTTGTAATACAGCTTCTCAACAACACCATTTTCTTTCGCAGGAATTTGTACCAAGGCTTTATCGGTCATCACATCAACCACCGGCTGATCTTCTTCGATAGTGTCGCCTTCTTTCACCTGCCATTCGACAATTTCACACTCAACAATACCTTCGCCGATATCCGGTAAAATAAAGTCAGTAACTGTGCTGCCTGAGTCACCTTGCTTTGGAGTAGCCTCTTGCTTCGGCTCGGCTGCAGCTGGTTTATTCTCTGAACTAGAATCACCACTGTCGATTGCGAATAACGGCTCATGCACCTTAGCGATATCACCTTTTTCGTAATAAAGCTTCGCAACAACACCGTCTTCTTTGGCTGGAATTTGCACCAAAGCTTTATCGGTCATCACATCAACCACCGGCTGATCTTCTTTAATGCTGTCGCCTTCTTTAACCAACCACTCAACGATTTCGCACTCGACAATACCTTCGCCGATGTCTGGTAAGATAAAATCTTTACTCATATCAAAGGCCTCTTAGTAAGTCATCGAAGCTTTAATCGCTTCGTACACTTTCAGGTGATCCACAAAGTATTCTTTCTCGTGGCTTAACGGATATGGCGTGTCCAAACCGCACACACGAGCGATAGGCGACTCAAGGTACAAGAAACATTCGTCTTGAATGGTTGCCGCCACTTCACTGGCGAAGCCGCCGGTAATTGGTGCTTCTTGCGTAATCACCAAACGACCTGTTTTACGCACCGATTCAGCAACGGTGTCAACGTCCCATGGGAGGATGCTGACCAAATCGATCACTTCACAATCGATACCGTCTTTCGCCGCCATTTCTGCCGCTTTTTCGGCCATTTCAACCTGTGCGCCCCAAGCTAATACGGTAATATCTTTACCTTCTTTCACCACATCAGCTTTGCCAAGTTCAAGGGTATACTCTTCCTCTGGTACTTCACCGACAGACGCGCGATAAAGACGCTTCGGCTCCATAAACAACACTGGGTTTTTGTCGAAAATCGCACTCAACAACAAGCCTTTTGCCATATACGGGTTACGTGGCATCACAATCTTTAAGCCCGGCGTATGCGCAAAGTAAGCTTCTGGTGATTGTGAATGGTAGTGACCACCAGCAATACCACCACCGTATGGCGTACGAATAGTCAACCCACCCACGTTAAACTCGTCACCAGAACGATAACGGAATTTCGCCGACTCATTCACAATTTGGTCAAACGCTGGGAAGATGTAATCACCGAATTGAATTTCGGCAACCGCATAACTACCTTGCGATGCTAAACCGTTAGCAAAACCTAAAATGCCCTGCTCAACCAGCGGCGTATTGAAGTTGCGATGACGACCGTACTTCTCAGTTAAACCAGAGGTTGCACGGAATACCCCGCCAAATGCACCGGTATCTTCACCAAAGCTATAAACTTTGTCACTTTTCGCCATCGCGATATCAAGCGCATTATTGATGGCTTGTAAGAGATTCATCTTGGCCATTATTTGTCACCCCCATCAATACGCGACGCAGTTTTCGGATAAGCTTCCGGGTATTTGCGAATATGCGCTTTCAGCGCCTCAAGTTGTTTCTTGAGATGCTTCGGTGGCGTGTCATAGACGTCTTCGATAATCTCATCAATGTGTGGCACCGGCACAGTTTCAGCTGACTTCAAGGCCGCCAATACTGCTGCTTTTTTCTCATCATAGTTCTTCTGTGCTTCGTCTTCGCTAATCCAACCTTGGTTCTGTAACCATTTTTGGAAACGTACAACCGGATCTTTTGCCCGCCACGCATCTTCTTCTTCGCGGGTACGATAGCCAGTTGGATCGTCTGACGTGGAGTGCCCCGCCATGCGGTAGCTCATTCCTTCAATCAGTACCGGCTCATTTTCTTCAACGGCTAATTTACGCGCCATTTGCGTTGCCTTATACACAGCAAAAAGGTCGTTACCATCCACACGAATGGTTTTCATACCGTAAGCAACACCGCGCGGTGCAATACCGTCGCCGGCGTACTGTTCGCCCTGTGATGGCGTTGAAATGGCATACCCATTGTTACGGCAGAAGAAAATCGCTGGCACTTTATAAACCGCAGCCATATTTAATGCTGCGTGGAAATCGCCCTCAGAGGCTGCGCCTTCGCCAAAGTAACAAATGGTACAGTTGCCCGATTTATCCATCTTTTGGCCATATGCATAGCCGGTCGCCTGAGGAATTTGAGTTGCCAATGGCGATGCGATAGTCATGAAATTCAACTCCGCACAGCCGTAGTGAACTGGCATTTGGCGGCCTTTACCAAGATCGCGCTCGTTCGAGAATAACTGGTTCATGAACTGCTCTACCGTAAAGCCACGAAACGCCAATGCGCCCTGCTCTCGGTATTGCCCCATGATCATGTCATCGTCACTCAGCGCAGCAGCTGAACCAATACTGGCTGCTTCTTCACCCAACGACGACAAATAAAAGCTGATCCGGCCTTGGCGTTGCGCAGCAATCATGCGCTCGTCCAAAATGCGGATAAATTGCATCGTGTCGAAAATCTTAAGCGCGAGCTCTTTGTCCATTTCTGGCTGCTCTGCACCTTTACGAATGGTACCGTCCTCAGCGAGGATCTGTAGCATTGGAATCTTCAGCGCCGAACCGTCAATAAACTGCGGTTTGGTCACGATGTCCAACTGATGTTGTTTATCTTTCGCCATAACTTTCTCGTTCTAAGAAAAATTGCGCACACTTTACCTTTACGTCAACTGACATGCAAACAAGGTGCGTCATAAAAAGTTAAAAATCAGACCAGTTTCAAGTTCTCAACTGGCATGGGTACAACGGTCAGTAAAGCGCGCTGTCCGAGCGCCACTTTGGCATTCGGGAATATAATTCGTTCGCCTGGTTGCTCTACTGTATATTCATTTTCACCATCAACCGCCAACAGATGACCTAACTCAAACTCGGTAAAATTAGCGACATTATCAGCAAAGTTCAGGCGAAAGTCTTCGGCGGTGCGGTCTATAGAACGGCTTACGTCGTATACGTGATGACGGTTGCTATCAAATTTCGGGAGATCCAATTCACTTGTACTAATAAGTTTACGGAACATCGTGTCAGCATCGGTAAATCGACTCATATCATTTTCGCCAAATGGACGAACCTTACCCAATTCGACCGTGAACGCATCGGCATTATGCTCGCGAACACTGTAATAACTGAAGGTAGTGGTAGGTGCTTGATTCAATAAGATCGTATCGACGCCGCATTCAGCTAAGAAAGTCAGCTGCTCCTTCTTATAAGGGCCACCATGAGTAAATGGATATACCGCAAACTTTTCATGAGCTGAGTCTCGAATTGCGGTATGCAAATCGTAGTGATAGCGACGCTGCTGTTTAAAAAAGCGTGAAACATACTGTTCTAGTTTTGCCGCACGACGATGCTCTGGTGTATCACCTTGCACATGAGCCCCACTAAACAATCGATTCATATTCACATCAATAAAACGAGTACCGTTCACAATCGCTGCGGGATTAGCAATTAGGAATAACGTCCGGTGTGTGACCGCCAAATTATCTGCGAGGATATCCGTAATCATATCTCGCACAATTTCAATGGGAGCCGTTTCATCACCGTGCACCGCACATGAAAAGATAACATCTTTATCGCCCGGCTGATCAGGTTCAACCGCTATCACCCCCGCATCCCAAAATTCAATTCGAGCCGATTTAGTTCGCATTGCTGTGCCGACTAGCGATTCCCCCTCATAGGGGCCAAGCACGTCTGGCAAATCAGGCAAGGCTTGCCCAGTGGCTTCAAAATAACTCGCAATCGTCCACTTCAATACATCAAGTGTCACTGTGATTCTCCATTTTCTTTGATCGGGCCTGGTTCCCACCCTTTGGTCGCTAGCAGGGCTCTAAGTACTTTTGAACGGTACTCACGACGATAAAGCACCGCCACGACAACTGCCGTCGAAGCAATAAATAAATACGGATGAATAAACCAACATAAGTATGCTAGCGCAAAATAATACGAGCGCAGTCCATTGTTATATTCATGGCCAGCTTGGTCGATCACTTTGGCAGCTTGTCGCGCAAATATTTCACGCTGTTCGTCGGTAAATTCGGTTGAGCGATATTGCGGAGCCGCTCCCATAAGCACCGAGACAAAACCGAACTGCCGAATCGACCATGTAAATTTGAAGAATGCGAATACAAACAGTAACGATAGTACCGCGAGCTTGAATTGTACTTTGTCGGGAGCGGTATCAGCGGTGTACGGAATCGATTGCAATACTTCAACCACCTTATCGGCCGACGCTAACAACGTAAGTACACCAGCCAATACCAGAACAGTTGATGAAGCGAAGAACGTTACCGTGCGTTCCACATTCCCAAGCAGCGCCGCATCAGCAATCTGATGTTCTTTGCGGGTGAGGGTTCGCATCCAATCAATACGAAGTTGGCGTAAAATGTGAGAAAGACTGTAGGTAGTACGGGCTCGCAATCGTGCAAATTGGGTATAGATAACCCAGACGGACACAAAAAACAGCAATGCGACGATATCAATAAGCGCCAAGTTCATGCATGACCTTCCTGTGACTAAACGCTAGCAGCATTATTGCTGCTAGCATCTATTAGTGTAAGGTCAATAGTTTAACATTATGTGACGGAATTTTGTTGTTCTGATTTCGGTTCTGGTGGCTTGGTCAGACCATACCAACTTAGCATAGTCTTCATACCGCGACGCATATCGTTCAAGATCAGGTATAAACTTGGTACCAGCAACAACGTAATGACTGTTGCAAAAAGAATACCGAAGGCTAACGAAATCGCCATTGGAATCACCAGCTGTGCCTGCATACTCTTCTCAAGCACAATCGGTGCAAGACCGAAAAACGTTGTTAATGAGGTCAAAATAATCGCACGGAAGCGGGCCACCCCGGCCTCAGTAACGGCTTTTCGCAAACTCTCACCGTCAGCTCGGGCGCGGTTAACATAATCAACCATCACCAGTGAGTCATTCACCACAACCCCCGCCAGCGCAATAATACCGAACAAGCTCAGAATGGAAATTGGCATACCCAAAATCCAATGGCCAACTACCGCGCCAATCATGCCAAATGGTATCACCGACATGATGATCAACGGCTGGCTATACGATTTCAATGGAATTGCCATTAACGCGTAAATAGCAAATAGTGCCAACATAAATCCAAGCGCCAGTGAATTGGTCGCTTCGGCTTCATCTTGTGATGCGCCTTCAAGTTGGAATCCTACCGAAGGATAGCGATCAAGAATCGGCTGAATTTTGTCTTCCCGAACTTGGCGAACAATATCAAATGGCTGCACTTTCTCTTTATCGACGCGAGCACGCACGTTTACTGAGCGCTCACGATTGATGCGTGTAATGGTGTTATAGCCTTTCGCAAAGCGTACGTCAGCTAACTCGGTAAATGGAATTAATGAACCATCCGCAGTGCGTAGCTTCATATCTTCAAGATTACCAACTGACTGACGCTCCGACAGCGGGTAGCGCACCATAACTTTCACTTCTTCGTCATTACGTTGAATTCGCTGTGCTTCAGCACCATAGAAAGCGTAACGTACTTGGCTCGCTAGCTCTTGCAGGGTGATCCCCATCGCTGTCGCTAGCGGTTTCAGTTCAAGAATAATTTCATCGTTACCTTCGCCAAAGGTATCTTCGATATCAAAAACGCCGTCGAATTGGGCAAGATCTTGCTTCAATAACGTTGCCGCTGCGGCGAGCTCCTCAAGGTTTTCACCGGTTAGCTGAAACTCAACGTCAAAACCACCGCCGCCGCCAATACTTCCTTGGAAGTTTAGCGCTTTCACACCGGCAATTTCGGGGGTCGATTCACGCCAATTATTGATAATCGCAAACCCGTCAAGGTTACGGTCTTCGCCCTTTTCAAGTTCAGCGAAAACGGTGCCGCTGGTGGTTCCATTCATCCACACGTTGACATGTTTGATAATGTTTTCGCCATCATCTTGCTCAGCTTTCTTATCCACATCAAGCAATGCTTGCTCAACTGTCTGTAACGTGCGAATGGTTGACTCTTCAGAAGCGCCAGGTTGCATCGTTACATTGGCTTGAATGAAGTCGCTCGGAATATTTGGGAAGAATACCCAGCGCACTGTACCACCGGCGATTAAACCAATCGAAAGAATAAACAAGCCGATAAAAGCAGCCAGCGTGGTGTAACGATAATGTAGGCACTTCTTCAAGAACGGTTGATAGTAAGTCTTAGCAAAATAGAGCAGACCATTAGAAATTTTGTTACGGACACGCTGGAAGCCATTTTGCTTCTCATTACCGCCTTTGGAGAATTTCATGTGTGCAATGTGGGCCGGCAGAATAAACTTTGATTCAACCAGTGAGAACGCCAAACATAAAATAACAACCCACGCGATGGATTCCCAAATGGCGCCCATGCCACCTTCAACCATGAGCATCGGAATAAACGCCACCATGGTGGTGAGTACACCAAACGTTGCCGGCATGGCCACTTTCTTCGCACCAATCACCACGTTATCAATTGATTTGCCGTTCTTTTCAATCTCAGAATAGGCACTTTCCCCAATAACAATGGCGTCATCCACCACTATCCCCAGCACCAATATAAAGCCAAACAGTGAAATCATATTGATTGATATGTCAAACATGGGGAGTGGCATGAGTGCGATGGTTCCTAAGAAACACAAAGGAATACCAATCATGACCCAGAATGCGAGGCGAAGCTGCAAGAATAACGCCAGCATAATAAACACGAGCGCACCGCCGAAAAGCATGTTGTCGATCATTAAATCGAGTCGACCTTGGAGGTAATACGATGAATCACCCCAGTGCGCGATTTGAACTTCTGGAGGAAGCTCTTTTTGCTTGCGGTCAATGTAACTCTTCACTAACTCTGCAGTTCTTAAATCATTTTGATCGCCAACTGAGTCAACACGCACGAAAGTCGACATTTTACCGTCAAATTGTGTGAACCGACGACGCTCAATAAACGCATCTTGTACGGTTGCAATATCGCCCAAAGTCAATCGGGTGCCGTCTGGACGTTTGATCAAAACGATTTGTTCAAACTCATCACCAACATAGGCTTGATTATTTGCGCGTAGCAAAATATCGCCGTTCGGCGTGCGAATTGAACCCCCTGCAACATCTAACGAGGTTCCACGAATGGCTGTGACAATATCTTGGAAGGTCAAGTTATAGCGTTGTAAATCAGCTTCAGAGATCTCTACTGAAATTTCGTAATCACGAGCACCCACCACGTCAACTTTGGTTATACCGCCAATATCTTTAATGTCATCACGAATTTGTTTGGCGAGTTCTTTCTGCGTGGCTTCATTAACATCACCGAATACACTAATCCAAATCACCTGACGTTGCGGTCGAATTCGATAAATATTTGGTTTTTCGATCTGTTGAGGAAAGCTAGGAATGGCATCAACGAGCATTTTAATCTCGTCCATGACGACCTGGACGTCGTAACCACTTTCAACTTCAATTGAAACGGAGCCGTTGCCTTCACGGGCAGTGGAAGTAACCCGCTCGATACCATTCACGTCTTCAATGGCATCTTCAATACGAACTAATACACCTTGTTCTACTTCTTGCGGCGCAGCGCCCGGAAACGGTACCTGAATACTAATGATATTCAGCTCAATTTCAGGGAACATTTGCTTGCGCACCTGTCCCACCATGAAAATACCAGTGATGATGATCAATGCCATTAATAGGTTGGCGGCAACAGAGTTATTCGCCCACCAAGCAATAATGCCTTTTTTCGGGTCGATATCGTACTTACTCATTGTCGTTACCTGCTACACCTTCAGCTGGCTGCTCTTTGGTTTCTTGCTGCTCGATGATTGGATCGCCCGGAATTCGCACTTTCATGCTTGGTAGCGCATTCGATAACTGAGTCAATACAACCAAATCGCCACTCTCTAAACCGTCATTGATCACCACATGTTGCGCTTCTGAACGAACGATATTCACCTCACGCTGTTCTAAACGCCGCTCTTCATCCACAACCCACAACGTATTATTAATGGATAAAGCATACCGCGGCACTCGGAATACTTGCTGTGCTTCAATACCATCAATGACCAACTCGACAAAACGGCCGAATCGTAACGGCACTGGATGACGGTCGGTTTTCTGATTGTATGGGTCTTCCACTTCCACAACGCCGTATATCACACGACTATTTTGATCAAGAACACCCTCACTACGAACAAGCTTTCCGTGCCAAGTGTATTTTTCACCCGCAACGTCACTAGTCAATGCGACATGAGGGTAGGCACCATCATGATTCGCTTCAGGTAAATCAATATAAGCCAGATCACGATCACTTAAAGGTACACGAATCTCCGCAACTTCTGAGCCAAACAGGGCACCTACTTGCGTATTCACACTGAGAAACTGACCAATATCGACATTTTTATTCTGTAGGATGCCGTCGTACGGCGCACGAATGACGGTTCGATCGAAGTCTCGTTGCGCTTTAGCTACCGCAGCTTCCGCTGATTGAACAGCAGCAACCGCACTTGCTACCTGAGGTTCACGTATACCTAATGCTGGAATCTCGCCCATTTGGAGCGATTCCCACTCATCTTTGGCGACTTGTGCCCGCGCACTTTCTTCAGCCAACGCGGCTTTCGCTTGAGCCAGTGACGCTTTCGCGCTTTGTAGCGCTACGCGATAATCATCTGGGTCAATACGGATAATCACATCGCCTTTCTTGAAAAAGCCACCATTTACAAAGTTATCCGAAACTTCAATAACTTGCCCACTCACTTGCGTAACCAAATTGGTCATATGCTTAGGCTTCACGTTCCCTTGTCCATTGACTTGAAAACGAATATTTTCAGGTTGTGCTTCAACCACCTCGACTAGCACTGGTGGTCGTTCAGTACTGCGCTGCGGCGGCTTAGGACGTAAAACTGTCATTAAAATCAATAATAGAATTGCGACAATTAAAATGAGAGGGGGTAATAGTGCGCGTTTCTTAAAGGCCATAACATCCCAGTTCCGTAAGTTAAAATTCTTAAATTTATTTCATACCGTATAGTATGACGAAATCTTGCCATCGCCGTTAGTAACAATGTGTTAGCAGTTGTAAACGAGTCGGGATCTAGCCTTTAGCCGTTTAATAAATAGCTCTCCCCAGCTTCTATTGCTCGCGGTCCACCGGATAATAATACGATGTCATCGTTCATCAATTCAAAGTCACCATGAACTTCTGTAAATTCTTCTTCCCCTCGGCGTACTGATTTTATTTGTAGATTCAGATCATCAAGACCTAATTCGATCAATTTTTTACCGCAGGCATAAGCATTCCTTGGCAGTGACACAGCATGTAAAAACTGCAATCGATCAAGTTTTTCAGGGTCCATATCGGTAGTCTCGCCCGGATAGAACCCATGCATGTCACCATAATGCGAGCGACGCGCATGATCCAATCGTGAAAGAATTTTCCGAATTGGAACTCCAGATCGACTTAGAATTTGCGAAACTAACATGAGACTTGCTTCTAGGGTATCGGGTACCACTTGGGTTGCGCCGGCTTCCATCATGGCTTTGAGTCGCATATCATCACGGCTCCGAACAATAATTTCAGCGTGATCATTAAGATTTCTAATTGCTTTTAAAACATCAAGCGCTCGCTCATCATCTGCAAAGCTAATAATAATGAGCTCTGCTTCATCCGCATGAACTGCTTTTAAAATATCGCGGCGGATGGCGTTGCCAAAGAATACTTTTTGACCACCAGCAACAGCTTCTTGAACTCGCTTCGCATCATGATCAATCGCTAAATAATCAATGCCTTCGTTACTTAAAAATCGAGCGATGGTTTGACCTACACGACCAAAACCAAGAATAAGTACGCGGGAATGTTCGTTAGTTGGATGCGGTAGATTTTCTTCGTCCAGTTGTGATATCGGACTAATAATATAACTCACAAAAGATTTGCATCGTTGAATTACTAACGGCGTTAACGCCATGCCAAACACGCCAACACCAACTAAAATTGAGGCTGTCGTCTGATCGAATAGTTTAAAGCTCAAAGCAAGTGATGCCAGTACAAAACCAAACTCTCCCATTTGGAATAACATCAATCCAGATCCCCAAGCATCTTCTTTGCGTTCGCCCATTAATACGGCCAGAGTTCGTATAATGAGTAGCTTTACGATTCCAACGCCAAGAACAACTCCAATAATCCAATGTATATTTGCGACAAAAACATCAAGGTCTAACTGCATACCGACAGTAATGAAAAATAGACCCATCAATATGTCTCGGAAAGGTCGAATATCAGCTTCCAACTGGTGTTTATATTTACTTTCTCCTAGCATCATCCCAGCTAAAAATGCTCCTAAAGCCATTGATAAGCCAAATAAGTGAGTCATACCACCAGCTACCAAGGCGACCAATAATGTTGCTAACACAAACAGTTCATCAGTTCGCAACTTGGCAATTTCACGAAATACATGAGGTAATACCCATTTACCGATCGCCATCAAGACCAAAACTACTCCAGTTCCCTTCAATAAGGCATAGCCGAGGCTTTCCCACATGGAAATATCGTTATTTGACGCCAGTAAAGGAATCACAATCAACATCGGTACAACGGCGATATCTTGGAATAACAGCACGGCGACTGTCATTTGGCCTTTTTTAGAAGTAAGTTGAGAAGATTCACCAAGTTGCTTTATAACCACGGCTGTTGAGGACAGAGCTAGAGTACAGCCAATAATAAATGCACTGACCCAGTCATCAACAAAATATACAGCCAGTAACGCGAACAAGGTCGTACAAATCACGACTTGCCCTGCCCCCAAACCGAATACCTGACCGCGCATTGCAATCATTTTGGGGAGAGAGAATTCGAGACCAAGTGAGAAGAGTAAAAGGACAATACCGAGCTCTGCTACAAAGTGGTACTCATCTGGGTCAGCGATCCATTCCATAACATCAGGACCGGCAATAATGCCAGCCGTTAAATAGGCTAATATTGCCGGTAGTTTGACTTTTCGAAATGCCCAGACCAATACGACAGCAATCGCCAACAACAGTAAAACATCAGTAAACCCGCTATTCACAGTCACTCCCGCAGTCGATACAAACCAACGCATATAAGCGACAAGCCAATTAGCGTGGTTATTTGAATGGTTTCACCGAGTATAAAATAAATTAAGATCAATGAAATAAATGGGCTTAAAAAAATCAACGTTGAGATTTGTGCTGTTTTCGTGGCTAATCGCATTGCAGTAAGCCACAAGAAAAAGGTGATACCCATTTCAAAAAGACCAACGTAGATCCCTGCCCATATTCCCTGCCAGCTAAGATTGAAATAATTTATTCCTGAGTCAGCACTTGAACTAAGGAGATTAAACAGTACTAGCCAGCCACTTCCCCACGCAAAACACCAAAATAACGCAGGTACCGGTTTATCCGTATTCTTAGTGTTTATCAGCCAGTAGCTTGCCCAGAGTAAGGTGCTAAACAGAGCGAGGCCGATACCAATCCAATTCGTTTGTGCGAAGTCCCAATTGCCTCCAGTCGCGATTAAGAAAACGCCAGCATAGGCTAATAGCATAGCAAACAGTTCTTTTGCCGTGAGTTTTTGATGCAAAAACGGCACTGCTAGAAGCGACATGGTGATTGCCCAAGTGTAATTTATGGCTTGAGCTTGCTGCGCAGGTAATTGGTTGTATGCCGCAAACAACACCCAATAGTAGGCGGCGGGATTAATGAAGCCTTGTAACGCATAGAAACCGAAACGTTCACGCCCTACTTGCCAGACTTCGCGCCAACGTTGTTGCACTGACAAAATGACGGCAAACGTTAGCAGGCTAGTAAAGGCAGCAATTGTGAGTAATTGCAGTGGCGTTAAATAACGTAGTGCTAACTTAAAAGCCGTTGCGACGGTCGACCAAAGCAACACTGCGGCAAGTGCGTAGAAAATGGCTTTACGCTGATCCATATTGTTCCTTGAACAAAATGACGAAGTCACACAACCTAGCGTGACTTCAGAGTAAGAACAAGTAGTCTGTCTTTGTTATCGGCGGTAATCCGCTTCACTGCACAGTTAGCCCATTCAACACAAGGGCTGGCGTCATTGGTCGTCAATAGCATTTGCGTGCGTAACTGTTCCAGTTGCGCATACGACGGAATCGCAGCTTGCTGGTGTTGCAACCAATATCGCAAAACACCACGTTGCAATTGTTCATCTGTATGTTGTAGCCAACGCGTTGCTAAGCGGCCCTGACTATCAATATGGGGGCGAACACGATCGTCCAACAATTGCTCCATAAGCTGTTGCGTCTCACTACAAAGTTGCGCACTTCGCAGTACCGCTTGACCAAAATGTGGCCAACGCTGCTCTAACTTTGGAATCACTTCATGACGTAAAAAATTTCGCTCGATGCTCGTGTCATAGTTGGTATCATCTTCAATCCAGAACACCTCGCGCGCATTAGCATAACGATAAATTTCTTCTTTGCTGATATCTAACAACGGTCGCAACCACGTTTGTCCGCCTTTTTTGCTCTGCATCGCCATCGCCGCTAAACCTTTGGGCCCTGCGCCACGTTTGAGTTGCAGTAAAAAGGTTTCAATTTGGTCATTGCGATGTTGGCCAAGTAAAAAAATAGCATCGGCGTCAGCAAGTTCACTCAAGCGCTGATAGCGCGCCTCGCGCCCCGCAGCCTCTTTACTAATACGACTACCGGACGGCACTTGTAGCGGCTCGCAAATCATCGGAAAATTTCGACGTTGGCAGTCTTCAACGAGGCCTTGCGCCCAATCACCCGAATTCGGATGAAATGCGTGATCTAAATGCACGGCCAAAAAATTGAACTGTGGAGATTCGGTGCGAAAATGGTCAGTTAAATCAAGTACAGTTTGCGAGTCCGCCCCTCCACCGAGGCACACGACAATTTGCTGGTGTGGCTTCGGTTCTAGCGCTAACAGACGTTGCTTAAACAACGTATAAAGGGGATCAGTGTTGCCACTGTCCCCTTTATTATTCGTTGTCGATGTCGCATTATTCAACGCGCATCACTCCAGTTTAACAATAACCAAATGACATCAGCTTTTGATAACGCTGCTCGAGGCGAGCTGCGCTATCTAGATTCACCAATGAGTCGAGGTCTGCTAGTAATTGTTTCTTCAATCGACGCGCCATTTCTTGATGATCCCGATGCGCACCACCAATCGGCTCTGCAATAATTGAATCAATTAAGCCTAGCTCTTTCGAACGTTGTGCAGTTACACCCATTGCTTCAGCTGCTAAAGGAGCTTTTTCGGCGCTCTTCCAAAGAATCGATGCACAGCCTTCCGGTGAAATAACCGAGTAGGTCGAATATTGCAACATATTCACGCGGTCACCCACGCCAATAGCTAATGCCCCGCCCGATCCACCTTCACCGATAACGGTACAAATAATCGGCGTATTCAAACGTGCCATGACTTTTAAATTACGAGCAATCGCTTCCGATTGACCACGCTCCTCAGCACCGATACCAGGGTAAGCGCCCGGCGTGTCGATAAACGTGATAATTGGCATTTTAAAACGCTCAGCCATTTCCATTAAGCGCAACGCTTTGCGATACCCCTCAGGCTTTGGCATACCGAAATTACGGCGAATTTTCTCTTTTGTTTCACGGCCTTTTTGATGACCAATAATCATCACTGGTTTGCCGTCAATACGAGCCGTGCCGCCAACAATCGCTTCGTCGTTCGCAAATGCACGGTCGCCAGCCAATTCGTCAAAGTCTTCAAAAATGTGTTGAATATAATCAAGCGTATAAGGACGCAACGG
Organism: Pseudidiomarina marina; assembly: GCF_044807045.1. NCBI lineage: Bacteria > Pseudomonadati > Pseudomonadota > Gammaproteobacteria > Alteromonadales > Idiomarinaceae > Pseudidiomarina > Pseudidiomarina marina. The sequence goes on along the minus strand of NZ_CP085233.1, from coordinate 1,308,931 downwards.
ATGACGCGCTAATTGTGCGACCTGCCAAGCACCTAAATCGCCAAAGATCTTTTCAACTAATTGCTCACGCTTCTCTTGAAGCTTTGCGATTTCTTCTTCGATAGAAATATCGAAATCACCTTTTGCGCCAACCGCTTTTAATTCTTCGATTTGCGCCTGAAGTTCTGCAATAGGCTGTTCAAAATCTAAAAATTTAAGACTCATTATGGCTCCCATTTGCCATTAAAATTCGAGTTCAACCGCTTGTTGACCAAGCTTTTGCTGTAACTCATACATCAATTCATCGGTTGGGGTCACATACCATTCTGTGGCCGCCACATAGTCTGCCGTTAAATCGGGGCGCACATAACGGATGTGCAACGGACACGAGCCCTGTTTAAACGGCTCAATCAGTTGTTTTAACTGAGCGAGACCTTGCCCTTCTAATTGTTCTTGACGCACTGTTAACCGCAACGTTTTTGCATATTGCTCACGCATGCCGACAATCGTCATCACCTCTCGAGCCGTCATTGTATTGGCAGAGGAGTAATCATCAAAGCTGACCTCTCCTTTTACCACTAAAATTTGGTCTTTTTCGAGCAGATGTTGATAATTTTCATAATCTTTAGCATAAAAACGCACATCAAATCGCGCGGTTTTATCATGTAAGGTGACAATTGCCCAACGTTGATTCTGTCGATTCAACATTGTGCGCACGTCGACCACGAGTCCTGCCACCGTTGTCGTTTGATCGCGCCCAGTTGGACGTACATCAGCCAACACGCAGGGCACATAATTCTTCAGCTCTTGGCGGTACCGATTTACCGGATGTCCAGTTAAGTATAGCCCAAGAGTTTCGCGCTCGCCCTCTAGCCACATTGCCTCAGGCCATGGCGGTACTTGCACAAACTCATGTTCAATCTCAACATCATCGGCAGCCGAAGTGAGTACGCCGAATAAGTCGCTCTGGCCAATCGCTTCTGCTCGGGCGTGTTGTTCCGCCTGACGCATGGCTTTTTCAAGCGTTGCCATGATAGTCGCTCGGTGTGGGCCTAATGAATCCATAGCGCCAGCTTTGATTAATTTCTCAAGCACGCGGCGATTGAGCTTTTTCAAATCAACTCGACAACAAAAATCAAAAAGATCGGTAAATGGTCCCTCTTCGCGCGCTGCAAGAATTGCCTCAATCGGACCTTCACCCACACCTTTTATGGCACCAATGCCATAAACAATTCGCTGCTGTTCATCTACGGTAAACTTGTAACGTCCAACGTTCACATCTGGTGGAAGAACTTTCAGCCCCATGTTTTCGCATTCATCCACTAAGGTGACAATTTTATCCGTGTTGTCCATATCAGCTGACATGACAGCAGCCATAAATTCAGCCGGATAATGCGTTTTCATCCATAGCGTTTGGTAAGAAACTAAAGCGTATGCGGCCGAGTGCGACTTGTTAAAACCATAACCCGCAAATTTTTCAACGAGGTCGAATATTTTTATCGCCAACTCACCATCAATGCCATTTTTCCGCGCGCCTTCTTCAAAAACCGCACGCTGCTTCGCCATTTCTTCTGGTTTCTTTTTACCCATGGCGCGTCGCAATAAGTCCGCGCCACCGAGCGAGTAACCTGCGAGTACCTGGGCAATTTGCATTACCTGTTCTTGATATAAGATAACGCCATAAGTTGGTTCTAGAATCGGCTTCAGGGATTCGTGTTGATAATCTTTATCCGGGTACGAAATCGCTTCGCGCCCATGTTTACGGTCAATAAAGTTATCCACCATGCCGGATTGCAGCGGACCAGGTCGGAACAAGGCAACGAGGGCGATAATATCTTCAAAGCTATCGGGCAGAAGCTTTTTGATGAGCTGCTTCATTCCAGATGATTCAAGCTGGAACACCGCCGTCGTCGCTCCCTTTTTCAATAACGAAAAACAAGCGGGATCATCGAGTGGAATGTGATTAATATCAATTGGTGGCTGACCGTCGCGTTGACGATTAGCATTCACCATATCTAACGCCCACTGAATAATAGTGAGGGTACGCAGACCTAAGAAATCAAATTTAACCAGCCCAGCAGCTTCCACATCGTTTTTGTCGAACTGTGTTACCGGTTGTTTCCCTTCTTCGTCGCAATACAACGGCGAGAAATCAGTAATGCGTTCAGGCGCAATCACAACGCCACCAGCGTGTTTGCCGGCGTTTCTCGTTACCCCTTCAAGAATCCGCGCCATGTCGATTATTTCACGAACATCATCATCTTGTTCGTACATTTCAACTAAGCGTGGTTCAATTTCAAACGCCTTCTCAAGTGTCATTCCGGGATCACCCGGTACCAACTTGGTAATTTTATCGACAAAACCATAGGGGTGACCGAGTACGCGACCGACATCACGAATCGAAGCTTTGGCCGCCATGGTGCCAAATGTAATAATCTGCGATACAGCTTCACGCCCATATAATTCCGCTACGTGATCAATAACCTCGTCACGGCGGTCCATACAAAAATCGATATCGAAATCGGGCATCGAGACCCGTTCCGGATTCAAGAATCGCTCGAAAAGTAAGTCGAGTTCGAGTGGATCGAGATCGGTAATTTTCAGCGCATAGGCCACGAGCGAGCCGGCACCTGAACCACGCCCGGGTCCAACAGGAATATTGTTATCTTTGGACCACTGGATAAACTCCATAACGATTAAGAAATAACCCGGAAACCCCATCTGGTTAATAACATCGAGTTCAATCTTAAGTCGCTCATCATAAGGCTTGCGTAATTCTGCACGCTGCTGAGGATCAGGGAATAACACTTCTAATCGTTGCTCAAGACCTTCTTGTGATTTTTTCACCAAGAAATCTTCAGGTGTCATACCACCGGTAGGAAATTCTGGTAGAACATATTCATCAAGTGTAACCGTCACGTTACAACGCTTAGCAATTTCGACGGTATTGGCAAGCGCTTCGGGAATGTCCGAAAATAACTCAGCCATTTCTTCGGGGCTTTTTAAATATTGCTCTGAACTGTATTTCTTGGGCCGGCGCTTGTCGTCAAGCGTGTAGCCATCTGATACCGCAACACGTACCTCATGAGCTGTGAAGTCTTCAGGACGTAAAAACATGACTTCATTGGTTGCCACCACCGGCGTTTCGGTTGCGGCTGCTAACGCAACGGCTGCATGAACGTATTCGTCCTCGCCTGGGCGTCCTGTGCGTTGTAATTCAAGGTAAAATCGATCGGTGAAATGCTGCTGATAAAACTGAAGTAGTTGACGCGCTTCATCTTCACGATTCTGCAGAATTTTCCGACCAATATCGCCTTCTCTACCACCCGACAGGAGGATTAATCCTTGCTGGTGCTCAGCTAACCATTCTTTGTTGATACAGGGTTTACCGCAACGATGACCGGCCAAGTAACCACGACTAATAAGCTGGGTCAGTTGTTGATAGCCAGCATTGTTCATGGCTAATACGGTTAATCGAAATGGTTCTTCCTGAGCGTCTGTCGTCCAGCCTTCTGGTAACACCCACAAATCGCAGCCGATGATTGGTTTTAAGCCTTTATCATGCGTTGTGCGATAAAAGCGAACCAAGCCACACATATTCATTTGATCGGTTAACGCAAGCGCAGGCATCCCCATCGCTGCGGTTGCTTCGCAAATAGGTTTTACCTTCGCTAAACCATCGATCATTGAGAAATCGCTGTGAATGCGCAGGTGAATAAATTGAGGCGGTTGGTTTACATCGCTCATGCGTTACTTCATACAATCCTTAGTCATCATTTGCCTATTGTGCCGTATGCGTTAGTGTATGTCATGTAGTGATTTTAGCCTTAACGAAACCCTGTAAAAAATGGCTAAAATCTGACTAAAAGTTGAAAGGTTGTTATAGTATTTCTGAATTGAATCACTAAGTTGAGCACAATGCCAGATTCTAGCTTTGTTGAATACGATAGTTCAAAACAGTCACTTCAATTGAGTGGCTCGTGGACGTTTGAGAATTATCTAAGTATCCAGAAGTCGCTACGCAACATTCCTGCCGATAATACCATTAAGACAATTGATTTCAGTCAGCTAGAACGACTTGACCTTAACACGGCGAGTTTAGTTGCTGAATTCGTTTCACCGTCGACTCTTGAGAAGCTTGTTGCATCAACACAACAGTTAAACCCTCATCATCGCGATATCTTTCAGCAACTCTTGCGTGCCTATCAGAACCAGCAAACAAGCTCAAGCGAAGCGAAGCAGCCATGGTTTGCCTTTATCTCGCAGTTGGGGGCTTGGGTCTCATGGCAAAGTTATCAATTCATTATTCTTGTGAATTTTATTGGTCGTGTGTTACTCACCACTTTGGCCGTGCTACCGCGTCCAACACGATGGCGATTTACCTCATGGTTCTTTCACATGCAACAAGCAGGCTTAGCTGCCATTCCCATTGTCGCCTTGATGGCGTTTTTAATTGGAGCCGTTGTCGCTTTTTTGGGGGCCACGGTTTTAAAAGATTTCGGAGCCGCCATTTATACCGTCGATTTGGTTGCGTTTGGCTTCATGCGTGAGCTCGGGGTGCTGCTGGCAGCTATATTGCTGGCCGGTCGAACCGCTAGCTCATTTACCGCTCAAATAGGTGCCATGAAAGTTAATGAAGAACTTGATGCTATGCGTGTCGAAAAACTCGACGCCGTTGAGTTATTGGTTATCCCTCGTATTTTAGCCCTGCTAATTATGTTGCCCTTATTAAGTTTCGTATCGACTTTAGCCGGGTTGCTCGGTGGCGCTGCGGTAGCTATCGCGAGCCTAGATATTTCACCAACACAATACTTGTCAATTTTAAACGAAGTGCCACTACGGCATTTTTGGGTTGGCCTGAGCAAAGCCCCATTTTTTGCCGTTGTCATTGCCATCATTGGCTGCCTTGAAGGCTTCAAAGTAACCAACAGCGCCCGCTCCATTGGCGAACATACAACCTCGAGTGTCGTTCAAGCGCTGTTTGCGGTTATTTTGCTTGATGCTATTGCCGCCTTGTTTTTTATGGAGATGCAATGGTAATGAATGACTTACAACCGATATTATCACTTGAGGACATTACCAATCGATTTGGCGCAACAGTCATTCACGAGAATCTTAATCTCGACGTGAATACGGGAGAAATATTGGGATTAGTCGGAGGTTCTGGTGCCGGCAAATCTGTACTTTTGCGAACCGCTATCGGGTTGCATAAGCCAGTTGCCGGTTCCATCCATCTTCGTGCCAAGCAAGTTGGCGTGTTATTTCAGCATGGCGCTTTATTTTCATCATTGACCGTTATCGAAAACGTTGCCTTACCGCTTTTTGAGCACACTTCATTGTCGCGAGCTCAAGCACTACACCTTGCCAGCTTGAAACTTGCTTTAGTCGGGCTTGATCAGGCAGCTGGTGCACGCTATCCGGCTGAGCTATCCGGTGGCATGATAAAACGCGCCGCATTGGCACGTGCTTTGATTCGAGAACCAGACATGCTATTTCTTGATGAACCAACTGCTGGACTTGATCCAATTAGTGCTGCAGCATTTGATCAGCTCATTTTGACTCTATCCAAGGCTCTTGGCTTAACCGTTGTCTTGGTCACCCATGATTTAGATACGTTGCATGCTATTTGTGACCGGATTGCGGTGCTTTCTGACAAACAAATTATTGCTATCGATACGCTCGCCAAGGTGGCGGAACATAAGAATGACTGGATTCAATCCTATTTCCATGGTCCGCGTGGGCGTGCCATTATCGATAAGCCGCCATATTCACAACACTCAAGTCTTACCGTGGAGAATTAACTCATGGAAACAAAAGCGCACCATATTATTGTTGGAATTGCGACACTAGCAATTCTTCTGGCGGGACTTGCATTCACGCTTTGGTTAGCGAAAGCTGACTCTGAGCAAGCCTACAAAAACTACGATGTACTCTTTGAAGAACCGGTCTCAGGTTTGACGGTCGGCAGTCCAGTTCAATTTAATGGCATTAGTGTTGGCGAAGTGACCCAATTGAGTTTAGATAAAAACGACGCGCGCGTGGTACGAGCACGCATTCGCATCACTGCTGAAACCCCCATCACCAAGGCAACCAAAGCTTCACGAACATTATTAAATATTACCGGTTCAAGCGGAATCGCACTGGAGCAAAGCGTTGCAAGAAGCGAACCGATCAACAACCAAAACGGTATTCCTGAAATTGTTGCTGAACCATCTGAGCTCACCCAATTACGTTTGAATACCGAGGAATTGTTCGTCAATGTGAGTCAGGTTATTAACAACGCGAATCGGCTTTTTTCTGAGAATAATATGCAAGCCATTGAATCAATTCTTGCCAATGTTGATACGTTTAGCGGTGAACTAGCTGAGCAATCGCAGAACTTCGCGTCAGTGCTCGACAACTTGGAAAACAGTACTAGGCAACTGAATGATTCATTAATTACTTTAGAGAGTGAATTAACTCAACGTAGTGACCCCCTCTTTAATAAAGCCGAAGAAACGCTCGCCAATTTGGCAGATGCCAGTAATCAGCTTAATGAATTGATGCAACATAATCGTGGCAATATCGATGCTGGCATGGCCGGTATTGCCGAAGTTGGCCCAACCCTACTCGAGCTGCAAGTTACCCTTAAGCGCCTTAATGCGATTGCTGCGCGCTTCGAAACTGAACAGATGAAGGAGTATCAACCGTGAAGCTAAACAATATCATGATGGCTGTTGGCCTAGTCTTCGTTTGTGCAGCGTGCAGCGTGATACCTGAGGCTAAACCAATCGATTTTTATACGTTACAACCAGCTTCGGTTAATCAAAGCGAGTCAGTCAAGTTATCTCATATTCGCGTTGCGGAGCCAGAACTCAACGACGCTCTGCAGCTCGAGCGTATTGTTCGAATCACTGCCGATGGTAGCATCTTGGCCTACCCGAATGCGAAATGGAGCACATCTATTGCCACCCTCTGGCAAAGCTGGATGCTCGATGCATTGTGGCGCGATAGTCGCTTTGAACACATTAGTTCAAGTCAGCAAGGGTTTGATAGCGATTGGCAAGTTTCAGGGCGACTACAAGCGTTTCATATTGAGGAAACAAATTCCGGTTCGGTCGCTGTAGTACGCTACGATGCGCAGTTGGTTAATACCAAACAGCGTAAAGTGACGAAGAGTGAGAGTTTCGCTGCACGGATTCCCCTCAGCGGAGATGAAACCGATCACGCAATTAATGCGTTAAGCGCAGCAAGCTCAGAAGTTGGTGAGCGTTTACTTGAATGGCTTGCGGCGTCATCCAATTGACGCCGCGAACTTATATTACTGGTTTGAGGTTCTTAACTAAACGTACCGACAAACGCTTGAATTCCCTCTTGCTTTAGAGCATCTAAAGCTTCTTCAAGTGCCGCGGCATCGGTTTCAAAATGATCTTCCCAAACTGTCGAATTATTATCGGCATCCACAATTTCAAGAATCCAGTTACTGTCTTCGGTGCGATAAATATCAATGCTAACAGTTAAACCGTCGGCAGAAAAATCTTGGCATAACGGGCTTTGAATATAGTCAACCGCGTCAGTCATATCATGTCCTTTTTGAACTCATTGGTAGAATAAGCGCGCATTCTAGCACCATCTGAAAAAAATTTGATAACTATCATTGATTAATTTTTAAACAGAACCATATTAAATCTCGTGTTGAAACGCTCAGCACATGATGCCATTTAAATTGGAGGTCATTATTATGAATGATTCTAATTTGTCTCGGTTAGCTCCTTGGAATTGGTTTAAGCATGAGAGCGATAAACCACAACAGGGTAACCGTTCTAGTTCACTAACCCCTTTCTCTCGTTTCCACGATGAAATGGATCGGCTTTTAAATGATACGTTCAAAACCTTTACGGTGCCTCGATTATTTGACGAACATAACGCCGATTTTTGGAAGAATACGGACGTTATTTTTCGGCCTAAAGTTGATATTAGTGAATCACCTGAGCAATACAGTATTAGTGTTGAATTGCCAGGCGTTGAAAAGAAAGACTTGAAGCTCTCAGTGGAAGGAAACTACTTGACTATTCAAGGCGAAAAACGCTCTGAAGAAACCAGAAAGAATGATAATTACCATACCATAGAGCGCCGATATGGACATTTTCAACGCGTTCTAAATTTACCTGACGACGCAAAAGCAGATAGTGTTTCTGCAACATTTAAAAATGGTGTTTTACATATTTCTATCGGCCGAGATAAATCGAAGTCAACGTCTGATCAACGAGAGATTCCCATCTCCTAATAAAAAGGGCATCCACATGGGATGCCCTTTTATTACGCCATTTTTCGGCGAGGTTATAGGTTCGCTAATGCGTTATTTAAAGTTGCTGATGGGCGCATTGCCTTATCAACCAAATCAGCATTTGGTTGGTAATATCCACCAATTTCAACTGACTGACCTTGAACACCGTTGAGCTCTTCAACAATCTTCGCTTCGTTCTCATTCAAGAATTTAGCGAGTTTACCAAAGCGCTCAGCCAAAGCAGTGTCTTTGCTCTGTGTTGCAAGTGCCTCTGCCCAGTACATGCCGAGATAGAAGTGGCTACCGCGGTTGTCTATCTGACCAAGTTTGCGCGCTGGCGATTTATCATTTTCTAGAAATTTCGCTGTTGCTGCATCAAGTGCATCGGCAAGAATTTGTGCACGCTCATTGTTATTGCGCTGTGCAAGATGCTCAAGTGATGCTGCCAACGCGAGAAACTCACCAAGTGAATCCCAACGCAAGTAGTTCTCTTCAACGAACTGCTGAACGTGCTTCGGTGCAGAACCACCAGCGCCCGTTTCAAATAAGCCACCGCCGTTCATCAACGGTACAATTGACAACATTTTCGCAGAAGTACCCAGCTCAAGAATTGGGAACAAATCCGTCAAATAGTCACGCAACACGTTACCAGTAACAGAAATGGTATCTTTGCCGTCTTTCATACGCGCCAATGTGTGTTTGGTCGCTTCAGTCGGAGCCATAATACGCAAATCTAGGCCGTTAGTGTCGTGCTCTTTTAAGTACTCATTTACTTTTTTGATTAGCTCGGCATCGTGCGCACGATTTTCATCGAGCCAGAATACTGCTGGCATACCGCTTAAACGTGAACGGTTGACTGCTAACTTAACCCAGTCACGAATTGGTGCGTCTTTCACTTGGCACATACGCCAAATATCGCCTTTCTCAACATCGTGAGAAAATACCGTTTCTCCCGCTTGGTTTAAAACAACCACGGTGCCATCAGCAGGAATTTCAAAGGTTTTATCGTGAGAGCCGTATTCTTCAGCTTTCTGCGCCATCAGACCAACGTTTGGTACAGTACCCATGGTTGATGGGTCGAATGCGCCGTGTTCTTTACAGAAATCGATGGTCGCTTGATACACGCCGGCGTAACAACGATCAGGAATCATCGCTAGCGTATCTTGTGTTTTGCCTGCACGGTTCCACATCTTACCGCCATCGCGAATCATTGCTGGCATTGATGCATCAATGATGACATCACTTGGTACGTGCAAGTTAGTGATTCCTTTATCAGAATTCACCATCGCTAACTCTGGCTGTTGGTCATATACAGCTTGGATATCAGCTTCCACTTCAGCGCGTTGATCTGCTGGCAGTTCAGCAATTTTCGCTAATACATCACCAAAACCATTGGTTGCGTCTACACCTAATTGTTTGAACAAATCGGCATGCTTTGCAAAAACATCAGCAAAATAAACCTTCACTGCATGACCGAACATGATTGGGTCAGAAACTTTCATCATGGTGGCTTTTAAGTGCAGCGACAATAATACGCCTTGCTCTTTAGCAGCTGCGGTTTCTTTTGCAAAGAACGCTTGTAACTGTGCTGCACTCATGCGCGCCGCATCGACAACTTCGCCGGCTAATACTTTAACTGAATCTTTCAGTACTGTTTGACCAGCTGGGGTGTTTAATACAATTTTAAGATCGTCAGCTTGAGCAAACGTGGTTGACTGCTCGCTACTATAAAAATCACCGTCGCTCATATGAGCAACGTAAGTTTGTGAGTCTTTTGACCAGGTCCCCATGCGATGCGGATGCTTCTTCGCATAGTTTTTAACCGAAGCAGGTGCGCGACGATCTGAATTACCTTCACGAAGTACTGGGTTTACGGCAGAACCTTTGATTTTATCGTAACGTGCTTTGACATCACGCTCTTCATCGGTTTGCGGTTCAAACGGATAGTTTGGAAGATTATAACCTTGGGCCTGCAACTCTTTGATTGCTGCAGTTAACTGTGGAATCGACGCACTGATATTCGGTAACTTGATGATGTTAGCTTCTGGCGTCTTAGCCAATTCACCAAGCTCAGCAAGAGCGTCACCAATACGCTGCTCGGCTTTTAAATACTCTGGGAAATTCGCAATAATACGACCAGCTAACGAGATGTCACGGGTCTCAACAGAAACGCCAGCAGCATCAGTAAACGCACGAATAATCGGTAGCAACGAATAGGTTGCTAAACGTGGTGCTTCATCAGTTTCGGTATAAATAATCTTTGAACTATCAGTCGACATAGTGATTCCTATTCATTAGTTCAGGACAGAAAAAAGTGGCCCGAATTATAGCAGGATATGCCGGTAATCACTAGCGCTTAGCGATTAGTCAATCACGACATTGTTCAATAATTCATCAACTAAGAAGTGACATTGCTGATAAATATCGAACAAGTCGCCGTGTGCTTCAAGCGAGTTTTTCATAGCCAGATCGTACTCAAAGTCGAGAATTTTCGTTAAATAATTCCCAAGATCGCCGGTATGGTGCAGTACGGCTTCGCGTACATTCTCCGAGATGTGTAAGTCTTGTAAAAACGTGTCTTTGTCGATGCCCACTAGAACATCAGAACCCGACAACAGGCCAACCAAAAATGCCGGACCTGAAAGTCGGTTGAATGGGTCTTTTTTACGTGCAAGTTCACTACACATATAAGCGCGGGTAAGAACCAATTTGGTTTTTGTTGGTGCCTGACCTTTCACCGATACAATTAGCAAAACCCATTTACGCAAGGGCTCTAAGCCCAACAACATCACCACCTCTTTTAACGATTCAATTTGTCGTGTGAGGCCATAGTATGGACTATTTGCAATGCGCAATAGATTCACAACTAACACGGGGTCAGTTTGCAACGCAGCAACAATCTCATAAAGTTCGGGGTCTTCGCTAAATAACTGATTAATCACTAAGGTCAATTGTGTCGCGGCGGCTGACGGAACACGCTTTCCTTCAACCGTTGTTGGACGCGCTAAGTAATAACCTTGAAACAAATCAAAACCGAGCGCTTTATACTCTTCATAAGTTGTTTCATCTTCGATACGTTCGGCAAGCCACAACACGTTTAGGTGCTGAAGTTCTTCGAATCGCTGTCGAGCTATATCAAGGGGGGTTTTCTCAATATCAACCTTAATAATTGATGCGTATTCTAGAAGCGGCGTCCAACTATCCTGAAACTCGAAATCGTCTAGAGCGAAACGGAATCCTTTATCAACCCAACGTTTAATAGCATCAACAATTTCGGGGGTTGGCTCGATACGTTCAACCAACTCGACAATCACATGGTTTGGCGCTAACGGTAGGAATAAACCCGACAGAAGAAACTCTGTTGAGACATTGACGCAAACTGGCAGTTTTACGTGCTCGACGTAATCTAAAAGTCCAGTGCAGAGATTATATAAAACTTCACTGGTTGCAACACTGTCACCAACCTCAAATGCGCTAATACCGTTTTCGTGACGGTACAACAGTTCATGCGCATAAACTTCATTATGACGGTTATAAATAGGCTGCGACGCAAATAAAATCTCGGACATATTTGTACTCGATAGATTACAATTTATTTACCATCCTATATATCAAAAAAAGGAGGACAGAGCTAGCTCCGTCCTCCTTTTGCTATCGTTCTTTACGATGTTAGAACTTGAAGTTCACCTTCGCATAAACAAATGCACCACGTGGGTTATGAACACTTGAGGCATAACCATAGAGGTCTCCATCTCCATCACCAATTGCAAATGGCGGTTCCTCATCAAGTACGTTATTCGCGCCAAATGTTACTCGAGTGGTTTGGCTAACATCGTAACGCATTTGCAGATCAAGCAGCATCATGGCATCAACCGTGCGCGCTTCACTCGCCTCAACGTCTTGCGGTGACTGATAGTCTTCAAACTCGCCGATATAGGTCACAATGGCAGTTGCGCCCCACGCATCACGGCTCCAATCAACGCTACCAATCCAGCGATGCTCTGGGTAGTTATACTCACCCGCATAATCAATGCCGTTCTTCTCAAACTTTGTCATATAGGACCAATCTAACGCGAATTTCAGATCGCCCATATCATCCAATGACATCAAATAGTTTGTTGATAAATCAAGACCACTCGCTTCTTGAGAGCTGATATTGATGTAACTGTTATATAACGTTGAAAGAGAACCGAGTTCTTGCCCTGGCAACGGATCTAAACGAACACAAATGGTACTATTTTGATCGTTACATTCTGCCTCGTACACTAACTCGAAGTCATTGCGGTCAATTTTGTTATCTTGGGTAATCGACCAGTAATCCGCACTGATATCCCAAGCGTCATTGATTTGCCACACGCCGCCAATATTCCAGCTTTCAGATTCTTCTGCCTCCAGATTTGGGTTACCGCTGAAGACAATGGTGTAATCGGTTGCGGCACAAGCTGGATTACTTGGATCAGGCGTCGGACAACGATAGGTATCGGTAAAGAACTGCGATACTTGCGAAGGTCCTAAGCCGATTTGCGCAAGCGATGGTGCACGGAACCCAGTACCTGCCGAAGCGCGCAAGGTAAAGTCATCACTCACGAACCATTGAATTTTACCTTGTGGGTTAGTGCTTGAACCAAAGTCGCTGTAATCATCGTGGCGTACCGCTAAGGTAAGCTCCACAGTATCCGCAACAGGAACCAAGAACTCTGCATAGGCAGCCCATTGATCACGTTCGGCCTGAGCCGATACCGATTCGGTACCAAAAATAAGTCCCCGTTGGAACTGGTCATCTGGCGTATCAACAACATCTTCTTCACGGTATTCAAAGCCGGCGGCCATTGATACATAGTTATCACCTAATTGAAATAATTCACCGGTAATACTGCCATCGATCGCGGTCAGATGAGATTCACCACGACGAACAAGACTAGTCGTAATTGCATCAATCACTTCAGGATCGTTGGTCACACCGCCAAATGGATTGTATCGACCCGCATTAATTTCTTCTTGCAGGAAATCAGTACGCACCCAACCTTGGTCTTTACTACCTGTTTGTAAACCACGGCTACGCGCCTTGGTTGCTGATACATCCCAATCCCATTCGCCGAGCATACCGCGTAAACCGGCTACGAAGCGCAATGTGTCTGATTCGATATCCCAAACACGGTTGCCCGCATCTACCGTACGATAACGATCAATCGTTACAAACTCACCCCATGGATTGTTAGGGTGATCTGCTGGTACATAAAGACCCGCATCACCATCTAACGGCGTTGCTGCACCACCTGCTTTAGAGGTATTGTGCTGTGCAGAAAATTCGATGTAGGCATCAACATTCGCGCTTACTTCAAAATTCGACATGACCATGGCGCCGACACGTTCGGCCTCAGGCCACGTCATGGTTGCAGGACCATAGTCGTAGACACAGTACGGCCCAAAAGCATCTTCACTTGGGCAACTCGGATCAATGGTAATTTCACCATTTAATACATAACTTCCTGGGAAACCACGTGATGAACGGAAATCATTACCGCCATACGGAGCTTGGTTCGCAGTACCAAAGCGCCCCATTTCACTGCCCATAATCGACGTGTTTCGATAATAGTCAAAGATGACGGTTGTGTTATTACGTCCAGATCCTGTTCCCCAGACCGTACTCATCGACGTTTCATCGTAGCTCGGACCCGTGGTACCACCGTGACTTAAACTCACTTCCATGCCATCGAAGTCTTTACGCAAGATAACGTTGACCACGCCTGCCACTGCATCCGAGCCGTATAAAGCTGACGCACCGTCTTTCAAAATATCGATTCGTTCAATTGCCGATACAGGTATCGTATTAATATCGACAAACGAATTAGCAACGCCTTCTGCAAAGGCGGATACGTTGACGCGGCGACCGTTAACTAAAACTAAGGTTGCGTCGGCGCCGAAGCCACGCAAACTCACTGCTGCGCCACCATTAGCGGTTGAATCCTGGCTATTGCCACGGGTTGAAAAAGTCCCAGTACCAGCCGCCGGAGAACGTTCAAGAATTTGTTGAAGATTTGAGAAGCCTGAGGCTTCAATATCATCGCGAGAAATAATATCAATCGGAGAAGCTGTTTCCATGTCGGTACGGTTGATTCGCGACCCTGTCACAATAATCCGTTCTTGTGCCTCATCGACACTCTGATCTTCTGATTGATCTTGAGCTACAGCAACGCTTGGTAGCAATGATGCTACCGCAAGCGCACTCAACGATAAGTTAAATGACTTAGCTAAACTTGTCATAATAATGTTCCCTGGTTGTTTCATTCGCGTGACCAAAACGGTCACGTTTATTTATGATGCTTTTTCGATAAAAATCAAATTTTTAAGTCATAACATCATGTTAAAGAGATTATTCAGGTAATTATTAGACAAAAAAAAGGGGTAAAGCCTAAGCTTTACCCCTTTTTAACTTTGTATTTTTGTTAATCAATTTTCGGTGTCGTTAACCCACGGCGCTCAAGTAGAGCTTCGCCAGTTGGCTCTTGTCCACGGAAATCAATATATTGCTGCATTGGGTCTTTGCTGTTTCCTTTTGACAAAATAGTGTCACGGAATTTCTGACCATTTTCCAACGTCAAGCCACCTTGCTCTTGCATATATTTGAATGCATCGGCAGCCAAAATTTCAGACCACATGTATGCGTAGTAACCAGCTGAGTAGCCACCAGCAAATACATGAGCAAAGAAGGTTGACTTGTAACGCGGTGGTACTGCATCAATGGCAACACCATTGCGCTCTAAAGCAGCACTTTCAAATGCAGCGATATCGTCAATGCTCGAGGCCGCTTCTGGCGATAACGTGTGATACTCGAAATCTAACAGGGCAGAAGCAATGTACTCAAGCGTATCGTAGCCCATGTTGAAATTCTTCGCTGCCATTACTTTATCTAACAGCTCTTTTGGCATTGCTTCGCCAGTTTCATAGTGTTTCGCGAAGTTGTTCAACACTTTTTCATTCAACATCCAATCTTCTTGGAAGGTTGAAGGAAACTCAACATAGTCACGTGATACTGACGTACCCGCTAATGATGGGTACATAACGTCAGAGAACATACCGTGTAACGCATGTCCCATTTCATGGAACATCGTGCTCACTTCATCAAAACTCAAGAAAGTTGGACCTTCAGAAGCTTTTTTGATGTTCTGGTTGTTTAAGATCACCGGTTTTTTATCAAGCAAATTTGATTGACTGACGAATGAACTCATCCATGCGCCACCGCGCTTACCATCGCGAGTAAACCAATCGCCATAGAACAAGCCTAACGTTTCACCATTCACGTCTTTAACTTCGTAAACGCGAATATCGTCGCCGTAGGTTGGAATATCATCGCGTTGGACAAACGTAATACCGAACAGTTGGTTCATCGCAAAAAATACGCCATCTTCAACCACGCGGTTAAATTCAAAGTATTTTTTCACTTCTTCTGAATCTAACGCATACTTTTCGGCACGAACTTTTTCAGCGTAGTAAGCCCAATCCCATGGCTGCACTTCAAAGTCACCGCCTTCAGCATCAATCATCGCTTGAATTTCGGCTTTTTCCGCTTCAACGTTACTGACTACAGCTGGAACCAGATCACGCAGCATATTTTGAGCTGCTTCAGGTGTGCCCGCCATACTTGTTTCAAGAACGTAATCGCCCCAGTTGTCGTAACCTAACAGTTGTGCTTTTTCAGCACGTAGCTGAGCTAAACGCTTCACTAACGGACGGTTGTCAGTTTCCGTATTACCGGTACCCCGATATGCCGATGCTTCCCATACACGCTGACGTAGTTCACGATTTTCTAAAGAAGAAAGAACCGGCTGGCGGGTAGTATTGGTAATCGAGATGGCGTATTTGCCCTCGTGACCAGCTGCAGCTGCTGCATCAGCAAGTTGTTTGATTTCTGCATCACTTAAACCTGCGAGCTGAGCTACGTCATCAACAATAACTGTATTCTCTTTCGCAAGATTCATTAGGTTACGTTGGAAATCAGTTGTTAATGATGAGATTTCGCTGTTAACTTCACGAATCTTCGCTTTCGCATCATCATTTAATTCCGCACCTGAACGTACGAAACCTTTGTAAGTATCTTCAACTAAACGCAACGCTTCGCCTTCAAGGCTGTCACGATTATCGTAAACCGCTTTAACACGCGCAAAAAGCTCAGGGTTCAACATGATGTTGTCACGATGCGCTGCCATTTTCGGAGCTAACTCGCCTTGTAGTGCACGAGTATCATCGTTACCGTTAGAGCCTGCGACGTTATAGAACACCGAAGAAACGCGACTCAACAAGGCGCCAGAGCGCTCCATTTCTACAATTGTATTTTCAAACGTTGGCGCTTCAGGATTCGTTGCAATCGCTTCGATCTCTTTCGCATGTTCTGCCATACCGGCTTCGAATGCTGGTTTGTAGTGCTCAAACTTAATTTTTGTAAAGTCAGGAGCATGATATGGCAGCGTGCTCTCTGCATAGAATGGATTACTTTGATTAAATTCAGCAGACGTTGATTGCTGAGTCTGTGATTGTTCAGTTTGTGCAGTGTCAGTCGCTTGCTGAGTTGCTTCTTTATCTGAACATGCGGCAACCGTTAATGCCGCACCAATAGCAACAGCGATTAGGCTCTTGCGCATAATGATTCTCCCTTGTGGTTGTATTTAACCTTACTAATGTACCCCTCCTAGCAACCACGCTCAAGAGCCGTTCATGGCACAATTGTAACAATTTGCCCCAATCTACAGGCTTCTAGGCTACTTCTTGCACAGGAATGAGCTGACTTAAGCCGTATTTTGCGCGAGCTTTATCGCAATGCGGGTTGGAACCATTGACTGAAATATCGAATTCACGACATGGGCTAGGTCGATTGGCGTAAATCGAACAACTGACTTGTTGTCCAATTTCACCTTCAAGCGCCACACAGCGAGGATTTTTCTGATTGGTGCCTTGCATGCACAAAAGATGAGGATGAAAAGATTCGGTCAGTTCGCTTGGAACATAGCCTTCAGGAGCGCCAGTAGCTTCGCCCCAATAAAACGACACACGATAAGACGCGCAGCAAGCCCCACACGTCAAGCAGGCATTAGCCAAACTCATCGCACGACACTCCAAAAAGAAAGCATAATCGTTTGAAATGGCGGAGCGGACGGGACTCGAACCCGCGACCCCCGGCGTGACAGGCCGGTATTCTAACCAACTGAACTACCGCTCCGCAGCGGTATGAAACCAATTTTAGGAAAGTGGCGGAGCGGACGGGACTCGAACCCGCGACCCCCGGCGTGACAGGCCGGTATTCTAACCAACTGAACTACCGCTCCGCTTTCCTAATTCCGAGTTTCCCGGATGGGTCCCCCTGAATGCGGAGCGAATATTACGAGCGCCGGATTCTATCGTCAACCTTTTTTTTCAACTTTTGATTCGTTTGCATGAAAAATCGTCAAAACAGTCAAAAACAAGATGTTTTATGACCAAATCGAATTCTCAATTAACTTTAAACGAGCTTGATGTTGTTGCTCTTCTTCAGCCGTTGCCCGCACGACTTTCAGTGGCGGCTTATTTTCAATACGTGTCCAACCACTGCTTTGTGCACCTTGCGCATTTTTGTTTTGTGCTGCTAATTCAAGTTTGGTTTGGCCACCTGTCATCATCAGATAGACATCAGCCAACAACTCCGCATCTAACAATGCGCCGTGGAACGTACGATTAGAGTTATCAATGCCATAGGCTCGACACAGAGCGTCGAGGTTGTTTTTCTGCCCTGGTCGCTTTTCACGCGCCAGCATTAAGGTATCAAGGACTGTACAGTAATCTGTTGTTTTCCCAATCCCGTTGCGAAGCAGTCGAAATTCATGGTCAATAAACCCCACATCAAACGCTGCGTTATGAATCACTAACTCAGCACCCTCAATAAATGCGAGGAATTCGTCCGCGATTTGCGCAAACACCGGCTTGTCTTCAAGAAATTCATTTGTAATACCGTGAACTTCTATCGCTTCTTGTTCAACCACGCGCTGCGGATTGATATAAACATGGAAGGTGCGACCGGTAAGCTTTCGACGAATCACTTCTACCGCACCAATTTCAATAATGCGGTGCCCTTGTGCGGGGTCTAAACCTGTGGTTTCTGTATCAAGAACTATCTGTCGCATGGTGATTCCGTTATTCGTTATTCGTTATTCGTTATTCGTTATTCGTTATTCGTTATTCGTTGTTAGTGTGCTTGTTTTATCGAATTGGAACAAGTAAATACATTTAAAATTATCTAACGCACTTTAATCTATATATCTGTTAGACTCGGTTTTTCGAATGACGAATAACGAATAACGAGTAACGCTCTCATGTCTAAGAAAGTGCATATCTATACCGACGGCTCATGCCTTGGCAACCCTGGTCCTGGCGGGTACGGAATTGTTATTGAGTATGGTGAACATAGAAAAGAGCTGTCTGCTGGCTACAAATTAACTACCAATAATCGAATGGAAATGCTAGCCGCGATCAAAGGTTTAGAAGCGCTTAAAAGACCCTGCGATGTGATCTTAACCACCGATAGTCAATACCTGCGTCAGGGGATTCAAACGTGGATACATAACTGGAAGAAAAATGGATGGCGCACATCCGCTAAAAAACCAGTAAAGAATGCCGATTTATGGCAAGCACTGGATGCAGCCTGCCAACGTCATACAATTCGTTGGGACTGGGTAAAAGGCCATAACGGTCATCCGCAAAACGAACGTTGCGATGAATTAGCCCGCGCCGCCGCTGAAAGTTCAAAGCTTCTTGACGACACGGGATTTGTACCGAATGATTAATTACTCGCCAGCCACCTGCGGATATTTAGCCTCTTCCCAAGCTTGCATACCACCAGCAACTGAAATCACTTTAGCTTGATCGAATCCCATACGAACAAGTGATTCCGCGGCTAAGGCTGAGCGCCCCCCTGATCGACAAATCAAATAAAGCGGCTCTGCGGCAATACGCTGCAGTGCATCGTCATAACCTGCTACTGCTGGGTGTTGATTAATCTGCATTTCTAGAACACCTCGCGGCATATTTACGGCTTGGCGAATATGACCAGCGGCGAACTCACCTGGCTCACGCACATCGACCACGCGTGCGCCTTCAGCAATCTTTTGCTGCAATTCGTGAACATCAATTTCAGAAACATTTGAACGCGCCTGTGCGCATAACTCCTGTGAACTTAACATCAACAACTCCTATTTAGGTTCCATATCAGGTGATTTAATTCGGTTCGCTAACGGTACTGCATTCACGTGCGGCTTAGCTCGCTGCTTGTGACGAATCACCGTTAACGGAAACTCTCGTTTTCTAGCGACGATGTAGTACATGGCACCAACTTGCGGAATGAATCGAGATACATGCGTTAAACCTACGCTCGCCGAAGCCGTTTTCGATAACATCATCGTTGGTGCAACATAACCGCTATCAATAATTTCAAAATTTAACAGAGCTAGCCAATCATTAATACGTGCTTTACTAAAATACCGCCCACACCAAGGTAATTTTTTTACATTTGCTGGCCATACACCAGTCATAATGGCTGGGCTGAGTGGGTTAAAGCCCGCTAAAATAATATGCCCATCAGCAATAAGACTGCGACTTAACTCTCTTAGTACTTGGTGTGGATCTCGCTCAAATTCAAGTTGACCGATCATCATGACCGCATCAAGTACCCCCTCAGCAAATGGCCAGTATTCAAGATCGGTTCGGATATTAGCTTCCCCGGTAAGAGCTGCTGAAAATTGATGTTGAACGCGCAAGTCTGGTAGCTCTACGCTTTTGGCGAGTTGCCCAACGCGGGCAAAGTAATAACCAAACACCTTGGCACAATGCGGTGCCAATGCCTTACTCAATTCCGCCCTCATCCACTCACCATGAGGTAGTTGCAACCAACTAGTTGGAGCCGTCGCGGCGCTCGCCCGACGTGCTGGCATTAACATCATTGCTTGCCCCCTTTATAATCTGCACCTATAAAGTGTTAATACCCATTTAACTTTTAGGTGACTTCATGCATGTAGCGGCCATTCCTGCCTTTGATGATAACTACATTTGGGCAATTCAGCCATACACTGGTGCTGACGCGATTATTGTTGACCCAGGCGAAGCTGAGCCTGTACGCGATTGGTTACGTGGCCACGATGTAGGGATTATGGCGTTCTTTATTACCCACCACCATTGGGATCATACCAACGGCTTAATCGATCTATTAAAAGATCATCGAGTTCCGGTTTATGGACCTAAGGGCGGACATATTCAGGGAGTCTCTCATCCATTAGACCACCTTGACCGATTTTCAGTTGCTGGGGACGATCGCGAATACACCGTATTTAGCACACCTGGACATACCCTCGACCATATTTGTTTCTATACCCCTGGCCATGCTTTTGTCGGTGACACATTGTTCTCAGCTGGTTGTGGACGCATGTTTGAAGGTACTCCTGAACAGTTTCACAAATCTTTACAGTGCTTAGCTGAACTCCCCGACTCAACCAACGTCTATTGTGCTCATGAGTATACTGCCGCAAACCTCGAGTTTGCTCTTGCTGCCGAACCTGAAAACCAGGAAATCCAGCAATATAGCGAGCAGGTGAAGGCATTACGTGAACATGGGTTAAAGACATTACCCAGCACAATTGGCCTCGAAAAACAGATTAATCCGTTCTTGCGGGCAACAACGGTTGACCATTTTGCTCGATTACGACAGTGGAAAGACCAGTTCTAATCCCGTAAACTGCCAGCAATTTAGAGTTTTGGAATGATTACATGAAAAAATGGTTAGCTATCGCAATATCTTCAAGCATTCTCAGTGGTTGCTCTTCTTTTCCGTGGCAAAATGAATCGGAAGCGGTCGATGTAGCCGTACAAACAATACCGGAAGTGCCCGTTGCATCGCCGGTTGATGAAGATTCCGAAACGAAGCAAGAAACTATTAGCGAAGTGGCCGAGGTTGAATTAACGCCGCAACAAGAAGCTGATTTGTGGTTACGAATTAAACGGCAGCTTACATTCGAAGCGCCAGAAGTTCCGCGCCTCGTCAGTCAACGTAACTGGTATCTCAATAATCCAACGTACATGGAACGGGTAGCTAAGCGCGCACAACCTTTTATGTATTTAATTGTTGACGAAATAGAGCGACGTAACATGCCCCTCGAATTGGCATTGTTACCGATAGTCGAGAGTGCGTTTGACCCGTTCGCATACTCTCACGGTCGTGCCGCAGGTGTTTGGCAATTTATACCCGGAACAGCACGCCATTATGGCCTCGAGATCAACTGGTGGTATGACGGACGCCGCGATGTTTACGCAGCGACCCATGCGGCGCTGGATTATTTGGATGCACTGCAAAAACGTTTTGACGGCGACTGGCTGCATGCGCTCGCAGCTTATAACTCGGGCGAAGGTCGCGTCGCTAACGCCATTCGTAAGAATAAACGAGCAGGCAAACCAACCGATTTTTGGTCGCTCGATTTACCGCGCGAAACCCGAGCCTATGTGCCTAAATTGCTTGCATTAGCCGATATATTGAAAAACTACGATGACTATGCGCAGCACTGGCTCCCTATCGACAATAAACCGTATCTAGCGATAGTTGAAGCGCAAAGCCAAATCGATTTAGCAAAAGCAGCGGAAATGGCTGAGCTCGACTTAGACACGTTACATCATTACAACTCGGCGTATAACCGCTGGGCGACCGACCCAATTGGTCCTCATCGGTTATTACTTCCGGTTGAGCATGCCGAGAAACTGCAAGCGTGGTTAACAACGGCAGATAACAAAGACCTTGTTCAGTGGACACGTCATAAAGTGAAATCTGGCGAAAGTTTGCTCGTTATCGCCAAGCAATACCACACCACAGCGAAAGCGATTCAGCAGGCTAACAATATTTCAGGGCATATCATTCGCGCTGGCGATCATTTACTCGTGCCGGTTGCTACCCGTGATCTCGATGATTACAGCTTATCTGCAGACCAACGATTAGTGACCAAACAGTCACAGTCTCGAGGTGCTTACAAAGTTGAACACGAAGTTGTGCGTGGCGACACGCTTTGGGATATTAGCCGAGAGTACAATGTCAACTTACGTAAATTAGCAAGCTGGAATGGCATGGCACCGACCGATCCGTTGCGGCCGGGAAGAAAACTTGTCGTCTGGTTACCGCAATCCGAAAAGCCATCTGGTGTGGTTCGCAGTCTCAATTATAAAGTTCGTTCCGGCGATTCGCTTGCTCGTATCGCATCGAGATTCAATGTCACAATTAATGATATTGAGAAGTGGAACCAAATTAGCCGTAGTAATTATTTGCAACCGGGTCAACAACTCAAGTTATATGTCGATGTAACCCGGCTCAATACACAGTCTTAAGAATTACTTGAGGAGGTCGATTAAATCGGCCTCACTCAAAATTGTCACGCCCAGTTGCTCCGCTTTCGTTAGTTTAGAACCCGCATTATCACCAGCAATAACCGCTGTTGTTTTTGCCGACACACTTCCCGAAACTTTTGCCCCTCTCGCTTGCAGTGCTTGTTTCGCCTCATCGCGAGTCATTTGCGTTAACGTACCTGTTAAAACATAAGTATTTCCAGACAATGTCGCTTCACTTTCGGCAAGTTTTTCAACGGCAGGCCATTGAATTCCAAGCTCAATTAACTCGTCAATTACTTGCTGATTATGCGGCTCTCGGAAAAACTGATATATATGACTAGCAACTATCGCTCCGACATCATTAACTTGCTCTAGCTGCTCGAGTGTGGCCTCAGCGATAAGGGATAACTCACTAAAGTGAGTTGCTAAGTTAGCCGCAGTAGCTTCGCCAACTTCTCGTATGCCGAGAGCGTATAAAAAGCGCGGTAATGTTGTTTGTTTACTTGCACCGATAGCAGCAACTATTTTTTCAGCAGATTTTTCCCCCATCCGCGGCAAGTGAGCCAGCTCACGTACACGAAGACGATATAAATCTGCGGGCGACTTAACCCAGTCACGTTCTACCAGTTGTTCAATTAATTTGTCACCCAACCCATCGATATCCATCGCCTTACGTGATGCGAAGTGTTTTAACGCCTCACGACGTTGGGCTGCACAGATAAGTCCTCCAGTACAACGAGCCACGGCCTCACCTTCGGCACGTTCGATATGCGACTCACATACGGGACAATGTTGCGGAAATACAATTAACTCGGCATGTTCAGGACGGCGTTCATGAACCACCTGAACAACTTGCGGAATTACATCACCGGCGCGGCGAATAATCACTGTATCGCCGATACGAATGTCGAGCCGCGCTATTTCATCAGCGTTATGCAACGTTGCATTTGAAACGGTCACCCCGCCCACAGCCACTGGTTCCAAGCGAGCGACTGGCGTAATTGCGCCGGTACGTCCTACTTGAAAATCTACGCCCCGAATAATGGTTAGTTCTTCTTGAGCTGGGAATTTCCATGCGATTGCCCATCTCGGCGCTCGCGATACAAAACCTAAATCATTTTGCAAAGCAATCGAGTTTACCTTGAGCACAATGCCATCTATTTCGTAGCGCAAATTTTCACGGCGCTGCAGAATATCCTGATAGTAGGTGTAACATCCTGTGGCCTTTTCAACGACCGTAATTTCCTCACTAATTGGCAACCCCCAACGCTGTAATTGCTGTAAACGCTCAAAGTGCGTTGGAGCTAACTCAGAATCTTCACTAACGACACCCATGCTATATGCATAAAAATGCAACGGTCGACGGGCGGTAATACGACTATCAAGTTGGCGTAAGCTGCCGGCCGCAGCATTACGTGGATTGGCAAATGTTTTCTCGCCAGCGGCAGCGGCCTTTTGATTGTATTGTTCGAAGGCATGGGTTGGCATGAACACTTCGCCACGCACTTCGAGCCGCACCGGAAAGTCTTCTACAAGTTGCAAAGGAACATTTCGAATCGTGCGTACGTTGGCGGTAATATCTTCACCGGTTTGTCCGTCACCGCGCGTGGCAGCACGAACCAGTACACCCTTCTCATAAAGGAGACTTACTGCAGCACCATCTAGCTTAGGCTCGCAACAAAATGCAATATCATTGGCGCTATCAAGGCGCTCAGTAATTTTTTTTACAAACGCATTAAACTCTTCTTCTGAAAATGCGTTATCAAGGCTCAACATCGGTGTTTCATGTTCAACCTGAGTAAAAGCATCTAATGCCTGCCCACCGACTTTTTGCGTGGGTGAATCGGGATGCCATAACTTTGGATAATCCTGCTCTAATTGCTGCAGCTCTCGGAACAACCGATCATATTCTGCATCGGGCACTGAGGGCTCATCAAGCTCGTAGTATTCACGGTTATAGCGAGTTAAGAGGTCACGTAAATAAGCGGCACGCCGCTCTTGTTCTGGCGACGCTTGCGACGCATCATCAAATAAATCTTTGGTCATGACTAGTTTTGCTTAATTAGACGTTTACGTTCGAACTCGCGGATACGCTGATGAATGTGCTGCAAGGCCTGCCGCGTTAAAGGATTGCGATGTTCGTCAAGTACTTGACCGCGACCTACCGCCGCAGCCAGTTTCACCGCGGCGTTGTGCATCATGTTAAAGGCCTGCAATGAGTTACTTTTAATCGGCAACGCCAAAAATAATGCGACACCTTCTGTATGAAATGTTTCGATGGTATCGATATTGAAGCTGCCTGGGTTAAACATGTTCGCTAGACTAAAAAGTACAGGGCCATTGCCAGCCGTATCAACATGGCGATGGAAAATATCAAAGTCACCAAACTTAAAGCCAAGTTCGGTCATTTGCTGTAATAAGATTGCCCCTTCAATATTACCCGTTACGTGCAATACGATAACCTCTTCAGGTTCTTCGGTAATAATCGGTTCGTCATCATTGCGCTCAAGCGGCAAATCCATACTTTGCTGCGCTGGCTGCGGGCTTGTTTCGGCCTTTTCTGCTTTCTTCGGTGCTGGTTTCGGTTCAGTCTTCGATGTTGATGAACGTGCGTGAACCTCCTCCGCTTCGACATTGACTTCAGGCAAATCTAACTCGCCGTCGTCTTCGGTGGCACGTATTGTTGGAGTTGCAGATTGCGGGCGCTCTTGTTTTGGTGTTATCGGTTTTTCAGTCTCCGAGGCATCGCTGCGCCGCTCAGGCTTGTTGATGGATGTACCGCTCTCAGCTGAAGTACCCGCCGTGCGTTTAACAACCCGTACTTCGCCAATACCATCATCATCAAAATCACCTGCACTTGCCCGCTGGCGTTTTTGTTCAACGGCTGCCGCGCGCTCACGTTGAAGCTTTTCATTACGGCGAATCGTCCACACACCATGCCCCACAATTGCGGCAATTAGCACTAATCCGATGATACTAAACACAATCTGCATCGTACTCATAACATGCTACTCACTTGCTTATTCGTTTTTATATTAGGACGCTTCTGTGAGCGCCACGGCTTCGTCTATATCCACTGCGACTAGCCGTGATACGCCGGCTTCTTGCATGGTAACCCCAGCCAAATGCGACGCCATCTCCATCGCCACCTTATTATGACTGATATAAATAAATTGAACCGTCGCCGACATTTCTTCGACGAGTCGACAGAAACGCCCAACGTTGGCATCATCCAGAGGCGCATCCACTTCATCAAGTAAACAGAACGGCGCTGGATTCAATCTAAAAATTGCAAAAACTAATGATAAAGCTGTTAATGCTTTTTCACCACCCGAAAGCAAATGAATTGTGCTGTTTTTCTTTCCGGGTGGTCGCGCCATAATCGTGACACCGGTTTCGAGCAAATCATCGTCGGTTAATTCGAGATAAGCACTGCCGCCGCCAAACACTTTTGGAAATAGCTCCTGTAAACCACTATTTACCGCATCATAGGTTGCTCGAAAACGCTGGCGCGTTTCTTTATCAATTTTACGAATTGCAGTTTCAAGCGTTTCTAAAGACGATGATAAATCTTCATGTTGTTGATCTAAATATTCTTTTCGATCTGCCAGAACTTCTGCTTCTTCAATGGCAGCTAAGTTAATAGCACCCAAACGTTGAATCGCATTCTGTAAACGCTCAAGTTCTGCTTGCCAAGCTTTTTCATCAGCTTCTTCTGATAGCTGCTCGAGTACCGGTTTTAACGGTTGCTGCATTTCTTGAAGCACAGCCAATACGTTGCGCGTGCGTTCCTGTAACGCTGCTAATTCCATTTGGCTACTTTGCAGTTTAGCGCGTACTTTCTCAATTTGCCCTTGCACCCCTTGTGCACCGGAACTAATTTCTCGAATTTGTGCCTCTTGCTCACTAAGACGATTCGCCCATTCTCGACGCTCTTCATCGACTTGTTCTCGCCGTTGAATAAGCTCTTCGAGTTGTAACGCCAACATTTCCAATTGCTCCTGACTATCAACGTCAGGTTCGCCTATCATTTTGAGTTGCTCTTGAGTTTGCTGTTGCTGAGCTTCGATTCGACTCATCAGCGTTTGCAAATGATGTCGTTGAGACTCAATTTGCTGAGCTTGTAACATTAATTCCTGATGCGTCTTTTGCGCCACGTTTAACGCATTCTGGGCTTGCTGGCGAGCGGCTTGAAGTTGAGCGCGACGCTCTTGCCAATCCCCGTCGTCGCGATGCTGCTGCGGCTCATGCAACAACTCATGTTGCTCCGACAATTCTTGCAGTTCAACCTGAAGTTCTTCAAGCTTCTGTTTTAACACGACTTGTCGCTCTTCAAGGTCGTGCTGCTTACCAACCACGATATCGCGTTGCCGCTGTTGCCACTGAAGCTTCTCTGTACAACTAAGCAACTGCCCTTGAATTTCACTTAACTGTTCACGCTGCTGCTCACGTAACTGCTGTAATTCGGCATTTGTTGACTTCGCTTGTGCTAGCGTTTCATTTACCGCCATGAGTTGCTGTTCAAGTTTGTCTAACTCAACAACGACGGTCTGTAACTCTTGTTGCTGCGCAATCTGGCTATTTTCGGCCGCTACTTGCGGTGCTTGATAACCAGCAATAGACCAGCGCTGTCCTAACTGATTAATCATTGCGACAGAGGAATCATCAGCCGCCGCATTGATATCGCCAGAGCAGCTGATCTGATTGAGTATCTGCCAGTGTCGTAGCGGCCCCGAAACTTGTTCAGCTAAACTGCCTTGATTAACTTTCTCATTCTGTAATACAACAAGCTTGGCGCCCAAATGGTTGGGCCAATGCTGTGGACGGTCTTTCAATACCCAAGCGTCGAGCCAGTCGCCCACGACCTGTTCAGATGCTAACTGCCAGTCTGCATTAACTTGAAACAGCTCACGTACTTGCCCTAGTGGCTCAATGCCTTGCTCTAGCAGCCACTGGCGAACAGCCGTTGGCCAATCCTCCGCTTGCGCTGCTTGAAGTAAATGCTCAAGCGAGCTTTGCCGCCCTATCAATTGTTGCTGTGTACTTTGGAGCTGATCTCGTTGAACGTTAAGCTGTTCGATATTGGCGACGGTAGCGGCGATCCTTGCATCTGTTTCGCGCAATTGCTCCTGGAGTTCTTCGCGGGTAAACGATAATTCGTCCGTTTGTTGTTGTAATTTAGTATCCGAAACTTCGGCAAGCTGTTGCTGCAGCTCGATTAATTCGGCGGTGGTACGCTGTAATTCATCTTGGTGACGTTGTATCTGATGACCCACGCGTTGCTGTTGCAGTTGCACTTGTTGCTGCTGGTCGCGCTGGCGCTGCAATTCATTTAAATGGATTTGATAGTCATCCTGCCACTGCAACCACGCCTGCTCTTCTAATTCGAGTCGAGCTTGAGTTTCTTGCAGCTGTTGCTCAGCCAATTCCACTTCTGGTGCAAGTTCCTCGCGCTGCTGTTCAAGTTCCTGCCACTGCGCTTTATCATCTTGTAACGTCTGTTCGAGCTGGGTTAGCTCTGCCTGCAGCTGGTGTCGACGTTGCTCGCGCTGCTGTTGCTGCTGACGCACCCCTTGCAACTCATGTTCATGACGAGTGATGTCATTACCAAGCTGATAGAACTGCTGTTGAATAGCATCTAATTTTTGTTTGGTTTCTTCGGCTTGCTCACGCAGTTCTAGTGTACCGCGCTCACTACCGCGTTGCTCAGCTAACCAACGTTCAAGCTCGGTTTCTTGCTCACGAATCGTCGCTCGAATTTGTTCAGCTTGTTGTTCTTGTGCTAGCCATCGCAACGCTTGCAACTCAGCTTTGTATTTTCGTTCTTGTGCTTTGAGGTCTTTATACCGCCGTGCCGCGGCAGCTTGTCGCTGCAGTTTGTCGAGTTGGCTACCTAACTCATCACGAACATCATTTAAGCGATCAAGGTTATCACGGGTGTGTTGCATGCGATTTTCGGTTTCGCGCCGACGTTCTTTATACTTCGAAATGCCCGCCGCCTCTTCAATAAAAATTCGCAGCTCTTGTGGCTTAGATTCAATGAGTCGCGAAATCATACCTTGTTCGATAATGGCATAACTACGCGGGCCGAGGCCGGTTCCTAAGAATAAATCGGTGATATCACGACGACGGCATTTACTGTTGTTGAGGAAATAATCTGAACGGCCATCGCGGGTAACCAAGCGCTTGACTGAAATCTCCGCATAATTTGCATACTCGCCCTGAATACGCCCCGATGCATTGTCGAATACCAGTTCGACACTTGCTTGAGAGACCGGTTTGCGAGAGCTTGAGCCATTGAATATGACATCCGTCATGGCATCGCCACGCAGATTTTTCGCCGAGCTCTCTCCTAGAACCCAGCGAACCGCATCTATGACGTTTGATTTGCCACAACCATTAGGCCCAACTACGCACGTCATCTGATGTGGAAATGGAACCTTGGTGGGGTCTACAAACGACTTAAAACCAACCAGTTTAATATGTTTTAGGCGCATTTATAATCGTTGTCAGTTCGCTACCAAAAAGAAGAAACATCCCGTGTTTAAACATCGCATCGACATTAGCAGATAATCCGCAATTTTGTAATAGCTTTACACGTTCTAGAATGATTAACTAACGCTTACATTTTCAAGAAATTAGTAATCGTTTCGCAGGTTATAATCAATCCATCTACGTTGGTAAACTGTTTGATAACCAGTCAACGCAGCAAAAAATCATTCGATTGATTAAGGAATCATCATGCAAGTCTATAGCGAATTTGGCGGTAGTTATATTCAGCGAGGGTTTGAGCTTGCCTTTCAAAAAGGACTGCGCCGCTACGTACTTATTCCACTGACTATCAATATTCTTCTCTTTAGCGTCGCTATTTACGCAACATTTCATTACACCACAATCGGTGTTGAAAAATTAATGGCATGGTTACCAAGCTATTTATACTGGCTGGAAGTCATTCTATGGCCCCTTATTGTGATTGGCATTGTATTAATTTTTGCACTGACCTTTACTAGTGTCGCCAACATCATTGCATCGCCATTCAATAGTCTGCTCGCTGAACAAGTTGAACTTAAGCTTACTGGCAAGGGGCCTATTGATGGTGGCGTTGCCGGAATGATTCGAGACATTCCCAGAATTATCATGCGCGAATTTCAAAAAATTCTTTATTTTCTTCCACGCCTCATCGGCTTTGGTCTATTACTGCTTTTTGTGCCTATTTTAGGGCAAATTTTGTGGTTCCTATTTGGCGGTTGGATGATGACTATTCAATATGCCGACTACCCTTTTGACAATCACAAAGTTCCATTCAGAACAATGCGCTATGAATTGTGGCAACGCTCTGGTAAGAGTTTGTCATTTGGCTGTATCGTCGCTGTGCTATCAAGTATCCCATTGATTAATTTGATGATGATTCCAATTGCTGTGTGTGGCGCAACAGCAATGTGGGTGGATCACATACAATCTGCGATGAATGAGTCTAGTAATCAATAACGGGAATGACTATTATTTTTATAACAATAATTGAACGTTGCACTTTGAGATGAAATATAAAGGATTATTACTCAGTTTTATTATGATGTTAGCGGGTTGGGCTTGGCCCCACTCAGCTAAGGCCGACCCACACGAGATTGTATGGGCCGCAAATATTGCTCCGCCCTTTCACATCGTGACAGGCCCTTATGCCAAACAAGGGCTTTGCGATGCGTTAGTCGACGCATTTATTGAAGCGATGCCCAATACCAAACATAAAATTGAATATTTACCGCAGCTACGAATTGGTATGTTGTGGGAACAGGAAAAAAACATCTGTTTTCCATGTATGATTCATCGAGCTAACGAGCAAAGGCTCATTGCTTTTTCAGATCCAACCCACAATTACCCTACGCACGGCATTATTACTCGACCCAGTCTCGTTTCTGAACTCACTGAGAAGTATGGCAATCCCATTGATCTGGAGCGCTTACTTCAAGATCGAATGTATCGTTTTGGTCAACCCGTTGGCCGACTTTATGGCAAATTACAGCCCTTACTCGAAGAACATATCATTGGTACGACGCAGCACATCGATGTTTCGGGGGATACTGCAAATACCAGCATGATGTCGATGATACTTAGTAAACGTTTGGATTTTACAATCGATTACCCAATGGTAGAGCGATTTTATGAAGAGACCGAAGGTCGTTCTTTAGCATTTATTCCGATCTCTCAGCTAGCCAACGACGTCATCGTTGGAGCTGTTGCTTGCACGAAGAATGCTTGGGGCGACGAAACAGTGCGACGCATCAACGAGGTTATTCCCGAAGTGCAAAACAACCCTCACTTCAATCAAGCACAAGGGCTTTGGCTTGAAACTAGTGCCAGTAGCAATTAGCACCAGTTAAAATAACCATGATATAATTGCGCTCGATTGTTTATTTGTAACTAATTGAGCGCACCATGACCGTTGAAAAATTCCAGCCTACTTCCGTTGCATCCAATGAAGCTACTGCACGAATTGGCTTTGTCAGCTTAGGCTGCCCGAAAAACCTAGTCGACTCCGAACGAATTCTCACCCAGCTTCGTACCGAAGGTTACGACATTGTAAATAGCTACGATAACGCTGACATGGTCATTGTGAATACCTGTGGCTTTATTGATTCTGCAGTGCAAGAATCACTCGATGCTATTGGTGAAGCGCTTAACGAAAATGGCAAGGTGATTGTCACCGGCTGTCTTGGCGCAAAAGACGATGAAATTCGGGAAGTGCACCCGAATGTGCTTGCCATCACTGGTCCTCACGCGTATGAGGAAGTCATGGGTCACGTTCATCAATACGTACCCAAACCGGCGCAAATCCCTTTTGAGAACCTCGTACCTGAAACAGGGGTGAAACTAACCCCGCGCCATTTTGCGTACTTAAAAATTTCTGAAGGCTGTAACCACCGCTGTACATTTTGCATAATTCCAAGCATGCGCGGTGATCTTGTCAGCCGACCTATCGGCGATGTATTAAGCGAGGCACAACGTCTTGCTAATGCAGGCGTTAAAGAGTTACTGGTCATTTCACAAGACACCAGCGCTTATGGTGTCGATGTGAAACACAAAACCGGGTTCTGGGAAGGTCAACCAGTTAAAACCAGTATGCTCGCGCTATGCGAAGCTCTTGGGCAACTAGGAATTTGGGTTCGTCTACATTACGTATACCCATACCCAAGCGTAGATGACGTGATTCCATTAATGGCACAAGGTAAACTACTGCCGTACTTGGATATTCCTCTACAACATGCCAATAAGCGTATTTTGAAGCTAATGAAGCGTCCAGGTTCGGCTGATCGCACGTTAGAGCGTATTCGCAAATGGCGCGAAATCTGTCCAGATCTAACCATTCGCAGTACTTTCATTGTAGGTTTCCCTGGAGAAACTGAAGAAGAATTTGAAGAGTTATTGCAATTTTTACGCGATGCACAACTCGATCGCGTTGGTTGCTTTACCTATTCCGATGTTGAAGGCGCCAAAGCCAATGAATTGCCTGACCCAGTTCCGGAAGAAGTGAAGCAGCAACGTTATGCTCGCTTTATGGAAGTTCAACAAGAAATTAGCGCAGCGCGCCTACAGGCGAAGATTGGTCGTACGCTGAGCGTTTTAATTGATGAAGTTGATGAAGAAGGTGCAATTGGTCGTAGTTATGCCGATGCGCCGGAAATTGATGGCTTAGTGTATTTAAATGGTGAGTTTAATGTGCAACCGGGCGATCGGGTCGATGTGTTAATTGAGCACGCCGATGAGTACGATTTATGGGGTACCGTACAACGTTAAAGACTCTCTTGCGTTGTCTAGAATAAAAGCCTCGCCACTCATTTAGTGGCGAGGCTTTTTTACTTGCCTTTAAATTTTCTGACACTATGATTAAGTGACATTGTTTCGAGGAAAATCATGAACCATTATTTTGCGCTACGCAACGCGCAACATACCGTTACAACACTTACCTTACCTATTTGAGCCGGGCGTAATCGGATACGTCCGGCGCGCATGGCTGAATCTCCAAAACGTACAGAATTAACCATAAAATTTCCTATAGACTAACGCCTACTTAGCATGATGCTTGCTGGTAGCTATGTTGTAACGAATGAGTTGTTACGAATAAGTCAGATTGACGACATCGCCACTAAATTGTTTAAGAGAGTATGTGATATGAATCAACAACCTGAAATTATGATTACGAAAAAAGATCTCGGTCAAATTGAGTCATTGTTGGCGACAACAAAGCCTTTACCTGACTGTGCAGATGAATTAGAGGGTGAGCTAGCTCGTGCAAACGTTGTAGCGAATGATGCATTACCAGCGAATGTTGTTGCGCTAGGTAGTAAGGTAACCTTTAAGATAATTGCTACAGGAGCAACCTTTACCAAAGTGTTGTGTTTACCGTCTGATGTGAGCCAGATAGATGAGGGAATTTCGGTATTCGCACCAATCGGAGCGGCTATCCTTGGTTTATCAGAAGGGCAACAGATCGATTGGGATAGCCCACGAGATCAGCAGCGCATTGAAATTATCAAAGTTGCGCACAATTAACTTGTGCGCGTTCTTTAATCGTTATCAGCGTCGTCAGTGTCGCCATCGTTAAGCAACTTATTATCAATTTGCTTCGATGTTTGAACCCCAAGTTTACGGAAGTTTTCAACACGTCCAACCAAATTGCCACGCCCCGTTGAAAGCTTGTTCATAGCGCCATCATAGTGTTTGCGTACGCTATCAATGGCGTTGCCAATCTTCTGCATATCGTCAATAAAGCCGACAAACTTGTCATACAATTTTGCTGCTTCAGTGGCAATGACTTGCGCATTTTGATTCTGGTATTCGTACTGCCAAATATTGTTCACTGTGCGCAATGCAACCAACAGATTGGTTGGGCTGACAAGCATTATGTTGTTGTCTAATGCCAATCGAATCAACTCGGGGTCACGATCAACGGCAAGCAAGAACGCTGGTTCAATAGGGATGAACATCAATACATAATCAAGCGTACGTACGCTGTCCAGCTGTTGATAATTCTTTTTACCTAGCCCTTTGATATGGTTACGTAAAGAGTTGACGTGCTCAGTCAGTGCTTGGTCACGCTCACTGTCATTATCGCTGTTGAAATAGCGCTCATAAGCGACTAATGAAACCTTTGAATCAATCACGACATCTTTGTCGTTTGGTAGGTGAACAACCACGTCCGGTTTAAAGGTTTTTCCATCGTCGTCTTTATGATGTGACTGGGTATGGTATTCATTTCCCTCAGTTAAACCTGATTGCTTCAAAATTCGTTCGAGTACAACTTCACCCCAAGTACCTTGCGCCTTCGTATCACCCTTTAGAGCTCGAGTTAATGCTTCGGCTTCCGCCGCCATTTGCTTATTCAAATCACGTAACGAGTTCACCTGAGCAGTTAGTTCAGAACGCTGTTTCAGCTCTTCAGTATATTGCTGAGTAACCTGATTCTTGAATGCTTCCAACTGCTGTTTGAACGGCGCTAACGTTGTTTCTAGAGTTTGCTTACTGTTCGCCTGCAGGCGCTCTGATTTTTGCTCGAAAATTTGCTGCGCTAAACGTTCAAACTCTTTCTTCAAACGTTCTTCACTAGCCTCCAACAATTTTTGCTTTTCTTCAGCGCCTTGCAGCTTTGCACTTAAATCAGCACGAACGCCGGCTAGCTCGGCTTGTAAATCACTCCGTTGCTGCTGAACTTGCTGTAATTGTTGCTCACGCTGCGCCAGCCGCTGTTCATAACTAGCTTGCAACTGCTCGTTTTGCTCTCGTAGCTGTTGCAGTTGGTTTTCAAGGAAGCTTTGCTGTTGCAAAGCTTCCTGTTGCAGCGATTTATTCCGCGGCGCAAGAACTAACCACACCACCAGCCCAACAATCGTTGCAGCCGAAGCAACGGCTGCAATAAGTTGCCATAGCTCGAGATTAAGCATCAGCGGCTTCCAGTTTCACACGCCAAATAGCAGGACCGGTCTCATGCGCATTCTCACCAGTACTATCAACTGCCACAGTCACCGGCATGTCTTCTACTTCAAATTCGTAGATGGCTTCCATACCGAGATCTTCAAACGCCACAACACGCGCCTTCTTAATTGCTTTCGCAACAAGATAAGCAGCTCCGCCAACGGCCATCAAATAAACCGCTTTATGTTGCTTAATGCTTTCGACTGTTGCTGGACCGCGCTCGGCTTTACCGATCATGCCTAAGATGCCGGTTTTATCGAGCATCAAGTCGGTAAATTTATCCATGCGCGTTGCTGTTGTTGGGCCCGCAGGGCCAACAACTTCATCGCCGACCGGATCAACTGGACCAACGTAGTAAATGAATTTATTAGTAAAATCTACCGGCAGTTTTTCACCGCGATCGAGCATATCTTTAATCCGCTTATGCGCAGCATCGCGACCGGTAAGCATTTTGCCGGATAACAGAACCGTTTCACCGGTTTTCCAAGTCTCAATATCCGCTTGCGTCACGGTATCCAAGTTTACGCGGCGCGCATCGTCACCTAATTCAAACGTAATATCCGGCCAATCTTCTAACTTTGGCGGCTGCAAATCTGCAGGGCCCGAACCATCGAGCACAAAATGCGCATGACGGGTAGCTGCGCAGTTAGGAATTAGCGTCACCGGCTTTGATGCGGCGTGCGTTGGTGCAGTTTTAATTTTCACATCCATCACGGTGGTGACACCACCTAAGCCTTGTGCACCAATACCTAACTTGTTCACTCGATGATAAATTTCTAAGCGTAATTCTTCTTCAGCGTTTTCAGGGCCACGGTCAAGCAGTTCTTGAATATCGACGGGATCCATTAATGCTTCTTTGGCCAACACCGCAGACTTTTCCGCAGTACCACCAATGCCTAAACCGATCATGCCTGGCGGGCACCAACCAGCGCCCAATTTGGGCATGGTTTCAACCACCCAATCAGCAATATTATCGCTTGGATTGAGCATGACCATTTTTGATTTATTTTCAGAGCCGCCACCTTTGGCTGCAATCATTACCTCAACCTTATCACCTGGCACCATATCGATATGCACAACCGCTGGTGTGTTATCGCCGGTGTTTTTACGCGCGCCAGCTGGGTCAGCAACAATGGATGCGCGCAATGGGTTTTCTGGGTTGGTGTAGGCGCGTCGAGTGCCTTCATCCACCATCTGCTGTACCGTCAAGTCAGTTTTATCCCATTGCACACCCATTCCCACTTTTACGAAGCAGGTCACAATACCGGTATCTTGGCAAATTGGACGATGCCCTTGCGCTGACATACGCGAATTGGTTAGAACTTGGGCAATTGCATTTTTTGCCGCTTCGCTCTGCTCGCGGTGATAAGCCTTCTCAAGAGCTTGAACAAAATCTAATGGGTGGTAGTACGAAATGTACTGTAGAGCATCAGCAATACTCTCGATAAAATCTGCCTGACGAATTGTGGCCATGAATACCTCGGAACTTAGCTTGGTTCGAATTTCAAGGGGTAACGTAAAGTTGACGCTATCATAGCGTTTTGTCGGCTGGCTGACTAGTTTCGTTAACGCTTCCGCTAAGCAGATTATGGTATGCTGGTGCGCATATTAGCAACGGAGAGAATGTTGTGCCCTTACAAGCAGTTCAATTAACCATTTCCGATTCTTTTGTCGAACTATTTCGGCGCTGCAAAGATGAACCTATGGCGCTATTTCTAGATAGCTGTGAGCATGCTGCGGGTCAATGGGATTTTATCTTCCGTCAACCTCAACAAATCATAACAGCAGGCGCAAATTGGCCACGTGTACTTGAAGATGCGTTAGCCACACTCCCTACCTACCAAGGGCCAAGTGAACTGCCATTTCAAGGCGGATTAGCCGGTGCTTGGAGCTATGATGCCGGGCGCGCATTAGAAACCTTGCCATCTGAGGCACGAGCAGACATCACACTGCCTGAATTAAGTGTTGGGCTCTATACGCAGGCACTGATGCGTCATCGTCAGTCGGGCGAAACGTGGCTTTTGGCGCCGCAAGAAGAACTTGAGACAGTAAAACAGTTCTGGTTATCCCCGTCGCCGCAGTCACCCAACCAATTACCATTTCGGTTAATGACATCATGGCAAAGCAATATGTCTGCTGTTGATTACGCCGATAATTTCGCGCGTGTCCAAAGTTATTTGCGCGCTGGCGATTGTTATCAGATTAATCTTGCCCAACGATTTACCAGTTTATACGAAGGCGATACTTGGCAAGCCTACGAGTTACTTCGACAGCACAACAATGCCCCCTTCTCGGCTTTTATGCAGCTTGAACAGGGCTCGCTATTATCACTATCTCCAGAGCGATTTCTTGCTATTGATGAACATGGCCACGTCGAAACCAAGCCGATTAAAGGTACACGTCCACGCGCGGCCGATGCAGAACAAGATCGTCAGCTTGCTGAAGCCTTACAATGCTCAAGTAAAGACCGCGCCGAAAACGTCATGATTGTCGACTTATTACGAAATGATTTGAGCCGCTTATGTTTACCTAACTCAGTGAAAGTACCAAAACTATTTGCCATTGAATCTTATCCAGCAGTCCACCATCTCGTGAGCACGGTTGTCGGCAAATTAGGTTCAACCGATGAAAATATCCAGTTACTTGCGGCTTGTTTTCCTGGTGGCTCGATTACCGGTGCACCTAAAATTCGGGCAATGGAAATTATTGATGAACTCGAGCCACACCGTCGTAGCTATTATTGTGGAAGTTTTGGTTACTTCTCACAGCACGGCCGTGCCGATACAAGTATCGCTATTCGAACCTTAGTGGCTACTCGCACAGATGATAAACAAGGTGCTGTGCACTGTTGGGCCGGCGGAGGTCTTGTAGCGGATTCAGATTGCGCCAGTGAATATCAAGAAACTTTTGATAAAGTCGCCCGCATTATCCCTGTGCTCAGTCAACAGTTTGGGGCAAATTCGTCATGACTCGCGATGAATTCTTGCGCCGCTTTCAACTGCATCCGGCCCCCTTTATTCAGCGCCCGTTGATTAAGCGCTTGCGCCCTGCGGCGGTATTAGTAGCGTTATTTGAGCAACAGGGTGAGTTACATGTGATACTGACTCAGCGTAGTGCACAATTACGTCATCATGCCGGCCAAATCAGTTTCCCAGGCGGACGCCAAGAGCCGCATGATGCAGATTTATACGCCACAGCAGTGCGTGAGGCCCAAGAAGAAATTGGTTTATTACCAGAAGATATAACGCTAGTGGGACAACTTCATGATTATCCGGTCATCAGTAATTTTCTAATTCGACCTTATGTGGTGCTCATTAATCCAAGTCAGCCATTGCAACGTGATCATCGCGAAGTTGCTGAAATCTTCACCGTACCCTTACGTGAAGTCTTGCATCAAAACAAACATTTTGTATACCGATTAAGGCGTTTCATATACGATCAGGTATACTTTATCCCGTATCAGCAAAGAAACATCTGGGGCGCTACCGCTGGAATTTTGCGTGAACTAGCTGATCACGTGTATCCTGAGCGACAACTTATTTATCGTCCTTTAAACGACTAATGGAAGCATAGTTAATTTATGATCAGTGTGTTTGATATCTACAAAGTTGGCATCGGTCCTTCAAGCTCGCATACCGTTGGGCCAATGCGCGCCGCTTATGAGTTTTTGTTAGCCGCAGATAAAGCGGTTGGGCTATCAAATGTCGATGGCATTGTCGTTGAATTATTCGGCTCATTGGGACAAACCGGTAAAGGGCATGGAACTGGTAAAGCTGTCATTCTTGGGTTGGCTGGTGAGCAACCGGAAACTGTTGATACAACAACTGTTGATGACTTTTTAAAGCGCACCGAAGAATCACAGCGATTGGCGTTGTTGGGTCAGCATGAAATTAAATTTCCGCGCGAAGGTGCAATAGTTTTTCATCGCCGCAAAACCATGCCACGTCATGCTAACGCGATGGAGTTACGTCTCTACCAAGGTAATGACGTTGTCTACAAAGATCTCTATTACTCGATTGGCGGCGGTTTTATTGTGCGCGATGCCGATTTTGAGGAAACCTTAGAAGAAGCAATCGAACAATCGTCCAAACCAATTCCTTACCCTTTTGATAGTTGCGATGAGCTACTCAAGCACTGTAATGAGCACGGCTTACGTATTAGCTCACTGATGCTAGCAAACGAAAAAGTTTTCCGTAGCGAAGACGAAATTCGTAAAAATCTTATGCACATCTGGAAAACTATGGATGAGTGCATTGATCGGGGTATTCGTACCGAAGGTATTTTGCCAGGCGGCCTCAAAGTACGTCGTCGTGCACCAGGTTTATATCAACGATTAAAAAACGAGAAATCGGCTGACCCAATGCAAACGATGGATTGGGTTGATCTGTTCGCTCTTGCTGTAAATGAAGAAAATGCTGCCGGCGGACGCGTGGTAACAGCGCCGACTAACGGCGCCGCCGGAATTGTTCCGGCGGTGATGAAGTACGCCGATAAATTTATTGCCCCGTTAGATGAGGAAACCGTCGTTCGCTTTTTACTGACCTCTGCAGCTATTGGTATTTTATACAAAAAGAATGCCTCTATTTCTGGTGCCGAAGTTGGTTGCCAAGGTGAAGTTGGCGTAGCTTGTTCAATGGCTGCAGGCGCGTTAGCAGAACTGATGGGTGGCAGCGTGAGTGCCGTTGAAAACGCCGCAGAGATCGGCATGGAACATAACTTAGGTCTTACCTGTGATCCGGTTGGCGGTTTAGTTCAAGTGCCATGTATTGAGCGAAATGCGATGGGCTCAATCAAAGCGATCAATGCCGCTCGGCTTGCCCTACGCGGTAGTGGTGATCACAAAGTATCCTTAGATAAAGTAATCAAAACCATGTGGGATACTGGAAACGACATGAAAACCAAGTATAAAGAAACCGCTCGCGGTGGGCTCGCGGTAAATATTATTGAGTGCTAACTCTGTGAATGTTGCGCTGCCCAATTATAAGGTGGGTAGCGCAATATCGCGAAACAACCGATCAATTTCATCCTGTGAGCGTTTCGTCATTGCTGTTTCAACTAACGAACGATTTAAATGCGGTGCGAAACCTTCCATAAAGTCAAACATATAACTGCGCAAAAAGGTTCCTTTACGGAAACCAATTTTTGTCGTACTTGGCGCAAACAAATGAGCCGCTGGAATGTTCACCAAATCAGCATCGTTTTTCTCATCAATTGCCATGCTAGCAACGACACCAATACCTAAGCCCATTCGCACATAAGTTTTAATAACGTCGGCATCTGTTGCCGTGAACACCACGTTCGGCTTAATTCCTGCTTCATTGAAAGCACGGTCGAGTTCTGAGCGTCCAGTAAAGCCATGCACATAAGTCACAATCGGATAGTCACCAAGATCCGTAATGGTTATTTCATCAAGTTTACCTAACGGATGACCCGCTGGTGTAATAATCGAGCGATTCCAGTGAT
Organism: Pseudidiomarina marina; assembly: GCF_044807045.1. NCBI lineage: Bacteria > Pseudomonadati > Pseudomonadota > Gammaproteobacteria > Alteromonadales > Idiomarinaceae > Pseudidiomarina > Pseudidiomarina marina. The sequence goes on along the minus strand of NZ_CP085233.1, from coordinate 1,268,874 downwards.
AGCACGGCAACATAATCAAATCTTGATAGAGGTGCAGTGCCTCGGTCGCAATCGCAAAGTCTGCTTTCCCCTTGGCTGCGGCTTCACTAATTTGTTCAGGAGACCCCTGATGCATATGTAAACTCACATTCGGATAACGCTGCATGAAGCCTTTAATCATATTAGGCAAGGCATAGCGTGCTTGAGTATGCGTTGTCGCAATATTAAGTTTACCTTGGTCGGGTTGCGTATACTCTCCGGCGACTGCTCGAATCGCATCTACCTGCGACAATACCTGGCGAGCTATCGAAATAACCTCTTCACCAGCTGGCGTCACCTGAGTTAAATGCTTGCCGCTACGTTCAAATATCTGAACACCAAGTTCGTCTTCCAGCATGCGTACCTGCTTGCTAATACCCGGTTGGGAGGTATACAAGCTATCAGCAGTCGCTGAAACATTCAGATTATGATTTAATACTTCGACAATGTAACGCAGTTGCTGCAACTTCATGGCATCGCTCATTCGTGATAAATTGAAAAGCACTTATGCCAAAAATATATAACACCTCGGCTATTTATTCCAAGATGAATTTGAGGAAATTGTGAGCAGTTTACAGGAACAACTTAAAAAACTTGGTTTCCAGCAAACCGAAACGACCGCTGAAAACGCAACGGATGACGCTTCTTTACCCATCGATAAATCTCAGGTTGTTCGTATTCAACGCCAGACGAAAGGCCGTAAAGGGAAAGGTGTTACCGTTTTATTCGACCTCCCGCAGCAATCAGATTTACTCGCTGACTATGCCTCACAATTACGCAAAATCTGCGGCGTTGGTGGCGCGGTGAAAGATGGAACCATTGAGCTGCAAGGTGATCAGCGTGAAAAAGCAAAACTTTGGTTAGAACAACGTGGCTTCAAAGTGAAATTAGCTGGTGGCTAACCTCAAAGCACGTATTTGAATGAGACCGTTCGGGTTTCTGAATCCCAGTGTAAATCGGTTGTCATTTGCCGCAGTAGTTCTAACCCTCGACCATGGCTTTTCTCGGTAAAATTCGGTGATGTCGATATTTCTGCCGCTCCGCTGCCATTATCAGAAACACTCACTGTGAGTTCTTTCGAATTAGGTTCGAAGTGAACGCGAATACGAATCTCGCCACGCTGAAGTGCATGTAAGCGCTCAAGCCGAAGTTGGTAATATTCAGCAAACCCTTCAGGATCTTGCTTCATCGCCGAATCAAGCGCTAATAACCCATGTTCCAGCGCATTATTAAATGCTTCAGCTAAAAATAAATAAATGGTTGTTCGATGGCGACGAAGGTGTGGCAACTGACTCAAGGCCGACAGAATATGAGCAACTGGGTCCACAGTCGTTAGGTGTTCGGGATGTAATACCGATTCAAACACAAATGGGAGGCCAAATTGTTCTGGCTCGACTTTTACTTCACCTAAACCAGTTGGACGGCAGCTTAAGATAGCGAGAGATAAGTCATCGTGTAAGGGGGTTTCACCACGGAAACGCTCAAGCTCATCAACTAACGAAGTAAAATCTTCTGTCCGAGGATACTTTGATAACAGCATTTCGAGTGCTTCCGAACCCAAGAATTTATGCTGATGCCCAAGTAACTCGGTTACGCCATCGGTAAACAAGGCGATTGAGCTGCCTTTTGGTGCCCGAAACGTTGCTACACGGCTATCAAATTCATCATCATCGACCACCCCCAGAGCCATATGCGCTGGACTTAAACGCTTTAAAATTTCGCCTTGTTCATCAAACAATAAGGCGGCCGGCATCCCGCCATTCCAATAAGTTACTCGCTCACCATTAGCAGATAATTCCAATAAAATTGCCGCACAGAACATGTCATCAGGCAACAGACGGCTCATACGGTAATTAAACTCGGTGACCATTTCTGCAACCGATACGCCGCGATCAGACATGGCGAAAAACGCCTGTGATAGCGGCAACGCACCGGTGGCAGGAGCTAATCCGTGTCCGGTAAAATCTGCCATAAGCATGTATATGTTGCCTAGTGGTCCGGGAGCTATCAGGCAAAGATCGCCATTAAACTTTGAAACAGGCGTTAAATAGGTATGAACGTGAGCATACTCAAGATAATTTCGACTCAACGCATTTTGGAATATGTGTTCAACAAGCTGGTGTTCACGATCGACGCGAGCTTTATGCCAAGCCAATGATTGTTTTAATCCATCCAGTTGATCATGTGCCACTTGCAACTGATGCAGATAATTAAGACGCTGTTGCAGCAGGTTGGACGCCAATGGCCACAGTAAGGCGTCAGTCGCAAACTGCCCGAGCTGCTGAAACACTATAGGGCTATCGGTGATGAGAATACTTTGAGTACTGCTTGATTGTAACAGCGCGCTTATTTGTGCTACTTGAGCTTTTTCGCCAGCCACAACAAGGTAGAGGACTTTCTCATTTGGTGCTGACAACGTAGCCACCTGCTCAATTGAGCAGGTACTCACCGCGAAAAGTTGATATGAACGCAACTGCGCATTGACGTCGCGCGCCAAGTCAGAGCCGTCATCAATCACATAAACGTGCATCGATTGAGCTGCTGACTCATAAAAACTACTCATCTTTATTCAATGACAAATAATTTATCGAAACGAGAAATATCTAAAATGCTTCTTACTTCCGGTCGACAATTGATGATGTGAATCCCTTTAACCGATTTCCCTAGTGATTTACGCATATTAAGCAGCATACCTAACGCAGAGCTGTCCAAATATTCAGTTTCTCGCAAATCAATAAATACCGTAGGCTGTTGATCTCCGACGTTACTGTAGGCCTGACGAAACTCTTGGACCAAACCGAAATCGAATTTTCCTTTGATGGCGATAATCAGTTCTTTTCCGTCATTGGCAAACTGGCGGTGTAATGGCATCGTTTCTTCCTTTTTAGATAGCTTTGCGTAAATACTGCCAATTACTGTTAACTAACACAATACTTACTTTTTGATACTGTTGCGAAAACACAAAAAAAGCCAGAACAAATGTCTGGCTTTTTGCAGGACTTGCCAATTAAGCAATTCTTTATGGCTTTTGACGATATTTTTGATACAGCTGGTTATGACGATTGTTAAGATCAACCTCTGCACCATCAATAAACATCAGTTGTACTTTTTGGCCAAGTTGATCCATGACATCACCATCAGAAACAAACAGTGATGCATTCTTACCAACTTCTAAAGAGCCAATTTTGTCGGCAACTCCCATAACCTCAGCTGGTTTTAAGGTAATCGCGGCCAATGCTTGCTCTTTATCAAGACCATAAGCAACCGCATTCCCTGCAGCAAAAGCAAGGTTACGGATATCCCAGAAGCCGGTTGAATAGGCAATAGCAAAGTCAACGCCAGCAGCAGCAAGTGCAGCTGGTGTCGCATAGGCTTGGTCATAGGCTTCGTCATGGCGTGTTGGCAAGCCATACGGTTCACCATAGACTACGGAGATATCCTGTGCAGCAAGTTTGTCGGCAATCCGCCACGCATCGCGTGCACCAACAAGAACGAGTTCAAAGCCCCACTCTGATGCCAGTTCGATAGCTTGCTCCATCTGACGTTTGTCATGCGCATGAACAAACAGCTTGCTTGTTCCGTCAAATAGACCTGTCATCGCTTCCCAGCGTACATCAGTGCCATTAAGTTCGTTGGCCTGTTTGGCATCGTAGTACGCTTTTGCGTCAATAAAAGCAGCTTTCAATTTTTTCAAATCTTCGGCATTTGCTTTACGTTGCTCTTCAGGCGAACGACGCTCCCACCACGACGTGTTGATACCAACCCGTGGCCAATTAACGTGAACGCCAACATTCAGTGCTTCAGCAGCGTCCTCGAACGTCCAACCGTCGGTTTGCAGCAAGCTAGAACGACCAGCAATTAAATTGCGCTGTGGCACAATTTCTGCGTGAGTAATACCGTTATGGCGAACCGTCGGGATAACTTCAGAGTCAGGGTTGTACGCTGTGTGCCCACTCACTTCAGGAGTAATGTCACCCACCTCACTCATGTCATTCGTTGCACGTACCGCGGCCAACTCAATCAAGCCTAACGTGGTATCCAATGCAACAATGCCTGGATAGACTTGTTTACCCGAGACATCGATAACGCGAGCGTTTTCCGGTACCGATAAATTTGCACCAATTGCGGTAATTTTACCGTTCTCGAACAACAAATCGGTATCCGTCATAACACCATTTGTGACGGTATTTAATGTTCCGCCTTGCAGCAATACCGGTTGCTCCTGAGTTTTACCAGGAACCATATCATGAGCGACTGCTGCCGCACTCAAACTTGCAGCAACAACGGCTGTTAATAACTTTTTCATAGTTGCTCTCCTTGATGTGCGTGCACATGTTGATGGTCGCCATGAACTGTAAATTGATCACTCCAAACGTCGTGATTATCTTCACAATGCCACGTTGGCTGTGGTTTTTTATAGCCATTGCCGTTACCGTTCTTAGCGCTTTCAGGGCTACGTAATAGCTTCTGAATCAACTGCTGTTTCTCGGTTTCAAGCTCAGCACGCAACTGCATATCACGTTCACGATCGAAGTACTTGCGAGCATTAATCCAAGTCTCTTCCACTGACGCGTAAGCGCTTAATGGATGATCATTCCAGATAACAAAATCAGCATGTTTGCCTTCTTTGATGCTACCTACATACTGATCAATTTTTAGTTGCTTCGCAGGATTCAACGTGATCATTTGTAACGCGTCGTGCTCCGACATGCCACAGTACGTGACTGATTTCGCCGCTTCAGTATTTAGTCGGCGTTGTAAATCATTGCTGTCAGAGTTAATGCTGGTTAACACGCCCTTCTCAGACATTAAACATGCATTTTGTGGAATCGCATCGTATACCTCGAATTTAAACGCCCACCAGTCGGCAAAGGTAGAGCCACCGGCACCGTGTTTCGCCATTTCCGAGGCTACTTTATAGCCTTCCAATATATGCGTGAATGTGGTCAGGGTAAAACCAAACTCTTCCGCTAAACGAAGAAGCATTAAAATTTCTGACTGAACATACGAGTGAGCATGAACAAATCGTTCACTGCGCAGAATCTCGAGCAATGTTTGCAAACGATAATCTGGACGCGGCGGTGCGGTTTTTGCTTTTTCGCTACGGCTCAATTTCTCGTACGCATCCATACGTTGCTTGTATTCTCGAGCCGCAGTAAAGCCATCGCGCATAACCGCTTCGACACCCATGCGTGTCTGCGGGTAACGGACAGTAAAGGTTGTGCCCCAGTTACTTTGCTTAACGTTTTCACCTAGCGCAAATTTGATGCTTGGCGGCGCTGCGTCAAACTTCAAAGTATTCGCGTCGGCTCCCCAGCGCAGCTTAATTACTTGCGCTTGTCCACCAACAGGGTTGGCAGAACCGTGCAGTAATTGCGCCATGGTCGTGCCACCAGCAAGCGAACGATAGATATGAATATCATCTGGGTTCACCACATCACCAATACGAACTTCGGCCGTAATCGCTTCTGAACCTTCGTTGACACCGCCTTCGATAGCGATATGCGAATGTTCATCGATAATACCAGGAGTGACATGCTTACCGGTGCCATCAATCACGGTATAGCCCGATGGCGTGCGTAGGTCTTTACCAATGCGATAGAACTCACCGTCACGAATTAGAACATCGGTGTTTTCCAGTACGCCAGCTTCATCTGCAGTCCAAACTGTCGCATTTTTAATGTGTACATTCTGACGCTCAGGTAATCCATCTAAACCGTAAGCAACATTTGGGAAGGTAACCTTGCCAACATATTCTTTTTCGGTATTCGACGAACCTTCTGCTTGCTGTTCACCCGCCGCAGTGCGGCTTGCAGCAAGCGGAAGTTCGCGTCCATCTGGTGCAATCGCAACACCGGTGTAACCATCAGCTGAAGCTTGCTCAAGGCGCATACGCCAAGCGCCATCTAAACCAGCAAAGTTTGCGTCAACGACAAATTCAACAGCTGAATCGCTACGCTTCGCATCACGAATTTTATTGCTATTAAATTCACCTGAAATTGACTTACCTGACTTTAAGACAAGTTCTGCTTGTTCATTCGCAACGGTAACGACTAATGTGCCGGCAAAATTTGCTTGATGAAGTGGCACTAATTCAACTTCATTTCCTTGTAACCACACTGATTTGATCGTGCCGTTGGTAAATAAATCCCCCTCAGCAATCACAAAATCGGCCATGTAACCTGGTGCCAATTTACCGGCTTTATCGCTAACACCGGCTATTTGCGCTGGCACAGTAGTCAATGCTGCAAGCGCCTTATCAGCATCCAGACCATGTTGAATGGCACGGCGCAAATTCGGCCAAAAATCATCAGCCTTCTTTAATTCGCTTAATGTGAATGAAAAGTCGATGTCTGCTTGAGCAAGCGCAGCTGCGTTGCCTGGTGCTCGTTCCCAATGACGCAGGTCAGCTAAACTTACATCCAAATGGTCATCCACACCTTTCACTTCAGGAGCGGCAGGGAAGTTTAATGGCAGAATAATCGATGAGTTGGTGTTTTTGATCGCATCGAGACGCGCATATTCATAACCTGAACCCAAATAGGTTACTGGTACTTGAAACTGTGAAAACACATCATGCGCGCGAAGTAATGAGCGATCATCAGAGATCTTAAACACCATCCCCTCTTGCTCTACATTGGTGAGTTCAGCCAGCGCCGCATTGTATTCAACACGCCCATTGTGTACATCTTTACCATTGGCTTGCTCATACCAGTTCGCATCTGAAAGAGTTTGACGAATAAGTGCAATAGAACCCATCAAAGAGGATGGATATTGTTGCAGCGAAGAGCCCTTATCGAACGAACCAAAATGACGAGCGCGTGGGTTATAAACCGCATTATTGGCGATAGTATCGGCCAATGAAACGGTTACCGCCTGCCCCTGAAAGATGCCATCTAATCGCGCACTTTGTACGGCGGTGAAGCCTTGATTAATGTAATCTTTAGCAGCTTTACTATCCGTCGCGAACTTATCGACCCAGTCAACTTGCGAATGGATTGCGTCGTTTGCAGCGTTGCCACCTTCGCGTTTATTGTTATATTGCGGCGTAGTGCTTCGATATGGTGGACGATCTGGCTTCTCGACCGCCGGAACACCATAATTACTGTAGGCGTCAATAAAACCTGGATAAATAGTGTGTCCACTTGCATCAATCACGCGCGCACCTTCTGGAGCACGATTATTTCGAGCAACCGAAACGACCTTGCCATTTTTAATTACTAGTGTCGCATTTTCGAGTTTTTTACCTGGTTCTGTCACAATCGTCGCATTCTGTAATGCTATAAATGTGGACGAATTATCGTGTAAACCCCGCACTGGTGTTGTTTGCGAAGCCGCTGCCACTAACGGCAACGCTGCGCAAACTGACAATGCCAGTTTACTGAGATGCTTAATCCCGTTCATCTGGTTCCCCTTTTATGATTTTTACGGTTATCATGGTCACATTAATGGGGAATGATGACTCTGCGCAATCCATTTAAGGATGAAAAGCGTATTGCAGTCGTTAAACAACACAATAAGGAGAACAACATGAAGTCAGTGTTCAAAATCGCAGGCAGTTTCTTAAGTATTGTGGCACTAACTGTATCAGCAAGCGCTTTAGCACAACACGCTTTCAACGATGCAGACAAAGCCGTTGAATATCGTCAAAAAGCATTATCCATCATGCAGAATAACTTCGCTGTGATGGGTGACATGGTAAAAGGTGATATTGAATTTGATGGCACGATTTTCGCTGAGCGTGCGAATGACTTCGCCGCTTTAACCAGCATCCCTTGGATCGGTTTCAGTCAAGAAGGTGCCATGCCAGGTAACAATACCGATGCGTTACCGGCTATTTGGGATAACTGGGAAGATTTCGTCGAACGCTCCGAGCAATTGCAGCAAGATGCCAAAGCGCTTCAACAAGCAGCTAACGCAGGTGAGCAAGGCGCAATTCGCGATGCATTCATGGCAGCCGCTCGCAATTGCAAGGGCTGCCACGACCAGTACAAAGATTAATTAATCCAGAAGAACAACGCAGCAGCGATTACCGCTGCTGCGATTATGCCAACAAGTCCTGACACTAGCTTTGGTGCAGAAACACCTTCACGATAGCCATGAACCATCGCGCTGATCAAATTAATTCCGCGAATTCGGTAAAGCACAATGGCGATAATATGTAGAATAGCCACGGCAGCTAGTACATTAAAAATAGTTTCGTGAACCTCACCGGCAAGCTCACTCACTTCGCTACTAACGCTACTGGCTAATGGCCCTGAAAAGAAAATATCGTCGCTTGAAAACAAACCTGTTCCGAACTGTATCAATAACAATATCAACAGCGCTACAACAGCCCAACCTCCGGCTGCGTTGTGGGTGTTTGACGGTTGATATTTTCCCGCTTTGAATTCTGACAGATGCTCCGCAACAGCTTTGGGCCCTTTTACAAAGCGCGAAAAGCGAGCTGATTCACTACCCCAAAAGCCCCATAAAATTCGTGTAATAACCAATGCACCTAATAGTCCTGCAAGTTGCAAATGGCGCTCCATCAGGCCTTCTTCTGCGGTGTACCACATAAGAACGATTAGAATTACCATCAGCCAATGGCTTAATCGAACGAAGCTATCCCAAATTTTTACCCGTTGCATTTTCAGTCTTCCTTCTGTTCAATACACTATGATTCTTTTGGCAGTATAGGATACAACAATGACCCAATCAGTGAATAAAGTATTAATTGTTGACGACGATTATATTTCGCTCGAAGTATTAAGAGCGATGGTGCAGCAGTATCCTGTTGAAGTTATTACCGCTGAAACTGGGAAAGAGGCTGTTAAGTTAGCCGTGGAACAGCGCCCCACTCTCGTACTTCTCGATCATGAATTACCCGATATTGATGGTATCGATGTGTACTGCAAGATTGTCGCCGACCTTGGCGCTGAAGCACCACGCGCAGCAATGATTACCGGCCATCAGCAAGAGGACTTCGCGCAGCGATGCACTGCTGCGGGCATAGATACTTGCTTACATAAGCCAGTCAGCCCTAAACAGCTAGCTGACCTGCTTCGTATCGCCAGCGACCTCAAGTAACCGTTGGCTTTCGGTTAAAAACTTCTGGGCGAAATCGCCGAAATAATCGCGCACATGCTCGAAGCGACGGATGAATTCGGCTTTATTGCCTTGTTCAAGTTCCGTTAATAACTGATCGAATAAGCGAACGTAACGGCGCAGCATCATAAAGTTATGCGGATCAGACAGAATGATGTCAGCGTAGAGGTTCGAATCCTGAGCAAATAAACGCCCTACCATCATCAGCTCAAGTCGATAAATTGGCGAACTCAAATCAAGGAGCTGCTGCACATCGACTTGCTCGTGGGCTAAGTGAGCACCGTAGACAAATGTCGATAAGTGGCGTAATACCTGCACGAACGACATTGCTTGGTCGTGTTCGGTTGCATCGATAAATTTAATCTGTGCTCCCCAACGTTCAATGCTTTGTAACAACCACTGATAATTCTCTTCATCGCGCCCGTGACAGGCCACCATGAGTTGCTTTGCGAGAGTTGCCTGTTGCGGACCAAACATTGGATGAAGTCCAATTACCGGCCCACTATGTTTCGCCATCATTGCTGCGAGAGGCTTTTCTTTGATGCTAGTTACATCGGCGAGCACGCAACTGGGCGGTAATACCGGTAAGTCAGCAATAACATCAACAGTGGCTACAACAGGAACAGCAACCAAGACCAGATCCGCTTGAGCGCAATAAATCTCCGCCATTTCCCAATTATCTTTCTCGATAATATTGACGGTTGCACCGGCCGACTCGAATAAACGCACAAATAACTGACCTAATGCACCTGCACCACCAACGACTACGATCGACTTACTCTCTAAATGCACATCGGCGGCTTGCTGTTGCTGATAAGATTCTCGAATAACCCGACGCAATACATCTTCAATCAACTCAGGAGACAACCCCATTTGCAGCGCCTGCTCGCGTCGATTAGCGAGCATAGCGGCTTCACGCTCGGGTACATATAACGGCTGTCCAAGTTTGCGTTTTACCACACCAACCTGACTGGCGAGCTGACGTCGCTGCAATAACAACCGCACTAATTCACTATCCGTGTCGTCAATTTGTTGACGCAATACTTCAAGTTGCTGTTGTTCGTGCTTCGAATTCGACATGTCCTCAACTCCACAGGCCAATTTAGTGTGTATTAGCGCATTTGTACCATAAAAAAACCCGCCAGCGGCGGGTTTTTTCGAATAAGCTTGATGCTTATTAAGACAACTTCTCGCGGATACGCGCAGATTTACCTGAACGCTCACGGAGGTAGTAAAGCTTAGCACGACGTACCGCACCTTTACGCTTCACAACAATGCTATCTACAATTGGGCTATGTACTTGGAAAGTACGCTCAACGCCTTCACCGTTCGAGATTTTACGAACAGTTACTGCGCTGTGTAAGCCACGATTACGTTTTGCGATAACCACGCCTTCAAATGCCTGAATACGCTCACGGTTACCTTCAGTTACCTTAACATTAACGACCACTGTATCACCCGGCGCGTACGCTGGAAGGTCGCTTTTCAATTGCTCGTCTTCGATCGCTTTGATCAAATTTTGATTTACTTTTGCCATGATAGCCTCACTTGCCTAGATTAACTGCCCGAACCTGTATCAGAGGCATCTTGATGTTGCTGGATAAACTCATCCAACAACTGCCTCTGCTCGTCAGTCAGAGCTAGGTGTTTTAACAATTCAGGACGTCGCAACCAAGTTCTCCCAAGAGATTGTTGCAAACGCCACTTGCGTATATTTTCATGGTTTCCGCTTAACAACACAGCGGGAACCGCCTCACCATCTAAAACTTCCGGTCGTGTATAGTGTGGACAATCTAGTAAGCCATCGGCGAATGAATCTTCGCTAGCTGAATCTTGATGCCCTAAAACACCGGGAATCAATCGCGCTACCGTGTCAATCATCACCATGGCTGGCAGTTCGCCACCACTTAACACGTAATCTCCAATCGACCATTCTTCATCAACGTGACGAGTAATTACTCGTTCATCGATGCCTTCATAGCGACCGGCGATTATGATGAACTTGTCATGCTGCGCTAATTCATGAGCGCCAGCGTGGTCAAGTTTGCGACCTTGAGGTGACATATAGATCACCTTGGTATTGGCACCGAGCTGTTGTTTAGCTGCTGCAATCGCGTCTGTGAGCGGTTGCACCATCATCAGCATTCCCGGACCTCCGCCGTAAGGGCGGTCATCAACAGTGCGATGCCGATCGTGGGTAAAATCACGTGGGTTAATCAGTTGGATATCCAACACCCCATCGCGAACTGCCCGACCAGTCACACCGTTATCGGTAATGGCCTGAAACATTTCAGGAAAGAGGCTGATAACCCCAACCTGTAATTTCGCAGTCATTAAAAGTCCGACGGCCAATCCACAACAATACGTTTGTTTTCTTTGTCAACTTCTTGAACATACTGACTCTGAATAAACGGAATCAAACGCTCTGAGCGACCAAATGCATCGTTGCTATTCGCTTTCACCACCATCACATCATTTGATGCTGTGGCCATAATCTGGTCAACGACTCCCATGTTATAACCGTCAGTATTTACCACGGCCATACCAATCAAATCGCGCCAGTAAAATTCATCCTCTGGCAATTCAGGTAGTAGCTCTACATCGATGATAATTTCCGCGCCTGTTAACACATGGGCTTGGTCACGATCTTCAACGCCGGCTAACTTTGCAATCAGTCCTTTATTGTGTCGACGCCATTCTTCGACTTGAACTGGTTGAGTTTTACCTTGCTTAACTAGTTGCCAAGGGCTGTATTCAAAAATGGCTTCCGGATCATCGGTATAGCTTTGAACTTTAATCCAGCCTTTTACGCCATACACTGCGCCTAGTTGACCAACGACGACGGTTTCAGCAGGAGTATTCATAGCCACCTATAATACGGATTTAAATCATTAAGCTGCGCTACGCGCGTCTTTTACAAGCTTCGCTACACGCTCAGACAGTGATGCACCGTTAGATACCCAGTGATCAACACGATCTAAATCAACGCGCAGTTTTTCTTCCTGGCCACGAGCGACCGGGTTGAAGAAGCCTACGTTCTCAATAAAACGACCGTCGCGGGCATTGCGACTGTCAGTAACTACCATTTGGTAGAATGGGCGTTTTTTAGCGCCACCACGTTGTAAACGAATGGTTACCATTACGTTCCTCGATACAGTTTCTAATGTTAAGTAAATAAAAAAGTCTCCGACCGGGGTCGAAGAGGTCGTGGAATTTACCCGAAATTTAGTCCGAATGCAAGTTTTTACTAGCCTTTCGGGAACATTCCTGGCGGCAATTTACCACCCATTCCGCCAAGGCTGCGCATCATCTTCGCCATACCGCCGCCTTTCATTTTCTTCATCATTTTTTGCATTTGCATAAATTGCTTCAGCAATTTGTTCACGTCTTGTACTTGTGTACCCGAACCAGCTGCTATTCGACGTTTGCGCGAGCCTTTAATTAAGTCGGGGTATTCACGCTCTTTGGGCGTCATGGAATTAATAATTGCTTCCATACGAACGGTCATTTTGTCGTCAAGCTGACCTTTCACTTGCGCTGACATCTTGCCCATTCCTGGAAGTTTGTCCATGAGCCCCATCATGCCGCCCATATCGCGCATTTGCGCTAATTGGTCACGGAAATCCTCGAGTGAGAACTTCCCTTCTTTCATGACCTTCTTCGCTACTTTCTCGGCTTTGCTTCGATCAACCTTGGTTTCGAGTTCATCAATCAGTGATAACACATCGCCCATTCCCAAAATGCGCGATGCGATGCGATCGGGATGAAACGGCTCCAGAGCCGTGTTTTTCTCGCCAACCCCCAAGAATTTAATCGGTTTACCAGTGATATGGCGAATCGACAATGCCGCACCACCGCGCGCATCACCATCGGCTTTCGTCAAAATCACGCCGGTTAGCGGCAATGCTTCACTGAATGCTTTTGCCGTATTGGCGGCATCTTGCCCCGTCATTGCATCGACCACAAACAGTGTTTCTACTGGATTGATAGCTTGGTGTAACGCCTGAATTTCGGCCATCATGGCTTCGTCAATTGCGGTACGACCGGCAGTATCCACTAACACCACATCGAAAAACTTCTTCCGTGCGTGATCGATAGCACTTTGTGCTATTGCAACAGGCTTTTGCTCTGTACTGGAAGGAAAAAATTCTACTTCCACTTCTGCGGCTAGCGTTTCAAGCTGTTTAATAGCGGCGGGACGATAAACGTCGGCGCTGACCACGAGTACTTTCTTTTTCTGTTTTTCGCGCAAGTAACGCGCGAGTTTGCCGACACTGGTCGTTTTACCAGCCCCCTGCAAACCGGCCATTAAAATGACAGCCGGTGGTTGTGCCGCTAAATTAATTGGAACGTTGCCATCGCCCATGGCATGTTCGAGTTCTTTTTGGACAATTTTCAAGAATACTTGACCTGGAGTAAGGCTTTTATTCACCTCAACCCCAAGCGCTTGCTCTTTAACTCGACTCACAAATTCACGCACTACCGGCAGGGCAACGTCAGCTTCTAATAGCGCCATCCGCACTTCGCGCAGGGTGTCTTTGATGTTGTCTTCGGTGAGTCGGCCTCGACCGGTGATATTTTTCAACGATTGCGACAATCGTTCGCTTAAATTCTCAAACATGCGAATCTGCTCACTCTCTGTTGGCACTTATGTGTTGGCGATTATGTCGATATGGCGGCGAGTATATCGCAAATCAAGCAAAGTTTCCTGATCCTATTGGGTTTAGTCTCGACAATGCATATACTTGGAGCATTCCAATTTTTAGACACAGTGAAATAATAACCGCCATGACCATATTGCTTCTACTCAGTGTTGCGCTTTATGTACTTTCAGCCATTTTACTGTGGCGCAATTTGGTGCGGGCGAAACCGGCATCGTGGACATTATTAGTGGTTCCTTTGCTGGCTATCCTGTCTCATTTAGCACTGTTGTGGGGGTATTTGGAAACCGACCACTTTGATCACCTCAACATCACCACCAGCTTAAGCACTGTGGCGTTGCTGCTTGCAAGTTTAACTCTGATTCGCAACCGTCGAGCCGGCGGCTTGTTATTGAGCCCTATTATATATGTTTTCGCGGCAGTAAGTGTCATTCTGATGGTTGTTAGCCCAGCCAACTGGGGCGCGCAATTGAGTGAGGCCAACGGTTTAGTTGTCCATATTCTTTTATCGTTATTAGCCTATGCCGTATTAATGTTAGCCACCTTGTACGCAATTCAATTGCTCTACCTAAATTATGTGTTAAAACATCACCGCTCCCAAGCTTTGACCGGTTATTTACCACCATTGATGACGGTTGAACGGTACTTTTTCCGTCTATTAAGTGCCGGAACAGTATTGTTGGCGATTGCTATAATCAGCGGATTTATCTTCCTTAACGATATGTTTGCGCAAGGCCAGGCGCACAAGACGGTACTTAGTCTCGTGGCTTTTGTTTTATATGCTGTCGTGATATTTCTGCACCAAGTAAAACAGGCGCGCGGTAAAACCTTAGTGACAACGAGCGTCATCGCAAGTGTCATTTTATCACTAGCCTACTTTGGCAGTCGTTTCGTCAAAGATATTATACTTTCGCTATAGTTTATGGCTTAAATACTATCGAAGTGCTTGACTTGTTAGCCTAGCTGGCTAAATTAGTCGTTCAGTTTTAAGTTATAGGAATATTTTTTGGACGAGATATCCACCTCGACCCTACTTATCATTCTTGGGGTTTTATTGCTGCTTTCGGCCTACTTTTCTGGTTCGGAAACTGGAATGATGTCAGTCAACCGTTATCGACTTCGACATCTCGCTCAACAAGGTAATGCCGGAGCCAATCGCGTCCAATATCTGCTCGATCGTCCTGATCGTCTCATCGGCCTTATTCTGATTGGCAACAATTTGGTCAATATTGCTGCGTCTGCAGTAGCCACAATCATCTGCTTGCGCTGGTTTGGCGACGCTGGGATTGTGGTCGCAACCTTTGGTTTAACACTGATTGTTCTGATATTTTCAGAGGTCACGCCGAAAACGATTGCTGCGCTACATCCGGAACAAGTTGCATTTCCAAGTTCGGTCATTTTGAAGCCACTTCTTCGTGTCATGTACCCGCTTGTAGCCGCCGTAAACTTTATTACCAATGGTTTTATGCGACTACTTGGCATTAATCCGAATGGGTCTTCAGGACAAGATGCACTGAGCTCTGAAGAGCTACGTACCGTGGTGAATGAAGCAAACTCAATGATACCTTCGAGCCACCAAGAGATGCTGCTCAGTATTCTCGACTTGGAAAAGGTAACGGTTGAGGACGTCATGATTCCTCGCGCGGAAATTTCCGGAATTGATGTGCAAGATGACGTCAAATCGATCATCAAGCAGCTTAGCCAAGCGCAATACACGCGCATTTTGCTGTACCGTAACGAAATTGACGATGCCGTAGGCTTTCTGCATGCGCGTGACATTATGCAAATAATGACAAAAAACACTGCCGACCTAGATAAGTCAGAGATTGTGCGTGCGGCTCGAGATATTTACTACATTCCCGAGGGTACGCCACTCAACGTGCAGCTATTGAAGTTTCAACGAAATAAAGAGCGCATCGGGCTTGTTGTTGATGAGTATGGCGACATTCAAGGGCTTGTCACCTTAGAAGATATTCTTGAAGAGATAGTTGGTGACTTCACGACAAGCATTACCCCAGCCCCAAGCGAAACCACGCAAGTACAACCCGATGGTTCGGTGTTAGTGGAAGGCGTAGCCAATATTCGTGATTTAAACAAAGAAATGAATTGGGAGTTGCCAACCAACGGTCCGAAAACTGTTAGCGGTTTGATTATTGAAACACTTGGCGATATTCCACAGCAGGCACTGTGCTTGAGAATAAATGGTTATGCGATGGAAGTTATCGAAAGCAGTGATAACCTCGTCAAACTCGTTCGATTCATGCCCGAAAAATAGCGCTTATTAGAACAATAAGCGCCACAACCATCCGCGTTTTAACTCATCTTCGCATTGGCGCAATTGCGCGCCATAGCGACCGGCTCTCGCCTTAACTCGTTCAGCAGTTTGCATCAACCAGCGTTTTTTGCGGTACGTTTGCCGTTGATAGCCGCCCCATCCTTCGTGATAATTCAAATACTGTGCGTAAGCATCCCACTTGGATACACCATTAATTTTTTGGCTTTTTGAAATAAACCAGCCCATAAAATCGATGGCATCTTCGAAATCATCACGCGACGACCATGAATTGCCAGTTTCACGAACATAGTCGTCCCAAGTTGCAGTTTTTGCTTGAGAATAACCGTAAGCGCTACTGACGCGTCCCCATGGAATTATCCACAAAATATAATCCCGTGGCGGTACCGCATCGTGCTTAAATGAGCTTTCTTGATACATCATGGCCATGGGAACCTGAATCGGAACTCCCCACTTATCACGCATATCAGCCGCAGCATCATACCAATCACGCTTTTCTTCGAATATTCGACACAAATTCTCAGGCTCTTCAGGCGGCGCCGAAGCACACCCTGATAGAATCAGAGATGCAAGAATAACGGTAAACTTAACCTTCATTTTTTAACAATCCGGCGACTGACATGCAGCACGGCGGAAGTACTCCTCTAAAAATTCATCGAAACTCGTATTAGCGTCTTGTTGCTCTAATTCAGCCTGCGCTGCAAGCGATGCATCACGTAAACGATCAAATTCAGAACGGCTAAAATATTGTAGCGGCTGGTCCCTCAGTTGCTGCTTATACTGACGTGCCAATTGCATACCAAACTTACTGTTATCCATCTGGTTATCTAATAAATAAGATAAAAATTGACCAGACAAGGTTAACTCTGGATTCAAGACACAACGATATTGCTGTGTCACTGTATCACTGTATTCGCTGCCACCGTGGGCTACATCCATAACTTTTGCAATTTGCTGTAAGTCGGCGAAAATATCTTCCAACCAATCGGAGATCGGACGTTCATAATTGTTGTCATTCAGTGTTAATCGAGGATTCCGACCGTCCATCACCACCCGATTAAAATTCTTATCGGTGATAACCTGTTCTTCCCAGCTCATCGGCTCACTTGGTCTGATCGCACAGTACATTAATAGTAAATCTAGGAACCGAATTTGCTCAGCGGTAATTCCGACTGGACTAAAAGGGTTCACATCTAATGCACGCACCTCAATGTATTCAACACCACCACGTTCTAAAGCCTGCGTTGGCGTTTCACCAGAGCGCGCTACACGCTTTGGACGAATGGCCGAATAAAACTCGTTTTCGATTTGTAAAATATTATTGTTTAACTGGCGATACTCGCCATCGACTTTAACACCGATTTTGCTAAACCTTGCCGATTCCTTTGTAATGGCTCGACGCAAGCCTCTCACATATTCTTCCAATGTGTTGTAAGTGATTTTAAGGTCAGCTTGCTCTTTATTGGTATAGCCTAGGTCACTCATTCGAAGTGACGTTCCATATGGCCGATATACTGTGCCTTTGCCCATTGATGAAAACTCAATGTTATCTTCAGTATGTTGTAAAAACGACTTACAAATGGCCGGCGATGCGCCAAATAGATAAGGGATCAGCCAACACACGCGTTTATAATTACGAATCAAGTGAAAGTATCTTGTCGACACAAAGTCCTGATTAAACGGCTTGTTTTCATGTTGGGCTAGTATTGCTAATAACTCATCCGACAAACTAAAGTTAAAATGAACGCCAGCAATTATCTGCATTCCGCCACCATATCGATAAGTCAGACCTTTGCGATAGAGTGTCTTCATTTTACCTGTATGTGAACTACCGTACTGTGCAATCACAATGTCTTCAGCTGAGCCGACAAAACACGGCATGCTGAGCGGCCACAGCAACTCATCCCCTAACTCTTGATATGTGACCTTATGAATATCTGATAATTGCTCGAGGGTAACCGCAATATCGCTAGCGACCGGCGTAATAAACTCCATAAGCGTTTCAGCATAATCAGTAGTAATTAGCGGATGTTTAAGAGCCGATCCAAGTGCTTTCGGATGTGGACTCGAAGCTAATTTACCCTGCTCGGTAATACGCAAAGTTTCGCGTTCCACGCCACGCTGAATACCTCGTAAGGCTTGAACGTGCTCGGCTTTGGCGAGAGTCGCCAACAGTTCGGCAAATTGTGACTGCAAAATTTTTCCTGCCTTATCTCATCGAGCCATAAGTTATGGCGAAATATTACTGGTTTATAAACGGTTAGTCTATGTTAGTCGATCACTGTTAAACATTGGCAGTACTGGGCTTGCATGGCATGATAGTACAACTAAAACATATCAATGTTGATTTGAGGCAGTTGATGCAAGTTTCACGTAAGTTAAAACAGTGGCTTTCTAAGTACCGTCGCCGCGCCCAACACGGTGCGGCGAAAACGGCAACGTCTTCACCATCACTGTCGATTGCCGAACGTGAACGTGAACTCCAAGCGGTTGCTGCTGCGAATCAAGCGAAAAGCGAATTTTTAGCGAATGTCAGCCATGAAATCCGCACACCGATTAATGCCATATTGGGCATGACTCAATTAAGTTTGAAAACCGATCTTGATGATCAACAGCGTAGCTATTTACGCTCCATTGAAAGTTCATCGCGTATCTTACTCGGCATTGTGAATGACTTGCTCGATTTTGCGAAAATCGAAGCTGGTAAGCTAACTATAGAAGCCATCCCTTTTGACCTCGAGGAAGTACTTGCGAACCTCGCAGATATGTTTGCTTATCGCGCTTACGATAAGAATCTGGAATTCATTATCAACTTACCTACTAATATTCCGACCCGCCTTATTGGCGACCCGTTGCGATTAAATCAAGTATTAGTCAACCTCGTTAGCAATGCCATCAAATTTACCGAAGATGGCGAGATTGTAGTTGCCGCAACGTTACTCGATATTGACTCTGATAATGTTTATTTACGTCTATCGGTAACCGATACCGGAATTGGTATGGACGAAGCGCAACGAGCCCGATTGTTCGATGCTTTCACCCAAGCTGATGCCTCAACCACAAGACGTTTTGGCGGCACTGGTCTTGGTTTGGCAATTAGTCAGCGTATCGTCAAATTAATGAATCAACATGGCCTTGGCGTGATCAGTTCATTAGGTCAAGGTTCAACTTTCTTTTTGGAAATGCGCTTTCCATTGCAAAAGAATCAAGATGATTCTAGTCGTGATTCACTTATTAATCGGTTACAACAGAAACATGTTCTTGCTATCGAAGATAACTTGACGACACGAGAAATGTTGACTGAATTATTGCGAAGTTACTCTGTCAATGTTGTGAGTTGCCGCACTGCCGAAGAGGCCTTGCAACTGTTAGAGCAACATGATTTTGATGCAGTCATCGTCGACTGGCAACTTCCTGGTATGAGTGGTTTAGAGTTTTGCCAAGAACTCCTGTGCCAAGACACGACATTACCGCGGCTCATTCTTGCAACTAACTACCACGCTAAAGATATGATTGAACAAGCGCGAGAAATAGGCGTTGCCGAGTATATTGTTAAGCCATATACCAGCTCGGCCCTATTACGCGTGCTCTGCTCAGCGTTAGCTATATCGGGGCAACCATCAGTTCCTGTCGCATCAAACCGACTTGAGGAACTTTGCAGTGCGCCAGTGTTGCTAGTTGAAGATAATGATATTAATCAAATGATTGCCAAAGAAATGCTTCAACAGGCGGGATTAGTAGTTGATGTCGCGCGCAACGGTGAAGAGGCGGTGGCGATGGTGAGAGCAAAGCCCTATGCCTTAGTTTTTATGGATATCCAAATGCCGGTTATGGATGGACTAACTGCCGCCGAGAAAATTCGTGGTTTCTTTTCTTATCAGCAGTTGCCAATTATTGCTATGACGGCCAATAGTAGCGGCGAAGATATCGAACGTTCGTTGGCCGCTGGAATGCAAGATCACATCAGTAAACCAATTGATGAAGGAACCTTGATTGAGGCACTTGAAAAATGGTGTGTGCGTGGTCGCTACACAAACGACGACAAACCACCTGCGGCATCACATCCAATTGTCGAAACACCGGAACACGTGTCTTACCCAAATCACAATGGCATCGACTTTAATGGTGCACTTGAACGGCTCGGGCATAACTTAACCCTATACCAAACTCTCGTTGAACGACTCTATAGCGATTATCACCAAGCCCCTCAACAAGTCGTTGAGTTCTTGTCGAAAGGCCAACATGATCAGGCTAAGCGCTTTTTCCATTCATTGAAAGGTGCTGCGGCAAATCTAGGCTTGACCAAACTGTCAAAAGTAGCGGCAATTCTGGAGCAAAGTATGTCATCAGGCGCTGTCAACGAGGTTGCCGATAACATTACGCGACTCGATCCATTGCTTGAACAAGCCAGACAGGCTGTTGCTGATCTCGTGCTGTGGCAGCAGCGCCAACAATCATCAGGAAAACAATCATGACTCGATTTTTGTTTTTGATTCCACTTATTTTAAGCGTTGCTTGGTTCGTTTATTTGAGATTACATGGATGGACATTACGACAAGGCTTAAAGGGTTTTATCTATATCGCAGTTTTTAGTGCATTTATTGCTGTTTTTTACACGCTTATGTTGTGGTTAACGGGAAGGTGAATTCCCCCTTCCCATTAGCCAAATCGTTTTGAGTCAGGCTTTTTCAGCCTCCTCGCCAACCTAATGTCACCCTACCAAAGCAAGCAATATACCGGCAGCTACTGCGCTTCCGAGAACACCAGCTACGTTCGGCCCCATTGCATGCATGAGCAGGAAGTTTTGTGAATTCGCCTCCAAGCCAACTTTGTTGACAACTCGTGCAGCCATCGGCACCGCTGAAACACCTGCGGCACCAATAAGAGGATTAATAGGTTGTTTACTAAACTTGCCCATCACTTTCGCCATGAGCACACCTGACGCTGTCCCGATGCCAAAAGCAACAGCACCGAGCGCTAATATACCGAGTGTTTGTAACGATAAGAATTCTTCAGCAGACAGTTTTGAACCAACTGCAAGCCCAAGAAAAATCGTGACAATATTAATCAGTTCATTTTGCGCCGTTTTGCTCAATCGATCGACCACACCCGCTTCGCGCATTAAATTACCTAAGCAAAACATACCTACCAACGGCGTTGCTGTAGGCAGGAACAATAGTGTGAGAAACAGCACCGCGAGTGGAAATAAGATCTTCTCGCGACGAGCAACCGGGCGTAACTGCTCCATTTGAATTTTGCGTTCCGCTTCAGTGGTCAACAACTTCATAATCGGCGGCTGAATAATTGGAACTAGCGCCATGTATGAATAAGCAGCGACTGCGATAGCACCGAGTAAATCAGGACTCAGCCGCGAGGCAAGAAAAATCGCCGTCGGCCCATCAGCGCCACCAATAATCGCGATGGCTGACGCATCCGCAAGAGTGAAGTCAAACCCCGGTAGTCCGTTTAGTGCAATCGCACCAAGCAAAGTCGCGAAAATACCAAATTGTGCGGCTGCGCCAAGCAATAGGGTTCGTGGGTTGGCCAGCAGCGGACCAAAATCCGTCATTGCTCCAACACCCATAAAAATGAGTAGCGGAAATACGCCAGTCTCAATACCAACGTAATAAATGTAATACAGCAAGCCGCCAGGCTCAGTAAAACCGGCTTGAGGAATATTGGCTAGAATGGCACCAAAACCTATTGGCAGTAACAATAGCGGTTCAAATTTTTTGTGAATCGCTAGGTAAAGTAACAGGGCTCCCACCAACATCATGATGGCGGCCCCCCAAGTAAATGCTGCAATCGCTGTGCTATCCCACAACGTCATTATTCGGTCCATGAATTACTCCAAAGTCAGTAAAACGTCGCCAACATTCACGCTATCACCTTCTTTGGTAGTCAGCGTAGCTACTGTTCCATCGTGCTCAGCCTTAATATCAGTTTCCATTTTCATCGCTTCAAGAATAATAAGAACATCACCTGCCTTAATTTGTTGGCCTTGCTTCACCTGAACTTTGAAGACGTTACCCGCAAGTGGTGCTTTTATTTCTCGACTCCCGGCTGCTGTGGCCTTCGATGACTCTGGTGTCGATTGCGCTGCTGATGTCGATACTATTTGCCCAGATGGAGCAACCTCAACAGTAAATGTTTTTCCATCCACTCGCACATCATAAACTTCAGTTGTGCCGGTAGTTTTAACAGCACTTTCTGATTGTGATGTCGTCGCTGAAGCGTCCGCTTCGGTATTCGGAGCCGGCTCAAACGCGTCTGGGTTGCCACGATTTTTGAGAAATTTGAGACCTATCTGTGGGAACAGTGCATAGGTTAAAACATCATCGATTTCATTTGATGCTAACTCAATGCCATCAGCTTTTGCTTTTTCTTTAAGCTCTTTTGTTAGTTTTTCTAACTCATCATCAATCAAATCAGCTGGGCGGCAAACAATAGGTTCTTCACCATCTAATACACGTTGTTGCAGTTCTTTGTTTACTGGCGCAGCTGTTGCTCCGTATTCACCACGAAGTACACCACGCGTCTCTTTTGAAATAGACTTATAACGCTCGCCGCTCAGCACATTTAACACGGCCTGGGTACCGACAATTTGCGATGTTGGCGTTACTAATGGAATAAACCCGAGGTCTTCACGCACACGAGGGATCTCTTGAAGAACCTCATCAAACTTATCGGTTGCACCTTGCTCACGTAATTGGTTTTCCATGTTCGTGAGCATTCCACCTGGCACTTGTGCAACTAAAATTCGAGCATCAACACCTTTCAGCGAGCCTTCAAACTTGGCGTATTTTTTGCGAACTTCGCGGAAGTAACTCGCAATATCTGTAAGGTCTTCGAGATCTAATCCTGTATCTCGTGGTGTACCCTCAGTCATCGCAACAATCGTTTCTGTTGCGGAATGACCGTAAGTCATACTCATTGAAGAGATAGCGGTATCCAACATATCGATACCCGCATCAATAGCTTTTTGATAAGTAGCAGTGCTTAAACCAGTAGTCGCATGGCACTGCATAGCAATTGGTATCTTCACCGTCTTTTTCAACGCCGAAATTAACTCGTATGCAGGTTCTGGACGCAGTAAACCAGCCATATCTTTGATGCACAACGAATCACAGCCAAGCGCTTCAAGCTCCTTCGCCATTTCCAACCATTTATCCAAGGTGTGTACCGGACTTACCGTATATGACATTGTACCTTGTGCATGTCCGTCGACTTCTTTCGCCGCTTTTATTGCGGTTTCTAAATTACGCACATCATTCATCGCGTCAAAAATTCGGAAAACATCAACGCCATTTTCTTTCGCCCGCTCCACAAAACGACGCACCACATCATCAGCATAATGACGATAGCCCAACAAATTTTGGCCTCGTAGCAACATCTGCTGAGGTGTTTTAGGCATTGCCTTTTTTAACTCGCGAATACGCTCCCACGGATCTTCACCTAAATAGCGGATACAGGAATCAAATGTCGCTCCCCCCCATGATTCCATTGACCAATAGCCCATCTCATCAAGCTTTGCGGCAATCGGTAACATGTCATCCAGACGCATGCGTGTCGCTAATAGCGATTGGTGAGCATCGCGTAATACTAATTCAGTCAACTTCAAAGGTTTAGTCATGAAAGCACTCCTTACTTTTACGAACGACGCTGGCGACGATATTGATGAATTGCGGCTGAAATAGCAGCAAGCTGCATTGCGCTTGGCTGCTGCTCACCAGATGATTGAGTTTGCGACTCGACTTCCACTTTACCTGCGATAATGCGTAAAAGGCCCATCGCACCAATTAAAAGCGTTAAAAACACAAAAACGGTGATCATACCCGTCACCATAACCATGAAAGCTTCTGAGATGAGATTCGTCATGCAACGCCTGCTTTTGTTGAGTTTGTTGTTTTAATCCTAATCTAACTTCAGGATAACACAATTTATTTACAGGCAGGGTTTAGCAAAAAAATAGACAATATAAGTGCGAGAGATATTAGATATTAGATATTAGATATTAGATATTGGATATTAGATATTAGATATTAGATATTAGATATTAGATATTAGATATTGGGTATTGGGTATTGGGTATTGGGTATTAGGTATTGAGTATTCGGATGATGTATCGGGTATGTAGGCTTTAGCTAATATCAAATATCTAATAGCTAATATCGCTCTTGGTTTTAGGGAAGTGGCGCACTCGGGAGGACTCGAACCTCCAACCGCTCGGTTCGTAGCCGAGTACTCTATCCAGTTGAGCTACGAGTGCGCATTTCAATTTTGACTGTCAACAAATGGCGCACTCGGGAGGACTCGAACCTCCAACCGCTCGGTTCGTAGCCGAGTACTCTATCCAGTTGAGCTACGAGTGCGTTGTTGACAAATGGCGGTGAGGGAGGGATTCGAACCCTCGATAGAGCTACAAACCCTATACTCCCTTAGCAGGGGAGCGCCTTCAGCCTCTCGGCCACCTCACCGCTTACTTGTGGCGTTGAATTCTAGCGATGTTGACAAATATGTCAAACGATTTTTTGGAATTCGCTGATCGTTTGTGGGATTTTTAAGCATCTGGACGAAAATTCCAACACAACGGTCTATTTTCAGGCAAATTCAAAACGCTGCAGGAACGCTCTAAACGCAAAAAGCTGACTTTCTAAAGTCAGCTTTTTCGCGCAAATCTTATTCTTTATCGGTCTTCTCGCCGTCTTGGTGCTCAGCTTGAATACGCATATAAATTTCTTCTCGGTGAACAGAGACGTCTTTCGGTGCGTTTACCCCAATTCGCACCTGATTCCCTTTTACACCCAATACAGTGACTGTGACCTCATCACCTATCATCAAGGTCTCACCCACTCGGCGGGTTAAGATCAACATTAGCCTACTCCTTCCCTACTTCTGTTTTCCATACGGTTCAGTATAGAACATTACCGCACTATCAGCCTGTCTAATTTACTGCCCCATCGAATATATCACAATTGTTATACGATTCACTAGTTGATTGCGTATTTATTCATCCAGAATAAAATGAGAATGTTCAGTTTACCAATTAAAGCTTACTAACACACTCTCATTTGCCCTAAAGCCATCCGCATCGCTGTGCAACTTATCGCAATAATGATTCAATTTTTTCTTTGGCAACATTCAATGCTTGGCTCAAGTTGTTCACTTCGGTTCCACCTGCTTGCGCCAAATCTGGTCGACCGCCGCCTTTACCGCCGACTTCCGCTGCAGCGACATTAACAACGTCACCCGCTTTTACACGGTCAGTAAGATCTTTGGTAACACCAACGATCAGACTCACCTTTTCATCAGCGGCTAAACCGAGAACCACTATGCCTGATTGTAGTTGATTTTTTAAATCATCAACCATATTCCGCAGAGCTTTCGGTTCAACATTTGAAACTTCTGCAAGTACCACTTTTACGCCACCGATTTCTAAAGCGTTGCCAATTAAATCAGAACCCGCTTGTGAAGCAATTTTCTGATTCAATTCATCAATAGTACGTTCAAGCGCACGACTACGATCAATATGTTGCTGCAATCGTTCGCTAACATGCATCACATCCGTTTTCAGCATCCCGGCAGCTTGGCGAAGTTGTTGCTGCTGTTGCAAGGTAAACTGCACAGCGCCGGCACCTGTTACCGCTTCTATTCGACGTACGCCGGAGGCAATGCCCGCCTCCGATACAATTCGGAACATACCAATATCACCCGTTTGGGTAACATGTGTGCCACCACAAAGCTCCATGGAGAAATCGCCCATAGTCAACACGCGCACATCGTCATCATACTTTTCACCAAACAAGGCCATAGCGCCTTGTTTTTTGGCTTGTTCAATTGGCATGACGGCAGCTTTAACAGCGTGATTCTTATAGATCTCTTCGTTCACTTGACGCTCGATAGCATCAAGTTGCTGTGGTGATACCGCCTCAAAGTGAGAAAAGTCGAAACGTAAACGTTCCGCGGTAACGAGTGAACCTTTTTGTGTTACGTGTTCACCTAACAAGTTGCGAAGCGCTGCATGCAACAAGTGGGTTGCCGAATGGTTACGCTTCACCGCTTGGCGGCGTTCCGCATCCACATGGGCTGCAACTTTATCACCAAGCTTCAAGGCCATCGCGGCCTGACCATGATGAGCAATTGCTTTACCAATATATTGGGTATCTTCAACGATAAACTCACCACCATTCGCAACGAGCTTACCTGTATCGCCAATTTGACCACCACTTTCAGCGTAGAAAGGAGTGCGCGATAGTACGATAATCCCCTTGCTACCAGCAGCTAGTTCCTCAACAGATTCGCCATCAACAAACATTTCGACAATTTCACTTTCGTCGGCTGTTTCGGTATAGCCAGAAAACTCCGATTTTTGCGCCGACTTCAGGCGTTGATTGTAATCAACACCAAAATTAGATGCCTGCTGAGCACGTTGGCGTTGTGCTTCCATGGCTTCGTTGAAGCCATCCTCATCGATGGTTAATCCTTTCTCACGCGCTATATCAGCGGTTAAATCCATCGGGAAGCCATAGGTATCGTAAAGTTTAAATACCAGTTCGCCGGGTAACACGGTACCCTCTAAGCTTTCCAACGCATCGTTTAGAATACTGAGTCCGCGCTCGAGGGTTTTACCGAACTGCTCTTCTTCACGCTGCAATGCTTGTTCGATTACCTTTTGTTTCTCTTGCAACTCAGGGTAAGCGTCCCCCATCTGCGTTACGAGGCTCGCAACGAGCTTATAGAAGAAGTTTCCCTTAGCGCCGAGCATACTACCGTGGCGCACGGCACGGCGAATAATACGACGCAATACATAGCCACGACCTTCATTTGATGGCTGCACACCATCTGCAATCAAGAAGCTGCATGAGCGAATATGATCAGCAATGACGCGTAATGATTTATTGTTTAGATCATCGGTGCCAATCACTTTAGCGGCATCGCCGATAAGCGCTTGGAACAGGTCAATCTCATAGTTGCTGTGAACGTGTTGGAGCACTGCGGCAATTCGTTCAAGCCCCATGCCGGTATCCACTGAAGGCTTTGGTAATGGCAATAAGGTTCCGTCTGCCTGACGGTTATATTGCATGAATACTAAGTTCCAAATTTCAATGTAACGGTCGCCATCTTCCTCAGGCGTTCCCGGCGGTCCGCCCCAGACATCATCGCCATGATCATAGAAGATTTCCGAGCATGGACCGCAAGGGCCGGTATCACCCATCGCCCAAAAGTTATCTTTAGCACCGATACGAGAGATTCGATCGGTAGGGACACCAATCTCTTTCGCCCAGATATCGTAAGCTTCATCATCTTCAGTAAAAACGGTCACCCACAGCTTTTCTTTCGGAAGTTTTAATTCTTCGGTGAGAAATTCCCAAGCGTATTGAATGGCTTCGCGTTTGAAGTAGTCGCCAAAACTGAAGTTGCCTAGCATTTCAAAAAAAGTGTGATGGCGCGCGGTGTAGCCAACATTTTCAAGGTCATTGTGCTTACCACCAGCGCGTAAACAGCGCTGAGATGAAGTTGCACGCGTGTAGTCGCGGTGCTCATCGCCCAAAAATACGTCTTTGAAAGGCACCATTCCGGCGTTGGTGAATAACAACGTTGGGTCGTTACCTGGGATTAATGATGCTGAAGGGACGCGATGATGGCCCTTGGTAGCGAAGAACGCGAGAAACGCTTCACGAATTTCCGCACTGGTCATTTGCATGGACTACTTCCTACGACGTTTTGGGTAAAAAATGGACTAAAATATTAGGCGAAATGCTACCACGAAAGAAACGGCTAAACTAGTCTGCATCAGCGTTAGCTTGACGATCAAGCGCCTGTTTTATCTCACCGAAACTGTAACCACGTTGCATCAAGTGGCGAATCATTTTGTCGCGCTGTTTTTGATCTTGCGGCGGCGTTTCACCAAATTTTTTAATTAAACGCTCATAACACGCCTGATTCCAATTGGGCTGCTCAGTTTGCAAAATATCTTCGATTAACTCGCTCGATAGACCTTTTTGCGGAGCACGAGCCATTATTTTTCGCACGCCATCTCCCTTGGCGATACATGCTCGAACCCAAACTTGTGCGAAACGATTATCCGATTGCCAGCCGTTTTCTTGCGCTTTAGTCAGAACCATTTCAATAATTTGGTGGTCGAAACCTCGTTGTTTTAACTTCTGTTTTAGCTCTCGGGCACTATGTTCTCGACGCGCTAGCAAACGGATGAGCGTTTCTTCTGCTTGAAGTCTTTCGTTTTCAGCTGTCATATTGATGTGTTATCAACCGTATTTGGAGGCGCTATGTTACTTCGCCATGCAATTATCTTGAGTTTATTTAGTGTAATTCTCGCCGGCTGCCAACCGCCAAGCTCCGACATGACGCGAACCGT
This sequence comes from Pseudidiomarina marina, assembly GCF_044807045.1. Classification (NCBI taxonomy): domain Bacteria; kingdom Pseudomonadati; phylum Pseudomonadota; class Gammaproteobacteria; order Alteromonadales; family Idiomarinaceae; genus Pseudidiomarina; species Pseudidiomarina marina. Next base: position 1,240,439 of record NZ_CP085233.1, on the reverse strand, counting down.
TAGCGTGACTGGGCATGCCGAATCACTGGTGGCTCCTGATCAAGCCAAATTGACTATCAGCGTTAATCGCGATGGTGCAGAACTTGCCGATATCAAACAACAAATTGATCAAGTTTCGGCATCAATCATAGCATTTCTTCGCGAACAGCAAATAGATGATGCGGACATCACGTCTTTCAAAGTAAGTGCCAGTCCGGCATACGATTACCAGGATGGCAAACGTGTTGCTCGTGGATTCACTGCTACGCGCCAAATCCAAATCACGCTGCGAGACCTGACGCAATATGACAGTATTGTCGATCAAGCTTTACAGGCGGGCGCAACACACATCATGAATGTTGAGTTTATCATCAGTGAAACTGACAAAATTTATCAGCAATTACTTGCCTCAGCGGTCGAACACGCGCGTCAAAAAGCAAGCAATATGACGAGCGCTGCTGGCAGCACACTCGGCGAGGTTATTTCTATCCAAGAGAGTAGTCACGCGCCGGCTGTCAGTCAGCAAGCGATGATGCGCATGCAAGAAGCTGCCGACGTTAGCTTACCGGGCAAAAATGAATTAAGAGCACAAGTCAGCGTCACTTATCGTATACGTGATTAAGGCGTTGGCAAGGTCATACAATGCAGTGCCCCACCGGCTTTTATGAATTCATCGGCTGCAGCACCAATGATTGTAAGTTGTGGTGCTGAACGCCGTAAAATTGCGAGTGCCTCGGCGTCAGTATCTAAACCAAATTGTGGCACCAGCACAACGTTCCCTGTGCGCACAAAGTTAACGTAACTTGCCAGCAGTGGAGCCTTGCCTCGTGGAAGCACGCCAGCTTGCTCGCGAATACTCTGATACTCACTTAAAACAGGTGTAATCGCTTCCGGTTGAGGCACCACAATCACCTTGAATAGTTCACCCTTTGCATTTGTCCAGCGCCGCGCTACTTCAAGTTGTTGGATATAATCATCGGTTAATGATGATGCTGCATTCGGTAGGCTAACCACAATGGTATTGGCGTCTAAAAACTGCACTTGGTTATCGGCATGACCACCGGTTTCATCGGCGGGGTGAGCAAAATGCAACCAATAAAGGTGAGTTATTTGAAGCTCAGCTTTCAGATACGTTTCAATGTCTAAAGCTGACCAAGTTGGATTATTTCGAATGACGCTTACACCATGAATGACCGCTGTACCAGCACCATCAGTGCTGATTGCACCGCCTTCGAATACCAAGTCATGGGCACGGTAAGTGACTTTCAATTGATGTGCTAAACGCTCAGCAAACAATTGATCATCGTGAAAGTTGGGGTACAGACCATGCCATGCGGAAAATTTGAAACCATGTGCAACGAGCGTTTGCGTGTCGCTGCGAGCCCATAGCGGACCGATATCACGTGGCCAAGCATCATCATACTTCATGGAAAAAAGGGAAAACTGATTTGATATACGCTGCTGGACCGCATCGTATTGATCGGGATGAACGCCAATAACAATATTCTGATAAGGCTGAAGGCGTTCCGCGAGTTGCAACAACTGACGCTGTGCAGGCTCTCCGTTATCACGCCATACATCGTTACGAAAAGGCCACAGCGCTAGCAGTGGCCCATTCAGTTGCCAATCAGCCAACAGACTCATGAGCGTGTTCGTTGACGTCCATTGGGTTTACGTTTTTTGTTGGCGTTCGTCCGCGATGACGGTTTACCAGATGACGGCGCTTTACCACGCGGACTGCTTGGCTTACGTGGGTCTCTGCGCGGAGCTTTTCGTTGCTCCGGGGTAGGCTCTTCAACATTTGCTCCGGGACCGCGTTGTTGCAGCTTTTGCGCATTAATTCGACGCGCACGTGAATAGCGTTTCTGCCGTGACTCACCTTGACGCGGATCGATAAACGTACGGGTTTCTTCAGGCAACCCAACCAAGTCGCGTAGATAATTAATATCTTTTAGGGATAGCTCACCCCAGCCACTTTGAGGTAAGCCTTGTTCTAATTTGATATTCCCGTAACGAACACGAATTAGCCGGCTTACTTGCACGCCCTGTGACTCCCACAAACGGCGAACTTCGCGGTTACGACCTTCCGTTAACACAACGCGAAACCATTGATTCATGCCTTCGCCTCCACCACGTTTAATTTCTTTAAACGCAGCAGGACCATCTTCCAATTGAACGCCTTGCTTCAACTTTCGCATCATTGCATCAGTAACTTCACCAAACACACGAACTGAATATTCTCGCTCAATTTCATGGCCCGGATGCATCAATCGATTGGCTAGTTCACCATCAGTGGTGAATAACAGTAGACCCGATGTGTTCACATCTAAACGACCCACTGCTACCCAACGCGCGCCTTGCATACGGGGTAACCGATCGTACACCGTTGGGCGGCCTTCCGGATCGCGTCTTGTACACAATTCACCTTCTGGTTTGTGGTACATCAATACGCGACAGACAACATCTTCTGGCTGCTTGATGCTCACTTCGCGACCATCAATGCGCACAACCGCATTGGTATCAATTCTTTCGCCTAATGTGGCGACCTGGCCATTGACGCTTACGCGCCCAGCAGCAATCATCGACTCCAACTCACGGCGCGAACCATGACCAGATCGGGCTAGTACTTTTTGCAGTTTTTCACTCATGGTGGATATTACTCTGTATTTGTCGCTGTCTCAGCGGTTATCTCAAGTTTAATCTGAGCGGTCTGCCCGGCATTGCTGCCTCGCTCGGGAGGTTCCGGAATTGCAGGTAATTCAGATAAATCGTGTAAGCTAAAATAATCTAAAAACTCATTCGTTGTGGCATAAAGCTGCGGGCGCCCAGGTACTTCACGATGACCAACTACTTTGATCCATCCCCGTTCTTGCAACGTCTTCATAATATTGGAACTGACGCTGACCCCACGGATTTCCTCAATGTCGCCGCGAGTAATCGGCTGCCGATACGCAATTAATGCAAGCGTCTCTAATAATGCCTGTGAATAGCGCGGAGGCTTCTCTTGCCACAAACGACTTATTATACCACCCAATTCCGCGCGCGTCTGAAATCTATATCCAGACCCAACTAAAATGAGTTGCACACCACGTTCTTGATAGTCGCTCTGCAATTCGCGCAGTACGTCTTTTAGTTGTTTTTTCGTGACGTTTTCGGGGGCAAAATGATCCGCAAGCTGTTGCTCACTCAACGGTGATTCGGCAACAAATAGCAATGCTTCAATAGCCTGTTTAAGTTGTTGAATCTGCATAAACTTGCTCTCGATTTGTCACATGAATTTCGCTAAATGCATCGACCTGAGTTACTTCTACTAATGCTTCTTTCACGAGTTCCAAAATAGCTAAAAAACTAACAACAACGCCAGCTCGCCCTTCTTTGGGCTCAAAAATATCTCTTAATCGGAGCCGTTTTTTTGTCTGCAACAAATCTAAAATACGGCTCATCCGCTCGCGGGTCGATAATTTTTCTCTTTGTACATGATGATGGTTCTGCAACTTAGCCTGAGCCAACGCTTGACTAAAGGCAACAGCAAGTTCAGCCAGAGTTACTTCTGGCAACTGCTGTTCAATTAATTCCTGTGCATCAGTCTGTGCGTGCGCTACAAAATTATCGCGCCCGGTTTGTGGCATTCCATCAAGATGTTCCGCGCCTTGGCGAATGGCCTCGTACTCTTGTAATCTTCGAACGAGTTCAGCTCTCGGATCGTGTTCATCCTCGTCCTCAGCTGGCGGCCGTGGTAACAGCATGCGACTTTTAATTTCAGCCAGCATGGCAGCCATCACCAAATAATCTGCCGCCAACTCTAATTTCAAATCTTTCATCATATCGACGTATTCCATGTACTGTTTGGTAATGGGCAGTATTGGAAGATCGACAATATCGAGTTTTTGACGGCGAATTAAATAGAGTAACAAATCCATCGGCCCGGAAAAGCTCTCAAGTATTAGCTCAAGCGCATCCGGCGGAATATAGAGGTCTTCGGGTTTTTCAATCACTGGCTCACCACGGACAAAACCCAGCGGCAGTGATTGTTGTTGAGCGATAGTCACGTCAGCGTTGCTCATCGCACTTTATGCATCCACAAATGGCGAAATATCGCCAGCACCTTCCCGAACTACTTTGACTGCGTCGTCGGCTAAGTCAATCACGGTAGTTGGCTCTTCACCACGATGCTCACCATCAATGATCAGCTCAACTTGTTGGTCTAATCTTTCGCGAATCTCATAGGGATCAGACTCAGCAAACTCATTATCGTCGAGAATTAAACTCGTCGACATTAATGGTTCACCCAACGCTTCAAGTAATGCTATAACAATTGGGTCATCCGACACCCGAATACCGATAGTTTTGCGTTTCGGATTCAGCAGGCGCTTTGGGACTTCTTTGGTACCTTTCAAAATAAAAGTATAAGCTCCCGGTGTATTGTTTTTAAGCAGCCGAAACGCTTGGTTATCAACACGCGCGTACGTCGACAACTCTGATAAATCACGGCACATTAGGGTGAAGTGATGGTCTTTATCAATATTTCGAATACGACAAATGCGTTCCATGGCATTTTTGTCACCAATACGGCAACCTATGGCATAGCCTGAATCGGTTGGATAAACCACCACACCACCCTGCAAAATAATCTCAGCGGCCTGTTGCATCAAGCGCTTCTGCGGGTTTTCTGGGTGTACACTAAGGTATTGGCTCATAATAATTAAATTTGTCTCATTGCGGTTGCTTTAACACAGCCTATTTATACTGCTTACCATAGTGTCCATATTGGCACACAGCGCTCTGGTAAACAAAGATTTTTACCTAACTCACGCCAGCGTGCCGGATAATGAAAATCAGAGCCAACAGAGGCTGCCAGGCCAATTTCTTCAGCAAACGTCGCCAATGCTTCGCGCTGACCGGGTGATTGTGTGCCAATGGCAACTTCAACACCGGTTACGCCGACCTGTTTAGCCTCGGTTAATAAGCGCCGTAACCATTTATTACTCAATTGATAAGCATGAGGATGTGCGATTACCGTCACACCGCCAGCGGCCGTAACCGCCGCCACCGCATCGGCTAAGTTCACCCATTGCGTGGCAACATAAGCTTGCTGGCCTTTCCCCAAATAACGCCGGAATGCCGACTCAAACGAGCTGACCCAATCACCTTCAACCATGGCATCGGCAAGATGCTTGCGGGTCGGCATCGTCATAGCCTGTGCCATTGGCGGTTGTACATCAATGCCAGCTTTGTGAAGCTTCGCTACCATGGCTTGGTAGCGGTCGCGACGGCGTTGTTGTTGCTGCGCCAATAGCTGTTCCATGCTTGGTGCATCGGCGTTAAAGTTCAGCGCCACCAAATGAATTTCGAAACCTTCCCACGAACAAGTGATTTCTGTACCCACAATGAGTTTTAAAGGTAGCTGGTGTTGTGCAATAAACGCTTGTGCCACGGCAACACCACCTACCGAATCGTGATCAGTTATCGCCAAATGCGTGACGCCCTGCTCACAGGCGCGCTGAACCAACTCTGCGGGGCTTAATGCACCATCAGAATAGTAACTATGACAATGTAAGTCATAACATGGTGTCACATCAGATGCTGGCTGCAAGCTCGGCTCCTTGACGAATGGCTCGTTTCGCATCGAGTTCGGCGGCAACATCTGCGCCACCAATTAAGTGCACCGATACGCCCTTTTCTTGTAGTGCGTCATGTAACTCGCGCTGTGGCAATTGCCCGGCGCATACCACAACGGTATCAACGGCAAGCAGTTGCTCGGTGCCCTCAATTTCAATCCATAAGCCTTCGTCAGTCACTTTCTTGTAAGTAACACCGGCAATCATTTCCACGCCTTTTTTCTTCAGCGTCGCACGATGCACCCAACCCGATGTTTTACCCAATCCCGCACCTACTTTGGAGGTTTTGCGCTGTAATAACCACACCTCGCGTGGGCTATGTTCAGTCGCCTGAGGCATTAATCCACCGCGATGTTCATAACTTTCATCAACTCCCCATATTTGCGACCACTCGCGAACATTTAGGGTTGGCGAATGTTCAGTAGTTAGGTATTCCGCTACGTCAAAGCCAATACCGCCAGCACCAATTAGAGCTACTTTATGACCGACCGGTTTGTGATCACGAAGTACATCGAGATAGCCAAGAACATTTTCGTTGTTAATGCCTGGAATATCTAATTCACGAGGCACGACACCAGTAGCCAATACAACCTCATCATATCCGCCTGAACTCAAATCATCAGCTGTTTGACGCGAGTTTAAGTGAACGTTGACACCGCTATCTACCAGACGATTTTTAAAATAACGAATAGTTTCGTGGAATTCTTCTTTGCCTGGAATCTGCTTGGCATAGTTAAATTGACCACCGATGTCGCTTGCGCCGTCGAATAAATCGACATGGTGTCCGCGTTCTGCTGCGCGGCAAGCAAACTCGAGTCCTGCCGGGCCCGCTCCAACAACGGCAATGCGTTTAGCTTGTGCAACCGGAGTAAAGACTAACTCACTTTCATAACAGGCTTGCGGATTGACCAAACAGCTTGCCCGCTTATTTTCAAAAACGTGGTCAAGACAGGCCTGGTTACAAGCGATACAGGTATTAATTTTGTCGGCTTCATTGCGATTGGCTTTTGCAACAAAATGCGGGTCGGCAAGCAAAGGACGCGCCATCGACACCATATCAGCTTCGCCATCAGCTAAGATTTTTTCCGCAACTTCAGGCGTGTTGATGCGGTTGACGGCGACTACCGGAATAGATAGTTCTTGTCGAACTTTTGCGGTAATCCAACTAAATGCAGCACGCGGCACTGAGGTCACAATGGTTGGCACTCGAGCCTCATGCCAGCCAATACCACTATTGATAATGGTTACCCCGGCCTGTTCAACAGCCTTACCGAGTGCGATTACTTCATCGTAAGTATTTCCGTCCGGCACTAAATCGAGCATTGATAAGCGGTAGACAATAATAAATTCTTGCCCTACCGCTTCGCGAATGGCCTTGATAATTTCAATGGCTAAACGACTACGGTTCTCAAAAGAGCCGCCCCAGCGATCCGTTCGCTTGTTTGTTCGCGGGCAAATAAACTGGTTGATTAAGTAGCCTTCGGAACCCATCACTTCCACACCATCATAGCCGGCCTTCTGCGCCAACTTAGCGGCACGTGCAAAATGGCGAATCGTGGTGAGAATTTGCCGTTCGCTCATCGCTCTCGGTGCAAATGGGTTAATTGGCGCTTTGATTTTACTCGGAGCGACAGAAAATGGGTGATAGGCATAGCGACCGGTATGCAAAATTTGCATACAAATCTTGCCGCCCTCAGCGTGCACAGCCTCGGTTACTTTGCGGTGTTTTGCCACATGCCAAGGCTTGCTCAGTTCACTACCAAAAGGGCTCACGCGGCCGCGAAAATTCGGACTAATACCGCCAGTGACAATTAACCCAACGCCGCCTTTCGCGCGCTCGGCATAAAAGGCGGCGAGTTTATCAAAGCCATTTTTCTCTTCTTCAAGCCCGGTGTGCATCGAGCCCATCAACACGCGGTTCTTGAGTTGCGTAAAGCCTAGATCGAGAGGCTGAAATAAATGCTGGTATTTTGTCGTCACAGTGACCTCAACTTAAACAACTGTTTGAATAGGGTCACTGTACTCATTTTTGCTCAAAAATAATAGCCTATATTAATGTTGAAACGGGTGTTGGTATCCGTAGCATTGCCGCTCATGGAGCCACCAACAAACGGTTGATTACGTGCTGTCACCAAATCAAAGTAGGTGTACAAACCGCCCGCTGAAACCGCAACGCCTAGCACATTCATTAATGTATCTTCGGAATAAAAACGTTTATCGGTCATCAAGCTAAAATCATTGTAAAACGTTAAGTTGGTTACCGGGCCCCATTTCACTGGAAGACTGTACGCGATGTTTGCTGAGTACAAGGTAGCTTTCGTTGGAATGGTATCAAAGTAATTGTAGGCGCCCACGACAATGCCTGCATTCGTAACATCCATATCGTAATCGTATTGCGTGACTTGCCCCATGAACGTCCAGCGATCGTAGTTATAAAGACCATGAACTGCCCAAGCAATACGTTCGCCAACATTATCAACGCCATCATTCATGTCGCCCCACTGCACTGATGCGCCGAATTCTGCTGAACGAATATCGTCAAACGACCATTTACGCACACCGCGTAATGCCCAGCTATTGGTTTCGGCAGCGAGAACAGTCGGATCATCATACAAACCTTCATCAGGGATCCGAATACCAACCGCATCGTAAGCGTAACGATCCGATTTATTCGTTGCTAAACCGTCTGCACCACCGAGCTCATCCGATTTAAAGAAGGCAATGTCAAAATCCCAGTCGGCATCGCGATAACGCATTTTCGCACCGATATCGTGGTCATCTTCTAAGCCAACGTAAAAGTTTGAACTAAAGAAATAACTGTTTGAGTTATACGGGGTGTTACCAAATGGGACCTTAGTCACACCTAACTGCCCCTGCCAGTTTTCAGTGAAGTTATACCCAACCCATGCATGCTGCACGACATCCATATATTGGAACCAGCGATATTGGGCCGACAGAATTACATCGCCAATTTCACCACTGTAATCAATTCGAACCAGATCAAAATCGAAATCACCGCCGCGATCTTTCAAAGGATCATTATAATCTTCCCATACGTATTGAGCCCGAACGGCGCCTCCAATGCGAATCGGATCATTCTTCGCGTCTTGGACATCTTCTTCTAATCGTTCTACTCGTGCTGCTAAGGCCGAACTTCTTACCTCACGACGCGGCGCAATTTCTTCCTGTTGTTCAGATTGCTGTGCTTGTTCTTGCTGCTGCGAAGCAACACGTTGCTCTAGATCGACAACGCGTTGTTTTAACTGCTCGATTTGTTCAATTAGCTGCTGTAACTCTTCAGTACTTGTCAACTCATTTGCCTGACCAAACGCACTTGGTGCGGTGATCAAAGTCGCCATCGCTACGGTTAACAGTTTCAATTTCATAGTCTGTTCCTTAACGCAGAACATGCAGGAAATGCATGTGTTTGTGGTAATGATCGATGATATCTCCTATCACTGCATCACGTGACCAACCTAAAATATCGTAATCCTGACCGCCTTCACGTAGGTGAACTTCGGCGCGATAGTATTTTTGTTCCTCAGGTGCGTCTTGTTGCTCTCCCTCGGCATAAATAAACGCGGGTTGAATATGTGAAGCAAGCTCAACTTGATATATGAAATCGATTTCATCACCATGAATCACACGAAACGTCTTGAGGTTTTTATCCTCAATCTGCAAGGTGACAGTTAGCCCGCTGGCTTCCATTTCCTCGGCAACATCTTTAAAAGCAGGTTCTACCACTTGTAATAAGAAACGTTGCCCGACTGACTTGCTAGGAAAATCGATAATGTTATGTAAGCGTTCGCGCCAATTCTTATTGCTCTGTGATGACGCAGTTAAATAGTTATTTTGTAATGTATCTTTTTTATGAACGTCTACGCGCAAGGCTTGGATCAGTCCATAAGTTGCCACAAGAAGAATGATCGTAAACGGCAGCGCGCTAGCGATGGTCATAGTTTGTAGTGCGCCTAAACCACCAGCCAAGAGCAGAATAATAGCGACGATTCCTTCTCCGCTCGCCCAGAATATACGTTGCCACGCCGGTGTATCATCGCGACCATTGGAGCACAGCATATCGACTACCATTGAACCCGAGTCGGATGAAGTGACAAAGAAAACGACAACCATAAGCGTCGCAACCACACTCAAGAAACTACTCCACGGAAACTGCTCCAAAAAGGCAAATAGAGCAATCGATACATCGTTTTCAACCATTTCACCGAGCGACACAACGCCCTTATTAAGAATCATATCTATGGCTGAGTTACCGAAAAATGTCATCCACATGAGCGTGAAGCCGGCAGGTACCAATAACACACCTAAGACGAACTCACGAATCGTGCGTCCACGCGAAACGCGCGCAATGAATAAACCTACAAACGGTGCCCAACTTAGCCACCACCCCCAATAAAAGACGGTCCAACCGCCAATCCAATCGGTTTTTTCATAGGCAAACAGGTTGAACGTGTTATTGACGAGTTCAGACACATATGAACCCGTATTTTGTACAAATGCTTGTAAGAGGAATACGGTTGGCCCAAGTAACAAAACAAACACCAGCAATAACACGGCAAGAATCATGTTTAGTTCGGACAATCGACGGATACCTTTATCCAAGCCAGTGGTAACCGAAATAACTGCAAGTAAAGTTACACCAATAATCAGCAATACTTGTACTGTGTCAGAAACCGGAACATCGAATAGGTAATTAATACCAGCGTTAATTTGCGTCACACCATAACCTAAGGATGTTGCTACCCCGAATACGGTACCGATCACCGCAAACACGTCAACAACATGACCGATGGGGCCATATATTCTGTCACCAATCATAGGGTAAAGCGCCGAGCGAAGCGTAAGCGGTAAGCCATGCCGATAAGCGAAAAATGCGAGAATTAATGCGACAATGGCATAGATAGCCCAAGCATGAAGGCCCCAATGGAAGAATGTAATCTTCATCGCCTCACGAGCGGCTTCGACACTACCTGCCTCTGCTACTGGCGGAGCTAAAAAGTGCATCACTGGTTCGGCTACACCGAAAAACATCAAACCGATACCCATCCCTGCGGAGAACAACATTGAAAACCAGGTGATTTTTGAATAATCGGGAGCAGAGTGATCAGGGCCGAGCTTAATCGCACCCATTTTCGAAAAGCCCAGATAAAGAACGCTCAGAAGTATAATTGCGACGGCAAGCACATAGAACCAGCTACCATTCTCAATAATGGCTGCCTGAACGGTTTGAAACCAACTATTCGCTGTTTCTGGGACAATGGCTGCGAATAATAAAATCACAATGATTAAACCGGCCGCACTATAGAATACAGGGGGATTCAGTCTTGCAGGAGCGTTAGTATCGTTCATTCTATGTCCTTGCTTGAATTGAAAAACTTTCGATTATTATAGCGTTGATTGAGAAAATTTCCTGAACACAAAAAAAACGACCACCCGAGGGTGGTCGTTTATTAATCACGTTATTAAGTAATCGGTTAGATTACTTCAGCGCGCTCTACAATCTCAACTAGTGCCCAAGACTTCGTCTTAGATACTGGACGAGTTTCGCGAATAATCACGGTATCGCCAGCTTTACACTCGTTGTTTTCGTCGTGTGCGTGTAACTTGGTGGTACGGGTAATGTACTTACCATATACCGGGTGTTTTACACGGCGAGTTACAGCTACAGTGATAGACTTGTCCATCTTGTCGCTAGTAACACGACCTTGCAGAGTACGAACACGTTTTTCTTCAGCCATTACGCACCTGCCTTCTGATTCAAGATAGTTTTCACACGTGCGATATCACGACGCACTTGCTTCAACATGTGAGTTTGATTCAGCTGACCAGTGGCTGCTTGCATGCGCAGGTTAAACTGCTCACGACGCAAACCTAACAACTCTTCGTTCAGCTGCTCAACGGTTTTTTCTTTCAGTTCGTTCGCTTTCATTACATCACCGTCCGAGTCACAAAGGTGGTTTTGAATGGCAGCTTACGTGCCGCAAGGTCAAACGCTTCACGCGCTAACTCTTCCGAAACACCGTCCATTTCATACAGGACACGACCTGGCTGAATTTGAGCTACCCAGTATTCCACGCTACCTTTACCTTTACCCATACGCACTTCAAGAGGCTTCTGAGTGATTGGCTTGTCAGGGAACACGCGGATCCAAATTTTACCTTGACGTTTCACGTGACGCGTCATGGCACGACGAGCCGCTTCGATTTGGCGAGCAGTCATACGACCACGCTCAACCGATTTCAAACCGAAAGTACCGAAGCTGACCTTGTTACCTGCTTGCGCCAGGCCGCGGTTACGGCCTTTGTGTACCTTACGGAATTTAGTACGCTTTGGTTGTAACATATCGTATCTCCTTACTTACGGCCTTTAGGGCGTTTTGCTGGAGCTGCTGGCTTTTCTTCAGCAACTGGCATGCCGCCAAGAACTTCGCCTTTGAAGATCCATACTTTGATACCAATGATACCGTAAGTGGTGTTAGCTTCAGCGGTTGAGTAGTCGATATCCGCACGCAATGTGTGCAATGGAACACGACCTTCGCGGTACCATTCGGTACGTGCGATTTCCGCGCCGCCTAAACGGCCACTAACTTCAACTTTGATACCTTTGGCGCCAAGACGCATGGCGTTTTGAACCGCGCGCTTCATTGCACGACGGAACATGACACGACGCTCTAGCTGGCCAGCGATGTTTTCAGCAACCAGTTGTGAATCAAGCTCAGGCTTGCGCACTTCTGAGATGTTGATTTGCGCAGGAACACCAGTCAGTTTAGAAACTGCTTGACGCAACTTCTCAACGTCTTCGCCTTTCTTACCAATCACAACACCTGGACGTGCAGTGTGGATAGTCACGCGGATGCTCTTCGCTGGACGCTCGATGACGATACGTGAAACTGACGCGTTAGCCAGTTCTTTGTTCAACATCTTGCGAACCAAGTGATCGCTGTGCAGGTTATCAGCAAAATCTTTCGTATTCGCGAACCAGGTTGAATTCCATGGTTTGGTGATACCTAGGCGAATACCATTAGGATGTACTTTCTGACCCATAATTTATCTCCTAGCTATCTGATACAACCACAGTAATGTGGCTGGTACGCTTAAAGATACGATCAGCACGACCTTTCGCACGAGGCTTGATGCGTTTCATGGTTGGACCTTCGTCTACCATTACTTTAGCAACTTTTAACTCGTCGATGTCGGCACCTTCGTTGTGTTCAGCATTCGCGATAGCTGACTCCAACACCTTCTTCAGCAGCACAGCTGCGTCTTTAGGGCTGTAGTTCAGAATATCCAGAGCTTTCGCTACTGGTAATCCGCGAATCTGATCCGCTACCAAACGGCCCTTTTGCGCAGAAAGCTTGGCAAACTTGTGAATAGCAATAGCTTCCATCTTATGTCTCCCTTAGCGTTTCTTCGCTTTCTTATCAGCGGCGTGGCCACGATAAGTGCGGGTTGGTGCGAATTCACCAAGCTTGTGACCAATCATTTCGTCAGAAACGAAAACTGGTACGTGCTGGCGACCGTTATGAACAGCGATAGTTAAGCCGATCATATCAGGGATAATCATTGAACGACGGGACCAAGTTTTAATTGGCTTTTTGTCCCCGGCTTCCAACGCTTTCTCCACCTTATTCAGTAGGTGAAGGTCGATAAATGGACCTTTTTTAAGAGAACGTGGCATGTCTAATCCTCAACTCTTATTTGTTGCGACGACGTACGATGAACTTATCAGTACGCTTGTTCTTACGGGTCTTATAACCCTTAGTCGGAGTACCCCAAGGAGTAACCGGATGACGGCCACCAGAAGTACGACCTTCACCACCACCGTGTGGGTGATCAACTGGGTTCATCGCCACACCACGAACGGTAGGACGAACACCACGCCAGCGCTGCGCACCAGCTTTACCCAATTGACGCAGCATGTGCTCTGCGTTACCTACTTCACCGATGGTTGCACGGCAATCCGACTGAATGCGGCGCATTTCGCCAGAACGCAAACGTACAGTTACGTACGCGCCATCGCGAGCTAGAAGCTGTACTGACGCACCAGCTGAACGAGCCAACTGAGCACCTTTACCAGGCTTCATTTCGATAGCGTGAATCACTGAACCCACTGGGATATTGCGCAGTGGAAGTGCGTTACCGCTTTTAATCGGTGCATCTGAACCAGATACGATTTGATCGCCAGCTTTCATGCCTTTTGGAGCAAGAATGTAGCGACGCTCACCGTCTGCATACAGAACCAAAGCGATGTTCGCTGAACGGTTTGGATCATATTCCAAACGCTCAACTTTCGCTGGGATACCGTCTTTGTCGCGTTTAAAGTCGACCATACGGTAGTGATGCTTGTGACCACCGCCGATGTGACGAACAGTAATACGACCATTATTGTTACGACCGCCTTTTTTGTTGTTTTTATCCAACAACGGGGCGTAAGGCTTACCTTTGTACAGGTCTTCGTTAACCACTTTAACTACGTGGCGACGACCTGGAGACGTAGGCTTACACTTAACTAATGCCATGTGAATTCCTCCTGTTACTCAGCGCCGCCGACGAAGTCGATGTCCGCACCTTCTTTCAGGGTGACATACGCTTTTTTCCAGTCGCTGCGCTTACCGAAGCGCATGCCGGTACGTTTGGTTTTGCCTTTTACGTTCACAGTGCGAACGCTATCAACCTCAACTTCAAACAACTTTTCTACAGCTGCTTTAATTTGCGGTTTAGTGGCGTCTTTCGCTACTTTGAACACGACAGTGTTAGCTGTTTCTGCAGTCACAGTAGACTTTTCAGAAACGTGAGGAGCCAGAATTACAGTCAGCAAACGTTCTTCGCGCATCATGATAATACCTCCTCGATTTGCTTCACTGCGTCAGCAGTCATCAAAACTTTTTCAAAAGCAATCAAGCTTACAGGGTCAAGACCTTGAACGTCGCGAACGTCAACTTTGTGCAAGTTACGTGCGGCTAAGAACAAGTTCTCGTCAACTTCTTTAGTCACGATAAGAACGTCGTTCAAATCCATTGACTTCAGCTGAGCTGCTAATGCTTTAGTTTTTGGTGATTCAACACCAAACTTCTCTACCACGATTAAACGGTCTTGACGAACAAGTTCAGACAAGATGCTTTTCATCGCACCGCGGTACATTTTCTTATTTACTTTTTGGTCGTGGCTGCGTGGTTTCGCTGCAAACGTAGTACCACCAGAGCGCCAAATTGGGCTACGGATAGTACCTGCGCGAGCGCGGCCAGTACCCTTCTGACGCCATGGCTTTTTGCCACCGCCAGATACTTCAGAACGCGTCTTTTGTGCTTTGGTGCCCTGACGAGCGCCCGCAGCATAAGCAACGACTACCTGATGAATCAGAGCTTCGTTGAACTCACGTCCAAAGGTAGCTTCGGAAACTTCAAGAGCGCCTTTTGCGTCTTTTAATGTTAATTCCATCACCATTCTCCTCAGACGTTACGCCTTAGCCTTGACTGCTGGCTTGACGATTACATCGCCACCAATAGCACCAGGGACAGCACCGCGAATCAGCAACAAGCCACGCTCTGCGTCAACACGTACAACGTCAAGCGTTTGTACAGTTACTTGCTTGTTACCCATTTGACCTGCCATCTTCTTGCCTTTGAATACCCGACCAGGAGACTGGTTTTGACCAATAGAACCCGGCGCACGATGCGACAACGAGTTACCATGGGTAGCGTCCTGAGTACGGAAATTCCAGCGCTTAACAGCACCTTGGAAACCTTTACCTTTTGAGGTACCGGTAACGTCTACTTGTTTGGTGTCTGCAAAAATCTCAACAGTGATTTCAGAACCTACTGCAAAATCTTCACCTTCACCGTTCTCTAGGCGGAATTCCCAGAGACCGCGACCTGCTTCAACACCCGCTTTCGCGAAGTGACCAGCAAGTGGTTTAGTAACGCGGTTTGCTTTTTTAGTACCTGTAGTCACTTGAAGCGCGCGATAACCGTCAGTTTCCTCAGATTTAACCTGAGTCACACGGTTTGCTGTCACTTCGATCACAGTAACAGGTACAGAAGCGCCGTCTTCTTGGAAGACGCGAGTCATTCCTACTTTACGACCGACTAGACCAATAGCCATTGTTAAAACCTCTCGTGTGTAATCCTATTACTGCCCGCTTAGCCCAGGCTGATCTGTACATCAACACCCGCTGCAAGGTCTAAACGCATTAATGCGTCTACAGTCTTGTCAGTTGGGTCCATGATGTCGATCAAACGCTTGTGGGTACGGATCTCGTACTGGTCACGCGCATCTTTGTTCACGTGTGGAGAAATCAACACGGTGAAACGTTCTTTGCGTGTAGGTAGTGGAATTGGGCCACGTACCTGAGCACCAGTGCGTTTTGCAGTCTCAACGATTTCTGCAGTCGACTGGTCAATCAGACGATGATCGAACGCTTTCAAGCGAATCCGAATTCTTTGATTAGCCATAAAAAATCAAAGCCTCAATTAAAGAGCATTTAAAAAAGAGCACAGAAAAAAACCGACACCCTGGCAGCATACCGGGCGTGGCATTTTCAACGAAAAATCCATTCAATCCCCTATCGGGACTGCTGTGGCAACCTAACACAGCTGTGAGCGCTCCAAGGAGTTCATCAACTGTGGCCGCGAATTATACACTTTTGAAGGGAAAAAGCAAGGCCGATATTAGCTGTTAGATATTAGATATTAGCGGGTTTAGAGTTGATATTGGAAAGAGAGAAAAGTGCGCTATTAACCGAGTTTCGAAATTAAAGATCTAATATCGAATATCTAACAGCTAATAGCGCTCTTGCTTTTAGTGGTTGGCGGCGTAGTCTTCTACTTCGCGCCACACACGTACAAAGTTCTTATACAGAATCTTCTCAATTTCTTCTTCACTGTAGCCCCGGTCAAGAAGCCCTTGAACCAAGTTTGGATAAGTTGAGACATCCTTCAAGCCCACCGGCAGTGAGTCACCAACACCGTCGTAATCCGAACCAATACCTATGTAATCAATACCAACGAGGTTTTTCACATGGTCAATATGGTTCAGCACTTCTTCAAGGGTCGCGAACGGGAACGGATTTTTTGCGCGTACTTCAGCGATGCGCTTTTCAGCTTCCTCGCTGCCTTCTCCATATTGCTCATTGATCGCAGCAATTTGCTTACGAACGATATCGCCGTATCGGTTTGCTTGCTGCGTAACAAACGATGAGCCGAAGTTGATCATGATAACGCCGCCATTTTCGGCGAGGCCTTTGATCATCTCGTCACTCATATTACGCTCAAAACCTGGCGTATATTTACGTAGTGAAGAATGCGATGCGATAACTGGAACTTGCGAGAGCTCGACGGCTTGCCAGAATGCTTCGTCCGACACGTGAGAGATATCAATCATCACCCCGACGTTGTTCATTTCTTTTACCAGCTCTTTGCCAAATGGACTTAAGCCATTCCATTGACGGCGAATATCGTATGATGAATCTGAGATGTGATTCGACTGGCTGTGTGCCAAGGTAATATAGCGAATACCTCGATTATAGAATTCGTGGAGGTTGTTTAAGTCGCCTTCAATTGGCGAACCGTTTTCCATACCAAGGGCTAAAGAAATAACGCCGCGCTCTTGTTGCTGCATCACTTGATCGACACTATATGCCATAGCAAATTTTTGCGGGGCTCGCCAAGCTAAGGCTTCCATACTATCAATAAGCTGATGCGCTAATTGATAGCTAGCTCCTGGCGTTTGTTCTAATTGCGCTGGAATATAAATCGACATGAACGGAACATTCAAACCGCCCTGCTTTGCACGAGGGTAGTCGAAGTCACCACGTTGTGTTGCGCGTGAAACATCTTCCCAATCGTTATTTAATCGATATGGCACATCAATGTGTGTATCAATAATTAAATTCTTCTGCGCAATTTCATGCGCTTTGTCACTAGCTGTATACTCTTGCGCTGTGGCAATAGTTGTTAGACTCAGGGCGCCAACCAAACCCAACATAAGTGGCTTATTCACGCAGTAACTTCCTCTTATTATAAGAATTAACGGTGAAAATCAGCCTACCACATGTTTATATTGTATTCACTCGGATTTGTCGACGCTTATCGCAGCAGTAGCGATGACGACCGCACCAGCAACCACGGTACCCAATACTGGTGCTGCCATCATCGCGACAAGAAAACTGGATTGCATCCACATGCTGTTATTCCTCGTTACCGGCAATTAAGTCAACGGCAACTTCAGCCACATTAGTCAACATGCGTGATGGATCTAATGCAAATTTTACTTCAGCAATATACTGCATCAACTCAAGTTGGTTTTTTGATTTAACTTGCTGACGCGTGTTGCTAACTTCTTGTGAAATGCTTTCTTTTAAAGACAATTGTAAATTACTGTCTGTTTGTTTTTCTTGTGCTTGCGCTGAACCGAACAATAAAGCAGAAGCTACAACGATTGAAGTGATTGTGGTTTTCATGGGTAATCTCCTAGTTAGTATTCGTGGACTAATTATTTAGTCGCTAGGAGATAAGCAAAGGTTGTGCCAACTTTGGCGGGTGACGCTAAAAAATTTATTTATTCTTTATTTTTCAAAGGCTTGTATATTTTCTTTTTAATTAAAAGTGATCATATACCCGAGCTTCACTGATGTGCAGTTAACTTGTTTCAGTTGTGAAATTAGCCAATTTTTCGGCAAAAAGCGTACGGGCTGATACAACTTCATGGTATGCCGCCTCCAAAACAGGACGCGCAGCAGTAGCTTGCGGACCAAGCTGGCTGAGTACCTGTCGCCACTTTTTAGCACCAGGCCCACCTTGAAACAAACCAATCATATGTCGTAATACATGCCATGGTCGGCCGCCTTGCTCCACATGGTGATCGGTATAGGCAATCATTGATTCAATAACCAACTCGACGTCAACCTGACGATTATGTCCGAGTAAACCGTCAAACTCAGTTAACAGATATGGATTTTGATAGGCTTCACGGCCAATCATTACGCCATCAACATAGTGTAGATGCTGCTTGATTTCGGCAACACTTTTAATGCCGCCATTAATAGATAGGTGCAAATGCGGGTAACGCTCTTTCATGCGATATACACGATCATAGCGAAGCGGTGGAACGTCCCTATTTTGTTTCGGGCTCAAGCCTTTTAGCCAGGCGTTACGTGCATGCAGAGTAAAATGCTGGCAACCGGCATCCATTACCGGCTCCATAAACGCTTGAAGATACTCGTCACTATCGTGTTCATCAATGCCAAGTCGAGTTTTGACCGAAACAATCGTATTCGGTGCGGCATCGCGCATCGCTTTAACGCATGCTGCTACAATTTCCGGTTCGGCCATTAAGCAGGCGCCGAAACTACCGTTTTGCACTCGATCTGACGGGCAACCAACATTGATATTTACTTCTTGATAACCACGTTCAGCTGCTCGCGCAGTGCACTCAGCCATGGCCGCAGGGTCGCTACCACCGAGCTGAAGAACCACGGGTTGCTCTTCAGGGTTAAACTGCAAAAAGTCCATTTTCCCGTGAATAATTGCGCCCGTAGTCACCATTTCAGTGTAAAGCACTGACTTTTGGGTCAATAACCGATGAAAATACCGACAATGCCGATCAGTCCAATCTAACATCGGCGCAATTGCAATTAATTTGTCGGCATCATAATAGGTCATTGTACTTCTTCACTACTGGTTCAATTCGAGCGCGCGATTCTACCACTCTCTACTAGTGAGGGCTAGCCACAACCGGAGCCCGTCGTGCCTGCGTCATCAATTCAAAAGCATGTGCGGCTTCAATCAAAACACCCTCACTACGAGCGGTGCCGAAAAAACTTAATCCAACTGGCATGTGCTGAACAAAACCCATCGGCACAGTAATATGAGGATATCCAGCAACTGCGGCCGCCCCACTCGCTGAACCGGTAAAATGATCACCATTAATTAAATCAATTTTCCATGCCGGTGATACAGTCGGCGCAATAAGCATGTCTAAGTTATGCTCTTTCAAGACCGCATCGATACCTTCTTTGCCCGCTTTGCGTTTAGCATCAGCCTTAGCTTGCTTATAATCCTCATGGTCAGCTTGGCGAGCGACTGACATTTCGAACAATTCTTGTCCAAACCATTTCATGGTGACGCCTGCATGTTCCTTGTTTGCAGCAATAAGGTCTTCCAATGAACTAAAATCCGGATGCGGGCTCTGTTCAAAGTACTCGCGCATGCCATGAGCGAACTCATACAGCAAAACGGTATATTCATCGCCACCCCAATTGCGTCCATTTGGAAATCTGAGGTCATCAACAATAATGGCGCCAGCTGCTTCTAGCTCCTCAATCCGACGATTAAACACGCGGTCAAGCTCGTTATTGTAGCCAGCTAGCTCGCGCATCACACCAATGCGCTTTCCTTTCAAACCATCGGTTTTTAGATGTTCTACATAATTGACTGTGTCGTTATAACTCGCGGCATCGCTTTTATCGTAACCCAGCATCGCCATCATTAGATGCACGGCATCGGCGACACTACGAGCCATTGGTCCGGCCGTATCTTGACTTGCAGAGATCGGGATAATCCCATCGCGACTGAGTAAACCAACCGTTGGTTTAATGGTCACAATGCCGTTAATGGCAGCCGGACAAACAAGACTACCGTCCGTTTCAGTACCAACCGCAACTGGAATAAAGTTAGCGCTCACTGCGGCAGCTGAACCCGAACTAGAGCCACAAGCGGTGCGTGACTGATCATATGGGTTCTTAACTAAACCACCCAAACTACTCCATCCAGAAGACGAATTGGTCGAGCGAAAGTTCGCCCATTCACTTAAGTTGGCTTTACCCAGAATAATTGCACCGGCTTCGCGCAATTTCGCCACAATAAAAGCATCGTTGGGTGGCATATGGTCACGCAATAAATAAGAACCTGCGGTGTTAGCTAACCCGTCAGCAGTATCAATATTATCTTTCAACAGTACAGGAATACCGTGCATTGAACTGCGAGTTTTCCCGGCTTCACGCTCGGCATCGAGCTGCTTGGCTTGCTGTAATAGCTTCTCACGCTCCTGCACAGACAAAACCGCTTGAAGTTCGGCACCATCACGATTGTGTTGGGCAATTCTATCCAAGTACCGTTCAACCAAAACAACACTGGTCAATTCACCACGGTTTAATTGGTATTGAAGTTGTTCAATTGTCGGATCATCAGCCGCCCATGAATTCGCACTGAACAATACAAAAAACGCCAACCAACAAAGTGCTTTTATTGTTTTCATTTATATTCCTTTCAAGTCACTGACAGATGGCGCTTTGCGCCTGATGAAAGCGATGATAAACTGCTGCTCATGAACACACAAGAAACCCAGCGCCTCGTCAATAAGGCCGAACAACTATGTGAACAACGTGGCGCCCGCTTAACGCCGGCACGCCGCGAGGTTTTTGAGATCCTTGCTGAACAAGAAGGTGCTATTGGTGCTTACGACCTGCTTGATAAACTCAAAGCAGCGGTACCGAATGCTAAACCGCCAACCATTTATCGCGCATTAGATTTCTTGCAAGAGCAGGGTTTTGTTCACAAAATCACATCGTCAAATAGCTACGTATTATGCAGCCATTTTGACCACCAGCATCCGGTACAAATGTTAATTTGTGAGCGTTGCGGATCGGTGCAAGAGATACAATCAGACGGTGTATATGATGCGCTGAAAAAGCAGGCTGAGGGACAAGGTTTCTTAGTTGCTTCGCAAACCATTGAGGCGCACGGCCTCTGCAAAGACTGCCGTTAATAAAGCGAGCGGGCCTAGTAATCAGGCCCGTCTGGCATATCAATCTTCGCTAAATTATCAAAGCGCGAGTAATGTCCTTGGAATTTTAGCTTCACACTACCAATAGGACCATTACGCTGCTTACCAATAATCACTTCCGCTACGCCCTTTTCTTCACTTTCTGGATGATAAACTTCATCACGATAGATAAACATAATCACGTCGGCATCCTGCTCAATTGAGCCTGATTCACGTAAATCAGAGTTAACCGGCCGTTTGTTGGTACGTTGTTCCAACGAGCGGTTCAACTGCGACAAAGCAACAACAGGCACTTCAAGTTCTTTCGCTAACGCTTTCAATGAGCGAGAGATTTCAGCAATCTCAAGCGTTCGGTTTTCTGACATACCTGGCACGGTCATTAACTGCAGATAATCGACCATAATCATCGAAAGACCACCACTCTCGCGATAAACACGTCGTGCTCTAGAGCGCACCTCAGTCGGGGTTAATCCAGATGAGTCATCGATATAAATATTATTCTTATCTTTGAGAATATTGATTGTTGAGGCGATACGCGACCATTCGTCTTCTTCGAGTCGCCCAGTACGAATTCTAGTTTGGTCCACATGGCTTAGTGAAGCGAGCATACGCATCATGATTTGTTCCGATGGCATTTCTAAACTAAACACAAGAACGGGTTTCTCAGCGCGCATCGCAATGTTTTCAGCTAGGTTCATTGCAAACGTTGTTTTCCCCATCGATGGACGCGCTGCGACAATAATGAGATCCGACGGTTGTAATCCAGCTGTCATTTGGTCGAGATCGTAGAAGCCGGTTGAAGCGCCAGTAATACCATTATGATTTTTACTACGGCTAAGTTCGTCAATTCTATCGATAGTTTTCTGCAGAATTGGCGAGATTGGTTGCGGCCCTTCATTCTCGTTGGTACGTTTTTCGGCAATCTGAAAAACTTTGCTTTCGGCAAGATCAAGAAGTTCGCTGGAAGTTCGGTTTTGGGTGTCAAAACCAGATTCGGCAATTTCATTGGCCACTGCAATCATTTCTCGCAACACTGCGCGCTCGCGTACAATCTGCGCGTAGGCTCTAATGTTTGCTGCACTTGGCGTGTTTTTGGCAATCTCACCTAAGTACGCGAAACCACCAACATCTTGAAGTTCGCCTGAGGTTTCCAACACTTCAGATACTGTGACCAAGTCAATCGGTTGGGTACGCTCGGCTAAATGATGCATGGCTCGATAAATAAGGCGATGCCCGCGATGATAAAAATCATCCGCAATCAATTCCCCAGCAATCGTATCCCAGGCCTGATTATCCAGCATCAACCCACCCAGAACTGATTGCTCTGCTTCAATCGAATGGGGAGGCGTTTTTATTGCATCTAGTTTGGCATCTTTTATTTTTTGCTGTCCTTGCCGTGAATGCTTATCGCTGCGCTTGTCTGCCATGAATGTCCCAGTGAACTAATTTGAACGACCAAGCGAAACTATACAAAATGATGCCTCAGTAAGAAAGCGAATCAGCATAATTTTGCTGATTCGCTTCTTCTCATTCCAATCAATTACTTTTTAAGAACGATGTCACCGCTGACCGTACGGAAGGTCATTGAGCCGCTACGCTCGCCCAACTGCAAGCTAAGGCGTTGGCCAATGCCGAAGGGTGATTCTTCTGCTTGTTGTTGTGTTAAGTGATTATGGATAGCGCCACCAGCACTTGTTTTAGCATCGATATCGGCGTCAATAGACCCCTTGAACAGCATATTGACTTCACCGCTAACACTCTCAACGCTCACTCGGCCTTCACGAGCTACTTCTAAGTTTGCATCGATATCACCGCTAACACTATTCACCTGAAGTGACTCGATACGTTGCAAGCGTAACTCAATATCACCAGAAACAGCTTCTACACGCACAACCTTGGCATTTGTTTTTGCGGCCAAGTCACCACTCACGCTGGAATAAGTTGCACGTGAGCTATCACTGCCATGGTCCTTCACATCGCCACTCACGCTGCGTAGTGCTAGTTCTCCGGCAAGACCTTTTCCTTCGATATCGCCGCTTACAGACTCAAGCTGTGCGTTACCAACAAGTTGTGAAGCCGCAATATCTCCGCTTACGGTATTCGCCGTTACGGCTGATTTAAAGTTTGACACTTTAAAATCTACTGATACGCCGCGAGCTTCTACTCTAGCGGTTTCCGGTAATGTTATTGTCAGATCGTTACCATCGTTATCGTTGTAATTACCACGCTTTGGCATTTCAACTTTAATCGTCAAGGTATCGCCGTTTAACTCAAAAACAAATTTCTCAGCGTGTTTGTCCAAGCGACCAGTAACGTGGGCAACATTATTTGAACCACCTCGAATATCCACTTCGCCACGCATTGTATCAATAACAACGCGTGCATTTGCTGGAATGTCTAGTTTCTGGTCAACTCGTTCGCCCTGAGCCTGTGCTGAAAACGATAGCGCGATTACAACGGCGCCAATCAACATATTAAATACTTTCATGGTCGTACTCCTGTTACACCTGCTGATAGGTGCGTGGTTGTTGATACATAACTTTTAATAAATCGAGTTCTTGCTGATGCAGCCATTGGAGAAACTGCCACAGCTCACTATTATCCGGATCGAGTCGCAATTGCTCTGTGACTTGCACAGCAGCGCTACGCAATTGTTCAAGCTCAGATTGCAGCTCTGAAAAAGTAGGTTGTAAACCAGCATCTTCATAGTTCGCTAAAAGTATCTGGCGTTGTTGTTGATGCTGCTGCGTCACCATGGTCAACAGTTCAAGCTGTTGCCCATTGACGGTTGTACTGACTGAATTCATCGATAAGCTCAAGGTAACGCCAACAATGACAAATATCGAAGCCGCCGCACCAGTGAACCACACCCAGTAATTGCTAGGTTTACGTTTCAACGTGACTTGACTGCGACTGATACTCGCTTCAATACCACGCCAAAGATCTCGCGGAGGGGTTACTTCACGGTTTTCAGCGATGGCTTGTTGGATAAGCGCATCAAGCTCTTGAGCTCGGTTATCATGCGTTGTCATAACTTAGCCACTCCTCTAATAATGTTCGGGCGCGAAATACCTGCGCTTTGCTAGTGCCTACTGCTATACCTAACTCCTCGGCCACGTCTTCATGGCGCATTCCCTCTAAACAATGCAGCACGAAAACCCAGCGCATCTGTAACGGAAGTCGTTTTACTAAGTGATCCAGTTGGTTTAAGTCAGCACTATCTTCTTGCACCAGTTGCTGTTCAAATTGCGCTTGGTTCTCGCCAGCTAATTGCAACTTGCTGAGACGCTTCGTTTGTTTACGCAATTCGGTTATTGCCACACGTGTCGCGACAGTATGTAACCACGTACTAAACTTGCTCTCACCGCGAAATCGTTCGAGATTCTTCCACAGCTGAATAAACACTTCTTGCGTCACATCCTGAGCGGCATCATGATCGGCCGCGAGTCTCAGTACCAAACCGTAAACTCGGCGATGGTGCCGTTCATAAATTTCTCGAAACGCCTGGAGATCGCCAGCACCGGCTTTTTTAGCAAGTGCGATGTCAGGATCATCAAACTGCGTTGTTGTTAGTATTTGGGCTGTCACTGTTAGTCCTTGATTCAGTTGGTACAGCTAAGTGTTATTTCTCGTACCTAGTATGTCGTCACTAACCACATTATGGTTTACACGATTTAAAAAAAATCCAAAAAAAAAGCTGCCCGAATGGACAGCTTTCTTAAATTGATAACTGCGACTCAATTAGTCAGCAGCAACAACCTGTAACTTCACAGTAGCAAATACGTCTGAGTGCAAGTGCAACTCGATGTCGTATTCACCAACTTCACGCAAAGTACCGTGTGGTAATAATACTTCAGCTTTCACAACTTCAACGCCTGCAGCAGTTACTGCATCCGCGATGTCGCGAGTACCGATTGAACCAAACAACTTACCTTCGTCACCAGCTTTAGAGCTAATCACAACCGGCTCAAGTGCATTGATTTTTTCTGCACGTGCTTGCGCTGCTGCTAACTCTTCTGCCAATTTAGCTTCAAGTTCAGCACGACGCTCTTCAAATACTTTGATGTTCGCTTCGGTAGCAGGAACTGCTTTACCTTGTGGGAACAAAAAGTTACGTGCATAGCCAGACTTAACTGAAACTTGGTCACCCAAGCTACCTAAGTTGGCAATTTTGTCTAATAGAATGATTTCCATTGTACGCTACCTCTGAGTTTCTGAGATCGTTCGCGATGCCGGCTTACTGATGTGAATCAGTGTAAGGCAGCAACGACAAGTAACGTGCACGTTTAATTGCACGCGCCAACTGACGCTGGTACTTCGCAGAAGTGCCAGTGATGCGGCTAGGAACGATTTTGCCACTCTCAGTGATATAGTTTTTCAGAGTAGCGATATCTTTGTAATCAATTTCTTTAACGCCTTCAGCCTTAAAACGGCAGAATTTACGGCGACGGAAAAAACGAGCCATGATGGTCTCCTCAAATCTTCACAAGTTGCTGGGCGTGTAGTACTAATTTGCCAATACCGTTTTTATCTTCTATTCGATTCAAAAAACCAGTGGCTTGTACTGCAGTTCCAACCTTTAATTCGTTTGCCCATTGCGGTGCTTTCTCGCCACTTAAAACCACAGTAATTCTGACATAACTGCGACGTGGGAGACCGGCTTCAATTTGTTCAGAAATATGTTCTAAGACAAATCGTAAGTGGCTAATGCCAGCCGGACTGTGCGTCAATTGAGGCGGTTTGATAATCTCGCCGCTTACGCAATAGTTATTTTGCACAGGCTCCACAATAGTAGACTCAGTGAGTTACGGCTTATGCCGCTTCGCTGTCGTCTTGCTCTTCGTTACGGCTTTCGCTCTTACGCGGCTCGTCTTTCTTGCTCAATGGAGAAGCTTCAGTTTCCGCTTCTTTCTTGCGCATGATCATGCTGCGTAATACCGCATCGTTGTAACGGAAAGCTGTTTCCAGCTCTTCAACAACTTCAGCAGTCGCTTCGATGTTCATCAACACGTAGTGTGCTTTGTGCAACTTGTTGATTGGGTATGCCAACTGACGACGGCCCCAGTCTTCTAAACGATGAATGGTACCGCTTCCCTGTTTGATGGTCTCGCTGTAACGCTCGATCATGCCAGGGACTTGCTCGCTCTGGTCTGGATGGACCATGAATACGATTTCATAATGACGCATTTCTGCTCCTTATGGTTCATAGCTACTGACTGGCTCAGTCACACCCTCAGCAGCAAGGAACGCTTTTTTAAATGAATAAAATACTTCAGACTGATTTAAGCGGCGGGATTTTAGCCTATAACGCCTGCAATCACAAGCTTGATTGCACTTTATGGCCGTTTTCAACAAGCTCAATTAATATTTTGACGTACTGCTCCGGCAATGCGCCAAAGGTTTCCATCTGCCCTTGCACTTTAAAACGTTGTATCGAAGAGCTTGTGTCACTTTCTGTTGGCGCGCTCAACTGCCCTGACAATTGCAGTAAATCAGCAGCTTCAACCGTAACATTGAGTGTCCAGGCATGGTCTTGTGGTTGATCGAGCAATCGCCATTCATGACGGCTTTCGATTCGTTGTTCTACATCAAACAGAACATCTTCTAACTGCGGATTTTTAGTACCGGTAACCTCGTAGGAAACATATAGGTACGGCTTGTTTGAGCGCTTGCCTGGATCAAGATCGCCAACGGGCAACCATGCTAGTGCTAACATGGCAATCACTAACCCCGCGAGTAATAATGGCCGCCAGCTACGCTTAATTGCCATGACGTTGCCTCACCGCCTCATACAAGCAAACACCGGTAGCGACAGACACATTTAAGCTACTGACGGTGCCTAATAATGGGATTTTAATGAGCTCATCACAGGTTTCCCGTGTCAACCTGCGCATACCGTCACCCTCTGCACCCATTACAATAGCGACAGGCCCTTTAAGGTCGACAGCATAGAGTTCTTGTGTAGCTTCACCAGCCGTACCAATCACCCACACTTGCTTATCTTGCAACTGTCGTAAAGTACGCGCCAAATTCGTTACCTGGACAAACGGTACGGTTTCGGCCGCACCACTTGCCACCTTGCGGACCACTGGTGTAATCGATGCCGATTTGTCTTTTGGAACAATCACGGCAGTAACCCCAGAGGCGTCGGCAGTGCGTAAGCAAGCACCTAAATTATGCGGATCAGTCACACCATCGAGAACTAGGAACAGCGCGCGTTTCCCGGCTTTGTCACATAGGCTATCCAAATCATTCTCGGTTAACTGCGGTGCTTCAAGCGCAGTAATGGCGATTCCTTGGTGATTACCACCTTCGGTTTTTTTATCGAGCGTCGCCTTTGGCACAAATTGGACGCGTAAACCTAATCGCTGAGCTTGGCTGACTAATAACTGTAACGGTTTATCTTGACGCTCTCGGGTGGCAAATACTTCGACCAAACGCTCTGGGTGCTGCTCTAACAAAGCGCGCACCGAATGCATGCCAAATATGGTGACTTTTTTACTCATGATAATTATTGACTCACTTTCTTACTTTTTTGTTTTTTGGCTTCTTACCTTTTCGCGTCGCTTCGGTCGCTTTTCGCTTCGATTTGATTCGCGCTTTAGTCGCTTGTTTTTTCTGCTTCTTACTAGTAGCAGAAGGCTTGTTGCGCTCGCCACGCGTACTCGGATGGTGCCCTTCCGGCATGCGATTTTTACCCATCGGGCTTTCCGCTGACAACAAGTCTAAATCGATTTTACGTTCATCCAAATTAACCGATTTGACACGGATGCGGACTTTATCACCTAACCGATAAACAATTCGACTATTTTCACCAATGAGCATCTGCTTTTCGCCGTCAAATTGATAATAGTCGTTGGAAAGGTTACTGATATGCACTAAACCATCAATTTGCATGTCATCAATACGCACAAACAAGCCAAAATTAGTCACCGCGGCAATCACACCACCAAACTCAGAGCCAATATGGTCTTGCATGTATTCACATTTGAGCCATTCATCAACTTGACGCGTTGCATCATCGGCGCGACGTTCAGTCATTGAACAGTGCGCTCCAAGTTCATCAAGTTGTTCATCCGGATACATCCAAGCGCCCTCTAGCGCCGGACTGGGCCCTTGTTGTTTCTTCAACAGCGCCTTAATTGCTCGATGCAAAATTAAATCTGGGTAACGACGGATGGGCGAAGTAAAGTGCGCATACTCATCAAGCGCTAATCCAAAATGTCCCGCATTATCCGGGCTATACACCGCTTGCTGCATCGAGCGAAGTAACATCGTTTGAATCAATTCAGCATCAGGACGTTCAGCCACCTGTTGTAAAACTTCGGTGTAGTCGCGTGAACTCGGATCATCTGACCCTTTCATGGTTATTCCTAGCTCTGCTAAGAAACTTCGAAATGCACTTAAGCGCTCAGTTGATGGTGGCTCATGCACACGGAACAGCGCGCCAGCCTCTTCATGCCCTTCTATCAGTCGAGCCGTGGCGACATTCGCCATAATCATACATTCTTCAATAATGGTGTGAGCAACATTTCGACGCACTGGCTCAATTGATTCAATTTTCCGTTGAGCATTGAAGATAAAACGCGTTTCTAATGTTTCAAATTCAATTGCAGCACGCTGTTGGCGTGCTTTTTTAAGCACTTTAAACAATCCATGTAGATGGTCGATATTCGTCATCACATGATCATATTCAGCACGTAACTTCGGATCACCATCGAGAATTGCAGCAACTTTGGTATAAGTTAGTCGCGCATGTGAATTCATTACTGCCGGATAAAACTTCGATTTTTGTAGTTTACCCCGCGCATTAATTTCCATTTCAGCGACCATGCAAAGCCGGTCAACATCTGGATTTAATGAACACAATCCATTGGAAAGTTTTTCCGGTAACATGGGAACAACAAAGTTCGGGAAATAAACCGAGTTTCCGCGCTCAAAAGCATCTTTATCTAATGCCGTGTTGGGACGCACATAGTAGCTCACGTCAGCAATCGCCACCCATAAGCGCCAGCCGTCGCCATTAGGCTCGGCACACACTGCATCATCAAAGTCACGAGAATCATCACCGTCTATGGTAATTAACGGCAACTCGCGTAAATCGATTCGCCCTTCATAAGCTTCTGCTGGAATCGTCTCACCAAACCGAGCGAGCTCTTGCTCAACGCCAGCAGACCACGTGTTTGGAATATCATGTTCGCGAATGGCAATTTCAATTTCCATGCCGGGTGCCATGTGTTCACCAAGCACCTTTGTGATCGTGCCGAGCGGACTACTACGTCGAGTCGGTCGTTGGGTAATTTCAACCACCACAATTTGCCCATGCCGTGCTCCGGCTGCCTGACCTTCTGGAATAAGAATGTCTTGGTTAATGCGGCTATCATCCGGTACAACCATGCCAATGTTATGCTCGACAAAATAGCGTCCGACAATGTCGCCTTGGCGAGGTTCGATAACCCGCACCACACGCCCTTCAACACGGCCTTTACTATCGGTACCTTGCTGCTGCACCAACACTTTATCGCCGTGCAAAACGTTGTACATTTGATGATGAGGAATGAATAAATCAGCCCCACCCTCATCCGGACGACAAAACGCAAAGCCATCGCGGTGGCCAATAATTCGACCTTTTATCAAATTCATTCGGTCTGGCAAACCATAGGCGTTAGCTTTGGTATAAATTAATTGGCCATCACGCTCCATAGCCCGTAGCCTGCGTTTTAAGCCTACCTGTTGACGTTCGTCACTGAGCTGAAATTGTTCGACAAGTTCTTCAAATTGCATGGGCTTGAGACGAGCTTTCACAGCGTCTAGGAGCTGCTCGCGCGAGGGAATTTCTACTTCGTATTCGGGGGTATCTTTTTCTTTAATTGTCATAATTTCTCATATTAGCAATGCGTTCTTGCATTGAATGAATAACCTAAGCATAACAGGTTATTCGTTATTCGTTATTCGTTATTCGTTATTCGTTATTCGTTATTCGTTATTCGTTATTCGTTATTCGTTATTCGTTAAAGATAAGACTAAAGCCAAAGAACGCAAGTTCCTTGCAGCAAAAGAAATTCCGAAACAAGATTGTTGTTGAAGTACCGAACAGCGAAGCGGACGAAGAGCGTAGCGCACGAACAACGAAACACGCTTTTGCACTTGTCTTTTCGAATAACCAGTAACGAATAACGTCTTTAGGAAGTGGTGCCTAGGGTCGGACTCGAACCGACACGGGTTTTATCCCGGCGGATTTTGAATCCGCTGCGTCTACCAATTTCGCCACCCAGGCACTGGGGACTTTTGCGCTAGCTTGGCTAGCTGAAGTATGGTGCGCATTATACTGAACCATTACCGTCAATCAAGACATTTTAGTGAACATTTGTTCGTTCGATTATTTCATAACCATATTCATTTAAAAATTAGTGTTCCACGGTAAGTTTTGGTTAAGATAGCTGCCATCAAATGAGCAGAGAGGCCAATACACAGCCATGACCGACCAACCCGAAGATTTAAATCAACAAGCTCCTCGAACCACCGCTCAAATTCATGCGAGTTTCCCCAGCGCTGGATTTCTTCGGCGCATAGCCGCCATGGTTTATGACTTACTTGTTGCCGTTGCAATTTTAATGCTCGCCTCGGGCATTGCCATGTTGCTACCTGCCATATTAAGTAAGATGGGTATTATTGAACTGACTGAATCGTTCACCGCCGCAGATTGGCTCAATCAAACGCCCCTTTACGGTATCTATTTAATAACCGTGCTGGGATTATTTTTTGGTTGGTTTTGGTGGCGTAGCGGACAAACAATTGGCATGCGTGCTTGGCGACTCAAAGTACAACAACGTAATGGCCACCGATTAACGAAAAAACAGGCACTGATTCGCGTTCTAACATGTGCATTCGGGCTTGGGAATTTATGGGTTTTAGTTGATTTTAAAAATCGTCGAGCATGGCATGACTATGCCGCTGGAACCGAGCTCGTAACCCTCTCAAAAGAAGCCAATCAACTGTATTATTGGAAAGAGTTGTAAGGTTCTCACGCCGCGGCTAACTTCCGCGGCGCCCCATCATCCAAAGTGCCCATCCCGCAAATATCAAGCTTGGCAACAACGCTCCTAAAACTGGCGGTAGCTGATACACCTGAGCCATCGGACCAAATATTTCGTTGCTAACATGGAAACCGAAGCCAGTGATAACACCCAGTAAAATACGAGCGCCCATGGTTGTTGAGCGTAACGGCCCAAAGATAAATGACAACGCTACAAGCAACATCACAGCAACGGTCATTGGCGCCAATAATTTTCGCCAAAGTGCTAACTCGTAGCGATCGGCAGCCTGACGATTACTTTCTAAATAATCGAGATAATCCAATAACCCCCGAATTGAAAGTGATTCAGGTTTTACCGTTACAACGCCAAGCTTGTCTGGGGTCAAGGATGATTGCCACATAAACGTTGGTTGCGAAGACTGAATAATTCGATCAAGTGTGTATTGGGTTTTGGTCACTTCCATAAGGCGCCATTGATCGGCAGCATAGGTGGCTGATCGGCCTTGGGTTATCGACTCAAGTTCGTTATTTTGGTCAAAGTTATAAATAGTGACGTCACGAAGCCGACCCGTGTTTTCCACTTCACCTATATTGACAAAACTAAGCCCATCTCGTGCCCAAATCCCTTGCTGTGCAGAAATTAGACTGCCGCCTGATATTGCACGGGCGCGAAGTTCGCGACCGTGAGATTCGAGCTCGGGCGCAATCCACTCGCCCATCGCCATAACAGCTAGCATCATAATTACTGCAGCCTTCATCACTGAACCGACAATATTCAATCTCGAGCGACCGGCCGCGAGCATAACAACAAGCTCTGAATTGCTCGCTAGCATTCCCATCCCAATCAAGCCACCTAAAAGAGCAGCCATTGGGAAAAACACTTCAATATCTCGGGGTAAACTGTACAGCACAAATAATCCGGCATCGGCTACCGAATAGGTGCCTTTACCCACTGACTTTAGCTGTTCCACAAAACGGATCAGACTTGATAATCCACTCAGTACCGCCAAACTCAGTAACGAGGTAACGAGTACAGAACGTGCAATGTAGCGATCAAGGATAGAAAACATTAACGTGACCTCTTCAGCTTAGCCATTGCTTTGAGCCCCCAAGGCCGACCTTTGCCGATAAGTATTATTCCGCAAATAAGCAGTAAAATATGAATCCACCACAAACCGATAGCTGGATGAATTGCCTCATCGGCAACGGCTGAACGCGCCGCCATTAACGTCAAAAAGTAGCCAAGATAAATCAGCAACGCAGGTGCCATTCGCGCAAACTTGCCCTGACGCGGATTAACACGGCTCAGCGGCACCGCAATGAGTGTTAAAAGAGGCATTGCTAGCGGAATTGCAATACGCCATTGCAGCTCAGCCTGAGCTTCAGCATCCTGCTCACGCATAAGCTCGAGGGTACTGTAAGCCTCTAATTTGCGAATATATTCTGAGCCTTCTTGTTCTTTAATTTGCAGTTGATAATCGTCAAACTGCATAATTTGGAATTCACCTTCAATAAAACTTTGCGCGTAACGCATACCATTGTTCAAAACCAAGGTTTGCGCGCCTGTGTCGGCGGCAATAACACTGCCGCGATCTGCCATAACGACACTTCCACCTATTACTTGGTCATCTTCGTCACGCAATGACTGTGCTACAAAGACTTCGTCAAGGTCGCCATTTTCGTTGAGACCTTGAACATAAATCACCGCTTTTTGGTTACTGGCTTGTTGAAAGCGTCCAGGCATAATCACGCTAAGCCCACTTTCACTTCTCGCTTTTTCTTCCACGACACGTTCTTGTTCTAGTGACCATGGTACTAAATAAAGTGTCAATGTTGCCGTGATAATAGCCAACACAATGGAGAGCACGAGTGTTACTCGGGTGACATACCACTCACTGACACCGCAAGCATGCAAAACGGTCATTTCATTATCTGCATAAATGCGACCATGAGCTAACAGGATGCCAAGAAAAAGACTTAGTGGAAGGATTAATGCAGCAAGCGCAGGAAGATTCAGACCAAGTAGCTGGATCACAATATTGCTTGGAATTTCACCCGCTGATGCATCAGCCAATACGCGAACAAACTTCTGACTTACAAATATCGTCATCAACACCACCAATACGGCGATTTGAGACTTGAATGTTTCACGTATTAAATAGCGAAATATGCGCACTGAAACCCACTCTTAACATTGCTTTTTACTGGAAATGCTGCGAATTTTAAGTAAACTTGTCATTTTCACAAGAATTATTCTACGACAGCGATCTACTGTCAACCGCAGCAAACGGGAGCACATATGGAGTTCAGCGTAAAAAGCGGCAGTCCTGAAAAACAACGTTCTGCCTGTGTCGTGGTCGGTGTATACGAACCACGCCGCCTATCCGGTGTAGCAGAGCAACTCGACAAAGTGAGCGGTGGTTACCTGAGTAACCTATTACGCCGCGGCGATCTCGAAGGCAAATCAGGCCAAATGCTACTGTTACACAACGTTCCTAATGTATTTAGCGAGCGCGTACTGCTCGTTGGTTGTGGTAAGGAACGCGAGCTCGATGAACGTCAGTATAAACAAATTATAGAAAAAACCATCCATACTTTGAACGAAACAGGTTCTATGGAAGCGGTTTGTTTTCTCAGTGAGCTGCACGTTAAAGGTCGCGATACTTACTGGAAAGTCCGCCAAGCCGTGGAAGCGGCGCAAAGTGGTTTGTATACGTTCAATCAGTTGAAGACCCGCAAAGAAGAGCCGCGTCGTCCTCTGCGCAAGCTAGTTTTCAACGTACCAACTCGCCGCGAGCTCCCGCTCAGCGAAAAAGCGATTACACATGGGTTAGCGGTTGCTAAAGGGATGTCGATTTGTCGCGATGTAGCTAATATGCCACCCAACATTTGTACACCTCGCTATTTGGCTGAACGCAGTAAAGAGTTGGCGAGTAACTATGACAATATGTCGTTTACGGCGGTCACCGAGCAAGAAATGGCTGAGCTTGGTATGAACGCGTACCTTGCTGTTGGCCGCGGCTCTGAAAACGAATCCGTATTAAGCTTAATACATTATCAAGGTGCCGCAAAAGAGCACGCTCCGATTGTATTAGTCGGTAAAGGGCTAACCTTTGATGCTGGCGGTATTTCCATAAAGCCTGCAGCCAATATGGACGAAATGAAATACGATATGGGTGGTGCCGCGGCCGTATTAGGTACTATGCAAGCCATCGCAGAGTTACAACTACCGATCAATGTAATTGGCGCCATCGCTGGTTGTGAAAACATGCCAGATGGCCGTGCTTATCGCCCAGGTGACGTACTCACTACCATGAGTGGCCAAACGGTTGAAGTATTAAACACTGACGCTGAGGGTCGCCTCGTGTTATGTGATACGCTGACTTACGTTGAGCGCTTTGAACCAGAAGCTGTTGTTGATATCGCCACCTTGACTGGAGCCTGTATTATTGCTCTTGGACATCATGCTAGCGGATTAATGAGCAGTCATAACCCGCTTGCTCATGAATTGCTATCAGCCTCTGAACAAAGTGGTGATCGTGCATGGCGGTTACCGTTATGGGACGAGTATCAAGAAGCGCTCGACAGTCCATTTGCCGATATGGCAAATCTTGGTGGACGCGATGCCGGAACAATTACGGCTGCTTGCTTCCTATCTCGATTCACGAAGAAATATCATTGGGCCCATCTCGACATCGCTGGCACAGCGTGGCGAAGTGGTGCCAAAAAAGGAGCAACCGGTCGACCAGTCGCTCTGTTAACGCAATTCATCATTAACCGCACCGCCTCTGGCGAGCAAGATTAAGCTGAGCACATTATGGCGCAGGGCATTTTTTACGTACTCGATGGACTCAACGAAGAGCAACAACGACAGTTCTTCTGCGAGCGTATCGCGCAAGCCTGGCGCGAGTTTCGCAGTGTGCGCGTTTGGTGCCCTGACCAAAGTACTGCTGAGCAGCTAGATGAAGCACTATGGCAAGCGCCAGCAGATGCCTTTGTGCCGCATAATCTCGTGGGCGAAGGGCCTGCGCAAGGTGCGCCAGTCGAGCTGTGTTGGCCGCAGGCTAACGTTCCGCAACGACGCACAGCAGCGGTCGTTAATTTGATGGCTGACATACCAAACTGGCAAGGCGCTCGACTTATTTTAGAACGTGTTCCCTCAGCAGAAAGCGAACGTCAAGCAGCACGAGAAAGATATAAGACTTATCGTCATCAAGGTGTTGAGTTACAAACCGTAAATGCATCTGAGCAGATAAAATCATCAACCAAATAGAACGAAGTGAAGGTTTCTATGGATAAAACGTATTCCCCGCAAGCCATTGAGCAAGCGCTCTACAAAAATTGGGAAGAGCAAGGTTATTTCAAACCGTCAGGTCACGGCGATTCATATTGCATTATGATTCCGCCGCCCAATGTTACTGGCAGCTTGCACATGGGACATGCGTTTCAGCACACCATTATGGATACGCTGACGCGGTACAAGCGAATGGACGGCTACAATGCGCTTTGGCAAGTAGGCAGCGATCATGCTGGTATTGCGACGCAGATGGTTGTTGAGCGCCAACTTGCAGCTCAAGGTGTTACCCGTCAAGAGCTTGGTCGCGAAGCCTTCATTGAAAAAATTTGGGACTGGAAAGCGAAATCTGGCGGAACCATCACCTCACAAATGCGTCGCCTTGGCGATTCAGTTGATTGGGATCGCGAACGCTTCACTATGGACGATGGTTTATCCAATGCTGTGAAAGAAGTGTTCGTTCGGTTACACGAAGAAAACCTAATTTACCGCGGTAAGCGTTTGGTGAACTGGGATCCGAAACTGCAAACAGCTATTTCTGATCTGGAAGTCGAGAACAAAGAGCAACAAGGTCATATTTGGCATTTACGCTACCCTCTTGCTGACGGTGCAAAGACTGCAGATGGCAAAAACTACTTGGTCGTTGCTACGACACGCCCTGAAACCATGCTTGGCGATGTTTGTGTGGCCGTACACCCTGATGACGAGCGGTATCAAGCCCTTATCGGTAAGCACGTACAACTACCGATTGTTGGACGCAAAATTCCGATCATTGCCGATAGTTACGTCGATCAAGAGTTTGGTACCGGTTGTGTGAAGATTACTCCAGCTCATGACTTCAATGATTATGACATTGGTAAACGTAACAATTTGCCAATGATTGCTGTGTTAGACAACCATGCACATATCCGAGTACAAGCCGGTTTGTATACCCCAACAGGCGAAGAGCTGCCAAGCATTGATGGCTTCGATGGTACGCTTCCAGCCGATTATCAAGGTCTAGAGCGCTTCGAAGCACGCAAGAAAATTGTCGCTGATTTTGATGCGCAAGGCTTGCTCGACAAAACTGAGCAACATACGAATAAGGTTCCGTATGGCGACCGCGGTGGCGTGCCAATTGAGCCGTATCTAACCGACCAGTGGTATGTACGGGTCGCACCTTTAGCCGAAGTTGCGACCAAAGCGGTTGAAGATGGCGAGATTCAATTCGTACCCAAGCAGTATGAGAACATGTATTTCTCTTGGATGCGGGACATTCAAGATTGGTGTATTTCTCGCCAGTTATGGTGGGGACATCGCATTCCAGCTTGGTATGACGAACAGGGTAATGTTTATGTCGGCCGCGATGAAGCTGAAGTACGTGCCAAGCATAATTTAGGCGACATCACGCTCCGTCAAGACGACGATGTGCTCGACACTTGGTTCTCTTCTGCACTGTGGACGTTCTCAACGCTCGGTTGGCCAGAAAATACGGATGACTTAAAAACCTTCCACCCAACCGATGTATTGGTGACTGGTTTTGATATTATTTTCTTCTGGGTTGCCCGCATGATCATGATGACCATGCACTTCCTAAAAGATGAGAATGGTAAACCACAAGTGCCATTTAAAACGGTATACGTCACCGGCCTCATTCGTGACGAAGAAGGCCAAAAAATGTCGAAGTCAAAAGGCAACGTGCTTGACCCACTCGACATGATTGACGGGATCGATTTGGAATCATTGGTACAAAAGCGTACCGCGAATATGATGCAGCCGCAGCTTGAAGCAAAAATTAAAAAGCGGACTGAAAAGCAATTTCCAGAAGGTATTTCTGCACACGGTACTGATGCACTACGCTTTACCCTAGCGGCATTAGCTTCAACCGGTCGAGATATCAATTGGGATATGAAACGTCTGGAAGGTTATCGCAACTTCTGTAATAAACTTTGGAATGCTAGCCGTTATGTGCTGATGAATACTGAAGAGCAAGATTGCGGTACCAATGGCGGCGCAATGGCATTATCGCTAGCGGATCAATGGATTATTGAACAGTTTAACGACACCGTGAAGCAGTTCCGTAGTGCGCTTGATAATTACCGATTTGATCAAGCGGCGAGTATTGCTTACGAGTTCACCTGGAACCAATTCTGTGATTGGTACTTGGAGTTAACCAAGCCCGTACTCTTCAACGGTACCGCCGAGCAACTTCGTGGCACGCGTCACACGTTAATTACCGTGCTTGAACAGTTGTTACGTTTGCTACATCCGTTACTGCCGTTCATTACTGAGGCCATTTGGCAGCGCGTTGCGCCACTCGCTGGCGTTAGCGGCGATACCATCATGCTACAGCCATATCCGCAAGTGCAAAGTCAACAGTTTGCGACAGCGCGAGATGATATGGAATGGTTGAAACAAGTCATCGTAGCGGTACGCAATATTCGTGGCGAAATGAACTTGTCACCAAGTAAGCCATTACCTGTATTGTTTAAAAATGCCGATGACGTTGCTCGTCAGCGACTTGAAGAAAACGCTAACTTCTTAAGCGCGTTGGCAAAACTTGAATCTGTCACTTTCTTGGACTCTAGCGATGAAGCGCCAGCGAGCGCCACTGCTTTGGTTGGCCGTATGGAAATTCACATTCCGATGGCAGGCTTAATTGACACCGCAGCAGAGTTAGCTCGTCTTGATAAAGCGATTGAAAAGGCTCAAAAGGAGTTTGATTTGTTTACGCGTAAGCTAAGCAATGAAAACTTTGTTAGCAAAGCGCCAGCTGATGTTATTGAGAAAGAACGCGCCAAGCAAGCTGAAGCCGAGGAAACACTCCAACAGCTTCAACAGCAACGCGCTAAAATAGCCGCACTTTAATCTAGCACATTAAGCTGCACTCACATTTTTAAGCGAATGCGAGTGCAGCTACAACGGCAATCAGTGCCGCTAGCATTGGGATAACAACGGTCACCACAAAAATATCTTTATACGCTTCTTTATGGGTTAAGCCCATGAGGGTCAGTAACGCAATCACTGCCCCCGAGTGTGGCAACGAATCCAAACCGCCTGCCGCAAGGTTAGCGATACGATGCAAAAGCTCTGGTGCCACACCAGCCTCAAGATACGCAGGCGCTAAACTTGACATAAAAATCTGTAAGCCGCCGGATGCAGAAGCAGTGACACCTGAAATCAAATTCGCCGAAACAAACACAGAAGCCAACGCTGGCATGTCTAACGCGAGAAGCCATTGCGCAAATGCATGGAATCCCGAAGTTTGAATAACAACCCCACCAAATCCAATCACCGCTGCCGTATTGATTAGCGGAAGCAGCGCATCGTCAACACCTAAGCCTGCTGCTTTAACAAACTGCGAACGCACTTGCGGAAACAGAATAAAGCACAAAGCACTGCCCACGAGTAAAGCAAAACTTGCCCATAAAACCGGTTGCGTCGACGCAAACTTTTGCCAATCACTATCGATTCCAAAACTTTGAAGCGCTCGTGGTAATACGATTGTTGCTAATACCAGAAGGATTGGCATTAATGACATCCACAGCCCAGGTAGGGCCTCACCGGGTTTGGGAGCTAATGCGGCCATATGCTGGTCTTTGTCATTCGCAATGTAGTCTTCGCCCTGTTGCTGAGCGCGCTGCCACTGCCTCTGAAGGTACCACATTCCTAAACCAGCCATCACCAGCGCGGCTAATACGCCGTACCAGCCTCCGGCAAAAAGATCAGTCGATAAACTACGTGCGGCAATAACATTATGTATCGACGGCGTGCCGGGTAGCGCGGTCATGGTGAAGGTTCCCGCCCCAAGTGCTATTGCTGCCGCATAAAGGCGTCGAGGAATATTTGCGGTGCGCATTAAGGTGACGCCAATTGGATACATGGTAAACATCACGACAAAGACGACCACACCACCATAAGTTAATACAGCACAAA
Source organism: Pseudidiomarina marina (assembly GCF_044807045.1). Taxonomy (NCBI): domain Bacteria; kingdom Pseudomonadati; phylum Pseudomonadota; class Gammaproteobacteria; order Alteromonadales; family Idiomarinaceae; genus Pseudidiomarina; species Pseudidiomarina marina. Next base: position 1,200,800 of record NZ_CP085233.1, on the reverse strand, counting down.
CGAGCATAGCGATAAGTAAAGCGCGTTTTTGCCCCAACCTATTGGTTATTCCAACGGCGACGCCTTGAGCGGCATGACTTGTTGCCATAATGCGCCCAAATAAGCCACCACACAGAAATAATAAAAGGAAGTTGCCAGCAAAACTAAAAGCCCCGGATGGGCCAAACGGAAAATGTTTTAGAAATATGTCGGATATGGGTAGGTGATTGGTAACGCCAATCACCAACACCGACAACAGCACTGCCAAAAGAATATTAACGCCGCGTAACGCCAATATAATGAGTAAAACGAGTCCAATAATGAGTCCCAAATCACCTAACATAATGTCATGCCCTTCTATTATTGTTCTTAGCGGGCGCGGTGATTATGGAACGTCGCTATTCTTCTTCGTCGTCCTCACCGAAATACGTGCCCCAGCCGTCGTAATCGACACCGGCGATGTCTGCTATTTTGGTCACTTCTTTGGTTTGCGCCTGCAAAACTTCTGCTTCAAGTTTTACCTCACTCACGGCAACAAATGCAAATAAACGCGAACCATCGTCCAACTCAAATTCATCGGCATCATCAACATGATAGCCTACCTTTACCAGTTCTACGGCTGCTTTTTCGAGCTTGGTAAAATCAGAGCTGACTAAGTGATGCTCAATCTGGAATTTTTCCTGTGGATCAGCGCCATCAGCAATCAGTGCGGCGACTGTTTCATCGCTTTGCTTCAATAACTCAGAAAGATCGTTAGCCATGCGTTGTTGTTCCTTGCGCTAATTCGTGATCAAGTTCACTAATTTTAGACTGCATCAGTTCGTGACAGTGAGCGGCTAAAGCGCGAATTGAATCGGCGCTGTAGTTCGCAATTTTAACTGGCTTAAGCATTTCAATAACAACCGTACCATTGTTCCAACGATTCAGTTTAATGCGGCCATGCAAATTCGATACGCATATTGGAACGATGTCGACTCCCGCCTGCATTGCAGTGCGAAATGCGCCGGTTTTAAACGGTAGTAGACCACGCCCATAGCTTCGCGTACCTTCTGGGAATAAGAGAATTGAGAGCTGACGTTTACGAATCGCCTCTGCAGCTTGCTCAATTGTACCGTGTGCACGACCTTTGTTCTTGCGATCGATCAGGATATTTCCTGCAAGCCAATAGAGCTGACCGAAGAAAGGTATCCACTTCAAGCTTTTCTTACCAATACTTACCGTACTTAACGGCATTGAGCGCGCTAATGTAAAAATATCATAGCTATTTTGATGATTGGCGATGTAGACATAGGGTCCGCCTTTTGAAATTTCATCCGGAACTCGAATATCAAGCTTGACCCCTAACAAACGATGCATCCGACCGTACCAATGTGCGGCAACAGCAGTATTGTTTCGATGAAATGGTCGGAACACACAGAACAGCAATAACAGCGTACTGCCAACAACTATGAAAACGCCTAACAGTACTATACGTAAAACAGCCAGCATGTAGTCTCCTTAATCACTAATGCTCGCTAGTATAACCTGTTAGGCGTCGAAAAACGTCCGATCAGTCCTGATTTTCGACAGTTATTGCATCAACACGCTGCAATCCTCGTGGTAATTTATTCCCACGACGACCGCGCTCACCGCGATAATGCTCTAAATCAGACGGTTTCAAGGTCAACTTCCGTTTTCCTGCCAGCAAGGTAATTGCTGAATCAGCCGGCACTACAGCGGCCGCAACCACGTATTCTTCACGTGATTGTGCGCGCAGAGCAGGAATACTCAGCATTTTATTGCCTTTGCCTTTTGCAAGTTCAGGCAAATCGCGAACTGGGAACAGCAACATACGTCCTTCATTTGATACGACGGCCAGAAGGTCGCTTTCAACATTTGTAACTGTGCTTGGCGGCAGTATTTTAGCACCAGTTGGTAGATTCAATATTGCCTTACCATTCTTATTCCGACTAACTAAATCGCCGAACTTACAAATAAAGCCATACCCAGCATCGGATGCTAACAAGTACCGCTGTTCATCTTTTGCCATGAGCACTTGGTCAACCGTTTCGCCAGCAACCATGCTAAAGCGCCCGGTAAGCGGCTCACCCTGCGTACGCGCCGACGGCAATGCATGCGCTTCGCACGAATAGCTGCGCCCCGAACTATCAAGGAATACCACTTGTTGATTGCTCTTACCTACAGCTTGCGCTAAGAAGTTATCGCCCGACTTGTAGGCTAAGTTTGCACCATCAACATCGTGTCCTTTCGCGGCGCGCACCCAGCCTTTCTTCGAAAGCACCACGGTAACAGGCTCAGCTGGTGTCAAATCACGTTCACTTAGCGCTTTTGCTTCTTGGCGTTCAACCAACGGCGAACGACGATCATCACCGTACTTTTCCGCATCGGCGAGAATTTCTTTACGAATGAGGGTTTTCATGCGGCGATCTGAGCCAAGCAGGAGCTCAAGTTGCTGACGCTCTTTCTCTAACTCCTCTTGCTCACCTTTTAGCTTAAACTCTTCCAGTTTGGCTAAATGACGCAATTTCAATTCTAAAATAGCTTCTGCTTGCGTATCGGTTAAACCAAAGCGCGCCATCAGTACGGGTTTTGGCTCATCTTCATGACGGATGATAGCAATCACCTCGTCAATATTGAGATATGCAATGAGCAAACCTTCCAAAATGTGCAACCGCGCTAAGATTTTGTCGAGTCGATACTGAACACGACGAGTCACGGTTTCCTGACGGAACACCAGCCACTCTTTGAGCACATTAAGAATTGGTTTTACTTGTGGGCGACCATCAAGACCTAACATGTTTAAATTCACACGGTAGTTTTTCTCGAGGTCTGTTGTCGCAAATAAGTGTTGCATCATTTGCTCAACATCAATTCGGTTAGAACGTGGCACAATCACTAAACGGGTTGGATTTTCATGATCTGATTCATCGCGCAAATCAGTAACCATTGGCAATTTCTTAGCCTGCATCTGCCCTGCAATTTGCTCGAGTACCTTTGCACCTGACGCCTGATGTGGCAGAGCGGTAATGACGACTTCACCATCTTCCATGTGATATTTTGCCCGCATCCGAATGGTGCCGCGCCCCGATTCGTATATCTTCACAATTTCGTGATGTGGCGTGATCACCTCAGCGTCCGTTGGATAATCCGGACCACGAAGATGTTCCATAATTTCGCTTAAATCGGCGCTAGGCTTCTCTAATAAAAGCGCACAAGCTTGCGCAACTTCTCGAACATTATGCGGCGGTATGTCGGTTGCCATACCAACGGCAATACCCGTAACCCCATTTAACAGAATATGTGGTAAACGAGCCGGCAACATGCGAGGCTCTTTCATGGTGCCGTCAAAGTTTGGCGTCCAATCAACGGTACCTTGCCCCAGCTCGCTTAACAAAACCTCGCTAAAACGCGATAAACGCGCTTCAGTATATCGCATCGCAGCAAATGATTTCGGATCATCTGGCGACCCCCAGTTTCCTTGCCCATCAACTAACGGATAGCGATACGAAAATGGTTGCGCCATCAGTACCATGGCTTCATAACAAGCACTGTCACCATGCGGGTGAAACTTACCTAGTACGTCACCGACGGTACGCGCTGATTTTTTATACTTTGCTAGCGCCGATAATCCCAATTCAGACATGGCATAAATAATGCGCCGCTGAACCGGTTTCAAACCATCGCCAATGTGCGGTAATGCGCGATCCATGATCACATACATGGAGTAATTGAGGTACGCGTCTTCAGTAAATTTGCGTAACGGGAGTTGCTCTAAAGCATCCATAGACATGTGAATAATTCTCCTTAAAGCTCGGCCAAGTCGACTAAGTTGCCTTTACTTTCCAACCAGTCGCGACGGTCACCCGAACGTTTTTTGGCAAGTAGCATATCCATTAACTCTTCTGTCGCTTCAGGTTCATCAACGGTCAGTTGTACCAAGCGACGAGTATTCGGATCCATGGTGGTTTCACGCAATTGCAATGGATTCATCTCACCCAACCCTTTGAAACGCTGAACGTTCACCTTGCCCTTTTTCTTTTCCGCTTCGATGCGATCTAAAATGCCCTGCTTTTCGGCTTCATCTAATGCGTAGAACACCTCTTTGCCAACGTCTACTCGGTACAATGGAGGCATTGCCACATACACATGACCATGATCAACCAGAGCTCGGAAATGTTTGACGAATAATGCACAGAGCAAAGTCGCGATATGCAAGCCGTCTGAATCAGCATCGGCGAGAATACATATTTTACCGTACCGCAGTTGCTCCAAATCGTCAGAGTTAGGATCAACCCCTAAAGCGACCGAAATATCATGAATTTCTTGCGAGCCTAGAATTTGATCAGACTCAACTTCCCAAGTATTGAGAATCTTACCGCGTAATGGCATCACCGCTTGGAAATCACGATCACGGGCTTGCTTTGCTGAGCCACCTGCCGAGTCACCCTCGACTAGGAATAATTCGCCGCGAGCCGGATCTTGGGTCGCGCAATCGGTCAGCTTACCGGGTAATGCAGGCCCCTGAGTTACTTTCTTCCGCACCACTTTCTTGCTGGCACGCATCCGTCGCTGGGCGTTGTTAATACACAATTCAGCGAGTTGCTCAGCCTGCTCTGTGTGCTCGTTTAGCCACAAACTAAACGCATCTTTTACCACCCCAGAGACGAATGCGGCGCACTGACGAGATGACAACCGTTCTTTGGTTTGACCAGCAAACTGCGGATCTTGCATCTTCACCGACAAAATATAAGCACAACGATCCCAAATATCCTCTGGCGTTAATCTTACGCCACGCGGCAACAAATTACGGAATTCACAAAACTCTCGCATGGCGTCGAGTAAGCCCTGACGCAAACCATTCGCATGGGTTCCGCCTTGAGGCGTTGGAATTAGGTTCACGTAACTCTCGGTGACACCTTCACCGCCTTCTGGCAGCCATGTAACGGCCCAATCAACGGCCTCATCATTGCCAGCAAAGGCTCCAATGAATGGCTCTTCAGGTAGCGTTGGTAGTTCACGAACAGCCTCTACGAGATAATCCCGCAAACCATCTTCGTATAACCACGTTTGCTCTTCATTATCGACGAGATTCCGGAAGGTAATTTTTAAGCCTGGGCACAATACCGCTTTTGCACGTAATAAATGCGTTAATTTCAGTACTGAAAACTTGGGAGAATCAAAATACTTCGGATCTGGCCAAAAACGCAGGTTCGTACCGGTGTTGCGTTTGCCGACAGTGCCTGTCACCTCGAGTTCAGAAACCTTATCACCATTCTCAAAGGCCATTTGAAACACTTGACCATCACGTTTTACGGTTACGTCTACTCGAGTGGATAACGCATTTACAACGGAGATACCTACCCCGTGCAAACCGCCCGAAAACTTATAGTTCTTATTAGAAAATTTACCACCAGCGTGAAGCTTGGTCATGATCAGCTCCACCCCAGGCACACCTTCTTCAGGGTGAATATCAACTGGCATACCACGACCATCATCTTGCACTTCTAATGATTGATCAGGGTGTAACGTCACCACCATTTCGCGTGCATGGCCAGCTAGAGCTTCATCAACACTATTGTCGATGACTTCTTGGCCTAAGTGGTTGGGGCGCGTGGTATCGGTGTACATTCCCGGTCTGCGACGGACCGGTTCGAGGCCATTGAGGACCTCTATCGCATCGGCTTTGTAATCTGACATGCGCTAATTTATCTCGTGTTGCACGGAATCGTTGTTATAGGAATGCCCATATACTGTTACAGGACGTCGAGAAACTCAAGCACAGCTGGTAAGTAGCGCGGAAAATCAACAAAACTGTGATCACCGCCTTGCTCAACAAGCATTCGCTGAGTTCGATAATAGTCTCGGGCGAGCCGATAATCCAAACGCTCGTCGCCAGCTTGAAGCAGCACCATTAACTCCACATCTTGCGAGAACTGCTGCTCTGCTGCAATCAAAACTTCACGATCGTGAGAATCGAGTCGGTAATGTTCGTTGGTATAAGGGTGAACGCGCTCAGTTACCTCTTCCGGCATCCAACTGTAAGGTCGCACCGCTGGATTAATCAGAACGCCGCGAACATGGCGTTGGCGCAATTTACTCACAACATAATGCGTCCAGAATCCCCCCAGCGAGCTTCCCATCACCGCTTTAATTGGACGATGTTCAATCAGGTCATCAAGCAACGCTCGTATTTCGGCCATGCGTGATGGCTGCTGCGGAGCGTATAGCAAATCGGCACCGGCGCCATGCGCTTTCAAATAATCTTGTGTTTGAATGATTTTTAAACTGCCCGGCGAACTTTCAAATCCGTGTAAATACAGCAACAAGGCTTAAACCTCCTGGAAATAGCCATTCGCTCGAATAAGTTGGAGCCACTCTTGCAAAAAGTGATTCACTTGATGTTTTTCATCGGCATGGTACATGCTTGGATTTGGCACGTCATAACTGGCCTGTAATCGAGAAACGCCTTGGCTTCTGACCACTTCAGCGAGCTGAGCATCGTGATAGAGACGCACATCTATTTGCGTCTCTCGCAATCCTGGCAACTGCTTTAGTAACGCCTGCTGTTCAATTCTCACTTCCGTTGTATAGGGTGCTGTTTCTAGCACTGTCACCGCAAAGCGTAATTGCTGCCCAACCTTGATGACTTTCGAGCCTGATTGCTTGACGCCAGCAACCATTGGGCGCAACGCAGCATAGTTGATTGCCGCGAGCCGTTGTAAGGCTGCGAGATCAAACTTATAGCGTTTTCGAATCACATCGGTTGTCATAAATCCTCGAACTGGCGTTTATGTAATTGCAACCATTGTAGCCCAATCACGCTCGCCGCATTGTTAATTTTTCCTGCTTCTAACAACTGCACCACGTCACCATAGGGCAAAACATGTACGCGGATATCTTCATTTTCTGTCGCCAAACCGGCGTGGCGAGCTGCTTTATCGCTATCAACTAGTGCAATGTATATCGAAATTTTCTCGGTACATCCGCCCGGTGTGGATAAGTAGGTAAGAGCGTAATGTAAGCTATTCGTTGCTAACCCAGCTTCTTCTTGAAGTTCACGATGAGCTACCTGCTCCGCCGTCTCATCGTTACTATCGTACATGCCAGCAACAAACTCGAGCAACCATGGCGAAGCATCCGTACCTAACGCGCCAACCCGGAACTGCTCTAACACCACGAGTGCATCTTTTTGTGGATCATAGGGCAACACTACCACAGCATGCCCTCGGTCCATCACTTCACGCTCAAATACTGGCGACCAATCGCCCTCAAATAAGCGATGCTGCAACCGTAATTTATAAAGACTAAGAAAACCCTCTCGTATCGGTGTTTTCTCAATAACTTTTACGTCATTTTGATTATATTTTTGCACAAGCAACCTTTTCTCGTTGTTTAACGTCTTATGTACTCGATTGAACGCGAAATTGATTCATAACAATTGTAAAAAAAACCATCTTTGGCACATAATTAGTTACACTTGAACCTACTCTGTTGCAACTGGCGCCATGCATTTAAATTCGTTTCACAGTAAACTAGTAAACATTCACGAGTGTATGTAAAATGGCAGCCAGTTTTTTGGCAAGATGATGCTTTCAAATAATTAGGACACCCTATCCATGAAAAAGCACGTATTATCAGTTTTAGTTGGCTTAACGCTAAGCGCGACCAGTACTGTCGCCTATGCCGACGACCTTGCACAAGTTTTCCAGCTTGCATTGCAGAACGATCCTACACTACAACGAGTTGATGCTCAGCGTCGCGCCGCACAAAAAGGTATCGATATCACCAAATCAGCTTTTTGGCCGCAGGTGAGTTTCTCGGCTGGTTACTCACGCTCAGAATCAGAGAGTGCAAATTATGATTCTGTTGCGCAAAGTTTTATTGTTATTGATAGCGAGAACCGCGGCTGGAATGCTGGGGTAAACTTAACCCAAACGGTTTTTGATATGAACGTTTGGGATCAAGCTGCATTAAGCGAAAAGCAAGCTTACCAAGCTGAAGTAAATTACCTAAGTGAGCGTCAGCAATTGATGATTCGCGTAGTGAATGCCTATTTCACGGTTCTGGAGCGCATAGACGACTTAGAGTTCGCAACTGCTGAGAAAAAAGCAATTGAACGTCAACTTGAACAAACCAAGCAACGCTTCTCTGTTGGCTTAACCGCGATTACCGATGTGCACGAAGCTCAAGCACAATACGACACGTCGGTGGCGTCAGAAATCCAAGCGAAAAATGCCGTTGAAATTGCACAAGAATCATTGCGCGAAATCACGGGTCGTTATCATCAAGATTTAGCTCAGCTAAACACCGAAACTTTTTCGCCTGAAAGCCCAGAGCCAGCGGATGCCATGCAATGGGTAAAAATTGCAGAAGACAAGAACTTACAGTTATTGGTTCAGCGCGTGTCGGTTGAAATTGCTGAGCAACAAATTGATTTAGCGCGCAATGGTCACTTACCAACCGTGTCGTTAAATGGTTCATACTCGACTCGCGACACCACCACCACGGCACGCGGTAACGAAATTGATATGCCACGGATGGATTCCAACTCGATCGGACTCTCTTTGAATGTGCCGATCTTCACCGGTTTCCGCACGTCATCTGAAGTTGACCAAGCGCGTGAAAACTTTGTCGCCTCAAGCCAAGAGCTTGAGGGAGTTCGTCGCGGTGTCGAACGTCAAGTTCGCAACGCTTATTATGATGTTGTCGCTTCGCAATCAACAATTCGTGCGTTCGAACAAGCGGTTGTTTCAGCTGAGAGCGCGTTGAAAGCCACGCAAACTGGTTTTGAAGTTGGTACCCGCACAATCGTCGACGTATTGAACAGCACCCGCAATTTGTACAATGCTCGGCGTAATCTATCGAGCGCCCGTTATGGATACATTCGTCAGTATTTGACTCTGAAACAAGCTTCAGGTCAGATTAGCGAACAAGATTTAGTAGCCATTAACGCAAGCTTGATTAATGAAAATAATTGAAAAACCGCACTTTGAGCCACGGTTTTTATTACCGAAGTACTGGTTAACGTGGCTTAGCGTCGGCATTCTCTACACCATTTCTTGGCTGCCATATCGTTGGCAGCTAGGAATGGGCAGAGGTTTAGGTCGACTATTCTATCGTTTCGTTCCTCGCCGCGCAGGCATTGCTCGCCGCAATCTCGAATTGTGCTTTCCGAATATGTCGCCTAGCGAAATCGAAACGCTCGTTCGAAAAAATATGCAGAATACTGGTATCGCCTTCTTCGAAACGGGCATGGCTTGGTGGTGGCCAGATTGGCGCATTCGTCGTAAATTACATGTTCACGGCGAAGAACATCTTCATGCAGCCCAAAAAGATGGCAAAGGCGTTTTGCTGTTACTGTTTCACTTCTTGAGCCTAGAAGTTCACGCCAGATTACATGGTTTCGTTAAACCAGCCGTAGGCCTTTACCGACCGCATAACAACGCAGTAATGGAATACCTACAAACGTTAGGACGCGGCCGATCAAACAAATACATGATTCCGCGCACCGACGTGCGGAGCATGCTACAAGCACTCGATCAAGGTGAGATTGCCGGCTACTTGCCAGACCAAGACTATGGCCGCAAGCGCACTGTATTTGCACCACTATTTGCCGTTGAGAAAGCCAGCACCACGACCGGCACGTTGTTATTTGCAAGCAATGCGAATTGCGCAGTATTACCGGTAACTTGTTTTCGACGCGATGACGGTTCTGGGTACGATATGACGTTTTACCCTGAGTTCGAGAATTTCCCGACTGGAAATGACATCGATGATGTCACTCGCGTCAACCACATGATTGAATTTGCCATTCAGCAAAAACCTGAGCAGTACATGTGGATACATCGACGCTTTAAAACGCGACCGAACGAAAGTGACCCCGACCTTTATAAACCTTAATCCGCTAACCAATGTCGCCATGCTTGAATAACAGTATGGCGATATTCTTCTAAGTCCATTCGTGTAACATTACCACGGTCATCAAGCGCTAACTGATGAATCACTTCACGTTCGGAAATATAAGCTTTCATTAGCTCCTGTGCGCGTTCGGCACTCATTAACCCGACCTGTGCAGCACCTTCTAATATGCGAATATTATCGGTAAATTCAGTTAACGTCGGATGTTCCGGAGCGAAACGTAGCACTAAATATTGAACTAAAAACTCTAAATCAGTGATACCTCCTTCGCCCTGCTTAACGTCAAACTCCTGCCCTTCTACTTTGGCATGTAAGTGCTCGCGCATTTTTTCACGCATACTAAGCACTTGCTTTCTCAGTTCCGCTTCATCACGACTTTGACAGAGCTGTTGCTGACGTATTTCTATTAGCTTTTGACACAACTCAGGACTGCCGAAGACTGGACGCGCTCGCACTAAAGCTTGTAACTCCCAAGTCCAAGCGTCTTCACGCAGATAACTGGCAAAAGTATCCAAGCGCGATACTAACAAACCGGCTTTACCCGACGGTCGTAAACGCATATCGACTTCATACAACGTACCCACCACCGTTCTTGTGGTAAACAAATGCAAAATACGCTGCGCTAAACGAAGATAAAACTGTTGAACCTCAATAACTTTGGCCCCGTTAGTTTCGCCTGAATAATCTGAGTCAGTAATAAATACTAAGTCTAAATCAGAGCCATAGCCCAGCTCCAAGCCGCCGAGCTTGCCGTATGCCATCACAGCAAACCCCATATTGTCGATATCACGACCAGGAGGCACGCCGTGTTTCTCCGCTAACTGAAACCATGCTAAACGCACAACTTTTGCAATAATTGCTTCAGCAAGATAGCTCAGGTGGTCACTGACTTTCATAAGCGGTAGCGCACCACTTATATCAGCCGCAGCAACTTTCAGTTGCAACACTTGACGAGCCTGACGTAGCGCATCCATTTGCGCCTCAAGTTCTTGTTCTTGCTCTGGTAGTCGCATCAAAAACTCATCCAAGAGCGACGGATAATCTTCCAATTTAGGTAGTTGATACAAATGTTGTGGATCAATTAACTCATCGAGCAGCAGCGGATACAACGCAAGTTGATGAGTTAACCACGAGCTGGCACGGCATAACTTAATAAGTTGCTCGCGTGCACCGCTATTTTCAACTAACAACTCAACATACGCAGTACGTGTCATTATCTTTCGCAATACTTGAAGCACGCGCTCGAGTACAGAATCGGAATCAGCAAATTGCACAATCCGCTCCAGCAACAATGGAACCAAACGCGCCATTGCCTTACGCCCACGGGGGCCTGAACCGCGCTTACGAACATCCATCCGTAACTGATTGACTTGTTGCCATATGAGTTGCGCCGTGGCTTTCGCAAGGCCAACATCAACAAGAACGTCGACTGCCGTATCATCTTCAATCATATCCTGCCACAGCAGCTGTAGTTCCCCTGCTTCTTCGTCTTCAGCATCAGGATCGCCAATTACCTGACGGAAGTGCTGATGAACTTTTACCATCGTCGTCTTAATTAACTCATCCACTTTCTGCCAAGGCTGCTGATAAGCCAAGCTAATACGCTCTTGCAATGCCTTCTCTGTAGGTAAGGTTTGCGTTTGTTCATCGTTGAGTTGCTGTAGCACGTGCTCCATTTTGCGCAGCACGGCATAACACGCCAGCAACTCATCAACCGACGATTGCGGAAGAAGCCCGAGTTCGGCAATGGCTTGGTAGGCTTGATAAATCGACTGAGTTTGTAATTGTCGTTGCTGGCCGCCACGAATAAGTTGAAAAACCTGTGCAATGAACTCGATTTCGCGGATGCCGCCGGGACCTAACTTGATGTTGTGTTCGAGCCCTTTTCGTCGCGTTTCCTGAGTGATTAAACTCTTCATTTTACGTAATGCATCGATCGCGGAGAAATCGATGTAGCGACGATAAACAAATGGCCGCAGTAACGCTGATAGCTGTTGCTGATAGTTGGCATCAGCGCCGATGATTCTTGCCTTCACCATGGCATAACGTTCCCAGTCTCGACCCTGCTCTTGATAGTAGTATTCGAGTGCCGACAAACTGGCAACAACCGGGCCTGATTGACCAAATGGACGAAGTCTCAAATCAACCCGGAACACCCGCCCATCGACAGTGATTTGATCAAGCATACTCACCAAGCCTTGGGCAAGTCTGGTGAAGAACACACTGTTCTCAATTGGTTTACGCGGATGGTCCGTTTCACCTTGCTCTGGATAACAAAATATAAGGTCAATATCGGATGAAAAGTTGAGTTCGCCGCCGCCCAATTTGCCCATCCCAATGACTAACAACGGAAGTGCATCGCCGTGCTCGTCACGCGGCGTGCCAAACCGGTCACAAAACCGCGGATACAACCACGCTAATGAACTGCTAATAAAAGCATCTGCAGTCGCGGTAATGTGCGCTAACACATCCTCTAACGACATTTGTTGCAGTAAGTCGGCTGCCGCAATGGTGGCGTACCATCGTTGCCTTAATTGCCGTACCAGTTTATTCGCTTCAGCCTCGTTAGTGCAGTGCTCTAAACTCGCATTTAACTTGGCTTGATAATCGCTCGGTTGAGGGAGAACAACTTTTTCCCCCTGCCACTCGATGGCATCGGGATATTGCTCGAGTACACGAGCGACAAATTCACTAATTGATGTTACCCGCGCCAACTTATCCACAGTTACAGTATCCAGTACGGCTCTTGTTTCAGTGCAGCTCTGCGCGAGCGCTCCAAGGCGTATAGCAGTGATTCAAGTTGTACCTCTTGCCAACTCAACAATTTGTCTGTGTTGATGTCGTCGGTATCTTTAATCGCTTCGCGTAAGAGCTTCAAGGCCATGATTTCTCGAATGCCACGCAGCATGTCTTGCCATGGTGCACGAAAACTTTCGCGGTCTTCAGCATCGAACAAATAACCCACGCAATACCCCAGTTGCAACGAGCTTTGTAACTGCGGTAGCAGTTTTAAATATTGATCTGCACGCATTTCGTCATGACGCGTAAACGCTTCAACAACCTGTTGCCAATCTTCACGCAAGCGCTGTGCCGCCCATTGCTTTAGTGGCAATTGTGTTAGCTGCTCGTGGCGAGGCTGCTGCGCACAAAGTTCGCCCAGCTCGAACAAAGTAAGCTGATAATCATCGCGTTTGCTGAGGTTAATGACTAATTCCAATTGAACCGCATGTTCTTGCTGCTCAAGAATTTCATCGTACAACTTTTGATTTTGCTCAAGTGCGCGGTGGTAGGCGCCATCTTCGGCGGTTAGCTCATTGAGTCCGTCGTAACGACTTAACCACCCGAGATGCCCCAACATTTGCTCTAATCGCACAATGTGATCACTTACATCAATTTCAAAAAGAGCGAGTTGCTGTAGCACCACTTTACATAAACGAATACCGTCGGTAATTCCAGCCACAGCACGCACGCTCGGTTGTTCATTTAAACATGCGTCATTGTGTTGCCAGTATTGCAACGCATACGCAAGAGCGCGATATAGGCCGCTACCAGCATCATCGTTTGGTTGCTGGCGAACAAAGTGAGCATGCGTAAATGGCTCTAACACAGATTTTTCTGCCAACAAATAGCCGCGAGCAGCCTTACTCAAGCTGCCCACTCGTGCGTTAACTCGCGTAATAAAACGTCGCGCAAACTTATATGCTTGAGCTATCTCGCCACCTTGAACCTCTAGCTCAACTTCGCAAATTGGTCGCACTTTATCGTTAGCAATAACCTGACCTTCGTCGAAAACCAGTTCAATTACGCCATCACCGCTTGCTATTTGCCAACGATGCCGGGTGAAATCGGTACGAAATATTTCGGTAAGCTCACGCTGTATATCAAAAACTGGGAATTCGTCTGGCCAAATATCTTCTTCAAACAACGTCAAATCAGGTTCGTCGCGGGTTACTACGACATTGTATTCAGGGCGAGAATGCATCCCCCCAAGCACTTGGCCAGCTAGCTTAATGGTTTGTTCACGCTCATCACCACGGCGACGAATACGTAAACCGATGTCGTGCTGACGCAATTGCAGATCCGGCGTGTCAAAGTACGCATTGCTTAATTCCAGTTGGCTGGGTTGCGTTTCTTTGGCTAGCTGTTGGCACAATGCCAGAACCGCATCTCGCTTAGCTGGTTCTACCAGTAACTTTAGTTCGATTTCTTGACTCACGAGTGGTCTCTTACACGTTGATTTTGCTTGTTTCATACGGTACTCGTACTCAATGTGCGGGTCAACTTAAATGGGCTTGACAGCTGTGTTTAAAAAATGCACCGTGGGCGCGATTTAGAGAATTAAAAAAATGTGATCAGACTAGCTTTACGCGCGCCAAAAAAGTCATATACTGGCGCCCGAAATATGTCACCGCCAGCCTTGGGCTGAGTCCAACAGGAGATGCTATGTTCAAAGCGAGTGAAGTACTTGCGGCTCAGTATACCGGCGCCGACCTTGGTCGACTCCAACAAGCAATAACTGCCAACTATTTGGTAGATGAAGATGCTTATTTGCGTGAGCTATTGCCTTTAGTCCCTCAAGAGGATTCAAATCTTGATGCGGTTACTCAGGCAGCAACCGATTTAGTAAATAAAGTTCGCGACCGTGCTGACGGCGGTGGCGTTGATGCGTTTTTGCAAGAATACAGCCTTGATACCAAAGAAGGTATTATTTTGATGTGTCTTGCAGAGGCCTTGCTACGTATTCCAGACGCCACCACAGCTGATGCACTCATTCAAGACCGTTTGTCCGGCGGTGATTGGCAAAAGCATATGGGACAAAGTGCGTCGTGGTTGGTTAATAGCGGCACATGGGGGCTTGCGTTAACCAATTCGATGATTAATCCAACCGGTCAGCCAATGGAAACGCCACGCGGTGTTTTTCGTCGCATGGTTCGTCGGCTGAGTTCACCAGTAGTACGCAAGGCAACCTATGCCGCTATGCGCATCATGGGAACGCAATTTGTTTTAGGTCGGACAATTCAAGAAGCTCTCAAAAACAGCCGTAATAATCGCGACAAAGGCTATACACATTCATACGACATGTTGGGTGAAGCAGCATTAACTATGACTGATGCGCGCCGTTATCACGCCGACTATGTCAACTCAATCAAAGTGGTTGGGAAAGAGAATTTCAATAATCCGAACGCACCGCGACCGACAATTTCAATCAAATTATCTGCGTTACATCCGCGTTATGAAGTGGCCAATCATGAACGGGTTCTTACTGAACTCGCTTCAAGCTTGACCGAATTGGTGAAACTCGCGAAAGAAGCCGACGTTGGCGTGAGCATTGATGCCGAAGAAATGGATCGCTTAGAACTTTCACTCGAACTGTTCGAGAAAGTTTATCGCAGTGGTGTCTGTAAAGGTTGGCCGCGTTTTGGTTTGGTTGTACAAGCTTATTCAAAGCGCGCATTACCCGTATTATGCTGGGTAACCGCTTTAGCTCGTGAGTGCGGTGATGAAATTCCAGTACGTCTCGTAAAGGGCGCTTATTGGGATACTGAGATTAAACTGTGCCAAGTAAACGGCCTAGAAGGCTATCCTGTTTATACTCGTAAAGCGAATACCGACGTATCTTACTTAGCTTGCGCTCATTATTTGATGAGTCCGGCAACCGATGGTGCTATTTATCCACAATTTGCAACGCACAATGCGCAAACTGTTGTCGCTATTCGTGAGTTAAACAACAAGTACCAACGTCGAATTGAGTTCCAACGTTTGCATGGAATGGGTGATGATCTTTACGATACGTTGCTTGAGCAAGACCCGAAAGTTACGGTTCGTATCTATGCTCCAGTAGGCGCTCACAAAGACTTACTTCCGTATTTGGTTCGCCGCTTACTTGAAAACGGTGCAAATACTTCGTTTGTGCACAAGTTAGTCGACCCTGAAACGCCGGTAGCCGAGCTCACCGAACATCCGCTTCGCACCATGCTGAAGCATGAGCATTTCGCAAACCATAAGATTCCATTACCGACGCAGATTTTCAGCGATCGGAAAAACTCGTTAGGATTGAATATGAACATTCACTCGCAAGCTGATGATTTTATCAACGCCGTTCATCAATATCGTGATAAGCAATGGCAAGGTGGACCAATTGTTAACGGTGATGTGGTTGATGCGCACCACCGTGTTGCTATTCACAGCCCACAAAATACCAGTCAGCAGATTGGTACCATTTGTTGGGGTGACAAAGCTTTAGCCGAGCAAGCATTGCAAAGTGCTAATGCCGCTTATCGCCGTTGGCGCGATACCGATGTTGAAGTGCGAGCAGCCTCACTCGAGAAACTGGCTGACTTGATGGAAGCTAATCGTAATGAACTGATTGCCCTGTGTACCATGGAAGCGGGTAAGAGTTTACAAGATGGTATCGATGAAGTTCGCGAAGCAGTCGATTTCTGCCGTTATTATGCGCAACAAGCTCGTGAACTTATGGGTGACGGCACCACCTTGCCAGGTCCAACAGGCGAAACCAACGAACTATTTTTGCAAGGTCGCGGTACGTTTATCTGTATCAGCCCGTGGAACTTCCCTTTAGCAATCTTCATGGGACAAGTAGCAGCGGCTTTAGTTACCGGTAACTGCGTGATTGCCAAGCCAGCTGAACAAACAGGTTTGATTGCCTTCCGTGCTGTTCAATTGGCATTAGAAGCAGGCATTCCTGGTGACGTTTTACATTATATGCCGGGTAGCGGTGCTGAAGTTGGTAGTTTCTTGGTGTCACAAGAAGATATCGGCGGTGTCTGCTTTACCGGTTCAACTTACACCGCGCAATCAATTAACCGCGCATTAGCCGCTCGTACCGGTGCAATCGTGCCATTGGTTGCAGAAACGGGTGGTCAAAATGCAATGTTGATCGATTCAACTGCATTGCCAGAACAAGCCGTTACCGACATCGTTGCCAGCGCCTTCAAGAGTGCCGGTCAGCGTTGCTCTGCGCTACGCGTATTGTTTGTTCAAGACGATATTGCTGACCGCGTGATTGATTTGCTCAAAGGTGCCATGGCTGAACTGAAGGTTGGCGACCCAATGTTGCATGAAACTGACGTCGGCCCAGTGATTGATGGTGTGGCGAAAAGTAATCTCGAGCAGCACATCAATGATATTTCGCAAGCAGGCCGCTTAATTGCTCGTGCCCCAATGCCGGAATATACCAATGGCGGTACTTTTGTGGCGCCAACTGCGATTGAAATCGATAGCATTAATCAGCTCGTTAAAGAAAACTTCGGTCCAATTTTGCACGTTATTCGTTACAAAACGAGCGAACTTGATCAGGTTATCGAGAGCATCAACGGTACTGGTTTTGGCTTAACATTCGGTATTCATAGCCGCAATGAAACCTTTGCAGCAGATATCGCGCGTCGTATTGATGTAGGTAACGTGTATATCAACCGAAATCAGATTGGTGCTGTAGTTGGCGTGCAACCGTTTGGTGGGCGCGGCATGTCAGGTACTGGCCCGAAAGCGGGTGGTCCACACTACTTAACTCGCTTTGTGACTGAAAAAACGCGCACCAACAATATAACCGCTGTTGGTGGTAACGCTACCCTGTTGTCGCTAGGTGACTAGCGACAACACGTTATTGCGCTGAGAACACAATAAGTGGGCGATTAAAACTCGCCCACTTCGTGTTGATACAGGCTCTCACTTCCGTCCTCAATAGCTCCAATTAAACCGTGAATACGCGGCAAAATACGAGCCATATAGAACTTCGCTGTCTTCACTTTACTTGCTAAGTACGGGCGCTCATCAACTAATGGCTGAGCAACCTTGGCCATGCGTAGCCACATATAGGCAAATGCCACATAACCGACCAAATTTAGATACTCAACGGCGACGCTATTGATGATGTTTTCATCTTGCGCCACACGCTCCAGCACATGTTTTGTAACCTGATTAATTAATTGCGTCGCTTCCGCAAGTTGTTGATATTCTTTTTCTAAACCGGCTTCGGGCTCAGCCAATAAGGCTTGAATATCGTCTAGCAGTGGTTTGAGTAATTCACCACGCGAACCCGCAACCTTGCGGCCAAGCAGATCGAGTGCTTGGATACCATTAGTCCCCTCATAAATTTGAGCAATACGAGCATCTCGAACTAACTGCTCTTGTCCCCACTCACGTATAAACCCATGACCACCAAATACCTGCTGACCAATAACCGTCGTTTCAAAACCGGTGTCGGTTAAGAACGCTTTGGCAACCGGTGTGAGAAGTTGAACCAGTGCTTCCGCTCGTGCTTTTTGTTGTGGATCTTGAGCGTATTTCGCAATATCTAATTGTTGCCCAACGTAGGTTGAGAATGCCCGACCGCCTTCGACGAAAGCTTTCATCGTCAACAGCATACGGCGGACATCACCGTGTACAATGAGAGGGTCGGCTTCTTTATCAAGTTCACGTGTTGCCTTGGCACCGCGCCCTTGAATACGGTCTTGTGCATACTCTAAAGCGTTCTGGTATGAACGGGCGGCGGCGCCTAAACCCTGAATACCAACGCCGAGACGTTCATAGTTCATCATCGTGAACATGGCTGGCAGGCCTTGATGAGGCGCACCAACTAACCAGCCCTTGGCGCCGTCAAAGTTAAGTACACAGGTCGCTGAAGCATGAATCCCCATTTTATGTTCAATCGAGCCACAGTTAACGCCGTTACGTTCGCCAATCGCTCCGTTTTCATCAACGAGAAACTTCGGAACGAGGAAAAGGCTAATACCTTTGCTGCCAGCTGGTGCGTCAGGTAACTTCGCAAGCACCAAATGAATAATGTTTTCGGCAAGATCATGCTCGCCGCCAGTGATAAAGATTTTGGTACCTGAAATGGCAAAGCTACCATCGTCATTTGGTACGGCTTTGGAGCGAATAATACCTAAATCAGTACCGGCATGTGGCTCAGTTAGACACATTGAACCGGTCCACTGACCAGCAATCATTTTCTCGAGATAAGTAGCTTTTAGAGTGTCGTCAGCGTGCTGATCGATGGTCATGATCGCACCGGCGGTTAGACCTGGATACAAAGAAAACGAAATATCTGCTGCACACAGCATTTCTTCGTACTGAGCTGATACGCTTTTCGGCAAGCCCATGCCGCCAAACTCAGGGTTTGCGGTAACCCCGACCCAGCCGCCTTCGGCGAGTTGTTTAAAGTTTTCTTTGTAGCCTTTTGGTGTTGTCACCACGCCATTCTCAAATGACACGCCCTGTTCGTCAGCGGCGCGTGCGTTTGGCGCAATGAGGGTCTCAGCTAGCTTGGCGCCTTCATCAATAATCGCAACAGCGGTTTCAATATCTAATTCTGCGAGTTCACCGAACTGAGCCCAATCTTTATCAACTTTAAAAACGTCCTGCAGCACAAACTGCATATCTTCACGTGGAACACGATAATCCGCCATAACAACACCTCTTTGCTGACGATGATTTCACGCTGAAATCAAACAGTAGATTTAAACAGGTGTTTTAATAACAGATTCGTTATGGCTTTGTCCAGTCTTCTAAAGCCGGTTGTTGAAAAGCTTGATCATTCTTTGACAACACCACATGAGCAGGTGCGATAGCTAAAATAGTTAATCCCTGATAGCTCTCACCTTCAAATAAGCGTACACCACCGAGTTCAATCCAGCGCGAATTTGGCCGCGATGAGTACTGATGTCCATCATAGGTAAAACTTGGCACTGAACGCTGAAAGCTTGGGCTTAACTGTGATAACGCTGGTACCACACTTAAGTTTTCCCCTTGCTCGCCTAATGCACTTTCAAAAGCACTAAGCATTTCAGGAGAAATTTGCTTGAGGTCAATTGCTTGATTGGAATTTACTACAGAAGTGTTGGCTTGCCGCTCTGCCGTGCTAATGAGTTCATCGCCTTCCTCCGCGTCACCTGCTGGCTCCGACTCTTCCTCAATACGCCAATTGGGTTGAATTACGGACGCCACAGCTCCTAATTGATAGCTTGGGGAGACAGTCGGTGACTGAATCTCTTGTGACGCGACTTCAGATTCGGCTATTCCAGAGAGAAATTGCTGACTGATGAACCATCCTGCAATGATCGCCATGATGATGACCAAGGTGGAAATGATCGCTTTTGCGAACGTACCGGTACCCTGTTGTGCTGATTGCAAAGAGATAGTTCCAGGCTGTTGAATCAACGGCGATTGTTGATTGCGCAATGCTTTAAGTACTGATGACATTAACGCACCTCCGAGTTTTTCGATTTAGCTAATCGCGGTCCTGATTCATTTTCGTTTGCACTCAACCATGCTAACGTCAACGCATCCAGTTGCCCTGTCACTTTCACACCAGCTTGCTGTTGCACATGACGCACTTGTTCCGCTATACCATCGCGTCTATCAACCCCATGCTCGCTCAGTTGTCGTGCAAGCCATTGTTGATATACCGATTGTTCAGCGTCGGCATCGACGTCGAAATACCCCGGGGGTTGCGCAATTACGATTACGAATTCTCCAGTCCAATCGTTGTTTGGTGACGCATCAACATCATTCACAAACTGATAGTCACCGTTCTTCAGCGTCAACAGCGCTGGTAGCTCAGGAATGAGAATTTGATCCAAGCGAGCGCTTGCACCCACGCAGAGTAGTTCGAACGACTGAATCCATTCACAAAACGCTTGTTCTTGTGGCGGATTCGGCAGCTTCCAAGCGCTTGCCATTAATTCAATGCCGCTTCTTATTGGTGTCGTCTGTTCCACCACGGGTTGAGCAATCTCAGCTTGACGCCAGTACCAATTCGCAGCTCCAGTTAAACCAGCAATTACAACCCCCGCAACGATCAACTGCAGCCAACTTCCTCTGGATTTTTCTTCGCGTTGAGGCGACGGACCATCTAACTCCTTCGCGGCAATTTGAATGTGACGTACCGAGACCACGGATTGCTGTTCGTTATACGCAGCCAGCAAGGCGCGGTCACAGAGCAAATTGAGTCGGCGTGGAATCCCTTCACTGGCGAGATGTACTTTTTTGACAGCTTTTTTATCGAACAACCCACGCTGTGCACCGGCTACTTGCAACCGATAATTAATGTATCGCTCCGAGTCAGCTAACTGCAGCGGTAATAAGTGGTACCGAGCTGTAATGCGCTGCGCGAGTTGACGAAGTTCACGACGGCGGAGTAGATCCTGGAGTTCTGGCTGACCGATGAGAATAACCCGTAACAACTTGTTCTGGTTAGTTTCTAAGTTGGTAAGTAACCGCAACTGCTCAAGCACTTGTGGCTGCAGATGCTGAGCTTCATCAATTAACACCACACACTGCTGATTTTGAGCATGAGCCTCAAGTAAAAATTGGCTAAGTTTATCGGTTAATTGCTTTGCTGTTACTTGGTTTTTGTTGTATTCAATACCAAACTCATCACAAAGGGTTGCCAATAGTTCATCTGAGTTCAGCATTGGGTTCAGGATAAATGCAGTGCGAGTCTGTTCCGGCAACTGCTCCAACAGAGCACGAGATACAGTTGTTTTACCCGTGCCGACTTCGCCAGTCAGTAATATAAACCCACCACTGCCCTGCAAACCATAACTGAGGTGCGCCAGCGCTTCTTGATGGCGTTCGCTCAGATATAAAAATTGTGGATCAGGTGCAATTGAAAATGGCTCGGTATGCAATCCAAAATAATTAAGATACATGGCAACTTCGCTGCATTAATAGTTATAGTGTGAAACAGTGTAACGACTCGCTTGCATCAGGGCTAGTGATTCGCGATCATCATTAAAAAGCAAAAGGAGCAATTGTGGAAGTTTATCTCGTCGGTGGTGCAGTTCGCGATCAACTCTTAGGTAAGACCGTACACGAACGTGACTACGTGGTTGTTGGCGCGCGACCAGAAGAGATGCTTGCTCAGGGGTATCGACAAGTAGGGAAAGACTTCCCCGTGTTTCTACACCCGCAAACTGGCGAAGAGTATGCGCTTGCTCGAACAGAGCGCAAATCAGGGCAAGGTTATACTGGTTTCACCGTTTACGCCGCACCCGATGTCACCTTAGAAGATGATTTGATTCGTCGCGATTTAACGATTAATGCGATAGCGCAAAAAGCCGACGGCCAACTCATTGATCCGTTCGGCGGTCTTAGCGACCTCAACAATCGCAAACTTCGTCATGTTTCGCCGGCTTTCGCTGAAGACCCATTACGAATTCTTCGTGTGGCTCGCTTCGCAGCCCGTTTTGCTGATGACGGTTTCACTGTTGCCGATGATACGTTAGCACTGATGCGTCAAATAAGCCTCAGCGGTGAGCTTCAAACTCTCGCTGCTGAGCGTGTGTGGCGGGAAACTGAAAAAGCAATGGCGACCATCACACCGTATGTTTTCTGGCAAATACTGCAGTCCTGCCAGGCACTTGAACCTTGGTATAGCGAGTTGAAAAACTCAATTGATATCGAGAAACTCAAAGTTCAAATGGAGAACATAGGCGCTAAACTTAACAGTACTAATGCTTGGGCGCTTAGTTGTTACTCACTATCCATGACCGAGCTTTCGCAACTCCACGAACGTTTGAAAGTGCCCAACTCCTATACCGATATCGCTGTTGCTGCCCGCAAAGTCAATTGGCAACAATCACAACAGATTGATGCCACATGGGCGTTTCACGCCATTGGCAAAGTTGATGGTTGGCGTCGTCCGAATATTGTGCAAGAACTATTCATTCTGTGGCATGCGTTGGGTATGACGCAGGCAGATATTGAACGTATTCAACTCGCATATACACAGGCGCAACAGGTTAAGGCTGGCAATGTCATCGAGGCGGCTAAGCATCGTGGTCGTGAGTTAAAAGGCCCAGCCATCGGTGCGGCTGTGAGCGCAGAGCGTTTAGCTGCAATGCGCCACAGCTGGCATTCATCTAAATAAAGAATGCGAATAACACCGCGCCGAGTGCTAATCGATAGATAACGAACGGCAACATGCCCATACGGCTGATAATCTGTAAAAACACGTGAATACACACGTACGCAGCAACGAAGGATGCGACAACGCCAAGGATGATCGCAGACCAAGCAACGGCTTCAGGCTGTTGCACCAACTTCAAGCCTTGGTAGCCTCCGGCCATAATAATAATTGGAATGGATAGCAAAAAACTAAATCGAGCGGCGTCGGTTTTTGTAAGGCCGAGCATCATTCCCGCGGTCATGGTAATTCCTGAGCGCGACGTGCCAGGAATCAATGCTAACGCTTGTGCAGCACCAATAATCAGTACTTGTTTTAACGATAGTTGTTCGATTGTCTGCTGTTGCGACGCGCGCACATCGGCGTACCAAAGTAACAAACCAAAAGCGACGGTACTGGTGGCAATCACCAATGCCGAACGAGCAAAGTTTTCAATTAGGTCATTACCAAGCAAGCCAGCCAGACCAGCGGGAACCGTACCCCAAATAATCAACCAGGCTAGACGACTATGAGCATTATGCTGTCCGCGCAAACTTCCGAACCAATTCACCAATAGTTGCCCGACTTCCTGACGAAAATACAGCACAACCGCCAGCAACGTACCAACATGCACTGCGACATCGAAAGCGAGCCCTTGATCTTCCCAACCAAACAACTGCGACGGCAAAATCAGATGCGCCGAACTCGAAATCGGTAAAAACTCCGTTAGCCCCTGAATTAAGGCAAGAATGATGGCTTCCCAAATGCTCACAGTACAAATATCCTTCTAATTTGAATCATCAATAACTAGATGTGGTAGCGGGTCAAACGCTAAGAATATCGGCTCTAGTTTTTGTTCACCAGAATAATTTGACCAATGTTCGGTAAATGTTTTATTCGTAACGGGATGACGAAGTGTGGGACTTAATTCTGCTAGAGGCCATAACACAAATGCGTTCGTTAATATTTCTGCGCGAGGTAACTGAACCGGTGCGTCGCTAATGACGGCGTCAAACATCAACATATCAATGTCTAATGTCCTGGGACTAAATCGCGCTGCACTGCCGTCATGACCATGCGCTTTTTCAATCGCCTTACACGTTGCTTGAATGGCTTCAATCGATCGATCTGTTTCGACACAGGCGACTAGGTTGTAGAAGCGACTACCAGCAAATCCAACCGAATCACTTTCAAACACTCTTGAGACGAACAACGGATGTTGTTTGCTGGCAAAGGCATCATGCAGTGCTCGCACGCCGGCCTTGATATAATGTTCTCGGTCGCGATTACTCCCGATACCAAACCAAACCCAACTCACTATGCTTGCCTAACAATTTCAACAGCAGTTTGACGAGCTGCAGCAACTGCTTGCGGCTTACTGACCTTTACTCGTACGCGTGGCGTTTTAAAACGCGCTAACACTAGGGTTGCAATTTCTTCAGCAACGGTCTCGATTAGCGCACGCGGACGCTCTTGAACAAGTTTAATAATCGCTTGGCTCAGTGCGTCATAATCCAAGGCATCTTGGAGCTGTTCAGACTGGGCCGCCTTGCGGTTATCCCAATCCATCTCTAAGTCTAAAATGAGCGGTTGTGTCTGTTCATGTTCCCAGTCGTAAACGCCAATAAATGCATTTACCACTAAGCCTTCAATGAAAACTTTATCCATGCAAGAGTCCGTATCAATAGAAATTCAACGCTAAAGCACTTATGCTATGGGTTTGCATAGTAACGGAAAGCGAATCAGAAGCAAACGGCTACTGACACCAGCACGTGTTTTAATGACAAGATAAGTGAACCAACTTAAGTGAGCCAGCTATGGGTGCCCTGATAATATTAGCGATCATATCAGCCTATTTGTTCGGCTCGATTAGTAGTGCGGTGCTTATTTGTCGCTTGTTTGGCCTGCCCGATCCACGAACTTCCGGCTCCAATAATCCAGGTGCCACCAACGTTTATCGCCTAGGCGGAAAGATTCCTGCCGCTTTAACCTTATGGTTTGATGTGCTCAAAGGTATGATTCCGGTATGGGGCTCTTATTTTCTGGGGATTGAACCGTTTTACCTCGGTATCATCGCCGTCGCGGCCTGTCTGGGACACATTTTCCCACTCTACTTTCACTTTCGCGGTGGTAAAGCCGTCGCCACAGCACTTGGCGCAATGTTCCCCGTAGCATGGGAAATGGCTTTATTACTCATTGCAACTTGGTTGGTGGTTTTTCGAATTAGTCGGGTGTCATCTATGGCTGCACTCGTTACGGTAAGTCTTGCACCGTTCTATGCGTTCTGGATAAAACCGCAGTACACGGTGCCAGTGATTATGATCTCAGTATTAATCATGTGGCGCCATCAATCTAATATTGTTCGATTACGTAGCGGACAAGAACAGCGTACTCGTCGCAACGATTAAAAACCGAGTTACGATGAGGCACCACTCGGTTCAGATAGTTCAGCTAGAGGCCAACGCGGGAACGTTTTTACTTTAATATCCGTACGTTCACCTGCAAGCAAGCGCTGAGCACCAGCAAAAGCGATCATCGCCCCATTATCAGTACAAAATTCAGGTCGAGGAAAGAATACTTGCCCACCAATGCGTTGTGCAAAGTCTGCTAGCTGCTCCCGTAAATGTTTGTTTGCACTCACGCCACCAGCAATAACCAGTCGTTTTAGGCCGGTCTGCTCTAGCGCACGGCGACATTTAATCACCAACGTATCAACCACCGCATCCTGAAATGCTCGGGCGACGTCCGCCAGTTGTTGCGGCGAACCATCGGTACTCGCAATGGTATTCGCGGCAAAGGTTTTTAATCCGCTAAAGGAGAAATCAAGCCCAGGACGGTCGGTCATTGGTCGTGGAAACTTGTATTTATTGGGTAACCCTTGCTCGGCCATTTTCGCCAGCCGTGGCCCACCGGGATAATCGAGTCCCATCAACTTGGCGGTCTTATCGAAAGCCTCACCAGCAGCATCATCAACTGACTCTCCCAACAATGTATATTTGCCAATACCATCGACTTGAACTAGCTGGGTATGTCCACCAGAGACTAATAAAGCAACAAATGGAAATTCTGGCGGGTTTTCTTCGAGCATCGGCGCTAATAAGTGCCCTTCCATATGGTGCACTGCAATTGCCGGCACATTCCAACCAAAGGCTAAGCTGCGACCAATACATGAGCCCACTAACAAGGCCCCAACGAGCCCTGGCCCTGCGGTGTAGGCAACGCCATCAATGTCTTGAGGTTGTAAATTCGCTTGGGTTAAAGCCGCTTGAATAAGCGGTAGGGTTTTACGAACATGGTCGCGCGATGCCAGCTCTGGCACCACACCACCGTAATCAGCGTGCAACTTAACTTGTGAATACAACTGATGAGCCAACAAGCCATGCTCGGTATCGTAGATAGCAATACCGGTTTCATCACAGGAGGTTTCTATTCCAAGTACACGCATGACAAGCCTCAAAAATCTGGTGTAAAAAACGGCGCACAGTTTACCCCAGATTTTCGTCAAAGTCAGTCGAGATCAACCGTTGCTCCCTGCAAAGCGCTGTCATCATCACTTGCATTACTATCGCCACTCAGTTTAATACGCAAGCGCAAATCGTTTGGCGCGTCAGCATGACGCAAGGCTTCGTCATAACTAATACGACCAGCTTTGTAGAGGTCGAATAGTGCTTGGTCAAAGGTTTGCATACCAAGCTCGCGCGATTTCGCCATTATCTCTTTAATTTCACCCATATCATTGGTTGCAATTTTTTCCGCAACAATCGGGCTATTTAATAAGATTTCAATTGCTGCGACACGCCCACCGTCAATGGTTGGAATTAACTGTTGCGCGACGATACCGCGGAGGTTCAAAGACAAGTCAAACATCAACTTGCCGATTTTTTCCTTAGGTACCATGTGCATGATGCGTTCAATCGCTTGGTTGGCGTTGTTAGCGTGCAGTGTGGCCACACATAAATGACCGGTTTCCGCGAAGGTAAGTGCGTACTCCATAGTTTCTTGCGAGCGAATTTCACCCACCAAGATGACGTCAGGCGCTTGACGCAATGAGCTTTTCAACGCGGCTTCAAACGATTCCGTATCACTGCCGACTTCCCGTTGCGTGATCATTGACTTCGCGTGTTCATGAACAAATTCGACGGGATCTTCAATTGTTAAAATGTGACCTTTCGAATGCTGGTTTCGATAACCGATCAATGCTGCCAACGTGGTCGATTTACCGGAGCCTGTGGCACCGACTACCAGCATTAATCCACGTTTATTCATAATTAGCTTAGTCAGTACTTCTGGTAGCTTCAGCTCTTCCACTGTTGGAATTTCGGTAACAATACGACGGACCACCATTCCCGCACGTTGGCGTTGCCAAAATGCACTCACCCGAAAGCGGCCGATACCTTCACGAAATATCGCAAAGTTGGCTTCCTTTTCATCCATGAACTCATTCAGATGTTTAACACCCAACGCTTCTTTGACAATAGCTAGCGCCGCATTGTCACTGAGTCTTTGTTCGGTCAACGGTGTCAATTCACCATTAATTTTTGCACTTGGCGGTAAGCCCGCGGAGATAAATAAATCCGAGCTATTGCGTTCCACCATTATTTTTAAAAGTTTATCTAGAACCATGATTAGAATGAGTCCTTGTTCGCGGCTTTGGCCTTCGCATCGGCACGAGAAACGAGGCCTTGGTTCAACAGATTCTGCAAGCATTGGTCTAATGTTTGCATACCATGCGCCGCACCGGTTTGAATCGACGAATACATTTGCGCAATTTTATCTTCACGAATGAGGTTTTTAATGGCTGAAGTCGCAATCATGATTTCGTGCGCAGCAACACGACCGCCACCGACTTTCTTCAGTAGCGTTTGCGAAATAACTGCGCGTAATGATTCGGACAACATTGAGCGAATCATCGGTTTCTCGTCGCCAGGAAACACATCAACAATACGGTCAATGGTTTTCGGCGCTGACGTGGTGTGTAGGGTACCAAACACCAAGTGACCGGTTTCTGCGGCGGTCATTGCTAGGCGGATTGTTTCAAGATCACGCATCTCACCCACAAGTATCACATCAGGGTCTTCACGTAATGCAGAGCGCAGTGCGTTATTAAAACTGTGTGTATCACGGTGCACTTCCCGCTGGTTAATCAGGCTACGCTTGTTTTTGTGCACAAATTCAATCGGATCTTCGATGGTTAAAATATGATGATATTTATTTTCATTAACGTAATCGATCATGGCCGCTAATGTTGTCGACTTACCTGAACCTGTTGGCCCTGTAACCAACACTAAACCACGCGGATTATCTGAAATAGTCTTGAATATCTCTGGCGCACCCAACTGTTCCAAGGTGAGCACCTCACTTGGAATGGTTCGAAATACAGCGCCAGCACCACGATTCTGCACGAATGCGTTAACACGAAAACGGGCTAAATCAGGAACTTCAAACGAGAAGTCGCATTCTAAGTTTTGTTCGTATTCTTTACGCTGGCGGTCGTTCATGATGTCGTATACCAGCTCTTGCACCTGCTTGTGGCTTAGCGCTGGGATATTTATTTTACGAACGTCACCGTCTACCCGTATCATAGGAGGCGAATCAGCTGATAAATGTAAGTCTGACGATTTATGTTTAACAGCGAAACTGAGTAACTCAGTGATATCCATATAACAGCCTCTTGTAAGTGAGTTTTAGCAATTGATGAATAGCATAGCTGAACGCATAAAAGAAGTCCGTAATGAAATTGCTCGCGTCTGTGAACAATACCAACGTAAGCAAAATAGCGTGAAATTAATTGCGGTGAGTAAAACCAAACCCGCGGCAGATATTGCTTCTGCGTATCATGTTGGACAACGTGATTTTGGTGAAAACTATGTTCAAGAAGCAATTGCAAAGATTATGCAATTGTCAGAGTACGACATCACTTGGCATTTTATTGGCCCAATTCAATCGAACAAAACGCGAGATATCGCCGAGCATTTTGCGTGGGTTCATAGTGTTGATCGCGCAAAAATCGCGCGTCGTTTAGCGCAACAACGCCCAGCAGAAATGCCACCGTTAAATGTTCTCATTCAAGTCAATATCGATGATGACCAAGCAAAAGCCGGTGTAGCGCCCGAAGAGGTTGCCGAGCTCGCCGCCGTTATCAATGACCTTCCACAAATACAGCTGCGCGGGCTAATGACCATACCGGCGGTGCAATCCGAACCGAGTGCTTCAGCTTCAAGTTTCGCTGCAATGCAGCGGTTGTTTTTAGAGTTACAGTCCCAATATAAACAAGTAGATACCTTATCGATGGGTATGAGCGCTGACTGGCCCTATGCGGTTGCGGCTGGAGCAACCATGATACGAATTGGCACAGCAGTGTTTGGCGCTCGAGTAAATACACCAAAAAATACAGGAGACCCTGCATGACAACTTCGCCTCGTAATATCGCCTTTATCGGCGCTGGAAATATGACTCAAAGCATTGTTGGAGGCATGGTCAAAAGCGGTTATCCCAGCGATAAAATTTATGTCAGTAATCCAAGTCCAGAAAAACTCGAGAAACTGAAAAGCTCCTTAAACGTACACACCAGTCAAGATAATCAAGTGGTCGCTGAAGCGGCGGACGTCATTGTGCTATCAGTGAAACCTCAGCTCATGGCCGACGTTTGTGCTGCATTGAAGAAACAAGTTTCTAATCTTTCTGAAAAGCTCATTGTGACCATTGCTGCTGGTATTCGTATTGAGAAGTATCGCCAATACTTAGGGGATGACATTCGTATGATTCGTGTCATGCCCAACACGCCTTCATTAGTTGGCAAAGGCATGTCGGGTTTGGTTGCTGACGATCGCGTTTCAGAGGCCGATAAAGCATTTATCACCGAGGCATTTGATGGCGTCGGCGCGACATTGTGGGTAGCTGACGAAGATCAGTTAGATATTCTTGGCGCGGTTGCAGGTAGCGGTCCTGCTTACTTTTTTGAGTTTATGGCAAGTTTACAAAAGGCGGCAACCGCACTTGGATTTGATCGTGACAAAGCGCGGCAGATGGTGCAACAAACCGCTTTGGGTGCCGCTGAAATGGCTATCGCTAGTGAGCTTGAGCTCGAAGAGTTACGCAAACAGGTGACCAGCAAGGGCGGATCGACGGCCAAAGGCATCGAAGTTTATCAAGCCGCAGATATTGATGACATTTCCGGTCAAGCAGTAAAAGCAGCTGTGCAGCGCAACCAAGAAATGGCTAAACTGTTTTAATTAAATTATTTAGAGAACCTATATGAACGCGTTACGCTTTTTGGTCGAGATTGTCTTTGATTTGTTCCTGATTGTTGTGCTGCTGCGCATATGGATGCAGGCTGCGCGAGCTGATTATTTTAATCCAATGAGTCAGTTTGTGGTAAAAGTCACGAACCCCATTATTAAACCGCTGCGCAGCTTTCTGCCCATGGTTGGTCAGTGGGATATTGCGAGCCTCGTTCTCGCCTACTTGGTCGGCATTGGTAAAATTCTTGTACTTTCCAATATCGCGGCAGGAATGACGCCGATGTTCAGCGATACCTTACTCATGGGCCTGGCTGTTGTGGTATTCCAGTTCCTTTCATTGCTGTTTTGGTTGGTGATCATCATGGCGATCATGAGTTGGTTTAATCGTGGATACAACCCAATGATGGCGATGATTGAGCAGCTTACGCAGCCATTCTTGGCGCCAATTCGTCGAGTTATCCCGCCTATTGGTGGCCTCGACCTGTCAGTGTTGGTTTTGATTGTTGCGATTCAATTTGTACGTATCTTGCTAAGCAACCTCTTTGGCATAGGAATGGGGTTATGAAACACATTATTATCAGTATCTTAACTGCCTTGCTTGTTGTGGTTGGTGTCAGCGATGTGAAGGCAGAACAAAGCAAGCGCCTCGGGCCTTGGGAAGTGCATTACAATGCTTTTAATTCGACCTTGCTACGTCCTGAAATGGCAAAGCAATACCAGCTTTCGCGTAGTGAGACACTAGCGACGTTGAATATTTCAGTATTAGATGCGACGGTAGCCGGTAAACCAGCACAGCAAGTTGAAATTTCAGGTTATGTCATGAACCCGTTGAGTCAGCAGCAAACCCTAGAATTCAACGAAGTCATTGAAGGCGATGCGGTATATTATCTTGCTCAAACGCGTTTCTCTAATCTCGAAACGTTGCGTTTTTTTATAACGATTAAACAAGGTAATCAAACGCAAGAGTTGCGCTTCCACAAAGAGTTTTGGAGCAACTAAGATTTGCAAAGATAAATCGAGGCCAACGAACTAGTTGGCCTTCTCTTCAAGTAACTTGACACCCACCTGCCGGATAAACCCATCATCAGTGACTTCGCGCACGGTCAGCAAAACCAACCCAAGTTGTAATTGGTCACCAATAACAACGCGACGATGGAACTTCTGTGTGAAGTAATCGTGTAGTGACATAGCCAGCAATTTGGTATCCAGTTGGCCAACTGGGTAGAAGCCGGCAACATCTTGCATTAATAGATCGCCACGTAAAGTGAAGTCACCGAAGAATTCGCTGCTTTGCAATTCAGTTGCCTTGCCTCCGGCGGCAAGAACTCGGCTAATAGCATCAACATGCTCCAGCTTAGCGACAACAATCACTGTATCGCCCTCTTCCAAAACCGGCTGGCTTTTCGGCAATAGCCACTCACCTTCGCGAATGATCCCGACAAACTCGACATCAACATTCCAACGCAGCTCATCCCACCGATGATCGCAAGCCGGTGAGCGTTCACTAATCTGATAAGCCCATACTTCCATTGGATCTTTACTGCCCAAACGATCTAACGGCATGCGACGGTCAGGCTCCGCTGGCGCAGGCACTTCAAGCCCCAACCAGCGCGCCATTGGCGCTAACGACCAACCTTGAACAATTAATGACACCATCACCACCATAAACGCAATGTCGAAAT
Organism: Pseudidiomarina marina; assembly: GCF_044807045.1. NCBI lineage: Bacteria > Pseudomonadati > Pseudomonadota > Gammaproteobacteria > Alteromonadales > Idiomarinaceae > Pseudidiomarina > Pseudidiomarina marina. The sequence continues at coordinate 1,169,073 of NZ_CP085233.1, read as the reverse complement.
AGAGTTCTTGATTTGGCACACCAGTCAACCAAGGATACAGCGCCAAAATGATCGGAACAGCTCCACGTAATCCCACCCAACTGATAAATACTTGTTCACGCCAAGGGAACACGAAAGGAATTAGACTCACTAAAACAGCCAATGGACGCGCCACGAATATCATCAATACGGCAACACTCAGCGAAAGCGTCCAGTGCTCCATAAGGTGAGATGGGGTCACCAGTAACCCTAATATCAAAAACATCATGATTTGACTGAGCCAAGCCAAACCATCTTGTACTTGTAAGATATGCGGTAGTTGCGGCAAACGGGAGTTGCCTATCTTGTATCCCATTAAGTACACAGCCAAATAACCACTACCACCAATGCCCGACGCGATCGCAAAAATAACGACGGCAAATGCTGCCGCTAGCAATGGGAAAAAGGAAAACTGCACTGAAATTTTTTGTGCCATCCAAACAAATGCTCGCCCACCTATCCAACCGGCCAAATAGCCGATAACAACCTGTTGAACAACATCAAGGCTTATCCAAGCCAATGAAAAACTCTCAGCTGATGCAATAATTGAAGTTAAGGTCATGGTCAGAATAATCGCCATCGGATCGTTAGTTCCCGATTCGATTTCGAGCGTTGAGGCGACCCGCTGCTTTATACGTAGGTTCTGAGACTGAAAAATACTGAATACGGCGGCGGCGTCGGTTGAACTTAGAATGGCACCGATGAGAAGTGCTGTTGGCCAGGGTAAATCAAACAACCAAACCACTCCGGCGGCGGTGATTGCACAAGTTAGTGCAACACCCACGGTCGCCAAACTAATCGCCGGCCACAAAGCGACACGAAAACGCTCTTTATGTGTTCGCATACCACCATCAAAGAGAATGATCACCAGAGCTAGTGAGCCAATAAAAAATGCTACTTCAGGATTACTAAATTCAATGCCGAGCACGCCTTCTTCACCCGCCAGCATGCCAACCACCAGAAATGTGAGTAGCAGTGGTGCGCCGAGTCGATTAGAGACGACAGCTGCGAGTATGCTGATTAACAACAGCGATCCCATCAACAGCATGATTCCAGTAATGCTGGCCAAATTTTCTCTCCTTGGTCACGATGCCCTTGACCCGTATAATAACAGGCAAATACAAATTACGGGTGAAAAGTTCATGCATGAATTAGTCTTAGCAACTGGTAATAAAGGTAAAGTAGCCGAATTAGAGGGGCTTTTAAAACCATTAGGTTGGCAGGTAAAACCACAGTCACAATGGAACTTTGCTGAAGCCGAAGAGACCGGTTTAACCTTTGTTGAAAACGCCATTCTAAAAGCACGTCATGCAGCGCAACACACCGGTCTTCCAGCATTGGCTGACGATTCAGGTTTAGCTGTTGCGGCACTGCAAGGCGCACCTGGAATTTACTCAGCTCGCTATGCAGGTCCAGGTTGCACCGATCAAGATAATATCAATAAATTACTCAGCGCATTAAAGGACACTCCAGAAGCAGAACGTCACGCGAGTTTTCATTGTGTTCTCGCATACTTACGTCACGCTAATGACCCGACTCCTATTATTTGTCATGGTCGCTGGGATGGAATAATTGCAGCAGCACCTCGCGGTGAACAGGGCTTTGGCTATGACCCGATATTTTGGCTCCCCGATCTCCACTGCACAGCAGCTCAGCTTAGTACCGAGCAGAAACAGCAATTAAGTCACCGTGGTAAAGCTCTACGCCAGTTTGTCGCGCAATTGCAGGCATCTCTATGAGCCAGTTAAAACTGCCACCATTGTCATTGTACGTTCACATTCCTTGGTGCATACAAAAATGTCCCTATTGTGACTTTAACTCACATGCCTTAAAACACGATATTCCCGAAACAACCTATGTTGCGCGCCTATTGGATGACCTGCGTGCTGACTTAGCTTGGGTTCAAGGACGAGAGCTCACGAGCATATTTATTGGAGGCGGGACACCCAGTTTATTTCGCGCGAATAGCATCAAGCAACTTCTAGACGGCATCGCGAAACAAATACCACTCGAAGCAAACTGCGAAATCACCTTGGAAGCTAATCCTGGTACGTTTGAAACTGAACGTTTTTCCGGCTTTGTAGATGCGGGCGTGACGCGACTTTCGATCGGCGTGCAAAGTCTCCAGCATGAGCAGCTTGAAGCCTTAGGCAGAATTCATGACCCACAACAAGCAATAGCAGCTGCCGCTCACGCCTCCTCCTTGCCGCTGAAAAGCTTTAACCTTGACCTAATGCATGGACTTCCCGGTCAATCACTTAAGGATGCGATGGCTGATTTAGAGGGCGTTATCGAGCTTAATCCACCGCATATATCTTGGTATCAGTTGACCATTGAACCTAATACCGCGTTTGCAAGCCGACCTCCGCAACTACCCGAAGATGATGAATTATGGGCAATTCAAGAACAGGGGCATGAAAAATTAATCGCAGCTGGTTACCAACAGTACGAGGTGAGTGCGTACGCTAAAAACGGGCACCAAAGTAAACACAACCGTAACTATTGGATGTTTGGTGACTACCTCGGAATAGGATGCGGCGCACACAGTAAGATTACGATACCCACAACGGGGGAAATTATTCGTTGTGAAAAAATAAAGCACCCACAGGGGTATCTCGATTTAACTCGGCCATTACGATATCGACAATGGCTTGTTACGGCAGATGAGCGCCCTTTCGAGTTTTTTATGAATTATTTTCGATTACTTGAGCCGGTGCCTAAATCAGCTTTTGAAGACTTCACTGGTTTACCATGTTCAATTGCTGACCAGCTTCTAGAAGAAGCGCTACAAAAGCATCTCGTCGTCGATAAAGGGCGCTATTGGGAAACGACCCAACTTGGTAGGCGTTATCTCAATAGCGTATTGGATTTATTGGTATGATCCCGAGCGAGTTATTCAACTCGTTCAAATTTCATATCCCAAACGCCATGACCAAGACGTTCGCCGCGCTGCTCAAATTTTGTTAGCGGGCGCTCGGCAGGTCTTGGAATGTAGGTATTGTTTGCTGATAAATTGCGCCAACAGCGCGCCGCATTCATTACCTCTAACATATGTTCGGCGTAGTTTTCCCAGTCGGTTGCCAAGTGCAGAACACCCCCAATGGCCAACTTCCGGCGTAGCAATTCAACAAACTCAGGTTGAATAAGACGCCGCTTGTGATGACGCTTTTTGTGCCAGGGGTCTGGAAAGAAAACCTGCACCGTCGCTAAGCTTCCATCGGCAATACAATCTTCGAGAACTTCCACTGCATCATGTTCAAACACACGCAAGTTCTCGAGACCTGCATCTTCAGCATCCATTAAGCATGCGCCAACACCAGGTCGATGTACTTCAATGCCAATAAAGTTCTTTTCTGGTGCAGCTTGCGCCATAGCGACCAATGATTTTCCCATGCCAAAACCAATTTCCAGCACAGTTGGCGCTTGGCGCTCAAAGACTTGCTCGAGATCAAGCATACCTTGGTCATGGGTTAATCCCATCTTTGGCCAACTGCGCTCAAGAGCGGCTGCCTGACCTTTGGTTAAACGGCCTTCGCGCTTTACAAAGCTGCGGATTTTACGAATGTACTTTCCCTCAGCTTGGGCTTTTTCTAAATTCTCGGAGCTCATGATGCCTCTACGTTGTGGTGCGCGAATAATGAATAAGATAAGTTTAAATTTGCGGTGCTCATTATGCAAAAAGGCACGCCAAACGCAAGTTTGGCGTGCCTTTATCTTCTACAGAATAGTTAAATTATTCTTTTACAGGAACCTGTTTAGTCACAGACATAACAGCTTCAATACGGCGATTCTTCGCACGATTTTCTGCTGAATTGTTTGGATATTTCGGACGGCTCTCACCGTAACCTTCTGTTGTTACACGAGAAGCAGCAATACCAAAATCATTCACCAAGCTATCACCAACAGCCTTCGCACGACGTTCAGATAATTGCTGATTGTACGTTGCCGCACCAGTATCGTCAGTATGACCTTCAATAACGACATCTAGCTGTGGGTACTCTTTCAAAAACTCAGCTGTTTCACGAATATCCGATTTCTGAGAATCAGGAATTTCGTCTGAATTCAGCGCAAATGTTACAACCAATTCGCGAGTGACCGTTTCGTTGGCGTACATAACACAACCGTCAGCATCAACTTTGAAGCCAGCCTGTGTATTTGGGCATTTATCCATATCGTCATTAACGCCATCACCGTCTGAATCAACGACAGCCGGAGCAGCTGGAGCTGGTTCAGGCTCAGGTGCTGGAGCCGGCTCCGGTTTGGTATAAGTAGACTCTGATGCGCCGCCAAAATAATAGCGAAGCCCTGTCATCAACATAAACTCGGTAAGGTCACCGTCGCTTTGCTGCACTGCGCCTTCGAAAGAGATGGCCCAGTTGTCATTCAAAAACTCTTTATAACCCGCACCAACACGTAAGAAACGGTTGCTAATATCACTGAATTCAGTTGAGTTAATACCTACCGCACCATAAAAATTCGAGGTGAAGTTATAAATTAAATCCACACCGTATGCACTACCAGTAGAGTCGTCGCTAGAAGTCTCTAGATCACCACGCAGGTAATCATAGTAAACACGATAACCCCACTCTGGGGTAAACTGATAGCCAAGCTCTAAACCACCCATGAGTGAATCGAAACCACCACCAAATGTTTGCACTTGATTATTTTCGATAACACGACGGTCAGAGTCTGTGCCGAACACCCCAATGCGCGGACCAACATAAATGCTACCCGGCTCATCGCCTTGGAATGCCATAACTGGTGCAGCCATTAATGAAGAAATGACTGCTGCTGATACCATTGATAACCGTTTCATGAGATGCTCCTTGTGTTTTCTCATAGGCCGATTTACGAACGTGGCTGCATTATAGTACAAATGCAGGAAAAAAGCCTGATTCAACGGGGATTTACCGATTTTTTGCGACTTTTTTAACCAATAACTTACAAAAATTTCATGATTGATAAGACTTCTAGCCCCACTACTACGCCGATTGATCCCGTAGAGTTCAGTGAAACCTTAACTTTATGGCAAAAAACACATGGTCGGAATGACTTACCCTGGCAACAGGATGTAACGCCATATCGCGTTTTAGTTAGCGAGCTCATGTTGCAACAAACTCAGGTGGCTACTGTCATCCCTTACTTTGAGCGTTGGCTACAACATTTTCCCACTGTCGTAGCATTGGCCGATGCTTCCGAAGATGAGGTGATGACTCAATGGCAGGGACTGGGGTATTACTCGCGTGCCAGAAACTTGCATAAAGCGGCAAAGTTTGTTGTGCAAGAAATGAACGGGCAACTACCCGATAATATTGACGAACTCAGAGAAGTTCCCGGTGTTGGACCTTATACCGCCGGCGCAATTTCGGCGTTTGCTTTTAATAAACCAGCTGCGCTAGTCGATGGAAATGTTAAGCGACTATTCAGTCGCTATTTTGGTATTGAAGGCGACATTTCGTCAGCAAAAACCAACAGAACAATTTGGTCGTATGCAGAAAAGTACACACCAAAAGCCGACAATCGCCGCTATGCTCAAGCACTACTTGATCTCGGCGCGACCATCTGTACGCCTCGGTCCCCGGATTGTCAAAGGTGTCCAATAAAAACCAGCTGTAATGCCTATGCAACAAATCGCACCCAAGTTCTTCCTGAGAAAAAAGCAAAGAAAAAAATACCAACGCGTCATGGCTATTTCTTGCTCGACCTATCTGATGAGGGTGTGATGCTAACGCAACGCTCAGGTGACGGCATATGGCCTCGACTATGGTGTCTACCAGAAGTATTAGAACCATTAGAAAAAGCACATCTTCACGGAAGCTTTAAACATGTGTTTTCACATTATAAGCTCGAGGCACTGGTTTTCTCGCAGCCCGTAGCACAAGGTGGCGTACGAATACCGTTAGAGCAATTGGATAACTATGGATTACCTACCCCAATTCGTAAATATCTTAATACGTTGCGTACATAACTATCAGCAATTAAAGCGTCAGTAAGTTTGCATTCACTGACATCGGCACCGTAAAATAATCCTCTAATTTAAAGCCGAATGAGGTTGTCATGAGCCGTACCGTATATTGTGAATACCTGAAGAAAGAAGCTGAAGGTTTAGACTTTCAACTCTATCCAGGTGAGCTTGGTGAGAAAATCTTTAATAGCATTTCAAAGGAAGCATGGGCTGAGTGGCAAAAGAAACAAACCATGTTGATTAACGAAAAGCGTTTAAATCTTATGGACCCGCAAGCTAGAAGTTTTCTTGAAGAACAAATGAAAGCTTTCTTATTTGAAGGCAAAGAAGTAGATATTGAAGGCTACACCCCACCCACAAAATAAACACCTCTAAAAACCCCGCTTTGCGGGGTTTTTAATGTTTATAAAAAGTAAAGTTTCATTTCACTAAAGCCCTATTTCCTTATCTTATGCCTTATATAGTGGGCATTTCCTTCACTTATCCCTCTGAACTAGAGAAAGCACCCCAAATCTGTTAGACTACATACGAATTTTTCAAGAGGGAGAAGTTATGGAAATGCCTTCCTGGCAACGTGCTGTTCTAAAAGTCGGCAGTGCGTTGATTGCGCCAGACGATACAGGAACGAGCAGTAAATACTTATTAGCTATCGCTCGATTTATTATTGAGTGTCACGAACGCGGACAAGAAATCGTCCTCGTTTCATCAGGTAGTGCTGCAGCGGGCAGAAAACATATTAGTTTCGATGGCGACAAGCTTCCGGTGACCATAAAAAAAGCGATGGCTGCTGTTGGACAAAACGACATGATGGCCAACTGGTCGCGGTTTTTTGACTTCCCGTGCGCACAGGTTTTGATGACCCACGGTGATTTACGCGATCGCGCTCGCTATGTCAGTGTTCGAAACACCCTTCGCACATTGTTAGAACACGATGTATTACCCATCGTGAATGAGAACGATGCATTAGCTACCGACGAAATGAAGGTAGGCGATAATGATAACCTGGCTGCAATGGTAGCGACCCTTGTAGACGCCGATGCATTGTTCATTTGTTCTGACATAGATGGCTTGTTTGATGCCGATCCGCGAGTAAAACCCGATGCGAAAAAAATTCCAGAGGTAAATGAAATTACCGAGGAAATTTTTGCATTAGCCGGTGGAACCACAAATAAAATTGCAACGGGTGGTATGCGTACCAAGATTGAGGCAGCTGAAAAAGCCACCTCTCATGGTATTGATACGTACATCGTTAACGGCCGCAAAGGAGAAACCTTCGAACACTTATTACAGGGCCAAAATCCTGGAACATTGTTCAAGCGCCAGCAAGATCCGATGAGCAATAAAAAACATTGGTTACGGCATACGTTAATTTCACAAGGCGAGCTCGTTATTGACGAAGAATCTGCAGTAGCGCTTAGCCGCGGAGAGTCGTTAACAACGAGTGGCATTGTCGACGTTCAGGGCGACTTCAATCGCGGCGATGCCGTTGTGATTCGTAGCGGGAGTACAGCCGAGGCTATTGGCAAAGGTATCTGCCAATACAGCTCACACGAACTAATGCATATCAAAGGGCAAGAAATTAGTGATATAGCCGAAGCGTATGGCTACAGCCCAATCTCAGAAGTAATAGAAAGTAATGATTTAATGATACTGGAGGACGAATGAGTACTCAGTTAGCTGAACAAATTTCACAACGCGCAGCAGTTGCTGCCCGCGCAGTCGCCAATTTATCAGAAGCTAAAAAGAATCAAGTATTGCAGCGTATGGCTGATGCCATTCGCGCAGCGAAAAGCACTATCTTAGCGGTTAATGAAAAAGACATGGCTGCGGGGAAAGAAAAAGGCTTATCAGAAGCGATGCTTGACCGGTTGCAACTGAATGATGAGCGCATTGAGGGCATGGCGAGCGCCATTGAGGAGATAATCGAACTCTCCGATCCAGTTGGTGAACGCAAACATTTTGAGACTCGCCCAAATGGTATTCAGGTCGATAAAATGCGTATTCCGCTAGGCGTAATCTGCATGATTTATGAGGCACGCCCGAATGTGACGGCCGACGCTGGAGCTCTGTGTTTCAAATCTGGCAACGCTGTTATCTTACGTTGCGGTCGAGAAGCCATAGAAACGAGTAAGGCTATAGCGGATGCACTGCATCAAGCACTTCGCGATAGCGAATTGCCAGAAGACGTTATTACTGTTGTTCCTTCGCCTGATCGCGATTTGATGACAGAGCTACTCAAGCAAGACAAGTACATTGATTTAGTCATTCCTCGGGGTGGCGAAGGCTTGATCCATTTTGTCAGTGATAACAGTAAAATCCCTGTTATCCAGCACTACAAAGGCGTATGCCATTTATATATTGATAAAGATGCGGATTTAGATAAAGCCCTCAATATCTTGCTGAATGGTAAAACTCAACGTACAGGGGTGTGTAACGCGCTTGAAGGTTTAGTCGTGCATCAAGATATCGCTCCGAAGTTTTTACCGGTTGCAGCAAAAGCCTTGGCTGAGAAAAACGTTGTCATTCATTCAGACAATGCATCAGCATCTTACTTTGATAGTCCTGATGTCATTGCAGAGGATGCTTTTGGTGAAGAGTATCTGGCTTTAGAAATTGCGGTGAGAACCGTCAAGGATTTCGACCAAGCACTTGATCATATTCATCACTTCGGCAGTGGCCATACTGAAGTAATCGTCACTGAGAATAAAGAAGCTGCCGACCGCTTTATTCGTGAAGTCGATTCAGCGGTGACAATGGCAAATGCTTCTTCACGGTTCAGTGATGGCGGTCAGTTAGGCTTAGGTGCTGAAATTGGTATTTCTACCAGTAAATTGCACGCATACGGCCCAATGGGGTTACAGGCACTGACAACTGAAAAGTTCGTGGTGACCGGTACTGGGCAAATTCGCGAGTAATTTACTCGCGTCTGTAGCCGTGTAACCGCCTTAAGCAGTCACGTTAGCTATAGGCATCGACTAAAAGAGGCCAATCTCGTGTTTCATTAAAATGAAATGCTCGGTTGGCTTCTTTTGCTTTGGTTAGTTCTTTATTAAACGAACGTAGCAAACGTTGTAGATTGGCTTCTCGCCATTCGCCTTCCGCTTTAAATCCACACTTATCAAAATCGACAATCCAGCACTTGCCGTTATCATCGAGCATGATGTTGTGGCAGTTCAAATCAGAATGATAAACACCTGCACTGTGCAACTCACGTATTGTTCTACCAACTTGTTGCCACTCTGAATCAGTGAGAGACCGTTGCAGTAGTAACTTGAATAGGTCTTGCGCATTAGGAATAACCTCAACCAAGATATCAGCGCGATATCCCCAGACTGGTGCTTCTACATACCGAGCTGCAACTGGCCGAGGCACTGGAAGTGCTAACTCTCGTAATTTCAGCAGTAGCGAGAACTCAGCCATGGCACGACTATTAGCAATTGGCTCACGTTTGAAGCGATCTTTATTCACCTTTCCAACCAGGCCACCGCGATAATAATGCCGTAACAATAAACCGTGCTCTCCTGCATCCACGAAGAACGCTGTGCTCCGCCCTGTCGCCGAGCCCTTCACTTTATTCTGACTCTGCCAAAAACTCGCATCAAAGTGATCTGATGTACAACCATCCAAAATGCTCGGGTCATACCAAATTTCCATTTTGTCGTTCGGCTTAGCTGTTTTTATCATTGACATCGTCCTCACTTTCTCGGCGTTGCGTGCAAACGGCGCGAAGCGCTCAATATCCTGTAAAATAGCTTCCGTTGCGCCTTGATCGTTGGCAAATTCATCAAATGCATGGTTTGCATGTTGCGTAGCTTGCTGCGGGTGAGCCAGCCATTCATTCCACGCAGCGGCTAACGCTTTTGCATCAGCAACTATATGAACACCATCCACCGCTTTTAAGCGCTGATAAATTTCATCAAAATTGAATACATGCGGACCGGAGATTACTGCTGTATGGGTCGCGATTGGCTCAAGTGGATTATGCCCACCTCGTTCAATCAGGCTCCCCCCAACAAATGCAGCATCGGCCACGGCGTACCATAACAATAACTCACCCATTGAATCCGCAAGAAAAACTTGATGAGATGGTTGTACAGTTTGCGCGGTACTGCGGCGCACATAACTAAACTGCTGCTGTTCTATTAACCGAGCCACTGAATCAAATCGCTCAGGATGACGAGGCACGATAATTAACAGTGCGTTGGGATGTTGCCCTAGTACCGAGCTAAACGCTTCAAGAATTTGCGCATCTTCACCATCGTGAGTGCTTGCGGCAACAAGAACCGGTCGGTTTAATTCATCGCGCCAGCTCTTAGCTTGTTGATGTATTTCATCGCTGACCTGAAAATCGTGCTTTAAATTTCCGCGTACAGCGAGTTTATCATTCGGTACTTTAAGCGCTTCAAAGCGCTCAGCACTCGCATTCGTTTGTGCAGCAATAAAGTTCACGCGCTGCCAGATTGGACCAAGTAGCCAAGCATATTTCTGATAGCTTTTTGCTGACCGCTCCGACATACGAGCATTAACAACTAAAACAGGTATGTTTCGCAGGTGGCATTGCTCGAGCAAACACGGCCACACTTCGGTTTCAAGCACGATAAGTAAGCGCGGATTAAGTTTACTCACAAACCGCTTCATTGCTCCGGGTGTATCAATCGGCAGGTAACTATGAAAGACACGCTCACCAAACAGCTTCAGCGCCATTTCCGCAGCTGTCGGTGTCATTGATGTCAACGTCACCGAAAGATGCGGGTAAGCGCGTAAGACACGTTCGATAAGCCCACGGGCAGCTACCGTTTCGCCAACTGACACACAATGAATGACAATGCCATCGCGAACTTGTGGCGGAATTTTCTGAAGTGCGAGGCGCTCACTCCAGCGTTCTCGATAAGCCGAAGCCTTCGCTCCACGCAACCAGAGATAAATAAATACCAATGGCGTCGCAAAGCGAATAAGCAGTTTATACCAAACAGTCATTAGCGCTTAACGCCAGTACTCTTTGATCCATGTTGTAGGAAGTACCTTGCGGTACCATTTACCACTGCGTCCAGCTATCGCATCGTCAGGATGTGGGCGACCATGGAAAATGATTACCTTGGCGCCCTCAGGAATGCGTGGCTGTTGAAAGAAACTCAATGGGAATGGACGTAGACAATGACGTTTGAAACTGCGACACCATTGCGCTGGCCAATATTTTAATTTTCCCTGACGCGCAACAAACTGCGTAATGAATTCCTGCTCATTGCGAACATCTTTACGTGAGCCAACTGGATCTGCTTTCAGATGTTCTAGAGCATCAACATGAGCACCAATATTAAAACGAAATACCGAGGTATTTCCGGTAGCATCGGATTTATCCCATTCTTTAATCACCAAAAACTCGCCTTCTGGCTCAAAGAAATCATCCAAACTTCCTACAATGACAATATCAAGATCCAAGAACAACGTTGGCCCTTGTAAATCGTAAAGTGGATTCGCGAAACAGGTCAATTTCAACCAGCCGTGGGCGAATGTCCATGGTTTACGCTGGTCAAAATCTTCAAATCCGATTTCTGGAATTGGCTTTACTTCAACCTCGTCGCGAATTCCTTCTGCGTCATCTGTGAAGCATACAAAACGGTATGGCAATGAAATATTGCGACTCACCATTGAGTACAGTGTATTGACATAGTCAGAGCCGTACTTGTTGCCCCACTTGATACAAATAATATTAACTGGCTGCATGATGTTCCTGCCTGAGGGTTAACTAATTTAATAGACGCATAATGCCAAATTTTCGGTGATCTCGCTATGCTAAAACACGTATTTAGCATTGATTCCCTATAACTTAGCGTAGATTTAACAGATGGCCACTCATTCGTCGTCCTTATCTTTTGGTGATATCAGTTTTAATCGCCTACCAAATGATTCAATTACCACCTTAGCACTTGTTTTAGGTGATCAATTGAATGCTGGTCATAGCTGGTTTAAAACGATTGATCGCAATCGACTATTCGTACTGATGGAAGTACGCGAAGAAACCGACTACGCCAAACACCACATTCAGAAAATTGTTGGGTTCTTCGCTGCGATGCGTCATTTCGCGCAAGCATTAAGCGCGGCTGGACATCACGTTTGTTACCTATCACTAGATGATCCGAACAACCGTCAGAGTGTTACCAAAAACTTATCCGCGCTGCTTCAGCGCCTTCCTCGTACACGACAAGTTCAGCTCCAACAACCCGATGAGTATCGTGTTGATGAGTACCTACAAGCTTGGGCTGGGCAGCAGTCGGTTGAAGTACAATGGTATGACAGTGAGCACTTTTTAACCCAACGCAGTGTGTTAAATGACTGGTTCCCAGGTAAAGAAAACTTCTTAATGGAATCGTTCTACCGCAGGGTTCGCCAACAAACTGGCTACCTCATGGAAAACGATAAACCAATAGGTGGTAAATGGAATTTTGATAAAGACAATCGTAACAAACTGCCCAATCAACAAGATGTTGCCAAACCATTATTGTTTTCCCACAACGTAAGCGACATTATCGCTATGCTGAAAAAAGCAGGCGTTGAAACCATCGGTGACATTGAACCGCAGCGATTCATTTGGCCAACGTCACGGCTCGAATCGAGGCAACTACTCGACTTTTTCGTGGAAAACCTACTAGAAAATTTTGGACGCTATCAAGATGCTATGCACACGGAGTATTGGTCGCTTTTTCATGCGCGTTTGTCATTTTCACTAAATACCAAAATGCTCAGTCCTCGCGAAGTTGTCGAGAAAGCAATTTCCTATTGGCAGAACAATTCATCTCGAATAAACATCGCACAAATTGAGGGATTTGTACGTCAGATCATTGGTTGGCGAGAGTTTATTCGGGCTATTTACTGGCATCACATGCCTTACTATTCCACCACCAACTTTTTTGAAAACAAAGCCCCTTTGCCAAGTTATTACTGGACCGGCAAAACACACATGCTGTGCATGGCAAAAAGTATTCAGCAATCGCTTGAATTTAGCTATGCACACCACATTCAACGGTTAATGATTACTGGCAATTTTGCACTGCTTGCGAACGTGAACCCTGACGAGGTCGACGCTTGGTATTTAGGAATTTATATCGACGCCTTGCAGTGGGTCGAGTTACCAAATACACGCGGCATGAGTCAATTTGCTGATGGTGGAGTTCTTGCCACCAAACCCTATGTATCGAGCGGTTCTTACATCAATAAAATGTCGAATTACTGTCAGCATTGTCACTATGACGTCAATCAACGTGTCGGCACAAATTCATGCCCTTTCAACAGTCTGTATTGGCATTTTATAGATTCTCATTACGAGCAACTTAGCAAGAATGCGAGAATGGGATTAATCTTAAGCCAATGGGATAAACGAGATAAGACAGATAAACAAGAACTATTGGAGCAAGCGCGCTTGTACTTAAACCAAATTGATTCGTTATAAACGGAGTTGATAGAAACGCTAAAAAGGAAAAAATATGAGCAGATTTATAGTTATCTTACTCACCAGTTTTTATATCGTCGGTTGTAGCAGCAATCCAACACCGGTGGCTCCGGTAATTGATAAGTTTGAAGCGACGAAATACCTAGGCACATGGCACGAAATTGTTCGCTTACCACATAGCTTTGAAGAAGGATTAGAACGTGTTACAGCTGAATATCGGCTCAATCAGGACGGTACCATTGAAGTCACTAACCGCGGCTACAATACCGAGCTTGGTGAATGGGAAACAGCAATTGGCCTTGCCAAGCCTGTCGATACGGCCATGTATAAAGTAACATTCTTTTGGCCATTTTATGGTGGTTACTACATTAGTGAATTGCAAACAAATGACGCTGGAGAATACTCATTGGCGGTCATTACGAGCGATAGCCATGATTATTTTTGGGTGCTCTCACGTACACCAAATGTACCAGAAAGCGAACTTGAGGAAATAATGAAGAAAGCTGAGGCTTGGGGGTATGACACCAGCCTGATGATTCGAGTGAACCATCAGGCCGGATATCAATAACGCTTACTGAGCGCGACGCGCGCGACGTTCGCCTGGATTACCGCGTCCGCCTTTATTATCACCACGACGTTGCGCACCTTTAAACGGTGGACGTTCGCCGGCAGGTGGACGTGGACGACGAGTAATTTGCTCACCTGGAGCTAACTCGAGGCCCATCTGTTGTTGACGTACACGCGCACGTTGTAATACGCGCACAACAGCTGTCGGCATGCCTTTTGGTAGCTCAACCAAGCTATGGCCGTCAAATAACTGAATTTGACCGATAAAACGGCTATCCATATCAGCTTCGTTGGCAATTGCACCAACGATATCTTGTGGACGAGCACCGTGCTCACGACCGACTTGAATGCGATAAGTGTCAAACTCAACGTTCGCATCACGACGATCTCGAGAGCTGCGTTTTTCGCGACCATCACGACTATCGCGGCTATCACGAGCATCACGTTTGCCACGACGTTCAGTACGTTCTTCAAATTTACGTGGCGCCGGATCATCCGCAATAATCAACGGACGCTGCAAGTTTTGCTGAGCTAACAAAGCGGCAGCAATTTGCTCTGCCGACAAACCCGTGTCAGCTTGCATTTTGGCAATGATTTCGTTCAATTGGTTAAATTGACCACCAGCAACCGTCGTTACGATTTGCTCTTGCAGTTTCTGTTGGCGATGCGCACTCAATTCTTTCGCATTCGGAACTTCAAAGTATTCAATAGTTCCGTTGGTTAAGCGCTCATAGGTGCGAAGCAAATGCTTTTCTTTGTTGCGATAGAACAAAATCGCTTCACCACTACGTCCGGCACGGCCGGTACGACCAATTCGGTGAACATAAGATTCGCTATCACCTGGTAAATCATAGTTCACAACGTGCGTGATTTCTGGCACGTCAAGACCACGCGCTACCACATCCGTTGCTACTAAGATTTCGATACGACCGCTACGCAATTGCGCCACAGTTTGCTCGCGCTGTGCTTGGTTCAAGTCACCACTTAATGGAGACGCTTTAAAACCAGATGCTTGCAGTTGCTCAGTAACATCCATGGTGTCTGAACGCGTACGTACGAAAATCAATACGCGCTGATACTCTAAGGTTTCGAGCAAACGCGTTAACGCTTGCATTTTACTCAAGCCACGCACTAACCACGCGCGTTGACGAATCGTCGCCTTCGCTTTCTCAATGGCTGCAATTTGAATATTTAACGGTTGCTCACCCGCTTCGGTAACAAGGAAAGTCTTCGCTAATTTACGAATTGCCGGAGGCATGGTCGCCGAGAATAACGCGCGCTGTGCTGTGTTCGGCACTGCGCCCATGATGGTTTCGATATCGTCAATGAAGCCCATGTTGAGCATTTCATCGGCTTCATCAAGCACCGCTAAACGCAAAGCGCTTAAGTTCAAAACGCCTTTGTTTAATAAATCGAGTAAACGACCTGGCGTTCCCACAACAACATGAGCACCGCCGCGTAACGCTTTAATTTGTGGACCAAAAGCTGCGCCACCATAAACGGTAGCCACTTCAAGACCGCGCATTTGCTGTCCGAATTCGGCTACAGCTTCAGCAACTTGAATCGCAAGCTCACGAGTCGGTGCAACCACCAACATCTGTGTCGCGCGTTCTTTGGTATCAATCGCAGACAAACCTGGCAAACCAAACGCAGCCGTTTTACCGGTACCGGTTTGCGCTTCGCCAAGCACGTTCTTGCCTTCAATCAGGGCAGGAATTGCTTGTAACTGAATTGGCGTCGGTTGGGTGAAATTCATTTTTTCTAGCTGTTTAAGCACAACAGCAGGCAGGGCCAGATCGGCAAACGATTGGCCAGTCATTACTTCAGACATATTTTTCTCACATGTTTCTGTATTGCATATATAAGGGGGATATACGCCCAGCTACAGAACACGATGAACACTCTGGCAGGAATTTAGGCGCTGTTTACCCCAGCATATTCAGGGGTAAGTCCGCTCCCATCAATAGCGGTAATGACCCTGAGGCGGCGAACTATACGCTAATTGTTAAATAAACACAAGGTAAACTAGCATTGAAGTTCTGACGTATAAGCCTAATACTGAGTTATACATTCAAAAATTGGGAGTAGTCATGTCAACACATACCATGCGTTCACTCGTTCAAACCAATGCTTTCATTGATGGTCATTGGATACCAACCGATAAACGATTCGAAGTGACCAACCCAGCCACTGGAGAGACTCTCGCTGAGGTTGCTGACGGCGACGCAACCATGGCTGAACGCGCAGTGGAGGCTGCTCATAAAGCCTTGAAGCATTGGCGTGAAAAAACCCCGAAACAGCGAGCTGACCTGTTGCGCCGCTGGTATCAAAGCATGCTCGATAATAAACAAGCACTTGGTGAATTAATGAGTGCTGAGCAAGGCAAACCGATTGCCGAAGCCATCGGAGAGATAGAATATGGCGCCAGCTTCGTGGATTGGTTCGCTGGTGAAGCTGAACGTTGTTACGGGGATATTTTGCCCGTTAGTGCAAACGACAAACGCAGTTGGATTATCAAGCAACCGATTGGCGTATGTGCTGCCATCACGCCGTGGAACTTCCCCAATGCGATGATTACGCGAAAGGTTGCTCCCGCCCTTGCTGCAGGTTGCACAATTGTTGTTAAGCCACCACAACTAACGCCGCTTTCAGCATTAGCCCTTGCGCAACTTGCTAGTGAAGTAGGCATTCCGGATGGCGTAATTAATTTTGTGCCAACAACACAGTCAAAAGAAGTTGGCGAAGTATTCACTCAACATCCTCGTGTTAAGAAATTTACCTTTACCGGCTCAACTGCAGTCGGTAAAGCACTAATGGAACAGTGTGCGCAAACCATGAAAAAAGTTTCACTTGAGTTAGGAGGTAATGCACCATTCATTGTATTTGACGATGCTGATATTGATGAGGCAGTTCGCGAATTAATTGCATGCAAATTCCGTAATGCAGGCCAAACCTGCATTAGCGCCAATCGTGTTTTAGTGCAAGAAACCGTGCACGAAGCATTCATTGAAAAATTACAGAGCTCATTGGCAACAATCAAAGTTGCTCCTGGCGATGCAGAAGAAGTGGACTATGGTCCCCTGATTAACTCTGCTGCAATAGACAAAGTTGAAGAATTGCTTAAAGATGCGCAGCAGCATGGCGCTAAACTTGTCACCGGCGGCAAAGTTCTAACAGAACTGGGTGAGTTATTCTACGCCCCTACTTTAATCACTGAGATAACGCCGGCAATGCGTATTGCACAAGAAGAAATATTTGGCCCGGTTATTGCCGTACAAAAATTTACCGATGAGGCGCAAGGCATCGCGCGCGCAAATGATACACCTTTTGGTCTAGCCGGTTATTTTTGCGCTCAAGATTACACTCGCATTCAACGCGTCAGTGAACAACTTGAATGTGGCATGTTAGGGATTAATGCCGGCGCAATTTCTCACGCGTACAATGCTTTTGGCGGCGTGAAAGAATCCGGTATTGGCCGTGAGGGCTCTCGTTATGGCTTGGCCGAATACCAAGAAACTAAGAACATCACCTTAGGCGGCTTTGCATGAAACAACAGTTAGAACAACGCTTGCAGCGATTGAGGACCACCTACAATAGCGGTTTGACCCGCTCAGTTGCGTGGCGCAAAGAGCAACTCCAGAAATTGCAGCAGATGCTTGATGAGCACGAAAAAGAACTCCTAAACGCGTTACAAGAAGATTTAGGGAAATCATCAGCTGAAGGTTGGCTTACCGAGCTAGGTTTTCTTATAAGCGATATCAAGCATACACTGCATCATTTAAATCAGTGGGTGAAGCCAAAACGCGTACGGCAGCCACTGCTAGCGTGGCCAGGTAAAAGTTATCTGCATCCAGAACCTCTTGGTGTGGTTCTTATTATTGGGGCTTGGAACTATCCACTACAATTACTCCTTAGTCCTCTGGTAGCTGCTCTTGCCGCAGGTAACTGTGTGGTTGTTAAGCCATCTGAGTTATCACCTAAAACGGCAGAGCTTATTGAGCGCCTATTGCCTGATTACCTGGCTCCAGAAGCTGTTCATGTTGTCACCGGTGGCGCCGATGTCGCCTCTGAGCTATTAACACATCGTTTCGATCACATTATGTATACAGGTGGTGGACGCGTGGGCAAGATTGTTATGCATGCCGCTGCAGAACATCTAACCCCGGTAACTTTAGAGCTAGGTGGAAAAAGCCCAGCTGTGGTTTTAGCCGATGCCAATATCAGCGTTGCAGCACGACGAATTGCTTGGGGGAAATGGATAAATGCCGGCCAGACCTGCATTGCTCCCGATTATGTCTTGGTGGATGAGGCAAAACATGACGAGTTTATCGCTGCGTTAAAACAATCCTGCGAAGCTTTTTTTGGAGATGATCCGCAACACTCAGCTGATTATGGTCGAATTGTTAATCGTCAGCATTTTGATCGCCTTAAAACTTATCTCAATGACGGCCAAATTGTGTTTGGTGGCGAGTTTGACGGAGACGACCGTTACATTCAGCCGACTGTTCTATCTGACGTTGACCCTGACAGCAAGGTCATGCAAGAAGAAATCTTTGGCCCTATTTTACCGGTTCTGAAAGTTAAAAATCTGGCGGAAGCTATCAACTTTATACAAGAACGAGATAAACCTCTGGCTCTCTACGGCTTTAGTAATTCCGCACGGCAACTACAACAACTCACCGAACAAACTCACGCGGGGAACCAGTGTAACAATGACACCTTGATGTTTATGCTCAATCCAGAGTTGCCGTTTGGTGGCGTCGGACCTAGTGGTATGGGCCGGTACCACGGTAAATTTGGTTTTGATACGTTTAGCCATATGAAATCGGTAATGACGAGACCATTTGCTATTGACCCAAATTTTCGGTACCCGCCATACACGTCATTCAAGCAAAAATTACTACGTTGGTTCTCGTAATCGACACGTGACCAGACTAAAACCGCATATTTTTAGCGGTTGGTCTGGTCTGCTTGCCGGCGATGAACGCATGCGCTAGGATTGTGCGGTTTGCAAACCATTATAATAACGAATAGCAAGGGTTCTCTCTATGAGCGCATCTCGTGAGCATTTCAGCTCCAAAATCGGTTTTATTCTTGCCGCAGCTGGTTCTGCGGTCGGCATTGGTAATCTTGTAGGCTTCCCCGTTGCAGCAACCAAAAATGGCGGCGGCGCATTTTTATTAATTTATGCATTATTTGTAGCGTTCATTTGTCTACCTGTCATGTTGGCAGAAATGGGACTTGGCCGCCGAGCTCAGCACAGTCCTTATAAAGCGTATTCAGAACTTGGACAGGGCTTAAAACGTTGGCGTATAGCTGGCTTCTTGGCGACCATAACGCCGTTTATGATCGCCGTGTTTTATATGGTCATCACGGTATGGATTTTTGGCTATCTCGTGCAATCGTTGCTTGGCAACCTTGATGCTCTGGCCAGTGAGGGGTTCTTTACTAACTTCGTTAACGACTATGATTTCATTTGGTATTTAGTCGGCGTTACCATCATTATCAACTTTATTTTGGTTGGTGGTGTTCGCAAGGGCATTGAGCGCGCATCTAAAATTCTCATGCCAACGCTATTTCTGATGCTCATCTTGCTTGTTATTTTCGTCCTGACATTAGATAACGCATGGGCTGGAGTGAAATTCTATCTGGTGCCAGATTTTAGCCAAATTAATGGTTCAGTGATTAACGGGGCATTGGCGCAGGCATTTTTCTCATTATCGCTCGGTATGGGTATTCTGATCACATACGGTTCTTACTTCCGCCGTAGTGATGACATTGTCACATCAGGTAAACTGGTTGCAGTCACTGACACAGCGGTTGCATTTATTGCCGGTCTAATGACATTGCCAGCAATTTTCGCCATTTATCCAGATACTAATCCTGATTCGTTGAGCGATTCTTCGGTAAGCATGATATTTTCATTCTTTCCAAATATTTTCCTAGCACTATCAGAATCGGTTGGATACTTAGCTGCCAGTGTTGCTGCGACCATTTTCTTTTTATTAGCGTTTGTTGCGGCAATTACGTCGCTGGTTTCTATTATTGAAGTACCAACGTCATCATTAATGGAAAAGCGTGACATTTCACGTAAGAAAGCCCTATTGATTATGGGTATTGCAATTACCGTACTTACGCTAATTGCGGCAACCTCATTTGGTTTGGTTCCATGGTTCACAGCTTTCACCCATTATGCCGGTGTTGATAAATCGGTTTTTGATGTCATCTATGACGTCTTCTACGATACAATTTTACCGCTGAATGGTTTGCTCATCTGTTTGTTTGTACGTTTTCGTTGGAAACGCAGTCAGCTAACCGCAGAATTAAGCGAGGGGAATCAAGCTTATGCAACCTCATGGCTGGAAAAGTACGTAAGCTTTGCAATTGGTACATTTATTCCGTTGATTCTTGCTGTTGTATTCATCAACACCGTGCTAACTAAATTCTTCGCAATCTCGCTCATTTAAACTATGGGATTACAGCGAATTGCTCATCACCTAAAGACTGCTCGCGTTCGAGCAGTCTTTTTGTTTGATGGTCCACGTGATTGGCAGGCATTTCACAAAAATGCAGTGATAAATCAACTTCCTACTGCGTTGTGTTTATCTGATAACGAAAGCAATGACATTGCGGTACATCGGTATCGCGATTACTTAGGTTCGTCGAACGATTTCGTTGTGCTTGAGTTCACAGAAGTGATTCACGCTGATGCCCTTGCTGCATTAGCGGGGACCGTGAACGGAGGTGGCATTTTGTTTGTCTTTCTGCCGGAAGCAGTAACGCCTTTTAAAAAGCGTCTGCTCGCTTCCAGCGTTAATTTTGCTCGAATTGAAATCCTAAAACCGGATACAGATTTAAAAGCCTTAACGCAAGAATTAGCCGGCTCGAACTTACCGAAATCAAAAAAAATAAGCTTACCGAACTCAACGCAAAAGACAATTATTGAGAGCATGATTGATCTACCCGGCACCTGCCATATTCTCATGGCCGACCGCGGGCGAGGGAAAAGCACAACTCTTGGCTTGGCTTGCCAAGCATGGATACGAAATTATCGCGGCCGCGAGCTGGTAGTCACCGGACCTCGGCCCTCCGCAACCACAACGCTACTTGAACATGCAGCAAAATCAGTTCGCTTTGTACCTTGGGATAAATTATTGAGTGATTATGCCCCACAAAGCGTACGACTTATCATTGACGAAGCCGCAGCGATACCAATGCATGTATTACAACAACTAGTGCAACGATTTACCGTTTGGGCAGTAGCGAGTACCGTAGATGGTTATGAAGGTTGCGGCCGAGGTTTTGCAGTTCGCTTTGTTGAATGGTTACAGCAGCAGCGTACGTGCAAGCTGCATGACTTAACAGAGCCAATGCGTTGGTCGGTAAATGATGAAGTGGAGCCGTGGTTGAATCAGGCGTTATTAATGCAGGCTCACCATCAGAAAAATGACCATTCAATTTTTACAGATACGCAATCGTCGACAACGTTTCAAGACACGCGCGCAAGCGAACTGTCTGAGTATGACCTGCAAGAAGTTATTACTTTACTTCTAGAAGCTCACTATCAGAGTAGCCCTAACGACTTACGCTTACTGCTCGACGACCAGCAACAAAGACTTGTTTTAGCTCGTCGCCAAGATAGTATCATTGGTGTTATCTGGTATAGCCTCGAGGGTCAATTACCGCAAGAATTACAACAACCTATCGTCGATGGAAAACGCCGCTTGAATGGTCAAATATTGCCACAAGCAATAGCATTTTACTTGCAACAATTAGAGGTTTTGAGCTGGCGGTGGTGGCGAGTTACCCGAGTAGCAGTTCACGATAAAGTTCGTCGCCAGGGTATTGGTTTAGAACTCCTAAACGAGCTAAAGAAGCTATCATTACACGCACAAGTTGATGCGTTAGGATCAAGTTTTGGTGCCAGCCCCGACGTATTAGAGTTTTGGCGTCAAAGTCCTTATAAAATTGTGCGCATGGGCCGAAAACTCAATATGGCGAGTGGTTACCCAAACGCCATCCTCGCACTCGGGCTTAATGATGAAAGTCGCGAGCTTATTGAAAGACTTCACCAGTATTGTAATGCTGAGCTGGATTGGCGTAATCATGTTGATGTGAGTGTTAACACAGCCATGTACCGTATTGCACGAGCAGTATTGGTGGGATTCGCATATGGAAATTTACCATTTACTGAAGCTCAGTTCGCATGGAACGTTTGTGATAAAAAATATCCAATAAAAGCCTCTGGTGTCACCCTTCCAGGGCAGATATTGAACGTGGCTGAAGACCTTGCCCGACTCACTCAAAAGTACGGATACAGTAGTCAGCAAACGATGCAAAATCAGTTGCGCCAAATTGCACGCGAATATCTCGAACTCACCCGTTAAACACTGTTAAAATAGTTACCTAAACATGCTTAGTTAGCAAAATTATGCTATCTTTTAGCCTTTGTGTTCACCCACAACGGAAGGGTATTTTTAACATGTCACGAGTTTTAATTATTGGTGCGGGCGGCGTTGCTGGCGTCGTTGTAAAAAAATGTGCGATGCTGCCGGAGTACTTTTCGGAAATTCACCTAGCTAGCCGAACCGTTTCTAAATGCGAAAAGCTTCAAGAAGAAGTGGGCAAGGATCGCGTCGTCGGTGTTTATCAAGTTGATGCTGATCAAGCTAGCGAAGTTGCTGACCTTATTCGCAAAGTACAACCAAGTCTAGTGATCAACGTTGCCTTACCATATCAAGATTTACCAATTATGGATGCTTGTCTCGAAACTGGCGTACATTATCTTGATACCGCGAACTATGAACCGAAAGACGAAGCCAAGTTTGAATACTCATGGCAGTGGGCTTATCAAGACAAGTTTAAAGAGAAAGGCATTATGGCCTTACTTGGAGCTGGATTTGACCCGGGTGTGACTAACGTGTTCACTGCATATGCAGCGAAACATTATTTCGATGAAGTTCACTATTTAGATATCGTTGACTGTAATGGAGGCGACCACGGTCAGGCCTTTGCAACCAACTTTAACCCAGAAATAAATATCCGCGAAATTACCCAACGCGGTAAATTCTGGGAAAACGGTGAATGGCACGAAACCGATCCAATTAGTGTTCGCGAAGACCTAGACTATCCGGGTGTTGGTGTGCGCGCTTCTTACCTACTTTTCCATGAAGAGTTAGAGTCATTAGTGAAACACTTTCCAACCTTGAAACGTGCGCGATTCTGGATGACCTTTGGCGAGCAATACCTAACGCATTTGCGCGTGTTAGAGAATGTTGGCATGACCTCAATTGAGCCAATTGAGTTCCAAGGACAAAAAATAGTACCGTTGGAATTCCTTAAAGCCGTTTTACCTAACCCGGGTTCTTTGGCTGAAGGTTACACCGGTATGACTTGTATTGGTACCTACGTCACCGGTATCAAAGATGGCAAAGAGAAGACTATCTTTATCTACAACAATTGTGATCACGCTGTTTGTAATGCTGAAGTAGGCGCTCAGGCTGTGTCATATACAACTGGCGTTCCTGCGATGATCGCTGCATCAATGATGCTGCAAGGTCATTGGATGAAGCCAGGCGTTTGGAACATGGAACAATTTGATCCAGACGAGTTCATGGAACGCCTGAATAAATATGGCTTGCCATGGAAAGTTGTTGAAACTGAATCGCCATTTAAGCGCTAATATCATGACGAATCCATTTCTAGACTCGGCAATTCCGTCGCCTTGTTACGTTTGTGACGAGGCGGCGCTTGAGCGCAATCTTCAATTAATGCAGCGCGTTCAACAAGAAAGCGGTGCCGACATCATTTTGGCACTGAAAGGTTTCTCGATGTGGAGTACCTTTCCTTTAGTAAAACAGTATTTGAAAGGGTGCACTGCTAGCTCAGTTTGGGAAGCACGTTTAGCTGCCGAAGAATTTGGTCGCGAAGTTCATGCTTATGCTCCTGCGTACAAACAAAGTGATATTGATGAATTATTACCAATAGTTCATCACATTTCTTTCAACAGTTTGTCGCAATGGCAACGCTATCGCGAACGAACTCTCGCTTCCGGTGTTTCAGCTGGACTACGCGTCAATCCTGAACATCAAGAAGCAGAAACTGAGTTGTACGATCCGAGTGCTCCTGGTTCACGCCTTGGCATTCGCGCTTCAGAATTGGCAGGCGCAGATTTAACGGGTATCGACGGACTACACGTTCATAACCTATGCGAGTGCGACTCATTTGCTCTCGAGCGCACCCTTGCGGCGGTCGAGTCAAAGTTCGGGCATCTTCTGCATAAAATGAAGTGGCTTAACCTAGGCGGTGGTCATCTGATGACCCGTAAAGGTTATGATGTTGAACACCTGATTAAACAATTAAAGCGCATTCAAGAAACCTACAGCATTCAGGTTATTCTTGAACCGGGTTCAGCCGTTGCATGGCAAACAGGTCCGTTGGTAGCTGAAGTCGTTGATATTATCGAAAATGATGGGCAAATTGCCTTGTTAGATATATCTGCAACAGCACACATGCCTGATGTATTAGAGATGCCTTATCGACCGAATATCACCGGTGCTCGTGAACCTGGTGTATTACCACACACTTATAAGCTAGGTGGTAACTCATGCTTAGCTGGTGATGTGATTGGTCTGTATAGCTTTGAGGAACCGCTGCAGCCAGGCGATCGTCTTATTTTTGAAGATATGATGCACTACACAATGGTAAAAACATCATTCTTTAATGGCGTTGAACATCCTAGCATTGGCATTTTGCGCCGCGACGGTAAATTCGATTTGATTCGAAAATTTACTTACGAAGACTTCCGCGGAAGGCTCTCATAATTACTTGTTTTCATCGATGTTTGCTTACGCTTTACAGAAAAAAGCACAGCTAAATAAAGCTGTGCTTTTTTTATGCCTGCCGCGCGTAACAAGCTAGTCCTTGCAGAACTAACTCACTTCGGACTTCTCCTCGACGCTTTAAATCTGCAGGAAGTAGTGGAATCGAGCCACCGCTAAATAGAATGCGATAATCAAACCAGTCAAGCTCAGTTTCAGAAACGGCTATTGCTTGTCGAACTAAGCCAACAAAAGCATTCACACAGCCATTCAATAAACATTCAGGCGTGTTTTGCCCCAGTTGATGCGCCTTACCCCAATGATCATCACCTTCGTGGCCGACAAACACTCCTGGAGCCCGATTGATAACCGAATGTTTCATGAGATGCACACCCGGCGCAATCCAGCCGCCCAAATGCTGCCCATTCTCATCTATCCAGTCCACCGTGATGGCTGTTCCAGCATCGATGATCACTGTAGCTTTTGGTTGCTCATCAAATGCGCCTACCATAGCCAACCATCTATCAACACCGAGATTCCTGAATTCGGCATACGAGTTTGTTACACCGAAAGCCTTAGATTCTGTAACGACTCGTACAACCGTTTTCTTCGCATTATCGAGCCAAGCTTCAACCACCTGATTGCGGTCTTGGCTGCTCACGCTCGCCAACCACACACTTTCAATACCGTCAGGCAATGTGTGCTGATTAAGTTCTGCGTAAGCCACATTCAGCCATGGCTCTAGGTGCCCTTCTGCATCCATTAAGGCTGTTTTAACTCGCGTATTACCTGCATCTATTAACAGTTTATGCGCCATAACGTAAACTTACCTCTCCTGCGTGAAAACGCTCTAGCTTACCGTCGCGTTTTACTAGTAATGCCCCACTTTCGTCTATACCTTCAGCGATGCCATGCAGTTCCTTCTCTCCCATGATAATGCGAACGGGCTTAAGAGCGAGTCGATCAAATTTTTGCCAGCGAGAAATAAATGGCTTCAATCCCTTACCTTCATATAGCTTCAGAGCTTTTCGGCATTTTGCGAGCAGGAGCGCGGCCAACTGATTTCGGTCAAAGTTATTGTTCAAAAGCGTACTCAAGTCTGTCCATGGTTGATCGATCTGCTCGCCTAGCCATTTTGGCATTTGAATATTGATACCAATTCCAATAATGGCATGCGCAACACCAAGCGCTTGACCTTCGAGTTCTATAAGAATACCGGCAACTTTCTTTCCGTCGACGATCACATCATTTGGCCATTTCACCTCGACATCATAAACGCCAAGCTCCGATAGCAGCTCAGCAATAACAGTACCTAATGCGAGACTCAACCCCATAGCCGCGCCCATACCATCTTCAAGGCGCCAATACATGCTCATGTAGAGGTTGCTACCAAATGGTGAGATCCACCGTTTACCACGACGACCGCGGCCTTCGGTTTGCGCTTCAGAGAACACGGCATAACCAGAATCAATCGGACTGTTTAGCGCATGTTTAATAAAGTCATTGGTCGAGCCAATGACTCGCTCGAGGTGAACATTCTCTACGTTTTCATCGTTGGCGCGTAAATAATTGGTAACTCTTTCTAAATCGAGAAGCTTTAACTCATTGGCAAATTTATATCCTTTACCCGTAACTCGAAAAACATCGATACCAAGCGCTTGAACATCCTTTATATATTGACTAATCGCGGTTCGGCTTACGTGAAGTTTTTCACCCAAGGCTTCACCGGAGTGAAACTGACCGTCACTCAGCATTTCGATAACCTGAACTATTCTTTCTATTCGCTGTGGCTTCATAACGAAACTAATCCTTTTTCGTCTAACAACCGAACTTCAGCTTCCAACTCAATACCGTAATTTTCATAGACAACTGATAGTATATGACGCGCTAGTTTAACCACATCTGCACCAGTTGCCCCGCCTGAATTTATCAATACCAAAGCTTGCTGCATATGAACTGCCGCACCACCAATCTTAAATCCTTTCAGGTTTAAATGATCAATTAACCACCCTGCAGCTAATTTAATTTCACCGGTAACTAATTCAAAATAAGGCATTGTTGGAAAACGCTCAATCAGCTCGGAATATTTGCTTCTACTTATCACTGGATTTTTGAAAAAGCTACCAGCGTTTGGAATGACTTTAGGATCTGGTAGTTTCGCAGTTCGGATAGCTATAACCTTGTTCAAAATATCAGTAGCGGAAACTGGCTGATTTAATGCTTTTAGTTCACCATAAGATAACTCTGGTTGCCATAATTTTGGAATCAGGAAATGAACCTCAAGAATCACCCAGCGCATAGGATACTGTTTAAAAATGCTATCACGATAGCCAAACTGGCAATCAACAGTCGAAACGTTTACTAGTTTTCTTTCCTGTCTATCCCAAACCTGAACGTAGTCTATAAAATCACTGACTTCTCGACCGTATGCTCCGATATTCTGAACCGGTGCGGCTCCAACTGTTCCTGGAATGAGAGCTAAATTCTCAAGTCCATGAATACCCTTCTTGTTTAAGAATAGTACCAGATTATGCCAATCTTCACCGGCTCCGACTTTAACTGACCAGTGCTCTTTAGCTTGCCTTACTTTTATACCTTTAACACGAACACAGACAATCGGCTTTTTAAAATCAGTCAAGAATATAGTATTAGAACCGCCTCCTAATATATATGCATCAGAAGGTATGTCGTTTACCTGTTCTTGGCTATCCAAGAAAATAATATCTTGCGCCTTTGCAGGTAATCGAAATGTATGAAGTGTAGATAAATCAGTGGAGATTTTTGTTTCGCTCATTCGCTGATTATACGGCTAAAAAGTTTAGAACGGTAGAAGGTGAAGGGCGTTATTCGTTATTCGTTACTCGTTGTTCGTTGTTCGTGCGTTCACTTCGTTCACTGTTCGTCCGTGCTACGCACTGTTCGTTATCGAACAGAGAGGCGAAGCCGAACGCACGAACAGCGTAGCGCACGAACCACGAGTCACGCTTTTGGCTTTCCCAAACGAAAAAACCCCGAGCGTTAGCTCGGGGTCTCGTCGTATTTGAAGCCTGGCGGTGTCCTACTCTCACATGGGGAAGCCCCACACTACCATCGGCGCTGAAGCGTTTCACTACTGAGTTCGGAATGGATCAGGTGGTTCCACTTCGCTATGGCCGCCAGGCAAAAACTGTTAAACAATATAAACGCGCTGATTGTTCGTATGAATGCGCACCCTACAGGAACGTATTTTAATAGAAGCTCGAACTTGCGTCCCCGGCGTCAAACGCCGGGCTACATTAGCCCTAAACACCTTCGGTGTTGTATGGTTAAGCCTCACGGGCAATTAGTACGGGTTAGCTCAACGCATTACTACGCTTCCACACCCCGCCTATCAACGTTGTAGTCTCCAACAACCCTTCAGGACAATTACATGTCAGTGAGAGCTTATCTTGAGGC
This sequence comes from Pseudidiomarina marina, assembly GCF_044807045.1. Taxonomy (NCBI): domain Bacteria; kingdom Pseudomonadati; phylum Pseudomonadota; class Gammaproteobacteria; order Alteromonadales; family Idiomarinaceae; genus Pseudidiomarina; species Pseudidiomarina marina. Next base: position 1,140,821 of record NZ_CP085233.1, on the reverse strand, counting down.
TCGCTTCCCGCTTAGATGCTTTCAGCGGTTATCGATTCCGAACATAGCTACCGGGCAGTGCCACTGGCGTGACAACCCGAACACCAGAGGTTCGTTCACTCCGGTCCTCTCGTACTAGGAGCAACCCCTCTCAACTCTCAAACGCCCACGGCAGATAGGGACCGAACTGTCTCACGACGTTCTAAACCCAGCTCGCGTACCACTTTAAATGGCGAACAGCCATACCCTTGGGACCGACTACAGCCCCAGGATGTGATGAGCCGACATCGAGGTGCCAAACACCGCCGTCGATATGAACTCTTGGGCGGTATCAGCCTGTTATCCCCGGAGTACCTTTTATCCGTTGAGCGATGGCCCTTCCATTCAGAACCACCGGATCACTATGACCTGCTTTCGCACCTGCTCGACGTGTCTGTCTCGCAGTTAAGCTGGCTTGTGCCATTACACTAACCGTACGATGTCCGACCGTACTTAGCCAACCTTCGTGCTCCTCCGTTACTCTTTGGGAGGAGACCGCCCCAGTCAAACTACCCACCAGGCACTGTCCTCGATCCCGATAAGGGACCTAAGTTAGAACATCAAACATACAAGGGTGGTATTTCAAGGATGGCTCCACGTCAACTAGCGCCAACGCTTCATAGCCTCCCACCTATCCTACACATGGAGGTTCAATGTTCAGTGCCAAGCTATAGTAAAGGTTCACGGGGTCTTTCCGTCTAGCCGCGGGTACACCGCATCTTCACGGCGATTTCAATTTCACTGAGTCTCGGGTGGAGACAGCGTGGCCATGGTTACACCATTCGTGCAGGTCGGAACTTACCCGACAAGGAATTTCGCTACCTTAGGACCGTTATAGTTACGGCCGCCGTTTACCGGGGCTTCGATCAAGAGCTTCGCTTACGCTAACCCCATCAATTAACCTTCCGGCACCGGGCAGGTGTCACACCCTATACGTCATCTTTCGATTTTGCAGAGTGCTGTGTTTTTAATAAACAGTCCCAGCCACCTGGTCACTGCGGCCAGCTCCAGCTCCCCCCGCAAGGGGTTCACTAGCTCTGGCGTACCTTCTCCCGAAGTTACGGTACTATTTTGCCTAGTTCCTTCACCCGAGTTCTCTCAAGCGCCTTAGTATTCTCTACCTGACCACCTGTGTCGGTTTCGGGTACGGTCAACATGTACCTGAAGCTTAGAGGCTTTTCCTGGAAGCAGGGCATCAACAACTTCGCATCCGTGGATGCTCGTCTCGTATCTCAGTCTTAGTCGCCCGGATTTTCCTAAGCAACCAACCTACATACTTTCACCGGGATAACCAACACCCGGCTTGCCTAGCCTTCTCCGTCCCCCCATCGCAGTACATGTCGGTTCAGGAATATTAACCTGATTCCCATCGACTACGCCTCTCGGCCTCGCCTTAGGGGCCGACTTACCCTACCCTGATTAGCATGGGATAGGAAACCTTGGTCTTCCGGCGTGCGGGTTTTTCACCCGCATTATCGTTACTCATGTCAGCATTCGCACTTCTGATACCTCCAGCATGCTTCTCAACACACCTTCAACGGCTTACAGAACGCTCCCCTACCCAGCACACAAGTGTGCTGCCGCAGCTTCGGTGCATGGCTTAGCCCCGTTACATCTTCCGCGCAGGCCGACTCGACTAGTGAGCTATTACGCTTTCTTTAAAGGATGGCTGCTTCTAAGCCAACCTCCTAGCTGTCTGAGCCTTCCCACATCGTTTCCCACTTAGCCATGACTTCGGGACCTTAGCTGGCGGTCTGGGTTGTTTCCCTCTTCACGACGGACGTTAGCACCCGCCGTGTGTCTCCCGGATAGTACTCACTGGTATTCGGAGTTTGCATGGGGTTGGTAAGTCGGGATGACCCCCTAGCCCAAACAGTGCTCTACCCCCAGTGGTATTCGTCCGAGGCTCTACCTAAATAGATTTCGGGGAGAACCAGCTATCTCCGGGCTTGATTAGCCTTTCACTCCGATCCACAAGTCATCCCCATCTTTTTCAACAGATGTGGGTTCGGTCCTCCAATTGATGTTACTCAATCTTCAACCTGCTCATGGATAGATCGCCCGGTTTCGGGTCTATACCTTGCAACTAAAACGCCCAGTTAAGACTCGGTTTCCCTACGGCTCCCCTATACGGTTAACCTTGCTACAAAATATAAGTCGCTGACCCATTATACAAAAGGTACGCAGTCACCCCGAAGGGCTCCTACTGCTTGTACGTAGACGGTTTCAGGTTCTATTTCACTCCCCTCGCCGGGGTTCTTTTCGCCTTTCCCTCACGGTACTGGTTCACTATCGGTCAGTTGGGAGTATTTAGCCTTGGAGGATGGTCCCCCCATATTCAGTCAAGATAACACGTGTCCCGACCTACTCGTTTTCACAATCATTGCCTCGTCGTGTACGGGACTATCACCCTGTATCGTCAAGCTTTCCAGCTTGTTCCACTAAAACTATGATTGCTTAAGGGCTACTTCCCGTTCGCTCGCCGCTACTAGGGAAATCTCGGTTGATTTCTTTTCCTCCGGGTACTTAGATGTTTCAGTTCTCCGGGTTCGCTTCCTTAGGCTATGTATTCACCTAAGGATACTGAGCAAGCTCAGTGGGTTTCCCCATTCGGAAATCCATGACTATAACGGCTCTTACTGCCTCATCATGGCTTATCGCAAGTTAGTACGTCCTTCATCGCCTCCAACTGCCTAGGCATCCACCGTCTACGCTTAGTCACTTAACCATACAACCCGAAAATGTTTATTCGAATCGCATGGGCTGTTCTCTATGCTGTACACAAGTTCGATACGCCTCTACCAAAATGGTGTTTCAAGTAGAGTGGCATTTCATTACTTTATTACAATCAGCTTGTTCATATTGTTAAAGAGCGTCGTAACATCAGGTTACTGATAACTATTCTCGTAAGAATGTTTATCGCTAACCTTGGATAAAAACCGTTATTCGTTATTGGTTATTCGTTATTCGAAAAACCCAACACCAAGCCAGAAGCTTGCTTCAAAGTTAGGCAAGGCGGGAAGCCGCGAAGCATACATCAGTATGTGAGTGGCTTTCCAACGCAGCATAACGTTGAAGTGGTGGAGCCAAGCGGGATCGAACCGCTGACCTCCTGCGTGCAAGGCAGGCGCTCTCCCAGCTGAGCTATGGCCCCACAGGCCGTAGGCCTGTCGTTGTTCGTTATTGGTTATTCGTTATTCGTGAAAACAACAACCAAACCAAACACAACAAACCGATAAGGGAAATTCGCGTGAGAGCAAGGCGAGAGGATGCGAAGCATACATCAGTATGCGAGTATCCGAACAACGCAGCTATCGCGAGAATTTGGTGGGTCTGAGTAGACTTGAACTACCGACCTCACCCTTATCAGGGGTGCGCTCTAACCAGCTGAGCTACAGACCCAGTATCCGCTAAATCTGCAACTCCGCTTCGGTCGGTACGACCTCACCCGCTTATGCAGGGCAGGTGCACTCTATCGAGCTGAGCTACAGACCCAGTTTCTATCCGTTACATCTACCAAACCAGGCAATCTGTGTGAGCACTTAACTTCTTCAAGGCTTTTTCATAAGGAGGTGATCCAGCCGCAGGTTCCCCTACGGCTACCTTGTTACGACTTCACCCCAGTCATGAACCACACCGTGGTAAACGCCCTCCCGAAGGTTAAGCTATCTACTTCTGGTGCAGCCCACTCCCATGGTGTGACGGGCGGTGTGTACAAGGCCCGGGAACGTATTCACCGTGGCATTCTGATCCACGATTACTAGCGATTCCGACTTCATGGAGTCGAGTTGCAGACTCCAATCCGGACTACGACGCGCTTTTTGAGATCCGCACACTCTCGCGAGTTAGCTTCCCATTGTACGCGCCATTGTAGCACGTGTGTAGCCCATCCCGTAAGGGCCATGATGACTTGACGTCGTCCCCACCTTCCTCCGGTTTATCACCGGCAGTCTCCCCAGAGTTCCCGCCATTACGCGCTGGCAACTAAGGATAAGGGTTGCGCTCGTTGCGGGACTTAACCCAACATCTCACAACACGAGCTGACGACAGCCATGCAGCACCTGTCTCAGTGTTCCCGAAGGCACTCATCTATCTCTAGAAAATTCACTGGATGTCAAGGGATGGTAAGGTTCTTCGCGTTGCATCGAATTAAACCACATGCTCCACCGCTTGTGCGGGCCCCCGTCAATTCATTTGAGTTTTAACCTTGCGGCCGTACTCCCCAGGCGGTCAACTTAGTGCGTTAGCTGCGTTACTCACTTCGTTTATGAAACGAACAACTAGTTGACATCGTTTACGGCGTGGACTACCAGGGTATCTAATCCTGTTTGCTCCCCACGCTTTCGTACCTCAGCGTCAGTTTCTGACCAGGTGGCCGCCTTCGCCACCGGTATTCCTTCCTATATCTACGCATTTCACCGCTACACAGGAAATTCTACCACCCTCTTCAGAACTCGAGCCTGCCAGTTCAAAATGCCATTCCCAGGTTGAGCCCGGGGCTTTCACATCTTGCTTAACAAGCCGCCTACGTACGCTTTACGCCCAGTAATTCCGATTAACGCTTGCACCCTCCGTATTACCGCGGCTGCTGGCACGGAGTTAGCCGGTGCTTCTTCTGTGGCTAACGTCAATATGCAAGAGTATTAATCTTACATCCTTCCTCACCACTGAAAGTGCTTTACAACCCGAAGGCCTTCTTCACACACGCGGCATGGCTGCATCAGGGTTTCCCCCATTGTGCAATATTCCCCACTGCTGCCTCCCGTAGGAGTCTGGGCCGTGTCTCAGTCCCAGTGTGGCTGATCATCCTCTCAGAACAGCTAGAGATCGTCGCCTTGGTGGGCCTTTACCCCACCAACTAGCTAATCTCACTTGGGCCTATCTCTAGGTGCAAGGTCCGAAGATCCCCTGCTTTGGTCCGTAGACATTATGCGGTATTAGCCACAGTTTCCCGTGGTTATCCCCCTCCTAAAGGCAAGTTCCCAAGCATTACTCACCCGTCCGCCGCTCGCCGGCAGAGTAGCAAGCTACTCCCCGCTGCCGCTCGACTTGCATGTGTTAGGCCTGCCGCCAGCGTTCAATCTGAGCCATGATCAAACTCTTCAGTTTAAAGTGTTTAATCGACCCATTGAATCAATGACTTAATAAATCTAATTTGTTAAGCACTTTTCCAATCAGTCAGGTGGTCTATTTAAAGACCTTTTGTGCATCCGAAGATGCTTTCTCTGCCTGAATCCGGTAAGTGCCCACACAGTTTGCTTGGCTTGGTATATTGTTAAAGAGCGTTCGCTTCTTCGTGAAGCGGGATGCGTATTTTACGCCATCCTTGGTTCAGGTCAAGATCCTTTTGGATCTTTTTTTGTGACCTACGTCACTTTCTGAACCCGCGTCACCACTCGGTGACAACGGCGGCGAATTATAAGGATCGCCGCCTACGGTGCAAGATCTTTTTTTACATTTTTTTCTAATTGGTTTATTTTTACTCAAATTGAACAAAGTTTAACTATTGATTGTCTATAAACACTGCTATTGTTCAAGGTCGTCACTAATAATTACTAGAAAGACACATTGTTAAATCGGGGTGCGCCTATGAAAGTTTTACCAACTTTATTGGCTGCGAGCGTATTTATGACTTACGCAAGTTACGCAGCAGACTCTGCTGTGGTCGAAACGACCAAACCTAGCGTTTATGTTTTAGATGAAGAGAACCAACGACTCGCAGATACATACGCACGGATGCTTCGTTATTATGAACAACGAAATTTTTCCTCTACTCGGTCAGTTAGGGTATTGATGAGTAATTATCCTCATCATGTTGAACCTATTCTCTACGCCGCTTTTGATCGCTACCCTCGTCATTACCGGCACATTATTAAAGCAGCTATAGATGCTGAACCTGCATTCACTCGCGACGTGATTTCAGCCGCACTCAATTTACGTGTCGCTGATCCCGCCGAAATTGTAAGAATTGCAGTTGAAACCGAGCCAAGTTATGCAGAAGCTATAGTCGGCACTGTCGACGAGATAGATCCTGCTCACTTAAATGAGGTGATTCGCGTTGCAGTAACAACCGAACCACATACCGCCGACGGAATTCTTCGCGCCAACAAAGAAGCCGAAGTAGGAAAACTAGAATCAATCATTCAAGCCGTATTAGCAGCAGCTCCAGCAGTGGGCGGCTATTTAGCTGATACGATAAGCGACATCATTGGTTCTGCAGAGGCCGAAGAAAGCGGTGAGATTAACCAAGATCAGGAACGGCAACGTGCGATTACATTACTACGAAGCGCATACAATGCTGGTGGTTTAACTAAAGAGCAACTCAATGCGATTGCTGCTCGGCATGAACTCACTTCACAAGAGTTAGATTCGATCGTTAATCAATAGTCAAATTTAGAAACTAAGAAACAAAAAAGCCGCTCATTGAGCGGCTTTTTTCTTAGCGAAATACTTCGCTTATTCCTCTACTGCTACTTCTTCAGCAACAGTAGCGTCTACTTCTGGACGGTCAACTAGTTCAACATATGCCATAGGTGCATTGTCGCCAGCACGGAAGCCACACTTCATGATACGAGTGTAACCGCCTGCGCGCTCTTGATAACGCGGACCTAATTCATTGAACAACTTACCAACCACTTCTTGGTCACGTGTACGTGCAAAAGCCAAACGGCGATTTGCAACACTATCTTGCTTCGCTAATGTGATTAGCGGCTCGATTACACGGCGCAGTTCTTTCGCTTTTGGCAAAGTGGTTTTAATCACTTCGTGACGAACCAGTGAGCTTGCCATATTGCTGAACATCGCTTTGCGATGGCTGCTGTTGCGGTTGAGTTGACGACCACTCTTACGATGGCGCATACCTATACCCTTCTCAGTAAATCTCTGTAAAAGATAACTTAGTCGCGATCAACGAGGCTTGCTGGTGGCCAGTTCTCTAGACGCATGCCTAAAGACAAACCACGTGACGCAAGCACGTCTTTGATTTCGGTGAGCGATTTTTTACCCAAGTTTGGAGTTTTCAACAACTCAACTTCGGTACGCTGCACTAAGTCACCAATGTACTGAATAGCTTCTGCTTTCAAACAGTTCGCAGAACGCACAGTTAATTCCAAATCGTCTACCGGACGTAAAAGAATCGGATCGAATTCCGGCTTCTCTTCTTTCTCTTCTGGCTCGCTCATGTCACGTAATTCAACAAACGCTTCTAGCTGTTGAGCAAGAATGGTTGCTGCGCGACGAATCGCTTCTTCTGGATCCAATGTACCATTGGTTTCCATATCGATAACCAGTTTATCCAAGTCGGTGCGTTGCTCAACACGTGCAGAATCTACACTGTAAGCAATACGCTCAACTGGACTGAAAGAGGCGTCAACTAATAGTAGACCGAGCGGACGCTCTTCATCGTCAGCAGACTGACGTGCCGAGGCTGGAACATAACCACGACCACGCTCAACTTTGATTGACATGTCAATCTCGGTGTCACCTGTAAGAGTACAGATGAGGTGATCAGGATTAATGATCTGGATATCACCATCATGAGTGATATCGCCAGCCTTGACAGGGCCCGCTCCGGATTTTTTCAAGGTCAGAATCGCTTCATCTTTGCCTTCCATGACTACTGACAAACCTTTAAGGTTCAACAGAATCTCGATGATGTCTTCCTGAACACCCTCTTTGCTGCTGTATTCGTGTTGAACACCGTCAATCTTTACTTCAGTCACTGCCACACCTGGCATTGACGAAAGCAAAATACGGCGCAACGCGTTGCCCAGCGTGTGACCAAAGCCACGCTCAAGAGGCTCCAACGTCACTTTAGCGTGAGTCGGGCTAATTTGTTCGATATCGACTAGCCTTGGCTTTAGGAATTCGGTAACAGAACCCTGCATTGTGTCCTCTCTTTATGCTTAAGCTTTACTTAGAGTAAAGCTCTACGATCAACTGTTCGTTAATTTCAGCAGACAAATCTGCACGCTCTGGAAGACGTTTGAACTGACCTTCCATCTTAGTGCTGTCTACTTCCAACCATACTGGTTTTTCACGCTGTTCAGCGAGTTCCAGTGCGGCTGCGATGCGCGCCTGCTTTTTCGCTTTTTCGCGAACGGACACAACGTCTTCCGGACGTACTTTAAACGACGGAATGTTGACTACCTGACCATTCACTACTACTGCTTTGTGGCTCACCAACTGGCGCGCTTCAGCACGAGTTGACGCGAAGCCCATACGGTACACCACGTTATCAAGGCGTTGCTCAAGCAATTGCAGCAGGTTCTCACCAGTATTACCCTTAATACGGGCAGCTTCTTTATAATAGTTACGAAATTGCTTTTCGAGTACGCCGTAGATACGACGAACCTTTTGCTTTTCACGTAACTGCAAACCGTAATCAGACAAACGACCGCGACGAGCGCCGTGCTGACCCGGTGCGCTTTCGAGTTTACATTTCGAATCGATTGCGCGTACGCCGCTTTTCAGGAACAAATCTGTTCCTTCGCGACGACTCAGTTTGAGTTTTGGACCCAAATATCTAGCCATGTTCTTTCTCCAACTATCGTATAGCGCCTATTAAACGCGACGTTTCTTAGGCGGACGACAACCGTTGTGAGGAATAGGTGTCACATCAGTAATGTTCGTGATGCGATAACCTACAGCGTTCAATGCGCGAATCGATGATTCACGACCAGGACCTGGGCCCTTAACGAACACTTCTAGGTTTTTCAAACCATATTCCTTCGCCATTTCACCTGCGCGCTCAGCAGCAACCTGTGCAGCAAACGGAGTTGATTTACGTGAACCACGGAAACCAGAACCACCTGCAGTTGCCCATGCTAACGCGTTACCTTGACGGTCAGTGATGGTCACAATGGTGTTATTGAAAGATGCATGGATGTGAGCCATGCCATCTGCGACTTGCTTTTTAACGCGCTTACGAGTACGAGTTGGTTGTTTAGCCATTTCTCAACTCCCTACTTCTTAATTGGTTTACGCGGACCTTTACGGGTGCGCGCATTTGTTTTAGTGCGCTGTCCACGTAGAGGCAAGCCACGACGATGACGTAGACCACGGTAACATCCGAGATCCATCAAGCGTTTGATGTTCATAGATACTTCACGGCGAAGATCGCCTTCAACAGTAAACTTAGCTACTGCATCACGAAGTACATCCAGTTTTTCTTCTGACAAAGAGCCGATTTTGGTATCTTCAGGCAGATCGATCGAAGCTAAGATAGCTTTTGAACGAGTACGGCCGATACCGTAAATCGCAGTCAAGGCAATGACTGCATGCTTATTGTCAGGAACGTTAATGCCAGCGATACGGGCCACTAACACGTCTCCTATAGTTTATGGGTGACCGGATTTGAAAAGCCCGTTAGGATACTCAACCGGTCGCCAATTTGCAAACATATCAAAGCCGCAGCCAAAAATATTTTTTGACTGCGGACTTCTTCTTCGAATTAACCTTGCCGTTGCTTGTGCTTAGGGTCACTGCAAATTACACGCACAACACCGTTGCGCTTGATAACTTTACAGTTACGGCAGATTTTCTTCACGGAAGCACGAACTTTCATTGCTACACTCCGTAATTATCCAACCTTAACGGCCGAAGCCTTTAAGGTTAGCTTTTTTCAGGACCGAATCATACTGATGTGACATCAGATGAGTCTGGACCTGCGCCATAAAGTCCATGATAACAACTACGATAATTAAAAGCGACGTACCACCAAAATAGAATTGTACGTTCCACGCAATCATCATGAACTCAGGAACCAAACAGACAAAGGTAATGTATAAGGCGCCAGCAAGCGTCAAACGAGTCATTACTTTATCAATGTACCGCGAGGTTTGCTCACCTGGACGAATACCAGGGATAAACGCTCCGGATTTCTTCAAGTTATCCGCTGTCTCACGTGGGTTAAATACCAACGCAGTATAGAAGAAACAGAAGAAAATAATTGCTGCTGCATATAGCATGACATACAGAGGTTGACCCGGTGACAACGTCAACGACAACTCCTGCAGGAAGTTTGCTACCGCACCTTCGCCTTGGCCGAACCAAGTAGCGATAGTACCTGGGAACAAAATAATGCTTGATGCAAAGATTGGTGGAATCACACCCGCCATATTAACTTTCAATGGCAAGTGAGTGCTTTGCGCTGCAAACACCTTACGGCCCTGCTGACGCTTTGCATAGTTCACAACAATACGACGTTGACCACGTTCTACGAACACAACGAAGTACGTTACTGCAAGAACAATAACACCAATAAGCAATAACAGTAATAAATGTAAATCACCCTGACGAGCTTGCTCTGCCGTTTGGCCAATGGCCGACGGGAGCCCTGCTACAATACCGGTGAAGATTAGAATAGAGATACCGTTTCCAATTCCACGTTCGGTAATTTGCTCACCTAACCACATTAAGAACATGGTACCAGTAACCAAACTCACGATAGCCGTGAAGTAGAATCCAAAACCAGGATCAATAACGAGACCTGGCATCAGATTTGGTAAGCCAGTGGCTATACCAATTGATTGGAAAGTTGCGAGTATCAACGTACCCCAACGCGTGTATTGGCTGATCTTACGACGGCCACTTTCGCCTTCTTTCTTAAGCTCAGCAAGACGAGGATGAATCACGCTTGCTAATTGCATAATAATTGAAGCCGAAATGTACGGCATAATACCTAAAGCAAATACCGAAGCACGCTCAAGAGCACCACCGCTGAACATGTTAAACATGGCAACGATGGTATCTTTTTGCTGATCGAATAATTGCGCCAACACAGCGGCATCTATACCAGGAATCGGCACAAAGGAGCCCGCACGGAACACGATTAACGCGCCGAGTACAAACAGCAGTCGACGTTTAAGCTCCGACGTGCCACCTTGAGCTCTGTTAGATTCCAATCCTGGTTTAGCCATGTGCCCTATCCTTCGATTTTGCCGCCAGCAGCTTCAATAGCTTCGCGGGCGCCTTTGGTGACCTTAATGCCTTGAACCGTTACTTTACGGCTGATTTCGCCTGACTTGATAACTTTAACAGTCAACACGTCGTGACGAATCACACCAGCTTCTTTTAATGAAGCTAGAGTAACAGTATCACCAGCAACTTTTGCGATCTCTGCCAGGTTTACTTCTGCAGTAGTCATAGCCTTGCGTGAAGTAAAGCCAAACTTTGGCAAACGACGTTGGATTGGCATTTGGCCGCCTTCAAAACCTGGCTTAATAGAGCCGCCAGAGCGTGAAGTTTGACCTTTATGACCACGTCCACCAGTTTTACCAAGGCCTGAACCGATACCACGGCCGAGACGCTTTTTGCTGGATTTAGCACCAGGTGCAGGGGAGATAGTGTTTAAGTACATGTCTTAGTCCTCCACCTTTACCATATAAGTGACTTGGTTCACCATGCCGCGGACGGCTGGAGTATCTTCCAGCTCGACCGTGTGACCAATGCGGCGCAGACCAAGACCACGAAGTGTAGCTTTATGTTTCGGTAAACGACCGATTGAGCTACGCGTCTGGGTTACTTTGATTGTCTTTTTCGCCATTGCTCACTACCCCAAAATTTCATCAACGCTCAATCCACGTTTAGCCGCTACTTGCTCAGGCGACTTCATACCGTGAAGTGCCTTGATAGTGGCACGAACAACGTTGATTGGGTTGGTTGAACCATATGCTTTTGACAGCACGTTGTGTACACCGGCAACTTCCAGTACTGCACGCATCGCACCACCGGCGATGATACCTGTACCTTCAGAAGCTGGCTGCATAAATACCTGTGAACCTGAGTGACGGCCTTTAACAGGGTGCTGCAAGGTATCACCTTTCAGCTGCACGGTTACCATGTTGCGACGCGCTTTTTCCATTGCCTTTTGAATAGCAGCTGGAACTTCGCGAGCTTTACCATAACCGAAACCCACTTTACCTTGACCATCACCAACCACAGTCAGTGCAGTGAAACTAAAGATGCGACCACCTTTAACTACTTTCGCTACACGGTTTACTGTGATCAGCTTTTCTTGCAGGTCACTTTGTTGAGCTTCTACATTTGCATTTGCCATGTTCGTCTCCTAGAACTGAAGTCCAGCTTCACGAGCTGCGTCAGCCAAAGCGGCGACACGACCGTGATAACGGAAACCACTGCGATCGAATGCAACGCTTTTCACGCCTTTTTCAATCGCCCGTTCAGCGATCAGCTTACCAACTGCTTTGGCTGCTTCTACGTTACCAGCAGATTTGAACTGCTCACGCATAGTTTTCTCAACAGTTGATGCTGAAGCTAGTACTTCAGAACCGTTCGGTGCAATAAGCTGTGCGTAAATATGCCGTGGTGTACGGTGAACGACCAGGCGGTTAGCACCCAACTCTTGCATTTTCTTACGAGCGCGAGTTGCGCGACGTAAGCGAGCTGATTTCTTGTCCATCGTCTTACCTTACTTTTTCTTGGCTTCTTTACGGCGCACTTGCTCATCGGCATAACGCACACCTTTACCTTTATAAGGCTCAGGCTTACGGAATGCGCGAATGTTAGCGGCAACTTGACCAACTAACTGCTTGTCGACACCTTTCACGACTACTTCAGTTTGTGCTGGGACTTCGATAGTGATTCCCTGAGGGATATCGAACTCAATCGGGTGAGAAAAGCCCAGCGTCAGGTTCAATTTAGAACCCGCAGTGTTAGCACGATAACCAACACCAATCAGCTGTAATTTTTTCTCATAACCCTGCGCAACACCAACCACCATGTTTTGCAGTAACGCACGTGCTGTACCTGCTTGCGCAGTAGCGTTTGCAACGCCTTCACGTGGGATAGTACGGATAACGTTGTCTTCTTTAACAACTTCAACCGCATCGTTAACTACACGGCTCAATGAGCCTTTGGCACCTTTGATTGTTACTTCCTGGCCATTTAGCGTAACTTCAACGCCAGCAGGAATGGCAATCGGTGCTTTAGCAACTCGTGACATTTCCTAACTCCTCGTTAAGCTACGTAACCAATAACTTCACCGCCAAGACCCGCTTTGCGAGCGGCACGGTCAGTCATCAGGCCTTTCGAAGTAGAGACAACTGCGACACCTAGACCACCCATAACTTTAGGTAGTTCGTTGCGTTTCTTATAGATACGCAGACCAGGGCGACTTACGCGCTCAATTGATTCAATAACAGGCTTACCTTCAAAGTACTTCAATGTAACTTCTAGTTCTGCTTTCACATCACCAGATACGCTGAAGTCCGCGATATAACCTTCTTCTTTCAGAACTTGGGCAATAGCCACTTTCTGCTTAGAAGCAGGCATGCGCACGGCAACTTTGTTAGCACCCTGAGCGTTGCGGATGCGAGTGAACATATCCGCAATTGGATCTTGCATGCTCATATTTGCTTTCTCCCGTGACTCGTGGCTTACCAGCTAGCTTTTTTCAAGCCAGGAATTTCACCGCGCATCGCTTTCTCACGTACTTTGATACGGCTCATGCCGAACTTACGTAGGAAACCGTGTGGGCGGCCCGTTACGCGGCAGCGGTTACGCTGACGGCTTGGGCTCGAATCACGAGGAAGACTTTGCAATTTAAGCACGGCTTCCCAACGCTCTTCGTCCGAAGTATTCGGATCGCTGATCACATTTTTCAGTGCGATGCGTTTCTCTGCGTATTTAGCTGCTAGCTTTTGACGCTTCAGCTCACGCATTTTCATTGACTCTTTTGCCATAACTCTACACCTTACTTCTTGAACGGGAAGTTAAAGGCAGCGAGCAAAGCGCGAGCTTCGTCATCAGTGCCTGCAGTAGTGGTGATAGTGATGTCAAGACCACGAACCTTATCAACTTTATCAAAGTCGATTTCAGGGAAGATGATCTGCTCACGTACGCCCATACTGTAATTTCCCCGACCATCGAAAGATTTCGGGTTCAAACCACGGAAATCGCGAATACGTGGGATTGCAATCATAATTAAACGTTGCAAAAAGTCCCACATACGCTCGCCACGCAGAGTCACTTTACAGCCAATTGGGTAGCCTTCACGGATTTTGAAGCCAGCGACAGATTTACGAGCAACAGTACGTACCGGACGTTGACCAGAAATTGCTTCAAGGTCAGATACTGCGTTGTCGAGAATCTTTTTGTCAGCCAGAGCTTCACCAACACCCATGTTAAGGGTGATTTTTTCAATCCGAGGGACTTGCATGACGCTGTTGTAGCCGAACTGTTTAAGCAGCTCAGGAACTACTGATTCTTTGTAAAAATCATGCAGTTTCGCCATCGTAAAACTCCAAATTAAAAATTAAATGATTGCGTTGTTAGATTTGAAGAAACGAACTTTTTTGCCGTCTTCAATCTTGAAACCAACACGATCTGCTTTACCAGTCTCTGGGTTGTAAACTGCTACGTTAGAAACGTGGATTGGTGCTTCCTGCTCCACGATACCGCCCGCTACGCCCAATGCAGGGTTTGGCTTCTGGTGTTTCTTAACGATGTTTACGCCTTCAACGAATACACGATTCGAAGCGGTATCGACTTTAAGCACTTTACCGCGCTTACCCTTGTCTTTACCTGCCAGGACTACTACTTCATCATCACGTTTGATTTTTGCCGCCATATCTGGACTCCTTACAGTACTTCTGGTGCCAGAGAGATAATCTTCATGAACTGCTCAGAGCGCAATTCACGAGTCACTGGTCCAAAGATACGAGTGCCAATCGGTTGTTTGTTATTGTTCAACAAAACAGCCGCGTTGCGGTCAAAACGGATGACTGACCCGTCTTGACGACGGACGCCTTTCTTGGTGCGAACGACCACCGCATTCACAACATCACCTTTCTTCACTTTACCGCGAGGAATCGCTTCTTTAACAGAAACTTTGATGATATCGCCAATGTTTGCGTAACGGCGGTGCGAGCCACCCAGAACCTTAATACATTGTACGCTGCGTGCGCCGCTGTTATCGGCCACTTCCAGAGTAGTTTGCATTTGGATCATTGCAGTGCTCCGCTTTATGTAAAAAACAGACCCTCTCGAGTCGCTGTTGTCCAGTTACCCTCTAAATTAAGCCACAAAACTCGTGAACCTAAATTTCGAGAATAAAAGACTTCCCCTTATAAAAAGGGCGGCGAATTGTAACAGATAAAATTTCGAGATGGTAGTGCGATGTAGGAAATAAACTAAGAAAAGTTTACTTGTTCGTGCTTGCTGATTTTCAAACTGCGAATTGGGTCGCGGTTCATATTGCTTAGAGTTATAAGCAACGCGACAAATTCTAACAGAATAAGGTTATATGTCGAGCGCTTTCACTCTACTTATTTATGAGTTCAGATCGCGCAGAACAAGAGTTAAACCGTCGATATGTCACGTTCGAAGCTGTTGGCAACCGCTTGAGCTAAGTGGTAAATTCAATCGTATAAACCTTGGGAACGATCAACTTTTTGCAATATAAGGATTCCAATGAATCTAGCTATACTCGTTATGTTGCCGTTTATCGGTGCGGTATTACCTCTACTGGTGAGTAACCGACCGCGCTGGGTCATTACGCTCACAACGGCAACAATTACTGCAATAAGCTTCTTTCTTCTCTTGTTTCTTGCCCCGCAAACTTTGCAAGGGCTAGTTCCAACAACCCATGTCGATTGGTTACCGGCGTTAGGATTGAGTTTCAGCTTTCGTTTAGATGGGTTATCGCTACTATTTGCCGGTTTAATCCTCGGCATTGGTCTACTGATCATCACTTATGCTCATTATTATTTAAGTGAGAAAGACGATAGCGGCCGTTTTTTCGCATGTTTACTATTATTTATGGGCTCGATGTTAGGCATCGTCACCGCAGACAACCTCATTTTACTTTGGTTGTTCTGGGAGCTCACCAGTATTTCAAGCTTCTTGTTAATCGGTTATTGGTTTCATCAAAGCAATGCACGCCGCGGTGCGCGAATGGCGCTTGCCATCACCGGTGCAGGTGGGCTGGCGTTACTTGCCGGTATTCTGTTGATTGGCAATATAGCGGGTAGTTATCAATTAGATGCTGTCTTTGCCGCAGCTGATTCTATCCGCGAGCATTCGCTATATATTCCTGCTTTACTGCTGGTATTACTCGGCGCATTTACCAAATCAGCTCAATTCCCATTTCAGTTTTGGCTTCCCCATGCAATGGCAGCACCGACGCCAGTAAGCGCATACTTACATTCAGCGACTATGGTGAAAGCGGGTATTTTCTTAATGGCTCGCTTATTTCCTGTATTAGGCGGCACACCTGAGTGGTTCGCGATCGTTACGTTAACCGGATTGGCAACAATGCTCTTCGGTGCCTACTTTGCGCTGTTTAAAACGGACCTTAAAGGATTACTGGCATTTTCTACAATTAGTCACCTTGGATTAATTACCATGCTACTTGGTTTAGGTAGCGCCGGTGCCTTACTTGCGGCACTGTTCCATATTCTGAACCACGCAACGTTCAAAGCCGGATTGTTCATGATTGCCGGCATTGTTGATCATGAAACTGGCAGTCGCGATTTGAGAAAGCTCAGTGGCTTGCGCAAGTTTATGCCGTACACCATGGTGCTTGCTCTAATCACGTCGGCAGCCATGGCAGGAATCCCACTATTCAATGGCTTTTTGTCAAAAGAAATGTTGTTCGTTGAGTCATATCAACAACACTTGTTCGGCGGTCTATCTTGGTTAGTTCCAGTATTGGCCACTGCTGGAGCGATGTTGTCGGTGGCTTACTCAATTCGTTTTGTGCACGGCGTGTTCTTCGATAAGGTCGCAGAGAACCTACCCAAAACACCACATGAACCACCGTTAATGATGCGCGCTCCAGTTATCATTTTAGCGACGCTGTGTATTGCCGTCGGCGTCGCGCCCATGTTGTTTGTTTCCGACTTATTACAAACAGCTATAGCGGTAGTCAGCCCTACTTCCATTGACGTTACTATTTCAATTTGGCATGGCTTTAACCTCGCGCTGTTGATGAGTATTCTGGCGATCATTGGTGGCGTGGGAATTTATGTCTATCGAGAAGATTTACTGTCGTTTAATCGGCAGTTTGACCACCACGACGCGAAAGAAGTATTCGCGAAAATTGTTAAGTCGGTGACCAACTTTTGTGATGGACTCATGAATCGAGTCGAAACCGGCTCGCTGCAACGCTACATCGCCGCCCTGCTCATTATAACTGTGGTATTTGTGTTACCAGAGTTGTATCAAATAAATCAGTTAACGGGGTCACGCGAGCAACTGCCTGTTAACGCAGTGAGTTTAGCTGGTGCAGTCATTACCATTTTGGCCGCGATTGGAACCGCGGCGTTTCACCATCAACGGCTCACCTCGTTAATGATGTTATCCGTGGTTGGCTTGATGGTATCACTTACGTTTATCCATTTTTCAGCGCCCGATTTGGCTTTAACCCAATTGGTAGTAGAGGTGGTCAGTATTATCTTGATGATATTGGCACTGTTCTTTATGCCACAACGTATACCGAAAGCGTCAAGTGGTGGCCGTGTCGCTCGAGATATTCTACTTGCGGGATTTGTGGGCGGAATAGTCGGCTCGCTCAACTACGCATTCTTGACTCGTCCAATGAACAGTATCTCAGACTTTTTCCTTGAGAACTCGGTATCGGGTGGCGGCGGTACGAATGTAGTAAACGTCATTCTCGTCGATTTCCGTGGCTTTGACACATTAGGCGAAATTACGGTACTCGCCATTGCTGCAGCCGGCATTCATAAGTTACTGAATAACTTACGTCCATTTATGCCATCTAGCGATGTCGATGGACGACCTTGGCACCGTGTGAAACACCCGCTGTTGGTACAGACTGTTTCGCAAGCAATATTGCCTTTAGCGCTCATGGTATCGTTCTATATTTTCTTGCGTGGACACAACTTGCCTGGCGGAGGGTTTATCGCTGGTTTGATTACTGCATCGGCCATGATCCTACAGTACATGGCGAACGGTGTAGACTGGGTCAAACATCGATTTAATTACAATTACCAAACCCTAGCGTCAGTTGGCGTCATGATCGCCCTATTCACCGGCGTTGGCAGTTGGTTCTTTGGCCATAACTTTTTGACATCGTGGTTTACCCATGTTCATTGGCCGATTGTTGGTGAGTTCGAATTCGCCACGGCAATTTTGTTTGATCTCGGTGTCTATCTCACCGTTATTGGTGCCACTTTGATGATATTGGCCAACTTCGGTCAAATGACTACACGTCACCGTCCAAGACAGGAGAAGCATTAATGGAAGCCTTATATGCAGTTACCGTAGGCATGCTAACTGCCTGCAGTATTTATCTGATTCTTCGCGGTCGCTCGTTTCCTATCGTCATTGGCATTACGATGCTGTCTTACGCCGTGAATTTATTTCTATTCTCGACTGGCCGACTGGTATTGAACCAATTACCAATTATTGGAAATCAATCGGAATATACCGACCCATTACCGCAAGCTTTAGTTCTTACTGCAATTGTTATCGGCTTTGCCATGACCGCTTATTCAATTATTTTAGCGGTGCGAGTGCGAGGCGAGCTTGGTACGGATGAAGTCAACGAACCCAATCAAAATGATGGGGAGGCGCAGCGCTAATGTTAAGCCAGCACTTTGTCATACTTCCCTTACTTATTCCAATGCTTGCCGCCTTGTTGCAACTGTTGCCTTGGGGCGATGAACCGCAGCGCTACCGCCGAGCAATTGGAATGACTTCATGTGTCGCATTGATAGCGGTGGCTATATTACTGCTATTACAGTCGCAGCACGGCCCTAGTGTTTACGCATTAGGAAGTTGGCAGGCACCGTACGGTATTGTCATCGTGGCCGACAAACTGTCTGCCCTCATGGTGTTATTAACCGCATTACTAGCGCTCCCGGTACTTTGGTATGCGTGCTACGGAGAAGATAATCTTGGTTCGCATTTCCAAGCACTATTTCAATTCCAGCTGCTTGGTATTCTCGGCGCATTTCTGACCGGCGACTTATTTAACTTATTCGTATTCTTCGAAATTTTGTTGATATCAAGCTATGCACTTTTAATGCACGGTGGTGGGAAGCAAAAACTTCGAGCGACTTTGCACTACGTGCTACTGAATCTAACTGGTTCGGCAATATTTTTGATCGCACTTGGCGTTATTTATGGCATTACTGGCACGTTAAACATGGCCGATCTCGCCCATAAAGTCGCAAGCCTGCAAGCAGACGATGCGCACATTGCTCGAGTTGGTGGGTTGCTGTTATTGATTGTTTTCGCACTTAAAGCAGCTCTATTACCACTGTATTTTTGGTTACCACAAGCTTATGCAATGACAACAGGAACTGTGGCCGCGTTATTTGCCATCATGACAAAAGTCGGTATTTACGCAATTATTCGCGTTTTCACTCTGATCTTTGGCGATGATTCTGGTGCCGCCGCATTATTAGGTTACGAATGGCTTTGGTGGTTAGGTCTCGGTACTCTCGCCATTGGTGCTCTTGGCGTTATAGGTAGTCGTGATTTGCGTTTAGTCATCGCCTATCTCGTTGTAATTTCAGTTGGAACAATGCTAACCACATTTAGCATGAATTCTGAACGCTCTATTACTGCCGTGATGTACTACATGTTGCACTCAACTTTTATCACAGCAGCCCTATTTTTGATTGTTGATGTGGTTGCCAAACAACGCGGCAAAACGGCATCGCGAATAGTTAAAGGACGTAAAATGGCACAACACGCCATTTTAGGTATGATGTTCTTCGCTGCCGCGATTGCGATTATCGGTATGCCACCATTTTCCGGATTCATCGGAAAATTATTTATCCTTGAAGCGGCAAGAACTGGAGCTCAAGTAGCACTGCTGTGGCCACTAGTTCTTGGCAGTACTTTTTTGGTGATGATTTCATTATCACGAGCTGGTAGCCGCATGTTCTGGCATACCTTCGATGGTAAACCTGGAGACGTCAGCCACCCAACCGGGCAGTTAGTCGCCATTGGATTATTGCTGTTAGCCATTATTGGATTAACTATTTTCGCGGGAAGTATTAGTACGTTCATTAATGGTATCGCATATGACGTGATGCACCCTGCTTCGTACATTGAAGCCGTGTTAGGAGAGGGGTATTCCAATGAATAAATTTATACCTGCGCCGTTTCTCAGCCTGTTTCTGCTGGTTTTCTGGTTACTGCTGCAAAACACGATTACACCTGGCTTGGTTGTGCTTGGTGCGATTCTAGCCGTGGCAATTCCCCTTTATACGAACCGTGGGCGAGATTTTCCAGCAACCATTCATAAACCGTTCAAGGCAATTGAATATTTCTTTTTGCTCTTGGTCGATATACTGATTTCTAACTTGAACATTGCGGCGATTATTTTGATGCCTTCGCGTCGCATCAAGCCGGCTCTAATTGAATACCCGTTGGACATTGTTGGTGAAGTACCAATCACGGTTCTGGCCAGCACAATAAGCTTAACACCGGGTACAATTACCGCGGAAATTCGTCGCGATGGTCGTGCACTGATGATTCATGCACTCAATGTTGATGATCATGAAAAATTGATAGCATCAATTAAGCAACGCTACGAAATGCGTCTAAAGGAGATTTTCAAATGTTAGTTTTCGCCGTTCAATTCGCCTTTGTCGCCTTTAGCGTGGCTTTGTTGCTGAACTTATGGCGACTATTTCGTGGGCCAGACTTACCTGATCGCATACTCGCGTTAGATACAATTTATATTAATTCACTTGCGCTATTGGTGTTGTTTGGTATCTGGCACGGCACCGCTTTTTATTTCGAAGCTGCACTTTTAATCGCCATGTTAGGTTTTATTGGCACGGTAGCGGCGGCAAAATTCTTGCTTCGCGGCGACATCATTGAATAGGGCATAACATATGAATATGACAGAACTCCCTGGCTGGGCAGATTGGTTGGTTTCAAGTCTGATCATTATAGGCGCCCTCTTTGCCTTGATAGGCTCGGTAGGCCTTGCGCGCTTACCTGATTTTATGGCGCGTTTACATGCACCAACCAAAAGCACAACATTAGGTGTTGGTGGTGTTATTCTCGGTTCTATCGTTTATTTTTCTGTCACTGCCACGTTCTCTTGGCATGAATTATTAATCACCATTTTCTTATTCTTAACCGCTCCCATTAGTGCGCATTTGCTTGCCAAAGCCGGTCTTCATCTTGAATTAAAGCGTGTTGAAAATACACGTGACCTGCGCGCACAACCTAATCAATATTCTGATGAAGATTGATATGGAGTCGGACCTTCTGGTTCAGATTCCATGTGCGCTGCAAGCTTACTATATTGTTGATTGATTTCGTTAAGTAACTTAGTCAATTCGTCAACCCGCAACGGGTTTGGAGCAATTTTATCAACCGTCACATGGCTATCGATGGCTAGCCACGCCATCGTTGCTGTTGTCGTTCGTAATCGATCCGGTTCACTCGGTGTTTTCACCTCGGCTTCTCGCACATAAACATCTCGAGCGCGAACTATATTGTGACTATCTAGAGAAAGATTTGACGCCATGGTTGAGCTTTCAGAACGATAAATACCTTCAACTTCATTCAGTGGCGTCGACATCCCCATTACCGCATCAATTTGATCTTCGGATAGTTCAACATGCGGATGACTTAACCCATTTTTCAATAACTCGATTTGTGTGGCGCTTAATTGCGTCCAGCTTAATCTGAAGCCGTTTTGCTCTGCAAACCCGGATAAGAAATCCGGTGCGGGTGTCAGATCAAACGTTAGAGCTAATTCGGTAAGTGACTGTGGCCACACATCGAACTTCCGATAATAATGGGCCGCCGCTTGTTGCCAAAACCACCAGACTGAGTGTTCATATCGCAACTTTTCAAGCTCGACAACTTGCTTACTAGGAGGTAACGGCATCATCGCGGCAGCGACAATAAGTACGATGGCAACAAATAGAGGAGTAAATAATCCCGCTTGTCTAACGCTCAATGCTGCTCTCCAGAATCAAACTGGATACACCATGCAGACGAGCAAGCTCCTGCAACAACAATCGATAATTCGCATTGAAAGTTACATTACTCTCATTGGGCTCCAAATAAGGTAATCCCGTTATTAGTAACTCGGTTGCTTGGCGCAGTTTGACAGCAGCTAGATTATGCCAAATTTGAGGTTGCTCAGCGCGCAGCGACAAACATCTTTGGTAGGCGTTATCGGCCGCTCGGTAGCTATTTAATCGATAGTAAACGTGCCCTAACAAACACCAACTTTCGCGGTGATTTGGCTGCGCTTTAATGACTTTTTGCAGAAAACCCTCTGCGGTATGCAAATCACCTTGCTGGTAGACATCGCTCGCGATTGAATAGTGTTGTTCAACCGAAGAAAAGTTCACATCTTTTGTGGTTTTGCAGCCACTCGTAAGTATGACCAAGGCGAGTAGGATAAACAGATAGGAGTAGTTAGTCATAAACCGGCTCCTTTACACAGAACTTGAGTGTTTGACCTTGCCAAAATTCTAAAGGAAGTGGACATCCGGCTTCACACTCAATGATGGAGTCAACACCTGTCAGTCGCACCACATTAGCGGGTTGAACATTGCGCACTACTTTCACTATTTTAAGTTGCTTATCCAATCCTATTACATCGATCGCAAAACGCATTCCCCAGGTATGAATAGCGCTACACCGAGGAAACCAAAATGCTCGTTGAGGTGATGCAACTCGCAGATAAAGCATTCCTACCAGACGCTGGGGGAAATACTCCATCACTTTGACATCACGCCAAATGCAGCGACCACTCGAATTAAGATAGAAACATCCCTGTTTCATATAACTCCTCCTTGGGTAAACCCGATAAACACCGGACCTAGTATCAGCAACATGGTTACGGGAAAAAAACAAAAAATAAGGGGTAACATTAATTTGACTGAAACTTCTTGCGCACGCTTTTCAGCTTCTAACAACTGTTGTTGGCGGAACTGATTCGCTTGCACTTTTAAAGTATTCGCTAATGCACCGCCGGTTTGGTGCGCTTGTAACACAGCGCCAGCAAATAAGCTGATCCACGGGTGGGGTATGCGATGAGACAATCCATCAACAGCTTGATGCAGCGAATAACCACTTTGCTGCAGCCGGTGAAGCCTTGAAATTTCGGTGGCGGCAGACAAATCATTCGGGATGTTTTGCAGCGCATGGAGTGCGGCTCGAAACGATAATCCGGAGTGCATCAACATGGCAACCATATCAAGCGCACTAGGCCACTGCCTTAGCACTTTTTTCAGATAGACTTGTCGTCGGTTACGGCGTGCAATCACCACAATGGCTAGCGGCAAAAGAACACTGAGTTTTATCAACAAACCAATTGGCAAACTCACAATGAGTAAAATCGTTAAAACGACGAGAATACGATGGAGTAACCATTCAGAAGGGCTTTGTTCGGGAACTGACTGCTGCGCCAACCTAGTAATCGTCGAGGTTAAGTTTTCGGGCAATGCGTTAAGTAACGCATTGAGCCCTCGTTTCAGCAGGCGACTTTCATTGCAAAGACCAATAACGCCAATCCATAAGGCCGAAATGGTCACGCTGGTCACCATTAAAACCACCCACATTAAATTATCAATTGGCATAGGCATCGCCTAAAATTTTTCGAATGAGGAAATGCCCTAACATCATCAATCCAGCGCTGGCTGCCAGTAAATAATGACCAGGCTCGGTTTGAGTTAGCATGACGGTGTTTTCAGGGTGCAAAAAATGTAGCGCTGTAAAAAGGCCAAGAGGAAGTAGCATCATAACTTTTCCTTGCAATCGAGCTTGCGCAGATAAACTCTTTACCCGCTCTATTGCATACTGCTGCTGCCTTAAAGTTACCGCCAATCGCTGGAGAATATCCGCTTGCTGAGAGCCATGCTGTATACCGAGTTGCATCGTTAGTAACATCTGCAAAACCGCTTCGGTATTAACTCGCAGATAGAAGCTCTTGAGCGCAACAATTGGCGTCTCACCTGTGCGCATTCTGCGAATAACGAGTAGCCATTCGTATCTCAGTGGCGCTGCAACCTGCAATCCGCTGCGCTCAAATGCTGCATTGAAGCTAAGTCCGGCCTGCATTGCCGTTACCAGAAGATCAATAGCGTCTGGAAGTTGAACGGTGATAAGACGATGTCGTCGCGCCAGCAAATAATTTTTCGTCACTATCGCAGCGACAGCCATGCCGCATCCGACTAGAAAACTGATTAGAGCAGAGGAGATTAAGCCAATGATCATCAATAGCGGCAAAACGAGCAACGCTAGTCTTTCCCAAAATATTTTAGCCGGTAAGTAAATTAAGAAATCTGCAAGCGATTGCTCGGTACTATCTTTCAACCACTTTTGTGCGGGATTTTTCCACCGCGAAATCATGGTAATCACGAGGACAACGGAGGTTAAATAAACGCATGCTAACGCAACAATAACGAGTGCTCCGATTGTTAACCCCATGTCGGTTAATGCCATGTGGAAAGCACTCCTGTGGCATTACACTGATTCATCTCTCGAATAAACATTTGATTCATTTGGATAACATCGGCATCAACTCCCGACACTTCGGAAATTTCACGAATGACCCGAGCGCCTTCATTTGTGCGCTGAATTTGGATAATGACATCGATCGCCGATGCAATTTGTTGCCGAATTGCCGACAGAGGAATCTCAAGACCTGCCATAAGAACCATAACTTCAAGCCGCCGAATTGCGTCACGAGCACTGTTAGCGTGTAAGGTTGTTAATGAGCCTTCGTGACCTGTATTCATTGCTTGCAACATATCTATCGCTTCAATACCACGGCACTCACCGACAATGATTCGGTCGGGGCGCATCCTGAGCGCATTGATCAATAAGTCGCGAATCGCTATTTTTCCGTTTCCTTCGGCGTTTGGAGGTCTCGCCTCAAGCGCTATTAAGTTTTGATGTGACAGCTGTAGTTCAGCGGCATCTTCAATCGTGATGACCCGTTGATGCGATGGAATGACGCCTGCCAACGTATTAAGAAGCGTCGTTTTTCCGGTACCAGTACCTCCTGCGATTAAAATATTCCGGCGCTCAACCACACATCGAAGCAAATAGTCAGCAGCTTCAGTCGATAGCGCACCTTGACGAACCAAGTCATCAAACTGCAGTCGCTTTGCTAGAAACTTTCGAACTGTTAAACAGCTGCCTCTAAGTGCCAATGGAGATAGCACCGCATTTATGCGAGAACCATCTGGCATGCGCGCATCAACCATCGGTTGCGAACTGTCTAATCGACGTCCCAGCGGCGTAATAATTCGATCAATAACGCGCAGCAACTCTTCTTCACTTGAAAATGAAATTGGACAGCGGGACAGTTGCCCTTCCTTCTCGACGAAGATTGTTTGAAAGTCATTTACCATGATCTCGGAAATCGCATTATCATGAAGCAAGCTGGTCAAGGGACCGAAACCGATGCAGTCATTTACGATATTCTCTATAGCTAATGATAATTCGTTCGCATCATTAACCGACAAACTAGCCTGATAGTTCTCTAAAATATTGACCGCATGCTGTTGCAGTTCTGCAGCTGA
This sequence comes from Pseudidiomarina marina, assembly GCF_044807045.1. Classification (NCBI taxonomy): domain Bacteria; kingdom Pseudomonadati; phylum Pseudomonadota; class Gammaproteobacteria; order Alteromonadales; family Idiomarinaceae; genus Pseudidiomarina; species Pseudidiomarina marina. The sequence goes on along the minus strand of NZ_CP085233.1, from coordinate 1,115,301 downwards.
CATTTGCTCGATATTTTGTTCACTTCGTTGCAAAGTTTGTCGCAGGTGTTGCCGCGCTAAATCACTATTAAAAGCCATCGGTTAACCCCACGCAGGTTGCGTTATCACGAAATGATTTAATTAATGACTTCGCATGCTCATGTGATTGTTGAGTTTGACGTTGATGTGATTGCAGCAACGGCGTCACAACTACGAATAACTCGGTTTCAGCATCACGAAATTCGCGCGATGAAAATAACTCTCCTAAGATCGGAATTTGATGCAGTAGGGGAAACGATTCCGCCTGCAACGATTGTTCTTGACTGAGTAATCCGGACAAAATAATGGCTTCGCCACTCTTGGCAGTAATCAGGCTGCTCACTCGTCGAGTTAGCATTCCTGGAATTCCTTGAATAGCGGTTGCCGGATCTATTGTGCTGATCTGCGCTTTAATCTCTGTTGATATTTGACCACCGCCCAGATCATGAGGCGACATGGATAAAGAGATGCCGTAATCACGAAACTCGACATCCTGTGCTCCTTGCGCCAGAACCTGGGGGATTGGAAACTCTCCGCCAACAAGAAAGTCTGCTTGCCCACCACTAGCGGCAATCAACTTCGGTTCAGCAAGTATTCGTGCATGTCCATTTTGGACAAGTAAATTTACTGTCGAGAGTAAAGTAATCGGAAACGTTACCCACTGCGCGCTCGCATCACTGAGGGTTGGGCCACTTATTGAATGCTGCCACTTAATTCCCAGGTGTTGAGCGCTTTGTCGTTTCACTTCAAGAATGGTGACCTGCAACTCGATCATTTGATCGATAGCGGCAGGCACTTCACTCACCTGAATTAACCAATCCGGATAATCAATTATCGCCCGCTTAAATTGCTCCAGTTCGAGTTGGGGTAATTGTCCAGAAATGACTGTCGTACCCGCTTTCTCGTCAAACTGTAATTGCGAGTACTGTTGCTTAAGCCACTGTAGGTGAAGCTGTTCTTTTTTATCCAACGGCGCATTAACGACTATTGGAATTTTATCATTACTCCCAGACTCGTAACGAACCAGCAGCTCGGTATATCCAGAAGAGATAGCTTTAATAACCAAATCATGTGGTGGCAATAACTCCACTTTCAGTAAGTTTTCATTTCCCACGACAACATCAGAAACGCCCTTGAGCGAAATAATTTGCGTTTCTCCTACTTTCAGGCTCAAGGTATTTAAGGCATGAGCGGAATTGACACTTATCGCCAGAATGATCGCGAGAAATAGATTAATAGATCGCATCGAGCTCGACCTCCTTGGCAAAAAATCGATGTATCTTTATTGGGGGTGATGGCGTTACTGAAACATATGAGCTTTCGGCGTGTTGCAACCAAACTTCAAAATTCTGCATTCTCATCGTCTCAAACTTAGCAGCTTGCTCCGCGGTCAATTCAAATGTCATTGTGCTAGGCAAATAGTGCGAGGGGTTGACGTCGATCTGTGCATGGTCATCAAAGTTGTCCATTGCAATCACTGGAATATTAACCAAGACTAATGGCTTATTATTTTCTTGGAAGTTATTCCCTCGAAGCGTCACTTTGTCACCAATTTTGACCAGTCCGTTGTGCAACTGCTGCACGGAAACTAGACTTGTTACAGCATAAAACCCAGGGCGTAATTTCGCCGCAAATCGCGGTGTTTGATAGGGCTCAATTGCATTAGCCGTAAGCGGCTCTCCGCGATCAATAAATCGGCTGGAGGCTAACCCGAGTATACTCGGAGCATCTTCGGGGCGGAGCCATCCATCTTGTACTAAGCTTTGCGGAAAGTTTCGAATCACCAACGTGTCAGCATTAATAATTTCCCCAACTAAAATGTCGCGTTGGGTAACTAATATGCCAAGCTCTTGTTCACGTTGTTCTTCGACTTCAATCGACGCTTGCTCGGCAACATAGCCAGTGACTAACTGATAGCTTGCAAGACTCAGAGCCAAACTCAGCATAACCAGCGCAGCGAGCTTTGCTTTCGGAGTTAAGGTCAACATGAGGCGTCACCAAACCAACGGATTCAGAACAAAATACTGCCAAATCCAATCAACGTGAGCCGCTGTCGATTGAACGATATGCTTAACCATCGTCACAATTGAGTGTCCGGCCGATGTTACTGGGATAATCCAAATAATACTCCCCAACAACATCACCACTATGCTCTCAACGAGGCTTTGCCCTTGCTGTAATTTGGATGCTATGGGTAACTGTTTTCTGTTGTACCAACAGCACCGAGGTTTCTGGGTTTTCCAAGAGTATGTGATAACGTCCATGTTCTATTTCCTTAACAGATGCAAGGCGAGCACCATATCGAAAGCTAAATCCATCAGCTAAAGTTTTTGACCGGTGAGGAGACGCAAAGATTTCAATCCGATACTTTTCAAATTGCTGCGTCAGAAGCTTCGTACCAAGCCAGGTATTTTGCGGTTGTAATGGTTGATCCCGCAATTTAAACGATTGCGCGAAATAAGCGCCATTAAGTATCTGGATGTGCCAAATTTCATGTTCGCTCGCGCGACAATAGAAGTTCGCGCGTAAATCACCGATTGGTTCACAGGAAAAATGTTCCACAAACTGCGCCACCAAATTTGCCTCGTTTAACTGCCACAGTGCGCCATGGCTATTCTCTGCCACCAATTGCGCATGAGCTAACATCCACGATGCAATTAGCGACATACTGGGTCGACACAGCGCAATTCGTAGGGGGTGATATCCGCATCCACTTTACCAAGAACCAGCGAGTCATGACTAAGCTCCTCGGCAATCGGCAATACCCCAACAACATCGAGTACATTACTCAAGCCAACTTGGTTTAAATAATGGCTCAAAGTTAGCGATTGTGGATAAGATAACAGTTCAGCATTGCTATCTAGCTGCCACCCATCTGTTAATCGCGCTAATTGATAAGGTGATTGTTCGGATGCGACATAATAAAGATTGTCCAAACCTAATTTTAGTGCGGTATAACGATTCAAAGGCGCTAGTACCGGCTTGACTTGCGCACTAAATGCATCTGACGGCTGACGTTGCCAGGAGCTGTCAGATATCGGCTGTAAGATTTTGGCTCGTAATTCATTAAGCTCCTGGTGCTGCGAAAACAAGGCTCCGTGCACCTTTTCAATACTGAAGGACAAAGTCACAGCAACGAGCCCAAGTATTAGAATAAACTCAACCATACCTTGCCCATATTCGTTATTTAATGACGTGTATTTCATAGAGAATCCTGCGCAAAGCGGCTCAAAATTAGTTTTTCTTGTGCACTAAGTGACTGTAGTTCTGGTTCCCAAAGCGCATTAAACATGTTCGCTCGCTCAATTGAGATTTTGGCTCTTGGCATGATTGTTTGCGGCCGTGAAAATCGAATTCCTGCTTTCGCGATAACGTGATCAAATTTAATAATGACGGAAGGCCAATCACTCGGATCTAACCGTTCACGACTAAAATAGTAAGGTGTATCTGTAGTTCCCAATCGTTGCTGATTAATCAGCGCCAGTTGCGTCGCTCGAGGATTAAGTCGGCGGCTTTCGCCAAATTGATTTTCATTGACGTTGTTTAACAATCTATTCTGATAGGTCGTGCCGTCACCCCAAGGAATTTCCTCTCGCTTAAACAGTAGGCGTAGATGCAGTGCTACCGTATCCATAGACTGCCATGCCCACTGCCCATTTTTACTGGCAACCAGTTCACTACCACCCGCTTTTTGCGCTTTAATTAAACCGCCATCAAACCATTTATAGCTGCGGCTTTTAGAGAAAGGATCACGGCTATTCTGTGTCATCTCCAACAACAACCCATCATCTCTGGAGGCATGTTGGAGCGGTAGGTATCGCCACCACAACCATGGAAACTTTAAAATTCCTGGAGCATGCAATAACGTCCATGAATGCTGCTCAATTTTTTGAACCTGGGCGATTTCTGCAAGACTCTTCGGTATCATCATGGCGAATGAAGCCCGAATCATCCATTGCGCGGTTTGTAGCGAGGCTAGCAGCGCTCGCTGCATCATTAACGCACTGTTAATAATCCTATTTAGAGGCCTCTCTATATGGTTTACCGCCGTTGCTAAATGACGTGTAATGACATTCACATAGGGGATGATACTACTCACTAATGCGAGCCTTTCAGTAGCTGAGTTGAGGTTGCTCAACCAACTCGCTAATCCCAATAATTGCCCTTGGGCAACGTGATTCGCAATTAACGCACGATTGATAATCGCAATGAGGTTAAACTCGCGCGCAATAATGGTTGCCGCGCTTATGGCCATATTGTCCGCCGCACTTTGCAGATGCCAACGTTGCTGAAGTCGTTGCTGCTGCGACACTATCAACACTAATAAGATTAACAATCCCGCAATGGCCGGTAATATCAGAACACTGACGTATCCACGATCACCTTGCATCTTAATTACCAGACTCAGTAACTTCATCATAATTACCCAGACTGACATCTTGACGCCCAAGCGTACTTGCTCGTCTCGCCGCACTTCGAGCACTATTCAGCTGATTGGTTGAGCTTTGCCCTGTTATTTCGCTGGCCATGCCCGCTACTTGGCCACGTACAGTTTTCCCAAGCAACGAATAGACACCAATGGCAGCAACTGCAATTAGCGCAACGATGATAATGTATTCGGTCATACCCTGACCGAGGCTGCGACGTAACGCGGAAGGATAGGAAAGCTTTTGGGTAGTTCGCATCTGAGTTTCCTTATCGAAGGTTGATTAGGAAACTCAGTGTAGCGCTACAAATTAGTGAGGCATTTGGTAGTCGGTTTTCACTTACTCAATATTAAGATACTTATGGAGCTGAACGGACAGACGCCAGTTGCGCTCAATACAAACTTTCATCGCTAACTCGGTTGCGCGAGGACGCTGACTAATTGGCTGCAATCCAATACTAACGCCCTCTCGCGGCGGACAGCTGGCTAATAACTTGTCAAGTTGATCAATGTGCTTTTGCATCGCCACTGGGTACTTGATCTCGTCGGCTCTTTTCATACAATCCGGGCGCACCATATAGCCACCTGGCATGTCGAGTTTAGGCGAAACGGTAACCCAGGTTGCATCAGTAACCTTTAATGGAAAAGTACCACTGGTTTCAATCTGTAATTTGAAGCCAGCTTGTTCGAGTGCCTCACCGAGCTGGGTTAAATCATACATAGCTGGTTCACCACCAGTGATAACGATATGACGCGCGCTATAGCCTTTTTGCCGCATAAGCTCGACCAGCTGTTCGGCCGTTGCATTCGCCCACTGCGCTGTTGGCTGAGTTTTTTCCGTAACCTGCGATAATGCCACCTCATCACTCGCATGCTGTTCCCAAGTATGTTGCGTATCGCACCACGGACACCCTACAGGACACCCCTGCAAACGAATAAAAACTGCTGGAACTCCGGTGAAAATGCCCTCACCTTGAATGGTTTGGAACACTTCATTAATTGGATAGAGCGTATTAATAGGATTCTCCAACATCTTGAAAATAATTTAGGTTACAATATTCAGCGAATTTTAGCGTAAATTGAGTCAAATTAGGATCGTAACATGGCAAAAGTTGTCGTTATCTACTCTGGTGGTATGGATTCATTTACCGTATTGCACCATGCAGTACGCCACGGGCATGAAGTTTTTGCACTTAGCTTCAACTACGGACAACGCCATGTGCGAGAACTTGATGCTGCAGCACGTGTTTGTCAGCAGCTTGGAATTCCGCATAAAGTGGTCGATATCACAGCGATAAATAGTCTATTAGCAGGAAGTTCTCTCACCTCCGATATTGAAATTCCTGAAGGTCATTACGCTGAAGCATCGATGCAATCAACAGTCGTTCCTAACCGAAATATGATTTTATTGTCGTTAGCGATTGGTTACGCCGTCAGTTTGGGCGCCGAAGCCGTTTACTATGGTGCACACTCAGGCGACCACGCCATTTACCCCGACTGCCGCCCTGAGTTTGTCGAAAAAATGAACGCTGTCAGCCTCATTGCTAACTACGAGCCAGTTCGAATTGAAGTACCTTATCTGCGCAACAACAAAGCAGAAATATTGGCGGATGGTTTACGTATGAACCTTGACTACAGCCAAACCTGGACATGCTACAACGGTCGTGAAAAGGCGTGTGGTAAATGTGGAGCCTGTGTTGAACGGCTTGAGGCTTTTGCAGCGAATCAGGTAACTGACCCGCTGCAATATGAATCGTGAGTTAACGTTTGTCTTTCGCATTACTCATTTCAGTAAGTACCGCCTGAGCGCCATGCCAGCGAGGATGATTCTGCAACACATTCATCGTCATACCGGCGGGTTTACTGAGTTGCTGATAACAACGTGCCGCGTTTTTCTTCAGTTGTTCAAGCCGTGGCTCAATGGCATTGATTACTTCAATTGCGCCAGCCCTATCGTTACATACCAACACCATATCGCAACCAGCATCCAGCGCCGCATGGGCGCGTTCGCTCATGCTTCCTGCAACTGTCGCGCCAGCCATACCTAAATCGTCACTAAAAATAATACCGTTGAATTGCAATTGCGCGCGCAAAATATCTTGCAGCCAATAACTTGAAAACCCAGCTGGCTTATCGTCGACTGCCGGATAGATAACGTGCGCAGGCATGACAGCATCGAGGCAGCTGGCAAGTTCGATAAACGGCGGCAAATCAGTTGCTAAAATTTCTTCCCAACTACGTTCATCAACAGGTATTTCAATGTGCGAGTCGGCGCGCACAGAACCGTGCCCAGGAAAGTGCTTACCGGTTGCCTTCATACCCGCTTGATGCATACCACGAATGAAAGCACGAGCAATTGGCGTTAACTGTTCAGCTTTCTGCGCAAATGCGCGATCGCCAATAACTTCACTTATGCCGTTCACATCGAGCACAGGAGCAAAGCTAATATCGATATCCAACGCTAAGACCTCAGCCGCCATTAACCAACCCAACTCTTGCGCCCAGTGTTGGGCTTGCCGTTCACTGTCAGCATAGCGACCAATTTCAGCCATTGCCGGAATGGCACTAAAACCTTCGCGGAAACGTTGCACCCGTCCACCTTCATGATCCACAGCTAAAATGAGTGGATTGCGAGCCGCAGCACGAGTTTGACGGACAAGTTCCAGCAATTGCTGATGATTTTCGAAGTTTCGACTAAAGAAGATCACGCCACCCACTGCAGGATGAGCTAACAGCTCACGTTCTGAGTCGGTTAATTCAGTGCCTTCAAGATCAATCATTACTGCGGTCATATAGCTATCTCTTATCTCCGTGTCGGCAGGCAGTGTGCCAAAATAAAAATCATCCGTCACTAGTCAAATCTTGGAGATTTAGTTAAAAATCTGTCATCTTATGAATACGTCGATTATCAACATAGAGATTATTCTTATGAAATCATCCGCCAAACTCGTCTTAACAAGTATTGCTAGTTGTTTAGTTTTAGCCGGCTGTGGGGGTGACGGCGATGTAACTGTAGGTCCTATCGTTGAACAGTGCAGCGCTCGCGGACAAGTCGACACCTTCTACGACTATATGCAAGAGGATTACTTGTGGAACGAAGATATGCCGACCAATGTTAATCCTGATAATTACAATAATATTTATGATTTGCTGGAAGCTTTGGTGGTACCGGAAGACCGGTACAGCTTTATTCTTACCGAAGAGGAATATCAAAGTCGCTTTGTTGACGCTGAGTATGCTGGTTTTGGTTTCAGTTCAAGATTAACGCTCGATGACCGTGTATTCATCAATTATGTCTACGCAGATTCTCCGGCCGAAATTGCCGGTATGAAACGTTCCGATGAGATAACACATATCAATGGCGAATCGGTGCAAACACTGATTCAGCAAAATCGTTATCAAGAAGCCCTCGGTGGCGCTGAAACTGGCGTAAGCGTTGAATTAACTTGGCGAGATATGGATGGTGTCAGCTACACCGATGTACTCACCAAAGAAATTGTCGAAACCAATACGGTACTAGCGACTGAGCGCTTCTTAATCGACGGCAAAGAAGTTGGTTATTACGTATTGAACAGCTTTATTAACCGCACCGGTGAAGACTTAAATAGTGCTTATGACCAATTTATGGGCGTCGATGAGTTGGTGATTGACCTTCGTTATAACGGCGGTGGTCTTACTCGTTATGCAAACCAAGCATCGACACAAGCTGCTGGCGATACAGTCATTGGTGAGGTATTCACCAAATATCTGTTCAATGCCAATAATACTGACTCCAATTTCATCGAGCAATTTCAACTATATGATGGCATTCAACAACTGAATTTGAACCGTGTCTATATTTTGACTACGGGTGCGAGTTGTTCCTCATCTGAGTTAATCATTAACTCTTTAGATCCGTACATTGACGTCGTTGTTATTGGCCAACCTACCTGTGGTAAGCCGGTTGGACAGATTCCTGAGTTGATTTGCGACAAACGCGCTTTTGTGGTGAATTTCGAAACCGTGAATGCTATCGACGAAGGTCGTTATTATGACGGTTTAGCGCCGAATTGTAGTGCAGACGATGTACTCGTTGGTGACTGGGGCGACGAAAATGATCCGATGTTGCAAGCTGCGGCTTATCACATTACATACGGACAGTGTCAGCCGGCTGCCACAATTTCTGACAAAGACACACGTCGCTCGCTCACTGAACAGCAGTTAGATGAGCAACGTCGCCCAACGAAACTGCCAGATTTGTGGCGTCAAGAACACTAAAGACGACGAGCAAGCATTGCAACGCCATTTCGATTGCATAACCAATCCACACTAACCTTGTATGCCAGTGCAAGGTTAGTGTCGGATAACACCTGGTTAGGCTCACCACTTGCAAGTAATTGCCCTTCGTGTAACAACATCAATTCATCGCAATATTGCGCGGCAAGTGCGAGGTCATGCAGCGCAACGAGAACCAGTTTACCCTGCCCGCTCATCGCTTTTAGCCAGTCCATCACTAACAACTGATAGTTTAAATCGAGGCTTGCTATTGGTTCATCAGCCAGAATCAATGGCCGATTCATCGCGTTGACGCAGGCCAGCATCACACGGCGTTGCTCTCCGCCGGATAATTCGGTAATCGAACGATTCATCAACGTTTGCAAATGAAAGTCTTCGATACTTCGTTCACGCCATGCCGTTAATGTTTGCGAAGATTCCTCAAGATTAACTTGGCTCGTCATAAGCAAATCACTAACCCGAACAGGCTCATGAAATTCATTTTTTTGCGAAAGGTATGCGAGTTGCTGGCGTTGTTCTGAAGGCGACCATCGAAACAGATCGTGACTGTGCCATAACGCAGCTCCTTTCGCCTTTTTCAGGCCACCCGCTAATATCGATAACAACGTCGACTTTCCGGAGCCGTTGGCACCAATAACACCTACTAATCGCCCAGCAGGTGCACGATAAGAGACACTTTGTAATCGCCGAGGATAAGAGATATTCGAAAGTTCAAGCATTACATACGTCCTGAGCGATGAAGTAACAACAACAGCCAGGGCGCGCCAATTAAGGCAATGACTACCCCCAGTTGTAGTTCAACTCGAGTATTGATGGTTTGTACGAGCGCATCAACCCCAACTAATAGCATTCCACCAACAAATCCGCTGCTATAAATAAGCGAGTTTGGCCGACGTATCCCCAATAATCGAACCAAATGCGGCGCCACCAAACCGATAAAGCCAATAATACCTGCGGTAACAACCGATGCTGATACAAGCAGTGCCGTAACCAGTAACAGCAAAAACCTCGACCAATACTCATTGAATCCAAGAGTTTGAGCTGTCGGCTCGTCAAAAATTTGAGCTTGAATATAACGACGTTGAGTGACCAGTATCAATAGACTAACAATAAGTAGTGGCAGAATTATCCAAACGTATGCCCAGCCGCGGTTGGCAACCGAGCCCATTAACCACAGTGCCCATTCTTGAAAGGCAAATGGATTCGGGGCTAAGTTAAGCACCACCGCAATGAGAGCACCCGAAATAGCTGAAAGAGCAACGCCAACCAAAATGATTCGAATACCTTGCGGCTGTCGCCCTGACAATAACCATAATAGGCCTAATGTGACCATGCCGCCGAGTAGTCCAACAGCTGGTAGCCACCAGGACACCGGCTCGACTGCCCCCCAATACAATGTCGCAACGGTTGCAAGTGCCGCTCCACCGGCAATTCCTGTAATGCCGGGTTCGGCAAGTGGATTCCGAAGTAAAAGCTGCAAGATGCTTCCCGCTAATCCCAGAGCAACACCGTTACAGAAGGCTAACAATACGCGAGGTAACCTAATTTCAGTAAGAATAAAGCTTTCTAACTCATTGCTCGGCAATAACGACCAAGTTTCACCGCCGCTACCGAGGTGCCACAACATCATCAATAACGCGAAGACTAGAATTAAGAAACTACGAGTCATCATGGCATAACTACCAGAGTAATATATTCAAGGGCTCGCTGGGCTGGGCAGCCACTTACGGTCGACGGAATTTGCACTACTTTGCGCTTGGCAAGCCATGGTGATAGCGCGCCGTGCCACAACCATTCATTGGCGCGAGCATAGTCGTTAGAAAAACCGTCAAGTACCACCCGCTCAGGCTTTAATTGCAGTAATTGTTCTAAGTTGAGCTGTACAAGTTGATTCGACTCATCGGCCACTACGACGGTTATCTGGTTAGTTCTCAGCATGTCGACGATAAAGCTTTCACCACCCCAACTGTATTGATTCGGCATAATCACCAAAACTGACTCAATCAAGCTAGGTAACTGAGCTAATTGCTCTTGTTGCTGCTGTTGCCAGCTCTGCAAAGGTTGTTCAAGGTTAAGCGCTACACCAACTTGCTGAAGCGTTTGCTGCCATTGCATCCATGTATTTGGCTCTTCCACCAGAACAGCACGCGTTGTCGCAGTCAGCTGCGCGACTAACCGCGGGTTCGTATAAGTTCCGTACAACACAACATCCGGCGAAGCTCGAAGCACTCGCTCTAAGCGATTTCCATGGGCTGTACTCGGAATGAACTCCCAATTTGCAGGTAGCCATTGAGGTACCCAATCATCGAAGCATGGGTTGAGCGACACTAAACGCTGTGCTGCGGCAGTGGTACCTGTTGTTAATCCGATTAATAAAAGACTGATACAGCCTAATACTTTCAGTTGCCCGAGCTTTGAATGCACAATTAAGTTGCCTCAAGCGCTTCTTGCAAACTTTTCACACCGATCACTTCCATCCCTTCAATTTTATCTTTAGGTTTATTGGCGACCGGAACGATAGCTTTAGTGAAACCATGTTTAGCCGCCTCGTGGAGTCGAGCTTGACCATTCGGTACTGGCCGAATTTCTCCGGACAAACCAACCTCGCCAAACACGATAAGATCACGAGGCAACTCGGTTTCGCGAAAACTGGAAACAATTGCGAGCAATAGCGCAAGGTCGGCGCCAGTTTCCATCACACGCACACCACCAACAACGTTTACAAAAACATCTTGGTCTGACATGTGCAACCCGCCATGACGGTGCAGCACTGCCAATAACATAGCTAAGCGCGTGGTTTCCATACCCACAGCAACGCGTCTTGGATTAGCAAGCTGACTCACATCAACCAGCGCTTGCAATTCAACCAACAAGGGACGCGTTCCTTCCCAGATAACCATCACCACCGAACCGCTACCGTGTTGCTCGCCACGCTGTAAGAATATCGCCGATGGATTCGTAACTTCTTTGAGACCTTGTCCTGTCATCGCAAAAACGCCGAGCTCGTTGGCAGGGCCAAAGCGATTTTTATGACCACGAAGCGTTCTAAACCGGGAATCAGTATCGCCTTCCAGCAATATTGAGCAGTCGATACAATGCTCCAGCACCTTTGGTCCAGCTAGCGAGCCATCCTTGGTAACATGGCCAACCATAATTATCGCAACGCCCTTTTGTTTCGCATACCGCGTGAGATAAGCAGCGCATTCACGAACCTGTGAAACACTGCCAGGTGCCGACTGAATATCAGCCAAGTGCATCACTTGAATCGAGTCGATAACCATCACCCGAGGTTGTTCTTGGTCAGCAAGGTCGCAAATCGTCTCAACCGAAGTTTCGGCCAACATGCGAAGTTTGTTTGTTGGCAACGATAGACGCTGCGCGCGTAAAGCTACCTGCTGCAATGACTCTTCACCAGTGATATACAAAACATTCATCTGGTCTGCCAAGCGACACATGGTTTGTAGTAACAAAGTACTTTTACCAGCGCCCGGCGAGCCACCAATAAGAATGGCAGAGCCTGGCACAATGCCGCCACCAAGAACTCGGTCGAATTCGGTGAAGCTACTGCTAAATCGAGGTAGCTCTTCTAAATCCACTTCATTCAATGTCTGCACTTTTGCAAGCGTAGCGCCAGCATAGCCGCGGCGTTCAGCACCAGTTGCTTTGACGCTTCCTAATCGCACCTCAGTAATGGTATTCCATGCTTTGCACTCAGGACACTGCCCCAGCCATCTAGCAAAGTCAGCGCCACAATCATTGCAGACATATGCTGTTTTCGTTTTTGCCATCGTTTAAATTTTTCCTTTAAAACTGTTCGATCTTATTTCGTAGCTAAAGTCTGTTGCTCAAAATAATCGATAACAGCTGATAAATCGGGAACATCGATACACAGGTCGGCCACATTTCGTAGCGCCGGCTTGGCGCAAAACGCGATGCCAAAGTTGGCAGCTTCAAGCATAGGAATATCATTTGCACCATCACCGATTGCAATCGTTTGCCGTTTGTCTATGCCGAGTTCATTAGCCCAGTTCACGAGACATTCAGCTTTCGTTTTTGCATCAACAATCGGCTCCGCAACCTCCCCAGTTAACCGGTCTGCGTTCCACAGCAACGTATTAGCGCGACAGAAACGTAAGCTCAATTGCTCCTGTACCTTGTCTGTAAACCAAGTAAAGCCACCAGATACCAGCCCGACATGCCAGTGATGCTGCTGCAACCAGCGTACGAGGTCCTCTGCGCCTGGCGTGAATGGGATTGGCTCGAAGAGTGTACTTAATTGCTTTGCTGTCACTCCAGTTAACGCTGCAACTCGCGCCCGCAAGCTTTCAGAGAAATCCAATTCACCTCGCATCGCACTCTCAGTAATTGCGCTCACCGTATCCTTACAACCAGCAAGTGCCGCTATTTCATCAATACATTCGATAGTGATTAGGGTCGAATCCATATCAAAAACAACGAGACCGGGTTTTGAAAAATCGGGCATGAAGGGTTCGCCTTAAATGTTAAGTAGGTTGCTAAGCACAAGCAATTCAACGTATATTTGCCGCATGATAAAAATCCCTACTCATGTTAACAGTCTATTCAAACTTGTCTATCGGCGAGGGCGCCGATTCGGGCTCGCGATACTGTTGATATTACTCATTGAGCAGTTGTGGAGTGCCATGCACACCACTAGTCTGCAGGAGTTTCAATCACACAGCCACCAATTAATGAGTTTAACCGCTGAACAAGCCGCTGCCGAAGCTCGTTATTGGATAACGGTAGATGATACCGAGAGTCTCGAACAATTAGTGTCACAACTGCAACTTAAACCGTTTATTGCGGCAGCACAAATTCAAAACCGCTTTGGTCAAGCAATCACCTCTTCGCTTGCCCAGGCCGAAAGTGACCAAGTTGAGCAAGCACTAGTTCTCGTTGAAGAAGTTATGGATGGTGATCGAGTTATCGGTTATTTGACGTTAACTGTTGATGAGTCATTGTTGCTTGAAGCGCCGGTTAAAACGCACGCCTATCTAACCTTCTACGGTCAGTTTTTATTAGGATTTGCGGTTCTGGCAGGTATTTTTATGGCCATCACCTTTAATCGTTGGCGATACCGACGTTCTGCGCTTCCTGAAACTACCGAATAGACGCGCCAAATAGACGACAGGTGTTATTCCAGATAACTTTTGCTAGTTGCTCTATCGGCTCGTCTCGCAGCTCACTGAGTTGTTCCAATACTCTAAAGCAGTGTGCAGGCTCGTTCCGCTGGCCTTGAAATCCTTTCAATGGCATATCCGGTGCGTCAGTTTCAAGCACTAGATGATGGATATTGGCTTGCTGAATGGCTTGACGTGTCTTATTGGCTCGTGAATAGGTAATGGTTCCGCCAACTCCCAGCATAAATCCTAGATTGATCCATTCATTGGCTTGCTCTGCGCTGCCAGAAAAGGCATGGATGACCCCGGGAACTTCAGGTAGCTTATCTCGCACAGGTTTTAAAATTCGAAGTAATTCGGGCTGGGTTTTTCGATGGTGTAAAACGACACGGCGCTTAAACGTTACGGCTAAATCAACTTGAGCAGAGAATAGCTCGTATTGTTTTTTGTAGTCGCTCATATTAGCGTCGAGGCCAATTTCTCCCACGACAGCGCCCGGAGCGCTGTCGAGTTGTCGCGCTAACCAATCAAGATCTGAAGCTTGATGTTCTTCAATAAAATAAGGATGCAGGCCATATCCTTCGATAATCTCTATCGGCAGACAGTCATCAATCCATCGTTTATCACTGCTTAATTGGCGGGTGACACCAGGAACGAAAAGCCGCTTTACACCTTGCTGCGCAGCCCGTTGCATCACAGCTTCTCGATCCTGTTGAAAGGCGTCAAAATTAATGTGACAGTGACTATCAAACAATTTCACGACGCCCCCTTTGATGAGCCGTTATTTAGTGCTCCCGCGTATGGCTAAAGACGATATCTGGGTAACGCTCGGTAGCCAAGCTCAGATTCACCATGGTCGGTGCAATATAAGTTAGATTGTCACCACCATCGAGAGCAAGATTTGATTCCGCTTTACGGCGAAAATCGTCGAGTTTTTTAGCATCAGAACAACTGACCCAACGCGCCGTCGCAACATTAATATTCTCGTAAACCGCATCGACGTTATATTCCGACTTCAATCGATGAACAACCACATCAAACTGCAGCACACCCACCGCGCCAACAATCAGATCGTTATTACTCAGTGGGCGGAAAACCTGTACCGCGCCTTCTTCAGATAGCTGCACTAATCCTTTGAGCAATTGCTTTTGCTTCAACGGATCTTTTAAGCGAATACGGCGGAAGAGTTCTGGCGCAAAATTCGGAATGCCACTGAACTTAAACTGCTCACCGCCAGTAAAGGTATCACCAATTTGAATGGTACCGTGGTTGTGCAAGCCAATAATATCCCCCGGATATGCCTCTTCAACCTGCTCACGATCACCGGCCAAAAAGGTTAACGCATCGGCAATACGAACGTCTTTACCAATGCGTACTTGGTGCATTTTCATACCCTTCTCATACTTGCCTGAAACGATACGCATAAATGCCACACGGTCACGGTGCTTCGGATCCATATTCGCTTGGATTTTGAAAACGAAACCAGAGAAATCTGGGTGAGTCGCTGCAATAGCCTTCCCGTCATCGGTTTCACGCGCAAGCGGCGTTGGCGCCCAATCCACAAGGCCATCCAGCATGTGGTCAACACCAAAGTTACCCAATGCTGTACCAAAATAGACCGGTGTTAATTCGCCAGCCAAAAACATCTCAAGATCAAAACCGTTCGAAGCCCCTTTCACCAACTCAATTTGCATGCGTAATTCGTCGGCAAAATCGCCAATTCGCGAATCCAGTTCAGGGTTATCCAAGCCTTTGATTACGTCGACCTCTTGAATGCGGTGACCTTGACCGGTTTTGTAAAAAATAACCTCATCTTTAAGAAGGTGGTAAACCCCTTTAAAATTCTTGCCAGAACCGATTGGCCAAGTAATTGGCGCGCACATGATATTCAGAACATTCTCGACTTCGTCCAATAACTCAAGTGGATCGCGAATATCGCGGTCGAGTTTATTCATGAAGGTGATGATTGGTGTATCACGCAGACGTGTTACTTCCATCAATTTAATTGTGCGATCCTCAACACCTTTTGCGCCGTCAATTACCATGAGGCAAGAGTCGACTGCTGTCAGGGTGCGGTAGGTATCTTCAGAGAAGTCTTCGTGACCTGGAGTATCAAGCAAGTTGACCAAGGCATTTCGATAGGGAAATTGCATCACCGAGGTGGTCACCGAGATCCCCCGCTCTTTTTCCATTTCCATCCAGTCAGATTTCGCATGCTGACCCGATTTCTTGCCTTTCACCGTACCAGCTTTTTGAAGCTTTTGACCGTGTAACAATACTTTTTCAGTAATGGTCGTTTTACCCGCATCAGGGTGCGAGATAATAGCGAACGTGCGTCGCTTGGCGACTTCTTTGGCGATAACTTTGGCCAGATCTGACATGCTGAACTCTTTTTCCTAATGGATAAGTCAATATAAATACAATAAATACGAAAGTGCCGCGAATTCTAACCGAATTCGCGGCACTTTTGTACGATTAACTCAAATAGAGAGTCAGCGGGTTTAGTGGTGCAACAAATGATTCTCGTCAATAATTTTCACCAAAGCCTTCACTGCATCGTCAACAGGTCGGTTCAAGCCTTCTACACGTTCTACCACCCGACCATGGACATCGAGTACGGTAACTAAATTACTGTGATCAAAATCTCCATCTGCGCGTTTGCGGTAACGAACGCCGAGTAAAGTAGCTAAGGCGCGAATGTTGGTGTCTTCACCGTGAAGAAATGTCCAAACATCGTCACCCAAATTATATTTCTCCGCATATTCTGCCAATGCAGCTGGGGTGTCGCGGTCTTCGTCAAAGCTTACCATGACTAATTTCACTTCACGTTTATAAGCTTCCGGTAACGCTTCGAAGATGCGGCGTGCATCATTGACTAGCACTGGACATGCGGTGGTGCAACTACCATAAATCATGGAAACAACAACTGGTTTCCCTTGGAAGTTGGCCAGCGTCAATGACTCGCCAGTGTGTGCTTGCCACTCACCATCTAAGTGATAAATCGAGTGTTCTTGATTCACCGGTTCAGCTTTGAACGTTGTGTGATTTTTATGATCATGATGATTATGTTGACTGTGATCTTGTGCCACAGCGACACCAGAGCTCAAAAAAATGACGGATAAAGCAAACATGATGTTTTTCATAATCATTTCTCCATATCGTAAGCACAACGGAAGCCTAAAGTGCTCGTTGTACTTTGTGGGCGATAGTTACTACGCGATTGATACCGAAAAAACGTTGCGTAGCTCGCATCACCAAAATCAGCCATAAATCTTGCGCTATCTCCGCAAGAACCGGCGAGTAAATCATTGTCGTCGCCGTTAGTTAGCAACAACTGATAATCTTCAACCCATTCGTTAACACGGTTGTGCATGTATTCAAGATGCTCAATATTCGCATCTACATGTTGCTTGCTATATGCGGTTGGATTGCTGTTTCGTGCAAACAACATCTGCGCGTATGCTTTGTCGCTCAAGTTTTGTTGTTGCAGGTAATAATTCGATGCATATTCCCATTCATCGAGCGTCGGTAAGCGCCCGCCTTGTGCATCACAATACGCACGAGCGGCAAACCAAGAAACCTGCGTGACGGCTTTATCTTCGTACTCAGCCGGTACTTGTTCATTACCAGGCCAGCTCTTCAAATAATTACCATCATGGAAAATGGCAGCAATGTTATCGCGTTGCCATTTCGAGTTTTCCGATACAAATTCAAGATACTGTGCATAAGTGACTGGTGCTGCATCGAGCTTAAACGCTGGCATCACCACAACCTCAACGGTTTCATCAAGGAGTACCGCTGGTTTATATTCACCGGCGGGAATGATGACCGGCTCGGCGGCTGCTTGCGCAGCCACCACCATACTCAAAACACTCAGCCACTTATACATGATCAACTCCTGTTGCCTTATTTCTTGCGAGGACCTGCGTATAACGCGCCAGCAGCACCACGTTCAGCATCTGCAAACTCATGGTCTACCAGTTTGTAAACGCCTTCTTCAGGAACAATGAATTCAACAGTTGCGCTACTGCTAGCACCCAGCAACACAGTCTGCATACCGTACCAAGTGTTACGCGGGTCGCCTTCAGCCCAAACTTTATCGAAAATTGCACCGATAACGTGGAAGCTTGAAGTGCCTGATGGACCAGCATTCAAGAAGTGAATACGCACGCGGTCACCAGCGTTAGATTTCAGCGGATTCTCGCTCAGAGCAGAAACGTGACCGTTGAAGACAACATGACTCGGATCACGTGCTAACGCCGCTGAGTGGTCGTAGATATATTCATCACCCATCTGCTCAAGGTACATCTCTGACTGAACAATCACGTACTCTTGGTCAACTTCTTTATCAGTTGGGTAACCTTCTTTTGGTGATACAACTACGGCACCGTATTGGCCCATTGCAGTGTGCATAAGTACGCTTGAAGTACCGCAGTGATACATATAAGTACCGGCGTAGTTCGCAATCCATTCAAACTCAATGGTTTCGCCCGGAGCAATTGTTGCCCATTTATCATCTGCCGCTACAGTACCGCTATGGAAGTCCATCGAGTGTGGCATTGGCGCAACAACCGGTTGATGCTTCTGCAATTGGTTCGCAGCAATTTGATCAAAGTATGGTGAAGCACCTTTGAATGGTTTGGTAATCACAACTTCTTCAGTTGAACGGTTCTTCATTTTGAAGACAACGCGGTCACCTTCGCGAACATGCAGTACTGGGCCTGGTACGCTGCCACCGAAAGTCCATGCGTTGTAGCTCACACCTGGCGCTACTTCAACTTTCTGTGAAAACACGTCCATGCGCACTTCGTGTTCTTTGTTGCCTTTATAATCAAGTTCAGCTAAATGCGGAACCATAGTCACATAGTCACCAACTACCGCTGGACCATTGTAATCATCGCGATAGATTTTAGCTTTTGGCATGCCATAGATTTTACCGTCGATAACATATTCGCTATCGTGTTTTAATGGTACGTTTGCTTCTGCAATAACGGGTAAGCCGGCAAAAGAAACGACTAAGGCACTTGCGACTGCACTTTTAATGAAGGTTTTCATAGTTATTCTCCGATGTATTTAATCTAAAACTGTTAGCGAACTGCTTTTACTTCAGCCGCTGAAATTTCTTTGCTTCCGCTAGCAAACTTTGTATTGACGTAGTTCACTACCGCAGCAATATCTGCGTCAGTCATATAAGCCATTGGTGGCATCATGCCGTTGAACTCAGCGCCATTAACGGTGATTTTGCCGGACTTACCTTTCACGATGGTTTCTGCAATGTAGGCAGGCTTATCGGTGATGTTTGAGTTATCCACCAGTGGAGGAAATACAGCCGCCATACCCTGGCCATTAGCCTGATGGCATGCCATGCAATTTTTCTTATAAACCGCTTCACCTGCATCGGCGTGAACGCCAGCAGAAAATAAAGCGAGAACAGAAGCTGCTGCAAAAATGCCTGATTTAAATTTATTAACGTTAGTCATCGTAATACCCCTTATTCGAAGTCTTTAGTTGATGACTATAGATTAGCGAATTGACGGGCTTTTACGAGTGAAATGAAGGAGTAAACGAGGGCTACCACTTTTAGGTTAAACCCTCTATTACCGATAGTATGAAAGAGGAGTAATGATTAGTTAAATTTATGGATAATTTTATTTTTTAACAATTAAATTAGTGCATCAAGAGTTAATTCGACCATGGCTTTAAAGCCTAGCTGGCGTTCATCCGAGCTCATCGCTTCGCCACGCATTATATGATCGGATACAGTTAGTACTGTTAGCGCTGCAACACCATGTTCCGCAGCAACACCATATAATCCGGCAGCTTCCATTTCGACGCCTAATATTCCCATTTGTTGGAATCGTTGTCGTAATGCTGTGTCTGCCTGATAAAACAGATCAGCGGAAAAAACATTGCCGACGCGCACCTCAACCGAAGTACTCTCTGCGTGATTGACAACTCGGCGCAATAATTCGAAGTCTGCAATGGCGGCAAAATCAAAGTTATTGAAGCGTTGCCGGTTAACACCAGAATCAGTGCAAGCACCTTGCGCCACGATAATGTCATGCAACTGAATCTCTGGCATGATCGCGCCGCAACTACCAACGCGAACTAGCTTTGACACGCCATAATGGCGAATTAACTCAGTGGTATAAATTGAGCAAGATGGAATACCCATGCCGGTACCCATAACGGATACAGGTTGGCCTTTGTAGGTACCAGTAAAGCCCAGCATGTTGCGAACATCAGTGACACACCGCGCGTTTTCGAGAAACTGTTCAGCTATGAATTTGGCTCGTAGCGGATCTCCAGGTAATAAACACAATTCGGCAAAGGCACCTTCCGACGCATTAATATGAGGTGTTGTCATAGTTTTAGCTACTTCGTTATGAATGATTGACCATAATTCATTGATGGTAACCCTAACCACGTCGCAATCGATTGACCAATATCAGCAAAGCTTTCTCGAAGCCCCATTGAACCAGGTTCGATAGCGTTACCAAAGGCAAGAACTGGCACATATTCGCGAGTATGATCGGTTCCTGGCCAAGTTGGGTCACAGCCATGATCGGCAGTTAAAATTAATATGTCTTCCGGTTGTAACGATGACATCAATGCCGGTAAAAGCTGATCAAACTCTTCGAGCGCTGCCGCATAACCACTAACATCGCGTCGATGCCCATAATCGCTATCAAAATCGACTAAATTCGTGAAGATAATCGAATCTGCCGGTGCGAATTGAATTTGCTCAATTGTCGCATCTACTAAAGCTGGAATACCTGTCGCTTTGTATTTTTGGGTTATGCCTTGGTGCGCAAAGATATCGGCTATTTTCCCAATGCTAATAACCTCTCCGCCGGCGTCAGCCAGCCGGTCAAGAACCGTTGGCTCAGGTGGTGGTACCGCGTAATCTCGGCGATTTCCAGTGCGTTTAAAGTTGGCGCTATTCTCACCAACAAACGGGCGCGCAATAACTCGGCCAACATTGTATGGCTCTAGCAATTGGCGTACACACTCACAGAGTTGATATAGCTTCTCTAATCCAAAACTTTCTTCATGGCAGGCTATTTGGAATACTGAGTCTGCCGAAGTATAGAAAATCGGTTTACCAGTACGCATATGTTCTTCGCCAAGCTCCGCAATAATTGTCGTTCCTGAAGCATGACAGTTACCTAAATATCCCGGCAAATTGGCTTTTTCGACAATTTTGTCGAGCAAATCTTGTGGAAACGAATTCTTGGGTTCTAAAAAATATCCCCAGTCGAATAAAACAGGTACACCTGCCATTTCCCAATGCCCCGACGGCGTATCTTTACCCGAAGATAATTCCTGCGCCCAGCCAAAACGTCCGACAATTTCATCCGCTGGCTCAATACCAGCCGGCTGCTCGCCAGTTGCACCGTAATACGCCTCGGCTAAACCTAACTTGACTAGGTTTGGTATTTTCAGTGCGCCGGAGCGGCCATTATCAGCTCGCCCCGCTGCCGCTTCCGCTGCAATATGTCCGAATGTGTCCGCACCTTCATCACCAAACTTATCTGCATCGGCGGCAGCACCAATACCAAATGAATCAAGTACTACAATGATGGCACGGGACATATGATTAACCTCTTATGACGAATTTACTGCTTGCGAATCGACTAATTGCGAATGTACTGATGAATCACAACATTGTGACTGTTTGCTTCATTAGCGACAGTAAAAGCGCGACGTAAACGTTCAGCGGCACTGTCCCATGATGCATCATCTCGTGCGTACAACATGGCGACTGGTTTTTGCTGATCAACATAGTCACCAAGCCCAACAATGTTATCCAAGCCAACACCAAAATCGAGTACATCAGAACTACGTTGTCTACCTCCACCTAAGGCAACCACTGCCATGCCAACTGCACGGGTATCGATGTGTTCAACATATCCTGATTCAGTCAAAAATACCGGTTTGACAATCGGTGCAAGTGGCAAGTGATTTGAGTAATTGGTCAACAAATCCGATGGACCACCGAGTTCTTTTACCATTTTAGCGAATCTTTCAGCTGCCGCACCGCTATTAAGGGCATTGAGTACCTTTTTACGAGCTTGCTCTTCGGTATCGGCAAGACCACCGAGCACCAGCATTTCAACGCAAAGGGCCACTGTTACTTCATGCAAGCGCGGCGCTTGATAATCACCGGTGAGATATCGTATGGCCTCACGCACCTCAATCGCATTGCCGGCTGATTTAGCTAGGACCTCATTCATATCAGTCAAAATTGCTGATGTCGGCAAACCCGCACCATTAGCCACAGTTACAAGACTATTTGCTAATTCCGTTGCTTGCTCAATATCCTGCATCACGGCGCCGTTACCAACTTTTACGTCGAGTACCAAACCTTCCAAGCCTGCGGCTAATTTCTTTGATAAAATCGAAGCTGTGATAAGTGGAACAGATTCAACCGTCGCTGTAATATCGCGCGTTGCGTAAAAACGTTTGTCCGCCGGAGCCAAGTCACCCGTTTGTCCGATAATTGCGACACCTGTACTTTTAACCACGCGACGAAATTCATCCAGCGTCGGTATCGTTTGATAGCCTGGTATCGAGTCCATTTTATCTAGTGTACCGCCAGTATGACCGAGGCCACGACCGGAGATCATTGGCACATAACCACCGCAGGCAGCTACAATTGGGCCAAGCATTAAGCTCACCACGTCGCCAACCCCACCCGTTGAGTGCTTATCTAACACTGGCCCATCAAGTGCCATCGACTGCCAATCAAGAACAGTACCAGAGTCGCGCATTGCCAGCGTTAAGGCGACGCGCTCATCTGCGGTCATTCCCTGAAAATATATAGCCATTGCCAGCGCTGATATTTGACTCTCTGAAATAGCGCCGGTTGTAAGCCCATTGACGAAAAACCGAATTTGTTCATCGCATAACACACCACCATCGCGTTTAATGCGAATAATTTCTTGCGGTAAATACATTAGTAGCCGTCCTTTTCCACTGCCTCGGCATTATTTAAAGTACTGAGCAAATTGCCAAGTAAACTACTCGCACCGAAGCGGAAGTTATCTGCACTAATCCAGTCTATTCCCATAATCGAGGCCGCAAGCTCTAAATACTGCGCTGCATCGTCTGCGGTGCGAACGCCACCGGCAGCCTTAAAACCACACTTTGCGCCACTCGCTTGAATTGCCTTGAGCATAATTTCGGTTGCTTCTAGCGTTGCGTTAACTGGTACTTTTCCAGTCGACGTTTTAATAAAGTCTGCTCCAGCAGAAATAGCTATTTCACTTGCTTGGCGAATCAACGCAGCGGTCTTCAGTTCGCCACTCTCTATAATCACCTTTAATTTAGCTTTATCCGCGCACGCCTCTTTACAAGCCTTGACCAATTCAAAGCCAACTTGCGCATTACCGGCAATAAGTGCTTTATATGGAAATACCACATCCACTTCATCGGCGCCGGCAGCAACAGCTCGCTCGGTTTCGGCTTGAGCTCTATCGACATTCTCAGAGCCTTTTGGAAAGTTGGTTACCGTAGCAACTTTAACCGAGTGCAGACCGAGCCGAGCAAGCTCTAGCTTGCTCCATACAATCATCTCTGGATAAACGCAAATGGCGGCTGGCGAGCCAAAATCAGTTTTTGCCGCCGCACATAGGTTCGAAATGACTTCTACTGAATCGTTATTATTCAACGATGTTAAATCCATCAATTGAATTGCACGCTGGGCAGCTTCTTTAATTGTCATCATTAGCTATTTCTGTATTCGTTGATATCAAAATGAAAGGCTTGCGGTAGCAAACTTGCGACCGTCCACTGTTCAAAGTCATTGTCGCAAGTTGAGATAACCGGTGTTTCGGGATTCAAAAACTCGGCTAAAACTTGGCGGCATGCACCACACGGTGAATATACTTTTTCACTCGGCGTATAGATAACCACTTGCTTAATTGACTTAGGGTTGAGGCCTTGCGCAATGGCGGCGAATATAGCCGTGCGTTCAGCACAGTTGGATAGCCCGTAAGAAACGTTCTCGACATTACAGCCACCAATTACTTCGCCAGTGTCAGTGACTAGAACGGCGCCAACTTTAAATTGGCTATACGGAGCATAAGCATGCTCGGCTGCAGCTTTTGCTAATGTCTTAATAGGACTAATTTTATCTTGTTCAATGGTCATAAGACGTTACATTAATGTATGGCAGTAAAGCTTACCCCGATATTCGCGCGAATCCAAGTACACCAAAAGGGGGAGGTTAATTAAGGAGTTACTAAATTAATGACTCTGATCACTTCCCGAATGGAAAAATTAGAGCTATATTAATTTAGTAGTTTCTAAATTAAGGAGATTCTCATGAGTGTTGAAAAAGCTTTAACTGCCTTTGCCGGCTTTATGGTGTTATTATCTGTCGCCTTGACTGTTTGGGTCCATCCAAATTGGGTATGGTTAACTGTGTTTGTTGGTGCTAATTTATTCCAGCAATCATTCACTGGCTTTTGTCCCGCCAGTATCTTTTTAAAGAAAGTATTTAAATTAAAAACCGAGCGCGAGTTAGCGCTACAGAAATAATAGAGAGAAACGCTATGAGCATGCTGATGGATGCTGAAATGCAAACAGGTGAAGCACAAAATGCTGCGGCATTTTTGCGATCGATTGCCAATGAACACCGTTTACAAATTTTGTGTCATCTTGCGGGTGGCGAAAAGAGTGTCGGTGAATTGAACAAGCATTTCCCGCTCAGTCCATCAGCATTCTCTCAACATTTAGCTGTATTGCGCGAACAAGGTCTAGTGAAGTTTCGTAAGCAGGCGCAAACAATTTATTATTCAATTAACGATCCGGATACAATGCAATTCATGCAGTTGCTTCGTAGCAAATTCTGCCCGACATTCACTGATTAGATCATCAGTTTTGCATAACGATAGCGTCTTCGCGTTCACCAGATGCGGTTGGATAATATCCCTTACGACGCCCAAGAGTTTTAAAGCCGAGCTTGGTGTATAGGGCGATAGCTGGTTGGTTCGATTCGCGCACTTCAAGAAACACACTGGCATGCTTATTTTGCGCCAACTCGCAAACGTGTCGAACGAGCGCCTCGCCTAATCCCTGCCTTTGAAAAGCTGATGAAACAACAACATTCATAATGGTCCATTCATCTGGCATTGGTTGATGGACGATAATAAATCCCAGCAACTGCTGATCATTATCTCGGTACAATCCAAAATTTTGATAACCATTCGAAAAACACGACTTTAGCGTCTCTACCGGCCATGGAAGCTGGTTTGTTCCGGTTTCAATAGCCGCGACATCGGGAGTCCAGGTTTTTAACTCAACAATAGCTATAGCGCTGTTCATGAGAGTTGATTTTGAATCTGATGCCATATCTTGGCTTTCATCGAAGCTGGAATAGTATCTTGAATACCGACGTTAAAGATTACTATAAACGCGCTATCCCATTGCTCTTTGCTTGCGCTTGGAACTTCAGCGATAGCAGAGGATGAAGCTTGGCCTAACGCTAGTGCAATATCCACGAGCCACTGTGGATGTTTTACCGGAAGGCGTTCAGTAAATAACAATAGCCACGGACCTAAACGATAGCAGTGAGATACGCCTGCTTCGGAATTTTGTGCAACGGGATTTTCTGTAGCTAAGTTCTCTTGAGCTTCAGCCACACTTGCACGCAGCTTCCACAACGGCAAACCAAGTGCAGCAAGCGCTTTTTGTTGAGATTTATTGAAGATATTTTCTGTCATGCGCTTAGCCTAGCCCAAACGCCTTCTTTTAGGAAGATCTTGAAAGGAAATGGCAGGGGTGGAGGGATTCGAACCCCCAACCGTCGGTTTTGGAGACCGCTGTTCTACCAATTGGAACTACACCCCTGCAATCAAGGTCTGAATTATACTGTCCAATCTGGCACTGGCAAGCGATTTATGCGCTCCAAATTGCCAACTGCGGGATTTTTCACCACTTATCGCAAAGTGCGGTGTTATACTAAATTGTATTAGACACTTACTGAAAGGTATTTCTGATTTATGAGTGTGCGTTATGTGCAAGGATTGCTTGCTATCTTCCTCATGCTATTAAGCCTGCCAGCACTCTCGCAGACTTCATGGCAACCACCTAATGCTAAATTGGCAATTGAAATTGATGGCATTGAAGGGGCACTTTTAACAAACGCGCGTATTTTTCTCAGTCTCACCGCCCTCGAAGGTGAGAAAGTACCTTCCATTTTTCGAGTTCGCTATCTGAGTCGAACCGGTGAACAAGAAATCCGTTCCGCACTTGAACCCTTTGGCTTTTATAATGCTAGTGTAACTAGCGAGATTAATGAAGGCGAAGACATTTGGACCGTTCGTTATGTCGTCGATGTTGGCCCCGTTACAACCTACAATAATGTGAATGTTAGGCTGATCGGAAACGCACAAAACGATACTGCTTTTCAAAAACTTATTGAGTCGCAACAGCCATATTCAGGGCAAGTATTTAACCATCAAGCATATGAGCGTTTCAAAGCTAGCTTGAGAAATCTCGCAGCTGAGCGCGGTTATTATGATGCGACCTTCACCGAGCACTCAGTCAAAGTAGAAACGTCGCAACAGCTTGCTGATGTCTCGCTTGTTTTTGATTCTGGTGAGCGTTATTTGTTTGGCGAAACGACCTTTTGCTGCGCCTTCCTTGGTGATTCTTTACTCAATCGATTCATTCAATACGAAACTGGTGAGCCGTTCAACACACGTTCACTCTTGGATTTACAGGTTGATTTAGCCGGTAGCGACTATTTTAACCGTGTGGAAGTATCGCCTCAGTGGCAAAATACGAGTGATCATCATGTTCCAATCGATGTTGCACTAACCCCCAACGAACGCGACCGTTATCAAGTCGGCTTAGGCTATGGAACCGACACTGGCGCACGCATCACGTTAGGTTTTGATAGACGTTGGGTCAATGATCGAGGTCATCGTTTAAGTAGTGTTATACGGTTATCAGAAGTTCAAAACACCGGTTTTGTTAGCTATATCATTCCCGGAAATAATCCAGCACGAGACTCTTATAGCTTTAACGGCGAGATCACTGATCGGTCCTTTGAAGAACAACGCTCGACGTTATATCGCACCTCTTTCAAAGATCTTCGCCATTATGATCGTTGGCACCGTACCTATCAACTCGCCTATCAACGCGAAGACTTTGCCTTTGGTGACGAACCAACTGAATCATCGAATTTCTTAATTCCATCCGTCGAATGGAGCCTAATTGAAAGTTCAAACCTGCCGGCAAATCGTAACATCATTGATGACGGTTATCGGTTATCAATTATGTTGCAGGGTGGCTATGACGGTGCTCTTTCCGATACCACGTTTGCTTCAGTCAAAGTTGGAGCAAAGTGGATTCATCGACTAAACGAAAGCTGGCGTGTTCTGGTTCGTAGCGAAATTGGAGCCTTGCGAGCTGACAACTTTGAAGCGCTTGGTCCTACGCTTCGATTTTTTGCGGGTGGTGATCATAATGTCCGAGGCTATGCCTATCAACAATTGGGGCCCGAGAACGCCGATGGTGTAGTTGTTGGTGGTAAATACATGACCGCGAGTTCAGTAGAAGTTGATTATTCGTTCAAACCAAACTGGCGCGTGGCACTGTTTACCGATATTGGGAATAGTATGATGCAATGGGATGAGGGTCTTAAACAATCGGTCGGATTTGGCTTTCGATGGGTTTCTCCGATTGGTCCAGTCAGACTTGATTTAGCCATGGCATTAGATGAGCCAAGTAAACCGTGGCGTCTTCACTTAACGCTGGGGCCTGATTTATGAAGTTTGTTAAATATCTCGCCTGGACAATTGTTGCGTTATTCGTGCTAATACCGAGTACGTTGGCGGTATTGGTCACGACCTCCACTGGCTCACAGTTTATCATTGAGCGGTCGGCTCAATTAGCGGATATCGATTTAGAGTTTGATTCATTAAGTGGCAATTTAGTCGGCCAATTGACCCTTAAGAACCTCAAAGTGATCAAATCACCATGGCAAGCTAGTGTTGAATCACTAACGCTTGAATGGCAACCATCGCAACTGTTAGATCAGGCGCTCGTTTTTAAAAAAATTGAAACCCGCTCGTTACTGTTTGAAATTGCCACAGCAGATAACAACTCAACTTCATCTGAGGCGATTACCTTACCGCAATTAAAGTTACCTATTACTTTGATGGTTAACGATTTCAGCGCCATTAATAGTAACTTGGTTCTCGATAATAATCGCCATCAACTGCCAGACATTGATGGTCGCTTAGATTGGCGCGGTACGAAACTCAACATGAAACAACTGCACCTCGATTATCAGCAAATTAGCACCTTCATCGCAGGTTCAATAACAACTCGAAATGATTATCCAATTAATCTTGAATTAAGATGGCAACTTAGCGATCCAATCGCCAAATCAGCTATTGAAGGTATCACCGGTAACACCCATGTTCGTGGAAGTATTGCCAACATTGACGCGGTCACGACATTTACAGTACCGCCACAAACTGAGCAACACACCATTCATTTGCAAGTAAAAGATACACTCTCTAATAGCCGCTCGTGGCTTGCTGAGGTAGCAATTAATCAGTTATCTACCTCGCCATTAATACCGATAATATTGGCAAGCGATTCACCATGGTATAGCTGGCTGAATAGCTCATCTCTGACTCTTGATGCAACGATTGATAATCAGCATGTAGCAATAGAAGAGTTCTTACTTTCAAATATTGGCGCCAATAAAGGTTATGTGGCATTCGACGGTGTTCTTAATAACTATTTAGCGTTTAACGAAAGTTTATCTAAGGTCAGTTTAAGAGGAGCGCTGAATAGCTCCAAGTTATCATTGCCCCATGAGGCGATTGGTCTGCAACTTGATATTAATGAGCTTACGGGTAACGTTGAGGGCAGCCTTGAATCTTTTTCACACAATCTAGATATCAACGCAACTTATGATAAAAAATTCCCTGCAGAGGTTAAATTCTCGGGGAATGGGAGTGCGTCACACTTTACAGTTGAACACGCACAAATCAACTCTGATGCAATTACTGCCGATATAACTTCGACTGTTGATTGGTCTTCTGAACTTGCAGTTTCAGCGTCGATACATTCGTTTTCAGCTCAGTTGGAACAGCTAAAAGAATTAGCCGATTACGAACTGCGCGCGCAAGGCAATGTTATCTATAAGGAGCAACGGCTAGCGGCGGAAAACCTGCTAATTCGCTGGGGTGAGAACAGCATTAATTTGAATGGTGCGATGACTGAAAGCTCAGAGTTAAATCTATCCTTAGACGTACCGGATTTATCGACATTATCGAATAACGAATACTTTTCTGGCGATGTTAAAGCTAACTTAGCCATCACTGGAACAATTGATGAACGTATCGATATCCAAGTAAAGGATTTGGTTCTTAATCATCCTGACTTTGGTAATTGGACTAATACCGATCAGGGATTAATTTCGGTTCCGGTCGCAACACCACTTGCAACCTCAGTAGACTCCTTATGCCTAACGGCGAATACCCAACGGGCACCTGCTAATCTTTGCTTTGATACAACGGCAAATAACTCGATACAGACCACGCAAATTACCGGCCAGAATCTACCTTTAGCTTTACTCAACCGATTCCGAGAATCCGACGTCGCTGAACGAATTTGGGGACTTGCAAATTTAAACAGCAGCATTAGCTACGATACCAGTACATGGTCGTTAGTGAAAACTGAGGGTGCACTTCGCAGCGAGCGGACTATATTGTTTGCGCTTGATGAAGAAATATCCACACGCTTTAACTATTGGCAATTAGATTGGCAGGGTAATTTAGACAAACTTGAAACGTCTATTACAGCGGAATTGGAAGACGATAAAGGGTTAGTTATTGGCGATCTGGTCGCCAGTAATATCGCCGATGGCGCTGACCTAAGTGGTGATATTATTATCGAATTGCGTGATCTCACTGTCCTACAGTGGGCGCTACCCGACCTTCGTTACGAGAATGCACATGCACTAGCACAAATAAATATCAGCGGAAGTACCCAGGCTCCTAGCGTTACTGGTTCAATTGAGTTGGCAGCTCAAGAGGTCGGTTTCGCACAAAGTGGTTTGTTGCTTACAAACGTTCGAATTGCAGCATTCGATACCGCCGAAGTCGATAATGGTATTACGCTCGACGGTCAAGCTCAGTCTGGACAAGGTTGGATCAGTATTGCTGGGTTACTCGAACCATTAAAACCGGAGCTGACACTGACTATTCAAGGTGAAGAGTTCCGGGCAATCCAGATACCAACTGCCACAGTTGATATTAGTCCTAATCTCAAAATCACCTTACTTAACGAACGCATCGATGTAACAGGCGAAGTCGACATTCCGTATGTACGTATTGATCAGCCAGAAATCGCTGATATGGGCGTTACAACATCAACCGATGTCGAAGTCTATCAAAACGGCGAGCCGCTTAGAGCTCAGGAAGCTGGCCTCTACCCAATATATGCCGATGTCCGAGTTACACTTGGAGATGATGTAAAAGTTAAAGGCTTTGGCTTTGAAGGCGATTTAGCCGGAAGTTTACGACTTACAGAAACACCAAAACGTGCATTAACTGCTAGCGGTAATATATCCGTTAATAAAGGTTTTTATGAGCTTTATGGCCAACGCTTAGAGATAGAGCGAGGTTCCTTTATTTATAACGGCGGACCAATTGATAACCCCGGGTTAGATCTGCGTGTAGAACGCTCATCAGAGAACATGTTGGCAACTGAAGATGTCCGCGTCGGCGCCCAGGTCAGTGGTACTTTGCAAGAGCCAGACTTTCGTTTGTACTCAACGCCAGCAATGCCTGACAGTGAAGTATTATCTTATTTAATTCTTGGCCGCGGCTCTGGAACCGCTACAGCCGGTAATGAGAACCTCCAGCTCCAAGCGCTTATTTTACTTGGCTCTAAAGGCACTGATTTTATCGGCGAATCATTGCAAGATACCTTCGGATTTGATGAGTTTGGAATTGACTCAACAATGAATCCCAACGATACCTCCTTTTATATTGGTAAGTACCTTTCACCTAAACTTTATGTGAAGTATGGCGTCGGGTTATTTGAAGATACCAATACCTTTTTAGTGCGTTATTTGTTATCTGAGAAACTCATTATAGAGACGACAGCAAGTAGTGAAGCGCAAGGTGGTGACATCTTCTACACAATCGAGAAGTAGAGCGAAGGCGATATTAGCTGTTGGATATTAGATATTAGAAGA
Organism: Pseudidiomarina marina; assembly: GCF_044807045.1. NCBI lineage: Bacteria > Pseudomonadati > Pseudomonadota > Gammaproteobacteria > Alteromonadales > Idiomarinaceae > Pseudidiomarina > Pseudidiomarina marina. The sequence continues at coordinate 1,084,211 of NZ_CP085233.1, read as the reverse complement.
GCGAAGGGCGTTATTCGTTATTCGTTATTCGTTATTCGTTATTCGTTATTCGTTATTCGTTGTTCGTGCGTTCACTTCGTTCACTGTTCGTCCGTGCTGTGCACTGTTCGTTATCGAACAGAGAGGCGAAGCCGAACGCACGAACAGCGTAGCGCACGAACCACGAGTCACGCTTTTGGCTTTCCCAAACGAAAAAACCCCGAGCGTTAGCTCGGGGTCTCGTCGTATTTGAAGCCTGGCGGTGTCCTACTCTCACATGGGGAAGCCCCACACTACCATCGGCGCTGAAGCGTTTCACTACTGAGTTCGGAATGGATCAGGTGGTTCCACTTCGCTATGGCCGCCAGGCAAAAACTGTTAAACAATATAAACGCGCTGATTGTTCGTATGAATGCGCACCCTACAGGAACGTATTTTAATAGAAGCTCGAACTTGCGTCCCCGGCGTCAAACGCCGGGCTACATTAGCCCTAAACACCTTCGGTGTTGTATGGTTAAGCCTCACGGGCAATTAGTACGGGTTAGCTCAACGCATTACTACGCTTCCACACCCCGCCTATCAACGTTGTAGTCTCCAACAACCCTTCAGGACAATTACATGTCAGTGAGAGCTTATCTTGAGGCTCGCTTCCCGCTTAGATGCTTTCAGCGGTTATCGATTCCGAACATAGCTACCGGGCAGTGCCACTGGCGTGACAACCCGAACACCAGAGGTTCGTTCACTCCGGTCCTCTCGTACTAGGAGCAACCCCTCTCAACTCTCAAACGCCCACGGCAGATAGGGACCGAACTGTCTCACGACGTTCTAAACCCAGCTCGCGTACCACTTTAAATGGCGAACAGCCATACCCTTGGGACCGACTACAGCCCCAGGATGTGATGAGCCGACATCGAGGTGCCAAACACCGCCGTCGATATGAACTCTTGGGCGGTATCAGCCTGTTATCCCCGGAGTACCTTTTATCCGTTGAGCGATGGCCCTTCCATTCAGAACCACCGGATCACTATGACCTGCTTTCGCACCTGCTCGACGTGTCTGTCTCGCAGTTAAGCTGGCTTGTGCCATTACACTAACCGTACGATGTCCGACCGTACTTAGCCAACCTTCGTGCTCCTCCGTTACTCTTTGGGAGGAGACCGCCCCAGTCAAACTACCCACCAGGCACTGTCCTCGATCCCGATAAGGGACCTAAGTTAGAACATCAAACATACAAGGGTGGTATTTCAAGGATGGCTCCACGTCAACTAGCGCCAACGCTTCATAGCCTCCCACCTATCCTACACATGGAGGTTCAATGTTCAGTGCCAAGCTATAGTAAAGGTTCACGGGGTCTTTCCGTCTAGCCGCGGGTACACCGCATCTTCACGGCGATTTCAATTTCACTGAGTCTCGGGTGGAGACAGCGTGGCCATGGTTACACCATTCGTGCAGGTCGGAACTTACCCGACAAGGAATTTCGCTACCTTAGGACCGTTATAGTTACGGCCGCCGTTTACCGGGGCTTCGATCAAGAGCTTCGCTTACGCTAACCCCATCAATTAACCTTCCGGCACCGGGCAGGTGTCACACCCTATACGTCATCTTTCGATTTTGCAGAGTGCTGTGTTTTTAATAAACAGTCCCAGCCACCTGGTCACTGCGGCCAGCTCCAGCTCCCCCCGCAAGGGGTTCACTAGCTCTGGCGTACCTTCTCCCGAAGTTACGGTACTATTTTGCCTAGTTCCTTCACCCGAGTTCTCTCAAGCGCCTTAGTATTCTCTACCTGACCACCTGTGTCGGTTTCGGGTACGGTCAACATGTACCTGAAGCTTAGAGGCTTTTCCTGGAAGCAGGGCATCAACAACTTCGCATCCGTGGATGCTCGTCTCGTATCTCAGTCTTAGTCGCCCGGATTTTCCTAAGCAACCAACCTACATACTTTCACCGGGATAACCAACACCCGGCTTGCCTAGCCTTCTCCGTCCCCCCATCGCAGTACATGTCGGTTCAGGAATATTAACCTGATTCCCATCGACTACGCCTCTCGGCCTCGCCTTAGGGGCCGACTTACCCTACCCTGATTAGCATGGGATAGGAAACCTTGGTCTTCCGGCGTGCGGGTTTTTCACCCGCATTATCGTTACTCATGTCAGCATTCGCACTTCTGATACCTCCAGCATGCTTCTCAACACACCTTCAACGGCTTACAGAACGCTCCCCTACCCAGCACACAAGTGTGCTGCCGCAGCTTCGGTGCATGGCTTAGCCCCGTTACATCTTCCGCGCAGGCCGACTCGACTAGTGAGCTATTACGCTTTCTTTAAAGGATGGCTGCTTCTAAGCCAACCTCCTAGCTGTCTGAGCCTTCCCACATCGTTTCCCACTTAGCCATGACTTCGGGACCTTAGCTGGCGGTCTGGGTTGTTTCCCTCTTCACGACGGACGTTAGCACCCGCCGTGTGTCTCCCGGATAGTACTCACTGGTATTCGGAGTTTGCATGGGGTTGGTAAGTCGGGATGACCCCCTAGCCCAAACAGTGCTCTACCCCCAGTGGTATTCGTCCGAGGCTCTACCTAAATAGATTTCGGGGAGAACCAGCTATCTCCGGGCTTGATTAGCCTTTCACTCCGATCCACAAGTCATCCCCATCTTTTTCAACAGATGTGGGTTCGGTCCTCCAATTGATGTTACTCAATCTTCAACCTGCTCATGGATAGATCGCCCGGTTTCGGGTCTATACCTTGCAACTAAAACGCCCAGTTAAGACTCGGTTTCCCTACGGCTCCCCTATACGGTTAACCTTGCTACAAAATATAAGTCGCTGACCCATTATACAAAAGGTACGCAGTCACCCCGAAGGGCTCCTACTGCTTGTACGTAGACGGTTTCAGGTTCTATTTCACTCCCCTCGCCGGGGTTCTTTTCGCCTTTCCCTCACGGTACTGGTTCACTATCGGTCAGTTGGGAGTATTTAGCCTTGGAGGATGGTCCCCCCATATTCAGTCAAGATAACACGTGTCCCGACCTACTCGTTTTCACAATCATTGCCTCGTCGTGTACGGGACTATCACCCTGTATCGTCAAGCTTTCCAGCTTGTTCCACTAAAACTATGATTGCTTAAGGGCTACTTCCCGTTCGCTCGCCGCTACTAGGGAAATCTCGGTTGATTTCTTTTCCTCCGGGTACTTAGATGTTTCAGTTCTCCGGGTTCGCTTCCTTAGGCTATGTATTCACCTAAGGATACTGAGCAAGCTCAGTGGGTTTCCCCATTCGGAAATCCATGACTATAACGGCTCTTACTGCCTCATCATGGCTTATCGCAAGTTAGTACGTCCTTCATCGCCTCCAACTGCCTAGGCATCCACCGTCTACGCTTAGTCACTTAACCATACAACCCGAAAATGTTTATTCGAATCGCATGGGCTGTTCTCTATGCTGTACACAAGTTCGATACGCCTCTACCAAAATGGTGTTTCAAGTAGAGTGGCATTTCATTACTTTATTACAATCAGCTTGTTCATATTGTTAAAGAGCGTCGTAACATCAGGTTACTGATAACTATTCTCGTAAGAATGTTTATCGCTAACCTTGGATAAAAACCGTTGTTCGTGATTCGTGCGCTGCGCTGTTCGTACGCTTCGCTGTTCGAAAACCAAGAAGTGGTGGAGCCAAGCGGGATCGAACCGCTGACCTCCTGCGTGCAAGGCAGGCGCTCTCCCAGCTGAGCTATGGCCCCACAGGCCGTAGGCCTGTCGTTGTTCGTTATTGGTTATTCGTTATTCGTGAAAACAACAACCAAACCAAACACAACAAACCGATAAGGGAAATTCGCGTGAGAGCAAGGCGAGAGGATGCGAAGCATACATCAGTATGCGAGTATCCGAACAACGCAGCTATCGCGAGAATTTGGTGGGTCTGAGTAGACTTGAACTACCGACCTCACCCTTATCAGGGGTGCGCTCTAACCAGCTGAGCTACAGACCCAGTATCCGCTAAATCTGCAACTCCGCTTCGGTCGGTACGACCTCACCCGCTTATGCAGGGCAGGTGCACTCTATCGAGCTGAGCTACAGACCCAGTTTCTATCCGTTACATCTACCAAACCAGGCAATCTGTGTGAGCACTTAACTTCTTCAAGGCTTTTTCATAAGGAGGTGATCCAGCCGCAGGTTCCCCTACGGCTACCTTGTTACGACTTCACCCCAGTCATGAACCACACCGTGGTAAACGCCCTCCCGAAGGTTAAGCTATCTACTTCTGGTGCAGCCCACTCCCATGGTGTGACGGGCGGTGTGTACAAGGCCCGGGAACGTATTCACCGTGGCATTCTGATCCACGATTACTAGCGATTCCGACTTCATGGAGTCGAGTTGCAGACTCCAATCCGGACTACGACGCGCTTTTTGAGATCCGCACACTCTCGCGAGTTAGCTTCCCATTGTACGCGCCATTGTAGCACGTGTGTAGCCCATCCCGTAAGGGCCATGATGACTTGACGTCGTCCCCACCTTCCTCCGGTTTATCACCGGCAGTCTCCCCAGAGTTCCCGCCATTACGCGCTGGCAACTAAGGATAAGGGTTGCGCTCGTTGCGGGACTTAACCCAACATCTCACAACACGAGCTGACGACAGCCATGCAGCACCTGTCTCAGTGTTCCCGAAGGCACTCATCTATCTCTAGAAAATTCACTGGATGTCAAGGGATGGTAAGGTTCTTCGCGTTGCATCGAATTAAACCACATGCTCCACCGCTTGTGCGGGCCCCCGTCAATTCATTTGAGTTTTAACCTTGCGGCCGTACTCCCCAGGCGGTCAACTTAGTGCGTTAGCTGCGTTACTCACTTCGTTTATGAAACGAACAACTAGTTGACATCGTTTACGGCGTGGACTACCAGGGTATCTAATCCTGTTTGCTCCCCACGCTTTCGTACCTCAGCGTCAGTTTCTGACCAGGTGGCCGCCTTCGCCACCGGTATTCCTTCCTATATCTACGCATTTCACCGCTACACAGGAAATTCTACCACCCTCTTCAGAACTCGAGCCTGCCAGTTCAAAATGCCATTCCCAGGTTGAGCCCGGGGCTTTCACATCTTGCTTAACAAGCCGCCTACGTACGCTTTACGCCCAGTAATTCCGATTAACGCTTGCACCCTCCGTATTACCGCGGCTGCTGGCACGGAGTTAGCCGGTGCTTCTTCTGTGGCTAACGTCAATATGCAAGAGTATTAATCTTACATCCTTCCTCACCACTGAAAGTGCTTTACAACCCGAAGGCCTTCTTCACACACGCGGCATGGCTGCATCAGGGTTTCCCCCATTGTGCAATATTCCCCACTGCTGCCTCCCGTAGGAGTCTGGGCCGTGTCTCAGTCCCAGTGTGGCTGATCATCCTCTCAGAACAGCTAGAGATCGTCGCCTTGGTGGGCCTTTACCCCACCAACTAGCTAATCTCACTTGGGCCTATCTCTAGGTGCAAGGTCCGAAGATCCCCTGCTTTGGTCCGTAGACATTATGCGGTATTAGCCACAGTTTCCCGTGGTTATCCCCCTCCTAAAGGCAAGTTCCCAAGCATTACTCACCCGTCCGCCGCTCGCCGGCAGAGTAGCAAGCTACTCCCCGCTGCCGCTCGACTTGCATGTGTTAGGCCTGCCGCCAGCGTTCAATCTGAGCCATGATCAAACTCTTCAGTTTAAAGTGTTTAATCGACCCATTGAATCAATGACTTAATAAATCTAATTTGTTAAGCACTTTTCCAATCAGTCAGGTGGTCTATTTAAAGACCTTTTGTGCATCCGAAGATGCTTTCTCTGCCTGAATCCGGTAAGTGCCCACACAGTTTGCTTGGCTTGGTATATTGTTAAAGAACGTTCGCTTCTTCGTGAAGCGGGATGCGTATTTTACGCCATCCTTGGTTCAGGTCAAGATCCTTTTGGATCTTTTTTTGTGACCTGCGTCACTTTCTGAACCCGCGTCATCACTCGGTGACAACGGCGGCGAATTATAAGGATCGCCGCCTACGGTGCAAGATCTTTTTTGCCAATTTTGAACTGACTGATGAGTTTTTAATCGGTTGTATTTTTTGCGCTCGATTTCGACTCATTTTCTGAGCTGTTTTGTTGGTTTTTAGTTGCTTCTTCCGTTTCTTCGCAATCTGAATCACCGACCACATGTTCCAACTTTATTTTCTTCACCGTTCTAAACGTCGTAATCGGACCTGAGATTGCGTAAAGAAGAAAAATTGAGAATAAGACCAGCGACGGTTCAGTTGCTACCACCACAAATGCCAACACAATAAGAAGAATAGCAATGAATGGCACACGGTCGCGCCAGTCGACATCTTTGAATGAGTGATAGCGGAAATTACTGACCATTAGCAAACCAGCAGCAATAGTTAAAACGGCTGCGATGTAACTAACGTTTGATGGGTCGATCTCGTATTTGCTACCAACCCAAACAAAACCAGAGACAATGGCTGCTGCACTAGGAATTGCTAAACCTTGGAAATAACGTTTGTCAGAAGTTCCAAGATTGGTATTGAATCGTGCTAAACGCAACGCACCGCCAGCGACAAAGATAAATGCAGCTAACCAACCTAGTTTACCTAAATCAGAAAGCCCCCAGTTATACATGACGAGTGCAGGCGCCATACCAAATGAAACAATATCGGCCATGCTGTCATATTCAGCCCCAAATGCGCTCTCGGTATTTGTCATTCGTGCGACACGTCCATCTAAGCCGTCGAAGACCATCGCGATAAAAATTGCGACTGCGGCTGATTCAAATAATCCGTTCATTGACGCGACAATTGCAAAAAAGCCCGAAAACAGTCCCGCTGTTGTCAACAAGTTAGGCAACAGGAATATTCCGCGGTTCTTTGCGGTGGCTACTGACTGTTCTGTTTTATTCGGCATAATTTGATTCCCTAATCATAGTGGCCGCACAGCATAACATAGCTTATTCATAGCAATAAATAGCCGAGCTTTCCCTTAGCTCGGCTATTACACTTCGCGATTACTGCGAAATAATCAGTTGCTCGTCGCGGTAATCAACACGAATGACTCGCTTCGGAACCAATTTACCGGCCAGCATTTGCTGCGCGAGCGGGTTCTCGAGTTCCTGTTGAATAGCCCGTTTCAATGGGCGTGCACCAAACACCGGATCGAAACCAGCGGCAGCCAAATGCTCCAACGCTGCGTCAGATAATTCCATCGAGTAATCGCGTTCAGCTAAACGCTGATATAAACGCTGTAACTGAATCTGGGCGATGTTCTTAATATGATCCTTCGCGAGCGGATGGAACACGACCGTTTCGTCTACTCGGTTTAAGAATTCCGGACGGAAGTAATGAGAAAGTATTCCCATCACCTCGGTTTTCATTTCGTCATAGGTTTGCTGATGCGCTTTCTCTTGAATCACATCGGAACCTAAATTTGACGTCATGATGATCACGGTATTCCTAAAATCAACCGTACGCCCTTGACCATCGGTTAAACGTCCATCATCCAATACTTGTAGTAAAATGTTGAAAACATCTGGGTGCGCTTTCTCTACTTCATCTAAAAGAATGACAGAGTATGGACGACGACGAACTGCTTCGGTTAAGTACCCACCTTCTTCATAACCCACATAACCTGGAGGCGCACCAACAAGTCGAGCAACTGAATGTTTCTCCATAAACTCTGACATGTCGATACGAACCATCGCTTCGTCGGTATCAAACATAAAGTGTGCTAACGCTTTGCACAATTCTGTTTTACCAACACCGGTTGGGCCGAGGAACAAAAACGAACCGATTGGTCGTTGCGGATCCGATAACCCAGCACGCGAACGACGAATTGCATTCGCAACAGACGTAACCGCTTCGTCTTGGCCAACGACGCGACTATGCAGTTGCTCTTCCATCTTCAATAACTTGTCACGCTCACCTTCAAGCATTTTGCTTACCGGAATTCCGGTCCATCGCGACAGCACATCGGCAATTTGCTCTTCAGTCACTTTATTTTTAAGTAACGACATGCCTTGTTCGTCAGCCTCGGTTGCAGCTTTTAATTGACGCTCTAACTCCGGAATTTTGCCGTACTGAAGCTCTGACATACGATTTAAATCGCCTGCGCGACGCGCAATCTCCAAATCAGTTTTAGCTTGTTCCAGTTGCGCTTTGATATTCTGCTCACCCTGAACAACAGCTTTTTCCGACAACCAAACTTCTTCAAGCTCAGCGTATTTGCGCTGCTGATCTTGCAATTCTTCTTCCAAGAGCTCTAAACGTTTCTTACTCGCTTCGTCCTTTTCTTTCTGCAACGCTTTTTGCTCAAGCTGTAGCTGAATGATTCGGCGCTCTAAGCGATCCAAGTCTTCTGGCTTAGAATCAATTTGCATGCGAATACTTGATGCCGCTTCATCGATCAGGTCAATTGCTTTGTCGGGCAACTGTCGATCACTGATATAACGATGCGACAAAGACGCCGCCGCAACAATAGCGGGGTCGGTAATTTGCACCGAGTGATGCACTTCATAACGTTCTTTTAGGCCACGCAAGATGGCAATGGTATCTTCCACCGAAGGTTCGTCCACCAGAACTTTCTGGAAACGGCGTTCAAGTGCAGCATCTTTTTCAATATATTGGCGATACTCGTCGAGTGTGGTTGCACCAACGCAGTGCAATTCACCGCGAGCAAGTGCTGGCTTAAGCATATTACCGGCATCCATCGCGCCATCGGCTTTACCGGCACCAACCATGGTGTGCAACTCATCAATAAATAGAATGATGCGGCCTTCTTCTTTACCCAGTTCGTTCAACACCGCTTTCAGTCGTTCTTCGAACTCGCCACGATATTTCGCGCCAGCTAGAAGCGCGCCTAAATCTAACGAGAGCACGCGCTTGTGCTTCAAGCCTTCTGGCACTTCACCGTTTACTATACGCTGGGCAAGTCCTTCAACAATCGCTGTTTTACCAACGCCCGGCTCACCAATTAACACTGGGTTATTTTTGGTGCGGCGTTGCAATACTTGAATAGTGCGACGAATTTCGTCATCACGACCAATCACTGGGTCAAGCTTACCGAGCTCTGCTCGTTCAGTTAGATCAATTGTGTATTTCGACAAAGCTTCGCGTTTATCTTCGGCATTTTGGTCGTTCACGGCTTCACCACCTCGCACCTTCTCAATTGCTCGTTCGACTTTTTCTCGAGTCACACCTAATTTCTTCAAGATTTCGCCAAGAGCGCCTTTATCTTCTGTTGCCGCCAATACGAAAAGCTCTGATGAAATAAACTGATCATTACGTTTCTGTGCGAACTTGTCGCACAGGTTGAGTAACGTTCCAGTTGCCGCAGAAACTTGAACATCACCGCCGGTACCTTCCACTTTTGGTAATTTATCCAACGCAGCTGATAGCTGTGTTTTTAATGTATTTGAATCGACCTGGAGTAAGGTCAAGAGAGGACGAATTGAGCCGCCATCTTGTGTCATCAAAGCGTGCATCACGTGCACTGGCTCAATAAATTGATGGTCGCGACCCAACGCCAATGACTGTGCGTCAGCAATCGCCATTTGGAACTTGTTGGTTAATTTATCAAATCGCATGATTACCCCTTAAAAAATCCGTTATATCCTGATTCTTTATGTGGGTATTACTGAGCGAATTTCAAGCGCCAGCGGATTATTTTTTCCAAATCAATGACGCAATGCGACCACAATTTGAATCACGACGATAGGAATACCAACGCGAATCAGTGTAGGTGCAGTGACCACTTTGTTTAACGGCTTGGCAGCCGTGTTGTTCAAGTATTCTTTGCGCTAACAAAGGCAGATTCGCGTGCCATTTACCAGCAATATGGGAGCGGAATGTTTCGGAATCAACTGCACCTGTAGATAAAAATGCAGCACGCACCTCGTCACCAACTTCAAATACAGGCATTGAAATCGCTGGTCCGATATAAGCTGACAACTGATGCGCAGGACAATCAAATCGCATCAACGCGTTATCGATAATGCCGCCCGCTAACCCTCGCCAGCCAGCATGCACAGCAGCGATCTCGCTACCATCATCGCTGCATAATAGAATAGGTAAACAGTCTGCGGTTAATACAGCGCAAACTGTTTGTGATTGATTGGCATAAATTGCGTCAGCTTCGGCGGTCGGGTACGCATCGTCGAAATCAACCACACGCGTGCTATGAACTTGCCGAAGCCAACGTGGTGAAACAGGTAAGTCGAATTGATTCTGCAACTGACGACGGTTGCGAATGACCGCGGCGGGATCATCACCAACATGAACCGCTAAATTGCCAGGTTGACTTACTGTTGTCACGGCGGCAAATACGCCTTCTGGTAAATTCCAATCCAGCAGTTCCATTCAAAACACCTATGTTAGTCGATTGGATGCTCTTTTCTGTCGGCGCGCAATGCTTCAATGAGCGCTACCATGTCATCAGGCGTTGGCGCATCCCAACTCATCCATTCACCGGTAATTGGGTGGTGCAAAGATAAACGCGCCGCATGCAAAGCCTGACGGCGGAAATTGCGTAACGTTTCGAGTAACTCTGGGCTGGCTTTCTGTGGTGGTCGCGGGCGACCGCCATAGGTAAAATCACCGACCAGCGGATGACGTAAATGAGCCATGTGCACACGAATTTGGTGCGTACGACCGGTTTCAAGACGCAGACGCAAATGCGTATGGGCACGGAAGCGTTCAACCACTCGGTAGTGCGTAATGGCCGGCTTTCCTAAAGCAACAACAGCCATATGTGTACGCTTGGTTGGATGGCGCGCTATTGGTTCATCAATCATGCCGCCAGCAGTCATTGGCCCATTACATACGGCTTCATATTCTCGCGTAATTTCACGTTCTTGCATGGCCGCAACTAAGTGAGTTTGTGCGGGGACGGTTTTGGCAACGACCATCAAGCCCGTGGTATCTTTATCTAACCGATGAATAATTCCGGCACGCGGCACTTGGTCGATTGCTGGAAAGTGATGCAACAGGGCATTCAGCAATGTGCCATCTGGGGTGCCGGCACCTGGATGGACAACCAAACCAGCTGGCTTATTAATTACTAAAATATCGTCATCTTCGTAGACGATATTTAGTTCAATCGGTTGCGCTTCGAAGCGTTGCTCTTCCACAAGTTCGGCCGCCACCTCAATCGCCATACCGGCTAAAACTTTCTCGCGAGGCTTATCAACCACCTGCCCCTCTACCTTCACCTGTCCCTCGGTAATCCAGCTTTTTAACCGAGAACGTGAATAATCTGGGAACATCTCAGCGAGAGTTTGGTCCAATCGCTTGCCGTTCGCCGAAGGGGGGACATTTCCTGTTAGTGAAATCTGTTCGCTCATAAATTCGTATTCGGACCTGTGAAAGCAGCCAGTGCTGCGCTAGAATGCGTGAATATGTATAGTGTACCCGTTTGGGACGCTGCACCAAAGTTAAATCAACAGAGATAAAAAAAACACATTATGAAATTTCGTCTAATTGTAGCCTGTGTAACCCTCATGACCTTGAGCGCATGCTCAAGTTCGCCTGATGAATTTGAAAATACTCGAATGACTGATATCGAAGTTGGGTATGAACGGGCGCAACAAGCCATTCAAGCTGGAAACTTCAGTAGCGCTCTGCAAACTTTGGAAGCATTAAATACGCGCTTCCCATTTGGTCCACTGACACATCAAATTCAGCTCGACTTAATTTATGTTTACTACAAAACGGGCGATATTGATAAGTCACTCGCTGCCATTGATCGCTTCACACGCTTAAACCCAAATCACCAATCGGTTGATTATGCCTTATACATGCGAGGCTTAACCAACGAACGCGCCGCTGAAAATCTATTCCAAGATTTAGTCGGCATTGACCGCTCTGATCGTGACCCGACAAAAGCTCGTGAGGCATTTGATGATTATGCAGAACTGGTTCGCCGCTTTCCGGATAGCAAGTACTCGGCGGATGCACGTCAGCGAATGATTGGTATTAAGAGTCGTTTAGCGCGTCATGAGTTGGCGGTTGCTCAATACTATATGAAGCGTGAGGCATTCTTGGCCGCTGCAAATCGCGGTAAGTACGTACTGGAAAACTTTAGTGATACGCCTGAAGCTGAACACGCTCTAGCCGTTATGGCTGAAGCTTATCGCAGCCTTGAGCTAACTGAATTGTATGCTGATGCGGTAGCTACGCTGAAACATAACTTCCCTCGCAGCGACTACCTATCAAAGCTCGATTAATGACTACCGACGCGGTGCCTTACACCGCGTCTTCATTTTCCTCGCTAGTACGAATTCGAATCACTCTTTCAACATTCGTCACAAAGATTTTTCCATCACCGATTTTACCTGTTTGCGCCGTTTCTAAAATGGTATCAATGCAGCGTTCAACCTGATCATCAGCAACAACAATTTCAAGTTTCACTTTCGGCAGAAAATCAACCATGTACTCTGCACCACGATATAATTCAGTATGCCCTTTTTGACGACCGAAGCCTTTGACTTCAGCCACCGTCATACCTGCAATACCGATTTCTGATAACGCTTCACGTACATCATCCAGTTTAAATGGCTTAATGATGGCTTCAATTTTTTTCATGAGAGCTCCGAGCTTGCACTTGTCGTTCTAATTCATAACGAAAGTGATTGGTAATTGGATAACGACGATCTTTGCCGAAGTTACGCGCTGTTATTTTCGGGCCAACGGCACCTTGTCGACGTTTGTACTCATTAATATCAACCAAGCGCACAACACGCAATACATCTGCCTCATCGAATCCACAATCGATAATGGCATTAGGTGACCAATCTTGCTCCACATAGAGTGTCAAAATTCGGTCTAACACGTCATACGGCGGCAAACTGTCTTGATCTTTCTGATCCGGCGCTAGCTCAGCAGATGGTGGACGCGTAATAACACGCTCAGGAATAACTGCTTGCTCTAAATTGCGAAAGCGCGCCAATTCGAACACCAATGTTTTTGGTACGTCTTTAATTGGAGCGAAACCACCGTTCATATCGCCATATAACGTACAGTAACCAACCGCCAACTCACTTTTGTTACCGGTGGTTAACACCAACGAACGCGTTTTATTTGATACCGCCATCAGCAAGGTGCCACGTGCACGCGCTTGAAGATTCTCTTCGGTGGTGTCTTTTTCGGTACCTGAAAACAGCGGTTCAAGCTGTTGCATGAATGCATCGTACATCGGTTCAATTGCCACAACATCGTACTTAACACCCATTCGCCGAGCCTGCTCTGCCGCATCATCTTGGCTCATTTGTGAGGTATAGCGAAATGGCATCATGATGGCGTGAACTTTGTCCGCCCCTAATGCATCAACAGCAATCGCCATGGTTACCGCTGAATCAATGCCCCCCGATAACCCCAACGTGACCCCCCGAAAACCGTTCTTAGTAACGTAATCGCGCACTGATAAAACTAGCGCTTGATAAATTTCGGTCAATAACGATTGTTCGCGTGGTTTAAATTGAGTATCGAGTAGTTGTAGCCCGCTGTTGTCAGAGCGAATGCTAGCACACGCTGTTTGACAGTGCGGCAGCTCAGCAACGAGATCACCGTTGGCATCCATAACCAACGAATGACCATCGAAAACTAATTCATCCTGCCCGCCACAATTATTGACGTAAACAATAGGAATGCGCGTTTCGCTGACGCGTTGCTGCAAAACATGTAAGCGTTGCTGATGCTTCTCAACTTCGTACGGCGATGCATTTAGAGAAATCACCAAGTCGATGTTCTCAGCTGCAAGACTCGCCAGCGGCGCCGCATGCCAAAGATCTTCGCAAATCAGCAAGCCAATACGGTGTCCTTGCCAGGTGAAAATGCCATTGTCGTGACCAGGAATGAAATAACGCTGTTCGTCGAACACGCCATATTGCGGCAGGCGCTGCTTATGGTAGCGCGCAAGGCATTTACCTTTATGTAGCACCGAGACACTATTATAAAGCTCGTCACCAACACGTTGAGGGTGACCAACAATAGCAAGATTCGTGTCAGCCGCTGCCGCAATTTTGTCTAGCGCTTGGTAAACCAACTTTTCAAAGTCATCTCGAAACAGAAGATCTTCTGGCGGATATCCAGTAATCGCGAGCTCGGGAAATATGACTAAGTCACTATCAGCGTATTGCTGCAACGTTGCGATAATCGACTCGGTATTGCGAGTGATAGCACCCACCGTAAAATCAAGTTGGGCAAGCGTTATCGTTATAGGCTTCATGAACGGTATCTCAAGCTCGGCTACAAATAGGATGCGTATGATAGAGCAGCGTTATGTTTCGCGCAAATTCAGCACATCATTATTGGTTTAAATAGAAACGTGAACCGGCACTCTCTATCGTGTAAATATCGCGCCCATGATGTTGCTGTACTTGGGCTATTTCCGCCCATTGATAAACCACGTTGCGATGAACTTTCGCCCAGAGGTCTCTGCCGCAATCAACATACAGTTGCTCGTTGCGCACAATAAGGGGATGCTGCTCTGAAAGAGCAAATTGTTGATCGATATTGGTTGTTACCTGAATCACGGTTGGCGAAACATCATTAACTTTCGTCCAAGTAACAACAATAAAAGGAACGTCAGCGACACTAATTTTGACTTTCTCGGCAGGGGTTACCAAGAAATAATCCCCCTGCTCATGCACCAACACACTTGCGAACAGTTTTACCAACCTATCGCGTTGAATTGGCGACCCTTGATAATGCCACTGACCATTTTCATCAATGTGAATTGGAATTTCACCACAATATGGTGGGTTCCAACGTTCAGTTGGAGCATGTTTCCCTTGCTCTAACGAGCTAAGTATTTGCTCCAAACTCATTTAGCCCACCAAACGTTTCTGGCGCAACAGATACCAAAGAGTTGCTTCAGTTCGATTCGATACCTTAATGGCCTTAAAGATAGCCGAAAGGTGCACCCGAATTGTCCCCTCGGTAATACCAAGTATGGTTGCGATTTCTTTGTTCGATAAACCTTGTGCCAACAACTGCATAATTTCCAACTGACGCGGCGACAAAAAGTGCTCAGCACTCCCTTGTCGATTGATGTTGTCGTTTAGTCGCGACTCTTCTGGTAAATAACGGTCGTTTTGCAACAAAATACGTATTGCTTGTTTTGCTTCTTCGGCACTTGCATCTTTTGGCAGGTAGCTACGTACCCCGTTACTTAGGGCTTGGCGTACTTCAGACAACGGACGTGGCCAGCTAAACAAGACAATATGCGAACTTGGCGCCATTTTTTTCAGCGTCTGCAAGGTCGGACGGATTTCCGCATCAGGGATATCCATGTCGAGGAAAATTAGGTTATAGTCGTTTTGGTGGCGCAAGTATTCTTGCGCAATATCAAAGCTCGGGGCTTCGTAAATAGCGAGCTGGTCAGAGAAACTGGTTAGTACTTGGATGAGTCCAGCACGTACAAAGAATTGCGAATCTATTATTAATATTTTCATTTAAAACCACGCGCTTTAATTGGTCACTAACATTTAGCGTATTGTACACGCTTTAACGAATGTTTGAAGTTGTTGTGTTACTAAATTGTAAATTAATGTAAAAAATCAAGAATTGCAGTATCAGCTATAAACAATCGAAAACAGTCTGAGTGTGCTATAGCGCATAAAATTCAATGAAAAAGAGAAATTTATGAGAATTTTACGTTTAATTGGGTTTGTTTTATTAATGTTACATTCTGGATCGGTGTTTGCCCAGTCTGTTTTGTTTCATAATTTTAACGGTTACACATTAACCGGAAATCCTGGTCACGAGGCCGTATTGGTCAAGTTTGACGCCATGTTGATTCATGATGGTAAGGTGGCAGCCATTGGTACGCTTGCTGAGCTCGAAGGCGTGTATGGTTCACTTACCAAGCAAAAACGCGTGAACTTAAATGGCAAATTTGTGTTGCCTGGCCTCATCGATGCACACGGACACGTACTAGGCCTCGGTCAGAACTTAATGTTAGCTGATTTGCGTGATGCTAAATCAGAAAGCGATGCGGCAGCTATCGTTGCCAACTTCGCACAAACCACGCCCTCGGCAGAATGGATTTTAGGTCGCGGCTGGAACCAAGAAAACTGGACAGTTAAAGCGTTTCCAAACGCTGAATCGCTGGACGAAGTTTCATCTGATAAACCAATTTACCTAACCCGCGTTGATGGACACGCAGCATGGGCTAACAGTAAAGCGCTCGAAATTGCAGGAATCACAGCAGACACCGTAAGCCCAGATGGCGGTGAGATTATTCGCGATTCGCAAGGTAACCCAACTGGGGTTCTTATTGATAACGCCATGAATTTGGTGGAGCAAAAAATTCCAGCCGCGTCAGCGCAGCAACAAGAAGAGGCTTTAAAGTTAGCTTTTAATCACCTTCTAGAGCGCGGCATCACAGGCGTTCATGACGCAGGTGTCGACGCGACGACCCTTCAAGTATATAAAGAGCTCGCAGACAAGCAGGCAATGCCACTGCGTATTTACGCGATGTTATCAGCAACAGAACCAAAGCTACCTGAGCTTCTCGCGGCTGGGCATTACGTGACCGCAGATGACAAACTCACCGTTCGTAGCGTAAAAATCTATGGTGATGGTGCCCTCGGTAGTCGTGGCGCCGCACTGTTAGCGCCATATCATGATGCGCCAGATCAACATGGCTTAATGGTTACCTCACAAGAGCGCATTCGTGAGTTATACGAACTCATCATTCCACATGGTTTCCAAATCAACACACACGCCATTGGCGACCGTGCCAACCGAATTGTACTGGATGAGTATGAACATGCCTTTGACACCATTGGCGGGCGTAACTTGCGTCACCGCATTGAACATTCGCAAATTGTCCACCCAGAAGATATTCCACGCTTCAAAGAGCTGAACATTATTGCATCCATGCAGCCAACGCACGCCACCAGCGACAAAAACATGGCTGAAGATCGATTAGGCAAAGCGCGCATGAAAGGTGCTTACGCCTGGCAGACGTTTGCCGAGCAAGGCACCATTATCGCTGCCGGTTCTGATTTTCCAGTCGAACTCGCTGATCCGTTCTTTGGCTTACATGCTGCGGTAACGCGTCAAGATCGTGACAATCAACCCGAAGGTGGTTGGTATGCGCATGAAAAGCTTACTTTAGAGCAAGCATTACGCGCATTTACTTTGGACGCAGCTTACGCTGCTGGCCAAGAGCAAGAGCTCGGCACATTGGAACCTGGAAAGTGGGCTGATTTCATTGTGTTAGATCATGATCCGTTTGCCCGTGACGCCGCTATACTATGGCAGAATAAAGTGCATGCAACCTACGTTGCCGGCAAAGCTGAGTACCTATCTAAATAGGAAAGCGAAATAAAAACTAAGGAAACAACGCAGTATGGATTTAAAAAATGTTCGTCGTGATTATGAGCAAGGTAAATTGTGCCGCGAGTCTCTGCTTGACGATCCAATGCAACAATTTGCGCATTGGTTCGCTGCTGCGAAAGATCACCCGTCGCAAACCGATCCAACTGCGTTCACCCTCGCTACCGTTGGTGCGGATAACCAACCGCACCAGCGCATCGTGTTATTGAAAGAAGTGCGTGACAATGGCTTCGTGTTTTATACCAATTACGATAGCCAGAAAGGTCATGACATCAGTACGAATAGCCGTGTGGCAATGCTCTTTTCGTGGCTAGCTATTGAGCAGCAAGTTCGTATTGAAGGCTTCGCGCGCAAAATTTCACGAGAAGATAGCGAAGCGTATTTCTATAGCCGCCCAAGGGAGAGTCAACTTGGCGCGCTAGCATCTGCGCAAAGCCATCCCATTGCAAGTCGCAG
Organism: Pseudidiomarina marina; assembly: GCF_044807045.1. Classification (NCBI taxonomy): domain Bacteria; kingdom Pseudomonadati; phylum Pseudomonadota; class Gammaproteobacteria; order Alteromonadales; family Idiomarinaceae; genus Pseudidiomarina; species Pseudidiomarina marina. The sequence goes on along the minus strand of NZ_CP085233.1, from coordinate 1,066,433 downwards.
CGAATTAGAAGCGCGTTATCATGAGCTCACTGAGAAATATAAAGATCAACAAGTGCCAATGCCGCAACACTGGGGTGGTTATGTTGTGGTACCGGAGCGCTTTGAGTTCTGGCAAGGCGGTCGCTATCGACTGCATGACCGCTTCACCTTTACTAAAGCCAATGGCGCCTGGACTATTGAGCGCCTTCAACCTTAATTAATCTGCTCTAGGTAGTTAATTCTGGCAATGGTTGCTGCATCATGTCGGCAACCTTCGCCAACTGCCGCCACAACTCAGGACTATATTCTACCCCGCTCTGAAGCTGACGAGTTCGGGTTGCCATAGCGCCCTCTCCCGGAATTCGAACCGGATAATTTTTGTCAATTGGCGTCGCTGCTTTCATTCCGTCAACTAATGCTTGAGCCTGCGCTTTGAATTCGTTCACATCGCCAAACGCACTCGGATCAATGGCTTGAATCCATACGGTATTCGCATCCAAGCCTGGCTGTTCTTGATGACGCCCTAATTGACTCAGCGCCAGCGTCCACAACTCGCTAAACAAACACAAACCGGAACCTTTATAGCCTAATTCTTGGCCACCTAGCGGCGCCAACACACTCGCGGGATCATGCAAAAACGTGGTTGCATCGGTGGTGTAATCTCCCGTTGCGGTAATTAGTGCTGGGTAAGGCAACGGCTGCTGTTCCGCAATGGACTTACGGACCTTGCCAGCCGCCGTCATCGAAAAACTAATATCGAACAGTATTGGTTGCGATTGGGTGGGTGCGCCAATCGCAAATGGATTTGGTGAAAACCATGCTGATTTCGCACCATGTGGCGCCACAACCTGCTGCCCTGGCGTTGCGCACATCAATTGAATGAGCATACCTTCATTTACGGCTCGCTCAAGATAAACCGCAAGTGCGGCGACATGCTGAGCGCGTTTCACAATAACCGTTCCGGTACCGCACTCGCGTGCCATCGCAATTGCCGTATCAACCGCTTGCGGCACCACGTAAAGACCTGACAGCAAATCAGCATCCCACAGCTGCACCGCTGCGCGTTTACTGATAACGCTGTAATCACCGCTTGGGCGAGAGCTACCATCACGCAGACAGTTAATGTTGTAACGTAAACGCATTAAACCATGAGTACGAAACCCCATTAAGTCGGCGGCTACCAAATTCTCCGCCATCGCTGCGGCAACAACTTCCTCTGCACCCGCCTGCTGCAGGCAATTTTGTGCCCACTGACAAATCGAATCTGCTGAAATATGAATATTTTTTTGCTCTGACATGTGCGCTTCATTGTAAATTGAGTTAACTTCGATAAGCTTATCAGACAATAGGAAAGAGGAGTATAGAGGTGTCTGAAACATCGACAAAGCAACGGATTGGTGTGCTAACCAGTGGTGGCGACGCCCCTGGCATGAATGCAGCGTTACGCGCAGTGGTATTGGCTGCCGAGCACTATGGCATGGAAGTGATGGCGTTTCGTCATGGTTACGAAGGCCTGTTGAATAACGAACATGTGCCACTGAAATCTGCGGATGTCCTGCACGTTCTACAATATTCAGGAACAATCATTAAAAGCGCTCGGTGCCCGCGCTTTAAAGAAGTTGAGAGTGCCAAACTCGCTGCAAACAATCTCGATTCGCTCGGGATCAGCGCACTCGTCGTCATTGGCGGCGATGGCTCGTTCCGTGGCGCGCATCATTTAAGCCAATACTGGAAGGGCCAAATCATTGGCGTGCCTGGCACTATCGATAACGATTTATATGGCACCGACGCCACCATCGGTTATTCGACCGCTGTCGCGATAGCAATGGACGCTTTGGATAAAATTCGCGACACCGCCGATGCGATGGATCGCGTGTTTATCGTGGAAGTCATGGGCCGTCATGCAGGTTTTATTGGCCTCAAAAGCGCCATGGCAGCAGGCGCCGAACGGATGATTTTGCCAGAGTTGCAAAAAGATAAACCATTAACGATTGCGGCATTGGTCAAACACATTAAACGTGTTGAAGAAGTTCGCGGTGCCGGCAGTTACGTTATGGTGTTGAGCGAGCATCAATGGCCAGGCGGTGCAGTTGCACTGTCTGAACAACTTGAAGCTGAATATAATATGCCTTGTCGCCCGTGCTTGCTTGGCCATATTCAACGTGGTGGACCACCGACGCCATCCGACCGAGTACTCGCATCAGAGCTGGGGGTGCATGCGGTAGAGCTTATTCTGCAGGGTAAAACTGAGGTTATGGCTGGCATTAAAGCCGGTGAAATGGTCGAAGTGCCATTGGTTGATACATGGACCAAAAAGAACCCACTCGATGCGAATCTTTTACGTATTCAACATGAGATTTTTAATCCAGTAAAAAAGTCGACACGTAGTTAATCAGATAGTGGCAATTTGGGGCAATTATACGGATAATATGCCCCTTTTTAATTTGCCAAAATCAACCCTGTTGAACGAACGGAGGTGAATCACCTTGAGTCAACAAAACCCAAATCAAATGACCGCTCAGACCAAAGTTGCTGAAGCTGTAAAAACTGACGCGCCAGTGCGCGAGTTTTTTGGCGCAACCACCGATAATGCCGTGTACACCAACGGTACGCATATTATTGGTTTCGGTTTTGATGGTACAGCATGTTTTCGTAAAGGAACACGTAACGGTCCTGATGGCCTACGCGCGGTGTCGGAAGATATCGAAAGCTATTCGCCATACCTTGATGCCGATCTCTTTGATCACCCGTTTTACGATTTGGGCAATTTATCGCTTGGCTCAAGTGATGATGTGGAAGCGCAGTGGCAACACGCTAGCGACCAATTTGATGAGATTTTCCAACCGCTCGACCTGCAAGCGAACAATGTTCGCGTGTTAACGCTTGGCGGCGAACACTCTATTTCGTATGCGCCAATTCGCAAATACTTACAACAGTACCCTGATTTAGTGCTCCTGCACCTTGATGCACACGCTGATTTGCGTGATGGCTTCTTGGGTTACCATTACTCACACGCCTCTATTATTCGTCGCTCGCTTGACCATTTTGGTCCGGGCCACGAACTCATTCAGTATGGTATTCGCTCAGGCACGCGCGAAGAATACCAATACATGAACGAGCACGGCACGGTGCGCAAATCACGCAAAGATTTCTTAGACAGCGTGGCAGCTATCGCTGACGACCGTCCAATCTATCTCACGTTGGATTTAGACTACTTCGATCCAGCATTTTTACCAGGCACCGGCACACCGGAGCCAGGCGGGGAAGATTTTCATTCGTACGTAAGCTTAATGAAGTTACTGCGCGGCAAAAACCTAGTCGGTGCCGATGTTGTTGAGCTATCGCCAGAGATCGATCCAACTGGTAACTCTGATGTGTTTGCGGCAAAAATTGTACGCGAACTGTTAATCATTCTGAACGAAAAAGGGGCTCGCTGATGGCTCAGAACTGGACAATCGACGATGCCGAAGAACTCTACGGGGTAAACCGCTGGGGTGCGGGATACTTCTCGATTGGTGCAAATGGCAATATCCAAATCGCACCGAATCACCGTTTGCCTGATGTCACCATCGATATGCAGGAAGTGGTGGATGAAATCTTAGCTGAAGGCATTCAGTTGCCAGCGGTCATTCGTTTTCACGATATTCTGCGCTCACAAGTTGAAATTCTGAACGAAACTTTCGCTAAAACCATCGCTGATGCTGGCTACAATGCGCGCTACGTTGGTGTGTTCCCAATTAAAGTGAACCAAATGCGAGAGGTGGTTGAAGAAATCATCGATGCGGGCGAACCCTACGATTACGGCCTTGAGGCTGGTTCAAAGCCTGAGTTGATGGCAGTACTTGCCTACAACGAAAACCCAAATGCTTTGACCGTTCTCAATGGTTACAAAGACGAAGATTACTTGACCCTCGCCCTACTTGGCCGTCAGCTGCGCCGTAAAATGATCATTGTCATTGAAAAGTTCAGTGAACTTGAAATGTTGATTCCACTGGCGAAAAAACTCGGCGTCGAGCCGATGATTGGTTTGCGTAGCAAAATGATGGTACGTAGTGCTGGTAAATGGGCAGGCTCAAGTGGCGACCGTGCAAAATTTGGTTTAAGCATCACTGAAATCTTAAACATTGTTGAGCTTCTGAAAAAAGAAGACATGTTGCACTGTGCGAAGTTATTACACTTCCACATCGGCAGCCAAATGTCGGATATTCGCAAAGTGAAAGAAGCGGTTTCTGAGGGCGCTCGTTTGTATGCCAAACTCATTCAAATTGGCGTGCCCCTTGAGTATCTAGACATCGGTGGTGGCCTTGGTATCGATTACGATGGTACCAGCTCAACCACCGACTCGTCGCGCAACTACTCAACCGAGGAATACGTTGCTGACGTGGTTTATGGCGTGAAGCAGATCTGTGATTTGGAAGAAGTGCCGCACCCGAACCTCGTGAGCGAAAGTGGCCGCGCCATTACCGCTCACCACAGCTGCGTGGTAACCAATATTGTCGGTGAAATCAAAAACACTGGCGCGCAATTTGATATCAGCGCCAGCGCAGACGAACACATTCTTGTGAGCAACATGCGCGAGCTGGTTAACTCGGCAGACATGCACCCGCAGGAACGTTACAACGACGCAGCATCGTTCAAACAGAGTGCTTACGAAGCATTCAAACTTGGTATTTTGTCGTTAGAAGAAATGGCGAAGCTCGATACCATGTACTGGCGCATTTTGAGCGAGATTCACCAATCGCTTGATCGCGAAAGCTTCGTGTTCCAAGAACTGGAAGAACTCGAAGATATGTTGGCGAGCCAGTACTTGTGTAACTTCTCAATTTTCCAATCGGCGGCCGATACTTGGGCCATTGGCCAGGTACTGCCAATTGTGCCAATTAGCCGCTTAAACGAGAAGCCAGAAGTACGCTGCTCTATTGTCGACATTACCTGTGATAGTGACGGTAAGCTCAGCAAATACATCGAAGGCACCGAAATCAGCGATAATATTCCAATGCATGCGTTGCGCAAAGGCGATAACTATTACGTTGGTATGTTCCTAACCGGCGCCTATCAAGACGTGATGGGCGATATGCACAACTTATTCGGTCGTTTAACCGAAGTGCATATTTACTGCCACGATGACGAACCAGGCGACTTTTACATTGAAGAGGTGGTTCCGGGTACCTCGGCTGAGAAAGTGCTTGAAACGATGCAATACAACACTGATTTCATGGCAAAAACCGTGAAGAAGTCGATTGATCGTGAAGTTCGGAAAGGCCACATCGCACCGCGTGAAGGCGTGAAGTGGACTGACTATTACGAGAAGTGTTTGGCCGGTAGCACCTACTTAAAGGTGTAAAACCAATCAAATTGCGTATTTACTGAGCAAACGGTCTGAATTCGCCGATTTTCCTTAAAAAAGCGGTTGACTCAGACCCGAAAAACTCGTTTAATACGCCCCGACGCCCAGATAGCTCAGTCGGTAGAGCAGGGGATTGAAAATCCCCGTGTCGGTGGTTCGATTCCGCCTCTGGGCACCATTATTCGAAAAGCCTCGCTAGCAATAGCGAGGCTTTTTTCGTTCTGGCACTTTGTCAGAAAAAAACAAAAAAAGGGCGCATCCTGCGCCCTCTCCTTTCGTCATTCAGTGCTGCGAATTAGAACTCGTAGCTGTAGCTTAAGCTGAACACTTGCCCTACTTCGCGGGTTTGTACTATGACGTCAGACTGCGTGACTTCTTGATCTTCGCCAAGCAAGTTTTGCACTTTGAAACTAATTTTCGAGTTAAAGTCTGGGTAATAGTTGTAAACCAAATCAAGTGAGTGGAACGGTTGTTCGTAAGCATCACCACGGCCACCGATACCAGCCGCCAAAATACGCTCACCAAACACGTTGTACACTAACGAGCTTGAGTGATTGCCGTTCACTGAGTCGTACCCTAACTGGAAGTTAGCAACGTACTTTGAATGGCCTGTCATGCGCTTGGTTGGGTTAGTTAAGTTACCCGCTAGCGCTGGGTCAATCACTGCTTCTGAGTCACTTAAGGTAAGGTTACCAGCGGTGAAGAAGCCGTCAGCCAGATAAGCAAGGTCATGTAACCACTCGAATTCAACGCCGTATACCTCAGCTGAAATACCGTTCACGTAATTCAACGTGTACTCTTCGTCACCCACGCTGAGTACTGACTCAATTGGCTTTTCAATATCCTTGTAGAAAGCCGAGATTGTGTAGTTATCACCGTTGTCAGCAAAGTACTCGAAACGCGCGTCTAAGTTCGTCATTGGGCTGCTTTCAAGGCCCGCACGACCGATGGTACGAATATCGGTAATTGGGTCGTAGTAAGCAACTGGCACAGTTTCACGAATATCAGAGCGCACAACCGTTTCAGAGAAACCGAAACGTAACTGGTAGTTGTCGTCGCTGATATAGGTTAACGATAATGCTGGATAGAAATCATCTTCCACGGTGGTGCCGTTTAAAATACGATTAACCGAGTAGAAGGTTTCCAGATCTTCACGAGTGAAAATCAAGCTTGAAGTTGCCAATGACACTTGTTTGAACTCTTCCCAACGCACACCACCAGCTAAACGCCAGTTGTTAGTCAGGAACGCATCAAACGAGCCGTAAAACGCATCGATTTTCTGCACAGCCATGTAATCGTCGGCGTCTGGCGAAGTTGGCTCACGATAAGACAACAAGAAGTTGTTTTCAGCAATGCGCTCGTCGGTCAGATAATCCGTTACACCCAACACATCGTTCGCGTCTTCGTTAACAGTTACACGCAAGCCTGATCCGTTATCCATAGCGAAGCGGTCAGTCGTGTAGTAACGCGCCTTGTCAGTAAAGTCGTAGCCCGCTTTCAACTCAACATCCATGCCGGCAAAGTTGGTCGGTAAGCTGAAGTTACCGCTGTACGATTTCACGTTGTCTTGCATATCTACGTACTGATACACCGCGCGGTTATCATCACCGGTGACAACAGTCGCTAAGTACTCACCCTGGCTGCCGTATAAATCATCGAAACGATACGAAATATCCGTTGGGATATCTGTTTGCGCTTCAGATTCAGTGTATTGCCAGTCAAAGCCAATACCCCAGTAGTCCAAGAAAGTATGCTGACCACGAATTTGGTCGATATCGAGCGTACGCTCTTCATATTTGAATTCGTGTTCACGATTAGCGATACCAGAACCAAAGATAGTTTTTAGGTTACTACCATTTGGACTTTGCATAATACCGAACTCAGACTCATCTTCAGAGTCGGTCAAATACAACTTGGTGTAGCTCACACTGTGCGTATCAAGCTCATAGCCAACACTAAATACACCGTTCAAACGTTCTGTTTCGGTGGTCAGTGTGGTTTCACTTAAGGTGTTGTAGCACGAGTTTGAAACTTCTTCGGCACTGTTCAGTGTGGTCGCACAGCCATCAGTCGCATTCTCACTCAGTACCGCATTGGTGCGTTCAGACACATCCCATTTGGTGTCGTAGGCACCCGCCAATAAGAAACCAATGCTACCGCCGAAATACTCCTCGTCGAAGCTGTTACCAATACTGGCTTTAATGCTGTAGTTCGGATCTAACGAATCGTCTTGTAGCGCGATGTCACGCGGTAAAGATTCTGCTAATCCGGCGTTAATGGCACGCGCTTGGTCACTTGCACTGCCGGTTTCATTGCTAACCAGACCGTCACGGCTCACGATATTACGCAAACTGAAATCACCACGATACTTCACAATCGCTTCGCGAATGTTTTGCGGTACGCCTGCTTCGTTACGGTTATACGTGTAGCCATCCGATGCATTGGTGTTGTGACCAATGCCAACCTCAAGGTTTACTTGAAAGTCAGACGGGAGTGATTTGGTACGAATATCGATATTACCGCCACCAAAAGCTGCTGGCATGGTCGGCGAGAATACTTTCTGTACCGCTAAGCTCTCGATAATGGTTGATGGAATAATATCGAGCGGAATAACGTTACGAGTTAAATCAGGGCTAGGAATGCTCGCGCCGTTCAAGCGTGCACTTGAGTAGCGCTCACCTAAACCACGAACATAAACATATTTACCGTCAACAAGGGTCAAACCTGTGACACGACGTAATGCCGAAGCTGCATCGCTATCGCCGGTTCTTGATAACTGTTCAGCACCAAGAATATCTGCCACGAAGGCTTGGTTCTTACGCTCGTCAACAACAGCTGCAGCGCTGCCTTGTAAACGGGTACCTGTGGTTACAACTTCTTCAATCGCAGTATCCGCTGCGGTTTCGGTTGTTGCTTGCTCGGATTCTTGCTGCTGCGCGTACGCCTGACCACTCGCAAGAAGGGCAATACTGACCGCTAGGGCTAGCGGCTTGAGTTTATAATTGGTGCTCATCGTCAACTCCTGCGTTATCGGTAATAGCAGGCGTGCCATAAGCACGCCTGCCATAGATTGCTATGCAACAAGTTCGTATTAATCTTGTTCTGCAGCAGTTAACGCAGTTTCAACCCACTGATACCATTCAGAAGAAGTGTCTGTGCTTGAAACCGCACCAACATAATCAACCGCTTCAAAGAAGCTGTTACCTAACCCGCTTAGGTCGTTGGCAGTCACAGTGATATCAGCTGATGACATGTCAGTTGCGAAACCATCTGAGCCGAATACTGTTGCGTTGCCACCGATGCGCTCGTTCAAGCCACCGTTGTCGAACCAGTCTTGACGGCTCGTGCCATCAGCAAACAGGTCAGCCGATGTAAATTCGTTTTCAGCAACACAAGCCATCGCTGAGTTGAAGAAGTTCAAATCACCAGCGGTTACACCTAACTCACCATCACCAGTAAACAGGATGCAGCGGGTATCGTTGGTTGCAACGTCAGTTTTAACCAGTAAGAAGTTATAAAGCTGACCTTGGAAGTTATCGTCGAACTTCATCGCTGTTGATGGATCGTTGTCACGCGTTGATAAACCGTCAGTGGTTACAACAGTGACGTTAGCAATGTTTGGACGTGAGGTTGGTGCTTGTGAGTATTCAGCGCCTGAGTTTTTCTCACCGTCAGCTTCGAAGCCGCCGTTACCCATGAATACGTCAGTTCCGTCAACGTTTACCGTACCGTGTTTGATGTACAAGAACTGCGCGTTACCCTGCCAGCCTGCATCGATATCGATTGAATCATCTTGGGTATCTGTAACAACAATACGTTTGATATCAGCTGCACCACCGAAGAATTCGATACCGTCATCGTAACCTTGGTGAATGTGGATGTACTCGTAAGATGACCCTGAACCGACGGCGTTCAATGTTAATGAGTTCAAGTCATCGCCGTCACCGCCAGCACGTGGGCCTGAACCAGCGTACCAGATTTTTGCATATTTCATTGAACCGCTATCATCAGCGTTATCATTACCGCCGTAGTAGCTTACGATACCTTCAGAAGCAACGTTACAGGTTCCTGCGTCACGCTGTGCATCAGTACACTGGTTGGTGATACCTTCGCCGTTTACGATAATGCCACCCCAGTCAGCGAAACGTGGGCCGTTACCAACGACGTCAAAGCGGGTGAAAGCATTCGCAGAAGTGAAAGTGATTGGCTTATCAAAAGTACCGATTGCATTTAATTTTGCACCACGAGCAACACGAATGATTGCTTCACCGCTGGTGAAGGCTAACGTCGCACCTGGCTCAACAGTCATCACTGGGCCGTCTTGGTTAATCGTACATGACGTGGTGGTATCACAATCTTCACCAATCAATAATGCGCCATCAAATACGTGCACACCGCCGTCTGGTAATTCTGCGAAAGTAATGTCTTCGGTAATTTCGACGTTACGGCTCGCAAACTCAAGGTTGTATTCACAATCGCGGCCATCAAATGCGCCCTGTACACCATTGTTGGTTGCACACAGGTTATCGTTAGTTGTGTCACCGCCTGAATCGCCACCTGAGCCATTATTTACAACGCTGTTGTCATTCACTGTCGGGGTAATTTCGATATCGCCACCACAACCGGCTAATGCCAATGCTGAAGCAACCGCGGTAACTTGGAAAAGAGTTTGCAATTTCATTGTGTTCTCCTGGAAGGAACGAGTGTAAGTAATTAAACGACGCAGGCAGATTAGTGAGGAGGCATGACAAATTTGTGACAAATTCGTTTTGTCATGAAAGATTCATTGAACCGAAACAGAACTGTCACGGTAAAAATAAAGAAAGAAACACGAAGTTTCGATGAACAATGTGGAGCAGTAGCAGCGCGAGTGCTACATTGATAATCAGCAGTAAGTAAAATGAGGTTTATATAACGTGCGCTATTTCATTGTTATTGCGGTTGCAGTGCTGGGCCTATTGTTATGGTTCGCACCAGCCGATTCTCAAATACGCCTCATTACCTTGAGTAAATCAGAGATTGGTTGGACGGTAACCTACCAGTTGAATGAACCAGTATCGCAATTAGAGTTCGTGCGCTCGCCTAACAATTCTCGAGCGACTCGTTGGCAGCCATTAACTGATAATATTGAGATTGCTTGGCAAAACGGTTCGGAAGTAATTCGTAGCCAAAACGGCGAGCCGTTTACTGAAGCCGCTTTTACCCTTGATGCGAGTTATACCACCCTCCCGAAAGACTACGCACCGTTTTCTCCGTTTAGTGACGGCGGCATGCTCGTTCATACGGCGCGCTTTTTTGCCTGTGCAGAAAGCTGTGGCGCCGCACACCATGAATGGCCAATGGCCGTCAATTTAACCACTAATGACTATATGCTGGTGGATGGTCAATTACGACTTGGCTTCCACGAATGGCTCGATAGAGACAGTGGACGCGCCATCTATATTGGCTCGCAACCGCCGGAAACATTCTCAGCTCTGGTCGCTATCATTGACCCTGCCCTGCCTTCGTCATTACGCCAAAACATGATTACGGAGCTACCGATGATCATGAGTTACTATACCAAGGAACTGGGCGCACTCTCACAAACGCCGACATTATTCGCCTCTTACAGTGACTTTGACGGCGGTTATTACGGGCATCAAGGCGGTGTTCTGCCGAATCAAGTGTTTATGCATTGGTATGGCGAGCAGGCACTGGATAACGTCGATGAGCAAAATACCTTATGGTTCTTCGCGCACGAAATAGCGCATTTGTTTCAGGGCGCTGGGTTAAAATATTCGAGCTCAGATGAAGCTTGGATTCATGAAGGCGCCGCCGAATTGATGTCGTACCTTTATACGGATGCGAAGTTAGCGAAGAGCAATCAGTTAGTACAAGATGCCGTGCGTAAGGCGCAAACAGAATGCGTCGCATCGTGGCCGGCAAGCGAACCGTTTGTGATTGTTGGCCGAATTAACTTTAAAGCGCATTACAGCTGTGGCCTAGTTGCCAATGCTGAGCTTCATGCGCAACTGCAAGCCAATGGCATACGGTCAGGTATCTTTGCGCTATGGGAAACCTATTCAGAATTAGTCGCTGATGGCGCGGCGGCCGATTCCGAAACCTATTTTGCCGCCTTTGAACAGTTAACCGGTTACGCCTCAATGTCGCTTCGGCAATTGATTGATCGACCAGTATCTGCTTCTATAGCTCCCTAAAGTAAAATTATTCAGGAATTTCACATGAAACCGCAGCGAATATTTATCACTGGCGGCGCCAGCGGCCTTGGTTTTGCTCTTGCTCAAATTTGTGCCAAAGGTGGTTGGCGTGTTTGTATTGGTGATCGAGATATTGAACGTGGTGAAGCAGTCATAGGTAGCCTACAAAAGCTACAACGCCAAGCCATGTTCATGCCCTGCGATGTCACTCGTGTCAGCGATCTCGAGCAAGTCGCAAAGAAGCTCGAAGAAGAATGGGGTGGTGTTGATGTGGTGGTGAACAATGCGGGGGTCGCTCAAGTCGGTCAACTCGCTCAAACCACGTTGAATGATTGGCAATGGATCATCGATATCAACTTATTAGGCGTTGTGCGCGGTTGTAAGGTATTTACCCCGATGTTCAAACGCCAAGGTCATGGTCATTTTGTCAACGTAGCATCAATGGCTGGACTACTTGATGTACCCAACATGAGTGCTTATAACGCCACCAAGGCAGCTGTTGTGAGCCTATCGGAGACCCTGCAAAACGAGCTTAAAAAAGACAATATTCACGTTACAGTGGTGTGTCCAAGTTTCTTCAAAACAAATTTGGGGCACGGCATGCGAACCTCTATTGATGGCATGGAGCAGAAGCTCGATAAGCTCATGCGTTCAAGCAAATTGAATGCGGTTGATATCGCACGCCTAATTATGAAGGCGGTCGACAAGAAGAAAACCCACGTGCTTCCGCACCGCCAAGGGCGAATGGCTTGGTACATGAAACGGTTTTTGCCGCGTAGCTGGTACCAGAAATTACTCTATTCACGAATAAAATAATCAGCACATCCGTTTTTATATAACGCCCTCTGCTTGAGGGCGTTGTTGTTTAAATTTCAGACAGCACACCTTTATTTACGCGTTCTTGTGTTGAACGCATCCGTTTAACTTCATTTATCATTCACCCCGTGAATGCCTGTAATGCACTTCATTCATTTGTTGTATTAGTCGAATTCAGTCTAGCCTAGAGTTCGTTAACACACGAACAACAACTGGATGAATTATGAACGGACTAAAACTCCCAAAACTTGAGCAACCCGCAGCCGGTTTGATTAATCAAAACTGCCAACAATTTTTGGTCGACTTGGTACGAAATTTTCGCCCGAAACTCGAACAGCTACTAGTAAATCGCCAGCAACGGCAGCAGCAAATTGATCATGGTGCCCTTCCTGACTTTGCGCCAGAAACACAAGCCATTCGTGACAGCGACTGGCAAGTGGCGACGCTGCCGAAAGATCTCACGAAGCGACGTTTAGAAATCACTGGCCCTGTCGATCGCAAAATGGTGATCAATGCGCTCAATGCCAATGTTGATTGTTACATGGCTGACTTCGAGGATTCGCAATCGCCAACTTGGGAAGGTGTGATTCAAGGACAAATCAATCTATTCGACGCGAATACGGGTCACATGACTTATACCGATCCGACCTCGAACAAACGCTACCAGCTTAATGAAAATCCAGCACTGTTGATTGCCCGCGTTCGCGGTCTGCACCTACCAGAAAAACACGTTCTGGTTGATGGCACGGTGATTCCCGGCTGCCTGTTTGATTTTGCGGTTTATTTCTATCTCAACTATCAACAACGTGTTGCAAACGGCACTGGTGTTTACTACTACCTGCCAAAACTTGAGCACAGCAGCGAAGCGCAATGGTGGGCGGATGTATTTACCTTTACCGAGAACTATTTTCAGCAGCCACGCGGCACCATTCGCGCCACGGTGTTAATTGAAACCTTACCCGCCGTATTCCAAATGGACGAGATTTTATACGCCATGCGTGATCACATTGTGGCGCTGAACTGCGGTCGTTGGGATTATATTTTTAGCTACATCAAGACACTGAAAAACCACGCTGACAGAGTACTCCCAGACCGTCAGGTCGTGACCATGAGCCAACCTTTCTTAAATGCGTATTCGCGGTTACTAGTGAAAACTTGCCACAAGCGCGGCGCACTTGCGATGGGCGGCATGGCGGCGTTTATCCCGAGCAAAGACCCAGCTGAAAACGCCACCATACTCGCGAAGGTGAAAGCGGACAAAGAACTTGAGCGGAACAATGGCCACGATGGCACTTGGATTGCGCATCCGGGGCTTGCCGATACCGTACGCGAGGTGTTTGTTGATGGGCTTGATGGCGACAATCAATTACATGTATTGCGTGAAAACGATGCGCCGATAACCGCTGCCGATCTGCTCGAACCGAGCTCTGGTGAGCGCACCGAAGCCGGTATGCGAACCAATATTCGCGTCGCATTGCAGTACATTGCCGCATGGATATCCGGCAAAGGCTGTGTGCCAATTTACGGCCTCATGGAAGATGCAGCTACCGCCGAAATTTCACGTACGTCGATTTGGCAATGGATTAAGCACGGTAAAACCCTTGATAACGGCGAGGTCGTGACCAAAGACCTATTCCGCACCTACCTGCAACAAGAAGCCAGAGTTGTTCGCAACGAAGTGGGCGAGCAACGCTGGGAAAACGAGAACTTTGCAACAGCCAAGCAATTGTTAGAAGACATCACCACCGCTGATGACTTGGTGGAGTTTCTTACTCTGCCCGGCTACGAACTCATTCAATAATAATTCCATTACTTAACAGGACAACAACCATGACAACCATTCCATTACACCAAGCAGAAGCTGCCAAACAGCTGGAACAAGACTGGCAACAAAACCCACGCTGGACTGGCGTTGAACGCACTTATTCCGCACTCGATGTAGTGCGTCTGCGCGGCAGTGTTCAGCCCGAGTGTACCTATGCCCAAAACGGTGCAGCAAAACTGTGGCGTTTAGTGAACGGCGCTGCCCAAGAGAAGTTCGGCAAAGACTATGTGAATGCGCTCGGTGCGCTCACTGGCGGCCAAGCGGTACAGCAGGTTAAGGCCGGCTTACAAGCCATTTACCTGTCGGGCTGGCAAGTTGCTGCCGACAATAACACCTCGTTGAGCATGTATCCGGATCAATCGCTGTACCCAGTGGATTCAGTACCCACGGTGGTTGAGCGCATCAATAACAGCTTTGCGCGCGCAGACCAAATTCAATGGTCAAAGGGTATCGGCCCTGAGCAAGAGGGCTATGTCGATTACTTCGCACCAATTGTTGCCGATGCAGAGGCTGGATTCGGCGGCGTGCTGAACGCTTACGAGCTGATGCAGGCGATGATTCGTGCTGGTGCAGCTGGTGTGCATTTTGAAGATCAATTGGCATCGGTGAAAAAATGCGGTCATATGGGCGGCAAGGTCTTGGTACCAACCCAAGAAGCGGTGCAGAAATTGATTGCCGCGCGCCTTGCTGCTGATGTGGCCGGCGTACCGACGCTGATTCTCGCCCGCACCGATGCCAATGCCGCCGATTTGCTCACATCCGATGTCGATCCGAATGACCAACCGTTCTGCACGGGTGAGCGCACCGCCGAAGGTTTCTACAGAGTGAACGCCGGCATTGATCAGGCTATTTCACGTGGCTTGGCCTATGCGCCTTATGCTGATTTATTATGGTGTGAAACGGCTAAACCTGATTTAGATGAAGCGCGCAAGTTTGCCGAAGCCATTCACGCACAGTATCCAGGTAAGTTGCTTGCCTATAACTGCTCACCAAGCTTTAACTGGAAGCGCAATCTTGATGATGCCACCATCGCTAAGTTCCAGCGGGAACTCGCAGCCATGGGTTATAAGTTCCAGTTCATCACGTTGGCTGGCGTGCACAACATGTGGTACCACATGTTTGAATTGGCGCATGACTACGCACGTAACGATATGTCCGCATATGTGAAGCTGCAGCAGCAAGAATTTGCGGCAGCTGAGAAAGGCTACACCTTTGTGGCTCACCAACAAGAGGTTGGTACGGGCTACTTCGATGAAGTCACCAATGTGATTCAAGGTGGGAAGTCTTCAGTAACCGCCCTAACCGGCTCAACTGAAGAAGAACAGTTCAAAAAACCGGCGTAAGCGCAGGTTTACGAATACCCACTTAGAATTACCTCGGAAAATACTGAGTATAAGCCGCCAAGCACAGGTGTTTGGCGGCTTTTTTGTGGTAGTATGCGCGCGCCTGAACAGACAACTCATCTCATAAATTGTGCTGTTCACCCCTGAAGCCTCACATGTTGAAGGAATAACACTCATGTGGAAACTACTGCTGTTATTGTTAGGCGCTAGCCTGTTCTCACCTGCCGCATTGGCGGCCGCTGGTCAACTTGATCTCACCACCGCCAACGTTGGTATTGCTGCCATCGTTATCTTTACCGTTGCCTATATTCTGGTGATGGGCGAAGAGCGATTACACATGCGCAAATCGAAGCCGGTATTGGTCGCCGCTGGCTTAATCTGGATCATGATCGGTTTTGTCTATATGCAAAACGACTTGCCAGGTGTCGCCGAAGACGCATTTCGTCATAACTTACTTGAATTTGCCGAACTGATGCTGTTCTTGTTGGTGGCGATGACCTACATCAACGCCATGGAAGAGCGTCGTTTATTTGATGGCTTGCGCGCGTGGATGATTAAGAAAGGCTTCACCTACAAACAGTTATTTTGGCTATCAGGGTTTCTCGCATTCTTTATCTCTCCCGTTGCGGACAACCTAACAACTGCCCTACTGATGTGCGCCGTAGTGATGAAAGTTGCCGATGGCGATAAGAAGTTCATCAGTATCTCGTGTGTCAGCATTGTGATTGCCGCGAACGCGGGCGGCGCCTTTAGCCCATTTGGCGACATTACCACGCTGATGGTTTGGCAAGCGGGTATGGTTGAATTCCAAGAGTTCTTTGTCTTGTTCATCCCATCGTTGCTGAACTACTTAGTACCAGCGGTGATCATGAGCTTCTTTATAGAAGATCGTAAGCCATCAGCAATCTACGAAGAAGTTGAACTGAAGCGCGGTGCTTTGCGAATTACTACCCTCTTCTTGCTCACTATCGCAACGGCGGTTGCTTGTCACATGTGGCTGCACTTACCGCCAGTACTTGGCATGATGATGGGTCTCGGTTATCTACAATTCTTCGGTTATTTCTTGCGGATGACATTACCAGGCTCACTGGCGCGCAAACGCGCAATGGCGGAACGCGCTGGCGATATGGCGCGGCTTGAACGCCTTGGTAGTGTGGTGCCATTCGACGTATTTAGCCGTGTACAACGTGCCGAGTGGGACACCTTGTTATTCTTCTACGGCATCGTGATCTGCGTTGGCGGCCTTGGCTTTATGGGCTACTTATCACTGCTTTCCAATACCTTGTATTTAGACATGAGCCCAACCTTTGCCAACGTCGCATTAGGGGTCATGTCAGCAATTATCGATAACATTCCGGTAATGTTTGCGGTACTTTCGATGCAACCAGAAATGTCGCACGGTCAGTGGTTATTGATTACCTTAACGGCCGGTACGGGCGGTAGTTTGTTATCGATTGGTTCAGCGGCAGGTGTCGCACTGATGGGGCAAGCGCGTGGCTATTACACCTTCGCCAGCCACTTAAAATGGACGCCGGTGATTGCGCTCGGTTACATCGTCAGCATCCTAGCCCACATGTGGCTGAATGAGCAGTTGTTTACCGTCTTCAACCACTAACGAATAACGAATAACCAATAACGATTAACGAATAACGTTAGTCGCCCTACCCCGAAGTCGTGCGCACACACCGCATAAAGCGCACGGCATCAGGGTACGGAAACACATCCGTAATCACGCCACGCGCAAGATTATCTTGTTGCTGCCGCCAAAACTCAGCATCAATCAGCTCCGGATGATATTTCAGTAAGATATCTCGTAACTTCGGTTGCGGAACTGCGTAGGTCGCGAGTTGCTCCGGAAATACGTCATTCGGCGCCACCGTATACCAAGGTTCTGGCGCAATCATTTGCTCGTAGGTTTCTGGCTTCGGTAATTTGCGGAAATTCATTTCGGTGAGGTACTGAACTTCGTCATAATCGTAAAACACCACCCGTTTATGGCGCGTTAAGCCAAAGTTTTTCAGCAGCATGTCACCTGGGAAAATATTCGCGGCCATCATGTCTTTAATGGCTTGTCCGTAGTCCTTCATCACCAATTCTATTTCAGCGTCAGTGCCATACTCCAAAAAGATATTCAGTGGCATCATGCGGCGCTCAACAAATAGCTGACTAATCACCAGTTGACCGTCTTCAATAGTTAAACTACCCGCCACGGTACTAGTGAGTTCGTCGAGTAAATCTGGTGAGATACGCTCAAGCGGAATCGCAACGTTGGCAAATTCATAAGTATCCGCCATACGCCCTGCACGATCATGGCGTTTAACCATGCGATAGCGATCAATAACCGTTTGCCGACTCATCTGCTTGCCGCCACCAAACTGGTCTTTAATTACTTTGAATACATACGGGTACGACGGTAACGTAAATACCGTCATCACCATGCCTTTAATACCTGCCGCGGCGACCAATTGATCATCACTGGCGGCCAAGTGATGCAGAAAATCACGATAGAATTCAGTTTTACTTTGCTTATGTAGACCAATGGCCGAGTACAGTTCCGCAATTGTTTTCTTTGGCATTAGCCCTTTTAAGAAGCGTACTAACGCCGAAGGTGCTCGGGTATGCACCATAAAATACGAACGCGCGAAAGCAAAAATGATCGCCATGTGGTCGGTATCGGTGATTAATGCATCCAAATAAAGCCGCCCAGCACTATTTCTTAGCACCGGAACAATAAACGGGAAAATACGGTTCGCGCTAACAATACGGCCGACGACATACGCGGCCTTGTTACGGAAGAAGGGTTCTTTCAGCACATCAATGCGTAGCTGATAGGCAGAAAGCTCGCCGGCGGCGGTTTGTTCGCGAAATGCCTTGCGCAATAAGCGAATATCTTCCGATAAATCATCATATTCGGCGCCAAAATCAATATCGCCCATGATGCGCGCAAGTGTGCGGCGCATGCCCTGTACGACGGGGAAATATGAGCGGAATTCAGTTTCAAGCGCCAGCGGTATACTGTCGCTTAGCGTCGTTTCGACAAAAATGTAGGCGTTATTAAAGTAGCGGCGATGAAAAAGATTACAAAATACCGAGTTATAAAAGGTTTCGGCCAATTCGGCCTGCGGGTGAAACTGCAGAAACTGCTGGTAGATTTTGCGTGTTTCTAACCAAAGCTCTTCATTAAGTTTGCCGCCAGTCAGTTGACTAAGAATCGCGGTGGTTTCACGTACCCGCTGATCATAGAAGCTAATGCGCACGGTTGCTGCGTACTGGCCGGCGTGCCAATCGCCCTCGCCGAACCGTTCTTTGGCTCGACGAGTTACTTCTTGAAACAAGGCATAGTGCTTATGAAAGCCCTGCAATATCTTTCGGGCAAACATGCCCGCGCGCTTTGCATCGCCCATGATTAATGGTGTGCTGCGGTATCGGTAATCAATTGACGAAACCAACGATGACCAGCGTCATGTTGCAATAACGGGCTCCAAATCATGGTGAGCTCAAGTGCTGGAATTGCAAACGGTGGCTCTAACATGACCAACTCGTCATCGTCTTTGTATAACGCAGCAGCCTGACTTGGCAAAGTCGCGATAAGCCCTTGGCGCGCTAAATGCATAGCCACATGGTAGTTTCGCGTAAAGATGCGGATTTCTCGCTTATGCCCCAGCGAACCTAAAGCTTCATCAACCCACCCGAGCTTTTGCACGTCATGCGGATCCATACCAACACCAACACCGAAGCCAGTTTTACTTACCCAAACGTGCTCGCCCTTGAGGTAATTCTCAAGTGTGTAGTCTTGTACCAATGGGTGGTCTTTGCGCACTAAGCAACTAAAGTCGTCTTCCCATAAGTTTTTCTGATGAAACGACTGCGGTAATTTCTCAAAGCGGTTAATCGCCAGATCGACCTTGCCGTTTTCAACATCGTGAAAGCTGATATCACTGGGTGTCATGATATCGAGTGCCACATGCGGTGCTTGTTGTTTCAGCTTTTCAAGTAACCGCGGCATCAACGTCGATGCAGCATAATCTGACGCCATAATTCGAAAAACACGGTCGCTGGTCGCCGCATCAAACTCACGCGCCGGTTGCACCATTTCTTCTACGGAATAGAGTATTTGGCGTACCGGTTCTTGCATGCGCAAGGCGGTTTCAGTGGGGAGCATACCTTCACTAGTACGCACTAATATTGGATCGTTCAGAAGTGTGCGTAATCGCTTCAAGCCGTTACTCATTGCGGGCTGGGTAATATTCAGTTGCGCCGCCGCTTTGGTCACATTGCGCTCGCGCAATAACACGTCGAGGTAGACCAATAAGTTGAGGTCGATATCTTTAATGTTATTCATAAAAAAAATAAATCCCGCTATAAGAATATAGCGGGATTATAGACATAATTTTTCTGAGATACATCACTTGTGTGATGCGACTATGGTCTATTCCCAGAAAAATGGCTTACGTGGCTCAGCTTTTGGCACCAACTGATTCATGGTTTCCGCATCAAACAAGCGGCCATTGACCATGGTGTGCGTGACACGATCAGTGACAAAAATATCCGCTAACGGATTACCATCAATCACGATAATGTCAGCCAGTTTGCCCTCTTTCAACGAGCCGATATATTTATCCATACCGAACTCTTTCGCTGGGTTAATCGTCGATGTCGCTAATGCTTCCAGCGGTGTCATACCACCTTGCGCCATCATCCAAATTTCCCAGTGTTGAGCTAAACCTTCACGCTGACCATGCGCACCAGCCACCACATCAACGCCAAGATCTTGCAGCTGTTTTGCTACATCGGCATTGTTGAAATGGTTGTAGTGGTTATGCGGTGCTTTCTCACGGCGCACAGAGCCCACCAATGCATCTTCTGGTACAAACTTCGATAGCTTCGGATGTTTCCACACGTCCGTTTCAGCGTACCAATAGTTCTCACCCCAAATACCGCCGTATGCAACACCCAACGTCGGGGTATAGTTCACGTCGGTTTGGCTCCAGAATTGCTCAATATCATCGTAGATTTTGGCAACTGGAATTGAGTGTTCGACTGTGGTGTGACCATCAGCAATCATCGTCAAGTTATGTTGCAGCAATGAGCCACCTTCTGGTACCACCATCATGCCTAACTCGCGACCAGCTTGAATAACTTGCTGACGCTGATTACGACGCGGCTGGTTATAGCTCTTCACCGAAAATGCACCAACTTTCTGCAGACGCTCAAGATGGAACTTCGCATCTTCAAGACTATCAACATGCGCGGTATAACCCGGACCGTTCGCACCATATAAAATAGTACCGGTTGAGAATGTGCGTGGCGCAGCAATGAAGCCTGCTTTTTGCAATTCACTCGCAGCAAAGATTTCAGTGGTGTCATTGGATGGATCGTGAATTGAGGTTACACCAAACGCCAACGTGGCATAGGTTTTCCAGTTTTGCTCTGGAATAATCTCGTTGTCACCTTGCGGGCCGTGTGCGTGACCATCGAACAAGCCAGGCATGACCGTCTTGCCAGTGGTATCAATCACGGTTGCACCGCTTGGCACAGTCACATCATCGACGCGACCAACCGCAACGATTTTGTTGCCTTTCACGACAACAGCACCGCGCTCAATCACTTGATCGCCTTCCATGGTGATAACCTGACCGCCTACAAACGCAACGGTTTCATCATGAATACCGGCATCCGCATCAAAGCTGATATCCAAGCCATTCGCTACTTTCTCGAACTCAGATTCGCCATCAATGCCGAACAAGCCGTTTACTGACGCATGGTAAAGCTCAGGGCCCAGAGACCAATACAACGCTTGGCCGTCGCCGCTCCACGAAATATTTTCGCCAGCACGAACCGACAATTGCTCAACTGGGAACTGTTTGTCCGTTGGGCTGATTTTAATTGGCGCACCACGTTCAACAAATGGCGTCACGAATACTTTGAAGCGCTCAGCAAAAGCCAAGTTCTTACCATCAGGTGATACACGAAATTCAGTTGCATGCTCCGCGGTATAGAGCGTGCGCGATTCTTTCGTAGTTAAATCCACGCTCATCAATGACGGCGAGCCATTGAATGCCATCAGGTAAACCCGATCGCTACGCGCACCAAACTGTGGCGAGCTGCCGCTTTCACTAATCAGACGTGGCTTCGCGTTTTTGCTCAGCGACAAGTGATAAACACCAGGGTTCAAGCCGTAAGTATCAGAAGTGATATAACCACCACGGATTTTACGATAAACCACGGCGTTGCCATCTGGGCTAAACACCGGCTCAACGAATTTACCTTCGCCGGTTGCCAATACTGTTTCTTTGCCCGATTTCACGTCACGAACAATAAGTTGGCCAAGTTTTTGGTCATCCCACGTTGCATAAACAAGCTTGCTACCATCGCGTGAATAGCTTGGGTAAAGCTCCCAAGCGCCTTCACGATTGGTTAATCGCTTCGGCTCACCGTTCGGTAAACTACGCACGTATAATTTGCCGAGCGCCTCGAACACCACTTGCTTCGCATTTGGCGCTACTTGCACCATACGCAGCATTTTCACCTTGAACTTGTCTTCATCTAGGTTGGTTTCGAAGTGCAAGGCATGCTGAACTTTCTTCGTGGTTTCAACGCTAAATGGAATCACGCGGGTACTGCGGCTAGCAACATCAAGTTGCATGATTTTGCCGTCAGCCCAAAACACCATTTTCTTGCTATCAGGGCTCCAATCCATAGTCGGATACACGCCATGAATTGCCCATGTTTCCTGCATGTCGCGATCAAGCTGGCTGTATAACCGCTTTTTCTCGCCTGACTCGAGGTCATATAAATACAGTACGCTGTTGAAATCTTCGCGCTTAATATAGGCAAGATACTTACCATCCGGCGAAGGTGTCGGGCGAATTGCGCCGCCTGCACCACTTAAAATCACATCAATGTCGCCGGTTTCGCGATCATAACGTTTGATTTTATAAATGCCTTCCAGCGAGTCTTTGCTGTAATGGAAGGTTTTACCTGGGGTATCGTCTTGCGAGAAATAGATATAACGGCCATCTGGTGAAAACGCCGGCTCGCCTAAGTCTTTTTGATCATTCGGACGCTCAGTCAACATCACACCTGAGCCACCCGAGCGGTGATACATCCACACTTCACCAGCACCGAGTGAACGGCTAGCAGTAAAATGCTTACGCGCAACGATAAATTCGCTGTCTGGGCTCCATGCTGGGCTGTTCAACAAACGGAAAGTTTCGTCTGTGACTTGGCGCGGATTGCTACCATCCGCATCCATGATCCAAATATTGTCGCCACCGTCGGCATCCGAGGTAAAGGCAATGTATTTGCCATCCGGTGAGTAAACCGGCTGCATATGCCATGCAATACCACCTATCAATAATTCAGCATCGCCGCCGCTGGCAGGAATACGATAAATATCGCCGAGCATATCGAAGACAATGAATTTGCCATCGGGGCTCATATCCACGTTCATCCAAGTACCTTCAGAGGTTTTGATCTGAATGTCTTTGAATTCACCTTGAGGATTATTTACGTCCCAACCGTTTTCCGTTTGGGCAAGCGTAGGCGCAGAAAAAGATAAAGCTACGCTGACCCCAAGGGCCAGCGTTGATAATTTCTTCATGGGTAAACCTTATAGTTATTTTTTGGCGATAACCCAAACCGCGTGAACGATACCTGGTATGTAACCAAGCAACGTCAAAATAATATTAATCCAAAAGTGCTTACCAATACCGACCTGTAAAAATACACCCAGTGGCGGTAACAAAATTGCGATTAAAATGCGGATTAAATCCATGAGTTATCTCCTTAATTATTAATATTTCGCTGCTTCATCCTTAGCAGGAATAGTCGCTTTTATGAATTCGCGCAAGTCGTTGTTCGATAATTTCAAATCTTCAGCGCGCAAATACATCATGTGACCACTACGATAACCTTTGAATCCAATACGGTCTGCCATGCGGCCGCTCGGGTCGATGTGCCACATATTGTATTTCGCATCGAAATAGTTGGTCGCACCGTCGTAGTAACCCGACTGAATCAAGACATTCAAGTATGGGTTTTGTGCCATCGCTTGACGCAGGTTTTCACCGGTATTGTCGTTGCTGCGATCCCACGGATGCACTGGGCCAAACATGTTGTATTTCACATCAGTTTTGTAGCCAAGTTCTTCGCGCAAGTAGTAGTTAATTGCCGGAGTAAACGAGTGCAACCAAGAAGTCAGTTCTGAGTTGTAATCTGGGCGAGACCCCACGTCATCACGGTCAATACCGAGATAGCGCGAATCGAGACGACCAATCGTCTGGCCACGATCACGCAGTAATTCTTTCCAGAAAAACGAGGTGCTGATGTCCAGGTTAGAACGCATAACCGTTTGCTTATCTAAACCTGAATACTTCGCCACTTGCTCAGCAATTTGCTCTTTTTCAGCAGCAGGCAACATGGCGCCTTTAGCTAACGCTGGCAAGTAAACATCAAGCGTATATTTCTCAACTTCTGGCAGCAATTCGAGTAAGTCTTTGCTTTGCAGATCGGAGCCTAGGGCATTGTGATACCACGCCGCTGCAGCAAAGTACGGTAAGCGGTTAGCTGCTTTCACAGGGCCGTTACGCTCAATACCGATATCGGTTGGCGATACTAAAATAACGCCATTTAGATACATCCACTGACGGTTTTGTAGCTCAAGCGCTAAGCCAGATACACGGGTGGTACCGTAGCTTTCACCAATCAGGTACTTCGGCGAGCGCCAGCGTTCATGACGCGTCACAAAAGTGTTGATCCAATCAGCTAAATACTTCACATCGGCGTTTACACCGAAGAACATTTTTTGCAGTTCATCACGCGAATATTGCGAGCCATCTTTCTTAGGTAGAGGACGTGAATAACCAGTATTTACTGGGTTCACAAACACAATATCAGCCACATCTAATACCGAATGCGGGTTCTCTTTAACGCCGTATGGCATAAGTGGGAAGCCTTCGTCATCAACGCGAAGCGATTTTGGGCCGGTGTAAGCCACGTGCATCCACACGGATGCTGAACCTGGGCCGCCATTAAATGAAATCAATAATGGACGTTCTTCGCGATTTTTAACGCCTTGGCGCTCATAGTAGGTGAAATGGAGTGCAGCCGTGGCTTCGCCGTCTTCGTTGAAAACTGGCTGCGTGCCGGTGGTTGCTTTGTATTTAAAACGCTGACCATTAATGGTCGTGCTGTGCTCAGTCACAACCGTTTCGTCAGCTGCAATTTTGGCTTCTGGGAGTTCTGTTGCAGTTGCCGTAACAACCAAGCTTGACCCCATCATCACCGCTAAAATGAGATGTTTCATGCCCTTCATGATTACTTCCTCTGGTTTTATTGTTGTTCCATTTAATGCAATCACTCACCAAAGCTCAAGGCGAGTGAGCTAAACGCACTTATTTTCAAGATAGTCATGAGCCCATGAAGATTAAAAAGTACAAATACCCCATGGCAAACACAATTAAGTAGGTTAAACCTAACCAGCCGTACAGCCGCATCAGCGTCGACATCTTATTTTTACGTGCGAGTTTAAAGTTGAGCCACGCGAAAAATGGCGTGGTTAAAAAGGCGAGCGTCATGGCGAAGGTTAACATCGGCCCTAACGCACTTTGAAAGTAAATAATCACTAACATGCCAGCGAACGATTGGCCGATAACCCACCAAGTAAGACGCTCTGTTGTCGCCTGTGGTTTATTATCTTGCGCACGCGGCGCTAGTAGCGAACGACATTCTTTGAGTGTTCGTGCGTAGCCATCGAGCACCGCAAGCGTGGTTCCGAACATACATAAAAATGCGATACCGCCAACCAAATACTCCGACCACGCCCCAATGGTATTGCCGTACATACTGACAAACTGCTGCGCAAATTGCGTACCCGCTAGTGCAATGGGTTGGTCACTGCCAAACTGAACTAGCGCGCCAAGGGCAAGGAACACCACCGCCAAAGCAGCCGTCACCCAGTAACCTAAATTAAAATCGAACAAGCCATGTTTCAGACTAATGCGCGTGAGCTTTTGCTTGCTTTGAAGCCACAAGGAATTGATTGCCGAAAGCTCGATGGGAACTGGCATCCAGCCCATCATCGCCACCAAGAACGCTAATGCAGAAAGCTGCCACGGTGACGGTGCCACAAAATCGTCAGGCAGCGGCTGCGCGTTACCCCACGCCATAATCACGGCGACAACAGTTGCCAGACTCAAACTCGCCATAATCCATTTCGAGAGATTATCGAGCATGCGGTACTGGCCACCGAGAATAACTAACAGGCATCCGAGCAAAATCAGCCAGCAAAGTGCTATCAGCGGTAGCTCAGGAATAAATAACTTTAATAGGCTGGCGGTCAACAGTAATACACCGGCGGTATTGACCACTGCAGCGATGGCGTTCAACACGGTGAAAAGCCACAGATAAAGCTTGCCCTCGCCGTAATAGCCGGCAATTAAATTCTGCTTACTTTCGAGTGTGTAGGTAACGGCGAAGCGGAAAAACGGGTACTTCAACACGTTAACTAGCACGATCACCCACCACAACTGCCAGCCGAACAAAGCTCCGGCTTGGGTTGATGCGACAAGATGTGACGCACCCACCGCCGCTGCAGCTAAAATGATTCCAGGCCCCAGCGCGTGGCGTCGTGATGATTCTGTGCGTTGTGTCATAGGTTTATTCTTATTGTTTGAAAAATGACGCCCCACAGCATAGCGCCAATTTCGCCCAAGCCAAAATTATGTTTATACTGCTGATGTAAGTCATTGCGACATCAGTGCGGCATAAGGAAAGAGAACATGAGTAGCAATGAACGGCAGTTGATGGTTGATGGTCACCCCGCTAAATGGGAGCAGCTACTAAAGTCTGGCGACCGCATATTCATAGGAACCCATGCGGGCGTTCCACATGCGCTGATGCATGACCTTGCTGACCACAGCAAACACTTCCATGACATTGAAATTGTGCAGATTTATGCGCTTGGCGATAACCACTGGGTAAACCCAGAATACAACCAAACCTTCAAGGTCAACTCATTGTTTATTGGCGGCGAAAAAGTTCGGCAAGCCGTTGCCGAAGGCCGCGCCGATTACACCCCTGCCTTCATGTCGGATATTCCGTCGCTATTTAGCGAAGACATTTTACCTTTAGATGCCGCGTTAATTATGGTCAGCCCGCCCGACCAATATGGTTATCATTCACTCGGTGTGTCGGTCGATATTGTGTCGTCAGCACTACGCTCCGCCAAGAAAGTGATTGCGCAAGTAAACCCGAAAATGCCGGTAACATTCGGCCAAGCTTTTATTCATAAAGGCCAAATTGATGCATTTTTTGAAGCCGAGCAAGATTTACCCGAAATCACCGCGCCAGAACTTGATGCGGTCACCGAACGGATAGGCCAGTATGTGTCGTTGTTAGTGGAAGACGGCGCCACCATTCAAATTGGCTTTGGCAAAATTTGCGACGCCGTGTTGCGCTACCTCAGCAATCACAAAGACCTTGGCGTGCACAGTGAACTGATCACCGATGGTATTATGGAGCTGATGCTCAGCGGCGTGATTAATAATCGAAAGAAAACCTATCATCAGCACAAAGCCGTGACTAGCTTCTGCATTGGCAGCAAGAAACTGTACGATTTTGTGAATAACAACCCACACATTGGCTTTTACCCGTCAGAGTATGTGAACTCGCCCGCTAACATTGCGCGCAACGAAAAAATGGTGTCGATTAACAGTGCCATTGAAGTGGATTTGACCGGCCAAGTGGTATCAGATTCCATCGGCCATCACTTTTACAGCGGTATCGGCGGTCATGTGGATTTTAGTCGTGGCGCCAGTATGAGTCCCGGCGGTAAACCGGTGATTGCCCTGCCCTCAACCGCGAAAAACGGTACTGTGTCACGGATTGTGCCGTTTATCAGTGAAGGCAGCGGCGTGGCGACCTCGCGAGCGCATGTGTATTACGTGGTCACCGAATTCGGCGTAGCGTCGTTACGGGGTAAAAGCATTCGCGAACGCGCGCTTGAGTTAATTCGTGTGGCGCACCCGAAATTCCGCCAACAATTATTAGAAGAAGTTCGTAAACATTACTACGTGCCGCACTATCAAATTCTGCATTCGGTAGAAGTGCCGGAACTTGGCCCCGTTGGCTTCAAAGAAATTGTGATTAACGGTGAGTTTTTCGATTTGCGCCCGCTGAACCCCAGTGACGAGCGACGTTTGCAAGAATTCTTTTACTCGCACACCAAAGAAACCCTGCAGATGCGCTACAACACCGTGCCAACCAGCATGAGCCGGGAGAAATCCTGTACGCTGGTGAGTGTGGATCAATCGCGTGACTTAGCGTTGTGCATTGTGCGACAGAAAGGCTCGATGGCACAGATTCAAGCCGTTGGTCGCTATTATCTGCTACACGACGAAAAAAGCTGTGAAGTTGCCTTCGTTACGCGAGAAACTCAGCACGGTAAGGGCATGGCAACCCGCCTGCTGGATGAAATGAAACGCATTGCCCGTGAACGTGGTCTTGAGCGCATGCTGGCTTATGTGCGCGCTGAGAATGGTAAAATGCTGGCGGTGTTTGAACGCGCTGGTTTTGTGCGCAAGCCTTCGGAAGAGCCGGGCGAGGTTTACTTGCAGCTTGATTTGCACGAGCCCGCCGTGGTTGAACAACCTAAAGACAGTGAGTGATGTATGTCGATAACCGTGTTTAGTCATCCGTATTGCAGTTTGCACCGCGTGTCAGAGGTTCACCCTGAAGAGCCGGCGCGCATTGCCGCCATTAACGATCAGATTATTCGCTCGGGCATGGAGTTTGCGCTGACTCAGAAAGACGCCAAGCCGGCCACACGTGAAGACTTACTTCGCGTGCACGCTGCGAACTACATTGATGATGTGTTTGAGCGCGCACCAACTGAACCCGACCAACACATCTGGCTTGACCCCGACACCATGATGACCGCAGGCACGCTGCGCGCAGCCTTGTATGCCGCCGGTAGCGGTATCTGCGCCGTGGATGAAGTGTTTACTGCCGAGAACCGCCGAGCTTTTTGTGCCGTGCGTCCGCCAGGGCATCATGCCACTTGGGATGCCGCTATGGGCTTTTGTATTTTCAACAACATTGCGGTGGCGACCGCCTATGCCATGCATACCTTTGGCATTGAGCGCGTAGCCATTGTCGATTTTGATGTGCACCACGGCAACGGCACCGAAGACATCTTTTTGAACGACGAGCGCGTGCTGTTTTGTAGCTCGTTTCAGCACCCGTTGTACCCGAACTCGGGTACCGAAACCATCAGCCATGAAGTAATTAACATCCCGTTACCGGCCGGCTGTGATGGCCTCACTTGGCAAGCCGCCGTGCGCGAACGCTGGTTCCCAGCTATAGATGCCTTTGAACCACAGCTGATTATGGTGTCAGCCGGCTTCGATGGACATTTAGAAGATGACATGGCGCAGTTTAAACTCACCGAAACCGACTACCACTGGATAGCTCGCGAGCTGAAAGAGCTTGCTGAGCGCCACTGTGACGGCCGCATTGTCGCAACTCTAGAGGGTGGTTATGACCACAGCTCGCTGGGGCGAAGTGTGGTCGCATTTTTGAAGGGCATGCAGTGACGGCGCGCTAGCTAAATTTTTCTTTATTTGAGAACAAACTCACTAAACACAATCAGCACGAGCGATGTTACTAATAATGCGACAAAGTTGTCGTTAGATGGCGTCAAGCCTGGCGTGATTGCTTGCAACTGTTGAATTGCTTTGTGCTGTGAGTTCAACGACGACGTTCTTCTTCAGCAATCTTCTCCATCAAAAAATTGCGAAGCTTCTGCCCACGAATTTCAACAGTTTGCTCTTTGACGACTTTAAAACCATGCTTTTCGTAAAATGGTCGAGCCGTAATACTAACCTCAGAGAGGTACCTTGAGAGGCCTTTCGATTTACCCACATTAAAAATGTGTTCCATCAAACGTCGACCAACGCCTAAACCTTGATGTTTATAATGACAGAAGAAATGATCAATTAGCCCGTCATTTTGAAGATCTGCGTAGCCGACAATTTCACCATTCATCTCCGCAATAAACGGAGCAATGGAATCCATCTTGCTTTGCCAAGATGATGGATGACGATCATCATTAGCCCATGCTTTTACTTCAGCTTCAGAATAATCAGTTGTATTCACATTTCGAACGGTTTGATAAAAAACGTCCCATAATACGGGGGCATCAGATGGTCGGTAGTTTCTAATTGTGATCATGTTCGTGACTTCCGCAAAGGGAACTTCGCAACGAGCTTAACGTCCGCTGTGTGCCAATTGCGGTAATTGCGTACTTTGATAGTAATTACCGCAAATACCGAAAGCCGACTAAATTAGCTGTCAGGTTGAAAGGCATTGATATTGAATTAACAATAGGATCGACTCAACCGAAAATTAAGCCTACCTCAACGAGCTAACACATTCATTCTTTAAAAAATGCAATTGACTTAATGCCCCACATAGAATCTCTGCCCACTCCATACAATCATATAGACTAATATGTATAAGATTATTTTCTGGCTCTTCAAAAGGTTGGATGGCTTGTTGGCATACGTCTAATGTTTTACTCCAAGTATCGGCGACATCGCCATCGTACTCTCTTGCTTTGTTTATCAGTTTTTCTGCTGCCTTGATATGTTCTGTTAGTGGTTCAATCAAGGTGTTACAGTAATTTTCTAGTACTTTAATTCCGACTTCATTTGCATTTTGCGGCAGTGTTTTGAAGCAATACATATGGTTTACTATTGCAAAGGTATCACTTATTTCTTCTTCGAGTTCTTTCAGCACTTTGTAAGAGGTTGACCCATTTTCCTTAAATTTAAAATGAGTTAAAGAATTTGAGCTAATTGGATTAGGCAAGTAAAGAAACGCCTTTTCTTCACTTAATACAGGCTCATCGCCAACAAAACTGTTTGCTGATATCACCCACGAAATATTTGATATTGTTTGTCCATTTTTCGTTGGCACAATTACAAAATCATCCCAAAGAGTTGTCAAAACAAAGTACTTAAGATTCTTATAGTCGACTGGTCTAATTGCTTTAGTTAGTGCCTCTACCGTATTGATAAACGCATTGTCTATAGCCGCAGTTTCAGATGTACTAACTTCAATCCAAAGCGATTTCTTGCCTTCATATTCATAATCCTCACTTAGAATCGATGCTCTCATACTAGGATCTGGCAATTCGTTTAAAGACTGAGCAATTGCGTTAATCAATTCATTTTTTAGGCTGGTACATATAGCCGATGCTCTAATATCGGGGGACTCTCTCCAATATTTATCAGGGTGATGAGCAAATTGATACCAAAGTGCCCATGCCTTGTTAATTTTATCCTTTTCTTTTTTATCTATTTCATTAAGATCTTGTGCCGAAATAATTTCATGGAAGATAGCTCTAAATTCATCCTGGAACCTTTCCAAATTTTTCTGAGAATTATTAAAGTTAACACATGAAAGATGAATATTTCGCTCACTATAGGGGTGTCCTAACTCTTCAGCTTTTCTGTGGTATTCAACATGCTTCTCTTTTGGTAATCGACCAATTAAACCATTAAAAATAAGGATGAAGTGTGATTGACTAAAAAACTTACTCATTGAATAAATATAATCATTTAGTAATTCTCTGAATTTTTTTAAGCCATCCTGCATGGATAAGAAATTAGTAGTAATGTTAGTTGATTCATTTTTGTCATTCAGGGTGCATTCACTGGTAATACCCCATGGGTCAACTGCGAGCTTGGGTAACTTGGTTAGTTGCCAATTTATTTTTGCAAGATTTTCCCAATACTCAGGATCAATTTTTCCAACACCTATAAGCGCCTGAGACTTTTGTTTCCTAAAATAATTTGTAAGCGTTCTATTTAAAATGGTTAATCCCAATACGATTTGTTCTCTGATAGATAAAATATTTTTTGCGTATTCCTGCCAGTCATTTGGCCTGAATATGTAATCAGCATAATTTGCCCATGTGGAGTTAACATTTACAAATTGTGGCAAAGGAATAGCCGAATGAATGATGTTTTTCTGGCTCTCATCTATCGGTAATTCTATAAGGATATTTTTATGACCATAACCTTGAGTTCCGTATTTCTCTTGGTCAGGAAATAGTTTTTTTAAAATTGTAGCTTTATTACAAGACATTTTATTTAGGTCAGAACCAGTATAGTTAGCTGAGTTTAAGTGATCTTTAGGAATGATATAGTGCGCAATTGGATTTTTAGGTTGATGATCGAACCAAACAGTTTGAGTCGTTTTCTGGAAAAGAGTGACTACTGCCAGTTTATTTTTATCTATAAATGAATGGTATAAATCCGGAGAAAAATAAAATATCCCTATAGTTAAGTCGGCTAGAGGCTCAATATCTTTAAATGCAGTTTCGATGTCTAAATTTTGTAACCAAGATAAATCTACCTTATTAGTAACGCCCAATCGTCCCATCCATAATAAAACTTCTCCCAGTCCTGACCAATTACTGGAATTGTTTGGGATCGCCAATTCTTGAGGTAAATTAACAAGCCACTCACTAATGTATTTATAAACTATCTGTGGTGAACTTATCTGTTGCCTTAGTTCCAAAGCACTTCTGGTTTCTAATGGATTCTCTGTGCCAAGTAAATTTATCAGGTCCTCTACTGGGTTGGTTCCCATAGCCCCACCAATATCAGTGTGTAGAAGAAGTGACCAACCATCGTTACCGACTAAAGAGCGCGCAGAATTTATAACATCTTTATTTTCTAAGACATGACTGCGAATACCAAACCATATTAATGCTCGACCTATGCCAGCCACAGCTCCCCAAGTTTTAATGTCAAGCGTCTTTAGACTTTCGAATAGATCTTGAAACTCGTTAGGTTTCTCGACAAATGAATATAGAAGGAAAGTTTCAAGGTCAGCTTCTCGTATGCTTGGTACCACACATAGAGCAGCGTCGATCCAAGGGGAAAGCGCAGGATCAACCAATATATCAGAAAGAAGTTTCGAACGAATGGGGTGCAATGCAACTAAATGAGTATTGTCATCTGAGCGACGAATCAAATATTCATCTTCAAACAAGCTAAAAGTACCTTGCGGATCTTTCAATTGAATAGTTTTTACCAATGATGGAATATTAACTCTGGCTTCATATGAGGTTGCAACCGCAGAGGCCAATAGCAGTTTAATTGCAGACGCTTCTAATTTACCTTCTCTAACTTCCGCCCTCAAACGCTTAACCTGAAACCTAAGTCTTTCCTTAAGCGACTCAGTTTGGGTCAAAAAGAATATATACTCCAACAACGATCCGCTGCCACCGAAGCCTAACCAAGCTTGCTCAAATGATGGATAGGCATTAGCAACGCCTTTAGCTCGCAGATTATGATATATGTTTTTGGCTTCTTCTTGCGAAAACTTAAGTTGAACAAGTGCAGGGAAACCTAGTTGAACATTTGATATATTTTGGCGAGCTAAATCTTCTTCTCTGATTGTTACTAGAATTTTTATATTTGGTTTCTCAAGCAAGGCTTTAACAAGCGTTGTCCAATCTGAATCTCTGGGAGTTACATCAATATACAAATATAAAGTTGCACCGAAAACAGCTAAATGATCCGCAATTGCCAACGCAATATTTTCTGCATGAGTTCTGTTCTCAATAAAATTAATCTGTATACGCCAAGTTTCTGGAACGTATTGATAAAGATAACGATAAGCCAAAGAAGTCTTTCCCTGACCTGATGCACCGTGAACTATAACTGTTTGAGATGTTTTAAAACGGTTTTCTATTTCTATTAGATGATCGTGTCTGAGGATGTCCAAATTAGCTTGAATATGACTAAATCTTGCTGATATTCCTTGGTAGAACTCCTTTTCTAATTCTCTTTTCTCAAAAACATTGTTTTCCTCTAAAGGCACGATGGATTTAAGCCATTCCTGATGATGTGCTTCACGTTCCGCGAAATACCGACCAATCGAGTTAATTTTTTCTAATAATACCGCACGAGTTATTCTAGTTTTTTTCTCTGCCGCTTCATATAACCAAGAAGTTAGTAATGAAAATGCATGCTCAATTGAGCCAGATATCATTGTTTGACTTAAGCATTTAGAAATATTTTGATGTAACTCATCTTCAGTAGCAGGGAGCCACACCAATTTTTTGAACAAAATATCTATTGAAGAACAGGATATTTTTAAATTCTCTAACCTTTGTCTTATCTTGTTTTGGTTGGTTTCTTTATTTTTATCTGACGCAGACCAAGCACTTGCAATTTGATTACCAATTTTACCAAAGCTGATCACCTCTACTTTCGGAGGCTCATCAGCATTTAATAGTTTGCAGGCACGATGAATAAAAGTATCTTTTTTATCAGCCTCAATAAAATTTGATAGAACTAAAGGGTCACTATACGCCTTAATTTGAACGGCTCTTACTAATTTTTCACCCTGATATACTGCAAGGTCTTCATTTCCTTCGGGCTGGAAAATCAACTCAGAACCTTTAGATAATAGGATTTCGTTCAAGATATATAAAGTCTGGAGTCTATATCCTTTTAGTGCCGCTTTGGCCCCCGAATTGCTCATTTTATCCCTTTAATTTTCTTACTATAAATCTTTCCGCTAAAGAGTAACGTACACAGAATTCAATTTGATAGATATCTAATGTTCATCAATAAAGTTGTTTAATTATTACATTAGAACAAGTAATCGTTCAGTCCGCTTTGGGTCGAAAAATGACCTAGCTTCAGATTACCAGACAATTTTCTATGTGTCTGCTCTTCGCTCAAAACGGAAGTAATCAAGATAACATCCGTTTCGATCTCATTACCGATTGCCGATTCTGTCAGCTATTTCGTAAATCGCTAATACCAACCATAGCACATCCTATACTACTCGCAGTGCCTCTAACTTAATGCAATTATTTTTTAATTGCATATTGATAATATGTGTCTAAAATCATGGATGAACTAAATGACTAGGTTGGAAAAGCTATATCAGCGCATGTTAGCAACGCCTACCCCCTGCGATGTGCGACATGAAGAGCTGAAGGTATTTTTGAAGTCACTAGGGTTAGTCGAAGTAAAGCTTGGAAAAACGTCTGGCTCGCGAATCAAGTTTATGGACCCACAGAATCCAAGCCGACAAATACGATTGCATAAATCACATGGTGACTCACCTGTTGATCGTGGCGCATTGAAAGATGTGATTACACGCTTACGATTGATGGGATTCATAGAGTGAGTAAGGTTATGTCACAAAAATTATTACGCCATAGAGGCTACCAAGGCACTGTCGAAGTCGATTTCGACAAGGGCTGTTTGTATGGCAAAGTTCTGTTTATTAAGAGCCTTATTACTTATGCAGGAGCGACACCGGATGAGTTAAAAGCGAGCTTTGAGCAAGAGGTCGACGAATATATTGCCGATTGTGAGGCGCTTAATGTCGAACCCGAAAAGCCGTTCAGCGGCACCTTCCAAATTCGCTGTTCAGCTGAATTACATAAAGTGCTAAGTGCCGAAGCTCTAAATGCTGGCGTGTCATTTAATAAATATGTGGTGGCATTGCTTGAGCAAGGCACACGCGAACAATAAAAAAGGCGAGCTAAAAAGCTCGCCTTCTTCAACACATCAAAACCACTTATCGGTAAGTATCAACCGCCGGACAACTACACATCAGATTCCGGTCGCCGTACACGTCGTCAATGCGGTTCACGCTTGGCCAGAACTTGTTCACCTTAACGGCGGCTACAGGGTATGCAGCAAGTTCGCGGCTGTATGGGCGGTCCCAGTTCGCATCAACAATGTCCGCCAACGTGTGTGGTGCGTTGTGCAGTGGGTTGTTGTCTTCTGGCCACTCGCCCGCTTCAATGCGTTTCGCTTCTTCACGAATGCTGATCATGGCTTCAATGAAGCGGTCTAGCTCAGCTTTCGATTCTGATTCGGTTGGCTCAACCATTAATGTGCCCGCTACTGGGAAGCTCATGGTTGGGCTGTGGAAGCCGTAGTCTTGCAAGCGTTTTGCCACGTCCATCTCAGTGACGCCACAAGCGTCTTTTAATGGGCGTAAATCGATAATACATTCGTGCGCAACGCGGTCGTTACGGCCTTTGTACAAAATTGGGTAGTGCTTGCTTAAGTGCTTCGCAATGTAGTTGGCGTTCATAATCGCCACTTCCGTTGCTTCGCGCAGGCCACGTGAACCCATCATCACAATGTACATCCACGAAATTGGTAAAATGCTCGCGCTACCAAATGGTGCTGCAGATACCGCGCCGTTATTAGCATCGGTGTCGGCAATTTTCACCACACTGTGGTTTGGTAAGAATGGTGCTAAGTGTTTCTTCACACCAATTGGACCCATACCAGGACCACCGCCGCCGTGCGGAATACAGAAGGTTTTGTGCAAGTTTAAGTGCGATACATCGGCACCAATGTAACCTGGTGAGGTCACGCCCACTTGCGCGTTCATGTTGGCACCATCAAGGTAAACCTGACCACCGTGCGCGTGCACAATGTCACAGATGTCTTTAATGCCTTCTTCGTAAACGCCGTGCGTTGACGGGTAAGTCACCATAATGCATGACAAGTTGTCGCCTGCTTCTTCAGCTTTCGCTTTCAAGTCAGCCAAATCAACGTTACCGTTCTTGTCACAGTCAACCACTACCACGTTCATGCTCATCATTTGCGCTGAAGCTGGGTTGGTACCGTGTGCTGAACTTGGAATTAAGCAGATGTTGCGATGCGCATCGCCACGGCTTTGGTGATATTTCTGAATCGCTAACAAGCCAGCGTATTCGCCTTGTGCACCTGAGTTTGGTTGCATCGACATCACGTCGTAGCCAGTGATATCCACTAACCACTGTGACAAGGTGCTCAGCAGCTCAGCGTAGCCTTGCGCTTGGTCTGCTGGGCAGAACGGGTGCAATTGACCGAATTCCGGCCAAGTGACTGGAATCATTTCAGCGGTGGCGTTGAGTTTCATGGTGCATGAGCCCAACGAGATCATGCTGTGGTTCAACGACAAGTCTTTGTTTTCAAGCTGCTTGATGTAACGCAGCATTTCGGTTTCAGAGTGATAGCTGTTGAATACTGGGTGTTCCAGAATCGCGCTCTCACGGCGAAGTGCTGCTGGAATTGATTCAACTTCACCTGAAGCGACGCGTGAATCTAACACGTCAATTTCTAAGCCGTGATCAGCACCGAATAACGCGGCGAACAAGGCGTCAACGTCTTGGCGAGTTTTCGCTTCGTCTAAGCTCACGCCGAACTGGCCGTTGCCGTCAACGCGCAAGTTAATTTCAGCTTTATCAGCACGCGCTAATACGTCAGAGGTATCGCCTTCAAGTTTGAAAGTTAAGGTATCGAACCAATGGCTGTTCAATACTTTCACGCCTTTCTCTTTCAAGCCAAGCGCAACGATGTCGGTCAAGCGGTTAATGCGTGATGCGATGGTTTTCAGGCCTTGTGGGCCGTGGTATACCGCATAGAACGATGCCATGTTGGCAAGCAATACCTGCGCAGTACAGATGTTCGAGTTCGCTTTCTCACGACGGATGTGCTGTTCACGAGTTTGCATTGCCATACGCAATGCTTGGTTGTCACGGGTGTCTTTGGAAACACCAATGATACGACCTGGCAGTGAACGCTTGTATTTGTCACGGGTTGCAAAGAATGCGGCGTGCGGGCCGCCATAACCCATTGGTACGCCGAAACGTTGTGCTGAACCTAACACCATGTCAGCGCCCATTTCGCCTGGCGATTTCAACAACACAAGACTCATGATATCTGCGGCAACGGCAACAATACCTTTGTTCGCTTGAATATCAGCAATCAGCTTCTCAATGTTGTGAATTTCACCGTTGCGGTCTGGGTATTGCAACAGCGCACCAAATACGTCGTGGTTATCGGCTTCGCGCGCTGGTCCCACAATTACGTCAAAACCAAACTGCTCGGCGCGCGTTTTCACCACATCAATCGTTTGTGGGAACACGTTGTCAGCAACGTAGTACGTGTTTGATTTGCTCTTGCTCACACGCTTCGACATGGCCATGGCTTCGGCTGCTGCCGTTGCTTCGTCAAGTAATGACGCGCTCGCCAGTTCAAGGCCAGTCAAATCCATGGTCATTTGTTGGAAGTTCAAAATGGCTTCTAAACGACCCTGAGCAATTTCTGGCTGATACGGCGTGTACGCGGTGTACCAACCTGGGTTCTCAAGTACGTTACGCAAAATAACGTTCGGCACTAGGGTGTCGTAGTAACCCATACCGATAAATGACTTGTACACTTTGTTCTTGCTCGCGATACCTTTGAGTTTGGCAAGCGCTTCACGCTCGTTCATTGGTTCGCCAACAGACAAAAATGGGTCGCGACGAATCGCGCCAGGAACGGTGTCACGCGTGAGCTCTTCGAGTGAGCTAACACCCAACTCAGCCAACATCGCCTTGGTTTCATCAGCACTTGGGCCAATGTGGCGGGCAATGAATTCACCGTGATTTTCTAACTGCTTCAGCGTAGTAGTCGTCATTTACTTCAGGTCCCCTAGCTTCCGGGTGGATACAAGACATTTGAAACACAAAACCCCGGTGCAAGTGACCGGGGCTTAGCAACAAAACGAGCTGTTATTCTTCGTCGATAACTGCTTGATAACCTTCGGCATCAAGCAAGCTTTCAACTTCACTTGGGTCTTCGGCTTTAATTTTGAACAACCAGCCGTCACCAAATGGGTCATTGTTTACAGTTTCTGGTGCATCTTCTAAGTCTTCGTTCACTTCAACAATTTCACCAGCAATTGGTGCATAAATGTCAGAAGCGGCTTTGACTGATTCTGCTACGGCAACGTCGTCACCAGCGGCTACGTTGGCACCAACTTCTGGCAATTCAACGAACACCATGTCGCCAAGCAAATCTTGTGCGTGCTCAGTGATACCTACTGTGAAAATGCCGTCACCTTCGTTGCGCACCCACTCATGCGTTGATGCGTACTTAAGTTCCTTTGGAATATTGCTCATGTTCTGTTCCTCGTAATTCAATTCTTAAAAAATGATGGCTTAGGCAAGTACTGATTTGCCCTGACGCACGAAGCTTGGTTTGACCACGCTTACTGTAACTAATTTCTTGCGAATTTCCACCTCTGCAGTTTCACCCACAGAAGCTGGTACGCGTGCCATAGCAATTGAGAAACCAAGCGTTGGCGAGAAAGTACCTGAGGTAATTTCGCCTTCACCGCCGTCAACAATCACTTTTTGACCATGACGCAATACGCCTTTGTCTTTCATCACCAAGCCAACTAATTTTGCATGGCCTGCTGCTTTTTGCTGTTCGAGTGCTTCGCGACCAATGAATTTGCGATCGGCTGGCTCAAACGCCACGCTCCAACCCATGTTGGCTTCTAAAGGCGATACGGATTCGTCCATATCTTGGCCGTACAGGTTCATGCCCGCTTCTAAGCGCAAGGTATCACGTGCGCCTAAACCACATGGCTGCACGCCAACGTTTAATAGGTCATCCCAAAGCTGCTCGACTTTGTCACCAGGTACGACAATTTCATAGCCTTTTTCGCCGGTGTAGCCGGTGGTCGCAATGAAGTAATCGCCCACTTGCTCAGACATAAATGGCTTCATGCCAGCAACTGGTGTGAACGCGTCGTCGCCTAATACCAGTTTGAGTTTCTCTTCAGCGTTAGGGCCTTGAAGAGCGAGCATGCCGAGGCTTGGTTGCTCAGTAATGGTGACTTTGAAATCGCTCGCCACACCGTGAATCCATTCCATATCGCGCTCACGTGTCGCTGAGTTCACCACCAAGCGATACGATTCATCGGTGAAGAAATAGACAATCAGGTCGTCAATCACGCCGCCCTGTTCGTTCAGCATGCCGCTGTAAAGCGCTTTGCCTGGAACAGTTAATTTGGCCACGTCGTTAGCTAATAGGTAACGTAAGAATGGTTTTGCATCAATGCCGGCAACGTCAACAATAGTCATGTGCGACACATCGAATACGCCTGAATCGTTACGTACAGCATGATGCTCTTCAATTTGCGAGCCGTAGTTCAGCGGCATATCCCAGCCGTGGAAGTCCACCATTTTCGCGCCAGCTTTCACGTGCGCGTCATACAAAGGAGTGCGATTTGCCATGACCTAGTTGTCCTTTTTTGTTGTCGAGATGCGAGTTTGCCGCATTCAAAAAATTACCGCGAATTATAGAACTCAAAGCGCCTTGCAACAAATGAATATTACTTATACATTTATAAAAATATTAAATACGGATTTATAATGTATTAAGTTTAATTATGAATTCGGCTCGTTACAGGAACTTGTGATGCAACACCTTCCGCTTGAGGCATTACGTGCTTTCGTTAGCATCTATGAGCTACAAAGTTATACCGCAGCAGCGCAGCAACTGAACCGTTCGCAGCCAGCGATTAGCCTGCAATTGCGGCGGCTTGAAGAGCTGCTTGAAACCTCTTTACTCACGCGTAGCGGCGGGCGTATTCACCTAACGCCCAGCGGCACTGAATTGCTTGAACAAGCGCGCACGTTGTTGAGCCTCAATGATCAAATTATCGCCCGCTTCACCGAACCTGCGGTATCAGGTCAGGTGCGACTGGGTATTCCCAGTGAATTTGCCAGTAAATTATTGCCGCAGGTATTAGGCCAGTTTGCTCATGCCTACCCAAACGTGTCGTTGTCGGTAACATCCGCGCTCAGCAAAGACTTGTTAAAAGACGAGCAAGCGCATTTTGATTTAGTAATTGCCTTAAAAGAGCCGGATAAACGCATTACTCGCCCAGGTTTAGTGATACTCAAGCAAGAGCCATTGGTTTGGGTTAGCGCCGGTACTGATCTTAACACACAGCAAGACGATTTATCGTTGGTGGTGGCGCCAGAAGGCTGTATTTATCGACGCCGTGCGCTTGGTGCGTTGCGTCAGGCGAATATTCCTGCGCGTATCAGCTATACCAATGCGGACTTTTCCGGTTTAACGGCAGCAATTGAGAGTGGTCTTGGCTTAACGGTATTAGCGCAAAGTACGGTGCCCGATAACTTGTCGCGCCAGCAGCGCATTGGCCCTATCACATTGCCGGAACTTGGCGAAGTGAGCGTTGCCATGTGGCAA
The DNA here is from genome assembly GCF_044807045.1 of Pseudidiomarina marina. Classification (NCBI taxonomy): domain Bacteria; kingdom Pseudomonadati; phylum Pseudomonadota; class Gammaproteobacteria; order Alteromonadales; family Idiomarinaceae; genus Pseudidiomarina; species Pseudidiomarina marina. The sequence continues at coordinate 1,025,835 of NZ_CP085233.1, read as the reverse complement.
GCCGATACCACCAATCAGGCGGCTCGGCAGTTAGCCCAATTTATTCAAGAACGTATTTAAGCGTATTCCCCGGGTTATTCGCCAAGCGCCGCTTTAATCAGTTGGCGTTTCAATGGCTGAATGCTGTTGGCTGCTTTGAAACCAATGCCACGTACCAGTTTTGCCAATGGATTCGCGGTACCAAAACCACGTTTGAAAGCTTCCATAGCAGAAATCATCGTGACGGCTGCCGCTTTGCGCTTGCGCTCCCATGCGCGCAATTCGCGGTGATTCGCGTTGCTAGCAAACACCGGTAGCAAATCAACCACATCGCCAAATCCTAAGTTAGCGCCCTGCCCGGCTAACGGATGAATACTGTGTGCGGCGTCACCGATTAAGATTAAGCGGTCATCTAGCCAACGCTGTGCGTATTGCATGCGCAGCGGGAAGCCTGCTCGCGCAGATGCTAATTCCAACTTGCCTAAGCACTGATCGCTTGCTGCTTGTAGCTGATTGATAAAGATTTGGTCATCAAGCGCTTGCAGCTGCTGCGCTTTGTCCTCATCGGCTGACCACACTAACGATACCAAGTGCGAATCGTTCAGTGGTAACCATGCAATCGGCCCGGTTGGCAGAAACACTTGGCGCGCAACACCATCATGCGGCTTCTCGGTTTTAATTACTGCCACGATGCCAGTTTGCTCATAATCCCAGAAGCTAAGCGGTAACTTCGCGCGTTCGCGCGTTGGTGAACGATTCCCATCAGCGGCAATCAGGTAATCTGCTTGCAGTTGCTGGTTAGAGCGTAGTTTGACGGTCACTTGTAAAGCGTTGGTGGTATGCTCAACCACTTCATCGTCGGCAATAATCTGTACGCCCTGCTCGGTAGCGACGTCCCACAAGGTTTGCTCAAGCACCTTGTTTTCAACAATAGCGCCGAGATCGTCTGCACCGGCTTCTGCTGCTGAAAACTCAATGTGACCAAAGCTATCGTGGTCCCATACCTGCATACCGGTATAAGGCCCAAGACGCTGCTGTGGCAGACGTTGCCACACGCCTAATTCACGTAACAAGGCACGACTGTGATGCGCTAAGGCACTCACGCGTAACTCTGGCGACTCGGTGTATTCAGGACGCCCACTGCGCTCAATGAGATACACGCGATGGCCCTGCAGACGCAAGCCTAACGCGACGCTGAGGCCAATCATGCCTCCACCGACAACCACGAATGTTTGCGCTTTAAACGGTGTACTCATGCGTTTCGAAATCCCATGGTTTGACGCGCGAAGACGTGTCGCAATGGCGGCAGATTATCTAGCCCAAACAAGGCGAGATTTCGGCCCACCACGAGCGGCACATGGTGATTCGAGAAACCACGCACTAAGCTATCGGTTAACCCAATAATACGCCGGTAATCTTGCTGACGGCGTTCATTATAGATACTTAGCCAACGATATTGCCCAGGGTCTTGCGCTGTAAGTAATTGCTCACTTAATTCAATCGCATCACGTACACCGAGGTTAAAGCCTTGGCCGGCAATGGGGTGCAACGTATGCGAGGCGTTGCCAATAATCACGCTACGATGACTGATATTGGAATCAGCCAAATGCAGTTGCAGCGGATACTGAACACGGTCACGAACCGCCACAAAACGTCCTGCGCGATATCCAAATGCCTGCTGGCATGCAGTTAAGAACTCGGCGTCAGATAAGTGCATGGTCTGCGCTGCTTGCTCTGGGCTTAAGCTCCACACTAGCGACGCTTGTTGCGCTGGCAATGGCAATAACGCAATCGGGCCGGTGTCAGTGAAGCGCTCATAAGCCCAGCCACCAAGATCTTCCGACAACGTTAACGTCGCAATAATGCCTACTTGCTGGTAATCGGTATGTTGCATGGCTATGCCGGTGTCGTCTCGCACTTGCGAGCGCTGACCATCGGCCCCGATGAGAAGTTGTGCCGTAAGCTCCGCTTCAGTGTCATGCTGCTTATAGTGCACGGTAATTGAATCAGGTTCGCGCTCCGCACGCTCAAACCATGCTCCGCCCAGCCATTCGATATTAGTTTCTTGCAAACAGGCTTCGTACAATGCGCGGTTTAATGCCGCGGCGGCGATGACTTGGCCCATTGCGGCAACGCCGTGTTGCGCCGCATGCAAACGGGTCATGCCGAGATGGCCACGGTCGCTGACATGAATATGCTCGATCGGACTGGCCTGGTCAGCCACATGCTGCCACACGCCAATTTGTTCTAACAACGCGACAGTCGCGGCGGCTAAGGCAATGGTGCGTTTGTCTTGTGCGGGGCCTTGTTGTTGCGGTTCCAGCACAGCAATGCGCCAGTCTTGGCGACCGCGAGCCAACAGCAGCGCCGTCAGCGCACCAACTAGGCCGCCGCCGGCGATAACCACTGGGTATTTTTCTGTGCTTATTTTGCCGTCATCCATTGCTCAATCTCTGCGACAGTTTTCGGAACTGCGCTGGTCATATTTTCGTGGCCGTTTTCGGTAATAATCACATCATCTTCAATGCGAATACCAATGCCATGCCATTTTTCATCCACGTTTGGCATGCCTTTCGGAATGTAGATTCCCGGCTCAATAGTCAGCACCATGCCCGGCTCAAACTTGCGTTTTTTACCTTCTTGGGTGTAGGTGCCCACATCGTGCACATCTAGGCCAAGCCAATGCCCTAAGCCATGAATCATAAATGGACGAAAAGCCTCGTCATCAATGAGTTTCTTCAGGCTGCCTTTTAAAATTCCCAGCGCATGCAACCCTTCGGTTAACGTTTTTCCCGCCGCCTTCATCGCGGTTGGTAAATTGCTACCCGGTTTTAATGTCGCCAAAGCGGCTTGCTGTGCTGCTAGCACCACATTGTAGAGCTCTTTCTGGGTCTCGGAAAAACGCCCGTTCACGGGGAAAGTTCGCGTGATGTCGCCGGCAAAACCTTGGTATTCAGCGCCAGCATCAATCAATAATAAACCGCCGTCGCGCAGTTCTGATTGATTCTCGGTGTAATGCAAAATACAGGCGTTTTCGCCACTACCGCAAATGGTGCCGTAGGCAGGCGATATTGCGCCATGCATGGCAAATTCGTGATGAATTTCTGCGGCAACTTGGTATTCAAACTTGCCGGGCTTGGCAAACAACATGGCACGTTTGTGAGCTAGCACGCTAATTCGAGCGGCCTCCCGCATTAAATCAAGCTCAGCTGGGCTTTTAATAATGCGCATTTCCGCCAGCCATGGGTTGATATCCACCCACGCTTGCGGCGCTTGATGCCCCTGCTTCGGTGACGCACGCAATTCATCAGCAATGCTGTACAACTGCGCTGCTAAATCGTGTTTGTCATGCGCGAAATAAACTTTCTCAGTGCCATCAAGTAACGCATACAAATGGTCATCAACATCGTCAATGCTTGCGGCAAAATCAATACCCAATGTTTCAGCGGCTTTGTCGACGCCCAAGCGACGCCCATGCCACACTTCTTCGTGCGGGCTGGTCGGTTGACAATACAATTGCACTGGCGCATCGGCGTGCGGCGCAAGCGCTAATATGGCATTCGGTTCATTAAAGCCAGTTAAGTAGAAGAAATCGCTGTCTTGGCGAAAGGGAAATTCAGTATCACGACTCCGCGTTTGCAGTTGCGCACTGGGAATCACCGCAATGGCGTGCGCCGAAGCCTTTTTCAAACGAGCCAAAAGACGCGCTCGCCGCTTCTGATATTCTTCAATAGTAATGCTCTGAGACATGTGAACCTACAACGTCGAATGGATGTGTTACTTATGCACTTAAAAGGTACTAATGCAGAATTTTGTTGGTTGCACAACCAGCGCCAGCCTTCTGCCCCAGTTCGTTGAAACATAACATAGCTGAAATACGCAGATACTCGACTACCTCAAAATAAGCACGCTCGGCTTCTTCGTCTTCATCTACGGCGAAATCGAGCTTGGCAATTTCAACCATGTCATCAATCACTTCGCGAACGTCTTCTGACAGTCCGCTCAGGTTCGTCTGGTTCACGCCAAAACCGACTAAAAACGATTGAACCCAGCTAATCATGCTCGATAAACGCTCAAACAGTGATTCATGATCACTTGGTAGCAACAAATTAAAACCTAAATCGGGGTCACGCATACTGGCACAGATATCAGCTGCCATTTCGATAACGCGCTCGCGCACGGCTGGTTTAAACGACTGGCCTTCGTGAATGAGATCGCTAAGCAGCAATAGCCAATCGTCACCCTCAACACTAGCGCCACCTGCGATCATGCCGGTTAAAATACCGTGCACTTCGGCGGCATTCGATAAAATTCCGTTTTGCTCGAAAAACTCGGTTAAACGGTCGTAACTTAGTGGGTTAGCTTGGCTGCTACCAATTTCTGACATAATCGTTGTACTCTTATCGTTCTTTACGCACATCCTACCATTGCAAAGCTATTCAGGCTAGCTGACAAAACCCCGTAGGACGTGCCATAATATGGCTAATTCCAAGCATAAGAATAGTACAAGCACAGAGGAAGCGGCATGAGTCAACGCGCCATGGACATAAGATTGATGGAACGTCACTACAAAGTGAATTGCCCACCGGGGCAAGAGGTTGCTTTGCAGCAGGCTGCTGATCGCTTGAATAATAAGCTGGAAACGATTCGTACCAACACCAAGTTGTCGAATCCTGAGCAAATTGCAGTAATGGCCGGGTTAAATTTGTGTCATGAATTTGCGCAAGAGGAAAAGCGTCAGCAACAGCGCATCGCTGATCTCGAAGAAAAATTAAAACTCCTGCAAGAAACTCTTGAACAAGTCATGGCGGAACAGCGCCCCGGACGTTAAAATACTCACATTATGACTGCCTGGGATGTGCGCCAGCACGCCGATGTCCCTGAGCCGATGCTAGCAGTAAAGGGGCTCACTGGGCGGCTATTGAGCAAGCTCGACTAGTATCGAGAAGCCTGCGGCCGTTTCAATTGCGCCCCGCCTTGAACCAGTGGGTTCAAGGGCTAAGGCACAGCAGCGGCATTCTGGGTAGTCACCCTATGTAGCCCGGCGTTTCACGCCGGGACGCGGCACCGCTGCGGTGAATGCTTATCAACACCCTCCCATATTGAATTCAACTATGCGTAACACACCCATATTGAATTCAACTATGCGTAACACACCCATATTGAATTCAACTATGCGTAACACACCCATATTGAATTCAACTATGCGTAACACACCCATATTGAATTCAACATTAACGGTGCTTCGCACCACCCGGCGTGGAACGCCGGGCTACGTCTACTATTTCACGGACGTCGGCGAGGAGCTGTTGAGCGTCGTAAATAATGCCATCTTTAATCGTGTAACGAATACCCTTCGTGCGAATCGGCTGATTATTTTCATCCAACTTGTAATGACCCGTACCGTACAAGACTTTGAAATTCGCTAATGGGTTCTCGTCGACGATGATCAGGTCGGCTTTCTTGCCCGGCACCACGCTGCCAATTTCGTCTTCAAGGCCCAGTGCTTCGGCGCCATTTAAGGTGGCGGATTGAATCACTTCCAGCGCGTTGAAGCCGGCTTCGCGTAACAGCTCAAGTTCACGAATGTAGCCAAAACCGTAGATCTTGTAGATGTAACCTGCGTCAGAACCTGTCGTTACACGGCCGCCGTGGTTTTTAAAATCGTTCAAAAAGGTCATCCACAGCTGGTAGTTTTTGCGCCATGCGACTTCTTCGTCGGTAGTCCAGTCAAACCAGTATGAACCGTGTGCATAACGGCTTGGCGTGAAGAAATCCCACAGCTGCGGCAGGGTGTATTCTTCGTGCCAAATCGCGCGACGCTCACGCATGAGGTCACGGCTTGCTTCATATATGGTGAGGGTTGGGTTGATGGTGAAATCGCGTGCAATGAGTTCATCTCGCACTTTATTCCACTGCTCAGAACCAGGTTCTGCCGCTTGCGCCCATAAGCGCCCTGCTTCACGGAAACGATCCTGCTCGTTGTTGTAGTTATAATCCGCTGGATAATTCTGAATACGCTGACCGGTAAATAACGCTTCTGGTAAACCATACCAGTGTTCCATGCTACCAAGACCGAGGCGCGCCGAATCGATCACACTGGTGCGTACCACATTCAATTGGGCGTGGTGCATCATGGTGCCGAGGTTTTGTTTATTGGCCTCGTCTAAGGCTGCCGCCATGACTTTTGGCGTTGCGCCGAAAAATTTGATACCAGAAGCGCCTTGGCGTTTGATTTTACGCACCCAATCACGCGCTTGCTCACCATTAAAAATCGGCTCCTCCGCCCCCATGCCGAAGCCGGCAAATGGAACAATCCGAGGCGAAACAATGGCATTTTTCTCGGCTTGTTGTTGATGCCACTTAGTCCAATCGAGGCCGTTGAAGCTACCTGGTTCACGCACGGTGGTAATACCGTGGGCTAACCAAAGTTTGAGTACATATTCCGCTGGAATGCCGTCGGCTGAGCCACCAATATGACCGTGCATATCGATAAAGCCAGGCAACACATACTTGCCATGCGCATTAAGCTCTTGGTCATTCGGCCCCGCAATTGGGCGACCTTCGTCTTTAATTGGCACACCTGGGTAGCCGACGCTCACCACGTTTACAATACGGTCATCTTCAATCACGATATCGACTGGGCCTTGCGCTGGCGCACCTTCACCGTTAATTAGCGTCGCGCCGCGAATGATGAGTCGGTCATATGGTCCAGCACCTTGCTCGCCGCGCTCAGGCGCTTTCGGCGGTGCTGCCTGTACTGTCGCGCTGAACGCGACTGTAAGGGTTAACATGCATAGAAATTGGCGTATCATGGTAAGCACTCACTATTATTTTAATTATTCGTTTCAGCAAGGATATCAGCGCCGTGTCTCAACAGCAATTACGCCGCCATCTACTCGACGCACGTGGAAGCCTATCTAGCGCAGCCCGTGATGATGCTGCCTTGCAAGTCGGTGACCACTTACTACAGTTGCCTGAGCTACAACAACCTTGCCAAATTGGTAGTTATTTTAGCGTGAAAGCTGAGCTACCAACCCATGCGATCAACGAGCAACTCATGGCGCATAACCATCAATTGTCATTACCAATCCTTCACCCTTTTCGCGCTGGGCACTTGCTGTTTATGCAATTAAGCCAGACCACCCAATGGACGCATAATCGCTTCGGTATTCCCGAACCGGAATTAGATGTTCGGCATGTCACGCCATTAACTCAGATGAATATAATATTGGTGCCGCTGGTTGGTTTTGATGCGCAGGGCAACCGCATGGGCATGGGCGGTGGGTTTTATGACCGCACGTTAAGCACCTGGCGAGAAGGTAAAGTAAACCTGCTACCTATTGGTTTAGCGCTCGATTGTCAGTACGTTGATAAGTTGCCCGTTCAACCGTGGGATGTTCCGCTAGAAATAGTTATTACCCCCTCTAAAGTTTGGGACTTTCGAAGTTAACGCTGTATACTGAAAAGCCATAGACCATCAACTATGGATACCGTCATGACCACCTCGCAAGACCAACTAAAAAAGCAAGCCGCAGAAGCCGCCCTGAAGTATATTCAACCGAACACAATTGTTGGTGTAGGCACCGGTTCAACTGTTAATTTCTTCATTGATGCCCTAGCCACTATGAAGCACGACATTGAAGCCGCGGTATCAAGCTCAGAAGCTTCCACCGAGCGTTTAAAAGCCCACGGCATTGAAGTGGTTGAGCTTAACAATGTGGCGGACTTGCCAGTGTACGTCGATGGCGCCGACGAAATTGATGAGCATATGCGCATGGTCAAAGGTGGCGGTGGCGCATTAACCCGCGAAAAAATTATTGCTGCCGTTGCTGATAAATTCGTATGTATTGCCGATGAAAGCAAAGTCGTTGGTCGCTTGGGCTCGTTCCCAATTCCTGTCGAAGTGATTCCAATGGCGCGCTCTTACGTGGCTCGTGAAATTGTAAAACTCGGTGGCGACCCCGTTTGGCGCCAAGGGTTTGTGACGGACAACGGCAATATCATTCTCGATATTCACAACTTTGATATCTTAGACCCTGTTCAACTTGAGCAACAATTGAATAGTATTGTCGGTGTGGTCACGAATGGCCTGTTTGCCAAACGTGGCGCCAATATCGCAATCATCGCAAGCCCTGACGGCCTGCAATTCATGGAGTAGCTATGAACACCTCGGCATCACCGCAAGTATCGCTTGCAAAAGAACGCATCCAAATATTGTTACTTGAAGGTGTGCACGACAGCGCGATTGAAGTACTTAAACAACATGGGTACACCAATATTAAGGCGCTGAAAACCTCGCTGAACGAAGATGAGCTCTGCGAAGCCATCAAAGACGTTCATTTTTTAGGTATTCGCTCACGCACGCAGTTAACTCCGAAAGTATTCGCTGCCGCCGATAAACTGGCCGCTGTCGGCTGTTTTTGTATTGGCACTAATCAAGTGGATCTTGAATCGGCACGCGATAACGGCGTGGTGGTTTTTAATGCGCCGTTCTCAAATACGCGCAGTGTTGCAGAATTGGTGCTGGCTGAAATCATCATGTTGCTGCGCCGTATTCCGCAAAAGAATGCCGCAGCGCACCGTGGTGGCTGGGACAAAGCAGCCAAAGGCTCTTTTGAAGCGCGCGGTAAAGTACTCGGTATTATCGGCTACGGTCATATCGGCAGCCAATTAAGCATTCTTGCTGAGCAACTTGGCATGCAGGTGCGTTACTACGACATTGAAACCAAATTATCACTCGGTAACGCATTGCAAGTGCGGCGCCTCGATGATTTGTTAAAGCAGGCAGATGTGGTGACACTGCACGTGCCTGAAACGCCGCAAACACAGTGGATGATTGGCGCTGAGCAACTCGCAAAAATGAAGCCTGGTTCAGTTTTAATTAACGCCTCGCGCGGTACGGTTGTGAAAATCAATGCACTGGCTGATGCCCTTAAGTCAGAGCATTTGGCTGGTGCTGCCATTGACGTGTTCCCAGTTGAACCGAAAGGCAATGACGAGCAATTTGAGTCGCCGCTACGCGGTATCGACAGCTGTATTTTAACGCCTCACATTGGTGGCTCAACGGAAGAAGCCCAAGAAAACATCGGTATTGAAGTGGCCGGTAAACTGGTGCGCTACTCTGATAACGGCTCAACCCTGTCTGCGGTGAATTTCCCAGAGGTTGCATTGCCGGCGCATGAAGGTTCACGTCGCTTGCTACATATCCACGAAAACCGTCCAGGTATGCTGACGCGCATTAACCAATTGTTGGCTGAGCAAAACATCAACGTCTCTGGCCAATACCTGCAAACCGACAGCAAAGTGGGTTACGTGGTGATTGATATTGAAACCCCACCGAAAAGTACCATAGCTGATGATTTGCTTCAGGCAATGCGCAATATCGACGGCACCATTAAAGCCCGCGTGTTGTATTAAAAAAGCCGATGCATTGGCATCGGCTTTTGTCTTTCGTGGTGAGCCTTATTTCTGGCCTTTCACCGTTTGTTCCATCGATTCTGGTGAAACGTGGCGTACATCTTTTCCTTTCACGAAGAAAATAATGTACTCGGCAATGTTCTGACAGCGGTCACCGATACGCTCCAATGAACGTGCTGACCACAAGACGTTCATCACCTTTGGAATACCGCGTGGGTCTTCCATCATGTAGGTCATCAACTGGCGAGTGAGTGCTTCATACTGACGGTCTGCTTGCGCATCCATTTGGTGCACTTCGAACGCCGAGTCAAGATCCATACGTGCAAACGCATCCAAAACACCGTGTAACATTGCTAGAACTTGCTGGCCAAGATTCTCAAGGCTTACCAAGAACTGTTGTTGATCGTTGTTGAAGCTTTCGAGTGCAACTCGCGCAATACGTTCTGCTTCATCACCGATACGCTCAAGATCGGAAATAGTTTTGAAGATTGCGATAATCAAACGCAAGTCGCTCGCCGCTGGCTGACGTTTCGCAATAATCTGCACACACGCTTCATCAATTTGTACTTCAAGTGCGTTAATTTTGTAATCGCGTTGAAGAATTTGCTCTGCCATTTCATGATCAGATTTCTCGATGGCATGCAATGAATCACGCAGCTGTTGCTCAACCAACCCACCCATATTGAGTACTTGGTTACGCACCGCTTCGAGCTCTTCGTTAAATTTACCGGAAATATGCCGGCTCATATTCATCTTATCCATTGCCTGCTCCTATTAACCGTAACGTCCGGTAATGTAATCTTCCGTTTGCTTCTGTGCCGGTGTGGTAAACAATGTGTTGGTATCGGCATACTCAATCAGTTTACCCATGTACATAAACGCCGTTTGATCAGACACCCGCGCCGCCTGTTGCATGTTGTGCGTTACGATAACCACCGTATACTTTTCTTTTAGCTCGGTAATGAGCTCTTCAATGGTTAGTGTCGAAATTGGGTCCAATGCTGAGGTTGGCTCATCCAATAATAATACTTCTGGCTCAATAGCAATGGCACGTGCAATCACCAAACGTTGCTGCTGACCGCCTGATAGGCCAAAGGCTGATTCGTTGAGACGATCTTTGACTTCATCCCACAACGCCGCACCTTTGAGCGAGCGCTCAACTACTTCATCAAGCGTACGACGATCATTGACGCCTTGTAAGCGCATACCGTACACCACGTTCTCATAAATTGATTTCGGGAACGGGTTTGGACGCTGGAATACCATACCAACTCGACGACGCAACTCAGCGGCATCGACATTTTTGTCGTAGATGTTCTTGTCATGCAACAAGATTTCACCGTTCACGCGGCAAATTTCAACAAGGTCATTCATGCGATTAATACAGCGCAATAACGTTGATTTACCACAACCTGATGGTCCGATAAACGCCGTTACGCGGTTTTTCGGAATGTTCATCGAGATATCATACAGCGCTTGAGCTTCGCCGTAGTGCAAATTCAAATTGCGAATTTCTAACGCGGTTTGCTCAGGCGTCAAATTTGCTAAGTCTAAAGTCTCGACATTGCTAGCATTCGGAGTTACCGAAATCATAGTAGTTAACCTTCTGCCCTAAAATTTATAAACGCTTCAATACTAATCTGTGCTGTCACAATTAGTGTTCAAGCGAACGATACTTTTCACGTAAATGGTTACGCACGCCAATAGCCGTTAAATTCAACCCGACAATGACGGTAACCAATAAGAATGAGGTGGCGTAAACTAATGGACGCGCTGCCTCAACGTTTGGACTTTGGAAGCCCACATCATAAATATGGAAACCTAAGTGCATGAACTTACGGTCTAAATGGAAGTACGGGAAGTTACCATCAACCGGTAACATCGGCGCCGACTTCACTACACCAACCAACATCAATGGCGCTACCTCACCTGCCGCACGAGCAACCGCGAGAATGAGACCAGTCATAATAGCTGGCGATGCCATCGGTAAGATAATTCGCCACAAGGTTTCCGCTTTTGTTGCACCTAACGCTAAACTACCTTCGCGAAGCGTGCTAGGAATGCGTGACAGGCCTTCTTCGGTAGATACAATGACTACCGGTAGCGTCAAAATCGCCAAAGTAATCGCTGACCACATGACGCCTGGGGTACCAAAGGTTGGGCTTGGTAGCGCTTCTGGATAGAAGATTTGGTCTAACGACCCACCAACCATGTACACAAAGAAGCCTAAACCAAATACACCATAAACAATTGATGGTACGCCGGCGAGGTTAATCACCGCGATACGAATCAAGCGCGTGACGGCATTCTTACCCGCGTATTCGTGCAAATAGACCGCCGCGATAACCCCAAATGGCGTCACAATCACCGACATCAATAGCACCATAAATACGGTACCGAAAATAGCTGGGAATACCCCACCTTCGGTGTTAGCTTCGCGCGGGTCTTCGGTGACAAACTTACCAATTTGCACAAAGAAGTGACCGATTTTACTGAACACCCCCATATCATTCGGGAACGTCGCATCAAGCACGCGATACATCGGTAAAGTCACTTCCATACCGCGCATATCTCGCATCACCACACTGTCACGGTTCGCTGCATCACGGTATTCAAACAGCTCTTTTTCAAGCTCTTGATAAGCGTCACGAAGCGCCTGTTCTTCATTGGCGATGCGTTGTTGCTCGGCTTCGGTTAATTTCCCTTCGAGATCCAGCGCTCGGCTTTCAAGACGTAACTGGTTCAATTCGTAGTTAATTGCACCAATCTCGCCCTGCTGAAGGTCGGCCGCTTTTTCATTGAGTTCAACAGCGCGCTCAATACGCTCAAACAATACGTCACGGATATTATCAGAGTTCGCCACCGACTCACCGTTCTCCAGCACGTCAACGACATAACCGTAGAAATTGCCATCTTTTGCACGCTCAATAACCGCGAGGTCTTTTGGTGTTTCATCGCGAATAATTTGCGGCTCCATCACCCACATGAAATCAAGCGGTACAAATTCACGGTTACCAACCTTGAACAGTTGACGCTCAAGCGTGATTCCTTCAAACCCATCCAGCTGAACGCCAGATTCTTGTAACCGCTCAATTGGAATTTCTTCACGATCGTATACTTCGCCGATAATCACTTGGGTGCTACCGTCATTGGCACGCACTTCAACTTCGTGAATGGCTGCTGGCCAGAAAAATGACAAGCCCCGCCAAGCAATCAGCGCAAGTAAGCCGAGCACAGCAATAAGGCTGACACTGACTGCGCCCGCGGTAAGCCAAATATACGGTTTTCCTGTTTTAAACCATTTATTCATGGACATCCTCACGCTTACATCGAGCTATATTTTTCGCGCAGACGCTGACGCACTAATTCGGCGAGCGTATTAAACACGAAAGTGAAAACAAACAAGACAAATGCGGCCAAGAATAAGATGCGGTAGTGCGAGCTACCTACTTCTGATTCAGGCATCTCAACAGCGATATTCGCCGAGAGTGTGCGCATACCTTCGAAAATATTCCAATCCATAATTGGCGTGTTACCGGTCGCCATTAACACAATCATCGTTTCGCCGACGGCACGTCCGAGCCCCATCATCACCGCAGAGAAAATACCTGGGCTGGCCGTTAACAACACAACTTTCGTTAAGGTCTGCCAGGTTGTCGCACCGAGTGCTAATGAACCATTCGACAAGTGTTTCGGTACACTGAACACCGCATCTTCGGCAATCGAGAAAATGGTTGGGATGACCGCAAAACCCATCGCGATTCCAACAACTAACGAATTACGTTGGTCGAAGGTGATACCCAGTTCATTAGTGATGTACTGACGAACGTTGCCATCAAATAATACGGTTTCAACCCACGGCGACAGTTCGAACGAGAACCATCCGACAAAGCCGACTATCGGTAATAAAATAAGTGCCGCTCGACCATCCGTGAATCGGTTGCGCCATACTTTTGGTAAGACACTACTAAGCGCTGCAAATAGCACGATCGCAAGTGGTACCAGTATGATTGTTGCAACAATACCCGGTAGGTAATTCTCGATAATTGGCGCAAGCCAGAGACCGGCCAAGAAACCTAAGATAACCGTTGGCAAGGCTTCCATAATTTCAACGGTAGGTTTCACCACTTTACGCACGCTTGGCGACATAAAGTATGCTGTATATACCGCAGCGGCTAAGCCAATTGGCACCGCAAACAACATGGCGTAAGCGGCGGCTTTAATCGTACCGAACGAAATCGGCACTAAACTGAATTTTGGCTCAAAATCATCTGAACCTGACGTCGATTGCCAGACGTATTGCGGCTCAGGGTAACCTTCGTACCAAACTTCCTGCCAGATACCGCTCCAGGTGACTTCAGGGTGTTCGTTCTCAAGGTTGAATGTATGAAGTTCACCCTCACTTTGCATTAACAAAGTATTTGCTCGTGGGTCAATGACAACCTGTTCTGCGTGTAAATCATCAACATGAGAGAGATAAAGATCGGCCTCGGAGGTGGTATGGAACACACCAACTTCGCCGCTTTCAGAAATACTGTAGAAAGTACGACGAAAATATTCGGCGACGATATCTTTGATAGCTGAGTTACCGGCTTTAAATTCACGAATATATTGATACTGGCGACCATTTTCGCCAGACACTTCAAACCATTGCGTAATTAGGCCATTCGCATGTCCAAACATGATTGAACTTGCACCGGCCAGCAACTGCATGGTGGTCACTTCACCGAATCGGCGGCGATCAATGTTTAACAATTGACGCTCGGTTACCTTGCCGGTGCGCGACACGTCGTAAACATAAAAGCGATTCGCTTGGCGAACGAGCACTTGGCGCAAATCTGGGGTAACAACTAAGTCATCAACCGCGCCATTTATTGGTAGCTCAGTGAATTTCGATTTTAATTCAACTTCACCCGTTAAGAAGCTTCGGTTAGCTTGTAAGAAGTTCACGATTACTTGGTCATCTGCCGTTACACCGGCAAATAGCTGCGATTCACCGTCGTACTCGTACGCTAACTTCACTAACGTGCGCTGTTGCGGATCAACCTGTACCAAGTCACCGTCATTAGCGAAGTCAACCACAGGGGTTGTTAAGCGACGGCCATCGGTAAACTTGGTGCGGAATTTGGGTTCAATAACGCGCGCTTGACCATCCGCCACAGCATAAGCGTAGCGCTTATTTTGCGGCTGCGTGGCGGCGAATGCGGTTGGTTGTTCAGCAACCTGCTCTGACAACAGGAGTTGCCCTGGCTGCCAATCGGTGCCTGGTTTTTGCTTTAATGCAAAGAAACTCAGTTCACCAGCGTCACTGAAACGAAAGCCGATTTCCGATTGTTCTTCCATGCCCATCGCCACGGTTTGGCCCTGACCAGGTACAGAGAACGATTGTTGGTGTTCAATATCAACACCGCGGAAAATCGGTTCAACCACATATAACAAGTAAAAGAAAATCAGTAGCAGTGCAATTAGAACTAAACCGCCGCCGAGAGTAACCCCCCAGCGCGCGGCCTTGTCTTTAATCAATCGCACATTACTGGCTCCCAACTCAGCGCGTTGTGATGCCGCCATTGCTGCCTCTTTAAGATTAAATGAATACCATAAACCTACTGCAGCATAGTATAGACACGTTCTATGACAGTATTGTTACAGTGTTGTCATATTCCTGACATTTTTCTGTCATGCTACGCTCACAAGCGAGGCGCTGTCTGTTTTTTTGCCAGATAAAATTTCCGGTGCTTGCGTCGATTTTATATGCGCTAAATTTAGAACCCACATGGCGACCCGCGACTGACCAATGCCACCACCGATACACTCTGGCAATTCACTCTGCAGTAGTTGCTGATGCCATGCTTGCTGCAATATTGACTCGCATGAACGCACATAAACTTGATGTTGTAGCGCGGCTGCGTCTACTCGAACTCCCATAGATGATAACTCAAGTGCGTCGTTTATCGCACTATGCCAAACCAATAAATCGCCGTTTAGTCCGGCATATTCTGTTTCGGTTGCTGTGCTCCAATCATCATAATCCGGCGCTCGATTATCGTGAACGGTTCCATCTGCCAGCTCGCCACCAATACCGATGATGAATACAGCTTTATGTAACTTTGTGAATTCAGCTTCACGCTGCTTTGGTGTCAATTGCGGATACATTTGTCGCAATTGCTCGGAGTGGATAAACACAACTTCTTCGGCCAAATGCGTTTGATGCTCCGGGTTAAACTCCATATAGAGCTGACGCAACCCCGAGTAAATTTTAGCAACCGTTGCTTTTAATGTTTCCAGAGTGCGGTCGCTGGGTAGAATCACTTGCTCCCAATCCCATTGTTCAACGAGAACGCTATGCCGTTCACTGAGTTGCTCTTCGTCAGCTCGGATGGCTCGCATTTGTGCGACAATGCCTTCGCCGACCGAGCATTCGTAATGCGCCAACGCACTGCGTTTCCACTTCGCTAATGAATGCACAATTTCATACTCTTGTTGCTGCGCACGAACGAACACAGACACAGCTTTTTCATAGCCGCTTAAATTATCCTGTAGGCCAGAGTTTTTCCGCACCATCAGCGGGGCTTGAACTTCAGTTAGGTTGAGCTTTTCACAGAGTAACTCGGTGAAGCGTTGTTTGAGTTGGGCGGTTTGTTGTTGGTGCTTGAGCATGGGGGCCTCTTTAAACTAAGAACGTTGTTCGTTATTCGTTAGTCGTTAGTCGTGCGCTGCGCTGTTTGTGCGCTGCGCTGTTCGTTAAAGACAAGATAAAATAAAACACAAAAGACAATAACCTCAATACCGTCTATTTAATTTAGCTTTTGGCGATGAAATTAATCTTTTAATTGGCTTTTATATTAGATATTGTTTAATTCTGTTGGTGGAAAATGGGTGGGAATTAGATGATCGATGATTTGGATAGAGCGATAATTTCGACGTTGCAAGAAAATGCGCGGGTATCTTATGCGGAAATAGCTAAAGTTGAAGGCGTGAGTCCGGCGACAATTCATGTTCGCATTGAGAAACTTCGGCAGGCAGGGATTATTACGGGAACGCACATTCATGTCGATCCGCGTAAACTTGGGTATGACGTTTGCTGTTTTATTGGTATCAATTTAGCGCGTGCGGGTGATTATCCTAGCGCTCTTCAGCAACTGAATGCTCTACCCGAGGTCGTTGAGGCGCATTACACTACCGGACAGTACAGTATATTTATTAAGGTGATGGTGCGATCGATTGATGACTTGCAGAATTTACTCATCAATAAAATTCAACCAATTGAAGAAATTCAGGCCACTGAAACGTTGATTTCGTTGCAGCAGCCCATCATGCGCCAAATTCAAGTCTAAACAAAAAAAAAGCCCCGAAATTCGGGGCTTTTGTCGCTATCTATTCGAGGTTTAGTTTAAGCCTAAACGCTCAAGCTCTTGTTCAACAACAACGCGTGGTACAGGAATGTAACCGTCTTTGTCGACAATTTCTTGACCAGTTTTTGACAGAACCATTTTCAAGAATTCTGCTGTTGCTGGGTCAAGTGGCTTGTTCGGGTGTTTGTTCACGTAAACGTACAAGAAGCGAGACAGTGGGTACTTACCAGCTAATGCGTTCTCGGTGCTTGCATCGATGAACTCTGAACCTTCTTCAACTGCTAATGGGACAGTTTTTACGCCAGAAGTCATGTAGCCGATGCCTGAGTAACCAATGGCGTTCAATGATGTTGAAACTGATTGAACCACTGACGCTGAACCTGGTTGTTCGTTCACATTGTTACGGAAATCACCGTCACACAATGCTACTTCTTTAAAGTAACCGTAGGTACCTGATACCGAATTACGACCGTAGATTTGCAAGTCACGGTTTTCCCAGCTACCAGTCAGACCTAAGTCGCCCCAACGGCGTACTTCTTCGTTAGCACCGCATAAACGAGTGCTCGAGAAGATAGCGTCAACTTGGGCAATAGTTAAACCTTCAATTGGGTTATCTTTGTGCGCGAATACAGCCAAAGCATCAATGGCAACACGAACCGGAGTTGGTTTGTAACCGTGGCGCTTTTCGAATGCTTCGATCTCTTTCGCTTTCATAGCGCGGCTCATTGGGCCAAAGTTCGAAGTACCTTCGGTTAATGCTGGTGGCGCAGTTGATGAGCCAGCGGCTTGAATTTGCATATTAACGTTAGGATATAAACGCTTAAATTCTTCCGACCAGAACGTCATCATGTTTGCCAACGTGTCTGAACCGACTGATGATAGGTTGCCTGAAAGACCACTTACTTTTTCATATTCAGGTAAGTCGTCAGTTGCTTTTTGTGCGCTTGCAGAGAAACTTAATAAACCTGCAACTGCAGCGGTAATTAATGCCGATTTGAATTTCATAATTGACTCCAATCGTGATGTTAAGCCGGTTAAAAACCGGCGGTTGTAATCAGTAACTGGAATCAAGTTTAGTTGGTCAATGTGACAGTATTGTGACATTTATGACAGAAGTGTCATTTTTTTATCACAAGTTCTTCAGAAATACGGAAAGAAAATTTCGAACCGCGACCTACAACCGAATCGATAAGCAATCGACTGTGGTGATGCTCTAGCGCCTGCTGAACAATCGCTAAGCCAAGCCCTGACCCGCCTTTCTTACTGTTGCGATCTTTATCAACACGATAAAAACGCTCGGTCAGGCGACCAACGTGCTCGGCTGGAATACCTGGACCGTTATCCTGTACTGAAAATTCAGCATCCTGCCCAACCATTTTCCAAGTTACTTTTATTTCGCCATGCGGCTGCGTGTAATGAATGGCATTGGTAATGAGATTTGAAAATACACTGCGTAATTCATCTTCTATGCCGTGAATATGAATGTCGGCAATATCAAACACCAACGCGTGCTGTTTTTCTTGGTTGAGGCGCTCGGCGTCATTCTTAATGACTTCGAGTAAACTCGGCACATTCACTGTACGTTCAAACATATCAGTTCGATGAACATCCATGCGCGACAGCGACAACAACTGGTCAACTAAGTTACGCATGCGCTCACTTTGTGCCTGCATGTCAGTAACGGCTTTCGTTAACATTGCAGGCGGCAATGAAGCCGGCTCATCGAGCATTTCCAAATAACCTTGCAGCACCGTTAACGGTGTTTTGAGTTCGTGCGATACGTTGGCGACGAAATCTTTGCGCATTTGCTCTAATTGTTTCAGCTGCGTCACATCACGCGCCATTAATAAGTATTGGTCGTCACTGTAGGGCATGATACGAATTTCGAGTTCAACATCTTCACGTACCGGCGATGGCAAATGAATATCTTCACTGAAATCGCCTTTTTGCAGGTAGGCAATAAATTCAGGGTGACGAATTAAATTTGAAAGGCGGATACCGGTGTCAGCAGGCCATTTAAGGCCGAAATAAAACTGGCCAAGTTTATTACACCAGATTAAGCCGCCATCTTTACGAAATACAATGGCCGCATCCGGAATGGCTTCTGAAGCTTCCCGAAAACGGCGTAGTAATCGGGCCAATGCGCGGCGACGCTGCTGACTGCGTCGTTGTGTACGATAAATACCATCGTAAATATAACTCCAGCTACCAGGCGCACTCGGAGGAAGCATGGTGCGGCGGTGCCAGAGCCAATCGACAAGTTTATATTGGTAGTAGTAATGCCAAACGACGAGTGTGATCAATGAAAGCGCTAATGTCGCCCAAAAATAGCCGAGCAACCAACCGAAAAAGCCTACTGGGACAATAAACCACAGTAGGCCTTTAAGAATAAATATAACGGAGTAACGACGATCCATGCTTAGCGGTGGCTCCGTTTAACTTTTTGAAAAACGATAGCCAACACCGCGTACGGTTTGCACCAAACGATCGTGTCCATGCGTTTCCAACGCCTTACGCAAACGGCGGATGTGAACATCGACAGTACGGTCTTCCACATACACGTTGGTTCCCCAAACATGATCTAATAACTGTTCACGACTATACACCCGATCAGGGTGCGTCATAAAGAAGTGCAGCAATTTAAATTCAGTGGGTCCCATATCGAGGCGGTCATTAAATGCAGTCACTCGATGCGATACCGGATCAAGACGCAATCCTTCAATCTCTAGTGGCTCGTCGAGTGCTGTCGGGGCGACGCGACGAAAAACAGCACGCATGCGCGCCATCAACTCTTTTGGTGAAAACGGTTTGGTCATGTAATCGTCTGCACCCACTTCAAGCCCCCGAACTTTGTCTTCTTCCTCTCCGCGAGCTGTAAGCATGATGATTGGAATTGCGCGGGTAAAGTCATCACCTTTTAACTTTTTCGCTAGTTGAATGCCTGAACCACCAGGAATCATCCAATCTAGCAAAATCATATCAGGGAATGGCTCGACTACTTTCTCAAGCGCCGACTGATAATCGCCGGCTTCTACCGCTTGATAGCCATGCTGTTCCATGACGAAGCTCAACATTTCACGAATCGGAGCTTCATCTTCAACAATCAGTATCTTTCTGGACATGTGCGTCACCTAATTTGTTACTAGCACGGCCGATTATCTAGATACTTTATGACACTTTTATGAAAACCAGCAAATTTGTGTCATTTATTTTAATTGAATGTCAATCCACACTAAACGATGGTCTGACGAAGCGCCTCTTGAACTCACTAGTTCTGCTTTCGGTTCACCGGCTGCGGGCCAGAACACACCGGATTGAATGAGTTCGATGCCAAACACCGATGGCAACACGTAATCGGCGCGCTTGCGCCAGCTTGCCGTATGCGTCGCTGCTTGCTGATTATCTGGTGTATGTTGCGCCCCGCCAACACTTGTTGGAGTTTTGTCAGCGTTGACTAACGAATGTTCTAGTAACTGTTCGATGGCTCCGGGAACATTATCTTCGCTTTCAATCGACGCATTTAAATCACCGGCAATCACGAACGCTTGTTTCTCACCAAGCCCCCCAGTTACGCCGTTATCATCGTAAATATAATCACTTAAATGCGGCTGAATGTAGTCGGCCCAAAACCGAATCTCATCGAAATTACGTCGACCATTACGATCTTCTTTACCATCAAAAACCGGCGGGGTTGGATGGCTCACCAATAGGTGCAAGTCGTGCCCATTCACGTCAATTGGCACATCCCAGTGCGACTTGGAGCTAAGACGAAACTCTTGCCATGCTTCGGCGCTGTAAAACGGCTCAGAGGTATTCGGATCGACCGGTGCCAACGCGCCCGGCATGTCTTTCCATTTGAATAACTGGAACGTGCGGACATCGTCGGTTTTGATTGGGTATTTGGATAAAACCACCATACCGTACTGTCCTGGGTACCAACCAAAACCCCATGCATCGTTGCCGGTGCCACTCGCCACGCCATCACCGCTTAAGTCATAAGGGCTCGGCACTCCGGTATTGACCGGCGCGAGATATACATAGGGATAATCGATTGGCGATTCACCGTTCTGACTTTGTTGGAGGTAATCATTTCTAAAAACGTTAATACCTTGATTGACATCAACATAATCAAATTCATTTAGCACCAACACATCGGGACGCGTGTGCTGAATAATTTCCGCAATAGCTTTAATCTGCGGATGCTGCTGTGCTAATGCATCCGTCAGGGCTGTTGCGCCTTGCTTCTGGACTTGTTCGTTCGTTAAATAATTACTGGCGTCCATGCTCACGTTAAAAGTAGCAACACGCAGTGAAACTGGTTCTGAAATTTTTTCTGGGGGCATATCGCATCCCGCAATCAATAGGGTAAGTATTGGAAAAATAAGGGCTGTATAGAATTTCATCGGTAGAGATGTTCCCGAGTTGGGGTTGCTGTGACAAGTTTCAAGAATAAAGGTTCAATTTAACCTGTGCAATCTATTCAGAAAGTGCGTAAAATATTGTCACATAAATGACACGTTTTCGTGAAAGAATCACACACGTGTCATCAAGGCGTAATAAATGCGGTATAGCTTTGGACCAAATTTAACTACAACCAACAACCCAGGAAAATAAAATGAGCACCTCAATGCGATTTTCGCGTACTGCCAGTGCGATTGCTGTGGCCTTAGGCCTAGCGTCAGGCGCTGCTGTTGCGCAAGATACTTCGTCATCTATGCGTGGTTTTATTGTCGGCCCTACTGGAGAAGGCGCGGCAAATACTAAAGTCATCATAGAACACGTTCCATCAGGCAGCCGTTTAGAAGTAACTACGGACGAAACCGGTAACTTCATTGCGAGCGGTCTACGTGTAGGCGGCCCATACCGAGTTACTCTTGATTCAGATGTATACCGCGATGCGACTTACTCTGAAGTGTTCCTTAAGCTAGGCGAAACTTATCGTTTAACTGCGCAGTTAGAAGCCAACAACGTTGAGCGTATCAGCGTTACTGGTACTGCGATTAACCCAACAAGCTTGAACAGTGGTTCTACAAGCTCGTTCGGTGAAGATAACATTCGCAACATGCCAACTTTCAACCGCGACTTGAAAGACATTATTCGCCAAAACCCACTAGCAGTTAACTTGGCTGATGAAGATAGCTCGTTGACTGTTGCTGGTAGCAACCCGAAATACAACTCAATTACTGTTGACGGTATCGGCCAGAACGATGACTTTGGTCTGAACAGCAACGGTTACCCAACTCAGCGTTCACCAATTTCTGTTGCAGCAGTAGAGCAATTGTCAATTGACGTTGTTCCTTTCTCAGCAAAAGACGGTGGATTCAGCGGCGCGAAAATCAACGCTGTAACGAAGTCTGGTACCAACGAATTCGAAGGCGAAGTATTCTATGAATACACGAGCGATTCATTAACTGGTAACCCAGAGCCTTCGCGTTACGAGCCAGATTCAGCAGCACCTGATTTAGACTTTTCTGAAAAGACTTGGGGCTTCGCAGTTGGCGGTCCTATTATTCAAGATAAGTTGTTCTTCTTCGTAAACTACGAGAAATATGAAGAGCCAAAATCAATCGAGCGTGGTCCGATTGGTGCAGCAGCAAACCAACAAGCTTCTGTAACTTCTGAAGAAGTTGATCAAATTACTCAAATCGCACGCGACGTTTATGGCGTTGACGTAGGTACTTGGAACACTAATCCAGTACAAGACGACGAGAAAATGTTGATCAAACTCGATTGGAACATCAACAACAACCACCGTGCAGCATTTACTTATCAGACAGCTGAAAGTAACGCGACAAACAACAACACTGGTAGCTCAAGCACTCTACCATTGTCTTCACGTTGGTATGACAAAAACGAAAAACTTGATGCCATGGCATTACAAGTTTACTCAAACTGGAACAGTAACTTCTCAAGTGATATCAAAATCTCACGTAAAGAAGTTGAAACGGCTCAAGCGCCATTACTTGGTTTGAACTTCGGTCAAGTGAACATCCGTACTGCGAACGGTACCGTACAAATCGGTCCTGACCAGTACCGTCACGCGAATGCTTTAGAAAATACCACCACTGAATTCCAGTTCAACGGTGAATATTTGCTTGGCGACCACGCGATTGGTTTCGGTTACGAGTATGAAGAAGTCGAAATCTTCAACTTGTTCGTTCCGCAGTCTTTGGGTGTTTGGGATTTCGATACTATCGAAGACTTCCAAAACCAAGAAGCAAGCTTCTTCTCATATCGTAACGCGTTTACTAACAACGCGAACGACGGCGCTGCAAGCTTAACTCCAGCTACTCACGCATTCTATATCGAAGATACTTGGTCACCAACTTGGGACCTCGAAGTAAGCTACGGTTTACGTTACGAGCGTCAATCAGTTGACGGTTCACCACGCTACAACCAAAACTTCGAAGATCGTTACGGCTTTGCTAACACTGAAAACTTAGACGGTCGTGATATCTGGATGCCGCGTGCTGGCTTCAAATATCAGTTGAACGACAACTATCGTTTACGTGGTGGCTTCGGTCGCTATGCCGGTGGTCGTCCAAATGTTTGGATCTCAAACGCTTACTCAGTTGACGGCGTAACAGTTGTTGACGCGCCAAGTTCAGTAACTGAAGGTTATTACTCAGGTGCTGACATCACGACGATTCCACAAGAAGTTCGTGATAGCTTGACTGCTGGTGACGGTAACACAACACCAATCGATCCAAACTTCGAATTACCAAACGAATGGCGTTACAGCTTAGCGCTTGATTACGAGGGAAGCCTTGGTTTCTTAGGTGATGACTGGTACGCAAGTGCTGAATACATCCGTACTCGTAAGCAAAACGATGTTCGCTGGGTTGATTTAGCGCGTCGTCCATTAACTGATGCTGATGGCAACGTGGTAACTACCTCTGACGGCGGTCGTATTATCTATGTAGTTGACGATCCGTTAGATGACTTTACCCCAACTGAAATCGGTGAATTCGGTGGTGTTAACCGCTATGACGTATTACTGACTAACGGCTACGGCGGTAACAGCAACATTTACACCTTCTCACTTGGTAAAGCGTTTGAGAACGGTTTCACATTGAACACTTCATACACTCACCAAGACGTGAATGAAGCGGTTAACGGTGGTTCTTCGCAGGCAGCATCGAACTATCAATATGTGACAGCGCTTGACCGTCAAAACCCATTACCTGCAACTGCTGGTTATGAAATTGAGCACCGTTTTGTTGTAACCGCTCAATACAGCACTGAGTTCTTTGAAGGCTATGAGTCGAAATTCTCAATGTTCTTCGAGCGTGTATCAGGTCGTCCATTTAGCTACGTTATGAGCTCATTCCGTGACTCTGACTTAGGTGACCAATCATCGTTCAACAGCTCAAGCCAGTACTTGGTATACATCCCAACTGGTGCTGATGACCCGAACGTTGTATACAGCGGTGGTTTGACTTATGACGATTTGGCACAAATCATTGCTGACAAGGGTCTTGAGCAATACGCTGGCGGCTACACTGGTCGTAACGAAGCGCGTGGTCCATGGAACACCAACATCGACTTCCGCTTTGAGCAAGAGCTTCCTGGTTTGTGGGAAGGTCACACCGGTGCTGTGTATCTTGACGTGAAAAACGTGGTTGCATTGTTCGATAAAGATGCAGCGCAACAACACGTTATCCCGTTTGCTGATACAACCCAAGGTATCGTTGACTTCGGTGGTTTAACTGACGAAGGTCAATACATCTATGCGCCAGTATTCGGCGGCTTAGATGACTATGCACCGACTCGCTATCGTGCAGAAGCTTCAACTTGGCAAGTTAAAGTGGGTATCCGCTACAACTTCTAAGCGAAAAGCTTAAAAAGCATAGAAAGCCCTCGCATCTGCGGGGGCTTTTTTTTATGATGCGCACACGTTCATTCAGTTGAAGAAGCTTATGGATCACGAGTTTTACATGCAGCGTGCACTCGATCTTGCCGCAATTGCGGCGGAGCAGTACGACGAAGTACCCGTTGGCGCAGTGCTAGTTTTAAATGACGAGATTATTGGAGAGGGTTTTAATCAAGTCATCACTCTCAATGATCCGTCGGCTCATGCCGAAGCGCAGGCCATTCGTGCTGCTGGCAAGCACCTAGGCAACTATCGCTTAGTTGATACCACACTTTATGTAACACTAGAGCCGTGCGCGATGTGTGCGGGGCTAATGACTCATGCGCGCGTGAAAACTTTAGTTTATGGTGCCACAGACCCGCGTACTGGGGCTGCCGGAACGGCTATTGAGGTGATTAATCACCCCAGCATGAATCATAAGATAGAAGTAATTAGTGGTGTATTGGCCGACGAGTGTGGCGATATTTTGCGACAGTTTTTTCGAAAACGCCGATAAATTGTGAATTCAAAAAGAAAGCCCGGCATGAAGCCGGGCTTTGCATTTGTGTTTACTTAACCTAAGTAAACGCGTGCGTTGCGGAACATACGCATCCAAGGGCTATCTTCAC
This sequence comes from Pseudidiomarina marina, assembly GCF_044807045.1. Classification (NCBI taxonomy): domain Bacteria; kingdom Pseudomonadati; phylum Pseudomonadota; class Gammaproteobacteria; order Alteromonadales; family Idiomarinaceae; genus Pseudidiomarina; species Pseudidiomarina marina. The sequence continues at coordinate 1,000,603 of NZ_CP085233.1, read as the reverse complement.
CCCACTCATCTGGATGCCAGCTATTCGCAACGGTACGGAACACGCGCTCTGGATGCGGCATCATAATCGATACACGCCCATCTTTCGTGGTTAGCCCCGTAATACCTTCTGGCGAGCCGTTCGGGTTCGCCGGGTACGTTGCGGCAACATCACCTCTATTGTTGATATAACGCATGGTGACTAAGCCTTCGGCATTTACTGTCGCAAGGTCATTCCCTTTAAACTCGGCACGGCCTTCACCATGTGATACCGCAATCGGCATCCGTGAACCAGCCATCCCTTCAAAGAACAACGAGTTGTTCTTTTGCACTTCGACTAAACTAAAGCGCGCTTCAAAACGCTCCGAACGGTTAGTGACAAAGTGTGGCCAGGCTTCTGCACCAGGAATCAGCTCTTTCAAGTTTGATAGCATCTGACAGCCGTTACACACACCTAAAGCAAAGGTTTTGTTGCGTTCAAAGAAAGCTGCAAATTCATCGCGTGCGCGGCTATTAAACAGAATTGATTTCGCCCAGCCTTCACCTGCTCCCAATACGTCACCGTATGAGAAACCACCACAAGCAACAAGACCGTTAAATTTCTCGAGGCTCACACGACCACTTAAAATATCGCTCATGTGCACGTCGATAGCTGCAAAACCAGCGCGATCAAATGCCGCGGCCATTTCAACGTGAGAGTTAACGCCCTGCTCGCGCAAGATAGCAACCATTGGGTCGCGACCTGTGTTGATATATGGTGCAGCAACATCTTCGCTCACATCAAAACTCAAGTCAGCGAATAAGCCAGGGTCATTTAAGTTCTGCTTCGCTTCAAATTCTTCGTCAGCGCACGCTGGGTTATCGCGCAAACGCTGCATTTGATGGGTTGTTTCAGCCCAAATCGCACGATAATGACTGCGCAGATGCGCTAGCACTTCTTCGCCGTTACGGTTAAAGCGTACGACATCTTCGCGCACGGGACGACCAATAACATGCACACAGTCTTCCAGACCATGTTCGGCGTATACGGACATCACCTGCTCAAGATCTTCGACGCTAACTTGTACAACGGCGCCAAGCTCCTCGCTGAACAATGCCGCTAAGTCGTCGTCGCCTAAATTATCGAGCGCTACTTCAACACCACAATGACCAGCAAACGCCATTTCAGCAACGGTTGTAAACAAACCGCCATCAGAGCGATCGTGATACGCCATTAGCTTCTTGCCATGAACAAGCTGTTGCGTAGCATCGAAAAAGCCTTTCAATGTTTCTGCGCTATCAACATCAGGGGTGACATCACCAAGCTGGCGATAAACTTGTGCTAGCGCAGAGCCACCAAGGCGGTTCTTGCCACGACCTAAGTCAATTAACACGAGCTTGCTATCGCCTTTATCCATGCGCAGTTGTGGTGTCAGTGTGCGACGTACATCGCGAACCCGACCAAAAGCCGTGATCACTAGGCTTAATGGCGCAGTGACTGCTTTAGAGCCTTCGTTGTCTTGCCACTGGGTTTTCATCGACATGGAGTCTTTACCCACTGGAATCGTAATACCGAGCGCCGGACACAGCTCTTCACCAACGGCTTTCACGGCTTCATATAAACCCGCGTCTTCGCCAGGGTGACCAGCTGCAGCCATCCAGTTTGCTGACAATTTAACGAATTTCAAATCGCCAATATCTGCCGCGGCAATATTAGTCAGCGACTCGCCCACTGCCATGCGCGCCGAAGCGGCGTAATTCAATAATGCCAATGGTGTCCGTTCACCCATCGCCATCGCTTCACCCGCATAGGTGTCGTAACTTGCCGCGGTTACCGCAACGTCAGCCACCGGAATCTGCCACGGACCAACCATTTGGTCACGTGCAACCAAGCCAGTTACCGTGCGGTCACCAATGGTAATTAAGAACGTTTTCTCGGCAATTGCTGGTAAACGTAATAAACGTTTCGCTGCTTCATTTAACTTAATCCCGTCGCGCTCAATCGCTTCACCCTGAGCTTGCTGAGAAGCCACATTGCGATGCATTTTCGGCGGTTTACCGAGCAACACGTTCAGCGGTAAATCAATTGGTTTGTTACCAAAGTGCTCGTCAGTTAGCGTTAAATGTTCAGCTTCTGTCGCCTCGCCAATCACTGCAAACGGTGCGCGCTCGCGCTTACAAATCTCTTCAAATACGTCCATGCGATCTGGCGCAATCGCCATCACATAACGCTCTTGAGATTCGTTACACCAGATTTCTAGCGGTGACATGCCCGGTTCGTCGTTTGGCACTTTGCGGAGTTCGAAGTTACCACCGCGACCACCGTCGCTCACCAGTTCTGGCATTGCGTTCGACAAACCGCCAGCACCTACGTCATGAATAAACGCAATTGGGTTCTTGTCGCCAAGCTGCCAACAACGGTCAATCACTTCTTGGCAGCGACGCTCCATTTCGGGGTTGTCACGCTGTACTGAGGCGAAATCAAGATCTTCACTCGAGGTACCTGAAGTCATTGACGATGCGGCACCGCCACCTAAGCCGATATTCATGGCTGGCCCGCCTAAAACAACTAATTTCGCGCCAACCGGAATTTCACCTTTCTCAACATGCTGCTCACGAATATTACCCATACCGCCAGCAATCATAATTGGCTTGTGATAGCCGCGAATCTCTTCGCCATTGTGGCTGTTTACTTTCTCTTCATAGGTACGGAAGTAGCCCGTTAATGCAGGACGACCGAACTCGTTATTAAACGCTGCCCCACCTAAAGGGCCTTCAAGCATGATGTCGAGAGCGGTCACAATACGGTCAGGCTTGCCGAAGTCTTCTTCCCAAGGCTGTTCAAACCCTGGAATGCGTAAGTTCGATACACTAAAACCAACCAAGCCAGCTTTTGGCTTCGAACCACGTCCTGTTGCGCCTTCGTCACGAATTTCACCGCCAGAGCCTGTGGCAGCACCTGGATATGGCGAAATAGCAGTTGGGTGGTTGTGCGTTTCAACCTTCATCAAAATATGAACAGGCTCGTGGAAGTAGCTGTACTCTCCCGCTGCACTGGTTCCAGCTGGATACGGATAGAAGCGTCCCGCCTCCGATCCAACCATAACCGCCGCGTTATCTTTGTATGCTGAAAGTACGTTGTCAGGCGTTACTTCGAAGGTGTTTTTGATCATCTTGAACAACGATTTCAGTTGTTCCTGACCATCAATGGTCCAATCGGCGTTAAAGATTTTATGACGACAATGCTCTGAGTTGGCTTGCGCGAACATATACAGTTCAATGTCATTCGGATTACGCTTCAGCGCGCTAAAGTTTTCAAAGAGATAATCAATTTCATCATCAGCAAGCGCTAGGCCCATGTCGATATTTGCGCGTTGCAATGCTTCTCGGCCACCCTGCAAAATATCGATGCTTTTCAGTTCCGCGGGTTCAGCCTCGTGGAACAATACCTTGGCATCATCAAGATCGCGCAGCACCATTTCGGTCATGCGGTCATGAATCAGTGCGGCGGCTTGTTGCAGTTGAGCTTCGGTTAAATCACCTGACAAATAATAGGCAATACCGCGTTCAATGCGGTGAATTTGCGTTAATCCACAGTTGTGCGCAATGTCTGTTGCTTTTGATGACCATGGCGAAATGGTGCCTTGCCGTGGTATCACAACCAATAATTGCCCTTCAGGAATGTGCGCCGCCAAGGCTGGTCCATAGGTCAATAATTTGGTGAGAACTGTCGTCGCCTCATCGTCGAGCGTCTGTTCTACATCAACAAAATGCATAAACTCGGCATAGACTTCTGCTACCGGCAGTTCAGCATTTTGCAGGCGCTGCAATAATTTCTCAGTTCGAAATTCAGACAAAGCGGGGGCACCGCGTACTATTTCCACAGACATGTCTCCAAAAATTATTGGGGTGATTTATTCTTTCTCAGTTAAACGAAACCACTTTTGCCGACGCTCGGTTTGCAAGTGGCGTTGTTTACGTAACCAGGCGCGGCGACGCTCTGGCGATACTAATCGACGATTCTTATTGCGCATTAATTGACTCCATCACCGCTTCCTTCAGGAACCGTGATTTCCATAGGTTTGGCTGGAATCCTTCCCCGATTATCGAGCCACACCAAGGTGTCGTAATAGCGACGTATGTTCCCTACGTATCGCACCGGTTCATCACCACGTGCAAACCCAAAACGAGTTTGTCGATAAAATTGTTTTTGTCTTAGTAAAGGTAGACGTTTTCGCACATCAATCCAGCGATCGGCATCACCGCCTTGCTGCTGTGTTAGAATTCGAGCATCTTCTAAATGGCCATAGCCAATATTATACGCTGCTAGCGCAAACCAAATGCGATCCGGTTCGGGAATTCGTGCCGGAATACGCTGCAGCATTCGCTCAAAATAGCGCGCGCCACCTTGAATACTTTGCTCTGGATTCAAGCGACTCGTAACACCCATTGCTTTTGCGGTTGGCAACGTCAACATCATCATGCCACGTACGCCTGTCGGCGAGATAGCACGTGGATTCCATAAGCTTTCTTGATAACTAATCGCCGCTAGCAAACGCCAATCGAGTGCACCCGCATGTTTCTCAAAAACATCCCGATATTTCGGCAGCACGGTTTGCACGGCACTAATAAATAAACTGGTATCAACATAATTGAAGCTGGCGACGTGACCGAAATGTTGGTCCAGAAGTTGCGATAGTTGCCCTGAATGACGGAGGTTGCCGAAAAAAGAAATGACTTCGGAATACAAGGAGGCGTCGACTTGCTTGTTCAGTAGCCAAGCAATATCCACATCGTCGCGAACGGTAAAAGCGACACTTAGGTTCGGGTAATAACGACGCTGAACATCTAATGTATTGCTGTCCGCAATGGTATAAGCAATATCGCCTTCGGCCACTTGGCGCAGTAATTCGCTGGCATCATGGTTATCGGTCGCGCGCCATTGAAGCTCTGGATAATCGTCTTGTATTTGCTGCAACCAGTCATGGTGGCTTGAGCCTTCGACTACAACGAGCTCAGCCTCGAGTTCTTCAAGGTTTCGCGGTCGCTCACGTGCGCCTTGCTTAAACACAATACGTTGTGAGATTTCAAAATATGGCGGTCCAAAGCGAAAGCGTTGTTCGCGCTGACTGGTACGGTTTAATCCGGCCGCTAATACATCAACTTCGCCGGATTCAAGTAAATCTAAGACATTCTTGACGTTGTAGCGTGACACCATCTCCACTTCAACGCCAATTTCTTCAGCAAATTGCTTGGCAAGCACATACTCAATACCCGCTTCACCTTCGGCGTCGAGGTAATAACTGGTTGGTCCGAGTAAAGTCCCTACCCGCAATACGCCGCGCTCTTTAATAGCGTCAAGCTGGCTCGGCTGCGGCTCGGGCGCACACCCGAGCAACAAACCTACTATGAACCAGCTTAATAGCCACTTAAGCACGTATTATTCCCATTCAATCGTAGCCGGTGGTTTACCTGAAATATCGTAAACCACACGTGAAATACCATCGATTTCGTTGATAATACGGTTAGATACTTTCTCGAGCAATTCATATGGCAAATGAGCCCAACGCGCCGTCATAAAATCGATGGTTTCTACGGCTCGTAGCGCAATCACCCAATCGTACTTACGCGCATCGCCCATCACGCCAACCGAACGCACCGGTAAGAACACCGCAAAGGCCTGACTGACATCATGATAAATACCGGCGTTGCGTAGTTCACTGATAAAGATGTGATCAGCGCGACGTAATAAATCACAGTATTCTTTCTTCACTTCGGCCAGAACGCGCACACCAAGGCCTGGGCCCGGGAATGGATGGCGATATAACATGTCGTAGGGTAAGCCAAGCTCAAGACCAATTTTACGCACTTCATCTTTGAACAGTTCGCGTAATGGCTCAACGAGGCTGAGTTTCATGTCTTCTGGCAAGCCACCCACGTTGTGGTGCGACTTAATGACATGTGCTTTACCGGTTTTCGAGCCTGCCGACTCAATAACATCTGGATAAATGGTGCCTTGCGCCAAAAATGATACGTCTTTGATGCGGCTCGCTTGCTCGTCGAAAATTTCGATAAATACGCGACCAATGATTTTACGTTTTGCTTCTGGATCTTTTTCGCCAGCAAGAGCATCAAGAAAACGATTTTCTGCGTCAACATGAACAATGTTCAAACCATAATGGTCGCCGAACATTTCCATCACTTGCTCAGCTTCTTGCCAACGCAACAAGCCATTATCGACAAATACGCAGGTAAGCTGATCGCCAATGGCACGATGCAATAACATCGCAGTCACTGAGCTATCAACGCCGCCAGAAAGTCCAAGAACAACTTTCTGATTGCCAACTTGCTCGCGAATGCGGGCTACTGCGTCATCGATAATGTGTGCCGGCGTCCAATTCGTTTCGCACTCACAAATCTCCACCACAAAGTGTTCAAGCATACGCATGCCTTGACGCGTATGAGTTACTTCTGGGTGAAATTGCACGCCATAGAAATCACGTTTGTCGTCAGCCATAGCGGCGATAGGGCATGTCGGCGTTTGCGCGACAATATCAAAGCCTTCTGGTGCTTCAATTACTTTGTCGCCGTGGCTCATCCACACATCTAGCAACGGATTACCATTTTCGTGCACACTGTCTTCAATGTGATGGAATAACGGACATGGCGCAATGCGCTCAACTTGGGCATAACCGAATTCACGTTCGAGTGAACCTTGAACTTTACCACCAAGTTGCTCGGCCATGGTTTGCATACCGTAGCAAATACCGAATACTGGTACGCCAGCTTCAAACACATATTCAGGCGCACGCGGTGAGTTTGCTTCAGTAACTGACTCAGGACCACCTGACAAAATAATGCCGTTTGGTTTAAAGTTTTTGATATCTTCCGCGCTGACGTCCCACGCCCATAATTCACAGTAGACACCTAGTTCACGAATTCGGCGAGCAATTAACTGCGTGTACTGCGAGCCGAAATCTAAAATCAATATACGATGTGCATGAATATCTTGCATGTTGGCTTAACCCATCCGGTAGTTAGGTGCTTCTTTAGTGATTTGCACGTCGTGTACATGTGACTCGCCCATTCCCGCAGCGGTTACTTTGACAAACTGCGGTTTAGTGCGCATCTCTTTCATATTGGCGCAACCGGTTAGGCCCATTGCAGAGCGTAATCCACCCATTTGCTGGTGAATAATGGTCGCAATTGGTCCTTTGTAAGCAACGCGGCCTTCTATGCCTTCAGGAACAAGTTTTTCAGCTTCGTTGGTCGCTTGGAAGTAACGGTCTGATGAACCATGACGTTGATTCATTGCACCGATACTGCCCATGCCACGATATGATTTGTAGTAGCGACCTTGGTACAGCTCAACTTCACCTGGCGATTCTTCGGTACCAGCAAGCATACTGCCCACCATCACGCAGTCAGCGCCTGCAGCAATCGCTTTCGCGATATCACCTGAGTATCGGATACCACCGTCAGCGATAACTGGAATGTTGGTGCCTTTTAACGCATCAACGGCGTCAGAAATGGCCGTAATTTGTGGCACGCCGCAACCTGTAACAATACGCGTAGTACAAATTGAACCTGGGCCAATTCCTACTTTCACGGCATCAACGCCAGCATCAGCCAAGGCTTTCGCGCCAGCGCCAGTCGCCACGTTACCCGCAATGATCTGTAAATCAGGATAGGTTTTACGTGCCCAAGTCACACGATCGATAACGCCTTGCGAATGACCATGTGAGGTATCGATGAGTAGCACGTCAACACCGGCATCAACCAATGCTTCTACACGCTCTTCAGTGCCTGGACCAACGCCAACCGCTGCGCCTACGCGTAAACGACCAAGTTCGTCTTTACAGGCGTTTGGTTTATTTTCTGCTTTAGTAAAATCTTTCAGGGTGATCATGCCGCGCAAGTGAAACGCATCGTCAACGACTAGAATTTTTTCAATTCGGTGTTGATGCATGAGGTTAAGAATTTCTTCGCTCTGCGCGTTTTCTTTCACCGTAATAAGCTTATCTTTTTGCGTCATAATCGAGCTAACCAGTCGATTATCATCACGCTCAGCGCGTGTGTCGCGGCCGGTGATGATGCCGACCAGTTCACCAGATTTCTCAACGACTGGGAAACCATGGAAGCCGTGCTCGACTGCTAACGCACGAATTTCGCCAAGCGTGGTGTCTGGGCTAACCGTAATTGGGTCTGAAACCATGCCACTTTCGTATTTTTTCACTTTACGAACGTGCGCAGCTTGCTCAGCAATGGTCATATTCTTGTGAATGAAACCTAAGCCACCTTCTTGCGCTAGAGCAATTGCGAGCGCAGCTTCGGTGACGGTATCCATTGCAGCGGAAACCATTGGAATATTGAGTTCAATTGAACGCGTTAAGCGCGTACGCAAGTCCGCAGTATGTGGTAAAACGGTTGAATGTCCAGGGACGAGCAAAACGTCGTCAAAGGTAAGGGCTTCTTGAGCAATTCGTAGCATGGCAACATCTCACTGGCTGACTTAATGTTGCGGGCAGATTTTACTCGCAAACGGCTTTTCAGTAAACTGATTTTTTCAATTCTTACCGAGGTTTTATCATGCAACAACCGCACATATTTACGGTCTTTGGTCTCAACACCGAGGTAAGACAGGTTCTTGAGCAAGGCTTCGGTTCAATTTGGCTGGTTGGTGAAATTTCAAACTTTGCCGCGCCAGGCTCTGGGCATTGGTATTTTACCCTAAAAGATGAGCGTGCGCAGATTAAAGCGGCGATGTTCCGAAATGCGAATCAACGCGTCAAAATACGGCCGCAACACGGAATGCAAGTGTTGGTCCGGGCCAAACTCACTGTTTATGAACCGCGCGGTGACTATCAATTAATTATTGAGCACATGGAAGATGCCGGTGCTGGGTTGCTGCAGCAAAAATACGAACAACTCAAAGCAAAACTGCAAGCCGAAGGTCTTTTTGATCCAGAACATAAACAACCATTACCGGAAACCATAAAGCGAGTTGGCGTGATCACGTCGCCAACTGGCGCTGCCGTGCGAGATATTCTAGCGGTGCTAAAACGCCGTGACCCTAGTATTGAAGTCATCATTTATCCGAGTTCTGTGCAGGGCCAAGCCGCAACTGGCGAACTATTGAACATGCTGCAGCGCGCGGTAATGCGTAATGAAGTGGATGTATTGATTATGGCTCGCGGTGGCGGCTCATTAGAGGATTTATGGTGCTTTAACGATGAGCAACTCGCCTATGCCTTGCATAGTTGCCCGCTGCCGACTATTTCAGCTGTTGGTCATGAAGTTGATTTCACTATTTGTGACTTTGTCGCTGATGTGCGTGCCCCAACCCCTTCGGCTGCTGCGGAACTAGTCAGTCGCGATCAACGCGAAACGCTCGCCCGCATTCAACATTTGAGTCATCGTGTTGAGCAAGCTTGGACGCGTCATTATCGCCAGCAACTGCAATATCAAGCGCATTTGTCTCAGCGTTTGCAGCAACAACATCCGCAACGCCAGTTACAACAAAATGGTCAGCGCTTAGACGAATTGGCAATTCGCACGCAAAATGCCCTGCGACGCTACCTGCAACAGGCTAAAAGTAACCAAATTCAATTACATTCACGGTTAACCAACGTTCACCCAGAGCGCCGAATTGCGCCGCTGAAACAGCAGCAGCAACAATTACAACAACGCCTAAACCTTTCTATCAAGCAGTTGTTGAAGCAACAACACCAGCGTTTTCAGTCACTCACACAAGGTTTGCACATGGTGAGTCCACTGCAAACTATCGAGCGCGGCTATGCCGTGGTGCGCAAAGATGACGGAAGTTTAGTACGTAGCCCGAAGCAATTGACTCAGGGCGAAGCGTTTCAAGTGCGGGTTGCCGAAGGTGAGTTTACGGCAACAAAAACTGAATAAGGGCGTACCACAACGGCAGTGTGATAAAACATAACAGCACGCCATAACCGACAATGGCAGCCGACAACGTCGGCGCCAACCCTGCCATAATCGCCAGCGCGCCAGCTGAAATCATCGCAGGCATCGCGGCCTCCATAATCGTTACTTGTACCGCCAGTTGCTCAAGTCCAAAACCGTAAAGCACCGCGAGAGCAATTATCGGCGTAGCGATGAGCTTTAACCCAAGCGCCCAATAAAGGGGACCACGATCTTCCTGTGGTAGCCTGAACTTCAACTGAAAGCCAACCGCCACCATGATCACCGGCACCAAAGTGATTGCTAGTGAATCAATAAACTGACTCATTACCTGTGGGTATTCAATACCGCGCAGCAGTAGTGCAATCACTAACGCCACAAATGGTGGAAATTTCGCTATCCGCAGCGCTATTGCGCCAGCACTCGGTCGTTTCGCTTCAGAGCCTGATTCATGGCTGTAAATTGCAGCAATAATGGTCGCGTAAATTGATAAAATAAAGAACGAACCAAGCTGGTCGTAAAGTAGCGCGTATGGAATACCCTCAGGGCCAAAAAACGCCTCAACCATCGGAAATCCAACAAACGACGTGTTTCCTAACGGCACCACAATCAACATGGCACCAGTAGTCATTCGCGACCAATTGAGCCACTTACTCAAACCCAGCAATACCGGCACGGTCACCGCAAGTAGCAACCATGGCATCAAGGCCGGATACAATAGTTCTTGGCCGAAAGTTAGACTTGGAATTTTCTGTAGGACAACCGCTGGTAATGCGACGTAAATCACATAAGCGTTAAGAATTTGTCCGGTATTTTGCGGGAATTGTCGGCTACGTTGCAGCAATAAGCCAATAACAACGTAACCGGCAATAAAGATGAAGTTGGCCATCGTAACGGTGCATTCCAAGTTGCATCAATAAGATGGCCGTATTGTAACCTGCTTAGAACTTATGTTCGATACCCAGTGCGACGTAACGCTGCTCAGCATCGACGTTATCCAAATCACGACCTGTGTACCAGCCGAAGACCTTCGTGTTCTTACCGAGTTTGTAGTCAACACCTGCCGCTAATGAGCTCTCATCTCCGTCAGCAAAATCCATCATTTGATATTGCAGCTTGAAGGTGAAATCGTTCCAAGGCTGAACGACGTTTGCGACATAGCCGTCTGCTTGATTCGTACCGTCAACGTCTTCCTGGTCTTGCCACAACACACCAACTTGCGTCGTACCAATCTTGGTCATGGCAACAGCGCGAACAATATCTTTGCCTTTAACGGCATCATCAACACCAAAACCAACGTAAAAATCGGTGTTGCTGAACTTTTTATCACCATAAGTAACGGTCATCGACAAACCGTCATCAACTAGGTCGTCTTCAGCAAATACATAACTTGCAGCAACTTGGAAATTGCTAAATGTTGGTGAAAAATAGCTGATGGTGTCAGACATACGGTTTTTACCCGCGAAGATGTGCTTCATGTCACCTTCGTAGTCAGAGAATGGGTCAAAACCACTTTGCAGCAATTTTAGCGCGGTATCGCGACGACCCGCAGTAACTTCACCAAAAGCACCTTTTAAACCGATGAACTGGTTACGTGATTTGATGTTGTCCGAACCACCAAGGTCGGTTACATCCACTTCCCATTCCAATTGGTAGATTACTTCCAGATCGCCTTCGAGCTTGGTACCGCCTTTTACACCGAAGCGTGACGCATAGCTCGTTAACTCTTTATCACTATCTGTACCGTCGTCAAGGTCGCTGTACTGAACACCAACACTGAGCTTGCCGTAAAAATCAAAAAGCTCTGACTCGTCTTGTGCATGGGCTGGTGCTGTTACTAATGCAACGGCGCCCGCTACCAATGAAACTGCCATAAATTTTGACATGATTGACCCCCACCGATTTAAATTAATCTCACTAAAGTGTATCTCACACTTCAGAAAACGAGGGTATGTTATGTCAGAAATATGACAGTTTCATGACTATATGTCAGTTTTTTGTCTTTTTTATGGCATTCCCATGACGTTTATATGTCAGCTCGTAATTCCTGTAACCTATTTTGTTGTTCCTGCTCTGCCTGAGCGTAGCGTTCCCACTGGCTTGCTGATTGGCGCGCATCATCAAACTTTTTCGCAACAGCAAAGGCTTGTAGCGCCGCATTGAAGTTTTCAAGATTCAACTCAGCCATACCAATGACAAGGTGCATTGAGCCAGGCTGTTTCAAACCGCCTTTTTCAAGCGCTGCTTGTGCCGCACTAATCGCATCTTTGTTGCGCTCAGCATTTAACAATAATGTTGCGCGTTGCGCGTCGAGTTCGCCATCGTCGCTTAGAGCGGCTGCAGCTAACAGGGCTGCGCTAGCTTTGTCGGTTTCACGCGCTGCTACCCATGCTTGAGCAAGTAGTTTCAAGTTGCGTAAATTGCGTTCAACCGCGCCCTGCTCTAAAGCCTGTTCGAGAACCTGACCCGCTTTATATGGCACGTCATTGAAGAAATAGGTTTGCGCCAAGTTCAACAAGTCTTGTCCTTTGGTTAAAAAGCCTTGCTGAAAAGCTGTTTCTAACATGGCCAGTTGCTTGTTCTCTTGCCCAAGTTGGCCATAAACACCGGCTAATTGAACCCAGTACTCCGGCTTATTGTAATACCGCACCATATCTTCCAAAACGGCAGCAACACGTGTGGTGTCACCTAGTTCGAAATATATTGCGCGTTGCAAAACCAACCAGTTTTCTTCTGGCACTTGTTGCTTTGATTCAACTGCCTCGATTGCCTGAGTGATCGGCGCTAAAGCAGCCTTATAGTCACCCTGTTGATACAGTGCTTGAGCTTTTAAAACCCAAGCTTTTTGATGTTGCTCTGGTGCGGTTACACGCTCCCATTTCTGCAAATAATCAATTGTTTTCTCAAACTCGCCTTGGCCTAAAGCTAACTGCGCTAAGCTGAACAAGGTGTTTTGTTCGAGCGCTTCTGGAATCGCTTCTTCTTCAACCACTTTGGCAAAGTAATCGATGGCTTTGGCGATGTTATCTTGACCGTAATACATATAGCCGTAGAAATTCCAAAGCATCGCGCGCTCATAGCTATTCATACTGCTGAGTTTACTTTCAACATTACGTAATACTTCGAGCCCTGCATTTACGTCGCCTTCGTCAGCTAGCTGCTGCGCTCGAGCTAATTGGCTGTAGACTTGCTCACGTAAGGCTGGCGTTTTCTTTCGCTCTTGTGCGAACGCAGACGAATGAACGAAAACAGTAATCAGTGCAGCGACGATAATGAAATAACGCATGCGATTGTCTCCTAACCATCAATGGCGAATGTTAAACGGTTCTGAACACCTTCAACTTCAACCGGTTCACCGTTCACAACACGCGGTTTGTACTTAAATTTAAGCACCGCATCCATGGCTGCTTGGTCAAAAATATTCTCTGGCTGTGCTTCAATCACATAAGGGTCACGCACCGTGCCCTGCTTTGTAACCGTAAAGCCAACCACTACATAACCCTCGATGCCTCGTTGCAGCGCGCGGCGTGGATACACGGCTTGCACTTTTACAATCGGCAGGTATTCCCCGTCGCTAGTATCCAAACCAACGCCACCTGACAAGCTGGTGTCGGCTTGAATCTCCGCAGAGAAATCGAAGCCACCAGCATCGGCATCAACCGATTCATTTTGCATTTGTGGCTGCGGCATATCGGGCGGCGGTTGTTCTGGCTCAGGTGGACGCTGCGGCTTACGCTCTTTTTGTTGCACAACTTCTTCTGGCTTCACGCGAACAAAGTCGAGAACGCTCCCTTTCGGCGGTTCTGACATAGCCCCTTCACCACCAACAATCAACGATTGCATGAGGTAAAACAGCCCTGCTGTAATAGCAAAAGCGGCGACGAGTGCGAGCAGTACACGTTTCATAACTAGTCTTCTTGCGTTGCAATCGAGACATCAAAGACACCAGCTGCACGAGCGGCATCCATCACTTTAATTAAGGTTTCAGTTGTGGCTTTTTTGTCTGCTTGAATCACCACTGAGCCTTGCGGGTTTTCAGCATACAAACGTTCAATGTTTGCTTGCACCGCACGGGCATCAACCTGGCGCTTGTTGATCCAGATTTCACCGGTATCGCTGATGGCGACCAGAATATTGGCGCGATCTTTTTGCACCGCGGTTGCCGCTTCTGGGCGGTTCACATCAATGCCCGACTCTTTAACAAACGAGGCGGTGACAATAAAAAAGATCAGCATGATGAAAACAACGTCGAGCATCGGCGTCATATCAATCTGTGCTTCTTCTTCATCAACTAAATTTGCAAAATGTTGTTTCATTGCGCCTTACCTCTATTTGCTAGCAAGCGATTGCGCGCTTGAGTGATCGAGTAACAAACGATCTTCTAATTTGAGCCGTTCACGTTTTGCGGTGCGCTGTAGCCAGGTTGTTGCAAACACACCAGATAGCGCACCAACCATGCCTGCCATGGTCGGAATTGTGGCTTTCGATACACCGGCCGCCATGGAACGAGCATTGCCGGTACCTGCAACCGCCATCACATCGAACACTTCAATCATGCCGGTCACCGTTCCCATCAAACCAAGCAACGGACAGAGCGCCACCATGGCTTGCAAAATGGGTAAGTTGCCGCCTAACGCAAGGGAAACTCGTGAAATAATTGCGCCACGAATTTGCTCAGCTTGCCAAGACGAACGGTCAGCACGATTATTCCAGTTCGCCAAAGCAGCTTTGGTTGCTTGGCGATGACCGCGCAAGTAATAGAAAATACGCTCTAGAATCATCAGCCACATGACGAAAATAAGTACCCCGATAACCAGCAGCACGTTGCCGCCGGTTTCGATGAAATCTTGAATAGCATTGCTGAATTCGAGCAGAAACATGATTAGTGACTCCGCTCAGAGCGCTCCGCAATAATGCCTGAGGCTTGTTCTTGCAGCACATGCACGATGTTGCGGCTACGCGTGTTCAAGGTTGCGAACAGCAAGGTCATTGGTATGGCTACCACAAGGCCAAGTACGGTTGTCACCAAGGCTTGTGAAATACCACCCGCCATCAGTTTCGGGTCACCCGTACCAAACAAGGTGATGGCTTGGAAGGTATTGATCATACCGGTAACCGTACCTAATAGACCCATCAATGGCGCAACCACCGAGATGATCTTAATAAACGTGAGGTTACGCTGAATTTTTGGTACTTCGCGCAGAATGGCTTCGCTGAGTTTCAACTCTAAGGTTTCAGTATCTACATCAGGATATTTGCGCTGCACGGCCATCACACGACCCAGAGGGTTATCTTCACGGGCTTCAGTTTGCTTCATTTGACGCTTCACTTTGCCGCCCATCAGCGTCAGTGTGATAAACCGTTCAATGGCAATTAGTAGACCAACCAAACCAAGTGCAAGAATGATGTAACCAACCGTACCGCCTTGGTCGATTCGCTCGCCTAAATCAGGGGCTTGAACCAAAAGGCCAAGAATTGAGCCGCCCGTTGGGTCCATTGCAAACTTCACAGGGTTTTCGTCTGCTTGCTCTAACGAATTAACTGTATCTAAATAGCGACCAGAAGGCTGACGAATCAACTCAGCAACGGTATCTGTGCCTGGCACCAATTCAAGATACTGACCATCGGCAACCATGTTAAAGGTACCAACACGAGTCACCTCTTTAGATACTTTCTCACCATTAGCGAGTGTCACTTCAGTATCAAACTGACTGACTTTGCCTGACTCCGCCATTTCTTGAAGTAGCGCTAACCAAACTGACTCAATTTCTTCAATGGAAGCAAGTTTAGAACTGCTCCCCATTTTTTGAGCGAGGTCACTGAGTTGTTCGCTGCGGCCAGGAAACTCAACCGAAACAAACGATGTTTGTAACTTACCGCTGGTATCGCCAGCTACCTGCTGCAACACACCAAATAGTTCACGAAGCGAGCCCATACGTTGGGTTAACGTATCGGTTAAACCAGCGAGTTCAATCTCATTTTTCTCAAAATTTGTTTCAAGCGTTTCGCTGAGTTTTTCGAGGCGGTCGCGCTCGGCAATCGCTTCACGAAGAATCCGTTCTTGCTCATTCGCTTCAGCGCGGAAGCGTGCTTCACGCTGTTTGTTTGCTTCGGTTTGCTCAAATTGACCTTGTTGAAGTTGTTGTAACAACTGGTCTAGGTTAATTGGGTCTTGCGGTGCGCTCAACGCCTGCTGAGAAATCAACAACGCCGCTGCCGCTAAAGTACCTGTTAGAATCTGCTTCAACATGGTTATTCTCCAGCACCGTTAGTTTGAGTAAAAACAGGAAGCATCAGTAAGTCTGGCGCCAATTGCTTACGCGCGACGCGAATCGCTTCTTGTACGTTGCTTGCGTAGCTTGAATCCAACGGTTGCCATTCACGTTGTTGTTGATTCCAAACGCCCATGGTTGAACCGTCGCGAGTTTTGTAAAGCAAGACGGTGCGACCCATACGCAAGAACTCGACGTCTTGGCTTTGGCCATCAACGGTCATTTCGCCGTTGTACGCTTCAATGTTACGGCCATAATCGGCTTCAATTTGAAATGCTTCCATTACCCGACGGAATTTCTCAGAAACGTCGACATCAGCGCGGTCCATTAGGTCACGCAAGCTAGCGACTCGCTCAGCGCGCTCTTCAGGTAAAAACGGCACGTCTAATTCGACGAACTTGGCAAGGCTATCAATCATGCGCAGCATTAATGGGGTGATTTGACGTTCTACTACGCTCACTTCATCAATTGAGGTATTCAGTTCGTCTTTCTCAACCAATTGCGCATCAAGTTGCTTCTGCAGTTGCTGGGTATATACCTCAAGCCCCTGAATTTGGCGGGTAATTTGCTTATATTGCTGAATACGTTCTTGCGTTGAATCAGCGATTTTTTCAACCGTTAACTGAGATGATTTTGCCGCCGCGTTGATTTTATCGGCAGCATCAACCACCGGCTCTAGCGACTGCTCTTGCGCGAATACCGGCGCACTGGTCAAAGCCAGGAGAATCACTGAAGAAATTAAGGAATGCTTCATAACAATACCTTGCGCATCTAATGAATGATGCTGGGCAAGATACTGCAATTATGTGACAGCTTGGTGACTGTATTGTGTCAGTTATGTGTCAATATGACGGTTTTGTTTGATTTCTGTGACCATCTCGCGCATATCAACGCCACTAGGGTGTTGAAATACGCGTAACCCAAATTCGGGGAGAATCGATATCAAATGATCAAAGATATCCGATTGAATGCCTTCATACTCAACCCACTCGGTTGTCGCGGTAAAGCAATACACCTCGAGCGGAAGTCCATCGGCGGTCGGATTTAACTGACGTACCATCAAGGTCATATTCTGATGAATACGCGGATGATTCTTTAAATACTGCAGCACATAGGCTCTAAAGGTACCAATATTACTTATACGACGCGTGTTAACCGGTTCTTTGCCCTCTTCTTTTAATTTCTGGTTCCAATCATCAATCTCTTGCTGTTTGGTTTTTAGGTAGTCTTTTAACAAGCGGAACCGATACAGTTTTTCTTGCTCATCTTTAGATAAAAAATGGACGCTATTTTGATCAAGCATCAGGCTGCGTTTAATTCGACGTCCACCGGATTGTTGCATACCGCGCCAGTTCTTGAACGGATCTGAAATAAATCGTTTCGTTGGAATGGTCGAGATTGTCTTGTCCCAGTTTTGTACTTTCACCGTGTGCAGTGCAATATCGATCACATCGCCATCTACATTAAGGTTTGGCATTTCAACCCAGTCGCCGACCCGAATGATGTCGTTGGAGGTAATTTGGACACTGGCAACAAGTGACAATAACGTATCTTGGAACACCAACATTAAAACCGCCGCCATGGCTCCGAGGCCTGACAGCAAAATAACGGGTGAACGGTCAATTAATGCCGCAATAATGAGAATGGCCGCGACGGCATAAATTGCTATTTTCACAACCTGAATATAGCCTTTAATTGGCTTTTCATGGGCATCCGGCTGCCGTTCATACAAGGTGTTTACTACCGTTAACACGCCACTGATAGCACGCGCAATCGTTAGCACCACAAACGCATTACACACGTTGCTGACAACAATCGCGAACTCTTCTGGAAGATTCGGAACCGAACTTATGCCGTAGGAGATAACTAGGGCTGGTACCACATTGGCTAAACGCGCGATGATGTTTCGTTCAAATAGCTCGCGGTCTTTACCGGCTGGTGTGTAAGAAAGTGCCGTCATGGCGCCGCGCATCAATACTTTTTTGACGACGAAATTGGCAATCCACGCGGCGATGAGTAACAGGGCTAATTTGACCATGGTGTCAATATCCGCATGTTGCGATAGCCATTCCTGCCAACTATCGAATTGCTCTTGCATGTTCGTAATGACGTCCATCTTCACCCTTTACCTTCAGCCATTGAAGAGCCTCTAACATAGCCCAACAAGGCGCTTTTCTCAATCTTTCTCATATTGCGAAGCGAGTTAATTTACAGTACCTTGTGTGAAAGCTTGCAAGGACTTTCAATGGCGACGTCGAGTATTTCAAAATCCCTTTTAACCAACGTACTTTCAGTCTATTTCGTATTGACTCTGATTGTCACGTCGGTGCAAGTTGTTGGGGAATACTATGACACCAAAAATATGTTGGTTCAGGAACTTCATAACCAACAAAGCACCTTTAGTCACTCGTTGGCACGCTCGTTATGGGAATACAACACGCCACAAATTGAAGCCATTGCCGACGGTCTTATCAATATTCCAGCTATCGCCGGTCTAGTAATTCGTGATGATACGGGGCGCATCGTCAGCCAGTTGGGTCGCACTCCGCCATTACGAGCCTTTCCGACCATTTCTGCGGATAGCTACGAACTGCCCGAACGTGACGGCGTGTTTGGTTACCATTCTAAACTAGTATTTGAATTTTCAGGGGATTCAACCCAAGTTGGCGATGTAACACTGTATACGACTCGTGATATCGCCATACAACGCATTAAAGTTAGTCTTTACTTCATTATTGGTTCAGCGATTGTTAAAAGTACTTTTTTAATCATGCTATTTAGCGTGGCGTTTCATCGCATGTTAAATCGCCCAATGCGTGATTTAATCAGTCAAATTCAAAACTTTCGACTCGACGATCTGGAACACTCTAAGTTACACATTCGTAGCTTAAGAAACACTGAATTTTTGTTGCTGGAACGCGCTTACAATCAGTTGGTTGAGAATCTTAAAGAATACCAAGAAGATCTCGATAGAGCGCAAAAGCAGCTCTTGCACGTGAATCAAAAACTGGATGAACAAAACGGTATTCTCGAGCAAGAAGTAGCGCGTAAAACGAGTAACCTTAGTCGCGTTTTAGTTGATTTGGAGCGACAAAAAAATGACCTCGAATTGCGTCAGGATACCTTAGAGAATGAAATCCGTCAGCGACGTATAATCGAAACCGATTTGCGCGAAATTAATACGCGACTGCAAGAATCTCTCAGCGCGCTTGAACGCACGCAAGATCAGCTGATTGAATCCGAAAAAATGGCCTCGCTCGGTGGTCTTGTTGCTGGTATCACCCACGACGTCAACACGCCAATTGGCATTTCGGTAACCGCAGCCACTTATATTCGTGATCAGTTAACTGAAGCGGAAGAAGCTTTAAACAAAAAAGCACTTACTCAGGCGCAACTCACCAAGGTATTCAAACTCAGCAAGGAATCGCTCGATTTATTGGAAAGTAATTTAGCGCGTGCATCAGACTTAATCAGTAGCTTCAAACAAGTTGCCGTGGATCAGACCTCGGAAGTTGTACGTGAAATTAATATCAAAGAGTACTTAAATGGCGTAATTCAAACGCTAAATCCGCGTTTGAAACCTTTTAAACCTCGCATCATGATTGAATGCCCCGATGATATTGAAATTCGCTGCCCAGCAGGTGCCTTTGCGCAGATTTTCACAAATTTAATTATCAATTCCTTGATTCACGGCTTCGAAAATAAGCAAGATGGTGAAATCAACATTACCATTGAGCGCAACGATGACAAGCTTGTCATTGTGTATCGCGATAATGGTAAAGGGTTGACGCAGCAACAGCTTGACCAATTATTCGATCCGTTTTTCACCACCAAGGTGCAACAAGGTGGTAGTGGTTTAGGAACGCATATTATTCGTAACCTCGTGACCCAAACCCTAAACGGTACCGTTGAAGCTGAAAGTGAACCGGGACAAGGCTTAACCTACCGCATGACATTAGCGGTGACATTTATCTAATTCATTTCGATATCTCGAAGTTATTAATCAAGGACATAACATGTGGTTTAAGAACTTGCGAATTTATACGCTCGCAGACGATTTTGTTTTACCTGAAAACCTCGAACAGCGCTTGAGTGATCATGCGTTTCGCCCGTGTGGCCGTCAGGAGTTAGCAAGCTTTGGCTGGAGTTCACCATTCGGTCAACAAAGCGAAGTTCTATTTCATCAAGTTGGTAACGCTTATTTATTTTGTGCGCGCAAAGAAGAAAAAGTACTGCCCGCCGCCGTGGTAAGCGCTGAACTTGATGAAGCGGTTAATCAGATTGAAGCAGAACAAGGTCGTAAGGTTGCTGGTAAAGAGAAGCAAAATCTTAAAGAAGACATTATTCATCGGTTGTTACCGCAAGCATTTACGCGCTTTCGCCTAACTTGGGGCTTACTCGATACCGATTTGAATATTGTTGTCGTGGATGCATCAGCTGCGAACCGCGCTGAAGACTTCCTTGGCATGCTCAGAAGCAGTTTCGGTTCTCTGCCAGTGAAACCATTATTTAGCGAGAACCCAAGCGAGCTTTATTTCACTCAGTGGTTAAAAGACGGGAAAGCACCGGGCAACTTCGATTTCGGTGATGAAGTTGAATTGCGAGATAATAGTGACGACGGCGGCATTGTCCGTGTGCGTCAACATGCGTTGACAGGTACTGAAATTGAAACTCATCTTGCGCATGGTAAACAAGCGACAAAAATAGGTTTAGACTGGAACGAACGTCTCACTTTTGTGCTAGAACATGATCTAGCAGTAAAACGTTTCAAGCCAACAGACTTATTAGTTGATGAACAAGATAAGCTTGTTGATGCGACCCCTGAACAAAAAATTGATGCTGATTTTGCTCTCTTGGCTGGAGAGATCCGTGCATTTTATCCAGACCTCGTGGGCTTATTTGCCGAAAGGAACGAACAATGATTAAAACAATTCGCTTTCCATTAACTGCTCTGGCAGTGAGTTTAACCCTGTTCGGTTGCAGCCAAGAACCTGCACCAGTAGAGCAAGCGCAATCTGAAGCGCCAGCAGTTGAGTTAGTTGCCGATGCTAAATCACGACTCAATATATACTACCCAATGGATTTGACCGCTGATTTGAGCCACCTGTCTGATCGCCAGCGCCATGTGGTTGAGTTGCTCATTGAAGCCTCCGAAATCATGGACGACTTATTCTGGCAGCAAGCATATGGTGCCAGTGCAAGTAGCCTGCTTGACCGTATTAACGACGAGAGTGTGAAGAACTTTGCGGCAATCAATTACGGCCCATGGGATCGTTTAAATAACGACAAGCCGTTCTTAAGCGGTTTCGGTGAGAAACCAGCAGGCGCCAATTTCTATCCCGCCGATATGACCAAAGAAGAGTTCGAACAAGCCGAGTTTGAGGGCAAAATCGATCTTTACACCCTGGTTCGTCGCAACGATCAAGGTGAGCTGTATGCAGTACCGTACAATGAAGCATATCGTGCACAATTAGAAAAGGCCGCTGATTTATTGCGCGAGGCCGCGGAATTTGCTGAAGACGAAGGCTTCAAAAACTATCTGACGATGCGGGCGGAAGCGTTTTTGAGTAATGAATATCAGCCTTCTGACTTCGCTTGGATGGATATGACCAACAACGATATCGATGTGGTGATTGGTCCGATTGAAAGCTACGAAGATCAGCTCTACGGTTATCGTGCCGCCTTCGAATCTTATGTGTTGATTAAAGATCTCGAGTGGAGTGAAAGATTAGCCGTGTATGCGCAATACTTGCCTGAGCTACAGCAGAACCTTCCAGTGCCAGCTGAGTACAAAGCCGAAGTGCCTGGTGCAGGTGCACAGCTCAATGCTTATGATGTGGTTTATTATGCCGGTCACTCGAATGCCGGAAGTAAGACTATTGCCATCAACTTGCCAAATGACGAAGAAGTGCAGTTACAAAAAGGCACGCGTCGACTGCAGTTGAAAAACGCCATGCGCGCGAAATTCGATGCGATATTGGTGCCGATTGCCGATGAATTGATTGTAGCTGAGCAACGCCAGCACATTACCTTTGATGCGTTCTTCGCTAACACCATGTTCCATGAAGTTGCGCATGGTCTTGGTATCAAAAACCTTGTTCGCCAATCTGGCACGGTACGTGAAGCGCTCAAAGAACATGCTTCAGCGTTAGAAGAAGGCAAAGCCGATATTTTAGGCTTATACATGGTGACCCAGTTGCTTGAAGCTGGCGTGATTACCGAAGGCGCTCTTGAAGACTACTACACCACGTTCTTAGCCGGCATTTTCCGCTCGGTTCGTTTTGGCGCCTCAAGTGCACACGGCAAAGCAAACATGATTCGCTTTAATTACTTTGAACAAGCTGGTGCGTTTTCACGCAACGAGCAAGGTCAGTACTCGGTGAATATGGATGCGATGCGCGCCGCCATGAATAGTTTGTCAGAGAAGATTTTAACCCTTCAAGGTGACGGCGATTACCAAGGTGTTGGCGAACTATTTGATACCATGGGCAACATTAGTCCGCAGTTACAGGCTGATTTAGATCGCTTGTCCGCTGCCGACATTCCGGTGGATATTACTTTCCGCCAAGGTAAGAGTGTACTAGGTCTTTAATGTATTGAAGGGAGCCAAGATATCTGGCTCCCTTTTCCTTCTGAAACGAATTACAACTAAAAGTTTAAATAAAAGTCTTTTGTTATATGTTTAAAGCCCGCCGTGTATTTGCCTGCATCATCACGAATTACTAGTTTTTCGAACTTCGTAGATTCCTCTTTTGAAGCGCTAATAAACTCCAATAAGATTAAATAAGGTGCTTTTTTCGGGGTGCTCTGAACCTTGCATTGGCGCGCCAATTGCAAGTTCATGGAGGCTAATTCAGCAACAATTGAGTCCTGCGCTTGTATTGGTGCAACCACGGCAATTCGGCCGTTTGGTGCAAGTAACTTTGCGGCCCGTTGTAACCACGCTCGCCAAACATTGCCTGTGCCCTGGCGTGCTAACTCACGCTCTTTGCTGGCGCTCGCCAAATGATTGGCGAAGTACGGTGGATTCATGACAATGAGATCATACTGATTCTCTCGATAAGCCGCGGTTGTGACATCACCTTGTGTAATCACAATTTTATCTGGCCATGGCGATGCCAATACATTCTGCTGCGCTTGTGTTGCAGCGTTGGTGTCGAGTTCAATCGCCTCAATTTTTGCTGTTGCCGCGCTTCGCTGCGCCAGCATTAATGCCAGAATGCCACAGCCGGTGCCCATATCCAGTATGCGTTGTGCCATATCTATCTCAACCCAGGCTCCGAACAGCAGGCTATCAGTGCTAACTTTCATCGCACATTGGTCATCTTTCAGGTAAAATTGCCGGCATTGAAAGCCCATAGGCTTCTCCGTAAGAATTTAGCGTACTACTTATCCGTAACGACAGGAACTAAGCATGACACCCGATTGGGAACAATTAGAACTGGATGATGAACTCATCGATGTTCTCAAGGCTGCTGACATTAACAAGCCAGCGAAAGTACAGCAAGCGGTTATTCCGGCAGCTCTGGATGGTCAAGACTTACTAGTCAATTCACCAACAGGTACCGGTAAAACGCTCGCATTTTTGTTGCCGGCTATCCAGCACCTCTTGGACTTCCCTCGTCGCCAACCTGGTTCGGCACGCATTCTTATTTTGGCACCAACTCGCGAACTGGCACAGCAAATTGCTGAACAAGCCGACGCTTTTGGTGAAACCACCGAACTCAAAACGGTACTCATTACCGGCGGCGTAAATTACGGTTCGCAGCATCAACAACTCCAAGCTAGCCACGATATCTTAGTCGCAACGCCAGGACGTTTGCTTGATTTGATTGGCGCTGACCAGTACGAGCTTGAAAACGTCGAGTGGCTGGTTATCGATGAAGCAGATCGTATGCTCGACATGGGCTTTAGTAGTGCCGTAAAGCAGTTGGTTAATGAAGCGCGTCACCTGAAACAAACATTACTGTTTTCTGCCACGCTTGAAAGTGCTGGGGTAAAACGGTTCTCTGCCGAAATTCAAAAAGAGCCGCAACACATTACGGTGGAGCCGCCGAAACGCGAGCGCGGTAAAATCTTACAGCGTTGGTATCAAGCCGATACTGCTGAGCACAAGTTTAAGCTGCTTGAGCGCGTGTTAGCGGAAAATACTGGACGCCGAATTATCTTCGTTCGTACCCGTGAGCGCGTTGAAGAACTATCAGGCAAGTTACAGTCGGCAGGTATTAAAACCCTCACGCTGCGGGGCGATATGCCGCAATCAGACCGTCAGCGCATTATTGCACGCATGGAAAAGTTTGCAGATAGCACCCTAATCGCAACGGATGTAGCTGCTCGCGGTATTGATGTTGAAGATGTCGAACTCGTGGTCAATTACGATTTACCGAAAACGGCTGATGTTTATTTACACCGTATCGGTCGTACGGGTCGCGCTGGCAAATCTGGTTTAGCTATTGCTTTGGTTGAAGCACACGACGCTGAATTGCTTGGCCGCATTGAACGCTATCAGAAAGCCAAACTTGAGCGTCGCGTATTCGACGATTTAAGGCCGCAATATAAATTCCCAACGCCAGGGAAAGCGAAGAAGAAAAAGGCGAAGAAAAAAGAAGCGAATAAAAAGAAAGCGAAGTAATTTACTTCGCTTTCTGCTTTTGACGAGATTGGCTACGGCGAAAGCGCCAGTAAGCCCATGCATAATACGTTGAAGCTCCGGCTGCGTCGGCAATTAAGTCACCGACGCTCGCGCTTCGATACGGCAACATTCCTTGAACCCACTCAATCGCGACGCCGTATAACGTAAGAACAATCAACGCCGCCCAAATTGGCATTGGGAAAGCGCGATGAAACGTCAATGCCAAAACAAAGAACGCTCCAAAATGTACTGCCTTGTCAGCATGCTCAAAGCGCGGAACTTGATTGCTTGATACTTGCATTAAAAATGCAGCGGACAATCCAATCAGTACAATTAAAAATATAAGCCGCGCGATGTTTCTTGACGTCATTCACTATCCTTACTGCTTTATCTAGCTTATTTGGTTCAATTCTGGCTAGCCCTAGCTTACTTCAAAGACGGCTGATATACCGCCACGTTCTCATAGCCTTGCTCTTGTAAATAAAGCGCCTGTAATTTACTCATGACACCTTTCTCACAATACAACAAATAGGTTTTACTATTATCCAGTTCGGCAAACGCTGTCGCCAGTTTAAAAAACGGAATATGTCGGACCACAATATCGTCATTTGGTGCGATAAATGGCTTATTTTCCACTTCATCATGACTGCGAATATCGATGATTTCGTGGGTTGTGCTCGTTACATTCTGCACCGCATCCACTTTTTGCACGCGCTGCTCAGTAGTTTCGCCAATTTGACTCACATCCTCAACACGCGATTGGCGCACTACCTGCTTAATCAGTTCGCTGTCGAGTTGGCTCTCCGCTTCAGCCAACGCATCGCGTTGTGCTTTCACAGTTGGCTTGTTCGAAATCACACCACAGTATTCTGGCATACTTCGCGCAAAGTCGGCGGTACCAATTTGTTGCGCAATGTTAATGATTTCTTGCTTATCCATGGTGATTAACGGGCGCAGCACCAATTTATCGGTGGCCTCATCAATCACACTTAAGTTACTTAAGGTTTGGCTTGAAACCTGACCTAACGCCTCACCCGTTACAATGGCTGCTGTATGTAGATTGTTAGCGACAATCTCAGCGGCTCGCAGCATTTGGCGTTTCAACACCACGCCCATCAAGCCGTTATCAACTTTGGTCAGTATTTCCTCAACCACCGGCGCAAAATCAATGCTAATAAACTTTAACGGATGTGAGCTGGCGTATTGTTGCCATAAATAATAGGCCGTTTGCCGAACACCTGTTTCGTGCTGTGCTCCACCTAAGTTAAAGAAGCAAAAGTGCACACGAGCACCACGGCGAATTAATTGAAAACTCGCCACGCTTGAGTCAAAACCACCAGAGAGCAAGCTCAGCACAGTTTCTTGTGTTGGCAACGGGAAGCCGCCTAATCCTTGCTCTTTGTGGCCAAATACTCGAACCACCTCGTGGTCAATTTCAACGCGAACTTCCACGTCAGGCTTCTTCAAGTTCACCCTACTACCAGCGCAGTGTTTCAATATGGCGCCACCTAAATAACGCTCTAAATCGAGTGAGCGAAACGGATGCTCACCTTTGCGTTTCACCCGAACCGCAAAGCTCTTGCCTGGAATAATATCCTGCCAACACGCCAACACTTCATCCATGATTGGCGTGAAGTCGGTCGGATCGCCCTCTGGCAGCGGTAACTCGTGCGAACGGCTGAACCATGAGATACCCGGTATTTTTTGTAAAATCTCACTGACCTGATTCGCATCTTGCTGTGCGTCATCGGCCACAACGACTTCAATTCTATCCCAACACCAAACCACCTTGGCGTTAACGTCGTTGCGTCGCAAGATACTTTTCAGATTATTTACCAGTACCTTGCCATAGCGTTTCCGAACGCCTTTACTTTTAATGGTGATTTCTGCGTGCAATCGAACTATAAATTTCATGAGATTATTTGATGCCGTTACTGTTACTGAGTGTAAAAAGGCGGCATTATACCTGATTTGACCACACTGCGGAATCAAGGTAACTTGTGCGCCATTACTCCACGTAGCTACTGGATACCAAGCCTTATGAGTGATTTGTCATTTGAACAAGCGATGCAGCAACTTGAAAAAATTGTTGTGCAGTTAGAACAGGGTGAGTTGCCACTTGAACAAGCCTTGGAACAATTCGAGCAAGCGGTGAAGCTATCTCGACTTAGCCAACAAAAATTGCAGCAGGCAGAACAAAAAGTTAGCCAACTACTGCAACAACAAGGGCAAGAAACACTCGCGCCATTTCAATCTGATGCTGAGGATGACGCGTGAATCTAGCGCAACAACTTAGCACAACCAAAGAGCGCATTAACCAATACCTATCTCGCTTGTTACAGGAGCGCACGGTAATAGCTCCGCGCCTGAACGAAGCAATGCATTATGCCTTGGTATTGGGTGGCAAGCGTGTTCGCCCATTCTTAACCCTGCAGGTTGGCGCTTTATGCGGTGCTGATCAGCATAGTTTAGAGCGCGCGGCGGCAGCGGTTGAGTGCGTTCATGCTTATTCATTGGTGCATGACGATTTACCCGCCATGGATAATGATAGCCTGCGGCGTGGGCATCCAACCTGTCACATCGCTTTTGACGAAGCAACGGCTATACTTGCCGGTGATGCATTACAAACTATCGCTTTCGAGTTATTGAGTAGTCCGGATAAAAAATTAAATGCTGCGCGCCAACTTGAAATGATTCATGTATTGGCCGATGCAAGCGGCGATCGCGGTATGTGTGGAGGTCAGGCGCTCGATTTAGCCGCAACTGGCAACGCCGTACCGGAATCTGAATTGGCACAAGTACATATTCATAAAACTGGTGCGCTTATTCGTGCTGCGGTGCAATTAGGCGTTCTCGCCGGTCATGACGATGCGCAACTTTATCGGGCGCATTTTGATGCCTTCGCTCATTACTTAGGGCTTGCCTTTCAGGTTCGCGACGACATTTTGGATGTCATCGGTAATACCGAATCCTTGGGTAAAAACCAAGGCAGTGATATTCAAGCCAATAAATCTACTTACGTTAGTTTGCTTGGCTTGGAAGGCGCACAGCAGCGCTTGCACGATTTACACCACAAAGCGCTTCATGCGCTGGGCAAAATTCCTTACAATACCCAATTATTGGAAGCATTCGCAGATCATCTGCTGAACCGGGATCATTAATACATGTCGTTATCAAGTAGTCACTCAGCCGCTTCAACACCTTTGTTGGACAGCATCAATACACCGGCAGACTTGCGTTTATTGAATGAACGTCAGTTGCCGCAGTTATGTGCAGAAGTGCGCGAGTTTCTATTAAACTCGGTGAGCCAAAGCAGCGGTCACCTTGCTTCAGGCCTAGGTACTGTTGAATTAACCGTGGCACTTCATTACGTCTACTCGACGCCTCATGATCAGCTTGTGTGGGACGTTGGCCATCAAGCCTACCCACATAAAATTTTAACCGGTCGCAAAGACCGCTTACATACCATTCGTCAAAAAGATGGCTTGCACCCGTTTCCCTGGCGTCCTGAAAGTGAATACGACACGCTGAGCGTTGGTCATTCAAGTACATCCATCAGTGCTGCTTTGGGTATGGCAATTGCTGCGCAACGCAATAATACGCAGCAAAAAGTCGTGTCAATTATTGGTGACGGTGCAATCACCGCTGGCATGGCGTTTGAAGCATTAAATCATGCCGGCGACATCAAGCCCGATATGTTGGTGATTCTGAACGACAACGACATGTCAATTTCTGAGAACGTCGGCGCACTGAATAATCATTTGGCACGCGTACTTTCCGGAAAAGTGTATACCTCGATTCGCGAAGGTGGCAAAAAGCTGCTGCAAGGCATGCCTGGTATTTCGCATCTGGCTAGCCGTGCCGAAGAGCACATGAAAGGCATGGTTGCACCAGGTACCATTTTTGAAGAGCTTGGCTTTAATTACATTGGCCCAATTGATGGGCATGATGTGAACTTGTTGGTTGATACATTGCGCAATATGCGCAGTTTGAAAGGCCCGCAATTTTTGCATATCGTCACGCGCAAAGGGAAAGGCTACGCACCGGCTGAAAACGACCCTATCGGTTACCACGGGGTACCGAAATTTGACCCTTCGCAAACCTCTTTGCCAAGCAAGAAAGCGGCAACGCCATCGTATTCTAAGGTGTTTGGCGATTGGCTCTGCGAGATGGCCGCTATCGATGAAAAACTCATGGCCGTGACGCCAGCAATGCGCGAAGGCTCCGGCATGGTTGAGTTTTCACAGAAGTTTCCGCATCAATATTTTGATGTCGCTATTGCCGAGCAGCACGCAGTCACCTTCGGCGCTGGCTTAGCCATTGGCGGCTACAACCCTGTTGTGGCTATCTATTCGACGTTCTTGCAGCGTGGCTATGACCAGTTGATACATGATGTGGCACTGCAGAATTTACCCGTATTGTTTGCTATTGACCGTGCCGGAATTGTGGGGGCTGATGGCCCAACCCATCAAGGTGCATTTGATATCAGCTATATGCGTTGTGTGCCGAACTTAGTCATTATGACACCAAGCGACGAAAATGAATGTCGTAACATGCTATTTACCGGTCATCTGCATCAAGGCCCAGCAGCGGTTCGTTATCCGCGTGGCAATGGTACTGGTATTGCCATGGATGAGCAGATGCAGAAACTCGAAATTGGTAAAGGACGAATGGTTCGCGAAGGCAAGAAAGTTGCGATATTAAACTTCGGGACACTCTTAAGTGAGGTGATGAGCTGTGCCGAAGGCATCGACGCTAGTGTTGCTGATATGCGCTTCGTAAAACCTCTTGATACCGCATTGATCGATGCTTTAGCGGCAGACCATGACTTACTAGTTAGTGTTGAAGAAAACGTCATCGCAGGTGGTGCTGGTAGCGCGGTCAGTGAATATTTAGCGCAACACGGTAAAACGGCGCAAATGCTTCATATCGGCTTACCTGATGAATTTATTAAGCACGGTAGTCAGGAAGAGATTCGTGCCGAACTCATGCTTGATGCAGCAGGCTTAGAGGCTCAAATCAAGCAGCGCATGGACACCATGTAACACAATGGCGCTGGCCGCTCCGGCCAGCAAGTCATCCACCATAATTCCTGCCCCGCCTTTTAAGTTACGATCACACCAACCGATTGGTCCTGGCTTCACGATGTCAAAAAAGCGAAAGAGCACAAACGCGGCTAGCACATTGTACCAAGTGAATGGCAAAGCAATCATCGCGATCATATAGCCAGCTATTTCATCCCAAACAATGGCCGGATGGTCATGAACGCCCAATGTTCTTGCGGTATAACCACAAATCCATAAACCGGCAACCGCTGCGATAATCGTGATCAGGGTGTATGTTAGCAATCCAGTAAACTGCATCGCGAACACGATAGGAATAGCCGCTAGTGTACCAAATGTACCGGGAGCTTTTGCTGCGAGCCCACTACCAAAACCAAAAGCTAAGCAATGAATGGGATGCAACAATAAACGTTTCATGGATTACTCTGCGGAAGTATCTGCTAAGGGACGGAAATGTTCGAATCCGTAGGGGGTGTCAGGTAGTTGCCAAGGTTCGTCATTATGCAACAACTGAACTACTTCGGCTTCATTCGTGATGCGGCCAATACAAACTGGTTTACTTGGGCTATGCGCTGTTACTGTATCAAACAAGCCGCGTTGAGCTTCCGGAACGGTGAAAAGTAACTCATAGTCATCGCCGCTGGTTAACGCGTACGCCAATGCTTGCTCTTCTGAAAGACTCTCAGTTAATGCCAGTGAAAGTGGTACTTCATCCACACTTACCCGAGCGCCGACGTGTGATGCCTTCAGAATATGTCGTAAGTCGGCAAGTAAGCCGTCAGATACATCAATTGCGCTGCTGGCGATGCCACGAAGCGATTGCCCTAAAGCAACGCGAGGAGATGGAAAATAAAGACGCTCAGTGAGTTTACGTTGGTAATCTGGATTCAATTGCTGCCGATGCTGACGCGCAGCTAAAGCCAACCCTGCGTCGCCCAATGTACCGCTCACATAAATCCAATCGCCTGGTTTTGCGCCACTGCGGCGCAATGCTTTACCCGTTGGCACGAATCCATGAGCAGTCACCGTTACTGACAAAGGCCCCTGCGTTGTATCACCACCAATCAATTGGCAGTTGTAATAATCGCAAATTTCGCGCAAACCGTGGGCAAAACCAGCTAACCACTCTTCGTTAATTTCAGGCAAGGTAATGGCAAGACTAATCCAAGCGGGTTCAGCGCCCATTGCGGCTAAATCGCTCAGATTAACTGCCACAACTTTATGACCTAAGGCGCGGGCTGGTGTTTCGCGATCAAAGTGAACGCCTTCAACCATGGTATCGGTGACAATCACTAGCTCACTGTTTTCTGGAACTCGTGCAATTGCACCGTCATCGCCAATACCTAAGTCAACGTCATCACGCTGAGGTAGACGATGCGTGAAATAGGTTTCAATAAGATCAAACTCGCCAAAGGCCATAGTGATAACGCTTACTGTCGTGCAGCACGTAATGAGTCAATGGCTTTATCAAGAACTCCGTTAACAAAACGATGACTGTCATCGGCACCAAACGCTTTCGCCAACTCAATCGCTTCGTTTATCGCCACTTTATAAGGAACATCGAGACGCTCACGTAATTCGTAAGCGGCCAGGCGCAACACCGCTCGCTCAACCTGATCGAGATCTTTTAACGGGCGATCCAAAAATGGTTCAAGAACCTCATCCAACGTTGATGACTGCCCAGCAACACCACGTACTAACGCCAGAAAGTAATCAACGTCCACTTTACTGGTGTCGTTGTCAGTTAAGAACTGGGCTTCGATATCGCTCATGCTGTTCTGCGACAATTGCCATGAGTAAATAGCCTGAACGGCAAGTTTTCTTGCCTTACGGCGTGCAGCTGGTTTCATGAATAACTCTCTTAAATTTGACTCAGAACGTTAACCATTTCGAGTGCACTTAGTGCGGCCTCAGAGCCTTTATTTCCGGCTTTGGTACCGCTACGCTCAATGGCTTGTTCAATGCTGTCGGTAGTAATGATGCCAAATGCCACCGGAACTTCATGCTCTAGCGCAACACGACCTAAGCCACTATTGCTTTCACCTGCAACGAAATCAAAGTGTGGTGTACCGCCACGAATGACCGCACCAATCGCGATAATCGCATCGTATTTACCTGATTTTGCAAGCTTCTTCGCTGTTAACGGTATCTCGTAAGCGCCAGGAACCCGCACCACTGTAATGTCGTCGGCGTTCACTTGACCATAGTGCTTAAGCGTGGTTAAAGCGCCTTCAAGCAGGCTATCAACGACAAAGTGATTAAACCGAGAAACAACAATCGCAAACTTTTTACCTGGGGCGGCAATTCCGCCTTCAATTACGTTCATGGTTGGATCCTTTTCTAAAAATCGGCGGGATAATAGCACAATTTTGCCAATCAGGCATGTTCTGGATATTTTCCTACAGCGTGAGCAACGGCTGCTTTTACTCGCTGTAATTCTTCGTCAATGTTTCCAGTGATCATAAATGCCGGCGTTATTTCGACGACTTTTCTGGAAAAATCGAGTGCGATAGGAACAACAGGTACCTGCGCTGCTTGCGCTATGTGAAGAAAGCCTTTCTTCCACTCGTTTACTTTCTTGCGCGTGCCCTCTGGTGAGAGGGCAAGAATTAATTCATCGCGCTGTTGAAACTGCGCAACCATTTGTTCGACCACACCACTCGCTGCACGTCTATCGACAGGAATACCACCTAACCAGCGCAGTAACCCATTCACCGGAAAACGAAAGATAGTGTGCTTACCGAGGTAACTTAAATTAAGGCCTAGCGCTAACATCGCAAATACCCCAATAAAGAAATCCCAGTTCGACGTGTGCGGTGCCACAGGAATGATGGCTTTCTTAACTTGTGGCAGGTCGCCAACTACGCGCCAGCCACCCAGCAGACGTAAGCCGACTCGTCCTACCCAACGACTAAAGGCATTCCCGCGTAACGGAAATGCCCCTTTTATGTGGTCAGGTATCGACGCTGAATGAGCTGTTGTCATTAGTTGTTACTGAGTTAACGCTTCTTGAATTGCTTCAAGCTTAAGTTTAATTCGACGAATGTTATCTGGACCAGTACGCAACATTTGTTTTTGCGCTGCTGGCAGAGCTTCAAGTGTCGGATCGGCATAACGATACATCACACTATCATCATTTAACTCAATAACCGTTCCAACCGATGGCGTTTCAAGTAACACGTTGATGGCTTCTAACAGCATTTCGTTCGGATCTTGGTCAGGATAACCGATTTCTCCAAGCGCCTGTTTAACGAGCGGCTGATAGCGTTCAAACAGCGACACGAGTACTTCAGTATCGAGACTTACAAACCAATCGACCATAGGGTTGTAGCGATCATAACTACGCGGGTCGATATAAATTTTGCCGTTTTGCTCAAGCACTCGAAACGCTGCCGTCGGACCGGCGATAAGTGCTTTCTCTCGAATCACTAAGCCTTGGCGTAAGTTATCAACAAACACGACTGTATCGCGAATTAGTTGTTGACCAGTAATTGGCTCTACGTTCTGTTCTGCGGCCTTAAGTTCGTCTAACACCGCGCTTGTGCTTTCTGCCATCTCGGGCAACGGTTGTTCTGGCTCAGCTTCTGGCTCAGGCTCTAATTCGACCGTTTCACTAATTTCAGGAATTGGCTCATCTAGTTCCGTTGACTCTTTCGGATCGGGCTCAGGTTGCGCCTCTTTTGATTCCTGAGCCGTTGGTGCAGGTTGTTTGATCTCTGGTTTTTGAGCACTTTCTTGTTGCTTTGCAAGATAGAACACCACCGCAATAGCTATCGCTAGCAAAACAATAACACTGATAATCAGCTTGCCTTTGTGCGTAGACGTTGTCGCTGCTGGTGATGGATCTTGCCCAAAATCTCTCATTGCTTGCCCCTTGCTCGATTATTTTTGATCGCGCTCAGCGCGATAAAAAACCAATTCCGTATCGGTCGACTCATCGGCATTAAAGCGATAGCCTCCTGCATTGAACTGGCGCAATTCAGTCACGGACTTCGGTTGTTCGGTCATAATAAAGCGTGCCATCATGCCTCGCGCTTTCTTAGCCCAGAAACTAATCACCTTAAATTCTCCGTTCTTCTCATCCTTGAAAACAGGCGTTACGACTTGTGCATTTAAGCGTTTTGGTTGCACACTCGAAAAGTATTCTTGTGACGCCAAATTAACCACAAGCTCCGAATCAATGGCTTCCAAATCTTCATTGAGCATGTCAGTAATTTCATCACGCCAAAACTCATACAAATTGTGCCCGCGAGCCGTATCGAGTTTCGTACCCATTTCCAGACGGTAAGGTTGCATTAAGTCCAATGGTCTCAATACACCATATAGACCAGACAATATGCGTAAATGTTCCTGAGCATAGGCAATTGCATCAGCTGATAATTTTTCAGCGGCCAATCCGCTATATACATCACCGTCAAATGCATAAATAGCAGGGCGCGCATTATCTTTAGTAAATGGGGTATGCCACTCGGCAAACCGAGCGGCATTTAACCCCGCCAACTTGTCACTAATTTTCATCAGTTGACTGAGTTGCTGTGGAGACAACGCTTGGCATCGATCGACTAACTCTTGCGCCCGTTCGAGCATACGCGGTTGCGTGTACTCTTCGGTTGGCAATGGGCTGTCGTAATCCAAGTTCTTTGCTGGTGAAATAACTACAAGCATTGTTTTCTCCACGGTTGAGAAGAATTATCCCTATGGTAGTGGGTCTAAATCTTCACCCTCTTTTTCAACTTCTGGTGGCATTAAATCTTCACGACTTACGCCTAACGCTAGCGCAAGTGAGCTGGCAATATACACCGATGAATAAGTACCAATAATCACACCGAATAGTAACGCGGTAGCAAAACCATGAATCAACTGACCGCCTAAGAAAAACAGCGCAATTAAAACAAGGATTGTAGTTAATGACGTGACTACGGTTCGGCTCATGGTATCAGTTAGGGCACCGTCAATCGTTTCCTCTGAGGTGCCTTTATGGTACTTACGAAAGTTTTCCCGAACTCGGTCACAAACAACCACGGTATCGTTAATTGAATAACCAATAACCGCCAACAATGCTGCCAATACCGTTAAATCAAACTCTAGACCAAGAACTGAAAATAGCCCAAGCGTGATAATCACATCGTGTGCAAGAGCGCCAACAGCACCCAAGGCCAAGCGCCATTCAAAGCGCAGAGCAATGTAGATGAGAATACAGATTAACGCTGTTAGCATCGCCAGTCCGCCCTGCTCAGTCAGCTCATCACCTACTTGCGGACCGACAAACTCAATGCGACGCATCTCAACTTGCCCATCAGAGTCCGACTGCAACAAGGCAAGAATTTCGTTTCCTAGCTCCTGCGCTTTAACCCCTTCGCGCGGCTCAATACGAATCAATACGTCTTGCTGGGTACCAAAGTTCTGCACCACCGCACCGCCAAAGCCGTTAGCATCAAGGGTTTTACGAACCGCAGGTAAATCGGCTGCAGTTTCATAACCGACTTCAATAACCGTGCCGCCAGTAAAATCGAGGCCCCAATTAAGCTGGTTGACACTCAAACTAACAATTGAAGCAACAATCAATAAACCACTAATTAGCCACGCAACCATGCGATAGCGCATGAATGGGATGGTTTTATCTGTTTTAATAATTTCGTGCATAGCTGTCCCCTTTTATACCGACAATTTATCGATGCGTTTGCCACCCCACACAGCATTGATAACTGCACGGGTACCGACAATTGCGGTAAACATCGAGGTGATGATGCCTATTGCTAACGTCACTGCGAAACCTTTCACTGGCCCAGTACCGACAGCAAACAAAATAACAGCGACAATTAACGTGGTAATATTCGCATCCATGATGGTTGAGAATGCACTATCGTAACCATGGTGAATGGCTTGCTGCGGGCTACGCTTGGCTTTAATTTCTTCGCGTATTCGCTCGAATATCAGCACGTTTGCATCAACCGCCATACCAACGGTTAAAACAATACCAGCCATACCTGGCAAGGTTAATGTCGCGCCTGGAATCATCGACATGACACCAATGATTAAAACGAGATTGGAAGTCAGTGCAAGATTTGCAACCAAACCAAACTTTTTGTAATACAGCACCATGAAAATTACGACGAGTACGAAGCCCCAAACGATGGCTTGTGTACCCAGTGCAATGTTTTCTTTACCGAGGCTTGGCCCGAGGGTGCGTTCTTCCACTATTTGAATTGGCGCGATCAGGGCACCCGCTCGAAGTAGCAAGGCTAAATTCTGAGCTTCCTGCTGCGAGCTAATTCCTGTAATACGGAAGTTACTGCCCAAGCGCGCTTGAATAGTCGCCACGTTGATAACTTCAGCATGACGCTCAAACACAATACGGTCATTTTCGTCGCGCTCGCCTGTGGCCTTAAACTCGATAAACAAGGTTGCCATTGGTTTACCGACGTTATCACGAGTGGCCAATGACATTTTATCGCCACCTGCACCATCTAACGAAATACTCACTTGCGGACGCTGGTTTTCATCAAAGCCCGAAGTTGCATTCACAATATGGTCACCGGTAAGAATTACGTCTTCGCGTAACAGCGTGTTCCCACCGTTACGGTTTGGAAATAATTCAGAGCCAAATGGGACACGACCCATTTCTGCATCACGAAGACTGTTTTCGTCGTCAACTAAGCGGAATTCTAAGGTTGCTGTTGCGCCCAAAATTTCTTTCGCACGCGCGGTATCTTGAACACCCGGTAGTTGCACTACAATACGTTCAGCGCCTTGACGCTGAACGACTGGCTCTGCAACACCCAGCTCGTTCACACGATTACGCAAAATAGTGACGTTTTGTGAAATGGCATAATCTTGTGTTTCTTTCAGCTTCGCTTCCGTCATACGCAAGCGGAGTGTTTGCGTCGCTTCTTCTTCAATCAGCGTATAACCAGGATAACGGTTATCTAAGTATTGCTCTGCCGCAGCGTAATCTTCTGCTGTACGAAGTTCTATCACCACATCAGAATCTTGACGACGAATACTCGTTGAACGAATGCGCTCTTCACGAAGTTCAGCTCGAACGG
This sequence comes from Pseudidiomarina marina, assembly GCF_044807045.1. NCBI lineage: Bacteria > Pseudomonadati > Pseudomonadota > Gammaproteobacteria > Alteromonadales > Idiomarinaceae > Pseudidiomarina > Pseudidiomarina marina. The sequence continues at coordinate 963,703 of NZ_CP085233.1, read as the reverse complement.
TATCTCGCTGTTGATCTTGAATTTTACGCACGGCTTCTTGCATGTCCACTTCCATTAAGAAGTGCACACCACCGCGCAAATCAAGACCTAACTTCATTGGTGTTGCACCAATGCTAGCGAGCCAATCTGGTGTTGCCGGCGCTAGATTCAACGCAACAATGTAATCAGTACCGAGTTCACGTAGTAGCGCATCGCGTGCTTGCAGTTGCTCAACATCAGAATTCACCCGAACAAGAATTTGATCATTCTCGAGTGATACACCTTTCGCGGCGATCTCAAGTTCTTCTAATGTTTGCTCAACACGACCAAGCGTATCGGTATTCACAGTCGCGCTCCGGCTGGCAGAGATTTGTACGGCGTAATCTTCGCCATAAATATTAGGTAGCGCGTACAAGGCAGCTATCGCCAAAATGACGATAACCATCAAGTTTTTCCAGAGCGGAAACTTATTTAACACGTTAAATCCTTATCTCTTATTACAGAGACTTCATCGTACCTTTTGGCAGTACTGCAGTAACCGCTGATTTTTGAACAGTGACTTCCATACCTTCTGCGACGGTGATCACCATAAAGTCTTTATCTTCTGAAATTTTGCTGATACGGCCAACAAAACCGCCGTTCATCAATACTTCGTCACCTTTGCTGATACTTGAAACAAGCTCTTTATGTGCTTTGACGCGTTTTGCTTGCGGACGGTAAATCATGAAGTAAAAAATTAAGCCGAACATGACCAGCATGAAAACAAGTTCCATACCGCCACCTTGTGGTGCTCCAGCTTCTTGTGCGTATGCTGTTGGAATTAAGAAATCCATGAATATCCCCTTACTGTATTTTTAAGTTATTGAGATTAGAGATGGGGCTGAATATATTGCAAACAAGCCCAATTTTCTAATTTTTAATGAATGGCGGGCATTCTAACGAATTTCTGCTTAAATAGGGAGTAAATTGACGTAAACTGCTATTTAAGCCAGTACAAATAATAGGATAAATAAAAACAACATGGATCTCGTCACGCTATTCTATTGGATTGACCACCTTGGTGTCGCCGTTTTCGCGGTCTCGGGCACATTACTGGCGTTTCGTAAAAACATGGACGGCTTTGGCGTGATTGTACTGGCAACTGTGACCGCCATTGGCGGCGGCACCACACGCGACCTTATTCTCGATATGCCGGTATTTTGGGTGTACGACCCCCAATATCTTTATACCGTTGCTCTTGCTGCATTGAGCACGATTCTGTGGTTACGTTACAAAGATTATATTCATCAAAAGACCCTACTTCTAGCCGATGCCGTTGGGGTTGGATTTTTCACTGTGATGGGTGCGCTTAAAGCATCAGAAGCTGGGTTTTCACCACTTATTTGTATCATTATGGGTACCATGACCGCATGTTTCGGCGGCATGCTACGCGATGTCCTTGCTCGCGATGTACCCATGGTATTAAAAGGTGAGCTATACGCTACGACCTGTTTAATAGGCGCCTCCGTATTTGTCTTGATTGAACCCTATTCGCAGTTAGCGGCCATTCTCGTTGGTGGCGCAACAACGCTACTTATTCGTCTTGGTGCCATTCGCTGGCAATGGTCATTGATTGTGTTTCATGAACACCACGACGGGCATCGCTAACCATGCTCAGTACCGGCATGGCAATACTCATTGCGGTTATCTACATCGCTGTTCTATACAGCATAGCCTACCGCGGTGAACGCAAGCCGCCGAATCAGATCAAACCTTATCGCTACGCTCTGGCTCAGGGCATCCACTGCACCACATGGGCGTTCTACGGCACCATTACCCAATCGGCTTATTACGGTTGGTCGGTTGCACCCACCTATGTCGGTGCCATGCTGGTGTTTTTGTTTGCTCATCGCATTCAAATGCGACTTCTACACGTATGTAAGCAGCAGAACCTGACATCTATTGCCGATGTTATTAGCCACCGTTATGGCAAATCACCGACACTCGCTGTCACTGTCGCGTTAATTGCGTTAATTGGCATTGTGCCGTACATCGCATTGCAATTACGCGCTGTAACGGGGAGTTTTGCTGCCGTCACTGGGCTCGCAGATAAACCTTTGCCATGGTTTGGTGATGTGGCTGCCCTCGTTGCGCTTGCCATGATGATGTTTGCTATTTTATTCGGTACCCGTCGAATGAGTTTGGCCGAACAGCATTCGGGCCTAATGGATGCCGTTGCATTCGAATCGGTAGTAAAATTATTAGCGTTCATGGGCGTTGGTGCGTTCGTTAGTTATGCGATGTTCGACGGCCTTGCCGACGTCTTTATACAGGCCTCTCAAACTGCCGAAATCAGTACCATTCTCGCAGGGCGTGAGCAAGGTGCATTTGTTTATGTTACCCACATTTTGCTGGGTGCAATCTCGATGTTCTGTTTACCTCGCCAGTTTCACGTTAGCTATATTGAGAATACTGACCCTGAGGAATTAAGAACCGCACGCTGGGCTTTTCCGCTTTATTTGTTTGCCATCAACTTATTTATTTTACCAATCGCATTAGCTGGCCTTTTGTTAGTACCTGAAGCGGCACAAACTGATACCTTTATGATCACCTTGTTGCTTGAGGCTGATCAGCCCCTTGTGACCACTGTCGCATTTGTTGGTGGCTTAGCATCAGCCACCAGTATGGTCATCATCGCCACGTTAGCGCTCAGTATTATGATGTCGAACGATGTCGTTATGCCATTTTGGCTAAAAGCGACCAAAAGAAAATTACGCAATGTGTCGTTTACGTCGCAACGAATCCTGGCCATACGCCGCACCACCATTGCCATCATTATTATTCTAGCTTTTGGCTTTCATAAACTTACCGAAGCGAATTTGCCGCTGGTTAATGCTGGTCTTCTCTCGTTAGCGCTACTAGCTCAGTTAGCGCCTGCGCTGCTAGGAGGAATTGTTTGGCAACGTGGCAACTATGCTGGTGCCAGTATTGGTATTGCCGCCGGCACCGCTTTGTGGCTGTGGTTATTGTTTTTACCATCAATTCAGTTAAACCGTGGACTTTCTGACACCGAGCTTAGCTTTGGTGTGCTCGTGAGTTTGGGGCTTAATTTGCTCATTTATGTGCTGGCTTCGCTCGGTATTAAATCGAGTGACGTTGAACAACAGCAACGCCGTTTATTTACCGATCCAACCGGCGGACATGCTGAGCTTTATCAACATCAACCTATTTCTTGGGGCCGTTTACGTCAGCTGCTAGCGCGCTTCTTTGATTCGGTTGAGCTCGAACGGTTAAGCGAACGATTAAATCATGATTTAACCATTGACCATGCTGAGGAACTTGTTCCTGGCGTGCTTTTAGCGCGCATTGAGCGCGAATTGTCGGCGGTGATTGGTAGTGCAGCGAGTCGGATTCTATTGGATACCGTGACGCAGCAACCATCAGTGCCCATAGCCCAAGTAGTGACTTGGGCCACTGAAGCTTCACAATTGTACAAGTTTAATCGCGAATTATTGCAAGCCTCTGTTGAGAATATTCCTCAAGGCATTAGCGTTATAGATCAAGATTTAAGATTAGTAGCTTGGAATCATCGCTATGTTGAAGTATTCGATTATCCTCCTGGTTTTTTACAGGCTGGTATGCCGGTAGCCGATTTACTCCGCTATAACGCGAAACGCGGCTTGATTCATACCGGAGCTGATAGCGATCTCGATGATGAAGTTGAAAAACGTTTGAATTATCTTCGTCAAGGCAGTGCCTACCGTTATCAACGTCAGCAAGGCGACCACGTGATCGAGCTACAAGGTGCACCGATGCCAGGTGGCGGTTTTGTTACTACCTACACCGACATCACCGAGCTCGTTGAGGCGCAACGCGCGCTTGAAAAAGTAAATCTTGAATTAGAGCAGCGTGTTGCTGATCGAACCGCTCAGTTGCTTGAAGCAAAGCAAGCGGAAGAACGTGCGCACCAAAGTAAATCACGATTTTTTGCCGCAGTGAGTCACGATTTAATGCAACCATTTAATGCCGCAACATTATTTTGCGACATGCTTACGCAACGCTTAGACGGCGATTCGGCGAAGCTCTCTCGACAGATTCAGCAATCGTTACAAAATGCGGAAGAACTTCTGACCATGCTGCTGGAAATGACGCGACTTGAGGCTGGTAATTTACCAGTTACGAAACAACACATTGCACTTCATGACGTTATTCAGCCCCTGGTGGAAAGCCAGCGCATTATTGCTGCTGAGAAAAACCTCGAAGTTCATTATGTCACGACGCATGCACAGCTATACACTGATCGAAAAATGATTAGTCGCATTATTCAAAACTTACTTTCTAATGCCGTTCGTTACACCGATAAAGGCAAAGTTTTAATTGGCGTAAAACGTTATGGCGATACGGCTCAGTTGAAAATCTTTGATACGGGACGCGGTATACCTGCTGATCAACGAGATAAAATATTCCGTGAGTTTCATCAAGTGAGTCATCACGGTGATAACCCCGGACTCGGCCTTGGGTTAGCCATTGTTGAGCGGATGTGTCGGCTGCTTGGAATTCCTTTATCTCTTGAATCGACGGTGAACAAAGGAACGGTATTCACATTATCTCTCAGTCATGTCACCTGGCAAAAAGCGATACCTTCTGCGCCACGACAGCATGCAACAAGTACCGAACGTTTCTTAGATAACACGGTAGTTTGGTTACTCGACAATGATGCACAAGTACTACAAGCCATGGAGCAACTGTTTTCGCATTGGGGGGCCAATGTATTTGTCGCGACGAACCGTGATCAGTTACCGTGGCAAAGCCATCAACCTGATTTGCTGGTATTTGATTATCACTTAGACAATCAGGATACCGGTATTGCAGTACTTGAAGCTGTTCGCGAGCATTTTGATGATGCTAACATTGCAGCAATTATCAATTCCGCAGACCCTGACGAAACGGTGCGCGAGCAAGTGATTGCTAAATCTGCTTTATTTACACCAAAACCGATAAAAACCGCCGCCTTGAAACGCCTGATTAAACGTCTGATACGTCGCTAAACTCACTCGCATTGAGCATTTGTTTAAAGAGGATGCCTGCTTGTGTACGGTTGATCACGTTGAGCTTTCTCAAGATTGCCGACACGTGTTGTTTGATTGTCGTTTCTTGCACATTCAGCTCAAAGGCTATTTGCTTGTTCAGTAGCCCATCAGCTAGGCACTCCAAAACGCGAAACTGCTGCGGCGTTAGTTGCTCTAATCGTTGTGCGAAATCAACATGTTGCTCAGAAGCTTCAGCTTCTACCGCATCACGCAAATGTTCAGGAAGCCAAGTATCACCAGCTAATACAGTATGAACAGCTTGTTGCAACTCGACGAGAGGCATCGATTTCGGAATATAAGCACTTGCACCAAAGGCCATGGCTTGCCGAATCGTTTGTAATTGTTCATTCGCTGAAACAATCACCACAAGAATATCAGGGTAACGGCTTCGTAGTGAGGTCAGTCCGGTTAAACCGCGATTGCCTGGCATGGTCAAATCCAAAAGCACCAACTCAACTTGCGGTTGCTGTTCTATGGCTTCAAGTAATTGGTCAAACGAGGCAACTTCCAAAATTGGAGCTTCGAGAGTTTCGAGCAGGGCTTGCTTTAAAGCTGCTCGAAATAATGGATGATCATCTGCAATGATTGCTCGCGCCATGGTGAAACCTATGGAATTTTTTACTGATGTAGCCATGCTAGCGCGTCCGCAGAGAAAAGTCAGTGGTTACCTGCCTTATCCTGCAGGTAACCACTGCGTGGGGTTGGATTAAAACTTATACCCCACAGCCAGGGAAACAGTACGTGGATCACCGTAATAACCGACAACAGCATCATCGCCGAAGGTTGGTCCAAAGTTGTAACCACCAACACGATATTCTTCGTCAGTTAAGTTCTTTCCGTGTAAACCAACATTCCAGTTGCCACTATCAGAGTACCAAACCACGCTGGTATTCAATAAACCGTAGCCATCTTGATCAAGCGGTGATGGTGCTTCAAACATCTGCACGTCATCACGATAAGCATAGTTTGCTGACCAAACAATTTCGCCAACCGCTGTTTCAAAGGTTTTATTGAAACCGAGGCTATAAGTTAGCTCAGGTGTATTCTGGAACGACCAAGCGTCGGTAACATCTGTGGTTTCACCGGTTGCCGGCTCTTCATAAACCACCGAGTCGAATTCGGCGTCGATATAACCAAGCATCGCGGTGAAGTTTAAGGTGTCGGTTGCCGCAAATACGGATTCAACTTCAAAACCTTTTACCGTTGATTCACCAGCGTTTAATACTTGTGACGAAATACCTGCCGGCACAACACGTTGCACGGTAACTTGCATGTCTTGATAATCAGAATAGAAGATAGCGCTGTTCAAACGCATACGACCGTCTAATAATTCAGACTTCACACCGAATTCAACAGTATCAACAATTTCAGGATCATACGGTTCGTTGATGGTTGGGTTTAATGATTGATCGGCACGCATATCCACGCCACCAGATTTGAAACCATTACTGTAACTACCATATACCATCACATCGTCAGAAACTTTATAGTTCAAGGCAACATGTGGTGAGAACCGGCTCCAATCGGCTTTGGTGGTGAACTCTGAGTTCACAGCAAATGGGTCGCCAAAGCTATCAGCTGGATCACGGTTGATGAAGTGCACACCCAAATAGGTGTAACGGTATACGTCCGCTTCTTTTTCATCTTTGGTGTAACGACCGCCAACCGTCAACGTCAGGTCATCGGTCATTTGATAGTTACCTTGGCCAAACACAGCAAAACTATCGGTTTGAACGCAGCCGCCGTTATCAACCGTCACCCCGCCTAAAGCTTCTAGGTACATTGGTAATACGGTACCGAACACACCGCAAGCTTCGCCATCATAGAAATACACCCCACCGACAAAATCGAAGTTGTCGTTGTTGGTGTAGCTTACTTGGAATTCTTGGGTAAATTGCTCGTCTTCATAAATGGCCGGAACCATGAAAATAGGCTCACCAGTCGAGTTAAAATCGATGTTGGTATTGGTGTAACCTTCGCGACCAGCAGTAACCGATTTGAAGCCCCACTCTGCATTGATATCCCAGTTATAAATCAACGACCAGCCTTCAGTTTCCACTAGGTTATCGACCGGCATAGCAGTGTTCGAATCGTACACATTATCCAGTGGCTCTTGACCAGTCACAGTACTTGTCAGTAAGCGATGTGCACCCTTCGAATTCGATTCATCTTCTGTGTTGTCGTACGAGAATTTCAAATCCATGGTCTCGTTGATCAACCATTTCGCAGATAATCGATAGGTCAGTAAGTCTTTGTTGTAGTTCTCGTCGCCGGTATTTAAATACGTACCAAAACCGTCGCGTTGCAATGATGCAATGGCACCACCAACAAAGAAGTTATCAGTGAGAGCCGTCTGACCTGAGATTTTTAGATCGCGCTGGTTATAGCTGCCAATGGCACCCTGTACCGACAACTCGTTATAACCCGTTAATTCCTTGGTGACATATTTTAACGCGCCACCAATGGTATTTTTTCCATACAGCGTACCCTGCGGACCACGCAATACTTCAATACGCTCAATATCAAACACTTCAAGCACCGCACCCTGAGGACGGGCAATATAAACATCATCAATGTATACCCCAACGCCTGGCTCAAAGCCCCATAACGGATCTTGCTGACCGACGCCACGAATGTAGGCGGTAAGCGTTGAATTCGTACCGCGGCTGACCTGAATTGTGGCATTTGGAATGCGCTGTTGGAGTTCGGTGATATCTTCAACACCGATTTCTTCAAGGTCACCAGCACCAAATGAAGATACCGATACCGGAACTTCTTGCAGACTTTCAGTTTTACGACGCGCAGTTACTTCAATGCGTTCAAGGCCTTGCATTTCGTCTTCATTGGCCTGTTCTTGCTGCGCATAGGCTGGCATCGCCATTACCGAAGCAATGGTCATCGCAAGTAATGAGCGGCGAAAAATGGGTTGACTCATGATGTCGTTCTCCCGGATTGTTAAGTTGTTTTGTATGCTGTTTGTTTTAATAATTTTCAGTGCAACGAAAGCTAACTGTTGTCATGGCCTATGTACCCTAGCCTAAAGTTTTGCTTTTGTATTCTGTACGTTAGTACTATGTAAAAAAAAGTGCGCTTGCAGCATGATACGTCACATCAATGCAGCAGTTCAGGTCATGGCACTCCTGAAACCAACCTTTAAAGAGGTAATGCATGTTAAGCATGATAGGACTAGTTGGGGGCTTAACCCTGCTCATCATTCTGACTTTGCGAGGAATGAACTTATTTATTAGCGCACCACTTTGCGCTGTGCTTGTTGCGCTTTGTAGCAACGTGCCCTTATTTCAGGGCGATTTAAATTTCGTGAGCGCTTATATGAGCGGCTTTTCAGGCTTTGTGGCCTCTTGGTTTTTCATGTTTTTGCTGGGGTCTATTTTCGGCAAGTTTATGGAAGATACCGGTGCTGCCGACAGCGTGGCCAAATGGATCATTGATAAACTTGGTCGCAAGCAGGCCATGCTAGCGGTTGTACTTGCCTGTGCCATTTTGACTTACGGTGGCGTGAGTGTGTTTGTGGTCGCCTTTTCTGTCTACCCAATGGCTCTTTCGTTATTTAAAGATGCCAACTTACCGCGGCGCTTTATTCCTGCTGCATTAGCTTTTGGTTCAGTAACGTTTACCATGACCTCAGCTGGCTCGCCAGAAATTCAAAACTGGATTCCGATTGAGTTTTTAGGCACCTCGCCCTATGCCGCGTGGGAAGTTAGTTTATTCGTTGCAATTTTGATGGCATTGTTTGGGTACTGGTGGCTGAATAAACTGATTCGCCGCGCCGTGGCAAATGGCGAGTGTTTTGAGGCACGCCATGATGATCCGAAGAATCTCGAGCGCAAGTTACCTAGTCCTATCAGTGGGTTGGTGCCTTTAATAGTGGTACTCGCTTTGAGCTTTATGTTTCACGAAGAACTGAAACAAAATGCATTGATTATTGCGCTTTCAGGTGGCGTGCTCGCCATCGCCATTATCAACCATAAGTACTTCCAGAATATTTCCCAAGCGCTCACTGAGGCTTCAACCGGTGCTTTAGTTGCAATCGGTAATACGGCAGCAGTTGTTGGCTTTGGTAGCATCGCAAAAGTGACGCCAGCCTTTGAACAAGCGGTTGCCATGATGACGAGCCTGCCCGGTAATGAGCTTGTCGGTGCAGCGGTTGCCGTGAGTGTAATTGCCGGCTTAACCGGTTCTGCCTCTGGTGGTCAAGCCATTGCTCTGCCGGTACTTGGTCCGCATTATATTGATGCTGGCGTGAATCCTGACCAATTGCACCGCATTGTCGCGATCTCTTCCGGCGCGCTCGATTCGCTGCCGCACAACGGTTACGTCGTCACCACCATTCGCGGTATCTGTAAAGAAACCCATCAAGCCGCCTATTGGCCGGTCGCCGCAGTGACCGTCGTGGTTCCGTTTGTCGGGTTAGCGGTCGCTATTGGTCTGTTCATATGGTTCTAATAAACTCGTTCATCACTGAGGCTTGTTATGTTTGAAGTATCGACCAGCACCGCTTCTCATTTACATGGTGACGTTCAACATAGTCAGTTAATGATCATTGACTTGCTACGTCATGCCATACGTCGCCACCCACAACAAGAGATTGTGTCGCGGCGCCTTGAAGGTGACATTCATCGCTACACTTATCATGATTGTTATAAACGAACCTGCCAGCTTGCGCATGCGCTGAAAGGTCTTGAGATAGAAGCGGGCGATCGTGTTGCGACACTGGCTTGGAATACCTATCGACATGTTGAGTTGTATTATGCGGTGAGCGGTATTGGCGCAGTGATACATACCGTGAATCCGCGACTCATTGCCGAGCAGATTAAATGGATTTTGGATGATGCCGAAGCGAGTTGGCTATTCGTTGATTCAAGCTTTGTCCCCTTGCTTGACGAGTTTGCCAACGACCTTAAAACCGTTAAAGGTGTTGTGATTCTTAGCGATGCAGAGCGGCAACCGCAGCTCGATCATATTTGGCTACCGGTTCACAATTACGAAAACTTGTTAGCAAACCAAACTTCGCAGTTTGATTGGCCTGTTTTTTCGGAAAATACCGCAGCGCTGCTGTGTTATACCTCGGGCACCACGGGCAATCCGAAAGGCGTTTTAACCTCGCATCGCTCGACCGTTTTACATGCACAAGCAACGATGAGCGCTGAGCTCTTAGACCTGCGAACCGACACAGTATTGATGCCAATGGTGTCGATGTATCACGTTGGCGCTTGGGGTGCCCCTTACGCCGCGCCATTAGCCGGGTGTAAATTGGTGCTTCCGGGCGCCGGCATGAGCGGTGCCGACATGCATGAACTCATCAGCAAAGAAAAAGTCACTGTTGGTTTGGGCGTGCCGACTATTTGGTTAACGCTTCATAACTTCCTGAGCGAACACCAGCTTGATGTTCCTTCACTTGAGCGGGTTTGTGTGGGCGGTGCTGCGTCCCCCCTAGGTCTAGTGAAAACCTACGACGAAAAATACGATGTGTATTGGCAACCCATTTGGGGCATGACCGAAACCGGACCGCTTGCCTGTTCAGCGCCGCCTACGGCTGAATTGAAGGCGCTACCGGCTAGCGAGCGTTATACCATTCAAACCACCGCCGGACGCGCTTGCTTTGGCGTGGATATGGAAATATTTGATGCGGCAGGTCAACCGCTTCCACACGATGGCGTGGCGTCTGGGGAGTTGAAAGTTCGCGGCCCCTGGATTGCCAGCAGCTACTACCGTCGTGATGACCCAGAGGTATTTGCTGACGGATGGCTTGCTACCGGCGATATCGCCGTCATTGACGCTCACGGCTACATGAAAGTGGTTGACCGGAAAAAAGATGTGATAAAGAGCGGTGGTGAATGGATTAGCTCACTTGATATCGAGAATATTGCCAGCCAACACGCCGCTATCAATGAGAGTTGTGTGATTGGGGTCAAGCACCCCAAATGGGACGAGCGCCCGTTGTTACTCGTAGTACCCAACAAGGGCCACGACATTGACAAGCAAGATATCTATAAGTTTTTAGAAGGCAAAATTGCCAAGTGGTGGATGCCTGATGACATTGTTGTTGTCGAGAGTTTACCGCACACCGGAACAGGTAAACTCATAAAAAATGAACTGCGCAAGCAGTATCTCAACTATTTACTGGAGCAATCAGCATGATTCGGTTGATTACACTGATTTTAATCGTTGCGGTTTCTTCAATGAGCTCAGCTCATTCGAGTGAACTTTTAGTGCAGAAGAAAAGCTTTACGACAAAAGATTTTGCCACAGTTAGCGGTGAGGTTATTCCTGAAGTAACCGTTGGTTGGGAAGCCTACGGCGAACTCAACGAAGCAAAAGATAACGTGATTCTGATTACTCATTTTTTCTCGGGTAACAGTCATGCGGCCGGCAAATATACCCCCGACGATCCGCAGCCTGGTTATTGGGACGCTATTATTGGTCCCGGGAAAGCCATCGATACCGATAAATATTATGTGCTTAGCTCTGACACCTTAGTCAATGCATTCCCGCACTTGCCTCACGTAACTACTACCGGCCCTGCCTCAATTAATCCCGAGACAGGTAAACCTTATGGGTTAGATTTTCCAGTGGTCACGATTCGTGATTTTGTCAATGTCCAACATGCGCTGCTCACAAGTTTAGGCATTGAAAAACTGCATGCAGTAGTTGGCGCTTCGATGGGCTCGCTACAGGCACTTGAATGGGCGGCGGCGTATCCAGACATGGTAGAACGGATGGTTTCTGTGATTGGTGCCGGCGCGATGGATGCGTGGACTATTACTGCCTTGGAGCATTGGGCTCGCCCCATCAAACTCGACCCGCACTGGAATAACGGCAACTATTACGAGGGTGAAGCACCATTGCAAGGCTTAGCCAATACGCTCACGATGATCACTCAGCAAGCCATGCATCCGGTTGCGTTCAATCAATCATCACCGAAACAAGATACACTTCCTGCAGCTGCACTCGAAAGCGTAACCAATGGCTTACCGGCAACCGATTTTTGGTTTGGGGCCGCAGCTAAAAATGCACCGCTAGCCGATGCGAATCACATTTTGTATCTGGTTAGAGCCAACCAGCTTTTTGTCGCTGGTCATGAAGAAGATCTTGCTAAAGGTTTAAGCAAAGTGCGCGCCAAGACATTATTTCTGCCAGCTAAGAATGACTTGTTACTGCAGCCATACCTAGCGAAACAGGCGGTAGAAACACTTAAAGAGCAAGGCAAATCACCGCAGTATGCGGAAATTGATGGCAATTTTGGTCACCTAGACGGTGTCTACAATATTCAGTCCAAAGCCACTGAACTTGCCGACTTTATAAATAATTAAGTTGTTAGAAAAAAACACCGGCTGCAGCCGGTGTTTTTTCTGGTGTTTTTGATTAACCGCCCAAGACGCCTTTTAAGCGGTCTTTGAGTTTATCTTCTAGCTGATTTTCAAATTTCGCTTTCAACATTTCTTGTAATTTCGCATCACGCTGGTTGGCATCACCCAGTACCGACGATAAATTCTCTAAAACATCTTGGTTTTCGCCAAGGAAGCCACCAGATTGCTCCTGCAACTTAGACTTTAACCCTGCTAACTCGGTTTTACCTGCATCAACAGCTGCGGCTTGCAGAGCACTACCTAGTTGACGATCAAGATCAGAACTGAACAAGAGCTCAGGGGCGTTTAGTGAGCCCTGAATATCAGCGTTGATATCCAAGCGATTCAACTGCCGAAGTGCCGAAGCGATGACTTCAGTCCAGCGGTTTTGTGCTTTCGCTTCCACTTGCATATTCGCAAGACGAACCGTGGCGCCACCATCAAACAGATTATCTCGCAGCGATACTTCACCTTCCGAATCAAGCAAAGCCGCCGCTAAGGTGGCAATAAATTCAGCTTGCTCGCTAAGTTTCAGATTATCAAGTTGAATGCCTTTTACTTGCCACTGCTGTTTAGCGTCAATACCTGCTGCAGTCAGCGCCAGCTCTCCGTTTAAATTCAAGGCTTGCCATAAACTAGAATTGTCTGCGCGTGCCATAAATGTTGTTGGCTGGCCAAGTTGTTCATGCTGATGGGTAATATTCGCCCAATTCACATCAAGTACGGTTTCGCCCCAAGCAAACTCTGTTTTTGCTTTTTTAATCAAAAACGACGGCGGCTCGTTGGCATCACTAAACTCAAACCAGATACCTTCACCACGTTGCGGCTTTACCAGAGTCTCATCAGCTGAACGCGCTAGCATTGGCGCCAACTGTTCATATGCCAGCAACATGTATTGACTCCACTGGCGCATCTGTTCGCCAAACAACACAGCAGTAATTTCACTTAGGCCTTCGCTATTTAACTGCATCAGTTGCTGAGCTCGCTCTAAATCTTGCTGCGGCGCATTTTTGACAGTCTCAAAATCGGCTTTCAAGGTATCAAGCGCTGTCGAGGCGCGCGCTTTAATCTCTTTCACTCGAGCTCTGTCGGCTTCAAATTTTTCTTTTAGAGCGTTGAACTCTTCCCGCTTTTCTTGGAACTGCTGCGGCGTTTTTATTTCAGCTTCAGTGATTTTTTTCAATTCAGCTTCATAGGCTTTTAAGTCTTCCGCACTGGGTAAGCTATTCCGAGCCTCCTCTAACACCGCTTTTTGTTCAGCAATGCTTGCTTTTGCCTGATCAATTGCAGCAGGGGTTTGCAGATCAATGCGCGCAATAATGTCGTCAACATTTGGCATTGATAGATTCAATTTAGCTAAGCCACCTTTGGTCCAATCTTTAACATCTTGCTTGTCGGGTAGCTGATAAACTTCACCCGGCGTCGAACGTTGTTGATGAACGCGAATACCGCTACTGACAACATTTTCAAAATGGAAACGACCAAGCAGTAATTGTTCGACGTTTATCTCGCCAGTGACATCGCCGATTACCAAACGGTTAAACTCTGGTTCTGCAGGATCTGTTACCTGAATACCGGTAATTTTCAAACCCAGCGGGCTCCAGCGATGTTCAACTTGACTAATGTTTACTTCCGCACCGTTTAATGTGCCAATAGAGCGCTCTAAGGTCCATTTGATAATGGTATCGAGCAGAAGCCAGGAGAACGCCATTAACAATGCGCAAATAATGATAAAAGCACTTAGCCCAGTCCAGCGAATGGCACTCGGACGAACTGTATTCTTCTGTGTTTTTGTAGGCATACCAGCTTACCCCCGCAAATCTGAGTAAATGGCCCAAAAACGGTTCGCTTTTAGCATTTGCACCAGCTTCAATTTATTAAACCAAGTTTGGATGCGCGAACGATACTGGGTGATGATGAAGAAACTCGTAATCAATAGAAATGGCGCAAAGGCAAGGCTGATAATAAAGCTGCCCAAGGTTATGCTGTGATGGAATTGCAGCACGCGCCAAAACGCTGACTGATACATGGATTGCCACAGCGGTTGCCAACTCTCGCTGGAGAGCAAGTAAAAACCGAATTGGTGGAACCAAGGATCAAGTAAATACGCAATTCCTGAACAAATGACAAAACTTAAAATAAATCCGGTAAGGTTAATGCGAAACAGTAATGCAATAAGCAGTATTGCTAGATTATGCAGGCGCCAAAGTGGCGTAAAGCCCATCATCATACCGAGGACAAAGGCAAAAGCTAATGCCCAAGCTCCGGACTCAGAGTTGAGCGCCTTTAAAAATTTTGCCAGTAATGTAAGCATAACAACATACTCCGAACTATATTTGTAAGCACAAGAATAGCTTACCTAAATTAATTCGGCTATTTTTCAACGTCTTTTTTACAAAAAAAGAGATGGAAAAAATTACAAAAATATATCTCTCGAAACTATTGTAATTTGCTCAAAATAGGCATAAAAATGCGCGGCAATTTCGCTCTGGAGCCACTATGCAAAACGCAGCTTTAATCATTCTTGACGATATCACCGATTGGCAACCGTACTACCCGAGCCAAGCTACGGTTACCGCAAGTGAATACTTACTACAGTCATCTAGCAAAAGTCGCACACAAATTTTAAATTTGTGCGGTGATTTAAGTTATTTGTCGACCGGCTATTACGTCAGTTTGTTAGCTGAGGCGCGAGGCCAGCGAGTTCTGCCGTCTGTAACAACCATCAACGACTTAGCGAACTTCAGCCACTACCAGTTGTTGCTTGCGAATTCGGATAAGCAGCTGAATAAATTTTTAACGAATGCTGACAAATCATTACCTGTACGCATTCTTATTTGCTTTGGTCAAACCGAAGAACCTCTTTTAAGCAGTTTTGCGCGCCAAATGTTTGACCGTTATCCGTGTCCGATAATGTGGGTTGAGTTCAGCTATCAAGGCCGTTGGTTCATCAATCAGTTAGTTGCCGGTGCACTACCTGAGTTGTCCGATGCGCAACAGACGTTTTTTGGTGATGCACTCGATAACTTCAGCAAACGAGTATGGCGCAAGGCTCGAGCACCGAAAGAATACCGTTACGATTTAGCGATATTGCATGACCCAGACGAGCCGATTCCGACCAGTGACAAAAAAGCGCTGCAGAAATTTATCAAGGCAGCCAAAGAGGCTGACATTGATGCCGAATTGATTACTGCGGATGATTACAACCGTTTGTTAGAGTTTGACGCGCTATTCATTCGTGAAACAACACGCAT
Source organism: Pseudidiomarina marina (assembly GCF_044807045.1). Lineage (NCBI taxonomy): Bacteria > Pseudomonadati > Pseudomonadota > Gammaproteobacteria > Alteromonadales > Idiomarinaceae > Pseudidiomarina > Pseudidiomarina marina. Next base: position 948,034 of record NZ_CP085233.1, on the reverse strand, counting down.
TAACCATTACACCTATCACTTTGCCAAAAAGGCAGAAGCAAACGGCATGGTAGTTATTGATGCGCCACACTCGATTCTACAGTGCGCGAATAAAGTCTTTCTGAAAGAGTTACTTGATAAACACGGTATTCCAACGCCACGTACTGAGTTGTTATTAAGTCAGCAAGACATTGATTACGGCGATATCGGTAAACGCCTCGGTTATCCGGTTGTATTGAAAATTCCAGATGGCTCGTTCTCTATTGGTGTAGAAAAAGCAGAATCAGAAGAAGAATTGAAAAAAGTTGCAGCAGAGCTATTTAACAAATCGACGATTTTGTTAGCCCAAGAATTCGTTAAAACAGATTTTGACTGGCGCATTGGCATATTGAATAACCGCCCTATTTACGCCTGTAAGTACTTCATGGCGCGTAATCATTGGCAGATTTACAATCATGCGAGCACCACCAGTCGTGCGAAGTCCGGTGGCTTTGAAACGGTTGGCGTGCATCAAGTACCAAAAGATGTTGTGAAAACCGCCTTGCAGGCAACACGTTTAATTGGTGATGGGTTATATGGTGTTGATATGAAAGTCACAGACAAAGGCCCAGTCATCATCGAAATTAACGATAATCCATCGATTGATTCAGGCGTTGAAGACTTATTATTAGGCGATGAGCTTTACCACATCATTATGCGAGATTTTGCGCGCCGACTGGATGAAAAATAATGAGCGACACAGGCCCTCGTTGGCACATTCGCGCGGCAACTTTAGATGATGTTCAGAGCCTTGTTGGATTAGAAGAGCGCTGCTTTGATTACAGTCGAATGGGCGCTCGGAGCTTTCGGCGTCTGCTGAAGGGAACGAGTGCGCATATTTACGTTTGCACTAGCGAAAATGGCCAACTGATTGGTTATTACCTCCTTCTAACCCGCAAAAACAGCCGTCGATGGCGGCTCTATTCAATTGCGGCGGCGCCTGAGGCACGTGGTTCAGGGCTTGGTCGCGTGCTGTTGGAGCATGCGATTCACACTGCGCAAAAACACGGTGCGATAAGTCTGGGCCTCGAAGTTAAGGTGGATAATAGTGCCGCGATACGGCTGTACGAGAAATTAAACTTTGCCGTAATTGATTTGCTGCCGGGGTATTATGACGATGGCACCGACGGTTATCGAATGCGCGTGAGCTTTACCGACGCTACAAATCAGGAAAATCGGTAAAAACGCCATCAACGCCTAAGTCGGTTAACCACTGTTTTAGTTGCTGATAACTTTCGACACCTTCAGGTAAGTCGTCAGCACGCAAGGTATACACGTGAACCTTTAACCCTGCCTCTTGGGCATGCTGAACAACATTTGAGAATTTAGGCTCGCCCTGTTCATCAAGCCCTAAGTAAATGTGATTTAGCCATATGCCAACGCCATCAGCATAGCTTCGCAGCGTTTCCAATCCGGCCGCTGTGAGCATGGTGTTGTAATCAATATCACTCTCGTTCCAGCTATTCTCGGCAACCAACTGTATCAGCGGCAACGTCGTCATAAACTCACGTTTCAAACGACGTAACACTTCGGGATCAAAGCTTTGAAGAAAAATAGGTGCAGGGGGAATAGCTTCATTGAATCCATAGCGAGCCAAAAGACCTAAGGTAGCTTGAACCACGTCATAATCTTGGTCTTTGTGCCACCGCGCCGCTTTAAATTCGACGTAGAGCCCCGTATTCATATTTCGCGTTCGGTTTAAACCCAGAATTAATTCAATTTGTTGTGCCAACGACATAATTCGAAAATCACCGCTATTCATTGCGAAACGCTGCGGATAACGTTGCTCACCATCCTTGTTCTTACGCTCAGTCAGCTTCAGTTTCTGTAGCTCAGAAAAGGTAAAATCAACCACATAGTAGTGGCCATTTGGACGGTGCTTTTCTGGATAAACTTCTTTGACGTTGGTGACTTTATCTAAAATGATATCGTGCAATACAACGGGAATATGGTCACGCGTTAACACGACATCTTGCTCTATGTAGTTCGCATTCTGTGCATGAGCTAAAGCAACTGCAACGGCTGAATGTTCAGGAGCATAAGCCGATGCCCCACGGTGAGCGATAATGAGCGGTGATTTGGTTGGGTCTTCAGTGGCAATTGCTTCGCTGAGCGGTTGCTCTGGCATTTCATTTTGCGCAGATGAATCTTGTTGTGCCCAACCAACTGAGCTCAATAATCCACCGCAGATAACTAAAACGCCGAAGCCTGTACTAATTTTCATGGTGCGCGATACCAAACCTTGTCGCCTTGATTCTGATAACGGCGGAGTAATTCAGATATCGCTTCGGGTTCGGTACGAACGCCACGCTGCTGCAAATAATCTTCGTTGTACAACTTGCTGGCCGAACGCTCGCCGAGGTCACAAGCAAACGTCACAATTGATTTACCGGGCCCTTGTAGAACCGCGGCCTGCAATGCGCCAGCCACGTTTAAGCATGAGCTGCTCCCAAGTACTAAGCCCTCATGATTTACTAAATAGCGAGATAACGTTACTAAATCGTCGTCTGGTAAGTTTACCGCCGCATCAATACGTGCCTGTTTAAAGTTCTCAACCAACCGCATAATACCAATGCCTTCGGTAAATGAGCTACCGTGACTCACGTATTCTCCAGTTTTCAGATAGCTGTATATACCTGAGCCATCTGGATCTGTTAACCAAACTTGAATGTCAGGGTTCTGTTCTTTCAGAAACATTGAGCACCCAGCAATGGTACCCCCTGTACCGGCAACGGAAACAAGAATATCGACGTTGCCGTTGGTTTGCTGCCAAATCTCAGGACCCGTTGTAAGGTAATGTGCCCGCGCATTGCTGGTGTTTTCAAATTGATTCGCCCACCAATACTCGTCATTTTGTTCAGCCAATCGCCGCGCGGTATGATAGAAGTGGTTTTCGTTTTTAAACGGAACTGGGTCGACCGTCTTTAGTTGCGCACCATGCAGTGTAATCATGCGCTCTTTTTCTTTGCTTTGGTCATTCGGCATCACCGCCAGCATATTCAAACCAAACGAACGCGCCACAACAGCTAAGCCAATACCTGTATTTCCAGCTGTCCCCTCAACAATGGTCATGCCAGGCTTAAGCTCACCTTTGTCCATGGCATCTTTTATCATTTGCAGTGCCGCACGATCTTTTATTGAACCACCAGGGTTCTGCGACTCCAGTTTTACCCAGATATCACATCCGGTTAGCTCTGAAAGTGAATTTAATCGCAATAAATCTGTTTGCCCGATTAGTTCTGCAGAACGCTTAGCAACTTGCATGACGACTCCTTCTACAATAATTCACTTAATGTAACGGCTGTGATTGATGTGCGTCACCAGTGCAAATCCAGCGAGCACGGCACTCATCGGTTTGGTCTTGTTGGCAGCGACGTAGAATCACACGATTTGCGCCGAGCTCTGCCGCAGCGACTTTCATGCGCAATAATGCCTCTTGTTGGGTTGGCTTGCTCGAGAAAACATTGGCTTGGCATGATTCGCCTTGCACTCGGCCCAAACTGACAAAGCTTACATCGTTACGGGACAGCTCATAGGGACGCATAAACTCCACCGTTTCTGCCGCAGCAATATCCACTTCATTCACTGGTGACTGATTTGTCGCACAACCAGCGATAATAAACAGGACTGCGACTAAGGATAGAGATTTCATAACGATACCTTTGTTTTCTTTTGCTTAACATTACGGAGCTTACAGCCTCTTGTAAAGATTCAATCATTATATGTTATCCCCGCATAAACCGCATGCGTCAGAGCTTCCCCCCAAGTCATCGCGGCTCAATGCCTACTAACAGTGCAAGATTTAGCCTACTGATAGAAAACTGCACCAATGTAGTGCAAAAATCCTGCATTTTCACTGATGTTAGCGTCTTAATTAACGAATTTCTTGGCATGGCATTTGCTTATTTTTAAAGAGACGTTGACCAACAGACTACTAACGACCAAATCAGGTCATCTTTCGATCAAGGAGCAACCATGCAACTAGTTATCGCCATAATTAAACCAGCCAAGCTCAATGATGTGCGTGAAGCACTAGAGCAAATTGGCTGCCAGGGCATGACCATCACCGAAGTTCGTGGCTTCGGTCGTCAAAAAGGCCATACCGAACTTTATCGAGGTGCCGAGTACCGCATCGATTTCCTTCCCAAAATACGCATTGATATTGCTGTTACCGATGAACAACGAGAAGCGGCAATTGATGCTATCCGTGATGCCGCCCATACCGGCAATACCGGCGACGGAAAAATCTTCGTAACACCACTTTCAACGGTAATTCGAATTCGTACCGGTGAAGTTGATCAATTCGCGATATAAGGAGTTAGAAATGACAATTACCGAATTGGGTTATGCTTTAGATACATTATTTATTTTACTAAGTGCGGCGCTAGTCATGTGGATGGCAGCAGGATTTTCTATGCTGGAAGCTGGACTCGTCCGCACCAAGAATACGACCGAAATACTCGTTAAAAATATCTTACTGTACGCGCTTGCGTGCCTTTGTTACTTATTCATTGGTTATCACCTAATGTATGGTCAAGCTGAAACTACCGACTATTCCTCTAATGCCTTCTTGTTTTTTCAAATGGTGTTTGTTGCAACGGCTATGTCAATAGTATCTGGTGCTGTCGCTGAGCGAATGAAATTATCTATGTTTCTGGTTTTCACCGTGGTTCTGACAAGTATCATTTATCCGCTTGTTGGCAACTGGACTTGGGGCGGTGGATTTTTAAACGCCATGGGATTTACCGATTTCGCCGGTTCAGGTGTGGTGCACATGGCAGGCGCATCGGCGGCCCTCGCCGGGGTAATTATTCTCGGACCTCGCAAAGGTAAATATGGTCATAGCGGCGCTATTTACCCAATTCCCGGCGCCAATATGCCGCTGGCAGCACTCGGCACGCTTATTCTTTGGTTTGGCTGGCTCGGTTTTAATGGTGGCTCACTCCTGAGTATTCATAATGCCGAGAATGCAGACACTGTTGCCAACATCTTTCTCAACACCAATTTGTCGGCTGCTTCAGGAGCCGTTTGTGCCTTCATTATTACTCGTCTAGTTTGGCGCAAAGCCGACCTCACCATGATATTGAACGGCGTTCTGGCAGGGCTTGTTGCCATTACTGCAGAACCAGCAGCGGCAACCACAATAAGTTCTGTACTGATTGGGGGCGGCGCTGGAGCCATTGTGGTTATATCCATTGTGTTGCTCGATCGTTTAAAGATTGATGATCCAGTAGGTGCCATTTCTGTTCATGGCATAGCGGGACTTTATGGCCTGCTATGTGCAAGTTTTACATCAGCAACCGCAACCTTATCTATTCAGTTACTTGGCGCCGTTATTATTTTTCTCTGGGTGTTTATTACTAGTTTAGTGTTGTGGTGGTTGTTGGCGCGAGCATTCGGTATTCGTCTCGAAATGGAGCATGAATATATCGGCGCTGATATTTCTGAATGCGGCGTTGAAGCCTATCCAGAATTTGTCGCATCCAAGTCTCGCTAAGGCTACGCCGTCCATCGTGCAAAAGCAGTGATCTTGACTACACTTGTGCATAAATCGTGTTACTGGAGGTAGCATGGCGAACGCACAAATGTTTGTTAGCGATTTACTAGCCTTGGCCGATATCCAAATTAACGGGAATCGGCCTTGGGATATGCAGTTGCGCGACGCTTCTTTTTTTGAGGACGTGTTAACACGTGGCAATCTCGCCCTTGGTGAAGCCTACATGGCAGGCGATTGGGAGTGCGAGCAGTTGGATGTGTTTTTTTGTCGGTTGCTCGCGAGCCGCATTCACGATCGTGTTCGACCCTCCCGGCTTATTTGGCACTACCTCAAAAACCGAATACTGAACTTACAATCCCCCCAACGTTCATGGTTGGTTGGTCAGCATCATTATGATCTCGGTAACACGTTGTACCAAGCCATGTTAGATAAACGCATGGTTTATACATGTGGCTATTGGGAAAATGCGCAATCTCTCGAGCAAGCGCAAATTGATAAGCTCGAGCTGGTTTGTAAAAAGCTACAATTAAAGCCAGGCATGCGCATTCTCGATATTGGCTGTGGCTGGGGTAGCTTCATGAAATATGCCGCTGAGAATTACGGCGTTGAATGTGTCGGAGTAACAGTTTCTAAGGAGCAAGTAGCACTTGGCAAGCAACTTTGTGAGAATTTGCCGATAGAGTTTCGATTGCAGGACTATCGCACGCTCAACGAATCGTTTGACGCCATTGTTAGCCTAGGAATGTTTGAGCATGTTGGCCACAAAAACTATCGCCGCTACATGGAGGTTGTAGCAAATTGCCTTCAACCTAGCGGCCTATTTTTATTGCACACTATTGGTCGCAATCGCGATGTGCGTGGCACTGATCCTTGGATAGCTAAGTATATTTTCCCGAATGGCGAGCTACCGTGCTTAAGTCACATCGACACTGCCTCTCGCGATCTTCTCTGTGCCGAGGACATCCATAATTTCGGCGCTGACTACGACCCCACTTTGATGGCCTGGCACGAAAACTTCGAACGCGCTTGGCCAGATCTCAGCGAACATTACGACAACACATTTTATCGCATGTGGCGATACTATTTGTTGTCTTGCGCAGGCGCTTTTCGCGCCCGCGACTTACAGGTTTGGCAATGGGTGTTTAGCAAACCCAATCTGATTGGTGGTTATCGACGTCCATAAGCGCACGAGGTTGACTCGTTTTGTTAATGATTAAAGTCGGTCATAAATATTTGCCAGACCGCCATGAACAGTGCGGCTACTAGTGGTCCAATTACAAATCCGTTTATACCAAAAAGGGAAATACCACCAATTGTCGAGAACAGCACAATGTAATCAGGTAGCTTCGTATCTCGCCCCACTAAGATTGGACGCAATACATTATCTGCTAAGCCAATAATGATAGCTCCGTAAGCCATTAAGATCGTTGCGCTAATCCATTCTCCAGTTGCATACAAATAAAGCCCCGCAGGAAACCAAACCAGTGCCGCGCCAACAGCTGGAATCAGCGACAAAAACGCCATAATCACACCCCACAATAACGGGGCTGGAATATCTAATATCCAGAAAATAAAGCCACCAAGCGCGCCTTGCACAATCGCGACAACCAAGTTGCCTTTCACTGTCGCTCGAGTCACTTCAACAAATTTTTTAAACAACGCATGTTCTCGTTCATCGCCGATAGGAAGCGCCTTAATCAGTAAATCACGCAAGTGTGAACCATCACGCAACAGGAAAAATGTGAGATACATCATCAAGGCGAGGCTCACTAAAAAGCCAAACGTATTCTGGCCAATGGTCAGTGTTTCTCTGGCTAAAAACTTTGAAGCACCCTGCACGGCGCTTATCACTTGCTCACGAATATCGTTGGGATTGACGCCAAACTCCTGAAGAAGCTGATCGACGATAGGAAACGCGTCGCGCAATTTTATTAACATTGCGCGCGGATCAATGTCACCGGAATCGAGACGTTGATAAAACTGAATGCCTTCTTGTACAAATGCTGTTGCGATAAACATGACTGGAATTACAACCACCAGCATACACACGAGCAGTGTAATCAATGCATTCAGATTAGGGTGTTCCCCCCACTTCCGCTGTAGCAATTGTTGCAGCGGAAAAAAGATAACCGAAACCGCACAGGCCCAAAAAATAGCTGACCAAAATGGCTCAAGTATAAAACCAAAAGCAATGGTCACCGCTGCCAGTAGAATTAGAAAAGCACGACGTTCGAGTTGTTCCCGCATGGGTTGTCCTTGTTCTTTATTAGAATCAGGTTAATATTGGCAATAAAACAATAGGTGAGCAAGCCATGAAAACAATTACAGAACATTTAGCTGGATACGCCGCATATCATCGCGACCGCCGAAATATTATGACCCACCTCGTGGGCATTCCTCTTATAGTGATTGCGATTGAAATTCTATTATCACGACCGACTTGGTTTGTTGCAGAATTTATGCTCTCACCGGCAATTATTGTGAGCGCAATTGCCGCATTGTTTTACCTCAAACTTGACTTGGTCTTAGGTATCTTAATGACCCTGTTACTCGGATTGGCGGTGTGGCTTGGTAGCCATGTCGCGATGTTCGAAACCGCTGTTTGGCTTAGCTGGGGTATCGGACTATTTGTGGTCGGTTGGATCTTTCAATTTATCGGTCACTATTTCGAAGGTCGCAAACCCGCTTTTGTTGATGACATCATGGGTCTCGCTATCGGTCCATTATTTGTCGTTGCCGAAGTTGTGTTCATGCTCGGGGGTAAAAAGAAATTGCACCAAGCCATCGAAGCAAAATTTAAATAAGAAAACACCCTCACAAACTTGCAAATGAGAACCATTCTCATTAATATGCTTATTAAGTTTGTGGGGGTGTCTTCATGCGACGAGCAAAAATTAAATTAACTTTATTCTTTTTAATGGCGCTGCCATTACTATTTAACTTACTTTTAGTTACCGGCAGCTTATTGCTCGGCGCCGGTTAAACCATCGCGAGTACGCGCTCTACCAGCTTGCTGATACCTTTCTCTGCGGCAGCTAACGATTTAGCTAACATGTAGGCAGGTGTAGTGACCACGCGATGATTCTCGTCGACAACAATGTCATCAACTGCGCAATCGACATGCTCACCACCAAGTTTTTCAATGGCTGCCGCAGTTTCTGCATCATTGCCGACAGTGACGCGTACGCCCTTGCCATAAATCATAGGCACCATCACTGGCGCGATACACATGTAACCAGCCGGTTTATTTGCATCTTTAAACGCTGAGCAAGCAACTTTCACATCATTATTCAACTTAGCGCTTGCGCCATTCACAGCAAAATCACACAAGTTTTTTGCGGCGCCAAAGCCACCCGGTAAAATCAATGCATCAAAATCAGCAGCATTGAGTTCCGCTAGCGGTTTAATTTCACCACGAGCAATACGCGCAGCTTCAACCAGCGTATTTCTCGATTCATTACTCACCTCACCGGTAAGGTGGTTGATAACATGGTGTTGCTCAACATTTGGCGCAAAACATTGATAACTCGCGCCAGCTTTTGAAAGATGCAATAACGTTAATACTGCTTCATTGATTTCGGCACCGTCGTAGACACCACTACCGGATAAAATAACCGCAACTTTTTTCATGATTCCTCCTAGAAATTCCACATCGTCCAAATGCCAATTTCGTTTTGCTCTTGCTCAATCACAAGACTATCAACGTGACTTTGTTTTGCAACGAAGGCAATTGTTAGGAAGTTGGTCGCATTCCAGTCTAAACCAACTTGAAAGTAGTCACGTTCTAGGTCAGGACTTAAACGACGACTTGGATGTACCCAATCATAGCGCACAAATACTGAGTAGTCTGGCAGTAAGCGGTTACTCGCCCAGATACTCCAGCCATCGCTGGCATCTTCTTCCATTTTGTTCACTTGCATCCAATTATCATTGTAAGCGTATTCAATGCCAACTCGCGTGCCTTTTAATTGGTAGCTTAGTGCAATATTCCAACGTTGAGCGACATGATACTTGGGGTTCTCATCTTTATCTTGAGTTCGTGTGCCTTCATACCAGCCTGTTGCAAGATCAACCGCATTCGAGATATGCCATACAGCAGCCAGCTCAATATCTACTTGATCACCAACTCGAGGTTTTTGAAAACCACCACCAGTAATTGCTGAAACCGCAAAAGAAAAATCTTGATTAGTGAAGCCATAGTGAAGCCCAAGATCAGTTGGTGCGGCTAGTTTATTCTTTGGGTTTAGGCTCGGATCGATATAACGATAACCAACGCGGCGAGCTGCATAATCTATCCACGGCAGTTCGGCAACACCCAATTTAAACTGATTGTGTTTGTCCATTTGATAAGCGATATAAGCGTGGCGAAACCAAACGTCGGTTGGATCTTGCTGGCGATGCCATTGCACATCGGTTGTGACTTTTAACTTCCACTGATCACTCCAGCCGTGATCGAGATCAAGATAGAAGCGTTTTAAATCAGGCTGCCACCCTTCTGTAGCTGCTTGATGGTCATCGATTTGGAGATTGCTGAAGTTAACAAAAATTTGGCTCGAAAGCTTTGTATTATTGGCGACTGCAACGCTAGGCATACCCCATAATAAACTTGCAACCAGTACACATTGACAGGCGAAAGCTCGTTTCATCACATCTCCTTGAAGATATTTCCTTACATTTATTATGGATTATATATTAGAATGTTCTAAAATATTATCTGCTTCGTCAATTTAATGGAAATAAGGATTCGCCATGAAGCTCAAACCAATTGTAATGATTGTTGCATCATCACTTCTCATTCCGTCTGTGTTCGCGGCAAGTGATGCTCAGCGCGGACAGCAACTCGCCATGCAAGGTGATGGTAGTGGTGCGCCATGTTTAGCTTGTCATGGCGCGAACGGTGAAGGCAATGCAGCAGGTGCGTTTCCGATGCTAGCTGGACTCGATGAAGGATACTTGTTCCGTACCATGAAAGCTTATCAAGATGGTACTCGCGTGAATCCAGTAATGAGCATGAACATTGATAACTTTAAAGAGCAAGACTTACGCGACCTTGCCGCTTATTTCTCTCAGCTTTCAGTACCAAAACCTTCGGCTCCATCAGCGACAACTGAACTTCTCGAAGCCGGCGAGAAGCTTGCAACACTCGGTAATTGGGATGCCTATATTCCGCCGTGCAGCAGTTGCCATGGTCCAAACAATCAAGGCGTGGATGAGAATTTTCCTCGTATTGCCGGTCAGCACGCTAGCTACATTGAACAGCAGCTAAAAGCGTGGCAGCAAGGTCAACGCACGTCTGACCCAGTGCAGCTCATGGAAGCAATTGCTAAGCGCCTGAGTGACGAGCAAATTAAAGCGGTTGCAGCATACCTCGCCAGTCAGCCGGCGCAGTAGTTAAGACAAGGAGACGACTGATGACAACGTTATCGAAAATCACATTTGGCATGGCCGCTTTATTTACCGCGAGTTTCTCGGTTGCTGTAATTGGTGCGCAGTCTAAAGCACCGGAGGAAATTAAACTACCAACACCAAAACCGGGACAGTATGAGCATAAGGCACCTACTCTAGCGGATATTCAAAACGACAAAGACCTTCACCCAGAACTACGTAAAGTTATTTTGAAGGGTCGTGACTTATTTATGAATACCCAACAACTGCGTGGCGAGTACGTCTTCAACGATATGAATTGTAAATCGTGCCACATGGGTGAAGGCCGAATGGCTTGGTCCGGTCCAATTTGGCCAGCCGCAACAACGTTACCTGACTTTCGCGGCAAAAATGGTCATGTGAATTCACTTGAAGAGCGCATCGCTGGATGTTTTTCATTTTCAATGAACGGCACACCTCCTGCATACGGTAGTGACACCATGTTAGCGCTGTCGGCTTATCATCAGTACATGGCCAAAGGCGCAAAAATGTATGACAAAAACATTGCTGGTCGCGGTTTTGGGCATTTAGGCAAAGACATACCTGAAGCAACGACATATGCCAATGGCGAGAAGGTTTATCAAGCAAACTGTGCGGTCTGTCATGGCTCAGATGGGGCAGGTAAAAAATTTGCGGGTGAAATCGTCTATCCACCGCTTTGGGGTGACGGCTCTTATAACTGGGGCGCAGGTATGACTCGAATCTTCACTGCCGCCTCATTTATCCAAAACAATATGCCACTGGGTCAACCAGGTCGTTTAACCGACCAAGAAGCTTGGGACGTTGCGCTATTTATCAATTCTCAAGAACGTCCGCAAGATCCTCGCTATACAGGTGATGCAAAGGAGACACGTGAGAAATTCATGAATTTCCATAACGCAACGGTTTACGGTACTGAGGTTAACGGGAAAATTTTGGGGCAACACGACAACACTGGCGAGAAGCCTTTCTTGAAGCCTGAAGCGTTGAAGCCTCGCACATTCAAGTAATCTAACTGCTCGATTTTGACGTATTAGAAGCCTGTGTTAAAACTGCACAGGCTTTTTTAATTTTCTAACGAGACAACTATGTACAGAACACTTGTTGTTACTTTGATTACTGCGTTACTCATTGGTTGCTCATCAGGCGATTGGCGAACTGCCTCTCGCGAACCTGCAGGTATAGCACCTAGCCCAGCTATTGAAACCCAACCGGTGATTGAAGTTTATGCGGCCGATGCATTTGGTTGGCGCGGCTGGTTCGCGGTACACACCTGGATTGCGGTAAAACCAGCTAACGCCAAGGAATATACGGTATATGAAGTGGTGGGTTGGCGCTTAAATCGTGGCCAGCCAGCGCTACACAACTATAAAACAGCGGCACCTGACCGTTACTGGTACGGTGCTAAACCGGAAAAAGTGTTATCTATGGTTGGCGATAAAGCTGGTGAACTGATTCCTCAGATTATCGACGCGGCGGAGCGCTATCCGTGGGCGAACGAGTATGAAGCCGTTCCTGGCCCCAACAGTAATACATTCCCAGCGTGGGTAGGTCTTCAAGTGCCGGAGCTTGGGCTTGATCTGCCCTTCAGTGCGATTGGTAGTGGTTATGCGGAGAATGACCAAAATTAAGGGAATTCTACGAATTAATTGTCAAATTGATAACTAATGCTTGGCTAATTGAAAATTAACGCCTTGATTAATAAGGATTTAGTATTATTGGTCTAGATATTGCATGATTTTTGACTATAGTAATTAAAGTCATGACAAGGAACCAACCATGCCAGTAAAACTTGAAGACCGACCAATCGAGCAGGTTCGCGAAGAAACCGTCGATAAACTCATCGTTAATTATAGCCACGCGATTATTTCTTCCGAGGCATTTGAACGCCGACTTGATGAAGCCATGGCAACGGATTCTCATCAGCAATTAGTGGCCTTAGTTGAAGACCTGCCGTTAGAAGCTGACGCCAGTTACGACGCCAAAAAAGAGCGTTCGTTTACGCCTAATTATGGTGCTGGAGAGGCCTCTCAAGATGACAGGCTTGTCAGTATTTTGGGTTCAAGTGTTCGTGAAGGTCAGTGGGTTGTACCAAAGAAAATTAATGTCATTGATGTTTTAGGCTCAACCAAAATTGACTTCACTGATGCTATTTTCCAACATCAAAACATTGAAGTAAACGTAGCGAATGTTTTGGGTAGCCTCGAAATCTTTGTTCCTGAAAGTGTGAATGTCACCATTCGCATGTACGATATTGTTGGCTCATCCGAGAACAAAGCACCATCAATGGCCGGTCGCCAAGCACCACAAATAACCATTACGGGCTATAGCGTTTTGGGGTCGGTCGAAGTTTCAGTAAAACAAACCATGAAGGAAAAATTCGTCGCATTTGCGAATAGCATGCGCCAGGCTCTCGGTATTTCTAAAAATACCTACTGATTATTAATCACTTCTTGTCGTTCGCGCATGTACTCATCGTAAGATTTGTTCGTGCGCTCAAGACACTCATGGTATGGAATGCCTTGTTCTTCAACGCATTGGCGTAATTGCTCGCGTTGCATTTCTTGGTAAGCGCCACGATATGTACAGCCATTTATCAACAAGCTCAAACAAACCACGCTAAGTGTCACTCTTAATCCGGTCATACTGGCGCTGCCCCTATCGCAGGTTAAAATTTGAATTCACCAAGACAATTTAACCTAAAAACGGGATAATAGCCGACGAATTCTTAATTTGTGGTTTAGATGAGCTCATGGAAATCAAAGTAAACTTTTTAGATAACTTGCGTCTTGAAGCCAAGTTCGATGACTTCACAGTCGTCACAGACCAACCCATTCGTTATAAAGGGGATGGCTCCGCACCAAGTCCGTTCGACTATTTCCTAGCATCATCGGCCATGTGTGCGGCGTATTTCGTGAAGGTTTACTGTCTTTCGCGCAATATCCCGACGGACAATATACGTCTATCACAGAATAATATTGTTGACCCCGAGAATCGTTATAACCAAATATTTAAAATTCAGGTCGAGTTACCTGAAGATATTTCTGAGAAAGACCGTCAAGGCATTCTGCGTTCTATCGACCGTTGTACCGTTAAAAAAGTGGTACAAACCGGCCCCGAGTTCCAAATTGAAGTGGTTGAGAATCTCGATGAAGATGCGCAAGCGCTATTGATGGGGCAGCCAGAAGGCAGTTCTCTCACCTACATTGAAGGCAAAGATTTGCCACTAGAGCAAACCATCGCCAATATGACGCAAATTCTTGCCGACCTTGGCATGAAGATCGAAATCGCTTCATGGCGTAATATTGTGCCACATGTATGGTCATTGCATATTCGCGACGCCGCCTCGCCGATGTGTTTTACCAACGGCAAAGGCGCAACCAAAGAAGCGGCATTGGCTTCAGCATTAGGCGAATTCATTGAACGACTCAACTGCAATTTTTTCTATAACGACCAGTATTTCGGAGAGGAAATTGCGCATGCTGACTTCGTTCACTACCCAAATGAAAAGTGGTTCCCGCTGACCGAAAATGACGCCATTCCTGATGGGTTACTGGATGATTATTGTTTGGATATTTATAACCCAGACAACGAATTGCAAGGGTCTCATTTAATCGATACCAACTCCGGTCGTGCTGATCGTGGTATTTGCGCGCTACCGTTTCAGCGTCACTCCGATGGCGAAACTATTTATTTTCCATCGAACCTAATTGAAAACCTCTACTTGAGTAACGGTATGAGTGCCGGCAATACCTTGCCAGAGGCACAAGTACAGTGCCTATCGGAGATTTTCGAGCGCGCCGTTAAAAAACAAATTATCGAACATGAAATTGCGTTACCGGATGTGCCGGCCGAGGTGCTCGCCAAGTACCCTGATATTGTTGAGGCCATTCAAGCACTCGAGGCACAAGGGTATCCAATACTTGTGAAAGATGCCTCATTAGGCGGACGCTTCCCAGTTGCTTGTGTCACCTTAATGAACCCGCGCACTGGCGGCGTGTTTGCTTCGTTTGGTGCGCATCCAAGTTTCCATGTAGCGCTGGAGCGCAGTCTTACGGAGTTGATGCAGGGCCGTAGCTTCGAAGGTTTGAATGACTTTTTACCGCCAACTTTTAATAGCATGGCCGTGACTGAGCCAAACAACTTTGTCGAGCATTTTATCGATTCTTCCGGTCTCGTATCATGGCGATTCTTCAGTTCGCGCAGTGACTATGAGTTTTGCGAATGGGACTTCTCCGGCACCAACCAAGAAGAAGCAGAAAATCTTTTTGGTATTCTTGAAGGCATGGAGCTTGAGGCTTACATGGCGGTTTATACTGAGCTTGGTGCACCTGTATGTCGAATTTTGGTACCAGGTTACTCCGAAGTTTATCCAATTGAAGACTTAGTTTGGGACAATACCAACAAAGCGCTCGATTACCGTGAAGATATTCTTAATCTGCACCGTCTTACTGACGAACAGCTTGAAGATTTAGTTGAACGCCTCGAAGACAGCCAATTGGACAACTACATCGATATCATCACACTCATTGGTATCGAGTTCGACGAAAACACCGTGTGGGGCCAATTAACCATTCTTGAGCTCAAGATTCTTATCTATCTTGCCTTAGGCCGTCACGAAGATGCTTACGATTTAGTTGAAGCCTTTCTTCAGTACAACGACAACACAGTTGCACGCACCTTGTTCTACCGTGCGGTGAGCGCGGTTTTAGAAATTGCATTAGACGACGATATGGCATTGGAAGATTACCTACCAAACTTCAAACGTATGTTCGGTGAGCAAACAATGGTAGACGTAGTAGGTGCGGTGGAAGGCTCGGTGCGTTTCCCAGGTTTAACTCCAACCAATACACAGTTAGAGGGGCTTGATCGCCATCTACGCTTAATTGAAAGCTACAAAAAATTACACGCCGCTCGAGCTGCAAAAGCTCAAGGCTAAGAATTTACCAGCGGTACGCGTTGTTGCTATGCGCATCACGGTACCGCTGGTCATTTATAATTAGTTGCCTTGCCCGCCTGAAAGCACATCTCTTAAGCTGCCCTGACCTTTCTCAGGTTTGTTGACGGCACAAACACTGCCGGTATCGGCACAGCCGACGCCTTGTATGCGCGACCCTACCGAACGGTTGTCGAAACTTCCTGAGGCATCAATCTGGTCTATCAAGCGACCCAGTTGGCTACGGAAATGATTGGCATCGGCCGTTACTGTTATGCGTTCCATACCCGCTTCAGCTGCTTGCAAGCGTTTCGCTTCTTCGGTGTTACTCATGCCGGCTTGTGCGAGTTGTTGATTGATCCGTCGTAACTGCGTTTGGGCATCAGCATGACCAGTACGCGCGAGCTTAGCATAGAGCGCGCCAGCCGCGGTTAAGTCTTGTTCCATTAATGTGCCAGTTTGCTTAAAGCGCGCTATCACATATATTGCGCTTACGAGGTTGGTATCAGCTGCGGCTTGTACCAACTGAACGCCTTCTTGTTGCGTCTCTGGGTCAGTTGCTGCGAGCAACTGCATGCCACGTTGGTACTGCGCTGGGGCGTAGCCTAAATCAACGGCTCGCTGAAGCCATTGCTGTGCCTTTTCGTCACTTTGCTCTACCACAAAGCCGCGACTGTGCCAGTCCGATAACACGAACATCGCCATCGCATTACGACGACGAGCGCCTTGTTCAATAAATTCTTTGGCTTTTTCGAGATCTTGTTCGACACCATCGCCGCTAGCGTATGCCATTGCCACAACGGCGGCCGCATCACCACTGCCTTTGCGCGCAAACCGTTCCAACTCTGCCAAGTCACGACCACAATCACCTTGCTGACAGATGGTGACATTTTGTGTGGCATCGGCATGCACTGGCAAAATTGTGCCAATGGCAGCTAAGAGACCGAGAATAACTAGAGATTTATTTAAAGAGAAAAACATTTGAGCTCTCACAACAACGTTATCGAGAGCTCAAATTTAGCAGTTACAGCACCTCAACGACAGGTTGACGTCGTAAGCAATTGTTTCCGCAGTTACATTTTTTTAATTCGATTTACCAATCTGCGAGCGAATAAAATCACGCGTATCTTTCAGTAATGCTTGGCGCGCAGGTTCATGCACGTACATCATATGACCGCCGTGATAATAACGATAGATGATGTCATCACTCGCAATGCCATGACGATTCAAGGTGTACTCGGCGTCGAAAAACGGCGTGATCAGGTCATAATAGCCAGAGCCAACCATAACTTTTAGCATTGGGTTGCTACGCAGCACAGAGGCTAAGTCAGGTGCCGTATTCACATAATGTGGTTCCCATGAGCGCCCTTCAGGCAGCGGGCTCCAGCGCCATTTACCAGATAGCTCTGGATCGGCCGGATTCAAGTATTTCCGACTCCAATCGATCCCCAAATCATTACGCATGTAGTGCATGAGTGATGCTTTATACGCTGGCGAAATTGCTCGTGCTGCATCAGATTCTGGGCGGGCTGCGACATCGTCGCGCTCATCGTTAATATATCGGCTATCGAGTAAACCGACGGCAACGCCTTCGTCACGGCGTAATTCCTTCGCAAAACGGAACGCGTTAATTCGTAAATCCACTTGCTCGATATATTCTTTACTAAGGCCAGTGAAGCGCTGAAGCTGGCTCACCAAGCGCGCCCGCTCGTCTGAACTAAGTAAGTTACCTTGAAACAGTGCTGGTAACAGTTCTTGTGATGCAAAGTCACGGCTCTGCTGAATGAAGGTTTCAAAATCACCTGAGTTATCAACCTTGCCGTGATACCACGCGGTCGCGGCCATGGTCGGAATATAGGTAATGTACGAAATGATGTTGTCATCCACATACGGCGTTGAGCCTTGATAATCGAGTGCCTGTGACACAAAAACAATACCGTTCACATTAATCACGTAATCATCGAGTAATACCTTGGCTACCGCGGCAGCTCGCGTCGTACCGAAGCTTTCGCCAAGTAAGAACACTGGCGAGTTCCAACGATTGTTCTTGGTTAGCCATTCAGCAATAAACGCGGCCATTGACTTCGCATCTTCGGTTAAGCCCCAAAAGTCTTCTTTCTTACCCTTGCCAATTGCTCGTGAAAAGCCGGTGCCTACCGGGTCAACGAACACCATATCGGTAACATCAAGAATGGTTTCCGGTGCATCTTTCATGGTGTATGGCGCAGCGCCCGGATGCTCCGCATCACTTGGAACCACAATGCGTTTCGGGCCATAGCCGCCCATGTGTAACCAGTTTGACGACGAACCTGGGCCACCATTCCAAATAAACGTGACCGGTCGGTTTTGTTTGCTTCCCACCACATAATCGAACGAGAAAATCGCCGCAGTTGGGTCGCCTTCGTTATTCCGAATATAGGTTTCACCAGCATCCACGGTGTACGTTAACCGAGTACCGTTAAATGTGCCTTTGTGCTGCGAACGGAAATTGGTTGGTTCTGGAACGGGTTCCGCTGTTGCTGCACTCTCTTGTTTAGCTTCTGTATCTTGCGCATTGATTGCCGCTGACAACATCATTGCTGTGAAAAGAGATAAGCAAACTAAGTAGTTTTTTAATGGTTTCACGTTGTTACTTCCTATCTGAGTGTTGTCAGCAGATTACCACAAAGATTAAGAGTAATTCGATTGAGTTTATTCAGAAGTTTATTTTATCTAGGTCAAATTTAGCGTCGTCATATCGCTCCAATCTTCTATGAATTTGCTAAGAGGTTTACAAACCAATGTCTGTTCCTGTATGTTCATTGAAACACAAATTTAACATTCATTTGCAAGGATCGAAAATGAAACAGCTATCGATTATTCTTTTATCCATCGTATTAACCATACTCAGCGGTTGTGCTTCTACGACAAACAATACTCCTCTCGTTGAATATCAAGAAATTATCGAATTTGATAAAGATATCGATAAATCGATTTTGTTTGATCGCACTCGACTTTGGCTCGCTGAGGCATTTGTCGATTCAGAGGAAGTAATTGAGCTTGCTGACAAAGAAACCGGTGTCATTGTTGGTAACGGAGGAATGAAATACACGTTCCCGTTAATAGCCCCAATGCCCGGACGTTTTTCGCTTCGTATTGACGTTAAAGACGGACGATTAAGAACGACTTATAGCAATTTCAAAATATATTTTAGCGGTTCTCAATATTCATCTGGTGGTTGGACTGATATTCGTGAGGGAACACAGAGTGGGTATCCGGAACAATCTATAACCGCAGCAAAGAAGCTAAACGACGATTTAAAGAACTTTATCAAACAAATTGATGCAGATAGCAGCTGGTAAAGATAAACCGCGTCTAGCCAGGGTTTGATTTTTCATTTGTAAATATTCTTCACCGTAAATTTTATTAACTGCAAGTTCATGCTTGCTATCCAAAGTTGTAACGAAGAAAGGAGGTAGTCCGCCCAAACACTAAAAGTAGGCCGTTCATTAATTTTACGATTAACTGCTACTTTAATTGGGGGGATTACAAAAGTTGCTCACTAATTTTCTCTTCTTATGTAAAAAGAATAGAGTAATCTATGCTGTCAGCATAGATTACTACTTTGGAAATTCACGGAGGATTTATGGCTCAAAATCTTGATAATGTTATGGCTCGTATCAAAGAGCTTGAAATACATATGCTTATTTTTGCCAATAAAGAGTTAAAGGTTCTAGCTGAAATTCTTAGAGAAGACGAGATGTTAGAGTATGTAGCGCAAGGTCTATATAAAAATGGACTTGGCTTGTTATGCGCAACCTCAAAAAGACTGTTATTCATTGATAAAGGATTTTTCAGTCTGAAAATGGAAGAATTCCCATTGAAATCAGTCTCTTCAGTGAGTTTTGAGAGTGGAATGATGTATGGCAAAATTAAAATTTATGCATCCGGTAACAACGCCGAAATATCCAACATAGACAAAGGCTCTGCAGAGGTGTTCGCAGATATAGCTCGTAACCTTATTGACGGACGAGACGTTCCTAAAAATACAATTCAATCTGAAAAGAATTCCGATAAAGAAGTTGATGTTTACGAGCAGTTAGAGAAACTAGCTGCTCTCAAAGACAAGAAAATAATCACAGAGGCTGAATTTCAGGCTAAAAAAACTCAGTTGTTAGGTCTATAGCAAATCAGTAGCGATTCAGTTGACACAGACCGTGCAAAATTTATTGTGTTTGACAACGTATTAACTTCCGGATCTCACTTTAAAGTTGTTAAAAATATCATACTTGAACACTATCCTAATGCTGAAATTCGAGGACTATTTCTTGCTCGCAGTGTCGCTCCAGAAATTGATATCAATGATCTTTTGGGCCTCTGATAGTTAGACTCTAATGTGTTCAAATCAGGGCGGGGACTTCTTGTATAGTAAATCAACTCCTCCACCTCGGAAGCCCTTTTATGAGGCTATAAAAGTACGATTCTTAAGCAAAATTCTTGTGGGTGAAATGTGGGCCAATGATTTAATTAGTATGATTGATTTAACAACCAACCGAATGGGTATCCAACATGAATAAAAGTGCCTCCATAGTAGAGAGAATTCCCCAGTTGATCTCTGGATTACTCATTGTGAGCGTGGTCTCGGGCTCGCTATACTCTGTCTTCTATTGGAAGGCTTTTGGTATAAACCCGTTTCAGTATGCTGAGATAAGTTTAATTGGCTCTAGTGCAATCTTAGGGTTAATACCTATAGCTATTCAAGGTCTAATCTTATCAATTATGTTTTTGACAGTTTTCAAAAGCGGATTTGTGAATTCAATACGAGCCTTCGAGCAAGGAGAGGATAAGCTCATTTCTTACAAAGAAAGCTTATCAAAAACGGATGTAGAAATTGAAACTTTAACTAACGAGCAAAATAGACTTGGTTCTGAATTCCCAGATGATCTCAAAGAACGTCTTCTACGAGTAAAAATTGATCACGACTCCCATAAAAAAGAATGCTCTCAAATCGAAGAAGAATGGGAAGATAACAAAAGGGTTTTGACGGAGCTCAGGCAGGAATACCGAAAAGCTTTTTTCTGGTGGTCGTTGGTTTCGTTAATGGCAGCCATAGCGTTATTCTTGGCAGAAGTGATATTTCCAACTTTCAATCCTTTCGAATTATTACCCCTACCGATCCTAACGTTCGCAACCCTAGTTGGTTTTTTGATCGTCAGCGAAGGCTCGAAATCTCGAATTCTAAATAAAGGCTTAATTATAGAGTCATGGGTGGTAGGAACAATTATATTGAGCTTTATCATAGCTAGCTCCGTGGCCGGATATGCAAAAGCCTATGATGTATACAAAGAGGAAGGAAAAAAGTTCATCTATACAGATTCTATGAAGCGCGAATACATTTATCTCGGAACACTTGGTACAAAAATAATGCTTTACGATCCATGCTTAAAATCTACACATATTAAAAGCGATAGTTCATTAGTGGAGTTTGATTTAGTAAAAGCAAGAGTATCAAACTCTTGCAAAGGCTAATGTTACCAACGGAGTAAAATTGATCCAAACTGAGGGTGCGGCCAAAAACTTGGACTACTTTGGAGGTAGTCTGATGTTTTCATATGAAGATCGAATTAGAGCAGTAAATCTCTACATTCAAATGGGAATTTCTCGATACTTGCCACCTTTGGCCCAAGTACCCTTTATTCTCAGTGTTTGAGCGTCTTTCATCGCATAAGATAAGCTGAACTTCATACACTCTTCCTTACGCAGCCCAAACTCCTGTTGCAAGCGCAGAGAAAGCTTGATCAAATCGCTTTTGATTTTCGAATGTTTGTCCATATCGAGTGTTTTTGACTTACCAATGGGATTATTGCGTACTCGCGGAATGCCGTAGTCATCATTTCCACGTAAGCAAATGTTGGGCTTGCCGATTTTTTCCGCGACCCAACGAAGTGCAGCCATTCTATTTTTAATCGTTTTTGCTGCGAGTCCCTCATCTTGCCAGCGCTGCACAAGATAATTCACATGTTTGGTTTTCATACCTGATGGATCTTTTAACCTGTAACCGTTTTTCAATAGTTGATTGGCGGCAAGGTTTAAAACTTTGCTGCGGGTAGCGCGGGTGCTAAAACTACTTTCTCGATGTGTGTTGTTCACCATTTGATGAAGACGATATCCTAATTGGCTCATTTCACGTTCCTCATAAATTTAAAATTGAATTTGAAAATATGGAGAAAATCACCAAACCGAAGACCAGGGGGCGAAACGCCAAAATAGGTAAGTCTTAAAGCCATATGAGCGGTACGTAACCGAACATATTGTCCCAAGACATAAAGGCTAACTGGTCTAAAGCAACAAAGCTGAGCCGCATGATTTCTGTTGAAATACAGCACGGACTACTGTGGTTATGCAGGTGTTTATAGTGGGATGGTCGATTGACCCATCATGCTGCGAGTGCAGCTCCTCAGGAACGTGTTACGGGCAGTGAATACGCCCTTTTTTTGATGCTCATTTCGAGCTATCTTGCGTTTAAAATTACCACAATGATCAAAGATTACAACCGCTTTTTTCACTCCCCAAATCTTCATCCCTCTTCTGGCCCTAAAGATTTTTTAGGCGGATTGGGGGTCGAGGCATCATGAGCAGCGGCCTCGACGGGCGACTCTGCGAGTCGTCTCTACCTCATTCGGGTAGGGACGACTCGTCGCCAATCCGCCTTCAAGAGCAACCTAAGTATGCCTATCCCGATGCCTTTTTAAGAGATTTATTTTTTGATGTGGCAAACCAGCTTTACCGTAACGATAAGCTAAATAATTGGCTACATCTTGCTCATGCGTCGATATAATGACTTGTCGGTCCCTAAGTTCTACTCTAAGCAAGTCACTCAATGAAGCAATATTAACCTCATCCATACATTGCGTTGGGTCATCAATAAAGACAAAAGCGGTTTCCGCATATTTTTTGTTAAGTGATAGAAATAGAGCTAACGCGAGTGCACTTATTTGTCCACTACTCATTGAAAGAGCCGCATCATGCTCATTGCCTCGCGTCGTTTTAAACTGCAAAGGGGTATCTTTTTGTGCTCCCTCTGCTCGTTCTAAAAATATTCCTAAGCCAGTTTGCATATTTTGCAATAAACGCCCACTGTAGATATGAAAAAGTAACTCGACTTCACCAAGTGTCTGGTTTATGTATGTATTACGAGCCAGATTGAGCTGTTGTTCGGTAGCTTTTAGTTTATTTTCTATTTTGCTAATGGCTTCTAATCTAGCTAGGGATTTACTAAATGCTTCTAACTTCTCCTGATACGAATTACTAACTAGGTTGTTATACTCGCCGGTCAGATAAGTAATTTTGTCCTCAATGGCTTCCCAGTTAACATTTTTGAGATCATCTGGACTCTTAAATGCACTATAGTAAAGAGCTAATGCCTGTTCTGACAGAAGATCATTTTCTTGCTCAAAGGAGCTTTGTATCTGCTGTCGAATAGCCTCTACCTGTTGAATCTGTCTCTCAGTCGTTTCTGCGTATTCAGTAGGAAGTATGATATTAAGTTGTCGCACCCGCTCTGCAATTTTTAGCAATCGACTTGTTTGGTGCTCGTGAGCTTCCAGCTCTTTTAATAGACTTTCGTTGAACTTTTCATCTAGTTCTTTAAGCTCATATTGCAGACTCAATAGCAGCGTCTGTAATGTTTGACTTATTTTTTGTGTAAGCTCCGCGATTTTTCTCTCATTCTCATCCAGCTCTTTTTCTACTTGTTGGGTTCGTGCCTCTATTGCGTCAATTAGAAGCTGGTGATCTTCGTAATCAAAACC
Organism: Pseudidiomarina marina; assembly: GCF_044807045.1. Lineage (NCBI taxonomy): Bacteria > Pseudomonadati > Pseudomonadota > Gammaproteobacteria > Alteromonadales > Idiomarinaceae > Pseudidiomarina > Pseudidiomarina marina. The sequence goes on along the minus strand of NZ_CP085233.1, from coordinate 924,390 downwards.
GCACAGAGGGCATTTATTTTCATCCTCATTGATTGTTTTTATAAGCCTATTACGTAACTCCACAGCTCTAGTTTTGGCATCACCGACTGTATTTTGATAGGCCTGAAGTTTGATTTTCTGCCGAACAAGAGTAGCAAACTTATCAAAATCATCAGATAAGGCATGTTTCAGTGGAGACAAATCAGCTTCTTTTAAATCTGTTGCATTCTTTTTTGCAACAGATATTGCTTGCACTAGTGGTTTCCTCTGCCCTCGCAATTCTCTCAAAGGCTTTAGCTTGTCGACGTGATTGGCAAGGCGCACTGCCAAAGCAAATTCATCCGTCTGTAGAAAAGCACTTTTCTTTCTGTTGCGTTCACGCAGTGCCACTTCATCAGCGTGGTTCACAAGCTCTTTAACCAAGTTAACCGAATCAATATGACTTGGATAATCACCTAAACGCTCTGCTGTTAACGGTTTTTCCGAATCCCAAACTGGAACTGAATCTGTTGTTGTCAGTCGGCCGTATCGAGTTATTTTACTTGGAGCTGATAATTGGTGTTTAAGCTTATCAATTTCACCTTTTAACATATCGCGAATTTTTACTTCTTGCGTATAAGCTGTTTTTCGAGCATCTTTCAGCTTTTTGAGGTTATCCAACCGAGCATTTAGCTCATCCAGATTAATAAGGTGCTCAATTTGCTTAGTTCTCGTAGTATCTTCACAACAACCATCTGGAATAATCAACGCTTTACTATCTTGCTGTAGGTAGTTCAGCACATCGAAATTTTTTTGGAAATTACTTCCTAGGTGTTTTTGCCAGAACGCATCTTCGTTAGAAATTGCTGTCGCAGATGAGCAATCATCGAAACTCTCTGACTGATATAACTTAAAAATCGAGAACTCACTGGGTTTATTGTTTTTTGCCTTCATCTCCTTGGCATCAGCTTTACGCATAATATTAATCGTCTGACGACCATTCGTCAGCTCAGCGACGATGCTAATATCACCATCGTAACCATCGTGACGATAGAGATTGCTTCTAAAGCTATGTTTATTGGGAGTAACGGGTTTTAGGCGAGCGGCAATTCGGGGTAGCTGCCCGCGAAAAAGTAACTGTTTAGCGTCAAACAACGAAGTTTTACCGAATCCATTAGGGCCATCATAGATGATGAGACTGTTGTTATACTTCTCTTCAAAAGAAGAGAATATCTTAAAGCCATTTATTTTCAGTCTACTAATCCGCCATTTGTTCACTGACTAACTCCTCCATGACTTCGTGATATGTTTGTCCGTTATCTAACTTCATCTCTATTGAATTGAAAAAGGAAAAAAGCTGTTGCTCATTTAGCAGTGTATCTGCGAGTTGGTTTGCACTCGTCAACGTGGCTTCTAGTGCAGGGACTGATAAAAATGGAAGCTTGACATAAAGACGACAAGCAAGACTAAAAGCAGTTTCTTCAGTAGGGTTAAGTTTATAGTGGTTGAAGAATTCAGGGTCAGTGAGTACTTCCTCCAAACTCCTACCAAGGTTCAGCTGCTGATTAAGCTCATCTAACTCAGTAGGAGTATAGTAGAGAACATGCTTTTTCAGACTGTACGCGTTTTCTTCAATATCAAAAATACTGTCCTCATATTTCCCAAGTTCCGTTAAGCTATCTAATCTAAATAGAAGAACTAAATCAGTATTTTTAGCAAAAGATGGCGTACTCAGAAGATTAGGAGGTGTGCTGGCCTGGACCTTATCATTCAACTCAGACGGCGTACTTATTTTATCAGTTTCAACAATAACGAGAAAACGTTCGTGGTTTGGATGACTTGCTTTGTAAAATGTAAGTTCTTCAAACTGGCTATCCAGTTGTTGGAATTGACAAGGTGAACTTTCCGCTACATGCCGAATAATCTGTTTAATCATTTAGTTCCTCCTGTGCATCTTTTGCAGAGATAAATCTCACGTTATGAATTTTAGTGAGACGACCGTTCCCTAAATGATCTTGTTCTGACACGTCCATGAACTTGCCTGTTAATTTTGATGCTTCACTAAGTGGGAAAGCGGGATGCTCCATGTCAACTATTAAGTTGTTGTATTCGTATAACACATCCTGAATTGTTGAATTTTCTCGTAATGCTTCAACATTGTCTTGTATTTCCGATAGGGACAGCTTTTCATTGACCTTTGTTAGCCGGATTGCGGTTGGTAGATATGTGCCGAACTGTGTTTGGTAATAATGAGGAAGGTCAGGCAGAGTTACTAACTTTTTAATCAAGGCGATGATATTCAAATAGTTCTCCACGCTATCATTGCTAAAGCCGTCAATGATTACTGCGGCTAGATTAGGCTTTTTTGCGTAGTAGAGTCTTTTCAACGTTTGTGTATTCATATGAGCAACAGCACTCCGACAAGCTAAGACATCGACAATAGATATCTGAGAGGAGGTTTTATTACTTTCGATAAGTTTATCCGTTCTCTCCAATATATTGCGTCTAAACCGATTTAAAACCATATGCTCGTCGGTATCATCCAGCACTTCTGCTGTTAGGCATGCCTCAACCTCAGTAAATAAGATTGGAGTTTGATTTGCTGCGTCAAACTTTAATTCACCCTCATTGTGAATCTTGGCATGAGCAGATATAACTTTCGTATCCAACAGTGTATACAGAAGGCCGAGTTTGTACTGAATTAATAATGGAGAGTTACTTAGTCCAGATTTTGTTAAATAATCCGAAGTTATTTTCTCAAGTTCGGCATTTACAAGGTCCAACTGAAGGTACTGCTTACCATCGCTGTAGCAGTAAAATTCTACTTTGCTTTGTTTTTTGTTGGCAGGAGTGTATGGAGCGAAATCATCCAGCTCACGAGCAACATGAAACCAGCGCTTAGTATGTTTATCAATGCCATATGCTACAACCTCTGCCGCCTGTTTAATAGCTGCGTTGTATGCAGAGCGTTTACAATCGACCTTGGCTTTTACCTGATGAAGGCTTAAAGCCGTACCTTTCGCATCGTAAATAACAAAATCATCAAGAGACTCTACTTTTAAGCGGTTCGACTTGCATCCTTCATTGATGAGTAATTTAATACAGTGATAAAGGGCTATTTTCCCTTGATATATAAAACCACTCCATGATGCTATAGCACTACTGTCTTTTACCTTTTTTGGAATATCCATATATAAAATATCTGCTAAAAAGCAGTAAGCTTCTCCACTCAATTAGTTAAATAACAGTAGCATAACCAATCAATACACTGAACTGCTCGTATCTACCAAAATAACATAATATGATCTTTATACTATTTTCTAAATTTATTCATTCAAATCATTTCGAGGTGCAAGTCGGCACCCACCGAGCGATTCCTCTTCTCTGTGGATTCAGTATTGCCCATTTGGCAAGGCTACCTTTAGGTGCCAACTATGAATTTTGCTGATACTGTAAGATCGGTGCAACTATTGAACGTGTAACATATAGAAGCGTCAGTGCTAACGACCATTATTAGCTGATTAGGCAACTCCAATTCTGGATTACTGGTGATGATTCCTTACGGTCTGTGACTGTCTCTTTGCACTCACCACCTTGTGTTTTTACTGATGCAGACCATTTGCTATGTCTCTCATTAACAAGCTGCCCAGTAAAAGATTTAACAGTTTTAGATTTTTTAATTTCTTTCCTGGGAGTAAATGAGTTACATAGCCCATGGACACCTTGCAGCGCTTGCTATTGCTGACATGGTGAAAGATAAAATAACAGTAAACCCAAAATGTTGGACGTAGATTCCAAGATCATTTGTGTTATTCTAAAAAGTAGCACAGAGGTAGCACCAACTAATTTGTGTTAGTGACAATTAACACTGAAAGCCTTTAAAAGTGGTGGCCCCTCCCAGATTTGAACTGGGGACCAACCGATTATGAGTCGGCTGCTCTAACCACTGAGCTAAGGGGCCATTACAGGTAGGTGGTTAATCCCGTGGGATTAACAAAGCGGGCGCAAGTATATGAAATTTCGACCCGCTTGTCATGACCCCGAATGGGGTTTTTTATAGGTTTATGTGATAGAAATCGGCGGCGTTGCCAGCGAAAACTTTATCAATGGCTTTGTCATCGCCGAGTGCTTCGCACACGGTTTCAATATCACGCACATTAAATGGACGCTCGGCGCGTGTTGAAGGCAAGTCAGTGCCAAACATCAAGCTTTCAGGGTTAATCGCATAAATCGCTTTCACCGCTTTGGCAACATCTACTTCGGTACGTCCGAAACCGGATGCTTTAATGTGAACGCCGTTGTCTGCCAGTTTCTGAATTTGCGATAGGCCAGAGCGTGCCATACCTAAATGGTCAACCGATACCTTTGGCAGTTTCAGTAGCTTCGGCATCACCTCATCCAGCTCACGGCTGTCGACGTAAATCTCTAAATGCCAGCCGGCTAAATCCCAAATGCGTTGGCCAAAATCGACTAAGTTATCAAGACCACTCACCACACCGCGTTTCAAGTTCACGCGAATACCACGAATACGGTGGTCACGAAGTTTTAATATTTCTTCATCAGAGACACTACTTGGCAAGTTAGTGATGCCAACAAATTGATCACCCATATCTGCCAAGGCTGCTTTTAAGTAGCTTTGATCAAACCCCTGCACAGAGCCCGACACAATCACGCCGCCACGAATATTAAAATCCTTGGTACGATGACGATAGTCTTCAATGGAAAACGGCTTCGGTAAAAAACCCTGATTCTCTATCAACGGAAATGAATCGTTGTAGATATGAAAGTGGGCATCGATAATTCGACGCGGTTGCTGTATTTCGGTGTTGTTCTGATCAACTGCGATCATATTTCATCCTTTTCAGCGAAGTTAGGCACATTTTAACAAATTTCGCCCTAAAAATAAAAAAGCCCTAGCCACAAGGGCTAGAGCTTCTTAAGACGTTTTTTACGTTAAATCGTTCAGATTAAATCTGAACTTACTCGTCCAAGAACGATTTTAACTGCTCAGAACGACTTGGATGACGTAGCTTGCGTAACGCTTTGGCTTCAATCTGACGAATCCGCTCACGGGTAACGTCAAACTGTTTACCAACTTCTTCCAACGTATGGTCGGTATTCATATCAATACCAAAGCGCATACGAAGTACTTTCGCTTCACGTTGCGTCAACCCACCTAACACTTCGCGAACCGCGTTGCGTAGGCTTTCTGAAGTTGCTGAGTCCACCGGAAGATCCAACGTGGTGTCCTCAATAAAGTCGCCAAGATGCGAATCTTCATCGTCACCAATTGGAGTCTCCATCGAAATGGGCTCTTTAGCGATTTTCAGCACTTTGCGGATTTTGTCTTCTGGCATGACCATGCGCTCGGCCAATTCTTCTGGTGTCGGTTCACGACCCATTTCCTGAAGCATTTGACGCGAGATACGGTTCAATTTATTGATGGTTTCAATCATGTGAACCGGAATACGAATGGTACGCGCCTGGTCCGCAATTGAACGCGTAATGGCCTGACGAATCCACCATGTTGCATAAGTTGAGAACTTATAGCCACGACGATATTCGAACTTATCTACGGCTTTCATCAAGCCGATGTTACCTTCTTGAATTAAATCCAAGAACTGTAAACCACGGTTGGTGTATTTTTTCGCAATAGAGATAACCAAACGCAAGTTCGCTTCAACCATCTCTTTCTTCGCACGGCGAGCTTTCGCTTCACCAATTGACATGCGACGGTTGATATCTTTGACTTTAGCAATGGTTAAGCCAGTTTCCACTTCCACTTCTGCAAGCTTGTGAATACAACGCTCCAACTCTGGTTGCAGCGTTGATAGCGACTCGGAATACGCTTCACCATAGTCAATGGCTTTCGCCAACCACGCGGTGCTATTCTCGTTACCCGCAAACAGCTTCATGAATGCGCGTTTCGGCATACCCGCCTGTTCAACACACATTTTCATGATTAAACGTTCTTGTACACGCACGCGGTGCATCATGTCACGCATGTCTTTAACTAAGCGATCAAACTGCTTTGGTACCAGACGGAATTGCTTAAACAATTCGCTTAGCGCTTCAATTTCTTTGCGCGCTTTTGCGTTATCACGACCATGCTTGCTAATTGCGGCACGGGTTTTCTCGTATTGGTCACGAAGTTCAGCGAATTTCTGACGCGCGAATTCAGGATCGATACCGCTATCTGAGCTGTCATCATCACTGTCATCGTCGTCGTCATCAACGTCTTCATCTTCGTCTTCAAGCTGGTCTTCGCTCAGTTCAGAACCAATGTGCGTTGCAGCGACAGGCGCTTCATCCACTTCATTCGGGTCAATAAAACCAGAAATAATGTCGGTTAAACGCATTTCTTCCGCTTCGCATGAATCCCACTGATCCAACAAGAAGTTGATGGCTTCAGGATATTCAGCAACGGAACATTGAACTTGGTTAATACCATCTTCAATGCGTTTTGCGATGTCGATCTCGCCTTCGCGAGTTAACAATTCAACTGTGCCCATTTCACGCATGTACATGCGCACAGGGTCAGTGGTGCGACCCAACTCACCATCCACGCTTGCTAATGCTTGCGCGGCGGCTTCAGCTGCGTCTTCATCAGCGGTGTCTTCGCTCATCATCAATTCATCGGCATCGGGTGCGTTTTCAAACACCTGAATACCCATGTCATTGATCATGCCGATGATGTCTTCGATTTGATCCGAATCAACGATCTCAGAAGGTAGGTGATCGTTCACTTCTGAAAAAGTGAGATAACCTTGCTCCTTACCTTTGGCAATAAGAAGCCTGAGCTGTGATTGACGACTCTGCTGCATACAGATCTACCACCTGTTATTAATATAGAAAAGTAACCGGTCTTAAACTTACGGCGACTCAAAAAGGTACGATTATGTACTCTAATTAGATGAGTGCGTGAGGTATAAAATTCAAGACCGGAAATTGTAGCAGATACTGTCGTTTTCAGCCAGAATTTAATCAGTTATTCTCAGGAATTCGTGTCAATGCTAACTCACCGGTACCAATTAAATTGCCGTCGGCAAACACAATTGGGGTGCATTCATCGCGAGTGGTGTTGCCGTCAGCGTGCACACGTTGGGTACGATAATACAGTACGCGATAACGTACATTATCAACCGTCCATAAATCAGAAAATTCCGGCGTGCCTAATTCTCGTTGCACGGCGTCAACGGACATTCCATTAGTAAATGACGCGATGGCTGTGCGATTACGTTTCTCTTTTTTGGTCACACTATCACTCGAGCTATAGTGCTCACCATCGCCGTTCACAGCAATTACACAGCCTTGCAAACCTGCAGATAAGATAACAACAGCACCAACCATGGCTAACTTTGGAAACTTCATGTTTTACTCCTCATTTTTATTCTATTTAAGTACAAATTTATGGTTTACACCTAATTGTGTATGCAAAATTAATGCCACAAACTTATACTATTGTTTTTAATGTGTTTTTTATAACGAACGATGCAAAACATTGGTGTGGAACGCGAATGTTTTAGTAAAACCGAACGCAAATTAGCGTTTTTCACGATCTTTCAAATACTGCAACAAGGTGAGGTATTCTTGTTTTTCTGCTTTATTCAACGGCGCAGTACGCTCTTTCTCCAGCAACTCATTCGCTCGCTGTTCAACAAACAAATCAATGAAAAAGGCAAAAATATCGAAGAATTCCTGCGCTGCCTTTTCGGCATCAAGATGATGCTCCCAACGAGCCAACTGGCGTAACGCTTTTTCTTCGGGCTCGCCACGCCATAATTCTAATATTTGTGCCGAGGTTAACGACTGTAAGTGAGTCTGTTCGTGCAATTTCAACAACAAATCGATACCTGGTTGTTTCAACCCACTTAATTCAGTGTGTAGCGGAATTTCGCGACCGATTTCTGGGTGTTGCACCAACAAGCCGATTGCGCGACGCATTGGGGTCAGTTTTAGAGCCGACTGTTCGGGCTTTGTCCGTGCAGGCGCTTTGATTTGTGCTTCTAACTGTGATGTCTCCCGACGGAGCAGTCGCGCCAAACGCTCCATTAGAGTTTCACGGTAAAAGTCACTCGCGATGCGCTCAATAAGTGGTTTTGCCTGCTTCAATAGCAATGATTTGCCGGCATCCGATTGCACGTCAATGGTTTCGGTGAGGTGGGCAAAAAAGTAATCGGTAAAGCTTTGCGCTTTTTGCAGTCGCTGAGTAAAGGCTTCTGCCCCCTCTTTGCGCACTAACGTATCTGGATCTTCGCCATCAGGTAAGAATAAGAAACTCAATTCAATGCCATCATTGAGCAATGGCAAGGCATTTTCTAATGCTCGCCAAGCAGCGTCACGGCCTGCCCGATCGCCATCGTAGCAACACACCACTTTGCGCGTGGCGCGAAACAACATCTGCAATTGGTCCGTTGTCGTTGCGGTTCCAAGTGATGCCACCGCATAACTGATACCGGCTTGTGCCAACGCAACAACATCCATGTAGCCTTCAACAATCACAACCTGTTCGAGTTCACGGTTTGCTTGTCGCGCTTCGTAAAAACCATAGAGTTCACGGCCTTTGTGGAAGATTCGAGTTTCTGGTGAGTTCAAATACTTCGGACCGTCCCCCTCGAGTACACGCCCGCCAAAGCCAACCACGCGCCCACGTCGATCACGTATCGGAAACATCACACGGTCGCGGAAGAAGTCGTAATAGCGGCCTTGCTCGTTTTGATTCACGAGTTTCAGATCAACCAGTTGTTGCTTGGATCGTTGATCTGATCCTAAGGCATTCAAAACGCCGTCCCAACCGTCAGGGGCATAGCCAATTTGAAACTGCTTTACGATGTCGCCACTTAAACCACGCCCTTTTAAATAGTCGATAACACGTTTTGAGTTGGCATGATGACGTAATTGGTGCGCAAAGAACTTGGTTGCGCGTTCCATTTGCTCGTAATCGCTGGACTCTTGCGCGCGCTTGCGCGCATCGGCCGCTGGATTTGTTGAGGTCTCCCGCGGCACTTCAAGACCGAGCATGTGAGCTAACTCTTCCACTGCCTCGGGAAACTCAAGACCATCAAATTTCATCAAGAAATCAAGCGCATTGCCATGCTCACCACAACCAAAACAATGATAAAATTGTTTGTCGGGCGCTACAGTAAAACTCGGTGATTTTTCGTTATGAAACGGACAACAGGCTTGGTAGTTTCGCCCTGCCTTTTTCAGCGGTACACGGCTATCGACAATCTCTACGACATCAGCTCGTTCAATGAGATCGTGAATAAAGCTTTTAGGAATTAAACCTGCCATGGCCTGCCTGTGCACGTAATTATAATGGAATTGCGAAGCGAGAATTGTGTCTTAGATTGTACTCTGACTTGAGTTTGGTGCAAGCCAGATATGAAAAAGCCGGACTGAGTCTAACTCATTCCGGCTCTTCGAGGTCTGTGCTGTAGTGACACCGCTATCGGCTGTGCCGCTACGGTACCAGTTTCTTAGTACAGACGAGTGCGACGTGCATTTTCACGCGACAATTTTTTCGCGTGACGCTTAACCGCAGCTGCTTTCTTGCGCTTACGCTCAGAAGTTGGCTTCTCGTAGAATTCACGACGACGAACTTCTGATAATACACCTGCTTTCTCGCAAGAGCGCTTAAAGCGACGCAGAGCTACGTCAAACGGCTCGTTTTCTTTTACTTTAACAACTGGCATTAAAATCTCACCTCAATGAAAATTCTGTTGTTGAATTAGTTGAATCAACTGTGGATGAATAAATCTGGTTAAAAAATAACCACCACGATTAAATTTGGTGCTGAATTGTAGCGAGTTCAGATCCTGATGTAAAGCCTAAGATCAATTTAAATGAGTATGTTTTGGGGAAGGAAGTGTCACCACTGTGAGACAGGCTGAACAGGCTCACATTGGGGTGTGGCGACACTTCCAATAGCGTTATGAACCAACGTAACGTGCCAGCTCGCCTAGCATTCTCGCACAACTATGCGACGATAACTGACGCATAACTTTAGTTTTATCTAAAATAATTTAAAAATCATGCAGTTCTGCCGATTAGTTTGTAAACTATACGTTCTTACTTTTGCCTGGAGCATGTCATGTTGGATACCTTTCTATTTCAATTCACTTCTTTATTCACCATGATCAACCCCATTGCTGCGGTACCGATTTATATTGCACTCACTGAAGCGATGGCACCAAAGGCAGCGCGTTGGGTTGCGATGCGGGCGGCAATTACCGCTTGTATTGCTCTTTGTGTATTTGCATTAGTAGGCGAAGCAATTTTTAGCTTCTTTAATATTTCAGTGAACGGGTTACGGGTTGCCGGTGGTATTTTATTCTTCGTGATGGGGTTTGAGATGCTACGCGGTCGCACTGTGCCAAAACGAGTTGATGGCGAGACCGAAAGTGATTTTGGCTCGGATGTCGCAGTCACCCCAATTGGTATTCCGATGGTTGCAGGGCCTGGTGCCATCACCATGGTAATCTTGTTTATTCAAGAAAGCCCAGCAACATCAAATACCATTAGCTTATTCGCAGCAATCATCGCGGTATGTATTCTCACGGCTTTTGTATTAGCAACTGGTCGTCAGTTGATGGCAAAGCTTGGCCGCAGTGGTAGTAAGATTTTAATGCGATTGATGGGCCTAATTGTGATGTTGATTGCCGTCGAGTTTTTCTTCGCCGGCATCAAGCCATATATTATCGATATTGCCCGCGCTATATAAGCGCGGGTACTTCCATGCCGCGTTTGGCATAAAACTCTGCGACATGTTGTTCTAAGCGATCTTCATCAATGGCGTCGCGCAAGTCTTGCATGACCTTCTGATAAAAATGCAGATTGTGGATGGTATTCAAGCGACCACCGAGCATCTCGTTAGAACGGTCTAAGTGATGCAAATACGCGCGAGAATAATTTTTACAGGTGTAGCAATCACATTCAGGATCAAGTGGCCCGGTATCGGTACGATGAACCGCATTACGGATTTTCACCACACCATTACTAACAAACAAATGACCATTACGGGCGTTTCGCGTTGGCATCACGCAGTCAAACATATCCACGCCACGACGTACGGCTTCCACTAAATCTTCTGGTTTACCGACACCCATCAGGTAGCGCGGTTTATCAATTGGCATTTCTGGCGCGATATGATCCAAAATTCGCATCATATCTTCTTTTGGCTCACCAACTGACAGGCCACCAATGGCATAACCATCAAAGCCAATATCTGTGAGTCCTTCCAACGAAATAGTACGTAACTCTTCGTACATACCGCCTTGAATAATCCCGAATAATGCCGATGGATTATCGCCGTGTGCGGTTTTAGAACGTTCCGCCCAGCGCAATGACAACTCCATTGACGAGCGCGCTTCGGCTTGTGTTGCAGGATACGGCGTGCACTCGTCGAAAATCATGACAATGTCTGAGCCAAGGTCGCGTTGCACTTCCATCGACTTCTCAGGGGTGAGAAGAATTTTCTCGCCGTTAATTGGCGAGCGGAAAGTTACACCTTCTTCGGTAATTTTACGTAGCTCGCCCAAACTAAAAACTTGGAAGCCACCTGAATCGGTCAGAATTGGTTTGTCCCAATTCATAAAGTCATGCAGATCACCGTGTTGCTTAATAATCGACGTACCTGGACGTAGCATAAGGTGGAAGGTGTTACCCAAACAAATTTGAGCACCTGTTGCTTTAACTTCTTCTGGCGTCATGCCTTTTACGGTACCTGCGGTACCTACTGGCATAAAAGCAGGTGTTTCAACGACACCGCGATCAAAAACCATACGGCCTCGGCGCGCTTTGCCCGAGGTTTTCAATAATTCAAATTTCATTTTTTCACCGATAAATTATCACGGAAAAACAGTCCGAGGCGCTTAGTATACCTTAGCGCTCAGTTCGGGTCACAAACATTGCATCGCCATAACTAAAGAACCGGTAACGTTCATGCACGGCTTCACTGTATGCATTAAGCACATGCTCGCGTCCGGCAAAAGCCGACACCAACATAATCAGCGTCGATTCTGGCAAATGAAAGTTGGTGATCATGGCGTCCACAACTTGGAATTCATACCCTGGGTAAATAAAGATATCGGTATCAGAAAAGAATGGCTGTAATGCTTCACCCTTTTGCTTCGCGGCTTGTGCTGCCGATTCGAGCGAACGAACCGATGTTGTGCCGACTGCAATCACGCGACCACCGCGCTGACGCGTTGCTGCAATTGCGTTGATGGTTTCTTCTGGTACTTCAGCATATTCACTATGCATGTGATGTTCTTCGATATTATCAACACGCACCGGCTGGAATGTTCCTGCGCCTACGTGTAGCGTCACATAGGCAAACTCCGCGCCCTTTTCACGTAATTGTGCCAATATTGCATCGTCAAAATGAAGTCCCGCTGTGGGTGCGGCTACTGCTCCTGGCTTTTTGTTGTAGACGGTTTGATAGCGCTCGCGATCGCTGTCCTCATCCGGACGGTCGATATAAGGTGGTAATGGCATATGTCCATATTGCTCAAGCACATTTAGTACCGGCTCTTGGGTATTGAACTGCAACTCAAACAACGCATCTTGGCGACCGACCATTTCGACTTCCACTGCGCCTTCTAAAATCATTTTTGCGCCAGGCTTCGGCGAGCGATTGCTACGCAAATGCGCAAGCACGCGGTGTTCGTCGATAATCCGCTCAACCAACACTTCAACTTTACCGCCAGATACCTTTTCACCCAACATTCGCGCCGGTATCACTCGGGTATCGTTAAAAATAAGCAGATCACCCGCTTGTATGTGGTCCACAATATTTTTGAAGGTTTGGTGTGTCACCGCACCAGTTGTGCCGTTCAGGCACAATAAACGACTGGAACTGCGCTCCGGTTGCGGATAACGCGCAATCAATTCATCAGGTAATTCAAAGCTAAAATCTTTAACATTCATGGCGGTTTCATCACAAATTCAATTGGCGCGTACTTTACCGTTTTTACGGCTTGAAAAAAAGTGAAGGTAAAAAAAAGCGCGCCGTAGGAGGCGCGCTAAAAACGAGATGACAACCGATCGTGGAGACCGGTCAAAATGAATACGTCACAGCCTTTGATAAAAGATCACTTGAACTATTATTATTTTGGCAGTCAACAAGCATCTGCTTATCAAATATATACACCTTGTCATTTCCACCGGAATCTTTATCGCCGGCGCCTTGCAATACAAAGCTGATGTTTTCATTACTCGGTAATGATTTCAGTGTTGCACCATAAGTGCATAGCGTCTCAGCTAACGTTTGCTCAAATGCCAGTACTTCCTGATGCAGTCGTTCAGTTCGAGCCTCTAGGCGTTGTTGTTGTTTGGCTTGAACTTCAGAGCTCGCGGCTCTCAGTTGTTGCCGTTGTTTATCTAAGGTGGCTCTAACGGTTGCTAGTTCTTCCCGCGCTTCTGCTAGTTCTTTTTCTATCTGCTTACGACCATCGCCTTCAGCGCTATTCATGGCAAACTCTAAATCTCGTACTTGCCGGCGTTGTTCCTGCAATTCACGCACGAGCTCACCAACCGCTAAACCAGCCTCAGTCACATTTCGGTAAGTTTTTTCTATTTCTTCGCTACCATTATTAACCACTCGCTTCCCGATAATTATTTCGGGTAATGGTGCATCTGGCGGCATTGGTGCGCCGAAATCAAAATCGAAGTCAAAATTAAAATGGCGCTCAAAGTTAACGTGATAAACCACCCCCTGCCCCGCTAAATAATCGAAACTTAATCGTTGCGAGCGGAAATGTTTAGGACGCTCCCCATCCCCCTCGTCACGACGTTGCGATAACTTTGTTTCAAAAATGCTATTCATAACTTCCAGTTCTTGTTTCAACGCATCGCGCTGAGACAGATTGCTTTGCTGAGCCTGCGCGGCAACAGTCGCGCAACCAGCCGCCGACATAACGACAAATGATAAAGTGAGTACTTGCTGACGTAACATAAATAGCTCCTATTTAAAGCTGTTATTGGTTGCTGTAACCAACTTGTTGTACCCAACCATCCGCATATTGCTGCAACTGATTGGCAAAATAATATTGGTCATCTTGACGCTGCTCATTCACGTAGCGAATCAGGTCAGTAAGATCGTTCTCGCGTTCTTGCCTGTTGACTGCCAACATATAATCAGCGAGTTGTTGATTAGCTTGTGCCATCTCTGTACGAAAATCTTCTCGAAAATCTTTACGCAACGTATTTGCATAGTTCGCTAATACAACCTGTTGTTGTGCTCCGTATTGATTTAAGCGTTCGGCAATCAGTGCCTCTAATTTAGCTTCATCAGCACCACCAAAACTTATTGAAAAGCCATGCTGGTTGGTTTCAATTTGCATCTGGCCGAGCACCAACACTACGGCAAATATTGATGCGGCTAACGACGTCATCGGTAACCACGGTTTCTGCCACCACCGTTTTACCTCAACATAGTTTGGACGAAACGTACTTTCACGAGGCCAGTGCGGAACCGGCTCATCTTCTAGGTTTGCAGCAGTTTCACTTAACCATTGCTCGAAATCTTGTGGCTTACTCATACAGCCTCCACCCATTCTTGTAATTTACTTACTGCACCATATAATCGCGACTTCACCGTGTTTAAGGGAACATTCAGTTGACCTGCAATATCGGCGAGTTGCATATGTTGGAAAAACTTCAATTCAACCACCATGCGTTGCTCTAACGGTAGCTTCTGCATCGCCAGAAATAGTTGTTGGCCGCGCTGTTGTCCGACATAAACTTGCTCAGGACTATGCCATTCATCGTCGCTCGCGTAATTCGCTATTTCACTATCATCGGTAGTCGGCTTGCGACGTCGGTAATGTTCAATACAACGATGGTGGGCAATGGTCATTAACCAATTCTTGAATGAACTCTCGCCGCGCCAAGTTGCTAGATTTCGAAAAACCGATAGAAACACCTCTTGCATCAAATCTAGCGCGTCTTCACGATTTCCGACCATACGTAGCGCATAGTTAAAGACTAACCCTTCGTAGCGACTAATCAGCTGCAACCAAGCTTGCTTATTGTTTAATAACGCCTGTTTAACTAAACGTTTGTCCGACGGTGCAAACACAGTGATTGATTCCTTTTAACTTGTTGCTCATATAGTCGCACAGGAATTCTAAAAAGTTTTTCATAGACAAAAAAAAGAGCACCGAAGTGCTCTTTTTCTCATTTCGATAGTCATTAAACGCCAAAAGCGGCCTTAATGATAAAGAAGAAAATAATCGACATGATAGCGCCGGCAGGGAGTGTGACGACCCATGACACCACGATATTACGCACAACACCAAGGTTTAATGCTGCGATACCCCGAGCCATCCCAACACCTAATACCGCACCAACCAACGTTTGTGTGGTTGAAATTGGTAAGCCTGTACCTGATGCGATAACAACCGTAGTCGCTGCAGCCAACTCAGCAGCAAAACCGCGGCTTGGTGTTAAGTGTGTGATGCCTTTACCAATGGTTGCAATAACACGACGGCCCAGCATTGCCAAACCGAGCACAATACCAAATGCACCAACCGGAAGTACCCACCAAGCAAGCTTCGCTTTCGAGGCAATTTCACCGCCACTTTCTACCACACTGACAACAGCGGCTAATGGACCGATTGCATTAGCTACGTCGTTTGAACCGTGTGCGAATGCCATAGCACAAGCCGTTACAATCATCAGAACAGCAAAGACTTTTTCTACGTTGGTGTAGTGCATGTCTTTGTCAGCGGCAGGATCAAACTTCAAACGTGAAATGAGGATTTTACCCAAAATACCGACAACAACGGCAATACTGATTGCAAGTGAATATCCTTCAACACTGCTTAACTCGATACCAACGTGCTTTAAGCCTTTCTTGATAGTTACAAGCGAAATCATGAAGCCTGTCAGTGCCATGTAAAAAGGCACATAACGCTTCGCCATGTTCAATGGGTTTTCGCTGTCAAAAATAAGCTTTTGGGCACTTAAGAATACGAAGTAGGCGATAATACCTGCAATCATCGGCGTTACTATCCAGCTACCGATAATGCCGACTACCGAGCCCCAATTGACTGATTCAACTCCAACGCCAACGGCCGAGAAGCCTACAATCGCGCCAATGATTGAATGCGTCGTTGATACTGGCCAACCTGCCCAAGACGCGATCAACAACCAAGTTCCAGCGGCGAGCAATGAACCAATCATGCCAAACACCAACAATTCTGGTGTATCAACAAAATAGGCTGACTCAATAATGCCTTTTCGTATGGTTGAGGTGACTTCACCACCCGCCAAATAGGCGCCAGCAAATTCAAAAATCATCGCAACAACAATGGCTTGCTTAATTGTAAGGGCTTTGGAACCAACAGATGTTCCCATCGCATTGGCAACGTCGTTCGCACCAATGCCCCATGCCATAAACAAACCAAATACAGCCGCTAGCACGATCAATGTCATGCTATAAGTGCTTAAAATATCCATCTAAATTACCCCGACTTAGACTCGTGCAAGCATGAGCTCAAAACGTGCACCCACGCGCTCGGCTAGGTCGGCCAAATCACCAACCCAATCTAAAATTTGATACAAGAACATGGCGTCAAGCGGATTCATATCCTGCTCAAGGGCACGCAATTGACGACGCAATTTTACTTGAAGTGCATCGGTGTCTTGCTCAATTTCATCCAGTTCAGAAATCATCTTATCAACGATGGTTCGTTCACGACCTTTGAAGCCAACCTCAAGCAGATCATCAAACTCACCAATTGTTTCTTTAGCTTTATCGGTAGCATCTAGGCAACGCGATAAATAAGCATCGAAACCTTCAACCATTGAGGCAGGGATTTGCATTTCACGGCCAGTCATCAAGCCTGAAATATCCTTTGCTTTATTGGCAATACGATCTTGCTGCGATACCAATTCTAATAAATCAGTCCGCTCAACTGGCATAAACAATCCGCCAGGAAGATTCAATCGAATTTCGCGTTTAAGGTCGTCAGCTGCTTTTTCTTTTTTGACGATCTCTTTTCGGTGGATTTCAGCTTCTTCCCAGTCACCTGCATAGACGGCTTGGAAAAAAGGTTTTAAGGTCATCGCACAATCGTGCACTTGATCAATATGCTCGATCATCGGTTTGATCGGTGACTTGGCAAATACACCAAGAAACGAGTTTGCAGACATAAAAGTTCGCCTTTGTTGCTGCGGAAATATACGTTAGTTATACCTGATTTCAGGTGCGCGAATACTAACGAAGATTAATAAGTCACGCAAAGAATAATTTAACTATTGTGCTTAAACAATAACCTATTTATTGTGAAAAAGTCACATCACAGCTTGGAGTATTAAGGAAAATGTTCGAGTGGATCATGATGCCAGAAGCTTGGCTTGCGTTATTGACCCTAACGCTACTAGAGATTGTTCTGGGCATAGACAATATCATCTTTATTTCAATTTTAGTGGGCCGCTTGCCTGCGGAGCAACGTCACAAAGCGAGACAGATCGGTTTGATGCTTGCAATGGGCATGCGTATTGCGCTGCTATTAGCGATTGTTTGGGTCATGGGCCTCACCAAGCCACTCTTCTCGGTACTGGAATACTCGTTTTCAGGTCGAGATTTGATTTTGCTAGGCGGTGGCTTATTTTTGCTGGCAAAAAGCACACTTGAAATACATCATTCTTTGGAAGGTGCCGAGTCTCATAAGTCGGCAGGTAAGGCTGCGACATTTGGGGCAATTATCGCGCAGATTGCTGTTATCGATATCGTTTTTTCGCTCGATTCAGTGATTACCGCAGTTGGATTAGTGGATCATGTCAGTGTGATGATTATCGCGGTTGTTGTTGCTGTGTTGGTGATGTTAGTTGCGGCAAAATCAATTGGCGATTTTGTTGATGCGCACCCGACTATAAAAATGCTGGCATTGAGCTTCTTAATACTTATCGGATTTACTTTGGTTGGAGAAGGTTTAGGCTTCCACGTTCCGAAAGGCTACGTATATTTTGCGATGGCATTTAGTCTGGGCGTCGAGCTACTGAACTTGCGCGTCCGGAAGCATCGAGAGCCTGTTCATTTGAAGAAACGTATTGGCGACGGACAATAGTCCGTCGCAATACTTACAACAGGTTAGAAAGAGTAAACCAGCGTTACTGCTGTTTCGGTGTCGAGCTTTTCTTTGCTCTCATCTTCTAAATAAGAGTTGTGAGAGCCAGCCACCGAGAATTTCAGCGCAAGTGAACTGTTCACATTTGCAGAAATCGAAACTTCAGCACGGGTCTTAGTATTCTCTTCACCAACTTCGGTAGACGCTAACGCGTTGAATTTCGAGTTTTTCGAGATATCCCAAACAAGGTTACCCGCTAAACGCAGAATCGCGCTGCTCTCTTGTTCTTGCGGAACACCACCAACAATCGGCTTGTTAATTGAGTAACCAGGACCCACTTCGTAATCAGCATACAGCGCTTCGCTATAACGATAACGCGCACCATAACCTACTGCGAACGTGCCTTGATACTCGTAACCGCTGAATTTATCTTCCTCATATGAGCCGAATACAAAAACTGATGAACGGCTTTCAGGCGAGAACTTATAGTTACTCTGAGCAGATAAAAACGTTTTGTCACCCGTTAAGATGGTATCGCCTGTCGCTTGGTCTTTTTGTTCTGAACGATAGTAATCAATAACACCTTTATGACGCCAATTTTCAACGTCGCGTGCAAGGTTCAGCTTGGCCTTAAAAGTCTCTGTGTCAGTGTTACCCGACGTGAACAGCAAGCCTATTTCCGCACTAGCGTCCCATTCCGATTTGGTCTCGGTATCTAGATCACTGGCATCGTCATACATAAAAATACTTGCAGAAGCAGTCGGGCTAGCGAACCCAACGACTGTAACTAGGGCTAATGATAATAATGTTAAGCGCACATGGACCCCCTTTCCTTTCTTTTTTATTCGCAATTCCAGCGAAACCTCACCCTTCATTATACAGATTAAGGTTTCGCTCGCTAAGGGTGATTTAGTTCACTTTAGCGTCTAATTCGCCCCGTTCGTAGCGCTTAAACATTTCCTCAAGCGATATCACTTTAATTTTGCTGGCTTGGCCTGCACAACCAAACGCCTCGTAACGCGCCTTGCAAATTTCGTACATGGCGTCAGTTGAAGCCTTCAAATATTTACGCGGATCGAAGTTGCTGGTGTTTTGTGCCAAGTGACGACGTATCGCACCCGTTGAGGCTAAACGCAAGTCGGTATCAATGTTAACTTTACGCACGCCATGTTTGATGCCCTCTGCAATTTGCTCTACTGGCACGCCGTAGGTTTCTGGAATCTCACCGCCAAATTCGTTGATTACTTTTAACCACTCTTGCGGCACTGACGATGAACCATGCATTACTAGATGCGTGTTTGGAATGCGCTTGTGGATTTCTTTAATGCGATCAATCGCTAAAATATCACCGGTTGGTGGACGCGAAAACTTATAGGCACCATGCGAGGTTCCGCAAGCGATAGCTAATGCGTCAACATTGGTTGCACGAACAAACTGTGCGGCTTCTTCTGGGTCCGTTAACAATTGGTCATGCGTTAATTTACCTTCTGCACCAACGCCGTCTTCTTCGCCTGCTTCACCTGTTTCAAGCGAGCCTAAAACACCCAGCTCACCTTCAACGGATACACCGCAAGCATGCGCCATGGCGACAGCTTCTTGCGTTACTTTCACGTTGTAATCATAGTCTGCTGGTGTTTTACCATCTTCTTTTAACGAACCATCCATCATTACTGAGCTAAAGCCAAGTTGAATTGAACGCTGACAAATGGCTGGTGATGTACCATGATCTTGGTGCATAACCACAGGAATATGTGGCCATTCTTCAATTGCTGCCAAAATTAAGTGACGCAAAAACGGGGCACCAGCATAGCTACGCGCACCCGCTGAAGCTTGAACGATAACTGGGCTATCGGTTGCATCTGCAGCTTCCATTATGGCGCGCATTTGCTCAAGATTGTTTACATTAAATGCCGGTACGCCGTAATTATTTTCAGCTGCGTGATCAAGCAACTGACGTAATGAAATCAATGCCATGTAATATTCTCCTAATTTCCTATTTGGTTTGGCGTATTAGCCATTTAACGCGCGTTCTTCCAGAATCGCGACAGCAGGTAATTTCTTACCTTCTAAGAATTCTAAAAATGCACCGCCGCCGGTTGAGATATAACTAATTTTATCAGCGATGCCGTACTTATCAATTGCCGCCAGTGTATCGCCACCGCCAGCAATCGAAAATGCTTTACTGTTTGCAATAGCATGCGCGAGAGCTTTAGTACCTTCACCAAACTGATCAAATTCAAATACGCCCACTGGACCATTCCACACAATGGTGCCGGCTTGTTCAAGAATCTTTGCAAAAGCTTCTGCTGTATCAGGGCCGATATCGAACACCATGTCATCTGCAGTAATACTGTCGACTGATTTAGTCTCTGCTTTCGCATCTGCACTGAATTCTTTACCGGTAACCACGTCAGAAGGTAACGGAATGTCACCACCTTTTGCTTGTGCCGCCGCTACAAGACGTTTGGCTTCATCGATTAAATCTTCTTCGTACAATGATTTACCAACGTTATGACCGGCCGCAGCAATGAACGTATTCGCAATACCACCACCAACAATCAATTGGTCAACTACGCTTGATAGCGACTCTAAAACCGTCAGCTTGGTTGAAACTTTTGAGCCACCTACTATAGCTACGAGCGGACGCGCCGGGTTTGCAAGCGCTTTACCTAAAGCATCTAGCTCGGCAGCCAGTAACGGCCCAGCACACGCCACATCCGCAAACTTAGCAACACCATGTGTTGATGCCTGTGCACGGTGTGCGGTACCAAAGGCATCCATCACAAATACATCGCATAACGCCGCTAATTTTTGTGCCAACGTATCGTCGTTTTTCTTTTCGCCTTTATTAAAGCGAATGTTTTCAAACACAACCACTTCGTTGCTATTTACTTCAACACCGTCAAGGTAATCTTTGGCGAGGCGAACTGGAACATCTAATGCATCGTTTAAGTAGTCAACAACGGGTTGCATGGAAAATTCAGCGTCGTAAACGCCCTCTTCCGGACGGCCCAAGTGTGACATCACCATCACTTTTGCACCAGCCGCGAGTGCGGCTTGGATAGTCGGCATCGCTGCACGTAAGCGCGCATCAGAAGTGACCTTGCCATCTTTAATAGGTACGTTCAAATCTTCGCGAATGAGAACTCGCAATCCTTCAAGATCTAAATCCGCCATGGTAATTACAGCTGACATATCTTTGCCTCGTCTATTCATTTCAAATCAGTAATTAATTCCGTGCAAGCATCACTTGCGCGGTATCTAACATGCGGTTTGCAAATCCCCACTCGTTATCGCACCAGCACAACACTTTAATTAATCGCTTATCTGCTACACGTGTTTGGGTGCCATCAACAATGCTTGAGCGTGGGTCATGGTTAAAATCTATCGATACTAACGGTTCATCAACAAAACCTAAAATGCTTGCCATTGGCCCGCGCGCAGCATCAGACAGCACCTCATTGACATGCGTCACAGTCACTGGCGTATTTACCGTGACGCTTAAATCCATTGCCGTGACATTCGTTGTTGGCACGCGTACTTGGATTGCTTCAAAGCGTCCAGCGAACTTCGGTAGAATTCGCTCGATACCTCGAGCTAAGCGCGTATCGACCGGAATAATAGAGCGCCCAGCAGCACGTGCTAAACGCGGATCAGTGTGATAGGCATCAATGACTTGTTGATCATGCATGGCGGCGTGAATGGTTGTAATGGCGCCACTATCGATACCAAAGGCTTCATCAAGTACTTTGATAACTGGCACGATGCAGTTTGTGGTACACGAGCCATTCGAGACCCATTTGTGGTGAGCCTCAATAGCATCCGAATTTACGCCATAGATTGCGGTGAAATCTAAATCTGCACTGCCTGGTTGCGAAAACAAAACCTTTGGAACGCCGACTTTTTCATAGGCGGCGCCATGCTCAGGATCACCATGAACACCGGTGCAATCTAACACCAAATCAAGCGCCAGATCACGCCAGTTCAAATCTCGAATTTCGCTTTCCGCTGACACCACAATGCGATCACCGCCAACCTCAAGATGATGTTCATCGCGAACAGCAACTGGGCTTTGAAATCGACCATGACTGGTGTCGTATTTTAGTAAATGAGCCATCGCCTCAACGGGCGCCAGCTCATTAATCGCAACAACTTCAATATGGTTGCGATAACCGCGCTCGTAGAGTGAGCGCAGTACACTGCGCCCAATACGTCCAAATCCATTGATACCAATACGAGCTGGTTTTACACTCATGCGTTTAATAGTTCCTGTGCGGTCGCAATGACATTTTCAGTGGTGAAACCAAAGTGCTTAAATAAATCACCTGCAGGCGCTGACTCCCCAAAGCTGGTCATACCGATAATACGACCATTTAGGCCCACATATTTGTACCAATAATCGGCAATACCAGCCTCAACCGCAATGCGCTTCGTGACAGCACTTGGTAATACGTGCTCACGATAGGCTGCATCTTGCTGCTCAAACACATCAGTTGCTGGCATTGAAACAACGCGCACTTGATGTCCTGACGCTTGCAACGTTTTCGCTGCACTCACAGCAAGCGCAACTTCAGAGCCTGTTGCAATGAGAATCAATTCAGGTGGTTGCTCGCAATCAAGTAAAACATAGCCACCACGTTCGATGTTTTTCAGTTGGTCATTATTGCGCTGTTGTTGTGCAAGATTTTGACGACTGAAAATTAGTGACGTCGGTCCGTTCTTGCGCATTAATGCGTATTTCCAAGCAACAGCAGACTCAACTTGGTCACACGGACGCCATGTACTCATATTCGGTGTCATACGCAAACTAGCAATTTGTTCAACCGGCTGATGGGTAGGTCCGTCTTCACCAAGACCAATTGAATCGTGAGTGTAGACGAAAATACTTTGCTGCTTCATCAGCGCAGCCATACGAACCGCGTTGCGCGCGTACTCCATGAACATCAAAAAGGTGGCGCCGTATGGTGTAAACCCACCATGCAAGGCAATGCCGTTCATGATGGCCGACATGCCGAATTCGCGAACACCGTAGAATACGTAATTACCACTGGCATCATCTTTGCTAATACCTTTGGAGCCGCGCCACAGTGTTAGGTTCGACCCTGCTAAGTCAGCCGAGCCACCGAGCAGCTCTGGCAATAACGGACCATAGGTATTCAGTGCGTTCTGCGATGCTTTGCGGCTCGCAATATCCGCTGGTTCGGCTTGAAGCTTGGCAATATAGGCATCAGCTTGTGCCACGAAATCATTTGGTAAATCGCCGGATAAACGGCGCTTTAATTCAGCGGCCAACTCTGGATATTCCTGCGCGTAGCTGTTGAAGCGCTGTTGCCAGTTGGCTTCAGCTTTGGCTCCGGCTTCTTTAGCAGACCAAGCAGCATAAACGTCGTCAGGTATTTCAAATGGTCCGTGCTGCCAGCCTAACTGCTCACGCGCAGCAACAATCTCATCGGCACCTAATGGCGCACCATGGCAACTTTCTGTGCCTTGTTTGTTCGGAGCGCCGAAACCAATTATGGTTTTGCAAATGATTAACGTTGGTTTACTCGTTTCAGCGCGTGCGGCTTCCACTGCGGCTTTTACTGCGTTGGCGTCATGCCCATCAACGTCGGCAATAACATGCCAATTATAAGCTTCAAAGCGTTTCGCCGTATCATCGGTAAACCAGCCCTCAACCTCACCATCAATTGAAATGCCGTTATCGTCATAAAATGCGATTAACTTTCCGAGGCCTAACGTTCCTGCTAGTGAACAGGCTTCATGAGAAATACCTTCCATCAAACAGCCGTCACCAAGAAAGGTGTAGGTGTAGTGATCAACCACGTCATGACCCGGACGGTTGAATTGTGCCGCCAAAGTTTTTTCTGCTAGTGCCATACCAACGGCGTTAGTGACGCCTTGCCCAAGCGGGCCCGTGGTGGTTTCTATTCCCGGTGCATAGCCATATTCTGGATGACCTGGTGTTTTTGAATGCAATTGGCGGAAGTTTTTTAGCTCACTCAGATCAAGTTCGTAACCTGTGAGGTGCAACAGTGAGTAAATTAACATCGAACCATGACCATTTGATAAAACAAACCGGTCACGGTCGGCCCAATTCGGGTTGGCAGGGTTATGCTTTAAGAAGTCGCGCCACAGTACTTCGGCGATATCCGCCATGCCCATAGGCGCGCCTGGATGCCCAGAATTCGCTTGTTGCACGGCATCCATGCTCAGCGCACGAATAGCATTGGCTAGGTATTTTCGCTCAGTTACTGCTGTTGTCATAACAAACCCCGAATTTTAGCGTAAGGAAAAATGCACAAATGGTGCGCGTATTCTCCACAATTCGGGGCTTTGACGCAAATTAGATATCAGCTCGGAGTGCTTCAACCTTGTCCGTTTTTTCCCACGGGAACTCATCACGACCAAAGTGACCATAAGCCGCTGTTGGTTGATAAATTGGGCGCTCGAGGTCAAGCATTTGAATTAAACCGTATGGGCGTAGGTCAAAATGCTTGCGAACTAAAGCAATCAATTTTTCTTCGCTGTGCTCACTAGTACCGAAGGTTTCAATGCTAATTGACGTTGGCTCCGCAACACCTATCGCGTAAGACACCTGAATCTCAAGGCGCTCTGCAAGGCCGGCTGCTACTAAATTCTTCGCCACGTAACGTGCGGCATAAGCGGCACTGCGATCCACTTTCGACGGATCTTTACCAGAGAATGCGCCGCCGCCGTGACGTGCCATACCGCCGTATGTATCGACGATAATTTTACGACCAGTTAGCCCGCAGTCACCCATTGGCCCGCCAATAACAAACTTACCAGTTGGATTGATAAAAATGCGCTCTTGGCTTTTCGGAAACCATTCTTCTGGTAATACCGGCTTGATAATCGTTTCAATCACCGCTTCGCGTAGGTCTTTTTGACTGATATCTTGGTGGTGCTGGGTCGACAAAACCACGGCATCGATACCTACCGGACGGCCATCTTCATAAATAAAGGTTAACTGAGATTTTGCATCGGGGCGCAACCACGGTAGTGTGCCATTCTTGCGCACTTCCGCTTGACGCTGCACTAAACGATGCGCGTAGGTAATTGGTGCTGGCATCAGCACGTCAGTTTCGTTCGAGGCGTAGCCAAACATCAAACCTTGGTCGCCAGCACCTTGCTCTTCTAAACTACCGCGATCAACCCCTTGATTGATATCAGGTGATTGCTTACCAATAGCATTTAGTACCGCGCATGAGTCGGCATCGAATCCCATATCTGAGTGCACATAACCAATATTACGAACTGTATTACGGGTTATTTCTTCAATGTCCACCCAAGCGTTGGTGTTAATTTCGCCGCCGACAAGCACCATGCCGGTTTTCACATAGGTCTCACAGGCGACGCGTGCGCGCGAATCTTGTGTGAGTATCGCATCAAGTACCGCGTCAGAAATTTGGTCGGCAATTTTGTCCGGATGACCTTCTGATACGGATTCAGAAGTGAATAAATGCTGTGCCATGCTTTGCAATCTCTAATCAAAGTTGGGAAGAAAAAAGTGGGCGTAGTTTAACTGAACCACACCCACTTTTCTACATTTAGACGTCTAAAAGTCTTTATTTCTGTTTTAATGTCGCCATATCAATAACAAAGCGATATTTCACATCACTTTTGAGCATCCGCTCATATGCTTCGTTAATGTCGTCCATGGCAATCATCTCAATATCTGAAGTGATGCCATGTTCAGCACAGAAATCCAGCATTTCTTGAGTTTCTGCGATACCACCAATTAACGAGCCGGCTAAGCTGCGTCGTTTTGCAATTAAGTTGTATACCGCAGGTGACGGATGCGATTCAGCGGGTACGCCGACTAATGTCATGGTGCCATTCAAGCGCAGTAGCGTCAGGTAAGCATCCAGGTCGTGTGGCGCTGCAACCGTGTTAAGAATGAAATCAAGGCGATTACGCCATGCTTTCATTTGCTCTTCGTCTTTTGAAATGACCACATGGTCAGCGCCAAGACGTTTAGCATCCTCAACTTTGCTTGGCGATGTCGTAAACAGTACTACTTCAGCACCCATGGCCTTGGCTAATTTAACCGCCATGTGACCAAGTCCGCCCAAGCCAACCACACCGACTTTATGACCGTCACGCACACCCCAATGACGTAATGGTGAATAAGTGGTGATACCAGCACAAAGTAGCGGGGCAACGCCGGCTAGATCGAGCTTGTCTGATACTTTCAAAACGAAATCTTGGTCAACAGTGATACGATTTGAGTAACCACCGAAGGTCACCCCACCAGAGTGTTTATCTTCACCATTATAGGTTCCAACAAAACCATTATCGCAATACTGCTCGTAGCCATCTTCACAGTTAGCACAGGTGCGACACGAATCCACCATACAACCAACACCAACGGTATCGCCAACTTGATATTTGGTGACCTTTTTACCAACGCGCGTGACTTTACCGACAATTTCATGGCCTGGCACACATGGAAACACAGTACCGCCCCATTCATTACGAGCCTGATGCAGATCAGAGTGACAAACGCCGCAGTAGGCTATCTCTATTTCAACATCGTTTTCGGTGGGGTCACGACGTTCGAACTCGAAATATTCAAGCGGCTTATCGGCTGCTTGAGCCGCAAATCCTAATGCTTTTGGCATGGTTACTCCTTAATTGTCACCGTATAACAACGCTTCATTCACGGTTTGAGTTAATGGGTGATAGCCTGGTTTTGCTTGCTGATAGACTTCACGTGCCCATTTTAAATTATCGGAAGTTTTCGCTAGTTCACGGTAAAGTGGACTAACCAGCTTATTCCGACCGATCGTTAGCAAATAACTACGCAATCTTTCGCGCGCTGGTTCATATTTTTTCACAATCGCCAGTTTTAACCAGGCATGTGCAATTTCACTATTCTGAATGTTCGTTAAATTAAACTCGCGATCGAGTCGCGCCATGTTGTTGGCAGAGATATCTAAAGGCAGATTGTTGATAAAGTGCAACCATTCGTGCGTTGTCCATTTATCAGTTTGTAACTGACCGCCTTTCAACCACCGCTGCATCTGTTGTTCTACTTGAGTAAATGCATCTGACGTCGGCTTTGGTGCATCTTCTGGTAAACCTGGCTCATGCAACCACTCGTTGATTTTACTCATGGTGACGGTGTCTGGCTGTTTATCGAGAAGTTGACGCTTTAGGTATTTTTTGAATTGCTCCGTTGAAATACTTTGAAACGCGAAATCTTCAAAGTACTGACGCAAAAACTTGTCAAACATGTCGCGACCAAATTTTTGCTCAAGGTAAACCAAGAACAATTGGCCCTTTACATAAGGTACTTGGGAGAAAACATCATCAGGATGTCGCGTGCCTAAATCGATATTGAGCACGGTATCCTGCGGTTTTAAACGCTCCATGTCATCTAATAAGTCCTGGTACCCTAGTGCTAGCTCCATGTTCGCGCGGCGCTCACCAAACAAAGCTTCCATGATGCGGTTTTCAACGTAGCTCGTGAAGCCTTCGTTTATCCACAAATCGCGCCAGCTTGCATTTGTGACAAGATTACCTGACCAACTATGTGCAAGTTCATGTGCAATAAGGTTTACTAAACTCCGATCGCCGGAAACAACAGTTGGCGTGATAAAAGACAACCGTGGATTCTCCATACCACCAAACGGAAAGCTCGGCGGCAGAATGAGTAAATCGTAGCGATCCCAGCGGTATGGCCCATACATTGCTTCGGTGGTTTCAATCATGGCTGGGGTATCCGCAAATTCCCAAGCGGCGTCTTCTAAAATGTACTGTTCTGCAAACACCGCAACATTTTCACTAATTGACTTAACCGCTAAATCACCTGCGGCAATCGCAATCAAGTAAGGGGGAATCGGTTGGGGCATGGCGAATTCATAGGTTCCAGGACGCTCATCACTTAAGCTGTTATCGGCGCTCATCACTGCCAATAGGCCTTTTGGTGTGGTGATGGTGGCGTTGTAGGTTAATCGTAATGCTGGGCTGTCTTGAATTGGAATCCAGCTACGCGAATGTATTGGTTGGGATTGGCTAAACATAAACGGATGCTTTTTGCCCGCTGTCTGCTCTGGCGTTAACCATTGCAAACCACTTGCTGTTGGTGCGGTTTGGTAATGAATACGCACTTGCTTGGCCACGCTACCAATATCAACAATTAATTCGCGGCCTAGGCTTGGGTGAACATCGCCTAAAGTAAACTTCGTTGGCTGCCACTGGTCATCGATTAACAATTCTGCACGTTCGATAGTTAAATCACTGGTGTCGAGATAAAGCTGCGTGGTTTTATCATGACGAGCCAAGGTATAGGTTGCATGACCTTTTAATTGACGCGCTTCAAAATCGACCGTTAAGTTCAGTTCAAGGTGCGGCGTCGACACTTGATTCAAACGTGCGTAACTGTGGACATCTTCTGCTTGAGCAGGTTGACCCGCCACCAAAGCAACAATAGAACTCAACATTATTACGAATCGCGACAGATACATGTAATTCATCTCCTAGGTAATCACGCTTGAGCCATGATCGGTCGGATGACTAACAAAATCAAATTTTTTCAAGCTGTCAAACTTTCCGCTGAATGATAAGATGCAATCAAATCTGGCTACTCAGAAGGGTTTACCTTTCATGCGAATTCCACGCATTTATCAGACTGCTTCAAGCCCCTGGAGCATTGGTGAAATGATTGAGCTTGAAGCCGATGCAGCGAATCATGTTGGTCGAGTTTTACGAATGAACACGGGGCAGCAACTTGAACTTTTTAATGGTGACGGCAGTAATTACGCTGCGACAATTATTGAATCGTCAAAACGCTCGGTTACTGTGCAAATCGACCATATTGAAGCAAATGCAACGGAGTCTGCTGTGCACATTCATCTCGCGCAAGGCATATCGCGCGGTGACCGTATGGATTTTGTTTTGCAAAAATCAGTGGAATTAGGTGTGACAGAAATTACACCTCTGTTCACGGAGCGTTGTGGCGTTAAGTTGAATGGAGAGCGGCTGTTGAAAAAACAGCAGCAATGGCAAAAAATAGTTATAGCCGCTTGTGAACAAAGTGGCCGTAGCAAGGTTCCAACAGTACATACGCCGGTGTCATTTAACCAGTGGTTGACGCAATTACCGGAAGGGCTTCGTTTAACTCTCGACCCCTATGCTGAAAAGCCATTGCGAGATCTCGCCGAACATCCGGATAAGTTGACCCTTTTTATTGGCCCAGAAGGCGGTCTTAGTGACCAAGAAGTGACAAGCGCCAGTGAGCATGGTTTTTTGCCAGTTCGTCTTGGCCCTCGTATTCTGCGTACCGAAACGGCCGCACTGACGGCATTAAGTATTATTCAATATCAATTTGGCGACCTAGCCTAACTGATGGCTTAACGAATAGCCTAATTAAGGAATTCTAATGAAACTTGCGATGATTATGGACCCGATTGAATCGGTTAAAACCTACAAAGACACAAGTTTTCGTTTGCTGCTTGAGGCTCAGGCCCGAGACTACGAAATCTACTATCTCACCATGAATGATTTGTCGCTCATTGAAGGTGAGCCGATGGGTAACGCCCGTTCACTGCAAGTTGTCGACCAACCGACCGATTTTTATACATTAGGCGAGCCGACAGAGATGAATTTGGGTAGTTTTGATGTCATTTTAATGCGCAAAGACCCGCCGTTTGATACCGAGTTTGTTTACGCGACGTACTTACTTGAGCTAGCCGAGCGTCGCGGTGCTCTGGTGGTGAATAAACCACAAAGCTTGCGAGATTGTAATGAGAAACTCTTCACCGCTTGGTTCTCTGAT
This sequence comes from Pseudidiomarina marina, assembly GCF_044807045.1. Classification (NCBI taxonomy): domain Bacteria; kingdom Pseudomonadati; phylum Pseudomonadota; class Gammaproteobacteria; order Alteromonadales; family Idiomarinaceae; genus Pseudidiomarina; species Pseudidiomarina marina. The sequence goes on along the minus strand of NZ_CP085233.1, from coordinate 894,555 downwards.
CTCACACCGCCAACGATTGTTACCCGTCGTGCCGAACAGATCCGTGCGTTCCACGAGCAGCATCGCGACATTATTCTAAAACCATTGGACGGCATGGGTGGTGCTTCAATTTTCCGTGTTCGTGATGATGGTACTAATTTAGGTGTGATTATTGAAACCCTAACCAACCATGGTCAGCAGTTCGCCATGGTACAAAAATACCTACCAGAAATTAAAGACGGCGATAAACGTATTCTGATTATTGATGGTGAGCCAATGCCATATGCCCTTGCTCGCGTTCCATCAGCAGGTGAAACTCGCGGCAATTTAGCCGCGGGTGGCAGCGGCCGCCCGCAGCCACTTAGCGAATCGGACTGGGAAGTTGCGCGCCAAGTTGGCCCAGAATTAAAACGTCGTGGTTTAACCATCGTCGGCTTAGATGTGATTGGCGACCGCGTGACAGAAATAAATGTCACCAGTCCTACTTGTATGCGCGAAATTGAGGCCGCATATGATATCAATATCGCCGCCAAAGTTTTTGAGGCCATTGAACGCCAGCTTGGCTTGTGTTGATTGTTGTAAAAATCATGCTGTTGTGGAGAAGTTGAATAGATGGAAACCTTACAAAGCCTGCAAAATCACTTTTTGATCGCTATGCCCAGCATGGATGATCCGTATTTTGCGCGCACAGTCACTTATATTTGTGAACACAATGCGGAAGGCGCTATGGGGCTCATCATTAATCAACCGGTGGAGCTAAGCGTCGAAGATTTGTTGGAAAAGTTGGAAATTGTGATTCCAGAGCATAACCAACGATTGGATGGTCCTGTTTATTCAGGCGGCCCACTTGCTCGCGACCGTGGTTTCGTATTGCACTCAGCCGATCAAAATTGGCGTAGCTCAGTACAACTTAGCGATGATGTTGTGATTACCACGTCGAAAGATATTCTTGAGGCGATGGGTAAAGGCAATATGCCAAGTGACTACTTACTCACCTTGGGCTATGCGGGCTGGGAAGCAGGCCAACTTGAACGCGAATTAGCCGAGAATAGTTGGCTGACCATTCCTGCTGATAACGACATTTTGTTTCACACGCCAAGCAAAGAGCGTTGGCAAAAGGCGGTGAAAAAGTTGGGTATTCAAACATGGCAGCTTGGTCCTGACGTGGGGCATGCATGAGCCAAGTCATCGGCTTCGATTTTGGTACACACAGTATTGGTGTCGCCGTTGGTCAAACGATTACCGGTACTGCCTCACCACTTGCGGCGCTGAAAGCTAAAGATGGCCAACCGAGCTGGGATGCTGTCGAGAAGTTGATTAAGGAATGGCAACCGGAGTTTCTTGTGGTTGGTTTGCCGCTGAATATGGATGGCACTGAGCAACCGCTTACCGATCTTGCTCGCAAGTTTGCGAATCGACTGCATGGTCGCTTCGGCATTCAAGTGGTATTGCAAGATGAGCGCTTAACCACGGTAGCTGCAAAAGAAACCCTATTTGGCCGCGGCGGCTATAAACAATTGCAAAAAGGCAAAGTTGATAGCGCCGCTGCTCAGTTGATACTTGAAGATTACTTTAACCAGAATTAAAGATTTTCTTCTGCGTATTGTGCCAACGAACTACGTACGACACCGTTGAGGTTCACCGTTGCACTGCCTGGGTAGTCTTTGAACCGCTCCACTATGTAGGTTAAACCTGACGTTACTGCAGTTAAATAGTAACTATCAATCTGCGCTAAGTTCCCCGAACAAATAATTTTTGTGCCGGTACCACAACGGGTAATAATGGTTTTCAATTGAGATGCGGTTAGGTTTTGCGATTCGTCTAACAGTACAATTGCGTTTTGAATACTGCGACCTCGCATAAAATTCAACGATTTAAACTGAATATTCGCCTTGTTCATGATGTAGTTTAGGCTCGATTCCATGCTCTCATCGTGTTTATGCAATACCTCGAGTGAATCGGTGATTGCCGCCAGCCAAGGCGCCATTTTTTCTTCTTCAGTACCGGGCAAATAACCAATCGACTCAGCAATTTCTGGGGTATTTCGTGTAACGATGATTTTCTCGTAAATACCCTGTTCAACCACCAATTCGAGTGCTGAAGCTAAAGCTAGTAGTGTTTTACCGCTACCCGCAGGCCCCGTCAAAATAACAAGATCAATTGCTGGGTCGAGTAAAGCGTTCATTGCCATAGCCTGATAAATGTTCTTGGGCTGAATGCCCCAAGCCCGATAGCTCATCATACGCTCAAACCCAATGTCATGAAGGCGCACGTGTTGGTTATCGTAACCAACGACCTTTGCAGCAAAGTGTTCAGTTTGGTCAATAATGTATTGATTACGAAAAACCGTAGGCAATACTTCGCGCTCCACTTCGTGAAACGTTTCACGCCCCTCTTGCGCACTGGTTACCTCCCCCACGTGCTCCCAAAAGTCACCTTCAATTTCAACAAAGCCTTTTGAAAGAAATCGAATATCATCAATTAATTGGTCGGTGCGGTAATCTTCAACATGCTTCACACCGGCTCCCTTGGCCTTTAAACGCATGTTGATATCTTTCGTAACCAGAACCACTTTCGTATCAGGATGTTGATGTTGAATGGCCAGCGCCGATTGAATAATTCGGTGATCATTCTCGGACAGGTTTAGCACGGCATCCTGCTGTTTTAACTGGTAATCTGGAAATATTGCTAAGGTACCTTGAGCTTGGTGAGCACCTTGCATATTGCTTAACGGAACGCCGGCAATAATTTGTTCTGGTGTGGCATCCTTCAATGCATTTTCCAGTGAACGAATTGCCGTTCGCGCTTCGCGGCTAACGTCTTTATGACGGTCTTTAATGTTATCAAGCTCTTCTAACACCACCATCGGAATCACAACGTGGTGTTCATCAAAATTCAAAAACGCGAGGGGTTCATGGAGGAGAATATTGGTATCAAGCAGGTAATACTTTGGAACGGTTTCAGTCATAACGGACCTCAAGCTACGTTGATATTTTAGTGATTGTGATAACGTGCCTTTCATTTCTAAGACTAGCCTAACTTTTATGAAAATGGTGTGAATATTGAAATAATTTTCGCTACCATGTGCGCCCTTTTTATCGACTATGCTGTATAGGTCATTTATTCATGGTAGCGAACGCAACATCAATGCAATTTATTCCAGGTCAACGCTGGCTCAGCGAAACCGAAATGGAGCAAGGCTTGGGTATGGTAAGCCAGCTTCAAGGACGCATGGTCACGGTGTTATTTCCCGTTACCGGCGAGTTTCGCCATTACGCAATGAATGAAGCGCCACTCGCTCGTTATCGATTGCTGGTTGATGAACAAGGGCACCATGGTGATGGCTGGTCTTTTCGTGTAACTCAAGTTGAAGAGCACGAAGGGCTTCTAACCTATCACGGCATGCGTGAAGACAACGATGAAGCCGTTGTCGTGCCCGAGGCACAGCTTGCGGCACAAGTAGCCACCAACCATCCGCTGACGCGGATTCTTGCCGGCAAAGTCGATCGCCTCGATATGTATCAATTGCGCCAGCAAGCACAGCAACATTTACAGAGATGGCAAAGCAGCTCGGCTGCTGGTTTGATCGGGGCGCGAGCCGACTTATTACCACATCAGCTGTATGTTGCTGGACAGATAGCCGATCGTCATCACCCGCGCGTATTACTCGCCGATGAAGTTGGTCTTGGTAAAACCATTGAAGCTGGGTTGATTCTGCAGCGCCGACTGCTAACTGGGCGCAGTGAACGTATCTTGATTGTGGTGCCAGACAGTCTTGCTCATCAATGGTTAGTCGAGCTACTGAGGCGATTTAACTTAGGCTTTAGCCTATTTGATGTTGAACGATGTGAGCAAGCGGCCCTTGATGGCGATGCCATTTTTGCCAGTGAACAACTCGTTTTAGTTCCGCAATCGTTGCTTGCAAACCCTATTTGGTCTGGCGAGTTGTTTGAAGTGAGTTGGGACTTACTTATTGTCGATGAAGCGCATCAACTCGCCCCAGCTGAAATATGCTTTGCGCTACTACAACAACTTTCCCAGCACGTTCCAAGTGTACTGCTGTTGACCGCAACACCGGAACAGGCGGGGTTAGAAGCCCATTTCGCGCGCTTACAATTGTTAGACCCTGATCGGTTTAATAACTTCGAGGCTTTTGTTGAAGAACAAGAGAGTTATCAAGCCTTGGTACCAAAAGCTGAAGCGTTAGCTAACAGCGGGCAGTTGGAAGCGCTTGATGAGCTCTTAGACAGTTATGGTACTGGCCGAGTGATGTTTCGAAATAGCCGTCGTCACATCGGTGGCTTCCCGACACGTCATCTGCAAGTTACCGAGTTGGACGCGGGCGATGCTCTGCTCCAACGCTTTGAATGGTTAGTTGCCCTGCTCAAAGCCCATAAGAATGAGAAATTTGTACTCATATGTCGCAGCAGCGAATTGGTCTTGGCGTTGCACGAAATGCTGCGTGTACAACAAGGCATTCATGCCGCAGTATTCCATGAGGGACTGAGCTTAGTTGAACGCGACCGCGCTGCCGCCTACTTTGCCAGCCCTGAAGATGGGTGTCAGTTACTCTTATGTTCCGAAATTGGTAGTGAGGGACGCAACTTCCAGTTCGCCCAACATTTAATTCTGTTCGACCTGCCGCGACACCCTGACTTATTAGAGCAACGTATAGGTCGACTTGACCGTCTTGGGCAACGAGAAGACATCTATATTCATGTGCCAGTGGTTGACAATAGCGCCGAACAAATTCTGTTTGCTTGGTATGAAGCAATGAATGCCTTTACCCAAACCAACGCTATTGGTGCCATCTTGTATCGCCACTTTGCACCAGCGCTCGAGCAACTCATTGATCACCAAACAAATGGCGATTTCGATGAGGACTTGTTAAGTATAACGCTACAAGAAACTCGCGATATGGCGGCAAAAATGCGTGTCGCGGCAGATGCCGGACGCGATCGCTTACAAGAGCTCAATGCCTTTCGTCCTCATCAAATAAACGAGCTACTCAACGCTATTGAAGCCATTCAACAACCTGCAGAACTCGAGCGATTCATGTTGTCGTTTTGGGATCGCTTTGGCCTCGAGTTCGATCGCCTGAATGACGATAGCGGCTGGTTATACCCAACTGAACAAATGCGTATACCTCTGGCAGGGCTACCAGAAGAAGGTTTGACGGTGACATTCTCACGTGCTTATGCGTTAGCACACGAAGACGTGACGTTTTTGAGTTGGGATCATCCATTAGTGCAACAAGCGCTTGAACTATTGACGCGTGATACGTTTGGTAGCACAGCCGTTGCATTACTTCAAAATCGAGCTTTGCCTGCTGGTGCATGGTTTATTGAACTACAATTCAGTAGCGTTGTGCTAGCACCGAAACAGCTAGCCGTGCAGGAGTTTTATCCACATCATAGTTTCCGCGTTTTACTCGATGGTCAAATGCGCGACCTCACTAATAAAGTGGCTCCGGGCGCACTTGATAAACAATTGCAGTTTGTGGATAAGAAACAAGCTCGGCTATTACTCAAACAACTACGAACAGAATGCCAAACAGCCATACAGGCCGCTTGGAAGCCAGCCGAAGAGCAACAACATAAGGCACTTGCAAGCGCCAGCGAACAGGTTACTGAAGTGCTCAATCACGAGTTGGCACGTTTAATTAAGCTAAAACAATCGAACCCGTTGGTGCGCGATAGTGAGCTAAACGCTATTTCACAGCGTCGCGATGCGCTTCTGGCTGCATTCGAGCAACCATTGCTGCAACTCGATTCGGTTCGTATCATGGTGAATATGCCAGCATGACGCTATTGCACTATTCACCTCCAACAACGCCATACTTGGATATTGTCTATAGTGACGATGACGTGGTGGTTATTAATAAGCCGAGCGGTTTGCTTAGTGTTCCCGGCAAGGCTCCCGAACATCGCGACTCAGCTTGGTTTCGTCTAGAGCGAAGCTGTCCGCAAGTGCGCGTTATCCACCGTTTAGATATGGCCACATCAGGATTGTTGGTCTTTGCTCGAAATAAAGTGGCACAGGCATCGTTACAACGTCAGTTTGAACGGCGTACTGTCAGTAAATGCTATCGAGCACAGGTATGGGGGCATTTACCTGCACAACGTGGCGCAATTGACTTGGCACTGCGCTGTGATTGGCCAAATCGACCACGGCAGATGGTTGATTTGGTTCTTGGCAAGCCTGCACTCACCTTTTATCAGGTGATTGGAAAGCATGTACATGGTGATATCGTGGCGCTCACGCCTTATACAGGTCGCTCACATCAGTTGCGTGTTCACATGCAGGCGCTTGGTACGCCAATAATTGGTGACAAATTTTATGCATCCAGTGAGGGATACGCTGCTGCAGCGCGGCTATTATTACACGCTGAACACTTGGCGTTTGATCAGCCCACAAGCGGTGAGCGTTTGATCTTTAATTGCCCTGCCGACTTTTAATTAATTCATAAGCCGCTTGAATTTGTTGTGCTTTCGCTCGCGCTGATTCGCGCATTTCCGGCGGTAAGCCCTGTGCGGCAAGCTTATCGGGGTGATGCTTGTTCATCAATTTACGATAGGCCTTCTTGACCTCAGAAAAGCTCGCTGAGCGACTCACACCGAGCACGGCATAGGCATCATCAAGTTGATTCGCCGTGGTTTGCTGGCTGTACTGCTGCGAACTTCCGCCGGTGCCGAATCGCTGCCCAGCTTGTGCCATTTGCAATAAGATATCCAATTGTGCGCGACGAAACCCAAGTGCTTGCGTTACCTTCAGTAAAACCTCGTATTCGGCTTGCTCAAGCTGTCCATCGTGCAGTGCAATTGTTAGTAATTGCTCAAGGAAAAACTGCAGCAGATCTCGCCGCCAAGCAAGTTGAGTTCGAAGTTGCTGAACGCGCTGAGTGAGCGGGAAATCAGATTGTTTACCTTCGCGAAAGCTCTCTTGAGCATCAATACGCGCTTCTTCTGAAAGCTGGAGGTGATCCATTAAGCGCGTGACGTAATCTATGTCTTGTTCGGTCACGCGGCCTTTTGATTTTGCTAAGTGCCCTAAAACGGCAAACAAAGTACTCACGAATTGCTGGGGTTGAGTGCTGTTTTGCTGCATTGCGCGGGTTAGTGATTTATCAAACCAGTGACCAATCATTAGTCCCAACAGTAGACCGATGAATCGCGCAAATAAAAAACCAAAAAAGCCGCCGAGAATTTTACCCCAGATCATGGGTACTCCTGTAATTGTGCTAGTCGCTTGGGAGTGCCGACATCAGTCCACTCCGCGGAAATAATCGATGCTGCGATTTGTTCGTTTTCAATACCACTGTCTAATAATGGCCGCAGTCGAATAAACTGTTCACTACCAGATTGGTAATCGCTAAATAACTGCGGCGAAAATAGCCCCATCCCGGTATAGGTATAAGTTTGCTTACTTCCCGTTGCCGCTTGTAACATGCCGCTTTGCACAGCGAAGTCGCCGTGGGCGTTATGCGGCGGGTTGTTCGCCAGCAATAGATGGGCAACAATACCAGCAGGAAGTTCACGAGGTAATGCACTGAAATCTAATGTGGTGAAAATATCGCCGTTGATTACCCAAAATGGCTCGTCGCCAAGCATTGGTAACGCTCGAATAATACCCCCAGCGGTTTCTAATCCCCCCTCAGGCTCGGGTGAAAATAGAATTTCCAATCCAAACTGCTTGCCATTACCCAGAGCTTGCACCAATTGTTCGCCCAACCACGCATGGTTTATCACCACTTGTTTGATGCCTTGTGCGGCAAGTTTTTCCAAATGGTATTCAATGAGGGGCTTACCGCGCACCCGCAACAACGGCTTCGGCGTCGTATCGGTGAGTGGTCGCATGCGCTCGCCTCGACCAGCCGCCAGTATCATTGCTCGCACTAGATGCGCTCCTGCAGTGCCGGCTGAATATGTTCTGCTAGCCAGCGCCGATAGTCGGCAAATTCTGGGTAGAGCCCAGCGACATCGTATAAATAGCCGACCGTTCTCGGAATATCCTGCAAATAGCCCGCCTTACCATCGCGGTGATAAAGCCGTGCAAAAATACCCGCAGCCTTGGTATGGCGTTGCATTCCCATTAAATCAAACCAACGTTGCCACTGCGATTGTTCCACTGTACTAGGAAGGAGTTGTTGCTCTTGCAATCGTTCAAATAGTTCATTGCTCAGTTCAATCACTTGCTGTTGCGGCCAACGCACATAACAGTCTCGCAATAAGCTGACGGCATCATAAGTAATTGGCCCTTTCACCGCATCTTGAAAGTCAATATAGGCTAGTTCGCCATTCCCTTGCACCATGATATTACGCGCGTGGAAATCGCGGTGAACGCCAACCTGTGGTTGCTGTAGAGCGTTTTCTATCAATACGTCTGTAACTCGTCGCCACATCGCTTGGTGCTCACCAGTCAAGTCTAAACCAAGATGCTCAACCACCAGCCAATCATGGAATAAGTCGATTTCACGGCGCAGAAGTGCCGTATCATAAGGAGGCAATTCACCGAGTTCGGTGCTTGTTACTGGCATGATGTCACATAAATCGCGTAATGCTTTACGATACCAGTCTAACATTGACGAGTCGGTCAATTCACTGAGCAACAGGGTCGAACCTAAGTCACTCAATAACATAAAGCCTTGCTTTTCGTCTGACGCGATAACCGAAGGAACCAAGACACCAGCTTCGGCATATGCTTGCGCGATAGCTATAAATGGTTGCAATGACTCCTGTGGTGGCGGCGCATCAACGGCAATAAGACTGCGATGACCATCAGAGCAGCGAAAATAACGACGAAAACTCGCATCTCCGGAAACTGGCTGCAATTGCTGTTGATGATACCCGGTGACTGCTTCGCACCAAGCTTGCAGTTTCAGTTCTCGTTGTTCGTTCACATCACCCTCACATTGCGTCAATATTCGCCAACTCGTTCTACTTTCGTAAGATTCTAAAAAAACCACAGTGTAGCAAATGGCGAGAGAATAAAAATTGCTTTATCATACCCTGCACATTGTGAAGGACAACCCAGGGTAAACCGCTCTATGCAAAAAATTTTTCAGACGTCATTTTGGACAGTCGCGCTAAGTGTTAGTTGTGCCACTGTTCATGCACAGCAGTCTTCGTCTGCGGTGCTGTCTGAAGTTTGCCCGTTACCTGCGCCACTATTTAAGACGCCGATACAACCTATCGAGAACTTGCAACCCGGTGCCATCGGCGTACGCGCAGATCGCGCCGATATCGATTCTCAATCTCAAGTTGCATCGTTCTTCGGTAACGTTGAAGTTCAGTTTGATCAGCAACAATTGAGAACTCAACAAGCACAGATTGATCAACTAAGCGGTAATATCAACGCCAGTGGCGCAACGCTATTTACAGACGGTTACGTTCAAGTGTCATCGGAAAACTTTCGCTTAAATTCGGGCGAAAATCGGGCTTTTTTGAGCGGTGCTGAATATCAACTAACTGAAACCGGAGCCCATGGTAAAGCCGATATTTTATCGTTATCACCACAGCAAGTTTTGCTTGAAGGCTCAACATTTACAACCTGCCCGAGTGATAGCCCAGTTTGGCAAATGAGCGCTCAAGAAATATCGTTAAACGAAGACGAAGAATGGGGTGAAGCTTGGCATGCCAAATTTGAATTGTTCGGCTTACCAGTGCTGTATCTGCCATATATAAACTTTCCCGTTACCGATGCTCGCAAATCAGGTTTTTTATTTCCGACTTTTGGATCGTCACAAAAAAATGGTTTTGAGGTTGAAGTTCCTTATTACTTCAATATCGCACCGAATATGGATGCCACAATTGCGCCACGTTATATGGCCGAGCGCGGCACACAAATTCAGGCTGAATTTCGAACACTAAGCGAAACCGGTAATGGCCAATATAATGTTGCTTATCTTGAGCAAGACAAAAGCACCGACGACAACGCTGCTCGTTATTTGTGGCGTATTGAGCAAAATCAACGTTGGGGCGAACACTGGCGCGGATATATCAACGGCACATTTATTAGCGATGATGATTACTTAAACGATTTAGGCAGCGATTTTGCAGGCCGAGCTGATGCGCAACTATATCGACACGCTCAACTTGATTACCTCAACGAGAACTGGCAAGTGACCATGCGCGCTGAGGATTTTGAATTGCTTGGCTCGTATCGTTCGCCTTATCGAACCATGCCGCAAATTAAAAGCTATTACGCCGCCAACGCCGGCTTTGATGTTGATTTTGCGTTATTTGCTGAAATGTCCCACTTCCAAAATCAGGACTTGAGCCAGGACACGGCGACTCGAATGCATATTGAGCCACAGTTGAGTTATCACTTAGAACAACCGGGTTACGATTGGTTAGCGGAACTCAGCTATGCCTACACTTATTACAATCAAGACGCAGATTTTGAGAATAATCGCTCGGAGAACCCTTCGCGTAGTCTTCCGACATTTCGCTGGCGTGGGCGAGTGAATCTAGAACGCAACATCGACATTAAACAACGCAATTATACCCACACGTTACAACCCCAAATTCAGTATTTGTATACGCCGTATCGTGACCAATCAGGTATTGGAATCTACGATTCGACCTTAATGCAAGACGATTACCAAGGGTTGTTTCGGGCTCGTCGATTTTCAGGCTTAGACCGTATAGCAGATGCCAATCAGGTTACGATAGGTGCCTCTTCAAGCTTGTTCGATCAACAAGCAAGAGAGATTGCGCGGGTGAGCTTTGGTCAGATCTATTATTTTGAAAATAGCCAAACTCAACTATTTGATACGAGTACTGAAACGTCAGAGAGTCGTTCTGATCTGGCGCTAGAAACACGCTTTCGAATCAATGACAACATGTTCTTCAATAGCTCAATTCAATACAACCTAGAGCTAAATAGCACACGTAAAAGTCAAACGACTTTGGAATATCGTCTCAACGAGTTTAATTTAGTTCAGTTGAGCCACCGTACGGTAACGAATCTACTTGAGAATGACGTGGAACAAGTTGGCATGTTGGGTGTCGTAGAACTCAGCCCCCGTTGGCAACTTGCATCAAATTGGTACTACGATTTGCAAAACAGTCGTACCAACGATGCTTTCATTGCGTTACAGTACAGCGATTGTTGTTGGGCTATGCGAATAAGTGGTTATCGACGCATTAACCGCAATTTAGAAATAAATACCGGCGTCCCCGATTTAGGTGCGCCGGAGTTTGATAACGGAATTAGTGTACAATTCATTATAAAAGGTTTGGGCAGCGATAATCGCAGCTTACTTGATATGCTTGAACAAAGCTTGTTTGGCTATCGTCACCCGTTCCACTTAAGCAACTAGGTAGTATTCATGGGTAAAATTGTAAAGGTTTTCGTTGCAGCAATGCTGCTTTCATCAAGCGCTTCAGCATGGAGTCAACAACTACTTGACCGTGTCGCCGTTGTTGTCAACGAGGGCGTTGTTCTTCAAAGCGAAGTCGAACAATTGCTTCAACAAGTAAAACGAAATGCGCAGCAAAAAGGTACCGACCTGCCATCCGATCGCGTGTTGCGTATTCAAGCCATGGATCGTTTGATATTAGCTGAATTGCAGTTACAAATGGCTGAGCGCATGGGTATTACTATCTCCGATACGCAACTCCAACAAGCGTTAGAGGCTATTGCGCAAGATCAAAATATGTCAATGGATGAATTGCGTTCAACGACTGAAGCGAGCGGTACCAACTGGGATAACTATCGCGAAACAGTTCGTAAAGAAATGATCATTACCGAGACCCAACGCGCTACCGTTAGACGTCGTGTTTATGTATCGCCACAAGAAATCGAAAACCTTGTGAACGCGATGAAAGAAATGACCGAACAGGAAGTGGAATATCGCTTGAGCCATATCTTAGTTGGTTTTCGCGAGGGCGCCGATGCGGACGAGGTGCAAGCAACGCGCGAGCGCGCAGAGAAATTGTTAGAACGCTTACGTGACGGCGCAGATTTTTCGCAGGCGGCAATCACGTCATCGTCAGGTCCCCGAGCTCTTGAAGGTGGTGACCTTGGCTGGATGAATATTAATGCGATGCCGACGTTATTTGCTGATGCGGTTCGTGATAAGGGTAAAGGCGAGTTTATTGGTCCACTGCGTAGCGGTGTTGGTTTTCACATTTTGAAAGTCAGCGATGTTCGCGGTATTGAACAAGTACAAGTGGACGAAGTGAAAGCGCGTCATATTCTTATCAAACCATCAATTATTCTTTCTGAGCGTAAAGCGCAAGAGAAGCTTGCTGGCATTCGCGAGCGTATTCTAGCTGGCGAAGTCGAGTTTGCTGATGCCGCGCGCGAGCATTCTGCCGATCCTGGCTCTGCCGCTGCGGGGGGCGACCTTGGTTGGGCAGAACCGAATATTTATGCCGAAGAATTTAAGCGTAAAGTTGAGCGGTTACCAGTTGGTGAGTTAAGTGAACCATTTGAAACTCAATTTGGCTGGCACATTGTGGAAGTCATGGAGCGTCGTCAATTAGATGCCACTAAGCGCAGTCAGCAAAATCGCGCATACCAGCTATTATTTAGCCGGAAGTATCAAGAAGAGCTTGAAAACTGGCAGCAAGAATTACGTGATCAAGCATACATTGAAACATTGATTCAATAAGGCAAACGATGACGGTTGCGCGAATTGCATTTACCCCAGGTGAACCGGCTGGTATCGGACCTGATTTAATTGTCAAACTCGCGCAACACGCTTGGCCAATTGAGCTTGTTGTGATTGCTGATGCAACATTGCTCGCACAGCGTGCAGCGCAATTAAAGCTCCCTTTAACTATTCGCCAATATACCCCTGATAAACCTGCTGTTGCTCAGGCTGCGGGTTCATTAACCGTGTGTCATATTCCCCTTGCTGAAGATGTCATTGTGCAGCAGCTCAATAGCAACAATGCCAAATACGTTTTGGCGACTCTTGAGCGTGCCAGTCAAGGTTGCCTAAGTCATGAATTTGCTGCCGTGGTTACAGGACCGGTTCACAAAGGTGTGATCAATCAGGCTGGAATTCCCTTTAGCGGCCATACCGAGTTTTTCGCGCAACATAGTAAAACAGCTCGTGTTGTCATGATGTTAGCGACTGAAGGCTTACGGGTAGCGTTAGTGACAACTCATTTACCGCTAAAAGATGTTGCAGCGGCAATTACTCGGGCTGCGGTTGAAGAAACGTTGCAAATTCTGCATGCTGATTTAGCTAAAAAATGGGGAATCGCAGCGCCTCGAATTTTAGTCTGCGGATTGAATCCCCACGCTGGTGAGCAAGGACATTTGGGTCGCGAAGAGATTGACCATATTATTCCTGCAATTCAAAGCATGCAAAGACAAGGATTCAAGGTGAGTGGCCCGTATCCAGCCGACACCGTGTTTCAGCCACATTATTTAGCCGAAGCTGACGCCATTGTCGCAATGTATCATGACCAAGGTTTACCTGTGTTAAAATACAAAGGGTTTGGCAATGCCATCAATATAACCTTGGGATTGCCATTTATTCGCACTTCAGTCGACCATGGTACCGCTTTGGATCGCGCTGGCACACACAACATAGATGACAGTAGTGCATTACTCGCTTTGCGCACTGCAATCGACATGGTAAATCGATGACAAAAACACATTTGGGTCACCGCGCAAGAAAGCGTTTTGGACAAAACTTCCTCCATGATCAATTCGTCATCAACGATATTGTTGACGCAATTAATCCGCAACCCAGCGATAACCTCGTTGAAATTGGTCCCGGATTAGCAGCTCTCACTGAGCCGGTCGTGGACCGCGCCGGTAAACTCACGGTGGTTGAGTTAGATCGCGATCTCGCTGATCGCCTCGAGCAGCATCCATTTTTAAAAAGTAAGTTAACCGTGTTTCGCGGCGACGCACTAAAAACAGATTTTCGGCAATTTGCCAGCGAGCAGCCGATTCGCGTTTTCGGTAACCTGCCCTACAACATTTCCACGCCACTTATATTCCATTTGTTGGAACATTTGGACGTTGTAGAAGATATGCACTTTATGCTGCAGAAAGAGGTTGTCGAGCGTTTAGCAGCAGAGCCAAACAGTAAAGCCTATGGGCGGATTAGCGTTGCCGTACAACAAGCATGTGCCGTTGAACCAGTACTTATGGTGCCACCGGGTGCATTTACTCCGCCGCCCAAAGTGGAGTCAGCTGTCGTGCGCTTGGTACCGCACAAAACATCGCCTTACCCAGTCAACGACCGAAAAGCGTTACATAAAATTTGTTTGATTGCTTTTAATCAACGCCGTAAAACAATTCGTAATAACCTCAAGCAAATTATGAACGACGAGCAGCTTGAGGCTCTAGGAATTGATCCAGGTGCTCGTCCAGAAACATTATCTGTAGCTGATTATTGCCGACTGGCGAACTGGTACAGTGAGCAGCAAGGTGACCATGCATAATATCGACATTCAAGTGAAAACTCATTTTATTGCTTCGCATTCAAATGAAAGCGCGAATGAATATGCATTCGCTTATACCATCACCATTACCAACCATTCCGACGTGACCGTTCAGTTACTGAAGCGCGCTTGGAAGATAACTGACGCCGATCATAAAATTACTCGCGTTGCCGGCGACGGTGTCGTGGGTGAACAACCACAGATTGCCCCCGGCGAGAGCTATAGCTATACCAGCGGCACGGTGCTCGCTACGCCAATTGGCACCATGGAAGGCTTCTACACAATGGTTGCAACATCAGGCGAGCATTTTGATGTTGAAATCCCTTCGTTTCGACTCGCTATTCCAAACATCATTCATTAGTCATGGCGCGTTATCTCGTTGGTGACATACAAGGCTGTGCCGCGCCACTAAAACAAGCGCTCAAACAAATCAATTTTGATGCCAAGTTTGATGAGCTTTGGTGCGTTGGCGACATCATCGGTCGCGGCCCTAGCCCACTCGAATGTCTCGAGTTGATACGCGACATGGGAACTGCCACCAAGATGGTTCTTGGTAATCATGATTTAAACCTGTTAGCGGTATTAAGCGGTGTCCGTGAAGCCAACCCCAACGATCGATTAGATACAGTCGTTAACTTACCAGAAAGCGAAAAGCGCGAATGGATAGATTGGTTAGTACAACACCCGCTATTAATACGTAGCGAAGATAATTTAATAATGACCCACGCTGGTATTTATCCGTGGTGGAGTGTATCTGAGGCAGAGTCATACGCTAAAGAAGTGTCTGAAGCACTCCAACAGGCATGGCGCTCAAACAAGCTCGACAAATTCTTAGTGGCTATGTACGGCAATGAACCAACGCAATGGTCAACCGCGCTCGAAGGAATGGACCGTATTCGGTTCTTTATAAATGTATTTACCCGCATGCGTTTCTGCGACCTCAGTGGCCATTTGAATTTTTCAGTCAAACAATCGCCTGACGATTGCAACGTCCCTGCACATCTCAAGCCTTGGTTTGAATTGTGGGATGTATCCGAGCACACCTTAGTATTCGGGCACTGGGCAGCATTGATGGGTAAAACATTACGCGATGATGTAATTGGCATAGATACGGGCTGTGTTTGGGGCGAGTATTTAACCGTGATGCGATGGCCGGACGGCCATCGCATCAAAGTAAGAGCTACTGGTTAGCTCAAAGTGATTCGAGCAAACTTGCGTTTCCCAACTTGATAAACAGCAGTGGTTCCCGCCGTTAACGTTAGCTTGGTATCGCTAACTTTTTCTCCGTCGATTTTCACTGCACCTTGTTTGATCATTCGCATTGCTTCAGAAGTCGAAGCAACAAGCTCTGCGTCGCGCAATAAATTACCAATGGCCAATTCGCCATTATCACTGGTAATTGTGAGCTCTGGCATTTCATCAGGAATAGCGTTTTTACTGAAACGCTGAACAAAATCTTGTTCTGCAGCGTTCGCTGCCGCTTCATCATGGAAGCGCGCGATAATTTCTTTTGCTAATAATACTTTATAATCACGCGGGTTAGCGCCATCAGCCACTGCCTGTTTGAAGCTCTTGATTTCATCTAATGGACGGAAACTCAATAACTCGTAGTAGCGCCACATCAATTCATCAGAGACCGACATGACTTTGCCGAACATGTCATTTGCGGGCTCGGTAATACCAATATAGTTACCGAGTGATTTTGACATTTTCTGCACGCCGTCTAAGCCTTCGAGCAACGGCACCATAATGACCGTTTGTGGCTTCTGACCTTCATCTTTTTGCAGCTCGCGTCCCATCAATAGGTTAAAGCGCTGATCGGTTCCACCTAACTCAACGTCCGCTTTCAATGCAACCGAATCCCAGCCCTGCACCAACGGATACAAAAATTCATGGATCGCAATTGGCTGACCTGAACCATAGCGCTTCTTGAAGTCATCGCGCTCAAGCATGCGCGCTACCGTCTGACGCGCGGCTAACTTGATCATGCCAGCCGCACCCAACTCATTCATCCATTCAGAGTTAAATCGAATTTTGGTTTTCGCCGGGTCCAAAATTTTAAATACTTGCTCTTTGTAAGTTTGCGCATTCGCTAGCACATCTTCTCGCGACAATGGCTTACGGGTGACATTTTTACCAGTTGGATCACCAATCATGCCGGTAAAATCACCAATTAAAAATATGATTTCATGACCTAGATCTTGAAATACGCGCATTTTGTTAATGAGAACGGTGTGGCCCAAGTGTAAATCCGGTGCAGTTGGGTCAAAACCGGCCTTAATGACAAGTGGTTTGCCACTTGCTAGCTTCTCTTTAAGCTCTTCTGCTAAAAGAATTTCTTCGGTACCACGCGCAATTTCCGCAAACGCATCCGCAGCTGACAAGGTCATATTCGGCTTTCTCCCTACGCAATTCAATTTGGCCACAAACCCCGCATTGTATGCTATTTCCTTAACTCTTTTAAGCGCAATTAATAGTAAATTGACTGGAAAATCGCCATGCTTCATATTATTCTGCAGTCTGACTTAAAAAAATAATGCGCTAACACATCGGAAGGTTATGAAGTCGATTCCTAAATATATGACAAGATTCATCGCCGCTTTACCGCGTCGACATCAAGTACTGCTCAGCTCTGTCTGCGCGGTAACACTCCTTGTTGTGTTGCTTCCATCCGAATCTGCGACAGCATCTAAGCACGTTTCTGAACCACAATTAGGCCAAGCCGAATTAATCCTTGGACAACGCTATCAACTGCAGATTAATGTCGAAAACCCGCAATCAAATGCTTCGGGTCAGCAAGACACAACTGTACGTTGGAGCGGCTATGAAGTTCGTTCGGGTGACTCGTTAGCGCGTATTTTTGACCAAATGGGGTTCACCCCGCAGCAGCTCTATCGCGTTACTCAAGACGCTCAGGCAGATAAACTCCTGCGCAAGATTCACCCAGGTGATACCTTACGCTTTGCCAAAGACGAACACGATGATTTGATTCAAATTGCTTATCAAATCAATCCAACTGATACGTTAATTGTTAGCAAATCGGAAAACGGTTTCGTTAGTGAAATTGAATCAAAAACAGTTGAAGTAAGAACTGAAACTGCGCACGCACGAATCACTTCGAGTTTTTGGAATGCGGGTATTGATGCCGGTTTGACTGAAGGTCAAATCATGAGCATTGCAGATATTTTTGGTTGGGATATCGATTTCGCGCTCGACTTACGTGAAGGTGATGAGTTTAGCGTCATGTTCGAGAAAGAGTATGCTGATGGCGAGTTCGTTGGTTATGGCCGTGTTCTCGCTGCTGAATTTGTAAACCGCGGCGAACACTACCAAGCCTTTTTACATGAAAACGGTGATTTTTATAATGCCGAAGGTCGAGCAATGCGGAAATCATTCCTGCGTTCACCGGTTAAGTTCACCTATATCAGTTCAAGTTTCAACCCGCGTCGCTTGCACCCTGTAACTGGTCAAGTTCGACCGCATAATGGTATCGACTACGCTGCTCAAACTGGCACACCAGTGATGTCCTCTGGTGCAGGAAAAGTGATTGCTAGCGCCTATAACAACCTAAATGGTCACTACGTGTTTATTCAACATGGTGAGCGTTATGTAACGAAGTATCTGCATTTGAGTAAGCGCCTTGTCAAGAAAGGGCAACGGGTGAAGCAAGGTGAACTGATTGGCCGCGTCGGCGCGACGGGTCGTGTTACTGGCGCGCACCTGCATTATGAGTTTTTAGTTGATGGCGTACATCGTAATCCACGCACAGTTAAGTTCCCACAAGCCGAATCACTGGTCGCTGCGGAACTACCGGTATTCAAAGAGATAGCGCAACAGCGTCTCGCAGTTTTGAATGATAGTAAGCGGTTGTATTTGGCGATGCGCTGATGCCTCAACGTGAGCTCTTCCTCGGCCTCATGTCCGGTACTAGTATGGACGGGCTTGATGTGGTTCTCGTAGAGTTCGATGCAGCGCAACCAGAGCTTCTGCAACATCGTCAGTATCCGCTCGATGACGAGCTTCTAGAGCAACTACATATCCTTTGTCACGAATCAACAGGCGAACTTCACTTATGGGGTTGTGCCGATCGACGTTTCGCCGAGTTTTGTGCCGAATCGGTGAATCACTTTCTAACCTATTTCGATATTTCACCGAGTGCCATTAAAGCGATTGGGAGTCATGGACAAACGGTTCGTCATCAACCCGATCAGTCTCCAGCCTATACACTTCAGCTCGGTGATCCGAACACGCTCGCTGCGTTAACAGGAATACCTGTCGTCGCCGATTTTCGGCGCAAGGATATCGCCTTAGGAGGGCAAGGCGCCCCACTGGTTCCAGCATTTCATCAGGCTATTTTTAGTAGCTTTGACGAATCACGGGTTATTCTAAATCTTGGTGGTATTGCGAATATTACGTGGCTTCCAGGTACGCCGGCAGGGGTGACGGGATTTGATACTGGACCTGCAAATACACTACTAGACCGATGGTTCACAGCCTGTCATCCCAACCATGAAGATGATTTTGACCGACACGGTGCATTTGCCGCTCATGGGCAAGTTCTTGATGATGTTCTAGCGAAGCTTCTTGATGATGATTATTTCAAACGTCCTCCACCTAAGAGTACTGGTCGTGACGATTTCAATTTAAAGTGGCTTGAAAAGTACCTTGGCGATTTATCGAAATTTAAAGCAGAAGATTTACAAGCGACCCTAGTCGAACTGACAGCTTGCACCGTAGCTCAAGCCATCAAAGACTGGTTGCCAGAGCGCCCCGAGACAATTTTTGTTGCGGGGGGTGGTGCTTACAACCCAATTTTAATGAGTGCTCTGAAGGCGAAGTTGCCACATTGCGGGTGGCATGCAACATCGGTGCTTGGCGTTGCGCCTCAACACGTAGAAGCCATGGCATTTGCCTGGCTTGCACGTTGCTATATGCATCGTGTGCCAGGCAATTTACCGGCTGTTACCGGAGCAAGCCGCCCAACTATACTCGGCGGCTTGTACTTACCGTAGTAAAACGTTGTCGTTTAACTTCCTAACTCAGCAAAAGCATCGCGAGTCAGATTCTCGTTGTTACCATCTGTTCCAACAACAATACTATCTTCAATGCGAATGCCGCCATATGGACGTAACTCGGCAATCTTATCCCAATTGAAGTCTTTGTTACCGGCATGTTCTTCGAGTAACTGATCAACAACGTAGAGGCCTGGCTCAATAGTGAACACTTGTCCTACTTCAACATCACGGAGTAAACGCAAGAATGGATGACGTGGATCGCGAGCAATGGTGTCACCACGATCATTCGCCAAGAATCCACCCACATCATGCACTTGCAAACCAATGAAGTGACCCAAGCCATGTGGGAAGAAGGCGCTGCTGTATCCTTGTTCGTAAATACTTTCAGCAGTTCCCTTAACAAAGCCAAACTCACCAAGAATTTTTGCAATTTTAAGGTGCTGACTAACATGCAGCTCGTAATAATTGATGCCTGGTTTAATTTCGCTTAACAAGCTTTGTTGCGCATCATCCATCGCCTCGATGAGATCCGCAAAGAAGCCCTCTTCACGTGCGTAAGTACGGGTGATATCCGCACAGTAACCGCGATACAATGCACCAGCATCAATCAGGAATGAACGTGATTGCTCAGGAGCGCTAGTTTCATATACATCGTAATGCAGTACCGCACCGTGTTCATTCAATGCCACAATGCTGTTATATGGTACTTGGCTTTCACGAAAATTAATGGCGGCAAGGTAAGCGTGATGAATTTCTAACTCACTAGCGCCAGCCATGAATGCATCACGAGCGGCAAGATGCGCCTTAGCCGCCAATTTATTCGCCTGCCGCATGTTTTCTACTTCCCACGCCGTTTTGATTGCGCGATGGAAGTGCAAATGATCGATTAAATTTGCTGGATTACGTGCCTTTACTGGCCAGCTCGCCACTGGCTCGGCAAAATCTTCGCCAATGAAAGCAGCGGATTTGATCTTGTCACCGAGCCAATCCGTCATTTTTTCTTGGTTATCAATAACGATCAGCTCAACGTGTTGCTGCCATTCTTCTGCGGGAATCTTCACTTCGGCGTGCCAGAAATCGCGAGGTTTGAACAAGAACACGACTGGCTTTTGCCCTGGCTGGTAAAAAATGGCACTCTTCGGGCTTTCGATGACAGGAACCCAATACTTAAACAGTGGATTCACTTTATAGGGAGCTGGATTATCGTCCAAGAAGGCGACGCGTGGTTGCCCTGCATAGATAAGAACAGAATCGAAACCAGTTGCGGTAAGAGCTTCGTCAAATCTGGCTTTAACTGTGGCGATATGGTCTGCGTATGCGCTCATAAATACCTCGGTTAGAATGTTTGGCAACATTCTAACCGAAACAACGCATTAACTCATCTCTAGATGGCGAAGCTTGACCCACAGCCACAGGTAGTCGTCGCATTCGGGTTATCTACAAAAAAACGTGCGCCTTGCAACCCTTCTTCGTAATTTACCGTGCCGCCAACCAAATATTGCAGACTCATTGGATCAACCACCAATGTCACACCGTTTTTCTCGATTTCCATATCACCAGGGTTGGTCTTTTCATCGAAGGTAAAACCATACTGGAAACCTGAGCAGCCGCCGCCTGTCACATACACACGCAGTTTCAACGCCGGATTTTCTTCTTCAGCGATAAGTTTTTTAACTTTGTTAGCTGCGGATTCAGTAAACTGAATAGGCATGGCTTGTGCAACATCTGACATAGTCTTTCGGTACCTCTTGAAAATTCTGGTGCTATTTTCTCTTACCTGACTAAAAGGGTCAAGTATTGCCTTGCAGAAGTTGGCTCCAATAGAAGCTTCGTGTCAGCGATTGATTCGAACCATCTATCTTCACTTCAACATCAATACGCTCCGGTAAAAAGTCTTCCGGTAGCACAAAATCACCCGCTTGGACGGTAAAGTATCGCATACTAAATTGACGATCTTTCGCTTCAATATTTGCCAGTGCCATTAAGTCAAAACTCGCCGACTTGCCGTCCTTTCGACCATGCAAACGCATGGTTAACGTCCCCTTAGTGAGGTTACGCAGACGTTCCATTTGCACCACTGCAATACGAAAATGATAATGGTCGGCGGCAATGTTCTGCTGTAACTCAAGCGAATCAATAACAACGCCACTGGCTTCCATTTCTGGCGCCATAATTTTTTGGTAAAACGTCAATTCACGACGCAAGGCAAAGTTCTCGTCCTGCGCCATCAGGAGCTCTTGCTGCAAACTTTGACTGGCAGCGCGTTCTATCCCTAATTCAACGGTCGCAATGTGCTGCTGATAATCAAAGGTTTCAGCTCGCTCATAAAGTTGCTCAATTGTCGCCTCTTGTTGAGCAACTTTATCGATAAGCTTTAAAACATGCCAATGACCACCCCAATAGCCAGCTAATGCACCGATAGCGATTGCTAGTGCAATGACACCCCAGCCACCAAAGCGGTGAACTAATGCTGCTGTTATGATATTTTGCTTCTCTTTCATGGGCTCACTTCTTATCATGAATTAGCGCCATGCTACGCAGGCACTGGTTAGGACGCAACTAAAAATAAACACATGGGCTTTCAGATGATTCTTTGGTTAAAAGCGTTTCACGTTATTTTTATGGTGGCTTGGTTTGCCGGCATCTTCTACTTACCGCGATTATTCGTGTACCACGCGCAGAACCAAAACGACGCTGTTCACGAGCAGTTCAAAGTTATGGAGCGCCGTTTACTCTACTTTGTAACGCCATTTGCCATCTTGACGTTGGTTTTTGGTCTCGCATTAATGTGGATTTATGGCAGCGCTTGGCTAAAAGCCAGCGGTTGGCTGCATGTAAAACTTGTCATCGTTACATTGCTCTACGTTTATCATGGCTATTGCTTTAAGCTTTTGGCCGATTTCAAACATAATCGAAACACCCGCAGTCATAGATTTTACCGCGTTTTTAACGAGATTCCGGTGCTTGCATTATTTGCCATCATCATTTTAGCCGTGGTCAAACCGTTTTAGCGGTTTGATCATTCTTTTTAAGCGCAGTTTCTGTTAAAGTACTGGCCCAGTGTGTGCAATCACTGCAGGGCCTTTCATCATGAATTTTACCGGTTCAAATATCCTTTCTGTTGAGCAATTCGATATCGACAGTATTCAGACTATTTTTGCTATTGCCGACCGCATGCAACCTTATGCTCGCAGGCAAAAACGTACCAAAGTGCTCGATGGTGCCATTCTAGGTAATTTGTTTTTTGAACCGTCTACCCGAACCCGTGTTAGCTTTGGCACCGCGTTTAATTTACTTGGCGGCGAGGTACGTGAAACAACCGGTATGGAGAGTTCCGCGCTAGCTAAAGGCGAATCACTCTACGACACGGCGCGCGTGCTCAGTAGCTACAGTGATGTGATAGCGATGCGTCATCCAAAATCTGGCTCAGTAGCCGAATTTGCCGAAGGTAGTCGCGTACCTGTTATCAATGGCGGTGACGGTGCGAACGAGCACCCAACTCAAGCACTACTTGATTTATACACCATCAAAAAAGAATTGGCTTATCACGGCCACGACGTTGATGGTATGCACATTTGCATGATCGGTGATTTAAAATTTGGTCGAACTGTGCACTCACTGTCGCGCTTACTCGCTATGTACAAGGATATTCGCTTCACTCTGATTTCGCCGCGAGAGCTGGCAATGCCTGATAGTGTACTTGAGGTGCTTGATAAGGCTGGCCATCGGGTTACCATTACCGATCAGGTTAGCGGAAGTTCGGATGCCGACATTGTCTATCAAACTCGCATTCAACAAGAGCGCTTTACAACGCCACAAGAAGCAGACATGTACCGTGGTAAATTCCGCCTCAACAGTGAAATTTATACGAAACACTACAAGCCGAACACCGTGATTATGCACCCGCTGCCGCGTGACTCACGCGCTGAAGCAAATGAATTAGATAACGATTTGAACCAAAACCCGAATTTAGCCATATTCCGTCAAGCAGATAATGGTGTTCTCATTCGGATGGCACTCTTTGCGCTCACTTTAGGTGTGGCCGATCAAATTGAAAAATACGAGTGCGACGTCAACTGGTATAGCGAAAAGCGCACCAGTTATTAAGTAACTTAAACGATTACGAGGAAACGAATGTCACGTTCTGACGAATTATTCGCACAAGCTCAACACAGCATTCCCGGTGGTGTGAACTCTCCGGTGCGCGCTTTCAACGGCGTTGGTGGCTCACCAATTTTTATCGAAAGCGCAGATGGTGCCTATATGTTTGATGCCGACGGTAAACGTTACATCGACTACGTTGGTTCTTGGGGCCCAATGATTCTTGGCCATAACAACCCAGCCATTCGCGAAGCAACCCATAAAGCAGTAGACCGTGGCTTGAGTTTTGGTACGCCAACGGCAAATGAAATCACCATGGCTGAGAAAATCAAAGCACTGGTGCCGTCAATTGAGAAAGTGCGGATGGTCAATTCGGGTACCGAAGCAACCATGACTGCAATTCGTTTGGCGCGCGGTTATACCGGTCGTGACAAAATTTTAAAATTTGAAGGCTGCTATCACGGTCATGCTGATGCGTTATTGGTAAAAGCTGGATCGGGTGCGTTGACGCTTGGCGTGCCAAATTCGCCAGGTATTCCAGAAGATTTTGCAAAGCATACGCTCACTGTAACCTTCAATGATATTGAATCAGTTCGTCAGATTTTCGCCGAAGTTGGCGACGAAATCGCGACTATTATTGTTGAACCTGTTGCTGGAAACATGAACTGCATTCCACCTGCTCCTGGCTTCTTAGAAGGCTTGCGCGAAATTTGTGATGAATACGGTAGCGTATTGATTTTCGATGAGGTAATGACTGGTTTTCGTGTTGCTCGCGGTGGCGCTCAAGAACGTTACCAAGTCACCCCTGACCTAACCACGCTCGGCAAGGTCATTGGTGGCGGCATGCCTGTTGGTGCTTTCGGCGGTAAGCGCGAAATTATGGATTACATTGCGCCGGTAGGCCCTGTTTATCAAGCCGGTACATTATCAGGTAACCCCGTTGCGATGGCAGCAGGTCTTGCCGCATTAACCCAGCTTGATGACGAGCAGTTATATCCAAGCTTATATGCCAAGGTTGATCGCTTAGTTGATGGATTACAGGCACTTGCCGATGAGGCTGGTATTCCATTCACCACGAACCGTGCTGGTTCAATGTTTGGCTTCTTCTTTAGCTCGGATGGCCCAATCACCAGCTATGCACAAGCAACGCAGTGCAATATGGAGCACTTCCGTAGCTTCTATCACAGCATGCTAAAACAAGGTGTGTACTTAGCGCCATCAGCGTTTGAAGCTGGCTTTATGTCGGCTGCACATACGGATGCTGACATTGACGCCACATTAGCTGCTGCGAAGGTTGCATTTGCAGCGCTAAAATAAGCGCTGCCACCACGACTTCTCTTCAATATTGCCCGAGCACCCAAGGTCCTCGGGCAATTTTTTTTGTCGGGCCGGTAATAGTCGAGCATTATTACAGTCCACTGGAATACGCACGCCGAGCTGCGGATGAAAGCCCGCCGCTTCAACATCGGTTGGTGAGTTTAATTGCAACGGTACAATTGGTATCTGCTCAAGTACTTGCTGCACTACCTTTAGTGCACCACTGCTGCCGGTGAGTTGCACCGGTTGATTATCGTCTCGCCCCAACCAAACGGTAACCACATGCTGATTGTCATACGCCACGAACCAGCTATCACGATAATCATTAGTGGTACCACTCTTACCAGCTAGTTTGTTAACGCCAAAAGCATCCGCTAGCTTGCTCCCGGTACCTTCATTGATAACCCCACGCAAACCAAAGTTCACCAAAAAGCCTGAAGCCTCACTAAAGAGTCGTTGCTGTTGGGAGACGTTGCGCTCGTAAACCGTTAACCCTTCATGATTGGTCACCGCACGTATACTTTGTAGTGGGCGATAACCGCCATGCTGTGCCAGCATGGTATATATCTCAGTAATAGCCATAGGGGAAAGTGGCACAGCGCCAAGAGTAATAGCTGGAACACTTGTAATTGGCGAATCGACGCCGCTCATCTGTAGCAGTTCGGCTAAGCGTTCAATACCGACTTCAACGCCGAGACGAACAGCTGGCACATTTCGCGACTGTGCGAGCGCATCATAAGCCAACATTTCGCCTTCGAATTTTTTGTCGAAATTCTGCGGTATCCATATTGGTTGGTTCGACTGTGCTAGTTGAAATGGTTCATCAGAAACTAAAGAGCCTAATTCAAAATCTGGTAGAGACTGGAAAGCCTCCGCATAAATGAGTGGCTTAATCAGCGAGCCAACCGGTCTCATCGCTGCAACAGCTCGGTTAAACCCAACTTGGCGTGGATTCTTATCACCAACAACTGCAGTAACGCCCGCCTCTTGATGGTTGGCAATAACAATCGCACCTTGTAATTCATCATCGTCGCTCACGCGAGGTAATTCGGTAACAATTGCTGCTTCAGCTGCGTTCTGGGTCACTGGATCAAAATAAGTAAAAACCCGCAAACCTTCTTGCTGCCAATTCACTGGAAGGTTTAAGCGTCCCAGCTCAAACTTCACCAACTCCATATAATGCGGTAGGTTCTCAGTAACTAACCGCCCCGTACCTGCTGGTAGTACAGGCTGACTCACGCTAGCAACATATTGCGTTTTATTCATAAGGTTTTGCGCAAACATGAGTTGCAATATGAGGTCGCGACGCTCTTGCGCACGTTCTGGGTAGCGACGTGGGTCATAATACGAAGGACCTTTGATAATGCCGACTAGCAGCGCAATATCGGCGGCATTAAGTTCTTCAACTTGCTTTCCAAAATACAGACGGCTCGCCAAGCCGACACCGTGTATTGCCGAGCCTCGATCTTGACCGAAATACACTTCATTCAAGTAGGTTTCTAGGATCTCGTTTTTGCTAAATCGATAATCGAGCACGATTGCCATTAAAGCTTCGTTCATTTTTCGCCACAATGACCGCTCGCGCGTTAAATAAAGGTTTTTAACCAACTGTTGGGTCAAGGTACTGCCACCCTGCACCGTGCGCATGGCAGATAAATTGGCAAGCGCAGCACGACCAATCGACGTTAGAGAGATACCTGAGTGATGATAAAAATCGCGGTCTTCTACCAACAACAAGGTTTCGATAAGAAGACTCGGAACGCGCTCAAGACCAACCAGCAACCGATCTTCATCGTTGCCACCGGATAATCGACCTAAGTAAGGTGGTTCCAATTGAATTCGATTTAACGTACGGCCATCAGGTAAACTCAAAATTGCTTGTACACGATTACCGGCAAAATTTACTTGCACACGCTTCGCCATTTGTGGGCCGTTAGCAAAATCGAATGGTCGCCGATAAAACTCAACGCCATACTCGGTCAAGCGGTACTGACCTGAATCTTTGACGGCATCAACCGCACGATAATTAAGGCGGCGCAATTCACTAATTAATGTTGATTTATTAACTGTTGCTTGTGGTTCTAGGGTAAGACTACGGCCATAAATTAACGCCGGCGCTTGATATCGACTCGAGCTAAAGCGCTCGGTAAATGTCGCATCGAGATAGATAAGATACCCAACAAGTACCACAATGCCGACAATCGACAGCTTCAATCCGAGCATGACAATGCGTCGAATAAAAGATGGCTTCGGCGTCGACTTTTTCTTTCGGGTCATTTTAATTGTCTCTTCGTCTTATGCGTTGCTTGCGCTTGTAACGGATCATCAGGCCAAGGGTGCTTTGGATAACGCCCTTTCATCTCTTTTTTGACGTGTTGATAAGCATTTTTCCAAAAGCTAGCTAAATCGGCGGTGCGTTGCAACAAACGCCCCGCTGGAGAAAGTAAATCTATGGTAATACTTTGTCTGCCGTTACAAATGGTTGGCGACACTGGCTCGCCGAAAAGCTCCTGCAACTTAGCAGAAATTGTCGGTTTTTCAGCACAATAGTCAATTGCAACAAGCCGGCCACTCGGGATAGCGAGAGCCGCTGGACATGCTTCATCAAGTTGCTGTTGTTGTTGAAACGTCAATCGTGCTTGAAGTGCGGGTAGCGGGTCCCATGCATGCAACTTGCTGAGGCTATCAATGGATAGCCAATACGGCTCAGCCCATTGCTCAATGCTATCGACTAATACCTCAATCGCAATTGACGGCCACTCGGTGGGTTGCTGAAGTTTCTCATACAGACGAACTCGCGCCAGCCACTGCTGCGTTGCTGGGCTCAGTTGAAATAGCTCTAGCCCCCGCTCACGCATCTGCGCTTTGACATAATTACCCAGTGCATGCAGCCGCTGTTCAGAGCTAATTTTATCGGGTTGCGGAATCTCGCGCAGTACGATTGCACCTATTGCATCAACCTCTAAAGCTTGCAAACGTTGCTGTGGCCCCTGCCAACGAACCTCGACACGGCGTTCTCGTATTATCGCTAGATGCTCAAGATCGGTGTTATTTAGCGGAATCGCTGTACGAATAATCGCGTCACGGTGATGCTCAGATAGAGTCATATCAACCACCAATAACCAGTCATCGCGGCTTCGGGTGTCTTGTTGATGGAGCATCGCGCCAGCGCCGTTACTCAACAAATAGCGGTCTGAGTTTGCGCGCAGTTTAGCAACACGATCGGGGAATCCCCACAGTAACACCTCACTGCATAAGCTTGCATCGACTCTCGGTTGCGTCAGTTCCAATTGCTTACACCAATATTGATAACGTTGACGCATGGTTTGCGTCAAACGCTCAACTGGCAGCGGAAATTGGTTTGCCTCAACATTGTGCTCAAGCTGGGCGACTAACCAAGCCGCTGTGGCGGCGTGTGTTGCTGATGTCGTTTTTGCACGAACTAAGAGCGTGGCCAATCGTGGCTCGGTGCCGAGGTCGGCAACTTGATGACCAAGTGCTGTCAGCATGCCTTGCTCATTACATAATTCGAGCGCCTTTAACACCGAGTTTGCTTGCGCTAAGTTTCCCCGATTCGGCAAACTGAAAAACTTTAATTGCTCAGGACTAGAGCCCCAACGTCGGCACTCAAGTAGAAAGCTAGTCAAGTCAGCGGTTTCCAGCTCAGGTGCTTGATAATCACGCAAACCATGCTCGTCGGCCTGTGCCCATAATCGAAAACAGTGTCCCAGACCAAGACGCCCAGCGCGTCCAGCACGTTGCGTTGCCGACGCCTTGCTGATACGGCTTGTGACGAGTTTGGTGATGCCATGTTGTGGATAAAACTGAGCCTGTCGCTCTCGCCCACTATCTACCACCACATCAATGTTTGGAATGGTCACACTGGTTTCAGCGATATTTGTTGAAATGACGAGGCGCCGACGCGTGTCGCGTTCGTCTAATACTTGCTTTTGCTGGGCTAACGGAATTTGTCGGTGCAGTGGCATCACGAGCCACTCGGAATTCCCTTCGAACATGGCGCTCAGTTGATCGATCTCACGCTTGCCCGGTACGAATACCAGAACACCCTTTGATGCCAAGCGCATAGCTTCACGGATGACCGCCGGCATGGCTTGCAGCCAAGTTTGATTTGCTGGCACTGGTTGATACTGAATATTAATTGGATACTGTCGCCCTTCACTTTGCAGCACATGCGCATCGCCAAGCCAATTTGCAATTGTTTGTGCTGGCAACGTTGCCGACATAATCAGTAACTGAAGGTCGTCACGTAAACTGGCGCTCTCTAATGCCATTGCCAAACCTAAATCAGTGGCAAGATTACGCTCGTGAAATTCATCAAAGATAATTAAGCCAGTACCAAGCAGCTCAGGGTCTCGCTGGATATATTGAGTAAACATCCCTTCGGTAACTACCAACAGCCGTGTTTGCGCATTGAATTTTGCTTCACCGCGAATGTGATAGCCCACCGATTCACCAACCGCTTCTCCAAGCTGTTCGGCAAGAAAATGGGCAATTGAGAGAGCCGCCATACGCCGCGGCTGGAGAAGGAGAATTCGTTGCTGTTGAAAAAGTTCGCTTTGCATGAGCGCAAGCGGTAATGCCGTCGATTTCCCTGCTCCGGGCGGCGCTTCTAGCACCACAGGTGCACTCGGTAGTAACCGAATCACATCATCGATGAGTGCTGTTACTGGCAGCACCTGTGGTGTCGTCATAAGGTTATTTCAATAACGTGGCTGCAATGGTGCGGAACCCAAGCGCTGTTGCCCCAGCTGGCCACATTGCGTTGGCACTGCCGTTATAGGCGCCAGCAATATCGAAGTGCAACCATCCGGCACCATCGTTCGGCGCAAAGCGTAATAAGAAACCAGCGGCATTACTTGCGCCACCTGCGCCACCACCTTTTTGTGGTCGACTATTGGCGGTATCGGCAAATGCTGACGGGCAATTATCTTTGTGCCATTGATTTAACGGTAAACGCCACAGCAGTTCGCGTTGCTCATCGGCAATTTTAAGCGCTGACTGCGCTAATGCATCATCGACACTAAATAAAGCATTGTACTCGGTACCCACGGCAACTTGCGCAGCGCCAGTTAACGTAGCAGCGTCAATGATCAATGGCGCCTTAACCTCGCCAGCATAAATTAATCCATCGGCTAAAACTAAACGGCCTTCGGCATCGGTATTCACAATTTCCACGGTCTGACCGTCTTTATAAGTAATAATATCGCCAAGCTTGTACGCACTACCGTCAATTAGGTTTTCAGCGCAGCACAACACCAATTGCACTCGTTTTTGTAGACCTTGTTGAATTGCATGCACAAGCGCGCCTGCGACTGTTGCTGCACCGCCCATGTCACATTTCATGGCGAGCATGCCCTCGCTACTTTTAATGCTGTAGCCACCACTGTCAAACGTGATGCCTTTACCAATTAATACAGCATCAACTGGCGCATCAGCTTGTTTCGACGGGTTATAATCCACCACCAACATAACCGGTGGACGCTTGCTTGCGCGGCCTACGGTGTGGATACCCATGCGTCCGTCAGCTATCAATTCATCGCCAACGACAGTACGTACATTTACCGCATCACCACCTATGCTCGTCAATTTATCAGCGACTTTGCTAGCGAGTGACTCAGGATAAATTTCGTTCGGTGGTAAATTAATTAACCCACGAATCCATGCAGCTGTTTCACGCAATTGTGTCAGTTGTTCTGAAGCACTTGCCCAGTTAATTTGGTTTTTCGTTAACGTGTCGGTGAATCCATTCGAGAAAGCCCATTGACGCTCAATATCCCAGCCTTCACCTTCTAGCGAAACCGACTTTACCCCCATTGAATCAAGCTGACGGCCTGCCTTTTGAATTTTCCGTAAGTTGTTAGCTTCATTTTCAGCAACATAAATTGTCGCACCCTGCTCACCAAGAATCACCGCAGTGCTTGGCTTCCAAGCCGATTGATTTGGTTGCTGTGTCGAAACAAAGACAGATACAGTGCTAGACATGCGAATACGCTCCCAGTATGTTTTTGGCTTTTAATGCTCTATCGTATCCGAGCTATATGAGGCTTACAATGCTGTTTCACAACCCTTTACGACAGGCTGTGCTAATTAAACGCTATAAACGCTTTTTAGCTGATGTTGAACTCGAAAACGGTGAAGTTGTTACCGTACACTGCCCGAATACAGGCGCCATGACCGGCTGTGCCGAAGCCGGCATGCGAGTATGGCTAAGCGATTCTGCCAATTCTAAACGAAAATACCGTTTCACTTGGGAAATCGCCGAAACTTTCAAGGGGCAATTAATTTGCGTCAATACGCACCGTGCTAACCGTGTTGCAGGAGAAGCTTTAGATAGCAATGTCATTGAGCAGCTAACCGAGCTTCAGCAGTTGAGTGCAGAACGTAAATACGGCTATGATAACCGCCGCATTGATTGGTTTGCTCGCGATTCACAACACCGCGAAGTCTATATTGAAGTAAAGAGTGTGACCTTAGCAGATGCTAACCAAGGCTACTTCCCTGATACCGTCAGTAAACGCGCTTCAGACCATTTAAGAAGTTTGCAAGACATGGTCGCTGACGGCCATCGAGCTGTAGTTTTGTATACCGTTTTACACAGCGGTATTGAAAACGTGAGTGCTGCACGGCACATTGACCCGAAGTACGCTGAGGAATGTCAGAAGGCAAGTAAGGCGGGTGTGGAGTTTTACGCGTTAGGCTGTGAATTAACGTTGCAGGCAATAACGCCGCGACGAGAACTACCCGTAATGATATAGATAATGCGAAATCTTCAAATGCAAATTATTAGAAATTAAATTGCGCCGATATTCGCTTTCTGGTATATGTACCGACCTTTTTAATAACAACGTCTCATACAGGAGAACCATAATGCCTCAAGGAACGCCGAAAAAAACCCATGGCATTCTGGCGCAAGCTGGTTTAGAGCCATACGAGCTCGGGCCGGACGAAGAGTACATGAATGAGGCGCAACGTGCGCATTTTCGTAAAATTCTTGAAGTGTGGCGCGCACAATTGCGTGAAGAAGTTGATCGCACCGTGCATCACATGAAAGATGAAGCAGCAAACTTCCCTGACCCGGTTGACCGTGCTGCTCAAGAGGAAGAGTTCAGTTTAGAGCTTCGTACACGCGACCGTGAGCGTAAGTTGATTAAGAAAATCGAAAAAACGCTGCAGAAAATTGAAGCAGATGATTTCGGCTTTTGCGATCAGTGCGGCATCGAAATCGGAATTCGCCGCTTAGAAGCTCGCCCAACCGCAGACCTCTGTGTCGATTGCAAAACGTTAGCTGAAATCAAAGAGAAGCAAATGACTGGCGCCTAGTATGGCCGCTTCGTTACCCTATTGTGGACGCTTTGCCCCGACCCCGTCGGGGCCTCTTCATTTTGGCTCTCTCATTGCAGCTCTCGCGAGTTACCTCGATGCGCGCGCACACGCTGGAAAATGGCTAGTGCGCATCGAAGATGTCGACACCCCGCGTGCCGTTGAAGGCGCCGACCAAGTCATTCTTGAACAGCTAAAACGTCACGAGTTACATTGGGATGGTGACATCTGGTACCAAAGTGAACGGACAGACGCTTATCAAGTTGCATTAGAATATCTTCGGCATCGCCACCTAACCTACCGATGCGAGTGCTCTCGAAAGCAAATCAAAGCGCTAGGGCCTTACTACACAGGCATTTGCCGAAACAAAAACATCGACTCAACAGATTCTGCCATTCGATTTCGTAATGATGACCCCATTCTCTCGTTTGAAGATGGTTGGCAAGGTCATGTAACCATCGACCCAAATTTTGCCAGTGAAGATTTCGTTTTATTTCGACGCGATGGATTATTTACTTATCAATTAGCCGTTGTCGTCGATGATATCGAGCAAGGCGTTACCGATATCGTGCGAGGTGAAGATTTGCTTACTGCCACAAGTTGGCAATTGAACTTATGGCGGTACTTTACTGATCGGGTTCCGCGTTTTAAACACGTGCCGTTGGCGCTGGATGAACATGGCCGCAAATTGAGCAAACAGAATCATGCTCCGGCGCTGAACAATGACGATGCAAAAGCACAATTACAAGCCGCACTCGTGTTTCTTGGATTAACCCCAAGCCATACGCTCACCGTACCGCAGTTACTCGCTGAAGCTGTCACGCAATGGCAAGCGCGGAGCTTCCCTGAAACGCCCCAGCAGGATACAATATAACCGTTTGCGACATCAGTTGGAGAACCTCTTATTATCAAACGCATGAAAGCTTTGGCCCAACGCGCTTTAAAGCGCCCTGCGGACAATGCAAATTTACCGCAGAATATTCTCGCTAAGCCTAAAATTATTCCTCGCGATAAACATCCAATATCGCGCAAAGATATTTCAGAGCCAGCTCTGAAAGTACTGTACCGACTACATAATTCTGGCTACCAAGCCTATTTGGTTGGCGGTTGTGTGCGCGACCTGATTCTAGGACTTCATCCAAAAGACTTTGATATCGCAACTAACGCAACACCTGAGCAAGTGCGTAAGCTATTCCGCAACTGTCGATTAGTCGGCCGCCGATTTCGCCTCGCGCATGTTGTCTTTGGTCGTGAGATTATTGAAGTCGCAACCTTTCGTGGTCATCACGATAGCGCAGAAGATGAACGCACCGATAAAGTAGCGAAGCAGGACGACGAAGGCATGTTGCTGCGTGATAACGTCTACGGAACGATCGACGAGGACGCACAACGCCGAGATTTCACAGTCAATGCGCTGTATTACAACATTGCCGACTTCAGCATTATTGATTTTGCCGATGGCATGAAAGATATCGAAAGTGGTGTGTTGCGCATGATTGGTGATGCGTCAACGCGTTACCGCGAAGACCCTGTGCGTATGCTACGAGCAGTTCGTTTCGCAACCAAACTGAACATGCGCTTGGATGATACGGTGGCAAAGCCAATTCGTGAGCTTGCTCCGTTATTGCAAAATATTCCGCCAGCTCGACTGTTTGAAGAAGTCCTAAAGCTCTTCACCGCAGGCAAAGGCTTAGCCAACTTCGAAATGTTAGTGGACTATCATTTATTTCAGCAATTGTTCCCATTACTGAAATCGTATTTGTCAGCGCCGACTGAAGCTCCGTATCAAATGCTGCGGCAAACCTTTTTAGATACCGACACTCGGGTGCGCAACGACCAACGCATTACGCCTGCTTACTTGTTTGCCGCATTGCTCTGGTGGCCGCTGCAAGCGCGCATGGAACAGTTAAGTGTCGAAAGTGGTTTACCGCCGGTCGATGCGTTGAATATTGCTGCCGCTGATGTGATTGGGCGTCAGGTACAAACCATTTCGATTCCGAAACGATTTAGTATTCCAGCTCGAGAAATTTGGCAACTACAACAACGTATGGAGCGAGCTAAAGGTAAGCGAATTAATAGCTTGCTCACGCATCCTAAATTCCGTGCGGCCTATGACTTTTTGTTACTCCGCGCAAAAACAGCGACCCCGCTCGAGCAAAAACCTCTCGAACAACGGGCTCAGTTTTGGACCAAGCTTCAAGAAAATACCAATATAGGCCCCTCGTCGGTTACTACGGATGATGACAAACCAAACAAGAAGCGCGGACGTCGTGGCGGTCGCCGACGCCGAACCAAATCGACCAAGAAGACAGATTAATGGCAAAGGTCTATATTGCATTGGGGGCTAATTTAGGTAATCCAGTGGAAACGCTTAAAGACGCGATTCTCAGCTTGAGTGGCCTGCCGCAATTTCAATTTGTTAGAAGTAGTTCGCTTTATACCAGCACGCCGATGGGGCCAAGTGATCAACCAGATTACGTGAACGCCGTCGCGTGTGCGGAAACAAGCCTCGCGCCGCTAGATTTACTTGATTTATTACAGGCGCTTGAGAGTCAATTTGGTCGGCAGCGGATTCGTCACTGGGGTCCACGGACGCTAGACCTTGATATACTGCTTTATGATGACCTCACCATCGATGATCCGCGCCTGCGGATACCTCATCCAGGTATGACAGAACGTGACTTTGTGCTGGTACCGTTAGCTGAACTGGAGCCAGAGCTTACTCTGCCCGATGGTCGTACTATTGCGTCATTGTTAGCCAACATGACGCATCATGACCTTGAAAAAATAACCTGATACAATCGAAGCTCATTAGGCTGCCTCAAGGAGTTCGCCATGGCGGGCATGACAATTTCAAAACTAACAAAAATGAAAGCTGCCGAGGACAAAATAGTCTCGGTAACCGCTTATGATGCATCCTTTGCCAAGCTCTTTGCGAGTTGTGGTATGGATTTTATGTTAGTTGGTGATTCACTAGGGAATGTGATTCAGGGGCAAGCGACGACGTTGCCAGTTACCGTTGAACAAGTTGCCTATCATACCGAAGCGGTTCGCCGTGGAGCGCCGGATGCTTTCGTGATGGCGGATATGCCATTCATGAGTTACACCACACCTGAACAGGCATGTCATGAAGCCGCAAAATTAATGCGTGCAGGTGCTAACATGGTGAAGCTTGAAGGTGGCGAGTGGCTACTCGAAACTATCCGCATGCTCGTTGAACGAAGTGTTCCTGTCTGCGCGCACCTTGGGCTGCTACCACAATCGATCAATGTACTTGGCGGTTATAAGGTTCAAGGGCGTGAGCAAAGTGCTGCCGAAAATACAGTACGCCAAGCGCTTGCGCTGCAACAAGCGGGCGCCCAAATGTTGGTTTTAGAGTGCGTTCCAACCGAACTCGGTCAACTTATCAGTAGTAAATTATCTATTCCAGTTATTGGCATTGGCGCAGGCCCTCACACTGACGGCCAGATACTCGTCATGCATGATATGTTTGGTCTGAACAGCGATTATCTACCCAAGTTTGTTAAAAACTTTCTCGCTGAAGCGGGTGATTTATCAAGTGCCGTTGAGCTTTATATTAAACAGGTAAAAGACGGTACCTTTCCTGGCCCAGAGCATTCATTCGAGTAATCACTATGCAGCTTTTGAAAAGTCTTGACGAGCTTCGCGGTTGGCGTACTCAATTAAAAGGTACCGTGGCATTAGTACCAACCATGGGCAACCTGCACGAAGGCCATTTAAAGTTAGTGGATCTAGCCAAGCAACACGCTGATCATGTTGTAGTAAGTATTTTCGTAAACCCCATGCAGTTTGGCGCCAACGAAGATCTTGATAGTTACCCACGCACTCTTGATGCGGATTGCATCGCCCTTGCCGAACGCAATGCAACAGCGGTATTCGCACCTACGGTTGCAGATGTGTACCCGCGGGGTCTCGAACAGCAGACATTTATTGAAGTTCCTGGCATTTCGGAAATCTTGTGCGGCGCCAGCCGACCTGGCCATTTTCGTGGTGTGGCGACTATTGTTGCCAAGCTATTCAATATGGTGCAACCTGATGTTGCCATATTCGGCGAAAAAGATTTCCAGCAACTACAAGTCATCCGCTTAATGACGCGTGATTTAAGTCTCCCAGTAGATATCATTGGCATGCCGACCGAGCGAGCTAACGATGGCCTCGCCTTGAGTTCACGTAATGGTTATTTGTCGGCTGAGCATCGTAAAATAGCACCGATTATCTATCAAACGTTGCAACACGCGGCAGCTGAGATTCGCTCTGGTGCAGCGCCCGAAGCAGCTCTTAGCCATGCTCGAAAGCATCTTGAAGACAATGGCTTGCGCATTGATTACTTGGAGCTACGGCGACGCGATGACCTAGCGCCAGCGCAAGTGACTGACCCGCAACTGGTTTTGCTTGTCGCTGCTTACCTTGGCAAAACGCGATTAATCGATAATCTGCAATTCGATCGTTAACGACCGTGGGGTTCGCGAACCAGCCCCAATTCACGCAATTCGGTATATAACGCCCCGCGTAAGCTCATCGCTTGCGCGGCAATCTCACGCTGCTCTTGCAACACTTCTTCGAGCATTTCTTTAGTTGTTAATGGGTTGGCCAATACCACACGAAACACCACGGTTGGCTCCCGATGATACTGTGCTGGTGTAAGTTTCGTCCGAGACACGAACGAGCGACCGGTTTCGCGCTGACGTTTTTGAATAAATCGTGTAAGCGCATTTAAGTGCGGCATAATTCGACGTATTTGCTCAGCACTCGCTTGCTTTAGAAGAGGCTTTACTTTCGCAGGAACAAATCGATACGTCAGTAAACAAAGCTCTGGTTCGGTGATGAGCTCAAAATCGTCTTGTTGCTTAATCAGCTCTGCAAATTCTTGCGCTTTTTCGATACTTTGATCGATTAGGAGTTCATAACCACGACGCCCCATCACGTGCATGGCGGAATAGACCAACATGGCCATACCTGGACGCGAGCCTTCCATAGTATGCGCGCCAAGATCTTTCGAACCGTGGCGAATGACATACTCGGCATGATGTTCGATAGCGCGAACCATGCTCGGATCTTTAAACAGCACCATGCCGGCACCCATCGGTACATACATCTGTTTATGCGCATCAATCGTTACACTGTCAGCACGTTCTACGCCGCGCAACAAATGACGATGGCGGTGTGATAACAATGTCGCACCACCCCATGCGGCATCGACGTGAAAGTGAGCGCCCACTTCCTCTGCTACATCAGCTAATTCATCAAGTGGGTCGATATGACCGGTTTCGGTGGTTCCACCAACCCCCACAATCGCGAGTACTCGGCCACCCTCTGCGGTCACTTTGTCACACGCTTCGCGTAACTTATCGATACGTATTCGGTTATTTTCGTCGGTCGGTACCGCGATTAAATTGCGGCGTCCAATGCCCAGTACATCGGCCGCTTTACTTAATGAATAATGCCCGCGCTCAGAGACCATAATCGTTAAACGTTTGTACCCGTAATGAGCTAAACCAGCGGCTAAACCTTCTGCGGCGATGCCAGCGAAGTCACCGTCAGGTTTAAGCGCTAGGTTACGTGCAACCCACAATGCCGTGATGTTGGCTATTGTGCCACCCGAACACATAGCGCCGAGTGAGTGCTGTGCACTATGCATCCAGCGCTGATAGAAGCTCTCGTTTTGCTGATACACCAAATGGTGCAACATACCTAAAACATTACGCTCTAAGGGCGTAAACGCTTTTGAAGTTTCTATTTTCACTAAGTTTTGATTCAGCCCAACCATTAACTTTGCCAATGGCAATAGGAAATACGGCAGGGCCGATGTCATATGGCCAATAAAACGTGGCGATGACGTGTGCACTGAGTGCGCAACCAGGTTGTTGAGTAAGAATTCCGTGTGGTCAGAAACATAACGGGGTTCTTCTGGGATTTCGCTTGAACTAAAATTTTGCTCAATTTCATGCAGCGGTTTTTCGCGCGCAACAATATGCTCACCTAAGAAGCCCATGAGGTTTTCAGAAAGGTGTTTCTCGATTTTGCCTAGCGTTGAATCTGGCGCTTCGGGAATTGTAAAAATTTTCAGTAACGCCTCTTGGCTTACTTCTGCAAAATTGTTGTCGCTCAAACAAATATCCTTGTGATTACTGAACCCTTGATGTTACTAAACCCTTTTTATTACTAACAAGGAAGCGCTCTATTCTGCCTCGATTGCAGAAAAATATCGACCATCTTCGGGTAACTGAGCTTCTAGCTCCCAAAGTTGCTGGCCGCTACGTTGGTATTTTCGCTCAAACGGCGTGATCGGCTCATGACGGGCAAGCAGCGGCGATATTGACGCACTGCAATTGACCAACGCTAAGCTACTCGCCACTTCAGTCAAGTAAGTCACCCAATTGGAACGCATCACTAAACGCCCACCCAGCCCTAACACATACGGCCAAACTGGGCTACCGTGCCAACGGCGCCCAAAGTGAGCGGCCTTTGGCCAAGGGTTTGGATACAAAATGTAATGCTCATGAAGCTGCCAGTGGGCTTCTACTGCTAAACGCCAGAAATCATGCAAATCTGCACGAACAAGAATATAACGCTGGCCTGCTGCGGCATTTTGATAATGCGCATGACGGCCGAGTCGATGTGCTGATTTATCCACACCAATCACAAGGGCCTCTGGATTCTGTTCGGCAATGTATGCGGTACTTTCACCAACGCCACAGCATGAATCGAGAATAATTGGTCCTTGCCAATCGGCAACGAGCTTCTGCACTTGCGCAAAAGCTTCACGATTATGTTCTTGTATCGGTTTGCGAAACGGCGATCGCAAATGACGCATGACAACCGCAACTAAGTCTTCGTGGTTACCATGCTGATTGGTTGTAACTGGCCTAGATTCTTTATTCACGAACGAATACCTGCGCCACGCTTCAATAACATGTATGCGGTGATAAACAACACCAGGTTAAAGCCAATAATCACTGCCAAAGCGACGCCGACGTTGACGTCAGAAACACCCAAGAAGCCATAGCGAAACGCATTGACCATGTACAATACAGGATTTGCTTGTGCAATGGTTTGCCAAATTCCCGGTAGTAATTGGATACTGAAGAAAACCCCGCCCAGATAGGTGAGCGGGGTTAATACAAATGTTGGCACAATCGAAATATCATCAAATGTCTTCGCATGAACTGCGTTTATTAAGCCACCCAATGAGAATAAAGTTGAAGTGAGAATGACAGTGATAACCAAAATTAATAGGTTATGAATATTTACGTTCTCAACAAACAAAAACGACACGCACGTAACGATTATCGCAACAATTAGTGCTCGAGCTAAACCACCGCCTACATAACCCCCAATAATTACCGCAGGGGAAACTGGGGCAACGAGCATTTCTTCAATATTGCGTTGAAACTTCGCACTAAAAAATGACGATGCCACGTTCGAATACGAATTCGTGATCACCGACATCATAATTAAGCCAGGTACGATGAATTCCATATATGGGCGTCCGCCCATTTCACCGATGCGCTCACCAACAATGCTACCGAATATCACAAAGTACAAGGTCATGGTGATGGCTGGTGGAACCAATGTTTGTACCCAAATACGTAAAAAGCGCGTGCACTCTTTAATCCAAATTGTTTTAAGCGCAATGTAGCTAATAGATGATTGCATATTAAGCCCCCGCAGCCGCTGGCTGACGGCCCTTTTCGACTAGGTTTACAAACAATTCTTCAAGACGATTTGCCTTGTTTCGCATGGAAAGCACAGTGATTTTTTGCTGGCTCAATTGCTCAAAAACACGATTTAATCCTTGGCTTTTCTCAACATCAACTTCAATTGTATGACCGTCGACGATTCGCCATGTAAACCCTTCGAGGGTCAAAGCTTGAGTCGTTTCATCGTTGTCATTTGGCGCCAAATCAAATACAAAGGTTTCCATATTAAGCGTGGCTAGAAGACGTTTAATCGAGGTGTTTTCGATAATGGTTCCTTGGTCAATTATCGCAATATTACGACACAAGGTTTCCGCTTCTTCGAGATAGTGTGTGGTTAAGATAATGGTAATACCCTGCTTATTAATATCTTCAAGGTAGTCCCACATGCTACGCCGTAGCTCAATGTCTACGCCGGCCGTTGGTTCATCTAGAATGAGTAGCTTTGGTTCATGTAACAAAGCACGTGCAATCATCAAACGACGCTTCATACCACCTGATAACATACGCGCCGGACTATTGCGTTTATCCCATAAGCTCAATTGTTTAAGGTACTTTTCTGAACGCTCTTTCGCAACTTCGCGTGGTACACCGTAATAACCTGCTTGGTTAACAACAATCTGTTGTACCGTCTCAAATTGATTAAAATTGAATTCTTGTGGGACTAACCCGATTTGGCGTTTCAGATCACTCAACTGCGTATCAAGATCAAAACCGAAGACTGTTACTTGTCCTTCGGTTTTATTAACTAATGACGAAATGATTCCGATGGTTGTAGATTTACCAGCGCCGTTCGGGCCAAGTAATGCGAAAAAGTCACCTTCTTCAACATCCAGATCAATCCCTTTAAGCGCAATCTGACCACCTTTGTAGGTTTTCTTTAAACCACGAATTGACAATGCTTTCATAGATTATTTTGACTCCTCGCCGTATCCCCAGCG
The DNA here is from genome assembly GCF_044807045.1 of Pseudidiomarina marina. Lineage (NCBI taxonomy): Bacteria > Pseudomonadati > Pseudomonadota > Gammaproteobacteria > Alteromonadales > Idiomarinaceae > Pseudidiomarina > Pseudidiomarina marina. The sequence goes on along the minus strand of NZ_CP085233.1, from coordinate 853,729 downwards.
TGGTTGCAATGTTTGTTCTAAGCCGAGATGGTCCAAAATGCGGGCCACCACAAAATCCACTAAATCGTCGATTGATTCCGGCTTATGATAAAAACCTGGCGCAGCTGGCATTATGGTTACACCAAGCAGCGCTAACTTGTGCATATTTTCTAAGTGAATTGCAGAGAGTGGCATCTCGCGCGGCAGTAAAATAAGTTGACCGCGTTCTTTGATCACAACGTCAGCAGCTCGCTCAATCAAATTATCGCTACTACCATGCGCAATTGCCGATAGCGTGCCTGTTGAACAGGGGCAAACGACCATTTTTTTCGGCGCTGCCGAGCCAGATGCAACGGGAGAAAACCACTCCTCTTTGCCGTAGACGCGCAACTGCTCAGGCGCCACCTTAAAGTGTTGCTGCATCGCCTCGCTCATCGCTTGCGGCGAAGCTGGTAGTTGCCAATCAAGTTCAGTTGCAAACACGACACGTGCCGCACTCGACATCAATACATGCACTTGCTGCTGTTGAGCTAGTAAACACGCCAACAAGCGCACGGCATAAGGCGCGCCCGAAGCTCCGGTGATCGCTACGGTAATGCTTGATTGGGTCATGATTATTCCTTAGCTATTTACTTACAACGACGCTTTTAAGCCATCAAGCAAACGTTGATGAATATTGCCAAAACCGCCATTACTCATGATCACAATATGATCGCCTGTACGAGCCTGACCGATAATCATCTCGAGTAGCTGTTCAACTGAGTTTCCTACCTGTGCTCGTGGCACTTTCTCTGAAACCAACCATTGTACCTTGTCTGGCTGCAGCATAAAAATTTCATTCGCTTCACTTAACGCATCATCGAGTGCATCCGCCATGGTACCAAGCTTCATGGTATTCGAACGCGGTTCTAATACCGCGATGATGCGTGCATCATCAACACGTTTACGCATACCAGCGAGCGTGGTGGTAATTGCCGTCGGATGATGAGCAAAGTCATCATAAACTTTAATACCTGCTACCTCGCCCAGTAATTCAAGGCGTCGTTTAGTATTTTTGTACTGTTGAAATGCTTCAGCGCTTACCGAAGCTGGCACACCCACATGATGCGCAGCGGCAATTGCCATAAGGCCGTTATATACGTTGTGTTGCCCAATTAAAGACCACTCAACAGTCGCTTGTTTTTCACCGCGATAGAAAACATCAAATGAACTACCGTCAGCGTGGTTTAATTGCGCATGCCACTCACCGTTGACACCAATCGCAACTTTCTCGCTCCAGCAGCCTTGTGCTAAGACTTGCTGAATCGCTTCCTCGTGCTCAGGGTAAAATATTCGGCCGTAGCTAGGCACTACCCGCACTAAGTGATGAAATTGGCGTTGAATAGAGGCTAAATCTGGGAAGATATCGGCATGGTCATATTCGAGGTTATTAAGTACCAATGTACTTGGACAGTAGTGAACAAACTTCGAGCGCTTATCAAAAAAAGCCGTATCGTACTCATCGGCTTCAATAACAAAGAAATCACTCTCGCCCAAGCGCGCTGATTGCTGAAAATTAGCCAGCACTCCGCCAACCAAAAATCCCGGTTTCATACCAGCATATTCCAACAACCACGCCAGCATACTCGAGGTTGTGGTTTTGCCATGTGTACCGGCAACGGCTAAAACCCATTTGTGCTGAAGTAGCGCATCATGGAGCCATTGCGCCCCTGATGTGTAAGGAATTCGCTGGTTCAACACCGCTTCAACGGCCGAATTTCCTCGACTTAACGCATTGCCGATAATCACTAAATCGGGCCGAGGCTCGAGTTGGCTTGGCTCGTATCCTTCAATAAGTTCAATACCAAGTTGGCGTAATTGGTCACTCATCGGCGGATAAACTTGGGCGTCACTCCCCGTCACTTTATGACCAAGCTGCTTCGCCAGCGCCGCAATGCCTCCCATAAAGGTGCCACAGATTCCAAGAATATGAATATGCATGGGTTTCACTCAATTTTTTATCGTGATGATAGTGTACCACGGCACATTCAAACGACGACAATCTGGGCAGGCAATTTGCTTAAATTTGCGGTAAACTTAGCCGCGTTAAATACTCGGTTCGCAACTAACAAGTAATTTCACGAGGGTTCCATGCAACGCCTAATCCCGACCTTACGTAACGACCAGGTCGACGAAGCTCTGATATCAGTCATTAATTCTTTGCAAATTTGCGCGAAGGAGATTTCTTTTCGTGTTGGTCAGGGTGAGTTAGCCGGTGTGCTTGGCTCGACGCTTTCGGAAAATATTCAAGGCGAAACGCAAAAAAAGCTAGATATCTTGTCGAATCAGCTTATTAAAGAAATCTTATTAGAATGCCAACATGTTCGTGCCGTTGCCTCTGAAGAAGAAGAAGGCATCGTTCTCGGCAGCGACCATGGCAAATACCTTGTGGCTTTTGACCCTCTTGATGGCAGTTCAAACATCGATATCAACAGCATGGTTGGTACCATCTTCTCAATTTTGCCAGTGCCAGAAGACAATAGTGGCGATGTCGATATGTTTTTGCAGCCGGGCAGAAACCAAGTTGCCGCAGGTTATATTCTCTACGGTCCATCAATCATGATGGCATTTACTACCGGTAACGGTTTGCGTATGTTCACGCTCGATCAAACCGTTGGTGAGTTCTTATTGACGAAAAAAGATTTAAAAATAGAACCGGAAACCTCTGAGTTTGCCATTAATATGTCAAACTTTCGTCACTGGCAAGAAGGCATGCAACTCTATGTCGACGATTTGCTAGCCGGTACCAGCGGACCTCGCGCGAAGAACTTCAACATGCGTTGGGTTGCGGCAATGGTTGCTGATGTACATCGCATTCTATGCCGCGGTGGGTTATTCGCCTATCCATGGGATGCGCGCTCTGCAAATAAACCGTACAAATTGCGATTGATGTACGAGGGCAACCCAATGGCGTGGCTGATTGAGCAAGCAGGCGGCGCTGCCCATAGTGGTGAAGAACGAATTTTGGATATTCAGCCAACTGATATTCACCAGCGCGTCGGCATTATCCTTGGCGCCAAGCACGAAGTTGAAACGTGCTTACGGTACTTAGAGGGTTCGCATTCGAGCGACAAGACCGTATAATATCGCCCCATAATTTTATCGTTTTTGAAACAGGAAAAAACATGAGCTTAAGTCACGTTAGCGCAGGTAAAAACTTGCCAGAAGAAGTAAACGTTATCATCGAAATCCCTGCGAATGCAGATCCGATTAAATATGAAGTTGATAAAGACACTGGAACGTTATGGGTTGACCGTTTTATGTCAACGCCAATGTTCTACCCGTGCAACTATGGATTTATCAATGAGACGTTATCATTAGACGGCGACCCTGTTGACGTTTTAGTGCCTACACCGTATCCATTACAACCGGGCTCAGTGATTAAATGCCGCCCAGTTGGCGTATTAAAAATGACCGACGAATCTGGCGAAGATGCGAAAGTTATCGCTGTTCCAGTAAGCAAATTAACGAAAGAATATGACCACATCACCAATGTGAACGACCTTCCAGACTTACTGAAGGCTCAAATCACTCACTTTTTTGAGCGTTATAAAGAGCTTGAAAAAGGCAAGTGGGTTAAAGTTGAAGGCTGGGGCGACATCAACGCGGCGAAAGAAGAGATTGTGACTTCATTCGAGCGCGCGAAACAGAAATAAGCCCTATGCGTGGCACCTGTATTGAACTCAAGCAACTTGAGTTTCGGTGGCCAGGTGCCACACGCCCTCTCCTGCAAATTCCAGAGTTAATCATCACACGCGGTGAACATGTTTTACTGCGCGGTGCCAGCGGTTCCGGTAAATCAACATTACTCAGTCTGATTGCCGGGATACATCAAGCAGCGACCAACCAAGTTTTCGTTTTAGGCCAAGATCTTGGCAAGCTCTCGCAGCGTCAGCGCGACAAATTGAGAGCAAATGAAATTGGCTATATTTTCCAGCAGTTTAACTTACTTCCGTATCTTTCTGCATGGCAGAACGTGGTACTTGCTCAGCAATTTTCACCCGTCCGACGTGAGCGGCTTCGCGAACATTCTGAAAGCCACAAGTATCTTGCGAAGCAATTGCTTCAACAACTCGGATTAAATGCAGACGAGTTAGAGCGCCCAGCTCATCAACTGAGTGTTGGGCAGCAGCAACGTGTCGCGGCAGCACGAGCATTATTTGGCAATCCTGCATTAATTATTGCTGATGAACCGACCTCGGCGCTCGACGCCGATCATCGCGACAATTTTATCGAAATACTTTTCGACGCTTGTAAGAAGCACGGTACAACACTTCTATTTGTCACGCATGATGGCAGCTTGGCACATCACTTCGATCGCGCGATTGAGCTTGCTGAAATCAATACCGCAAACGAGGAGGCGATATGATTCGTCTTGCTCTCGCTAGTCTCGCGAATCGCAAAGCGAGTGCATGGTTAACCATACTTGCCATCGCCGTTAGTACACTGTTGCTGCTTGGTGTTGAGCGCGTGCGTACACAAACCCAAGAAAACTTTGCTAACACCATTTCAGGAACCGACCTGATTGTCGGCGCCCGCACTGGGTCAACTCAGCTTCTGTTGAGTAGTGTCTTTCATATTGGCGCAATGAATAACAGTTTAAGCTGGCAGAGCTATGAATACCTGCAACAGCTTCCGGGCGTCGCGTGGCATATTCCGATGGCCTTGGGTGATAGTTTCTCGAGTTATCCGGTCGTCGGGACAACGTCCGCATTCTTTGAGTATTTTCAATATGGCAATCGAAAAGCACTTCAATTAAGTCAAGGCGATATTTTTCACGACGATGACACCGATGCGGCTGTACTCGGCGCAGAAGTTGCACGTCGACTTAATCTCAATATTGGCGACGAATTAACCATTGCACATGGCTCGGGTGGTATTAGCTTTAGTGATCATGATACGCATCCCTTCATTGTGCGAGGCATTTTGGCACCGACAGCGACACCGGCTGATCAAGCTCTGTATATACCGCTAGCCGGACTTGGCTTGGTTCACGGAGAAATCGTGGAAGATGAACAGGCTCACGACCATGATCATGATCATGCCCATGAACAACCCGTTTATACACTGAGCGCTGTTCTATTAGGGTTATCCAACAAACCGCTAGCGCTAAGGTTACAACGTCAAATTAACACCTACGAGGGTGAGCCGTTAACCGCGATTATGCCTGGGCTTGCGCTAACCGAGCTATGGCGCACGTTGAATCTATTCGAAAAAGCATTGTTTGCAGTATCAGCGCTCGTCGTTGCGACAGGCTTATTGGGCATGCTAACGACCTTATTAGCAAGTTTACGAGAACGACGCCGCGAAATGGCGGTCCTACGATCTATTGGAGCCGGCCCGTTCACCATATTTGGCTTACTAGTTAGCGAAGCATTTTTACTGGCAGTTGCCGGCATCGCGCTCGGCATTTCAATTCTATTTTTGATTCTTGGTTTCGGTGCCGACTGGTTATTGATAAACACTGGAATGCTTTTACGTGCAACACCGTTAACAGCGGTTGAGTGGATCTTTGCTGGGGCGGTGCTTGTTGCTGCCATACTATTAAGTTTTATTCCGGCATGGCGAGCATATCGCAATGCCTTAGCTGATGGACTCACGATTCGATTATGAAACTAATTTCTGCTGTATTCCTAACAACTCTACTCTGTTTTTTGGCCCCAACCTTACATGCCGAAGAATATAAAACTACGCACTGGAAAGAGCTTGTGCCTGAAGGGTACAAGCCACCGCCTGTGCGTAGCCAAGCCTTTTATGATGCGAACCCGGAATTAGCCATTCAGCCAGAGTTAGACGCTCCAATGGTCGAAAGCTTGGATGGCAAGAAAATTAAAATTCCTGGTTATGTTGTGCAATTAGAAGGTGACGCAGAGAAGGTCACCCAATTTTTACTGGTTCCATATTTCGGCGCGTGTGTTCACGTTCCACCGCCGCCACCGAATCAAATCGTGCTAGTCGATTTCACCGAGGGTGTTAAGTACGAAGATACGTTTGATGCCGTTTGGGTAGAGGGAACAATCGAGGTAAAACGGGTAGAAGGTGATGTCGCTGTAGTCGGCTATCGTATGACCGCCGCTACAGTGACACCGTATTACTAAATTAAGGGTATTTCTGGTTTAGAAATGGACTTCTAAGCCCAAATATGGCCCTTTAAATTGAAGGTCTGAGTATATCCCGTCTAAATCATCAAGTTCGATGGTGATATCGCGGTAGCCCAACTGTAAATTCACGTCGACCGCTAAATTCTCAATTACCCGATATTCAATACCGGCTTCAATGTCACGTACACTGCTATCATCGATGCTTATTGCGTTCGCTAAGCCATAGACAGTAAGTGGAGTCGCTGGAATGCCAACACGCAACTGCGCGTAACCGGTTGGGATCCAACCATCACTTTCTAATGAATTTTCAGATTGCGCATCACGAACCGCTAATAAACCATCGACTTTCTTACCTGTAACGCCAAGGTCAAACGATAGTAAGTCGTTATCAAAAATCTCGTAATAAAGCGTCACATCGGTGTGGCTTAAATCAATTGAGCTGGCGAGCGTTGTTCCTGCTGCATAACCTTCGCCGTTATAGGTAAAGTCTTCGGAGAGCGTCACCATTCCTTGGGTTGATAACTCATTATCTCGAATCTTGATATTCGGTAGCAACGGAATTGGATGCTCGAACGCGAGATACAGACTGTTTTGCTTTTCGTCGGCGAAGCCAAACGATTGATTACCATCGCCTGAGCCAAAGTTACCGGTATTTTCAGTATCCCAGATTTGGCCACCGGCGTAGATGCCGAGTAACGTGTCTGCCTGAGCAGCACTAGAGAATATGAACACTGGAGCAAGAATAGCTACTGCAATTTTTTTCATGGATGTGATCCCTATTAACGGATTGTTCTAACTTCGGCGTCGAAGCTTACACTATCACCATCGCTAAAATGAAGCGTAAATTCAACTTGATCACCCGGCTTAAACGTATTCTTTACACCAAACATCATTAAATGATAGCCGCCCGGCTGAAAAACGACTGTTTCGCCAGCTTCTAGAGCAAGTTCAGGTACGCGACGCATACGCATCATGCCATCGCGCATCACATGCTGATGCACTTCTATGGCTCGTGACGCATCAGTGTCAGCACCAACAATACTGATCACTGACGTGCCTGTATTACTTATAGTAAAGTAGCCTGCACCATTCTCTGTACCCGGTATCGACTCTTTCACCCAAGCATTTGAGATTTCAACCTCTGCAGCCATTACGTGAATCGGTAAAATAAACGAAATCAGAAGTAGCCTTTTTATAATCTGCATAACTCTCTCCGCAACATGTGTTGTTGCAGTTTACACAGTATTAGGCTTCTTTCGTACTACCAAATAGACTAAAAATCCGACCAACAAATAAGGTAATAACCAGCCAAACAAGCTTAAAGCGAGCGCTATAACTGCAATCGTTAGCGCAAGACCGACGCTACAACCTACAAACACTGCTAAAGCAAAGGCGCCTGCAGCTAGTGCAAGAACTAGCAAGCCAGTAAAACCAATACTAAATACGATGCCAATAACCGCACCGACAAATCCAAGTATTTCATCAGCGAAAAACAATGCAGCTATGACCGCGATAACAATCCACATGATATTTTGCTTGCGTTGCATAAACTAATCTCCAGTTTGATATTTCATCACAGTACTCTTCTCATTAAGTTATATGCAATTGTCGTGCCTATTTTTTATCTTGTTGTTTTTATTGGATTAATTTGAATTCTTAAATTAAGTAATAACGGGGAAATGAGGTTTTTACCAATAAGTTGGTGAAATAGACTAAAAGACCAAGGCGATATTAGCTGTTGGATATTAGATATTAGAAGAGCGAAGGCGTTGTTCGTTATTCGTTGTTCGTGCGTTCACTTCGTTCACTGTTCGTCCGTGCTACGCACTGTTCGTTATCGAACAGAGAGGCGAAGCCGAACGCACGAACAGCGCAGCGCACGAACCACGAGTCACGCTTTTGGCTTTCCCAAAACGAAAAAACCCCGAGCGTTAGCTCGGGGTCTCGTCGTATTTGGAGCCTGGCGGTGTCCTACTCTCACATGGGGAAGCCCCACACTACCATCGGCGCTGAAGCGTTTCACTACTGAGTTCGGAATGGATCAGGTGGTTCCACTTCGCTATGGCCGCCAGGCAAAAACTGTTAAACAATATAAACGCGCTGATTGTTCGTATGAATGCGCACCCTACAGGAACGTATTTTAATAGAAGCTCGAACTTGCGTCCCCGGCGTCAAACGCCGGGCTACATTAGCCCTAAACACCTTCGGTGTTGTATGGTTAAGCCTCACGGGCAATTAGTACGGGTTAGCTCAACGCATTACTACGCTTCCACACCCCGCCTATCAACGTTGTAGTCTCCAACAACCCTTCAGGACAATTACATGTCAGTGAGAGCTTATCTTGAGGCTCGCTTCCCGCTTAGATGCTTTCAGCGGTTATCGATTCCGAACATAGCTACCGGGCAGTGCCACTGGCGTGACAACCCGAACACCAGAGGTTCGTTCACTCCGGTCCTCTCGTACTAGGAGCAACCCCTCTCAACTCTCAAACGCCCACGGCAGATAGGGACCGAACTGTCTCACGACGTTCTAAACCCAGCTCGCGTACCACTTTAAATGGCGAACAGCCATACCCTTGGGACCGACTACAGCCCCAGGATGTGATGAGCCGACATCGAGGTGCCAAACACCGCCGTCGATATGAACTCTTGGGCGGTATCAGCCTGTTATCCCCGGAGTACCTTTTATCCGTTGAGCGATGGCCCTTCCATTCAGAACCACCGGATCACTATGACCTGCTTTCGCACCTGCTCGACGTGTCTGTCTCGCAGTTAAGCTGGCTTGTGCCATTACACTAACCGTACGATGTCCGACCGTACTTAGCCAACCTTCGTGCTCCTCCGTTACTCTTTGGGAGGAGACCGCCCCAGTCAAACTACCCACCAGGCACTGTCCTCGATCCCGATAAGGGACCTAAGTTAGAACATCAAACATACAAGGGTGGTATTTCAAGGATGGCTCCACGTCAACTAGCGCCAACGCTTCATAGCCTCCCACCTATCCTACACATGGAGGTTCAATGTTCAGTGCCAAGCTATAGTAAAGGTTCACGGGGTCTTTCCGTCTAGCCGCGGGTACACCGCATCTTCACGGCGATTTCAATTTCACTGAGTCTCGGGTGGAGACAGCGTGGCCATGGTTACACCATTCGTGCAGGTCGGAACTTACCCGACAAGGAATTTCGCTACCTTAGGACCGTTATAGTTACGGCCGCCGTTTACCGGGGCTTCGATCAAGAGCTTCGCTTACGCTAACCCCATCAATTAACCTTCCGGCACCGGGCAGGTGTCACACCCTATACGTCATCTTTCGATTTTGCAGAGTGCTGTGTTTTTAATAAACAGTCCCAGCCACCTGGTCACTGCGGCCAGCTCCAGCTCCCCCCGCAAGGGGTTCACTAGCTCTGGCGTACCTTCTCCCGAAGTTACGGTACTATTTTGCCTAGTTCCTTCACCCGAGTTCTCTCAAGCGCCTTAGTATTCTCTACCTGACCACCTGTGTCGGTTTCGGGTACGGTCAACATGTACCTGAAGCTTAGAGGCTTTTCCTGGAAGCAGGGCATCAACAACTTCGCATCCGTGGATGCTCGTCTCGTATCTCAGTCTTAGTCGCCCGGATTTTCCTAAGCAACCAACCTACATACTTTCACCGGGATAACCAACACCCGGCTTGCCTAGCCTTCTCCGTCCCCCCATCGCAGTACATGTCGGTTCAGGAATATTAACCTGATTCCCATCGACTACGCCTCTCGGCCTCGCCTTAGGGGCCGACTTACCCTACCCTGATTAGCATGGGATAGGAAACCTTGGTCTTCCGGCGTGCGGGTTTTTCACCCGCATTATCGTTACTCATGTCAGCATTCGCACTTCTGATACCTCCAGCATGCTTCTCAACACACCTTCAACGGCTTACAGAACGCTCCCCTACCCAGCACACAAGTGTGCTGCCGCAGCTTCGGTGCATGGCTTAGCCCCGTTACATCTTCCGCGCAGGCCGACTCGACTAGTGAGCTATTACGCTTTCTTTAAAGGATGGCTGCTTCTAAGCCAACCTCCTAGCTGTCTGAGCCTTCCCACATCGTTTCCCACTTAGCCATGACTTCGGGACCTTAGCTGGCGGTCTGGGTTGTTTCCCTCTTCACGACGGACGTTAGCACCCGCCGTGTGTCTCCCGGATAGTACTCACTGGTATTCGGAGTTTGCATGGGGTTGGTAAGTCGGGATGACCCCCTAGCCCAAACAGTGCTCTACCCCCAGTGGTATTCGTCCGAGGCTCTACCTAAATAGATTTCGGGGAGAACCAGCTATCTCCGGGCTTGATTAGCCTTTCACTCCGATCCACAAGTCATCCCCATCTTTTTCAACAGATGTGGGTTCGGTCCTCCAATTGATGTTACTCAATCTTCAACCTGCTCATGGATAGATCGCCCGGTTTCGGGTCTATACCTTGCAACTAAAACGCCCAGTTAAGACTCGGTTTCCCTACGGCTCCCCTATACGGTTAACCTTGCTACAAAATATAAGTCGCTGACCCATTATACAAAAGGTACGCAGTCACCCCGAAGGGCTCCTACTGCTTGTACGTAGACGGTTTCAGGTTCTATTTCACTCCCCTCGCCGGGGTTCTTTTCGCCTTTCCCTCACGGTACTGGTTCACTATCGGTCAGTTGGGAGTATTTAGCCTTGGAGGATGGTCCCCCCATATTCAGTCAAGATAACACGTGTCCCGACCTACTCGTTTTCACAATCATTGCCTCGTCGTGTACGGGACTATCACCCTGTATCGTCAAGCTTTCCAGCTTGTTCCACTAAAACTATGATTGCTTAAGGGCTACTTCCCGTTCGCTCGCCGCTACTAGGGAAATCTCGGTTGATTTCTTTTCCTCCGGGTACTTAGATGTTTCAGTTCTCCGGGTTCGCTTCCTTAGGCTATGTATTCACCTAAGGATACTGAGCAAGCTCAGTGGGTTTCCCCATTCGGAAATCCATGACTATAACGGCTCTTACTGCCTCATCATGGCTTATCGCAAGTTAGTACGTCCTTCATCGCCTCCAACTGCCTAGGCATCCACCGTCTACGCTTAGTCACTTAACCATACAACCCGAAAATGTTTATTCGAATCGCATGGGCTGTTCTCTATGCTGTACACAAGTTCGATACGCCTCTACCAAAATGGTGTTTCAAGTAGAGTGGCATTTCATTACTTTATTACAATCAGCTTGTTCATATTGTTAAAGAGCGTCGTAACATGAGGTTACTGATAACTATTCTCGTAAGAATGTTTATCGCTAACCTTGGATAAAAACCGTTATTCGTTATTGGTTATTCGTTATTCGAAAAACCCAACACCAAGCCAGAAGCTTGCTTCAAAGTTAGGCAAGGCGGGAAGCCGCGAAGCATACATCAGTATGTGAGTGGCTTTCCAACGCAGCATAACGTTGAAGTGGTGGAGCCAAGCGGGATCGAACCGCTGACCTCCTGCGTGCAAGGCAGGCGCTCTCCCAGCTGAGCTATGGCCCCACAGGCCGTAGGCCTGTCGTTGTTCGTTATTGGTTATTCGTTATTCGTGAAAACAACAAACCAAACCAAACACAACAAACCGATAAGGGAAATTCGCGTGAGAGCAAGGCGAGAGGATGCGAAGCATACATCAGTATGCGAGTATCCGAACAACGCAGCTATCGCGAGAATTTGGTGGGTCTGAGTAGACTTGAACTACCGACCTCACCCTTATCAGGGGTGCGCTCTAACCAGCTGAGCTACAGACCCAGTATCCGCTAAATCTGCAACTCCGCTTCGGTCGGTGCGACCTCACCCGCTTATGCAGGGCAGGTGCACTCTATCGAGCTGAGCTACAGACCCAGTTTCTATCCGTTACATCTACCAAACCAGGCAATCTGTGTGAGCACTTATCTTCTTCAAGGCTTTTTCATAAGGAGGTGATCCAGCCGCAGGTTCCCCTACGGCTACCTTGTTACGACTTCACCCCAGTCATGAACCACACCGTGGTAAACGCCCTCCCGAAGGTTAAGCTATCTACTTCTGGTGCAGCCCACTCCCATGGTGTGACGGGCGGTGTGTACAAGGCCCGGGAACGTATTCACCGTGGCATTCTGATCCACGATTACTAGCGATTCCGACTTCATGGAGTCGAGTTGCAGACTCCAATCCGGACTACGACGCGCTTTTTGAGATCCGCACACTCTCGCGAGTTAGCTTCCCATTGTACGCGCCATTGTAGCACGTGTGTAGCCCATCCCGTAAGGGCCATGATGACTTGACGTCGTCCCCACCTTCCTCCGGTTTATCACCGGCAGTCTCCCCAGAGTTCCCGCCATTACGCGCTGGCAACTAAGGATAAGGGTTGCGCTCGTTGCGGGACTTAACCCAACATCTCACAACACGAGCTGACGACAGCCATGCAGCACCTGTCTCAGTGTTCCCGAAGGCACTCATCTATCTCTAGAAAATTCACTGGATGTCAAGGGATGGTAAGGTTCTTCGCGTTGCATCGAATTAAACCACATGCTCCACCGCTTGTGCGGGCCCCCGTCAATTCATTTGAGTTTTAACCTTGCGGCCGTACTCCCCAGGCGGTCAACTTAGTGCGTTAGCTGCGTTACTCACTTCGTTTATGAAACGAACAACTAGTTGACATCGTTTACGGCGTGGACTACCAGGGTATCTAATCCTGTTTGCTCCCCACGCTTTCGTACCTCAGCGTCAGTTTCTGACCAGGTGGCCGCCTTCGCCACCGGTATTCCTTCCTATATCTACGCATTTCACCGCTACACAGGAAATTCTACCACCCTCTTCAGAACTCGAGCCTGCCAGTTCAAAATGCCATTCCCAGGTTGAGCCCGGGGCTTTCACATCTTGCTTAACAAGCCGCCTACGTACGCTTTACGCCCAGTAATTCCGATTAACGCTTGCACCCTCCGTATTACCGCGGCTGCTGGCACGGAGTTAGCCGGTGCTTCTTCTGTGGCTAACGTCAATATGCAAGAGTATTAATCTTACATCCTTCCTCACCACTGAAAGTGCTTTACAACCCGAAGGCCTTCTTCACACACGCGGCATGGCTGCATCAGGGTTTCCCCCATTGTGCAATATTCCCCACTGCTGCCTCCCGTAGGAGTCTGGGCCGTGTCTCAGTCCCAGTGTGGCTGATCATCCTCTCAGAACAGCTAGAGATCGTCGCCTTGGTGGGCCTTTACCCCACCAACTAGCTAATCTCACTTGGGCCTATCTCTAGGTGCAAGGTCCGAAGATCCCCTGCTTTGGTCCGTAGACATTATGCGGTATTAGCCACAGTTTCCCGTGGTTATCCCCCTCCTAAAGGCAAGTTCCCAAGCATTACTCACCCGTCCGCCGCTCGCCGGCAGAGTAGCAAGCTACTCCCCGCTGCCGCTCGACTTGCATGTGTTAGGCCTGCCGCCAGCGTTCAATCTGAGCCATGATCAAACTCTTCAGTTTAAAGTGTTTAATCGACCCATTGAATCAATGACTTAATAAATCTAATTTGTTAAGCACTTTTCCAATCAGTCAGGTGGTCTATTTAAAGACCTTTTGTGCATCCAAAGATGCTTTCTCTGCCTGAATCCGGTAAGTGCCCACACAGTTTGCTTGGCTTGGTATATTGTTAAAGAGCGTTCGCAATCTTCTCTGAAGATGCGGCTTGCGTCTCAGCAAGCGAGGCGGCGTATTCTACAGCCTCGATGTTTTGTGTCAAGCTTTTCGGCGAAATTTTTTCTGACTCAAAACATCTGCTTTTGGCGACTTCGTTGTCTGCCTCAAGCGTGGGGCGCATTTTAGAGATTTAACTGGCCGCGTCAAGCGCCTTTTTGACATTTTTATGTGTTTTTTTGCCAACTGCTGATTTTGTGAGCGAAGCGTATAAAAAAAGCTCGCCGAAGCGAGCTTTTTGATTCAATAGCAGCCTTACTTACTTTTTCGGACCGCCTTTACCTGGCTTACCACCACCGGTGTCACCGCCATCATCGCCGCCGGTATCACCACCAGTTGATCCACCACAACCATTTGCTGTTAGGTAATCAACTGCAGCTTTCGCTTGAACAAGACCGTGTCCATATAACGTATCACGACCTGCCGCACCTAAATCTTTGGCAGTCGCAGCTAATGCATTACGAATGTCGTCATTGCTACACGTAGTATGGTGTGACCATACTAATGCTGCAACACCAGCAACATGAGGGGTTGCCATAGACGTACCATCGAAGAATGCCCAATCGCTATCAGTAACACCAACCGTTGTGTTAGCACCAACTTGATTGAGTAACGTTGCGCCATCAGTATCACTGATACCCACAGCTGGGATAGATGCACTGTAATCGCCAAGTGTACCTAATACCATTCCAGGCTCGTTGTTATAAACGATAGCACCAACGCCACCACCAGCTTCACAAGCTTGTACTTTTTCAGCGAATGAAATCACACCGCGTTCGATTAAACAAACTTTACCCGCTGCATCATTACAAGTTGAGTCACCAATACCGCAATTGGCTAATTCACCAGAATTTTCCACTCGCGCAGTGCCTTCCATGCTCGTCGCTTCATACGCAACACCAGCAACTGACAGTGAGACTTTCTCACCGGTACCACGAGGTACAGAAGAAAGAACGCTTACACCTGGGCCAGCAAGTTCAACTTGGTCTGTTTGTTGTGAAAACGATGCATGCTGTTCATTCGCATCAACCGCCGCAACAGAAACAACCGAGTCATAAGAAGCAGGGTACGAATGACGCGTATTACCGTCGTTACCCGCAGCTGCGATACTTAGAATACCAGCCGAATTCAACTGAGCAAAAGCTCGCTCTTCAGTGCGGTTTGCACGTGAACCACCCAAGCTCATGTTGATAACGTTTGCGCCGTAATCCGCACATTGTTCTGCAGCGGCCATTAATGTTGATGAGTATGCCCAGCCAGATGCCGAGAATACTTTAACAATATGTAAGTTCACATTGCCGTTTGGCAAGACGCCAACAACACCTTCACCATTTGATAATGCAGCAATAGTACCAGCAACATGAGTACCGTGACCGTTTTCATCGGTATACCAAGTACCTGTACCTGCATCATTAACACCTGTTACACCAGATGTTTGTAGATCTGGGTGACCCATGTCATAACCTGAGTCGATAATACAGACAGTACGTGTACCCGCAGCGGCGTCTGATACTAAATCAGCTTGAACCATTTCGATGCCGTATGGCTTGCCTGGTTCCCACTGGGTACTTTGCACAAAACGTTTCTCGTCTGGAGTAACGCTAACAACGTTAGGGTTGTTCATTAAGCTGTGAACTGCAGAGTGAGGCACTTGAATTGCCATCGCATTGAAACGGTCGTAACGGTGCAAAATTTTATTATCTTTGTTGTCACCTGGATCATCGCCATCCTTCGGTGGATCAAGCAAACCGTCGTCATCTAAATGTAAAAATGCTTCAATGGCATTTTTTGAACCTGGTTTAAACTCAACGATAACGCGTTCTTTATCATTATTTGCATGAGCTGGCCCATGGGCGTTTACAGCTGTGCTGATAGCAAGCGACAACGCCGCTAAAACTAGCGCACTATTTTTGGTAGTGTTCGACATGGATTTGACCCTTTTTTATTATACTTTCTAATGTGTTGTTCGTTTGCGACGAATTATTTTTTACATGCCGCAGTGGGTCATAATGTAGCATTTTGTTCGTATGCGCAATGTCATACTGTGAAGAATTTGTAAAGTTACTTGATCTCAACTTGAGTGGACATTTTGAGATCTGCCGTTACAATTCGCGCTCGTTCGCATTTAGAAAGAGACGTATTTAGGAAATTTTATGACGCATCAAGCAATCAACTCTGATGATTACCAAATTCAGCTTTCGAACAAGGTCGAACTTCTAAAGTCGATGCTTGCGCCTTTTGCAGTGTCAGATATTGATGTTTATGAGTCACCAAAAACTCATTACCGGATGCGTGCAGAATTTCGGGTTTGGCATGATGGAGATGATTTGTTCTACATTATGTTTAACCCAGATACTCGAGAAAAAATTCGTGTTGATTCATTTCCCGTTGCTAACGAGCTTATCAATGATTTAATGCCGGCTATTCTTGATTATGTTCGCGAACGCCCAAACCTGCGGAATAAACTTTTTCAGGTCGAGTTTCTGACGACGACAACGAACGAAGCCCTTGTTTCACTGATTTATCATCGGCAACTCGACGAGACTTGGCAGCGTGAAGCTCTCGAACTAAAACACGACCTAAGTAAATTCGGAAAAATCGAGATTGTCGGCCGAGCCAAGAAGCAGAAACTGTGCCTAGAGAAAGACTGGGTTGTCGAAACATTAATTATTGATGAGAAGCCATATCGTTTCCAACAGGTTGAAAACAGCTTTACTCAGCCGAATGCCGCCGTGAACCAGCACATGGTGAGTTGGGCGCTCAATGCAACGAAAGGTAGCCACGGCGACTTATTAGAGTTGTATTGTGGTAACGGAAATTTCAGCCTCCCATTGGCACAAAACTTTAATCGGGTTCTCGCAACAGAAATAAGTAAGACGTCGGTTGCCTCTGCACGCTATAACTGTGAGCTTAACGATATCCACAACGTCACTGTCGTGCGTATGTCCGCCGAGGAGTTTAGTGCGGTGATGGCAGGTGATAGAGAGTCTCGACGCGCGAACGAAGCAGAAATAGAAAGTTTCGACTGTCGTACCGTACTCGTTGATCCGCCGCGAGCTGGTTTAGATGGAGATACCGTTGAACTGGTGCGAAACTACGATTCAATTGTTTATATCTCGTGTAACCCAGAAACGTTGGTCGAAAATCTAGAGTCGCTGCAAAGCACGCATAACGTTTCCCGTGCAGCTTTATTTGATCAATTCCCTTATACCCACCATATGGAAGCTGGTGTGATATTAAAAAGGAAGACTTAAGAATACGAGAGTATTAGGCGGCGGTAAGGAAGTTGGTCGAGCGAACCAATCGCAGATTCACCCAGTGCGCCGCGATGATCATGCTCGCGCCAAGCAAGATAATAATCGGTTCACCCATTTCACCGAGACTATCTTTATGCCAGTAGATGAAGCCACCAGCTATTAACAGCACCAAAGGATATAGCCGTGCATGCTGGCGAATACCATTAATCAGCGCAACTAAACCAAGCGCAATACTGGTGCCTAAAATAACCCGCTCAAGCAGTTCTTCACCAATAAATGACAATCCGATGAGTGACAGCATTGGCAAAATGACAGGCAGCAATAAGCAATGCAACGCACATAAAGTGGTCACCCACATACCTGTTTTATCTAACGAACGCTGTGTCATTTCTTCGCCTGCTTCAGTAACAACCTACACCCCAGTTGAGAGTGTTATAGTATAACATTACCTGTTTTAAGCGCAAGTGATCGAGAATGGTAAAACTTGACGAATATCAGAAACACCAGTTACTAGCATCAGCAAACGATCGAATCCAAGAGCGACACCCGAACAATTCGGCATACCTGCATCGAGCGCTTCCAACAGTCGAAAATCGGTCGGTTTCATGTTTTTTCCGAATTGTTTTCTGAGTTGATTATCGTGATTAAACCTAAGCTGTTGGTGTGCAGCGTGAGTTAACTCCTGATAGCCATTCGCCAACTCGATACCACCAACATACACTTCGAAGCGCAATGCCACACGTTCGTCGTCATCAAGTTCCGCTAACGCCGCTTGGCTCGCTGGAAAACGCTCTACCACCGTAATATCCGACTTCTTCAACTGCGGTTCTATCACCAACGACATAGCAAGTTGTAGTAACGTATCTTTATCTGTTTCACGTTTTACTAGATCCGCAATTCGCTCATCGTTTACAAGGCAGTTTTCAAGTTCAGCAATGGAAGCAGTAAGCGGATCTAAGTTCAAATATTTTTGAAATAGCCGCTGGTAGGTCGTTTGATGAACCTCTCGGGCACCGAGTACGTCGCGGAGTAAGGTAACAGCTTCATTGATTAAATCTTGCATCGTGAAGTTAATTCGATACCACTCCAGCATGGTGAACTCTGGATTATGGAAGCGGCCCACTTCATCGTCACGAAACACTTTACCCAGTTGATAAATTGATTGCCCATATGCGGCAAGCAATCGTTTCATTGCATACTCAGGTGATGTTTGTAACTGGAAACGCTGGTTGGGGAAAAAACTGAGCGTGGTCTCGAGATTCTCAAGATGTAAGTCGGTGACGCCGAATCGACCCAGTATTGGTGTATCGACTTCAAGTACATTACGTTGCTGAAAAAAATTACGAATGGTTTGAAACAATGCAGCTCGCTGTCGCAAAATATCAAGCGAAGCGCTCGGTTGCCAATTATCAGTGAGCTGCATCGTTTAGTAACAACTTATTTTTGAACGCGTGATACGTACTCGCCCGAGCGCGTGTCAACTTTTACCACTTCACCAGTTTGTACGAACAGTGGTACACGAACGACAGCACCAGTGCTCAACGTTGCTGGTTTACCACCAGTACCCGCGGTGTCACCTTTCAAACCTGGATCGGTTTCAACAATTTCAAGCTCAACAAAATTCGGTGGCGTTACAGCAATTGGATTACCGTTCCACAATGTCAGTGTACAAGTATCTTGTTCCACCAACCACTTGGTTGAATCGCCAACTGCTTTCGCATCGGCAGCTAATTGTTCAAAGGTTTCGTTGTTCATGAAGTGCCAGAATTCACCGTCGTTATATAAATAGGCTAATTCCATATCAACAACGTCTGCGCCTTCTACCGATTCACCTGATTTGAAGGTTTTTTCAACGACTTTTCCGCTAATCAGTTTGCGGATTCGTACGCGGTTAAACGCTTGCCCTTTTCCTGGTTTAACAACTTCATTGTCGATGATGTTACATGGCTCACCATCTTGCATGATTTTTAAACCAGCTTTGAATTCATTTGTGCTGTAATTCGCCATAGCTTCCTCATATGCTTTCAAATTAAGCGATTTCGCGGCCAATAATAAACCATAACGCAGCAATTTTCAGGTAAAATAATTCACGTCACGCAACAATTTTACAGGAAGCCTGTGTCGAATTTGAATGTCATCTCTGTCCGACCGCAATGGCAGCAGGAGTTAGCACAATCTATATCAGACCCAAGTGAATTGGGTGCTTTATTACGCCTGCCTGACAACTGGATTACGCAAAACGCCAAGGCGCGCGAATTATTTCCGCTTCGTATTACTCGCTATTTCGTCGGCTTGATGCGCCAAGGCGATATTCATGACCCACTGCTACTTCAGGTGATGCCAAATCAAGCCGAGTTTGAACAAAAAGAAGGCTTTATCGCCGACCCGCTGGAAGAACAAAATAGTAATCACGCCGGCATACTGCACAAATACAAATCGCGTGTACTTGTTATTTTGCGGGGTGGTTGTGCGATAAACTGTCGTTACTGCTTTCGGCGTCACTTCCCTTATGAAGACAACCACTTCGGTCGCACTCAGTTACAGCAGTTGGTTGAACTCATTCAATCAGATGGGGCTATCAATGAAGTGATTTTGAGTGGCGGCGATCCGCTCATGGCAAATGACGACCAATTGTCTAAAGTGATTTCGGTGCTAGAAGAGTTGCCGCAACTAAAGCGGTTGCGTATTCATAGTCGCTTGCCCATTGTATTGCCATCACGCTTGACGGAAAATCTAGCGAAGCGACTACAGCAAAGTCGCTTACAAGCAATTTTGGTTTTACATGCCAATCATCCGCGGGAAATATCGAGTACGTTAAAAGACGCTTTAGAATATTGGGCTCGCCACGGCATCACGCTATTGAATCAAAGTGTTTTGCTGAGAGGCGTTAACGACTCGGCAGATACGCTAGTCGATTTAAGTGAAGCTCTTTTTGATGCGAAGGTTATTCCTTACTATTTACATCAATTAGACAAAGTTGCTGGAGCGAGTCATTTCGCAGTGAGTGATGAGCGAGCTCGCGAACTTGAACGGCAGCTGCGAGCTCGTTTACCTGGTTTTCTGGTTCCTAAGTTAGTGCGTGAAATTGCTGGCGAAGCGAGTAAAACACCGCTTTAATTACCGCCAATGCATTTTCGCTAATCAGTAGCATTCGGAAACGTGTCACGAAACCAGTCTTGTAATAATTCTTTTTCAAAATAGAGACTATCACGACTAGAACCCATCACATTCCGAATGTTTCGTGATGGCGCGAGTGCTTTTAGCTCCACATGATCAGCTTCACTGATGATCTCTCCTTGTGCATCAGTATACCGATATGAAATCACAAGGTGCGGATAAGAAACGTCATCTAGAATGCGCTGAAACGCACTACTTGTTGCGCCAAACGTTGGCTCAACTCGTCCTGCAAGATCAACATCATTGAAGGTAACTTCGAGTTTATTTTGCTCAGGTAGCTTTTGCCCTAATGTTTCAACATACTCGGTAAAGTTTGCCTTGGTTCGTTCTTCAAATCGGCTCTTCAACTCGTTCACGGCTTCAAAATCAGTAAACGACTTCACATCATCCCATTTCACCGAAACTTCAGCCGCATTGGCTACGCCAGCTACTAAAGCAGTAGCAATTGCAAAACCTAATACAGACGTTTTCATACTTGCCTCCATTGAGCACAATGATTCGTGTGCTTTCAATTCGTTGCATACAATTCTGTGCATCCAACAGTATAGACGCTGGAATACGGATTTTTGTGACAAGCTACAAACAAAAAAGGAAGCACCAAGGTGCTTCCTTTTATTTCGTTCGACGCGTCGGTCGGCTTACATCATGCCGCCCATTCCGCCCATGCCACCCATGTCTGGTGCAGCTGGCTCGTCTTTCGGTAGCTCAGCAACCATCGCTTCAGTGGTAATCATTAGCGCAGCTACTGATGCAGCGAATTGCAGTGCAGAACGGGTAACTTTGGTTGGATCCAAAATACCCATCTCTAGCATGTCGCCGTAAACATCTTGGCCAGCATTGTAACCGTAGTTACCTTCACCGTTTTTCAC
This sequence comes from Pseudidiomarina marina, assembly GCF_044807045.1. NCBI lineage: Bacteria > Pseudomonadati > Pseudomonadota > Gammaproteobacteria > Alteromonadales > Idiomarinaceae > Pseudidiomarina > Pseudidiomarina marina. Next base: position 832,621 of record NZ_CP085233.1, on the reverse strand, counting down.
GTTGTTCGCAACTACTGATGCTTCAGCGCCAGCGTTGGTTGAGATTTGGCGAAGTGGCGCTTCCATTGCACGCAATGCCAGTTTGATACCAACGTTTTGGTCTTCGTTGTCACCACGTAGGTCAGCAAGTTTGCTTGCTGCACGTACCAGCGCGACACCGCCACCAGGTACCACACCTTCTTCAACCGCAGCGCGAGTTGCATGCAACGCATCTTCAACACGAGCTTTCTTCTCTTTCATTTCCATTTCAGTGGCCGCGCCAACTTTGATCACTGCAACGCCGCCGGCCAATTTCGCCAAACGCTCTTGCAGTTTTTCACGGTCATAATCAGAAGAAGTTTCTTCAATTTGCTGACGAATTTGCGTCACGCGACCTTCAATTGAGGCTTGATCACCGCTGCCGTCGACAATGGTGGTGTTATCTTTGTTGATAACAACACGCTTCGCGGTACCAAGGTCGTCAAGCTGAGCTTTCTCAAGCTCCATGCCGATTTCTTCAGAAATCACATTACCGCCGGTTAATACCGCGATATCTTGTAACATCGCCTTGCGACGGTCACCGAAACCTGGCGCTTTAACCGCAGCAACTTTCACAATGCCACGCATGTTGTTCACTACCAAGGTTGCCAATGCTTCGCCTTCAACGTCTTCAGCGATGATTAACAGTGGCTTGCCTGATTTCGCAACGCCTTCCAATACAGGAAGTAATTCGCGAATGTTTGAGATTTTCTTGTCAACCAACAAGATGAACGGGCTTTCTAATTCAACCGTACCGTTCTCTTGGTTGTTGATGAAGTATGGTGACAAGTAGCCACGGTCAAACTGCATCCCTTCAACAACGTCAAGTTCGTCTTGCAAAGCTTGACCTTCTTCAACGGTGATAACACCTTCTTGGCCTACTTTGTCCATAGCTTGAGCGATGATTTCGCCGATGGTGCTATCAGAGTTGGCAGAGATAGTACCGACCTGTGCGATTGCTTTTGAGTTGTTGCAAGGCTGCGACAATGCTTTTAATTCTTCTACCGCTGCGATAACAGCTTTATCGATACCGCGCTTCAAATCCATTGGGTTCATACCCGCAGCAACGGCTTTCAAACCTTCGTTGACAATGGCTTGCGCTAATACGGTTGCAGTCGTCGTTCCGTCACCCGCCTCATCGTTAGCTTTTGACGCAACTTCTTTGACCATTTGCGCGCCCATATTTTCGAACTTATCTTCAAGCTCGATTTCTTTCGCTACCGATACACCATCTTTGGTGATCAAAGGTGCGCCAAATGATTTTTCTAGAACAACGTTGCGGCCTTTTGGACCCAAGGTTACTTTTACTGCGTCGGCTAGAATGTTGACGCCTTTTAACATGCGCTGACGCGCTGTGTTACCAAACTTAACTTCTTTAGCTGCCATGTTCGTTTCCCTCTTAAGCTTCGATAATCGCTAAAATGTCTGATTCAGACATGATCAGGTATTCTTCACCGTCAATCTTTTGCGTTTTTACGCCATAGCTTTCGTTGAATAATACGCTGTCACCTACTTTGACATCCAAAGCTTTCACGTCACCGTTATCCAAGATGCGACCATTGCCTACTGCAACAACCTCACCGCGCGTCGATTTCTCTGCTGCTGAACCAGTCAGCACGATACCGCCTGCAGATTTGGTTTCTGCTTCAGAGCGTTTAATGATCACACGATCATGTAAAGGACGAAGTTTCATCGTTGATAACTCCTAAACCTAATGTTTGTGGTTGATAACTATGCTTCAGCGATGAACTGAAGCTGTTAAAAAATGTGTTGTGCCCCTGTTATGGGGGGTAAAAAATTGATATCAAGGTTTTCTGATAAATTTTTTTTGTTTTCGTATACTGACCAAAATTCAACGTACAGGTGTATGTATGACGACAGAACATCGTTTAGTGATTTGTAGTTGTCCAGATAAACATGTTGCCAAAGCACTAGCTGATAAGATACTGCGAGCGCGCTATGCGGCATGTGTGAATATCTCTGCACCATCAACCTCAATGTATTGGTGGGATGACCACATTCATGCCGATGAAGAAGTTTTGCTGCAAATCAAAACAACGCTCGGTTCACTTGATGCACTATTTGAACTCATTCAAACTGCGCATCCTTACGATGTTCCTGAAATTGTCGCGTTAGCTATTACCGAAGGCTCTGAAAGCTATTTAAACTGGATTACACAGGTCACCCAATCATGAAGTCTATGTGGTATCGAAGCATTGTTATGATGTTTGCGTTGTGGATGTCGCTGACATCGGCGGTTCTTGCACAAGCACAATTTGAATTAGGGCAGGATGATCCGTTTGCACAACAAAATCAATTTCTGCCGGTTGATGAAGCGTTTCAGTTCGATTTTCGGCAACAGGGCGATAAACTCACACTTAGCTGGGAGATTGCTGACAGTTACTACATGTATCAGCATCGTTTTGTTGTCAAAACGCCAGTCCAGTTAAAAGCAGAGCCACAGTTACCAGAAGGTGAACCTCACGTTGATGAGTTTTTCGGTGAAACAATTGTTTATCGTGACTTTGTAGAGCTCACCTATGAATTAAGCCAAGCAAGCCCCGATCAAGCGTTTACCATTTCGTATCAAGGGTGCGCCGATGCGGGTTTGTGTTATCCACCGACCGAAAAAACCGTTTATCTCAGTGCTGTAAAAGGCGACGGTTCAGCTTCAATTGACTTTCAGCAAGTTGCCGAGAACTCCCAGCAAACCACATCATCGACGTTTTTTGATGCCATTATTGAAAAGCCGCTATGGTTGGTTTTACTGCTGTTCGTTGTGCTTGGTATTGGCTTAGCATTCACCCCTTGCGTGTTGCCAATGTATCCTATTATTTCCGCAATTATTATGGGACAGACTGGTGCCGGCACTAGCCAACCGAAGCAATTAAGCACCCGCCGCGCGTTCACCTTAAGCCTTGCTTACGTGCAAGGCATGGCAATCACGTATTCAATATTAGGTGTGGTGGTGGCGCTTGCTGGCTTGCGCTATCAAGCCATGTTGCAACACCCTGCCATTCTCATCACATTAGCCGTTGTGTTTGTGCTCTTGGCCTTAAGTATGTTGGGGGCGTATACACTGCAACTGCCCCAAAGTTGGCAAAACTACTTGAACCAATTGAGCCAATCGCAACGTGGCGGCGCGCATCGTAGCGTGTTTACCATGGGAGCAATTTCAGGATTGATTGCATCGCCTTGCACCACCGCGCCGTTGTCAGGTGTTTTGTTATTTATTGCGCAATCGGGCGATTTAACCATTGGCGCCGCTGTGCTTTATGCATTAAGTGTTGGTATGGGCTTGCCACTACTAGCCTTTGGGGTAACTGGCGGCAAACTGTTACCGAAAGCCGGTGCGTGGATGAATACCATCAAGCGCGTATTTGGTGTGGTGTTGTTGGGCGTCGCTATTGTGCTTGTCGAGCGACTCATTCCATACGTTATCGCTGATTGGTTATGGGTCGTGTTTATTGTACTTAGCGCTATTTATCTGATTCAAGCAGACATACGCGAACTTTCGAAAAAAGCTGCCGCTCGTTTCGCAGCAGCGTGGCTTATTATTAGTGCTGTGCTGTTATATAGTTGGTGGCCGCAATCACATCATTCGTTGCCATTTATTCAAGTAAAGTCAGTAGCTGAAATTCAGCGACAACTAGAAGATGCTGCCATCGATAATAAGGTTGTCATGCTCGATCTCTATGCAGATTGGTGTGTGGCGTGTAAAGAGTTTGAACGTGATACGTTTTCGGCTGACGAGGTTGCGGCGGTAACCGCTGATGTGGTTCTGCTGCAAGCTGACGTTACTGCGAACACTAGCACAAACAACGCGATTCTCGCTGAATATCAAGTTCTTGGCTTGCCTACGATTTTATTCTTCAAGAACCAACAAGAGATAAGTCGCACGCGGGTTACTGGATTTATGCCAGCAGAAAACTTCGCTGAACACATAAAAGAGTTAAAAACACGTTAAAACTTGCAGCGAACAGCGGTGATAAGACCAGTATTTTGCTGCTTATTCTCATTTTTTCACTATAATGCTGAATTAGGTGTTGAATTAGAGGCTGCAAATGGCCTCTAATATCAATCTTGATACGTTCGCAGCAGATCGCAGCATTATGACAGCAAATAACGATAAAAAATTCAGAGTGCTCTTACTCAATGGTCCTAACCTTAACTTGTTAGGTACCCGTGAGCCGGAAATCTATGGTAGCGACACGCTCGACAAAATTGAGCATCGCTTACGCGAACATGCCGAATCGATGGGTATCACTTTGGATTGTCGGCAATCAAATGCCGAACATCAATTGATTGACTGGGTTCACGAAGCGCGAACGTCACATGTCGATTACATTATTATTAATCCCGGCGCCTATACACATACCAGCATTGCGTTGCGGGATGCGCTCGCCGGGGTCGCAATTCCATTTACCGAAATACATCTTTCCAATATTCACGCTCGCGAAGAATTTCGTCAGCATTCCTTTTTAGCAGATATTGCTGTTGGTGTAATTTGTGGGTTTGGTGCTCAAGGTTACGACTTTGCGCTACAAGCGGCGAAGCACTTTCTAAGCAAGCAATAACGAACATAAAACATTGGGGTCATAATAGATCATGGATATTCGTAAAATTAAAAAACTGATCGAACTGGTCGAAGAATCAGGTATTGCCGAACTTGAAATTACCGAAGGTGAAGAGTCGGTACGTATTCACCGTGGTGGTAGTCACAGCGCGCCGATGCACTATCAACTTCCGCCACAACAAATGATGGCAGCCCCGGCTCCGGCTCCAGCGGCGCCTGCGGCAACCGAAGCTCCAGCAGCACCTGAGCTATCTGGCCATGTGGTGAAATCACCAATGGTTGGTACCTTCTATGCCGCTCCAGCACCTGGTGCCGCTGACTTTGTTAGCGTTGGTCAACAAGTAAAAGCCGGCGATACCCTGTGTATTGTTGAAGCGATGAAGATGATGAACCAAATTGAAGCCGATAAAGGCGGTGTGGTGAAACAAATTCTTGTTGAGAACGGTGAGCCGGTCGAATTTGACCAACCTCTGTTTGTCATCGAATAAGTATATCGACACAGGACATAGTCATGTTAGATAAGGTAGTGATAGCAAACCGAGGTGAAATTGCGCTGCGTATATTGCGCGCCTGTAAAGAACTCGGTATCAAGACGGTTGCAGTGCATTCCACTGTCGACCGCAATTTAAAGCACGTGTTGTTGGCGGACGAGTCAATCTGTATTGGTAATGGACCATCAACCGATAGCTATTTAAACATTCCACGTATTATTAGTGCAGCGGAAATTACTGACGCTGCAGCCATTCACCCTGGTTATGGCTTTTTAGCTGAAAACGCTGACTTCGCTGAGCAGGTTGAGAACTCTGGCTTTATTTTTGTTGGCCCTACGGCTGATGTGATTCGCTTAATGGGCGATAAAGTATCAGCTATTGAAGCAATGAAAAAAGCGGGTGTCCCGTGTGTTCCAGGTTCTGGCGGACCACTGGGCGATGATGATGCCACCAATATCAAAATTGCCAAGCGCATTGGTTATCCAGTAATCGTAAAGGCAGCTGGTGGTGGCGGTGGCCGTGGTATGCGCGTCGTTCGAAAAGAAGACGAATTGCTACGTGCCATTAGTACAACCAAAGCTGAAGCCGGCGCTGCGTTTGGTAATTCGATGGTGTACATGGAGAAGTTTCTCGAGAATCCGCGCCACATCGAAATTCAAGTGCTAGCTGATGGTCAAGGTAATGCCGTTTACTTAGGAGAGCGCGACTGCTCGATGCAACGGCGCCACCAGAAAGTTGTGGAAGAAGCGCCAGCACCGGGTGTCACTCCTGAAATGCGTAAATTTATTGGCGAGCGCTGTGTGAAGGCCTGTATTGAAATTGGCTACCGTGGTGCAGGCACGTTTGAGTTCTTGTATGAAAATGGTGAGTTCTACTTCATCGAGATGAACACACGTATTCAAGTAGAACATCCTGTGACCGAGATGATCACCGGAATCGACCTCATTAAAGAGCAATTGCGTGTTGCCGCAGGTCGTCAATTGTCTATCTCGCAAGAAGATATCGTCATTCGCGGACATGCCATTGAATGTCGTATTAATGCTGAAGACCCAAACACCTTTGTACCATCACCGGGTTTGATTACACGTTTCCATTCGCCAGGTGGCTTGGGTGTGCGTTGGGATTCGCACGTTTACGCGGACTACAAAGTACCGCCAAACTACGATTCGATGATTGGTAAGCTGATTACTTACGGTGAAAATCGTGATGTCGCGATTGCCCGTATGCGTAATGCCTTGAGTGAATTAATTATTGAAGGCATTAAAACCAACGTACCGTTGCAAAAAGACATTATGGCTGACGAGAACTTCCAGCACGGTGGCACCAACATCCACTATCTCGAGAAGAAACTTGGTATGGGTGGTCACTAACCCCCATGCCTTGGATTCAACTAACCGTTTCAGCGCCTGAAAAGCATGCCCCAAATATTGGGGACATGCTTGAAGGCAACGGCGCCATGGCCGTAACTTACCGTGATGCACAAGATAATCCCATTTTTGAACCACCGCTTGGCGAACTTGTTTATTGGCAAGAAACGCTAGTCACTGGTTTATTTCCCGCTGAGACTAATTTGGCGCCAGTTATCAAGAATTTGAAGAAGTCGAGTTACTTCAAAGACGGATTCAATTACAAAACGGATCAACTGGAAGACAAAGACTGGGAACGCGAATGGATGGACAACTTCCACCCCATTCAGTTTGGTAAGCGCTTGTGGGTTTGTCCGAGTTGGCGGGATATTCCTGATCCCAACGCGGTCAATATTATGCTCGACCCCGGCATGGCTTTCGGTACTGGCACACATCCCACCACCGCATTGTGTCTCGGGTGGCTTGATGGCCAGGATCTAACTGCGAAAACCGTTGTCGACTTTGGCTGTGGTTCGGGCATTTTAGCCATTGGTGCATTATTGTTAGGTGCTAAACGCGCTGTGGGTATCGATATTGATAAACAAGCTCTCATCGCAAGTATGGAAAATGCCGAACGCAATGGCGTAGCCGAACAGCTTGAAGTGTATCTGCCAAGTAATCAACCAACCCTGAAAGCCGATGTTGTGGTTGCCAATATTCTCGCGGGACCATTACAAGAACTTGCAGATATCATCACTAATTATGTCGCTGAAGGTGGCGAATTGGTCATGTCGGGTATTCTTGAACGGCAAATTCCAGCCGTGCAGGCTGCCTATGAAGAGCAATTTGAATTTAGCCCTGCTCAGGTCAAAGATGACTGGGTAATGCTACACGCCAAGCGCAGACGGTAATATTCCTGCAATTTGTCAAGAGCAAAAAGTACAAAAAAGGCGGCTTTTGTACAAATTACAGCCTTTTCTTTAGCCGCCAAATTCCCTAAAATTTCCCACCCTTGAGTTGCACAGTTTTTAACCGATGCGGATCGGACCATATCAATTAGACAATCCAGTGATACTTGCGCCAATGGCGGGAGTAACCGACCTTCCCTTTCGACGTTTATGTCAAGAGTTGGGGGCTGGTTTGACGGTGTCTGAAATGTTATCGAGTAATCCGTTGGTGTGGGATACCAAAAAGTCGCGTGACCGTATGGAACACGCTGATGAACCTGGTATTCGAGCGGTGCAAATTGCAGGGGCTGAGCCCGAATTGATGGCTGCTGCGGCAATTCACAATGTGAATAACGGCGCGCAAATCATCGATATTAATATGGGCTGCCCTGCGAAAAAGGTAAATAAGAAGCTGGCAGGCTCGGCGTTACTGCAGTATCCAAAACTGGTCGAATCGATTTTGACAGCGGTAATAGCAGCAGTAGATGTGCCTGTCACACTGAAAATACGTACGGGGTGGGACCCAGATAATCGCAACGGCGTTGAAATTGCCAAGCTTGCTGAGCAACTTGGTATTCAGTCATTAGCGGTTCATGGCAGAACCCGGGCGTGCATGTATAAGGGCAATGCGGAATACGACACCATTCGAGCAATTAAGAATGCAGTGACAATTCCAGTGGTTGCTAACGGTGATATCACCACGCCTGAAAAGGCAAAACAGGTTCTTGAGTATACCGGTGCCGATGCCATTATGATTGGCCGCGGCGCACAGGGGAATCCGTGGTTGTTTCGTGAAATTGCTCATTATTTGGCAACGGGCGAGCAACTCCCGCCACCAAGTATTGATGAAGTTTGTGACGTTGTTTTACGACATGTTCGCAATCTCCACCAACACTACGGTGAGTACAGCGGTGTTCGGATTGCCCGAAAACATGTGGGTTGGTACTTACAACAGCAACAACCCGCGTCAGCTTTTCGTCGGGAGTTTGTCGGCATCGACGATGCTAACGAACAACTAAATGCCCTGGCGAAGTTTTTTGCAACAGTAAACTAGAAGAGATAGAGCGCACCTATGTTTGATCAAAACGCAAATCGTGATCCGATTTCTCCATTTACCACAATTGGTAACAATGCTCAGCCGAAACCGCTACGTGATTCGGTAAAGCAAGCGTTGAATTCATTTTTGAAGCAGCTTGACGGACACGATCCAGAAGAGCTATATGAATTAGTGCTCGCTGAAGTTGAAGCACCATTGTTGGAAGAGGTCATGACCTATACGCGTGGTAATCAAACCCGCGCCGCAACGATGCTTGGCATCAACCGCGGCACCTTGCGTAAGAAGCTGAAAAAATACGGCATGAACTAAGTGCCCCCAGAAAAAGAGCGCCTTGTGTGCTCTTTTTTTCTTTGTAAGACATCAAAAAGGTAGAGCAACCATGCAACATCGTCCTATTCAACGCGCCCTTTTAAGTGTTTCCGACAAAACTGGAATAGTCGCTTTTGCACAAGCGCTCGTGCAACGCGGCGTCGCTATTCTATCAACGGGTGGTACGGCAAAATTACTTCGTGAACATAATGTGCCGGTAACGGATGTTTCGGAACATACTGGGCAACCCGAAATTATGGATGGTCGCGTTAAGACCTTACACCCCAAAATTCATGGCGGTATTTTAGCCCGTCGCGACGTTGATCAGCAGGTGATGGCTGAGCAAAATATTGCGCCAATTGATTTAGTCGCAGTGAATCTTTATCCATTTGCAGAAACAGTTGCCGATGAAAATTGCTCACATGAAGATGCAGTTGAGAATATCGATATTGGCGGCCCGACCATGGTTCGTGCAGCGGCTAAGAACCATCGCGATGTTACCATCGTCGTCAACGCGAAAGATTATGATCGCGTGATTGCTGAGATGGATGCGAATGACAATAGCCTGACTTTTGATACGCGCTTTGATTTAGCCATTAAAGCCTTCGAACATACTGCACAGTACGACGGTATGATTGCGAATTACTTTGGTGCCCGCCTACCACAGCAAGAAAGCAAGTTTCCGAGAACCTTCAATGCACAGTTCGAGAAGAAGCAAGATTTACGCTATGGCGAAAATAGCCATCAACAAGCGGCGTTCTACGTGGAATCTAAGCCGAAAGAAGCCTCTGTGGCAACCGCTGTGCAGTTGCAGGGTAAAGAGTTATCGTTCAATAACATTGCTGACACGGACGCTGCGCTTGAATGCGTTAAATCGTTTGAACAACCTGCATGTGTGATTGTGAAGCATGCGAACCCATGTGGTGTCGCTATTGGTGAAACGCCTTTGGCAGCATACGATCGCGCCTTCAGAACTGATCCAACATCAGCGTTTGGTGGCATCATCGCCTTTAACCGAGAGCTCGACGGCGATACCGCTAAAGCCATTGTGGACCGCCAGTTTGTCGAAGTCATCATTGCTCCGGTGGTGAGCCAAGCGGCGCGTGACGTTGTTGCAAACAAAGCGAATGTACGTTTATTAGAATGTGGGCAATGGCCAGCCGAGCGCACGCCAAGTCTCGATTACAAGCGCGTAAACGGTGGTTTGCTAGTTCAAGATAATGATCAAGGTGAAGTCTCCCTAAGCGACTTAAGAGTTGTCACAGAAAAGCAACCGACAGATGCGCAGTTACAGGATTTATTATTCTGCTGGAAAGTGGCTAAGTTCGTTAAATCGAACGCCATTGTTTACGCTCGCGATGGTATGACGATTGGTGTTGGTGCCGGTCAAATGAGCCGCGTCTACAGTGCCAAAATTGCTGGTATTAAAGCGGCTGATGAGAATTTGGAAGTACCAGGTTCGGTGATGGCATCCGATGCTTTCTTCCCGTTCCGTGACGGTATTGATGCGGCTGCAGCTGCAGGTATTACCGCAATCATCCAACCGGGCGGTTCAATTCGTGATGAGGAAATTATCGCAGCAGCAAATGAACACGGTATTGCCATGGTGTTTACTGGCATGCGTCACTTCCGTCACTAACGGATTCGTTTGCTGAAATGGCTAGCACGGTTTAGGATGAAGCTATCTTATAGCTAAGGAGCAAGATAATGACTGTACGTAACCGTATGTTAAATCTGTTGTTCATCCCTATAACCGTGCTTGGCCTAAGCGCCTGCTCAGAATCAATCGAGTCGGACGCGGATTCAGTTAATTTATTACAGCAAGCCATTAACTCCGAATCCCGATCGGCCTCAAATCGTTCGCGCGATGAGTTCCGCCACCCGGCAGAAACTCTTGAGTTCTTCGGTATTCAGCCAAATTCGACGGTAGTCGAAATTTCACCTGGTGGTGGCTGGTACACTGAAATTTTAGCGCCCTATTTAAAGGATGACGGCCTGCTTTATGCTGCTCATTTTCCAGCGAATAGCAGTAGCGAGTATTACCAGCGCTCACGCCAAGCATTTATGGAACGTGTAACCAACGATTCAACTTTTAGCGCCGTTGTTGTCACTGAATTTGCGCCAATGAGCGATAGCGTTATTGCACCGCCAGAAAGTGCCGACATGGTGCTCACCTTCCGTAACTTACATAACTGGTATATGAGTGGCGGAGAGGAAGCTGTGCAAGATGCATTTATGCAATTTTATACGGCATTAAAACCAGGTGGCGTCTTGGGTGTTGTTGATCATCGCTTACCGGAAACTCGCCCCGACGAAGATATGGCCAACTCGGGTTATATGAAAGAGAGTTTTGCCATCGCTATGGCGGAGTCGGTTGGCTTCGAGTTAGCGGAACGCAGCGAAATTAACGCGAACTCAAATGACACTGCTGATCATCCTCGTGGTGTCTGGACTTTGCCGCCGACACTGCGCTTAGGCGACGAAGACAAAGAAAAGTATACTGCAATTGGTGAAAGTGATCGCTTCACCCTCAAATTTGTAAAACCTAAATCGTAACGAGAGAGTACATGAACGTATTGGTAATTGGCGGCGGTGGTCGCGAACACGCTTTGGCATGGAAAGCAGCACAGTCAGATGCTGTTGAAACGGTCTTTGTTGCACCCGGAAATGCTGGTACTGAAGCCGAATCAGGTATCGAAAACGTGGCCATTGCAGCTGACGATATCGACGGATTGTTAGACTTTGCGAAAGCCAAGCAAATTGAATTAACAATTGTCGGTCCCGAAGCGCCCTTGGTACTTGGTGTCGTCGATAAGTTTACCGCCGCTGGATTATCAATCTTTGGCCCAACTCAAGCTGCCGCGCAGCTTGAGGGATCAAAAGCGTTTAGTAAAGATTTCCTTGCACGTCATAACATTCCTACAGCAGCTTATGGCACCTTTACCGATGTCGCTGCTGCGAAAGATTATGTTCGCCAGCACGGTACACCAATTGTTATTAAGGCGGACGGTTTAGCAGCGGGTAAGGGCGTTATTATCGCTGACAACGAACACGATGCTTTTGCTGCCATTGACGATATGCTAGCTGGCAATCGTTTCGGCGACGCCGGTAGTCGTGTAGTAATCGAAGAGTTTTTGGTTGGTGAAGAAGCGAGCTTTATCGTGATGGTGGATGGCAAGACAGCTTTGCCATTTGCTTCAAGCCAAGACCATAAAGCGCGCGATAACGGCGATAAAGGCCCTAATACGGGCGGTATGGGCGCTTATTCACCGGCACCTGTGGTTACCCCTGAAGTGCATGATTGGGTTATGCAACATGTCATTCAGCCAACTGTTGAAGGCATGGCCGCCGAAGGTTACCCGTATACCGGTTTCTTGTATGCTGGGCTAATGGTTGCGCCAGACGGTACCTCTAAAGTTTTAGAATTTAACTGTCGTTTTGGTGACCCAGAAACGCAGCCAATTATGATGCGCTTACGTTCTGACCTAGTCGAACTATGCAAGTTGGCTTGTGCAGGCAAATTAGCTGGTAAAAGCATTGATTTTGATCCGCGCGCAACGGTGGGCGTGGTGATGGCAGCTGGCGGCTACCCGGATAATTATGCGAAAGGCGATGTGATAACAGGTATTGATGCGGCTGAAGCGAACGGTGCTAAGGTTTTCCATGCAGGCACCAAGCTTAACGACAACAACCAGTTAGTGACTGCTGGCGGTCGTGTTCTATGTGTCACCGCCATTGGCGACAATGTCACCGACGCACAACATAAAGCCTATGCTGCGCTGAGCAAAATAAACTGGAACAATGTTTATTTTCGAACCGATATTGCGTATCGCGCCATAGCTCGCGAGCAAGTATAAAAAAGCGCCGTAAATGAAGTGACCTCAACTTTATGGGGTCACTTCAAAAGGCGCTTTTTTTAGTCCTCAACGACTAAGTCGTCGTCATCACCACCGCTGATTTCAAAAGCATCATCAGTGTAGCGACTGCGACCATACATACTACCCACTTTCGGACGATTAATACGCGCCTGATATTTCGACCACGCCTTTTCGACTGGTGAGTCAGCAGCTTTTTCGCCTCGAGCAACTGCTAACAATGACTGTTCTTCGGCTGACTCTGGCTCTAGTTCACCACTCATCAACGCCGCAATCAAACTGCCGTGTTTTGCTAACAGCTCACTTTCGCGAATTGAAAAATCGCCCGAACGAGCAAATCCGTACGGGTAGTTTTTGAAGTCGTTAAACGGCTTCTTCATAATTTGATCACGGTTCATTGTTGCCATTGTGTGCCCATCCTCCAGACCAACAACTACAGGTAAACGGTAACGCCTCTTTGCGTCACTGACGATATAGAGGCGAAACCGTAAGTTGTCAACAATTTTCGAAATTTTTTACGTTTTTTATTTCGAACCGACGCTTCAAATGGGTTGTTAAAACCGATAATACAGCGATGCTCCAACGCTACGACCTGCCTCGGCTAAAACTGGCAACGACGGGTCATCAACTGGCATCCCGCTCACTCGTGCATTGCGCCAGTATCGTTTGTCAGTGAGATTAAACACACCCGCGGTTACGTTTAAATCTGGCGTGGCATACCAACGTGAAATCCAATCAAACGTTGCATAACCGGGTGCAGAGAATAATGGGCTCTCCGCTTCATCAACAAGCTCGCGTTGCCCTCTTACGGCTGTGAATACTAGGCGTGTATCCCAGTCTTGTGCTTCATATTGGAGTTGCGCAATGAGTCGCGGTGGTGCCACATCGGCGAGATCTCGTCCACTCTCACGGTCTTCGCCTCGGCTATATTCAGCACTTACTGCGCTCGACCATGTGTCCGTCCAACGTTGCTCCCAGTTAGCTTCAACGCCTTCAATGACCACTTTATCGCGATTAATGGACTGGAAAATTAACAACTGACGGGCTGGATCAAAACCCAATGAAGCCCGACTTTGAATAAAGTCACTGTAACGGTTGTGATAAGCGGTAATTGACCACTGAGTATCACTGTCACGTCCGCGTAAACCTGTTTCAAATGCATAACCACGCTCGGCCTTTAAATCAGGATTTGCAATGGCTAACACTTGAAACTGCGGGTAGTACAAACCAATATTCACATCTGAAAATGGCGGCGCTCGATAGCCACGTGCGTACTGGGCAAACCATTCAGTATTATCAGCGACCGACCAAATCACACCTAACTTAGGAAGCCAAGCGTCATGCGTTAAATCAGTGACCTCTGTGTCTGGGTATCGCTCTGTAAACAGGGCATCTTCGCGTGTACGAAGCTTGTAATGTTCGTAGCGTATACCAGGGCTTAATATCGGTCCGTCTTCCCACAATTCAAATTCATCGTGTAGGTAGATACCCAACTCGGTTACGCGGCTTCGAGGGAAATCGCGAAGCGGGAAGGTTTCACCTAATAGGGTTTTGGTTGTTTCATTGGTGGCTAGATTAGTCTGCGACGCATCGCGTTGATCTTGAAGTGTCGAACTCATGAGTTCAAAACCATAACCGATACGATGCCGAATACTCGCAATTTGTATGTCTGTTTCGAGATCGGTGCCAACGCCAGTTGTGGTTTGTTCAAAATCAAACAAACGCTCGATATCGAGTGGCTCGGGTAACAACATGCGTTGTTCAAAAGAGTCTTGTTCAATTTCCGTGCTTTGGTGGTATAACCGCCAACTACCGCGGTCTATCCAACCCATCGGGTCGATATTAAGTTCGGCAAGTAATCGATACTGATTACGACTATCTTCGCCCACCAAACTCGTTGTGGCACTGAGTCGACCAGTACCTATAATCGACTGAATATCGGTATCACGCGATTCGTTCATCGCATCAAGCGTGAATTGCCACTCACCGAAAGCAGTATCCGTTTCTGCACTAACTAACACAGCTTGCTGACGACGATGTTGTTCATCACGCAATGCATCGTCTAAATCAGCAGATCGAATATCTTCACCGTACTGAACGGCGCCAGCTAATAATAAACGCGTACCGCCACCGCCAAATGCTGTCGCACCCATGACGTTCGCACGATGACTGTCAGAATTGAACCCTGCTTGAACTCGAGAACCGCGCTTATCATTGAGCAATACGTCTTCTGCATCAAGCAAATGAACGGCAACGACACCACCTAAAGCTTTGCTACCATACATTGTCGATGCGGGCCCGCGTAGGATTTCAACTCGGCTGGCTAACCCAAGCTCAAGTAACCCTCGCCCCGTATCAGAATAACTACCAACCGCAAAATAATCCGCGACAGGCACTTGGTCTATTACGACTGCGGTGCGGTTACCGCCAATACCACGTATACGAAAACCGCTGTTACCAAACCGGCTACTATCGTCATCAAGTTCTACTCCTGGTTGATACCGCACTAAATCGGCAGCATTAATTACGAGATCGCGTTGTAAATCATCTTCGTTAATGATGGTTACGGTACCGGCAACCTCGGAAAGTTGGCGTGGTTGCCGATGGGCAACCACAGTTATCACTTCCATGTCAGCGTCTTGCTGAGTCGTTGCTGCTTCGTTCACTTCTTGTGGTAAAGCCAGTGTTAACTGGGGCATTAAACCTAATGCCCCAGCCACAACACCAGCAAGTGCTGTGTATTTCACGCTTAGTACACCTCGTTCCGTGTGTTGTAGTTGTTGAACTTGCCAGTAGGAGTAATGATTTTTTCTCCTTTAATGACATGTTTCAGCTTGCGTGTTTTATCATCCACAATAACAATCGCAGACTGCTCTTCTTGACCACTCCAAACCGAGAACCAAACTTCATCGCCGGCCATATTATATTCTGGCTGTACAATTCGTTTTGGTCCCGGACCTAAATCGGCCCATTCAGCAATTGGCAACGTTTTATAGCCGGCATCTAAATTGTTGATGTCGAACACAGCTACCGATTGAGATACTTTGGCGTCAGGATTGAAAGGTGTGTCAACCCATAGGTTTTTTGATTTCGGATGGGTTTTGATGAACAGCGAACCACCACCTTGACCTTCTAACACACGAACCACTTTAAATGCGTTATCTTTGTGTTTTTCAGGATCGGTACCGATAAGCGTGATATCTGCATTACCAAGTGCACTAGTTGCCCACACTGGTCCATTTTTTGGATCGATAAAGTTAGCACCACGACCTGGATGCGGAATACGTTTCACCGGAATCAACGCTTCCAATTCACGGTCTAACGCATCAACTACAGCAATTGTGTCATTCTCATTTGCTGCAGTTAAAAAGTAGCGCCCTGACCGATCCCAGCCGCCATCGTGTAGGAATGGCGCAGCGTCAATAGTCGTTACCTGCAAGTTATCAATATCGGAATAATTCACTAGCTTAATTTGGCCAGTTTCTTTCACGTTAACGATAAACTCTGGGTGCTTATGTGAGCCCACGATAGCAGCCACCCGTGGCTCTGGATGATACTCCTGAGTATCGACAGTCATACCACGAGTCGAAACAATCTTATGTGGCTCTAATGACTCGCCATCCATTAACACATAATGTGGCGGCCAGTATGCACCTGCAATGGCAATTTTATCTTCATAGCCTTTGAAGCGAGAGTTCTCAACAGAACGTGCTTCGAGGCCAATCTTGATTTCAGCAACAACTTGCGGCGGATTCATGTAGAGATCAATCAAATCGATTTTGCCGTCTCGACCGATGGTGGTGAAGTAGCGGCCTGAACTTGATGCCCGAGAGATGTGAACGGCATAGCCCGTCTTCACATAATTCAGCACTTTCTTACTATCACCGTCAATAATGGCAACTTCGCCAGCATCGCGTAATGTCACCGCAAACATGTTGTCGACATTATATTTGTGCTGAGGTTTCTTTGGACGATCTTCTGGTTTTACATGAACAACCCATGAGTCTCGCATGTCTTTCATGCCCCACTCAGGAGGTGTGGGCGGTTCATGCTGTAAGAAGCGCGCCATCATATCAATTTCTTTCTCGCTGAGCTCGCCCGATGTCCCCCAATTCGGCATACCACCTGGCGAACCAAAATTAATCAGCGCCTTCAGATAATCAGTTCCTTTCTTCTGGGTAATATCAGTGGTTAATGGAAGACCGGTAGCGCCTTTGCGCAGCACACCGTGGCAACCTGCGCAGCGTTGAAAATAAATTTCCTGTGCTTTTGCGAAGTCTTCTTCGCTAATATCAGGTGCGCCCGACGTTCTCATCATTTTACCGCCAGAGACAGTTGATGGTGCACCTTTGTAGCCAACTTCGGCCGCAGTTGAGCCCTTGTGCGGTTGTCCCTCGGCACGATCTTTCAGGCCAAGTTCAACGCGAACTTGTTCCACTTCATCTTCAGTGACTTCACCGCCCTTGTTTCCCCAGCTCGACAACACGTAATTCGTGATATCAGCAATATCTTCGTCACTAATATGCTGCATGGGTGGCATAACTGCATTGTATTTTTGACCGTTGACTTCCAGCGGACCAGACATACCTTTTAGGATTGTACGCACCACATGAAGTTTATCGCCGGTGACGTTTGAATTGCCGGCTAATGGAGGAAATGCCCCTGGTAAACCTTTACCGGTTGGTTGGTGACAAGCTTGGCAATTAGCCTCATAAGCTTTTTTGCCATCGTCTGATGCGAACGCAACCGAACTACCGGCGGTCACGAACAGTCCAGTAGCAATAGCTAATGCAGAAAGTTTCGGATACAGCTTAGTTACACTACTTGATTTCATTAGATGTCCTCCTTGTGGATCATCGAGAAATGAGACTACCGTGTCTAATCCTAAGCCTAGTCGATGTTTATTTTTTGATCTATGTCACTAAAGAGAGTGCGGTTATTGGGCTTTCATGAGTACCTCCTAGGAGGTACGTACTCGTAAGCCCCAGTCTTCCCAAGCTTGCTTCGCGAGTTGTTCACGAAATTGCGGTGCGGCGATACTAATCAATGACTCAGCACGTTCGGTCAAACTTCTAGCACGCAAATTAGCGACACCAAACTCAGTTACAACATAGTGAACGTGCGCTCGAGTCGTTACCACGCCCGCACCAGGATTAAGCATGCTACTGATACGCGATACCTGACCACCACAAGCTGTAGCCGGCAATGCAATCACCGAACGACCACCTTCGGATAGGCTCGCGCCTCGCACAAAATCCATTTGCCCACCAACACCTGAATAAATTTTAGTGCCCATTGAATCGGCACAAACCTGACCACTTAGATCAATTTGAAGTGCACTGTTAATTGCCATCACTTGCTTGTTTTGGCGAATCACCGAGGTGTCATTGGTGTACTCAACATCGAGGAACGCCACCAACGGGTTATCATCAACGAAGTCATATAGTTTCTGACTCCCCATGGCAAAAGTCGTGACAATGCGACCGCGGTGTTTGCGCTTGCGTGAGTTATTAATAACACCACTTTCTACCAATGGGAGAACGCCATCTGAAAACATTTCGGTATGAATACCCAAATCTTTGTGGTTGCCCAAGCAACGTAAAGTAGCATCGGGAATCGCACCAATACCCATTTGCAAACAATCCCCATCATTAATGAGGCTAGCTACTCGTTCGCCGATTTGCGTGGTAATAGCCGACTGCTTCGGTTGGGCATGTATAGGCATCGCTGCTTCATATTCAAAGTAACGATCAATTTGCTTTAGTGATATGAACGAATCGCCATGTGTACGGGGCATGCGCGGGTTAATCCAAGCAATGACTTTACGCGCAACTTGCAGAGCCGCCCGTGTGGCTTCAACCGAGATACCTAAGCTGCAATTACCATGCGCATCCGGCGGAGAAACCTGAATGAGCACGGCGTCAAGCGGTTGCTCGCCAGACCGAAATAGTTTGGGAATTTCGGATAAAAACATCGGCACATAGTCAGCTAACCCTTCATTAACTGCGGCTCGTGTCGATTTACCCACAAAGAAAGCACGTTGCCGTAGGTGCCCTTTCAGCTCCGGATTACTTAAAATTTCACTGTGTTCAGTATGCAATTGCAGTAACGTTAAATTACGACGGGAAAGTGCGACTTCGGCGAGACCTTCGAGCAATTTATAAGGTGTTGCAGCCATCGATTGGCACCAGATGACATCATTGTTTTCGAGAATTTGTAACGCCTCTTGTGCATTTTGAACGAGCATCGTGATTCCTTTTCAGTTACATTTTAAACGTCATTCATTAACGTAAGTCTAAACATAGTATGAAAGTATTCGTTATGCTCGGTGCAATCAATATGGCGTTAGGGGTAATTCTTGGCGCATTTGGGGCACACGGTTTAGAAAAAATGATTAGTCCAGAAATGGTCGAGGTATTTCAAACTGGCGTTCAGTATCAAATTTATCACGCGCTCGGGTTATTGATGGTTGCCGTTCTATTAATTCCTTACCCTAAAGCAAGTGGCTTGCGCACAGGCGGTTGGATTATGCTCGCCGGGATTATCTTATTTTCTGGAAGCCTCTATATGTTGGCATTAACTGGCATCCAATTTTTTGGTCCTATTACACCCATTGGTGGTGTTTGCTTTATCGTGGCGTGGATTTGGATTTTTTGGGCCATGCTCAAGGAGTTCTGATGAACAAGTTTACGATTGCTACTTGTTGTTTTTTCTTAATATCGGCGGCCGTTGCATGCGATGTGCCATGGCAGAAATGCTGGTATGGACAAACTCCTCAAGGGCTGCATTGCCAAGGTGAAGTTATCTTGTTGTCGGCCTTCGATGCAAAGCAAGCCTTACGAGATGATTCTAATTTGCGCTTACCTACTCGCGCAGAACTTGAAACGTTTTTCATGAGTAGCCATGCCGTTCCCTTACGCGAACATGCGCATGAACTTCAAAATTTTCAGGTACTCACCAGTGAGTTTGTTCAGCATGGCAACGAGTTTTTGGTAACAACGGTAGATATTCGAAATGGTCGGATAGAATTATTGCCATGGCGAGAGCCTGCGCTCGTGCTTCTTCGCGAAACAAAAAATCCGTAGTCTTGAATAGAAGAATTGGAGCGGGAAACGAGATTCGAACTCGCGACCCCAACCTTGGCAAGGTTGTGCTCTACCAGCTGAGCTATTCCCGCACTGGTTTACGACGTTGAGGTCACGAATTTTAACTATTGGTCAGTTGATGTCAATACTGCCGAACGTTCCGGCAATTGCCCAACAACCAACGTCGACAACGCCAATAAAATACCGGATATAACTAAACACGCTAGTATTCCGCTTTGCTGATATACCCAGCCCGATAAAACGGTACCAAGCAGACGGCCTGCCGCATTCGCCATATAGTAAAAACCAACATCGAGAGATACGCCATCAGCGCGAGAATAGGACACTATCAAATAGCTGTGCAGCGATGAATTGATTGCAAATAAAAGCCCAAACAAGGCTAAACCAACAATAATAGCCGGTGTTATCGGTACCTCTTGCCACAACGCCACAGCTAATAATAACGGGCTTAGTGTTAATAATGCGCCCCACATCACTGCTTGATTTGATGTTCGATGAGTTGCGGTTATCGATGTTAACCGCGGTGCGAAACCTTGAACCACACCGTATCCAATAATCCATAAGGCAAGAAAACTGCCAACTTGCCAGTGATCCCAGTTTAGTTGACTAGCAAGGAATACCGGAAGCGCTACAACAAACCAAACGTCGCGCGCACCAAATAATAAAAATCTTGCGACCGAAAGGATGTTGATTGGACGACTTTTTGAGAATAACTCCTTAAATTTCGGTTTGAATGTCGCTTTCCCGGTATCTTTTTTTAGAAAGATCAAACTGGAGAGCCAAACCACCGTCAGCATCGATGCCATAGCTAAAACGGCACCTGCAAAACCTATCCAGGTAAGTAATAGACCGCCGAGAAAAAAACCAATTCCTTTTAAGGTATTCTTTGAACCGGTTAATAATGCGACCCACTTATATAGCTGTCCTTGAGCAGCCTCCGGAACCAGCAATTTTATGGTGCTTTTAGCACTCATTTTGTTTAAATCTTTTGCTATTCCGGAAAGTGCTTGTGCAAACATGACCCAGATCACTGTCAACCAATGGCTAGGAACTAAAAGCATCGCTAAAGCGACTATTTGTAATCCCAAGCCAATATTCATCGTCCGGTTTAACCCCCAGCGAGCACCTAAATAGCCCCCGACCAAGTTCGTCACGACACCAAAAAACTCATAAAATAAGAACAGCATGGCGACTTCCAGCGCAGTGTAGCCAAGTTGGTGAAAATGAAGTACCACCAACATGCGCAAGGCACCGTCTGTAAGGGTAAACGCCCAATAATTTCCAGTTACCAATATGTATTGGCGAATGGCAGGAGATAGATTGGCTAGCATGTGCCAACTTTCTCCATTAACTCAACCGTACGATTGGCGTAACCCCACTCGTTGTCATACCAAGCATAGAGTTTCACGTGTGTGCCATTAATCACTTTTGTTGAGAGTGCATCGATAATGCTCGAGCGCGGATCCGTTTTATAGTCGATGGATACTAAAGGACGCTCTTCATACCCAAGAATGTTTTTTAGGTCGCCCTGCGCCGCGGCTCTCATCCAACCATTAACTTCCTCAACTGTTGTCGGTCTTTCAACCTCAAATACACAGTCAGTTAACGATGCATTAGCTAATGGCACACGCACTGCATGACCATCTATTTTTCCTTTGAGTTCTGGGAATATTTCGATAATTGCTGTCGCTGAACCAGTCGAGGTTGGAATAAGGCTCATCCCACAGGCGCGTGCACGGCGCAGATCTTTATGCGGCGCATCAAGAATACTTTGTGTGTTAGTTAAATCATGAATGGTTGTGATTGATCCGTGTTTGATGCCAACCTTTTCCTGAAGAACTTTAACTACCGGAGCTAGGCAGTTTGTTGTACATGACGCAGCAGTAACAATACGATGTTGATTTGGGTCAAACAGATGATCGTTGACGCCCATTACGATATTTAATGCTCCTGCTTCCTTCACTGGTGCGGATACTACGACGCGTTTGACGCCCTGTTGTAAATAGTCGTTTAGAACCGCAACCGTCTTCATTTTGCCAGATGCTTCAAGCACAACATCGCAGTCGGCCCAGTTATTCTCAGAGATTGTTTTAAAACGAGTGAATGCAATGGTTTTTCCCTGAATAATCAAGCTATCATCTGAGGCTTCAACCTCATGGTGCCAGCGCCCATGCACCGAATCGAAATTGACTAGGTGTGCGAACGTATCGGCCGCGGCACCCGGATCATTGACCCGTACCAATTCAAATGCCGGATTCTCCCAAATCAAACGTAACGCAAGCCGACCAATTCGTCCTAAACCGTTAATTCCAACCTTAATCGCCATAAATTACTCCTTCGCATTCTTTGAATATTGTCCAAGTTGTGGATTGTGCTCTGCGGTTACCGCAATTGTTTTGCGCATCCAGTCGGGTAAAGCAGGGTTTAATCGGTAATGCACCCAGCGATGGTCTCGTCTATCCAATAGCAAGCCATATTCTCTTAACTGAGCTAAGTGACGCGATACCTTGGGTTGTGACATTCCTGTCATTTCAACAAAATCACAAACACATAGCTCGGTATGACGTGCCACCATTAAAATCATAGTCAACCGTAACGGGTCCGCCATAATCTTGAAGAAATCTTGTGGGCTATTGAAGAGATGAGGCTGCTGCATTCGCTTACGCAGAACCAGTAAGAACATTCGAATACGCTCACTCAATTCTTTTGCAGTACGCAAAAAGGCGTCGTTCTCTTTGCTGGAAACCGGATCAGAAAAATCCCATGCGATAAAATTAACACCCTGAAAATCTGCCTGACACTCAAGACGTGCTCGGTCACACAGACTAATAACATAATCAAACGCCATTTCACCAAGGCTTTCAATTGCCTTGGAATGCAATCCTTCAGTCGTTACATTCAGTGCAGATAACGCTGCCAGTGCTTCCGGCTCGACGTGAGTTGGCTGACTCCCAGCGCTAAACACGTCAATCTCAGAGCCTGCAAAATGTCGCATTATCGCTTCTGCCATAATCGAGCGAGCCGAGTTAGCTGAACATAAGAATAGAATTTTCATTGGCTTCTCATATCTGTAAAAACAGATATATGATAAATCAGATATGAGATGAAAGACAATAAAAAACCCGAAAGTTTTAACGCTTTCGGGTTTTTTGAATTTGGAGCGAGAAACGAGATTCGAACTCGCGACCCCAACCTTGGCAAGGTTGTGCTCTACCAGCTGAGCTATTCTCGCATGTGTTAACGAGGGCGTATTTTACGGATTCGGCTCACGCCGTCAACCACTTTTTTCAGTGGAACTGTTCGTTCGCTCGGAATTTAAACACCCTGCAGATTTTTTCCACAATATCTGATGTGGTGGTGCTTGTACCTCACCTTCTTGATTAACAAACACTAATTTATTTTGCTCCACCTTGTTTAACCAGTCACGGACAATGCTTGTGCGCTCAATCCAGCCATGTAATTCACAGCGAAACTTTTGCAGATGCGACCCCTCCGTCTCCTGCGACATCGCCGCGCTCGACATCAAAAGAACAAGTATCGTCATGATAATACGCATCAGTTCTTCTCCTTGCCTTTGTTGAGCTGCAAGATTTTACGCTCTAACTCCTTCAATCGCTGGGCTTCTTCCCCTGGCATATGCAGATAAAATGCATTGCTCAGGATAGGCATGCCATCAGGCAACACTTTGTTCTCAAAGACCAATTCAATCGTCAATTTACCCATGTGGCTATCTTGACGAAACGACGGATTCAAAAACAAATCCGGACGTACCCCGTTGGTCGTCACTTCCTGTGGGAAATAACTCGAAAACACTGCGGCAATGCGTTTTCCAATTAATTTCTTGTAATCTTGTTCATACGCATGAAGTTGTGTATCCACAGGTAAATAGCGATATACCGAGTAAGTGAGATAAGCTTCAGCAAAACGAGCTAATTCATCGCGGTTACGCTGCGAATTAGCTTTCCCAAGAATGCGATGCAGCGTGTCTTTGGCAAACTCACGAAAACTTTCGCGTAAATCAGTAAGCGGACGCCATTGCTTTGACGTTAGGATGGCTTTCGCGCAATTTCGCGCTCGCGCATCCCAATCATCGTATAACTCTGACATGCTCGGCACACCCGAACCATGGATTTCTAACAACCATTGTTTGGCTGATTGGCTCATACGCTCTTCAAAATAACTTTCAAATTTAGCAAAGTTGCGGTATTCGCCTCGTATTAACGCTTTAAAACCTGACGCCATACTCAGTTGCAACGGTAAATAGCGTTGCTCGTGGTCACGATTAAACATGAGTGCTTTGGCAACTAATCCGTTTAAAATTCTTTCATCGTCATCAGATGCAGCGCGTGTTAACGAGTTAATGTAATCATCATAAAGCTGTTCGCGGGCGTGCGTTGCTTTACGTCTTAAACGGAATGGTTTATACGGAACTTCTTTCGTTAATTTCAAGAACGTTTCGTAAGCTATGATTGTGTTGCGTCGCTCAGCAAGAAAGAAATTGCGTTGATGTGACCGCACCTGGCGCCAAGCAAAGAATGCAAAACTGAAGGCTTTGTTGAAGCCCCAAAGCAATGGTGGAAGCAACCACCAAATGTAGGTTGAAAACCAGTGTCCTGGGAGAATGAATGGTTGCTGAAACTGTGTTTTTTCCAATTCGGAAAGTGATTGTTTACTATCGGTAGCAGGTGCGTACCAAACCAGTTCCGCCAGCGCTTCAATAGGCACCCAACGGTTTATATGCCAACTTAAATAAGCGTCCTGCTCACCATAGACAGTATCAATCCGCTTTTGTTGGTCAGCAAATGCGACATATTTCGGTGGGCCATAAGTGAGCCCCATAAAAATAATGAAAACTGCAGCAACGAGCCATTTAATCACGTGCTTAGCCTTCCTTGTTGTTGTTATTATTATTTAAATAAATTTACTCGATAATATTTTAATTCTTCAATCGATTCACGAATATCTGCTAATGCCGTATGCGCGCCTTGTTTGGTTAAACCATTTGCTACTTCAGGCGCCCAATATTTTGCTAATTGCTTCAAAGTACTCACATCAAGATTACGGTAGTGAAAGTAGGCCTCTAGCGCTGGCATATGTTTTGCTAAAAAGCGGCGGTCTTGGCAAATACTATTCCCGCACATTGGTGAGCTACCTGCGGTCACCCATTGTTGCAAAAACTCGATCGTTGCATCACTTGCTTGCTGTTCATTAAATGCACTGGCTTTAACGCGTTCAACCAAGCCGGATTGCGTATGCGTTCGCACATTCCAGTCATCCATTTTATCTAAATTGGCCTGAGGTTGGTGCACTGCAATAACAGGACCTTCTGCTAACACGTTAAGTTCATAGTCAGTCACTATAGTCGCAATCTCAATAATGTGATCGTAGTCTGGCGTTAATCCGGTCATTTCTAAGTCGATCCAAATGAGACGTTCTGCGCTCGCTGTCATGCAATTTACCTTATTTGATTACAATTAAGTTCAGGCACTATTGTGCTGAATAATGTATGATTGCCTCTAGTATGTACTGGAATTAATTTGATGGCAAAACAACGACGTCTGAACAAAGGGCAACTACGCCGAATTAAGTCAAATCAAGAGAAGCGTATTCAACGAGCCGAATTAGAAATCGAAGTTGAAGACGCAGCTTTAGATGCCTCAGAATCAGGTATTGTTGTAAGTCGATTCGGCCAACAAGCAATTATCTGCACCGACACCGAAGCTGCGCTACGCTGTCATATTCGGCGTGCTGTTGACTCGTTAGTTTGTGGTGACGAAGTGATCTGGCGACGTTTTAAACAGCGCTCAGAAGACGTCGCCGGTGTCATCGAAGCTGTACAGCCACGACGCTCTTTGCTCAGTCGCCCAGACTATTACGATGGGGTGAAGCCGGTTGCTGCTAACGTGGATCAAATTCTCATTGTTTCTAGTGTATTACCTGCATTCTCCAGTCAAATTATTGACCGCTATTTAGTTGCATGTGAGGACATTGGTGTTACTCCCGTTATTATCCTCAATAAAGCTGACCTTCTTACCGAGCTTGATTCTGAGCAACGCCAAGAAATCGATCATGCACTCACGGTCTATCGCGATATTGGCTATCAAGTACTTGAAGTCAGTGCAAAACAACCAGATTCATTGCACGCCCTGCAACAATTATTGAATTCACACGTTTCAATCGTGGTCGGTCAGTCAGGCGTTGGAAAATCATCGTTAGTAAACGCCCTACTGCCAGATATTGATGCCGATGTAGGCGCTATTTCAGATAACTCGGGGCTTGGCCAACATACCACCACAGTGGCAACCCGATATGTGGTGCCAACCGGTGGCGTGTTAATTGACTCACCAGGAATACGAGAATTTGCACTTTGGCATTTAGAGCCTGAGCGCGTGGCTTGGTGCTACATCGATTTTCGACCATACTTGGGACAATGTAAGTTTCGCGACTGTAAACATCAGGATGACCCGGGTTGTGCACTCCATGAAGCTTTAGAAGCAGGTGACCTACACTCGTTACGCCTGTACAATTTCCACAAAATTATTGAATCGATGGCGATTAAAAAGCCATCTAGAGCAACTACTCGAGGTAAAAAAACGTGAATTGGGATCGCGTAAAAATTCAAATGCAGCACTGGCTACCTAAGCATGCCGTATCGCGTCTAGTTGGTAAATTTGCGGCTGCAAAAGCGGGCTGGTTTACGCAGCTCTTTATTCGGTGGTTTATCCGCCAGTATAAAATAGACATGAGTGAAGCCATTCACGAAGATCCGAAGGCATATAAAACCTTTAATGACTTTTTCACGCGCTATTTAAAGCCCGAATTACGTCCGTTAATGGCTTCAGATGACAAACAATTTGCTCATCCCGTTGATGGTGCCATTAGTCAACTCGGCGAAATAGAAGAAGGTCGAGTATTTCAGGCCAAAGGGCATGATTACAGTCTCACTGAATTGCTTGGTGGCGACCCTGATGATGCTCACGCGTTTCGTGACGGCGATTTTGCAACCATCTATTTGGCACCAAAGGACTATCATCGCATCCATATGCCGTGTGACGGTGTGTTACGAAAAATGATTTACGTGCCTGGTGATTTATATTCCGTAAATCCACTTACTGTGGCGAACGTGCCAAATTTATTTGCGCGTAATGAGCGTGTTGTCGCGATTTTTGAAGCCGACTTTGGACAATTTGCAATGGTCCTTGTTGGCGCGACAATTGTTGCCAGCATTGGTACTGTGTGGTCAGAAACAGTAACCCCTCCACGCGGTACAGATGTACATACGTGGGAGTACCCAGCCTCAGGTAAGCAAGCAATTCGATTGAAGAAAGGCGAAGAAATGGGCCACTTTAAATTAGGCTCAACCGTCATCTTAGTATTTCCAGACGATGTGATTGATTTTGATGAGGCTCTCAAACCCGGCTCCGTGACGCGTATGGGAACCTTATTAGGTGAGCGTGACGACTAGTTATGCTCATTTTTGCGCATCGGGGGGCAAGTTTCGAAGCACCAGAGAACACCATCGCGGCGTTCAGCAAGGCTCTCGATGCGCAAGCGGATGGAATTGAAATTGATGTTTATCCAATTGAAGACGAGTGGCTGGTGTTTCTTGATCGGTATCTGGCTCGCCTTACCGCTCAATCTGGTCGCCTGCAAGACTTAACCCTCGCACAACTACGAACGTTAAAGGTGTTTGGCCAACAGCCAATACCAACCCTTGATGAAGCACTCGACTTTATTGGCGGACGCTGCCAAGTCAATATTGAGCTCAAAGGAGCTGACATTAAACGCGGGCTGACACGTCATTTACGACGCGCCGTTGAGTATGCAAACTTTGAGCCTGAACAACTATTAGTATCGAGCTTTAATCATCATTGGCTAGCACAGCTGAAGCAAGATCACCCTCTTCAACGCATTGGTGCCCTCACCACAAGCTGTCCCCTCAATTATGCCTATTTTGCTGCGCAGCTCGAAGCATGGTCGGTACATATTGATGTTGATTTCGTGACACAAGAATTCATTGATGACGCACATGAGCGTGGCTTAAAAGTTTTTGTATTTACAGTCGATGAGCCGGACGATATGCGCGAATTAAATCAAATGGGTGTCGACGGGATATTTACCAACCACCCGACACTTGCAAAAAACGTGCTTCACGGGCTTTTTGTTGATGCCCGTGAAGCGAATCGATGGGAATAACCTTAACTACCTTTACTATCTGGGTGCTGTTGCTCAAGCGCTGCAAGCTCGTGAGCAACCGCTTCCGGCGATGTTGTATTGCGCGCCAATAATGCGTACAGCGACGGAATGATAAAGATAGTTAAAAACGCTGATAACGCGACCCCAGAAAAAATAACTGTACCGATAACCATGCGGCTTTCGGCACCAGGACCACTTCCAAGAATTAGCGGAACAGCACTCATCAGCGTTGTAAAGGCGGTCATGACGATCGGGCGCAAACGTTGTTGCGAACCTTTCACAATCGCCTCGTCAAACTTCATGCCGGCATCACGTAATTGATTGGTGAACTCAACAATCAAAATACCATTCTTCGCGGCAAGTCCAATCAACATCACGATGCCGATTTGGCTGTAGATATTGATTGTCATGCCTGTTGCATAGAGGCCGATAATCGCCCCTAAGAACGCAATCGGCACCATTAACATAATCACTAAAGGATGCACGAAGCTCTCGAATTGCGCTGCCAATACTAAATAAGCGACGAGCAACGCCAACACAAAGACGAAGATGACTGAGCTGCCACTCTCTTTGTACATTTGCGATTCGCCTTTATAGTCAATCGATACGTCATCTGGTAACTCGGAGCGGACAATATCCTCAAGATACGCCAAGGCTTCACCGAGCGAATACCCCTCAGCCAAATTCGCTTCTATGGTAATACTACGCATGCGGTTATAGCGATTTAATGACCCCGAAGTCGCTTGTTCTTCAACTGTCACCAAATTCGAGAGTGGAATAAGTTGGTTTGAGCTATTAGAGCGAACGTAGATATTATCGATAGCTGTTGGACTGCGATAATCTGCGCGTTCACCCTCAAGAATCACATCGTATTCTTCACCTCTGTCAAGATAGGTGGTCGCGCGACGTTGACCTAACATGGTTTCTAAAGTACGCCCAATATCGCCGACTGAAACACCAAGATCTGACGCACGCTCTTGATCGATGCGAATCAATAACTGTGGCAGGGTAGCTTTATAATCACTGTCGAGATCCAACAAGTTCGGGTTTTGGCTTGCTTTTTCAATGACAATATCGCGATATGCAGCAAGTTGCTCATAAGTGTTACCTTGCAACACGAATTGCACCGGACGGCCGTTACCACCACTAATACCGCTTCGCATAAAGGCGAAAGCACGTACACCGGTCACGTTATTGAGTTGCTTCGATACCTCATCCATTAACTCAAACGTTGACCATTCGCGTTCTTCAAATGGCACCGCCCCAACAATTGCAACACCAGCAGAGTTGCCCCAACCGGGTGAACGGATAATTAATCGATCGATTTTCCCTTGATCGATATAAGGCATCAAAATGCTTTCTATCTCACGCATATTTGCTGAGTTTGATTCAAAACTAGCACCTTCCTCGCTACGTACCATCACATAGAAAGTACCGCGATCTTCAGGTGGTACGAACTCTTGCTCAACAAATTGCATCATTCCGTAGGACAACACGCCCGCTAGCACAATCAGCGCTGCTGCCATCCATGGATAGGCCAAGGTTCGCTTCAAAACACGAACGTATCCGGACTCAACCCAAACAAAAGCTTTATCGATAATTTGTCCGAATTTACTAGAGCGTTCTTTCTTATGAAGAATTTTCGAGCTTAACATTGGTGATAACGTTAGTGCCGCAATACTTGAGAATGCGACTGCTGCGGCAATCGCCAAGGCGAACTCGGTAAACAACTGGCCAATGTTGCCATCTAAAAACGCTAACGGAACAAATACCGAAATCAGTACTAAAGTCGTCGCAACTACCGCAAAACCAACTTCTCGCGCCCCACGATAGGCGGCAAGCAAAGGCGGTTCACCGGCTTCAATACGACGATAAATATTCTCTAAAACGACGATTGAATCATCAACCACGAGGCCGATGGCCAATACCAATGCTAACAACGTTAGCAGGTTAATTGAGAAGCCCATGGCAAACAGTGCAATGTACGAGGCGATAATGGCAACAGGCACTGTCAATGCGGGAATTAACGTGGCACGAATATTCCCTAGGAACATATAAATGACAACGACCACCAAAGCCATAGCAATACCGAGTGTATTGTATACTTCGTCAATGGAACCTTTGATGAAAATTGATGAATCATAACTTGGCACCATGAACATGGTTTCAGGCAACGTTTGCGAAATCGAATCGATTTCTTTTTTCACGTTCTCCACAACCTCTAGCGTATTCGCCTTCGATTGTTTCACGATACCAATACCGACCATATTAATCCCATTGCCGCGGAAGTCGGTTTTATCGTTCTCGGCGCCCATCTCAATACGGGCAACTTCAGCTAAGCGAACTAGCTGACCATTGTCACCGCGTTTTATGGTTAACCGCTTAAAATGTTCCGGCGTAAGATACGTACGTGCGACACGAACAGTGAATTCACGGTCGATTGACTCAACCTCACCTGCCGGTAATTCAATATTTTCTGAGCGCAGTCGATTCTCAATATCCGTGACGGTAATGTTTCGGGCAGCCATCGCATCACGGTCGAGCCAGATACGCATGGCGTAACGACGCTCACCACCTAGCTGAACTCGGGCAACACCATCCACAACTGAAAGCCGATCGGCAATGTAGCGGTCAGCGTAATCGGTCAATTCGAGCACCGACATGGTCTCGCTGCGTAAGTTGTACCAGACAATGGTACTTTCATCCGAATTCGCTTTAGAAACTTCCGGTGGGTCGACTTGCTCAGGTAGGTTATCGAGCACCCGCGAAACTCGGTCGCGAACGTCGTTGGCAGCGGCATCAATATCGCGGGTTAGTTCAAACTCAATACTGATACGCGAACGACCATTACGGCTGCTCGAATTAATGTTTTTTATCCCTTCAATACCGCTAATACGGTCTTCAATGACCTGCGTAATTTGAGTCTCAACAATATCTGCCGATGCACCCGTATAGCTTGTATCAATGGAAACAACAGGCGGATCGATGTCAGGGTACTCGCGTAGAGGCAACATCGTAAACGCGACGATACCAAACACGATAAGAAGAATATTGACAACCGAGGCAAAAACCGGACGTTTGACCGAAACATCTGAGAGCAACATGTGTGTTAGCCCTCCCGAACTGTGACAGCAACGCCATCGCGCAGACGTACCATTCCTTCGGTTACGATTTTGTCACCCGGTTGAATGCCGTCGATAACCTCGACGATGCCAGGTTTGCGGCGACCTAAAGTGACCAAGGTCTGATGTGCGATATTATTTTCATCAATCACGTAAACATAAGTACGGTCATTGATAGGTACAATAGCTTTTTCTGGCAGAATCATCGCTTCATCAACGCTGCGCAGCAAATTAACTCGCAACAGCATGCCGGGGCGTAGCTTGTTGTCGTCATTTGGTAGTGTTGCGCGAACTAAAATCGAGCGCGTTAACGGATCGACGCGCGAGTCGATACTGCGAATTTCGCCAAGGAACTCTTCGCCTGGATAGGCACCACTGCGCGCAGCAACCGTTTGCCCGACACGTAAACTGGCAAAGAAGAGTTCAGGAACGTTGAAATCCAGTTTCATTGGAGTGACATCATCAAGGGTTGTGATTTGCTCACCTGGCGACACCAAAGAGCCAACACTGACATGACGAATTCCAAGTCGACCGTCAAAAGGTGCAACAATGCGCTTTTGCGCCAACCGAGTTTCCGCAACCTCTAGTTCGGCAATGATTTCTTTGACTAGCACGTCTTGTGCTTCAAGCTGTTGTTGTGATGCCGCATTTTGACGACGCAAATCAACTAAGCGTTGATACTGTCGATTTGCTTCTGCTAGTCGAAATTTTAATTCTTGAACAACCGCATTTTCTTCGCGGGAATCGAGTTCAACTAATACATCGCCGGCTTCAGCTACGTCACCGTCATCAAAATGTACGGCCATGACAATATCTTGCGCCTGAGCGGTAACAACAATTGACTCATTGGCTTGTGCAGTACCGAGCGCTTCAATCACATCGCGAAATTCGCTAATTTGCGCGGTTTGTACGCGCACCGGAACGGCGTTCTGTGGTCGCTCGTCTTTGCCTGCATTAGGGTCTGCAAAACCGAAAAAGTACGCTGCAGCGGCTGCTACAAGTACAAGTATAATAGTGATCGGATTAAATAAATTTCGTGCTGCCATAAATCCCTCAGGTTACCACTTTGGCTTCATGTCATGGTCTGACACTATTGTAACCTAGGGATTCCATGCGACATCCCCGCTCATCGGACAATAAGCGGGGTTTACCGCAAATAGCAGTTACTTATGGTAGGCAGGGCTTAGCTTGTGTACCGCTTCAATGAAAGCCGCAGCGTGATCTGGATTGACTTCTGGATGAATGCCATGCCCTAAGTTAAAGACATGGCCATGACCCTGTCCATAACTTTCTAATATCGTTGCAACTTCTGCTTCAATGCGCGCTGGCGGAGCGTACAACACACTCGGATCCATATTTCCTTGCAATGCAACCTTATCGTTCACGGCTACTCGTGCAGTACCCAAATCAGTGGTCCAATCGACACCTAAAGCATCACAACCGGTCGCGGCCATATCTGCCAGCCAAGCACCACCATTTTTGGTAAACAAAGTTACCGGCACCTGTCGACCATCGGCGTGGCGAGTTAGGCCGTTTACGATTTGCTGCATGTACTTTAATGAAAACTCACGATAATCACGCGGGCTTAATACACCACCCCATGTATCGAATACCATCACTGCTTGAGCACCTGCTGCAATTTGTGCATTCAAGTAGCTGGTCACTGATTGAGCTAGTTTATCTAACAATAAATGCATTGCCTGTGGTTCGCTGAACATCAGCTTTTTTACTTCACTGAAGTTTTTGGTGCTACCGCCTTCAACCATGTAGGTTGCCAGCGTCCACGGGCTTCCAGAAAAACCAATCAATGGTACTTGGCCATTCAATTCGCGGCGAATAGTGCGCACGGCATCCATTACATAGCGAAGCTCTTGTTCCGGATCTGGTACGCCAAGCTTCTGAATACTCGCGATATCGCGAACGGGACGTTCAAATTTCGGACCTTCACCTGTTTCAAAATACAGCCCCAGCCCCATCGCATCTGGAATGGTTAGAATGTCTGAAAATAAAATAGCGGCGTCTAACGGAAAGCGACGTAATGGTTGCATAGTCACTTCGCAGGCAAGCTCTGCGTTCTTACACAGCGCCATGAAGTCGCCAGCCTGTTTACGCACTTCACGATACTCTGGCAAGTAGCGCCCCGCTTGGCGCATCATCCAAATAGGTGTGCGTTCAGTAGGCTGACGCAAAAGCGCACGAAGATACAGATCGTTTTTAAGTTCAGACTTTGCTTCAGACATTATAGCTATCCAAGTTACCCTTTAAATTTTGCCGCATATTTTACCAGCATTAGGAATTTCTTTCCTGATCAATTTCAGCTTTTAGGCGTTTAATCAGTTTATTTGCGATGGTTCCCTCTTGCGGTATTCGCGGTAGCTTATTGATGTCGAACCAACCACCTTCTTCTAGTTCAAACGGATCAATACGAATATCGCCGCTCTCCCATTCGGCAATAAACCCAATCATGAGTGAATTCGGGAATGGCCACGATTGGCTGGTAACATAGCGCGGATTTTTAATGCGTACGCCAGCCTCTTCCATCACTTCGCGGATGAGAGTTTGCTCGAGTGGCTCGCCAGCTTCAACAAAACCCGCTAACACCGAATATAAACCCTCGGGATGCCGCTTACCGCGAGCCAAGAGAATTTGGTTATTTTTACGAATCGCAACGATGATGCATGGCGAAATACGAGGGTAGCAGCGATGCTGACAACTATGGCAGTGCATCGCGATTTCCCAGTCAACCGCTTGCATGCGCGCGCCACAGCGTCCACAAAACCGGTGAGTGGCTAGAAAGTCGGCGATTTGTTTCGCTCTTGCTGCCATAGCAAACAACTCATCATCAGAACCAATAATTAGCTCTCGAACACTCAAAAACTCACCCACTGCATTAAAATTGGTATCGCCGTAATCAGCAATGACTAAGTAACAATGACGCTCTCGCAATTCGCCAATAAACACAGTTTTGTATTCATTTAGATCAGGCAATGGTAAGTCTTCAAGAAGGCCATGCGGTATCTGTTTGGCTTCGGTCATTAATAGTTCGCCACCGGAGATCACAAACCACCATACAGGTTCGTCTTGCGCTGGGCGTTGGTATGGTTTCGTCATGTAAAATAACCTGCAAGTCAGCGAAAATAGTTGACGCTAGCTTAGCATCATCAGTAGATTGGTGGCTATCAATCAAACGGAGAAAGACATGTTAAAGCGTAACGAGCAAGCCAAGCAACGCTGGGGAGGCGCCCACGCTGCCGTGGATACTTGGTTACAAGAACGACAAGCCATGCTTATTGAATACTTCAAACTGGCAGGTCTACCACCCTATGAACGTGAGGCACACGCGCTTCCAGCCGCGCAAGATATTACGCATTTCTGCGAATTGCTCATGGATTACATTTCAGCGGGACATTTTGAAGTGTTTGACACCATCATTCGCAATAGTCAAAAGGCTCCTAAATCAACCCGTGAGCTCGCTGATGAAATTTTCCCATTAATTGGTGACACAACCGAGATTGCGCTTGATTTTAATGATAGCTATGGCGAGGTGACGCCTGAGTCTGAACTGAATGGGTTTGATCGGGATTTATCGAATTTAGGTGAGGCACTTGAGTTACGGATGGAATTTGAAGACCGCCTATTGAACACGCTAGAGCAGCATCAGCTACTCTAGCGTGACCTGAGCGAAGTAAGAATTATTGCTTCGCTTCAATCTCTACTGTTTCTTCTTCTGTTGCTTCCGGATCAACAATGTTGAGCAGTTCAACTTCAAAGATTAACGTCGAGTTCGGTGGAATTTGACCATTACCAGCGCCACGTTCACCGTAAGCAAGATCGGATGGAATAACAAAACGATACTTATCGCCAACGCTCATCAGCTGAACGCCCTCAGTCCAACCAGCAATAACACGATTCAATGGCAACACTAGCGGCTCGCCGCGGTCTACTGAGCTATCGAATACTTCACCGTTTACCAACGTGCCGTGATAATGAACTTCAACTAAATCAGTTGCCGACGGTTGCGCACCACCTTCAGGCCCTTCTTGCAACACTTCATACTGTAGGCCCGATTCAGTAACGGTAACGCCTTCTTTCTTAGCATTTTCTGCCTGATAAGCTTCACCTTCTGCTTGAGCTTTACCACCAATAACCGTTGCCGTTTGCTCAGCAATTTGAGTTTGCATGGTTGTAATCAACTCTTCAGCTTCTGCTTGTGAAATTTTTGCATCGCCTTTAATGGCATCAACAAAACCAGCAATAACTAGTTCTCGGTCTAAAACAAACTCAGCTTGTTCTTGACGCTCAAGTGTTTCACCAACGTATTCACCCAAGGTTGAACCGAATGCGTAGGCCATTTTGTCTTGCTCAGCCTCTGGTGCTGATTCACTTACAGGAAATTTTTCCTGCTGCTGCATACAGCCAGTTACGGCAAGTGCGATTATTGTCAGCGCCAAAGGCTTTTTAAATTGCTTCATTTATTGTCTCCAGGATTGAATTCTCTGTCAGAGTAAGTTGTAATTCGTCGCGCTGAATATACTACACACAATTAGGGGTGTTTGCCTATGGCTGCGCAACACGAACATGATCTATCACGACGTATCGCCGATTTAGAAAGCCAATTGGCATTCCAAGAAGATACCATTGAAACATTGAATCAATTGGTGACGCAACAAGCGGGTGAATTGCAACATCTACAACGTAAGATGCAATTATTGATCGAAAAGTTCCAACAATTAAACGATAGAGAAGGTGGCACATCGACAAACCCTGCTGACGATATTCCACCGCATTACTAATCTGAACAAAACTTGACCGAGTGTAGCTGACCCCGTATAACATTCTTTCTACGTTTTCGGAGGTTTCATGTCGGTTCAACACCCTATCATCGCAGTTACTGGTTCATCAGGGGCCGGTACAACCACAACCAGTCAGGCTCTGCGGCATATTTTCCGCTCATTAAATGTTGAGGCTGCATTTGTGGAAGGTGATAGTTTTCATCGTTATTCTCGACCTGAGATGGAATTAGCCATTCGAAAGGCGCAAGAGCAAGGTAGGCACATAAGCTATTTCGGTCCTGAAGCAAATGATTTCACCCGGCTTGAAGCTCTGTTCCGAGAATACGGGGCAATCGGAAATGGTGAAATTCGACGTTATTTGCATAGCTTCGATGATGCCGTGCCATACAATCAAGTTCCGGGTACGTTCACGCCGTGGGAACCATTACCGAAAGATACCGACCTACTTTTCTACGAAGGCTTACACGGTGGCGTCGTCGGTGAAGGCTATGATGTTGCCCAGCATGTTGACTTATTAATCGGCATGGTGCCGATTGTTAACCTCGAGTGGATTCAAAAATTACTCCGCGATACTTCTGAGCGCGGTCATTCAAGAGAAGCCGTAACGCAAAGTATTGTGCGCAGTATGGAAGATTACATTCATCACATAGTGCCGCAGTTTTCGCGTACTCATATTAACTTCCAGCGGGTACCGACTGTTGATACGTCGAATCCGTTCAGTGCGAAAGACATTCCGTCATTAGATGAAAGCTTTGTGGTCATTCGTTTTCGCGGCATGAAAAATGTCGACTTCCCGTATTATTTACGCATGATTGACGGGGCGTTTATGTCACGTATGAATACCTTAGTGGTGCCGGGAGGCAAAATGGTGTTTGCGATGGAACTAATATTAGCCCCACTGATTGAAGAGATTTTGGAGAAACAGCGCGGCATTAACCGCGCTTAAAGCCAGATACTTTGATATTCTGCACCGCGATCTTGAGCCAACAACGGTGTTAAATAATCCATTATTTCGTTCACTTGCTGAGTTAGACCAAACGGCGGATTAATAAATAGTATGCCGCAGCCATTTAGCTTGGTTCTATCTACTGCTGTACGAATTAATAAATCAACTGCAAATACCTTCTCGACCCCAGCAATTGCTTTCACTTTTTGATGGAAATCGCCGATAGCTAACGGATCTTTAATTGGATACCACACAGCGTATATACCGGTTGCCCAGCGCCGCACACCATCGGTAAGCGCGCGCACCACTTGGTCAAATTCATCGCGCTGCTCAAACGGTGGATCAATGAGTACCATGCCACGCTTTTGTGGTGGCGGTAGTAACGCTTTTATCGCACCATAACCATTGGTGTGCTCTAACACCTTGATTTGCTTTGCCGCAGGAAATTCGTTGCGTACGTTTTCAGCGAGGGCTCCGCTGTCTTGCGGATGCATCTCACAGAGAGTTAAACTGTCTTGCGAGCGCAAATGCTGAGCGCTAAACCAAGGCGAACCTGGGTACCAACGCAGCTCGTTCGGGCTATTTACTTCTTTAACAAAATTAACATAGCGTTGAATGGCATCGGGTAAATCATCGCGCGATAATAAACGCGCGATACCATCAATTGCTTCACCCGTTTTTTGCGCTTGTTCACCTTGCAGATCATACATACCGATTCCAGCATGCGTATCAAGCAGCCAGAACGGTTTCTCTTTCTGCTGCAGATAATCCAGCGCAACACATTGAAGAACGTGCTTGAAAACATCGGCAAAGTTGCCGGCATGGTAACTATGCCGATAATTCATTTAGGCATTCTCGCCTTCATTTTCAATTGCGTAGCTGTGCGTCACTTTTACCGATGCTTCGAGCATTTTAGCGACCGAGCAGTACTTGTCTGCTGACAGCGCCACCGCCCGCTCCACATGCTTTTCAGCAACATCTGTACCGGTGACAATGAAGTGAAGATGAACGTGGGTAAATACAGCAGGAACTGTGTCGGCACGCTCACCTTTTACTTCACATTGAACGCCAGTTACTTGCTGACGCGCTTTTTCTAAAATACTAACCACATCAACCGAGGAACAACCACCAGCGGCCATCAAGACCAGCTCCATTGGGCTTGCGGCTTCGGTTTTATTACCATCCATTGTCACCGCATGGCCTGAGCCTGATTTGGCCTCAAACACTAAACCGTCACGCCAATTTACTGTTGCATGCATGGTCGCCGCCATTTATTACTCCTCGCTTTATTGTCCGTTAGAATTTAAGACCAGGTGCTAATTTCTCTGGCAAGCTGACATGTTCAGCTTCTACTGAGGCAACCGGGTATGCACAGTAATCAGCGGCGTAGTACGCGCTAGCACGATGATTACCGCTCGCACCAATGCCACCAAATGGTGCAGCACTACTGGCACCAGTAATTGGCTTATTCCAGTTCACGATACCGGCACGAATGCGCTTGAAGAAGTAGCGATAGGTTTCTTCGCTGTCGCATAAAATACCTGCTGAAAGGCCGTATTTGGTGTTATTCGCTTCTTCAATTGCCGCATCAAGGTCGGTGTAACGATAAACTTTTAACAACGGACCAAAGTGCTCGATATCCGGCATTTCAGTTACCTTGGTAACGTCTAAAATACCTGGTGTTACGAAGCCTAGGTTATGGTCTTTCTGCAACATTTTCAGCAGCACTTTAGCGCCAGCGTCAATCAAATCATTTTGCGCTTTGACCATATCCGCAGCTGCTTTTGCCGAAATCATCGCACCCATAAATGGTTGCGGATCGGCTTCATAGTCGCCAACTTGTATGTTTTCAGTCACTTCAATGAGGCGCTTCAATATTGCGTCACCTTGTGGGCTCTTCTCGATAAATAAGCGACGCGCACAGGTACAACGCTGACCTGAGGTAACAAAAGCGGATTGCACAATATCGTGCACCGCAGCATCAATGTCAGCAACATCCTTGACGATCAACGGATTATTACCGCCCATCTCAAGTGCTAAAATTTTATCTGGGCGTCCAGCAAATAATTTGTGAAGCACATGCCCCGTGTTTGACGAGCCAGTAAAAAATAAGCCATCAATTTGTGGGTGCGCCGACAATGCTTTGCCGGTATCAACTAGGCCTTGAACTAAATTCAGCACACCGCTTGGAAGCCCTGCTTTTTCCCACATTTTCACCGTAAACTCGGCAACTTTCGGCGTCATTTCGCTTGGCTTGAATATGACTGTATTACCAGCCAACAACGAAGGGACAATATGACCATTTGGTAAATGACCAGGGAAGTTATATGGGCCGTAAACAGCAACAACGCCGTGTGGTTTATGACGCACAAACGCCTTCGCACCTGGCATGGTATTCTCTACGGTACCTGTGCGTTCGTGGTAAGCACGCTCAGAAATGGCTACTTTACCAATCATCGCAGCGACTTCGGTCAACGTTTCCCACACTGGCTTGCCTGTTTCTTCAGCAATAATGTGTGCAAATTTTTGCTTATTTTCTTCCAACAATTCAGCGAAACGCTTACAAATAGCTAAACGTTCTTCAAAGCTTTTATCTGCCCACGCAATGAACGCTGCGCGCGCAGCCATAACAGCGGCGTCGACCTGCTCGTCAGTTGCGGCTTTCGCTTCCCAAATAATTTCATTGCGAGCTGGATCAATTGATTGAAATAACTCGCCTTCACCGGCAACCCAGTTGCCATTGATAAATAAATTCTGTTCAGACATTAGTTTGCTCCTGTCAATGTGACAAATCGAACGTAATCGCCTTCTTGCACACGCAGCGCAGCAGCCGCTTCGGCGTCAATAATGACTTGTTCGTGCTGTTCATCAAGTTGTGTTTGAATGGCACGAAACTCAGCAACATTCGTATTACATACAATGAATCGAGGCTTATCATCAGCAACCTTTCCAATGGTTACTGGTAAGCGCTTACTATCCCTAACGCTCTTAATATTCGCCACGTCGGCTTCGACGGTCGGACCGGCATCAAAAATATCGATGTAGCCACGACTACGGAACCCTTCGCTTTGTAGCATACGCAAAGCTGGGCGTGTATTCTCATGAACTTTGCCAATAACTGCTTGTGCTTCTGGTGGCAATAGTTGCACGTAAATAGGTAGCTTCGGCATCAATTCATAGACAAAGGTTTTCTCGCCTATACCTGTTAGGTAGTCAGCTTGGGTGAAATCCATTGAGAAAAAGTTTTTCTGCAACCAACCCCAAAATGGTGATTCACCATTTTCATCCGATACGCCTCGCATTTCGGCAATCGCAATATCGCTAAAGCGGTTGCGAAACTCGGCCATAAATAACATACGAAAGCGCGATAGCACGCGACCATTCATATTTTTGCGAAATGGTTCACGCAAAAACAAAGTGCAAAGTTCACTTACGCCAGTGTAATCGTTACATAACGTTAATGTTTCGAGTGCATTGTAGATATCTAGCTCTTTAGAGTGATGGACTACTTTGCCAATATGATAATGATAGAAGGCATCGGTGAGGCCTACCGCGGCCTCAATTCCACTGCAACCGACAACCTCACCGGTGTCCGTATCTTCCATGACAAAGAGATAACCTTCTTCACCCGGCTCACTCACTTGCTCACGCGCAAACGCTTCTTGCGCGCGCGCAATGCGACGACGCAGCAAGGCCTCGTCGACAGGCAATGACGTGAAACCATATCCAGACTCAACTGCACAGGTGTAAAGCGCCGCATAATCCTGCGGCGTAATCGGACGCACCACTAACATAGCGTGTCTCCGCTTCAATTAACCAGCAAGCTTAGCAACAGCTCGTTCAAATCGCGCCAAACCTTCAACAATATCTTGCTCAGGAATGATCAGCGACGGCGTAAAACGAATCACACTTGGGCCAGCAACTAACACCATCGTGCCTTCGTCAGCCGCAGCATTTAGAAAATCACGCGCTTTACCTTCAAATTGCTCGGTTAATTCAGCACCCAACAACAAGCCTTTACCACGGATATCTTTGAATACGTTGTATTTGTCGTTGATTTTCTGCAGAGCATCTTTGAACAATTGCTCGCGTTTCTTAACGCCCTCAAGCACGTCATTGGTGTTCACCACGTCAAACACCGCTTCGGCAACAGCACATGCCAATGGGTTACCACCATAGGTGCTACCGTGTGTACCTGGCTTCAAGTGTTGCGCGATTTCTGTTGTGGTTAGCATGGCACCAATAGGGAAACCACCACCAAGCGC
The DNA here is from genome assembly GCF_044807045.1 of Pseudidiomarina marina. Taxonomy (NCBI): domain Bacteria; kingdom Pseudomonadati; phylum Pseudomonadota; class Gammaproteobacteria; order Alteromonadales; family Idiomarinaceae; genus Pseudidiomarina; species Pseudidiomarina marina. The sequence goes on along the minus strand of NZ_CP085233.1, from coordinate 791,574 downwards.
TTTCGCCGTTGAGAGAATGTCTGGCGCAACACCAAGCTGTTGATAGGCATACAAGCTGCCAGTACGACCAAAGCCAGTTTGAACTTCATCAAAAATCAAGAGCGCATTGTATTTATCGCACAGTGCGCGTACGCCTTTAACGAAGTCTACGTCAGGGCTAATGACTCCGCCTTCACCTTGCAACGGCTCCATCATGACCGCGCAGGTTTGCTCTGACATCAGTTTCTCAAGGGCTGCGAGGTCGTTGTAATCAACATGTTCTACCGCCCCTGGTTTCGGTCCAAAACCTTCTGAGTAAGCTGGCTGGCCGCCAACCGTTACAGTAAAGAAAGTGCGACCATGGAAGCCTTTGTTGAAAGCAATAATTTGGTTCTTATCAGGACCGAACTTATCGAGTGCCCAGCGACGTGCTAATTTCAAAGCAGCTTCGTTCGCTTCCGCACCAGAGTTTGCGAAATAGACGCGCTCGGCAAAAGTCGCGTCGGTTAATTTTTTCGCCAAGCGAATAGCTGGTTCATTGGTAAATACGTTACTTAAGTGCCAGAGCTTGTTACCTTGCTCGGTTAACGCCTTCACCATAGCGGGATGACAATGACCTAAACAGTTCACGGCAATACCGCCAGCGAAATCGACGTACTCTTTACCTTCTTGGTCCCAAACGCGAGAGCCTTCACCTTTTACCGGAATCATTTTTGCCGGGTTATAGTTAGGTACCATTACGTCATCGAAGAGTGCGCGATCGACTTTATTCGTCGTTGTCATATGTATCCCTCATTGCTATTCAAATCGGTTCAAATTGACCTTCAAAAGAGGCCGTGTAAAGTGGCTATATTATTGCAGAAAAAAGCATCGCTGTCGTGCTTGAGGTACAGAAAAAGTAGGGGTTTTAGGTAACTTAGCTTGATTTGCAAGCGCCTTGCATAAGTATGCAGAAGCGCCTATTTTGGATGAATATCTAACGCCCTAAATTTACTCAAATTAGGTCGCAAAACTCTAAAAATCGCTGAAAGATGGCATGCCCATGTTCGGTTTCGATCGCTTCTGGGTGATATTGAACACCCCAAACTGGCAGACTCACGTGACGTATTCCCATCACCTCTTGTTCACCGCTTGCTCGATTCACCCAAGCATCCACAATGAGTTCGTCTGGTAACGTGTCGTGGTCGAGAAGTAGAGAATGATACCGCGCGACTGTAAATGGCGACGGCAGGCCTTGAAATAACCCCTGATTGTTGTGATGAAGTTCGGAGGTTTTCCCATGCATGACTTGTTTGGCGCGCACGACCTGCGCACCAAACACTTGTCCAATCGCTTGATGACCTAAGCAAACACCCAGTAAGGGAATTTGACCCGCAAACTGTTCGATAACTGGCAACGAAATACCGGCCTCATTTGGCGTGCATGGCCCAGGCGATATGACAATACCGGCTAGCGGTAACTGGTTTATCTCTGCAAGGCTAATTTGATCATTACGAACAACTTTGACGTCGGCATTTAATTCACGCAAATAGCGAACCACATTGTGCGTGAACGAGTCATAGTTATCGATCATTAACAGCATAAGTTATGGCCGCGGTACAAACCCAATCACGTCATACACTTGACGCAGCGTTTGCGCTGCATGCGCGCTTGCCGCTTCAGCACCTTTTGCCATCACGTGGTCCAGATAAGCGCGGTCATGGCGCAACTCGTTGTAGCGCTGTTGAATTGGCTCCAGCATAGCAACAACAGCTTCCGCCGTATCACCTTTCAAGTGACCATACATTTTGTCTTCGTACTCTGGCACCAGATCAGCAATTGAACGACCGGTTGCTGCCGACAAGATGGATAATAAATTCGATACGCCCGGCTTTTCTTCGGTATCAAAGTAAATACGTGCCTGCTCATCAGAATCCGTTACGGCACGCTTTAGCTTCTTAGTAATTTTTTTCGGATCTTCTAACAACCCAATGAAGTTATTCGGATTATCGTCCGATTTCGACATTTTCTTGGTTGGGTCTTGCAAGCTCATAATTCGAGCGCCAACTTCCGGAATAAATGGGTCAGGTATCGTAAATACCTCGCCATAAAGGTTATTAAAACGCGTAGCGACATCACGAGCGAGTTCAAGATGTTGCTTCTGATCATTACCGACTGGCACTTCATTGGCTTGATACAATAAAATATCAGCAGCCATGAGTGCAGGGTAGGTATACAAGCCTGCATTTATATTATTGGCGTGACGATCCGATTTGTCTTTGAATTGCGTCATGCGATTCAACTCACCCATTTGGGTATAGCAGTTGAGAACCCATGCCAATTGCGCATGTTCCGGCACATGCGACTGAACAAAAATGACGCTTTTCTCTGGATCAAGGCCGCATGCCATGTATAAAGCCAGCCCATCTAAGGTTGCTTCTCGTAGTTTTTCGGGTTCTTGGCGAACCGTAATTGCGTGTAAATCAACCAACATAAAGCGGCAGTCATGAGTGTCTTGCATTTTTACCCACTGACGTAGTGCGCCAATGTAATTACCAATTGAAAGTTGTCCAGATGGCTGACAGCCGCTAAGTACAATGGGTTTACTCATATTCTGTATGTTCCGTTATTTAACTATTGTTGCAAGCTGTTGACGCATTTCGTCAATCACTTGCGCATAATCAGGTTGATTGAAAATGGCTGAACCAGCAACGAACATATCGGCGCCAGCTGCAGCAATTTCAGCGATGTTATCAACTTTCACGCCGCCATCAATTTCAAGACGGATATCGCGACCACTGGCATCAATAATTTGTCGCGCCTGACGCAATTTATCTAACGTGGCTGGGATAAAGGCTTGGCCGCCAAAACCGGGGTTCACTGACATCAACAAAATGACGTCAACTTTATCCAGAACATAGTCGAGGTAATGAAGTGGCGTGGCTGGATTAAACACTAACCCAGCTTGGCAGCCCGCCGCTTTGATTTGCTGTAAAGAGCGATCGATATGTGTTGATGCTTCTGGATGAAAGGTAATAATTGAGGCGCCAGCAGCAGCGAAATCATCAATCATTCTGTCAACCGGCTGAACCATCAAATGCACATCAATCGGTGCGGTAATACCATAGTCACGCAACGCTTTGCACACCATCGGGCCAATGGTTAAATTGGGCACGAAATGGTTATCCATGACATCGAAATGCACAACGTCTGCGCCGGCCGCAAGAACGTTCTCAACCTCTTCGCCAAGCCGAGCAAAATCTGCTGATAATATCGATGGTGCGATTAGAAAGTCGCGCATAGGCACCTCACCTGTTAAAAAGTCGCCATAGTGTACCAAAGGTTAGTGCGCTTAGCAGTCAAAAAAATACGCGAATTAGCTTGGCAGTAGCGCCTTTTTCCTGCTATTTTATGAGTTCATTTATTAACCGGAGGTTCCCATGAAACTGTCAGCGATGTCAGTCATAGTGGCTACAAGCATTGTGCTCACTAGCGCAATGGGGGCTTCTGCGTGGCATACACAGACCAGCAAGTCGCTCGAAGAGTGTCAGGCGCTGATGCAAAATAGCGAACAACCAAATGCTCAACAAGTTTGCCAAGCACAACAGCAAAATGTGACATGGGGTAGTTGGTTTAGTGGTAAAAGCCGTTCAACTCAGTTTCATTTCTTAGATTTATTCGAATTACTGTTTGGTTCGTCAGAATCGAGCAAGCGTGATTACAACCGTCCAATCAGTGGTTAAGCTGCAATGTCTTTCGTTAAGACAAGAGCCAAAAAAAATACCGAACAGCCGAACAAACCTTCCGTTTTAGACATTATCATCAGCGTACTAGCTGCGTTGTTTGGCGTTCAGTCTGACAAGAACCGACAGCGCGATTTCAATCACGGTAATCCAGTGATTTACGTCGCGGTCGGTGCCGTATTTGTCATCTTGTTTGTGCTAACACTCGTACTTGTGGTTAGCTGGGTTGTTCCAAACTCGTAATGCCCGAGTGGCGAAGCAACGCATCAACTTGCGGCTCACGACCACGAAACTCTTTGAACAACACCATTGCTTCACGCGAACCACCTCGTTCTAAAATGGCACGTAAAAAATCCTGCCCCGTTTCGCGATTGAAAATGCCTTCTTCTTCAAATCGTGAAAAAGCATCGGCGGATAATACTTCTGCCCACTTATAGCTGTAGTAACCAGCGGCATAGCCACCGGCGAAAATATGTCCAAAACTGTGTTGGAAGCGATTGTAAGCCGGTGGTTTGCGCACAGCAACTTCATCACGCACGGCATCCAACGTCGATTGAATGGTATCCCCGTGCTCTGGCTTGTAGTCGCGATGAATGCGTAAATCGAACAGGCTAAACTCTAACTGCCGCGCCATTTGCATCGCCGACTGAAAGTTTCGTGCCGCTAGCATGTTATCTAATAATTCTTGTGGCAATGGCTCACCGGTTTCATAGTGACCCGAAATCATCGCCAAAGCTTCTGGCTCCCAACACCAGTTCTCTAAAAACTGTGACGGTAATTCAACTGCATCCCAAGCCACACCATTGATTCCTGACACACCAGCTACGTCAACTTTGGTCAACATATGGTGCAAGCCATGACCGAATTCATGGAATAATGTGAGCACTTCGTCATGGGTAAATAACGCCGGTTTATCACCGACCGGCTTATTAAAGTTACAGGTGAGATAAGCAACGGGTAACTGCAACGCATGATTTGCGGTAATCCGTCGCACCGCACACTCGGCCATCCATGCGCCACCACGCTTACCTGATCGAGCGTATAAATCTAAAAAGAAACTACCACGTACGTCACCGTTGTTATCGGTAATTACAAAATAGCGTACATTCGGGTGCCAAGAAGCAACGCTGTCTTGCTCCTCAATGTGAATCCCAAATAGCGTTTGTACAACGTTAAACAAGCCTTTAACAACTTGATTCTCAGGGAAGTACGGGCGTAATTGCTCATCAGAAATGGCGTAGCGTTGCTGTTTCAACTTCTCGCTATAATAAGCAACATCCCAAGCATTCAATTCATTCACGCCATAGTGTTCACGGGCAAAATCGAGTACTTCTTGATAATCCGCGCGCGCCTGAGGCAACGAACGCTGTGCTAAGTCTTGTAAGAACTGTTCTACCTGCGTGGTTGATTCGGCCATTTTCGTCGCCAATGACAGTTCTGCATAGTTTTCAAAACCGAGTAAAACGGCCAATTCATGACGCAGTGCCAATGTTTCGGCCATAATCTGCGAGTTATCAAATTGCCCTGCTTGTGGTCCTTGATCCGAGGCGCGTGTGGTAAACGCTTCATACAAGGTGCGCCGCAATTCACTATTATCGGCATAAGTCATCACCGGCAAATAGCTTGGAAAATCTAACCCAAAGCGCCACCCTTTTTGCTCATTCTCTTCGGCTGCGGCTTTAGCGGCGGCAATGGCACTCTCTGGCAATCCTGCTAGCTCACTTTCATCAGTGACTAAATAGTGCCACCCGTCGGTTGCGTCGAGTAAGTTATTACTAAACTGCGACGAGAGCTCTGACAATTTTGTCTGAATTTCTGCATAACGTTTTTTCTGCTCTGCCGGCAGGGCAATACCGGAAAGTTCAAAGTCTCGTAACGTATCGGTAATGACTTTACGCTGCGCTTCGGTCAGCTGATTGAACTCCTTGCTCTCTTTTAGCCATTTAAAGGCAAGATACAGTCCTTCATGCTGGCCCACGAAAGTGCCATATTCAGATAATAACGGCAGACATTGGTCATGCGCTTCGCGCAATTCCTTTGAGCTCACCACAGCATTGAGATGTGATACGGGTGACCAGCTGCGTTCTAACAAGTCATCAACTTGCTCAAGGGGTTCAACGAGGCCATCCCAAGTGAAGTCCCCTTTCTCAATAACCTCAGCGATGGTTGCCTTACAATCACGAATGCGTTGCTCAATTGCTGGCACAATGTGCTCAGGTTGAATCGCTTCGAATGGCGGTAAATGGTAATCGCTGAGCAAAGGGTTTTGACTCATGGAACTTCCTCTTGAATAATGCGTGAATACTTTTGTACTGATCTTTTACCGATTTTCTAAAAGTTAGATATGGGGTGCTCGGTCGAATATCAAGGTCAGCACGCAACAACAGGGAATTACAATGACACAAAATACATCCTATTGGCTACGCCAAACTTTCACTGCAGTGACTGCGGCGATTTTTATCTCTGGTTGTAGTTCGTTACCAAGCATGAGTGATACGAGCACCGCATCATCATCGCAAGGCACTGAAGCGTTACAATTCGACCAGTTATACGGTGAAGGTAAGTTCAATGCACGAGGCGTTGGCCCAACGCGTTGGCTTGCAAATGGTAGTGGTTATACCGTGCTTGAAACGGCCGAAAATGGTGGTCAAGATCTCGTCAGATATCATCCTGAAACACAACAACGCACGGTGCTTGTAGAGGCGGATAACTTGCGCCCTAGCGCAACTGAAGAACCGTTAAACGTTGCAGACTACAGTTGGTCTGAAGACGGCAAGAAATTATTAATTTTCACCAACACCAAACGCTCATGGCGCACTCACACCCTTGGTGATTATTGGGTTTACAACCTATCGAGCAAACGCCTTCAAAAGCTTGGCGGCAAGGCTGAACCGTCAACACTGCAATTTGCAAAGTTTGACCCACAAGCAACCCGTGTTGCTTACGTGATGAAAAACAACATCTATGTTGAAGACTTGAACTCAAAGAAAATTACCCAGCTGACCAAAGACGGTAACGAAACCATTGTTAACGGCACCTTCGATTGGGTCAACGAAGAAGAATTTTTCTTACGTGATGGTTTCCGCTGGAGCCCTGACGGCCGTTCAATTGCGTATTGGCAGTTGGATACCGAAGGAACGCCGTTGTTTACCATGATCAATAACACCGATTCGTTGTATCCAACGCTCAAACAATTTCCATATCCGAAAGTTGGTGAAACCAACGCAGCCATGCGCATTGGCGTGATGCCGGCAAATGGCGGCGATACGACATGGATGAAAGTGCCGGGCGATCCTCGTCAAAATTATTTAGTGCGGATGCAGTGGGCCGGTAATAGCTCACAATTGCTAATTCAGCAACTGACTCGCTCGCAAGCAGTCAATAAAGCCTACCTAGCCAATGCACGCTCTGGTGCGGTGCGCGAGTTATTGCAAGAAGTGACTGAGAGCTGGGCTGAGTACGTTGATGACTTACAGTTTATTGACGGCGGTAAATCATTCACCTGGTTAAGTGAGCGCAGTGGTTTTCGTCATATCTATGTCGTACAGCGAGATACAGGGCGCTTGAGTACAATTACCCGTGGTAACTGGGACGTCATTGAAGTACTTCAAATTAATGAAGACGACGGTTGGGTTTACTTTATTGCATCGCCGGAAACACCATTAGAGCGCTATTTGTTCCGTGCGAGCCTTGATGGTAGCGGTAAACTAGAGCGGTTAACGCCAGATCAACCAGGTACCCATAGCTATCAGCTCTCAGCTGATGCCAAGTACGCAGTACACACCTATTCAGACGTTGATAACATGCCTGTGGTCGACATGATTTCACTGCCCGACCATCGCCGTATTCGTGTCATCAAGGATAACCAGAATGCGCAAGATGCGTTTGATCAATTGAAACGCGGCATGTTTGAGTTCTTTCAAGTGGAAGCGCAAGACGGCTTAAAGCTCGATGGCTTTTTGATGAAGCCGGCTGACTTCGATGCCAGCAAAAAATATCCAATCGTGTTCTATGTATACGGTGAACCTTGGGGACAAACCGTTGCAAATAGTTGGGGCGGTGAGCGCTTTTTATTCCATACCTACTTAACTCAGCAAGGCTACATTGTTGCTTCGGTCGATAACCGCGGGACCCGTTCGCCGCGCGGTTTTGAATGGCGCCGTTCAATTTATAAAAATCTGGGTGACATTACCGTTCGTGATCAGCACGATGCACTCCAAGCCATGTTAAAGCGCTGGGATTTCATTGATGGCGATCGCGTGGGCATTTGGGGACACAGTGGTGGCGGTTCACAAACCTTGAACGCATTGTTCCGCTACCCAGAAGCCTACCATGTCGGGATGGCATTAGCGCCAGTACCTGATCTCACCCTTTACGATACGATTTATCAAGAACGCTATTCAGGCTTGTTGCCCGAGTCGGCAGACCGTTATCGCGAAACGTCAGCAATTACTCACGCGGCAAACCTACAAGGTGATTTGTTATTGGTGCATGGCACCGGCGATGACAATGTTCACTTTCAAGGTTCCGAGCGCTTAGTCAATGAATTGATAAAGCATGGTAAGCAATTCGACTATTTTGCCTACCCAAATCGTACCCACGGGATTAGCGAAGGCAAAGGCACCACGCAACATTTACGCACCATGATGGTCGAATTTTTGAAAGAGAATTTACCAGTGAGTGCACCTTAATCATCACTGTAATCTAAATACTGGTTGTTCAGCACGGTTACGCCGTGCTGACGCAACCACTGTTCAGCCTCTTCATAATCCGGCGAATGCGTCGCCACCAATTGCCAAAATGCTTTACTGTGGTTGAACTCGCGCAAATGGCACAATTCATGAATCACCACGTTGCGTACAACCCATTCTGGCGCCAGCCATAACTTCCACGTGAAACGCAGTTCGCGTTTACGCGTGCAATGACCCCATTTACTGGTGAAGTCACCCACTGACCAGCCGGCGGGAGTTAACTCGTGAGTTTGCGGCCACGAATCGAAAAAAGCATCGAGCCACGCTCTGGCCTCAGTTTTGTACCAATCAATGATCGTGCGCTTCGGTTCATGATCACGATTACTGCGTGCCGTGGTGGTTACAAATAATTCGCTGCCGTAGCGTTGTGCTGTTTTGCGCGTGGCAACCGCTACTTTGAGTTTTAACGGTTGCCCCAGCCAGCGCAAACGTTCACCCGACTGCCATTCACGCGGCGTTAAGCTTGCAAGCCGCTTTTGCTGACGATTTAAATGCTTTGAAATCCATTCGTGCTTCTGTTGCACAAAGTCGGCAATGGTCGCCTCTGACATATGCCAAGGAGCCTGCACTTCCAATTTTCCTTGGGCAACTTTTAGGGCTAAGTTGCGCCGTTTCTTGCTGCGATTGATTTGGTAGATAAGGCTCATCGATTTTTTCATTGGTTAATTCTGTTCATTGGCGGGCTGTTGCATTGCACCCGCTGTCTTTTTCGGCGATCATAGCCTGATTCACATTATGAACCATTACTCTAGCATGTCACAGGAGTTGAGCACATGACCCGACATTATGATTATCTTGCCATTGGCGCCGGTAGCGGCGGCATTGCATCAGCTAACCGAGCAGCAATTCGTGGTGCTAAAGCAGCCGTTATCGAAGCTAAAGCAGTTGGCGGAACCTGTGTCAACGTCGGCTGTGTTCCGAAAAAAGTCATGTGGTATGGCGCACACATTGCCGAGGCCATCAAATACAGTTCAGCGTACGGCTTTAATATCGAACAAAAAGGTTTCGATTGGAGTACCTTAGTCAAAAATCGCGAAGCCTACATTGAGCGTATTCATGGCGGCTACAAACGGGGTTTTGAAAGCAATGGCGTTGATTATATCGAAGGCTTTGCGCGCTTTGTGGATTCACGCACCGTTGAAGTAAATGGTGAGCACATTACCGCAGACCACATTACCATCGCGGTTGGTGGCCGAGCGATGATCCCTGTCGTGCCCGGCGCAGAGTATGGTATTGATTCTGATGGATTCTTTGCCTTAACTGAACGCCCCAACAAAGCTGTAGTAGTTGGCGCCGGTTATATCGCTGTTGAAATTGCTGGCGTGTTGCATGCTCTTGGTTCCGACGCGCATTTATTGGTGCGCGGTGATCGTCCATTGCGTTATTTCGACCACGACATTACCGATGCTTTGCTTGAACGCCTCAAGCAAGATGGCCCTACGTTACATACCGGCTGTATTGTTGCACGAGTCGAAAAGAATAATGATGGTTTACTCTCTATCCACTGTGACAACGGTGAATTGATTGAAGGCGTCGATTGCTTAGTTTGGGCGATTGGTCGTGAACCGGCTACTGATAAGATTAATCTAGAGGCTGCCGGTGTGACCGCCGATGCCCATGGTTTTATCCGCACCGACAAATACCAAAACACCAACGTCAAAGGCATTTATGCCGTCGGCGATATTACCGGTGAGGCACAGCTCACACCAGTTGCGATTAAGGCAGGTCGCCTGTTAGCCGAGCGTCTATTTAATAAAGACATGCCTGATGCACATATGGATTACAGCCAAATTCCGACAATTGTGTTTAGTCACCCAACCATTGGTACTGTTGGCTTAACGGAAACCGAGGCCCGCGAAGTACATGGTGATAACGTGAAAGTGTATCGCTCGCAGTTTGCGGCAATGTACAATGCCGTAACACCACATCGCGCGCTGAGCACATTCAAACTCGTTTGTGTTGGTCCTGAAGAGCGTGTAATCGGTTTGCACGGCATCGGCGAAGGGATGGACGAAATTCTGCAAGGCTTCGCGGTTGCCATGAAAATGGGCGCCACAAAAGCCGATTTCGATGCCACGGTTGCACTTCATCCAACCAGCGCCGAAGAATTTGTGACGTTGCGCTAACCTTTCACATCAATCGTCATGGACAATATTCGAGACAGATGGCTGTACGGCAGCCCTGTCTCGCTGTGCCATTGATTAAACGTATCTTGAATTTGCTTTGCGCCGCGACGGCTATACGGCGACGCATCAAGTAAGTTGTGATTACGCAACGCCGTTAGGTTATCTGGGGTTAATAGATAGCCATCCCAACCAAGGCGCCGTAGTACGTGCTGTGCCGCCGTGCCACCTAACCGAGCGCCATGCTGTTTAAAGAATCGAAGTAACTCAGCCTGCTCTGCTGATGGCCACTGCGCTAAAAACTTACCGAAACTACCATGTTGCTCAGCCACTTCAACAATCATGCGAGCATTGACTGGAACCGTCGCGATTTTTTGCAAATTGCGCACAATACGTTCGTCACGCGCCAGCTCATCAAGGCGTTCTGGCGGCACTTGTTGCCAATATAATGGTAAAAAACCAGCAAAAGCAGCTTCAAACCCCGCCCACTTATTTTCAATAACGCGCCAGGCGAAGCCAGCGCGAAACACACAGCGCGTCATTTCAGCAAGCACCTGATTATCTGAAACGTTTTCAAGATCATTTTTGGTTGCGAGCTGTGGCATGCGCTGTTTAATTGCTTGCTCGCCGCCGTGACGTTTCATGGCGCGCTCATAGAAATAATCAAATTTCATTTTTTCTCATCATCTTTATAGGAATCAGCATCAAAGTTTTATACCATTTGTTAGTTACAATAAACGGAATCACCTACCGTTTCATCCATTAATCTAGAGTACCCTATGACAATAGCAGCCGGGCAGGCGAAACAGAGTTCGAGTAAGTGGCGAGTTTGGCATCGCTGGTTATCACTAATATTTGGCGTACAGATGGTTATTTGGAGCGTAAGTGGCGCCTACATGGTGTTCTTCGAACTCAGCTTTATTCACGGCAATCACCTCGTTCAATCCACTCCGCAAGAGCTACCAAACGCGACGAGTGTACGCTCGGTGCAAGATGTGATTGATGCCTATCCCCGCGCTCGCGAAGTGACATTGCAATCGGCATTCGTCGACGGCGAATGGGTTGCTGTATATAAAATATTTGCGCACCGCCAGACCTTTTTAGTGAATGCTCAAACACTGCATACGGTAGAATTTAATGAAGCTGATATCCGCGCTAATGCAGAGCGACTATACGCCCCGAGCAAGCCGGCTCCCATTGAAAGCGTTTTATTGCTAACGCAGAATGCACCATCTGAAATCAGCCCAAGCTTGTTACCTATTTGGCAAGTTAATTTCGACGATTTTGGCAGCTCTAGCTTTTATATGTCGCCAATTACCGGTGAACTAATTACCAAACGTCATGATTTCTGGCGCGGCTTTGATATCTTCTGGATGTTACACATCATGGATTATGAAACCCGTGAAGATATCACCAACTGGTTACTTCGCAGTTTTATTCTTGGTACTGGCCTTTTGAGTATCACCGGCATTGTCTTGTTGGTTTTCACCATTGGTCGCTCACGTCGTAAAGGAGCGCAATCATGATGCGCTTTGCTCAATGGCTTCATCGCTGGGTTGGGCTTGTTTTGCTCATTCAAGTGGTATTGTGGGTTGTCAGTGGCTTTTACTTTTCGACACAAGGGCATCATGCGATGTCTGGGCACCAATACAAAGTAAATCCTACCGGGTTGGTTATCCGCCACACTATGCCAGAAATTGGTATTGACGAAGTTTGGCAGCGTTATCCGCACGCGCTGTCAATCAAGCTCTATCGCGTTGCAGATGAGCCACAGTATCGCATTGAACTTGCATCCGAGCGTGTCTATTTACACGGCGACACCGGCCAACCTTGGCATACTAACGCTGAACAAGCGAAACAGTTAGCAGTTGCCACCTACGATGGTCCCGGCAGCGTAAACTCAGTGGTGCCGATTACCGAAACAAATGAATTAGTCGATTGGAGCGGCCAAGGTTACCAAGTTTTATTTGATGATGACCTTAACACGCGTGTTTACGTTGATGCAGCTAATGGCCAAGTCATTGAGCATCGCAATACGCCATGGCTCATTGCGGATTGGGCATTTAAATTGCACTTTATGGACTATTCAGGTGCACGCAGCTTTAACCACTTATTAATTTATACCGCTGCGCTGTTAGCCTTGTGGTTTACGTTATCTGGTGCCTTGTTATTGGTGCAAAACCTGCGTCGCGGCGATTTTAATCCGCGGCGCAAACCGACACTATTAGAATCGCTGCAGCATCAAAATAAACCGATTGCTAGCGGCTGCGGAGGCGGCGGTACCTGTGGCTTATGTAAGGTGAAAATAACTGAGCCAACAACTGTGACCACGGCCGAAAGTCATCTGTTAACGGCAACAGAGCTAAGTGCAGGAATTCGACTTGCTTGCCAACATCGCGATCATGGCCAAATTGTCACGTTGTTAAATGACCAGGTGCGCGACTTTGAGCTGACCCTAGTTGGTAAATATGAACATTCTGAGGCCATTACTGAAATGGTCTTCGATAGTGCGCCTGTCTGCGACTATCAAGCGGGACAATTTATGCAATTTAAAATACCCACCGCCAATAGCGGCGCGCTGTTTCGCCATTATTCCTTTGCGACCAAGCCAGGCGGCAATCAACAGCTTCACTTTTTGGTTCGCCATGTACCTGGCACCAAAGAGTTTCCGCGAGCAGGTGTTGGTTCATCTTATTTGCTAAGTCTACAGGTCGGCGATTCGGTTAACGCTTTTGGCCCATTTGGCGACTTCGTTGCCACGGATTCCAGCGAAGCTAGTCGTGAGCAAGTTTATATTGCTGGCGGTGTAGGTATCGCGCCAATTCATGCCCTAGTTGCAAATGAGCACGCAAGACAACGTCACCTGTTTCATGGCGCGCGCACTGAGGAAGAACTTATTTTTGCCAATGATTTTCGTGCCGACGCGTCCTTACATTACTATCCAGTGATAGATAAATTTGTACACGAAGAAGTAGCGACGTGGTTGGAGCAGAACCCTGGCGATTATGACTTTTATGTCTGCGGCCCGCCGGCAATGCTAGCGGCCACACTGCAACTGTTGGCAGACAAAAAAATACCGAAGTCTCGCATTCGTTACGACGACTTCGGTATTTAACTTAACGATTGCGTTTCTTTAGAAATCTTGCATTCGGTTTTGCTTCGCTCGATTGTTCGAAGCCGCTGGCCGATTGACCTGCCCACGAGGTGCCGCTTTTGCTGGTGCCTCATAGTGCTTCGAACTTTTCACAGTAGCACGCGGTTGTTGGTAGCTTGGCTGTGGTTTCGGCGTTGCTCGCGGCGTAACCGTCACAGCACGTTGACTTACTTGCGGCTGTTTTGGCGCACGCATATAAGGTTCACGTACGTCACGGTTTTTTACCTTAGGTTGAACACGAACATTCCGCTCACGCACCACAGAATCACCCCACTGAGGCGATTTACTGCGTGGTGTTACTTTTACTTCAGTTCGCGATTCCACCGCCACCTGAGCTGGTTTTCTGTCGCGCAACGTGCGCACAATGCGATCTTGCTCTGGGCGCTTATTGCGCTGAGTAACAACGTTGCGAGCAGTTACCTGCGGTTGCGCTGGTTGCGCTCGCGGTGATGTCATCACGCGTTGGTTATTCACTGCTCGCTGAGACACTTCCGGTCTGACGATTTCATCACGGCCATATTTGCCACCGTTGACCATATAGTATTTCGGCCGTTCGGGCTGCAAATCACGATGGCGATAATCAACACCTCGACGATGACGCGGATTGTGATACCAACGTTTGCTGTCTTTACCCGTCATATAATAATCACGACGTTTTTTCGGCGGCTCACGATAATAATGGTGGTTGATCACCACATAACGCTGTGGCCAATAGAAGTGACTAAAATAATAACGGCTTGGTATCGAGTAGCTAATACCCCAATAAATACCTGACCCAATACTTACGGTAAGCGTTGGGCGCGACCAGAAAACTGGTTGGTAATCATGCCAGCGCCACGAACCATAGACGACCCGCGGGTCATAGTAAGGCACATAAACCACTTCGCGACGAACGTTTTCAATAACAATCGTACGATCTTCGCGCGCGACATTCACGTGCTGGTTTGAACGCAGGTTACCGGCAACATAAGCATCATCACGTAACACTTGAACACGTTCTAACACTTCATCTTGTTGAGCTAGAAATGCCTCGCCGATGGCTTGTGTCCACTGCAGGTCATCACTCATCTGCTTCAACACCTCAGGCGTGCCTACTAGAGCTTTGACACTAGCATCCCACGTCTCACCAGCAGCGCGTTCCAGCGCCTGCTGCGGTGACAAATGCTCATGACGGCGAACCCAACGCTCCGCTTCAACCACTTCCAACGGGTAGGTTGCGGCAATCAATACATGCGAAAGTAAGCTATCCGGATACAGTGCAATTGGCGCAAGTAACCGATCTAATTCAGCCTTTGAATAATAGACAACTTGCTGCTGCGTCGTTTCAGCCTGCGCTACTTGAGGTGCAATAACGAGTCCGGTGACTCCCATTGCACATAGCATTGCGACAGCACTGAAACCGCGCTTAACCTGGTGAATTTGCATCATAATGCCTCCAAACGGCAGATAGCGAAAAGCTATCAGTTACTAGTTTAGTCGCACTGCTGAGCAATTTAGTTTCATCTAAACAATTATTTTTTGTAAAGATTAGGTTAACCAATTGATTATACAAGGCCTTGTTCTAACATGGCATCGGCCACTCGTTTAAAACCAGCAATATTGGCACCTAGTACTAAATTGCGCGGCTTGCCGTACTGTTCGGCCGTGCGTGAAATATCCTTATAAATATTTTTCATTACCTGCTTTAAGCGTTCATCAACTTGTTCAAACGTCCAACGTTGCATACTGGCGTTTTGCGCCATTTCAAGTTGACTCGTGGCTACACCCCCAGCATTGGAGGCTTTACCAGGACCATAAGCAATTGAACTTTGTTGTACCGCATCGAAAGCAGCTTCTGTAAGCGGCATATTCGCGCCCTCGACAATGCCCAAACAACCATTTTCTAAAAGGCATTCAATATCTTCTCGTGTCACTTCATTTTGAGTCGCACATGGGAAGGCTAAATCGACTTTGTAGCGCCAAACTTGATGACCGTTTTCGGGGTAATCTTTGCGAGGCGTGTATTCTGCTTCAGAATGCGTTTCCAAATATTTTTCTAAGCGCTCGTGTTGTTGCTCTTTCAAGCGTTTCACTAGATCTAAATCAATACCGGCTTGATGATAAATCGTCCCTGAAGAGTCACTGCAAGTAACCGGCTTAGCACCAAGCTCATAGAGCTTCTCCATCGTGTAGATTGCCACGTTACCTGAGCCAGATACAGCACAGCACTTTCCTTCAAGCTCCTCATCACGGTCTGCCATCATGTAATTGGCAAAGTAAACACATCCAAACCCAGTTGCCTCTTTGCGCACGAAAGAGCCTCCCCAAGCCAAGCCTTTTCCTGTTAACACGCCGTCAAACGAATTCGCGAGTCGCTTGTATTGTCCGAACAAAAAGCCAAGTTCGCGTGTACCAACACCAATATCGCCAGCCGGTACATCCGTTGTCGGGCCGATATGACGGAACAACTCGGACATAAATGACTGGCAAAACCGCATGATTTCAGCTTCAGATTTACCTTTTGGATCAAAGTTTGCGCCGCCTTTACCTCCACCGATTGGTAACCCTGTTAGCGCATTTTTAAAGATTTGCTCAAAGCCAAGAAATTTAATAATGGAACCATTAACGCTCGGATGAAAGCGCAAGCCACCTTTATACGGCCCCAATGCGGAGTTGAACTCAATACGGTAACCTTTATTCACTTGAACTTGACCATTGTCGTCAAGCCAAGGCACACGAAACATGATTTGTCGCTCTGGCTCAACAAGACGGGCAATGATGGCTTGTTCACGATACTTTGGGTGCTGCTCGAGAATTGGCTCTAAACTCTCGAGTACATCTTCGACTGCTTGATAGAACTCAGTTTGAGCTGGGCTGGTCTGTTGCAATTGTTCAATGGTATCGTGAATATATGTCATACACGGGTCCTTTTTTGTGCATTAAAAGTGTTATTAACATTAGTCTCTTAGAACGGCTAAAAAAAGGAAAAAGCTCATAATTAAAACAATTCATTCAATTGATAACTCGCAATTAGGCATCAAATGACTACTTCATACTCGATAAAATTTAAGCGCGTTTATGACGCAGCAGAGGATCGCGATGGTATTCGCATATTGGTTGACCGACTATGGCCGCGTGGGGTGAAGAAAGAAGCGTTATCGCATCAAGATTGGTGTAAAGACGCCTGCCCGTCGAATGAATTGCGAAAATCTTATCACGCTAAAGAAATCGACTATGAACGCTTTGCCAAACGCTATTTCGACGAGCTTAGCGCTAACCCAGATAATTTAACGCCACTATTGCGCTACGCTCGACAATCGCAAGTAACACTGCTTAGCGCCGTGAAGACGTTTGAATATTCGCACCTTCCAGTGCTAAAACATGCCATGATTGAGGCACTAAAATTAGAAGACCAACAAGCCGACGACAATAAACTGAGTTCACCGGTATGTTTTGGTAAAGATTTCAACTATTGGGGATAACAGTGACCACAGATTTTATTGAAGTTTATGACGACGCCTTACCTGCTGAGTTTTGTGAACAGTTTATTCGACGCTTCGAGCAAAGCCCACATAAACAGCAAGGGCGCACTGGCGGTGGTGTTGATACTGACAAAAAAAGAAGCGAAGACCTCTATCTCAACCAACATCAAGACTATGCCGATGACTTACGCACTATATGCGATATCACCACGCGCTACGCGTTAGAGTACTTCAAGAAATACCACTTTGCGCTGATTGCGCCGGTCGCCCTGAAGGTCAAGCATCCAAAGACTGGCGCGCCAGTGAATTTAACTCACGAAAACTTTGACGAAGTGGTTGCTGGAAATGAACAAGCGTACATGCAATTGCTTTACCGACTCGGCCCCATTCAAGCGCAGAAGTATTTAAAAGATCACGGGAATTACAATTATTGGCACTGTGAAGTTTTTCCTGAGAAAAACAGTGTCGAGGCTTTGCATCGCAGTTTGTTGTTTATGTTTTACTTAAATGATGTGGATGAAGGCGGCACGACTGATTTTTACTATCAACAGCGCAGCATCAAACCGAAGCGTGGGCGCATGGTGATAGCACCCGGCTATTTCACCCACACCCACCGTGGTACGGTACCCATATCGAATGATAAATACATTCTCACTAGCTGGATTCTGATGAACTCAGGTCAGCAGCTATTCGGGTGACTTCAATACTTGACCATCTTCATCCAGCACCGTGACATCCACATGAATACCGTTGCGAACGCTCTGGGTGACCACACAAAAATTTTCAAACTGTTCAAGTACACGGTCTAGTTTGTCAATATTATCAGCCGCTTGCCCAAGATTTAATTCAACTTGCATGGCACTAATGCGTAAGCGGCCATCCACGCGTTCCATATCGCCTTGCACTTTAGCGGTGACTTTACCTGGGTCACCTTTGAATTTTCGAATGGCAAACATTAAGCTCGCCGCCAAGCAATTCGCAACAGCTGCTGCCAATAATTGACTTGGCCCTGGGCCTTCGCCATTTCCGACCGGTTCGTGCTCGTCAGTAATAATTTGCCCAAACTCACCAAAATCGACTTCAAACTTATAATTATCAATCAACGCAAGTTTTACTTCGAATGCCGGATTTTCCATGTGTTCCTCCAGTTTTTCTGCAATAATTACCGATTCATCCATGTCATCACGTCGCGCGAGGAGAATGATTCATGAAGAATCCGCTGTATATTCCTTATGCAGGCCCTAATTTGCTTGAAACGCCGCTATTAAACAAAGGTAGCGCGTTCACCCGAGAAGAGCGAGCTGCGTTTAACCTTACCGGATTATTACCGCCTCGGTATGAAACCATTGAGGAACAGGTTAAGCGTTGTTACATGCAGTATTCAAGCTTTGACACTGCCATCAATAAGCATATTTATCTGCGTGCGATTCAAGATAATAACGAAACGTTGTTTTATCGATTATTACAGCAACATCTTGAAGAGATGATGCCGATCATTTATACGCCAACTGTAGGCGATGCCTGCGAACAATTCTCTGATATTTATCGTAGTTCTCGTGGATTATTTATTTCCTATGAAGATCGTGACCAGATGGAAGATATTCTTCGCAATGCCACGAAACGAAAGGTAAAAGTTATTGTGGTCACCGACGGTGAGCGGATTCTTGGTCTTGGCGACCAAGGTATTGGTGGCATGGGGATACCGATTGGTAAGTTGAGTTTATACACCGCTTGTGGAGGTATTAGCCCAGCGTACACGTTACCGGTATGTTTGGATGTTGGCACCAATAACGAAAAGCTTTTGAACGATCCGATGTACATGGGAGCACGGCATAAACGGATTGATCAAAGTGAATATAATGCATTTGTTGATCGGTTCATGAAAGCAGCACGCCGCCGTTGGCCAGAAGCAATGATTCAATTTGAAGATTTTGCACAGCCGAACGCAATGCCACTGCTACGTAAATACCGTGATGAATATTGCTGTTTTAATGATGACATCCAAGGTACTGCTGCCGTGACAGTCGGTACACTTTTAGCTGCCTGCCGAAGCAAAGGCGTGCAATTAAAAGATCAGAAAGTGGCGTTTGTTGGTGCCGGTTCAGCTGGCTGCGGTATTGCTGAGCAAATCATTCAGCAAATGGTCGCGGAAGGACTAACCGATGAACAAGCTCGTCGTAATATTTATATGGTCGACCGATTTGGCCTACTAACCGAAGGCATGAGCGACCTACGCGATTTCCAGCAAGCATTGGCACAGCCGTTAGAACATCTCTCCGATTGGCAACACAGCGGTGACTATGCATCGCTACTCGATGTTATGCACTGCGCCAAGCCAGCTATCTTAATTGGCGTTTCAGGGCAGCCTGGGTTGTTCACCGAGCAGGTTATTCGAGCGATGCACCAATACACCGAAAAACCAATTATTTTTCCACTTTCGAATCCGTCACGACAAATAGAAGCACATCCAGCGCATGTCATTGAATGGACCAACGGTGAGGCCATCATAGCTACTGGTAGCCCTTTCGATGCGATTCGATATAAGGGCATCGATTATCCGATAGCGCAATGTAATAACAGCTATATTTTCCCTGGGATTGGTCTCGGTGTGATTGCCGTGAAAGCACGAATCATTTCAGATGAGATGCTGATGGCTGCGAGTAATACGCTAGCTGACGAATCACCTCGAGTACGCGGTGAAGGTGATAGCTTATTACCAGGCATACCCCAAATTTCTGAACTGAGTAAAAAAATTGCTTTCAACGTTGGGAAAGTTGCTCAGCAACAAGGGCTCGCCCTTGAAGTGAGTGACGAAACGCTACGTGAACGCATCGACGCCAATTTCTGGCGTCCGGAGTATCGCCGCTATAAGCGTGTAAGCATTTAGTCAAGGCAACTGGCGATTCGACCTATTTCCTTGTATGTTCAATACATAGCGACGCAAGGAGGTCGAATGCGCTGGTGGATAATAGGCCTGTTGCTACTAGTGGTAACACCGGGAGCACTGGGCCAGTCTAAAGAAACGGAAAAACCCACCGAAGACGAAAAGGCCATGATCGATTCGTTTCGGGAGGGATTAACAAAATCGGTGAATGCCACTGCGGCTTGGCTCGACTCTTTTTTTGCCGAAGATATTGATTCGGATGCCTACGACACGGCCTCAGGCAGCTTGCGCGTAACCCCAGAATGGGATGAATACGATGGCTTTAGACTCGACTCTAGCTTTCGCGCAACGGTTGTATTCCCGCACGCAGAAAGAAAGTTCTCGGCAATCATTGGTCGTGGTGATTTCGACGACTTTATTAATGATACCCAACAATCTCGCCCTTCAGTAATTCGTCGTGATCAATCAGATGAAGAATGGATGCTTGGCCTCGGTTTTGACCCGCAAGTAAGTAATAAACATAGTCTTTCATTTGGCGCCGGCATTCGCGGCGGATTAGCCCTAGACACCTATCTTCGCGCCCGTTACAAATACGAATCGATAATCGGAGACAATATTGAATTCTTCACGCAAAGTGTTGCTTTTTGGCGCGATAGTGACGGGTTTGGTATCGCTCAGACTTTTGAATTTGATGCTGCGCTATCAGATAATTGGTTTTCAAAAAGTTGGGTAAAAGGAACATTTGCCGAACGCACTGAAGGAGTGCGCTGGCATGCTTCGCAGAAAATTTATTATATGTACCATTTTGAACGAGCTATTGCTGGTGAAGTGTGGTGGTACGGTGAAACCGAACTTGATGTACCGATGCAAGATTATGGTTTGCGAGCGTTACACCGTAGTCGTTTTAAGCGAGAGTGGCTGTTTTTAGAGGGATGGGTAGGCTTGCATTGGCCACGAGAAACCCTCGATGAACAACGCAAGCCGCGATGGATGGTCGGCTTAGAACTCGAATTACTATTCGGCAATTAAGATTAAAGCCAGCCAAATGCAGCAGCGATACTCCGCGCCCCTAGGCCTACTGCAATGAAGCACACGATGATTCCGAGTATATTTTGTTGCCAAGAATTTCGATGTTTGCCAAGGCGTGGTTGATTACATACCCAGACCAAGAACACCGCTATAAATGGCAGTAATATGCCATTCGCCACTTGCGCAAATATAATAACCTCAATTGGCTTTAAGCCTAATGACGCAACCACGACACCTATACTTAAAATGGCTAACCAAATGGTGCGGAATTTTTTGTCTTTCAGGCTGTTGGAGTAACCTAAAACGCCACTTAAAGCATAGGCTGATGCTAACGGCGCCGTGAGTGACGACGACAAACCAGCAGCAAATAATCCCAATGCCATAAATGTCGTTGCCGCATCGCCAAACAGCGGCTGCAATGCCTGACCGAGATCAGCTGCACCTTCAATCGTCAGTGCTTTACCGAAGAATGCTGATGCTGCAGTTGCTACAATTGCAAGAGAGATAAGGCCACCCAACGGAATTGAGATATAGATATCTTGACGCGCTTCGTCGAGTTGTTCAGGAGAATGCCATTTTTCGGCGCAACTTGACGCATGTAAAAACAAATTATAAGGCACCACCGTAGTACCGATAAGTGCGACTACCATCAATATACTGCCAGTCGGAACCGATGGAACGAGAAGGCCGGCAAATAGAGCAGCCCAATCTGGCTGCGTCAAAATGAATGTTGCCAAAAATGCCACACTCATTAATAAAACCAGCCCAATTAAGACTTTTTCTACCAACTTGTAACTACCCTGCCATAATATGACACCGGCCAAGCCACCGAGTAAAACTGGAATATATTGACCGTCAAAAGGTACTAGATCCGCAAGCCCCATGCGAGCGCCACTAATATTTCCGCCTTGATAAACACTATTACCAATAACGACTGCTGCAAAAATCAATAGCACAACCAGTTGTCGCACCCAAGGTTGTTTAATTGCTGCGCGAATGTTTTCCCCCAACCCTTGCTGGGTCACAACGCCAAGACGTGCTGACATCTCTTGCAAAATCATGGTAGCGAGCACTGAAAAAACCAACGCCCACATGAGTGCATAACCATAATTGGCACCCGCTAATGAAGCGGTCACTACTGTCCCCGGACCAATAAATGCGGCTGCCACGAGCGCGGCAGGCCCCATACTAAAACGTCGTCGTGTTGTCATTCTTTACCCGCTTTTTGTTATCGTTATTGTCGTATTCAGAGCTTCTCAGTTGGCAGCGTTGTCAGTAGCATGCTAAATAATAATAACAGCCCAACACCTACTTTAGGATAGCTATGTATCAAGACAGTTTTGAAAGCCCAATCGGTCCGGTGACCGTCAGCAGCCGTGATGGAGAGTTTATCTGTGAAATTGCATTTGCGGAACCCGACGGGTTCCCGTCATGCAATGTCACCAGAATTGGCAAGCAACAGCTTCAAGAATATTTCAACCGCAAACGCAAACGGTTTAATTTACCCTTGAAAGCAGAAGGCACGGAATTTCAACACCGGGTTTGGAAACAGTTGACGACGTTAGAATATGGGCAATTGGCCAGTTATCGAGACATTGCTGAAGCCATCGGCAACCCGAAAGGAAATCGCGCGGTTGGTATGGCAAATAGTCGTAATCCCATTGCCATTGTTGTTCCGTGTCATCGTGTTATTGGTGCCGACGGCAGTATTACCGGCTATGCGGGTGGTATTGAGAAAAAAGCATTTTTACTCTACCACGAAGGCGCTGTGTTCGATTAAATCAAGAATACTCAGGAAAAGCCGTTAACCTTTGCCGTTGTAGCGCGCGTGCATTCTACTTACGTGTGCTTCAATTTCACTTCGCAGTGAGAGCGGTTCTACCACTTCAATGTGTTCGCCACAGCTCAAAATCCAAGCGACTAAGTCTTTAGTCACGGGTTGTACAAAGGTAAGATAGAAACTGAGTCCATTGCGCTCGATATGTTGTTCTGGGTGTAGCGGATTATTCGTCACCAAATTCAGCATACCGTTTGAGCATTTTAGTTTGATGCGGGCTAAAGAGCCGTGTGTCGTGTTATCAGGTAAATCGGGGAACGGCAGATGGGGAGCCGTTTTTGAGAGGCTCCAGCCGAACGGCTTTGAGCGATCGTCGGCAATTAACGGAAAAACTTCCGATAATTCATTCAAATTCCGCTGTATGGTACGAACACTGACATCTACCCCATGCTCTGAGAGTCTTTTTCGCAACGACTGTACATCTACTTTTTGCGGCTCACGTGGAATATGTTGTAGCAGCATTAAATATCGTAAAACACTCTGCACCGACGAGCTCCTTGTCTATTGCGGTATGACATCCATCATACCTTGACTGTGCGTCAGAACCTGTCGCATCAGTTACATATTTGTAAAACTACAGCAAAATCAACCTATGTCACATTGTATATCGGCCGGATAAGCGCTTTACTTAGTATAGCTGGCTAATCAGACTAGCACTCGCAATAAGCCAGATAGGAGGTTCAGATGGTTCGATTTGCCCTAATGATGTTGCTTGCATTGAGCGTTGTGAACGTAGCAACGGCACAAGATCAGAATGCACAAAAAGGTCAACAAACGGCTGAAGAAGCGAAAGAGAAGGCCGCTAAAGCCGAAGCTGAACGCGAAGCGCTACGCGCTCAAATGAAAGCTGAAAAAGAAGCTTTGCAAAAAGAGCGGAAAGAACAAAGCAGCAAGCTCAAAGCAAAGTCCAAGAAAAAGGACGATAATGGCGACAATGGCGACAATCGCTAAAAGCTGATCGCAAAAGTCAATTTATTCCGCTGAGGGCCGCATCAATGCGGCCCTTTTTTTACTGTGGTAAGGTCTGTTATTCACGTCGCTAGGTGTATACTCAGGAACTAGTTGTGCTATACATAGATGCACGTTGCGTGAATATATTTAAGGAAGAAGCTTTAATGCAAGTCGAGCAACCGGATACATTGCCAAACCTCCCTGGAATGTTTTTTCGTTCGTTATTTACTGTTGCGAGAAATGACCAGGAAGTTGCAGAGCCACAAACTCTGGATGCTGAATTCAGCGCGCCAGCGTTTTCTGCTGCGCAATTAAAGCGGTACCACGAAGCATTCAACGGCTTTATTAGCGAGGTTCCATTAACTCTCATTTATTGCCTAGCGCAACGCGTCCATCTCGCTCAAATGCTTGGGGAGCACTTCCCATGGCCTGCACCAGGGCTCGTTCACGTTAGTAACAGTATTGAACAACACAGTGATATTAATGCTGACGATGGGTTCATTTTAAGAGCGTCAATTAAGCTACCCGCACGTGGTCCTAAAGTGTCACCGCGTCGCTTACGTCCGCTCTTTACAGTTGAGTTCTGGCAACGAGACAACCACGTCGCAACCTGTGTCAGTGAATATCAGGTGATGCCAAAGCAAGTTGATCGACCACGTCGAGCAAAAGAGAGTAAAACGTCCGAGCCACCAAGCGACGATTGGAAACGCCTCGATACTTGGAAGTTAGCCGGCAAAGTTGCTCGCGACTATGCTCGTCTGTCCGGTGACTTTAATCCGATTCACCTACACCCGTTACTTTCTCGGTGGTTTGGCTTTGACCAACCGATTATTCACGGCATGTACATGTCAGGGCGTGCCCAAGCTGAAGTCGAGCGCGCTGCGAAACGGCCAGTCGTCAAAATTGATGTTGCGTTTAAACGCCCTGTGCCACTGCCTGCAAAGGTTTCCCTTTGGCAACAGTTGAATGAAGGCGGTGATAGCGGCCAATATCAGATTTGCGGCGCCGAAGACCACCTTCAACGATTAGAAGGTAGCTTCAGCTTCGCGAACGACTAGTTACTTCTTCGGTTTGAGTCGTTCAACACCCATAAAGCGCAGTGAAAGCTTTTCATAAATTGGCTCAGAAGTACCGCGACGCACCTTATACATAAAGTATTTCTCGAAAGCGACTTTGGCCCAGTGTACCCAGCGACCACTGCCAGTCCAATTACGATTACGTGGCGGATTTTGAGGAATCGCTAAAAATGCCGCACCAGTATTTCCCATATCCGCCAAACACAAGGCACTGAGCGTTGGCTCTACCAACTCATCGGTACCAGCTTCTAGTGCTTCGATATTTGAAACAATGGCTGACGTCATGGACTCAATCATCAAGCCTGTCTTAGGAGCGCCTACTGGCACCGGTGTGGCTTCAATTGGAGGAATCGCCACACAGACACCTGCAGCAAAAATATTTGGATACTTCGGTGAGCGCTGATATTTGTCGGTTATCACAAATCCTTTCGGGTTACATAACTCTTCCACAGCTGCCACCGCCGGTGACCCCTTGAAGGGCGGCAAGAACATCGCATGTTTGTAATCTAGCTGATGTTGTTTGATTACCTCGCCCGCTTCATTGAGCTCATCAAAATAACAAACTCCATCTATCAATTTCGTTACTTTGGCATTGCAAATCCATTTAATGCCGTGCTCACGGAACTTATGTTCCATTAAGCCCTTAGAGTCGCCGACACCGCCAAGTCCCATATGCCCAATATAAGGCTCTGGTGTCACAAAAGTAATCGGTACGCGATCACGAATTTTCTTCTTGCGCAGCTCATATTCCAATGACAGAACATATTCATAAGCTGGACCAAAACAGCTAGCGCCGGGAAGTGCACCAATAATCACGGAGCCTGGGTTTTCGCACAGTTTAAGATAATCTTGATGAGACGTTACGGCGTGATCAACAGTGCAAATAGATTGTGATCCCCCTATATCCGGACCCGCACCCTCGACGGCAGCAAAATCTAACTTGGGTCCAGTACAAAGCACCAAGTAGTCATATATCAGCTCGCCACCATCATGGAGAACCAAGGTATTCTCTTTTGCTTTTATTTCTTTTACGCCAGCGGGAGAAAATTCAATATCACGCTTACTAAAGAAATCACCAATTGGCATCACGACATCATCGCGTTTGCGCGTGCCAAGTGCCACCCAAGGGTTTGACGGTACAAAATTAAATTCAGCACCTTCACCGATAACGGTAACTTTCGCCCCTTTTCCAAGTTTCTCGCGTAGTTCAAAGGCGACCGATACACCGCCTAAACCAGCACCAACAACTGCAACATGTGCCATAACGAAATGTCCTACGTTGTTCAAATAATGTTCATTGACTATGTGCAAGCATTTGTATTTCGTCAATAGCTAAAATAAAAAAATATTGATCTAACCTGTCAATAAAAAAGGGCAGTTGAGAAATCTCAGCTGCCCTTTTTAGGTTTATCAAGTACCTATTAGCGTAAACTATCACCACTCAATGTGGCTGTTCTAGCTGCGTTCGCATCAATATCGTCTTGCTGGAAATGAAGTGAGCGTAACTGCGGTTGCTCAGAATACAACAAGGTCTGGTCAAGATAATGGTCTGATAACACATTCGAACTCTGGGAGTAACTTAACAATCCATCAGCTTTAGGACCATCCGCGGTGAATTCCATGGCGAACATCCAGCTTGAGCCGTACGTAATGTGATAACCGCCCGCTTCTGCACTCAAATCTGATCCAGCTAGTAATGGATAACGATGACGGGGAAGAATCGTTCCGTCATTGCTCATATTGCTCCGAAACACGTTAAAACCACCTTCAATGTTATGAGCTCCACCCCATGGTAACTTCACGCCAGACGCTGTGCCGTCTGGGTTACTACGCTCGACAAATTGCACGCTACCAAGTGTTGCGGATGGGTTAAGACCAGCATCAACAATGCGCTGCTGCGCCGTCGCTAATTGTTGCAACACCGTGTTGTTCGCGTCCAAAGTATTTGGTGTGGTGGTGGGTTGTTCAGGATCATAGGCAACTTGCCATTGCGGGTCACGGTTAAACTCAAAAGCAAACTCGCGGAACATCATCGCACCTTGGCTTTCAAGATTCATACGTCCGTCCCATCGTGCTAGCGCATCGCAAGCTGGCGTAATAACCACCGTACTTGAATCCGCCATTGTTACAGGCGTTGCGCCTTGAGATTCGCACAATACCAAGAGGTCTTCCAGCACGGCTTCACCAAGGAAATTACGATTGCCAATGAGTCGGTCGACTAAATCTTCACGAGTAAATCGGCCGTCGACTGAGCCACCTTCTGCCAGCATTTTTTGCCCAAGGCGAGAACGTAACGACTGTTGGTTGCCCACTGGCCCCCACAGCGGTGAAAGCCCTTCAATTGGCGCCGCTGGATTAGTTAGCCAAAAACTATCGTTGGAATTTTGCACGAAATCGTTACGCTCAAGTTGCGGCGCCTGTTCAAACGGCACGGTGCCTTGCGGCATAAACGCACTATCGTCGCCTGGAAAGATAAATAATCCAGCTTGTTCGGTTAGTGTTTGGTAAAGCGGGTTTTCAGCCCATACTGCTAGCGCATCTGGGAGAATATGTGGCACCGAGGAACCATCGGTGAAAAAAGCATTACCTTGCGCATCAACTGCCATCGCATTGTTGAACACCGTGCCGGTATAGTCGACAAAGGTCTGTTTATAGGCATCAATGCTGTCTGCCATATTCATACCTAACCAATGATCAAACAAATCATAGTTTGGCAGGTTGGCATCATATAGTGCATAAGCAACATCTTGCCCAGTGCCATCAGTACCCCATGGCAGGGCATTAGGAATCACGACAATTGGACCGAACTCGCTATAGTAGCTGGTCTTGCGCAATGTCATATAGGTACCCGGACCAGTTGCCACACGAATATCGTGGGTTTTCGTGGTCATCGGTACACTCTCACCGTCAAGCAAATAGCTGGTGCCCTCACTGTCTTCAGGATCAAGTGTCAGACGGTGAATGGTGAAACGTGAAGCCGTAGAAAACGTGTGCGTCCATGCCACATTTTCATTGAAACCAATGTTTACAATGCCCGGCATGCCTGACAATGAACCACCAACCACTTTAAGGTGGCCTGGTATTTCAATACCGAATTGCCAGAAACGTTGGTTACCGGTATGAGGGAAGTGTGGGTTAGCAATTAACATCCCCTGTTCGGTCGCACTGAGCTCACTGCCTATCGCCCAGCCGTTAGAGCCTGACTCAGTTGGGTTGGTATCTGGAATACCCACGGTGCTGATGTCAAAATTCAACGCGACAGGCTCGCCCGACTCACTTGTCACAAACGTTTGATTATTTGGTACACCTAAGAACAACGGCCCAGTGAAGTTTGCCGCGCCCGGTAATAAAGCAACCCCTTGCGCATAAGTCATCAAATCGATTGGGGTAATATCTTGTACCCAAGGCTGCCCAGCACAGGTTGGATCCATGTCGGCTTCGGCGGTTTCATTAATGTACTTGTTATAACCTGCTGCGTAACCGGTCAGCAACGCTTGTGCTTTTTCACTGATTTGTTCAAAGCCTGCTTCGGCATTGTCGCGAATACCAAGCGTCAAGAAGCCAAAGTCGGTAAGTAAATTCTCAGAGTCTCCCGAACCAGGTACGGCATCAGGACCAAAATAGAACGCGCGTTTCGAGTTAAATTTAACGATCTGGTCGGCCAATATACACAAATTATCTTGAGCAAAGGCATAACCAACCCCAAAACCCAAGCTTTCTAAATTATCGGCTTTAACATACGGAACACCGTAATTGGTCCATGTAACATCAGCGTTTAAATTACCTGCGGGAGCAAATGTCGCGATGCTATCTGGTGGAGTGAGATTCCCTGTAGGTGGTTCAGCTTCGCTCGAGCTATCGCCACAGGCTGTGATTAAAAAAAAGCTACCGGACAACACCAATGGCGTGAGTAAATTAAATTTTTTGGTTTTATTTTTCATGAGCTTACCTGGTTGTTCTGAGAAATAAAGTTTGTATAAAACTTGTAAACAACCGCAGTATGGATCGAACTGGTCGGAGCTGCAAGCTCAAAAATTAATCGACTTTGCCGCGCATTGCTTTAATCGATGCGCGCTTTTTCTTGGCATCAACGCGGCGTTGTTGAGCTGCCTTGGAGGGCTTGGTGGGAATTCGTTTTTTGCGAGTTGCGCCAACACTACGAACTAATGCGATGAATTGCTCAAGTGCTAACTCACGATTGGTAAGCTGGCTACGTGTCTCTTGGCACTTAATAATAATTTTGCCGCTTTGCGTGATGCGATGGTCGCGTAGTGCCAATAACCGCTCTTTGTACATATCTGGTAACGAAGAAGCGCGGATATCAAAAATCAGCTGAGCCGCAGTGGATACTTTATTGACATTCTGCCCGCCTGCGCCTGATGAACGAATAAATTGCCATTCAATTTCGCGTTCGGGAATGAATACACGCTGCGATATCTGAATATCACCCATCGGCTAATCCTCCACTTCGTTGGATGCGACGCTCGACTGCTTTTAACACTAACTGGGGATTCGCGCACAGCAGCGTGAATTGCTCTTTCGCACGGGTGATGCCGGTATATAACAATTCTTTGGTCAAAATTGGCACGTCGTGCTCCGGTAACACCATGACTGTGTGAGTAAATTCCGACCCTTGCGATTTGTGAATCGTCATCGCAAACGCAGTATCGACCTGAGTGAGACGGCTTGGCAACAACCAGCGTATATTGCCCTCTGTCGTTGCAAAGGCAACGCGCAATGGTTCATTTGGTTGCCGTCGCAAGACGATGCCGATATCGCCATTGCGCAAATCAAGACTGTAATCGTTATGGGTAACCATGACTGGTCTTCCTTCAAACCAACCATGATCGGCCGCTAAATCACCAAATAACCAATAACTAATACGTTGATTAAACTGGTGCATTCCCCATTCGCCTTCACGCACAGCTGTAAGAATCTGAAACTGTTCAAGTTGTTTAAGAATGTCTGCCGCCCAAACATCTATTTCAGCAGCGCTACTCGATTCTGGCCGCGTCTGAATTAATGTCAATAACGGCGCATAGCCTTCTTCAACCATTTGTTGAACAGACTGATGATTGGGTCTTGAGACAGCGCGCATGCGTATATTGTCAAATTCTGCCTGCGCCGCGGCCATCGCGTCGCTATCGCGCAGCCATTTTTCTAACCACGTCCGCTGTTGTCGATTGACTTCGTCGGCTAATTTCCCAATACCTTTGTTTGGATCAAAGCGACGACTCTCATGAAACATAGTGGTGTGTTGCAAGTATGGCCAATTTTCGCCAGCGGCATCGGTTTTATCTGCTGGCAACGCAACATCGGCAGTCGCATTTAACCAATTAGTTAACTCCGGCGTGTAGTGCCCGTGCTCGGCTTGTTCACATAACTGCCCCAATATAGCGCCAGCCTCGACTGAGGCCAGCTGATCTTTATCACCCAGTAAAATGAGTCGAGCATGTGATGGCAGCGCCTGAACCACCGCAGCCATCATTTCAATATCTACCATCGATGCTTCGTCAATTATCACAACATCGGTGTGCAATGGGTTGTCCTTGTTATGACGAAAGCCACGGCTGTTTGGTAAGGTTCCGAGCAATCGATGCAGTGTCACAGCTTCGGTTGGAATATCGGCTTTCACATCATCAATGCTTGCTAAAGTCAGTAATTCATTGCCGATGGATTCACTCATACGCGCGGCGGCTTTCCCGGTCGGCGCAGCGAGTCTAATTCGCAGCGGTTCCGACTGCCCTCGCAACTTCTGTAAAGTCGCCAACAATCGGACCACGGTGTAGGTTTTACCAGTTCCAGGCCCACCGGTTACAATGGTGAACAAGCTGCGCATTGCCATCGCACAAGCGGTGCGTTGCCAACTGATTGTTTGTTGTTGACCAAACAACTCATCTAAAACTTGCTTCAAGTGCTTCGGGTTTACTTGTTGCAACGATGCCATGCGCGCTGCTAAGTCAGTTTTAATTTGTTGTTCATAACAAAAATAACGACGTAAATACAAACGCTGCTGTTGGAGTACTAAAGGGCTATTTTCTGGCTTTACTGCCGGCGAGCAAAGCAACACTTCAAGTGCGTTTTGTAACGACATACCCGCCGAGACGTTGGCCAAAACTTGGTGCGGCATTTGACAAACTTGCAAACTCTCAACGCTGGCATGCTCTGGCGGTAAACCCAACGTTTGCTCAGGTGCAGCGTATAACTGTGCTAAATCAAGACAAGGATGACCACGCCCCAGTTGATAACTAACCAACGCCGCCAGTAAAACAACGGTTGCTTGGTCATCATCGAGTTGCTGCGCGAGTTGTTGCGCAAGGCTGAGATCAATCGCGCGTATCCAACCATGCTGATACCAAAGTTGCAATTGCGCTAGCATGGTAACACCTCCGCCACGCTAAATAGCTCGGCTAATTGCTCAATCAACTGCCGCGGCGGTTTGTCATAAAAAACGCCCGCAGACGGTGCTTCGATACCACGTAAAAACAAATACACCGCACCACCAACATGCTGATCGTAATCATAGAGTTCGCCAAGACGTACGCCGAGAAGCTTATGCAGCGCAACTAAATAAATGACGTACTGAAGGTCATATCGGCTGCTCAAGATTTTGTCGCGCATTGCATCCGCAGTGTATGCCATTTCGTTTGGACCTAAATAATTTGATTTATAATCAGCAACGTAATATTTCCCGTTGTGTTCAAACACCAAATCGATAAAGCCTTTAAGCATGCCGTTTAATTGCATCGGTAGCACTTTCGGACGGTCATAGCCGCGCAATACCTGTTCACGAACTAACGCATCAATACGCTGTGCATCGAGCTCGGGCGCAGGAAACCAAAATTCGGGCTCCGCTTTAAGTTTCTGCAAGTCAGCCAACCTCATTTCGGTCCCATTGAAATGCATCGGTTTTGAAAGCATTGTCGCTAACCAATGCGTTAACACTTCTTGGTGAGCTGCCCAAGGTTCGAGTTGCGAGCGCTCAACTACAAATTCCTGCAATTTGGCTGGGTTTTCGTGTAGCAGTGCGAAACCTTCTTCGGCTGCATCTTCGAGTAGGTTATGTAAATACGTACCGGCATCCGCACCTTTCGGAAAACCATGTATCGTATCTAAACTTGGTGCCGTTAGTTGCACTGGCTGCTGATCATGTTGTTCTTCAAGCGCATTCGCACTATTGACATCATCAACAGCTACCCAATCACCGTACTTCAATGCACTGTAGCTCGCGACCCACCAGCTCTCGAAACGAAAGCTTGCTGGCATTCGACAATAATTGATTGCTGTTTGAGCAGCCTGTGATGGCTGATACCACGTCTGTGCGATGTCGTCAGCAACGTCATTGCGATGACAATGCAAAGGCGGCTGCCATTGGCTCAACTCCAGCTGGCTACCGCCACTTAGCACATAATTAATCGCGGTATCGTGAAGCGTATTAAACGGCGCCAAACCAATAAACGTAGCAAACTGAGCTCGGGTAACAGCCACGTAAAGTTTGCGAATATCTTCCTCGAGTCGTTCTTGGTCAAGCTTCGCCGCAATGGTTTCATCGTCACCGGCAAGCGCAACCTGAATATTGCCATCGCTATCGTGATAAACAGCTGGGAATCGAACTCGCTTATCCTTTGTTTTCGTACAAGCAATAAATGGCAAATAAACCAACGGATACTGCAAGCCTTTCGATTTATGAATCGTGATAACTTGTACCAATTGGCTATCACTTTCTAGACGCACCTGTTGCTCTTTTGAATCGGTGCTGCTTCCTTCTCGCGCCAACTCAATATGCTCAGCTAAATAGCGCAAAATACCTGACATGCCCTCGCTAACAGCAGCCTGTTGCTGTAGTAGTTCGGTGATATGTAACAAATCCGTCAGTTGCCGTTCACCGTCTACTTCGCGCAGTAATCGAGCTGGAACGTCATAGTCATGCAGTAAGCGCTGAATCATGGCGAGAACGCCATGATATTGCCAGCGCAGGTGATAAGCCAAAAAGCGCTCTGCAAAACTATCCCAACGCAGTTCATCATTCAGAGTTTGGTCAATGTCGGTCAACGACAAATCCAACAACCGACTGACTAAAGCGGCTCGCAATAAGCTCGGGTCGCGCGGTTGTGCGCAAGCTTGCAATACCCGCAACAATTCCACTGCAAGTGGGCTACTAAACACCGAATCACGGTCAGATAAGTAAACGCTTTGAATACCGCGCTCGCGTAACGCCTGACGAATAATTTTCGCTTCTACGCCGCTATTTACCAACACCGCCACATCGCTCGGTTTAACGCGCTGTAACTCGCCGTTCTCAACAAAGCCAGCCTGCGGGTTGTTGAGCAACTGCGCAATATGTTCAGCATGCCAATTAGCCATTATTGCGTTGAGATTAGCATTATTTTGCTTGCCTTCAGCCGTATAACAATCGAACTGTAAAGCGGCGGGCGCAACACCATCAATTTCAAAACGCTGTTTCAATCCGTTTGCCGATACCGGTATAAATGGTAATGGATCGTCTCCTGAGGCTGGATCGCGAAAATGAAATGGCCCCTTCGGCGTGTCTTTTGCCTCTAAAAACAACGCATTACTTGCATCAACCATCGCTTGAGTCGAGCGATAATTGGTTGCCAAGGTATAATGCCGACCGGTGGTCGCGGTACGGGCTTTTAGATACGTATGGATATCAGCATTGCGAAATGAATAAATGGCCTGCTTCGGGTCACCAATTAGGAATATTCCCGTACCTGCCTGGGGCGTTTCAAGCTGATATACCTTATCAAATATCGCGTATTGAACTGGGTCGGTATCCTGAAATTCATCAACCATAGCAATTGGAAACTGTTGCCGAATGGTATCTGCAAGCGCGTCTCCAAACTCACCATATAACGCATAACGCAATCGGGTCAGCATGTCATCAAAACCCATTTCGGCACGTTGTTGCTGTAGCGTAGCGAAGCGCTTTTGAAACCATTGTGCGGCGTGTTGCAGTAGCCCAGAGCGAGGCGTTGGGATGTTTTCAAACGCTTCTCTTAATGCAGTGAGTTGTTGCCATAAGGGGTGCTCAGGCACGTCCCCTTTCAGCGCATCTTGCAAGCCATCCATAGTGAACCGATCCCACCCTGTTTTCGGCTCAAAACTTGGCACTAGCGGCGCATTCGCATGGTGCAACGACGCCGCCCACTCGCGCAGCTGCGCCAGCCATTTAGCGACCGAATCGACACGCATTTTATTGCCATTTAGGCGTTTTTCGTCGCGCAGTTTAGCTAAAATCGCTTCGCCTTCTTCAATCCATTGTGGCCAACTGGCATGGTGAAAATTGTCTCGAATTGCCTGCTGTGCTTGCATCGTTTTTTGTAACACAGCAGATGGCGCCGGAAGGCTACTTGGCTGACCATGGTTCAAGATCGGTCTAACCGCGTTCAACAATGCTTCAGGATCGGCAAACTCATTGATGACAAGCTGATAATGTTGTAGCTCGGCTTCAGTGTAAACACTAATAAATGTCCGCCAATAGTCTTCACTAACTTGCTGCCACAATGCCTGAGTATCGGTATTTAGTTGCTGAGTAAACAAGCTACCACTGGCAAAAGCATGCTCACGCAACATCCGGTTACACCAACCATGAATGGTATGTACTGCAGCTTCGTCCATTGCTTGCGCCGCCAAATCAAGTAAGCGAGCATAGCCGGCCAATTCATCCACGGCGTACGCCGCTTTCAAAGCCTGCAAAAAGCCATCGCGTACATCAATATCGCCACGGAAGTAGGCGGCAGCTTCACTCAAATTAGCGCGAATTCGATTGCGTAGCTCTTCGGTTGCTGCATCGGTAAAGGTCACGACTAGAATTTCATCTGGGGTATAACAACGTTGGCATTCGTGGCCAAGCACTAAACGTAAATAAAGCGCTGCAATGGTATAGGTTTTACCCGTACCGGCACTTGCTTCAATTAACCGACTGCCCTCGAGTGGAAACGTCAACGGCTGTAATTTATTAATTGCACTCACCCTGCCACCTCCGTTGTTGGCATGCTCAGAAATAAATGCTGCATCATTGGTTGATACAGCGCTTGCGCCATATCATTCAATGTATCGGTTGCCGTCAAACTGGCATAGTCAGGGAAGTAGCGCGCCGTATAGACTGCTCGTAACTTCTGTGCCGTGTGATTGAACCCTGATTCATCATAGAATTCCTGAGCTTTTGGATGGATGGCATTGACAGATTCTTGCGCAAAAGCCTGTTGCCAGTCTTTGTGATTTCCCTTGATTCCCTCAAATGCGGTTTCTAATTCCAATGGCAGTGGTTGCTGAAGCCCTGCGTGAACCCAATGCATCACAACAGTTAGCAATTCCAGCGCTTGTTGTTGTTTCATGGGCGCGAATTCAATCACGCCCTCGCGTCCCAATAGGCAACTGCGTGTCATACGAAGCGTGTTGAGTAATAGATGCTCTAGCCATAACTTCACCGCATGCTGCGGACGCGGGCGATACGCTTTGCGATTGCTATCAACAATAACCGATGGCGTAACCTGCAGCCAGAGTCGCTCACCTCGGCTGTTCTGCTGAAGTGATGCAAAGGTTGCTTCAACGCTTATTCCATTCGCAAATTTATGGGCAACTTGCACCGTTCCAATCTGCTCGCGATAAACATCAAAAAAACTGCTGGCTCGTTCTAACAAGCCTTGCGTGTCGGCAAGCAAATTATCCCGCATGAATAAACCGGACGCACCAAGTGGTAGTTCGCCAGCGCGCTGATAGCGTTCGAGCATGGCAGCAATAGTTGCTTCGGCTTTCGCGACATCGTGTTGTTCACGTAGACATCGCATAGCTTGCTGTAACGTTGGTTGAAGCAATTGCCAGCGCTCTAAACCATCAAGTGCAAATCGCTCTTCATCTCGAAGTGTATGCGTTTGTTCCTGTAAATAGGTATTGAGGCGTACCTGGGTAAACAATTTTGCCGATTCCTTCATGAAGTCACTGAGTTGTTTTACTGTCAGAGCGCGAGGCGGCACCCACTCAGTAAGCTGCTGTTTTCGTGGCGCATCCGTTGCCGATTCGCCGTGCACAACATGCCACTCTTCAGCGAAACTAAATAAGTCATTCAGCTGTGGCTGTGACAGTTTGAAATAATCGCGATGGAAAGGCTGCAGTCGATGCTCGACTACCCAAGCGTTGCCATCACTGCGCTCGCCATATACCTGCTGAATGTGCTCGAGAAATTGGCTGACTAATACTGACGGCGGCTTTTCGCTGTTGTCACGAATGCTTCTTCCTTGCCAGCTGATATATAGCAACTGCTGGGCGGACAAAATAGCTTCCAAAAATAGGTAACGATCATCTTCACGGCGAGAACGGTCACCGGGCCGATAGTCGCGCGCCATTAAATCAAAATCGAATGGTTTCTGGGTACGCGGATAGTCACCGTCGTTCATTCCCAATAAACAAACATATTTAAACGGGATAGCACGCATAGGCATTAGCGTTGCAAAGTTAACGCGACCCGCTAAGAAGCGTTGGTTCAAACTGGGCTCATCGACTTGGCTGAACCAACTTTCGAGCACAACAGTTAGTGCAATCGGCTCATCAAGGGCGGCACTTTGCGTCGCTTCCAGCCATTCTTGTAAGCGTTGCTGAAGTCGGTTCAGCAAAACGACATCGGCGTCGGATTCAGGCAAAAACAAGCGCCCGAGCAAAGCATTGAGATAGGTTGCCCATTGTACCGGTGTGCGTTCTTGTCTGGCTTGCTCAAAATGTTCGTTTAACACCATGACGAACTGATGTAATGCGCCAACGATATCCGCGTCTAAGCCACCAACATCAACCAATGGTTCAATCTGCTGCCAGCCAGGGTCAAAACCTTCCACTTCTCCAACGGCATACCCAAATAGCATGCGCTGTAATCCAAACAGCCAAGTGTTTTGGTGTTCAGCGGGCAACTGTAATTGTGCCCGATGATGCTCATCTAGAGCCCACCGTATACCTGATGCATCAATCCACCGTTGTAAGGTGGTTAATTGATCGGCATGAAGGCCAAACCGTTTTTGAATGGCGGTTACTTGCAACAAATCGAACAACTCACTGGCGTTTGCGCGTTGCTGGCCAATGGTCAAGATATATTCCAGCGCGATTAGCATCGGATGCTGATGCCGTGCGCCTTGGTCGGCTAAACTATACGGAATACATCTTGCATCATCGCGCTCGTAACGTCCGAACACGGCATCAATATGCGGTGCATACTGATCGATATCGGGTACCATAACCATGACATCGCGAGGCTTTAAACTCGGGTCAGCCGCAAATCGTGCCAATAACTGATCGTGTAGAATTTCGACTTCGCGTTGCGGGCTATGGGCACAGTGAAATTGGATCGCGCTATCATCTAAAACAACACCTTGCCACTGTTGTTGCGCTTCATGAGGCGAATTGAGATGTAAAATATCATAGCGAATCGCGTCGAGAACGGATGGTTTTTCCGGCAACGGTTGCTCAAACATATCAAGTTTTAACGTCGGAAATTCATGACGCAATTCGTTCGTTTCATCAAAGAAATCGAGTAATCGAATATAGTCGCGCCCTTGTTTACCCCAGGATGCTAGTAGCGGGTGACTATATGCGTGCAGCTCATCCGTGTTCACATAATCTGGGCGCTGATGACGACGTTGATGGCGTGCTTTCACTTCCTGGTCGTAAATGTCTTTACCGTCAATGATATCAGCCCAGTAATACTGACAGGGGTTGTGCACACACAAAACCACTTGCGTGAACCGGCTCAGAGCCTGTAACACCTCGAGCGTTTGCTTCGGCAAACTGGAGATACCAAACACCACCACCCGCGGTGGTAAATTGGACGGTCGCTGGCCAGCTGCGCGTTGGCGACAGGTGTCGATAAATTTTTGGTGCAAATAGGCGCGGTTATTCCAGCGCGAATCACCGACATCGGCCAATAAATAACGCCACAATAACGGTTGCCATGCTTGGCCATCGGAGACCGCTAATGAGCCACCAGCCGCCCAATCGCTTAGCCAGTCGGCGCGATAAATTTGGTACTGATCATATAAATCGGCAAGGCGTTCGCTTAACTGGAAACATTTTCGCTGTTCCAAATCATCAGCCATATAGCGCCGTAACGGCTCAAACTCAGGTTCGTTAAGATGTTGCGGTAGAATGCGTAAAATTCGCCAGGTTAGACGATCTTTATCGAATGGTGAATGCCGCGGCAGATCATTGCCCAACACCGCGCGATAAGCCTGCCATTGAAATCGTGCCGGCAAGGTCACATCAACCATCGCTGCAATACCTAGATCGCGAGCAAGATGTTGCTTTAGCCACTGAGCAATACCATTGGATTGAACCAATATGGTCTCGCTATCTAAAACGCCGATGGGATAGTGACGATTCATTGATACCACAAGGTCGGTTAAATCCTGTAACCGATGGCTATGGGCAACTATAAATCCTGGGGTAAGCTGACTCATGACTGTTCCTCTGCATGTGTAATTGCCATCCTAACCAAATACCGAGCCTGAAACCAGCCAAATCAAAGGTGATCTTATGCCACAGAGCCGCTATATTTACTGCAACCTGAACCAGAGTAAGGAGTCTTTCCATGCAACGCGTTTATCTCTTAGTTTTAGCGCTACTATCTGTTCTATTTTTATCCGCCTGTGATGAACAACAACCCGTCAATAAAATTCCTGTCGCCGTTGCTGACGTGCCAAACATTCATCACCCAAATGAACAGCATTTTACCGCTGGTAAACCAGCAAAAGACGACCTCGTGAAGTTAAAAGAACAAGGTGTTACTGCCGTTATCAATCTACTGACCGATAGCGACATGAACAACGACGATCAAGAAGCCCAGTGGGCACAGGAGCTCGAGCTGGAATACTATCGTGTGCCAGTGGGCGGACCAAGTGACCTCACTCGTGACAATGTTGCCGACTTTGACCGAGCACTTGCCGCAACACAGGGCCAAACCACACTAATTCATTGTTCAAGCAGTAACCGCGTTGGCGCTATGATGGCTCTACATGCCGCTTGGTATGACAATGCATCCACCGAACAAGCGCTGCAAATCGGACGGGATTACGGCCTTAAGAGTCTTGAGACCGAAGTACAAAAACTGCTTAGCGAATAAAATTGTGGTAGAATGCGCGCGCAAATTTTGACCTCGGATTTACGTTCCGAATCGCCAAAGAAGGAAATAACAGATGTATATTTGCGCCGCACTCTACAAGTTTGTGGAATTTAATGATTTTGAAGCCTTTCGTGAGCCTCTTTATAACTGCATGCTCAAAAACGAAGTGAAAGGTACGTTGTTGTTAGCACGAGAAGGAATTAACGGCACTATTTGTGGTACCCGCGAAGGTGTCGACAATGTGTTAGCCTTTATTCGTAGCCAAGAAGCCTTTGCTGATATTGAGCATAAAGAATCACCAAGCGATAAGCAGGCGTTTTACCGCACCAAAGTAAAACTGAAAAAAGAAATCGTTACCATGGGCATTGATTGGGTTGACCCGAAGAACGTGGTGGGCACCTATGTTGAACCAAGCGACTGGAACGATTTGATTCGTGATCCTGAGGTTCTGTTAATTGACACACGCAATGACTACGAATATGCAGTAGGTACGTTCGAGGGCGCAATTAACCCAAAAACCGACTCTTTCCGTGAATTTCCACAGTACGTGAAAGATCATCTCGATCCGGAAAAGCACAAAAAAGTTGCGATGTTTTGTACCGGCGGTATTCGCTGCGAGAAATCAACAGCTTATTTGAAATCTATCGGCTTTGATGAGGTTTATCACCTTAAAGGCGGCATTCTAAAGTACCTAGAAGAAGTACCGGAAGAAGACACCACCTGGCAAGGTGATTGTTTTGTGTTTGATCAACGCGTGACTGTTCGCCACGGCTTGCAACAAGGTGATTACGATCAATGTTATGCCTGTCGGATGCCAATTACTGACGAAGAAAAACAGTCAGAGCACTATGTAAAAGGTGTGAGCTGTCCGCACTGCCATGACAAGACAACACCTGAGCAAAAACAACGGTTTGCGGAACGTGAAAAACAAATTCAATTGGCCAAGAAACGAGGCGAACAACACATTCGTGATGGCAAAGTCGATGAGCTTAATCGAGTTTAATCGTTGCTACCTATAACTTGAAATAGTCTATACTGGTCCATAGATAAAAGTTATAAATTAAATCCAAACAAGGAGTTAAACATGCAACAGTTGAATGTGATTGGTATTGACCACCATCATGCCGAGCAGCTTGCGGAACGTTTGAATCAGTTGTTAGCCAACTATCAAGTAATGTATATGAATGTTCGTGGTTTTCACTGGAACATTAAAGGAAAGGAGTTTTTCGAACTTCATGCGAAGTTTGAAGAAACCT
Source organism: Pseudidiomarina marina (assembly GCF_044807045.1). Classification (NCBI taxonomy): domain Bacteria; kingdom Pseudomonadati; phylum Pseudomonadota; class Gammaproteobacteria; order Alteromonadales; family Idiomarinaceae; genus Pseudidiomarina; species Pseudidiomarina marina. Next base: position 751,229 of record NZ_CP085233.1, on the reverse strand, counting down.
ACAATGACTTACTTTTAAAGGTTGACGAAGTTGCTGAGCGCATTCTCACGTTAGGTCAGCGCCCGTTACATGCTTATTCGACTTATATCAAAGCAAGCGAAATTCAAGAGGCGAAAGATATTCACGACGGGAAGGCCTGTGTACGTGAAATTCTTGATAGCTATCGTGTCATTATTCGCCTGCAACGCGAGATTCTTGAAATTGCCGGCGAAGCGAGCGACGAAGGTACCGCGTCATTAATGAGCGATTACATCAAAGAACAAGAGAAAACGTCTTGGATGTTAACCTCTTATTTAGGCTAATTCCTACCTCATGAAAGACCGCGCAAATTAGCGCGGTTTTTTTATCCCTTTCGCAAATTCTATTATTTTTGCTATGCTGAATCGGTAGTACCTTAATCCATGAAAATAAAAAGGAAAAATTCGATGAACAAAGTCATTGGAATCGTTCTGTTAGTGGTAGGTGTTATTTTGCTGTATTTTGGTTGGGAAGCGTATAACTCAGTTGCCTCTGAAGCGACACAAGCGCTTACTGGCGAAACAACTGACGAAGCAATGTGGTACTTAATTGGTGGCGCTGTTGCTGTGATTGTCGGTTTATATGGCGTCATTCGCGGCAAGTAAAAGCAAGCTTTAAACGAAAGCGAGCCTTGCTGGCTCGCTTTTTTTTTCTTAATCCTGTTGGACGTTTGGTAAACTGAGCGCACGAAGCGACGCAACAACACCCAAGATAATTAATAAGCCAATCACCGCTTCGACGCCCGCAAAACTTTCTAAGACACCGAGTAAAATACCGAGCAATAAAACCATACCGAGCACCGTATTAGAAACGGCTGTATATTGCGCACGTGTTTCTTGCGTTGCCATATCCACCAAATACGTCTTCCGTCCTACGCGCGCGCCGTGATGTGACACTGCGGCACTAAAAATAAGCAGTCCCGCTAACCATTGCTGGGCCAACAACTCGGGGCTTAATACATACAATGCTAAGGCTATTGCCATCACTAGCGTTGCCATAGCCGCTGCCGCCGCCATCACATGATGACTTGCGCTATCTGACCATTTACCCCAAAACCGTCCTGCCAACATTCCGGCTAAACCGCTTGCCAACATAAGTCCGCCCAAACTCGTTAGGCTACCCTCGCCACTGCGCTGAATCATCACCACGATGTATGGAATCGCAAATGCAGAAGCCACGAGCAAGGCTCGAGTAAGAACAAACTGGCCAAAGTTTTTGTCTTGCCACAACAAACGTATCGATTTTAGTGCTTCAATGAGGGCATTGCCGCCGCCTTCAGTGGCACCGGGAACTTCCGGCACACTCGCGTACACAGCGGCGGCAACCAGCCACAAAAGCGCTGCAAACGTCAGGAGCAAAATGAATAACCAAGCATCGCCCTCGTCACCAACATTGGTAAACTGTGGTGCAAAAATAATGACTAATGCTGTCGCCAACGACAGAAGCCCTGCCACTGATGCAGCAAGCCCAGAAAGTCGGCCACGCCGAGTTTTCGAAATGGTTTTGCCTTGCACGTCTTTTATCGCAACCGAGCACACACCGCGAGATAAACTAAAGAGCGCCAGCAGCGTCACCACGGCCCAACCTAAAAACGTGCCTTCAGTAAACACAATAGCAGCCACCATGCCAAGCAGCGACAGCGCTTGTCCGACACTACCAGCGACCCAAAACCACTTTCGAACTGGTGTTTGGCGCATTTGTTGCGCAATGAATAACTGTGGTAATAATGCCAACGACTCTCGCAGCGGTACAAGCGCACTAATAAACACACTTGGTGCCCCCAGTGCGGTCAGCATCCACGGTAATACTAAACGAGCGCTAACTAATGAGTCGCCTAATTTAGTTAGCGTCAATGACCATAAATGCGCCATAAAGGCTTGGGGTTGATCGTTACAAGCACTTTCCGGAATATCTTTGCAAACACGAGCATCTTCATCCTCAGCTAATAATCCGTACATACGATCAGTAAGCTTCGACATAGGCTCTCCTCGTGCGCGCAAGTTTAAAGGTGATGATGTTGGAGGTGGTGGTGTAGTTCGTACCAAAGTTGACTGATGGTTTGAGAAAGCTCAAGCCAGTTCTGTAAGTGCTGACTATCAACGCGTTCTCCGGAGGCACCTTCATAAGCGTTGATAAAGGCCCGTTGCTCGGAACGCTCGAGTTGATTTACTTGAATACAATTGGCCAAATCAAAGTAACGTTCACCCAAGCCCGAATATTCCCAATCAATCACTTGCGGTGGTTGACTGAGAAAAACGTGATGAAAGGCTAAATCGTTGTGGCAAAAAACGGGATTGTTGCCAAAGCTATCTAATAACTTTCGTTGCTGCTGTAGTCGCTTCTGAAACTGTCTTGCGCGTTCGGGTTCATACTGAGCTAAGTTATCGCAATAACGTTGTACACGGCTACGTAAAGACCAAACTGGGACATCCACAGGTAAACGATGAATGTGTGCACTGATTTCACCAAGCCGTTGAATTTTTGTTCCCATCGCTTTGCTATCGTGAGACAGATCAGGCGTTTCAATAAAAGCTTGGAGCATGAGACCTTGAACTGCATCATAATGCAGCACTTCTGGGGCTAAACCATGATTAAACAGTATCTGTTGCACCGCGACTTCTTGGTCGCGGTCGAGGCCATAAGGATGGTCGAAGCGGAAATGCTTGAGTACATATACGCCACTCATCGACGTGATTTTGTATACGTCATTGGCGACGCCCCGCAACAACGGTTCGGTTTTCATCACTCCGTGTATCGGTAAATTTGTTAACCAGTGTTGTTGCATAATTCCTTTTGACTCCGGCGCCAATTCCACATGGCATATAATATCAATAATATGTAGATCGCAAAAAGTCCGCTGGTTTTCTCAAACCCTTTAATTGCATAGAGATAAATATACACACTATCAATAACAAGCCAATATAACCAATTAGAAAATAGCTTGCGGGTGAGCAACCAAGTTGCAAACAGGCTGTAGACAGTGGTGAAACTGTCCAGCCAAACTTGATCGGCATCGGTGTAAAGTTCAAGTAACCAAGCGCACCCACTTGCAACAAACGCCAGCGCAACGATGGCTCGCACATGCCACCACCAAGAATAGTCAGCAACATCTTGCGCCGGTGCTTGCGCCACACCAAATCGCCATTGCCACCAACCATAGGCTGAAAGCGCCACGTAGATGGCTTGCAGCCCCGACTCCATATAGAGCTGCACTTGAAACATTAAATAGGTATAAATTGCGCAACTAATTGCCCCAGCTAACCAACACCAAACAGATTGGCGTGCGGCTAACCACAAATACAGCAACGCAAAGGCAATGGCGATATTTTCCAAACACTCGCTCCCAATTACATTGCGTAATTAAATGTTATACCAATGCGACGTGGTTCGCCCCACTGGACATAAGTCGTAGGTTGATATTCATCTCGCGGGTCGTTGCCGAAGTAGAATCCACGTGTGGCATAATCTTCATCTGTTAAATTACGTCCCCACAAAGTAATACGCCACGCATCAAGTTGCCACTTTAAACTGGCATGCAACAAATTGTACGACTCGCTTTGGCTGTTATGCGAGTCAGAAAAATAGAAACTGTCTTTGCTATCGATTTGCAACGTGGCACTCAAGTTTTCGGTCACTTGCCAATTGATACCGGTATTCACCTGATAACCCGGTGCCTGCGCTTGCTCGCGACCTTCCATATCAATGCCGTCTTCGGTAATAAAGCCTTCAATCTCTGTTTCGAGTAAGCCAACGTTCGCAAACCACCACAGCTGTGGTGTGAGCTCTAAATTGAGTTCAGCTTCAAGACCATGTACTTTTCCACCGGCCGCATTTTCAATGTAACCAATAAACGTTTGCGCGCGGTTTATCCAGCTTTTCAGCTGCACATCATCACGATTTTGTGCAAACAAAGCCACATTAAGCGATAACGTATCATCGGCATTAATGAACTTGTAACCGGCTTCTAAGCTGGTTAAATACTCTGGGGCAAAGCTCGAGCGCTGAAGCAAAAACGCTTCAAGTTCGGGATTATCAGTGGCTTTGCCTAGCGCTTCTGCGTTGACACCACCGGTTTTGTAGCCACGAGACCAAGTTAAATACATCATCCGCCCAACGGCTGGGTTATAACTTAAGCTGACGCGTCCACCGAGCATGGTGTCTCGAGGTGTTACTGCCACAGAATTGGAATCGTCATAGGCGTTACGATATCGCTCGAGACGTAATCCGGTGGTCAACTGCCATTGATCGCTCACGTATTGCGTGACTTCGCCGTAAAGTGCATGGCGCTTGCTTTCATAGTCACTATTAAACGTATCATCGGCATAGGTATCCCAGTTCATGAACTCGCGGCGCAAGGATTCGTCGCGACTCAGGTGATACCAACCGACAACCCAATCGGTTGCTAGTCCCATAACATTAATCGGCTGGGTACTAAGCCAACGAGCTTCTAACGTATGATCAAGACGTTCACGCCAGTATGCATCAGTCGATGAATACTCCCAACCCGGAGCAATACCGACATAGCTCCAATCTTCGTCATAGCTGTAAAGCGTATCAGTGCTTAATACACTATAACTAAACACGGTTTCATGTGTCTCCGCGCCACTATATGTTAATGCTAAACGTGCGGCCTTCATGGTCGCATCGTCTTCACCAGGCTCGTCTGACAAGGTTTGTCGCGTATTATCGAGTGAAAATGCGTCATAGCCATTATCTTGGCGATACAGGTGCGCAGTTGATCGTAATTGCCAATGGTCGGCAAGATCAGTCCACACATTGAAACGTGCGATACGCTCTGAGCGCGACTGAGTATCGTCGCGTTGCAGATAAGTGTTTTCAGTAAAGCCATCATCAGCTTGTTGATAGACACTCAACCGAGCACGGCCAAGAGCGCCTAGCTCACCACCGACAGCAACGCCGCCCTCAACAGCGCCATAATTCGCTGCGCCGATTTGCCAAAAACCATCAAACTCAGCGCGCGCTGCGGTACTCTCAAGCACTAACATGCCAGCCATGCCATCAGCACCAAAGCGACCGCTTTGCGGTCCGCGATAGACTTCTACTTGGCTAATGTCGAAAAGCTGCGCCGCCTGTCCTAAACCGCTGTAATTGATACCGTCAATGAGTATCCCAACGGACGGATTAATTGGATCAACAAACTGACTACGTTCGCCAATACCGCGTATCTGTAAAAAACGCGCACGCGAACTCCCGCTGGAGAAATTTAGATTCGGGATAACGTTGAGTACATCTTCCATATGCGTGCCATGGCGTTGTCCCATAGCATCTGAAGTGAGCACTGACACACTTGTCGGCGCCTCATTGACATATAGCGATCGATAGTGACCTTGAACAGCAATACGTTCAATCGGGTCTTCGCCAGCAATTGCTGCAACGAATAATAAAGCAGGTGATAACATGGATTATTTCCTCAATAACTTATTCAGAAACAATCCGGTCGGGCAGGTTTTATAATGGAGTTTGATTGCTACCATCCCTACGCCAGTATTAACCGGATCAGGTGCAAAGGGTTCGCAATACTGCATCTCAGCCAAACTGCACAAACCTGTGTCAGCAAGGCACCCCTTGGTAAATTGCGCGGCGAGTATAACAGAACTGGTTAGATAAACGCCAGCGCATCGCCATAAAGTTGCGACAACGGTAATCCTTGAGCATGGAATGCATCACGAATCACTCGAACCATTTCGAAGCGTCCAGCTACATAAATATCCGCTTCGTTGAGGTCAGTCTGTTCAGCCATCACTGCGTGGTGAACCAATCCTTGAGCGCCATGCCACGATTCAGGCGCCTGTTCAACGACTGGGCGATAGTGCATATTTTCGTGATGTGCAGAAAGCTCTTGTAACTGCTTATCCAGATACAGATCTTCCGGCTTGCGTCCGCCCCAGTATAACGTCACGGGACGCTTGGAAGCACTTCGCAAATGCGCTTGTAGAATCGACCAGGTATAAGAAAAGCCGGTGCCACCAGCAATTAAAATGATCGGTCGTTCACTATCGCTTCGAAGCCATGCCTCGCCAAGCGGCGCTTCAATCGTGATTTCACCAGTATCACGCATCTTTTGTAGTACTTCCATCGCATACGGATTATCCGACGTAGCGCCTATATGGAGTTCCAGCTCTGAGGTTTTCGAAGGGCATGATGCAATCGAGAACGGCCGTTTGTCACGTTCACCCATCACCACTTGAATGTATTGCCCTGCTTGGAACTCAATCGATTCCGGCAACGCTAAAACAATGCGATAAACATTTGGCGTCAAATTTTCTATGGTCGCTACACGACACACGAATTGTTTCATAACAGCTTTATTTCCTTAGAGAATATCCAATTCGTCCCACAACGCATCAACACGTTGCTTCACTTCAGCATCCATAACAATAGGAACGCCCCATTCGCGATCCGTCTCCCCCGGCCATTTATTTGTTGCATCCATGCCCATTTTAGAGCCAAGACCGGATACCGGTGATGCGAAATCAAGATAATCAATTGGTGTATTTTCGACCAAAACAGTATCGCGCGCTGGATCCATCCGTGTTGTCATAGCCCAAATGACGTCTTTCCAGTCACGCGCGTTCACATCGTCATCGCAAACAATCACAAATTTGGTATACATGAACTGCCGTAAGAAACTCCACACGCCCATCATCACGCGCTTGGCGTGACCAGCATATTGTTTCTTCATCGTTACTACGGCAACGCGATACGAACAGCCTTCAGGTGGCAAATAAAAATCGACGATTTCTGGAAATTGCTTTTGTAGCAATGGCACAAACACTTCATTCAGCGCAACGCCAAGTACCGCTGGTTCATCGGGGGGGCGGCCGGTATAGGTACTATGATAAATTGGTTTTTCACGCATAGTGACATGAGTCACTGTAAATACTGGGAACTCATCCACTTCGTTGTAATAGCCGGTGTGATCGCCATAAGGTCCTTCCGGCGCCATCTCATCAGGCGCAATATAACCTTCGAGAATTATTTCGGCGTGCGCTGGCACCTGTAAATCATTACTAATGCACTTCGCTACTTCGGTTTTCCCATCACGTAACAACCCAGCAAAGGCGTATTCGGACAAGCTATCAGGCACTGGCGTAACAGCACCCAAAATTGTCGCGGGATCAGCTCCAAGAGCAACAGCAACGGGGAAGTTCTCGCCCGGATGTGCGCGCTTCCATTCTTGAAAATCAAGTGCGCCACCACGGTGCGACAACCAGCGCATGATGACCTTGTTTTTACCGAGCAACTGCTGGCGGTAAATACCTAAATTTTGCCGCTCTTTATGTGGCCCACGAGTTACCGTTAATCCCCAGGTAATAAGTGGTGCTACATCACCTGGCCAGCAATGTTGAATGGGTAACTGAGTTAGATCAACATCGTCGCCCGAGATCACGACTGACTGACATGGAGCCTTTTTTAACTGCTTCGGCGACATGCTGAGTACTTTCTTGTACATCGGCAACATATTAATCGCGTCACGAAAGCCCTTCGGCGGCTCGGGTTCCTTCAAAAATGCGAGTAATTTACCAACATCACGCAGCGCCTCGACTGATTCTTGGCCCATGCCCAAAGCAACACGCTCCGGGGTACCAAACAAATTGGCCAGCACCGGAATGTCATGACCTTTCACGTTCTCAAATAACAATGCAGGACCACCCGCCTTCAACGTGCGGTCGGCAATCTCGGTCATCTCAAGATAGGGATCAATTTCATGCTGTATGCGCTTTAACTCACCGCGCTTCTCTAACAACGCCATGAAATCGCGTAGGTCTTGATATTTCACTTAGGCTCTCGCTGTGGTTAATGATTTACCAATAAGTCAGGGCGCAGTATAAATGTTTTTGTTATAGTTTTCAGCGCTGACTCGACGAACTCATAGGGATATCGTAATGCTAGCTTTTTGGATCATCACACTGGTGACTGGTTTACTTGCACTTACCAGCCTATTACCGCTATTGAACAAGACAATTTGGTGGGTGCGCATTTGGGATTTCCCACGCTTGCAACAAAGTGCCGTGGCGTTACTACTCCTGATTGCGAGCGCGGTTTTTTTACCCGCTAATCAGCTCACCACATGGTTGCTAGTGGCGATTCAATTGTTATGCGGTGGCTGGCAGTTCTGGTGGATCTTCCCCTACACGCCGTTTGCCGCACGCACCGTCAAACGCTACAAGCGCAAGCGCGATGAGCCACATGTTGACGAACATATTCGACTATTAACCGTGAATGTATTAGAGCCAAACCGCCGCGGTGTCGAACTGACCCAAATCATTAATGACAACCGACCTGATATTATCGTTGCTGTGGAAACAGACGAATGGTGGGAACAGCAGTTCAGCGATATTGAAGATGACTTACCGCATGTTATCCGCAAGCCGCAAAATAACTTATACGGCATGATGGTTTATTCGAAATGGCCCATGACCAACATCGAAGTCACCGATTTGATCCAAGAAGGCGTACCATCAATGCATTTTGATTTGCAGCTCCCGACCCGTGTCGTGCGCATGCACTGCGTCCACCCAGCGCCACCAAGCCCGACTGAAAATGAAAAATCAAAGCAACGTGATAATGAACTCATGCTGGTTGCAAAACAGGCTCGTCAGGAATCTGGTCCGGTGATTGTTACTGGGGATTTAAATGACGTGGCATGGTCAAAATCAACCCGTGCCTTTTTAGAAGAAAGTCAATTACTTGATCCGCGCATGGGGCGTGGTATTTACAACACCTTTCATGCACAAATACCCATTATGCGCTGGCCACTCGACCATATATTTCACAGTGAGCACTTTTTACTGGTTGAGCTCAAACGGCTTCCACCGTTTGGCTCAGACCATTTTGCATTGCTGACCGAGTTAGCGTTAAAAAGCGAAGTTTCCACCTAGTCAGAGGTGCGAACAAAACGAATAAACCTAGATACCGCCGGGTTATCGTTAAACTCGCTACCATCATAAAAATCAATATACCGACCCAATGCTAGCGGCGCTGGGTCGATATCTTCAGCATCAGGCGTGTTGGTCCAAAATGGCGCGCTTGGTGTTTCTGGAAACACTTCGGTGCGAATGGCCGGATCAAAACACGCATACTCAACTAACGTTGCGAGCTCCTTAATATTCGGCAAGCGCCAGTCGGTTGTATCACCGTGACTAAAGTCATCTTGCGCATTGAGTGCGACACTCCAATCAGTTACCGCAGTCGGCGAGCCGGTGCAACTGTTATTGCTTGCCTCGTATGCTTGACCATATAAACAGAGTGACCACGTTAACCCGGTGCGCACATCAAGCACTGTACCATTACGATTATCGTAAAACTGGTCAGGTGCAGTATTGGGTTTAATCGAGTCATATTTGCACGCTGCTTCAGCAATTCCGTTTAAGCCCACGAAACATGCTACTAGCGATATATAGGTTACCTTTTTCATTGCTGACCTCCTTGTTTAATCGCTGACAGCGGGGTTACGAGCCGCACGAATACTAATATAATCGTTTTTGTTGCATAGCATTCGGCGCGAGTTTTGAAGATCCCAGCACCATGCAGCACCTGCGTTATCAGCAGCTGGCGATGAGGTCATAATTTTGTCAGAGCTAAACTGCGCCACATCGGGGAAATAGTTAGCATCGTATGACAACATTTGACCAAATAACGAGCTACTTTGCGCTTCATTCACTGTTGGTAGGCGCCAGTCACTAAAGCCACAGTAACCCATAACATTCAAGTAATTGAGATAGTTTTCGCTGGTACAACCCGCTTCATAATCAATCTCACCACCTTCGATACCGGGGAATTCACAAGTTGCTGCGGTATAGTATGTCTCATCTGCGTTTGGTACTAACTCTCCCGGACTATAAGTACCGGCGTTGCCTGCATTATTGGCTGGGTCTGAATCATACCAGCGATACAAATTAGCCGGGTTATTCCAGCCTAGAATATGAGTTGGACTCCCCCAAACGGCATACACTGTCCCCGACAAATTATCGCGAACACATTCAAATTCAGTTGCAGTTCGCGGTAATGCATTGCCATTAAAGTCGAGTTTCGTGAAATTCAAGTTACCCTGGCCGTCTTCATGGAAAGTCGCTTCAGCGCCAGTATCGCGTCCATAATCAGCATCCTGATTTTCATAACCAGCCTCAGGTGTGGTTGCGTTATAGGCACCGGCGTTGTAATAACCAACAAAACCCGTATCTGCTAGCACGGCATCACCAGAGATCATTACGGTTAAGACACTTCGAGAAGCGTTTATCGAAGCACCATCAGCATTGTTTAAGCCCAAGATAATAGTTTCGCCGCCTTCTTTGAGATTATCACTGAGCATGGTTAGAGGGACTTCAATTTGCGTCGCAAATGCTGGCATCGTGAATGATTGCTCATCAATGGTGTAATCGCTGTCGCGAGTCGCCGTTCCTGCCAAACTGACCGCAAAACTAATCGGCGTTTCCGAGGCATGAGTCAAGCGAGCTAACACTTCAATCTTGCCGGCTTGTTCAGACGTTCTAAATTGCGCTTGGCTAAACTGGAGTGTTGGAATCGGGTCATCGTTATTAATCGTCACTTCAATTGTGGAGACACCTAACTCTAAGCCTGACGCGCCAGAAAAGTTAACGGTGAATGACTTGTCACTGCCGTAATAGTTGTTAGAAATAATTGGTATTGAAAACGATTTAGAGGTTTGCCCTGCAGCGAACTCAAGCGAACCTGACGTTGAGCGATAATGCTCGGCAGCAAGCGCTGTTCCATTTGCTGTCGCATAACTTAATGACGCTGATGATTCGGGTGCTTCCGATAAAGTGACAACAATTTCCGCCTGCACAGCGTCATTTGGAGTCAATTCAGTGACTGAAACACTTTGCGCCGTTGCAACGGGCGTTGATTGTGAACCGCCGTCATCTCCACCGCCGTCACCGGTAGGGTCACCTGGCGGCTGACCATTCTGAAAGACTTCACCATCGCCACAACCAACAAGCGACAATGCCAATAATGAAGAAATAAAGAACCGATGCTTAGGCGCCATCTCAACAAATCCTTTTTAATTGTCATAATTTTTTATAACAATTAATAACGATAAATAGCGTACAGCGCAAGTGAATTAACAAATTAAGGAAGACAAGAGGAAAGTGCGACCTTGCTGATATTTAAGCAAGGCCGCTGATTAGATTAGCTCTTTTGGCGTTTCATCGCTTCAAAGAACTCATCATTGGTTTTGGTCATTTGCAGTTTATCAATGAGGAATTCCATTGCTTCGGTTTCGCCCATTGGGTGAACGATTTTCCGTAAAATCCACATTTTTTGTAGTTCTTCTTGCGAAGTAAGTAGCTCTTCGCGACGGGTGCCTGAACGGTTGAAGTCAATAGCCGGGAATACGCGTTTCTCAGCAATCTTACGGTTCAAGTGGAGTTCCATGTTACCGGTACCCTTAAACTCTTCGTAAATCACTTCATCCATTTTCGAGCCCGTATCAATCAAGGCAGTTGCGATAATAGTTAAACTACCGCCTTCTTCCACATTACGAGCAGCACCAAAGAAGCGCTTCGGTTTATGTAGCGCATTCGCGTCAACACCACCGGTTAATACCTTGCCTGAGCTTGGAATAACGGTGTTGTAGGCGCGTGCTAATCGAGTAATCGAGTCCAGCAATATAACCACATCTTTCTTGTGTTCAACCAAACGCTTGGCTTTTTCAATCACCATTTCGGCAACTTGCACGTGACGGCTTGCTGGCTCATCGAAGGTTGAAGCAACAACTTCACCTTTTACCAGGCGATGCATCTCAGTCACTTCTTCCGGACGTTCGTCAATCAGAAGAACCATCAACACACACTCAGGATGGTTTGCGGCAATCGATTGCGCAATATTCTGTAGTAACAATGTTTTACCAGCTTTTGGTGGTGCAACAATCAAGCCACGCTGACCTTTACCAATTGGTGAGGCCAAGTCGAGAACGCGCGCAGTAATGTCTTCGGTTGACCCATTACCACGCTCCATACGCATACGCTCGTCGGCATGCAATGGGGTTAAGTTTTCGAATAAAATTTTATTGCGGGAGTTTTCAGGCTTATCGAAGTTAACTTCGCGGATCTTCAGGAGGGCAAAATAACGTTCACCTTCCTTCGGCGGTCGAATCTTTCCTGATACGGTATCGCCGGTACGCAGGTTAAAGCGTCGAATCTGGCTTGGCGATACATAAATATCATCTGGGCCGGCCAAATAAGATGAGTCGGCTGAGCGCAAAAAGCCGAAGCCATCTTGCAAGATTTCCAGCACACCATCACCGTAGATGTCTTCACCACTTTTCGCATGCGCTTTTAAAATGGCAAAGATAATGTCTTGCTTGCGCATACGCGCCATGGACTCGAGGCCCATTGTGTCTGCGAGCTGAACTAGCTCGTTCACAGGTTTGTTTTTTAATTCTGTTAGATTCATAGGGGGGTTATGACTTTTTTGGCCAATGGAAATAGTTGTACGTTTATAGTTAAACCAGTTTTGTTAAATCAGTTCGGGATTTGACTGCTCGGCTGCCGGAAGGCTGGCACCCTGAAGAATTGTTATGCATGGAAAAGTAACACTTAAATCGAAAAACGTCCAGTTTTTCAGCTCATTTTGTGCAAAAGCTCAGCAAAGGTTGCTGAAGATCATCTTCAACAACCCGCTGAATCTGTCTAGCAATTACAGGTTTTGTTCAATGAACTCAGCCAGTTGTGCTTTCGACAATGCACCTACTTTCGTACCTGCAACTTCACCGTTCTTGAACAACAATAAGGTAGGAATACCGCGAATGTTGTACTTCGGTGGGGTTTGGTTGTTGTGGTCAACGTTCAGTTTACCAACAGTGATGCGGTCGCCGTATTCGTTGGCAATGTCGTCCAAGATTGGCGCGATCATTTTGCATGGACCACACCACTCGGCCCAGAAGTCTACTAATACTGGCTTGTCAGAATTAAGAACATCGCTCTCAAAACTTTCATCACTTAGCTGAACAATTTTGTCACTCATGATAATCTCCGCTGCTGAATTCGCGTGAAATAATAAAACACTATTATTTCTGTTTTTGAATGTTAGCGCAAACTGATATGCTTACGCCATGAGTAAAACACACTTAACAGAGACACGCTTCGCCGATCTCGACCTGCATCCGCAGGTATTGTCCGCACTGGAAAGTGCTGGATTTGAATATTGTACACCGATACAAGCATTGAGCTTACCGATTGCATTAATCGGAAAAGACGTTGCTGGCCAGGCCCAAACCGGAACTGGTAAAACGATGGCGTTTTTAATTGCAACCTTTACAACGTTGCTTAACAACCCTCGTGACGGTGAGAAACGTTATCCGCGTGCCATTATTATGGCGCCAACGCGTGAGCTAGCTATTCAGATTGCCAATGATGCTGAACTACTTGCAAAGCATTGTGATATGCGTCTTGGCATTGTGTATGGGGGCGAAGGTTACGATTCTCAACGGCAACAGCTCGAAGACGGCGTTGATATCCTGATAGGTACCACTGGCCGCCTGATCGATTACTACAAGCAAGGTATTTATCAACTCGATAAAATTCAAACCGTAGTTCTTGATGAAGCCGATCGCATGTTCGATCTTGGTTTCATTAAAGATATTCGCTACATGTTCAACAAAATGCCACCACCGGGTCAGCGCCAAAGTTTGCTGTTTTCGGCAACCTTATCGCAGCGCGTGCAAGAACTTGCCTATGAGCACATGGATTCGCCAACGAAAGTGGAAATCGAGCCCTTGCGTAAAACAGGTGAGCGTATTAGCGAAGAACTGTTTTATCCGTCGAAACAAGACAAAATTAAATTATTGCTGACGCTAATTGAAGAAGATTGGCCGGATAAAGCCATTATTTTCGCAAATACCAAGCACACCTGCGAGAAAGTCTACAATTGGTTAGAAGCTGATGGTCACCGTGTTGGCCTATTGACCGGTGATGTTCCGCAACGTAAACGACTCAAAATTCTTGAGCAATTCACTGATGGTGAACTCGACTTTTTAGTCGCCACCGACGTTGCGGCGCGCGGGCTTCATATTCCCGAAGTGAGTCACGTTTACAACTACGACTTACCCGATGATTTTGAAGATTACGTGCACCGGATAGGTCGTACCGGCCGCGCTGGCGCAAGTGGGAAAGCCATCAATTTAGCTTGCGAAGAGTATGTCTATAATCTTCCTGCCATTGAAGAATATATTGGTCATAGTATTCCAGTGACCAAATACGACCCAACGGCATTGCTAACTGACTTGAAAACGCCGCGCTCAAATCATCGTCGTCCGCGTGGGGGGCGCCGCAGTAGTGGTGGCAACCAACAACGACGAAGTGGCGGTCGCAAACCAGCTCGGTAACGCATGATGACGCAGGACGCACGCTTCGCCGCCATTGATTTAGGCTCCAATAGTTTTCATTTAATTATTGCCACGGTGAAGCGTGATGGTCACTATCGTATTTTAGGTCGATACCGTCAGAAGGTTCGACTTGCTGATGGCTTCGACAAACATCTCATCGTTGACGATGCCGCAATCTCTCGCGGCATCGACTGTTTACGCGGTTTTGCTAATCTACTCAAAGATATTTCCAGTGAGCGCATTCGTTGTGTCGCCACCGCGACACTGCGTAAAGCTAGCAATAGTGCTGTCATGCTTGAACAGTTCAAGCTCGCATTGGGACACGATATTGAGGTTATTTCTGGTGAAGCAGAGGCACGATTAATTTACCAAGGCGCAACCCAGCACTTGCTGCATTCAAACAAAGCTGTATTAGTGCTAGATATTGGCGGTGCCAGTACCGAAATCATTGTTGGCCAAGGCGTTAATCCCGCGCATTTGGTCAGCCTCGATATGGGTTGTGTAACGTGGCAGAACCAGTTCTTTCCTGATCAAACAATTACCGAACATGCATGTCAGCGTGCCATAGCGACAGCTAGCGAGCTTATTGCGCCATACGCAACCCGTTTCAAGCAAGCCGGTTGGCAACACGTTAGCGGCGCTTCTGGAACGTTTCGTGCGCTTTACGACATGAATGAGCGAGGCCAGCAACTGCCCATGTGCAAAGATTGGCTTCGTGACATCCTAAGCAAAACTTGTGCTATGGGTCACGTGAGTAAGTTAGGCAAACTAGGCATTCGCCGTGATCGTCAAGCAGTCTTTGTCGGTGGGTTATGTATTTTGATTGCTCTGGTTGAGCAGCTCGACATTCAGCGCATTGAAATTGCTGAGGGGGCACTGCGAGAGGGTCTGCTCATTGATATGCTGACCCACTCGATGCCGCAATAAGTTATTTTTGCTGAAGTTGCTGTGCCGCATACTTCGCAAAGTACGTCAAAATACCGTCGGCTCCAGCACGCTTAAAGCCTAACAATGATTCCATAATCACCGCTTCATTTAACCATCCATTGGCAATCGCCGCCTGCATCATGGCGTATTCACCGCTTACTTGATACGCAAACGTCGGTACCTTAAACGTATCTTTCACACGGCGCACAATATCGAGGTACGGCATGCCTGGCTTCACCATGACCATGTCAGCACCTTCGTCGATATCCAACGCAACTTCATGCAACGCCTCATCAGTGTTTGCCGGGTCCATTTGATAAGTTTTCTTGTCGCCACCTTTCAAATTACCAGCGGAACCAACTGCATCACGAAACGGCCCATAGAATGCCGAAGCGTATTTGGCGGAATAGGCCATAATTTGCACGTTGATAAAGCCGTGCTCTTCGAGTGCTTCTCTAATCGCACCAATGCGACCGTCCATCATATCTGATGGTGCAACAACATCGGCGCCTGCTCGCGCATGCGACAATGCCTGGCGCACTAGTGCTTCGGTCGTAATATCATTTTGGACATAACCTTGATCGTCAATGATGCCGTCCTGTCCGTGCGTCGTGAACGGATCAAGTGCAACGTCAGTGATTACGCCAAGTTCAGGTACTTCAGCTTTAATCGCGCGCACCGCTCGCTGTGCAAGGCCATTATCATCCCAAGCGGCGTCGGCAGTTAAGGACTTATCTTCGGCTGGCGTTACGGGAAACAGTGCTACAGCGGGAATGCCTAACGCGGCAATCTCTTTGCACTCGGCAACTAACAAGTCAATCGACAAACGTTCCACGCCTGGCATCGAAGCAACCTTTTCGCGTTGTTGCTCACCTGGCAGCACGAAAACGGGATAAATAAAATCGGCTGGGCTGAGCTGATTCTCAGCTACCATGCGCCGACTAAAATCATGACGACGCAAGCGACGCATACGACGGAACGGAAATTGACTGACATGCTGCATAAATTGTCCTTCGCTTATTCAGTTGAGGTAGACACAGAACGCTCTCGTTCCGCGATGACACGAATTTGATCGCGCCCGGCAGCTTTCGCGCGGTACAGAGCCTCGTCCGCCGCTGCTAACAATTGTGTCGGCTGATCATAGACGCCCGCCGCAGCAACCGCAACACCAATACTGACCGTAATATGCATCGGCCCATGATCGGTATCAAATGGATGTTCACGAACTAGTTGTGCAAGCTTCACCGCTAAATCGCGAGCACCAACTTCATCCGTATCTGGCAACAGCAAGGTAAATTCTTCGCCACCATAACGATATAGCGTGTCGCTAGCGCGACGCAAATTGCGCTTAAGTAGATTCGCTAAATCAATCAAGATCTGGTCGCCGAGCAGGTGACCGTAACTATCGTTGAGCGCTTTAAAATGATCAATATCGAGCATCGCTAAAGTCAAACTCGTCCCATTGCGACGACATCGACGGAATTCTCGTTTGAATTCTTGGTTTAAGAAACGACGATTATAAAGCCCCGTTAAGCCATCTTCGTTACTGCGCTGCTCTAGCTCTTGATTCGCCTTTTGCAAACGTACCATGACGCGCTCGAGCTCTTCAGTGCGCTCTGACACCATATCTTCAAGTTGATGGTTCATTTGTTCTTTCAAGGCGAGTTGTTCTTTACGGCCATCATTAAATCGAATTGCTAACGCCCAAGACAACAACAGCACCTCAAAGGCTGAAGCGGCCATAATCGCGTAACGTTGCACAAATACTGATTCAAATAACCCCAAATAACCGAGCGCGTTCACGCAAATAGCGGCAAGCAAAGCACTTAGCGCCAGCGTATAAATACGCGCATAAATAAGTCCACGCCGCCATAGAACAATACCGCTACCTAAAAGGAAACCGCACCCTACTACCGCCAATATAAGAACGAATGGGATCAGTAATGCGTACGGCAAAAAGATACTCAATACAAACGTCGTAGCGTACACCATCATGAATCGGCGTAGCCAGCGATGGATGGTTGCGCTGTGAACTTTAGTTTGCAAAACCCCCATGGTCACCAGCGTTGCAAACATAATCATAATGCTACCAATCATGGTTACGATGCGGTCTTGCAACCAAATCCAATTCGGCCATAAATATTGGTAACCGACACCGTCCAGACCAGCCATTAACAAGCCGATAGAAAGTGTATAAGCCGAGTAATTTAAGAAGCTAATATCGCGGGTGACTAAAAAATTAAATAGGTTATAAATTGCCATGCATAGCAGTAAACCAAAATATAGCCCTGTCGCTGCTACTTGGTATTGATTCGCTTCCATAAACTCTAGCGGCTCCCAAATTTCTAGTGGGAATCGCAACGAGCTCTCGGTTCTTACGCGAATGTAAATATCATGCGCATTGTGAGTGGGTACCGGCACAACAAAGTTTTTATTGTGCACGGGGCGCTCGTTGAACGGCAACTGGTCGCCCATATGCAACTGCTTTAGAACTTCACCCGATTTTACAAAATAAACATCAATGCTATCGAGTAGTGGATACCCCAAGTAAAGCATTCGATCGGCTTCATTTTCGTCAACTTGCACCCGAAACCAATAGGCTTCCGGCGTATATCCAAACGATACGGCCTCGTTCTCAGGTATGGTTTGCCAGTTTTGCAGGGGAGAATCTATCAGTTGCTGTAGCGAAGTATTCTCGCTCTCTTGCTGATAGTAAATAAGTGGTTTCGCCGGCTCTGCTCGAGCCTCAGACAGCGCGCCCCCAAAACACAACACCACCAGTAGAATCATCCACTGCTGGAAAGTTTTGTATGTCATAGCTTCCCTATTTTATAAAAAAACGAAGGCTGTTTTGCCAAGTTTGGGCAGCTATTTCTCTGACTTCCTGTTGTCTCAACTGCGCCAAAAACTTACCTATTTCAGGTAAAAAACAAGGCTCATTTTGCGCTGGCCGAGGGCGAATTGTGCGCGGCACTAGAAACGGCGCATCAGTCTCCAATAGCAGACGATCTGCCGGAATATCTAGTACCGCTTGCTGTAATTCAAGCCCTCGACGTTCGTCGCACAGCCAACCTGTAATGCCTATATAACAACCAAGATCGAGGTAACGTGCAAGCTCTTTTTTACCGCCAGTAAAACAATGTGCCAACATTCGCGGAATATTTCTCTGGTATCGCGCTAACAAGTCGCATTGTTGTTGGTGCGCATCTCGTTCGTGCAAATACACCGGCAATTGCAGTTCCGCAGCGAGAGCTAATTGCGCTTCAAATACTTTAAGTTGCGTTGCTTGCGGTGAGTAATTGCGATTAAAGTCGAGTCCACACTCGCCTATTGCGACGACACTGGGGTGTTTGGCGAGGTCTTTAAGTTGGGCAACAAAATCAGGCGCAGCTTCTGCCGCGTCATGAGGGTGAATCCCCACGGTTGCGACTAATCGGTCAGGATAGCGGTTACACAAAGCGACTGCGTCAGCACTTTCCTGCAGATTGGTGCCGATAACGAGTAATTTCTCAACACCAGCGGCGGCAGCGCGTTCGAGCACTGCATCAACGTCACGGAAAAGTTTACCGTTCGTTAAATTTACGCCGCTATCAAACCAACGCATTATTTAATACGTTTAACACGCGTACGGCGGGGGCTATCGTCGCGACCGAGGAAGAAGTAACTACCAAATAAACCGCGCTCGAGATAATACGGTTCGTTCTCTTTGATGATGAACCGCTCAGCACTGATTTGCTCCCACACTTGGCCATCAGTAGTTTCGATGGTCAATACACCGACTTTGTTACGCGAATGACTGGCAATGCGAATCGTCATTCGGTCTGGCTCTGCAGCATCTTTTTCATCGGGTAAATGCTCAAAACCAAAGCGGTCGCGCTTACTTTGTTCAGTTTCGTTCTGTTGAGCGCGCCCCGTATTGTTGGCTCGCTCTTGAACGCGCTCTTGCGCCCGTGCATTCGCTGGCGTGCCTGCGACTGGACTCGCTGTATCAGCGGCTGCGGCGGCGTCAGAAGAGAGGTTCCCTGCCGCAACGTCATCAAAGCATACGAGCCGTTTTAGCGGATTTTTAATTGTTGTACATTGTGCTAGCTGCTGCTCCAATGACTGCGCTTGAGCTGGGCTCGAAACCACCCATAATACGGACATGGCAGCAACTGAAAGAAACACAAACTGCTTGGTCATAATTTAATCCTGATGTTGTTCGGTTTTTGATTCGGTTGAATATAGACCCGCAATCACTAATCCAAGTTCAAACAATAACCACATTGGTATTGCTAACAAGGTTTGTGAAATAACGTCGGGTGGCGTGAGTAACATGCCCACTACGAAAGCACCGACAATAATATATGGGCGCTTTTTACGCAATGAAGTGACATTGGTAACTCCGGTCCAACACAACAAGATAATGGCTACCGGGGTCTCAAAAGCAATACCAAATGCCATGAAGATGGTCAGTACAAAATCGAGATAGCTGGCGATATCGGTGGCAACTGTCACGCCGGCGGGGGCTGCTGAGGCAAAGAAACTAAGTGCCAACGGTAGCACCACAAAATAGGCGAAGGCCGCGCCAGCATAAAACAGTAGTGTACTGCTTGCGAGTAACGGCACAACGAGACGTTTTTCTTTGCGATATAGCCCTGGCGCGATAAATGCCCATAATTGCCACAACAAATAAGGCACGGCAATTGCAATTGACACCACAAAAGCCAGTTTAAATGGAGTAAAAAACGGGGTCGCCACATCGGTGGCTATCATGCTGGCACCTTGTGGCAGGCTCGCCAACATTGGCGCCGCCAATAGGTGATATAACTCGTCGGCAAAAACCGCCGCTACGGCAAAAACGAGACCAACGACAACAACACTACGCAACAGTCGATTGCGCAGTTCCAATAAATGATCAAGTAACGGCGATTGACTACTCATGCTTGTCGCTGTCATCTTTCTTGGTTACTGACGCATCATCTTGCTTCGCTGCGTAAGGCCGTTGCACTTGCTGTGCCGCTGCTTTTAACTCAGCGACCGAGCGCTGCAGCTCCGGCGGCAACTTATCCATATCCAGCTGTTCGGCTTGCTGTAAATGTTCATGCAGTTCTTTGATGCGAAGCTCATGTTTAAGCTCATTCTGCACATTACTTGAGAACTCTCGAACGCGGCGCACGGTGCGTTGCAAAGCACGCAACGCGCCCGGCAAGCGTTCCGGGCCCAACACGATCAAGCCCAGAATGGCAATCACGATGAGTTCCCAAAAGCCGATATCAAACATGTGAATTACTTATCTTTGTCTTGGTCAGCGGCTTGCTGTTTTTGATCCAGCTGTTTCTTTTCTGCGTCGTTGTCCGCCGGTTCATCGCTGACAGATTTCTTGAACCCTTTCACTGCAGAGCCCAAATCCGAACCTATGTTGCGTAACCGTTTGGTACCGAACAACAGCACCACAATCACTAAAATAATCAGTAATTGCCAAAGACTTACTCCACCCATGTCATGCCTCGTTTTCTATGAATTTTTTCGACGCCACAGCACTGCACCGCAAAGCACAGCGACTGCTGCAGTAGATGCAACCAGCCATAGTGGTTGCTCAGTTACATATAAAATTGTGGTACTTATAATCAAACCACAGGTTACCGCGGCCCAGCCAATCTGCCTGCTCTGCCGCTGCTGCACTTCGCTCATTTGTGCCAACAATTGCTGTTGCGCAAGTGCCTGCGGCCGTTGGCTTTTCAGATAATCATAAAGCAAGGTTGGCATTTCTGGCAGTTTTTCTGCCCAAAACGGTGCGTTTTCTTGTAATGAACGCACAACTGCACGCCAACCTAATTGTTCCTTCATCCATTTTTCTAAAAATGGCTTCGCGGTTTGCCATAAATCCAACTGAGGATAAAGCGTACGACCTAAGCCTTCAACGTATAACAGCGTTTTCTGCAATAGCACTAACTGCGGTTGCACTTCCATTTCAAAGCGGCGCGCTGTATTAAATAAATTCACCAGCACATGGCCAAAAGAAATTTCTGCCAATGGCTTATTAAATATCGGCTCACACACCGTTCGAATCGCTGACTCAAATTCTTCCACATTGATATGTGCCGGCACCCAACCTGAATCCACATGCAACTCGGCTACTTTGCGGTAATCACGATTAAAGAATGCCAAAAAGTTTTCGGCTAAATAGCGCTTGTCTTCACGGTTAAGCGTACCGACTATGCCAAAATCAATGCCTAAATAGCTTGGGTTATCTGGGTTATCGCGCGACACGAAAATATTGCCAGGATGCATATCAGCATGGAAGAAACTGTCGCGAAACACCTGCGTGAAAAACACTTCGACACCGCGTTCGGCAAGAATTTTCATATTCACGCCCATGGCCATCAAGGTATCGACATCGCTTACAGGAATACCATCAATGCGCTCCATCACCATCACGTTGTGTCGACTGTAATCGCTATAAACCGTTGGTATGTATAGCAGCGGCGAATTCTCAAAGTTGCGCTTGAGCTGAATAGCGTTGCCGGCTTCGCGAAGCAAATCCAACTCGTCTAGTAGTGTTTTACGGTATTCCTTAACAACTTCCTTTGGCTTAAGCCGACGGCCATCTGGTAAATGGCGCGCCAGAACGCCAGCCAAGGTCTCCATTAATCGCAAATCAGCATCAATATCTGCGCGAATGTCAGGACGAATCACCTTTATCACAACATCAGCGCCAGCATCATCACCATGCTTTAAGCGCGCCGTGTGAACTTGAGCTATCGACGCCGAGGCTAATGGCTGTACCGAAAAGTCATCGAAGGCGTCATTAATGTGCTGCAAACCCAGCGCTTTTTCGATGAGCTGCTGCGCTTGTTCACCGGGGAAAGCGCGTACTTTGTCTTGTAGCTTCGCCAGCTCGTTGGCTATATCCGGCGGCAATAAATCGCGACGCGTGGAGAGCATCTGACCAAACTTAACCCAGACCGGTCCGAGTGACTCAAGTGCAAGCCGTAACCGCGCTCCTGCCGATTTTTGTTTATGCTTATTGGGCATCCAAAACAGCCCATAGCGGCCAATGCGTAAACTCCAAGGTAACCAGCGCGCAGGAATAATCTCATCCAAACCATAGGTGAGGAAGGTTTTCGCAATTTTATAGGCTCGGCTAATGCGCTGGCTCACGATTAGTTTCCTTTATCACTTAACGGAAAGTTGGTTCTAAAATCACGTTCGAGACGATCGAGCTTTGCCCGTACTTGCTGCAGGTTTAGTTTGAACTCTTCAAATTCGTCGGCGCTTACCAGCACACGCTTCTCTTCAACTAGAACATCGCGCACCCAGGCTTGTTGGTCAGCCAAAGCTTGCTGTAGCCATTTTCTGCCGCGCAAAAAGGCTTGGCTAACAAAGTGTGCAGGAACATCGCCCAAACGCTGCGCTAATTGCTCCTGCCAATCAATATCTAGCTCGACAAACAATTTGCTGAATTGCTGTGCCAACATGGGGTCACCATCAATATCGAGGGCATCAGCTTTAATCAAACGGGTGATATTGGCGGTATCGCGTAATTCGGGCAGTACCGCTAGGCGGGTCATAATATGGCAATCAACCGCGTCGGAATCCACCCAACTTAATACAACGCCTTCGGCTAACGCGGTGATGGTAAATGGCTTACCCAACTCATGCAACGTTACACGAACACGTTTGTCGGTTAGTTTGCGCAGCCGCTCTGACGATTGCGTATCTAAACTTAATAAGTGATTCGCAAAAGCTTCCGCCGCACCGGTAGGAAAGACCGTCCACAACATCAGAATTTAAACCCGCGGTGCAGCGCCACAATACCACCGGTCAAATTGTCATAGGTGACCTGATCGTAACCGGCTTTTTCCATCATCCCTTTCAGCGTTTCCTGGTCGGGGTGCATGCGTATCGATTCGGCGAGATATTGATAACTGTCTGCGTCACCAGCGACGAGTTGGCCCATTTTCGGCAACACGTTAAACGAATAAAAATCGTAAGCTTGATTGAGCAAGGGTTGTATTGGCTTCGAAAATTCAAGCACCAATAATCGCCCGCCTGGCTTCAATACGCGAAACATAGATTCCAGGGCTTTCTGTTTGTCAGTCACGTTGCGCAAACCAAATGCGATGGTAATAATGTCGAAACTATCATCCGCAAACGGCAACTCTTCAGCGTTTGCCTGCACATAACGTACATTGCCAACAATACCGCGGTTGCGAAGTTTATCGCGCCCAACTTCTAACATCGCATCATTAATATCCGCTAAGACAACCTCGCCAGTTGGGCCCACGCGGCGTGAAAACTGTGCGGTGAGATCACCGGTGCCACCAGCAATATCGAGCACCTTCATGCCAGTTCGCACACCACTGCAATCAATGGTGTAACGCTTCCACAAACGATGAATGCCAAACGACATCAGATCGTTCATGACATCGTATTTTTGCGCCACGGAATTAAACACGTTAGCGACTAAGTTTTGCTTCTCGGTTTTCGCGACTTGTTTGTATCCAAAGTCGATCGTGTCTTGATTCGATTCTTTCATGTTTAAACCTTTTTCATCATCTGCCGCTAGTGTACTACGAAATCAAGCTTGGGCGTAGTGATCACGACGCGGTAACCAGCGTTGGATCAATGCATCAGCTGTTTGTGGGTAGCGTTCCCAAATCGTGTGGGCAAGGTGCTGAACTTGATCGATTAAATGACTATGTTTCACCAAGTCAGCCACTTTCATTTCGGTTAAGCCTGTTTGCTTTTGCCCGAGCAACTCACCTGGGCCACGAAGTTCTAAATCACGTTGCGCAATAACAAAACCATCGCTGCTATCGCGAAGTACAGCTAATCTTTTGGTCGCTGTTTTCGATAACGGCGCATGATAAAGCAATACACAGTGACTGGCTGCAGCACCGCGACCTACACGGCCTCGCAACTGGTGTAACTGAGCCAACCCAAGCCGTTCGGGGTTTTCAATAATCATTAAGCTCGCATTCGGTACATCAACGCCAACTTCGATGACAGTTGTCGCCACCAGCAAATCAAGTTCGTGCGCTTTGAACGCAGCCATTACAGCTTCTTTCTCTTGGCTTTTTAAACGACCATGAACCAAGCCGATGCGCAAGTTCGGTAATGCTTCTTGTAATTGCGCTGCGGTATCTTCGGCGGCTTGGCACTGCAGCGCCTCCGACTCTTCAATGAGCGTACACACCCAATACGCTTGGCGGCCCTGTTCGGTGCACACTTGATGCACGCGCTCAATCACTTGGTCGCGGCGTGTATCCGGAATCGCCACAGTTGTTACTGGTGTTCGACCCGGCGGCAACTCGTCGATAATTGACGTTGCTAAATCGGCATAGGCCGTCATCGCGAGCGTTCTTGGAATGGGCGTTGCTGTCATGATCAGTTGGTGCGGCTGATACCCCTGAACCACGCCCTTTTGACGCAATTCTAAACGTTGGTGCACGCCAAAACGGTGCTGTTCATCAATAATCACGAGCGCTAAGTTGTGATAATTCACGTCAGCTTGAAAAAGTGCATGCGTACCAACAATAAACTGCACATCACCGTTAGCTATGTGCGCTAAGTTTTCTTGTCGTTCTTTGGTCTT
This sequence comes from Pseudidiomarina marina, assembly GCF_044807045.1. Lineage (NCBI taxonomy): Bacteria > Pseudomonadati > Pseudomonadota > Gammaproteobacteria > Alteromonadales > Idiomarinaceae > Pseudidiomarina > Pseudidiomarina marina. Next base: position 726,336 of record NZ_CP085233.1, on the reverse strand, counting down.
TTGTTTGCCCGCAAGCCAACCCACGCGCACACCTAACGGTTCGAGCCACTGCCGAAACGTCAGTGCATGTTGCTCCGCAAGTATCTCCGTTGGTGCCATCAATGCAACTTGATATCCTTGCCCGATAGCGGTTAATGCGGCCAATGCTGCCACTAAGGTTTTGCCCGAGCCAACATCCCCCTGAACGAGTCGCATCATCGGAAAATCGAGTGCTAAATCGTGCTGAATTTCTTGTACAACTCGCTGCTGTGCTCCTGTTGGCTTAAATGGTAGCTGCGCCAGAAACGCTTGCTCAAGGGCGGTGTTCACTTGTAGCGAACGTGCCTGATGTGCTTGTTTTACCGCGCGCAATTTCAACAAACTAAGCTGGTGCGCCAATAATTCTTCAGCGGCTAAGCGTGTCTGAGCGGGGTGTGTACCTTCGGTTAATTGTTGCAAGCTGACATCAAGCGGCGGACGATGCAAGGTTCGAAGTGCTTGCGCTAAGCTAATTCCGCCTGGCCGCAATGGCTCCGGCAGTAATTCAGGCAAAGCTTGTTCATTTAAATAAGTGAGTGCTTGCTCGCTTATTTTACGCAATGTCGCTTGCTGCACCCCTTCAGTGGCAGGGTAAACCGGCGTTAAAACCTCTTCACCAAGCTGCGGCGCTACCCCCTCAACAATCTTATATTCAGGATGAATCATGTCTGGGCCATTGATGCCACGGCGCACTTCACCGAATAATTGTAATTGCGTTCCTTGTGCAAATTGCTTTAATTGCGCGGCTGAAAATTGAAAAAACACCAGGTTTAGCACACCGCTGGCGTCACGCACTCTCACTTTCAGCATTCGTCGCCTACCATAGGCCACTTCGGCTTTCACCACCTCAGCAATAACCGTTGCACTGGTACCTGACTGTAATGCCGCAATCGGATAGATGCGCGAGCGATCTTCATAACGCAGCGGTAGATGCAATAAAACGTCCTGCACACTTACCAAACCAAGCTTCTCCAGCTTCGCTTGGAGCTTTGGCCCCACGCCTTTTAGCGTGCTTAATGGAATTCGATGCAGGCCGTCTGAAGTCATCGCTTGGCACTCCGAATTTGTTGCCACCAAGTTTCATCAGCAGCAATTTGACCGTGTTCATCAAGTGCTGGATACGGAATATCATTGAGTCGGCAAAGTCGCGCAAATATCGGATGCCCGCCTTCAAAAAGTACGCGCTGGCGCTCAGCTTTAGCCAACGTTGGTTGTTGATAACACCCTGCAGCCTCACGTTGACGCTGCGCCTCATACATAATCACCGCCGCCGCAACCGAGACGTTCAGCGATTCGGCCATGCCCACCATCGGAATAATAATTTGATGGTCTGCCGCAGCAATCGCTTCAGGTGTGACGCCACGGCGTTCTTGCCCTAATATAATCGCCGTGGGTTTGGTGTAATCAATGGTTCGAAAATCAACGGCTTGATCAGACAAATTGGTAACGAGAATTTGTTTGCCCTCGTCGCGCAACTGATCAATGGCCGGCTGCAAGCCATCGTGATGGTTAACTTTTACCCATTTTTCGCTACCGACGGCTGCACCACGTGTCATTCGAAAATGGCGCTCGTACCAGATAGCATGCACTTCATGCACACCTACGGCATCGGCAGTGCGAACTAAAGCGGCTAAATTATGATTTTTATGGACACTCTCCAAACACAACGTAAGATCAGGTTGACGCTGGTCTAACAGTTGCGAAATACGTGCGAAGCGCTCCGGCGACATGATGATTTCCAACTATTTTTTATATAGAACTGAGGCAAGTATAACGGCATGCGAGAGTTATCCATAGTATTTCGCCACCCTGATTTTTATGTGCTAGATAAGCCCGCCGGCGCGCCGATGCATGCCAACGATAACGAGTTCAGCGTGGTTCATCAACTTAGCGAGCAACTCGGTGAACCATTGTGGCCCGTGCATCGCTTAGACACACCAACATCTGGCGCCTTGTTAGTAGCCCGTAACCATGATGCAGCCGCTGCCCTAAGCGGTCTTTTTGCTCACCGCGAAATGCAAAAATTTTACCTTGCCATCAGCGCTGGCAAACCAAAGAAAAAGCAGGGACTAATTAGTGGCGATATGCAAAAGGTTCGCCGCGGTAATTGGCGTTTACTTCACAGCCAAGAAAACCCAGCGCAGACACGTTTTATCAGTTATTCACTCAAACCGGGGTATCGCTTTTATGTGCTGAAACCCATCACAGGGCGTACCCATCAGCTACGCGTCGCGTTAAAAAGCCTCGGTGTACCCATTTGCGGCGATGAACGATACGGCGGAGAGGTTGCTGAGCATCTTCATCTACATGCATGGAAATTAAAATTTCACTATGCCGGAGAGAGGTTTGACATTACAGCGCCTTGGCCAACGTACGAGCACTTCGCAGACTTACCCGCAACAATCGAGATATTCTGAACATTTCATAAGCTATACGACCATCGTTGAGCTTGGCAATGTAGTCCGAAAAGCGGCATACTCATTTCATGTTTGTTTTTTAACCTGAAGGTAGTTGCCATGAAACACAATCTATTAAGTTTAGCGCTCATCACAGCGCTTGGTTCATTTGCTGGTGCGGCAGCAGCTCAACAGCCCGTAAAAATTGGCGCCGATCTCGAACAAAAAGTCATTGAGTGGCGCCGCGACTTGCACCAACATCCTGAATTAAGTAACCGTGAATTCCGCACTGCCAAAGTCATCACAGAGCACCTCGAAGACCTCGGCTTAGAGGTACAAACCGGCGTTGCGCACACTGGTGTGGTCGGTTTACTCAAGGGTGCCAAGCCGGGCCCAACAATTGCGTTACGCGCTGATATGGATGCACTACCAGTCACTGAATTAACCGACGTGCCGTTCGCATCAAAAGCAGTTTCTGAATACCGCGGTAAAGAAGTTGGTGTTATGCATGCCTGCGGCCATGACCTACATGTAGCCATGTTAATGGGTGCGGCTGAGCAGCTCACGGCGATGCGCGATCAGCTTGCTGGTAATGTGGTATTTATCTTCCAGCCGGCTGAAGAAGGCGCGCCAGTAGGTGAAGAAGGCGGCGCTGAGTTGATGCTAAAAGAAGGTCTGTTTAAGCAGTACCAGCCAGAAGCGGTGTTTGGTATCCACGTCTGGTCGGCCGGTAACACCGGGCAAATTGGCTATCGTGAAGGCCCACTGATGGCGTCGTCAGACCGTTTCGAAATTAATGTGAAAGGCCGCCAAACTCATGGCTCACGCCCGTGGGGCGGTGTCGATCCGATTGTGGCCGCAGGACAAATAATCAGTAACACGCAAAGCATTGTGTCGCGTCAAATCGATATCACCAAAGCGCCAGCGGTTGTGAGCTTCGGCATTGTCGAGGGCGGTGTACGTAACAACATCATCCCAGACGAAGTGTACTTAGAAGGTACCATTCGTAACTTTGATATGGATAACCGGGCGCAAATTTTTGAGAACTTGAAAGCTACCGCAGAGCACACCGCGAAAGCCAGTGGCGCTGAAGCACATGTCCACATTGATGAAGGTTACCCTGTTACCATTAATGACCCAGAGCTGACACGCAAAATGTTACCAACCATGGAACGCGTAGCAGGCACCGACAATGTGAAGGTAAATGCATTAGTAACCGGTGCGGAGGACTTCTCGTTTTATGCTTTGGAGGTTCCGGGTTTATTCGTGTTTTTAGGAATTACGCCGGAAGGACAAGACCCAGCAGAGGCGCCAAGCAACCACTCGCCGTACTTCTATGCTGACGAGGATGCATTAAAAACGGGTACCGAGCTTTACGTGAACTGGGTATTCGATTACGCCAAGCTTAAATAACTGAGTAAAATTTGAGCATAAAAAAGGCCCAATTATTCGGGCCTTTTTCGTTTTGGCGTCGAGACTACTGCGATTTCAGCATCTCGCGTATCACCTTTTTATCGATTTTACCGACGCTAGTACGTGGAATTTCTTCCACCACTTTCACCGTATCTGGCACGTACCATTTCTCAATCAGGCCTTCATCGATATATTGCTGCATATGCGCAACAACCGCGTCGCGATCTACTTTGGCGCCAGCTCGCGCGGTGACAATAGCATGCGGGCGCTCGCCCCATTCGTCATCAGGCAAGCCAATCACTGCCGCAAGCTCGATATCGGGATGCTTGCTAATCAGGTTTTCAATATCTAAGGATGATACCCACTCACCACCTGTTTTAATCACATCTTTGATGCGATCACGAATCTGCAGTGTATACGTACTATCGATAGTACCGACGTCACCCGTGTGCATCCAACCATTTGCCCATAGCTCTTGGCTTTTCTCTGGCTCATTTAAATAACCCTGAGTGAGCCAAGGTGTACGCACCACCACTTCGCCCATCGCTTCTCCATCGTGTGGCAAGAAGCGGCCATTGCTATCGATAATGCGCATGTTCACAAAAGGCACCGGACGACCCGTTTTAATTCGTTCAGCGACTTGTTGATCATGGCTAAATTCATCCGCATTCAAAGGCATCCATGTGGTGCTTAATAACGGACAGGTTTCCGACATACCGTAACCGGTATAAATTTCGATACCACGTTCTAACGCGGCACTCGCTAGTCCTGCTGTTAGTGCGCTACCGCCGATGAGCACTTGCCAGCCGCTAAAATCAATCGCTTTGGCTTTTTCACTGCTCAGCACCATCTGTAATATTGTTGGTACGCAGTGTGAGAACGTTACTTTCTCAGTCACAAACAGTTTCAGCAAAGTTGCCGGCTCGTAGCGGCCTGGATACACCTGCTTCAAGCCCATCATGGTGGCGACATACGGCACACCCCATGCATGCACGTGGAACATTGGGGTAATTGGCATGTACACGCTCGATGCTTGCATCAATTGCATGTTGTCGTTCATTGACGTGGTCGCTGCTAACGCCATGGTGTGTAACACGAGTTGGCGATGCGAAAAATACACGCCTTTCGGGTTGCCAGTGGTTCCCGTGGTATAGAACGTGGTGGCAATGGCATTTTCATCAAAATCGGGAAAATCGAAATCTGGTAATGCGCCGCGCATCAAATCTTCGTATTCACCTTCAGTACTTAAAGGCGACTCTGGTGGCGTGTCTGAGTCACTAAGTTGAATATATTTTTCAACCGTCATTAACTCGTGTTTCACTTTCGCCAAGAGCGGTAGAAAATCATCATGAGCCAACACCACTTTGTCTTCAGCATGATTCATGGTGTAGACAATTTGCTCTGGTGCTAAACGTACGTTGACAGTGTGTAACACCGCGCCAATCATCGGAATAGCAAAGAAGCATTCAAGGTAGCGTGGTGTATCCCAATCGAGCACCGCCACGACATCACCAGCTTTTACCCCCGCTTCAGTTAAAACGTTGGCAAGCCGACAAACCCGCTCATTAAACTCTTGATAGCTGTAGCGTTTGCCATTGTTACCCCCGACAATTTCATTCTCACCCGCGTAGCGTTGGCTTGAGAGCAGCAACTGCTTAATGAGTAGAGGGTATTGATATGCCTCTTCAGTTGGTTTCAATAATTTTACCGGCATAATGATTCCTTGTTGTTCTGTATTTTTTTGTTACCACTTACGGGTCACTTCATAAATATCGGTACGGCGATCTTTTAAATTCGTCACCGAACCTTCGTGATGTAAATATCGCAATTCATCTAAGTTCAGATCAGAAAATATTAACTGCTCGGTGTTTGGCGTGGTTTCGGCCATAATCGCATCATATGGGAACGCGAAATCAGATGGTGAGAATACCGCCGACTGCGCATATTGAACATCGAGGCTCTCTACTTGCGGTAAGTTCCCAACACTACCGCAAGTAACTACATAACATTCGTTTTCAACAGCGCGCGCTTGTGCACAATGGCGTACACGCAAATAAGCGTTACGGGTGTCAGTCCAAAACGGTACAAACAAAATCTCGAGGCCTTCATTTGCCATCAAGCGACCTAGTTCAGGAAACTCGACGTCGTAACAAATCAAAATACCCACTTTACCGGCATCCGTATCGAAGACGCTTACCTGATCACCACCCTCAATGACCCAATCACGTTTTTCGTGCGGCGTAACATGAATCTTTCGTTGCTCTTCAACCGTACCATCACGACGACACAGGTAAGAGACGTTATAAATCACATCGTCTTCATTAATCGGCATCGAGCCCGTAATGATATTGACGTTATAGCTCACCGCCATTTGTGACATTTCACGCTTGAAGCGCTCGGTGAATCCCGCCAAGAAACGAATTGCGTCTTTTTGCTGACTCTGGTCAGTGAGCCCCATCAACGGCGCATTAAAAAACTCGGGGAACACCGCAAAATCACTTTGATAACTTGATATGGCATCCACGAAATACTCAACCTGGCGTAACATCTCTTCTACCGAGTCAATTTCACGCATTTGCCATTGCACTGCACCCACTCGCACGTTACGAATACGCGAGCCAAGAATATTGTCGGACGGCTCGTATAAAAAGTTATTCCACTCTAATAAAGTCGCAAAACCAACCGAGCGCTTATCTTCTGGCAGGTATTTACCCAATAACCGTTTTACCGTGAAGTCGTTTGCCAGTTGGAAAGTCAAAATGGGGTCATAGATTTCGCGACGGTGCACGGCTTCAATATATTGACCGGGCGTCATTTCATCGGCGTATTTATGGAAGTTCACAATACGACCACCAGCAAGAATTGCCTTCAGGTTGGACTGCCGACAAAGCTCTTTGCGCGCATCATACAAGCGTCGGCCAAGGCGGTAACCACGATAATCCGGATGAATTAAGACATCCAAGCCATAAATGGCATCGCCCTTGCGATCATTAAGAATATTCTCACGCGCATCCATTAAGTCATCATAAGTATGCGGGTTGCTAAAGCGGGCATATTTCACCTTCACCGTCAGCGCAACACCAACAAGTTGGCCATTGTCTTCAAGACAAATTTGGCCCTCTGGAAACTCTTGAACCAATTTCAAGATGGTATGCTCACCCCAAGCCCCACCGATATCGGGATAAACCTTATCCATCAAGGCTTTTAATTGTGGGTAATCCTCTTTGCGAAGATTACGTAACTGTAAGTGAAGTTCATCCGGGCTCATAGACATCCTTTGTGGTTCTGTGTACAACTTGAATTAAAGGTAAGCGTTCTACGCGATGCTTGCAACGTCAAGATAAGACATATAAACTTCTGGACGTCTAAATAACAACATCACTGAAGCAAGGAATTTTATGACACAACCAGCCAGTGCCAAGGCGCTTTTGCCGCTTGGTTTATTTCTTACGCTGTTCCTTGGCACCGGGATCTACTTCCAACTATCAGGTGTCGATTATGCGTTTTATCAACTCGCCAGCCCCGTAGCGATATTGCCGGCCATTATTCTAGGCGTCATTTTAAGCAAGCAAGCGTTTGAAGAGCGTATTGATACCTTTGTAGCCGGCGTTGGCGAGCGCAACATTGTCACTATGTGCATGATTTACTTGCTAGCCGGCGCATTTTCAACAGTCGCTGCTGCAACGGGCGGCGTTGATGCGATGGTTGCACTCGGCTTAAACGTTATTCCGCCACAATTCTTGTTACCAGGTTTGTTCGTCATTGCTGCCGTGGTATCAACCGCCATGGGAACGTCAATGGGAACGCTCGCTGCGTTAGCGCCCGTTGCTTTAGGTTTAGGCCAAGCAGCGGAAATCGATTTAGCGTTACTCGCCGGTGTACTCGTAAGCGGTGCCATGTTCGGTGACAATTTGTCATTTATTTCCGATACCACCATTGCCGCCACGCGTACACAAGGCTGCGAAATGAGTGATAAGTTTAAAGCGAATCTAAAGATTGCGTTACCGGCAGCTGCACTCACACTGATCTGGTTGTTCACCTATGATACCGGTGCGGTCCCACCGAAAATTCCAGAGGCAAACCTTTGGCTGAGCCTGCCGTACTTTTTTATCATTGTGTTGGCGGTACTTGGTTTGAACGTATTCGCCGTACTCACGTTAGGGATTATTCTTGCTGCAGCCTTCGGCATGGCCACGGTTGGCTACGAATGGGTGGCGTTTAGCAAAGATATCTATGAAGGCTTCACCAGTATGCAAGAAATCTTCTTACTTTCGTTGCTTATTGGTGGGTTATCAGCGCTGATTCGTCAGCAGGGTGGTTTGAAGTTTCTAGCCAACAGCGTCAGTAGCATGACTAGTCGCTTGTTCAAACATAAACAGCAACGCGCAGCATTTGGTGTTGCAGCCCTCACTGGCTTAACCAACTTTGCTGTGGCAAACAATACAGTCACTATTTTGCTTTCTGGTGAAGTTAGCAAGCGCTTAGCCGAAGAAGGTAATTTAGCCCCACGCCAAAGTGCGAGTTTGCTGGATATTTTTGCCTGTGTCGTACAAGGCGCGTTGCCCTATGGTGCGCAAGCATTATTGATGGGAGCGAGCTTTGGATTGTCGCCACTTGATGTCAGTATTCACACCGGTTATTGCTTTATACTTGCAGGTGTCGCTATTGCGATGATCATCTGGCGCAAGCCGTTAGAGGCTCGCACCAGCGAAGCAGTGGCTTAATTGGTGCTTGGTAGCTCCATCACGCCATCAATTTCAATTTGCGCGCCCTTCGGCAACGCTTTAACGCCGATTGCGGCGCGCGCAGGATATGGCATCGCAAAAAACTCAGCCATGACTTCGTTCACAATTGGGAAGTTACCTAAATCAGTCAAATAAATTTGTACTTTGACCATGTCTTGCAGTTCACCACCGGCGGCTTCACACACTGCACTTAAATTTTTAAAAACTTGCACCGCTTGCGCGCGAAAATCCTCACTGACAAACGCCATGGTTTCAGGAACCAACGGAATTTGACCGGATAGATACACGGTGGTGCCAATTTTCACTGCCTGCGAATAGGTGCCAATGGCAGCTGGTGCTTTTTCAGTACTAATAATTACTTTTGACATATTTACTTCCTTAACCGCCAAACCCGCTGTACATTCGGCATTTTTCGAATGTGGCGGATCACATCGGCGAGTTGTTTCCTATCTCGCACACTCAGTGCGATATCAATGTAATAAATATTGGCATCTAATTCTTCAGTTTTCAGGCCATGAATATTGCAGCCTGTCGCTGAAATGGATGCCGTAAGTTTAGCTAAAGCGCCTTGATGGTTGACAATTTCCACCCGCACTTCAGTGGTAAATTCAGCTTCTGTATTGGCTTCCCATTGCACAGGGAAGTAACGGCCTGGCTCTTCTTCGTAACCACGCACGTTCTTACACTCTTTGCGATGTACCACCAGCCCTTTACCGGGGCTTACGTGGGCAATAATGTCATCACCAGGAATCGGTCGACAGCACTTAGCAAAGCTTACTAATAAACCTTCGGCACCACGAATTGCTAGCGTTGTTTTCGGTTGAGCTATTGCGTCTTGCTCATCTTTCAACTGCGATAACTCGCCGAGTAACCGTTTGGCGATAGCAATCGACATCATATTGCCTAAGCCAATTTCACGCAGCAACGATGACACATCTTTCAGTTTCACTTCTTTAAGAACACGCTCAAAATCAGCCTTCGGAATGTCGTCATAATTAATCGGCCCGAGCGCTGCGCGTAACAAACGTTCGCCAAGTTGCTCCGCTTCACGTGTCTCTTGCCCCTTCAAATACTGCCGAATCTTCGCTCGGGCTTTTCCGGTAACTGCGAAGTTTAACCAAGCAATATTGGGCCGCGAACCTGGCGCCGTTTTAATTTCGACCGTCTGCCCGGTCTCAAGCGGCTTCGATAATGACGATACTTTGTGATTAACACGCGCACCGATACACGTATTACCGATATCCGTGTGCACGGCATAAGCAAAATCTACCGGGGTTGCGCCTTGCGGCAATTCGATAATGCGACCTTCTGGCGTAAACACGTAAATTTCTTCTGGAAACAGCTCAGATTTAACGTTTTCAATAAACTCAAATGCGTTACCCGTGCTTTGCTGTAATTCAAGCAAACTTTGCATCCAGCGGCGTGCACGTACTTGTGCGGTAGTACCCGTACTCTCGTCGGTTTTGTAAAGCCAGTGGGCTGCGACACCGCGATCGGCCATCAAATTCATTTCTTCGGTACGAATTTGCACTTCAACCGGAATACCATGAGGCCCTTTCAAACTGGTGTGCAACGACTGATAGCCATTGGATTTTGGAATAGCAATGTAATCTTTGAAACGCGTTTCGATTGGCTTGTACAAGTTATGTAAGGCACCCAGCACGCGATAGCAAGTATCCAGCTCATCAACAATCACGCGAAAAGCGTAGATATCCATCACTTGTTCGAACTTCAACTCTTTGTGCTTCATCTTTTGATAGATGCTGTACAAGTGCTTTTCTCGTCCCAAAACACGTGCTTTTATACCCACATCTTTTAGACGTTTTTCAATTTCGGTTTGCACGCGTTCGACAAGTTCACGACGATTTCCGCGTGCCTTTTTGACTTCTGATTCGAGTAATTTCGCGCGCCAGGGATGAAGTGCATGAAAGCCCAACAACTCCAGCTCATTTTTAATGTCGTGAATACCTAAGCGATGAGCCAACGGCGCATAAATTTCTAAAGTTTCGCGCGCAATCCGGCGTTTCTTCTCTGGGCGTAAATGCCCAATGGTGCGCATGTTGTGTGTGCGATCAGCAAGCTTAATCAAAATGACACGAATATCTTGCACCATCGCCATAATCATTTTGCGATAGTTTTCAGTTTGCAGTTCTTCTTTAGAATTGAATTGCAGTTTGTCGAGCTTGGAAACGCCTTCAACGAGCTCAGCGACAGTTGCGCCAAACTGTTCAGCAAGATCTTCTTGGGTATATTCGGTGTCTTCGATCACATCATGTAGCAAAGCGGCCATGATGGTTTCGTGATCGAGTCGCATGTCGGCCAATAGGCCTGCGACCGCAACGGGATGAGTGATATAGGGTTCGCCGCTATGGCGCTTCTGATGTTTGTGTCCATCAGCGGCTAATTTGAAGGCCGCAGCAGCCTGCTCCACCTGTTCGGGTGGCAAATACTCAGCTAACTGTTGCCTGAGGCCTTCAAACAAATACACCCGATTTACTCAAGCCCACGAATTGCGTCTACGGCAGCCATTTCTTCGGCGTCTTTTTGCGCCATTTCAGTGCGTTCTTCTGCGTCTAAACGCTTCGCATCAATGTGGCCGCCTTCAATTTCGCGTAAAGCGACAACGGTTGCTTTTTCATTGTTTTTCCAAGGAACCAGGGCATCTTTGCCTTGGGTTGCCAATTGACGGGCACGACGTGCTGCTACGAGCACTAAATCAAATCGGTTGCCGATACGGTCAACAGCATCTTCTACGGTTACGCGAGCCATGTTTACTCCAACTATGTGCAAAACGGGTCAGGAATTATACGGATTTACCCGTCATTCGCCAAGAGATCTTTGAGTTTAGCGGCATGCCGCACTTGTTGTAATGCTACCTTAAGGCGCTGGGCAAACACAATATGCTCAAGCTGCGCCAAGGTTTGCTCAAATTTATCATTGACCAACAAGTAATCAAACTCATGATAATGCGACATTTCTGCTTGTGCTTTTTCCATGCGCGAACGAATCACTTCGTCACTGTCTTGGCCACGACTGCGAAGTCGCTGCTCAAGTACCTCAAGGCTTGGCGGCACAATAAAAATAGATTGCGCTTGCGGGTGAGCTTCACGAACTTGACGTGCACCTTGCCAATCGATATCCAAAAATACGTCGATACCTTGCGCTAAGGTATGCTCAATGTAACTACGCGAAGTACCGTAGTAATTACCGAATACGTGCGCCCACTCATAAAAATCATTGTTATCGATTTTTTCTTTGAACTGACTTTCAGTAAGAAAATGATAGTGCACACCGTCAATTTCGCCGGGCCGTGGAGCCCGCGTTGTACATGACACCGACACCTGCATACTTTCTTCAGTGTGGCGCGCAAGCAAAGCACGGATTAAACTGGATTTACCTGCACCACTTGGTGCAGCCAAAATAAATAAATTGCCGGTGGCGATTGATGTTGTCATGAATACTTACATTGATCGGCTTGCTAATAACGGCAAAGCATAGCATGTTGCATAGTAAAATAACTAGAGCGGAGAGCTGGGATGACTACAGGATGGATTATTATCATTGTTGCAGTAGTGGTGTTGGTGTACTTAATTGGCATATACAACAAACTGGTGCGACTCAAAAATCAATTTGAAAATGCGTTTGCGCAAATTGAAGTCCAACTCAAACGTCGCTATGACTTAATTCCCAATTTAGTCGAAACGGCGAAAGCCTACTTAACACACGAGCGGGAAACGCTTGAAGCGGTTATTTCGGCACGTAACCAAGCCGCGGCGGCATTACCGCAAGCAGCAAAAGATCCAACCAACGCTGGGGCAATGCAGCAGTTAGGCGGAGCCGAGTCGGCGTTAGGAAGTGCTTTGGGTCGATTAAATGTTGTCATGGAAGCGTACCCCGATTTAAAAGCCAACCAAAATATGATGCAAGTGAGCGAAGAGTTGACCAGCACAGAAAATCGTGTTGCATTCTCGCGCCAAGCCTTTAACGATGCGGTGATGACTTACAACACCTATCGTCAATCATTTCCACCGGTCCTATTCGCCAGCTTTTTTGGTCATAGCAAAGATGCCAATCTGCTCGAATTTGCCGATAGCGCAGAAATACAAGCGGCGCCAAAAGTTAACTTTTAATTTAGGTTCGCAGCATGGTTAATTTCTTCGAACACCAACAGCAGGCCAAGCGTAATACCGGCCTGCTTGTGGTGCTATTTTTAGTCGCTTTCACCCTAATTATCGGTTTAGTAGCGGTTGTTACTGCGGCTATTTTTGGTGGTATTGCGGTACAGCAAAACGGCGAATACCAATTTAGTTGGCAACCCATTGCTTGGGTTGTCGTCATTGTCGGCGGCGGCATTTTAATCGCTATGTTGGTGAAGTGGCTAAGCTTGAAGCCCGGCGGCCATGTGGTGGCAGAAAGCTTAGGTGGTGTGCGCATTGAACCGAACTCCACCGATCCGCTCGAACGTCGAATTCTCAACGTTGTAGAAGAAATGGCCATTGCAGCCAATATGCCAGTTCCAGCGGTATATTTGTTGCCTAACGAGGCCAATATCAATGCCTTTGCTGCTGGCTATGAAAGCAAAGATGCGGTGATTGGTTTAACTCGGGGGGCCGTCGAAACGTTTTCTCGCGAACAATTGCAAGCCGTTGTAGCACACGAATTTAGCCATATTTTAAATGGCGACATGCGCTTAAATATCCGCTTGATTGCAGCCCTTGCAGGCATTTTATTGATTGCACACGTCGGGCGTATTTTTCTGCAGTCTGCGCGATTTAGCTCGTCACGCCGACGCGGCAATGGCAACGCTCTACCGTTAGTTGGTTTAGCTTTGTTTATTATTGGCTACATTGGCGTGTTTTTTGGCAACATCATCAAAGCCGCAGTTAGTCGTCAGCGCGAATACCTTGCTGATGCTGCGGCGGTTCAATTTACTCGTAATCCAGAAGCTCTTTCCGGAGCACTTCAACAAATCGGCGCGCGCGAGTACGGCAGTAAAATAGCTCATACGAATGCTGATGAGACTGCACACTTGTTTTTCGGCCAAGCATTAAGCTCCTGGTTCACGCTCATGGCAACCCACCCACCGCTTGATCAACGCATCAAGCGTATTCAGCCGAGTTGGAATGGCCGTTATCCAAAGCCCAGCAAAGCAATGGTTCAGTCAACTGCAGAACAGCAGGCCAGTCAGCCGCAACCCTCGGCATTGAACCGCTTAGCGATGCTCGCGTTGCCAGCGCTTCTGTTAGAACGAGTGCGGTCACCAAAGCAAGCGCCACAATTTATTCGCGATATGATGGTTGGCCAATTACTGGGTGAGAATCATCCGCAGCTGAGTGAATTGAGTGCAGCGCAACAATTAGCGTTGGTTGAACTGGCTATTCCAGCACTGCGAGTTGCCGGTGATAGCGATCGCTTAGCATTACTAAAGGATCTCGAACAACTCGAGCAAAGCGATGATTTATTTCACTGGTGTTTGTATCAATTGCTTGCTCGTCAGCTGACTGAATCAAAACGCTTCAAAGAAAAAATAGATAACGCTGAAGCCTTTGCTGCAACTGTGGTTGCGCTCAAACGTGCAGAGCAGCAACAGTCGTTAAACTTAAAGCAACTCGAGCTAGCGTTGAACACGTGTAAGAGCTGGTCACCAAAGGCAAAACAACCTTTAGTGCAAAAATGGGTTGAAACAGTGACTTCTGACCAACATATCTCAGAAACTGAACGCAAATTAGTCGCGACCTTGTGCGCTTGCATTGAAGAGCCACTTCCCGATGAAATGCTGACGAATTCTGCATCATAGTTTTACATAATTAATGCGATCGATTTCGTCGGCATGTGCGTATTTCCCCGTACCTGACTGATTCAAGGAGTTATCATGTCGACGGATTTATCCCCTTTATTACAACCATTTTCGTGTAAGTCGTTAACCCTTCGTAATCGCGTTGCGATGGCACCAATGACTCGCAGCTTCTCGCCCGGTAATGTGCCAAATGATGCCGTCGTGAAGTATTACCAACGCCGTGCGGAAGGTGAAGTCGGCCTCATAATCACGGAAGGTGTCGAGATAAACCATCCCGGTGCCAGTGGCTTCCCGAATGTACCTAAAATCTACGGCGAAGCGATGACCGGCTGGAAACGCGTTGTGGAAGCGGTACACGCAGCTGGTGGTCAGATTATTCCGCAGTTGTGGCACGTTGGTGCGGTGCGCAAACCAGAAACTGATGATGCGGCGCCAGCCTATAGCCCATCAGGTTTGTTTGCACCAGGTAAGCCAAGCGGCGTAGCAATGACTAAAGACGATATCAACGAGGTGATTGCGGCATTCGCGGATTCGGCTAAACAAGCAAAAGAAGCTGGGTTTGATGGCGTAGAAATTCATGGCGCGCACGGCTACTTGATCGATCAATTTTTGTGGGAAGGAACAAATATTCGTGATGACGAGTATGGCGGTTCATTAGAAAACCGAGCTCGCTTCGCTTGTGAAATTGTTAAAGCCGTGCGTGAAGCCGTTGGCGAAGATTTTGCGATTGTGTTTCGTTTTTCACAATGGAAGCAGCAAGAGTACGATGCCAAACTCGCTGAAACCCCTGAGCAGCTGAAACAACTACTTGATTTGTTAGTGGACGCCGGTGTTGATATTTTTCACGCGTCAACGCGGCGCTTCTGGGAGCCTGAATTTGAGGGCTCTGAGTTAAACCTCGCTGGGTGGACACAAAAGTTAACCGGCAAACCCACTATTTCAGTTGGCAGCGTTGGTTTAACTGAAGATTTTATCAGCGGTACCTTTGCTTCCGATAAACCCGCAGTAGAAAAATCGGGCATTGATGAACTCGTGAAGCGCATGGCTAACCATGAGTTTGAACTGATCGCTGTCGGTCGCGCTCTGCTGCAAGATCCGCAGTGGTTGCAAAAAATGCGCGACGGTAAAGAAGATGAGGTGAAAGCGTTTAGCAAAGCTTCATTAAAAGAGTTGGTTTAATCAAAATGAAACATCGGGTGGGACTCATTTGGTTTGAAAGCGACCTGCGGGTTGCTGACCACCCTTTGCTTCATTTAGCTCAGCAAGAATGCCAGCAGCTCATTTGCCTGTATTGCGTCAATCCGAAATGGTTTAAACCGAATCGCTACGGATTGCGCAGTATTGGTGAGAAACGCTGGCAGTTTCTACAACAGACACTGGCTGATCTCGATCAGCAATTAGCAAACTTAGGTCAACATCTATTCGTTAGTTATGAAGCGCCACTTGCCGCAGTTGCCAAGCTCATTAGTCAATACGGTATCGATGTAATTTATCGTAGCCATCATAGCGGAACTTACGAGCGCCAGTATTATGACATTGTGCGCGAACGCTACCCTTTTTTAGACTACGTGCAGGCTGACGCAACGACCTTATTTGAACGTGCGCAACTGGCTGAGATGGTTACTGAACTACCAGAAAGTTTTTCAAAGTTTCGTAAACATATTGAAGGCTCTAATTTACGCGCCACAATACAAACGCCATTGGCACCACCGACGCAATTACCGCCGCCCCCAGCAACACTTGGCCGAACAACTTGGGTGAATCAAGCATCACAAACCGAGTTTGTCGGCGGTAGCCGTGCTGGCTTAAAGCATATTCATAACTATTTTGCTGGCAGTTTTGCCCAAACCTACAAGCAAACGAGAAATGCCCTGGATAATTGGAACGATTCCACCAAATTCTCAGCTTGGCTGGCTGTTGGCGCAGTTTCACCACGCCAAATACTTTTTCAGTTAACCACGCATGAAACTGAACAAGGAGCCAATGACAGCACCTACTGGATTTTTATCGAACTATTGTGGCGTGAATACTTTCATTGGTATGCCCACTACCACAATAAAAAACTTTTTGCGTTCGAAGGCATTCAGCAACGCCGCCCAACCACAAGTTTTTATCCGGCGCGCTTCCAAAAGTGGTGTCAAGGCAATACGCCTTACCCCATCGTCAATGCATGTATGAAACAGTTGAATGAAACGGGCTACATGTCGAATCGCGGTCGTCAGTTAGTTGCTAGCTGCTTTGTTCACGAGCTTGGACTTGATTGGCGATATGGCGCGGCCTATTTTGAGCAGCAACTGATTGATTACGATGTCGCCGCGAACTGGGGCAATTGGCAATACCTCGCAGGTGTCGGCGCAGATCCGCGTGGCCATCGTTGGTTTGATTTAGCCAAACAAACTTCGATGTATGATCCGCAAGGCGAGTTCATCCATCGCTGGCAAGGAAATACGTTCGATGCTCGGCTTGATCATATCGACGCCGCCGACTGGCCAATAAGCTAGCGGCGACGTTGCAGCCAAGGATACAAATGCTCGTGCATTTTCGGATCGATAATTGCCATTAAAAAATGATGACGTTCAGGAATTTCCTTTACATTCACATAGCGTGATTCGAGCGTTTTGAAATACTCAAACGGTGCAACGTTATCGACATTACTCGCTAAGATCAGCGTTGGTACTTTCACCGGCGGCAGCACCTGATGTAGATCAAGCGTTGCGGGGTCAATATCGCGCTTCATGAGCGTCTTTTGAACCCCTTCACGAATGGATTTCTCCGAAACAATTTTGCTGGTTTGCTCATGAGTAATTTTACTCACTTCGTACACTGCATCTTCAAATTGACGCATCGGCGCCAGCAACACGAGCCCGCTAATATCGTTGCGTTGGCGAGCCACGTGTACCGCAGCTAATGCTCCCATTGAAAAACCAGTAATAAATAGCGGATGCGGCCGTTCGCGAGCTGGTAATGAGTTAATCAGCGTGGTGATCATTGCCACATCATCAACCGCAAATCCCGGTTGTTCATGTGACGAGCCACCATGCCCCTTCAAGTCGGGAATAACCACATGAAAACCCAAAAAACGATAATATTCAGCTAAGAAAAACATCGTTTCTTTCGAACCACCGTAACCGTGCAGCATCACCATGGTACCGCGTCGCGCTTCTGGAATTTGCTGACGGTTTAAACTGAGCTTGTATTCTTGTGTTGTGTTTTCACCCACCGCAGTAAATTCGAAGTTGCGTTTATTAACGTCGATAATTGGTGGCGCATATAAGTATTGCGTGCAACCATCAAGATAAGGCATGCAAAACTGGCGCTGCTCGCCGCCCAGATCAGCAATCACTTCGGGCATATTTGCTGGAATCCCGAGTGGCTCGACACGACTCGAAAGCTTATGCTCTACGTAGGTAGCGCACCCTTGCAGAAGAGCGACAGCGAATAGTCCAAAACACAGCTTGCGATACATCGGGGATCCTCAACATGTTTATCTGACATTTGACATAATGGTCCCGATAATATCACTTCTTTACGCAACGCCAACAGTCTTTACGTTCGGTGAATTAGCCCAACGCCTGTTCAAGATCCGCGATAATGTCGTTAACGTGCTCAATTCCCACGCATAACCGAATGGCTTCGGGTTTCACACCCACTTTTTCTTGTTCGTCGACGGTAAGCTGTCGATGTGTTGTTGATGCAGGATGACACGCCAACGATTTTGCATCGCCAATATTGACGAGCCGCTTGAACAATTTGAGTTTGTCGTAAAAACGCACACCGGCTTCATAACCACCTGTTACACCGAAGGTTAACAATGATGCAGGTAACCCACCCTTAATAATTTTCTGCGCTAAACCATAGTTTGGATGCTGCGGTGATCCGGCGTAATTTACCCAAGCCACCCGCGGGTGTTGCTGCAGATAATCAACCACTTTCTTGGCATTTTCGCAGTGCCGTTCAATACGTAACTCAAGTGTTTCAAGCCCCTGTAAAATCAAGAAGGCATTGAACGGCGATAACGCAGCGCCGGTATTACGCAAAGCCACCGTGCGCGCTCTTGCGATAAACGCTGCCGCTTCAAATGCCTCGTTATACACCACGCCATGATAAGCCGGTTCAGGTTGTGAGAATTGTGCGAATTTCTCACTATGTTTTACCCAATCAAAATTGCCACCATCAATGATGATGCCGCCTATGGTGGTGCCATGACCGCCGATATACTTGGTTAATGAATGAACGACAATATGCGCGCCAAGGGCAATCGGCTGGCAAAGAATAGGTGTGGCAACAGTATTATCCACCACCAGTGGCACACCATGCTTATCGGCCACTGCCGCGAAACCCGGAATATCAGCGATATTCCCTGCTGGGTTGCCAATACTCTCGCAATAAAGCGCTTTGGTGTTGGCATCAACCAACTGCTCTAACGCCTCTGGACTATCGCTTTCTGCGAATCGCACTTCAATGCCCAATGCCGGTAGTTGGTGTGCAAATAATGTGTACGTACCACCATAAATTTGCGGCGTCGTGACAATGTTGTCGCCATGTTTAGCGAGAGTCAGTATGGTGTAATGAATTGCGGCCATTCCAGATGCTACAGCCAGCCCGGCAATACCCCCTTCGAGGGCTGCTACACGCTGTTCGAGCACATCATTGGTTGGATTCATAATGCGTGAATAAATATTGCCTGGTACCGCCAAATCAAATAAGTCAGCGCCATGTTGTGCGCTGTCAAATGCATACGCAGCGGTTTGATAAATCGGCACCGCTACCGATTTGGTCGTCGGGTCGGTTTCATAGCCATGATGAATAGCAAGCGTGGCGGGTTGGTAGTTCGCAGTCATATCGGCCTCAAATAAAATAGATGTTTATACGTTTAGACGTCCATAATAATTAAATGACGCCATCGTGCAAGTTATTTTTTTAAAGACGTTTGAGTAGTTCCAAAATATCGCTTTGAACACCCGCCGCAGTTACTTCGGGTCCAGCTCCTGGGCCTTGAATGATTAGCGGATTGTGCTGATATTGGCGACTTCGAATAATGAAATTCGCATTGCCTGGGGGCAGATGTGCATACGGTGAATCCACGTCGATAGGCTGTAATTGCGCAAATGCTCTTATGTTGCCAGAAGGTGCTTCCTCAACTTTGCCGATGTAGCAAAACTGCTTGGCGTCGGGATGGTATTTTAAGCGCCAGCAGTCAAACGCTTCATCAAACTGCTCAAGCTCCTGCCAAAACGTTTCTAGCGATACTTGCTGCAGGGCTGGCGGCACTAAATTATGTAATTCGACCTCCGACAACTGGAATGCCCAGCCTGCATCGCGCGCCAAAATCAATAACTTACGAGCGACATCCATACCACTGAAATCAATCCGCGGATCGGGTTCTGTGTAACCAAGCTCAGCCGCTTTACGAAGCCAGTCTGATAACTTATCTCCGGGTCGATATTGCTGAAAAATCCATGATAACGAACCGGAAAAATTTCCCTCCATGGCAGTGATTGCATCAAAGCAATCTAGTCGTTCCCGAATCGCTTTTTGAATAGGCAGGCCCGCACCAACGGTGGTGTTATACAACCAGTGGCGTTGACGGTTTTGAAGTCGTTCACGTAGCGTTTGATAATAATCAGGATTGCTTGAACCAGCATATTTGTTTGCGCTAATAATATGCGCGCCAGCATCAATCCAGGCCAAGTAATCACGGCTGACCTGTTTAGAAGCAGTAAGGTCAAGAACAACCGTAGCGACGCCTTGCTGAACGAGATTTTTGATTTCAGCAACGATAGCTCCCTGAACCACTTGTGGCTCGCGTTGGTTCTGCCAGCCCTCTGGTAATGGCCAGCGCCAAACGTGCTTTGAGTTTGCCGCAGCATGCACAAACACATTGGCGGGTAATCGCTCGGCGTAATCTTGTAACCATGTTTGGCCTATCGTTCCTAACCCAACAACCAGAATGCCTAACTGCATGGCAACTCCAAAAACTGTTTCAACACCGGAGCGTAATCCGCGGTGTTCTTGATAAAGCCATCATGGCCATAGGTCGACGAGAAAATATGACAGCCGCGGCCATCCGGTAATTGTTCGTGAAAGGCATGGAGCAAGCTTGGTGGCACCAGCTGATCGCTATCAAAGCCGATAACTAACGTTGGCTGCTCAATGTGATAAGGCTCAATCCGGTAGCTGTCGAGTGCGGGCCCAAACACTTCAAATAATTGCCGCGCCCGCGGGAGCGATCGTTGCACCGTTCGCAATCCGCGACTTTCAATATAATTCACGGCATCTTGGGGATCAGGGTAGTACTGGTCCATGCCATCGGCACTACGGTAACTCAACATCGCCAGCGCGCGTGCTAACTGAGTACCGCGTTCAGGTTGACCGGCGGCATCACCTAGGCGCACAAATTCGCGTTGTAGCGCTCGTAACATCACAGCTTGTGCGGTAGGTCGATGTGCGGCACCGATAACGGCGACACGTTCGAAATTAAGTAGTTTATCTTGCGCAAGCTCCAATGCGACGAGGCCACCATACGAACCACCGACAACCGCATGAAACTCGACCCAGCCTAGCTCTTGTAGTGCAGTACTGATATAAGCCGCCTGCTCAGCGATGGTTTGCGGTACCGACACGACTTCAGACTCACCGTTGCCACCCGCATAATCCACCGTGACAATAGTGAATTGATTCGGATCAATCGCTTCTGCTAAACCTTGCCACCAGCCATCATCAGCACCAGTGATTGCTTGCCTATCGCTAGAAATACCACCGAGCACCAATACCAGCGGCCCTGAACCCAGTTCATTGAGATACAACACACCACCGGGTACTGGGCATTGATGGGTTTCACTAAGAAGCGACGGAACGCTTGTCATAACAATAACCTTTTGGAATAAACGGTGTCGTTTAGATGCGCCTAATGTAGCGGCTTTCTTGGTAAATATCAATATGGACGTTTAGATGTCTAAATGTTTTTTTGTATAAGCGCAAGGTTATTGCGATAATCAGTGTCAGAACTTCTGATAAGACATAAATGATAAGGTGATTCACCCATGCCAAGTTTTGATATTGTTTCAGAAATCGACAAAGTTGAATTAAAGAACGCTGTCGACAATGCCACCCGCGAACTAACCACTCGATTTGATTTTCGCGGTGTTGAAGCAACCATTGAGCTGAATGACTTAACCGTTACCCTCACCTCAGAATCTGACTTCCAGGTGCGTCAGTTGCAGGATATTTTTAATAATCACTGTGCGAAACGAAATATTAGTCTTGCTGGAATTGAAATCCCTGACGAGCCAACGCACAGCGGCAAAACCTACAGTTTGGCATTAACGTTCAAACAAGGTATCGACCAGCCGCTCGCCAAAGAAATCACCAAAAAAATCAAAGAGAGTAAGCTGAAAGTTCAATCGTCCATTCAGGGCGATAAAGTTCGCGTAACCGGTAAAAAACGTGATGACTTACAGCAAACAATTGCCATGTTGCGTAGCTCAGATATCGAATTACCATTGCAGTTCGAGAACTTCCGCGACTAATTGACATGCCCGAATGCCCTTTGTGCGCCGATTCTGCAACCGCGTTGCTATATACCCAGCAACGCGGCCCGCTTGCACAACGCGAGTATTATTTATGCCCGACATGCGCATTAATTCATGTGCCTGCAACCTTTCAACTCGATTCAGAGAACGAAAAACGCATTTACGATTTACACCGCAATAACCCAAACGACGTGCACTATCGGCAGTTTCTGAAACGTTTGTTTGACCCCATGTGCGACCGTTTGCCAATTGGCACTTGTGGGCTCGATTTCGGCAGCGGTCCCGGCCCCACATTAAGCTTGATGTTTGATGAAGTAGGCCGACCTTGTACCACTTATGATATTTATTATGAGCACAAGCCTGAACGACTGAAAAGAACCTACGATTTCGTAACCTGTACTGAAGTTATTGAACATGTCGCAGCACCGCTTCACGTGTTTCAACAGCTATTAGATTGCTTACAACCTGGTGGCTATCTCGGCATCATGACCCAACGCTGGACCAGTGTCGATAGATTCGCCGGTTGGGGTTATCGAAATGATCCCACTCATATTGCTTTCTTCCATGAGAGCACTTTTCAGTATTTGGCAACAAAGTTTGCCCTTGAACTGACTATTTACCCCCGTGATGTGGTAATTTTTAGAAAATCACAGGTAGCAATTGGTAAGGAACGCATCGCATGACCTCGCATTGGCAGCAACGTCGCTCTGGCGGCCCATCAAATCGCCCGGGCGATTTACGTACACCATGGCAGCGCGACCGCGCGCGAGTGTTACACTCAGCAGCATTTCGACGGTTACAATCAAAAACCCAAATTATGAACGTGGGAGAGAACGATTTTTATCGAACGCGTCTCACGCATAGTCTTGAAGCGGCTCAAATTGGCGCCTCCTTAATTAATCAATTGCAGCAGGTTTGCAGTGCCGATGAAACGCAGCACTTGCCTGATTTGAATTTAATGGAAACGCTGTGTTTGGCTCACGATATTGGCCATCCGCCATTTGGTCACGGGGGCGAAACAGCGCTGCATTTTAAAATGCTCGGTTCCGGCGGTTTTGAAGGCAACGGACAAACCTTCCGAATTGTCGGTAAACTCGAGGCTTATCACCCTGAACATGGGATGGATTTGACTCGCCGCTCGTTGCTTGGGCTACTAAAATATCCGGTATTGATGCCACCACTTAGCGCCCCTGAAAATCTTTCTCATCCAGGTAGCCTAGCGCAGTGGAAACCAGCAAAGGCACTATTTGCCTGTGATGCTGATTTACTCGATTGGGTATTGGAGCCGTTATCTAAGCGCGACAGAGAACTGTTTCAAGCTGTGGATAAACTTCCTGCCGCACCGTGGCAAAAATCCAAACATAAGGCTCTCGACGCCTCGCTAATGGAACTTGCCGATGATATTGCCTACGGAGTGCACGATCTTGAAGACGCTGTAGTGACTGGCACTTTAAGCGAGAGTCAATGGCATGCACACGTCGATACCGTGATTGATCAGTTGCCGGGTGACTTAGCGACGCTCATGCAAGAGTTGGGCGAACAGCTGTTTGCGCGTGAACATCATCAACGTAAGAATGCCATTGGTGCTTTGGTGAATATTTTTGTTACGACGGTTCGCTTAGAAGAAGTGTTAACCGATGCTCAAGAGCCATTGATTCGTTATAACGCGACGCTGCCACAACCTGAAGCTTACTTACTCAAGAGTTTAAAAGATGTTGTGTTTGAGCATGTCATCAACGAACCGTCGATTCAGCAACTGCGCTATCGTAGCCAAAATATGCTGCTCGATTTGTTTACGGCGCTACACACTGAGCCTTTGCGATTGTTGCCGCGCAACACGCGCGAACGTTGGCAAAAAGCGCAACAGGATCAAGGCCAGCAAGCCGCTGATCGTGTCCTGTGTGATTATGTTGCAGGCATGACTGACGACTATGCTGAGCGTATGTACCGTAACCTATTCGTCGTTTAACCACGCTAACAGTTCGGCTAATGGCAATGGCTTACAGAACAAGTAGCCTTGCATGAAATCGCAGGCATATCGCGTGAGATAATCACGCTCTGCCTCGGTTTCCACACCTTCACCAACCACTTCAATGCCCAACTCAGCGGCCATAGTGAGCACCCCGCGAGTAATAGCGGCGTTACGCGGGTTGCTGTCTATATCTTGCACAAAACAACGGTCAATTTTGAGCTTCTGTGCTGGAATCACATTCAAATAACTCAAACTTGCGAAGCCCGTACCAAAATCATCCAACGCAATTTCTAGCCCAAGTTCACGCAATTCTTCCATCATTTTTAACGCGCCGCTTGAGTCGCGTAACAATACATTCTCAGTGATCTCGGCGACCAATTGGTTTGGCTTGATTTGAAATTTTTTCAATAAATGAGCGACCGATTCAATAAAGTCATCGCGATAAAATTGCATCGGTGAGAAATTCACACTCACCTGGCCAACACCGGCCTCTCGCAATACCTCTAAATCTTCGCATGCTTGTTCTAATACCCAAGTACCAATCGCCACTATTTGTCCCGTGCGCTCAGCTAATGGAATGAAATCCGCTGGAGAGATATATCCACGCTCAGGATGATTCCAACGCACTAACGCTTCGGCACCAACAATACTGCCAGTGCGCGACATAATGGGTTGATAAAATACTTCAAACTGATTCTTTTGAATGGCATCTTGCAACTGTGCGCGAAGCGTAATTTGTTGCTGGGTATCGAGATCTAAATCTGGCGAGAACCACTGGTAGGTACCACTGCCACGACGTTTTGCTTCATACATAGCCACGTCGGCTTGTTGAATCAGCTCATTTGGGTTTTTTACGGCAATTTCGCTGCTGGCGATACCAATGGCGGCAGATAAACTGACTTCCGCATCGTCGTATACAAACGGCGCATCAAATTGGCTCAGAATTTGACGCGCCAATGGGATCACATCTTCATCACGAGTGACACTTTGAATAACCGCGACAAACTCATCACCACCAAATCGAGCGAGTAAATCTTGCTTAGGCATAACGCTACTTAGGCGTTGAGCTGTCTGCACTAAGATATGATCACCACACTCATGCCCAAGGCTATCGTTCACCGGCTTGAAGCCATCTAAATCGATAAATAGCACATAAACACGGGCCTCATTATTACTTACCGAACGTTGAAGAAATCGCTCCAAAGCAGTTCGATTCGGTAATCCTGTCAGCACATCGTGTTCTGCGTTGTAAGCCAACTCCGCTTCGCGCTCAACTCGCTCAGAGATATCATTTTGTAAGCCAACAAAGTGGCTCACTTCGCCATTCACATCGCGCACAGGTGAAATAATCAACTCATTCCAAAATGGCTTCCCGTTTTTACGGTAGTTGCGAATAGTACAACGAATTTCGCGTTGCTCGCGCAACGCACTAGATATTTCTCTGACAGTATTCGGGTCTGTATCGAGTCCTTGCAGAAATCGACAATTGCGGCCAATGACCTCATCAGCTTCATAGCCACTAATAGCGGTAAACGCTGGGTTAATATAGATAATCGGAAAGCCTGGTCGGCGAGCATCGCTTATCACCACACCATTGGTACTTGCTTCGACACTGCGGTTCAGAATCTGCAGGCGCTCCTCATACTCACTCTGTTGAGTAATGTCTTTACCAATGCCATGCACGCCTGCAATTTTACCGTCAACAATCATCGGCATATTGGTAATCTCGAGTTTCTTCAACGCGCCTTTGCTATTAAATATTCTTAACTGATAATACTGCGGCTCACCGCGTTTGGCGGCTTCAAAATGCTCTCGTGTTAACGCTTTGTCTTCTTCAACTATACCGATATCGTATGGCTGACCAATAAGCTCCTGAGCACTTAACTCGACTAGCTTTTCACAGGCCTTGTTGACACTGGTGAAGTGACCGTTCAAATCAAGGGTAAACACCGCCTCCGGATTATGCTCGAATAGCGATGCGGTTTGCTGTTCACTGCGCAAACGTTCAATACGGTCTTGGTGTTGTGCAATAACTAATGAAATGAGATCGCGACTACGCTCAATCAATCGCTCTTCGTTAAGTTTGGGGGTACACGCTTGCGTTGAGTACAGCGCAAAAGTACCAAGTAAACGTCGATCGGTTGGAGAAAAGACTGGATATGACCAAGCTGCGCGAAGATTGAATTGTTCAACAAGGGCTAGAAATGCCTCAAATCGAGAATCATTGAGCATATCTTCCACAATCACCGGCTGCTTAATTGCGGCCGCGGTACCACAAGCTCCCACGCCATCGGCAATGGGTAAATCTTGCAACGCCTTTGTAAATTCAGGTGGTAGCGACTTGACGGCAACAGCATCGAGTGCCAGACCTTTTGCATTGACCATCATCACCGATGCAAAACAGTCGGGAATTTGTAATTCCACGAGCTCACAAATATCAGATAGTTTTTTGCTTAAGGGGTGCTCTTGCGCCAACGAACTCAGGGTATCGTATTCAGCGTCAATAAACGCTTGTAGATGTTTTGTTTGCTTCCGCGCGCGTAACCAAAACATCAATGCCAACAGCAATGCGATGAGGAGCACCGATGCCAACCCAATAATAATTCCGCCTGAATAATGCTCCACTCACTTTATTCCTTAACGTTGTGATGCTAATCCATGCGTTGACTTGCGCGATAGGCGTGCCAGAGAAGACCAACCCCGATCAATATGAGCCCAACAAACATAATTTGCAACTCAATAAACGCCGCTAATGAAAGGCAACTTATTAATCCCAAAAGAGAAATCCAACGCGGTACGAATCTATCTTCCGCTTTTACCCGTAGCGCTGCTAAGTTCGTAATACTGTAGTAAACCAATACCGTAAATGCGCTGAACGACCACGCAATTTTCAAGTCGCCAACCAAGACAATAAGCAACATCACCGCAAAGGTAACCCAGATTGCTGCTGGTGCTGACGTTCTTTGCTCATTTAACTGCGCCCATTTCGGCGGCAAATCGCTGCGCCGAGCCATGGCTAGAACCACTCTTGATACACCTAAAATCAGGTTCAAAATGACCCCGCACATAGCCACCACGGCACCAATTGCGACGAGCTGTCGCCAAACTCCTTCGGGCATCAAATTCGATAAAACAAAATCACTGCTCGTGGTTAATGGCACATAGTGCAAAATTCCCCAGCCAATGGCTGCATACAACAGCGTCACCACAACCACCGTCGCAAGAATCGCGCGCGGTATGACGTGACGCGGGTTTTGCACTTCTTCGCCCATCGTCGCGATGCGCCCGTAGCCGGTATAAGCCACAAACAGCAAGCCTGCTGCTGCCAATAAATTCTGCCAACTCGGTTCATGGCTTATGTCAGCTAAGGGCATCGGCGTTTGTGAGCTCACCGCAACAAACACAATTAGCGCGCCCACCGCAAGTGCAACAAGTATTGCGTTAGCGCGGTTGGAACGTCGTAAGCCACCAAGTACGAGCAAGGTAAATAGCAACAGCGTCAACCCCGCAAATACTTGTACTAGCCAAGTTGGTCCTGCAAGCCATGTTTGTAACGCCACGCCAACAGCTAAAGCTGCCGTGGCGGCACTTGCGCTTTTGGCGAGTACAAATAGCCAACCTGCAGTAAACCCCAGTTGCCGGTTCAAAAACTGATAACCGTATTCATACGTGCCGCCGCTAACCGGATGAATAGCCGCCAGCTGAGCACTCGACAGACCATTAAAAGTAGCTACAGCAGCGGCAATCAACAGAGCCCAAATGATCCAAGAGCCCGCTAGCTCAACGCCAAAGCCAACACTAACAAAGGCTCCGGTACCGATAATTGAGCCCAGTCCAAGCAAAATAGCGCCGCCGAGCGACGCACTACGAACAAGTTGTGGGTGGGGCTGGCTCATTACTTATCCTTTATTGGGCTCATCGAAGCGACAATCTTTAGCAATCTCAAAACTTTGCAACCGCGCTTTATGATCATACGCATGACAGGTAAGAATTAGTTCATTAACGCCAGTCGCTTTTTTGAAATCACGCATATAGTGATGCACTTGTTCTGCTGATCCGGTTGCAGAATATTTCAAGGCATGATTTGCTGCCGCCAATGCCATTGGGTCTACTTTGTCTTCGATATTATCGAGTGGCGCCGGTAACGGGCCAGGATTCCCTTGACGCAACGCCATAAATTGCAGTTGCATCGAACTTTTAAGGCGTTTTGCCGCTTGCTCTGTATCGGCAGCGAACACGTTTAATGCCGCAGCAATGTAGGGTTTATCAAGGTACTGTGACGGTTTAAAGTTATTGGTATAGGCTTCGATTGCCAGATGGAGATAATCCGGTGCAAAGTGCGAAGCAAATGCATAAGGTAAACCGAGTTGCGCCGCAAGCTGGGCTCCAAATAAGCTGGACCCCAATAACCAAACAGGCACGTTGGAGCCAGAACCTGGGACGGCTTTAATTTTTTGATCGGGTTTTGGGTCGGCCAAATACCCCAGTAACTCCTGCACATCAGCCGGAAAAGAGTCCGCGCTGTCATAGGTGCGACGCAAAGCACGCAACGTTGCACCATCGGTACCAGGCGCTCGCCCTAGGCCTAAATCAACACGATTTGGAAACAGTGCCGCCAAGGTTCCAAATTGCTCCGCAGCAATCAATGGCGCATGGTTTGGCAACATGATACCGCCCGCTCCAATTCGAATCGTTTTCGTTTGCGAACCGATATACGCCAAGGCCACAGCCGTAGCAGCGCTGGCAATACCGGTCATGTTATGGTGCTCGGCCATCCAATAGCGATGATATCCCCAAGCTTCAACATGACGAGCCAAATCGGCAGAATTGAGTAACGACTCGCGGGCGTTACTACCTTCGGTAATCGGTGCTAAATCTAAGACAGAAAGTACAGCCACAACAGCTCCTGTAACTACTTCTTTGTGAGACATTTTAGTATGCTAACAAACAATTATGTAATTTCTTATAAAGGCAGATAAATATGCAGTATTGGTTGATGAAGACCGAGCCAGACGAATGCAGTATCGACGATTTTGCCAACAAGCCGAGTGATGTGATTCGTTGGGATGGTGTGCGCAATTACCAAGCACGAAACTTTATGCGGAACATGCAAATAGGTGACGAAGTGTTTATCTATCACTCAAGCTGCGCAAAAATTGGCGTTGTTGGTATTGTGCGTGTTTCACGAACAGCGTACCCAGATCCGGCACAGTTCGATACCGAATCACCTTATTTTGATAGTAAAAGCACGAAAGAAAAGCCACGCTGGGATGCCGTTGATTTACAGTTCGTGCGTAAATTTCCGCAAGTGATTTCGCTGGATAAACTGAAATCACTGCCTGAGTTGACTGAAAATCCACTCGTGAAAAAGGGTAGCCGATTAAGTGTGGTGCCGTTTACCAAAGCAGAGCGAGACGCAGTTTTAGCGCTTATTTAATCACTTACAAAATTCATGGTTGCAAATGCGAATTATTATTATTTATAATTCGCACCCTCTTACATTTGTATTTATCGGGGGAATATCAATGCAACCATCTCGCGTATCACTCGCACTTATCTCGATTCTAGGATTGTCAGTAACTGGCGCCCATGCCGCCGAAGTAGAAAGCACAGCAACTGAGAACCAAGAAAACATCTACGAAGTTCTGCAAATCATCGGTAGCAAAGAAGATGCACGTCAACTTGCCGGATCTAGCGCAGTGATTGACAATGAACAGCTCACCATTGAAGCAAACACAGATATCAACCAACTCTTAAAAACTGTTCCGGGTGTTTATATTCGCGAAGAAGATGGTCAAGGTCTGCGTCCAAATATTGGTATTCGTGCCGCAGCTGGCGGTCGTAGTAGTAAAGTCACCTTGATGGAAGACGGTGTGATGATCGCACCAGCACCCTACATTGACCCTGCTGCGTACTATTTCCCTGAAGCGTATCGTATGCACACCATTGAGGTTCTCAAAGGCGCGCCATTATTACGTTACGGTCCACAAACAACTGGCGGCGTCATCAACATGATCACCACGCCAATTCCACTAGAAAATAGCGGCAAGATTGTGGCAAAAATGGGCGAATTTAATACGCAAGATATACACGCTTATTATGGCGGCCGCTCTGGCGACTTTGGTTTCTTAATTGACACCGTACAGCGCAGCAGCGCCGGCTTTAAAGATATTGATCGCAGTTCTCGCGATGCTGGTTTCGATATTGAAGATTACTTATTGAAGTTTAGCTGGACGGGCGAGCGTCAGAGCTTGTTGGCCAAAGTGCAGTATTCAGAGCAAGTATCAAACGAAACCTATGCGGGATTAACCGATGCTGATTTCGCTGAGAATCCGAACCGTCGTTATGGTTTGTCTGAAATTGATCAAATGACCAACCAGCATAACGGCTACTCGTTAACTTACACATTGGACGTTACCGATAACTCGCGTTTGAGTGCCATTGCCTATCGCAATGAATACAAACGTGATTGGTTCAAAACCAGCACAAACTCGTTCATTAATGCTGCCAATGCTGGCGACGCCGAGGCGCAAGCCATTCTAGATGGCACCATGGATGCGCAAGATTTACGTTACACCCACGGTAACCGTGCTTACGAATCATATGGTGTTGAATTGAATATGACGACCATGCTGGCTAATCACACCCTTAACGTTGGTGTACGTGACCATAACGATACGTTAGACCGTTATCAGCCAATTGAAGTGTATGATCAAATCAACGGCAGCTTAGTGTTTGATAGCGTGATTGCCCCAACCGGCGGTGACAATCGTTTAGAAGGTGGTGATGCGCGTACGTTCTGGATCACTGACGCATGGCAAGCCTCTGCTGACTTACTCGTTAACCTCGCGTTACGCTACGAGAACGTCGAAACGTTCCGCGAACAGTTCAGCGTGCCTGACCGTTCAGTACCTGGTAGCTATCGCTCAAATACTACCAAAGAATGGTTGCCGGGCGTGTCGTTTACCTATGATCTTGATGACGCATGGCAGGTATTGGCCGGTGTTCACCGCGGCTTCTCGCCAATTGGTGGTGGCGCTTCTGAAACCGACGAGCCAGAAACCAGCACGAACTATGAAGCTGGCGTACGATACACCAATGGTTGGTTTGTTGAAGCACTTGCGTTCCGTAGCGACTTTAATAACCAAGCAGAAGTTTGTTCGTTAGCTAGCCCATGTAGCAACGGCGCAACTTCAGGTACCTATGTAACCGGCGAAGCGGTGGTGCAGGGTCTTGAGTTTCAATTGGGCCATGAATTGCGTGCAGGTGAATTCAACCTACCAGTGCACTTCAATTACACCTTTAGTGATGCCGAAATATCCGTTGATAACCCAATTACAGGCGTGGCGAAAGGCGACCGCTTAGCAGACATTCCAGAGCACACCATGAGTATGCGTCTTGGTTTAGAGCATGATTCTGGTTGGAATAACTATGTGGTTGCCAAGTACATGGACGAAACCTGCGTACGTGTTGGATGTAATCAAAATGAATCACCATTTAGTTACACTGAATCAGTATTTGTGGTTGATTTAATTAGCCGTTACCCACTGAGTCAGCAGGCAACAGTGTTCTTGAAAGTTGATAATCTGTTTGACCAACAACGCATTGTTTCACGCACACCGCACGGTGCGCGCCCGAACAAGCCACAAACAGTATCTGTTGGTTTAGAATACAGCTTCTAATAAGTGTGCAAGTTGATTGCCGGCTAGCAAGTCACTGTTAGCTGGCAATTAAACTGCAATTACGACCGTTTGACTTACTTTGATACAACGCATTATCTGCAAGCTTTAATAGCGTATCTGCATTGAAACTCGATTCTTTAATAACCGCTACACCTGCACTAATCGTGACAATTTTTGCCTCGGTTTCTTGGTTTGGAATTCTAAGACCAGCAACTTCGGTGCGCACTCGCTCAGCAACTTGTAAAGCTTGCTGACAGTTTAAGTTCGGCAACAACATCACGAATTCTTCTCCGCCATAACGCGCCACAACATCGGCTGCACGCTGGGCGTGGTGAGATAACACTTGAGCGACACGTTTCAAGCATTTATCGCCAGCGGTATGCCCATAGGTGTCATTAAATGTTTTGAAGTAATCAATATCAAAATAGATTAACGCCAAAGGTTGGTTATTACGTTTCGCCCGAGATATTTCTTTCTGCAGCGCATCATCAAAATAACGCCGGTTTGCGAGCTGGGTGAGCTCGTCGGTAATCGTCAATTTCTCAAGCCGCTTCATGGCTTGATTCAATTGTTCGGTGCGCTCCTGCACTTTGGCATCCAGATACTGGTTAATCATCAGTAATTCACGCTGCGGGTCGATAAAATCGGTGAGATTATGTGACGTTCCCCAAATGTGGGTTACTTCATCATTATCGTTCACAATTGGTACCAAGAATGTACGAAATAGGTACTCTTTGCCATTTACCACAGGCGTTTGCTCAAATTCCAATGGTAACTTGTCGGCCAAGCATTTATGGTAACCATCAAGAATGCCATCAGGATATTTTCCAGTGGCAATCAGTTCTGAAAATTTTGTACCTGGTTTTTGTAAAGGGTCGAGTGTAAGTGCTGCAGGATTGGCGAGAACCATTTCAAAATCGCCAGCAATTGGCTTACAGATCCAGAATGGATTTAACGACTTTTTCCATAACTGCTTGAAGAATAAATTCAATTCTTCGGGATTAAATGGGACCTGCTTCACTGCGGCGCTCTCTTATTGAATAAACATAATTGATACATATTTTTATTGAATTTAATACATTGAGATTAATGTAGTACAGATTAAGGAGAATGCCATGCGAAAAATAATGACCGTTTTGTTGCTAGCCCTTAGTTTTACTGGGTTTGCGCAGGAAAGTAGTGAACAAGACATTACCAAAACTTTACATTGGTTCATGGAAGGTGCCAGTATCAATAGTGCCGCAGTTCATGATGCATTTTGGGCCGACGAGTTGGTTTACACCAGCTCAAGCGGCAAGCGCTTTGGTAAAAGCGAATTGATGGATGGTGTTCGTTCTGGCGGCGAAATTACCGAGGAGCCTTTGACGAACTATTATACCGCTGAGGACATTCAAATAGAATTTTACGGCGAAACCGCGGTGGTCAACTTCACCTTAGTGAGTCACACCGATAACAACGCCGGTTACTCACGCGAAACCTTCTTGAATAGCGGGGTATTCATTCAACGTGATGGTCGCTGGCAAGCGGTAAACTGGAATGCGACCCGCGCCAGCAATTAATTCTCAAGAAACTCGGTGACACGCTGTGCCGCTTGTTGCGGCACTTCTACCATTGGCATGTGACCAATGCCTTTAAAAATATGCAACTCACTCTGGCGAATGCCACGCTGCCATATCGGCGCTGCAGACGGGCTGAGTATACGATCTTGGTCACCCCAAATGACGAGCGTCGGTGCACGAATCAACTCTAATCGATTATCCAGTAAATCGTGAAAGCGGAAATCTGTCGCGATATGGGCGTACTCGGTTTTTCGCTCGCTATAGCGCAATGCCATACCGCGTAACACAAACTCCGGTATAAACGGTGGTTGTGCCATGGTTAATTCGTAAAATTCCGCAAACTCATCTGCATTATCTATTTCAAATGGCGAGTCACCCTGCGCAAACAGCCGTTCAGTCTCACTTGGTTCTGGCGGAGTAACACCGGCTGGATTGAACACGATTATTTTATTGGTCTTAAGCGGGTACATGATGGCAAAGTTAGCAGCAATCATGCCACCCATCGAGTTGCCAATAATTGTCGCCCGCTCCAAACCGAGGGTTTCCATCAATTGCGCAATACGTTCGGCTTGCGCTGATGCACGATACGACCAGCCGCTAAAGTAGCCGGTTTCACCGTGGCCTGCTAAATCAGGAATAATCACGTGATAATGCTCATCTAATTGATTCGCGAAACGCAACCACAGCTCTTTTGAGCCCGTATAACCATGTAGCAATATCACCGCTTCACTGGTGTTCAGCGTGTTACGTTCGTACACCGCCATTTCCATCTCATTAATACGAACGAACGACTTTTCAAACCCATAAAGCTTTGCCTCAATAACACCAACAGCATCGTAAACAGCAAGACCAACGCGCGGATGCAACGAGACCAGCCAAGCGGCAAAAACCAAGACAATTAACGTAACCAGAAATTTTTTCATGACGATTCCTGCCTAATAGCGTTGGTAGTCGTTCGATGATGTTGTGGTTTAAATCGGCGAGCCATCATTCGGTACACAAAACTGAAACCGGGATACATTGCGATAACATGGCCACTTTTGCTTTTATACCAGCTGTTACAACCGCCGCTATGCCAAACCGTTTTACGCATTTCACGATGAATCATTGTCGTGTAATCTGCCTCGGCTTGCTCAGTTACTTCCAGTAAGCCACCATGTTTATCGCCAAAGCGCAGTGCTCGCATAATATATTGCATCTGCGACTCAATAACGAATATCGCTGAAGTGTGTCCAATACCCGTGTTCGGCCCCGTCACCAAGAATAAGTTGGGGAATTTAGGCAACGTCGTACCGAGGTAGGCGCGAGGAAACTCATGCCAAAAGTCTTTCAAGGTACTTCCGGTGCGACCGATAATCTCGTACCCAACCGCACCATCGGTGGCGTCAAACCCAGTTGAATACACAATAAGGTCAAGCTCGATGTTGCTGCCTTGCGTTGTTATGATGCCGTTCTCGGTTATTTCCGCAATGCCGTCATGTTTATCATGCAAGGTGACATTCTCACGGCTAAGCGCCGGATAGAGTGTATTCGAGACAATGATGCGTTTGCAGCCGATGGTGTAATCCGGTGTTAGCTTTCGCCTTAAAACCTCATTAGGTACTTGCTTGCGTAAATGCTTTAACGCCGGTCGTTGGGCAAAAATCCGCATTAGCCCATGCGCATATTTGAAGGCAAAAACCCGCCATTCCAGAGCCCAATAAATGGTTTTCCGCAATGCGTGATACACAAATTTATTGCCCAGGAGTTTTCGTATCGTCGGTGAAAAGGTTCGGTCTGGACGAGGTAAAACCCAGTGTGGGGTGCGTTGAAATACATGTAAGTGTTGAACGTCTGGTGCAATTGTCGGAATCACCTGCGCCGCGCTCGCGCCACTGCCGATTACCGCAACGCGTTTGTTGCGATAATCATAACTGTGATCCCACTGATTAGTATGAAAGCTTTTCCCTTGGAAACGCTCTCGGCCATTAAAATCAGGAATAACCGGATTGCTCAACGGACCCTGCGCACTGATCACATAGCGCGCATACAAACTATCACCCGATTCCGATTCAATTCTCCAGCAACGAGATTCGTCTAACCACGTCAAGCGAATGACGTTAAAGTTCAATACGGTTTTTTCGCGTAACTGATACTTATCAATGACGCGGTTGGTATAGGCCTCCAACTCCGCTTGCTCAGCAAACATTTGTGACCACGCTTGCGGCTCTGATGCCAGCGAATAAAGTGGCGACTGCACATCGACTTGTGCACCGGGATAGCTATTCTGACACCAAGTTCCGCCCATAAACGAACGCCGTTCAAGCA
The DNA here is from genome assembly GCF_044807045.1 of Pseudidiomarina marina. NCBI lineage: Bacteria > Pseudomonadati > Pseudomonadota > Gammaproteobacteria > Alteromonadales > Idiomarinaceae > Pseudidiomarina > Pseudidiomarina marina. Next base: position 690,915 of record NZ_CP085233.1, on the reverse strand, counting down.
TGACAAAGTCGAGCTGATCTTGTTTGAGTAGGTGAATCGCCGCACTTTGCCCACCGAATCCCGTACCAATGATAGCGACATGGATAGGTTGCTGCGGCGACGTTGTTGAAGCTTGTTGCAACAAATTACACCTTTGCCGACGCACGCTTATTAATGCGATCAAACCACGCTTGCAAATGGGTTTGTTCATCTTTAATACGCAATTTTACAACGCGCGCAAATGCTACGGTTGCAAACGCATTGATATCCGCAGCGGTGAATTCATCACCAAGCAGGTATGTATTATTCTTCAAATGATCATTTAAGAAATCGAGAAACTTTTCAGCGGCACCGTAGCAATCTTGTCCGTAATCCGGAAAACAGTTCATTCGGTCTTTGAAGTAACCTGAGGTATGCTGAAAACACATTCCTACTGGTGTCATCAGGTAAAAATCGACCCACCGTAGCCATTGCTCAATCAATGCTTTTTGCTTGGGTGTATCACCAAGTAATTTCGGAGTTTCAGGATGGGCTTCTTCTACATATCGACAAATCGCCATGGTTTCAGCCAAGTTGGTACCATCATCGAGCACCGCAACCGGCACTTTTTTCATTGGGTTCATGGCAACAAACTCAGGCGTTAAGTTTTCACCTTTGGCAATATCAACCTGAATAAATTCAACCTGATCTAACAGGCCTTTCTCAGCCAAAAACATGCGTACGCGACGTGGGTTTGGCGCCGTTGCTGTTTCGTAAATTTTCATCGTGTATTCCTGTGTGTTCTATATATTGAATAGAACACACAATGAAACAACTTCAGCAACAACGCAAGCGCTTGTTTTCTTAGTTCTTAGGGCGTTCTTCGTGCGCGTTTTTTACGCCGTTGCCACCACACGTAAGAGCCCGTTATTGCCAGCAATAGAGGCATAGCGCCGATAATGCTCCAGATGATTTTGATCGGGAGACCACCAAAGGTACCAAAATGCAAACGGCGGAAGCTATCGAGGGTTTTCGCACCAATACCTTGCTCGTTTAAATTGTAGGTACTGAGATAATCGCCTGTCTGTGGGTCATAATTACTGACACTACCATAGTTGCTGAGCAACGGATTCGCGGTTGGCGCCCTACCGAAGACCGTCAAAGGTAATTCAGGTTCAAATGGAAACAGTAAATACGTCGGTTTAAATTCTTCAATCCGTCGCTGGCTATCAGCGACAAGCTCGTCAATATTAAGCGTTGTGTTATATAGCCGTTCGGTCATGACATGATGACCTGCACCATCGGCATGCTCTAGCCATTCTTCATAAAAAATTAGGATGTTGTAATAGCCACCCGTGATTGCTAGTACGAGTAACACCGGCGAGGCAAAAGTACCTACCATTTTGTGCAGATCACTGAACACAGCTAGCAACCGTTGATTCCAACGCAGCGTAAACAGCCTCGCCCAAAAACGCCGATACATAATAAGACCCGACACGCCCATGAACAGCAAGAACATCGCAAGTATCAGTCCGATAATTAACCCAAGGTGCTCGGGTAGATATTTGAGATCATTGAGCATAAGCGTGTAATGAAATTCGACCAGCCAATCGGTCAGATAGTGGCCTGTTTTCGTTGGCCGACTGAGTAGTTCACCGGTGTACGGATTCAAGTGGGCTTTATGCCATTCATCGGTACCACGCTTGATGACGAATATACGGTCCGCTTCATCATGACCAGCAGGAAAAATTTCCCAGCTACCCAACTCGTAATCCGGTAATTGCGAGTTGACTTTGGCAGTCAACTCGGTCAACGGTAACCGCGGTTGCTCGGTAGCGGGCAACGTTGCAATAGACGGCAGCAATAGCGCATCAATTTCTTTTTTGAAAACTAAAATACTGCCGGTAAGACAAATAAGAAGAAAGGGGATCATACAAATGATCCCCGCCCAACCATGCCATTTATGGAGAGTCTTTCGCATCCTTGGTTAAACCTTTAAAACGAATAGCTTAGCGTTGCAGAATAATTACGAGGTGCGCCATAGTAACCCTGCGTCGGCCACAACAAGCTGTTGATATATTTCTCATCAGTGACGTTATTCGCGTTCAACGACAACAGCAAACTATCGGTAAATTGATAGCTCGCCATTAAATTTAAGCGGCCATAAGCATTCTGTTTTGTAACAATCGTCTCGCCAGCATTGGCGTAACTTTCGCCCACAATGCCCTGCACGCGAGAGATGGTATCCTGCCACTGATAGCTCATGCCAAACTTCCATTCTTCCGCAGACGTTGGACGATAAGTTAAGGCCGCACGGAATAAATTCTCAGGCGTGTAGTCTTCAACGGTTGCATCACCATCAAGCTCAAATGCCGTGGCTGCAATACTGCCTTGCAGGCCGGTAGCAATCTCGCCTGACAATTCAACTTCAAAACCACTGCTAGTTACCCCATCTGCCGCACGATAAACCGTTTCCGGCGCATTGGTGTTTGGATTAGTCACAGTACCATCACCAACCGCCAGATTTTTCTGTGTCACGTCGAAGTAAGCTGCCGACAACAATGCGCCACCATTAAATAATTCCGTTTTAACTCCAATTTCAGCCGTTTCACCCGTTAATGGTGGTAACCGATTGAAGTCACGATCACGTAGGTTTTGCGCTTCGAACGTTTCGGTATATGACGCGTAAACCGTTGTTGCATCGTTGAGATTATGGGTTACACCGAAGTACGGAATAAATTCAGCATCATCTCGCGATTGATCCACGCCATAACCAATGCCGTCGGTTTTAAATTCATTGTAACGACCACCTAACAACAATTTGGTGTCGATACCTAAACTGAAGCGCGCTTGGGCATATAGCGCTTTTTGTGTGTTGTCGATTTCACTGCCAGCTAAACCGTCGGTAAATTCAGGAAATGGCGTGTTGCCGTCCCAATCTTGCAACGCGGGCATCGCTGGAAAACCATTACCGGTGTGGAAGTCATACAACGACGTATCGATGTAATCTAAGCGCGCATAATTTGCACCAAAAACGACCTGATGGTCTAAACCACCCAGTTCAAAATTGCCAGTCACATAAGCATCAAGGGTATCTTGCTGGTCATCGAGATCGTACTCGCTACCATAGCCTAACAGACCTAAACCGGTCTCCGGGTCCAACCCCGTTGAAGGGTCTGGCAGATATGTATAAAACAAGAAACTGTCTTCATCAGTACGAACTCGGTTATAGGCAACACGCAATGTCCATGCGTCGTTCAGCGCCGATTCGATGTCGATAAAACTACGGCTTTCTTCCACAGTCCAGTTCGACCAATCGGCCGCAATATTTACCGAGCGGTCAAAATCTGTCGGCGTACCATCGCCGTAATGTAAGGTAATCGCTCCCCACATATTGCCATCGGTATCGCTACGATGTTCACTATGACCAACGGTAATCAGCGTGTTACTGGTTGGCGCATAATCAATCACTCCATAAACAACCTGCGAAGTATGCTCATAACGATCAAGATACGACTCGCTATCATCATTCACGAGAACCAATCGGCCTCGCAATGAATCAGTTAACGCACCAGAAAAATCACCTTCAACGCGCTTGCCCGACCAGGAACTTAAGGTTGCTGAAATATTATTTTGGGTTTCTGAAGTTGGCCGTTTGCGCACCAAGTTAACGGTTGCCGAAGGGCTACCGACACCGGTCATGATGCCATTTGCGCCATGCACGACCTCGACACGCTCATACACAGCTGAGTCGATACGTCCATGGGTATTGCTATTAATTAACGGGAGACCTAAACCATCAACCTGAAAGTTATTAACTTCAAAGCCACGCGACGTGTAATAAATTCGGTCGGTTTCAACTTGTTCAACGTTAATCGTGGCTGAAGTTTCGAGAATTTTGTTGATGTCATTCAGGGCAAAATCACGGATTCTCTCTTGGGTAACCACAGTTACCGTTTGTGGCGTCTCCTTCACGCTGATATCAAGTTTCGAAGCTGATTGTTGATCTCCGGCAAGATAACCGCTTTGTTGCTGACCTCGAATTTCTAATCGTTCGATCGCTTCGGTGGTTTGCGGCTCAAGTGAGCTAGCAAAAGCAGACGGCATACCCGCCAAAATGAGAGCTGAAGTTACTGCAGACAACTTGATCACGTCCATACCCCTGTAAATAAATGAATAACAGATAATGGCAGCGATCCTAATGCAAATAGGAATGATTCGCAATAACGTTTTGTTATTTTATTAACTGGTCAGGAAACGAACATGTCCAATGAAGCTGCGTGCTACTGGACCAAGCGTTTCGGCGTCACGAAAATTCAGGTAAAAGTTGGTGGTTCGAGTACCGCCTCGGGTGAGTTGAATTGGCACTAATAAGCCATATTGTAGCGCATTGGCAATGGCTCGACGCGGTAACCACGCGAAGCCTAAATTCTTTTGAATCAATTCGATAGAAGTAGCTAAATGACTGACTGTCCAGCGTTGCTCAGAGCCGAGCCAACCAATGTCAGTTTTCTTCTCAACGCCGGAATCACGCAGAACAATTTGGCGATAGTGTTTCAGATCTTCAGGCGAAACATTCTTCTTCTGCGACAGCGGATGTTCGGCACCGCAAACCGCAATAAACTCCAACTGACATAAATCTTCGCTTAGCTCGTTGGCCAAGGTAAATGGCGATAAGGCAATTTCAGCCATACCTTTATTTAGTAGCTCATTGGCACCGGTCAAAATAGTTTCAATGACCTCTAAATGGACAATTGGATATTCATTCGAAACTTCTGCAAGTGCTTGGTACAACACATCTTTTGGAAAGGCTTCATCGACCGCAATTGCCAGCTTTGATTCGACACCTTGCTTGAGATTCTGAGCAACGTTTTCAAGTCGTTCAGTTTCAGCGAGTAAGTAATTAATACGGCGAAGCAGCTGATGGCCAGCATGGGTCACCGATGTTTTGCGCCCATGCACTTCAATCAATTGAACTCCCAACTGCTCCTCTAATTTGTTCACTGCATGGTGCACCGTTGACTGGCTTTTATGCACATGATCAGCGGCTTGCTGGAAGCCGCCAAAATCTGCTACTGCTTTAAACATTCGCCACTGTTCAATGGTTGAACGCGCCATGCTTGAATCTCCAAAGAAAAAGGGAGCCGAAGCTCCCTTTATACTTACTTTTCTTGATTACTCAAGGTCAAAGCGATCGAGGCGCATTACTTTTACCCACGCATCAACAAAGTCATTCACAAATTTCTCATCTGTGTCGCTCTGCGCATAGAATTCAGCAATTGCGCGAAGCTCTGAGTTTGATCCGAAGATTAAATCAACCGGCGTAGCGGTGTACTTCAGTTCGCCTGAGCTACGGTCACGACCTTCGTAAACACCTTCTTGGTCTTTCGCAGGTGCCCATTCGGTGCTCATATCCAACAAATTCACGAAGAAATCGTTGGTTAATTGTCCTGGACGGTTCGTGAATACACCGTGCTTCGCACCACCATAGTTAGCATTAAGTGCACGCATACCACCAACTAATGCTGTCATTTCAGGCACAGTCAGTGTCAGCAAGTCCGCACGCTCAACCAAAGCTTCGGCAGGCGACATCAATGCATCTTTGGTGTAGTAGTTACGGAAGCCATCAGCTTTCGGTTCTAGCACATCAAATGAATCGTCAGTCCACTCTTGTGTTGTGTCATTACGACCTGGTGCAAATGGCACACTGATATCGTAACCAGCGTCTTTCGCTGCTTTTTCAACAGCCGCTGAACCACCTAATACAATCACATCAGCTAGTGATACGCGCTTACCTTTTGGCAACGAACGGTTGAAGTCTTTCTGAACTTTTTCCAAAGTTGCCAAAGTTTTCTTCAGCTCTTTCGGGTTGTTAACCGCCCAGTCTTTCTGAGGAGCCAAGGCAATACGTGCACCGTTCGCACCACCGCGCATGTCGGTACCACGGAAACTCGCTGCAGATGCCCAAGCCGTACGCACTAACTCAGCCACTGACAAACCTGAGTCTAAAATTTTCTTCTTCAGATTCGCCACGTCGCGGTCGTTAATTAACTCATAGTCAACTTCCGGGATCGGATCTTGCCAAATCAACGGCTCTTTTGGCGATGAATCAACCACATAACGTGCGCGTGGTCCCATGTCACGGTGAGTCAACTTGAACCACGCTTTTGCGAATGCCAATTCGAACTCTTCAGGGTTCTCTTGGAAGCGTTTCGCAATCTTGCGATATTCAGGGTCAAACTTCAGCGACAAGTCCGTGGTGAACATAATTGGCGCATGACGTTTGTCAGGAATGTGCGCATCCGGAACCAAGTTTGACGCTTGACCGTCTTTTGGAATCCACTGAATAGCACCGGCTGGGCTGCGCGTTTGTTCCCATTCAAAACCGAACAAGTTATCAAGATATTGAGTGGTCCAAGCAATTGGGTTCACCGTCCATGCACCCTCTAAACCTGAGGTGATGGTGTCTTCAGAGTGACCTTTACCACATTTGTTCTTCCAGCCTAAACCCTGTTCTTCAATTGGGGCGCCAGCTGGAGCTTCGCCAAGACATTCGTCAGGCTTGTGAGCACCGTGCGCTTTACCGAAGGTATGACCGCCGGCAATCAATGCGACAGTTTCTTCGTCGTTCATGGCCATGCGACCGAACGTATCACGAATGTCCTTCGCGGCCAGCAATGGATCAGGGTTACCGTTCGGACCTTCTGGGTTCACGTAAATCAAACCCATTTGAACCGCTGCTAACGGACGTTCAAGTTCACGGTCGCCACTGTAACGCTCGTCGGCTAACCATTTTTTCTCAGGACCCCAATACACTTCATCTGGTTCCCAATCATCTTCACGACCAGCAGCAAAGCCATAGGTTTTAAAACCCATCGACTCAAGGGCAACGTTACCGGTGAGCACCATTAAGTCGGCCCAAGATAAATTGTTGCCGTACTTTTGCTTAATTGGCCATAACAAACGGCGCGCTTTATCCAAGCTCACGTTATCCGGCCAACTGTTGAGTGGTTCAAAGCGTTGTTGACCACCGCCTGCACCACCACGACCATCGTGAATACGGTAGGTACCAGCACCGTGCCACGCCATACGAATAAAGAATGGACCATAGTGACCGTAGTCAGCTGGCCACCAATCTTGCGAATCGGTCATTAAGGCTTCGATGTCTTTTTTCACCGCATCGAAATCGACTTTTTGAACCGCTTCGGCGTAATCAAAATCAGCCATTGGATTTGAGCTGACGTCGTGATCACGAAGCGGGCTTAAATCGAGTTTATCTGGCCACCAGAACATTTGAGATTTGCTATCAGGAGCAGCCATTGCACCTGATGAAAATGCCATAGTTACAGCAACCGCTGCAGCCGATAGCATCGGGATGGATTTCTTGAACATGAGATGATTCCTCCAAAAAGGACTGTTTCTGAGTCAGTTTGACTATAGTAGAAATAGTCGATTCTGCGAGGGAACTCCAAACAGGAAAATTCGATTAGATCAATCGAAAGTGCTGTTTTGCCAGTAAAAACGTGGTTCAACCACCATATTTGAGGTAAGCCATGAGCGCGTCACGGTCTTCTTGTTTTGGTAAGCCAGTGAACGGCATGCACATGTCTTTGACCATTTTTTGTGGATTTTCTAACCACTCGTAAAGCGTCGACTCTGTCCAAACAATATCATGTTGCTTCGTGGTTTCAGGAAACGTGTAACCTTCAATTGTCGCAATTTCACGATTGAATATATTGGCTAAATGAGGGCCGAAGAATTGGCTCTTGTTCGGATCCATGCTGTGGCATGCAGAACATTTGTATTTGAAAACTTTGGCACCTTTTGCAATGACGGCAGGGTCGTTTGGAATGGTTGAAGTTTGTGTTGACGATTGAGCTTGCGGCCCAATTGATTCGCAACCCAACAACAGAATCAACGGCAATATCCCAATCAACCTTTTCACAAAATACCTCTATTTCGTACGAATATAACGACTCAGATGATACGCGCTCATATGAACTTCGTCATCTCGGAGTTGCTGCCGACCATTGGCCAAATAATTCGGGATGACTTGAGGGTTCAATACGGCTATTTCGGCGGAGCGACCTAAATCCGTTGTTTTCACATACCACCCAGGAAAAACCACGATACCTTTTACCGGCAACCGCTTACCGGTGCTTTCAAAAAGTAATTTATGTAGCCATGCGCTTGCAGCTTTAACTTGGGTAATAGCGTCTGATTGCAATGGCTTACCACCACGCAATATTTGTTTGCCATTGTAAAATAATACCGACTTGGAATTGCTCGATTTCGACATAGTTTTCGTTTCAATCACGAACACACCAGAGCGGTGAATCACGACATGATCGAGGTTAAAGTTTTCACCTTCAATATCGTGAAATACTTGCGCACCATCCAAACGAAGCCGTTCAAGAAATTGACCTACCGCTTTTTCGCCGTCGCGGCCGAGTTTGATATTTTTTGTTTCTTTAAAGGCTTTTGCAAGACGAACGCCAAAGAAAATCGCTGCAACACCACAAATAACAGAAATTGTGACTGCGTCAGGCTTTGCATCACTAAGTGCATATATCCACGAAAAGGTAACTGCCAGAAAAAGGATAATTAAAACCATAAAATTGAAAATTACGCCGTCTAAAGCGACATCGATTAGACGCCGATCAAGTGATTCACCAGGATTTCTCAGGGGCTTGTCTTTGAGTGGTGAAATTTTCTGACTTTTCATGGCTACTCCTTAGCGCATCTTCCCCTATTTAATAGCGTGAACAAAATTAAATGTCCATTAATCTACAAAAATGGCGGGCTGTATCAATTTGTTAGGTCGCCAATTTGATGGAAATTTCCTAAACTACGTCACAGTTACTTTACGAAACAACAGATCGACTTAAAAGAGACTCCCACATGCCACTACACGTGATTAAACACCCGCTGATTCAGCACAAACTTGGTTTAATGCGCGAAGCAGATATTTCAACCAAGAGCTTTCGCGAACTTGCCAATGAACTTGGTAGTTTACTGACTTATGAGGCGACCAAAGATTTTGAGCTGGAACCGCATATCATTAACGGTTGGAGCGGCGAAGCGATTGAAGTTGAAAAACTCAAAGGCAAGAAAGTGACAGTGGTACCTATCTTGCGCGCGGGAATTGGCATGTTAGATGGTGTACTCGATTTAATTCCTAGCGCGAAAGTGAGTGTGGTTGGGTTATATCGTAATGAAGAGACGTTGAAGCCTGTACCCTATTTCCAAAAGCTAGTGAAAGACATCGATCAACGAACAGCTTTGGTTATAGACCCCATGCTAGCAACCGGCGGCACGATGGTGGCGACACTCGATATGCTGAAACAACACGGCTGCAAAGATGCACGTGTTTTAGTGCTCGTTGCCGCGCCAGAAGGTGTGGATAAAGTGCTCGAAGCTTACCCAGATATCCACATTTATACCGCTTCGCTCGATTCTCGTTTAAATGAGCATGGCTACATTGTTCCAGGTTTAGGTGACGCCGGAGATAAGATATTCGGCACACGATAAATTGTTTACCTTTTGTTGACGTTTGTTGAATAAAAATACTATAAAAGAACAAACGTCACACAAAAGTTAAGCTATGAAAACAATAAAAATACTCGGCTCACTAAGCCTAATCAGCCTCTCAACTCTATTCTCGCCCTTAAGTTATAGTTCCGATGTTTTGGTCTCGGCAGATTTTAATGTCGGCCAAGGCTTTAATTATTTAGTGAATGGCACCTGCTTTGTCATAACCCCCAACCATGTGATGGGCGACGCCAAAACTGCCAATATCATGCTGCCAACGCGGCAATACTTCACTGCTGATCTTGCCCATGTATTTGATGTCGACATGGCCGTTCTTGAGTCAAATATTCCTGAGGCGCAATGTAATCGAAACACGTTCTTGCAGGTGAGTGATTTAAAGAAGCTGTTGGATGTATATCAAACTGGTGTTCTGAAAACACGTTTGGCTGATGGTAGTGTGTTGCAGTCGAAAATCGTGATAAATACGGTTGATGAAACAGAGTACTTAGCAATAAAGCCTGAGCGTGCCGACGAACCATTTAAGCAAGGTTATAGCGGTAGTATTTTGTTCGTGGCTGAACAGGCTGCTGGCGTGTTACTTGAAGTGGATGACCAAGGTGGTGTGGTTTATCGAGCGGATGCACTCACAAATATGCTAGATGATCACTTCGGCGTCGACGATAAACCTGCGGCGGCTACAACAACTGAATCTCCAACTGATACAACCGACGACTCAGCGGTTACAACCAACTCACACTTAACTGGTCGCTTGGCGGCAAATCAGGTTAAAGATCACGAAGTGAAAATGCTGGAAAATAGTCCGGTAGAGTTTGTTTTGAAGCGTACTGATGGCAATGAAATGAAGTTTTCTATTCAGATTATGGATAGACGTGAAAATATGCTATTGGATTATGACTTTTATAGTTCAAGAAACTATAACTTTGCTTATACACCATCAAGTACTGATTCTTTGATCGTCAGAATAATAGGATTAAGTTCATTTGGAGAGTTTGATCTTAAGTTGAATGATTTCGCATTTGATTCAGAGCTTCGCGGTACTGGTAATAATTTTGAGATACCGGCAGAAATTAGTGCTCCAGCTGCTCCCAATTCTGTTGCTGAATATAGATTCACAGGAGAATCCAACAGCCCAATTGAACTTACGTTAAATAAAACAAGTGGTGACGAATTTAGGTACTCAGTTCGTATTGTTAATAGCGACGGCGAAATATTGCAGGATTATGACTTTTACTCGAGTCGTAATTATAGTTACTCATTCACTCCCCCTAAAAACGATCGATACACAGTTCGAATTGTAGGCCTTTCACATTACGGTGTAGCCGATATTACTGTCAGTCAATGGACGACTGATGCAGAACTTCGTGGTGCCCAAAACGTTGTTGTAGCAGGCGAAGTTATGAACGGCAAAATAGCGCGAGGAGCGGTAGCCGAGTATCGAATGATGATGACCGCAAATGCGCCAATTGACTTTAAATACGAAAAAACATCGCCTGATAACAGATATCGATTAGAAATTTTCGATGAATTAGGTGAGCGAAAATATTCACGTGAATTTTATTCCTCACGAGAATACCGCACTGTATTTACACCGTTATCATCCGATGTTCACATCATACGCATCACGGGTTTAAGCGACTATGGTACGTATAACATTAAGTTATTTGACTATGATTAAACGTCTATTTGCGGTTGCTGTGCTGGGCGCGTATGCGGGTTTAACGCAAGCGAATCAGGTGAGTGAATTTACCGAGTCATACAGTGAAACGGTGAAAGTGTCTGGGCAATTTTTAAAAGGTCTACAGTTCACGGATGTGGACTATGCCGTTGCGCCTCACCTTTATTTTCCAAGTGCTTATCAAGGCCGCGTTTGTATTTTTGTTAGCAGCGCCGATGGCCGCTATAAATCTCAATATCAATATACCTTTACAGAACCTGCAGAAGGGTTAGTCAGCATTGAATTCCCAACTAAATACATCGATGAGTTAGAAGAATTCGCACCGGGTGAGTTGGGTTTGCTTGCAACGGCGCAACCAGATTGCTCGTCCCTAAATGGTAATTATTTAGTGGGTTCTTGGGGTACACCAAAATCGATGACCAATATCGCCGTATTTCTTCGTAGCAATGCGCGTCGGGATGTAGCGACAGTTTTTGGCAATAACCATGGAGCAAGTGATACGTCACCTGTTACCGTGAAGTGCCAAGATCTGCGTAGTAATTATCGCGTATCTTATGACAAAGAATGCGTATTACAGGATGTTGATGCCAGTCAAATGACACGTGTGATCATCAAACGTAGAAATTTGCGCGCCATGCCAGATGAAGTCGTCGAGTTATTTCAATGAAATCATTCAACTTCAAAACCATATTTCGCAAAACCGCCAAATTTTTATTCGGTATTTTTCTAACGAACGAAGATTTACCCTATTCTGCAACCGAGTTTCGTGATCGCATAGCGACAAGCCCATTGCGGTGGTTATTACATATTTTGGTAGGGCTATTTTGGTTACTCTTAGCATATATTGTCTTTATTTCGCTTCGATTTATCACTACACCCGATACTCTTTATAACGTCACCGCGCGGTCGGAAATTATCGCCATTGATTCATTCCAAAACAGTGCTTTTGTGCCGTGGCAACTTGATGGCGTTACCCGTTACTCAGAGTGTGGTAGCGAAACATCCCTTGTATCTGGGCAACTTCAAGTTGCTCAAGATACCTCCGTTTATATTGAACGCATTGGAACTGATTCGGTGTGGATAACGTTAAGCTCCGCGACACTTGCACCGGTTGGGTTTATTCAAACCCCAAACGAGCGAATTGAATTAAGCGACTGTGAAGCATTTGAATTGCAGGCTTCTGCGAACAACAGTTATACGTTACCAATAGATGGTGTGATGACGATTGGTGGAGAGGTGAAGGAAGCATCAGCGCGTGAGCCTATATTGCATCAAGGTTCTGTCGCAATTTCGGACAAAGGCGCTTGGTCTGGGCAATATTATCAAACGGAGCCGTATGCGCTTGAACTAGGCGATAAGTTCTTTATTCAGAATCCATCGATTCAGAGCTCTGGATTTATTTATGTTGATGATTCACCTGGCATGCAGATTACTTTTAATGGCAAAGGTGATGCAGGTGTCATTCAACGCTACAAATCTGAAGATATTATTCTAAAGAACAGTATTTGGACCAAGTTAGCGCATGATGAGAGTTTATTATTTCTTTGGCTATTTCTCGTTGCGGCCTTTTCACTCTTGAAGTTTGTCATTCGAGTGAATATTGAATAAACGGTAGCCTTAGGGTGTACCAAGCACTTGGTTGCGCCCTGCATGTTTTGCGCGATATAAGTTTTGGTCGGCACTAAGCAACAGCTGATCGATCGTGTCTTCGCCGTCATTCATATACGTTGCAGAACCGATACTCACGGTAATATGGATATCATTTTCGATCGCCTCAGCACGCACATTTTCGATAATTCTCTGGCCTAATTGAATTGCCTGTTGTTGGTTAGTATTCGGGCAAATAATCAAGAACTCTTCGCCACCCCAACGGCCTACAGAATCTGTTTCACGAATCGTTTCTCGCAGAACATCACAGAGTTTGATAAGAACTTTATCCCCAACAAAATGGCCATATTTATCATTCACTGCCTTAAAATGATCCACGTCGAGAAGTAAGACGGAAACCGGTTGATTAAAACGATTTGCCTGAGCAATCACTGCGTTAAGTGTGTTATCTAAATGCAGTCGATTAAATACTTTGGTCAATGGATCAGTGATCGCCGTTTTCTGTAATTGATCATAGGCCTCTTGACGTGAGTTTTCATAAAAACGAAATAGAAATACTTGTGCGGTGGCCACTTCAATAAAGTTAAATAAAGCACCGAGGCCCAAGTTAGCGGTGACTTGTTGATTAATGAGCTGATACAGATACCAACTGCAATATCCCAATATGATGGCACTCACCCAAGAGCCATCCTGACGCCCCAATAAAAAGAATGCAAACGGCGGTAAAATTGTGACCCACATCAACGAGTAGTTACGTCCTTCAGCTAGGTGCACAAACGCCAACAATATGGTCGCAATGGAAATGATGACAGCCCAGCTCGCAATTCTGAAATTCCCGCCCTGGCTAACATACCGAAGAATTAATAACGCAAGAATAAGACCAAGATAGTCGAAAAATGCAATTTCGGGAGCATGAAACAACGTAACGTTAAGCGTACCGATAATGGCAAAATAAGCCGACATGATCAGTAATACGCTATAAATTAGCGAAACTTGTTTGAAGCGCGGATCTGCTGCATCAATATCGGGATGGTATTTGCGCCAAAATTTCATAACGTCACTTCGTTGTATCACTTTGAAGTATCCTAACGGTGTTTTTAAGGAAATGGAATTAACTTTGTGAACGACTAGCCGAAAGTCTTAATCCATGATTTGATAGTGACTATACGAAGCAAATATTGAGTGCAAAATGAACGAAACAACGCAAGTTAAACTGCTCAGAGGCGCCATTATTTTGGGCCTTGCTTTATTGGTTTGCGGGCACATTATACTTGGCGTGACATTTGCCAGCGACGATATCGGCCACCAAGGATTTATCTTAGGAGCTGCGTTAAGCGCATTCGGTGTTGTGCTCTCATTACCAACTAAAATTTATTTAACGCTATTGCTGATGGAACACGAAGAGAAAACCAACCCCAATTTTACGCGTTCTGCTGACGGTCAGGCTCGTCGCGGCACTTCTGTTGCACATATTAGAACAGCAACCGAAGAAGATGCGGCACGCCTTTCAGAAATTGCTCGGCGGACTTTCGTCGATACCTTTGCGGCTGACAATACCGAAGAAAACATGCGCTTGCATTGTGACGCAACTTACAGCGAAGCGTTGCAACTGGCGGAAATTCAAGACCCCAATCGATTAACACTACTGGCGACGCATGAGTGGAATATTGTCGGATTCGTGCAACTTCGCTGGGGCAATACACCAGAATGCGTTCAAGCTAAATCAGCTGGCGAGCTACAGCGCTTATATGTAGATAAAGACTGGCATGGTAAGGGCATTGCACAAGATTTAATGCAGGCAGCTATTGATGCCATGCTACACAAAAGTAACGACGTGATGTGGCTAGGCGTTTGGGAGCATAACCCGCGCGCCATCGCATTCTATAAAAAGTCAGGATTTATTGAGGTTGGTTCACATGTATTCCCGCTGGGGAATGACCCACAGCGGGATATTATTATGATGAAACCGTTAGCCGCTGCTACCGAATAATTGGCGTTAACACCTCGGCATCACCGTCAATTTCGGTCATCAATTCCAGTTCTAGCAACTTGGCCATAAACGGATAAATATGGATGTTGCTGAAACGCTTAATTTGAGTACCCTGCTGAATAGCTGGTCCAGCTGCTACGAATAAGCCATCCATGTCGCGACTTGAATGGAAACCGTGGGTGCCGCCATCTTTGCGTTGTTCTTCCGGACGCGTCGTAAAGGTTGCTGGTGCCGTTGTTCCCAAAACTATCGCTGGCTTGCGCGGCCCGTCAGTTACACCGAGTTGGGCCAATTGCTGCTCAGATTCGATGACAAAGTTACCTCGTTTTTGCTTCAAGCGCTGTTCAAGTTGCTGAATCTGATCCGCAGATACGTCTTCTTTCGGATAAATCATCAAACGTGTTGATGCGTTGACGATTTCAAACAGTTCTTCGTCGATATTGAGCTCTTTCACATCAATCATGTCTTTCGCGGTAATTTGTGACATGCCGTGATCAGACACTAAAATGAGATTGACCGGCACCTCGGTTTCGTCATGAATACGTTGCCATAACTCGCCAATAAGCTCATCCACATGCTTTACAGCTTTTGCCACTTGATGTGACTCTGGGCCAAAACGGTGCCCCATGGTATCGACAATCGAAAAATAACCGGTGACCAAACGTGGGCGCGCGGCTTCGGGTAACTTCAACCATTCAACCATTTGATCGATGCGCTGGCGATTCGGTGCCGGTGTACTGTAGTTGAAATAGTAGCTTGGTGTACGCCCATTGATGCGCGCTTCCGACTCAGGCCAGAAGAAGGTTGCGGCTTTCACGCCCTGAAATTCGGCAAGGTTCCAAATCGGCAACGTGGTCAGCCAGGTACTGTCTTTCACGCCATCGCCCATTTTGTAGCGCTGCTTACGCTCGGTATCGTAGAAGTTGTTATCCACAATGCCGTGATTCGATGGGTATTGGCCGGTCACAATTGAAATATGATTCGGGAAAGTCTTTGACGGATAAACCGGAATCAAGCCCTCACTGCGAACACCCTGCTCGGCAATTTTGGCAATGTTTGGTGCGCCATGCAGCTCAATATAATCGTGGCGAAAACCATCAATTGAAATCAATACCACCGTCTGCTCTTCCGTTGCCTGCGCTTGCAGGCAAGCCAACGCCAGTAACAATCCAACTACATATTTCATCTATCTTTCTCGATTAGTTAATAATGCCGCAAAGTTTACCACAGCTTTATGACAATGGTGTGTAGGAGGAGGGGTGCAGTCCTTGGACTGCACCCCACTTAATGCTTATAACGGCGGGGCGGAGAGCCGGGCTCGGGCAGTTGAAACACGTAGAGCCAGTCGTTGCCGATGAGTTGCTGGAGTATTTCATGCTCGGCAACAATCGCAGCGATGCGCTCCATTGGCGCATCAATGTAAACGTTCAGGCGTAGCGGTTCGTGGCGGTATTGCTGGCCGTCGTGAATGGATTGCCAGGCGAGGCCGATACGCAAATCGCCACCGTTACCTTCAAACACACCCAAGCGACCGCCCACCACGTTATGCAGGGTTTTATTGCCGCTACCAAAGCGCTGATTATCAACCGTCGAACCAAAATACTGCAGGTTAATCCAGTTGGTGACAATCATTGGTGCGGTCATAATCTGCGTGAGTACGGCACCGTCGGCATCTTGCTCAGGGTGGTAGTCGTGCAGGAAGCTACGCCCCTCTAGGCAAAGCCCTCGCGTGCGTTCGCGCGGCGCAATTACAAATGCCGCGTTGTTGGTTAAACCCCATTCTGGGCGCGTTTGCGACCAGTCATAGGCGCGGCGAACAAATGCAGCACGGCGTTTTTCAATGCTCGCCTCAGTAAGTTCCAAACCTAAAGTTGGTGCTCGCTCTAAGCGTGCCGCATCACTGGCGCGCGCCAACTGCAACTCGACCTGTGCTAACTGCGATTGCCAACTGGCTGGAACCGCCTCGGCCTCATACAGCGTGACATCTTCTGTCGTGGTATTGTGCAAAGCAGCCATGAAATAAGTGGTTTTCGGAATGACAATGCCACGCTCAGCCAAACCGCGACGAATTTCTTTGTGATTCAGCAGCTGCGCTAATGCGCGGGCGTTCACTTCGCCGGTTTGGCCACAACACGCACCACAATCCAAACCTGCCCGCTGTGGATTATTCTGGCTCGTACTGCCATGCCCCACTAACAATACCAGCGGCGCAAAGTTCGAGGTTAGCCCCATTCCAGTCAACACACCCGCGGCGAGATCCACGCGCGACGGCAGCACTTCAGCATCCACACCCAAAGTTGGTCGTAATGAGCAGCAGTCGTCTTCCGAGAGTCCAAGCTTATCAACGCCGTTATTATCTGCTTTAAAGAAGCTTGCCTTCAGTAACTTACCCAAATACCCCATGCCCAGCGTTTCAACCAAACTAAACGATGAAGCCGGCACATTACTAAATGGCCACAAGCTAGCTTTTTCTTGGAGTTTCACCCGACGAATTGTCGCTAACTCAACGTCTTTTGAAGCATCACCGCTGCTGTCAGTTACATTCAAGCTCGGCGCCAATAAGCCCGGCAACTGCGCGCGAGTGCTCTGTGTACCCAGCGGCGTGTAATCAATTGGAAGCCCAAAAAATCCAGCGAAACCACCGGTGCGAATTCCATCAGACTGAGCTTCAAAATGGCGGCGGAAAACTTCGGAGCGCACATCAATACAGAAGAATGCTTGCACCTCAGGAGCCCCAGAAGCCGCCGAAGGTTTCTGCATTAACACTTGCGCCAACTGCTCTTGATAAGCGAGTTCATGCGCACGTTGCCATACTAAAAGTTTGCTACGTGACAGCGAATCATAGTTGCCAATTTTGTCCCATAGAGCGCGCCAACGCACCCAAACGCTATCGTCTTCGCGACCACCACTGTCAACCAACCATTCCCAACTTGCGCGAATAGCCAATAGCTCCATCAGTGTGGTATCTGTTTCGCCACGTAAGTTCGCTTGCCACGCACGATACGAGCAAGCAGCCGCCCACCCGCTCACACGCATGAGAACCGTTTCCAGCCACAAATCCCATTGCTCAGGTGGAATATCCAAAGATCGCAACACCTGCGTCAATTGTTCAATCGGGTCGCTATGCATGGCATCGGCACGCGCAATCAAATCATCGCTATGCATTAATACTCGTACGCTGCGATCATGACGAACCTCATTCAACCAACTCGCATACAGCGGCGCATCTTTGTGCGGATGCCAAGCGGCCTGATATTCATCAAAATAGGCAGCACAAAATTGCGACACTTGGAACGTCACTGTTTCATGCCAACCTGGCTCATGATTTAAATCCCGCGTTTTGTCGTAGCAGTCACTCAGAAGCGGAAGAGCAAGCGGTTTATAATTTTTCCCACCGACAAAACTGACTAAATGCGTCATGGAATGCTCAGAGCTCAGCTCATCCATCGCCTGCTGCAAATGTGATTCTTGTATCACCCCATCTTGCCAGAGCTGCGCGTAATAATCGTTGCGCATTGAAAGCGGCGACGCCGCAGTAAGCTCTAGTAGTTTTGCGGCTTTCGTGAACGACTGATGGGCACGTCCCCAATATGGGTTCACTGCAATCATCTGATCTAAAGGCCATGCCGGCGCAATGTGGGCACATGCAGATACAACAGCCGCTTCTACTTGCGCTCTTAAAGTGTCTTGCGCCTGACTCATGAAATAATCTCCTTCGAAGCATCTGTTTGAGCCGGCGGCAATGGCCAGATCTTAAAGGTTACCAAGGTAAACCGTTCATCGAGGTAAAAACCGTTGTAGGCCCACGGATATAAACTCCGCGACCATTTGTGTTGTGGGTATAGCTGCACCAATAGCTGTAAACCGAACAGCGCCACAAACACCAATGCCACCCAAACAACTAAAGCAATGTGTGTCTCGCCCTGACTTGGTACCGCGGCAGCAAATAGTAGATGCCAAATAAAATACAGCTGAGTTAGTAACAATACACGTAGCAAACCCAGCCTAAAAAGCTTCGCCGTCATGTCGCGTTGCGGCCACAATAAGGGGGCAAAACCAATGGTAAGAATAATCAGCGCCACCCAACTTACATGGAACTGCGGCAGCAGCCACTGCCAAACGACGAATGACACACCAATTACTGCTGCACTAATTAACGGGCTCAACACATACAATTTCTTACGCGTCACACTGTAAGCTGGCGCTAATAGACGTTGCAGCCGTGCCTGTTCTACCGCCTCTCCAGCGCTTAAGAACGCATAAGCTTTATAGAGTGAATGCGCAACAAGGTGTAACAACGCCAGCTCATATAAACCCAGCCCTATCTCCATGAGCATAAAGCCCATCTGCGCACAGGTTGACCATGCCAATCGCACCTTAATACTGATTCGGGTGAGCATCACCAGTGCGGCCAGCGCCGCCGATAAACTACCCACCACCACCAACAAGGCTTGAGCAATGTCACTTTGCGCCAGCATTGGTGCCATGCGTAACAGCACAAAACCAGACAGGTTGACGACACCGGCGTGAAGTAATGCCGAGATTGGTGTGGGCGCCTCCATCACTTGAATGAGCCAGCCGTGCAACGGCAACTGAGCGGTCTTTAAAATTGCGGCTAGCGCCACCAACACAATGGTCAGCTCTAGCCATATCGAAAGCTCTGAAAACTCCGCAACATGCGCGTTAATAGCCGCAAGATTCAACGAGCCAACGTCAATATAGGTCAACGTAACCGCCAGTAATAACAACACATCGGCAAGGCGGCTAATGATGAATTTTTTGTGTGAAACAATTTGTGCAGCGCGGCGCTGATGATAAAACAGCAGTAGTTTATGTAGACCCACACTGGTCAATGACCACCCTAGCAACATCAGAAGTAAGTGGTCACTAACAACAATTAAGCCCACATTGGTTAACGTGAACAACGTAAACTGAATGAACATGATTTGATTTGGTTCGCCTTGCAAATAATGCTTCGCAAAACGGGTCACCACCCAGCCCAATACGGCCACTAAGGCAATTACCACCAGCCCAACTCGGTCGGCAGGCGCAGCACTGAAGGCAGAGAACAGAACCAACATAACAGCACACAACAACGCACTGAGTGACGTTAACTTTGCGACTTGCCACAACATACGTGGCGGCGCGACTAAGCTAGCGAGCCAGCCAATCAACCAAACCGCGGCAAAGGGCCATGTTTCAAGCATGTGATTCATCCATATAACGTATCTAGTGTTATGTTAGTGTGCATGTTGCCAAAAAGCATACCTTCAGTAAAATAGATATAAAATATACAACCGTTCTGTTTTTACGAACATTTTACCGAGCAAACGCCACTGAGGTGCTCCGACCATGCGTGAACTGAACTTTCATCACTTGTTTTACTTTTGGACAGTGGCCAAAGAAGGGCATTTAACTCGTGCCGCACAGCAGTTACACGTGTCTCAATCTGCGTTATCGTCACAAATCAAACAGTTGGAAGAGCGCCTAGGACAAGATTTATTTGTGCGTGAAGGTCGTAGCCTTAAATTGACCGAATTCGGGCATGTGGTACTCAACTACGCCGAGCGAATTTTCAATTTAAGTCACGAAATGATGTCAATGGTCGAGCGCGGTGACACGCACGTGGTACAAACATTTCGGGTTGGTGCTGTCGCAACGCTCTCACGAAACTTCCAAGAAAACTTCTTAAGACCCATTCTTGGTAACCCCAACATTCAGCTGACGTTGTTGTCAGCTAGTCTTGAGCAATTACTCGAACAACTGAGTATGCATAAACTCGATTTAATTCTCTCAAATCGAGCCGTCGCCTCTGATTTTCATTTGCCAATTCGTTGCCAGTGCGTAGCACAACAAAGCGTGAGCTTAATTGGTCCCAATACCGAAGCGTTACAAGGCAAAGAATTCCCTCGTGATTTAGATAAAGTTCCGGTACTCGTGCCCGGCGTAAGTAGCGATATTCGCACGCAGTTTGATATGTATTGTGAGGAAAACAACCTGCAACTGACACCGTATGCCGAAGTGGATGACATGGCGATGCTACGGGTAATGTCGCGCAGTATTCAAGGCGTGACGGTAGTGCCTGAAGTTGTGGTGCAAGACGAGTTACGAGCTGGCGTGCTAAAAAAATACTGCACGCTAGAAGGCGTGGTCGAAAAATTCTACGCCATCACGGCGAAACGCGAATTTGAATCAACCATTATCAGTACGTTACTAAATTAAAAACGCCGTACCTGCTCGGTAAAAATCGCAAGCACGGCGCTTTGTTAATTACACTTACTGTTTTAAGTGGGTATTGAGGAAATTAACGTAGGCTTCTTGTGCCTCAATTCGATTCGCTTTCGAGCTAAAGCCGTGCCCTTCATCATCGAATAAAACATATTCAACTGGCACGTTGTTGGCACGTATGGCTTCCACCATCTCGTCGCTTTCCACTTGTAGCACACGCGGATCATTTGCACCCTGCACCACTAATACCGGTGCTTTTATGTTGTCGGCATGGAACAACGGTGAAATACGGCGCAAGCGCTCGCCATCGGTTGCTGGATCACCTAACTCGTCGTATAGCGACTGACGGAAGCTTTCCCACCACGGCGGAATACTCTCAAGTGTGCGCACCCAGTTGGTGACACCGAAAATATTGATACCGGCATCAAACTCATCAGTAAACGCTAGCGCCGCCATGGTCAAGTAGCCACCGTAGCTGCCACCCATGACTGCGATGCGATCTGGGTCAACCCAATCGAGGGTTTGCAGATATTTTTTGCCATACACAATATCCTGCAAGTCATCTTCGCCGTGGCGTTGATCATCAAGGTGGAAGAAAGTTTTGCCATAACCTGATGAGCCGCGGTTGTTCACTCCAAGCAAAGCATAACCATGGTTGATCAAATGCTGAATCATTGCCGAATAGCCTTTACGCGCTTGTCCGCCTGGACCACCGTGAATCACGATAACAGCTGGTACTTTGTTTTCGGCACTAGCTTGATGTGGCTTATATAACAAGGCTGGAATCGACAGTAGGTCAAAACTTGGGTACCGAATGACTTGACTGTGAACAAGGTGCTCTGGTTCCATGCCTTCGGCTAACGTGTTGGTGAGTTGCACCACGTTTTCACTACCGACCTGCCAGAACATCAAATTTGACGGCGACACATCAGAGTTGACATAAAACACCATGGTCGTCTCATCATCTGAGAAATTCACGCCACGTAAATCACCCGGAGGATGCTCAGGTAATACAACTTCAGAGCCAGTCGTTGTATCAGTGATCGTCAGCTCAGTACTTGCATCAGCGTTCACGCCAACCACTTGGTACTTCCCAGAATCAGAGAAATACAAGAACGACACATCCCAATCGGCAACAAAGTGCTCGCTGTGTTCTTCTGATGCCATATCGTAAGCCCAAGCCTGATAGAACTCACCATGGCCGTCTGTGCCATAAATAAGTTTGCTGCTATCGTGCGTAAATGTGTAGGCATTATGCTGAACATTGCCATCAGTTGGGGTAATTAATTGAGGTTCAACGGCCTCTGCTTCAAGGTCAACCAAAAATAAATCAGAATCGGCGTTCGAATTGGTTCGGCTGAGCGCCATATAACGTCCGTTCGGACTAATGGCATCAACATTAAAGCCGGTATTATTTTCGAACACCATTTCACGACTGTAGTCTTCCGCGTTGTATTGATACACGTCGAAATAGCGATTATCACGCTCATTGGTCATCACGTAAAAATGCATGTCGTCTTCGTGCCAACCGCCAAACATCGCTTTTAGATTTTCGCCCGGTGTTAAATCTTGTGTTGTACCATCTTCTAAACGCACATAAACATGGTTAAGTTCATTACCGCCTTGGTCTGCGGTATACAACATGCGCCCATCTTTGGGAAACCAGCTCACGCCCATCATGGCATCGGTGGTTGAATTGGTCAGTTGCGTCGGTTCGCTACCATCAAGCGGATAACTATAGACATTAAAAATGCCGCTCTCATCGCTGGTAACAAGAACCGCAGTACCATCGTGATTAATTGACGACCCAAATAATGTCACGGTGTTGTAGAAGGTTTCAGCGCTAAACGTTGGCACCTCCGCTTTAGCGGATGCCTGTTGCATTGACTGTGCATCCGCCGCTGGCTGTGTTGTCTCTGGCGCCGGTTTACCGCATGCCACCAGCAATAAACTGATGGCGACAATGGGAAACATGGAAATGAATCGCATAGCTCTATCCTGTTGTTCGTTATCGATAACTACTCTCAAAGCTCTAGAAGTTTAGTTCACAATTACTATTCAACAAGAAATCAGGTATAAAACACTTACGGCACTTTCGTAGCGTCGAAAATGAGGGAAGCGGTGAATGAAATACATTCTATACATTGCGCACGGTGGCGGGCCGATGCCGCTGCTAGGTGACAAAAGTCACCATGATATGGTAGAAAAGTTGCGTGAAGCCGCAGCGAAAATGCCTAAGCCGAGTGCCATTTTAGTGATCAGCGCTCATTGGGAAACCGACGTGCCGCACGTCACAACAGCGGCCAAGCCGGAACTAATTTACGATTACTATGGCTTTCCTCCAGAATCGTACACCATTACCTACCCAGCGCCCGGCGAACCGCTACTCGCCGAACAAGTATTGGGTGCAATCACCGCAGCAGGCATTGAAGCAAAAGGCGATGCAATACGCGGCTTTGATCATGGTCTATTCGTACCGCTGAAACTGATGTATCCCGATGCCGACATTCCCTGTGTGCAACTGTCGTTAATGAATCATTTAGATGCCGAAGCTCACATCAAACTAGGGCAAGCGTTACAAACTCTCGACTACGACAACCTGCTCATTTTGGGCTCAGGATTTTCGTTTCATAATATGCGCGCATTTTTCGCGCCTAATCATGCCGATGCAGATAGCCAAAATGCCGCGTTCCAAGCATGGCTTGAGCTAGTTTGTAGCGACCAAGATATGAACGAACACCAGCGGCAACACATGCTGGCAAATTGGCAAGAAGCGCCTCATGCACGTTTTTGCCACCCTCGCGAAGAGCATTTACTGCCGCTACATGTGTGTTACGGCGCGGCTAGCCGCGCATGTGACGAAGCAACCACGGTATACGCACTGAATAAAGAATCGCGTATGTTCTACTGGCAAATTAATTAAGGTGATTAAGAATGGCACGCGCGCACGCTTTGCATATTTTGGTGAAAACTCGAGAAGAAGCCGAGGAATTAAAGAAGCAATTAGCAGCTGGTAAGAAGTTTGGCGATCTTGCACGTAAGCACTCACTTTGCCCATCTGGCAAGAAAGGTGGTGACCTTGGTGAATTTGGTCGGGGCCAGATGGTGCCGGCTTTCGACAAAGTGGTATTCGGTAAGCCGACTCTTGAAGTGCATGGCCCTATAAAAACGAAATTCGGCTGGCATCTCATTAAAACATTGTCACGAAATTAACAGGTAAAAAAATGAAAATTAAATTAGGAGTTCTAATCATGTGTCTTGTTGTTTTGAGCGCAGGTGCAAGCGAACGTGAGAAAGTACTTGGTTTTGGCGGCGTCTTTTTCAAAGCAGAAGATCCGAAAGCTTTAGCGCTTTGGTATGAAGAACATCTCGGCGTGAAACAAACACCAAAAACTTACGAAGAACAACCTTGGGTTCAAGCAGGTGGTACCACGGTATTTGGGGTTTTTAATAACAAAACCAAGTATTTCGGAGCAGATGACCAACAGTTTATGTTCAATTTTCGCGTTGGCGATTTAGACGCGATGGTTCAGCAACTCCGCGAAGCTGGTATCGAGGTTGAAGTTGACCCTGAAACCTACCCAAATGGTCGCTTCGCACGATTGGCAGATCCTGAAGGCAACCCGATTCAATTATGGCAAGAAATGACGCCAGTTACGGATTAACTGGCGGCACGTAAATGGCAACCGCCTCGGCGGTTTTGTCGGTCAGACCGAATGATTTGCCGATACTGATACCAAAGCCAAAGTTGCCGGTGCTGCGCCCAATGCCCGTACCAATATTTACCGAATCATCTTGCCGCTCGCCAGTACGGCGCAGTAAAACACCGTTGGCTCCGACCTTGGCAGCCGCCTCTTTCAAACGCTGGATCACCGCATTCATTTTCGCTTCGTCACTCAGTCTAAATGAAGCATCGCTAGTCGCAGTAATCATCGCAATTGGTTCGTATTCTGCGGGGTCCTGCAAATATACTTGAACCTGCTCAGGGCTAATAGCCGGACGCGTTTGCCCAATCACATGCGTAGTCGAAGGCGCCGCGCAAGCGGTTAACAGCAGAGCTAAACCCATCACCATGTATTTCATTTGGAAATGTCCTGCTCATCACCCCATTCTTCGCCGAGATATTTAAAGCGCGGCACTTCTAAACCATCAACACTAACTGACTGCAAAAACATGTCATAGGGGCGTACCCACAAACCCTGCTCGTAGCCATATAACGGTCGATACAACACCATCCATTCTTCGGTTTCAGAATGGCGCACCGTATCGACAACCTCGTACATCGGGCCTTTATAGTGCTGATATTTACCTGGGGTAATTTTCATCTCGAACTCCTCGCCAGAATTTTATCTAGCTCATTCGCGAACGCCATGCGGTCACGCTGATGCAATGGCGGTGGGCCGCCCGTATGTTCGCCGCTACTGCGCAACGTATCCATGAAGTCGCGCATGTTTAAGCGGCTACCGATGTTCTCTTTTGTGAACAATTCGCCACGCGGACTCAGTGCCTGGCCATGTTTTTTGATCACATCGGCCGCTAACGGAATATCGGCCGTAATCACCAAGTCACCGGCTTCACAAATTTCAGCGATATAATTGTCAGCAACATCAAACCCCGACTCAACTTGCTTGGTTGATATCCATTTCGATGGCGGTACGCGCAAAGGCTGATTCGCCACCAAAATTAATTCAAGCTGTTTCCGCTCAGCAGCGCGATACAAAATATCTTTAATAACCGCGGGGCAAGCGTCCGCATCAACATACATTTTCATTGAGGTTTCTGTGTTTTAATCAGTTTCATAAACCATAGATTAGCATTAAGCTAAACGCATCACCTAACGCGCAACAACGTTCAAAGCGATATCTTCTGGAGCTGCAAGCAGGGGCGTTAATGCTTCTGCTTGGCTGTTGAGCCAAAACTCAACTTCAGTAGGACGAATCAATAAAGGCATGCGATGGTGATACGCTGCGCATTGTTCAGTCGGCGCCGTGGTCAAAGTCACCAGCTGTGCGCGCGAGTCGACATGTGGGAAGTAAATACCAGCCATATACAACGGCTGACCGGTCGCTTCGCTGAACAAGTACTTGGTTTTGCGCGATTGCCCTTCTTGTTGCTGCCATTCATACCAACCGCTACACGGCACCACACAACGATGCTGCTTAAACGCCAATTGAAAGGTACGTTTGGTTGCAACCGTCTCGGCCTGTGCGTTAATGAGAATTCGGTTTGCCCAACTCGGTTGAATACCCCATTCTGTGCTGAGTTGATGCAACAAATCGTGACGCTGGGTTGTGGTGATCACTTCCACCTGCTGGGTAGGTCGCAAATCTTGATTGGTGGGCGCATGAAATTTCAGGCCAAGCTGTTCAGTTACCAGCTGGCATAAAGGGTCAGTGACAACATTGAGCCTTCCGCACATAGAAGCCTCCGTTCCAAATTAACGAAAAAGCCGCTCAGTTGCGCCAAAATTGATACAACTGAACGGCTGTTTTTATTGCGAGACTAGGAACTAATACCTTTTAAAAAAGTAATATTAGCTGGCGTTCTTAGTCTCGCGAATGTAGTCATCCACAAACTGCTCAAGAATATTGAGCGGCAACGGACCGTTTGCCAAAATCACATCGTGGAATTCACGAATATCGAAGTTGTCGCCTAACTCAGCTTTCGCTTTCTCGCGCAGCTCAAGAATCTTCAACATACCGATTTTGTATGCTGTTGCTTGGCTTGGCATCACGATATGACGCTCAACCATTTTGCGCGCGTCGGCTTCAGCGTTTGGCGTATTGGTTACGTAAAAATCGATACCTTCTTCACGAGTCCATTTTTTCGCGTGAATACCCGTATCAACAACCAAACGAACCGCGCGCCATAGCTCCATCGCTAAGCGGCCAAAATCTGAGTATGGGTCTTTGTAGAAGCCATATTCTTTTGGCAATAATTCGGTGTACAAGCCCCAGCCTTCACTGTACGCGGTGTAGCGACCGAACTTACGGAACGATGGAATGCCTTCAAGCTCTTGCTGAATCGCAATTTGCATGTGGTGACCTGGAATACCTTCGTGGTAGGCCAGAGCTTCCATTTGATAGGTTGGCATAGAAGCCATGTCGTACAAGTTCGCGTAGTAAACGCCTGGACGTGTGCCATCCATTGACGGCTGCTGATAGAACGCTTTACCGGCTGATTTCTCACGGAATGGTTCAACCGCTTTTACAATCATGTCGGCTTTTGGCTTGGTGATAAACAACTCATCCAAAAACTCACGCATGTTGTCGATATACGCCGTTGCTTCTTCTAAATAACGCTGACGACCTTCTTCGGTGTCTGGGTAGATAAAGTCTTGGTTGTTACGCATGTGTACAAAGAACTCTTGCAACGTGCCTTCAAACCCGACTTTTTCCATGATCACACGCATTTCGTTGTGAATACGCTCCACTTCACTCAAACCAATTTCATGAATTTCTTCAGCGGTTAAGTCAGTGGTGGTGGTGCGTTTCAACGCATTGTTGTAGAACGCTTCACCATCAGGGAATTTCCATGCGCCGTCTTTGGTGTCAGCTTGTGCCGCGATATCTTCAACCGTCGCAATCAAGCTTTCGTAAGCTGGTTTCACCGATTCCACTAATGCTTTTTCAGCCGCGCTGGTTAGCTCTTGATATTGGCTTTCTTCAATATCAAGGTTACCTACTTTCTTGGTGAAATCTTCGAGTAGCACGCTTGGCTCACCGTCTTCAAATGGTGCGCCTGAAATAATATTCTGGCTGTCGCTGATCACGTATGGATACACAAACTTCGGCGCAATAATGCCTTTTTCAGCACGCAAGCGAAGGTTATCTGCTAACTGCTCAAACAGTTCTGGTAAGCCGTTCAAACGCGCAATATAGTCTTGGGCATCGTCGACTTCTTGAATGCGGTGCTGGTTGATCAGCATCGACACCACGCTTGAGTGCATGCCGAACATTTGGTTTACAGGGTAGTTATAGTGACGCCATTTGTGGTCAGCAATATCCTCTTCTAAGCCCTGCTTCATCAACATCAAACTAATCTTGGTTTGCTCGTCGAGCTTGGCTTCGTCAATCGCGTTCACTTTCGCAAGATGCTCTTTTCGAAGCGCTAGCTCTTCTTCAGACGCCTGCTCAGAAATGTCGTCCCACTTATCTTGGTCTTGCTTAATACCCAAGTACGACTGGTACATTGGGCTGCGCATGACATTTTCCATGAAAATGTCTTCGAACAGCTTGTTGGCTTTTTCAGATTCGGCCTGGATTTCCGCCTCGGTCACCGCAGCCGTGCTTGCCGCTTGGGTTTCTGCAGCAGGTGCTGTCGCTTCTGGTTTCTGCGCTTCAGAACATGCCGCTGCGCTCAGCGCCAGCGTCACCGCTAAAGCTAAGTGCTTCATTTTTAAATCAGACATCGGTTGTCTCCTTATTGTTATAGTGACCTTAGCTTAGCACCATACTGACTGAGTGGTCTATTTACGCGCCAGCTCTTGGGGTGAATCGCCGCAACTCTGCGGCGAGGTGTTAACAGCCGCTGGAACTTGATGTTGATGCGGTTGTTGCAGCGAGCATCGCTGGCAACATGACGGCAACCATCACCGCGGCTTGCACCGCATCAATCACATCTTGCGTTAGAGCGCCGAGCTCTTCGCCCTTAGCAATTTGTTCAATGCGCTTTTTGTGAGTTTTCAGCTCTTCTTTGTTGAAGACATCTTTTAAAAGGTAGGCACTTTTCGCGAGCGCCACCATCAGCGCCACGCGCGGGTCAATTTCTAATGGCTTATCCAGCACCAACCGGCGCATCTCGTGACGTAAATGACGTTCGGGTTCAGGGTTCACTTCGGGATAGATTTTCTGGGTAAAAATCCACAGCACTTTCTTTTCATCGCTTTTGATAATGCCATCAGCCACCAATTGCTCAGCAACTTTGTGCTTCAATTTGGAAATGTTGGCGATGGACATCACCCAGTTCTTGAGGGTATCCGGACGCTTCTTGTCTGCAATTTTCTGCAGCACTTCATCCATAACTTGATCACCCGTTGGCGAAGCATCAAGCACCTCAATTTTGTCTTTATTGTCGTCGCTCACCTGAATACGTTTGGCTAACAACAACTCAGCCAGCACAGCCGCCGCCACGGTGTACTCAATATACCATCCTTCCGACGTACCCTTTTCGTCGTGCAAGGACAGCAGCACAAGGCCTTCGTAGAGTTTTACTTGCAGCTCGTTGGTGTGATGCATGCGTCACCTCTCTATTGATGTTGTTTTAACCATCATAGGGAGGTGGGTGCGGATGCTCAATTTTAGTGTGTAAGTTTTTGTATCAACGAGCGCGAAGTGAATCGACTCATTGTTTCGTTCGGGTTACATCCTGTAACCATGATGGCTTGCCAAGTCAGCAAACACTTTATTCAATCCTGACCAGAAAGATGAATGCGAGCTATTTTCAGTTTTCGGCTCAGTGACGCACTCTCGGCATAACACCACATCAGAATGACCAGGCACGCGCAAACGAACTGGTAACTCACAATCGCGTGCGGCACTCATCCCGAATTGACGACTGAACAAACCGCCATTGCGTTCCAATGCTGAAAGTAAACGCTTACTTAATGGCAAACATGTTGCTGATCGGCTAGTAACATTCGCTACCGACGATGAGCAAACCGCTAAGCGCGAATCATCGGCTAATTCGAACTCAGCACATGCTGCGCTTTGTGACACCAACGGCAAACGAAGTTGGTTTTGAATATAGTGGATACTTTCAGATAACTGACGGACAACAAGTGAATAGGTTTTCATGGCTGACACTCCAAAACGTTAGGTTGTATTCGATGTAAGGAGTATACTGTTTCCAAAATAAATGATTAGATAGCAAAAATTAAATTCATTGTTTCTTTTAGGAAACAATAGCTAGTTAAAGAGGCTTCTCATGCTGAACCGCTTAGCCGATATGGCCATTTATGCCACCGTAGTCGAGCAACAATCGTTTACTGCCGCGGCTGAGCACCTTGGCATTTCTAAAGGTGCTGTGAGTAAAGCGATTAAGAAACTTGAGCAGGAGCTGAATTTAAGACTCTTGCAACGCACCACACGAACCATGGCAGTGACCATTGAGGGCCGCGCGTTTTACGAATATTGCCGTGAAATGATGAGCCAGGTTGAGGCCGCCGATCAGCACTTGGGAAGTTTCCGCAATACACCAAGCGGCTTAATTCGCATCACCGCGCCGGTAACCTTTGGCAGCGTGCAAATAGCACCGTTAATTCCTGAGCTCCTTCAGCAATACCCTGATATCAACATCGACCTATTACTCGACGACAAACGCTTGGATCTCGTAACACAACAGGTGGATATTGCGATTCGCTGTGGTCGACTGGAGAGCTCTTCGTTGATTGCCAAGCGTTTAAATGACTTACCGTTAGTGGTGGTCGCTACGCCAGAATTTTTAGAAAAGCATGGCGCGCCAGCACACCCGCAAGAACTAACAAACTTCCCCTGTTTGAGTCACAGCTCACATGTGGTGGATAGGCGCTGGACGTTCCTCGAAAACAATCAGGAAATAACCGTGCGCGTGAAGGGCCCGATGAACGCCAACAACAATGCGGCGCTGAAGCAAGGTTTGTTGGCATCGCTCGGTATCGCGTATTTACCTCGGTATCAGGTGACTGAGCAGCTTGCCAACGGGCAGTTAGTGCCACTATTGGAAGACTATTTACCGACACCAACGCCGGTACATGCGGTTTATCGCCATCGGCAGCATTTGAGTGCAGCCATGCGCGCTACGCTTGATTTTTTGACCGCGCGGTTGTGATGCCATTATAGTAAGCCTATGCGCACAACAGGATGAGCAATAGCGTACAAATGGATGACACGATTTATTACTACACCCGCAACGCGGAGCAGCTTGCCGAGCAATATGACAGCCTTGCTTTTGAGCAAGTGCATAGCGATTGGCTTGATTTAGTTCCCGCCGAGGGATTTGTGCTTGATGTCGGCGCCGGTTCTGGTCGTGATGCGCGTTACCTCGCTGAACGTGGCCTGACGGTTTATGCCGTAGAACCCGCCGATGGCATTCGCGAACGTGCGCAGCAGTATCATCCGAATCCGTCGATTCATTGGATTAACGATAGCTTACCCGACCTGACCCACGTTCAACGCCAAGCAACGAAATTCGACCTGATTTTACTTAGCGCCGTTTGGATGCATATTGCGCCATCTTCGCGCCAGCGTGCCTTTCGTAAACTCAGTTCAATGCTAAAACCTAACGGTAAAATGGTGATTTCACTGCGTCATGGCGAAAGCCCTGATAGCCGCACCATGCATGCCGTATCCGCAGATGAGCTGAAGCAATATGCACAGCAACAAGGTTTAGTTTTCAAGCTACTGAACAACCGCCAAGATCAGCTCGGGCGTCAAGATGTGCAGTGGGAAACGGTTTTACTCACATTGCCCGATGACGGCACCGGTGCATTTCCACTGATTCGAAATATCGTGATTAACGACAGCAAGTCGTCCACCTATAAAGTGGCTTTGTTGCGCTCGCTATTGCGAATTGCTGAGGGTCACCCAGGTGCTGTTATTGAGCGCACAAAAACACATGTTGCTTTACCGATGGGCTTGGTCGGGCTGTATTGGTTCAAACTCTATAAGCCGCTGATTGATACGTTTTCCATGAAACAAGGCAGTAGCGGCAATCTTGGCTTTGTCAAAACCGCCGGTTGGGAAACACTGACGAACTACAACGCCAATGATTTTTATATCGGCCGATGTGTTTTTGACCAACAAGAAGCACGTAGTTTGTATCGAACGCTGAAAGACATCGCGAGCACGATAAAGAATATGCCGGCGAAATACATCACGTTACCCGGCACGAACAATGAAGTATTTCTTGTCGATTTGGCGAGAACTACGCCGCCAAAAAGTAGCTTAGTAATAGACAATGAGTTTTTGAAATCGCTTGGCACATTTTATGTACCGCTGAGTATTTGGAACGTACTAACTGACTTCAGTGTGTGGATTGAGCCAGCATTAATAAACGAATGGGTTAATCTCATGGCGAATTACAACCGTGAGCACCCCAAAGCCTACACCCAAGCTGACTACTTGCAAGCGTTACGCTGGGAGAACCCAGAACGTTCCACCGCACGAGTGCGCAGCCGTGTAGCGGCTTTACAACACGTTGATTGTTGCTGGAGCGGCACCAAACTCAGCAAACGCGCATATGCGGTTGACCACGCATTTCCATTTGCGCGATGGCCCAATAACGATTTATGGAATTTGTTGCCGACAAAAACCACGATTAACTCAGCGAAGTCGGATAAGTTGCCCACGCGACAGCGCTTCATGCATTCTCGCGACTACATTATTGATTGGTGGCAGCAAGCTTGGCATGAACATGACCGCGAATTTTTCACGCAAGCGATGTTTGCATTACCCGATTTAACGTTAGGCCATATGAGTTTCGATGATGTTTTTGAAGCCATGATGGTGCAGCGTGATCGGATTAAACAAGTTCAGCAATTGCAGGATTGGTAGTGGCTTAACGAGCAACTGAATACTCCTGAAATAACTTCGCGGTTAGTGGATATTTTAACCGCCAAGTTATACTCATTGGCCGTGCCCCCTCACTTTTCACCAAATCAACTGGCCCACATGCTCGGTATGGTGTCTGTTTATTCAAACGAACAAATAACTGAAAGCACCAACCGTTCTCTTTGCTCTCTAAATATCGACGACCTGCTTGCGTATGCGGTGCTGCAGTATTTTGAGATTGCCAGTGGAACAGTTCACGACTAATAGCATAGTCATCGTAGGCCACGCCCTCATGAATGGCGTTCTGTTTATCGAGCGTAACAAACATCAGCTCCAGTTTTGCCTCTTGGTCTCGCCAAACGCCCTCTCGAACCGCTGCAAAGTGCGTTTCTGTATGGTAACCAACAGCAGTCATAATTTCTCGATTCTGATAGGCACTGTGTAACTTCAAACCTGAAGCTTCAAGTTCCGGCAAAGGTTTGAACTGTTCATTTGTTGACGCATCCAAAGCGTCAGCGAGTTCAACAAGTTCTTTTAACAACTCAGGTGTTTGCTCTAAATCATTTAAGAACCCATTGACTGTTTGTACACCTTGCCCGCCACAAATTTGATAGGCAAGCATCAACGCACGCTTGCGAGAAAACTCATCGCTACTTAACGATCTATTTCCGATGGAGCGCATTACAGCTAAATAGTCAGGATCATCAATATGCAATACGTTTTTGAAACGACGATTGAGATCTAATTCGAGATCTGTCGGTTCGCCATCAATAAGTTGCGAATCACGTTTTAAACGAGTCCAGCCTGAAATCCTGTTGTTGCGATAAATATCTTCAAACTCCAACGCTTGCTCTCGAACAAATTCAGCCAAATGTAATTCTTGCGCACCGTGCCGCGCGCGATAGCTGGTTAGTTCTGTTTGCAAACGTCGCCAGTTGAGGTTAACCGCATAACGTAAGCTCGTAAGAATTTGGTCCCTCGCTTGTTTTTGCATATGCAAGTAACAACCCGGTGGGAGACTACCAAACCCTTGCTCAACTCCCTCAATAATTTCACGCTTAGATAACCCGGTGAGCGAGCTGTATAAAACATCAAACCGGAAATCTTCTGAGTATTGACCAACAAAATCTAAGATCAAACAGCTATCTTTGCCTTCAAAAAGACGAAGCCCACGACCAATTTGCTGCTGAAATAACGTTGCGCTCTGTGTTGGGCGCAGCAGTAACAACGTATCCACAAAAGGTAAATCAACACCTTCGTTATAGAGATCAACAGTCACTATGACATTGATTTCGTGCCGTTCTAGCTTGGCTGGCAGGCTTTTGCGCTCTTGAGACGACGTTTGCCCCGTAACTAACGCCGCTTTAACGCCGTTCTCATTAAAAAACCTAGTCATAAACTCAGCGTGTGCAATAGAAACACAGAACGCCAATGCACGACATTCAGAAATATCACTGACTTGCTCATCCCAGGCGCGAAGTACCGCTCGAGCGCGACTTGTTTCTCCGGTTAGAAGATTATCTAACTGCGAAGCTTCACTTGCGCCGCGCCAGTTGACGTTTGAATAATCCATTCCATCGGCACAGGCATAATACTCAAACGGTGCAAGTAACTGCTGCTCTAACGCATGCCATAAGCGCATTTGCGCAGATGGTGTACCATCCGGCCGTAAATCAAAGTGCTGCAGAATATTAAGCCCATCCACACGCTCGGGCGTAGCGGTAAGACCAAGTAAGTATTTGGGTTTTAAGTGCTCTATGAGCGTCCTGAATGACCGAGCTTCAATGTGATGGCATTCGTCAATAATCACCATATTCCAGTAATCATCACCCAACTGTTTCACGAGCTCTCGACTGTTCACACTCTGAATAGTGGCGAACAAATGCGTGTAAGAATCTGGCTCATGCCCATCAGCGAGATAATCTCCGAAATTGCTGTTTCTCATGACATGCCGGAATGTTTGTAACGACTGTTGCAGAATTTCTTTACGATGCGCCACAAACAATAACCGCGGTTGACCGCCTAGCTGTTTACAAATTCTCTTGTAGTCTAGAGCGGCCATAACGGTTTTGCCAGTGCCGGTGGCGGCGACCAATAAGTTCCGAAAACGATTGTGAGCACGCTCGTTTTCGAGCTGGTCTAGAATGATCTGCTGGAATGGCTTGGCCTGAATATCGAAGAACGTTGTAATGACATTTTCGCCATAATCTCTTTTACCGCTTTCACGCGCCAAAGCCGTGCGCAGCTCATTTTCGTGAACTTCGTTGTTTGGATCGAATGTTTGAAATTCATCGTCTTGCCAGAGTGTTTCAAAGTGAGCTCGTGCTCGTTGATATAAGAAATTCTGCCCTTTTTCGGTAAATTTGACCGTCCACTCTAACCCGCCCATTAGGGCAGCTCCGGAAAGGTTGGCGCTGCCCACGTATGCTGAGCCGAAGCCTGTGTCACGCTCAAAAATCCAAGCCTTTGCGTGAAGCCGATTACGGCGACCATCTAAGGATACTTTCACTTCGCAGTTGGGCAATTCGGCGAGCAATTTAACCGCTTTGAGATCCGTCGCACCAGTATATGTTGTGGTAATAATTCGAAGGCTAGTTCTGGATTGTTGCTGTGCATCAACCGCTGTGATGTCGCGAAGCAAATTGATAATTTTTCGAACTCCAGACATCGTGATAAAGCTCATGAGGATGTCGACGTGCTGGCAACTGGACAGTTCAGCTTTGAGTTCATGAAAAAGTGCTGGCGAATCTTTACCTGAAGTGAAAAGCCAGGGCTGCGCCATGCCTACTTGCGGCAACTCGGGTGGCTTTTCGGGATGGTGCAATGCGCGTAGAACTTCAGGGGGACTTTGGTAAGGCGATACGGGCTCTAACTTGGCAAAGTTTCGCGTATAAACCAAAAGCTCGTTGAGAATTTCTAGTTGACGTAATAGCTTCTGATCGTCCGAGCCGCCATTATGCTGTAACTCGGCTAAAGCATTCGAGATTTCTTCAGTTATAACTTCAGCCAAATGGCGGCTACTTGTTTTTATATCTAACTTTTCACTGATCTGGCTAAGTCCTGATTCAGTGATGGCTTGCTCCAGATTTTCGTTCTTTAAGAGCTCGTAAAATCCTTCTTTCATTGCCTTTCATCCCAAGCTGCAATCTGCTTGAGATAAAGTGCCAGGTTTTGTTTTGATAAACAACCTAGTTGTGGTGAATTCAAAACACAAGCAACAAAAGTCCGTCTGTTGTTTTGACATTGTCGCTTTTTCGTCAATTTATATTCTGGATCTTAATATTGAATATAAAACACAAGCCATTAATGTTAATTAGATTGTTTAGATATAGCCGGCTCAGAATGAAAAACTACCAACCAGCTTACCCACCACTTTTCGTGAGTAAGTGAATTCTGCTTTCCATACTACGTAGCTAAGTCAACAAGGCCCTCGAACCACTCTTACTTCTAGAAACCTCGCATTAAACCCCATACCCACCAAATGAAGCTTTAAGCGATTCAGCTTTTCCGTTTGTTCGGCTGGCTCAATTAAGTCTTCTGTATATCTAAAGTTTGACTTAACGGCATGCCGAGTGTCAGCTTAGGTGCGTCCGCCAATAGCCACTTATCAGAGGGCGCCGCGCCGGCGCCAATCCTTGACATATAACACGTGATCATCCGAAAGGTGGACGACTGCTGCCTCCTCGACAATTTTCCCCATAGAAGCGCTGTACTTGGAAACCTCATCGATTGCGATGAAAGATTGACGATCAAATTCAGAGTATTGCTCAATTATCCGCTCGACAGCTCTGTTCTCTACGTTTTTGAATAGTACTGAATCGTGTATCAGAAACGGTAGCTCTGTAGTCGAAAATACTGCGAGGTCAAAGAGAATCAGATTTCCGTAAGCCTTTCCTGTTCCAGTGTCCTCATAAATCTTGTACTCATAATTTGTTGAAGTAAAAGATAGGTAAGGACTCTTCTGGCTGTTTTGATATATCACTTGAGCTAGCGTTGAAAGCTCATCATTTATTATTCTGGCAATTTTTGACAGCGCCAAAGTCCGCTTCGTCTCCAGCGACTTCTTTAAGTCTTGTGACTCGGTCTTCAACGTGTTGGTTTGGTCGTAATATTCGTTTTCTTGCTGAAATACTCTGATCTTTCTGGACAATTCATAAACTCTATCGACAATCAGGCCCGGGTTTTCTACATCAACCAAAATTTCTCGAAGACGCGCATCCAGCTTGGAAAGAGCCATATCAATACGATACAATTCATCCTTCAAAGAACGTTCGCTCTCTAGAATTTCCTTCCTCAATATTCTTGCGATATCCGAATGGAACTCCTCGACAGAAGCCAGCTTCTCGCTTTCGAGTGCGGGAAAGAATTTCTTCAACGCCTCAAAACTCTTGCTTTGAATGTGCTTGCTTTCCATTAATGAGTTGGATGCTCTCTTCAACCTACTGGCAACGCGCGAGCGGGAGCCCAATAGCTCGTCCTTGGTCGCTTTAATCTCTGCAACTTCCTTATTCGCTAGCTCACGTAAATTGGTTGCGTACAATGCAAGATCGGAACGGATACTATCAAGCTCCTTAGATGACTGGGAGATATGTGCGACGTTCTCCTTGTATTTTTTCTTTCCGATTTTGGTGACAACGTTCTGACGAAATGCGTTACTGAGCGCACTGATTTTCGCGGTGATACTTTTTAGTGAAGTCTCCAACTCTTCAACTTCGCCGTACTTCTTGAACAACTTGAGGGCAAGATACAGGGACTCTGTCGCAGATTGCTTAATGTGCGCTTCTAAGGGCCTTGAAGGAGTGAGATTATGTTTGCCCCAGATTCTAGAGAAAGGAGAGCACATCTGCCTGAATGACAGCCCAAGATCACCTAAGCCGTAGTAATTCAATAAGTGGTTGCGATAGTCCTGAATAGTTAGGGCTTCTAGCACGTCCCAAGCTTCATTACATCGATGTACGATATCAGGCATGCCAGTATCTCGCCGAAAGTAATGACACCGTCCTCCGAAGTCAAAAGTAAATCTGTATTCATGATGTCCAAGTTCGGCCACGACATCCTGATTATGCTCTAGAAAATCACTTCCACCCATCACAAAATCGATCAGCATCAACAAAGTAGACTTACCGATCGAGTTGGTTGCCAAGTCATCACCGACTACTGCATTCAGACCCCTCGTAAAATTGAGGGTCTTCTTACAGAACTTCTCGCAGAATATCGATTTCAACATTTGTGCACCATCCCGGTAACTAAATCAACTTGAATTGCATCTAAGACATACAACACATCGATCGCGTATAAGAACTCACCCGCATCTTCAAAACGCTTTTCAACAAGGCTGTATAGTTTGTGTATTGACATGCTGGCATCCAATGCCTGAAGTATTACTGGCGCTTTACCAAGGACGCTTTCGTTGAGTGAAGTGAACTTTGTAGGGGTGATCATCAAAACACCTCGCAATTTTGTACGAAAAAAGAGACAAGAATTTCTGCAGCATCAATACTCCTTGGTTTTGTCTTGATATTTACCCAAGAAACCATATTGTCAAAGATTGCTTGCTGCTCAAGTCCCAACTGCTTCTGCTTCAGAAAGTAAGCCTTAACCTGGAGAGACACTATGTCGGAAAAGCCCGGACTTTGTTTATCGATTTCCGACAGGTGCGATTTCACAGAAGTAAAGTAGTCTGTAACATTGTTCTTAATCTTGCGAACTGTTGGGCGGCTAATCGTATCGTCCACTTTGTCATCGATCTGTGACGGCTCATATGAAATTTCAATGATCGACTCCGCGACAAAGTTCTCTTCGTAAAGGGCTTCAATAACCTCTTGAATTTCGGCCTCAAGGTTGTGCTCCGCCCACAAAAATTCTTGCCCAGACCGGGATATATAACGTTTCTTAATCTCAAGCAGGTGTCGATATTCGGTTACGGTACGTGGCTTATCGAATTTCCCGTGGCAGCTCTGGCACAGAGGTATGAGGTTATCCTCGTGATTCACATCATGGTTCATAAGCTCTTCGTTTTTAAGAAGCTCGACCTCTTCCGCTGATGGGTTTAGGGGATAGATGTGCGCGATTTCATAAGCTTTGAAGCTTTTCCCACCCTTTTTATAAAAAAGCGGAGTGTCACATAGCGGGCAAACGTTACGGGCTTGCGAGGCGAGTGCTACGTTCTGAGCGTCACCGTACTTCTTTCGTTTAGATTGCTCCATATCTTTCCCTCAGAGCTACAAAGCTAAGCTCTGCGCAAGCCGAAGCATCGCGTAGGCTTTCCGTATCAACTTTTTGTTATACGCTTACTCGTCACCCGGAGGTGTTTGGTTGTTAGTTGGATTATCTCCACTGCTTGTTGTTGGAATATACCCGCCCTGAGGCTTTGGATTTCCCGTTGGCTGAGTCGCAGGTTGATACCCTTTTTCAATCTTTTTGGGAGTATAGCCCTCATTTATTGGTCGTTTTTCATTAGTCATAAAGCCTCCTTAATTTCTTAGCTCAACATGTGAAATTTCACTGGATAAAACTAGAACGCCTGCCGTGTTATTTTTTGCTCTTTCAAATCCACCTCTATCGTTTAGAACCCAAGTTTGTTCGAGATATATTTGTTCTGGCGCGGGAGCACTAGAAGCAAATGACTTATTTGCATAACGGCCAGCTATAACAGTTCCGTCTTTCAAAGTAACCTTGACCCAGTATTGTTTACGTTGCGCAAATACATAATCCCATGGCTTAGCAGTAGGATGAGGCGCATTACGCTGAAAAAAATCTCTGGTTCTCAAATACTTCCAGAACAATACCCAGATAATTGGAGCAAAAAAGAAAACAAAAATATAGAACAGATAATAAAGAGCGGGACATGTATCTCGCAGAGTTCCTGATTCAATTGCGATTATAGGAAAAATTAGCAAGGCGTAATTTATCGAGCTATACGCAACAGCATCAATCAGTTGATCAGAAATTGCCCGCTCAGTCCCTGGATAAACCAATTGGTATGCTTTTATGCTGATAAATCCAGGAATAACAAATGCAATAAATAGAGCTAGCTTGTCAATATCCCAAACATCCATTCATGACTCCGTAGCGTGGTATCTCGCATAACGCCCGCAGAAACCGCGGGTTAGCAGTGTAGCCGCAGGCGGAACGAAAAAGCCGTCGGCTTTCCTGCGATTATTAAGTATTTACACGGACAATATTCTGCCAATTTCTTCAAACCAGCTCTCGCGATGGATCACGCGTTCTTTGTGGAGCTTATTCTGGAGAATCTCAGCTTTGGTCAGACCGGACAAATATTCCCAGTTGTTCTCAAGAATATAAGTAGCGTTGTTTGTCTGAGTGCTTTCCAGAACATATAAATCTGATTCCGGAAATCCGAAAACGATATAGCCCGAAAATCCAGCCTGCCCAACAGCCACGAACTCCGGCTCAAAGGAATTTATTACCTCGAAGCGTTTTTCTATAACAACCTTGTTCCCTTTTGATTGATCATCAATAACCGTTTGTATTAGTGGCTTTAGCGTTCCCCAAGGCTTTTGACCTTTAGGAAGAACATCCCAGTTCAACCTTCTTATGGGCGATCGAATAATAGCGTCTAAATCCTCGTTTCTTATTTCGCAAAGGCCAAATGCTTCGAGGAACATATTTATTACGTGAACAATAGCTCCCTCATTGTCATCGTTTAAACGAATTGGATCAGCGACTATCAGTTTTCTTCCCTCGGTATCGGCGGCGACGCTAAGTTCAATAGACGGCGGAGGCACTATCTTTCTTGGATATCGCTTATAGGGTATATCTACAATTTTAGACTGTTCCTCAAAATCATATCGCCCTCGAAATTGTTTCCAAGTCCACTCTTGCTGGCGGTAGTGGGTTTCCATAGGTTCATCTTTTAGGGGGATTTCTTTCCCCCTTGAATTGAAGAGCGTCACATTACCAACAGCTGTAGGGAGCACTTTTTCACCAGGTTCTAGACTTACACTGAATCCAATATCTTGTGGGCTGTGTTTAACAATATCTGAAGCCGCAACTGCGATAACCAAGTTTTGGTCTACGGGAATGCCCTTTGTATAACTTGATAGTGATATAATTCGCTTTTTTTGGATGATCATTGTTCAGTCTCCTTGCGACACTTAACATTGTATTAGTAAGCACGACTCATATCTCCAATACACCGGCATGCACAACTTTGTCGTCTTGCTACATTGCCTCCTATCTACCTCAAGACCACCCTAGAACCCTTACTGGTCAGAGAGCTAAATCCTGAAAACAGGCATAAATAGACCGTGACAATGCACGAAACAAAAATTCAAATAGGCGAAGAAAAACTTATGATGAGGGCTCTTCCTTGAGGAAACTACTGAGCTGGCTCAATAATCACTCGCCATAAATTCCATTGGCGTGCTTGTTAACTATTAGTTGAGATTACTAAAACTGCTGCAGGGGAACAAGCAAAAATTATGAGCCGTAGCTCGATCACTTATTGATGTAGCTTTTTTGCTGCAACTGAACACAAAATTTTGGAAGGGTATGGGTTATACCCTCAATGGTGCGCATTGAGGGAGGCAAATAATTGATGGCGCTATGCGCCACCCGTCGTAAAACGACGGGCTACTCGATATTCTGAATTTGCTCACGCATCTGCTCAATCAACACCTTCAACTCCACCGCAGAAGCAGTTATTTCAGCGTTAATCGATTTCGAGCCTAAGGTGTTCGCTTCACGGTTAAATTCTTGCATCATGAAGTCTAAACGACGGCCACAGGCGCCGCCCTTGCGCAGAATTTTGCGGGTTTCAACAACGTGCGCGTTCAGGCGGTCGAGCTCTTCGGCTACGTCTACTTTTTGCGCCAGCATCACCATTTCCGCTTCAAGGCGCGTTGGGTCGAGTTCCACACGAGCTTCTTCAAAGCGCGCAAGCAATTTCTCACGCTGCCATTGCAGTACTTCTGGCATGCGGCCACGCACAAAGCTTACTTGCTCTGAAATACCTTCAAGGCGCTCTTCAATCATGCGCTCGAGTGCTTTGCCTTCGCTAGCGCGGTTCTCAATGAATTCCGCAATGCAGGCTTCAAAAGCGCCGAGTACGTCGGCTTGAATCACGTCCATATCGTCTTCTTGCTGCGCCACAACGCCAGGCCAACGCAATACGTCTAACGGATTCAGCTGCGCGCTTGAGCTTTGGTTGGCGACCCAATTCGCCGATGAAATGACGCTACGAGCAAGGTCTTCGTTCAGGCTTAAGCCGCCTTCGGCTTTTTGCTCAATGTGCAAACGCAGGTTGCATTCTACTTTGCCGCGCTGCAATTGCTTGCGTAAGCGGTCGCGCAGACCATTTTCGAGTGAACGAATTTGCTCGGGTAAGCGAAAGTAGGTTTCTAAGAAGCGCTGGTTTACCGAGCGCATTTCCCACGTGGCTGTGCCCCACTCGGCTTTCAGTTCATGGCGCGCGTAGCCGGTCATTGATTGAATCATTGCTATTCCTTGTAAGCTTTGTCTGGTCATAGTTTAACACTGTTCGCTACGTCGTACAGTACGACTATTTCGCACGTTCAATTACGTTCGCCTAAAGAGTCGGTAGATGCTCAAATTATCTTAGCTAAATTAATTATCATCAGGTGATATTTATATGGATGTAGATTATACTCTTGAGGTGTTGCCGATGCATACATGAAGGAGACTCATTAATGGCTATTTTACACATAGGCGTGAAGCCGCAAGAAGAAATTCGTGCGCGCCTTATTGCTATTGCTAAAGGCGAAGTGAAGCCAACTGAAAATGAACCTAAAGTTTGGTTTCCTTCGATTCGATCGCTCGCAGAAGTTTTATCGGATAACAACCGTGAGCTACTAAAAATGATTGCTGAATGTGAGCCGCAATCGCTTAAGGAATTAGCCGAACTGTCGGGCCGAGCGCCAAGCAATCTTTCACGCTCGCTAAAAACCATGGCCAACTTTGGTTTAGTGAAAATGGAAAAATGCCATAAATCAGTTCGACCAATTGCCGTCGCAACGGAATTTCACATCCATATCTGATATAATCGCCAGCCATAATTTTGCACAAAACAGGAGCCAACCATGCGTCCAAGTGGTCGTACTGCCCAACAGATCCGCCCGGTGACTATTACCCGGAATTTTACGCGTCATGCCGAAGGTTCGGTGCTCATTGAGTTTGGTGATACCAAGGTGTTGTGTACAGCCAGTGTGGATAAGAGCGTGCCGCGCTTTTTGAAAGGCAAGGGCCAAGGTTGGGTCACGGCAGAATACGGCATGTTGCCGCGTTCAACGCACTCGCGTATGGATCGTGAAGCTGCACGTGGTAAGCAAGGTGGCCGCACAGTTGAAATTCAGCGCTTAATTGGCCGTTCGTTGCGTGCTTGCGTGGATATGGCAGCGCTAGGTGAGAACACCATCACCATCGATTGCGACGTGTTACAAGCCGATGGCGGCACGCGTACGGCGTCAATTACTGGTGCGTGTGTGGCATTGGTGGATGCGCTGAATTGGATGCGCAAAGAAGGCATTGTGAAAACGAATCCGTTGAAAGGTTTGGTGGCTGCGGTATCGGTGGGTATGTATGAAGGCCATGCGGTGGCGGATTTGGATTACCCAGAAGATTCAAAAGCTGAAACTGACATGAACGTGGTAATGACTGAAGCCGGCAAATTCATTGAAATTCAAGGCACTGCTGAGGGCGAACCGTTCTCAAGCGAAGACATGAATGCCATGCTCGAGTTAGCGAAGCACGCCATTCGCGAGTTGATGGATTTGCAGAAACAGGCGTTGGCTTAAACATTAACGGCGCTTTGCGCCACCCGGCGTGCAACGCCGGGCTACGAACAGCGCGAAGCGCGCACGAACAGCGAAGCGTACGAAAAACGAGACACGGTTTTATGAAACAATATCAAAAAGATTTTATCGAATTTGCCATTGAACGTGGCGTGTTGAAGTTTGGTGAGTTTACTTTGAAATCAGGCCGCACAAGCCCGTATTTCTTCAATGCTGGGTTGTTTAATCAGGGTTCTGATTTGGCGCGGCTTGGTCGTTTTTATGCGGCGGCGTTGCAAGACAGCGGCGTGGAGTTTGATGTGTTGTTTGGCCCAGCTTACAAGGGCATTCCAATTGCCACAGCGGCGGCGATTGCGTTGTTTGATACGTATCAGAAAGATGTGCCGTACTGCTTTAACCGCAAAGAGAAGAAAGACCACGGCGAAGGCGGCAACTTGGTGGGTTCACCACTCAATGGTCGCGTGATGCTGGTGGACGATGTGATTACGGCGGGCACAGCCATTCGTGAATCGATGGAAATTGTGCAGGCCAACGGCGCTGAGTTAGCGGGCGTATTGATTGCGTTAGATCGCCAAGAGAAAGGCAAAGGTGAGCTAAGCGCTATTCAGGAAGTTGAGCGTGATTACAATGCGCAAGTGATCAGCATTGTGCAACTGAATGATGTGATTGAGTATTTGAAAGACTCGCCCGATTTAGCGCAGTACTTAATTAAAGTCACTGCGTATCGGGCGGAGTATGGGGTGTAGCTCGGCGTTGCACGCCGGGTGGCGCGTAGCGCCGTGAATGTCTGAAACGATGATGAATCTTGGAAATTCCGAGCAATATCCATGACTTCGTCATGTCCCGGCGTAAAACGCCGGGCTACCATGTCCCGGCGTGAAACGCCGGGCTAGAACGTGTCAGGTTGCCACGAGAGGCCGATGCGGGCATCGGTAACCTGACATTCGCCACCGGCTTTCACGCGTTTGGTGGCTTCGTCACCGGCCACCATCAAGCGGAAATCTTTCTCAATCAAGTTGAAGCTGTTGCGTTCTTGGCACAGCAAGCGCAATGAATCAACCATGCCGCGGTTGTTTAAGAAGCGCGTGGTAGGCGCCTCTTGCACCACTTCTTCACCTTTCGCAAACTTCACATTGGTCACGCCATCATCAGTGAACTGACCGCGAGCGCCTGCAGCTAAATAATGGAAAGTAGCGGCTACGGCATTCTCGGTTTGCTGTGCGCCAATACCAAAGAACACGCCACGCTCACCGAGCACCTCAAACGCACCATTCAGCACATTCACTGCAAGGGCCGTGCGCATATCAATACCCACCGCCACTGGCGTATTGGTCGTTGCGGCAACGCGTAACAAGCGGCCGTGACGCCCCATATCAGAAAACTGGCCATCTAGCGTGGCAACATTAAACAGCCCGACGCCACCAAGCGGATGATAGGTCGCGCT
Organism: Pseudidiomarina marina; assembly: GCF_044807045.1. Lineage (NCBI taxonomy): Bacteria > Pseudomonadati > Pseudomonadota > Gammaproteobacteria > Alteromonadales > Idiomarinaceae > Pseudidiomarina > Pseudidiomarina marina. The sequence continues at coordinate 646,160 of NZ_CP085233.1, read as the reverse complement.
ATCCGAGTTCATGTTGCGTGGGCACGAATCGTCTTTGTTACAGGCAAATGGCGGTGCCTCACCGGCGATAGCTCCGGCACGAAGGGCTTCTGCGCTCGTACCACTGGCTACCATTGAGCGCGCGGTCATCGCGTTCATGGCATCGCTGGTTGCACCTACCACGAGTTTATTCGCGCGCATTTTCAAATAAATACTGGTCATCAAGTCAGTTGGCTGGCTTAACGGGTCTAAAAAGGCTTTTCGCACTAAGCTTGGATCATTACCGACAATCAACACCGCGTCGGCCCAATCCACAATTTTGGGTCCTTGCAGGGCATCTTTACAGAACGCTACTTGCTGCTTGTGTTGCTCTGGGAATACTCGCGCCCGTTTCCACGTACCGAGTTCTTGTTCGCGCAGTGCATCAAGATCATCGCATTTACCGCTGCGCTGTGCTGTATTCACGGCAGCGTCAATGGGTAACCAACGTACTTCAGCACCTAAACTTTCAAAGGCACTAATAAATGGTTCAACGGCCGTAATTGGGTCACGCGCACCCGCGGCTGCAATGGCGATGCGTGGCATATCGTCGCTGCCGCGTACCTTATCCGCTTGCCCTAACATGGCTTGCAGAATTTGGCGCTTCGCCAATATCTTAGTCAGATTGATTCGCGCCGTATCATGTTTACCCTTAGGAGCCGGCATTTCGAGGTGATCAATAATGAGGTTCCACTCGCGCTCCGACAAACTATCATATAAATGGCGTGTGGCACGGCGAGTAAACTCATCTTGGAAGCTTCGCTCAGGCACAACTTCTGAACGCATGCGGTCGTACAATATCTCGAGCGCCATTTTCACGTCATCGCGGGTTTTACGGCGGTGAGCAGGCCACAATTTGTCGTCAAGTAACGGTTTAGTGTAGTTATCGCTTAAATTAATGTAGCGATCGGTTCGCATGGTTTTACCATCGAGCCAGTCAGTGTCGTTGCAATGGGTCCACGCCATACTTGAGCACAACGCCATCTCATCGCCCATCAAAAAGAGTTGATAATTTGGGCCAGTGGCGCGCTCAGCGTCTTGTGCTGACGCAGGTTGCGGAAAAAACGCACTGCCTAGCGTTACAAAGGAAGCGCCAAACAAGAGCGAGGCAGCGAGTATTGATGTTTTCATGGTGTGCTCCTACAACTGAAGACGGTCAACCTAACGGCATTGACCGCAAAGGTCAATTCTAGTCTAGTTTCATAAAAGCTTCGACCTGATATACTGCTAAAGGTTTAACCAACAAGCACAACCACGAAAGGAAAGTTGTTTTGGCTATGTTTCTGCGAATATTCTGCGTATTGCTGATGGTCGCTTCGACAGTTGGTGCCGTGCGCGCTGAGCAAACAACATTAACTTTCCGTGCCCCTGATGATGGCCCTGTACCCGCTGCTGTGCAGCAAATTCTCGAAGAAGCCTACGCTGAGCTCGGCATCACATTGCGCTATGTGAATATGCCGCGTAACCGCAGCTTAGTTGAATCAAATGCGGGGCGAATTGCCGGCGAACTTGGGCGTTTGCCCGAACTCGACAATGAGTTTAAAAACCTCAAGCAAGTGCCGTTCCCACTATTCGCATTCGAAATTGTGTTGGTGGCTGACCGCCGTGACTGTGGTTTATGCACCATTGATGATGTGGAAAATTTGGCCTTTATTAGCGGCATGCAAACCGTTATGGGTCTGATTGAGGAGCATCAGTTTGAAGGCCCAACGGTGCAAGCGCTCGATATTCAGCAACTCAATTTAATGTTCACTAATAAGCGCGTAAAAGCGGTGATGCTCAATGATTTTGAGGCGCGTCAATTAGGTTATTATGATAACCCGCACTTAATTATCACCCCCATGCTGGCCCTAATTGGCTATCACTTTTTACATGAAAAACATGCGCACTTAATTCCATCGTTGAACACAGTGCTTGAAGACATGCATGCTACCGGGCGAGTCGTCACGATATTCCGCGAGCATGGCGTAACCTTTGAACGGCGTAATGAGTTTATTGAACCGCCCACCTTCCCGACCCTGTCAGTAACCGCCGGATTAATGGAACAGCGCGCCCATGTTGATGGTTCGGGCAGATACTGGCAGCTGATACAAACTATTTTTTCGCCCATTACTGAAGAGCTTGAGCTGCATACCAACAGCTATCAGCGCGCCGTACTCGGCTTCAACGAGAATCGCTTCGATATGTTAGTCGGCGGTACGCGCACGCAAGTTTCGATTGATGGGGTGCCGTCGTACACCCACTTTGACTACGATAGTCCGATTGCCGCATTTGCACTTGAACAAGCCGATTTAGATGCGATGTTAGCGGGAACATTGAAGCGGCCAATTTGTTTTGTCGCTGGCTACGATTACCGCAGTTTCTTCAAAGAGGGGCTGAATTACTATCTGGCCAACAGCGTGCTCGATTGTTTTGCCATGCTCGACATGCAACGGGTTGGCGCAGTCGTGACTTTTGACGATAATAACGCCCCGGATTGGGCGGCAGCCGATTATGTAAAGCACCAACTGCGCGAAGCATTACCAATTCATGTGATGTTTCACGATACGCCACGCGGACGCGAGCTCAGAGATTGGTTTGATAAACGATTACGCGAACTTGTGAAGAGTGGCGAGATTGCCGACATCATGACCAAATCCCAATTACAGCATGCTCGTCTTAATACGAGTACTATTGATACATCAACGCCATAACGTCGAGTCACGGAATGTTCCATATCGCTTTATTTAATCCAGTAATGCCAGCAAATACTGGCAATGTGATCCGCCTTGCTGCCAACAACGGTTGCACGTTGCACCTGATTGAACCGCTTGGGTTTGATTTTGAAGAAAAAAAGTTACGTCGTGCAGGGTTGGATTACCATGATTTGAGCCGCGTTGAGCGCTATCCTGATTTCAAGGCATTCAAAGAAGCTATGGGCAATCGTGCTATTTACGCCATTACCACAAAGGGCACCCGAGGCTATACTGAGGTGCAGTACCAACCGGGCGATGTGTTGCTGTTTGGCTCTGAAACCAGTGGCTTGGCGCCCGATGTCATGGCGCAGATTGCACCCGAGCAACGTATTCGTATTCCGATGATGCCAAATAATCGTTCGCTTAATTTATCCAACTCCGTTGCCATAGTGAGTTATGAGGCGTGGCGACAACAAGGATTTACTGATGGCAGCTAACAGCGCTCACGAGAACTATGTATTCTGGGTAAAAACGGCGACCCGTGCGTCAGTTTCTGTCGCACTAATCTTAATTGCCGTCAAAGTCGTTGCTTGGTTAATGACCGATTCGAGCAGTATGTTGGCGTCTTTAACCGATTCGTTGTTAGACAGTTTAGCCAGTTTGTTTACCTTTTTTGCGGTGCGCTACGCCGTGCAACCCGCCGATAACGAACACCGCTTTGGGCACGGCAAAGCCGAATCATTAGCGGCGCTTGTTCAGTCGGCTTTGATTACCGGCTCAGCTATGTTGCTACTCATACATAGCGTGCAGCAGTGGATTCAAGGTACGCCGGTGCGACAAGCGGAAATTGGTGTGTATGTTTCGGTGTTCGCGATTGTGTTAACGCTGGCGTTGGTCGTATTGCAGCGGGTGGCGATTAAAAAAACCGGTTCGCAGGCAATTTCAGCCGACGCTTTGCATTTTACTTCCGATTTACTCCTCAACAGCGCCGTTATTGTCGCACTAGTTCTCAGTGCCTACGGTTGGCTTTGGGCGGATAGCATCTTCGCCATTATTATTGCGGTGTTCTTGGCGCAAGGCGCGGTGCGTATTGGTTGGAGTGCATTTCAATCGCTTATGGATCGTGAGCTACCGGATGCTGAGAAACAGCTGATTATCGATACCATCAAAGGCATTCAGGGTGTTCGTGGACTACATGGCTTAAAAACGCGCTCGGCGGGCCCGACTCGCTTTGTGCAATGCCATATTGAACTCGACGATAACCTCAACCTTCGCCAAGCCCATGATATCGCCGATAAAGCCGAACTCGCTGTGGCCAATCTGTTCGATTACACCGAGGTGATTATTCACATGGACCCGCTGTCCGTGGTTCCAAAAGAGATTCGCGACGAAGTTAGTCAGGCTGAAACCAGCCCAATACCGCATCAAGCGCCGGCTGACGATAGCGATCCGACTCCATAAAGAGCTCGTGTTTGGCGCCGTCGATGCATTTGATTTGGCTTTGGTCATTGCCAAGCTTATTGAAAAACTTAAGTTGCGCTTGATTATCCACAACCGTATCTGCGCCTGATTGAAGCAGCAGAATTGGCACTTCAATACGATCCGCTTGTTGATGGGCGGCACGTATGGCGGCAAAGGCCTGCGCCAGCCAATTGAAGGTAGGACCCCCTAATTGTACTTGCGGATTTTCTTCATAGGCATCGCGGAACATTTGATAGCGCGCTTCGCTATGGGTAAGTTCGTTTTCGTCAAAGGGCACATACCGATAATCAGCCATGCCAAAAAAGTACCATGGATGCTTTGGGCTGAACCAACGATTTAATAGCGCGCCACCAATGGCAAACGTTTTTGCTAACCACTGTGGCTTATCACCGGTAAGCAACCCGAGCATAGGTGATGACAATACAGCTTTGCGTATGCTGTGTTTGTGCTGCGCTAAATACAATGCACTAATGGCACCGCCCATAGAGTGCGCCAGCAAATAATGGGGGACGCGAGGATAAATACGCGTTGCTTCTTGCGCCACAGCGTCAAGGTCGTCGACAAAATCTTGAAACTGATCAATATGGCCGTGGTGTGGATTGTTGCTAAGACGGTCAGAGAAGCCTTGGCCGCGGTGATCGACAATAGCCACCGCATAGTTTGCTTGCGCCAACTGCCAAACCAACTCCTGATATTTTAATGACGCTTCAATGCGTCCTGGGCAAATGATAATAAGCCCTTGCGGATGCACTGGTCGGTGTAAAAACCAATGCAAGACCACGCCATCAGGGCGAGGTAAGTGATTAGCTTCAACGTGATCGCGCCAAAATGGTTGTATTTGTTGCGTGAAGAAACGGATCCATTGCGGGTCGTCATCCGTGTACATTTAATTAGACTCCTGCGGCTCCTGCTCCGATATTTCAGTTTCGGTTGGTTCGTCTTCGGTGATGGTATCGATTGGCACAATAGGCAAGTTGACCGATACTTCAAGGCCACCGTCTGGGTGGTTGCGTGCGGAAACTGAGCCACCCAACACATTGGCTGCCCTTAAGCTTAATGCCATACCAAGCCCAACGCCAGCTTTATGATGACGCGATGGGTCACCGCGGAAAAACGGTTCAAACAGCTGGGCAAGTTGCGCTTCTGGTACACCATCGCCGTGGTCACGTACCAAAATAGTAAAGTTTTTGTCGTCATGGCGCACGCAATCTAGCTCGATAATACCTGCTGTGTATTGCAGTGCGTTGCGCACTAGGTTTTCGATGACAAGACGTAGCAACTCGTCATCCGTTGCCGTAATTGGCCAGTCGGCATCGAGTACCAACACGCGTTCGCCATATTTGGCATCCACATAGGCCAAATCCGCCGCTAACGTCTTCGCTAATTCATGTGTGTTGATTGGTTGCGGATCAAGCTTCACCAAACCGTTCTCAAGCCGTGACAACGACAAGATACGCTCAATGATGGTGCCGAGGCGCTCCACATCACGGCTCATTTGTGTCAGGTGCGGGTTCGTCGCATCGGGATTGTCGTCATCTTGACTGAGCATTAACGCCACTTGCATACGTGCTAGTGGCGAGCGTAATTCATGTGACACGTCACTCAAAAGACGGCGCTGGGCATCGCGTGACACTTTTAAATCGTGGGCGGCGGTTTCCAGTGCTCGCGCAAGCTCACCGAGTTCGTCGGTACGGCGCGGTAAACGTTTGAGGTGAAGTTTGTCTGCGCCGGCAGCAATTTCGCGCGTAGCACTGATTAATCGCTTCAACGGCAGCACCAACCAAAAGCCGAGTAATACCGCAATTGCAAGCGAGCCAAACAACAGCACCATGGTTTGCGCTTGTTCCGCACGCTCTGAATTAATTTTCTGATCGACACGCTCGTCTTCGCTCAACGGACGAATCAACAGAATACGTTGCGTATCCAGTTTGAATGGCCCCACGAGCATGCCGTTTGGCAAGCGCAGTTGTTCAGGCTGGTCGGCATCGAGCTGACGTAGTAATTCGCGGCGATGAGTATTGGCCAAGTTCGGTTCAAGTTGCAGCCGATTCGGGCCTTCTTCTGGCGTAACGGCGGCGGCAACCCGATAGTTACCGGCCAGCAGCCGCCCTGGCGTGAGTGATGCAAATGTTACCTGGTCACTCAGCAGCGGTGACAGCGTTTCTTGCACTTCTTGTGGAAGCGGCTTTGCCGTTTCCGGCTGGGCATACCAAATAGCTAACAAGAAACCGCTGCTGGCCACTGCGAAAAGCAGCGCCCAGAACAGGAGCAACAGTCGGAGTGTTAGCGAATGGTACCAGCGAATTTGCATGGCGGCCTCATGCTAATTGAAGTAAACGATATCCTCGGCCACGCACGGTTTGAATGCGCTCTGGATTATGATCAATTTTCTTACGAATATTACTGATATGCACATCAAGGCTACGATCAAATGGCGCCAATTGACGACCGAGTGCCGCTACTGAAAGTTGGTCTTTACTGACCACTTGGCCTTTGCCCTGCACCAGCGCACGCAAGATATCAAATTCAGTTGGCGTGAGTTCTAATAGCTGCTCGTCACAACGCACTTCGTTCTGCAGTGGGTTCACGTGGAAACCGGCATACTCAAGCGGCTCTGGACGCACTGAGGTATTTGGCGTACGACGCAATAACGCTTTTACACGTGCTACTAATTCGCGTGGATTAAACGGTTTTGGCAAATAATCATCTGCGCCAAGTTCAAGGCCTTGTACGCGATCGTCATCATCGCCACGCGCGGTTAACATAAGTACGGGCGTGCTGCGTAATTGTTGACGTAAACGCTGTAATAATTGGAAACCATCAATACCTGGCAACATCACATCAAGTAGAATCAAATCATAAGAGCCGCTTAATGCACGTTGTAGGCCAATTTCACCGTCTGGTGCTAGGGTTAATTGATAACCTTCCTTGGTGAGAATTTGCTCCAACATACTGCTTAATTCTGCGTCATCATCTACAAGTAATAACTTAGTCATGGGGATGTCGTCCTGCGTGTTAGTCTACAGCTTATAATCGGTGTTCTTAATTATGTAAAGATTCAACGGCGCTTGATACCGTGTTTACAGAACTTTTACCGGTGCTGTTATTTTGATTCGTTCAGCTTACGAGCCACGGTATTGCGGCCCCAACCTAAAAGTTCGGCAGCTTTTTGTTTATGGCCTTCGGTATACTCTAAGGCAACATCAAGCGCTAACCGTTCAATGCTAGGTAGCAGGTCATCTAAGATATGGGTATCGCCTGCTTCGCATCGATTTTTTAATTCGGTGCGTAACAGTGTATACCATTGAGCGGAATTTTCCTGCGCCATTTTACTAACTTCAGGAAATAAATCTTCAGGTAAATCAGGTACATCGATCATTTGCCCCGGCGCCATGACGGTTAGCCAGCGACAGGTGTTTTCCAACTGGCGAACGTTTCCAGGCCATGGTGCTTGTTGCAATACTTGCTCGGCAGCTGCGGTTAATCGCTTTGCTGAGCCACCGAGTTCTTTGGCCGCATTTTGCAAAAAGTGTTGCGCCAGTTGCGGAATATCTTCGCGTCGCTCAGCAAGACTGGGGAGTTGCAGGCGAATGACATTGAGCCGGTGAAAAAGATCTTCACGAAACGCGCCTTCGCTTACCCGTTGTTCAAGATGCTGGTGCGTGGCTGCAATAATTCGGACATCGACTTTTACCGGTTGATAGCTGCCCACCGGATAGAACTGCCCTTCGGCCAATACCCTCAGCAAGCGCGTCTGCACAGCCAATGGCATATCACCAATTTCATCAAGGAACAAAGTACCGCCGTGCGCTTGTTCGAAACGACCTTGGCGTTTTTGTGTGGCGCCAGTGAAGGCCCCTTTTTCGTGACCGAACAGCTCCGATTCAATCAGATCAGCAGGAATAGCCGCCATATTCAGGGCAATAAATGGCTTGTTGGCGCGCGGGCTGTGTTGATGCAAAGCGCGCGCGACTAACTCTTTCCCGCTGCCGGAGGCACCGGTAATCAGCACGGTGACACTTGAGTGGGATAAACGCCCGATAGCGCGGAAGACATCCTGCATGGCCGGTGCGTTACCGATAATTTCTCGTACTTCTGTGGCTGTATCTGCGTCATGATTGACATCTTGCGCGGTGGTTTCTCGCGTTAACGCACGACTGACAGTGTGTACCACTTCATCTAAATCGAATGGCTTGGCGAGGTACTCAAAAGCGCCGCCTTGAAAGGCGCTAACGGCAGAATCAAGATCGGAGTGCGCGGTCATCACAATGACTGCCACCTGCGGATAGTCAGTCGATAGCTTCCGCAATACCTGTAGGCCGTCGTCGCCCGGCATACGAATATCAGTCAGCAGTACCTTCGGCGTTGCTTGTTCAAGTGCATCATACAGGCTTTGCGCATCAGCAAAACTGGTAGTGGCAAGGCCTGCCCGCGCGAGGGCTCGCTCGAGTACCCAGCGAATGGAGCTATCGTCATCTAATATCCATATGTCACTCACTGCGGCTTTCCTTATTGCTTGTCGATTTCTGTTTGTCACCAAGCGGCGTGTCGACACGGGTTTCAATGTACGGTAAGTAAACGCTAAATTCGGTATGCCCCGGTTCAGAGCTCACTTCAATTTTGCCAGCATGTTGGTGTACCAAATTTTGCGCGATGGATAAGCCCAAACCGGTTCCACCAGCGCGACCACTCACCATCGGATAAAATAATGTGTCTCGTAGCGCCGCCGGAATTCCTGGTCCATTGTCTTGCACCACAACCACCGCACACTGGCGGTACCGCGTGCCATGTATCGTCTGTTGGTGCACGATGCGGGTACGTAAGCATATCGTCGGTTCGGGCGTGTGACTTTCTTGCAACGCATCGCAGGCATTCATGACTAAATTCAATAATACTTGTTCAAGTTGCTCAGACGCCATCGTGAGATCTGGCAGACTCGGATCGTAATCTTTCACCCAGCGGACATTCAAGTCAGCACCAAGACGCGCGACCTGTACGACATGTTCCAACAACGCATGAATATTGGCTGGCTCGCGGGTTTGAATTTGATTCGAGCCGAGCATCCGGTCCACCAGAGTACTTAAGCGGTCGGCCTGGCGAATAATCAAATCGGTGTATTCACGCAACGCTGGGTCATCGAGTTCGCCTGCTAATAATTGCGCTGCACCGCGCAAGCCGCCGAGCGGATTTTTAATTTCATGGGCCAGCCCGCGCACCATACTTTGCGCCGCTTGTAGTTGCTGTTGCTGACGGGTTTCTTGATTAATGCGGCGAATTTGATCAATTTGACGCAGCTCGAGCAAGATCGTGAGGCGACCGTCAGATTGCCGCAACGGCTGTGCGATAAACTCAATGGTAATGCGCTGGCCGTCATGCAGCACCAACGATACGTCGCTATCAGAAACCGATTGTTCGTCTTGGAGCGCTTGTTGTACAACCGAAGGATCAAGGCTGCTGAAATGGAAGAGACTAAAAAAAGGCTGATGTTGAAAGCGCCGCAAGCTGCCATCTAAAATCGCTTCTGCTGCGGCGTTCATGTACTCAATATGAAGTTGCTCGTCTAACAGAATCACTGCCGTGAGCAATTGATTTAAATGCGGTTGCACCACGGTGGTGCAATCGCTTATCGGCAAACTATCGCGCTCAGGCTCCGCCGCCATTTGAACCCGCACCTGAAATTGCAACACGCAGTACATACACCACTAAGGTATCTGAGCGCGCTACTTCACCACCATTTGCATCAACAATGCGAAGGTAGATACGACGCTCACCGCGCGCAACATCCATCAGTGTGGCTTGATTGCTATCGCTACCCGACCACGACATCACGCCATCAACGTATAACTCATAGTTGTAGCCTTCCGGCAGTTGTTCTGGCTCCGATTGCCAGAGCACATCAAACTGACCGTTATTGGCACGAATTGGTGCCTGATACTCCGGCGAGGTAATCGTCACCGAGAATTCTGTTGGGATTTCGTCACCGCCCTCTGCTTCGCCAGCTTGCTCGGCGGAAGGCTGCGACTGCTCAACTTGAGCAGCCGCATTTGACTTCGCGAACTCTGTCACTGGCGCCGCTTCCACTTCAACTTTCTCAGCACCTTGAATCGGCTGATCGCTGTAAGTGACGGTGCCATCCGCATTCCGTTTTTTATAAACCTGCGCCGTTGACGGATCAACGTGCAGCGCCAAGCCAATCAAAAACGTTAACAGAATGGCTGCGAGTGCCAGTGGTTTCATCGTTCGTTGTTTCCTCTTATGTAACTAAAGCGCTCTTTCGTTAAACGCTATAGTACAAATCAAATTCAATTGGGTGCGTGGTCATTTTCAGCTTCATCACTTCGTGGTGACGCAACTTAATGTACGCATCAATCATATCATCAGTAAATACACCGCCAGCGGTTAAGAACTCACGGTCTTTATCCAATGCTTCCAAAGCCATCTCTAATGAGTGACATACGGTTGGAATTTCTTTCGCTTCTTCCGCTGGCAAATCATACAAGTCTTTATCCATCGCATCGCCAGGATGGATCTTGTTCTTAATACCGTCAAGACCAGCCATCAACAGCGCTGCAAAACACAAGTATGGGTTCGCCGCTGGGTCAGGGAAACGAACCTCAATACGACGCGCTTTCGCACTAGCAACCACAGGAATACGAATTGACGCAGAACGGTTACGCGCAGAGTACGCCAACATAACCGGTGCTTCGTAGCCTGGCACCAAACGTTTGTACGAGTTGGTGGTTGGGTTACAGAACGCGTTCAAAGCACGCGCATGTTTGATGATACCGCCAATGTAATAAAGCGCCATTTCGCTCAAGCCACCGTACTGATCGCCTGCGAACAAGTTCTTGCCGTCTTTGCTAATTGACATGTGAACGTGCATACCAGAACCGTTATCACCAACAATTGGTTTCGGCATAAAGGTAGCGGTCATACCGTATGAATGCGCTACGTTATGTACCACATACTTATAAATTTGAATCTCGTCAGCTTTTTTCACCAACGTATTAAAGCGGGTTGCCACCTCGTTTTGACCGGCAGTTGCCACTTCATGGTGGTGCGCTTCAACGACTAAGCCCATGTCTTCCATCACGGTGCTCATGGTGCTACGAATATCGTGCGCTGAATCAACGGGTGGTACTGGGAAGTAACCGCCTTTCACACCTGGACGGTGCGCCAAGTTACCATCTTTGTATTCTTTGCCCGAGTTCCACTTCGCTTCTTCTGCTTCAATTTTATAGAAGCTACCGCTCATGTCCGTGTGGAAACGCACATCGTTGAACAAGAAAAACTCTGGCTCTGGACCGAAGAACGCCGTGTCGCCAATGCCCATGCTTTGCAAATACTCTTCCGCACGACGCGCAATTGAACGCGGGTCACGGTCATAACCTTGCATGGTGTCTGGCTCAAGAATGTCGCACACCACATTCATCGTTACTTCGTCAGTGAACGGGTCAAGTACAATCGAGCTACAATCAGGCATAAGCACCATGTCTGACTCATTGATGCCTTTCCAGCCACCAATAGACGAACCATCAAACATCTTGCCTTCTTCGAAGAACTCTTCATTAATTTGCGAAACCGGGATGGTCACATGCTGCTCTTTACCTTTAGTATCGGTAAAGCGTAAATCCACGAATTTGACATCGTGTTCTTCAATGTAAGCCATAACGTCTTGTGGTGTTGTCATGTGATCCTCCGCGATCGTGCATGTCTAGTTTCAGAATTGAGTATAGCAAGCATTGCTTGTTGCGCTTGCACCTTTGCACCAAATTAAAGCAAAAACGATGCCAAGATTGGTTTTGGTTCACTTTTCAATGGGTTAACGTTGTTCTGGTACGGCTAGGGTGCTGTGCATTGGCTTTATTTGCACCATTGTAGTGCAAATTCATGCACCACGGAAGTGCAAGGGCTCGAAAAGCGTTGTTCGTTATTCGTTGTTCGTTATTCGTTATTCGAAAGAGCGAAGAGCGAAGAGCGAAAGACGAACTGCGTAGTTCTTGGTTTGTGCGCGTCGCTGTTTGTAGGAGATAAACTCTGTTCGACTCTCGCTCCCGCACAGCCTAGAGATCCCATTCACCGGCTCACGTCATACACCTACTCACGTCATACATTTGCTCATCTCATACACCTGTTCATCTCATACACCGGCTCACGTCATACATCTGTTCATCTCATACACCTGCTCACGTCATACATTTGCTCATCTCATGCACCTGTTCATCTCATACACCTGCTCACGTCATACATTTGCTCATCTCATGCATCTGCTCATCTCATACACCTACTCACGTCATACATCTGTTCATCTCATACACCTGTTCATCTCGTACACCTACTCACGTCATACATTTGTTCATCTCATACACCTGCTCATCTCGTACACCTGCTCACGTCATACATTTGCTCATCTCATAGATTTTTCAGACGAATCGCGTGATTTTCCGTGTTGAACCTATTCAACTTACCAAAAAGGCTGATGTAACGGTGTGGGGCATGTGCTTTTATTTTGGCTGTTCAGTTGCATCAAAAATGGAGCAAAAAAGCCCCCTTCAAATGCTGCATTTTTGATGCAACTGAACACCCTTTTTCTGAGCCGACATACATGCTTGATAGGGCTTTCTATTATGGGTTCGGGGTTCGGGGTTCGGGGTTCGGGGTTCGGGGTTCGCGAACAGGGCGAAGCCCGGACGAACAGCGTAGCGCACGAAGCACGAACTACGCTGTTTGTTTGAGGGTTTCGTTATTGGCTTTCGCTTTTTCGAATAACGAATAACGAATAACGAATAACCAATAACGATTAACGATTAACGCTCTCGAGCGGTCCGGCGCCGCAGGAGCGACGCGTACAGCAATGGAATGACCACCAGCGTCAACGCCGTAGAGACCGCGATGCCGAAGATCAGGCTGACGGCCAGGCCGTTGAAGATGGGGTCATCGAGGATGAAGAAAGCACCCATCATGGCCGCGATTGCGGTCAACGTGATTGGTTTGGCACGTACGACAGCAGCTTCTATCACGGCGGTGTTGAGATCTTTGCCGGCGGCGACTTCTTCACGGATAAAATCGACCAGCAAGATGGAGTTCCGCACTATGATTCCGGCCAAGGCAATCATGCCGATCATGGAGGTGGCGGTGAACTGCGCACCAAGGATGGCATGGCCTGGCATGATGCCGATGAGCGTTAGTGGTATGGGTGCCATGATAACCAGTGGTGTCATGTAACTACCGAAGTGGCCGACTACCAGCACGTAAATCAACAACAAGCCGACTGCGTAGGCCAAGCCCATATCACGGAAGGTTTCGTAGGTGATTTGCCATTCGCCGTCCCACTTCAACGCGGTTTGGTCCCAGATATCAGGCTGCGCTATAAAAGTTTGTGGCAGTTCGATATCGCCGGCAGCGTCGAATAGGCCGTAGAGCGGACTATCGAGTTTGCCAGCCATATCGGCCGTCACATAAACTACTGGGCGCAAATCTTTGTGATACACCGGTTGCGCATAAGGTCGCTGTTCACGCTCAATGAGCTCCGCCACTGGAATGGCTTGACCGGTGGTTTGGCTGGTTACGGTAAGGCTCTCAAGTTGCGCTAACTGGCCTTGCCAATCCGCTGGCAGGCGTAACTTCACCGGTACCGGTTGGGTTTGACCGGGAATCGCCAAGTAGGTGACATTCATGCCGCCAAGTGCGGTTTGCAATACCTGCACCACTTGTCCAGCGGTCACGCCGAGTTGTGCGGCACGCTCACGATTCACTTCCCAAACTTCTTCGGTGGCTTCAGCCACGAGGGTGCTATCGATATCGACGACACCTTCGGTGGCGCGCAATTGCGCAAGCACGTCACGAGCACCTAATTCACGTGCTGCCTCTGACGGACCATACACTTCTGCGACTATTGGTGCGAGCACGGGCGGACCCGGCGGCACTTCAACAATCTTTAGGGACGCACCAACGGCTTCGGCAATTGGCGTTAGCATTGGCCGAATTGCCAAAGCAATCTCGTGACTCGCACGATCGCGCTCACCAAGTTCAGCGAGCGTGACTTGAATGTCGCCCATGTTGGCGCCTTCGCGCAAATAGTACTGGCGCACAAGGCCATTAAAGCCAATTGGTGACGCGGTGCCGGCATAGATTTGGGTGGCAACGACTTCGTCCACTTCGTCGAGTTTCTGTGCCAATTGCATGAGCGTCGCATTGGTCTCTTCTAAGCTACTGCCTTCTGGCATATCCAGTACCAGTTTGATTTCACTCTTGTTATCAAACGGCAGCATTTTCATCACCACGGCCTGCACCACCGCAAGACCCATCATTGCGACAATGAGAACAATCAGGCCAAAGCCCATGAAGTAACGCCGCTTACGATGTGTGAGCAACGGCTGCATGATGCGCTCAAAGAAGGTATGTAGTTTGCTGCTATGCGCTTCACCTTCATGATGTTCGTCTTTTAATAAATGACGAGCCAACCACGGCGTTACGGTTAGCGCGATAATCAGCGACAACAGCATGCCCAACGACGCGTTAATTGGGATGGGGCTCATGTACGGGCCCATCAAGCCACTCACAAACGCCATCGGAAGCAGGGCGGCGATTACAGTAAAGGTCGCCAAAATGGTCGGTCCCCCAACTTCGTCGACCGCTGCCGGAATCGAGGTTTTCAGAGACTTACCCAAACCTAAATGGCGGTGAATATTCTCCACCACCACAATGGCGTCATCAACCAAGATACCAATGGAGAATATCAGTGCGAATAGCGACACACGGTTCAGCGTAAAGCCCCATGCCCAAGACGCAAACAAGGTCATAGCGAGGGTCAGCACGACGGCGCTACCCACCACAACGGCTTCGCGTTTACCGAGGGTGAATAACACCAGTGCGACAACTGAGATGGTTGCGAAGATGAGCTTTTGAATAAGCTTTGAGGCTTTATCGTCTGCAGTTTGGCCATAGTTTCGTGTAACGTCGATTTCTAGCTCAGGCGGCAGCCATTGTTGCTTCAACGTATCGAGGCGCGCTAAAACTTCCTGCGCTACCACCACCGCGTTTTCACCGGCTTTTTTAGTGACGGCAAGCGTCACCGCTGGCTGTGCTTCGCCACCCGCTGGACGCGACCACACGTAACGAGATGGTACCACTGCGCTTTCGCTGATTTCGGCCACTTGCTCCAGGCGAACCGGCTTGCCGTCAACGTTGGCAACAATCAGATGACGCAATGTGTTCACGCTATCGATAAAGCTACTCGCTTGCACAGGAATTTGCTGGCCTTGAGCCAGTCGATAACCTGCTTGCGCGCTTTGGTTTTGCCCCGCCAAAGCTTGGCTCACCGCATTAAAATCTAAGCCGATACGGCTCAATGCGGTGTTATCTAAAGTTACGTTAATTTGCTCGGGCTCAGCGCCAATGACATTTACTTCGCGCACGCCGCTAACGTTTTGGAGTGGCTCGACTAAGGTGTCAGCAACCGATTTCAAATCAAGTCCGTCGGCGGTAATGGTTAGCCCAAGAATTGGTACATCATCGATACCTCGAGCTTTCACCAGAGGTTGTGAAAAGTTGGGGTGGCGAACTTGCCAGCTTGCTAGGCTATCGAAGAGCTCGACCAACGCTTTATCGCGCGGTACACCCACTTCAAATTGCACCGTCACCAGCGCTTGGCCTGGCTGTGATACCGAGTAAATATGCTCAATACCCTGCATGCGTGCAAAGTGCTGCTCTAGCGGCGTCGCTAATTGATCTTCAACTTGACTAACGGCGGCGCCCGGAAATGCCACCATGACATCGGCCATGGTCACGTCAATTTGCGGTTCTTCTTCACGCGGCGTAATTAGCGCCGCCATGATGCCAAGAATTAGGCCAAAAATTGCCAACAACGGCGTGAGCTGAGAACGTTCACCCCATGCCGCAAATTTACCTGCGATACCAAGGGGCTTGTTACTCATAGCTGATCACCTCACCGGCTTTCAATCCACTCACAACTTCTACAAAACCGTCTTGGCTTAAGCCTAAACGCACCGCACGCCAGCTATTATCTTGCATGCGAACCATGGTGAGCTCGCCTTGGTTATAAATGGCCTCGGCAGGCACTTGTACGCCTTGATGCTCGCCCACTTTCACCAATACTGGCTGCCACTGCCCCGGCATCAATCCACTATCACTTGGTAAAATTAACCGCATGCGCACGGTACTCGATTGACTGTGCACCGTAGGAAACACTTGTTGCGAAGTTGGCTCTAACCCATTAACACGGGCCCACTGGTAGGTAGTTGCTAGATGGGCATAGCGGGCTGGCAAGTCCACATGTAAACGTAATTCAGCAGGGTCGAAACCAGACAATAATGGCATACCTGGTTGCACTAATTCGCCGGGCTCGACAAAACGCTCGCTGACAATACCACCGTAAGGTGCTTTCACCTCAGTGTAGCTGAGTTGTTCTTCGGCGCGCTCAACCGCAGCTTCGGCTGAGCGTAGTTGTGCTTTGGCGTTGTCGAGACGCGCTTTGGCGCGGTCGCGCTCAGCCACCGGTACTAAATCGCGTTGCACTAAGCTAGTTACCCGATCAAATTCTTGCTGTTCGGCAATCAGTGTGGCACCAGCTGCGGCTAGTTGCGCTTGTGCCTGGGTTAGCATTTGATATTGCTCAACTGAGGTAATGGTCACGAGCGTTGCGCCGGCTGGCACATTGTCGCCGACATCAACCAATACCTTCTCAACGCGACCAGAAACTTGCGCTGATACGGTTGCACTGTTGGTTGACTCAACCAGCCCTTGCAAGCGCAGATATTCTGCAATAGTCGTAGACTGAACTTGATGCTCAGCTGCGACCGTCGAGGTTGCAACACTGGCAGTACTGACAACAAACAGGGCGATTGCCCAAGCACGCAATGACATATTCATCTCCTTGCCGAATTTTGCTCAGTTGAATTTCGTAAGTAACTAAAATTGTCTAAAGTATAGAGCAAAAATAGGCAACTGTGGATGATTTATTTCGTATTTTTCTAAAGTAAAGAAAAAGTCTTACGATATATGCCTTTCCACTGAGCTACAGAACCTATTCTCAGTTATCTTGAACATCAATTTCGATAAAATATTGACCTGCATCAGGCCTAACGAGAGAGGCGATATCAGTATTTCGCGAAGTTACAACTTTTAACCGAAGATGTCGGCAAATGTCCTCATTTTTTTATATTGTGAAAAAGCAGGCGCTCTGCCAAAATATCGATTCATTTGTTAACGAAGCGACCCTATGTTTCTTTTAATTGTTTTTGCGTTTGTTGCTGTTGGTATTTCATTTATATGTTCTATTTTGGAAGCGGCACTGCTTTCAATTACCCCAAGCTATATTGCGCATCTGAAAGAACAGCGCCCCAAGCTACACGCAAAATTACAGAAATTAAAAACCAATATTGACCGTCCGTTAGCGGCTATTTTGACATTAAACACCGTTGCGCACACCGCTGGTGCAGCCGGTGTTGGTGCGCAAGTTGGTGTGGTATTTGGCGATGGTTATTTAGCGGCTGCTTCAGCCGTCATGACAGTTCTTATTTTGGTGCTTTCAGAGATTTTGCCAAAAACGATTGGCGCGAAATTCTGGCGTCAACTCGCACCGACGTTACCAAGCATTTTAAATTTCATGATTATGATCTTACGTCCATTCATTTGGCTGTCTGATCAAATCACCAAGCGCATTGGCGGCGAAGAACATGTCGACGTGCGTTCGGAAATTAAAGCGCTCGCCATTTTAGGTTATGAACAAAAATTAATTGATGCCGATGAACGCCGCGTGATTGGTAACATGCTCGATTTGCATACCATTCGAGTTCGCGACGTAATGACGCCGCGAACTGTTTGTGAATCGGTGCGTCCTGACGAAACCATTAGTGAGTTTCTATATCGTGCGAAAACGATGCCTTACTCGCGTTTTCCTGTAATTGACGCCGACGAAGTACCGCACGGCATTATTTTGCGTAACGAAGCGCTCGAATCGGATACCGACAAAACCATTAACGAGCTGGCGCGCGATGTCGAAGTGGTTTCCGAAACTGTCAACGTAGAACAAGTGATGCGGATGCTCTTAGATCAACGTCAGCACATGGCACTAGTATTTGATGAGCACGGCACTTGGATGGGGTTAGTTACCCTCGAAGATATTATCGAGACTATTCTGGGCCAACCCATTATGGATGAAACCGATACCATTCCAAGCCTACGTCGCTATGCTCAGCAACGCTGGGACAAACGTCTGAAGCAATCTGACGCCGACAACGGCGACGCCACCAACGAAAAAAACTAGCTTGTATAAGCGCGCAAGCGTATAATACGCCGCTATTTTAACCAATGGCGGCTCATACCGTCTCCTCGCGTTTTTTACAGGCTTTATCAATGACAATTCAAGCGACTGAACTTTCCAAGCTGCGTAATATTGCAATTATTGCGCACGTTGACCATGGCAAAACAACCTTGGTTGATAAACTTTTACAGCAATCGGGCACTCTTGAGAGCCGCGGTGGCGTAGAAGAACGCATCATGGACTCCAACGATCTTGAGAAAGAACGTGGCATCACCATTTTGGCGAAAAACACTGCGGTAAACTACAAAGACTACCGCATCAATATTTTGGACACGCCAGGACACGCCGATTTCGGTGGTGAAGTAGAGCGCGTATTGTCGATGGCCGACTCGGTATTATTGGTTGTTGACGCGGTTGACGGCCCAATGCCACAAACTCGATTCGTTACGCAAAAAGCGTTCGCACACGGTTTGAAACCAATTGTGGTTATCAACAAAATTGACCGCCCGGGCGCACGTCCTGATTGGGTTATGGACCAAGTATTCGACTTATTCGATAACTTAGGTGCAACCGACGAACAGTTAGACTTCCCAGTGGTTTACGCTTCAGCGTTGAACGGTTGGGCGACTCTAGATTACAACGAGCAAACCGACAACATGACGGCCTTATTCGAGACGATTCTTGAGAAAGTATCGCCACCGGATGCCGACCGTGAAGGTGCGTTGCAAATGCAAATCTCACAGCTGGATTACTCAAGCTACGTGGGCATCATTGGCATCGGCCGTATTAAGCGCGGTACGTTGAAGTTGAACCAGCAGGTCACCGTGGTTGGCGCTGACGGCACCAAACGTAACGGCAAAGTTGGTCAAATCTTTGGCTACTTGGGCCTTGACCGTATTGAAACGGATCAAGCCAGCGCCGGCGATATCGTTGCAGTAACCGGTTTGGGTGAACTTAAAATTTCTGACACTGTGTGTGCAGCGGGTGCAGTTGAAGCGCTACCGCCACTTACCGTTGATGAACCTACAGTAACCATGACCTTCCAGGTCAACACCTCACCGTTTGCCGGTAAAGAAGGTAAATTCGTGACTTCACGTCAAATTCTTGAGCGTTTGCAGCAAGAGCTGAAGCACAACGTGGCGTTGCGTGTTCAAGAAACCGACAACCCAGATCGTTTCCGTGTTTCTGGTCGCGGTGAATTGCACTTAGGCGTATTGATTGAAAACATGCGTCGTGAAGGTTTTGAATTAGCGGTATCACGCCCTGAAGTTATCATGCGTGAAGTGAACGGTGTGAAAGAAGAGCCGTTTGAAAACTTAACCGTCGATATCGAAGAGCAACACCAAGGCTCAGTGATGGAAAAACTCGGCTTACGTAAAGCTGAAATGACCAACATGACCCCTGATGGTAAAGGCCGTGTTCGTATCGACTTTATCGTACCGAGTCGTGGTTTGATTGGTTTCCAAACTGAGTTCATGACGTTGTCGTCAGGTACTGGTTTGATGTATCACAGCTTTGACCATTACGGCCCATTCAAAGGCGGTAACATTGGTCAGCGCATCAACGGTGTATTGATTTCAAATGCTCAAGGTAAAGCCTTAGCCTACGCCTTGTTTAACTTGCAAGAGCGCGGCCGTTTGATGATTGGTCACGCGGAAGAAGTATACGAAGGTATGGTGATTGGTATTCACAGCCGTTCAAACGACCTTACCGTTAACTGTTTGAAAGGTAAGCAGCTAACTAACATCCGTGCCGCGGGTACTGATGACGCGTTGTTGTTAACCCCACCAATTCGTATGTCGCTTGAACAAGCACTTGAGTTTATCGATGACGACGAGCTGGTAGAAATCACGCCAAAATCAATTCGTATTCGTAAGCGTATGCTGACCGAAAACGAGCGTAAACGCGCTAGCCGTAGCAAAGACGACTAAGCTATAATCGTTTACCTGTTTAGCAATACACAATAAGCGCCTTTTCAGGCGCTTATTTTTTGCTTATTAAATAGGTAGATAAACGTCTTTTAGCCAATCCTCTTAATCGTCATTTGATCGCCATCGGGAAAAACCGCCTGTAGCTTAAGTTCACCGCCCAAAGCTGCCACATACTGCTCCAGTGTGCTTAGCAAAGCATCAGGTCGCGCCTCAATCTGCGATATATTTGGTTGCGCCATTCGTAGCCTCTTGGCTAATTCAACCTGTTTTACGCCGCGGTGCTTTCGAACTTCAGCTAACGTCATTTCCGCTACAATATTTAATGCTTTTTCACGAGCTTTCGTTTGAACCTCGGGGGCAATTTGCTTACGGAATTCATTCAATGATCTAGTCATTCTTACTCCTCTCATTCGAGCGAATAATGTTACTCAAATGATTTTCAAATTCTTCTTCGGCGAGTCTTATCATTCGTTGATAAAAATGCTTATCTCCTGAGCCATCCTTGCGGCCACCACACAAAAGCACCGCCATTCGGTTTGGATCAAAGGCGTAAAATACCCGATACGGTTTTCCACGATGCTGAATCCGGAGCTCCTTTAAATTTGAAATTTTGGATGCTCCTTTTACGCTGTCACTCAACGGACGGCGCAAATATGGACCCAGTATTTCAAGCACATCAACCGCGGTTTGAATTTCGATTTGCTCTTCAGTCGTTAAACAAAGAAACCAGCTTGCGTATTTTTCCGTTAATAATATTTTCCATTCCATGGATTCACTCATTATAAGTTAGAAATTATATAATTCAAAAATTATATTGACTCGATAGGGTAACAAAAAGAGCACCCAGTGGGTGCTCTTGAATCTAGTCGTGACTCTTGTTTTTCTTCTCACGACGTTTTTCTTTTAGTGTTTTTTGTGGCTTCTTTTTCGCCTTTTCTTTACTCATTGCTCGCTCCTTTACGATTGAGTGCCATTAATCGCCAGCGACTCTCGCTAGCCCCTGAAACAACCGAAAACTCTGCGCCTAATGGCAATGCAAGTAGTGCCAACCCAACCGGGGACAAGTATGAAACAAGGCCCTGATGTGGGTTGGCACGACTTGGCTCGACAAGCTGGAAAGTAAAGACATCGCCCACACACCCGTGCGTTAGAATGTGTCGTATCGTGACTTCCGATCCGATTTCGACACATGGATGAATACGTGATCGTGGCTGATGTATACGCTCTAAACGTTGCAGCAAATCAGAGAGCAATAACGGGTGTTGTAACACTCGGCGTTGCTGACACTGAAAGAGGTAATGATTAAAACACGAGGTTGAACTGCAATAGTTCATTACACGCGCAAGCACGGCATTTTCTCCTACCGAACTGAAACACGAAAAATTGAATTTTGGGAATAACTACAGGTGCCGATTGCTAGGCTGCAATCGGCTTAAACTGGAAAGGTAAGTGCGGTACTTTGAATTGAAAAATCAGCTTTAAACATGGCTTCCTCACTGTGCGGAGCAGACCATAGCCCGTTCCGTTCAGAAAGGCAAGCCACTAAATCACATCGGGGTGCGGCAGCACAAAATAGAACACTGAGAAGAAGTGAAGTACGCTGCCGGCGAGCACGAATACGTGCCAAATGGCGTGATGAAAGCGCAGCGATTTCCACACGTAGAAAATGACGCCGAAGGTATAGGCAAGGCCGCCAGCTAACAGTAACCACAAACCGCCGGCTTCAACGGTTTCAAGCATCGGTTGAATCACCACTAGAGCCATCCAGCCTAAGCCAAGATAGAGAGAGAGCGACAACCACTTTTTACGCTCTTTCATGGCAACTTCCATGATGACGCCAATCAGCGCAATGCTCCACACCACAGCTAACAGCGTCCATCCCCACGCACCACGCAAATTAACCAGTGCAAACGGTGTGTAAGTACCGGCAATTAGCACATAAATAGCAGCGTGATCCATCTGTTGAAAGAAAGCTTTGATACGTGGCCACGGAAACGCATGATAGAGTGTTGACGCGAGGTAGAGTAAAATTAAGCTCGCGCCGTAAATGCCGGCGCTCACCACATGAAAGGTATCACCGTAAGATACTGCCCAAACCAACATAAACACCAACCCGACTATAGCGGCAATGGCCCCAACGCCATGCGTCAGTGCATGGGCTATTTCTTCAGCCAAACTGTAGGGTTTATGTTTACTCACGACGTTTACCTTTTGGTTAAATTATTCGCCACGTTCAGGGGTATAGTGGCCTTTGCTGATATTTTCAATGGCCTTCATAAAGTTTTCGAACTGCCGTTCATTTTCGTAATCCAAATGATACTTATTATGGAATTCGAGGCGCATGTTGACACCTTGGCCTTCCAAAAACACCGTATAGCCATCGAAATCGGTATAAGCCGTTATACCTTCTAAGGTTTTTCGCCCTTCGTCATCTGGCTTGCCATATTCAATAATGGTTTCAAACGCGTCTAACACGAGGCGTTGGTCAATATCATTTTTCATGGTCGACCTCCAACAAAATTAAGTGTCGTTAACAGCATAGCATCGTTTTATGACCAGTTTATTGATCTTTTTACATACATACATGCATGTTTGTTTAAAATCGATTATAATGTCATCACTACTACGTAATGAGGTGAGATGTGGTTCGTCGTACCAAAGAAGATGCGTTAACAACAAAAGCTGCATTGCTTGATGCTGCTGAACGCTTGTTCAGTGAACAAGGAGTTTCTAATACTTCAATGAATCAAGTGGCTGAAGCGGCTGGAGTGACTCGGGGGGCTATTTATCACCATTTCCAGAATAAACTGGATTTGATTGATGCCTTGATGGAGCGAGTGCGTCTACCGGTAGACGAAATGCGTGACGAACTGGCGCAAACCTATCAAGGTGATCCGGTGTCATTGTTACGTGCCCGCTGCTTCCACATCATCGGTCAAGTGCAAGATGATCCGCATACACAGGCTCTCGTGAATATTCTCCTGCATAAATGTGAGTATGTTGATGACGCATTGCCGATTCATTTACGTCACTTAGGTGGCCGTAATGCTTGTATCACTGAATGCGTGTTGCTGGCTGACAAAGCCAAGGAGCAAGGTTTAATTGATGAGAAATATGATTCAAAAGCGACTGTTATGGGCTTGTTTAGCCTAGTAGACGGATTGATGTATAACTGGCTGCTGGATAAAACTTACTTTGATTTATCACAAACAGCCAGCCAAGCCATTGATACTTATCTCGCCGGCTTAAAGCCGCGCGGCGCATAAGCTTCAGCTGTTAATCGCCTTGCTTTAAAAAGCCTTTGATTTGTTTGGCATCGAAGTTCGCGATGGTCTCATCGCTGGCTTGCGGGCAACTTAAAAACATTGGCGCCACGTAGCTCTTGATCGCCGCCATAACCACCATTAAATGCGTCATCGATCGCATCGCACCCATACGCCCTGGCGATGCACCTGCCAATAACACGTTCTTACCCACCCAAGGGTTTTGCTCAAGCCGCGTTGTCCAATCAATCGCGTTCTTAAGTAATGGCGGCACCGAGCTGTTGTACTCTGGCGTGACAATGACGATCTTGGTGGCGTCAGAAATTGCGGTTGCGAGCTTCTGAATGTTGGATGGCACACCATTTTCATCTTCATAGTCGCCATTGTAGATAGGTGCATCTAACTCTGCTGCAGGATATAAATAACACGCACGCCCGTCACTTTCTGCAACTTCAGCAATACGCTTCTGAAATTTACCATTGAGTGATTCTTTACGACTGCTCCCAGCGAGAATCAATAAACTCATTACGATCCCTCCTTCATGGCTTCAATGAATGCATTCGACTCTTGAATGGCAGATTCCATTTCACGAATTAAAACATCAACATCGGTGCGCAAACTGCGATACTCACCACGAATTGCATCAACGGCTTTCGCGTTTAAGTTATGTTTTAAATACAGTACGTTGTCTTGTAGTTTCTCGAGAACCGGCGCCATCGTGTCGGCGGCTCTTTCCATGCTTTGTAACAAACTCGTGTAACGACGTTCGGTTTCGCGAAGTGACCGCTCACTTTCGCGACGCATAGAGTCATTACTATACATACCGAGCTCTTCTTGCCACTCATCAAATAATGCTTGAGCAACATCATCGATGGCCTCAATGCGTTCATAAACGCGCTCGGCAGCCGCTTTGCTACTCTCATAATCGTCGTTTAAAGCATTGTAACGCGCTTCTAACTCACCACCGTCGAACTGCAACAACTCATCGAGGCGTTGCAATGCTGATTTAAATTCTTCCTGTGCGTCAGATTGTGCGTCGCGAGCATCGTCGACACGGTCGACCAAAATGTCACGTTTGTGGATGCCGACTTTCTCCATGGCACCGTAGTATGCGCTTTGGCAACCTGCCAAAACCACAACGGCGAACATAACGCCAGTCCAATTCATCAAGTAACGCATAACCACTCCTTAGTTGGCTGTTGTGCGGTCAGTATAGCTTAATACGGTAACGGCGAGCCATCCCAATGCCAAAAACCGCCTGAATCTTCAGCAGTTAATTGCTTGATAACGGTAGCGATTCGCTCAGCCGACTGCGCTGGTGTATACAATTTATCGGCCGCTATACGTTGCTGAAACGGTTGCGATAGCTCGGTATCGGTGGTGCCCGGATGAATTGCTGCCAAGCAGAGCTGTTTGTGGGTGCGCTTGAGTTCAACTGAGGCGGTTTTCAACAACATGTTTAATGCCGCTTTACTGGCTCGATAACTATACCAACCGCCTAAATAGTTATCGGTAATACTACCGACTTTCGCGCTAAGCTGCGCCCACACACATGGACTCTTTTTCGGCAAAATAGGCAGCAACTGCTGCAGTAGTAAAATGGGAAGTACTGCATTCACGTAATAGGTTTGCTGCAATTGATGCCAATTCAAATCAGCAAGGCGCTTTTCTGGCATAAAATCATCGTTATGCAAAATGCCGAGTGTACTTATCACAACATCCGGTTGTTGCAACTGCGACACAATGCGTTGGAGGCTGGCTTCGGTATAATCAGTTACTTGCAACCAGTGGCCCGGTAATTTCGACACCTGCTGACGGCTTAGCGCTTGCACACGTGCACCTTGTTGGTGGTAATACTGCACCAACGCTTGCCCAATACCACCACCGGCACCAATGATGAGTACCTGCATAGAATCACTCCTCACAAAACCAACAATCTGTCTCTATAATTGGCGATTAGCCAAGAACAAGGTATGTTATTTACGTGATTTGCACGGTTTGGGATTATAGTGATGCCAAAAGTTGCAGCAAACGGCAATTCAAAAGAGAGCGGAATGAGCGAAACAACACCTGAGCAAACCGCATTAAAACGATGGCAAGAACGTGGCCGGAAGGCTTGGCGGTTCTTGAAATATTTTGGCAAGCGCTGTCTAGATGACCGCGTGACCATTGTTGCTGGCCATTTAACCTTTGTGAGCATGCTCGCCTTAGTACCATTGCTTGTGGTGATGTTTTCGGTGTTCTCGGCTTTCCCGATGTTCGAGCAATTAAAAGAAGAGCTCGAAAAATTATTGTTTGCGAATTTATTGCCGACGTCTGGCGAAGTGATCAGCGAGTATTTGAATCAGTTTGTGAGCAATGTTTCGAAAATGACAACCGTTGGGGTGATCTTCGTTATTGTCGTCGCTGTCAATTTGATCAGCACAATCGATGGCACCATGAACCGCATTTGGCGAAATCACAAACGCCGCCGGATGGTGGTTGCACTCGCGGTTTACTGGATGATTTTGACTCTCGGTCCAATCCTGATGGGCTCAGGTATGGCAGTGACCTCCTATTTGATATCACTGACAGCGGCCGCTGAAGTTTATGTATCTGGGGTGCGTACGACATTATTAAGCATCGTACCCATTCTCACTTCGTTAGTGGCGTTTATGCTGTTGTACATCATGATGCCAAACCGTATAGTGCGCGCCCGACATGCATTTTGGGGAGCGTTGTTGGCCGCAATCTTGTTCGAACTTAGTAAAACTGGCTTTGCAGCCTACATTACGGCGTTTCCTAGTTATCAGGCAATTTATGGTGCGCTGGCAGCAATTCCAATCTTGCTACTGTGGATATTTGTGTCTTGGAACATTGTGCTGGTGGGCGCCGAACTTACCGCCAGCATTGAGGAGTTTTTCCACCCTCCAAAATCTGAATCTGAAGTAACAACCGAAGGAAGTGAATGAAAGCATTAATTCAACGCGTCAGTGAGGCATCCGTCACTGTTGCCGGTGAGCGTATTGGCGCCATAGCGCACGGCTTGTTAGTCTTGCTCGGTATCGATAGAACCGACACGCTTGATGATGTAACCAAGCTGGCAACCAAAGTAGCTGGTTATCGCCTATTTGCTGATGCTGAAGATAAAATGAATTTGAGTGTGCAAGATGTTCAAGGCGGCGTGTTGGTGGTTTCGCAATTTACCTTGGCAGCGGATACCCAGTCGGGTCGACGTCCGAGCTTTTCTTCAGCTGCGCCACCAAGCCAGGCTGAACCACTGTATTTAGCCTTTGTGGATGCGCTCAATCAGCTTGGCATTCACACTGCGACAGGTGAATTTGGTGCGGATATGAAAGTGGCTTTGGTCAACGATGGGCCCGTTACCTTCATGCTGCATTCCAACAACAAGGGTTAACTATGTACCGTGTTATCGCTCCGGAAACACCGGAACAATTTGCCACTTATTACGACTTGCGTTGGCGCGTATTGCGCGAACCTTTTCAACGACCGCGTGGCTCTGAACAAGACGAATACGATCAAGTGGGCTACCACCGCATGGTCGTCAATAGCGCTGGTCAAGCGGTTGCCGTAGGGCGGTTGCATTTTAACAGTCCCGACGAAGGGCAGATTCGATTTATGGCATCGGCGCCGGAGCACCGTGGTGAAGGTCACGGCGTTGCCATTGTTTATGAACTCGAGAAAGTCGCACGCGCGGAAGGCGCCAAGCACATAGTGATTAACTCTCGCGATAACACCTTAGGTTTTTACATTAAGTGTGGCTACGAGGTGGTAGAAGAAGGTGATACGGTCAAGAACCCGCAAGCAGAGCACCAACTGCGTAAAACGTTGACTGAATACAACCGCATTATTTATCGTCCAGACTGGTGCCAAGAGTTACAAACCACTTGGCATAGCGAAATTCCAATTTCAGAAACCATGGGCATTCGTATTACGCAATATACAGGGCGCGAATTTGAGACCACCGCAACGCTGTCACGTAACATTAATGTGCATGGCACCATGTTTGCCGGCAGTATTTATTCGTTGGCAACCTTGACGTGCTGGGGGTTGTTGCATTTACAATTGCGCGAACGACAGCTGCACGGCGCAGTGGTGTTAGCCGATGGCCAAATTCATTACCACAAACCCGTTAGCCGAGAGCCTCGTGCGATTGCACGGTTGTCAGCAATGACCGGTGATTTATCGGCGTTAACGCTTGGTAAAAATGCACGGGCTACTTTAAAGTCACAGGTATTTGATGGCGATAAACCCGTCGCGGAATTTACAGGTCAGTTTGTCGTGCTAGCTAATAACGAAAAATAAGAAGGACGTTAACATGAGTGATAATTTATCCGCCCAGCAGTTGTTACGTATTCGGAGTAAACTTGAAACCGTGGTGAATGAGCAACCGGGAACGCGCCAAGCACAAAGCGCTGATGCTGCATTACAACGCATGCGTAGCGGCGAATATGGTTATTGTGTTGAGTGTGGCGAGGAAATTTCGGCTGCGCGTTTAGCAGCAAAGCCTGACGTCGCTTTATGTGTCGACTGCCAGGCTTTGAAAGATGAAGAAGAGGACGCTTAAGCGTCCTCGAGTACTGCTCCTTCCTGCACTAAATCGTGCAATTTGCCTTGTTCAATCAATGTCGCAATCGCGGCAATATCTGGCGCAAAATAACGATCTTGATCGTAAAAGCTAACTTGTGCACGTACACGGGCGTGAGCTTCTTCTACCGCCGCAGCAGCTTTTAACGGCCGACGGAAATCTAAGCCTTGCGCCGCCTCTAACAACTCAATCGCAACAATATCCCGGATGTTGCGCGCGATGTCAGTTAATCGACGCGCAGCAAACGTTGCCATTGATACATGGTCTTCTTGGTTGGCCGAGGTGGGCAAACTATCAACCGAGGCTGGATGTGCTAGCGTTTTATTCTCAGACGCTAAAGCTGCGGCTGTCACTTGTGCCAACATAAAGCCAGAATTCACCCCACCATCGTTCACCAAAAATGGTGGCAAATTACTGAGGTGGTGGTCAATTAACAAGGCACTACGTCGCTCAGAAAGCGCACCAATTTCACTCGCCGCAATGGCAAGAATATCGGCTGCCATAGCTACTGGTTCAGCGTGGAAGTTACCGCCTGAAATAATGTCGCCGTTGTCACTAAATACCAACGGGTTATCAGTGACACCATTGGCTTCACGCACCAAAATTTGACTGGCGTGTTGCAATTGGTCAAACACGGCGCCCATCACTTGTGGCTGACAACGCAAGGAATAAGGGTCTTGTACTTTTTCGCAATCCACGTGAGCGGTAGCAATTTCAGAGCTATCACCCAATAATTGGCGGAAGCTTTGCGCAACAGCAATTTGCCCTGGCTGACCACGCACGGCGTGAATACGCGCATCAAACGGTGAGCGTGAACCCATCGCCGCTTCTACCGCCATAGCTCCGGTAACCAGTGCGGCATTGAATACGCGTTCAATTTGGAACAAGCCATGCAATGCTAGGGCGGTTGAGGCTTGGGTACCATTTAACAAGGCCAAACCTTCTTTTGGCGCTAATGCGTTGAGCGGCTTCAGGCCGGCTTTCGCCATACCTTCAACGGCTGGATAAACTTTGCCTTCTACGCGAACTTGGCCTTCACCAAGTAACGGCAACACGAGATGCGCGAGTGGTGCTAAATCGCCGGACGCACCAACCGAGCCTTTGCTCGGCACACACGGGTAGACTTGGTTGTTGAGCAAATCAATTAAAGCATCAATCACTTCACGGCGTACACCTGAGAAGCCGCGACTGAGCGAATTGATTTTCAGTAACAGCATTAAGCGCACCACGGTATCGTCCATGAGCTCTTGTGTGCCGGCTGCGTGTGACAGCACAATGCGACGCTGCAAGTCTTCCAGTTTTTCTGGTGGAATGCGCGTATTCGCCAACAAACCAAAGCCGGTATTAATGCCATATACCACTTTGCCTTTGGCGAGCACGTCAGCAACCGTCTTGTGCGAGCGGGCAATCACGGCATCGGCTTCAGCATGTAATGCCAACTGTTGCGGCTCCTGCCACCAATGGCGCAACTGTGACAGGCTTAAGGTGCCAGGTTGCAATTCAAATACATCGTTCATTTATTTGCCCTCCAGCATCGGTAAGTCTAACCCTTGGTCACGTGCGCAATCTTTGGCAATGTTATAGCCTGCATCGGCATGGCGCATTACGCCGGTACCTGGGTCATTCCACAGCACACGGCTCAAGCGTTTATCCGCCGCATCGGAACCATCGGCCACAATGACCACACCTGAATGTTGCGAGTAGCCCATACCAACCCCACCACCGTGGTGAAGGCTCACCCAAGTAGCACCGCCAGCGGTATTCAGTAGCGCGTTCAATAACGGCCAATCGGAAACCGCATCTGAACCATCAAGCATGCTTTCTGTTTCGCGGTTCGGGCTAGCGACTGAGCCTGAATCGAGGTGATCACGACCAATCACAATCGGCGCTTTCAGTTCGCCATTTTTGACCATGTCATTGAATGCTCGTGCGATACGTGCGCGATCTTTGAGGCCAATCCAACAAATACGTGCTGGCAAGCCTTGGAAGCTAATACGCTCACGCGCCATGTCTAACCAATTGTGCAGGTGCGGATCATCTGGAATGAGTTCTTTTACCTTGGCATCGGTTTTGTAGATGTCTTCTGGGTCGCCTGACAATGCCACCCAACGGAATGGCCCAATACCTTGGCAGAATAGTGGGCGAATATAGGCGGGCACGAATCCAGGGAAGTCAAAAGCGTGATCGACACCCACATCTTTCGCCATTTGGCGGATGTTGTTGCCGTAATCTAAAGTTGCCGCGCCACGCTCTTGTAGCGTTAACATGGCGCGCACTTGCACTGCCATCGACTGCTTCGCGGCGGTAACGGTGCCGGCTGGGTCACTTTCTTGGCGCTCCAAATAGTCTGCTAATGTCCATCCTTGTGGCAAGTAGCCATGCAGAGGATCGTGCGCAGATGTTTGGTCAGTTACTACGTCAGGCGTGATATTGCGCTCAACCAACTCGGCAAAAACATCGGCTGCGTTACCTAATAAGCCCACAGAAATAGCACGGCCATCGTGGCGCGCTTGCTCAATCAATTCAAGCGCTTCATCTAGCGAGGTCGCTTTATGATCGAGGTAACGTGTACGCAATCGAAAATCAATACGCGTTTCATCCACGTCCACCGCCAACATGCAATAACCAGCCATGGTCGCCGCCAATGGCTGCGCACCGCCCATACCGCCGAGACCACCGGTGAGAATCCAACGGCCGTTGGTATTCCCATCAAAATGCTGGCGAGCGACTGATACAAAGGTTTCGTAAGTGCCTTGGACAATGCCTTGCGAGCCAATGTAAATCCATGATCCGGCGGTCATTTGGCCGTACATCATTAAGCCCTTTTTATCGAGCTCGTTAAAATGTTCCCAGTTGGCCCACTCTGGTACTAAATTCGAGTTGGCAATGAGCACTCGCGGCGCATCTTCATGAGTTGGGAATACACCAACCGGCTTACCCGATTGCACTAACAAGGTTTCCGTTGGCTTTAACCGTTCCAGTACTTCTACAATTTTGTCGAACGCTTCCCAGCTGCGTGCAGCTCGACCAATACCGCCATACACCACCAATGCTTGTGGGTGTTCCGCCACCTCGTCATCAAGGTTGTTCATCAACATGCGTTTAGCTGCTTCAATCTGCCAGTTTGCTGTGGTTAACTCTGAACCTCGGTCAGCGCGAATCTTTCGACTTTTATCTAAGCGAGTAAAACTCATCTGTTTATCCTTTTTCTTTACCTGCGTTTAAGCTTTAAACGTTAAATGGCCACCCAACACAAAACGCGATCCTGGGTGCGTCAATACGGCATATGTCACCACACCAGCGTCGCTCCAAGTGCGACGCACAATGCGCAAACACGGCTCTGGCTTCGTTAATTCAAGCCATTCGCAAACATGAGCGTTCGGTGTCACCGCTTCAATCTGATGACTCGCTTCGGTCAGCGGTGCAACAGCACTTAAATATTCATGCGGCGTGATTTGGCGGAAATCTTGCTTCAAATAATCTTTCACAACAGCTGGGTTCACGTAGCGCTCTTCAACTTGCACCGGTAACCCGTTCTCTAAATGGGTAATGACTGAGAAAAATACCGGTGTTTCAGGCGTAATTTGAAGTTGTTCGGCTACCTGTAAACTGGCCGGCACTTGCTTGAGCACGTGCACATGCGCTTCATACGCGTGTTGGCGTGCACGAATCTCATCAGCAATGTTACGAATGGCCATAAACGATGTTTGCGACTTCAACGGCGCAACATAAGTGCCCGAACCTTTCGAGCGAATCACTAAGCCCTCATCGGCAAGCTCTTGCAGAGCCCGACGTGCGGTCATACGACTCACTTTAAACTGAGTTGCAAGTGCGTTTTCGGAACTCACTGGATGGTTTTCCGGCCATTCACCTGAGGCAATCTTGCTGTAAATATGCTGTTTAATTTTTGAAAATTTCACGAACGTTCTACCTATGTGGCTACCGCTTTGGCTACCTTTAACAGCAACCATGATGAAATCATTCAGACTGATGTTAGAGTGTGATAGAGTGTAGTCATGTTTAATTGTATATACAAGTTGTCGGTGGGAGATTTTTTATGACAGCAGTCATGCAGTGCCTCGAAAATGTTCGGCTTGCTACCATGACAGGCGAGGGCTACGGCCTGATTGATGACGGTGTGATTATCTTTGATCATGAACGAATTCACTTCGCTGGTCGGCGCAGTGACGCGCCAACGGTTGCCGCAGAAACAATCAACGGCAACGGCGGGTTAGTCACGCCGGGGCTCATCGACTGCCATACTCACTTGGTTTGGGCCGGTTCGCGTGCCGATGAGTTTGCTAAACGTCTGCATGGCGCGAGCTACGCGGACATTGCCGCGCAAGGTGGCGGTATCGCAGCAACCGTGCGAGCAACACGTGCGGCATCAGAGCAAGACTTAGTTGCGGTGACAATGCCTCGGCTTGAAGCGTTGTTGCGCGAAGGGGTGACGACAGTTGAAATTAAATCGGGCTATGGTTTGAGCCTCGAAGACGAGCGCAAACAGCTTCGCGCGGCGCGCAAACTGGCTGAGTTGTTGCCAGTATCGGTTCAAACGACGTTATTGGCGGCGCATGCGGTTCCGCCCGAGTACAAAGACCAAGCTGATGCCTATATTGATTTGGTGGTTGAATCGATTATTCCGACACTTGCGGCCGAAGGCTTAGCAGACGCCGTGGATGCATTTTGTGAGTCGGTTGGTTTTTCTACGGCGCAAACCGAGCGTGTATTTCAGGCTGCTCAAACTGCTGGTTTGCCCGTAAAATTACACGCTGAGCAATTAAGCAATCAACACGGAAGTGCACTTGCAGCGCGTTATCAAGCATTGTCCTGTGACCATCTCGAATACTTAGATGAAGCCGGTGTTGAAGCCATGGCAAAGGCCGGTACCGTTGCTGTGCTGCTGCCGGGCGCGTTTTATTTCCTACGAGAAACCAAACAACCGCCACTACAATTACTGCGCGATTACCAGGTACCAATTGCCGTGTCGACGGACGCCAACCCAGGCACATCGCCTATTTTGAGTGTGCAACTTATGCTGCAGATGGCCGCAACGTTGTTCCGGATGACGCCTGAAGAGTGTCTACGTGGGGTTACTGTGAACGCCGCTAAGGCTTTAGGTTTGACCGACCGCGGTCAACTGGTTGCAGGTATGCGTGCTGATTTATGTTTATGGCATGTGGATGATCCAGCTGCGCTCACTTATCAGTTTGGTGCCAATCCGTTAAGCGCCTGCTGGTTTCAAGGTTCGCGCCGCTGAAAGCCGTGCAAGTAAGCAAGCACCAACTCACTTAGTAACTGTGCACAGGCCATATCACCTGCTTCGCGCCCCGCCGGGTGCAAGCTTGGTGCCGCTTCAGCTAAATGCAGGTAACGCGTGCGCGGTAAACTTGCCAAGGTTTCCACGAGACTATAGCCGTGCGCCACGCTCAAGCCATTGAAGTTAATCGCGCTTGCTGGCACTCCCTGTAAGGCATCGACGTCAATTTCAATACCAAGCGGCACATGCCAAGCCTCTGCTTGTGCGGCAATGGCGCTCAGTTCAGTTGACCAATCATGGGTATATAACTCGTGCACACTGCGGTAGGTAAATTCAGCATCCGCGAGTTGCTTCAAACTCTCCGCGTTGTTCTTGCCTTCGTGTAACCCAACCACGTGGTAGTGCTTCAGCGCTCCCGCCATATAAGCATAGCTAAACCCATTACCACTATGGCGGCCTTCACGCGCGCGAAAATCAGCGTGCGGATCCAGATTCACTGCACCAACACTTTCTTCTGAGGCTTGCTGCAATGAAGTGAGCAGTGGGTAGGCGTTGTTGTGCCCCCCACCAATAAGTATCACGTCAAAGCCGGCTTCAAATAACGGCACAATAACTTGCTGAACACGTTGATCAAGACGCTCACAAAGCTCGCGTAATTGCGCTAATTCGCCGACCTCCGTGTTGCGCAACGCATCGGCTTGCTGTTGCAAGTCAGCGCATTGTAGCTGCCCGACAATCAGCAACTCATGGTCGGCAATCATTGGGTTCGATTGCAACGCCAACAAGCCCTTGAGCGCGGCCGCGAAAGCATGTTCCGAGCCACCACGACCTAAATTAGCGCGTGGCCCAATTGATTCGGGCACCCCAACAAGAGCAATACGTTGCCCTCGCTCCCATGCTTGTTGTAACGCATGATGGTAGGTATCGATGGTATCGATTTCAGGTAAGCAATGAAGTGTTTGACCGAGGCGGATTTCGCCGCTACGTGGGGTAAACCACGCAGCGGGATCAATCGAAGTTAAAAACATAGTGGCTTATTCAACTCACTCAATATCAAGCGGTTCTGGTGAAATAATAATGCCTGTGCTATCGGCGTATAAATGGTCTTCAGGTAAGAAAGTAACGCCGCCAAAATTCACCGCCACATCGACTTCACCAACACCGTCGTTTGCGGCTCCAACCGGCATCGAAGCGATAGCCATAATGCCCATATCAAGTTCGTCTAATGCGTCAACATCACGAACTGCACCA
Source organism: Pseudidiomarina marina (assembly GCF_044807045.1). NCBI lineage: Bacteria > Pseudomonadati > Pseudomonadota > Gammaproteobacteria > Alteromonadales > Idiomarinaceae > Pseudidiomarina > Pseudidiomarina marina. The sequence continues at coordinate 611,408 of NZ_CP085233.1, read as the reverse complement.
TAACAAATGATGCCTTCCCAGTCGTTTTCAAACGCTAAGTCGGCCACAGCAATATCGACTAGTGCGCGGCGTGTCGAACCGCCACCATCAATGAGTAGCACTTTCCCAGTACCAGGCTGCTGCACCACCTCTTCAATAATGCCCTTGTCTTCGAAGCACTTCACGGTGACCAACTGGCCGCCGAACGACACCCGACCGCCGTAGTGAATGAACATCGGTTCAACCACATCGACTAGATCTGGGTATAAATCGCAAAGTTCTGACGTGTTGTATTCCATTGCCGTACCCCGTTCACTGTGACTTAACGTCTTGAATGTTAAAGCACAGTATAGCCGCTTCTGCCCGAGTGCAAAAGCGGCGCGGGTCAAGCAATTACAAAATAAACCGGCTTAGGTCTTCATCTTGCGCTAACTCGCCGAGGTAACGGTCAACATAAGCGGCATCAATTTCAATGCTTTGCCCATGTAAGTCACTGGCTTTGAACGATATTTCTTCCATCAATCGCTCTAGCACAGTGTGTAATCGACGCGCACCAATGTTTTCAGTCGTTTCGTTCACTTGAAACGCTGTTTCAGCAATGCGGCGAATACCGTCCTGAGTAAATTCTACATTCACACCTTCGGTTGCCATCAGCGCTTTGTATTGTGTGGTTAGCGATGCATTCGGCTCCGTCAAGATTCGAACAAAATCGGCACTCGTTAACGCTTGTAGCTCAACACGAATTGGCAGACGACCTTGCAACTCAGGAATTAGATCCGACGGTTTGGACATTTGGAATGCCCCCGATGCGATGAACAGAATATGATCGGTTTTCACCATGCCATGTTTGGTCGAAACTGTCGTGCCTTCCACTAATGGCAATAAGTCGCGCTGCACGCCTTCTCGTGAAACATCTGGGCCAGACACGTCGCCGCGCTTACAAATCTTGTCAATTTCATCCAAGAACACAATGCCGTTTTGCTCAACGGCCGTTAGCGCCTGCTCTTTAATATCTTCAGGGTTCAGCATCTTCGCCGCTTCTTCTTCAATTAGCTGCTTAAATGCATCTTTGATCTTCATTTTCTTCGGCTTAGATTTGCCGCCACCCATGTTCTGGAACATGCTTTGCAGCTGCGACGTCATTTCTTCCATGCCTGGCGGTGCCATAATCTCAACGCCCATTTGCGGCGCGCTGATTTCAATTTCAATTTCTTTTTCGTCGAGCTGACCTTCACGCAGTTTTTTACGAAACGTCTGACGCGTATTCGATTGCTCGCGCGGCTCTTCTTGTTCGTCGGCCCAACCAGTTTTCTTCGCGGGCGGTAACAACGCGTCCAAAATGCGTTCTTCCGCAGCATCTTCGGCACGATGACGCACTTTTTGCATCATTTGCTCACGTGTTTGCTTCACCGCCGTATCGGTAAGATCACGAATAATCGACTCAATTTCCTTACCAACATAACCAACTTCGGTGAACTTCGTCGCTTCCACCTTAATAAATGGCGCATTGGCTAGCTTCGCTAGGCGGCGTGCAATTTCAGTCTTACCCACCCCTGTCGGTCCAATCATTAATATATTTTTCGGCGTTACTTCTTGACGTAATTCATCGTCTAACTGCATACGACGCCAACGATTACGCAGTGCAACAGCGACCGCTTTTTTGGCGTTGTCTTGACCAACAATGTGACGATTCAGCTCATCAACAATTTCGCGTGGGGTCATATCAGACATTGCTTACCGACTCCTGTTCTTCAATGGTTTGGAAACTGTTGGTGAAGACACATATGTCGCCTGCAATCGTCAGGGCTTTCTCAACAATCTCACGTGCGCTTAAATCTGTATTTTCGAGTAACGCAGTTGCCGCCGCTTGGGCGTATGGGCCGCCAGAGCCAATGGCGATTAGGTCATTTTCTGGCTGCACAACGTCACCGTTACCGGTAATGATTAAGGATGTATGCTTATCGGCCACCGCTAATAACGCTTCTAAACGGCGCAAGGCTCGGTCGGTACGCCAATCTTTGGCGAGTTCCACTGCTGCGCGCATCAAGTTGCCTTGATGGGCTTCCAACTTTTTCTCAAAGCGTTCAAACAGGGTGAAGGCATCGGCGGTACCGCCTGCGAAACCGGCGAGTACTTGGTTGTTGTACAAGCGGCGCACTTTGCGAGCGTTGCCCTTCATTACGGTATTGCCAAGTGAAACTTGACCATCGCCACCGATGACAACTTTGTCACCGCGACGGACAGATACGATAGTAGTCACAAATACGTCCTCTTAGTTGCTATGAACCAGTTATGAGGTCGTATTTGTGATTTTCAATAGGTAGGGATTAATTCCAGTTCCAAATTTGGCAACCGCGAATATTAGCTCGTTGTAATTTGTGACGATCTGTCTCGGCGGCACGTCGACCATTGTAGGGGCCAAGAATCACTCGGTGCCAGACACCATTACTTCCGTCAGTTGTGCGAATTTGTGCTTCCAAACCAATCATCGCTATCATCGCACGTAGCTCTTCAGCATCACTGATGTTGCGGAATGAACCACATTGCATGAGTTTCGGCGGGCCGATCTCGCGCTCTGGTACATCCACAATCACTTCTTGGTTTTCCAATTCTTCAATGTACTGCCAGCGCTCTTCTGGTTTTTCTGGCAGTGGCTCGGCCACCGGTTGCGATTGTGGCTCCGGCACATCAATTGGCACTTGTTGCTGTGGCGTTTGCTCTGACTTGCCCGAGATACTTACCAATAACCACACAAACCCACTTACCAAAACAATGGCGAGCAAAACCACCCACCACGACACTGCCGGTTTTTTGGCAGCTTTCTTGGTAGTCTTCGGTGGGGTACGTTTGGCCGGACGCTTACGGTTCGCGTAATCCATAATTACATCTTCTCAAGCGTCGGAATACCGAGCAATTCGAGACCCTGACGTAGGGTTTTAGCGGTCAATGCCGCAAGTTTCAAACGACTTTGACGCACACTAGCATCCTCTGTTTGAAGAATTGGGCAGGCCTCATAAAAACTTGAGAAAGCCCCTGCAACGTCATAGAGATAGCCACATAAAAAGTGCGGCATGGCTTTGTCAGCAACACTGTGAACCACTTCGTTGAATCGCACCAAGGTATTGGCTAGGTTAATTTCACGTTCGTCGTTGAGAACGAATGGCGCATCAATTTGCTCTGGATTGACACCCGCTTTGCTGAATACACTGTTCACACGCGTGTACGCATACAACAAGTATGGTGCGGTGTTTCCTTCAAAGCTCAACATGGTGTCCCAGTCAAAAATGTAATCGCTGGTACGGTTTTTCGATAAGTCGGCATATTTTACCGAGCTGATCCCAACAACTTTTGCCACGTGTGCTTGCTCGGCTTCGCTTAACGCACCGTTTTTCTGTTGTACTAATTCAAGTGCACGCTTTTCGGCTTCATCAAGCAAATCCGCAAGCTTGGTCACGCCACCGTCACGACTTTTATAAGGACGCCCGTCTTTGCCCATGACCGTACCGAAACCGTAGTGGTCCATTTGCAGATCTTCGCGGGCAAAGCCAGCCTTACGAGCTAGGGTAAAAATTTGCTGGAAGTGCAGCCCTTGGCGCTGATCAACGAAATACATCAAGTGATCGCCTTTGAGCACGTTCTGACGATAACGCACCGCTGCTAAATCGGTGGTCGCATATAAGTAACCGCCACCCGATTTTTGTACGATGACCGGCAGCGATTCACCATCTTTATTTTTGAATTCATCAAGGAACACGCACTGCGCGCCCTGGTCTTCAACTAACAAGCCTTGTGCACGGAGGTCTTCGACGACTTGTGCTAAGTCATCGTTATAGGCACTTTCCGCCATCACGTCAGCGCGAGTTAGCTTCACACCCAAACGGTCATACACTTCCTGACAGTGACTGAGTGACACATCAATAAACTGTTGCCATAGCGCGCGGCACTTTGGCTCACCCGACTGTAGGGCTACGACTAATTCACGCGCACGTTTGGCAAATTCTTCACTTTCATCAAAACGCTTTTTCGCCGCTTTGTAGAAGGTTTCGAGGTTGCTAAGCTCCATACCGAGTTCGTCGTTATCGAGCTCTTCCATATGCGCCAGCAACATCCCAAATTGGGTCCCCCAGTCACCCACATGGTTCTGGCGAATAACTTTGTGACCGAGCAACTCTTCGACACGAGCGACTGCATCACCAATAATGGCCGAACGCAAATGCCCCACGTGCATTTCTTTGGCGAGGTTTGGCGATGAGTAATCAATCACCACGGTTTTGGTTTCAGCAGCAGGCTCAATACCCACGTTGACATCGCTGTATGCGCGCTCCAATTGATCTAATAGTTGCTGCTGGCTAATGGTAAAGTTAATAAAGCCCGGCCCCGCAATATCACACTGCGCGAGCAATTGATTCTCAGGAATAGCCGCAATAATCGCTTCGGCCAACGCGCGCGGATTCATTTGCGCAGGTTTCGCCAACATCATCGCTAAGTTGGTAGCAAAATCCCCATGACTTTTGTCGCGCGGACGATCCAACTGAATGCGTGGCTGCACGTCGGCCGGCAAAGTACCTTGTTGTTGTAGGGTCGCCACGGCGGCGCCAAGGAGGGATTCCAACTGTTCTTTCATGAATAAAAAACCTTAAAGCGATATTAGCTATTGGATATTAGATATTAGTAAGGGCGCTGCAGTCGTATTAGCCAATATCTAATAGCTAACGGCTAATAGCGCATTTGTTCTTTATTTTATCTGCTTTTGCGCACTAACTGAAGTCTTGTGGGTCGATGTCGAGCGACCAACGCACTTTTCGTAACTGCGGCAATTTTTCTAGTTGCGGCAAAACATAGCGCAACAGCTGAGCCCGCATGGCGCGCTGCTGCGTTTGAATCAATAATTGATAACGATAGCGGCCGGCACGACGCTCCATGACGGCAGGAATAGGCCCCAACACAATCACATCATCGCGTTGCGGAAACAGTGTTGCGATAGCTTCAAGTGCGGCGATAACGGCATCGGCATTGTTGGCTTCAGCGCGGAACAATGCGTGTTGGCTAAATGGCGGTAAATGGGTGAGTTGTCGCTCGCGCAAGGCGGTCTGAGCAAAGTGTCCGTAACCGTTGTTGATTAAATCTTGGATTAATTCGTGTTCTGGGTGATGAGTTTGCAGCACCACAGTTCCCGGTTTGCTAGCACGACCGGCGCGCCCTGCCACTTGGGTAAACATTTGCCCAAGGCGTTCAGCGGCACGAAAATCTGCGCTATATAACGCGCCATCAACATCGAGTAAGGCGGCTAAGGTGACATCGGGAAAGTGGTGTCCTTTCGCGAGCATTTGGGTGCCAACTAAAATCGGATACTTGTTGTCGTGCGCATCTTGCAAGTGTTGTTGCAGGCTGCCTTTTTTCCGTGTGCTATCGCGATCAATGCGTAGAACTGGGTAGTCTGGAAACTGCTCTTGCAGTAGCTGTTCGAGTTGCTCGGTACCAACACCACGACCAATGAGCTGGGTTGAGCCACAGTCATGACACTGCCGTGGTATCGGTTGTTGGGCACCACAATGGTGGCACTGCAACTGTTTACTCCCTTGATGCACGGTGTAATACGCATCACATCGACGACACTGCGCCAACCATCCGCACTCATGACAAAGTAACGCTGGTGCAAAACCACGGCGGTTTAAAAATAGCAGGACTTGCTGACCGGCATCCAAGTGTTCGCGCATTAAGCCAAGTAGGGGTTGTGACAAACCGGCTTTTAATGGCAGGTTTTTGATATCCATCACGACGTGACGCGCCGGCTTAGCCTGACCAGCTCGGCGACTTAACTGCAAGTGTGCATAACGCTTGTTCAGCGCGTTATTGAGTGTTTCAAACGATGGCGTCGCCGAGCCAAGAATTACCGGCACTTGCTCTTCATGGCCGCGCATCACGGCAAGATCACGCGCATGATAGCGAAAACCGTCTTGCTGCTTTAATGAGGCATCATGCTCTTCATCAACAATGATCATGCCAAGTGCTTTGCACGGCGTAAATATGGCTGAGCGTGTGCCAATAATAATTGCCGCGCTGCCAGCACGGGCATCCAACCATGCATCTAAGCGCTCTCTGTCCGTGAGTGCTGAGTGGAGCATCACAATCGGCACGTCAAAGCGTTGCTGGAAGCGTTTTAGAGTTTGCGGTGTTAGACCAATTTCGGGCACCAGCATGAGAACTTGCTGACCGCGGCGTAAGACATCAGCCATAGCCTGCAAATACACTTCGGTTTTGCCGCTACCGGTAACCCCTTCAAGCAAATAAGTTTGGTGCTGTTTCGCGGCACCAATTGCGGCAACAGCTAGCGCTTGCTCAGGATTCAACTGTAACGGTTCAGCGGCAATTTTAAGCGACCACGACTGCACTGCTGCCGGAATGTGTTCAACGGCTTCTACCCAGCCTTTGTCTTGTAGCGCTTTCAGTGCTGATGGCGAGAACTCCTGCATGCGAATGTCACGACTTAACAACGGCTGTTGTTGTAGCGCTGCGAGTAAGCGTTGTTGCTGCACCGCTCGCTTCAAGTCATTCGGCGATATCTGCGCACCTTGCTCCGTCACTTGATATCGCGTCGTCGCTTGATAACTGGCGCGTTCACCTTGGCGCAATAACACGGGCATTGCATTTTGAATCACATCACCAAGCGGGTGGTGGTAATAATCCGCGGCCCACTCAAGCAATCGCCAAATCGGTCGCGGCCACAACGGTTCGTCATCAATCACTTCAAGCACGGCTTTGCGCTGAAAGCTATCGTCGGGCGCCGAAGCCTCACCCAAACACACACCAACCAACTCACGATTACCAAAGGGCACACGCACGCGCACGCCGACTGCGGGCAATTGCTCGCAGTCGTAATCAAATTGTCGTGGTAGGGGTACCGGTAGCGCGGTTTGGATTATCGTCGTCATACCGCAAAGTGTAACTTGAAAGCGGAGATATTAGCTATTGGATATTAGATATTAGATAAAACACAAATACCCGCTACATCAGCTCTAATATCTAATATCCAATAGCTAATATCGTCTTTGCTTTTCTAATATCTAATATCCAATAGCTAATATCGTCTTTGCTTTTCTAATATCTAATATCCAATAGCTAATATCGTCTTTGCTTTTATTCAGTCATGTAATTCTTGGGGAGTTCGATGCGGGCGGCGCCTGACGCCACCGCCGCTTCAGCAACCGCTTTCGATACACGGGTGCGCAAACGCGGATCCAGCGGCTTCGGAATGATGTAATCAACACCGAATTCAAGTTTGTCAACGCCTGATGCTTTTAGTACGGCCTCTGGTACTGGCTCTTTTGCGAGCTGACGAATCGCTTCTACGGCGGCCAATTTCATCTCATCATTAATGGCTTTTGCACGAACATCGAGTGCCCCACGGAAAATGAATGGGAAGCACAACACGTTGTTCACTTGGTTCGGGTAATCTGAGCGACCGGTTGCCATAATTAGGTCGTCGCGCACGGCCAAGGCTAATTCAGGTTTAATTTCTGGGTCTGGGTTTGAGCAGGCGAATACAATTGGCTTTTCCGCCATGAGCTTTAACGCATCTGGCGACAACAAATTCGGCCCTGACACACCGACAAATACATCGGCTTCGGTGATGACCTCTTCGAGGGTACGCTTGTCGGTGTTGTTGGCAAATAACGCTTTGTATTCATTCAAATCTTCGCGACGTGTGTGAATCACACCTTTCGAGTCCAGCATATAAATGTGCTCACGCTGGGCGCCACATTTAATCAGCAATTCCATACAGGCAATAGCAGCTGCGCCAGCACCTAAACAGACGATTTGTGCTTTGCGTAAGTCTTTACCCTGAATTTCTAACGCGTTTAGCAAGCCTGCCGCTGTAACAATAGCAGTGCCATGCTGGTCATCATGGAAAATTGGCACTTCACAACGCTCAATCAGCGCTTGTTCAATTTCGAAACACTCTGGTGCTTTAATATCTTCTAGGTTCACGCCACCGAAACTGTCGGCAATATTTGCCACCGTATTGATGAAATCTTGTGTGGTACGGTGCGTGACTTCAATATCAATGGAATCAAGGCCAGCAAAGCGCTTGAATAACAGTGCTTTACCTTCCATCACCGGCTTCGAAGCCATGGGCCCTAAATTACCCAGCCCCAAAATAGCGGTACCATTGGAGATAACAGCAACCATATTACCTTTCGCTGTGTACTTGTAGACATCATCCGGATTCTCAGCAATGGCGCGCACTGGCTCGGCCACACCTGGACTATATGCCAACGCTAAATCTTTACTGGTTTCAGCTGGTTTGGTCAGCTCAATGCTGATTTTTCCTGGCGTTGGGTAGGCGTGATAATCCAAAGCTTGCTTGCGAAAATCGGTCATAAGTGCGTGTACCTGATTCGAAATAAAGAAAATAACATGTGTGAATAGTGCCATTGTAGAGCTATTCGACGCAATAAGACATCTTACCTGATACGCCGTTGCGGCCAGGCGATTAAGAATAACTTAGATAATCAGAGGAAAGTTAACGGTTGTTTAAATTGACACCATCGATTAATTCAATGGTGACGCGACCTTGCGCCGAATATGAAAATAAAAAAGGCGCCTTCTGGCGCCTTTCTCATAATTTCGAGTAGAAATGTCCAAAACTGGATTATTTCTTGCCACCCAACATGTTGAAACGCTTGTTGAATTTCTCGATACGACCGCCAGTATCCATAATACGCTGTTTACCAGTGTAGAATGGGTGACACTCTGAACATACGTCCAAGTGCAACTCGCCGCCTTTAGTTGAGTTAGTCACAAAAGAGTGACCGCAAGAGCATGATACTTTCAGCTCGGTATATTCTGGGTGAATACCTGGTTTCATGGGGTTACCTCGTTAGGCTGCATCGCCACTCGACCCGAAGTCGAGCACCACGCAAATTACAGTTTCAAAAAAGCGCTGATTTATTAATCAACGCGACAAATTAGGGCGCGAATTATAAGCGCCAAGCCCCTCAAGATCAAGAGCGCTATTAGCTATTGGATATTAGATATTAGCTAAACCACAAATACCCGATACATCAGCTCTAATATCTAATGTCCAATAGCTAATATCGTCTTTGCTTTTCTAATATCTAATATCCAATAGCTAATATCGAACTTGCTTTGTATTTTTATTCTTGTTTTGTGCATTTTTATGCAGTATTATTTAGCCATCTTTTGAGTCATTTTTGGTCGAGCGAGTTTGATTGGTGGAACAGGGTAAATCAATTCCATGCGCAGTGTTTGGGGCGAGCGGTTACAGCGGCGTTGAGCTGGTGTGGCTGCTGCATAACCATCCACAATTCTCGCTTGAGTATGCTTTTTCTTCCAGCGCACGCGAAGACGCAGAGCCAATTGCTAGTTTGTATCCCCAATTAGCGGGACAGCTTGATGTTATTCTGCAACCTTGGCACTCGGATTTGCTGAGCCAATTGTCTCAGCAAGTTCGAGTGGTTTTTTTAGCGCTACCTCATGAAGCCAGTGCGGAACTTGCACCTGTTTTGGTGAACGCGGGGTTGGTGGTTTTTGATCTTTCTGGCGCATTTCGGCTTCGTGATCCTTCGATACATCAGCAGGCTTACGGTTTTGAACGCGCTGCCAATATCCCTGAAACGATTCCCTATGGTTTAGCCGAATGGACAACACTGGCAGGTACTGAGCAGCTTATTGCTGTGCCTGGCTGTTATCCGACAGTGACCAGTTTGGCGTTGAAGCCCGTCATGTCATTGATTGATGGCGTACCCTTGGTGAATGCCGTCAGTGGTGTCTCGGGGGCTGGCCGTAAAGCGGCAAGCCATACTAGTTTTTGTGAAGTAAGTTTGTCTGCCTACGGTGTTGCAACGCATCGGCACCAACCAGAAATTGCGCAAGCAATTGGCCATGATGTGATTTTTGTGCCGCACTTAGGTAATTTTAAACGCGGCATTTTGGCGACCATTTATGTCCCGCTACAACAGGGTGTTTCACAAGCGAGTGTCGATACGGCCTATGAGCAGGCCTACTCTACTGCGCCGCTGATTCGTTTGCGTCAGCAGCCACCGGCAATTCGTGATGTGGTCGGCACCGCATTCTGCGATATTCACGCGGTTGTACACCAAAATCATCTGATTATTTGTGCTGCTATCGATAACTTATTAAAAGGGGCAGCAGCGCAAGCAGTGCAGTTAGCCAATCAATATTTTGGTTGTGATAGTGCACTCGGTCTGCAGCAACGCGTAGGTGTGGTATGACATCACCTCTAGTAATTAAACTTGGCGGTCGGGTATTACAAAGCGCCAGCAACTTAGAGCGGCTGTTGACCACGGTTCAGCAGCTCGCATTATTGCGCCCTTTAGTGTTAGTTCATGGTGGCGGCGATCAAGTAGAAGCCTTGTTGTTGCAACTTGGCCACACGAGTTTGAAGGTAGACGGCCAGCGAATAACTCCTGCCGCACAGATGCCCATTGTTGCGGGGGTTTTGGCTGGCGATGTTAACTCGCAATTAGTTGCCCTTGCTCAGCAACATCAACTGAACGCCGTTGGATTAACTCTGGCTGCTGGTCAGAGCATTACTTGTGACGTGGATGCAAATCGCGGTGCTGTCGGTATTCCGAAACCCAATGACGCGACCTTGTTGCAGGTACTGCTGGATAAAAATTTCTTACCTATTCTGAGCTCAATTGGTAGCAGTGATAGCGGTGCTCGGCTCAATGTGAACGCTGATTTAGCCGCGGCTACCGTCGCTCAATTACTACATGCTGATTTAATTCTCCTCACCGATGTGCCTGGAATTTTGGACAAAAACGGTGACCTCATTGAAACCATTCTTGCCGACCAAGCAGATGCCCTGATTGCTGATGGCACTGTGCGTGACGGTATGTTGGTCAAACTTAACGCGGCCGTGCAAGCGGCACGTGCCTCGCGACGAAGTATCGCGGTGGCCGGCTGGCAAGACGCCAAAGCGCTCACCCGATTGGCAAGGGGTGAAGCAGCCGGAACCCGCATCCGTCTCTAATTGCCACGCTATTTCGAATTTTTTAGTTGTAGGTAACAACATCCATGAATGATTTACTTGAAATGCCGGCGCTAAGCCCGCAACAAACCACTGAGTTATTGCAGTTAGCGCAAACCATTAAACAGCGTCCAACCGCGTGGTCGACTTATTTGCAGGGCAAAAGCATTGCACTGTTGTTTGAAAAGCCATCGTTGCGTACGCGTGCAAGTTTTGCCGCAGGTATTCACCGTTTAGGTGGTCACAGCATCTATTTAGATGCACAAAACTTAATTGGTGAGCGTGAACCTGCCACTGACGTTGGTGCGAATTTAGCACTTTGGCATGATGCGATTGTGGCGCGCGTTTATTCACAAAGCACATTAAGTGACCTTGCGTCAGCTTCAGATAAGCCGGTTGTAAACGCCCTTAGCGATACCTGTCACCCGTGCCAAGCATTAGCTGATTTACTCACACTACAAGAACAACTCGGTGATTTACGCCAAGTGCACCTCACTTTCATTGGCGACGGTAATAACGTCTGCCAAGCGTTAATGGCCGGTGCTGCGCGCACTGGTATGCACATGCAGGTTGTGACACCTGAAGGCTATGCGCCTGATGCGGAACTCACTGCAGCAGCACAGCAACAAGCGGCGCAAACTGGCGGCTCAATTTCTGCGTTGCACGATTTAACACAACTGCAATCCACCGATGCTATTTATACCGACACTTGGTTCTCTATGGGGCAGAGCCGCGATAACAATTCGGTGATGCATGATTTTGCACCGTACCAAGTGAACAGTGATTTAATGAAACGCCTCGGTGCGAAGTATTTTATGCACTGCTTACCAGCTTATCGTGGGCGTGAAGTCACTGCAGAAGTTATCGATAGTTCACAAAGCTTGGTTTTACAGCAAGCTGAAAACCGGTTACACGCGCAAAACGCAATCTTGGTCAAACTTTTTGAAGGAGCTCAGGCATGAGTAAGTCAGTGAATAAAGTTGTTCTCGCGTACTCAGGTGGCTTGGATACATCGGCTATTGTGCCTTGGTTGAAAGAAAATTATGACTGCGAAGTGGTCGCCTTTGTTGCCGACGTGGGCCAAGGTGATGAAGAGCTTGAAGGTGTTGAAGCGAAGGCCATTGCCTCTGGTGCCAGCAGTTGTCACATTGTCGATTTAAAAGATAAGTTTGCGCGCGAAGTCATCTACCCAACCTTAAAAACTGGCGCCATTTATGAAGGCCAATATTTGCTGGGTACCGCGTTAGCTCGCCCCATTATTGCTGAAGCGCAGGTTGCGGTTGCTCGTCAAGTTGGTGCCGATGCGCTTGCCCATGGCTGCACTGGTAAAGGCAACGATCAGGTTCGGTTTGAATCGGCATTCGCGGCATTAGCACCTGAATTAACTGTTATTGCACCATGGCGAGAGTGGACCATGCGCTCACGTCCGCAGTTATTGGCTTATCTAGCAGAGCGCAATATTCCATGTAGTGCGTCGGCGACAAAGATTTACAGCCGAGATGCAAACCTTTGGCATATTTCAACCGAAGGTGGCGAACTGGAAGACCCGTGGAATGAGCCAACTGAGCAAGTGTGGACATGGACCGTTGCACCGGAGCAAGCTCCCGATAAGCCAGAGTATTTGCAACTCTCGTTTGCCCACGGTGAACTGACGCATATAAATGGTCAAGCGTTTGCGCCTGTTGATGCTATTTTGCACCTGAATCAACTTGCCGGTGCGCATGGCGTCGGGCGCCTCGATATGGTGGAGAACCGCTTGGTTGGGATGAAATCGCGCGGTTGTTATGAAACCCCAGCTGGCGAGGTGCTTTACGCCGCATTGCAGGGCCTTGAGAGCCTAGTACTTGACCGCACCACACAAGATTACCGCATTCGTTTAGGTAACGAGTTCGCGCAATTGATGTATGACGGCCGTTGGTTCACGCCTTTGAAAGACGTTATGTTGGCGGCAGCAACCAAAATTGCTGAGCCGCTTAGTGGCGACATTGTGGTCAAACTCTACAAAGGCAAGGTGACAGTGACTCAGAAGCAATCGCCGAACAGCCTGTATTCAAACGCATTTGCCACCTTTGATGAAGACGAAGTCTATAATCAGAAGCATGCCGAGGGCTTTATTCGTTTGTATAGTTTGGCCAGTCGAATTCGAGCATTACATCAGCACGCCGCTGATAACACCTCGACCGCTGGCAAGGAGTAAGTCATGAGCTTATGGGGTGGACGGTTCAGTGAGCCCAGTGCCGCTGAATTCAAACAATTTAACGACTCCTTGCGGTTTGATTATGTGCTTGCACCGTTTGATTTGCAGGCGTCAAAAGCTTGGGCGGGTGCATTGCAGCAGGCTGGTTTGATTAGCACAGAAGAAAATCAGCAGTTACAGGAAGCGTTATCCGCGTTAGTTAAACAAGTAGCAAAACAACCTGAGTTACCACTACAAAGCAATGCTGAAGATATTCACAGTTGGGTGGAAGCTCAGCTGATTGAACAAATTGGTGCGACTGCCAAGAAATTACACACCGGTCGCAGTCGCAATGATTTGGTGGCAACCGATCTGCGTTTGTTCTGCAAGCAGTTTGCGCAACATTTGGTGACGGCTAACTTAGCTGCCATTGAAAACTTGCTGAGCTTTGCGCAAACCTATCAGGATGCCATGCTGCCGGGTTATACCCACTTGCAGCGAGCACAGCCGATTGTTGCCGGGCATTGGGCAATGGCTTACGTGAGTATGCTGCAACGCGATGTCAGTCGCTTACGCGAAACTATCCGTCGGCTTGATGTGAGCCCTCTGGGCAGTGGTGCGCTGGCAGGCACAACTGCAGCGATTGATCGGGAGGCGTTAGCCCACGAATTAGGTTTCCGTTATGCCAGTGAAAACAGTCTTGATGGGGTATCCGATCGCGATTTCGTGCTGGATTTATTAAACGCCGCAAGCACCGGCATGATTCATTTATCGCGCTTAGCTGAAGACGTTATTTTCTATTGTTCAGGCGAATCGGGTTGCTTGAGCATGAGCGACAAGATCAGCAGTGGTTCATCGTTGATGCCACAGAAGAAAAATCCTGATTTGTTTGAGTTGTTACGTGGCAAAACCGGTCGCGTAATGGGTCATCAGCACGCCATGCAAATTACCTTAAAAGGGCTACCGCTGGCGTACAACAAAGACATGCAAGAAGACAAAGAAGGTTTGTTTGATGCCTTGCATACCTATTTGCAGTGCTTGCAGATGCTTGCCTTTGCGATACCTGAATTAAAGGTGAACAAAGATCATGCGGCTTTGCAAGCAGCATTAGGGTATAGCAATGCAACCGAGCTAGCTGACTACCTCGTTAGTAAAGGCGTACCGTTTCGTGATGCGCACCACCTTACCGGTGAGTTAGTCGTAAAAGCGCAGCAGCAGGGGCTTGCGCTTGAGCAGCTCGCTCTCGAAGACTTTCAACACGTGTGTGAGCTCATCGACAACGACGTATATGCCACGTTAGATCTCGAGTACGGCTTGCAGCAGCGCAAAGCCATGGGTGGCACAGCGCCAAGTGCCGTGAAGGTGGCGATAAAACATGCCCAAGATTGGTTACACGCGGCCGAAGCGGCGAGCAAGCATGTACGCCAAGCGCGCTTAAGCGATGTGGATAAAATCTGTGAGCTCATTGCGTACTGGGCCGATCAAGGTGAAAACTTACCTCGTGATAAAGCGGACATTCTGCAAGCGATTCAAAGTTTTGCTGTCGCTGAAATTGACGACGAAGTTGTTGGTTGTGCGGCACTTTATGTGTATAGCACTGGCTTAGCCGAAATCCGCAGTTTGGGCCTATTCCCAAGTGCTCAAGGCAAAGGTCTCGGCGCTGAGTTAGTCGCATTTTTATTGTGGAAAGCACGAGAACTGGGCATTACACGTACGATTGTGCTCACTCGCGTACCGGAATTTTTCGGTAAGCTAAATTTCCGCCTGACGCTGAAGGAAAAGCTGCCAGAAAAAGTCATGAAAGATTGTGAGCTGTGCCCGCGCAAACACAATTGTGACGAAACTGCTTTGGAATACTTGCTGTAGAAGCTTTAAGTGGCATGAAAAAGCTGCAGCCTAACGGCTGCAGCTTTTTTTATTAATCAACGTCGTCGCTCATGTCTTCAGGAATCGGTAAGCCGCGACGTTCTAATTCTTCACGCACAGCTTTTGGAATTTTATTAGGATTATCTTTGCGAAGGTCGTCGTCGGTTGGTAAAGGTTGCCCGGTAAACGCATGCAAGAATGCTTCGCAGAGCAATTCGCTATTGGTTGCATGACGCAGGTTCTTCACTTGGCGTCGCGTGCGCTCATCGGTGAGTACTTTGAGTACACGTGTGGGAATCGACACGGTGATTTTCTTCACGTGCTCACTTTTTTTCCCGTGTTCAACATACGGGTAAATATAATCGCCGTCCCATTCCATACTACACCTCGTGTTCAATGTGTGACTAAAAGACCCTGCACAATGTGTTGAATTGTACTGGTGAAATTGGCACAGTCAACTTTATACGCATAGCTGTCTATACGTCTTTTTGTGCTAACCTTGCGTAATGGCGCTTTATTGGCACAACAACGCACCGTATAATCGATTTTTTATTTTCTTTTCTCACAGGAGAACGCACACGCATCATGACGGTTGAGGTTCAGGTTACCCCAGAGCAGATACAAGCTGTAGCCGATACAGTTCAGGTTCATAAATTTGGTGGCAGTAGCTTAGCTGATGCTTATTGTTACCGTCGCGTAGCACGCATTGTTACTGAATATGCTGGAGCCAGCGATTTAGTAGTGGTGTCAGCTGCAGGTGATACCACCAACCGAATTCTCGCCATTATTGATGCAAAGGCCGACGACTTAGGCGTCGCTGAAGTGCTCCTGAAGCAGCTCGAAAAATACCAACAGGGTCTTATCACTGAGTTGCTTAATGGCGACATGCAAGCGCGCGTGCTTAAGCAATCGCAGCATGATTTTAAGCGTTGGTGGGCATGGCTAAACGGCGAAGAAGAAATTACCCGCCGACCTGAGTTGTTGTCGTACGGCGAACTTTGGAGCGCCCGTTTGTTATCGGCGTTGTTGCAACAGCAAGGCGTCACTTCAGATTACATTGATGCTCGCACGTTCTTGGTGGCCGATGATGCCCCAGAGCCTCATATTCGTGTGCCCGTTTCCCGTGCAGGCCTGTTAAACCGTATTGCACCGCACCCTGGCACTCGCTTTATTGTCACCGGGTTTATTTGCGCCGACCCTGACGGCAATTCATTAATTCTTGGTCGTAACGGTAGTGACTATTCGGCAACGCTGGTTGGCAGCCTGATTGATTCTAAGCAGGTTACCATTTGGAAAGATGTTGCTGGTGTTTACTCAGCCGACCCACGCAAAGTTGAGCGCGTTGTTAGCTTGCCTATTTTAGATTGGCAAGAAGCTGAAGAGTTAGCGCGCTTGGGCAGCCCAGTATTACACCCGCGTACCTTCCAACCGGTAAACCGCGAGCGCATGGTTATCGCCGTGCGTTCCAGTTTGAAAGTTGAGAATCAACAAACACGAATTGGCCAGTACGAAGATACTGAACCCAAAGGCAAGGTGCTCACGTCGTTAGCTGACGTTGTTCTGTTCCGCGTTGATTTAAGTGATGCCAAATTAGTCCAGCAATTTGAAGATCTTGACCTCACGCCATTGATTAGCTGGAACGAAATTGCTCAGCATCATGCTTACTATGCGTATCACCAGAACCATTTAGAGTTTTTGGAACGCTGGCTGGAGCAGGTTGATAAAGCGGATCACGTGGTGCAAATGCAAGGTTACTCGATGATTGCCTTGGTAGGTAATCGCATTCAAGAAACCGACCAGTACAGCACCTTCAAAACCGAATTAAGCGCGCAGAACTTGCGCCGCTTGGCATTTTCGCCAGACAGTAATGCGGTCATCGCAATTCTTGAACAGAAACTCGATAATCGCTTACTCAATCGCTTGCACAGTCAGTTGTTTAACTATCGCCGTAGCCTTGGTGTGTTGGTGGTTGGTCGTGGCAACATCGGTAGCGCATGGTTGTCGCTATACCGCCGTCTGCGCGAGCGTATCAATGAGCAAATGGATGTACGTATTCTCGGCATCTTAAACTCAACCCGTATGTGGCTAGATTACAACGGCCTTGAGCTGGATGACTGGCAGGCGAGCTTTGACAAGTTCGCGCGACCGTACGAACTGAGCCAACTTATTCCAGAACTGCCAAACGCACCATGCGATGAACTCGTCATGCTCGATTTAACCGATTCGGTGGCGGTGGCTCAGCTGTATCCAAGCTTTTTTGCAAACGGCTTACACATTATCAGTGCGAACAAGCGCGCCGGCGCTTCGGGCGAATCACAGTACAATGAAATTCGTACCATTCAGCGTGAGTACGAGCGTGAGTGGTATTACAACACCACGGTAGGTGCGGGCTTACCATTGAACTATGCGCTAAATGACCTGCGTAACTCGGGTGATACCATTCGCAGTATCTCAGGCATTTTCTCAGGTACCATGAGTTGGTTGTTTGAAAACTTCAATTCTGAAGTGAAGTTCAGTGATCTTGTACGGGAAGCGAAGGCTCGCGGTTTGAGTGAGCCAGACCCGCGTGAAGACTTAACTTGCCAAGATATCGTCCGTAAACTGCTTATATTGGCACGCGAAATCGGCTTAAAGTTGGACTGGAAAGATATCGATGTCGAAAGCTTATTGCCCGAACAACTCGAGGATATTTCACTGGAAGAGTTTATGCAGCGTTTGCCCGAGCTCGATGACGCCATGCATCATTTGTACACCGATGCACAGAAGACTCAGAAGGTACCGCGCTTGTTAGCAAGTTTTGCAGTACAAGACGATGACAGCGTTCGCGCCCGTGTCGGCATTGAGTACATTCCAGAAGGTGACATGCTGGCGAATTTAATACCAGGTGAGAATATTTTCGTGATTTATACCGACTGGTATCACGAAATGCCACTGGTTATTAGTGGCCCGGGAGCAGGTAAAGAAGTGACGGCGGGTGGCGTTCAATCAGACTTAAACCAGTTGCTGAGTCGTCTCAGCAACCGGCATCAGGGTTAATTCCTTACTTTAAGAACGTGAGTTAGAAAATCGAGTCGTCGTCACTGAAAATATCTTTTGACGACGACTTCGAATCCGCATACTCCGTTGGCGCAGTGCCCGGCAAGAAATATTCAAAACGCGTGGTATAGTCGTTCTTACGACTCAATTTACCGGTCGCTAAATCAATCCGCGCCATCACCAATCCAGGCGGCACTTGGAACGGTTCAACGGTGGCATCTTCTAGCGCTGTTTCCATGTAATCAATCCACATTGGTAACGCCGTTTTTGCCCCGCCCTCAGTACCTGAAATAGGCTGCTCGTCGCTGTCTAAATTTTCATTCATCGTCGTGCTGCCAAGCGCACGTTCAAGGTTGTCAAAACCGACCCATGCTGTTGTCACCAAACCACTGACGAATCCAGAGAACCAAGTATCTTTCACGTCGTTTGTTGTACCGGTTTTACCGACGATGTTACGACCAGCTAAATCGATAATTGGCTTCGAGCGTTGAATACGCCATGCTGTCCCATTCCAGCCCGTGCGGTGTTGCCAACTACCACCACCCCACACCGCTGAATTCATCGCTTCGGTAACCAAATACGCATTCTGTTCCGAAATTACTTGTGGTGCCTGCACCACTTCTCGCTGTTCTTCCTCACATAATACGCAAGCAACAGCGGGACGCGCGGTGTAAACAACTTCGTCATTGTTATCGACAATGCGTTCGATGAAATACGGATTAACCAAGTAGCCACCATTGGCAAAAACCGCATAGCCACGTGCGACTTCTAACGGCGTCATCGATGCCGAACCAAGAGACAATGATTCGTTACGCGGTAATTCATCCATCGCAAAACCAAAGCGGGTCAAATATTCAACCGTGGTATCAATACCCATTGCCCGCATCAGACGCACTGATACAACGTTTTTCGACTTAGCCAAGGCTTGGCGCACTCGAATCGGACCTTC
Organism: Pseudidiomarina marina; assembly: GCF_044807045.1. Taxonomy (NCBI): domain Bacteria; kingdom Pseudomonadati; phylum Pseudomonadota; class Gammaproteobacteria; order Alteromonadales; family Idiomarinaceae; genus Pseudidiomarina; species Pseudidiomarina marina. The sequence goes on along the minus strand of NZ_CP085233.1, from coordinate 592,385 downwards.
ATAAACATCTGGCGAATTCCGCGGACGCCAAGCAATACCACTTCCAGGATTCCATTGGTTGATAGGTGCATCGTTCACTAACGTTGCTAAGGTAAAACCATTTTCTAACGCCGCTGAATAAATAAACGGCTTGATGTTTGAGCCGGCTTGACGTTCGGCCTGAATTGACCGGTTGTATTGGCTAATGGCAAAACTGTATCCACCCACGGCTGCCGCAATACTGCCGTCTTGTGGGCGCAAAGAAATAATCGCACCACTTGGTTCTGGTACTTGCGCTAAGCGAAGTCCTTGCTCGGTCGCTCGTATACGAATCAGCTCACCAGGCGCCAATACATCAGCCGCTACTTTGGGCGCCGGGCCTTGACGATCGGCATGCATATAAGGGCGTGCCCAAGCAAGCCCAGACCATGGTAATTCGCGTGCTTCGCCACTGGCGGTTAGAACTTGTGCCGATTGCTCAGAAACGCTCAAAACAACTGCCGGTACGGTTAAACCAATCGATTCTTGTTCGCGCAAAAATTCACGAATGGCATCAAGCTCCCAAGCTTCGTCTTCTGGCTGCCATAACACTTGCTCGGCACCACGGTAGCCATGACGCTCGTCGTATCCATGCAGATTCAACTGCACCGCGCGTTGCGCCGCCCGCTGTTGCTTCGCATTAACCGTTGTATAAACTTTAAACCCAGAGTTGTAAGCAGCATCTTCACCGTAGCGCGCAACCATATCGGCACGCACCATTTCCGCCAAATACGGCGCACTCATGGTCACTTCTGCACCGTGCAAACGCGTATCGATTGGCTCGGCTAACGCTTCGCGATATTGGCTCTCTGAGATAAAGTTTTCAGCAAGCATCCGGCCAAGCACAACTGCGCGGCGTTCGCGCGCACGCTCTGGATTCGAAATTGGATTCATCGTGGAAGGAGCTTTTGGCAAACCAGCGATCATCGCCATTTGTGCCAACGTGAGATCTTGTACCTCTTTCCCGTAATAAACTTGCGCCGCAGCGCCAACTCCGTGGGCGCGATGACCAAAGGTAATCTTATTCAGGTACAGTTCAAGAATTTCGTCTTTGCTCAGCTCTTTTTCCATTCGCAAAGAAATAAACGCTTCTTTTATTTTTCGCGTCCAGGTTTGCTCAAAGCTCAAGTAAAAGTTTCGCGCTAGCTGTTGTGTGATGGTACTACCACCCCCTTGAATTTCGCCAGTACTAACTAGTAGTGCGAAAGCGCGAGCAACACCAATCGGATCAATTCCAAAGTGGTCGTAAAAACGTTGATCTTCGGTGGCGAGAAAAGCATTGATAAGTGGTTGAGGAATATCTTCTAATTTGAGAGGAATTCGACGGATTTCGCCAAATTGCGCAATCATTTCACCATCAGATGAATACACTTGCATTGGTGTTTGCAAACGCACTTCTTTGAGTTCTGCCACACTCGGTAAGTCGTCTTCCCAATAGAAGTACAATCCAACCACGGCAATGGAGCCGAAAATAGCTAACGCCGCACCGACGCCAAGCACCCACTTAAAAATCTTCAAAGACAGCCCCTTTTTTTCCTTTCGACTATACTGTTTTACAGGTTGCGCAATTTACGTTCATATTATAGAAAGATAAGGACAGAAACGTAATGTTTATTTAGATAGTGCAAAGAACTTTGCACAATGCTTACCTTTCTGCTTAATATGAGGTTCGGCATAGAACAATTTTAATAATATAATGCCATAGAAACCGGTCCAATTCAGGGGAGCATTATGGGGCTATTTGGTCTGGGAAAAAAGCCAGGTCTGGGAATTGATATCGCTTCGGATGCAGTAAAGGCTATTGAGCTTGTGCCTAGCGGCGATACTTACGACATTACACATGTTGCTGAAGTATCACTACCGAAGAATTTAATTACCGACGACGAAATTTCAGATATCGAGAAACTTGCGAAGATGATTACGCAGGTGCGTAAGCGTATGGGCAGCACACGGGTCGCTGTCGCTGCTGTATCAGGTACGCAAGCAATATCAAAGCAAGTACCAATGAGTCTCGATTTAGATGATGAAGCGATTGCTGAGAAAATCGAAAGCGAAGCTGAAGCACTTATCCCGTTCCCCATCAACGAAGTGCGCTATGACTTTGAAAGCCTCGGCGAGCATCAAACGCTTCCGGGACAGCAACGTGTCTTAGTAACCGCTACCCGAACCATCAGTGTCGACAGCCGCGTACAGGCGCTTGAAAGTGCTGGGTACAAGGTTGCCATTATGGATGTTGATAACCAAGCCATTGCGCGCGCTTGCGGTCATTTGTTGCCGCACATGCACCCAGAAGTGCTCGAGAGCAAGCTCCCGTATTTGATTCTCGATATTAGTACCAGTGCAATACAAATTATTGTTGTTCATCAAGGTGAAGTGGCGTTCCACCGGCCACAGTCCGGCGGCTTAACACCGTTGCTGAGCGCACTCGATGAAGATGGTAGCATCGACCATGGCGAAATTATGGCGAAGCTGCGCTCAGGTGATATTGACGATTTCCCTACCCTGATTATTCAAGATTTCTTAAGCAACTTGTGGAACCAAGTTAGTCGTAGCGTCCAAATGTATCAAAGCAATGCTGCGGACAAGGGCTTCGCTGCAATATTACTGATAAACACCGGCGCCATGCTACCGATGATTACGGAAGCTTTGAGCGAGCAAGTTGAGTACCCCGTACATGCGCTAAACCCTTTTGAGCACTTTATTTTGCCGAGTAAGTTTTCGCATCTACAAAATCACGGGCCACGATTTGTTGAGTCGATAGGCCTTGCGTTACGGAGTTTTGCAACATGGCACATGTAAACCTACTCCCGTGGCGCGAAACCGCACGCCAACGCGCAAAAACCCGCTTCGGCATTCATGCTGGTATTGCGGTTGGTATTGCTGGAATTATTTTTGGCGCCGCGTATATGGTCATTGGCGACTACAAGAGTTACCAGCAACGCCGTAATAACTTCTTGCAATCACAAATTCAAATTCTTGATTCGCAAATAGCTGAAATCAATAGCATTAATAAGAAGAAGCAAGAAATTTTAAACCGCATCAAGTTGATTCAATCGCTGCATGAAGATCGAAACACAGCCATTACTATCTTTAATGAATTAACCGAACGCACACCAGACGGCGTGTATCTGCATTCACTTGAAAAGCGTGATTTGCAGTTGATTATTAGTGGCCGCAGTATTTCCAATAATCGGGTTTCCGAATTTTTACGTGATTTGAAATCGTCGTCCGTGTTCGCTGACCCCGAACTGCGAAACGTGGTTTCGGCCAGTTTTGGCTCGCGTGGTCGCGCCCGTGGCGCCGATGCGAATTCCGATTACGATGCATTTTCATTGGTGGTGACGATTGTTCCACCAACAACCACGGAGGCGAAAAAATAAAATGAGTATGGATAGCCTACGTGAATTAGATATCAACGAGTTGCCATTTTGGCCGCGCCCGTTCCGCATTGCGGTATTGGTTATTATTGCCATTGCCGTGCTTGGTTTAAGTTATCACTTTATCTTGGCCGACGAATGGGCAAATTATAAGCGTGAAGTCGCAAAAGAATCACAGCTCAAACAAGATTATCAAACCAAGTATCAAACGGCGGTGAACTTGCCGTTGTATCGCGAACAACTTGAGCAACTTAACAGTGACCTCGAAACACTTTTAGCTATGCTCCCGAACGATGATGAGACGCCTAAATTACTGGACGACATTAGTCTGATTGGGACGAAGAGTGGTTTACGTTTTGATCGCATTGAATGGTTGATGCCGCAGCCGCGTGAGTTTTATACCGCGCTACCAATGCGTATTGAATTAAAAGGCGCCTACCATCAAATCGGTGACTTTGTTGGTCAAATGTCGAGCCTCGATCGCATCATTAGTGTCAAAGATTTCAAAATGCAACTGCAAGACGATGAGGGCACTTTAAGTTTATCGATTAACGCCGAGACTTATCGTCAGCAAACGTTGAGGGCACAACCATGATGAAAAAATTGCTTGTGTCAGCGGCTGCTTTTGGTTTTTTGGCAGGTTGTGCGCCAACTGGGCATCAAGATCTTGAACAGTTTACTGCTGAGGTTCAGCAAACCGCGAAACCCGGTATTAGCCCGCCTCCTGAATTGCCTGAGCTAGAGCGTATTCAATACACCGGGGCGGATATTCGTAATCCATTCCAGCCAACACCGCTGCGTGACAATGCAGCGCAAGCGTCTGGACAAAATTGTCCGCAACCGACTCTTGGAACCCCGAAAGGTAACCTACAGGGCGTTGCTCTTGACCAACTCGCATTGAGCGGTACGATGCGCTCCGGAGATGGCCAGCTCGTGGCACTGGTTGTCTCCAACGAGGGTAAATTATTCCGCGTACAACGTGGTGATTTCATTGGCCTCGATAACGGCCGCATCACCGCTATTACTCCACAACAAATTTCGATTCGTGAATGGTTAGCTACCGGCGACGGCTGCTGGCAACAACGCGACGTATCGTTAACCTTGCTGAACTCGCAAAGGAGCTCGAACTAATGAAGCACTTAATCCGTACCTTTTGTCTACTGCTGTTGATGCCCCTTGCGGTATCGGCCAATGAGCTCTTACGGGTTGAGCAGATTGCGCTGAATAAAGATCGTTTTAATCTTGAAGCGCATTTTTCAAAACGTGTCGAGTCACCAGTTGTTACCCGTAGCAGTAATAAAAATCTCCACGAGTTTTTATTGCTCGGCACCAGCGCTGACATGCCAGATGGCCGTTTAGATCTGCCAAACCACCCTTTGCTCGATTATGTCGAAATTGAACAGCAGCGCGAAGATCTCATGCTTCGCGTGTATACCAAGAAGCCTCTTGAGAACCTCATGAGCCGATTTGGCGAAGTCATGGTGTTAGTATTCGTCGCACCAAAAGATGGTAGCGAGCCGGCACAATCGACCGCGAAAGCAGCTGCCGATAAGCCGACAGCAAGCAAACCGGCAGCGACCCAGTCGACCCCGGCTAAGCCAGCTAAGCCAGAAGCAACGAAAGCAGCGGATAGCAAGCCGGCGCCAGCGAAACCAGAGCCAGTGAAACAGCAAGCCGCTAAGGAAACAGCGCAGCCTGCTGAACAACCACGAGCTGAGGTTCGCACCGATAGCAAGCAAGTGCCGAAAAAAACTGCCGTGACGAACATCAATTTCTTCCGCTTATCGAATGATGTTGGTCAAGTTAGTATTGCCTTGAACAAAGACAATGTTGAGCACGAAGCGCGTATGCGTGGCAACGATCTTGAGCTGATTTTGTATGACACAGAACTGCCAGAAGACTTGTTGTATGTGCTTGATGTGAGTCAATTTGCAACGCCAGTGGCTTATGTTGAAACGTTCCGTGATGGTCGTCATAGCCGCATTAAGATTGCTGGTAAGCGTAAATTTAAACACCAGCTCGAGCAAATTGATGGTTATTTACGGTTGAACTTAGCTGAAGCACCACAAGTAGATGCCCAAGAAGCTCAAGCGGAATCGAGCCAGAAGCCAATTTCATTGAATTTCCAAGATGTTCCGGTTCGCCAGTTACTGCAAATTTTAGCTGACGAGAACAACTTAAACTTGGTCGCCAGTGAATCTGTTCAAGGTAACATCACGCTACGCTTAGAAAACGTGCCGTGGGAGCGTGCGCTTGAAACCATCTTGCGCGTGAAAGGTTTGGACAAGCGTTATGACGACAACATTCTAATTGTTGCGCCAGCTTCAGAACTTGCCCAACGCGAAGCCGAGCAGTTAGAAAGTCGCCAGCGCATGCAAGATTTAGCGCCTTTGGAAAGTTCGTACATTCAAATCAACTATGCCAAAGCAGACGAGATTGCACAGATTCTGCGTACTGATAGTTCAGATTTATTATCAAGCCGCGGTGCAGTGACTGTCGACGAGCGCACCAACACATTGCTAGTGCGCGATACGCCAGAGCAAATTGAAACCGTTAAAGCCATGGTTAACGTGCTTGACGTACCGGTAAAACAAGTGATCATCGAAGCTCGTATGGTGACCGTTCGTGACAATATCAGTGACGAACTCGGTATTCGCTGGGGTATCACTGAACCGACTTTAGATACCTCTGTTCCGCCACCGTGGGGTACTGGAACTAATGTTACCGGTGACTTCAATGTGAACTTACCAATCGCATCACCTGCGGCCACTATCGGCTTCCAGGTTGCAAAACTCGCCGATGGCCGCTTGCTTGATCTTGAGTTATCGGCACTCGAGCGAGAAAACAAAGGTGAGATCATTGCTAGCCCGCGTATCACCACGGCGAACCAGAAAGAAGCTTACATTGAACAAGGTACCGAAATTCCTTACGTTGAAAGTGCTTCTTCAGGTGCAACGTCAGTTCAGTTTAAGAAAGCCGTGTTGGGCTTAACTGTGACACCACAAATCACGCCAGATAACCGTGTGATACTTGATTTGGTTATTACTCAAAACACCCGTGGTGAAACCGTCAGTACACCAACTGGTCCTGCGGTATCCATTGATACGCAAGAAATTAGCACGCAAGTGCTCGTTGAGAACGGTGAAACAATTGTATTGGGCGGTATTTATCAGCAACAAATCTTAAACGACATTTCAAAAGTGCCATTGCTGGGTGATATTCCTTACGTTGGCGTGTTGTTCCGTACCGACAGTCAGGTTAATGAAAAGCGTGAATTGTTAATTTTCGTCACGCCACGAATTGTAACGAATACGCCGTAAACCTTGCTTATGTAGCTGTGACTTGCGATAATCGCGCATCTTTTTGGTTGGGTAAAGGAAGGTCTTGAGACACTCCGGATTCCGTGAGTCACAGCTAGTTAAATAAGTGAAGTAACACATCAATATGGCTGAAAAACGTAACATTTTCTTAGTGGGCCCTATGGGCGCTGGTAAAAGCACAATCGGGCGACAACTAGCCCGCCAACTCCATCTCGAATTTTTTGATTCTGACACCGAAATCGAACGCCGCACTGGCGCCGATATCGCTTGGGTGTTTGAGTTAGAAGGCGAGGAAGGTTTTCGCGCACGCGAAGAAAAAGTTATCGAAGAACTGACAGAAAATACCGGTATTGTGTTGGCGACAGGCGGCGGTTCTATCCTGAGCAAAGAAAGCCGTAATCGACTTTCGGCGCGTGGTGTGGTGGTGTATCTACAAACTACAATTGAGAAGCAACTCGCCCGCACGCAGCGTGATAAGCGCCGGCCATTGATTGCTGAAGCAGACAATCCGCGCGAAGTGCTTGAGAACCTCGCAGAATTGCGTAATCCACTGTATGAAGAAATCGCTGACATTGTGGTGCGTACAGATGAACAAAGCACCAAGGTCGTGATTGATCAAATTATCGAGAAAGTAGGTTTATAACTTACCCAGTTTTTAATGTCGGAGGCGCTCATGCAAAACACCACACAGCAAATCATCGTGGGTTTAGGTGAGCGCAGCTATCCTATCGATATCGGCGCTGGATTACTTTCGCGAACCCCGTTATTCGAGCAACTGCCACAACAAATTTTACTCCTGTCGAACACCATCGTTGAGCCACTTTATGGCGACAAAGTACGCGCACAATTACAGCAACACACCGTGGTGACCCACCTCATTGAAGATGGTGAAGGCGCCAAAAGCTTTGCTAATTATGAAGCCGTGATGGACACTCTGATCCGCCACAATTTTAACCGCGACTGCGCCATTATTGCGCTTGGCGGTGGCGTTGTGGGTGATTTAGCTGGCTTTGTAGCGGCGACATATCAACGCGGCGTCGCTTTTTATCAAATTCCAACCACGCTGTTAGCGCAAGTCGATTCATCGGTTGGTGGCAAAACCGCGATTAATCATGCGGGCGGCAAAAACCTGGTAGGTGCCTTTTATCAACCGCGAGCCGTGCTCATTGACACGGATTGTCTAACAACACTGAACGCACGCGATTATGCCTGCGGCTTAGCCGAAGTAGTGAAGTACGGCATTATTGCCGATGCGGAGTTTTTTGCCTGGTTAGAAGCGCATCAGAACGAGCTCAATCAGCGCGATGCGGCAGCACTCACGTACGCGATACAACGCAGTTGTGAGATTAAAGCTGAGGTTGTTGCGGCTGATGAACGCGAGCAATCGGTGCGCGCACTCCTAAACCTTGGCCACACCTTTGGGCATGCCATTGAAGCAGCTCATTATGACGGCTGGAAACACGGTGAAGCGGTTGCCGCTGGCACCATCATCGCCGCTTATCTAATGCACCAGCAAGACCGCCTCAGTAGCAATGATTTCACCCGCATCGAAACACTATTACAGCAGCTGAATTTACCAGTGCGTGCACCACAAATGCCATTAGAGCGCTGGCAGACCTTCATGCAACGTGATAAAAAAGTACAAGCCGGTGTGGTTCGGTTAGTGCTACCAACAGCTATTGGACAAGCCTGTCTTGAACCTTGGTCAGATTGGCAAGCGCTTGGTACCGCTATTGCGGCCATGAGCCACCCCGACGCACATAGCCCTTTATTATAAAATGAGCCGAGTAGCATGACGAAGCAGCGCGCCTTTCTGAAATGGGCAGGCGGTAAGTACAACCTCATTGAGTCAATCACCGCGGTTTTGCCTGACGGCAATAAGCTGATTGAGCCGTTTGTTGGCGCTGGCTCGGTATTTCTTAATACCGATTATCCGAAATACTTACTCAACGATGTGAATCCTGACTTAATCACACTGTTCAAGTTTGTGAAACGTCGTCCCAAGCGCTTTATTGACGATGCCCGTAAGCTATTTAGCATGGCAAATAATACGCCTGAAGCATACTATGCGCTGCGCCAACAATTTAATGCGAGCTCCGATCCGTACGAGCGTTCTTTGCTGTTTTTGTATCTCAATCGCCATGGCTATAACGGCTTGTGTCGCTATAATTTGTCGGGGCAATTTAATGTGCCATTTGGACAGTATCAGCGTCCTTATTTTCCGCAGGCAGAAATCGAATTTTTCGCTGAAAAAGCACAACGCGCCACCTTTACCTGCATGGGCTTTGAACAAGTGTTTCGCCGCGCGCGAAAAGGCGATGTGGTCTACTGCGATCCACCCTATGCGCCGCTCAGCTTAACCGCTAACTTTACCAGTTACGCTTGTGGTGGCTTTGGTATGGATGACCAAACAGAATTAGCACGTCGTGCCGAACATACGGCGAGAAAACGAGGCATTCCGGTGGTGATTAGTAATCATGATACTGAGTTTACTCGGTTACTTTATAAGAATGCCGAATTAGAAAGCCTGCAAGTGGCACGGTTTATAAGTCCTAAAGGCGACAGTCGCGGAAAAGTCGCCGAACTCTTGGCACTGTATCAGCATGACCGCAATAATGTCGTCGCCCTTACTCCGAAAATAGGACCTGAATTACGGAAGCGTTTACGATGAACTGGCAGTTAAAGGCTTTTGCAGAACTCACGACCACCGAGCTTTATGACATTATTCAGCGCCGCGAGCAGGTGTTTGTGGTTGAACAGACCTGTCCTTATTTAGATGCCGACGGCACTGATGTAAACGCCCTGCATTTATGGGCCAATAGCGATACCGAAACAGTCGTTGCCTACGCTCGTATATTTCTTGGTGAGGGTGGTGATGGCTACAGCCGTATCGGTCGTGTTCTCACTGCACAGTCAGTTCGTCGTTTAGGTCTCGGTCGTGAATTGATGCAACGCGCACTTGAAGTTTGCCACACTTACACACCAACACTGCCAATTCGCTTGGGCGCACAAGTGTATTTGCGGGCGTTTTATGAAAGTTTTGGTTTTGTTGCTATTAGCAAAGAATACCTAGAAGACGATATTCCGCATATCGATATGGAACGTCAGCCATGAGCGACACCCCATCCGACAGCGCCTTCGTTCTTGAACAAAGCGTGGAAGGGTTACAACTGCGTTGGTTAGACCAACCGAAAATGCACCCGCTACGCATTGATTTCTTAACCGGTAAAACCGCATTTCGTGCCGCGCAAGCGCGCATCAAAGACGAAGCGATTGCGCGTGCGTGCGGTCTGCACAAGGTGAAAAACCCAAGCATTTTAGATGCAACCGCAGGATTGGGCCGCGATGCCCAAGTATTAGCGCAATTAGGCGCAACTGTCGGCTTAAACGAACGGCACCCCATAGTCAAACAGCTACTCGCTGACGCCTTAGTGCGTTTGCACCAAGCCATGCCAGAGTGGCAGCATCGACTATACTTGGTAGACGTTAGCAGCTTAGACGAGATTGCAGACGACAGTTTTGACGTGGTTTATTTGGATCCGATGTACCCAAAAGGTGATCGCAAAGCCAAAGCAGCCGTAAAGAAAGACATGCAAATGTTTCAACAGCTCGTCGGTGCCGATGACGACGCCGACGAGTTGTTGCAACCTGCGCTACGAATAGCTCGTCAGCGGGTGGTTGTAAAACGCCCCCAGCATGCTGACTTTTTAGCTGGTGTTTCACCGCATGCCCAAGTGGTAAGCAAGAAGCACCGCTTTGATCTTTATTTTCCGGAGCAACATCATGATTAAAACGAATGACAGAATTCCAGCAGGTACGTTAACTGCGCTTGGCGATGTGGGTATGCAACAATTTAACCCGGCGGAATTATTTGCCAAAGGCACGCACATTTTATTCGCCGTGCCGGGTGCATTCACCCCAACTTGCTCTGAAAAGCATTTACCAAGCTTTGTGAAGCACGCCAATGATTTGCGCGCACAAGGCGTACAAACCATTGCTTGCGTTGCGGTAAACGATGCTTTTGTGATGAAAGCTTGGGGTAAAGCACTGAACGTTGATGACAGCGTGATGTTGTTATCAGACGGTGATGCTGCTTACCACCAAAAATTAGGTTTAACAAAAGAAACCGGTAGCTTCGGGGGCACACGTGCTGAGCGCTATGCCATGGTCATTACCGACGGCGTGATTACCCACTTATTTGTTGAAGACGAAAAAACCTACGGCGTCAGTAGCGCTGAGCACGTACTCGAAGCCCTACAGGGTTAATGCCGTGTCGCAGTCTGCCGTACATGATGTGATTGTGATTGGGGCCGGCGCAGCTGGCTTGCATTGTGCGGCAACTGCAGCAAAGCGTGGTCGACGGGTACTGGTACTCGACCACGCCAAGCAAGCCGGTAAGAAGATTTTGATCTCGGGCGGTGGCCGCTGCAATTTCACCAATATGTACGCTAGCCCCGAGAACTATCTCTCCGAAAATCCGCATTTTTGTAAATCGGCACTGAGCCGCTATACCCAGTGGGACTTCATTGGATTAGTGAACGATTACGGCCTTGCTTATCACGAGAAGACTCTTGGCCAACTGTTTTGCGACAACAGCGCCAAAGACATCGTCAATATGTTGATGCAAGAGTGCAGCAAGCATGGCGCTCATGTGCAATTACGCACCGAAGTACTGAGCGTCGAGCACTCAGCGGACGGCTATTTTGTGAAAACCTCCCAAGGGCTTTTGCAAGCTGAGAAAATCGTTGTTGCGTGTGGCGGGTTGTCGATGCCAAAACTCGGCGCAACCCCACTCGGTTATCAGCTCGCCGAACAATTTGGTCACCGTATTGTGCCCGTGCGGGCTGGACTAGTGCCGTTTACCTTGCACGAAGCCGACAAACAGCGCTATGCGGAACTCTCTGGGCTCTCGGTCGATGTCGTTGCCAGTAACCAGCGTGCCAGCTTCAAAGAAGCGATGTTGTTCACCCACCGCGGCGTATCAGGTCCTTCTATGCTTCAGATATCATCGTACTGGCACCCTGGTGAGTCAATTGAAGTAAACCTGCTTCCGCACGATGACGTGTTCGCTCAACTCAACGAACTACGCCAAAGTCGACCACGCATGAGTTTGCGCACCGCCATTCAAGAATGGTTTCCAAAACGTCTCGCACTCACGTTGTGCGAGCAGTATCAGTGGCCCGATAAGAATCTCGCCGACTGCAATAATGCGCTACTTCAACAAGTGGCAGATACCCTGCACCAATGGCCTTTAAAACCAAATGGCACCGAGGGCTACCGTACCGCAGAAGTCACGCTCGGTGGCGTTGATACCAACGAAGTGAGTTCGAAAACCATGGAAAGCCGCTTGCAGCCTGGCTTGTATTTCATTGGTGAAGTCCTCGATGTCACTGGTTGGTTAGGTGGCTACAACTTCCAGTGGGCGTGGTCGAGCGGCTGGGTTTGCGGCGAGAGTTTGTAGTCTCTCTAGGGTTCGTTCTTCCAACATAAAATGCTTATCGGTGATCTACCCCCTTCAGCTTTCAGTACTATACTCAAGCTCTGAGCAGTGATTTGACCCATTCGGTGGTGGAGGAAGTTCTATGAAAAAGTCTATTAGTTTGTTATCGGCACTCGTACTGTCCGCGTTATTGTCTCCTACAGCATTAGCGCAGGAAGAGAAAACCGCGTTAGTGCCGTTACCTTCACTTGATGATTTTACCCGCGGTGAAGATGGTTGGGCGGTCGGACTTGGCCTCGGCATTGAATATGAATCAGCTTATGAAGGTTCCGATGAATTCGGCTTCGAAATCGACCCTGCTGGTGCCGTGCAATGGCGCAAAGGTGACAACATTTTCTACTTTGCGGGCGAAGCATTAGGTTGGCGCGGTCTTCGCAATGACGTCTGGTTATTTGAAGCTACCGTGGGTTTCGATGAAGGCCGCGAAGAGGCTGATTCGGACGACGGCCGCCTGAATGGCCTCGGCGATTCGGATGAAGGCGCTGAATTTGTCTTGCAAGCACGCCGGGCGTTTAATGCTGACTGGCGTTATTGGCTTGATGGTCGCATTATCGCCGGTGAGGACGGCAATATTGGTCTATTCGGTGTAGGCCGTCGTTTCGGTGAGCAAAATGATGGCACCGGCTCTGAATTAGCCGTTGTTGCGGTTTACCACGATAGCGATCGGGCTAATAAAGATTTTGGCATTACCGCAGCGCAATCTGCCGCATCGGGTCTGCCTCAAACAAACCTAAGTAGCGGCATCCGTTCAGTTGGATTGCACTACAATTATCGCCAATATGTCGCCGAAAATTGGTTGGTTTTCGTTGAGGGTCTTTATGAGCACTACCTTGGTGATGTTGCGGATAGCCCAATTACCCGGAACAACTATGAAGCAGAATTAGGCGTCGGATTTATTTACTTGTTCTAATTCAGCAGTTCTCACCGTGGTTGCGGCCACGGTGAGTTTAATTCAGATAATTTTTAATTTTTTGTGTTCACCTCGCTCCAGATAATATATCGTTAATTCATCGACCATGAATTAGGTATTCATATGGTACTAACTACCGGGCGACTGCTCGTATTAGATGATGACCACCAAGTAAGTTCAACCATTCGGGAAATGGCCCAAGCCGCAGGTTTTACCGCTAAATCATGTACATCTCCCGATGAGTTTTTCGCACAAATTCCAGAGTTCAGGCCAACCCATATCATTCTTGATCTAGCCATGCCCGCAATCGACGGTGTAGAAGTGATGCGAAGGCTGGCGAATGAGCAATGTAGCGCAACGATCATCATCGTCAGTGGGCTCGGTGAAAAGGTATTGAACTCGGCCCGTACGGCAGCACGCGAGAGTGGTTTAAGGGTTGCGGGTGTACTCACCAAGCCCTTCCGTATCAGCGCTCTACGAACCCTTCTCAATTCATACTCTACACCTCACAACGAGAATTCAAACACAAAATCCTCGACTGAACTTAGCCAAGATGAATTGCAAGATGCGTTGGATCACATGCGCCTCGAAGTTTTTTATCAACCACAAATTAGCTGCCAAGACCGAGCCGTGAAAGGGTTTGAGGCATTGGTGAGAATGAAAAGCCCAGCGGGCGAAATGATTTCCCCCGATCGCTTTATTGGTGTAGCTGAGCGTACCGGTTTAATTCATCAACTGACGCAGCAGGTATTTGCGCAAGCGATCAGCTGGTTTGCTGATAATTTGGGCAATACCTCTTATTGTTTATCACTCAACACGTCGCCAAGTATTCTAGCCGATGCAGAATATCCACAAACGCTGGCTAATTTATGTCGGCAACACCGACTGTCGCCGGGGCGCGTGAAGCTAGAGATCACTGAAACAAGTACTGCAGAAAATCCATCGATGGCGCTTGAGTTGTTAACTCAATTGCGGGTCAAAGGATTTCTACTTGCCATCGATGATTTTGGGGTGGGTTATTCCTCACTTGAGCAACTCGTGCGACAGCCTTTTTCCGAGCTAAAAATTGACAAGAACTTCATTATTCCATTGGCTAAATCAGAAGAATCTCGTCGTATTGCGGCCTCACTGATTGCGCTTGCCAAAGCGCTGAAGCTAACGACTACCGCCGAAGGTATCGAAGATGAACAGAGTCTTGCATATCTTGCTGAGGCAGGTTGTGACCAAGCCCAAGGTTTTTTTATCGGCCGCCCAATGCCACCAGAGAAGTTATTGGAATGGCTTAAAAATTACCGCCAAATCTATGCTGTGAGAACCTAAAATGAGCGTTTATGCTGTCGACTTTCCAAGCCTCTTTACGCAAACCCCAACTCAGCTATTAATTCTTGAGCCGAAACCTGAAGAGTTTTTGATTGTCGCGGTCAGTGATGCCTATCTCCGCGCAACCATGCGTCAACGTGACGAACTGGTCGGTAAACCTTTATTTGAAGCGTTTCCAGCTGATCCGAACGACTCTCCAACTGATAACGGCACGCACGTGCTCGATGGCTCTTTACGCCGAGTTATTGCAACCAAACAGCCCGATACCATGCCCATCGTTCGCTACCCGATTGAACAACCAAAAGAAGAAGGCGGTGGTTTTGTTGAGCGATTTTGGCAAGTCACTAATTCGCCCGTTTTTGATGATGCTGGAAACATCAGTTACATCATTCACAACCCCCAAGATGTGACCGCCCAAGTGCGAGCAGAGCAGCAATCTCACCAAGCAGATTTACTAGCACGACTCGCTGGTAAGTTTGCAAAACTTGGTTGGTGGCGTTTTCAGGCGGATCCTCCGCAGTTATTTTGGAGCGATGAAACTGCCACTATTCATGACGAAAAACCCGGCTTTGCGCCTGAAGTAGCTGACGCCATCAAGTTTTACAAGCCAGAGTATCGCGACCAAGTGGAAGCAGAATTCACAGACTGTCTTACCAAAGGGAAGCCATTTGATATTATCACCGAGTTAGAGACGGCCAAGGGTCGCGAGTTATGGGTTCGTAGTATTGGTGAAGCGGAACGTGATAGTAGTGGCAAAGTTGTTGCTGTCAGAGGAGCTTTTCAGGATATTTCGGACTTAGTTGAGGCGCGCGGGCAGTTGGAAAAAGTGAGTGCTCAGTTACGGCAAACACTCGAGAATATAAGTGATGCATTTTTTATGCTTGACCCAAATTGGCAGTTTGTCTTCGTCAATTCACAGGCCGAAAAGTTACTGCGCGCCTCCTCAGAGTCGTTAGTGGGTCATTCCATCTGGGAAAAGTTTCCGGGTGCGGTTGGCTCGAGATTTGAGAAAGAATATCGCAAAGCGGTTGAACACCGTACCACGGTGCGATTTACCGAATTCTACCCACCGCTGGATTACTGGGTGCAAGTAAATGCTTATCCGACTCAAGATGGGCTTGCGGTGTATTTTCGTGATGCGACTTCAGAAATTCTTGCTGAGAATGAATTACGGCGAAATAAAGAGCGATTAGATCTCGTTATTAAAGCCACCAATGACGTAATTTGGGATTGGGATGTGGTAGCAAATACACTTTGGTGGAGTGAAGCGCTGACAGAGCAATTCGGCCACCCCCGTTCACCACTAGGTGACTCCCCAGAAACTTGGTTGAACCATATTCATCCAGACGATGCTGAGTGGGTAGAAAAAGCGTTCTTTCATGCCTTGAACACAGCAACTACGAGCAACTGGAATAGTGACTATCGCTTCTTGAGAGCCGATGGTTCGGTGGCCTATGTGAGCGACCGCTGTTACTTTTCGCGTAACGATGACGGCAAGGCAATTCGTATCATTGGTAGCTTACTTGATGTGACGGAACGACGCGAATTGGATGAACGGTTACATCAATCACAAAAAATGGAAGCGGTTGGTCAATTAACCGGCGGGATAGCACATGATTTCAATAACTTACTGACCGTTATTTTGGGTAATGCCGAGTTAATAGCTGAGCAACTTGACACTTCCAACTCACTTAAATCGCTTGCGGAAATGACGGTGAGTGCGGCTGAACGCGGCTCAGAATTAACCAATCGATTACTTGCCTTCGCACGGCGCCAGCCACTCGAGCCGAAGCCCACGCAAATTAATACCTTGCTGAGAGGTATGCTACCACTCATTAAGCGCACGCTATCCGAAGATATAGAAATAGAGTTGCTGACCGAAACCGCACTTTGGCTTGCCGATATTGACGTCTCACAACTTGAGTCGGCTATTTTAAATTTATCGATAAACGCTCGCGATGCGATGCCGAAAGGTGGAACGTTAACCATTGAGAGCGCCAACACCTTTCTTGACGATGAATACAGTCAGGCACACGAAGACGTGAAGCCCGGAGAATATGTACTCATCTCAGTTTCAGATACAGGCTTCGGTATGACGCCAGAAACTATTCGACAAGCGTTCGAGCCTTTCTTCACGACCAAAGCGCGTGGCAAAGGCAGTGGCTTGGGGTTAAGTATGGTGTACGGCTACGTCAAACAATCAAATGGCCACATCAAAATTTATTCCGAAGTTGATGTTGGCACCTCCATTAAAATTTATTTACCACGGGTTTACGTTGAGGCGCCAGCTGAGATTGGAGCAACTCATCGATCGATTACAGGGGGTCAAGAACGTATTTTGATTGTGGAAGATGATGAACTTGTGCGCCAGCATGTGGTGAATCAACTTCGTGACTTTGGTTATCAAATAAAAGCCGCCAGTTCTGCCCAAGAAGCACTCGATATTCTCAAAAATGAACAATTTGATTTGTTGTTTTCGGACGTGGTGATGCCAGGCGGTATGAATGGTCCACAGCTGGTCAAGCAAACTCAGAAACTTTATCCAGCCATGAAGGTTTTGTTTACATCGGGCTACACTGAAAATGCCATTGTGCATCACGGCCGACTAGACCCCGGGGTGAAGCTATTGAGTAAGCCGTATCGCCGCCAAGATCTTGCCGATAAAATTCGCGAGGTGCTCGATAGTTAAAGGGCGCGAGCGCGAAAGCGTTTGCCCTTAATTTTATCGTTATTGATGAGGTTGAGCGCGTGCTTGGCAGCGCCCTGTTCAACGGTAACAAACGCCCAATTACTCTGAACTTTTATTTTTCCAATGTGCTGCATGGTTAACTTATTATCGCGCGTCAGTGCGCCAACAATATCGCCAGGCCGTAGCTTGTCTTTCTTGCCTCCACTTAACTGCAACGTCACCCAGCCTGATTGAAGCGGCTTACTTGCCGCTGATGCTGTCGGTAATGGTTGCAGCCGAATCGGTTCCGCAAAATCATCTTCTAACAGACGTAGTTTGTAGTCATCTTGCGCACCGACTAAGGTAATGGCCAAACCCTCAGCGCCAGCGCGACCGGTACGACCAATGCGGTGGGTGTGAGTGTCTAAATCATGCGCAATGTTCACGCTAATCACTAAATCGAGCTCAGCAATATCGAGCCCTCGCGCAGCAACATCGGTTGCCACTAACACACGCGCACTTCCGTGGCTGAATTGCACCATGGTCTGATCACGGTCTTTCTGTTCAAGATCGCCGTGGAGCGCAAGTGCGCTAAAACCTTTACCAATAAGTTTATCGGCAATTCGCTGTGCTTCCGCTTTGGTATTGCAAAACGCCATGCAGTTTTGCGGCTGCTGGTTCAATAAGATTTGCTGCACCGCATACGCCGAATCGGTGTCATCTAATTGGTAAAACACTTGGCTTATTTTAGCTTGGGTTGGCGCTTCTGCTACTTTGAGCAGTTGCGCATTCTTCGATACTTGTTCAGCTAACTGTTTAATACCCTTTGGATAAGTCGCACTAAATAAAAGGTTCTGACGGGAATTCGGCGTTTTCGCCACAATTGCACGAAGCTCATCTTGAAAGCCCATTTCGAGCATTCTATCGGCTTCATCTAACACCAAGGTTTGCAGCTTGGCGAAGTTCAAACGCTTTTGATTTAAGTGATCAAGTACACGTCCTGGTGTTCCCACTAACACATGAGCACCATGCTCTAACGACGCAATTTGATTCCGCGTCGGCACGCCGCCACAAAGCGTCAACACCTTAACGTTAGCCATGTTTTTAGCGAGCTTACGAATCGCTTCAGCCACCTGCTCGGCCAGCTCGCGAGTTGGGCACAGCACTAACGCTTGTGGCGCAAATTCGGTCACTTCCAGTTTGGCTAGAATTCCTAACGCGAACGCAGCAGTTTTCCCAGACCCTGTTTGTGCCTGCACCACCACATCATCACCACGCAGTAGCAACGGCAAGCTCATTGCTTGAACCGGGGTCATCTGCTGATAGCCCGCCTCGTCTAGGCTTTTTAGAAGTTCGTCGGTAAGGCCAACTTCTGAAAATTGTGGAGTGGGTACGGTTTTTGACATGGTGGGATTCTTCTTAATCGGGTAGCGAGGCGCAAGTATAACAGAGATGAACGGATTAAATGCTTAGATTTCTCGAATGGCGTGTGCCCATAGTTTTGCAGCTTTCGGCGATGGGTGAAAGCCATCCTCGGCCATGTAATCGGGCTCAAACGGAAGATCTAGTGCAAGATACTCGCAATTATTTTGTTCGCAGTGACGTTGCAATGCGTTATCTAAACGACGTGCCTGCTGACCTATAAACCAGCGCAGCGGCTGCGGTAACGCTGGGAATTTGTGCATGGGTGGCAAGGCCGTAAACACAATACGTTTTGCGCGGCGTTGTTCACGCAAATACTGAGTAAGTGCCTGCAAATCGTGACGCCAATCAGATAAAGCGGTGCGCCGAGTGACATCATTCACTCCCGCCGAAATTAACACCAAATCAAAAGGCTCGGTTTCAGATTGTTGCTGAGCCAACTGCAAAATACCGGCGCAGGTTAAGCTTGATTGCGCCCATAATTGCCAGTGAACTTGATAATATTCCGCCGCTCGAGCGACGAGATGACCACACACGGCTTCTTCTTGTGTGTTACATCCAACGCCTGCAGCAGCGGAATCGCCGAGTATAAGTAATCGAAAACGGTTACTTTTTCCCTGAACACCCGCACGAGCGCCAGCCGCTTCCGGCAAACGCAGTGTGTTTTTTCGAACTTGACGCCCCTGCCATATCAGCAGGGGCGCCAGCAGCACTAATGCGAGTTTTTGTAGCATTATTGGTTTCGCGCTATTGCGCGACCACTTGTTGAACAATTTTCTTCAGCTCAGCATATTCCACATAACCCGGAATGGTTTGTCCGCCAACCATAATTGCCGGCGTGCCGCGTAGCTGAAAATCAGAGAATACCCGATAGTTACGTTCGATAATGGTTGGCGTAGCTTTCGGGCTGTCTAGTTGCGAGCGAGTTCCTGTTTTGCGCGCAATTTGCTCCAGTGATTTGCCGGTATGCAACCCATTCTTTTTATAGAGAAGGTCGTGTACTTCAGCAAATTGTTCCGGCTGGTTTTGCCAAACATTTAAGGCAAAATTAGCTGGATTCAACTTGCCACCCTGCACACTTTGCTGACGCAGCGGCACCAGTACGTTGATGACTTTTACCTGCGGGAACTCGTCCACTAGTTTCTGCAAATGTGGCTCTAAACGTTTGCAATAAGGGCAATCATAGTCGGTAAAGACAATAACGGGTACATCACCGTTTTCTGCACCAAACCAAGGGTGCGCATCATCGTTATCGAGTAGCCACTTCCCATGCTCGCGCTGCGCCTGCTCGGCAGTTTTTTTGCTTGAAATGTATTGCTGCAAGCTATTTAAAACGCTTGGAATAACTTCAGGGTTTTGCTTCAGTAACTCGTTAATTTGCTCAAGCTGTTGTGATTGGTTTGCTGCTTGTTGCGCACTGGCTGCAACACTGACAAAAAACAACAACGAAAATACTGTGCTTAAAAGGTACTTCATAACTTCTCCAATTTTTGCATGAATTGCGCCCAAGTTAGACGCAACCATAAACCCACCGGCGTTGAGGCGCCGCTGGTATACGAAACAATTTCGCCGTCAGCAACAATCACTACCGTTGGCGTAGCGTTGATTTGCCAGCGACGTGCTAACTCACCGGTGTTATCGTTTACTGTGGAAAACTGATAATCATGGTGCTGCAAATAGCTTTTTACCCGAGCATCATTGCCGGAACGAATGGCGATACTGATTACTTCGTGCTCATCCGCAAGCCAATTGATGGATGGCGAAACCCAGTCGCACACTGGACACCAAGTTGCCCAAAAGTACAACAGTACGGGTTGCTCATGACTACGCGCAAGAACATCGTGCTGCTGCTCGTCGATAGTCACCACCGAGAGCGTCTCAATTGGACCTGACGGCAGGCCACGATTGCGCCAACTATCCACCGCGAAGCTAATGGCAATAAAGAGGGCAAGGTAAATGGCTAATTGCTTGAGAAATTTCATTGGCGCGCCTGCTCGATTGCTTTAAGTACCGCTTCATCGGTAAGTATTACTGGTAACGCAATACCGTTCGGCGCACCTGGTCCATAAACCTGATTAAACGGAACACCATAACGGTTGTAGCTACGCAAGTAATCAGTGATTTGGTCACTTGGTCGCGTCCAGTCCCCCTGCATCAGAACCATGTCGTCAGCACGTAACGCACTAGCTACCGGCTCTTGCAACAACACACCGATTTTATTGGCTTTACAGGTCACGCACCAATCGGCCGTAACATCTACAAATACCACTTGCCCTTGCGTAACGGCGCTGGCAATGGCGCTGGGCTGCAGTTGTTTCCAAGCATGTTCCTCAAGTTGCTTAGGATTGCTTGTCCAACTACTAATCAGCAAACCAACACCACTTAGTAAAAGCGTGCCGGCGATGGCGCCGATGACACCAGCTTGCCCGAATCGACGGTAAGCCAGTAACAGAGCCACTAACACAAATGACGCAACAATCAATGTAAACACGCCTGCGCTGACGTGGTTGCTCAACAAGCTAATCAACCAGGCCGTGGTGAGTAACAAGAGCAACGCAAAAATCCGATTCACCCATTTCAGCCAAGGCCCCGGTTTGGGGAGTTTCATTGCCACACTTGGCCATACGGCAACAGCTAGCCACGGCAATGCCATACCAACACCTAACGCTACAAAAATTAGCAGTAACTGTAGGTTAGATGCAGCTAGGGCAAAAGCCACTGCGGTTCCTAAGAATGGCGCCGTACAGGGTGTCGCCAGTAGCGTAGCGAACATGCCTTGAATAAAATGCCCGAGCGTTGATTGGTCACCTCGGGTTGCTACCCATTGCTGCATGCCCTGCGGTAACTGAATAGTCCACAAGCCACTCACTGACAGAGCAAACAAACCAATTACCAGTGCCATACCACCAATAAAATACGGGTTCTGGAATTGAATTCCCCAACCAATAGCGTGCCCGCCTAGCTTCAATAGCATTAGCATGATCGCCAGAATGACGAACGAGGTGATGATACCAAGTGCTGAAGCGATAAATTGACGACGTACTTGGTTACGCTCGCGCTCGGCTACAATCACCGACTGCAGCTTTAAGCCCAGCACCGGCAATACACACGGCATAATATTCAGAATAAGGCCACCCAGCAATGCCAACGGCAGCATCATCCACCAGCTTGTAGACACCGCAGATGGTTGCACGCTACCAGCAATAGCTTCGGCGCTCATTTCTGCACGAATCAGCTCATCCGCTATGGTCACCTGGAGTGTCTCTCCAGTTAATTCAGGCTGTTCGAGCCAATGCGAAATTGCAAACTTTGCGGTTAGTTCGTTGCCTTGTTGCTGCTGCTCTAATAGCTCAATGGTGAGGTCAGCGTAATCTTCGCGCAGGCTATCTACGAAAATACGTGGTTGTTGCCATTGCTCAGTATTCGTCACCGTTACCGCTAACTGCTGCTGTGACGCCGACCAAACCATGTCAGATACAGTCAATTGCGGGTGGTCACGATGGGGCAACGCGCTATGCGCTTGCTCATAGGCAAATAACCCATCCATGTCGGCATTCAACTCACTTGGGGTGAAGTTGAGGGCCAGTGGAAAGTCAGAGATCACGCAGATATTGGTGCAGCTGGCTAATGTCAGCAATCCTTCTAATGCCACTGGCTGCTGCCAATCTTCCACACTAATTTGCAGCGGGAAATTGATATCTCCTTGGTAACCAACGGTTTCGATACCCTGCACGTCAAAGCGCTCAGGCACTGGAAAGCGCCACGAAACATCGGTGATATTGGTGGAGTCAACTTGCCAAGCCAACTGTGGTGGCACCCCGCCTTCACCTGGCGTTCGCCAATAGGTTTTCCAATCATCCGCAAGCTTCACCTGCAACAAAGCAGCTACTTGCCGTTGTTCAGGATTGGTTTTTCCTGGAATCAGCAGCCGCACCTGAACTGGAGGGTGCTCTTCGAGTTGAATCCAATTCGTTGCAACTTGAGCCTGGGCACTAGCATTTAGTAGCCATAGCAGCATCGCAGCCAACCAGATTTTTAAAATATTCTTCATATAGTTATCTCATGTATTCATTCATACGTATCGCACATGTTGAGGATGTGCGCACAGAGCTAAATAATGTCTGTGTTATTCATTGAATACACAAAATAAAAGGTGGGGGCGACGTCGCCGGTAGCCTGGCGGCGCCTGGGAGTAACCAATAAAAAAGTGTCGAATAATGACCAGTAAGGCGATGCCGACAAACAACGATACTGCAGCGCCACCATCCAAGATATTCAGGTGGGCTTGTTGCAATAACTGCGACGAACTATCGCACTCGGCCACCACAACGGTGTTATCGATATCACCAGCCGTACTAGCTTGGTTATGATGTTGCGATTGCGGACAGCTTGCTGCGACCCAGTTACTTTGTTGGCCCCAACACAAAAACAGCACGCAAAATACCGCCATTAAGGCGGCAAAAGCACGTTTTTTGTCAGTACCAAATCGCAACATAAACCTCTTAACTCGTTCGCTTCGCTATTCGTTTTTCGTACGCTACGCTGTTCGTACGCTTCGCTGTTCGAACAGTGCGAAGCACGCACGAACAGTGAGCAAAGCGAACGCTCGAACAACGAACAACGAGCAACGATTTCAACTGGCGCCCATACCGCCGTCGACGCGATATTGGCAACCCGTAATAAAACTACTTTCATCAGACGCCAAAAACAAAACTAAGTTCGCAACGTCAATCGGCTCACCATAATGCTGCATTGGAATGATTTGTTCAAATTGACTTTGCACTTCTTTACCGTGACCAGGATTCATTGCCTCTTCAATAGCTCGCATCATGCGCGTATGAATGGGTGACGGATGCACAGAGTTAATGCGCACGCCAGATGGCGCTACCTCCAACGCGGCCGACTTAGTCAAGCCAACGACCGCATGCTTCGATGCAACGTAAGGGCTCATGTTGCCAAAGCCGTCCAAGCCCGCCACAGATGACATGTTGATAATACTACCCGACTTCGCCTTGAGCATGGATGGTAAGACGTACTTCATGCCAAGGAAAACGCCGCGAACGTTCACGGCCATCACGCGATCAAAGTGCTCTGCAGTTTGTTCATGAATCATTGCAGGTTTGCATTCGATACCAGCGTTATTCACGAGTACATCGATACTTCCAAAATGGGCTAACGTAGCTTGAACAAACTTTTGCACGTCCGACTCATTTGATACATCAGCAGCGACACTATAGACACGTTCAGCGTGCCCAAGCTCTTTTTCAGCAGCGTCTAAATCGGATTGGTGTAAGTCGACGAGACAAACTTTTGCGCCTTCGCGCAAAAATAATGCAGCGGTTGCAAGACCAATGCCCGCGGCACCGCCGGTAATAATGGCAACTTTATCTTCAAGACGGGGCATCGCACACCTCCAGTTTTCGTATATGTGCGATCAACTATAGATTAATTTCTGTGCAGTTTTATGATCATCGCTAAGTTTTTTGTCACTGCTTTCTCGTTACCAAAGCAACGCAACAATGCCGAGTAGGATAAACACTGCGGCAGCAATATAGCGCGCCAAATCGAGTGGTAACCTTTGCATTAGCTTAGCGCCTAACAATACCACTGGTACATTCGCTATCATCATGCCGAGCGTTGTGCCTAGAGTGACCGCGACAACACTGGTGTACTGAGCCCCAAGTACAATAGTAGCCACTTGTGTTTTGTCGCCTATTTCAGCAATAAAAAATAACACGGTGGTAGCAATAAAGGCGCCGTATTTACGTACTTCATTATGCTCATCATTGTCAGGCTTATCGGGAATTAGTACCCACAAACCTACGGCAATAAAGCACACCGCCACGATATAAGTCGCCATTTGTTCTGGCAACACACCCACAATCCAACTGCCAAACCACGCCGAGACGAAATGGTTTAATACCGTCGCCACAAAAATACCCGCAATAATCGACCATTTGTGGCGATACCGCGCCGCTAAAAACAAGCTTAGCAATTGCGTTTTATCGCCTATTTCAGCTAGGGCAACCGTGAGAGTTGAGGTGAGGAATGCGTCCAAAATATGCTCCTTGTGAGTCGGCGCGCATTTTATCGGCAATGGACCAGATCATCAACAAAGTATCCAACACGGCTTTGCACCGCCTTTACAAACTGGAGCGGAATAATGTGAGCTCATCCATCGTTATCGAGGTGTCATTACGACATAACGGAGGAATCATTATGAAAACCGTATTTAATTTAAACGTCATCGCCTTATCACTTGCTTTAACTTCAGGTGCAGCTTTCGCCCAAGACGCTTCTGTCAGCGCAAATGCTTCGGTTGCGGCGCAGCAATCAACGTCAGCAGAGGCCGACAACAATCGTGTTGAAGCTGATACCCAGATTTCTGCCAATGCGAACGCAAGTGCTTCAGCGCAAACACCACAACCCTCTATGGATAGTGATGCGCCAACTGAGGACGAACAGCCGGAAGATGAGCAAGCAGAAGAAGCTTCGGAAACCAGCAGTGAATTGTTAGCTGATGCTGAGCAGGATTTATCAGGTCAAGCTGATGCCTCACTTGAAACCGTTAATGGCGTGCAATCTGACGTTGTTAGCACCGTAGATGCAACAGCAAATGTTGCACAACAAACTGCCGGTACTGTCACTGCAACAGTCAATGACACGGTTTCATCAACGGTTTCAGGCGCAATCGAAACGGCTTCTGAGGCTGCCGTGACCGACAGCGTTAATGACACCATTAACAGCTCAGTGGAATCGACCGTTGATGCAGCGGTACGCAACACCATTCGCGGCAACATTGGTAACTAAGCTCGCCTGATTAACCCTGACGACATGGAGCTAGCCCTGCGCTAGCTCCATATTTTACTCGGAGGAATCACCATGAAAACATCAACTCTAATTCTCACTGTAGCTACCGTTAGTTTATTGCCTCGTATTGCCGTCGCAGAAGAACAAGGTTTTAGCTGGCAAGGTAAGCTTGAAGCAGGATATTTGTACGATAGTAACGTGACGGTGCGTGAGCTCGATACCACCACGAATGAATCCGATCAGGCAGCACAATTAAAAGGGAGTGTGTCGCTGAAATGGAACCCCTGGGCCAACTTGAATTTCAATACCGGTATTAACCACAGCCAAACTCTGTATCAATCACAGGATGAATTTGATTTAGCCATTACCACCATTCATGGCGATTTATCTTATGATTTCAGTGAATTCACCGTGGGCGTAAGTCGTCATGATGCTACGGCAGATCTTGCTGACCAAGCTTTTATGGATTACCAACAAGATGCGTTTTATCTTGCTCGCTTGTGGAGCTCACGTTGGTACTCTCGAATTGCGATTCAAGATATTGACAAATCGTTTAACCAAGTGCCCGATCGCAACGCAACTGCGCAGGCTATCGCGGGCGATATTTATTGGTTTACACCATCGGCGAAGAGTTTTGTGATGATTGGTTATACCTATCACGATGAAACCGCGACGAACCCTGAGTTGAGTTATCAGGAACCGCAGTATCGATTAACTTGGCAATCACAAACCACCGGCTGGGGTGGTGAGCATACCTGGCAAGTTCAATTACAGTGGCAGCAACGTGACTATGCGGCGCCAATGCAGCTTCTGGATGGTGCCGCACGTGAAGAGCAGCGTTTGACTGCGCGTGCACAGTGGAATATTCCGCTGGCTGCGGCATTGGAGCTGACGCCATCGCTTGAATATGTGGATAACCAATCGAACTTTGCCGACGTGGATTATGATGAGACCCTAGCCGGCATTAAACTGAGCTATTCGTTTTAAGGCGGCGTTATTATTGCGCCGTTAACAGACCAAATCCAAATACTGAATCACGCCCATTTTCGCCAAGATCAATCACGCGCTGCTGGAGTGCTTTTCGCACCTCAGTAGCGTTTTGTTGTGGATAGTCGTGCCAGATACACGCAGCAGCAGCGGCAACGACTGGAGCCGCCATCGACGTGCCCGTTTCATAGCCAACCTGACCATCGCGTCGCGCCGTTTTGACCTGTACTCCGCGCGCAGCAAACTCAACAAATTCACCTTGATTGGCCCAGCGGTAGATGGCGCCGTGAGTATCGACTGCGGTCACCGCAATAACCTCTTCATAGGCTGCCGGATAATTCGCCGGCGCCGCAGGGCCATCATTGCCAGCTGCTGCAATAAGCAAAATATTTTGTTCAGAAAGGCGTTTCACCGCCTGCTGTAATAACGTGTTTCCTGGCCCGGTTAGCGACAGATTAATGACGCGAACCTGTTGCTCAGCCAGCCAATTTAACGCCTCTAATAAAGGTAACAACGCAGCACCTTGTTGTAGTGCATTATGGCGATGAAATATGGCGGCACTATAAAGTTTAGCCTGAGGTACCAAGCTCTCGTAATCGTCATGTGAACCAATTAACAGACCAGCGATAGCAGTACCATGCGCGGTAGGTTGCGCCACACCATGCGTTAGAAAATCTTTCTGTACAATCGTTTGGTTAGTAAAAGCCGGATGCGCCGTGTCGACGGCGGTATCAATCATACCGATGGTGAGCGGCGCGTCGCACCAACGACGCTGAGTAGCTTGTACGGTGTTCGCACTGGCAGCCATGCTTTGCGTGTCATAAACATAATGACGTACTAACGATGCCGCAGCGGCTTTAGGTAATTGACGACGCAATAGTGCTTCATCATTGAATTCAGTCGGCACTTTAAATCGCAATACCGTGATACCAACCGCACCCAGTTTTTGCTTCGCGAGCATCTGTGCACCCATTTCTCGCAGCACTTCTTCAGTTTCATTTGATGCAACCACCAGCCATTCACGCTCAAGCACACGCGTGCCATCTTCCAAAGTAACTTCGGCAAATAATTCTTGGTTATTCTCACCAAGTACCGGTAACCGCGTGATGGTGTCATTGGTTAACGTCACTACCGCTTGATTGAATTTATGCATTGTTTCAGGTGCGCGCTCCTGCAGGTTTTCTTGAACACGTTCTTGTACTTGATTGCGTACTCGGTCCGTGGTGCGCTGAACATCCTGAAGCACAGGCTGTACTTGATTATCAAGCACTTGCGCTATCCCCGCTGTTGGTAAAATCAACGTTAACATGGTTAAGGTAAGGCATCGCTTTGTGATATGACGTGCTAGTTTAATAATCATCATGTTGTACCTCGTGCTGCGTAACAAGTGTGTACACCATTAACGGTTTCTAGCAAAAAAAATTCCGTTTCAATGGAATAAATGTGCGACATGGCTCGTTACCAAATTAACACAGAATGAAATTGACGCTTTCATTTCAGTCAACTTGGATAGAACGATGACAACAGCAAACTTGAAACAACAAATCAGTTCGATATTGCCGGCTTTACGGCGCTTTGCACTGTCGTTGTGTGGCAATGTTGCCGACGCCGACGATTTATTGCAAACCACCGTCGAACGCCTGTTAACCCGATCGGTACCCGACAATGCTGAGCTTATCGCTTGGGCATTTAAAGTATGCCGCAATGCGTGGATTGATGAGCACCGAGCACGTAAAGTTCGTGAAAATGCCATACACAACGAACAGCTGCAAGAATCCACCAGCGCAGATGATGTGCAGCGTATTCATGATCAGATGGCGTTACATCAAGTGGATGCAGCCCTCGAGCAGTTGGCGCCCGATCAGCGCGAGGCCATCGCCTTAGTGGCCATTCAAGGTTTGAGTTATCGTGAAGCCGCTGAAATTCTTGAGGTACCTACCGGAACCATTATGAGCCGTCTCGCTCGCGCCCGCAGTAAATTAGTTTCGTTATTGCAACCATCTCAAGTCGCCGACGGCACCAGTAGTAAAGGGGGAACACCTTATGTTCATTAATGATGAGAAGCTATCAGCATTCTTAGACGATGAACTTGAGGCAGCTGAGGCGGAGGGTATTCGCGCGCAGCTCGAACATGACGAAGAGCTCGCTGAACGCTTAGCGGCACTGGCTATGGCCGACCTACAAATTCGCGAGCGGGTTGATGAATTAAACGCACAGCCAATACCAGCGCGAGTTTACAACCTGCTTCACGAAGCCGACGAACAATCGAATGTGGTTTCATTAAGTCGCTGGTTGAAGCTGAAAAATACCGTGCAAAAGCATGTCGCACTGGCCGCCAGTATTACCTTAGTGGTTGGGTTTGGATTAGGGGTATGGACCTTGGCCCCAACAACTAACAGTGCCGACGCTGCGATTGCTGCGGCACTAGAAACACAGCCAAGTGGTCAGCCATTCGAGCTCGTTGCCGGCGCAACATTTACCGGACAGTTAACCTTTGTGGATAACCAGGGTGATTATTGCCGCCAGTATGAATTAACCCAGCAACAAAGCACAACCACGGCGATTCAATGCCGCCGCAATGGCACTTGGCAACGGGTAGCGAGTATGGAAGTCGCAACACCGGCACAGTCGGATAGCTATCAAACGGCAACAGATCAGCACGTGCTGGACCCAATTTTAGATCAAATGATGCGCTCGGCGCCATTAACGCCAGCGCAAGAACAAGAGACACTTAACGCTGCTTGGCGTTTGACATCGAAAGCTAGCCAGCAGCATTAAAAAAGGAGAACGACCATGAAAACACACATTGTTATGTTGTTCACATTAGCAAGCCTTGTACTTGTCGGTTGTAGCTCACAGCCTGATTACCGCAAAGCGGAAGGCTCCGGCTATGGCTACCAAGAAACTAAAATCTCGGATACGCAGTATCGCGTAAGTTTTAAGGCGCGCGGTTCTGACAAAACCAAAGCGATGGATTATGCGCTGCTACGAGCCGCTGAAGTAACACTGGAAAATGGTTATGACTGGTTTGTCGTCACACACCGTGAAACATTGATTGATCGTGAGCGCGTGAGCCCCGAATCAAGCATTGGCTACACCAGTTCGAATGACATGGTTACGCGCTGCGGGCTGATTTCGTGCACCACCACGCACTATCCGCGCGATACGTTTAGCGCCGGAGTTCATATTGGTGGTCGCAAATCGAGTGAAATTGAGAGTATTGTTGAAATAAAAATTGGCAAAGGTACCCGCCCTGACACCGATTACAGTTTCAACGCGCTTGAAGTGAAGGAAAATCTCAGTCCGAAAAACTAGTCCGATCTACCCCTTGAGAGGGATCTCGAGGGTACTCCTTCAGCGCAAGGTTAATTTGCAACTAGACTGCGTATACTGCATACATTGATATTTGATTTTGATCTGCATCAGGAAAACGTTATGGCGAATATGACTTCACACATTCATTGTCAAAATTGCAGCATGGCAGCGCTATGTTTACCGTATCAACTGGATCAAGATGGTATGGCGCGTTTAGATACAATCATTCAGCGCCACAAACCGATTCACAAACGCGACGTATTAGTGAATGCCGGTACACCACTAAAGTTTTTATACGCTGTTCGTAGCGGCTCACTTAAGTCGTATACCATTGATGACAATGGCGTTGAACAAATTATTGATTTTCACTTACCCGGCGATTTAATTGGCTTTGATGCGCTTGCCAACAGCGAACATCGGAGTTACACCCAAGCACTTGAAACCAGCATGTTGTGCGAAATTCCGGTGAGTTCATTAGATGATCTTGCGGAACAAATGCCGGGTTTACGCCGCCAAATGTGGCGCTTAATGAGTGGCGAAATTTTTACAAGTAAGCAGTTACTAGGAACACTCAACAACCGCTCAGCACAACAGCGCTTAGCTCACTTTCTGGTGACCCTTGCGGATCGTTTTAAAGAACGCGGTTTGTCGAGTCGGTCGTTCCGACTCACCATGACCCGTGCTGACATCGGCAATTACCTCGGCTTATCGGTTGAAACCATCAGCCGCATTCTGTCTGCGTTGCAGTTAG
Organism: Pseudidiomarina marina; assembly: GCF_044807045.1. NCBI lineage: Bacteria > Pseudomonadati > Pseudomonadota > Gammaproteobacteria > Alteromonadales > Idiomarinaceae > Pseudidiomarina > Pseudidiomarina marina. Next base: position 561,987 of record NZ_CP085233.1, on the reverse strand, counting down.
AAGGAGTGATTGACGTGCAAAACAAACTGGTCAACGTTATTGAACCAACCCGCTTACGCGAGTTGGCTCAATAACTCGTTATGCCTATTGGCAACCGCCACAACAGTGGCCGTTGCCATGGTGGCCTTTTCCTGCTTCTTCAGCTTTCTTAAAGAGCACGCTATTTTCAATGGCGATGTGCTGATGTAGGTCGCTGACAAATTCGTTGATGCCCTCATACAGCATAATCCAGCTACCACAAGCGCCTCGTGGCGCATTGCATTGGTTTGTTAACTCAAGCAACTGCGCAATCATTTGCTCATGCTGATCATGCTCCTCTTCCATCACGGCGATTGGCCCTTGTGGATAAATACCGCCGGCAAGCATTGGAAACAATATTTGCTCTTCCTTCATCATGTGACTTTCTAGCTCCTGGTACATTGCTTGCAGGTGTTCGGCCAAACCAGCTGGGCACTCGCTATGGTCGTTGTGAACGTCTTCAATTTTGCGCGCCAAGTTGATTAAATCTGGCAATTGGGTACGGTGCTTTTCATGAAAGTGCTCCACCATAAATTCGGTGAGTGCTTTCTTCGGCATCGCTTGGTATACGGCAAGTGCTTCACTATGGACGGTCTGGGTAGTCATATGGCTTCTCCTAACTAAAAATTTTCCGCTGAAAACAGCGCAACTGAGCGTATTTACCCCTTTACTGGTGCAATTTCGATGCCAAAACTACCCACTTTGATTTATATCGAGTTTTTTTCAGCAATGGTAAATTAAACCCATTGAAATTCGGGTCATTCAGGCCTAAAAGGGTTGTTTTTACCATGCATGATGTCTCTTTACTTGAAACACTAATCGCCGATTTAGTGACCGATTTACCAGCGGTAATTCGCTTGGAAAAGGTTGTGAAAACTCTACGCACACATTTTAACTGTGGCGCTGTCGTGATACTCAAACATGACCAAGATATGCTGCGTCCTGTTGCGAGTATTGGACTAGCACGCGAAGCACTTGGTCGACGTTTTTTGGTGCAACAACACCCTCGCCTTGAACGTATCTTGAGTAGTCGGGAAACGGTTCGATTTGAACCCGATAGTAGCTTGCCTGACCCCTATGATGGATTGATTGAAGATAGTCCAGATGGCCATCTTGCCGTGCATGATTGCATGGGCATTAGTTTGTACATTGAAGGCAAGTGTTGGGGTGTACTGACACTAGATGCGCTAACCCCCGGCACTTTTGATAACAGCACGATGCAGGCATTGCAGCGCGCTAGTTTGTTGGTAGAAGCTGCGATTCGAATGGGTTTGATTGAGCAAAACATTCGAGCGCTTCGCAACAATCGTCGCGACAGTGAATACTCACTTAACAGCAATGGTACCGATAGCCAAGAAATTATTGGACGCAGTGCCGCATTGATGACGGTGTTGCAAGAGTTAGAGGTGGTTGCTGGATCTGATTTGCCGGTATTGTTACTCGGCGAAACTGGCGTCGGTAAAGAATTGTTTGCACGCCAGTTACATCGGTTATCACCTCGCAACCATAAACCGTTGGTGTATGTGAACTGCGCCGCCTTGCCAGAAACCCTCGCCGAAAGTGAGCTGTTTGGGCATACCCGCGGCGCATATTCCGGTGCCACGGGTGAACGCGCCGGCCGTTTTGATAGTGCTGATGGCGGTACCATATTTTTAGACGAAGTGGGTGAGTTGCCCTTAGCCATTCAAGCCAAATTACTGCGAGTATTACAGAATGGCGAAATTCAGCGCCTCGGTAGTGATAGCTCACACAAGGTAAATGTTCGGATTGTGGCAGCGACTAACCGCGATTTAAAACAACAGATAAAATCCGGCGATTTTCGCGCCGATTTGTATCATCGCTTGTCAGTGTATCCACTGCCTATTCCACCTTTGCGTGAGCGCCAAGATGATATTTCGGTACTGGCGGGGCATTTCCTGGAGCTCAACCGAGCCCGCTTGGGCGTTCGTGCGCTGCGTCTGTCACCCGCTGCCGAGCAAGCACTACAACGCTACGACTGGCCAGGTAATGTGCGTGAACTGGAACATACGATCAGCCGCGCCGCGATCAAAGCGTTAAGCTTAGGTGCTCGCCGCGATGACATCGTCAGTATTGATGCCGAGCTGCTCGATTTGCCAACTGCAGTGGTTCAAGCAATAGGAGCAAACGAGCTGCCGATACCGCGAACCAAGAGCAACTTAAAGGCCGGTTCGTTGAATTTAAAGAATGCCGTGCAAACTGTGCAGCGCGAGTTAATTCAACAAGCGCTCGAGTATACCGACTATAAATGGACGCAAGCAGCCCGTATACTGGATCTTGATCCGAGCAACTTACACAAGCTAGCAAGCCGATTAGGGTTGAAATAGCCTCAGTGCTCGATTTTCGATTCAGTAACATATAGGTCGGTTTTTTATGAGGGTAATTCTGCGCATTCTGCTGTGGCGCACTATCGCAATCTTAGCGTTGCTGCTTGGAGTAATCGGGTTATTGCTACCGATTATGCCAACGGTTCCGTTTTTACTTGTCGCAGCTTGGGCTGGCGGTAAAGGGTGGCCGGTGCTTGAGCAAAAGTTGCTGGCGCACCCGAAGTATGGGCCGCAAATTATTGCTTGGCGTAAATATGGCGTGGTTAAACGTCAACCAAAAGTGATTGCGTCAGTGATGATGAGTGGTAGTGCCATTATGCTAGGATTCAGCCCTGCTCCTTTTGCCGTAAAATTCGCCGTGATTGGAATTATGGCGACGGTTGCGGTGTGGCTCTGGTCACGTCCAGAAGTAGCGCCAGCCACCGCAACCGAATCGGATTAGCCAGGACGTCCGTCTGGGCGTGGTGTGGTAAGAATTGGCAAGTACACCACCACGTACATGGCATAGGCAATAATCCATGCTGCCGCCGCAAATACCAACCAAGACATGGCTAAATCGGGCACCAACCAATTAAGTACAACGCGCGATAACGCCGCTGAAATAACCAATAGAAATGCTAATGACATAATCGGCTTAGGTTGCAATGGGCGACCACTATGTCCCAATGAAACCCGCGCTATCATCGCTAAAATCATGTTGCCCATTGCGCCAGCGGTAAGTGCATGCAGCGCGATGGAGTTTGTGATGCTGGTGACACCAAGTTCACGTAGGGCAAACAATGCTAAGCCAACTGGAATAAACCAATAGGCGACATGCAACGACCATAACAATGGCACGCGAAGCGTTATCCAAATGCGCCAGCGGAAGCAACGAATACCTAACGCAACGGCGCTAATACCGTATAAAGCGGCCATGACCTCGTTTGGCAATTGCGCATTAAACAAGGTGATATTGAGGATAAAAATTAGCCACAAGCTGCCGAGCCCAATCCGATCGAGCCACTCAATCGGTTGCGCCTTTTGGGTCATCGTGCCGTTCGCCGTAAACATGGGTAGCACACGCCCACCAACAATGGCCATCAGTAACGTGATCAGCCATACGGCATTTTGACTACCTAACTGTTGTAAATCGAAACGGCCACTCACTAAACCGTAGTGCATGAGCGCATTACAAAACGTCAGCAAGAACAGTACGGGCACAAAGAACAAGTTACGCTGTTGTTTCACTTGAATAAGGGGTACCGCTAGCAAGATCGCGGCCAACGGCAGAAACAACAAATCAACCGCAGCCACCAGCCATACCGGTAAGCCGGCGCCAAAAAGCATTAGCAATCGACCAAGTAACCAAACGATGGTCAGAATACCAAGTGCTCGACCATGGGTGGCACGTAGTCCTGTCCAGTTTTGAACAGCGGTAAGTAAAAAGCCCACAACAATTGCAGCAACAAAGCCAAAAATCATTTCATGGGCATGCCAAAACATCACTTGCCCGTAAACCGGCAACGAAATTTGCCCGCCCAGTACCAGTATCCACAGCAGCATCGCAATGGCACTGAAACTAGCACCCAATAAAAACATGGGGCGAAACGCTTGGCGCAACAACGGCCACATTTTTTGTTCAACTTGTAAATCGGTAATTTGTAACATGAGCTCTCCCTAATTTTTGGTGTGTAAGCGAGCTTTAATCGAGCTGTTGCACAAGTCCGGCAAGGGCTAACCAATAGCCGTTGCTATCATTCTTATCCAGTTTCTGTGGCGCGCCACCTGCCACATTAGCACGAAATTTTTCAAGCCAGTCAAAGGTTCCCACCAACTGCGGACTCAAGCGCACAACATCTACTAAGCCGTCCATATTGGGGAGTTGGTTGACCAAGTTGTAGCGGCTACCCGACTGCGTTTGAATACCATTCAGTACAAACACTTGTTGGCCATCTTGGCTGCTGACGGGTCGCCCTTCTGGATAATTGATGCAGACCAGTTCGCATTGATCTTTTGGGCGGTTCTCGGAGCGCGCGGTAAAACAACGCCCGGACCAGGCCAATGGCATATGCCCTAACGCGAACACTTCCACTTCGAAGCAATCGCGCACATCGTGTACCATGGGCTGCTGCAATAACTTCGCTAACCAATCACGTGACAACTCAACCGGCATCACCCACCGGCTCATGCCTAAACTCATTAACTTTCGTAATGTATGTTGGTTGTAGCAGTTAATCGCTGCCCCCGCAACGAACGGTACTTTGTGCTCCTGCAAGTACGGAATGGCGCCAACATCATTGGCCTCCACCAGAAACTCACCGTTGTCGCAGTATTTGCGCAGCTCACGCAGTTCCGATGGAGCCTCTAACAAGGTCATGGTTGATAAACAGACTTGCTTGCCCGCCTCGCGCAACATATGCGCAATCGCCATGTAATCATCAAACTTCAGCTCACGTCGTTTGCTGCAAACGGTTTCGCCTAAATAAACAATATCCACAGCCGAGTCGGCTGCCTGTTGGTAAAAGTTTTCGACCACTTGTTTGGGCCAAAAATACTGAATTGCTCCGAGTGAAAATTTCATCGTTACTTCCATTTCCTGTGGTAGGCGCCAAGGGTGGTTTGACTTCCCTCAGAAAGACCCGCCAAAACATGATCCCACTGTTCTTGAACCGCAAACTGCTCTGGGTTTGCCATCACGGCATCAATGGCTTGTCGCCAAACTTGGGTAATTTGCGCCACGTATGCTGGGCTTCGTTGGCGCCCTTCAATTTTCAGCGACGCAATGCCTTCTTTGTACAATTCGGGCAGTAAACTAAGCGTATTCAAGCTAGTTGGTTCTTCTAAAGCATGGTAAGTGTCATCACCAACCTTAAACCGACCTTTACATAGCGTTGGATAACCAGCCGTTTCATCCGGCGCAAAACGATCGATTAGAATATTATTGAGGCGCGACTCTAAAGTACCGTCTTCGGCTTCATCCCAGCGCACGTACTTTGCTGGCGAGCATGCGCCAGCAGTGTTCGGCGATTCACCAGTCATATAAGAGCTCAAGTAGCAACGCCCCTCAGCCATGATGCACAAGCTACCGAAGGCAAATACCTCGAGCTCGATATCGGTTGTGCGCGCTATCGCTCGCACTTGATTCATCGATAGCACCCGCGGCAATACGACACGACTCACACCAAACTGTTTATAGAATTCAATGGCAGCTGCATTGGTAGCAGAAGCTTGCACCGATAAGTGCAATTCAACTTTCGGATACCGATCGGCGGCATACGCCAATACCGCCATGTCCGCAAGAATGAGCACGTCAGCGCCAGCTTTGACTGCCATGTCGACAGCACGGCGCCAGTTCTCAAACGTATCGGCATGCGCAAAGGTATTAATCGCGACGTGAAGCTTCTTGCCATGTTGATGCACATATCGAGCCGCTTCGCTCAGCCCAGCCTGATCAAGATTTAGTCCCGCGAAATGACGTGCGTTGGTCTCGTCTTTGAGGCCGACATACACCGCGTCGGCGCCGTGCTCAATGGCAGCTTTTAACGCTGGCATGCTGCCAGCCGGACACAGAAGTTCCATAATTATTGATCCCGTCGATAAACATGCATTCGTAATGAGTATTATAATCCGATGAAAATTTTAAGGGACATTAATGGACGGCAACTTATGGTTATCCCAAAAGTAGTAGATCACTGGCAGCAGCTTATGAAAGGTTTTAATAGTGCCTTACATGTCGTGCCCAAACCCTTGTCAGAACAGGTGCTGGGGGCCATGTTGAACCACGTGTTAAAACCAGAGCTACAACAACAAAAACTTGCGTTTTTAATCAATCAATGGGTACAAATTGAGGTTCCCGATCTCAGCTTGGTGTTCTATGTCACCGCCATTGCAAACCCACATACGATGCGCCTGAAAGTGTCCGTAAAGCCGCATCAAGCCGCAGTGACCATGCGCGGAAATAGTGCCTCGTTGGTATTGCTGATGAGTGGCCAAGTCGACCCAGACACCCTGTTTTTCCGGCGTAAACTGCTGATTAAGGGCGACACCGAACTGGGTTTATCGGTGAAAAATTTACTCGATACAATTGAATTAGAAGGGCGTCTGCCTGCGTCGCTGTATCGAGTAACCCAAGAGACCGCCAGCCTGATTCTGGCAAAGCCCGAGCTACGTTAATTTGCGCGTATGTTCGGGTAGCTTATACCCCTTCAGGTGTATCAAATTTTTGATCCGCATCATATAAACTGCGCTCAGTTATTCATCAGTAAGGGGTTTTCCCACGGGGTGTTCGCATGACCAATCACGCAAACCAGATTGTTTGGAGCCAGGAGCTCATCGATAAATACAACATCAATGGACCACGCTATACGTCTTACCCGACCGCATTGGCGCTGCACAATCAGTTTCCATTGAGCTCGATGGTACGCACTCTTGCCAACGCCCCAAAAGAGTTGAGCTTATACATTCATTTACCGTTCTGTATTAAGCTTTGCTACTACTGCGGCTGTAACAAGGTCATCACCCGTCATCAGCATAAAGCCGACATTTATTTGGATTACCTGGCCAAAGAAATGGCGATGTACAAAGCCTTGTTGGGCGATCGCAAGTTTGAATCGGTGCATATGGGCGGTGGTACGCCAACGTTCTTAAGCGAAACACAGTTGTCACGCTTAATGGACTTACTGCATGAACATTTCAATTTTACCGCGAATGCAGAGTGGTCAATTGAAATCGATCCGCGCAGCTGTAGCGATGACAAACTGCGTCATTTGCGCCAACTTGGTTTTGACCGCGTGAGCTATGGTGTACAAGATTTCGACACCAAGGTTCAAATTGCCATCAACCGAGTGCAAGACACGGACATGATCAAACATCAGGTTGCATTGAGCAAAGAACTTGGCTTTCGTTCAATCAATCTCGATCTAATCTATGGGCTACCATATCAACGCCCTGAAACTTTCGCGGCATCGATTGACCAAGTGATTGAGCTGAACCCTGACCGCGTGTCACTGTTTAGCTATGCCCACTTGCCATCGCGCTTTGCGGGCCAGCGTAAAATTGATGAGTCGAGCTTACCAACCGCACCGATCAAACTGGAATTGCTGCAGTTAGGTATTACTAAGTTCACCGAGGCTGGCTATCAGTTCATTGGCATGGACCACTTCGCTAAAACCAACGATACCTTGGCACAGGCGCAACAACGCGGCGAACTGCAGCGTAATTTCCAGGGCTACACCACGTCTGGCCAAGATGCGCTGTTGGGTATTGGTGCCTCCTCAATTAGCCAAATTGACGGTGTACTCTGGCAAAACGTGAAAGAGCTACCGTCTTATTACAAAGCCATTGATAACGGTACTTTGCCGATTGTGAAAGGGTTTGAGTTAAACGACGATGATCGCTTACGCGCTGCTTTGATTTCACAAGTGATTTGCCACTTTGATCTCGACATTGAAGCGTTCGCTAAAGAATGGAACATCGACGATTTTTGGTCTTATTTCGCCGATGCGAAGCGAAAATTGGCACCGTTCGTAGAAGATAATTTGGTTGAGTTAAACGATCAGCGCTTAACGGTGACGCCATTAGGTCGCCTGTGGGTGCGTAGTATCTGTGCCTGTTTTGATGCTTATTTAGATGATGCAGCAACAGCGCCACGTTACTCCAAAGTGGTGTAACGCAGCGCTGATTTACATGCTGAGTTGAAGCAGGCTTAACTCGCCTGCTTCAGTGCGTTAGCCTGCGCTCGAGCACCGGCAATACTGGTGTCATGCTGTTTGCGGTGATAATGGCGCGCTTGATGTTCTTTGCGGCGCCCTGCGCTAAATGCCGACACGCGTTTCAAGTAACCGATTACTCGAGTTCCATAATCGACATCGTCAGAGCCACACGATGAACATTCGCACAACGTACGTTTATCGATGTGTTCGCACTCATTGCAGATGGTAATTTTCACGTTGATACAGAAGTAATTGCAGCCTGTGGTTGCAGCGATATTCAGCATCGACAAATAACCATCTACATTGAGCTTCTCATCCAGATTCAAATGTAACGCAGAACCGCCATCTAAGAATTCAATCAACTCGTTACCGTGCATGATGAATTTATCCAGCGAATTGGTTTGCTCATCTTCAACCACATAGAAATAGGAGTTGTAGCAGTCTCGTGGTACAAAGTAGCCATCTTCACGATCCCACTTCGCGTTCTTCACGCCAAGGTTTTCGGCCGGCACAAATTCGGTATTGAACATATAGCCGTATTCTTGCTTCGCACGTTTGTTGGCGTCATAGATGACTTTCAAATGACGCTGCACAAACTCAATGTAGTCGCGGTTGTTGCTCGCCACTAACCCTTGTGATTCAGCCGCTTCCACCATGCCATTGATGCCAATGGTCAAGAATTGCTTATCCAGCGAAATAAAGCCGGCATCATAAACGGTGAGCAAACCCGCTTCTTTGTATTCTTCCATAATGCGACGATAAGCCACTTGGTACTTATGAATTTTCTCAATTTCAGTATTTAAATCGCGACCGTCTTGCACCAAGCGATTCATATTAATGGTAATGACATTGATAGAACCCGTAGCAACGCCGCCGGCACCCAAGGTGTAACTGAAGGTGTTGTCGGCAATTTCGCTACGCAAGCGGCAGCATGAGGCGAGCGAGTCTGCGTTTGGCGATAAGTACACAAAGAAGGAGTTACCGTCGGCAAGTTCATGTGCAATATGGCGGGCAAACTGCTGATCTTTACACTGACCGTTTTCGGTGAGCATGGCCACAGTGACTACGGGGAAAGTTAAAATGGTTTTCTTGCGCTCTTCGTTAAACCAATGCAAAAAGAAATCTTGCAACTTACTGACTGATTCCCAGCTACTCTTGCTGAAATCAGGGAACACAAAATCACCAAACATACTGTCAAAGTAGTGTTGGTCATACACTGAAATATTCCAGAAAACACTTTGGTAGCCACGTGCAGCAGCTGGCTGGTTTAATGCATACACAACGTGCTGAAGGTGATTTTCAATTTCGTGGCGATGCGTCTCAAGGTAGTTATCGCCATAATCACGACGCGCAAAATGATCGAAGTAAGCCAAAAATTCGACCGTCGCGACTGCACCGGCAAACTGTGAGCTGACAGCAAAAACGAAGTTTACGAAGGTGCCGCAGAAGCTTTCGAGATGTTTTGGCGCTTTTGACTCACCACCGAGTTTCGTTAAACCATCACGCAAAAACGGATACATTGTCACCGACACACAATAAGGCTTCAAACTGGTTTCGTCGTGCACATAAATCTCGTGATCTTCAATTTGACGAATGTATTCTTGAGCCAAATCATCACCAAACAGTTCGCCAATTTTGGTACTGACTTGTTTACGATTTACTTGCACGAAAAAGTCTTTCATTAATTCCGCTTCAAGGGTCGCAATATTTTTCTGGGTGACGTTGGCGTTGGCATCCATTTTTGAACCATCAGCAGCATTTTGTGCAGCTAAGTACTGCTTGATAAAGTCCATTTTCGCGTCAACTTGTTCAGGGTGTAAGCGCAGCATTGTTCTTCTCCATTTATTTATTATTTATAACCGGCTACGTTGTGATAAACCGGCAATTGAGTCGTTGCTGATTGCGTAAGTCATAGAACTTCTGGTTGGTGGTGGGGCTGTCTAGGCCACCAAGCTCCGCAATCCATGGCCCCGTTTTGAGGTAGGTCAAGTGTTGCTTAATCGCTTGCGACACGTCGTCATAACCGGTGTATAAACAAGTTTCGAGACCGGCGTCACGGCTCATTTTCAGTAGCGCAATGAGCGCATCGGGCTGCCATTCGCCGCCAAGAAACAATACACAGGTAATCAGGTTGCGATACTGTGCCAAACGCGCCGCGAAGTAGTCGGTAGTTAGCGCCTCACCACTACCCACTGGCCAACTATCGACGCTGTGGCACCCTTTGCATCCCACTGGACAGCCGGTGATGGTATAAGCAAGGGAGACTTCTCCAGGAACCTCCTGAAATACCACCTGTTCAGCACTGTATCGCAACATGAAATACCTATATATTGTGTAAGGTTATATATAAATCACCATATATTGTGTTTCAGCATAGTCTCGACACACAAAGCTGCCTTGATCTAGATCAATAAAAACTACCTCCAATGGGTATACCCCAAACAATCCTTTTGTTTACCCCTTTAGCTCAATTTCTTGTGGACTAGGGCTCTGCCATTCTATACGCGGGTAATTTCTACCGAGGCGGTTTAAATGACCGCTGAAGAATTGGGTTGATTTAACCCAATAAATTTAAATAAACGTGCTTTTTCAGTGAGATAAAACTTGGCACGGGGCTTGCTAGACAATCGACGTGTGCGCAACCCATGTCGTAACACAGCGCAAACGTGATTAAAGGGAGAATCAACAATGCAACAACATCAACAGCCGGAGGTGCCACATGGCCGGTTATAAAAAATTATGGTGGACATTGATTGCCATTTTGGCGATTACCTTTGGTGTCCTCGGTTATTTCGGTAAAGAAGTTTACCGTGTCGCTCCGCCTATTCCTGATCAAGTAGTGACCGAATCGGGTCAAGTATTGATGACGGAAGAGACGATTCTTGATGGTCAAACCGCATGGCAATCAGTCGGTGGTATGCAACTCGGCTCGATTTGGGGTCATGGTGCGTATCAGGCGCCAGACTGGACTGCCGATTGGTTACACCGCGAGTTGTTAGCATGGTTAGAAATTACCGCGCAAAACACCTACGGCCAAAGCTATGAAAGCTTAACTGAAGCGCAACAGAACGCGCTACAGTTTGAGTTAAAGCAAGAATATCGTAACCCTCAGTACGACGCTGCAACCGATACGCTTACGGTTGATGCCGTTCGTGCTGAAGCAATTGCACAAACTGCTGAGTACTACAGCCGTTTGTTCAGCGATGACTTGTCACTGCGTAGCACGCGCGAAAGCTATGCGATGAAAGAGAACACCTTACCAAGCGCAGAACGTCGCGACGTCATGACTCAGTTCTTCTTCTGGACTGCTTGGGCTGCCGCAACTGAGCGCCCTGATAGCGACGTGACTTATACCAATAACTGGCCGCATGAGCCGTTAATTGATAACAAACCAAGTGCTGAAAATATCATCTGGTCATTGGTATCAATTATCTTGTTAATTGCCGGTGTTGGTGCCTTGATTTGGGCGTGGGCGTTCTTGCGTGAACATGACGAAGAAGAGCCTGAAGCACCGAAGAAAGACCCTATCAGTCTGGTTAATTTAACTCCATCACAAAAAGCCTTGGGTAAATACCTGTTCTTGGTGATGGCGTTGTTCATTGTGCAAATTTTCCTCGGTGGTTTCACCGCACACTACACCGTTGAAGGCCAGGAATTCTATGGTATCAACGTGTCGCAGTGGTTCCCGTACTCATTGGTACGTACTTGGCACATTCAAGCCGCACTATTCTGGATTGCAACCGGCTTCTTGGCTGCAGGTTTGTTCCTTGCACCAATTATCAACGGTGGTAAAGATCCGAAATACCAAAAACTGGGTGTCGACATTTTGTTCTGGGCACTGGTTGTGGTTGTGGCTGGCTCGTTCATCGGTAACTACTTAGCTATCGCACAAATCATGCCTGAAAACCTCAACTTCTGGTTAGGCCACCAAGGCTATGAGTACGTCGACTTAGGTCGTCTCTGGCAAATTGGTAAGTTCCTCGGCATCGTGTTCTGGTTAGGTTTGATGTTGCGTGGCGTTATTGGCGCATTCAAACAGCCTGGCGACAAGAACTTGTTGGCTCTATTAACCGCTTCAGTGGTAGCGATTGGTTTGTTCTACGGCGCTGGCTTCTTCTACGGCGAACGTACTCACTTATCAATCATGGAATACTGGCGCTGGTGGATTGTTCACCTGTGGGTAGAAGGATTCTTTGAAGTATTCGCAACCGCCGCGTTAGCGTTCATCTTCCACAGCATGGGTCTAGTATCACGCCGCATGGCAACTGCAGCTTCATTGGCTTCAGCATCATTGTTCATGCTAGGTGGCGTACCAGGTACTTTCCATCACTTGTACTTCTCAGGTACTACTACACCAATTATGGCTGTAGGCGCGACTTTCTCTGCGCTTGAAGTAGTGCCATTGGTTGTACTTGGTTATGAAGCGTGGGAAAACTGGAGCTTGCAGAAACGTGCTGACTGGATGCAACGCATCAAGTGGCCTCTCATGTGCTTCGTTGCAGTCGCATTCTGGAACTTCTTGGGTGCCGGCGTATTGGGCTTCATGATTAACCCACCAATTGCGCTGTATTACATTCAAGGCTTGAACACGACACCTACTCACGCTCACGCAGCATTGTTCGGGGTGTATGGTTTCTTAGCGATTGGTTTCGTACTACTTATCTTGCGCTACATTCGTCCGAACTTCGCGTTCAACGACAAGATCATGAAAACCGCTTTCTGGTGGATGAACATTGGTCTGTGCATGATGCTGTTCACTAGCCTGTTACCAATCGGCTTCATTCAGTTCTTCGCATCGGCATCTGAAGGCTTGTGGTACGCCCGTAGCGAAGAGTTCATGCAACAGCCATTGCTAGAAAGCTTACGTTGGATTCGTACTGTTGGTGACGTAGTGTTTATCATCGGTGGTCTTGCGGTTGCTTATCAGGTTGTTATTGGCCTGTTCGGCAAGCAAGAAGCTGAAGTTGACGCTAAACCCGTCACTGTGAAGTAACAACTTGTGTTGTTGTCCGTGGTAACCCCACGGTGATGTTAGCCCGAGACCTCCCAACCGTCTCGGGCTTTTTTTTGCGTGTTTTAAGCCTTGTGCTTCGGTGACAACAAATAACCACGCTCAGTAACATTCGCATCGCCGCCAAGGGTGAACCCCGGGAGTAATGGTAATACGTCAATAGCGTAATTATCCTGATAGCTTGTTCGTATTTCATCGGTATGAACCACAAATGGTGGGCCTTTCCAATAATCTTCTGGGTATTCGACCATCACCAATAAACCGTTAGCGGTTGTTGGTAATATGCGTTGTAAATGGGTGATGTATCTGGTTCTCATTGTGGGCGGTAACGCTACCATGGCGGCACGATCGTACCATGCTGACACCGCTTGCAAATGCGCTTCGGTCAGGTCAAAGAAATCACCTTGATAAATGCAGATACCCTCTGCGCAATATGCAATGAAAGAGCCTTCTTGGCTGGTCTGATAGGGCAAGTTGTGCTCGGTGAAAAACTCTTGAATTGCCACTTCGCTCAGCTCAATACCAATTACCTCATAGCCTTGTTGAAGCAACCATTGCATATCGAGCGACTTGCCACACAACGGCACGAAAATAGTGGCGCTAGGCTTAGCAACCGATTCAATTTGAGTCGTCAGTAACGGGTGGACATCGAGGCGATGAAAACCAATTTCACGCTTTTGCCAGCGTTCGTGCCAAAATTCATGTTCCATCTATAACTCCATATTCGCACATCAGAACGTTTGGCGTTAAACTATACAGTCGCAAGCGCAAACCGCAACAACGCAGGTGTTATGAATAAGTTTTCAATTGTTACTCGTATCGGAATTGCTTTAAGTGCCATGGTGGGCTTAACCATCTTGACGCTTTTGGCTTCTTATTGGCTGTCAGAAAAAGCCGACCACGATGCGTTGGCCATCAATGTTGCGGGTTCACTGCGCTACCAAGCCTACCAGTACAGCTGGCATGTCATGCACTCGCCAGAAAAAGCTGCGACGATTGCCGAGGCGTTAAATGAAAGTTGGCATCACAGTGTATTTAATCGCTTTGAGCACGAACAAAGCGCGTTGACCGAATTGTATCGGTCAACTCAAACGAATTGGCTGGCGTTTCAACAACGTGTAGAAACTGGGGAGATTCCCGCTAATCGCTTAATGAATGAAATTGAGCCACAGATTGATCAAATTAATGCGTTTGTCACAGCTATTCAGCAAGATGCTGAGACACGGATTCGCTCAATTCGCTCCATTCAGGTACTGAGCTTGTTTGCTAGCATTGGCTTGGCGTTTGTAATTTTTTATTGGTTACGTACGCGGGTTCGCTATCCGTTAGAGGTATTAACCCAAGCGGCCCGCCGCATAGGTCAGGGCGACTTTACAGCGCGTGTTAAGCACCCGATGCGCGACGAGCTCGGTGTTTTAGCCGGCACGTTAAATAAAATGAATGAAGCCATTGGCTTTATGTACGGCAATCTCGAAAAGCGCGTCGACGAACAAACCAAAGCCATTCAGAAATCCAATATTCGTCTGCAATTTTTATACGATACAGCACGCATGATTATTGAGCATTCGCCGGGCTATCACGATTTCACCGAAATTGTGAATGGGTTGAAGCGAGCCTCCGAAGTGGATGATATTGAGCTTTGCTTAATCACCGAAGCTGGTAACAAGCCTTATCTGCAGGTACAACCTATCGGCGCACCGTTTGATCCATGCGAAGGGGTCGATTGTAGTCAATGCGTGAATGCCGGTGCCGGTGTTTCAATTCAGGACAATCAGCGTATTTATCGCTTCGCCATTGAACGTGAAGATCACAGCTACGGCGTTCTCGTTGCGCGTTGTCCGTTATCAGAGCAACTTAACGATTGGCAGCAGCAATTGATTCAATCGGTTGCCGACCAGCTCGCTGTGGCATTGAGCTTAAAACAAGAAGAAGAGCAAGTGCGTCGCTTAGCGCTCATTCAAGAACGTACGGTGATTGCTCGTGAGTTACATGATTCGTTAGCGCAAGCGCTGTCGTATTTGAAAATTCAGGTGACTCGTTTAAACAAAGCCATTGATAAAGATAACCGCGAAGTGATTGAAGATGTCGCTGAAGAGCTGAAAGAAGGCTTGAATGCGGCTTATCGTCAACTGCGCGAATTGCTTACTACCTTCCGCTTAAAGGTGGACGGTGCTGGTTTGTTGCATGCATTACAAACCACCATGCAACAGTTTGGTGAGCAATCGGATATCGCCTTCCGCTTAGACTATCAGTTGGAGAATACACCGCTGGTGCCACACGAAGAAATTCACTTGCTGCAAATTATTCGTGAAGCCTGCCAGAATACCATTCACCATAGCCAAGGTTCGGATGTGGTGGTGCGATTATCGCAAGATGACCAAGAGAAAATTCACCTGAGCATTGAAGATAACGGCATTGGTATTCCGGAGAACGCCGAGAAGCTCAACCATTATGGTTTAGCGATTATGCAAGAACGCAGCCGTCATTTAGGTGGAAATATTTCGATTCAGCGTCGCGATGTTGGCGGTACTGGTGTGTATTTTGAATTTACCCCACAGTACATTTTGGAACGCCAAAGCGAGCCGTATCCTGCTTAAGTTTACGGGTTATAGAACTCGCTCCGATTGCGCAGATACATGACGCTGACCAACACTGCACACAACAGGTAGAAAGCGGCGAAGACAAACAGCGCAATTGCTGGTGTTGCATGGGTGCTATTGATGTACCACAGCGTCGGAATGTACGCCGCACCGGCGGTTGCAACTGCAGTTAGCCAGCGCAGTGCCAATGGGAGTCGCTCCAATGGCAACACCACACTAACGCTGCGGAAGATTGCACTACTAGCCGCACCAGTTGCAATGAAAATCACTAAAAATATCAGCAAATACCCTAGAAACCACTGTTCTGGTAACGGACTTTGACTCGCCTGAAAAGTGATAGCACCGGCCACAATGCAACTCACAGTGAGTACCAGCGCACACCATAAGGTAACTTTCGCTCCGCCAAACAAATCCGCTAACCAGCCGCCAAATGGCCGCGCTAACACACCAAGCAACGGGCCAATCCAAGCGTACGTTAATGCGCTTGGCGCATAGGTTGCACTGAATGTTTGTAGGCTCAACGGGAAAGTAATGGTGAAACCGATAAACGAACCAAACGCCATGACATAAAACAGCGTCATCAACCAAGTGTGCTTATTACGTAAAATGGCTCGATAATGTGTGCGATCGGTTAAACTCCCAAGTGGCGGCGCCGGCTGTCGTGTTGATGGTCGAGCGACTTGCCAAGTAATCGTCGCCAACACAATTGCCGCAACAATCAGCCAACCAATATTGGCTAGATAGAGCGGCGCACCGGGAGCAATGATTCCCACGATGTCGCCGCTGCCGTGCGCTGTAAACCAAGGTGTAGCCCCAAACAAATTGAAGCTAGAAAGAAATGGCAAGGCCGCCTGCGCTATGACAATCCCAATGCCAGCGATGCCTGCGTTTACCGCCAACGTCCAACCCAACCCAGATTGATCCACTTTGTCGTGATGCGTAAATGCAATAAATTGTGCCCCACCGAAGCCACAGGCAGCGGCCAGCCACTGCAGTGCGGTATAAGACAATGGCGGATTCATTAGCAGCCAGATCATAGCGATAGCTGGCAACAGCAGCGCCGCAGTACTGAGATAAATAAACCGTGCCTGCATGGCTCGCTCACCCAACCAAAAGAACACGAAATGCCATACTGTGGCGCTTAATCCGGAAATGGCGAGCAGACGATACAGTTGCGCAAAACTAAAGCCAGCGTCGACGGTGAACAGCTGCACCACTAACACACTGAGACTCATCCACAGCGTCATGCCAACAATCAAATTGATTGCTGTTGGCTTGTCGACAGTTGAAGATGTGCGCACAGTATTCACGGGCAGCTCCTAGTATGATTCATGCTATGAACTATGCGTGATTGCACGCAATACAACAATTCAGCGGGAGTGATAATTGGCAAGGCAGAAGAGGCAACTGAAACTACCCCAAAAGGGTTAGTTTGCGCTAATCTGTACTTTGTGGCACAACATTGTGTAACAATACGTGCTTTAGAATACTGATGAAACGCAATAAAAAGCGACGCAAACAAGGAGCTTGTCATGTCGGACACCCCCGCTAGCATTATGCTTGTGGATGATCATCCACTGCTGCGCAAGGGTTTGAAACAGTTGATTTCACTCGAGGATGGTCTAGAGGTTGTTGCTGAATGCAGCAACGGCGTAGACGCCTTGGCAAAAGCTGAAGAGCTTGACCCTGATCTGATCATTCTTGATTTGAACATGCAAGGCATGGATGGCCTCGAAACGCTGAAGCGCATGCGCGATAACGGCGTGACGTCTCGCATTGTCATGTTGACGGTGTCTGATGCGGATGAAGATGTTGTGACCGCTATTACCAATGGCGCCGATGGCTATTTGTTGAAAGATATGGATCCGGAATTGTTACTGGACCAAATTCAACGTGCCATTGAAGGGAAAATGGTTCTCAGTGAAGCCATTACCGAGGTACTGGCAACGGCATTGCGCCGTCCATCAGCGCCAACGGCGAGTAAACTCGATGGCTTGACCAATCGTGAACGCGAAATTTTGGAGCTGATTGCCAAGGGCATGAGTAATAAAGTGATTGCCCGCGAGCTGGATATTTCTGATGGCACGGTAAAAGTACACGTGAAGCACCTGCTGAAAAAACTAGGTTTGCGCTCTCGAGTGGAAGCGGCTGTGTGGATGGTGAACCAAGACCAGTAAGCTTATTGACGCACGTCAACACTTCGCTTCATAAATCAGCCCACACTTGTGGGCTGATTTGGTTATGGAGCCTTAAACATGCAACTTGGTGCATTGCTTACTCAATCGCTGCGCCACTGCGGCGTGAACGAGATATTTGGTATTCCTGGTGATTTTATTCTGCCGTTACTACAGCAGTTACAAGATCAACCCGATGCCCTGCCGTTTTATTATTTAACTCACGAGCCTGCTGCCGTGTATGCCGCCGATGCTGCGGCTCGTAGCGCTAATCGCCCAACCGTTGTCGCTTTGACCTATGGCGCCGGTGCGCTAAACGGCGTTAATGCTGTGGCTCAAGCTTACGAAGAATATGTGCCACTGATCATTATTGCCGGCTACCCCAGTGCGAAAGAAGTTGCCTCGCGATTACAAATACATCATCAAGCCAAGTCTATCGATTCACAGCGGACTATTTTTGCCGAAATTACTTGCGCGCAAGTTCGTTTGAATAATCCCGACACGGCGGCGAATGAACTACAAGCCGCGATACAACAATGTCAGCGACAATCTCGCCCTGTCCTGATTGAAGTTCCGCGCGATGCCGTCGATTTTAATTTGGAGCCGGCCAAGCTGGTGCTGCATGAAACCCCACAAGCGGTTGACGAATTCGCCTACCAACGCCTTGTTGACGCCTTATGCACAGCGCGACGGCCGGTTATCTTAAGTGGTGTAAACGTGCGCCGCAGTGGAGCGCAATTCGCACTAGAACGGCTCGCTGAACAGTTCAATATTCCAATTGTGACTACCTTACTCGGACGCGCCAGCGTAAACCCCGAACATAGCTGTTATGGCGGTGTATTCTGCGGCGCCCAGGGCACGCGCGCCAGTCAGCTCATTTATGATGCCGACCTCGTATTAGCAATTGGCGTGGTTTACACCGACAGCAATTTTAGCGCGCATCAGGCTCTTATTCATGCCGAGCACTTTCATCGAATTGAGTTTCCTGCGCAACCGCTGAAACTCTTCTGTGCTCGGCTTGCTAGTGAACCCTTGCCGCTTTTTGAGCACCGTGATCTAACACCGATACAGCAGCAAGAGCCGGCATATTTTAATGCCGATACCGTCGTTCGGGAAATTCATCAGCAGCTTAGCCGCCAACGCGCTATTGTGCCTATTATAAGTGATGTCGGTGACTGTTTGTTCGCTTCATTACAAGCCTCGCCATCCGAGTTTTTGGCACCTGCTTACTATGCCTCTATGGGTTATGCCGTTCCCGCCGCGCTCGGGGTTTATGTCACCAATCAACGCCGCCCTGTGGTCTTGGTTGGCGATGGTGCTTTCTTAATGACCGGTTTAGAGCTTGCTCACAGCTTGCGTTATGGCTGCCGCCCAATTGTGGTGCTGTTTAATAACCATAAATGGGACATGATTGCGGCATTTGCACCAACGCTGAAAGCAACAGCGCTACAACATTGGCAATTCCCACAATTAGCGGAATCGATGGGTATTCACAGCTTACGTGCGCATGACCAACAAAGCTTCGCAGCCGCCTTTGCGCATGCTTGGGCCGACCCCGACCGCGCCCACCTGATTGATGTTTGGCTACCAGAAAATAGCCGTACCGCGCGACTGCAGCAATTTGCACAAACCTTGACGTCGATCAACAAAACAGGCGCCAGCGAGGTATAAACTACCCGGCCACAATTTCGACCACAACCGTTTCGACCACAACCGACTGCAGTTACACAAGGGTGTTATGTCATTACGTCAATCTGGACCAGAATTATTGAGCCCAGCCGGCAGCTTAAAAGCGATGCGTCTTGCATTTGCTTACGGCGCTGATGCTGTCTATGCCGGCCAACCTCGCTACAGCCTGCGCGTGCGCAACAACGAATTTGATTTGCCACGCCTCGAGCAAGGTATCAACGAAGCACACGCGCTCGGCAAAAAGTTCTACGTGGTGGTGAATATTGCCCCGCACAATGCCAAGCTTGTTTCGTTTGTGGACGATATGGCGCCGGTAGTGGCATTAAAACCCGATGCATTGATTGTTTCTGATCCCGGCATTGTGATGTTGCTACGTCAGCATTACCCCGAACAAACGCTGCATTTGAGCGTGCAAGCTAATACGGTTAATTGGGCGGCGGTGCAATTTTGGCAGCAGCAAGGTATTGAACGGGTGATTTTGTCGCGAGAACTCGAAGTACGTGAAATTGCTGAGATTCGCAAAACATGTCCGGATATGGAACTCGAAGTCTTTGTTCACGGCGCATTGTGTATGGCGTACTCCGGCCGTTGCTTGTTATCTGGTTACTTCAATAAACGCGACCCGAATCAAGGCGCTTGCACCAATTCTTGTCGCTGGCCCTATCAGGTGCATGATGCGCAGGAAGATGCTGTCGGCCAATTCAACCCGATTGATACTCCAGTGTTATTGACCGAGCCGCAGCGTCCTGGTGAGTACATGCTCATGGATGAAGATTTGCATGGCACCTACATCATGAATTCCAAAGATTTGCGCGGCATTGAACATGTTGACGCGTTAACCCGCATGGGTGTGCATTCACTGAAAATTGAAGGGCGCACCAAATCCCCGTACTACGTTGCGCGCACTGCACAAATATATCGTCAAGCCATTGATGATGCCGTGGCTGGAAAACCGTTTAACCGTGATTTATTGGCGGAATTAGAAGGTATGGCTAACCGTGGGTTTACCGAAGGCTTCTTGCGCCGCCACGTGCCCAGCGACACGCAAAACTACAACACCAGCCATAGCTTAGGCGAGCAACTGTTGGTCGGCGAAGTGCTTTCAGTTGAGGGTACAAACGCTTATGTCGATGTCAAAAATGCCTTTGCTGTCGGCGATACCTTGATTCTGATGAAGCCATCGGGAAATGTGACCTTTGAGCTTCGCAATATGCAGGATGCACAAAACCAACCATTAGTGCGTGCAGCCGGTGCTGGCCGCCAGGTTCATGTGCAATTACCGATTGCACTAACAGATGATGACGCGCACTTCAGCATGCTCATTAAGATTGGCGAACACAAACCGCAACAAACGATTCCAGTGGTGGAGGTGACCAATGCCTGTGGTAATTGATAGTGACTGCATTAACTGCGATATGTGCGTACCCGAGTGCCCGAACGACGCCATTGCCATGGGTAAGGAGCACTACGTGGTCGATGTGAACAAATGCACCGAATGCGAAGGCTTCTACGACGAGCCCGCTTGTATTCCAGTGTGTCCGATTGAATGCATGACGTTAATTCCAGACGCTTAAGCTTGCAAACAAGCACTCAGGTGCTCATGCCAGAATTCAGGTGGCTGCTGCATGGTGCGGCGACCCACGCTGATTTCACAAATACACTGGCCATTTTTACGAGCCCGCGGTAACGGCAGAACAACCACACCTGTCGTATTCGCATAATCAGTCATTGCTTGAATCAAAGCGTCTTCTTCGCGGTCAATGTGCAAGTGGAACATGGCCGCTTGCGGTTGTTTTGGCTTCACGCGCACGCCCTCAATGGCCTCTAATAACGGCCCAAGCTTTTGTGCATAGTGAACGGCGTCATCGATTGACGATAAGTTTTCTTCGAGACCTTTCTCAGCCGCCAAAATATATGGATACATTGAAATTAAATTGCCGCCAGCGCGACGACTCCAGCGTTTCGCTTCGGCAATGAATGCTTCCGTACCCGCCAAAACGGCACCGGCAATACCGCCGATATCTTTGTATAAACTTACATAAACTGAGTCAGCAAGCTCACAAATTTCTGCCAAACTACGTTGGTAATACGCTGGACAATGCCACAGCCGTGCACCATCGATATGTACGGCAATGTTTTGTGTACGCGCCCATTTCACTTGCGCCTGTAGGTCGTCCCAAGTCGGCAATTGTCCGCCAATTTCACGCATCGGTAACTCAAGCACAATCGCCGCTAAATCGGCCGTATTCGCTTGTTTTAAATCGTCCAGTGTTAGTACCTTCTCGGCGTTACCTAACAGCTGGCCTTGTAGACCCCATAGCTGCTGATAGCCGTCTTGTTCATGCAACACCAAATGCGATGTTGGGTGCAGGCCTATCTGTTGTTTCTGGCTCGCCTCGCTGTGAATTTTCAGTGCCATCGGTTGTGCCAGGGTACCGCTTGGTAAAAATAGTCCCGCTGGTTTACCAAGCATGTTGGCAATTTTCGCCTCAAAGCTCTCAATCAATGCGCCGCTACCGTACACATCTGGCTCAAGAACACTTTCAGAACGCTCGGCAACTTGTCGCAATACCTGCGCCATGGACTCAGGCGGATGGCGCAGTATCGACCACTGCGCCTGACGTGCGGCTTGTTGATAGGCTTGGCGTATATTGGTCATGAGGCTGTCACTTCTACTTGAAATACTGTGCTATTAAACAAAGTTTCATCGAAAAAAGCTATTAAGTTGGTCGTTTTTATTTACTTTGACTAGACTCATTAAGAGCGTAGGGTAAGGCATTATCATGAAATTTGATGATGCTAACGAATTGAAACGAGGAGTTTTTTATGAGTGACAATGCAGGTAAATGCCCAGTCATGCACGGTGGCAACACTGCGACCGGCAAATCAAATATGGATTGGTGGCCGAATGCCTTGAACTTAGACATTCTGCACCAGCACGACCGCAAGACCAACCCGCTAGATCCTGACTTCAAATATTCCGAAGCGTTGAAACAACTCGACGTTGACGCATTAAAGAATGACTTAAAAGCCTTAATGACCGACAGCCAAGCGTGGTGGCCGGCCGATTGGGGTCATTACGGTGGTTTGATGATTCGGATGGCGTGGCACGCAGCGGGTTCTTATCGTATTGCTGATGGTCGCGGTGGCGGCGGTACCGGCAATCAGCGCTTTGCGCCATTAAACTCATGGCCAGACAACGTGAACCTCGACAAAGCTCGTCGTTTGTTGTGGCCGATTAAAAAGAAATACGGCAACAAAATTAGCTGGGCCGATTTAATCATCTTAGCCGGCACCATGGCCTATGAATCGATGGGCTTACCATCCTACGGTTTCGCATTCGGTCGCGAAGATATTTGGCACCCAGAGAAAGATACTTACTGGGGTTCTGAAACTGAGTGGTTAGGTAAAACGCGTTACGAAAAAGAAGATAGTGCCAGCCTAGAAAATCCATTAGCTGCGGTTCAGATGGGCTTGATTTATGTGAACCCAGAGGGTGTCGACGGTAATCCAGATCCACTGCGTACCGCACAAGACGTTCGCGAAACCTTCTTGCGTATGGCCATGAATGATGAAGAAACAGTCGCATTAACCGCAGGTGGTCACACCGTTGGTAAATGTCATGGTAACGGCAGGGCTGAGAAC
Source organism: Pseudidiomarina marina (assembly GCF_044807045.1). Lineage (NCBI taxonomy): Bacteria > Pseudomonadati > Pseudomonadota > Gammaproteobacteria > Alteromonadales > Idiomarinaceae > Pseudidiomarina > Pseudidiomarina marina. Next base: position 538,815 of record NZ_CP085233.1, on the reverse strand, counting down.
TTGGGTCCTGATCCTGAATCTGCCGACGTTCATGAGCAAGGCTTAGGCTGGAACAATACTAAAACCCGCGGCATTGGCCGAGATACGGTGACTAGCGGCATTGAAGGCGCATGGACAACCCACCCAACCCAATGGGACAACGGCTATTTCTACTTGCTGTTTACCTATGACTGGGAACTGAAAAAGAGCCCAGCCGGCGCTTGGCAGTGGGAGCCGATTAATATTAAAGAAGAGGACAAACCGGTTGATGTGGAAGACCCATCCATTCGTCGGAATCCAATTATGACCGATGCGGATATGGCGATGAAGATGGACCCTGAGTATCGGAAAATTTCTGAGCGCTTTTATAAAGACCCTGAGTATTTCTCAAAAGTGTTCGCTCGTGCTTGGTATAAGCTGACGCACCGCGACATGGGGCCACTGGCTCGCTATTTAGGCCCAGATGTTCCGCAAGAAGAGTTGATTTGGCAAGACCCTGTTCCTGCTGGCAGCAAAGACTATGATGTTGCCGCAGTGAAAGCGAAAATTGCTGACACGGGGCTATCGATTGCTGAGCTTGCGGCAACCGCATGGGATAGCGCGCGCACGTTCCGTGGCTCCGATCTTCGCGGCGGTGCGAACGGTGCACGTATTCGTTTAGCGCCACAGAAAGACTGGGAAGGCAATGAGCCTGAGCGTCTCGCGAAAGTGTTGAGTAAGCTTGAACCGATTGCAAAAGCAACCGGCGCCAGCATTGCTGATGTGATTGTGCTTGGCGGTAACTACGCCATAGAGCAAGCGGCGAAGAACGCTGGCTTCAATATTGAAGTGCCATTTGCCTCAGGTCGTGGCGACGCCACCGACGAGCAAACCGATGTTGACTCATTTGAGCCACTGGAGCCAATTCATGATGGTTTCCGCAACTGGTTGAAGAAGAACTACACCGTGCAACCGGAAGAGTTGTTGCTCGATCGCGCTCAGTTAATGGGGCTAACGGCTCCTGAGATGACTGTGCTCATGGGCGGCATGCGTGTACTTGGCACCAATTACGGTGACAGCAAGCATGGTGTATTTACCGACCGTGTTGGTAGCTTAACCAATGATTTCTTCGTCACGCTCACCGATATGCATTACAAGTGGGAGCCAACTGGCCGCAACAGTTATGCGATAAAAGATCGTAACACCGGTGAAACCAAATACACCGCAACGCGTGTTGATCTGGTGTTTGGTTCGAACTCGATTTTACGTTCATACGCTGAACTCTATGCACAAGACGATTCACAAGAAAAATTTGTGAAAGACTTCGTCAAAGCATGGACCAAAGTGATGAATGCAGACCGATTTGATATCGCTTCTTAGTTAGTTGGAATATTCGCGCTCTGTCATTGAGGCAGAGCGCGAATGTAAGTTCGATTGTGCGACGCGTTTGAACGAGCTATTCTGGCTTTTCGTTGTTATTTAGCTCCAAGAGACTTGTGCGTTGATTCATCTACCCACATTGATCATTACGACAATCATTTTAAACATTGTACTTGGTATAACCCTGCTTGTTATTCACCGAGCTATTCCTACGCAAAAGAGTTTTAAAACATGGGCGCTTGCGTGTTTCTTATTTGCCCTAGCCAATGTTCTGACCAGCCTCCGAGGGACAATTGAGCAACCTTGGCTGACGATTGTTGTGGCAGATTTACTAATTATTAGTGTGCCATTGCTCGCTTTACACGGCATGCGACAGTATCGCCAACAAACTGACGTGCCACTGACTAGCATTGTCGTCACCCTAGTCGTCAGTACGATATTGCTGCTTAGCACGCTATCGATAGCTCATGTCGCCGAAGCAATGACAGCGACTTTATGCGGTGTGATTTATCTTTTCGCTGCCAACTACCTTCGGCACATTCGGCCAACGCCGCGAATTACTCGCCAAATATTGATGGGGCTATTTGGTATTCACGGTTTGCTCATGCTGCTTATGGCAAATACTGCGCTGCAAATCGCCGATACAAGCGAGACTTTATTTACGCTGTTGTTGATGGCGCATTTAATGATGACCACGATGACCACGCTACTGTTTCCGGTTCTCGCTTTTTCTCACAACGAGCGACGACTGCTTAAAATTGCACACCTTGATGAATTGACGGAATTATTTAATCGACGCGCTTTTTTTGAACAGGGCGCGCTACTCCTTGCTCAAAATAAGCAGTTGGAAAAACCGTCGTGTATTTTGATGATCGACCTTGATCATTTCAAATCAATCAATGACCAGTTTGGCCATGCGGCGGGTGATGCTTGCCTAAGACATGTGGCAGAAATTATTCGTAGAACAATGCGCGAGCGCGACGTTGCTGCGCGTATTGGCGGCGAAGAGTTTGCGATTGCTTTAGCCGATGTGGATCGTCAGCAAGCGGAAATGATAAGTCAGCGTCTGGTCGAGCGGATTGCTGCACAATCCTTCCATTTCGATGGTCGTAATATAGAGCTAACCGTCAGCCTAGGAGGAATTCTTAGCGCACGCAGCACCCGATCACTAGATGACCTACTCAACGATGCCGACGCAGCACTTTATGCCGCCAAAGCAAGCGGTCGTAACCAATTTAAATTTGCTTGATAACACAGCTACGGGGTTGTTGGCTGACTTCGTTGTTGGCACAGTATGCGCAACCAGTCTAGCGCCGGCTGACCTGCTTTTGAGCGCGGATACGCAAGACCAATCGTCCGTTGTAAGGTAATGCCCTCAAGTGGTCGCAAAATCACATCCTGACGTTCGCGAAGCACCTCGAAATCAGGAACCAATGCAACACCAACACCAGCAGAAACCAACCCAAGCGCATATTCAATGGTGTGAATGTCCGCCCTTATATCTGGCTGAATTCCGTTTCTTATCAACTCCGGATAAAACTGCGACCATGCATCGCACGGTGTGCGTTTAATCAGTGCCAATTCATCGAAATCTTCCAATTGTAAACTCGGTTTGAGCGCTAACGGGTGTCCAGCAGGTAATGCAATCAAAAAATGGTCAGTCCAAATAGGCAAAAACTGTTCACCGGCTTTGAGCATTTTCGGGGTAATGATTCGCGCATCGGCATCATCCTCCGGCTCCACCAAATGCAATTCCAACCCTTCCACTCCGGCACTGAATTCACGTAGTAATTGACTCATACGCTCCACCCCCAAAGCACGAATCAATCCCAACCGAAATTGCACCCGCTTCACGCTATGTCGAAACGAGGCTTTCAGCGATTGCATTTGACTGAGCAATCGCCCGGCATGGCCATACAAACGCTCGCCATCTTCGGTTGGCGTCACGCCGCGCGATTGCCGCACGAACAGCGCAGTACCCAATTCATCTTCCAGTTGCTGTAGTGCAGCCGACAAGCTTGGTTGCGCCACATGACAGGCTCGAGCCGCGGCACTAATACTGCCGTTTTCGTATACTGCCACGAAGTAATTCAGTTGTCGTAAATCCATAGGTAAAAGCTATAGCTGGTTTAGTTTTTATATGATTTAACTTTACAACAAACAGGAGTAAAGTGAAGTAAAACTAGTGCGATATTAGCTATTAGATATTGGATATTAGCTATTAGATATTGGATATTGGATATTAGATCTGATATTTCAGGTTTTCCTAATATCCAATATCTAATAGCTAATATCGATTTCGAATTTAACTGAGGATTTCTCATGGCTCGTTTTCCTTTTGACTGGCAAGACCCATTCCAATTTTCATCCATGCTGACTGAAGAAGAACGCATGATTCGCGATACCGCCCATCAGTACTGCCAAGAAAAACTGATGACTCGGGTGCTCACGGCAAACCGCGAAGAGCGTTTTGATCGTGAGATTATGAACGAGTTAGGTGAGCTCGGATTATTGGGTGCGACGTTGCCGGAAAAATACGGCTGTGCGGAAGTGAATCATGTTTGTTATGGCTTAATTGCACGTGAAGTTGAGCGCGTCGATAGCGGTTACCGCAGTGCGATGAGTGTGCAATCAAGCTTGGTGATGCACCCGATTTATGCCTACGGTACCGAAGAGCAACGCATGAAATATTTGCCGAAGTTAGCAAGCGGTGAGTGGGTTGGTTGCTTTGGTTTGACCGAACCGGATGCCGGTTCTGACCCTGCCAGCATGCGTACTACGGCGAAAAAGATTGACGGCGGTTATGTGCTGAAAGGCACTAAAATGTGGATTACTAACTCACCGATTGCCGATGTGTTTGTGGTGTGGGCGAAGCTTGATGGCGAAATTCGCGGCTTCGTACTTGAGAAAGGTATGAAGGGTTTATCCGCACCTAAAATTGAAGGCAAATTCTCACTGCGCGCGTCAATTACCGGTGAGATTGTGATGGATAACGTCGAAGTGCCAGAAGATGCCTTGTTGCCAAACGTGAGCGGTTTGAAAGGCCCATTTGGCTGTTTGAACAAAGCCCGCTACGGTATTGCTTGGGGCGCTCTTGGTGCAGCCGAATTTTGCTGGCATGCGGCGCGTCAATATACGCTTGATCGCCATCAGTTTAATCGCCCATTGGCGGCAACGCAGCTGATTCAGAAGAAATTGGCGGATATGCAAACGGAAATCACCATCGGTTTATTAGCCTGTTTACAAGCAGGTCGATTGATGGATCTTGACCAGTTACCACCAGAAACTATTTCGTTAATTAAGCGCAACTCCTGTGGCAAAGCGCTGGATATAGCACGTGTTGCACGTGATATGCACGGCGGTAATGGTATTGCTGACGAGTATCATGTGATTCGCCATGTGATGAACCTTGAAGCGGTAAATACCTACGAAGGGACGCACGATGTTCATGCCCTGATTCTGGGTCGTGCACAAACTGGCTTACAAGCGTTCGGTTAAACCCACTCGGTCGCAGGAGGTTTCCCTATGGCTGCAGCAATGCACCCGTGGCTGGTGGAGTTTATCCAGCGTATTGATGACCATCGCTTACCAACGGCGCACGCCGCCGGTGGTGTTCTAAGCGATGCTGATTTATTTGATTTATTTGAATCGCAACTTGATAGCCGCTTATTGGATTTGCAATCACGCTTGATGCAAGCGGCGGGGCAAAGTTTCTACACCATCGGTAGCGCCGGCCATGAAGGCAATGCCGCGGTAGCGAAAGCTTTACGCGTAACTGACCCAGCGTTTTTGCATTATCGTAGCGGAGCGTTCTTTATTCAGCGGGCGAAGCAAGCGCCTGGCAGCACGCCGCTGTACGACATGATGCTAAGTTTTGCCGCCTCGGCGGACGAACCTATTGCCGGCGGTCGCCATAAAGTTTTGGGTAGCTTGCATTTAAACGTTCCGCCACAAACCAGCACCATTGCCTCGCACGTTCCAAAAGCAATGGGCACAGCATTTGCGATTGGTTTATCAAAGCGCTTAAACCACAAAGGTACCTGGCCGCATGATGCAATTGCTATGTGTAGCTTTGGGGATGCTTCGGCCAACCATTCGACCGCACTTGGCGCGATCAACTCAGCCAGTTGGGCGGCTTATCAGCAAATTCCTATGCCATTGTTATTGGTATGCGAAGATAATGGGTTGGGCATTTCGACTCATACGCCAAAAGGCTGGATTCAGCAGCAACTGAGCCAACGCCCGTCGTTAAAGTATTTCTTTGCCGATGGAAGTAATTTAGCAGAGACCTATTTGGTAGCGCGCGAGGCAGCTGACTATGTTCGGCAGAAGCGCAAACCGGCAGTGCTCCATTTACGCACCGTACGTTTGTTTGGCCACGCTGGAGCTGACGCAGAAGTTGCCTATCGTAGCAAACAGGAAATCGCCCTCGATAGCGAACGCGATCCGCTATTACATAGCTGCGCCGCGTTAATCAGTCGTGGTTTACTCGACCACCAGCAGCTCATTGCGTATGTGCATCAACAGCAGCAACGTATAGCACGTATCGCGAAACAAGCATCGCAACAGCCCAAATTAGAAACCGCTGAACAGGTGATGGCTTCGATTGTACCGCCAAAGCGGAAGAGCAACCTACCAGCGCCGGTGAGTGGCGAGCAGCGCACAAACTTATTCAAGTGGGACAAGCACAACGCTGGGAAGCCTCAGCATTTAGCCAAACTCATTAACTTAGCGCTGCATGACTTGATGGCACAACACCAAAACATCGTGATGTGTGGTGAGGATATTGCCAAAAAAGGCGGCGTATATCACGTCACCCAACACCTGATGGAAGCTTTTGGCCCGAACCGGGTACTGAATACTGTGCTTGATGAGCAAAGTATTCTAGGACTCGCGATTGGAATGGCACAGCAAGGTTTTATTGCGATGCCGGAAATTCAGTTTTTGGCCTACGTCCATAATGCGGAAGACCAAATACGCGGTGAGGCCGCAACGCTGTCATTCTTCTCCAATGGCCAGTACACCAACCCAATGGTGATTCGCATTGCCGGGCTTGCTTACCAACGCGGCTTTGGCGGACACTTCCACAATGACAACTCATTTGCGGTGTTTCGCGATATTCCGGGTGTGATTTTATTGTGTCCATCGAATGGTCGTGATGGCGCTTTATTGATGCGTCAAGCAGTTGACTTAGCGGCACGTGAGCAACGCGTGGTGATCATGTTGGAGCCGATTGCGCTCTACATGACCCGTGATTTACACCAAGAAGGTGACGGTGGCTGGTTACATGAGTACCCAAGCCCACAAGAGCCGACACCAGTACTTGGTGAACCTGCCATTCACGGTGACGGCAATGATTTAGCAATTATCTCGTACGGTAATGGCTACTATTTGAGTCGCCAAGCGGAAGCAAAACTTGCCGAGCAAGGCCATAAAGTTCGCGTTATTGATATCCGCTGTTTAGTACCACTGCATGTGGATAAAATAATTGATGCACTGGGTGGCTGCAAAAAAGTATTAATTGTGGACGAATGTCGGCGCCGCGGCTCATTGAGTGAAGAGTTATTCACAGCATTACATGAAACCAACCCCGGTATGTTTACTGTTTCGCGCCTCAACGCTGAAGATAGCTTTATCCCTCTAGGTAAAGCGGCCTACAGCGTTTTACCATCGACTGAACAGATCATTGCCCAGGCGCAACAATTGCTGGAGGCGAACTAATGGCTACAGAACGTAAAACCGCCCTGATTGTTTGCCCTGGGCGAGGTACTTACAACAAACCAGAATTGGGATCAATTGTAGGCTCAATTTCGTCCTCAACTTCGACAAAAATCGGCGAAAATAAGGCAAACTTAACCGATGTACTGCATCAGATCGACTCTGTTCGTGACCAATTAGGGCAACCAACGGTTACCGCACTTGATCAAGCGCCATTGTTTAAAACGTCTCTTCATCAGAAACCTGAGAACGCAGCAGCGCTGATTTATGCTGGCGGCTACCTAGATTATTTGTCGATTGATCATGAGCGTTTCGAAGTGGTTGGCATTACCGGCAACTCAATGGGATGGTACACCGCGATGGCGAGCGCCGGTTGCTGGGACATTGACACCAGTACGCGGTTAGTTACCAACATGGCGCAGCTCACTGCTGGCGGCGAAGGCGCTCAATTTATTTACCCGATTGTCGACAGCGATTGGCGTCCGCACCAAGGCTATATCGACGCGGTTAATGAGCAACTCGCACGCTTTCCTGATGAGTTGAAAATGTCGATTCGCTACGGCGGTTATGCAGTACTTGCGGGGTCCGAACAAGCCTGTACCGAAGCGGTCAAATCGTTACCTCGTGTTGATGACCGTTTCCCAATGATTTTGCCTGGCCACGCCGCGTTCCACACACATTTTATGAACGACGCGTCGCAGCAAGCGCTCGATTTATGGCCGCAAGCCGCATTTCGAGCGCCGCAAGTACCGTTAATTGATGGTCGCGGGCATATTTGGTCACCGCATGTGGTTGATAAGGCCGCATTACATCAGTACACACTCGGTCATCAGGTAACACAAACGTATGACTTCACCCGCGCCATTCAAACGGCGGTGAAAGAATTTGCGCCAGACCATATTATTTTATTGGGACCAGGTGCCGGTTTAGGTGGTGCGGTAGCGCAAGCTCTCATTGAGATGAACTGGCAGGGGTTGAATAGCAAAGCGGAGTTTGCGGCGCGCCAGCAAGCTGACACGCCCTATGTGTTGTCTATGGGGTTACCTGAACAGCGTGCTCTGGTGACAGGTTAGCAAAGTCGATAGATGCTGCTCGAAGGCAATTTTTGCCTCGAGCAGTCAGGTCGCTGATAAATTGAAACTGCTGGCGCGGATCAATAGGATAAGCTTTGATGCGATAATGTGTGCCCCAAGGCTGTTCTCGAACGCTTACCGAAATTGGATTCTGGAGCTTTACATAAGGGCTCGTTAAAGTCACATCTTCAAGAATGCTGCGCACTAGGTTTGGATCGTGATTTGGTGCCAAATAAAAGTGCGTTACACACATCAAACTAGCGCCACCATTGTTCGCATTGTGAATCAATTCCGTCCATAATTTTAGATGTGGGATGAAAACAACCGTGTCGTCTGGCGTGACTATCTCTACGGCACGCATACCAATATGTTTTACCTCACCATAGGTTCCGTTTACTTCAATCCAATCACCTGGGCGGTAGGGCAATTCATATACTGCAACAATACCAGCCACCAAACTGCTCACATAATCTTTCATGGCGAAGCCAATCGCCAGACCTGCAGCTCCAAGAATTGCAACCATGTTTTGCATCGAGGTTTCTATTACCATCGGCACAATCCAAATGGTTGCCAAGACAAAGACAATAACACGCAAGGTTGGAATCATCGCTAACACAAACAGACGTTGCTTACCGTGTAAGTGCTCTGCAATCCAGGGGAATAACCGCTGGCTTAACCATATAATTGCCACTGAAGCCGCAATCACCACTGCAATTTCAATAACAACGTCGCTTGTTACCGTTTTAAATAACCCAAGAATTTTGTCCGTTTCCATACTCATTTCCTACTCGCAACAGTTGGTGCTAGAACGCATCAACGAAAAAGCCGCGACTCCTCAAAAAGTCACGCACAGCTAAGTAACCGTAAACGGTTACATACCATTCATTGTCTTCATAGCTAATTAACTTTGCTTGTTGCAACTGAAGTAACTGAACATCAAGCTGATCGGCGGTGATTATCGGTAGCAAACGCTGTAGCGATTCGCCTGCTAAGCCCCGATGCAATAGTAATGTATAGAGAACAAATGCCGTTTCATCACGACAATCAGGCGGCATACTCGGAAGTTGGTGTTCGCTGTCTTGCTCCACAGCCCATAATGCAAGCGCCAAACCGACGTTGCCGAAAGCTCTCGCCGCTAAACTTTTTAATTTTTTATCTTCGGCCTGAATACCGACTTGACGCAAAAGCACCTCATCAGCTGCCGCAAAGCAATAGACATTCGGAAGGTTTACTGGCCAAGCACGTTGCAGAAATGCAAAGCTCCAACTGTCGCAAACGACAAGACCTTGTCCTAGTTCACCACGCAATAACTTTGGTAACAAAGCACGGATAAACGTCAGGCCATCGGTGCGCCGTTGCCAGTACTTAGCGAAGTCGTCAATTATCCATTGTTTAGCTGATTGCTCTCGCCACCATGACTCAACATCAATACCGCAGAATTGTTCTTCCTGTGGAGCTGTTAATGAAGGCCATTGATGTCGCACTGCCCATTCACGCACAATGTTAGCGGTACCGCTAAACGGCGGACTAATCAGGAATTTAATACCGGAATCGCCATCTTCGCGCCACTCGTCGAAAGCTACGTCGAGTGCATCAGCACCAGGTTTTAAATCAAACTCGCGATAACCTGGGAAGTCCGATTGTTCTTCATCATCAGACCTTTCTTCAACCCTTGGAAACAAGTTTCGAATATGCTGAAACAACTGTTGCACGCGGGTACTTGCTGGCGCATCAGGCCGTTTAAATTCAGCTAACCGGATGATGCGCCAGTTGTTTTCAGATGACATAGATTCCGTGTCCTTTTATCTGGTTTTCCGACTCAATAATGACGGATAGTGGCACGGCCTATTGTATTTGTATCGGTGCCGAACCATAGTGCGCGGCTTTCTGGATCAAACACCATATGGCGAATTGTGCCGCCGCCACTTTCAACTTCAAACGGTTCAGTGAAGGTTTCACTTACCGAATCAAAGCCAACAATTCGGTTGGGTTGAACACCCGTTTCCGCAGCCCATACGTAACCGCGATGATCGACTGCCATGGCATACGGCATCGACTGCGTGCCCGCAGGCATTGGCCATTCCTTAATTTCATCCGTGGCCGGATTCCAGCGTCCTAAATAGCCACCCGCATAATCGACGTACCAGAAATGACCTTGTGCATCGACGCCCAGCCGACGTGGCCGATTGTTGTCACGAGGCAATTGGATTTCTTTCACGTCATTGTCATCGTCCAGTGTCACGAGCTTATTCGTACCAAACAAGGTAGCCCACGGCTTACCTTGAAACACCACAAGACCATAAGGGCGTGCATTCTTGGTTGGCACATCCCACAAGGTAATATTGTTCGTTTTCGCATCCATATGGCCAATCTGATTCGCGCCTTGTGCGCTAAACCAAATGTCGCCATTCATATCAAACTCCATGGTATGAACGTCACGGCGGCCTTTCCCAGGAAGCGGATACTGCGTAATTTCAAAGGTTTCCCGATCGATTTTCCCTATATGTGCACCTTTGTTGCCGGCATACCAAGCACCGCGGTCATCCACAATAATATTGTGCGGCCCGGCGCCATCGGGCAAATCAACCCGTTTCATTTCACCGGTTTTTGGGTTCAACACGGCTGCATAATCAGAGCGTTGCCCAACAAACCAAACTTCATCATCACCGGCAACATAAGGGTCGCGCGGTCGCGAGTTTTCCCATGGCACTTGCCATTCGGTAATTTCAAGCGTGGCATTCGCCGGCTCGGCCGGAGCGCCACTGAGCATGAGTGCTAATGTCATTGCCAACATAATAACCTCCACTTCGATATTAGCTATTGGATATTAGATATTAGTAACTACTAAACAGCTTAGTCGAATTTAATGAAGATTTGATCGCATGCGGCTCACTGCTTTTGCTAATATCAAATATCCAATAGCTAATATCTTTTTATAGGATTTCTGATGTTTGAGATCTTTATTGCTGTTTTATTTTTTGCTTTCTCGACCACCATAACACCTGGACCAAACAACGTCATGATTATGTCATCAGGCATGAACTACGGCGTTAAGGCGAGCATGCCGCACTTTTTGGGTATTTGTTTAGGCTTCCCACTGATGGTGCTGCTGGTCGGGTTAGGCTTTGGGGTGATTTTTGATCGTTTCCCGAATTTGCATCAATTGATCAAGGTACTCGGCGTGCTGTATTTGTTGTGGTTAGCATGGCATATCGGTACCGCAGAGCCGCAAGCAATTAAAAGGGGCGAGAAAAAACCGTTCACGTTTTGGCAGGCAGCACTGTTTCAATGGGTGAATGCAAAGGCTTGGGTGATGGCGTCAGGTGCGGTGGCTGCGTTCACGACGGTACAAGGTACGCCATTCCTGGAAGTACTAGCTATTACCTTAGCTTTCTTGTTAATGGCGTTTCCATGCGTTGGTGTGTGGTTAGTCTTTGGTTCGTTACTACGCAAGGTGTTAACGAACCCAATCATGCAGCGTCTGTTCAATATCACCATGGCGATTATTCTGGTGCTATCTATTGTGCCAGTGGTGATGGAGTTATGGCGCTTTTACTTCGCGCCAGCGGTTTAAAAACTGCTAATAGGTTCATCGTCGGCATCGAGGTAGGCAGTAATTGCCGCGATAAACTCTTGGCCGTAGCGTTCTAACTTTTTCTGACCGACACCGGTAATAGCCAACATGGCCGTTTCATCAGTTGGGTAACTCACCGCCATTTCCACTAAGCTGGTGTCGTTGAATACCACAAACGGTGGCACCTCTTCAGCGTCGGCAATGGCTTTGCGTAGCGCACGTAAACGCCGGAACAGCACCTTATCGTAATCACCGCGGTCAGCCACTCGCGGCTTGCTCACCACTAAATTGATGCGCGGTTCGGCAAGCTGTAAGGCGACTTCACCGCGCAGTACCGGCCGCGCTGCATCGGTCAGTTGCAGCACGCCATACTGCTGCACATTTTGAATCACCAGACCACGATGAATGAGCTGGCGCACTACGCCTAGCCAGTATTCGTGGCTTTGTTCAGCGCCAATGCCATACGTTGATAGCTTGTCGTGCCCTAATTCAATAAGCCGCTGCGATTTACTACCACGCAACACATCAATCACGTGATTCACGCCAAAGCGCTGGCCAACACGATAAACACAAGACAGCACTTTTTGCGCGTCAACCGTACCATCGTATTGGCGCGGTGGATCGAGACAGATATCGCAGTTTCCACAGGGCTTATCGCGGTATTCATTGAAGTAGTTGAGTAAGACTAAACGCCGACAAGTTTGCGCCTCACTCATTGCCTGCATGGCAGTAAACTTATGCAGCTCAATACGACGACGTTCTTCATCTGGGTGATCGTGAATAATCGATTTTATCCATGCAGCATCGGACGGATCATAGAGCAGCACCGCTTCAGCTGGCAAACCATCACGGCCGGCACGGCCAGTTTCTTGATAATAACCTTCAACACTACGCGGCACGTCGAAATGCACCACAAAGCGCACATTCGGCTTGTTGATACCCATCCCAAACGCCACAGTTGCCACCACCACATCAATATCATCGCGAACAAAGCCACGCAGTACGGTCTCACGTTGGTCATGTTCCATGCCGGCATGGTAACCGGCGGCTCTTAAACCTTCTCGCTGCAGCTTTTCGGCAAGCTCTTCAACCTTCTTGCGACTACCACAATAAACGATTCCTGAAGCGCCACGCTGTTTCTTAATGTAGTCGGTGACCTGCTTATAGGGTTTGTATTTTTCTTCAACCACGTAGCGGATATTGGGACGGTCAAACGATCCTTTATACACTACCGGATCGTGTAAATGCAGCCGACTAATAATATCGGCTTCCGTTGCGGCATCGGCGGTTGCCGTTAACGCCATAAACGGCACATTGGGCAACGATTCACGAAGTTGGCCGAGCTGGCCATATTCAGGACGGAAATCGTGGCCCCATTGAGAAATACAGTGCGCCTCATCAATCGCAACCAAAGTCACCGGCCATTGTTGCAGTAAACGAATGAAAAAACCTTGCATGGCACGCTCTGGACTCACATAAAGTAACCGTATTTGATTACTATTGAGCTGTTGCATGATCTGGCTGCTTTGCTCTGGCGTGAGTCCATTGTTGAGCGCTGCTGCGGGAACACCCATGGTTTGTAAGGCTTCCACTTGGTCTTGCATAAGACTAATCAGCGGCGAAATCACCACCGTTAAGCCGTCCGAATTTAATGCAGGCAACTGATAACAAAGTGACTTGCCACCACCTGTTGGCATCAACACTAGGGCATCGCGCTGTTGCTGCACGGCTTCGATCACCTGCAGTTGGCCTTCGCGAAACGCGGTATAGCCAAATACATCGGCAAGAAGTTGTGACAGCGCAGATTCAGACAAAATAGCGTCTCCAATTGACGGCAAGCTCGTATTAGCTCTATTGTATGCATCCCGCTTGCGAAGCTCCACCGACGATCATGAAAATCCGTGATATTCTGTCGGCGAGTGCTGGTTTTTCGTACAATTCAACGTGAGATGCTCAAGATGACTGATGATGCCGCCCGCAGCCGCCAAGGTGTATTCTTTGCTATTGCTGCTTACACTATGTGGGGTGTTGCGCCGATTTATTTTAAATGGCTGCAAGAAGTACCGGCTTTGGAGATTCTAAGCCACCGCATTCTCTGGTCCTTCATTCTTGTATTTATCCTGATAATGGTGCTTCGCCGCGGCAATCGCTTAAAGCCTGTGCTGCAAAATAAACAACAAATGGCACGCTTAGCCTTGGCAACCTGTTTACTCGGCGGTAATTGGTTCTTGTTCATTTGGGCGATTAACAACGATCATATACTCGATGCCAGCTTAGGTTATTACATCAACCCACTGTTAAACGTGGCGATTGGTATGGCGTTTTTTGCTGAGCGGATGCGTAAAATGCAGTTGGTTGCCATTGCGTTTGCTGTTACCGGCGTGTTGATTCAGGTTATTTCTTTCGGTTCGGTGCCATGGGTGGCACTAGCGCTCGCATGCAGCTTCGCAATTTATGGCGCTATTCGTAAACGTCTACCGATAGACTCAATTACCGGCCTGTGGCTCGAAACATTAATATTGACGCCTGCGGTACTGATATATTTAGTGTTCTTTGCCAGCTCTAATGCGGCTGATATGACCCAGAATACATGGCAGATTAACACGCTACTTATTGCTGCAGGTGTTGTGACGACGGCGCCATTATTATGTTTCACCGCCGCCGCGCAACGCATTCGCTATTCAACCTTGGGTTTCTTTCAGTACATTGGCCCCAGTATGATGTTCGTTCTGGCCGTGTGGGTGTATGGCGAACCACTCGCTGCAGATAAGCTGGTGACGTTCGCCATTATTTGGGTGGCGTTAGCGCTTTACAGCATTGATACGCTCGTGCATCAACAGCGCTCTAAACGCGCGTAACCAACAACTAACCATTTGCTGCCCACCTCGTCGAAGTTCACTTGAATACGACTTTGTGGGCCCGTGCCCTCGTAGTTCAGCACCGTACCTTCGCCAAACTTGGTATGACGTACGCGCTGACCGAGACTATATCCGGTTTGCTCAAATGCTTCGTGGCTAGCACCACTGTGAAACCGACCAAGTGCATGGGATTGATGTGTGGTACGCGACTGCAAGCGCACGTGATGAATCATTTCCGGTGGAATCTCACCCACAAAGCGACTCACCGTACTATGCTTTTCTTGGCCGTAAATGCGCCGTGATTCGGCGTAACTAATCACCAGTTTTTGCATGGCGCGCGTCATACCCACGTAGCACAGGCGACGCTCTTCTTCGAGCCGACCACTCTCACCAATCGATTGCTGCGACGGAAATAAACCCTCTTCAACGCCGCTCATAAACACGAGTGGAAACTCGAGACCTTTCGCACTGTGCAACGTCATTAACTGCACGGCATCTTGATGCTCATCAGCTTGTTCTTCGCCCGATTCCAACGCTGCATGCGCCAAGAAGGCATTGAGTGGCGTCATCTCATCTTCAATCACACTGTCGAGCGTGTTGAAGTTGTCGCAGGCGTTCACGAGCTCTTTTAAGTTCTCAACGCGAGTTTCTGCTTTCTCGCCCTTTTCAGCCTGAAACATCGCCATCAAACCACTTTTTTTGATCGCTGTATCGACTTGACGGCCCAACGGATAATCGCTGGTTTCATCCTCGAGGCCATCAATTAAATCGAGGAAGGCTTGCACCGCATTGCCCGCTCGACCACTCAGAATTTTTTCTTGCACCAATTGCTTCGCCGCTTCCCACATCGGTAATCCGCGCTCTCGCGAACCCTCACGAATAATGCCAAGCGTTCGGTCACCAATACCCCGCGTTGGCGTATTGATCACGCGCTCAAACGCGGCGTCATCATTACGGCTCGCCACTAAGCGCATATAAGCCAGCGCATCTTTGACTTCCATACGGTCAAAGAAGCGTAACCCGCCATAAATACGATAAGGAATTCGGGCATGCAGCAAGGCGTCTTCCAGTACGCGCGATTGCGCGTTACTGCGGTATAAAATGGCGACATCTTGCAGCGCATTACCCTGCTCATACCATTGCTCGATGCGCCCGGCAATATAACGCGCCTCGTCCATTTCGTTGAAGGCAGCGTACAAATCAATTGGCTCACCAGCGCTGCCATCAGTCCATAACTCTTTACCGAGACGCCCTTGGTTATTGGCGATCACCTCGTTAGCAGCCGTCAGAATATTATTGGTGGAGCGATAGTTTTGCTCCAATCGAATAGTTAAAACATTCGGGAAGTCGCGTAAAAATTGCTGAATATTCTCTACGCGAGCGCCGCGCCAGCCGTAAATCGATTGATCATCGTCACCCACGATGGTGACATAGTTCGTGTCATCATGCCCTTGGCCGACTCCCGAAAGCAGTTTGATCCAGCCATATTGAATGGCATTGGTATCTTGGAACTCGTCCACCAAAATATGGCGGAAGCGACGCTGATAATGCTCACGGACATGTTTGTTATCACGAATGAGCTCGTGCGCGCGTAGCAACAATTCAGCGAAATCGACCAGCCCTGCGCGGTCACAAGCGACTTGATAGGCCTCATATATCTCTTTTAAGGTGCGCTCATTGAAGTCATACCCATCGAGATGATGGGGCCGCAAACCTTCATCTTTTTTGCCGTTGATAAACCATTGTGCTTGCTTCGGCGGCCAACGTTTTTCATCTAAATTCAAGCTACGCATGACGCGTTTGACCAAGCGCTGTTGATCGTCACTATCGAGAATTTGAAAATTCTGCGGTAACCCGACATCCATATAATGCGCACGAAGTAGGCGATGGGCGAGCCCATGAAAGGTACCAATCCACATCGTGCGCACTGAACTACCTAACAGCTGCTCAATACGCCCACGCATTTCCGCCGCCGCTTTGTTAGTAAAAGTCACCGCCATAATGCTATGTGGTGAAATGCCTTTTTCTTGAATGAGCCAAGCAATACGATGCACCAACACCCGTGTTTTACCACTGCCAGCGCCGGCAAGGACCAACATGTGACGCTCGGCGGCGCCAACGGCTTCACGTTGTTTGTCGTTCAGTTGTGCGAGTAATGGGTGATGTTGCATGAATAATTACCAACAAATAAAAAGGGCAGTGTAGTCACAGAATACTGTATATGCAACCAGTTACTTATGCGATTTAAGTAACTGCTCGGTGAGTTGCTGCAAATTGTTGTACGCCAATGTCGGCAATACTTGTAAGTGATCGTGTTTACCTAAACCACCGGTGAACCAGGCACTCTGCCAACCGACACGATGGGCGCCTAATACATCAGCATTTGGACTATCACCGACGTGTAACCATTGCGATGGTGCCACTTCTGGAAGTTGCTGCTGTGCCGCCAAAAACATATCCGCAAAAGGTTTACCGCGAAGTTCGTCTGACGGCTGAAAGACTCCAGTGAAATAATCACCAAGACCAATGGCATCAACGCTGACATTACCATTGCTTAACGCAAATAAAGGGTAATATTCAGCAAGTTGCGCCAATGCGGCGTGAACATCTGCCGAAATTTCAACCGCATTGCGATGTGCCATGAAGTGTGCAAAAGCGGCGTCGACACCGCCACTAATTTCGTTCTCAGCAATGGCAAACTGACGCAACCCGTCAGCCAGAGCGGTACGGCGCAATTGCGTCATATTGCTCGCTAAATCGGGCTGTGCGTGCATTAGTTGTTGACGATGCCGTAACCAATCAGACGCTTGCCATGCTGCTGTTTGCGGGAATTCGCGAGCAAGGAAATCACGGACAGCTTGCTCGGCTCGCTGCATCACTGGCACATTATTATAAAGGGTATCATCGAGATCAAAGCTGACAGCTTTGACAGGATATAAGCGGCGATAAAACTGCATCAATCAACCTATTCTTTTTTCTTCCGAGCGCGCGGATGAGCGCCATCGTAAACCTTCGCCAAGTGTTGAAAATCGAGATGGGTATACACTTGCGTGGTACTTAAATTCGCATGGCCAAGCAATTCTTGCACAGCGCGCAAATCACCACTTGATTCTAACATATGCGAAGCAAACGAGTGGCGTAGTTTATGCGGATGCAACGTACCTTTTAGCCCTTGCTGTTGTCCCCAATAATTCAAGCGTTGCTGCACAGTGCGCGGATTAATACGCTGGTTCCGCTGTGAAATAAACAGCGCCAGCTCGGTTAAATTGCCACCTAGCCACTGTGCGCGAAGCGGTAACCAGCGCTCTAACGCTTCTGCTGCGCAACGTCCATAAGGGACAATGCGTGTTTTATTACCTTTACCTAAAACTCGAAGTTCTCGGTGCCGTGTCTGAATCGCATCAACATCAAGCGCCACCAGCTCAGCTAAACGCAGTCCACTGCCATATAAAAGCTCCATCATGGCGGCGTCACGAATCGCTAGCGGATCATCTTGCGGCAATTGCAGCAACTGGCTAATGCTGTCTACATCAAGGTTTTTCGGTAAACGCTTGGCTTTGCGTGGTGCTTTAAGCTGTGCAGCGGGATTGTCCGTTAACCAGTTTTCGCGAATGAGATACTGACAAAATGTTCGCCAAGCAGCTAACCTCAGCGCCAGCGATGCATCGCCAAGACCGCGCCGGCGCCAGCTGACAAACAAGCGTTCAAATACTGGAAGGTTAAATTGCTGTGGATTATCGATGCGCTGACTCGCTAATTCCACAATGTCGTCGGCGAGAATCCGACCATAACTATTGAGCGTGTGATCGGCGAGCCCGCGCTCGCCGGCTAGGTGATCTAAAAAACGTTGGCGTAATTCAGACAGCGTCATGATGGTTGGCTTGATGCTGCAATAAAGGTGGCAGCAACTTACTCAACAACGCTTGCAATTGACGCACGAGCAAAGTATCCATTGCGGGCTCAAAATGTCCGGCATCGTGGTTACCAATCGCCAACATCCCTAATTCGCCCTTATTGCCGAGAAGCAATAACGCAACCGAGGCAATGGGTTCATCTGGGAACAGCAGCTTTTTCTCATCTGCTGTCAAACGCCCTAAGTACACCTGAGAATTCTGGAAACGTTTGCTCAGTAGCATTTTGTGCGTATCGGCAGCAAAGGTGAATTGTTCATCAAGCTCAATGGGGCTATCGAAAAACTTCAAACGCAAGGCTGGCATATTGAGGCGTTCAGAGAAAGTTTGCTGCAATGCATCCATAATGCTTGGTAAGTCGTCGCACTCCAGCAGCGTGACATAGAGCTCACTGTAGGTTTGAAATAACTCTTCATTGCGGCGTGCCGTCACCATTAAATCAGTGATTTCTTCTTCCAAGTGCATAATGCGCTGGCGCAATACCTGTTGTTGGCGTTCCACCAACGATACGGCACCGCGCTCCTGATGACGCAAGCTTAGTTGCTGTAACAACTGTGGATGTCGCTCAAAAAAATCAGGGTTCTCTTCTAGGTATTGAGCAATGAGCGTGTCGTCAACAACTGGGGTACCTAATTTTTTTACTTCTGTCGTCATAGTTTTATATATCCATCATAAACATGCTCAGCAGAACCGGTCATGCGCACCGGTTGGCCTGGTTGCCAACGAATCGTCAAATAACCGCCGGGTAATTCCACAATCACTTGATCGGCAAGCTTGTCTTGGCGCATACCAATCACTGCGGCTGCACACGCACCGCTCCCACAAGCTTGCGTTTCTCCAACGCCGCGTTCGTACACGCGAAGTTTAATTCGGTTGCGATCAACCACCTGCATAAAACCAACATTCACGCCTTCAGGGAAACGTTCATGCGTTGCTAATGCTTTACCCATCGACTCAACCGGAGCCGTATCAACATTATCCACTTCAATCACACAATGCGGATTTCCAATGCCCATAACGCCGGCCAAAATGGTTTGATCTTGTTCGCGCAAAATATACGTTAGCTCTTCTTTGTTCGCTTTAAACGGTACTTCGGCTGGGGTAAATGTCGGCTGCCCCATCTCAACAGTAATACGCCCGTCACGCTCATGATGCAAAACCATTTTGCCCGCTTTGGTGCTCACACGCAGATGATTTTTATTGCTTAGGCCTTTAAGTTTCACAAACAGCGCGAAACAACGCGCACCATTTCCACATTGGGATACTTCCGAGCCATCGGCGTTGAAAATACGATAATGAAAATCCAGATCGGGGTCATAGGGTGGTTCAACCAACAACAGCTGATCAAAGCCAACACCACGATGACGATCGGCCCAATGCCGAATTTGTTCTGGGTTGACATAAATATTCTGAGTGACGCCATCTATCACCATGAAGTCATTGCCGAGCCCATGCATTTTTGCAAAATTCATTCTGGCATCTCCATGATTTGCTCACCTTTCCATAAATCACTCAGCTTTTCGCGCGCTCGAATCACTTGCGCCTTGTTGCCAGCAACCATGACTTCTGCGGCACGTGGGCGCGTATTGTAATTCGAGCTCATAGTAAAACCATAGGCGCCAGCATTCATAACCGCCAACAAATCGCCCTCGTTTGCGGTTATGTGACGCGCATGACCAAGAAAGTCGCCGGTTTCACATACCGGTCCCACCACATCTACAATAGACGTACCAGCTTCATGCTGGGTGACCGGGATAATGTCATGGTACGCCTGATACAGTGCCGGACGCATAAGGTCGTTCATACCCGCATCAACCAATAAAAAGTCTTTCTCAACGCCCGGTTTATGATATTCAACCTGCGTGACTAACACGCCAGCATTGCCGACAATGGCTCGGCCCGGCTCGAGCATTAAAGTGAGGTCACCGACTTGCTCAGCACGCTTTTGCAGCTCAAGTAAGTAAGCACTCACATCAAGCTTATTCTCGTGCTGGTAAGGAATGCCCATACCACCCCCCATATCGAGGTGGGAGATTGCGATGCCCTCGTTACGCAACGTTACAATCAATTCGAGCATTAAATCTGCGGCATCTAAAAATGGCGCTGGCGTGAGAATCTGTGAGCCAATATGGCAATCTAACCCTTGCATGGCAATATTCGAAAGCCCCTGAGCTCGGCGCGCAACATCCGGCGCTTGCGCCATAGCAATCCCAAATTTATTGCTTTTCAGGCCCGTTGAGATGTATGGATGAGTCTGGGCATCCACATCGGGGTTCACGCGTAACGACACTGGAGCAACAACCCCGTGCGCTTTGGCAACGTCATTCAGCCGCTCTAATTCAGCAGCCGATTCAACATTGAAACAATAGATGCCTTGCTCTAACGCATAAGCCATTTCGTTGCGGCTTTTGGCAACGCCTGAAAAAACGACATCACTTGCTTTACCGCCAGCCGCAATAACGCGGGCTAGTTCACCACCAGAAACGATATCAAAACCAGCACCAAGCTTTGCCAGCACATTCAATACGGCCAAATTACTATTGGCTTTTACGGCGTAACAAAGCTTGTGCGGCGCCGGCCAATGCGCGGCGAATTGCCGCCAATTTTCTACCATACGCTGATGCGAATAGACATATAACGGCGTACCGTGCTCAGCGGCAAGTTCACTCACGCGGCATTGTTCGGCAAAAAGCTCGCCATCACGATAATTAAAACTCATGCCTACTCACCATTTTCTGCAGGGTTGGACGGTTGGTTTTGTTCAGCTGGTGGCGGCATTTCTAACGGCCCTTTTTGCCCACAAGCGGCGATAAAACCGAGTGTTCCTGCTACAATGATCAGACGCATTACTTTCAAGTTAAACATCGGTAAACTGTACCTAATAATTACGGTTAAATTTGTTGATGCGTCTATCATCGCATTGAGACGCACAAATGTCATTATCAGGAGTTGACATGCAAGAGCACGAATACCATGAATTAGCCGAAGCAACTATTTTAGCTATTGAAGAAGCAGTAGAAGCCTGCGGCGTTGATATTGATTGTGAGTCAGGCGGCGACATCCTTGAATTAACATTCCCGAATGGCACCAAAATGGTCATCAACAAGCAGCCTCCTCTGCATCAACTCTGGGTAGCAACCAAGTTTAATGGTCATCACTTTGAGTATCGCGACGGGCAATGGATTGATAACCGCACCGGTAGCGAATTATGGGCGCTACTTAGCGAAGCGGCAAGTCGCCAAGCTGACTCGACCTTGTTGCTAACACCACCTTCAAACTAAGTTTAGAGCTGAATTATGAGTAAAACTTTACGCATCGCCACACGCAAGAGCCTGCTCGCCATGTGGCAAGCGGAACACATTAAAGCGCGCCTCGAGCAGTTACATCCCGATTTGACGGTAGAACTGCTACCGATGAGCACGCGAGGTGACGTGATTCTTGATACGCCATTGGCAAAAATTGGTGGGAAGGGGCTGTTCGTTAAAGAGCTTGAGGTTGCCATGCTTGAAGGCCAAGCTGATTTAGCTGTGCATTCAATGAAAGACTTGCCTGTTGAGTTCCCTGAAGGCCTTGAGTTGTTTGGTATTTGCGAGCGTGAAGATCCGCGCGATGCCTTTGTTTCAAATAATTATGCGCAACTTGACGATTTACCCGAGGGCGCCATTGTAGGCACCTGTAGTTTGCGCCGTAAGTGCCAGATCTTGGCAAACTTCCCTCATCTTGTGGTTCACGATTTGCGCGGCAACGTGCAAACGCGCTTACGGAAACTCGATGAAGGGCAGTTCGACGCTATTATTCTGGCGGCATCTGGGTTGATACGCCTAGAGCTGACTGACCGCATTAAACAGCGCATTCCTGCTGAGCTAAGTTTGCCTGCCAATGGTCAAGGTGTGCTTGGTATAGAGTGTCGTAGTGATGACGACGCCACAAAAGCGTTATTGGCACCGCTTACCTGCGCCGATACACGCAGCTGCGTATTAGCTGAACGCGCGATGAATCGCCGATTGCAAGGTGGTTGCCAAGTACCCATTGGGGCATACGCTGAGTTGCACGGTGAACTCCTCCATTTGCGTGGCTTGGTGGGGCGCCCTGACGGCAGTGAAATTATTGAAGGTGAAATAAAAGGCCATCGCGATCATGCCGAGGCGCTCGGTACTGAATTGGCCGAGTATTTATTAGCGCGCGGCGCCGGTAAAATTTTGAACGATGTGTATGCGGAGAATGAGTTGCAATCATGAGCCATCATTTGCTGCTGTTACGACCAGATGACCAAGCGCGCGAGTTAGCTCAGTTATTACAGCAGCGAGCGAGCGGGGCTGGCATAGCGTTAACCTGTAGCAGCAAAAGTATGGTGAAAATTAGTAGCTTTGACGATCCCAACTACAGTTTGCGCGACATTTTGCGGCAACCGTGGGATGCCGGCATGATGGTCAGCGTGAATGCTGCGCGCTATTTTGCCCAGCAAGCGCAGGCGTGGGCGCCAGAGTGTGCGATGCCCTCAGCGCGCTGGTATGCCGTGGGGCCAACCAGTGCTGCGGCAATTGCAAAAGTGGTTGGTCGCCCAGTGAATTGTCCGTGGCGACAGCACAACAGCGATGCCTTGCTGAAACTGCCTGAGTTGCAACGGGTAAAAGGTCAGCGCTGGTTACTCGTGCGCGGCCATGGCGGTCGTGAGCTCGTTGCAGACACGCTGCGAGCACGCGGCGCCGAAGTGACGTATCTGGAAGTGTATCAACGTACACCGGTATCTCTTGATGCGACTGAATTTGAACAATGGCAGCAGCGGATTAACGGTATCGTCGTTACCAGCGCCGAGCAGTTAGGTTATTTTCTTGCGGCGTTGCCAAAGCAAGCGTTAAGCTGGTTAGAACAGTGTTATTGGATTGTCGCGAGCGATCGATTAAAGCAATTGATGCCATCAGCAGTGCATGGCAAGGTTGCCGTTGCGCATAGTGCAACGCCGTTCGCAATTGCCGATGCCTGGCAACAATTATTGGAACAGCAGTAAGCATATAAGGAACCTCCATGAGTGAGTCGAAAAAGCAAAAGTCTGCAACGAATGAGCAAGCCAAGACGCCTGCAGAAAAGCAGTCTGCAACCGAAACTGCGCCACAGAAAACGGAAGCGCCAACGGTGAAAGCAACTTCGGCAGCAACTGAAGACACTGCCAAGAAAGGTTCCGAAAATGCGGCAGTGGACAAGACAAAACCAGCGCCGAAACCTATACCGAAGGATGCTACCAAGAATCCTAAGCGAAATTCAGCATTAATCGCTTGGCTAATCGTGGTGCTTCTTGCTGCCGTCATTATTGTTGCAATGTGGTTTGGATACACACGCATTTGGCCTTTGCATCAGCAACAGATTGCTTCAATGGCTCAACAACAAGATACCTCAGCCGCAACCATTGAGGAGCTGCAAGGGCGTTTAGATAACTTGGAGCAAGCAGTAAACGCAACGGTTCGCTTGTCGATTGAAGATTTAGAACAACGCGTGGATTCACAGATAGGTCGCCAGCAACAAATCATTGATGACTATCAATTGGCAGTGCAGTCGGTGCAAGCTGAACTGGCTAATCTAGACATCTCGCAGGAATCTAACTGGCGAATTTATGAAGCTCGCAACTTAGCTGAGCGCGCCGCCACCAAGCTTTGGATTGAAAATGACTCAGCTGCTGCATTGGCGTTCTTGCAATTAGCTCAGTCACATATTGTTGCGCTAGATAACCCAGCGCATTTGCAAGCACGCCAGGCCCTTGCAAATGATATTGCGCAACTTGAGCAACTTCCTGAAAGCCAAATTGAAACGGTCAGTTTAAAACTTGGTACGCTGCGTGATCAGGTCGCTCGTAGTCAATGGTATCAACAACTAGGTATGTCAGGTGAGAATACTGACGCGCCAACCGAAGACACTTGGTTGAGCAATCTAAAGCGCAGTTTTAACACGCTATTGCAACAGTTTGTGCGCATCCAACGTCGCGACACGCCGGTTGAACCAATGATTGCAGATGCTTATTTCGATGTCTTACAACAGCGATTATTACTGCAGCTCCAACTGGGTCAACAAGCCGCGATGAACGGCTCACAAGCGGTCTATGAGGCCAGCCTAAATGAAGCGGTAACCTTACTAAATGACGTGCAGGGGCAGGTCAATGAAGCTGACTTAAATCGGTTTATTGACGAGCTTAAGGCGTTACAAGTGATTCAGTTACAACCTGAATATCCGACCGAGTTGAGCGCTACGACTCAACTTGAGCGCCTAGCGAATCAAATCTCACAAACCAACCAAGGAGGCTAACTCGATGAAAACTGCCTTGGTTGTCATTGTTTTATTCATTGCTGGATTACTGCTTGGTCCGTTATGGTCTGGCAATACTGGCTACGTGTTGATTTCTGTGGGTTCATACACGGTTGAAACGAGTGTGGTCGCCGCGCTAATTCTATTGGTGATTGCAGTCATTATTATGCGCGCAGTGTTGGCATTTATTGGGCGTTTGATTCGCGGCACAAAATGGGGTGTACGTTGGTTTGGCAATCGTCGTCAACAAAAAGCCGAAGCGGCATTTCACGATGCGTTGGTCAGCCTGAATCATGGTGATTATGCCGGTAGCTCGCGGGCGGCGAATCGTGCTTGGCAACTACGTAAAGAACCCAATGATGCATTGTTAGCCGCCTATTCTGCACAGCAAATTGGCGATGTGAAGCAAGCTCGCGAATGGCTAACTCACACCGACCAAAAGGCCGAACTAGCCGTGGCCGAAATGATTTTTGCGCTACGCGAGAACCCCGAGAGCATCGATTCTCGGTTGACGCAGTTACGCGCGCTGTTGAAAGATTACCCGCGTCATCCCGAACTGCTGCGCCAAGCCATCATCGGTTTCCGCCATCAACATCGCTATCGTGATATTGCGGGCGTTCTTAACGCCGCTGAACAACAACAATTATTTAGCGATACCGAATTTGAGGTGCTAGTCGAAGAAACCTACTTCCATTTAATGCTGGAAGCGGGGCGTAACAGTGCCAATGCGCTGCAAGATTATTGGCAAGCTCTAACACGCGATCAGCGTCGTAATAAAGCGATTCGCCGTGCCTATTTACATGCCTTGAAAACATTTGGCGCAACAGCGGCAGCAGATAAAGTAGCGGCGCGGGCGTTAAAACGTGGTGAGTTAGATATCGCCTATTTGCTCGACAAACAGTTACTGGTTGCTGGTCCGGAACTTCGCGATATTGTTCAGGATGGTCTGAAGAAGAAGCCGGATGATCCGTTCTTATTACAAGCTTTCGGTCAAATGGCGTTGCAAACAAAGGATTATGCTCTTGCACAACGTGCACTACGTCGAGCTGCAGATATAGCACCGTCACAACGTGTGCTTTTTGACCTTGCACAAACCTACGATGCGCTTGGCGACACCGCCAATGCTTTGAAGTGTTACCGAGAAGGCTTGCGGATTTAACCGCAAGCCTCTTGGCTAATCACGCTTACTGACGAATACCTTCAATTGATAAGAAAATTTCGACCGTTTCTGCTGCTGGACCTAAATCGTAGTCCATACCAAACTCCGCAGGCGTTAAGGTAACAGCGCCTTCAAATCCACGGCGGAAGCCACCCCAAGGATCTTCACCCGCACCAATCTCTTTCACATCAATCGCGATTTCCTTGGTTGTGCCATGCAAAGTGAAGTTACCTTTTAGTACGCCGGTACCATCGCCATTCGGTGCATAGCTCGTTGAAACAAACTTCGCTTCTGGATACTCGCTGACATTGAAGAAGTCACCGCTACGTAAGTGCTTGTCGCGCTCAGCATGGTTACTGTCTAAGCTCGCAACATCAATAGTCACTTCAACTTTCGCTGCGCTTGGGTTGGCTTCGTCGTAGCTGAACGTCCCTTCAAAATCGTTAAAGCGGCCAAGCAACCAGCTATAACCTAAATGGCTAATTTTGAACTGCACGAATGCGTGCGCATCCTTAGTATCAATCACATAGTCAGCAGCGTGTGCTTGGGCGGCGCCGAATAATGATGCTGAAATTACTGTCGCAAGTGCTAATTTTTTCATGATGAATCTCCTCAAATGAAACGTTATTCGTTGTTGGTTAGTCGTTATTCGATTGGTTACGTTTGGCGACTAACATACGGGTCAAAGTTGAATCTTTATTTACAAAGTGATGCTTGAATGCGGCAAGCGCATGGCCTGCGGCAAGAATGACCAAGGCTAAGGCGGTATACCAGTGTACTGCGCCGGCAATATCCTCTTGCTGCGGAATACTGGTGATTAGAGCCGGTATTTCAAACCAGTCAAACACCGAGATCCCTCGGCCATCAGCAGTCGAGATCAAATAGCCACTGATCATCGTCACCAATAACAGGGCATAAATCAGTCCGTGCCCAACCCGTGCGCCAATTTGTTCAAAGCGCGTACCCAATGGTTTCGGCGTTGCGTTAACGAACTTCCAAAGCAACCGGATGACGGTGAGCACCAACAAGGTGATACCAAACGACTTATGCCACCACGGACCCAGTCGATACCAGCTGTCGTAATAGCCAAGCGTCAACATCCAGTAGCCCAGCGCAA
Source organism: Pseudidiomarina marina (assembly GCF_044807045.1). Classification (NCBI taxonomy): domain Bacteria; kingdom Pseudomonadati; phylum Pseudomonadota; class Gammaproteobacteria; order Alteromonadales; family Idiomarinaceae; genus Pseudidiomarina; species Pseudidiomarina marina. The sequence continues at coordinate 511,773 of NZ_CP085233.1, read as the reverse complement.
ATAGTCCAATAACCATCAATGCACTTAGCCAATGAATGGCAATGCTGACCAAGCCATAACGTGATTCCGTGTTCTTAAACATATCTTTGCGTCTCACTAATTTATATACACTTCATGTTAGTCCAATAATATGAAATATATATTGGTAAATATCGCGTTTTATATTCTAAAAAACAGAATTAAGTAAAAGTTACGGCGTGTATATTGAGACTAGGTTGACAGCTAATCTAGATAGATTTTTCACTATTTTTTACATATTGGCTTTAAGCATCTATCCTTGCTTATTGGCTTAAACAGAAATAAGGCAAGGGGTTCTATTGGAAGGTATAGCGAAACAATCGGATGGTCGATATCCTCTGCCATCTGTGGAACAGAACTACTTGCTCAGCTCATTACCTGCTGAAGTAATCGGGCGACTCAAACCTCGTCTTGAATTAATTACACTTCCGCTCGGTAAATGCTTATATGAACCCGGCGCTGAACAAAAGCATGTTTACTTCCCCACCAACTCGATTATCTCGTTGGTATACGTGCTATTTAATGGTAACTCAGCTGAAATTTCAGTGGTCGGTAATGAGGGGATGCTCGGGTTACCACTATTCATGGGCGGCGGCAGCACGCCCAACCGTGCTGTCGTGCAAAGTGCCGGAAGCGCTTACCAACTATCAGCAAGTCTGTTAAAGGAAGAAATCAAGCGCCACAACCAACTTCATGATTTACTGCTTCGCTATACTCAAACCTTAATGACGCAAATGGCACAAACAGCCGTATGCAATCGCCATCACACCATTGAGCAACAACTTTGCCGTTGGATATTACTTTCGCTCGATCGGATTCCGTCGAACGTGCTTACAATGACACAGGAGCTTATCGCCGATATGCTTGGTGTACGGCGAGAAGGCGTTTCGCTCGCGGCCGGCAAATTGCAAAAAATTGGTGTCATTGAATATCATCGAGGTGTTGTTACGGTGCTTGATAGAGCGAAACTGGAAAAGCTAAGTTGTGAATGTTATGAGGTAGTGCAACAAGAATGCCATCGACTACTTCATTACTTACCACATGAGTAAAATCGTTGAGTTTTCGAATACACAAAGTAGCGTGCATTCAGGCGCTTTGCCCGAACACACGCACTTTTCTTGATGTTACTCTGGGTAACCGATAATAATATTCACTCGGCGATTTTTCTGACGTTCCAGTGCCGTGATATTATAAGTCTCACGACGTGTCGCACCAAACCCTTCAACGCGCAAACGCGAACGGTCGACCGCAAACTCCCTTACTAAATAGTCGGCAACACTTTGTGCTCGTGCGCGAGAAACTTGTTGCGCTCTATCTGGACTCGCGTTATCTGTATGCCCCTCTAACGTTGCGGTTAACTCCGGATTCGTTTGCAAGTATCGTGCAACCGTTTCCAATTGATCGCGATACTTCGGATGAATCGCTGATTCATTCGTATCAAATTCGAGTTCCATTGCCAACGTGATCCGTGCTGGTAACGGCTGGAGCCCCTCAATATCGGTTGCACAACCAATAACCGCATGAATACGGCGATTAGCCTGCATACCGGCATCCGTCGTGTTGCTTGCAATAGGACGTGATTCGCCATAGCCCACCGCACTTAATCGACTGCGTGCAATATTATGTTCACGAACCAAGTAATCTACCGCAGCTTGTGCGCGCTGCTCTGATAGGCGCATGTTGTCTGCGTCATTACCGACATTATCCGTGTGCCCTTCAATAACCGCTTTGGTTTCAGGATACTTATTAAGGAATGTGGCAATAACCTGCATATGCTCACGATTAACCCGTTCGATATCATCATTTGCAATATCGAAGTGAATGTCTAAGGCACTGCAATACTGTTCGGTTGGCGCTATCGCTTGCGGTGCTGCGGGTCTCGGACGAGGCGACGCGGCTACAGCATGAGTTGGCGCACCAAAACGATAAAGAAAGCTTAATGACAGGAAGTCGATATCGCCCCGATTACCTACCGCATCATCCATACTGTAGCGCTCTACTTCAAGGCGCATCGCAAAGTGATCCGTCATTTGGTATTGATAGCCAAGACCAAGCTTATGATCCATGCTGGTTTTACGATACTTAGGCGTAAGCACATTAACCGCACCTGTTCCCGCAAAATCAACCGATGCCGTACTATTGTGCGCACCAATACGAGCATATAAAGACGAACGCTCAGTCACTGGTAGCATTCCGATTAGATCAAGACTCCAGCCTCGAAAATCTAGTTCACCGATTTTCGTTCCAACGGGTACCGTGGTTGCTTGGTAATTAAACTCTCCAAGATCGAAGTAACTACCTTCGAACGAAAAGTTCTTAGTAAACTGATAACCGAGGAAGAGCTTGTAACCAAAATCACGTTCATCCTCCTGAAAATCAGTCACTTGATAACCAGCATTATTTAAATCGGTAATAATCTCGAAGCGATCAATTTGAGTGTGCGCTAAGCCGCCGCCCGCACCGAGATACCAGCCATCTTGTGCTTGCGCCAATACCGGCAATGCGATGCCAGAAAGGGTTAAAGCGGTAATCACTTGTGTAATTTTGTTAGTTTTCATCATAACCTCCAGCTTAACCTTGTCGGTCTTGCTAATTTACTCTGCTGGTACATTAATCACGGTATTTACCACAGTGACCGATGCGCCCAAAGAAAGTGCTCGACCATCTAAGGTCACGATGTTGACGTTGCCTGCAGTTGAAATACTCACTCCAGCTTGTGAAATAATGGTGCCTTTCATGGTACCACCGCCTGCAGCATTAATTGTTGCGGCACTACCCACCTGCCAAAAGATATTTTTCGCCTGCGCGCCATTGATTAAGGTCACACTTTGCGGGAAATCGGCACCAGGGCCACCAACTGTCAGTGTGGTTGCCATTTGGAACACCCATACCGCGTTTTGGTTACCTTGTGCATCAAGCGTTAAATCACCGCCTTGAATACGGAAGGCGCCACTTTGTGCGGTATATATACCCGGACTTAGGGTTAGGCTTGCAAGATTATCGTTACCCGGATCTAAGCCACCGGGGAGATTAGCTGGGGTTAGAGCAATATAAGCGGCCTCAGCATCCAAGCGAGCCTGAATGGCAATTGCCTCGGTCACGGCTGTGCCATCTTGCGGACAGGCAACAGTTGGTGGCGGCGGCGAGGTGAAAATCTTACCGTTTACTTGGCCCTCATTGAGCGGTGTAATGGTGTATTCACAGCCAGGCTCAGATACAAACCCTGTTATAAGCGTTGAAACAGCGGTGCTACCTAAATCACCGTTGATAACGGTAAGTAATCCCTGGTTCGTCGCGCCTGACGTGCCTCCAAATGAACCGAAGGGTGCAACGGTTTGTAGATCAACAGGTTCAAGACAACTTTCGACTGCCGGAACGGTGGTAAATAGCCAAACATAGTCTTCTAGCATTTCATTACCAGGCACGATTAAATCTTTGACACCATTGGCTCCACCTGAGACGGTCGCTCGAAACGTAACGCCTTCGGCTAGCTGAGTTTGCGGAATAAAGGTGATGATTGTTCCGGTATCAACATCGAGGGTAATCGACTCAGCAATAACTGCGTTCGCCGGATTTTCATCTTCAACGATGGTGAAGGTGAGATCATTGACAGTAGTTGGATTAAGTCGGGTTCCTGATGGAATATCAACTGTCGCATTGATGCTGGCATTTGGGCATACCGAAAGTGTTCCAGCATTCAGCGGATCCGTTGTTTCAACCGATAAATTAACCACAGGGATAGCTTCGACAGTTGTGAAGGTCCAAACGTAATCGCTTGCATCAGTCACAGGTGCTTGATTACCGGCTAGTTCATTACCAGCGATATCCGTCACTGCACTACTGATCGTAGCTGTGTAGGTGGTCCCCTCGATTAGGTTTTCTTCAGGCGTAAAAACGGCGCTGCGCGAACCAATGACATACGAAACTTCACCGGTGGGAGAAACACACGGAGTTTCACAGGTTAGTGTGAAGTTAACCGCGGTAAATCCAACGGGCACCATGTTTTCGGTAAATATGGCGGTAATTGCAGTATTCACTGGTACGTCATTCGTTGGGCCTGGGCTGGTAGTTAATGGCTCGGTGATGGTAACGCGCGGACGCGTTGTGTCCGGCATAAGGCTAGTAGTGAACTGCCACATATAGTCACTTGGCGTAGTTACTGCTTGATTACCAGCCAGCTCATTCCCCGCAAGGTCAGTTACTGTGCTCGCCACTGTCACCGTGTAGGTCGTGTTCGCCTCAAGATCATCTGTAGGCGTAAATAACGCAGTTTTTGTATCAGCATCATAAGTCAATGCGCCATCTGGTGCGACGCATGGAGCCTCACAAGATACGGTAAAACTTGTCTCGCTTATGGTTGAGGCCAGCATCGACTCATTAAAAACTGCAAACACAGTTGAATTTACTGGCACATTTAGCGTTGGTCCTGGTGATGAGGTCATTGGCTGTGTAATCACAACCATTGGAGGCTCATCATCAACTGGCTGCCCTGTTGTAAATATCCAAGTAAAAGGCGCTTCAAGTAATAAACCTGTCGCAACGCTCTCTGCACTATGAACTGTTGCGGTATAAAGAGTTGAGCCATCGAGCATTAGCGGATCGGTTACCGTAAAGGTCGCCATGGTACCTGCGTCGCTCATATCAACGGTACCAATGGGACTGATACAAGGACTATTACAGGTTACCGTGAAGTCACTATTTGTTAGTGGTTGTACGGGCTCATTGAATTGAGCAGTGATTAAGGTATCAACCGTTGGAACATTGGTTGCCTCGTCAGCTGGAGCAACCTCAATAACTACTGGTGGCAACGCCACGTTGCCGTCAGTACCGAGTATAGGATCAGGTCCATTATCGCCGCACGCGGTCAATAACGTACCCAGAACAGCTAGCATCAGCCATCTGTTGATACGATTTGATAGGGATAATTTAGGATACATTAGGTATTTCCTCTCGGTCTAAGTTGTACGGTCGTTGACCGCCTTGGTTGCACCAAGAGTCGGTCAGATGGGCACTATTGACTTATTTTCGAGAGGTGTCTGTACGCTATCGCACATAGTTAAGGGCGATAGCGATATTAGCTGTTGGATATTAGATATTAGAAGAGCGAAGGGCGTTATTCGTTATTCGTTGTTCGTGCGTTCACTTCGTTCACTGTTCGTCCGTGCTACGCACTGTTCGTTATCGAACAGAGAGGCGAAGCCGAACGCACGAACCACGAGTCACGCTTTTGGCTTTCCCCCAAACGAAAAAACCCCGAGCGTTAGCTCGGGGTCTCGTCGTATTTGAAGCCTGGCGGTGTCCTACTCTCACATGGGGAAGCCCCACACTACCATCGGCGCTGAAGCGTTTCACTACTGAGTTCGGAATGGATCAGGTGGTTCCACTTCGCTATGGCCGCCAGGCAAAAACTGTTAAACAATATAAACGCGCTGATTGTTCGTATGAATGCGCACCCTACAGGAACGTATTTTAATAGAAGCTCGAACTTGCGTCCCCGGCGTCAAACGCCGGGCTACATTAGCCCTAAACACCTTCGGTGTTGTATGGTTAAGCCTCACGGGCAATTAGTACGGGTTAGCTCAACGCATTACTACGCTTCCACACCCCGCCTATCAACGTTGTAGTCTCCAACAACCCTTCAGGACAATTACATGTCAGTGAGAGCTTATCTTGAGGCTCGCTTCCCGCTTAGATGCTTTCAGCGGTTATCGATTCCGAACATAGCTACCGGGCAGTGCCACTGGCGTGACAACCCGAACACCAGAGGTTCGTTCACTCCGGTCCTCTCGTACTAGGAGCAACCCCTCTCAACTCTCAAACGCCCACGGCAGATAGGGACCGAACTGTCTCACGACGTTCTAAACCCAGCTCGCGTACCACTTTAAATGGCGAACAGCCATACCCTTGGGACCGACTACAGCCCCAGGATGTGATGAGCCGACATCGAGGTGCCAAACACCGCCGTCGATATGAACTCTTGGGCGGTATCAGCCTGTTATCCCCGGAGTACCTTTTATCCGTTGAGCGATGGCCCTTCCATTCAGAACCACCGGATCACTATGACCTGCTTTCGCACCTGCTCGACGTGTCTGTCTCGCAGTTAAGCTGGCTTGTGCCATTACACTAACCGTACGATGTCCGACCGTACTTAGCCAACCTTCGTGCTCCTCCGTTACTCTTTGGGAGGAGACCGCCCCAGTCAAACTACCCACCAGGCACTGTCCTCGATCCCGATAAGGGACCTAAGTTAGAACATCAAACATACAAGGGTGGTATTTCAAGGATGGCTCCACGTCAACTAGCGCCAACGCTTCATAGCCTCCCACCTATCCTACACATGGAGGTTCAATGTTCAGTGCCAAGCTATAGTAAAGGTTCACGGGGTCTTTCCGTCTAGCCGCGGGTACACCGCATCTTCACGGCGATTTCAATTTCACTGAGTCTCGGGTGGAGACAGCGTGGCCATGGTTACACCATTCGTGCAGGTCGGAACTTACCCGACAAGGAATTTCGCTACCTTAGGACCGTTATAGTTACGGCCGCCGTTTACCGGGGCTTCGATCAAGAGCTTCGCTTACGCTAACCCCATCAATTAACCTTCCGGCACCGGGCAGGTGTCACACCCTATACGTCATCTTTCGATTTTGCAGAGTGCTGTGTTTTTAATAAACAGTCCCAGCCACCTGGTCACTGCGGCCAGCTCCAGCTCCCCCCGCAAGGGGTTCACTAGCTCTGGCGTACCTTCTCCCGAAGTTACGGTACTATTTTGCCTAGTTCCTTCACCCGAGTTCTCTCAAGCGCCTTAGTATTCTCTACCTGACCACCTGTGTCGGTTTCGGGTACGGTCAACATGTACCTGAAGCTTAGAGGCTTTTCCTGGAAGCAGGGCATCAACAACTTCGCATCCGTGGATGCTCGTCTCGTATCTCAGTCTTAGTCGCCCGGATTTTCCTAAGCAACCAACCTACATACTTTCACCGGGATAACCAACACCCGGCTTGCCTAGCCTTCTCCGTCCCCCCATCGCAGTACATGTCGGTTCAGGAATATTAACCTGATTCCCATCGACTACGCCTCTCGGCCTCGCCTTAGGGGCCGACTTACCCTACCCTGATTAGCATGGGATAGGAAACCTTGGTCTTCCGGCGTGCGGGTTTTTCACCCGCATTATCGTTACTCATGTCAGCATTCGCACTTCTGATACCTCCAGCATGCTTCTCAACACACCTTCAACGGCTTACAGAACGCTCCCCTACCCAGCACACAAGTGTGCTGCCGCAGCTTCGGTGCATGGCTTAGCCCCGTTACATCTTCCGCGCAGGCCGACTCGACTAGTGAGCTATTACGCTTTCTTTAAAGGATGGCTGCTTCTAAGCCAACCTCCTAGCTGTCTGAGCCTTCCCACATCGTTTCCCACTTAGCCATGACTTCGGGACCTTAGCTGGCGGTCTGGGTTGTTTCCCTCTTCACGACGGACGTTAGCACCCGCCGTGTGTCTCCCGGATAGTACTCACTGGTATTCGGAGTTTGCATGGGGTTGGTAAGTCGGGATGACCCCCTAGCCCAAACAGTGCTCTACCCCCAGTGGTATTCGTCCGAGGCTCTACCTAAATAGATTTCGGGGAGAACCAGCTATCTCCGGGCTTGATTAGCCTTTCACTCCGATCCACAAGTCATCCCCATCTTTTTCAACAGATGTGGGTTCGGTCCTCCAATTGATGTTACTCAATCTTCAACCTGCTCATGGATAGATCGCCCGGTTTCGGGTCTATACCTTGCAACTAAAACGCCCAGTTAAGACTCGGTTTCCCTACGGCTCCCCTATACGGTTAACCTTGCTACAAAATATAAGTCGCTGACCCATTATACAAAAGGTACGCAGTCACCCCGAAGGGCTCCTACTGCTTGTACGTAGACGGTTTCAGGTTCTATTTCACTCCCCTCGCCGGGGTTCTTTTCGCCTTTCCCTCACGGTACTGGTTCACTATCGGTCAGTTGGGAGTATTTAGCCTTGGAGGATGGTCCCCCCATATTCAGTCAAGATAACACGTGTCCCGACCTACTCGTTTTCACAATCATTGCCTCGTCGTGTACGGGACTATCACCCTGTATCGTCAAGCTTTCCAGCTTGTTCCACTAAAACTATGATTGCTTAAGGGCTACTTCCCGTTCGCTCGCCGCTACTAGGGAAATCTCGGTTGATTTCTTTTCCTCCGGGTACTTAGATGTTTCAGTTCTCCGGGTTCGCTTCCTTAGGCTATGTATTCACCTAAGGATACTGAGCAAGCTCAGTGGGTTTCCCCATTCGGAAATCCATGACTATAACGGCTCTTACTGCCTCATCATGGCTTATCGCAAGTTAGTACGTCCTTCATCGCCTCCAACTGCCTAGGCATCCACCGTCTACGCTTAGTCACTTAACCATACAACCCGAAAATGTTTATTCGAATCGCATGGGCTGTTCTCTATGCTGTACACAAGTTCGATACGCCTCTACCAAAATGGTGTTTCAAGTAGAGTGGCATTTCATTACTTTATTACAATCAGCTTGTTCATATTGTTAAAGAGCGTCGTAACATGAGGTTACTGATAACTATTCTCGTAAGAATGTTTATCGCTAACCTTGGATAAAAACCGTTGTTCGTGATTCGTGCGCTGCGCTGTTCGTACGCTTCGCTGTTCGAAAACCAAGAAGTGGTGGAGCCAAGCGGGATCGAACCGCTGACCTCCTGCGTGCAAGGCAGGCGCTCTCCCAGCTGAGCTATGGCCCCACAGGCCGTAGGCCTGTCGTTGTTCGTTATTGGTTATTCGTTGTTCGTGAAAACAACAAACCAAACCAAACACAACAAACCGATAAGACGAATTCGCGTGAGAGCAAGGCGAGAGGATGCGAAGCATACATCAGTATGCGAGTATCCGAACAACGCAGCTATCGCGAGAATTTGGTGGGTCTGAGTAGACTTGAACTACCGACCTCACCCTTATCAGGGGTGCGCTCTAACCAGCTGAGCTACAGACCCAGTATCCGCTAAATCTGCAACACCGCTTCGGTCGGTACGACCTCACCCGCTTATGCAGGGCAGGTGCACTCTATCGAGCTGAGCTACAGACCCAGTTTCTATCCGTTACATCTACCAAACCAGGCAATCTGTGTGAGCACTTAACTTCTTCAAGGCTTTTTCATAAGGAGGTGATCCAGCCGCAGGTTCCCCTACGGCTACCTTGTTACGACTTCACCCCAGTCATGAACCACACCGTGGTAAACGCCCTCCCGAAGGTTAAGCTATCTACTTCTGGTGCAGCCCACTCCCATGGTGTGACGGGCGGTGTGTACAAGGCCCGGGAACGTATTCACCGTGGCATTCTGATCCACGATTACTAGCGATTCCGACTTCATGGAGTCGAGTTGCAGACTCCAATCCGGACTACGACGCGCTTTTTGAGATCCGCACACTCTCGCGAGTTAGCTTCCCATTGTACGCGCCATTGTAGCACGTGTGTAGCCCATCCCGTAAGGGCCATGATGACTTGACGTCGTCCCCACCTTCCTCCGGTTTATCACCGGCAGTCTCCCCAGAGTTCCCGCCATTACGCGCTGGCAACTAAGGATAAGGGTTGCGCTCGTTGCGGGACTTAACCCAACATCTCACAACACGAGCTGACGACAGCCATGCAGCACCTGTCTCAGTGTTCCCGAAGGCACTCATCTATCTCTAGAAAATTCACTGGATGTCAAGGGATGGTAAGGTTCTTCGCGTTGCATCGAATTAAACCACATGCTCCACCGCTTGTGCGGGCCCCCGTCAATTCATTTGAGTTTTAACCTTGCGGCCGTACTCCCCAGGCGGTCAACTTAGTGCGTTAGCTGCGTTACTCACTTCGTTTATGAAACGAACAACTAGTTGACATCGTTTACGGCGTGGACTACCAGGGTATCTAATCCTGTTTGCTCCCCACGCTTTCGTACCTCAGCGTCAGTTTCTGACCAGGTGGCCGCCTTCGCCACCGGTATTCCTTCCTATATCTACGCATTTCACCGCTACACAGGAAATTCTACCACCCTCTTCAGAACTCGAGCCTGCCAGTTCAAAATGCCATTCCCAGGTTGAGCCCGGGGCTTTCACATCTTGCTTAACAAGCCGCCTACGTACGCTTTACGCCCAGTAATTCCGATTAACGCTTGCACCCTCCGTATTACCGCGGCTGCTGGCACGGAGTTAGCCGGTGCTTCTTCTGTGGCTAACGTCAATATGCAAGAGTATTAATCTTACATCCTTCCTCACCACTGAAAGTGCTTTACAACCCGAAGGCCTTCTTCACACACGCGGCATGGCTGCATCAGGGTTTCCCCCATTGTGCAATATTCCCCACTGCTGCCTCCCGTAGGAGTCTGGGCCGTGTCTCAGTCCCAGTGTGGCTGATCATCCTCTCAGAACAGCTAGAGATCGTCGCCTTGGTGGGCCTTTACCCCACCAACTAGCTAATCTCACTTGGGCCTATCTCTAGGTGCAAGGTCCGAAGATCCCCTGCTTTGGTCCGTAGACATTATGCGGTATTAGCCACAGTTTCCCGTGGTTATCCCCCTCCTAAAGGCAAGTTCCCAAGCATTACTCACCCGTCCGCCGCTCGCCGGCAGAGTAGCAAGCTACTCCCCGCTGCCGCTCGACTTGCATGTGTTAGGCCTGCCGCCAGCGTTCAATCTGAGCCATGATCAAACTCTTCAGTTTAAAGTGTTTAATCGACCCATTGAATCAATGACTTAATAAATCTAATTTGTTAAGCACTTTTCCAATCAGTCAGGTGGTCTATTTAAAGACCTTTTGTGCATCCGAAGATGCTTTCTCTGCCTGAATCCGGTAAGTGCCCACACAGTTTGCTTGGCTTGGTATATTGTTAAAGAACGTTTCGCTGCGTTGAGCGAGGCTGCGCATTCTACAGCCTTGGTGTTTTGTGTCAAGCCTTTCGGCGAAATTTTTTATGACTCAAAACATCTGCTTTTGGCGACTTCGTTGTCTGCCTCAAGCGTGGGGCGCATTTTAGAGATTTAACTGGCCGCGTCAAGCGCCTTTTTGACATTTTTATGTGTTTTTTTGCCAACTGCTGATTTTGTGAGCGAAGCGCTTCAAAAAGCGGCGTGATTTGCTTGATTCGCCAGCAGTGGCGGTTTCTGCTAGTCTTTAAGGTATGATTTAGACAGATCAAAAATATAACATTTTGGCTGAGTTTTAGAGGTAATAGAGCATGAATGGCGATATTCGTAGTTATCGCGGTATTGAACCGCAGTTCGGTGAACATGTTTATATCGATAGTAGTGCAGTGATTGTTGGTGATGTGCACATTGGCGAACATAGTAGTGTTTGGCCTTTGGTCTCTGCCCGTGGCGATGTAAATAAGATTCGAATTGGTGCGCGCACGAATGTGCAGGATAACTGTGTACTGCATGTCAGTCGTACCAGTGAAAATAATCCGCAAGGCCATCCGTTAATTATTGGCGATGATGTAACGGTAGGACATCACGTCATGTTGCACGGCTGCGAAATAGGTCATCGTGTTCTTATTGGTATGTCGGCGGTGATTATGGATGGCGCCATCGTTGAGGATGATGTCATCATTGGTGCCGGTAGTTTGGTTCCACCAGGTAAAACATTAAAGCGTGGTCATTTATATGTTGGCAGCCCAGTCAAAGAAGCGCGCCCACTAACAGAAGAAGAATTAAAGTTCTTACCACAGTCGGCTGCGAACTATGTGATCTTAAAAGAAGACTATTTATTGCATGTAACGGCCATTTAGAACCATTAGTGAAAATCACGCGAGCGGTTAGCCGACACCCCGAGTTGCGCTAACTGCTCTGTGCCATCCTCTAAATGCGCGGCGATAACGTGAATAACTTCCCCATGAATCTCAACAATACCTTTCACTTTTAATAGTTGAGCAGTGAGATAGGCTTGGCGAAAATCACGAGCGGTTTTTTGCCATATAACAATATTAATCAAACCAGATTCATCTTCGAGGGTGACGAAAGTGACGCCTGATGCGGTACCAGGGCGCTGCCGGCAAGTCACTAAACCAGCGACACGTACAAGCTGTTTATGCCGACACTGCGCCAGTTCACTCGATAACTTATAACCTTTGAGTTGCTGTTGTTCACGTAGCAGCGCCAACGGGTGACGACGTAGCGAAACGCCGGTGGTTCGATAATCGACTGCGATATCTTGAAACTCTGCCGGTGGCAGGAGATTACTAGCAGGTTCGGTAAGCTGATCCATAAATAGCGGTAATTGCTCGGCCTGCAAGGCCAAACTTTGCCACTGGCTTTGGTAACGATGCCCAGCTAATGACCCGAGCACATCGGCGGTCGCTAATTTGTGTAGATCGGGGCCGCTAAGGCCAACATCACGTAACTGCTGTAACGACTGAAAACCTTGTGCGGGACGCTGTTCCAGCAAAGCTTCAATACGTGATTGTGAAAGACCTTTAATTAATCGTAGCCCCAAGCGCAGTTGCACACCTCGAGCGCCAGCTTCGAGCAGATGATCCCAGGCACTCTGCTGAATGTCGGCAGGGAGTACTGTGATGTGGTGCCGCCGCGCATCTTGGATCAACTGATTCGCTGAATAGAATCCCATCGGGAGACTATTGAGCAAGGCACAATAAAATGCCGCTGGATAATAGTGTTTTAACCATGCCGAAGCGTAAGCTAAGTTAGCAAAACTCGCCGAATGCGACTCTGGAAAGCCGTACTCACCAAAACCACATATTTGCTGAAAAATCCGCTGCGCAAATTCTTCGCTATAACCACGCTCGCGCATTCCTTTAATTAATTTGCTTTCAAATTGCCGCAGTTCACCAGAACTCTTCCAATTCGCCATAGCGCGGCGTAGTTGATCGGCCTCGCCGCCACTGAAGCCGGCGGCCACCATGGCGAGCTTGATTACTTGCTCTTGGAAAATCGGCACACCTAAAGTGCGTTCTAATACTTGTTTGACGGCCTCGCTTGGAAAGGTGATGGGCTCAAGACCAGCGCGCCGACGCAAATATGGATGAACCATATCACCTTGAATAGGGCCAGGTCGGACAATCGCAATTTGAACCACCAAATCATAAAACGTCTGTGGCCGGAGTCGGGGAAGCATATTCATTTGCGCCCGCGACTCAATTTGGAACACACCAATGGAATCGGCACGTTGCAACATCTGATACACCTTGGCATCTTCTTGGGGAATATCTGCTAGGCCAAGCTCGCGCTGATGATGCTGCTGAATTAATTGCAGCATTTTACGTATAGCGGTGAGCATGCCGAGCGCCAGCACATCGACTTTAATAAGATGTAAGGTTTCTAAATCATCTTTGTCCCACTGGATGACTGTGCGTTCTGGCATGCTCGCATTTTCTACCGGTACCAAATCAGATAGCTGTGTGGAGGCAATCACAAAGCCACCAACATGCTGGGATAAATGCCGAGGGAAGCCTAATATCGCCTCGGTAAGCGTCAATAAACAACGCCCGCGGTGCGTTTTGCCAAGCCCAGGTACTTTCTCCAATAACTGCTGTTGCCAGCTACTGTGTTGGTCGCGGCGATCGATCTGACGCAAGTAATGGCGTAATTCCTGCTCATGGAACCCCAACGCTTTGCCAACGTCACGCAATGCACTGCGTAAGCGATAGCGAATGACCGTTGCGGCTAATGCAGCTCGATGCCGTCCGTATTTTTGATAAATATACTGGATAACTTCTTCACGACGTTCGTGTTCAAAATCAACATCGATATCGGGCGGCTCATCCCGTTCTACTGAAATAAAGCGCTCGAACAAGACATCAATTTGATCGGGATTGACCGCCGTTATTTGTAAGCAATAGCAAACCACTGAATTCGCAGCAGAGCCACGTCCTTGGTACAAAATGCCGTGTTGCTGAGCAAATTGAACTAAATCATGAATGGTGAGAAAGAAATACTCATACCTCAACTGGGCTATCAGTTGCAGTTCTTTTTCGAGCTTTGCTTTGACATCCTCGCGCAGGCCTTGTGGAAAGCGTTGCTGGGCTCCGCCGTAGGTGAGTTCACGCAAATGCTCACTAGCTGTTTTTCCTTCTGGAACCAACTCAGCTGGGTATTCATAACGTAATTCGCTGAGACAAAAGCAGCATTGCTTGGCGATAGCTATACTTTGCGCCAGCCAGTCGGCAGGATAACACTGTTGCAGTTGCTCAAGCGTTCGCAAGCAATAATCTTGGTTCGGTTTCAGTTGTGCGACTTGGGTTTCTAGTGGTTGTCGACGACGAATAGCGACTAACACATCGTGCAACGATTGCCGCTGCGGCTCGTGATAACACACTTCACATACGGCGGCGACGGGTATAGTTTGCTCAATACTCAGCCGTTGGTAGTAGCGATAACGCTGCGCATCATCTGCTCGGTAATGGCGACTATAGGCGAGCCAGAAATAATCACCGAATGCTTGTTTTAATTGCTCTGCGGTCGCTTTGATCAAATCACTGTCCGCTTCTTCTAAGTTCGCTTTGAACAGCGGTCGCCATAACAGCGAACATTGCGTTAATGTTTCGATGAAATCTTCGAGAAAAACCTGATAGCTGCCTTTCTTACTACGGTTTCGTACCGTCGTGATAAGTTGGCATAATTGCGCATAACCTTGGCGGTTACGTACCAGCACAATCAAGGTGCCAATATTTTCTAAGTGAAATTCGCTACCAATAATCAATCGCAATGGCTGCTCGCGCGCAGCAACATAAGCACGCACCACGCCGGCAACGGAACATTCATCGGTAATGGCTAAAGCTTGATAGCCATAGTCTACCGCTCGCTGCACCAATTCATGTGGGTGCGAACCGCCGCGTAGGAAGCTAAAGTTACTTAAGCAGTGCAGGGCAGCAGGGCGTTGATCAACGGTTGTCGCCACAGTATTAACTGAACCAGCCATGCAAAAACCAACCTTTGTCATTCTGGTAAATCCAACCTTGCCGCTGCCATTTATCCAACGCAATGTAATAGTCGCGGGCAACGGCATCAGCATTCCACCAACCACTCACGATTCGCTCTGGTCCCCATTGCAATTGCCACTGTTGCCGTTCAATAGGTTGTGCTTCGGGTAATAACCAATAAGGGCGCTGTAACGATAACGTTGTGCTGGTTGGCTTCGCCTGCCATGGCTTAAGGCCGCCTTGGTACTCCGGTCGCCAATCATCATGTAGGTGCAAGCTTTGCACCTTGGATTCGCCTAAGCGAGCCTGCAAACGACTCACCAAGGCATTTAATGAATCGGTCTGTGCTTGTGGTGCGGCAAACATGGCTTGTTCTTGAGCTTGGCGGGGCTCGGGACGTTGTACTCGAACGCTTAACGCCAATACCGGCTGTTTGAGCTTTTGTCGCTCTAAATGCAATTGGCTTAAGCTGAGCAAGTCGCGTTGTTGCCACACGGCATGGGCAAACTGAATAGGCACTTGAGTTACTGGCCCGCTGCGGTGATGTGCGCGAATCAATAATGCCCGAGTACTCCACTGATGAATTTCTAAGAAGCTTTCAACCTGTTGTAACAAGCGCTTTAGCGGAAACAAAAGCTGTGTCCAGCTATGTGCCTCGGTATTCAGCTCAACCTGCTGATCAAATCGATCGGGAGGATGATAAAAGTTCTGAGGCGGCGATAACTCACCAGCAAGTTCGGCAACATAAGTTGTCATTGCGCGACCAAACCGTGCGCCGAGCTCCGCTCTGGGTAGCTGTAACACTGCGCCAAGGGTTAACAATCCAACATCTCGAAGTTTGTCGATTTGTGCTGGGGGTAAGCCGCTGTAGTCAATGGGTAGTTTGTTAATCGCCGCCTTCACATCTGTCGCCTCGGCACTCAGTACCGCATAGCCCGAAGCGGCTAATAACTTAGCTGATAGTGGGCTGTAACCACTGCTTAAAACATAGCGCAGTGGCCATTGTTGTAATCGTGCTTGCATGCGCGCGACCACTCCAGCAAAACCTTGATGTAGCCGTAACAAGCTTTGCACCTCAAACAACAGACCTTGCGGCGGATGCAGCACAATTTGTGCCATATCTTGATACAGCACTTGTGCGAGCTGCGTCAGCATGGTGCTTTCGCGCTTGGCGTTATAGTCATGTAGTTTAAGTTCTGGCACCAACGTGCTAGCGAGTACCTCCGCCATGCCTATTTCAACACCTTGTTGTAGCGCAGCGGAATTGGCTTGCACCACATTCCGTCGTGCCGCGTGACTTTGTGTTACAGCGCGCGGTACAGCACCTTGCTCTGGGGGCTGTAATGCTAACTGATAATCCAGTAACAGATGTGGAAAATGGAGATACAACCAAACATTCATAAAGCACGACGGCGCCTCGGTAAACGGGAATCGACACCACAAGAGAACGCAGGTAATGGCCAACCAAAACGACGCTTCAAAATTCGAATCGATAAGCTATCAGCACGCTCAAGCTGTAGCCGAGTGACATAAGCGCGCGCCTCTTCTTGCTGTTGCCAAGACGTGATCACAAACGCCAATTTCTGCTGTGCTTCTGCCGCTTGTTGCAAACGCCGCACCGCCGTTGCACTTAAGCCTGTATGCCAAATTAAAACCGTATCTATCGCATTGCTTTGCAAAGCTTGTTCAGCAGCCCACAGTGCCAGCTTGTCATCGGATTCATGCACCACCACATGCTGGTGCAACACAAGATTTTGATAACTTAGCCCCGGCGCATAGGGTTGAACCGGCGGGTTGACCCAAAGCACCCTCGTTTGAGGTTGCGCCAATAACGGCAATAACAGCGCCAACTCACCAATAAAAGGTTGCTGCACTTGTAATTCATTCACACTGCCTTGCAACCAACCACCACCTAAACGGGTATCGAGCTCAGCCCAACCGCTACTTAAAAAATGTTGCTCGGCTTTATGTGCAGGAACCTCTTGGCCTTGCCAGAGCCAGCCTTTTTGCACTAATGCTTCAATTTGTGCGGGATACGCCATCGCTCACCTCGGCAAAACAACCACAAATACTGTACATATATACAGTATACTTTAGAGGCTTTTTTCGAGGCTGGCAAGTATTTCGCAAATGGGTATCATAGGCGCATAACTATCATGACAAGCACAATCTGGCGCAAACATGCTGACAACGTTACTGATTCCGTTTCGATTATTAATTAATTTTACTTTCGCTCTCGTTTCCACCGCCGTGATTGGTGCCATGGTGATTTTGGTGGGTTTACCTAAGTTGTTACTGCCAATACCTGCCGTGCAGCGTGTGCTGTCTACGTGGGCAAACGCCGTGTTTCGCCTATGGGGTTACGCCATGTCGGCGCTATTCCGATTAACGCAACCCATGCGCTGGCATATTGATGGCGACAGTGAACTGCATCGCGACCGTTGGTATATGATCATGGCAAATCATCGTAGCTGGGTCGATATTCTGGTGCTTATGCATTTAGCCTGCCGCAACATGCCAATGCCACGGTTTTTCTTAAAGCAACCGCTGATTTGGATTCCGATAGTTGGCCTCGGCTGCTGGACTTTAGACATGCCGTTTATGAAACGTTATTCACGCGAGCAAATAGCTAAAAATCCCAAGCTACAAGGCAAGGACATTGAAACCACTCGTAAGAAATGTCAGAAGTTTCGTCATATTCCTACCACGGTGATTAACTTTTGCGAAGGCACCCGTTTTACCCCTGAAAAGCATGCGAAACGTCATAGCTCGTTCCAACATTTGTTGCCTCCTAAAGCGGGCGGTACAGCATTTGCGTTGCAGATTATGGGGAATCAATTTGATGCCATATTAGATATTACGATTGTTTATCCGGATGATAAAAAACCGGCCGTATGGCAGTTACTAAGCGGTCAGTTACGTGATGTATATGTGAATGTGGAAACGTTGCCTGTCACCGAGGATTTAATTGGTGATTATTTTGCCGATGAAGCGTTTAAAGCGCACTTTCAGGATTGGATGAATAAGCGTTGGCTGCGCAAAGATGAAATTATTAACCGCGTACGCGCAGGTTTTTTCAACTAAGCACAGCCAGCTTTTAAACTTATTGCTTCTCGAGCAAGTAACCTGCGGCCTTCACGAAATCGGCCATAAAGTCTTTGCTATCACGGAAACCATCGGTTTTCATACGATACTTGCCGTTCACAATAAAGGTTGGCGTCGCGTTCACGTTATAGGCACGCATGTCGCGATCCATGTCGTTTACTTGCTTCTCAACCAATGGGTGTTTCATGGCTTTTTCAAACTTGTCTTTGCTAATGCCATTCACGTGGAAAATAGCCTGTAGCTGCTCTTCTGTCGTGATTTGCTGTTTTTGCGCGTGAATACGCTCATAAAACGCTTGGCTAATTTCTTCTTCTTTCTTGAACAACTTCGCTGCAGCAAAACCACGCGCCATTAGTTCAAGGGTTGGATGAGAAACAATATGTGACTTTTCAAAAGCCTGTGGATACGCTTCTTTCATTGCTGCTGCAATTGGTTCAAAACGGTAGCAGTGAATGCAGTAAAACGAGAAGAACTCTTTAATTTCTGGCTTCGCTGTACCTTGTTCAGCAATCACCTCATAGTGAACGTCTTCTTTAAATTCTTGTGCACTCAGCGGCAACATCATTAAAGCGACAACAACTAACAACAACTTCTTCATGGGCAGAACGTCCTACAGTTTGTTTGTTACGAATTAAATTAATATTGCGGTTGCAATTGAATCGGTGGTTCTTGCAACGCCGCAAATTGTTCTTTCAGTGTCAGCACCTGTTGTTCCCAGTAACGTTGCTCAGCAAACCACGGGAACGCACGTTGAAATGCGCTATCTCCCCAACGGCGGGCTAACCACGCCATGTAGTGTATGATTCGAAAACTGCGCAAGGGTTCAATTAATTGCGTTTCTTTACTATCGAAATCACAGAACTCTTGGTAGCCCTCAAGCAATACATCGAGCTGCAATGTGCGTTCGGCTCTATCGTCTCCCGCTAACATCATCCATAAATCTTGAATGGCGGGGCCGGTGCGCGCATCGTCGAAATCAACGAACATCAGTTGCTCATCACGCAACAACATATTGCCCAAATGACAGTCTCCATGCAATCGTTGTTGCGTAAAGGCATTCAAATCAATTTGTTTGAGGTGGTTCGCTAGCGGCTCAGCAATAGCAAAAAAGGCATCATGCAGATTATTCGGCAACAGCGATGAAGTACTTAAAGTAGCTAATGCCTCAGTGACATATTCGTGATAGGAAACATTCGGACGCGTTGCGAATTGGCGTTGTTTCGCCACCGCATGCAAGCGCCCAATTTGTCGGCCAATACGTTCTAACTGATCGAGATCACCTGGCTCAACGGCACGTCCGCCCACGCTTGGGAATACAGCAAAACGATACCCCTCGTAATGATGCAGAGTAGCGCCAGCAAGTTTTAGCGGTGCTACGGCAGGAACTTCTTCATCAAGTAATTCTTGCGTGAACTGGTGTTCTTCAAGAATTTGCGCATCGCTCCACCGAGCTGGACGATAAAATTTGGCGACATAACGTCGATTATCGTCAGCAATAAATTGATAGACACGGTTCTCGTAGCTATTCAGTGCTAGTAGCCCAGATTGCGGGTCAACCCCGACATCCGCGAGCGCATCGGCGATGCGCTCGGGTGTTAAATTATGAAAACTAAAGTCGTCGTGATGATCACTCATAGAGGAATCGACTAACATGCTGCTCGCTCACATCGCCAGCTTCATTGGTAACCGTAAAGATGACATCTTGCACGCGCTCAGTCACATCATCAGGGTGAACCGCCAAGGTAATTGGCAAGGTTGCCACTTCACCGGCACCCACCGTAATCGTGTCATCACCGATCAACTGGCTACGTTCAAACCCTTGCGCCGTAATTTTGTACGTTTGTGTTTGCTGTGACTTGTTTAAAATTTTCAAGGTAAATACGTTCTGCACCCAGCCATCCATGTTTATGCTATACAACTGGTTTCGGTCACGTAGTACATCCACTTGTAACGGTACCCGAGTTGAAATATCCCAAATCAATAACCCTGTCATGACGACCATCACGACAAAATAGCCGACCGCTTTAAAGCGTAACTTATGAGTTCGACCGCCTTGCAGATTGCGTTCAGTAGTAAAACGAATAAGGCCTCGAGGATAGTTCATTTTATCCATGACGTCATTACAGGCATCCACACAGGCACCACAGTTGATGCACTCATATTGCAGGCCGTTTCGAATATCAATACCAGTTGGGCACACTTGTACGCACATGTAACAATCGATGCAGTCGCCTAACCCTAACTCTTTTGGATCTTTCTTACGTGAGCGTCCGCCTCGAGGCTCGCCGCGGTTCGGGTCATACGAAACGGTCACCGTGTCTTTATCAAACATCGCCGATTGAAATCGTGCATATGGGCACATGTGCGTACACATGATTTCGCGCATCCAGCCTGCATTCCCGTACGTACAAAACGCGAAGAAAACGACCGAAAAGGTTGCCCAGAAACCAGCATCGAGTGTCCAAAATTGCGTGAATAATTCACGTACATCCATGAAGTAACCGACGAATATCATCGCCGTTAACAACGAAACAATCACCCATGACGTATGTTTACCCGCTTTGCGCCAGAATTTATCAAAGTCCCAAGGCCGTTTATCGAGTGACATCCGTTGATTTCGTGAGCCTTCGAACTTCTTTTCAAACCACATGAAAATAAACGTCCAAGTGGTCTGCGGACACATAAAGCCACACCACACGCGTCCGTACAGCGTTGTCACGAAAAATAGGGCGAAGGCCGAGACAATAAATATCCAAGCAAGAATGGTGAAATCTTGTGGCCACATTGTAAGGCCGAAAATACGGAAACGTTGTTCAGCAATATCGAGCAAAATGGCCTGCTCGCCATGCCATTGCAACCATGGCAATACAGCAAACACGAACAACAAAATGAAACCGAAACTGCGGCGGAACCATTCAAGCGTACCTTTTACATCGCGCACATAAATACGATTACGTGGCGAATAAGCGTTACTGCGTTTGTCTGGATCGGGACGATGGATTTTTACTTTATCGGCCGCCTGCACTTCGATTTTTTGTTCCATAGCCATACCACTTCGTTTTAGCCTAGAAAATAAGCTTGATTATACATAATTTTAGTAGGTCTATTGAGGCTTTTTTGGGCCATGTGAACAGGTATTTTATTGATCTAAATCAATTTCAGACATCGCTATGACAGTGTCGAGAAGGACATTCGTGCCAGCGTCAACATCGCGCCAGTGCGACCACTCATCAGGCGCGTGACTCACACCGTTGATTGACGGAATAAAGATGAGTCCTGCATGCGTTATTTCACTGAGAAATTGAGTGTCATGCCCAGCGCCGCTCGGCATACGTGTATAACTGTAGCCGCGTTGTTTAACCTGCTTCTCAATCAGATCAGTCAGAGGCTCAGAACATGGCTTTGGCGAGAGCCAACTGACTTGCTCATACTCAAACATCAAACGGTGGCGGCGAGCTATTGCTGAGAGGGTTTTACGACAAGCATTGGCGAGCTCTTTCATTATGCCTTCATCCATGTCACGCCCGACGATGGTGAAAATTGCTTCTCCTGGTACTGTATGTGGATGACCTGGCTTCAGCTCAACTTTTCCCACGGTGATACGGGTTTTGTCGGTACCATTTTCATCGATAATCCGCTCAATTTCATGAGCGAAATCGGCAAGCCCCATAAACGCATCGCTGCGCATATCCATTGGTGCAGTACCTGCGTGATCAGCTTTCCCTTTCAGGTGAACTATCCACTTAAACACCCCAGAAATACCTTCCACTACACCAATTTGCAGTTCACGTTGAAACAGCACCGGTCCCTGTTCAATGTGCAACTCAACGAAACCTTTTAATTGCTCCGGTCGCCAAGCCGCATCAAGGGCTTGCATGACGTCGAGTCCTTGTGATGCCATTGCATCTTTCAAGTACACATTATCGGCATCATGCGCTGAGAGTAACCAATCCGGATTTAAGCAACCAGAAATAGCCTGCGCACCCAACATACCGCCAAAGCGCCCTTCCTCCTCAGCGGTGGCAACGCCCCAAATAGGTGTTTCAATATCAGGTTGTTGTTCATTAATGGTTTCGATGACTTCCAATGCGGCCATGACGCCTAGCGCCCCGTCAAAAACACCGCCAGCGGGAACCGTATCAATATGAGAGCCCATTAAAATGACGGGTTTATCGCGATCGCCGCGACCAAAAAACACGTTGCCGGCGCCATCCATGTAGGTTTGTAAGCCCGCTTGTTTGGCTTTATCTTGCAGCCAACGGCGACCTTGCATATCGGCATCAGTAAAGCCAATGCGGTACATGCCGCGGTCTTGTTCGTTGTAGCCTATTTTGGCAAGTTCTAGTAAGTTTGCTTTTAGTCGTTCTCCGTTGATAACCATAAAACCTCAAGTACGATATTAGCTATTGGATATTGGATATTGGATATTGGATATTGGATATTGGATATTGGATAGTGAGTGTAGGATATCAGTATAGACAACGCACAAGATCTCGCCCGCTAATATCGAATATCCAATAGCTAATATCGCTTTTGATTTTGAAAAAAAAAGCCCGGCGGAAGCCGGGCGAGAAGAGAACAACCAGATCTCAGGGAAGTTGAGCACACTATAATGCGCTAGTGTGACAAGTAAGTGACATCAGGCGATTAAAATTAAGCAATGCGTTTCGCGGTTGCTGCAGCGTTCAATACCGCTGCCATTTTAATCGAGTTTTGAATCACTTGAGCTGAAATATCATGTTTCAGCAATACACCAACGTGTGAGTCGATGCACATTCCACAGCCGTTCAATGCTGATACTGCCAATGAGTACAGTTCGAAATCAGCTTTATCAACGCCTGGGTTAGCCATACCATTCATGCGCAAGCCAGCTGGCAATTTGCTGAACTGCTTGTCGGTGCACAAATGCAAGAAACGATAGTAAACGTTGTTCATTGCCATTAGTGTTGCGGCTAATTTCGCTGCGCTATCAACGTTTGCTTCAATTTTACCTTCGGCTTCAGCTTTTACTGCGTCAATTAACTCGTTATCGCCAATTGAATAAGCTAGTGATAAGGCTGTGCCGTAGAATTGGGTCGCGGTCATACCCGAAGTATCGACATTGCCGAAAATATTCGACAAGTTGAGTTTGGTATCTTTACCGTGGTCGCCCAAACCTTGTTTGTAATCTGCAATGCTCATATAAATCCTCCGCTTAAAAAAGGTGCCGCTTTCGCGGCACCTAAAGACATCACCTATTTGTGGGGGATGTGATGTCTACTTACAGGGTGTCGCCGCCTACTGCGCGGTTACATGGACACAATTCGTCGGTTTGCAAACCGTCAAGAATACGCAGTACTTCTGCTGGGTTACGGCCTACGTTCAAGTTGTTGACTGACACGTGTTGAATGACACCGTGTGGGTCAACAACGAAGGTGGCACGCAATGCGACGTTTTCAACTTGGTCACGAACACCTAAACCATCAACCAAAGATTTCACGCCGTTATCCGCGAATGACCATTGGTTCAAGCTCTTCAGATCTGGGTGTTCACGGCGCCATGCCAATTTCACGAATTCGTTGTCGGTGCTGCCACCTAATACAACCGCATCACGGTCAGCGAATTCTTCGTTTAGTTTCGCAAACTCAACAATTTCAGTTGGGCAAACGAAGGTGAAATCTTTCGGATAGAAGAAGATAATTTTCCATTTACCTTCGAAGCTATCGTTGGTAATCGTCTCAAAAGCGCTTTCGCCGTTTTCTTCTGGCATGTTAAAACCAGGTTTTACGCCGACTACTTCAAATTCTGGTAATTTATCGCCTACTGTTAACATATTGCTTGTCTCCTTGTTGGACAGACTAACTGGAAAACTAAAGTTGTTGAGGCTTGTCGCCTCAGCTCGCAGACAATAATAGGGGCTCGATTAAATTTGTTAAAACGAATAAAACGGATTAACATAATCGGAAATACTAATTGAACATAAATTTGTTTTATTCAAATAGCCACGGTGAGGCACGAGATGAGCAAACTACCTAGCTTAAAAAATCTGAGCTACCTACTGGCGTTACACCAGCATCAGAATTTCAATCGGGCGGCCCAAGCGTGTAATGTCAGTCAATCAACCTTGAGTAGTGGTATTCAAAACCTTGAAGAGCAACTCGGATGTCAATTGATTGAGCGTGACCATAAATCATTTCTGTTCACCGGCATGGGGGAAGAAGTGGTGGAGCAGGCGCGCCAAATTCTTACCTCAACCGAAGAGCTTCTATATTTCGCCCAAAGCCAAGGGAAAATCATGGAAGGCCCATTACGCCTGGGCTGCATTCCAACCATCGCACCGTTTTTGTTGGGCGATTTGACCAAGAAATTAAAAGCTGAGCATCCGAAGCTACAGCTGAGTATTCGCGAAGACACAACGGTTAACTTGCTACATCTACTACGCAACGGTGAACTTGATGTGTTAGTGCTGGCGCTACCGGTCGATTTGCAAGGCAACCAAAGTTATGTGTTAGGGCGTGACCCGTTTAAACTCGTTATGCACTCGAGCTTGGCGGAAAAACTTGCAGAACCGGTGCAGTACAATCAACTACCTGACAATTCTATTTTCTTGTTGGAAAAAGAGCACTGCTTAACCGGTCATGCGGTATCGGCCTGTGAACTGGCTGATTCAAGTAAGATAAACCCGTTTACAGCAACGAGCTTACATAGCTTGGTGCAAATGGCTGATGCTGGGCTTGGCGCGACCTTTATTCCGCAAATGGCAATTGACCGTGGAATTTTAAACGGTACCGATTTGGTTGCATTGCAACCGAGTGGGCAACAAGCATCGCGAGAGATTGGCCTGATTTATCGACCGACGACGAATCGCCGTACCACGTTTCGTAAGTTAGCTGAATGCATTGCTGAGTTATTGCCAGAGCCGCTACTGAAATAGCGGCTCTGAATTATCGGACGGGATTTTTAAACTAAGGTGCGGTGCGCAGTTCACTCAAGCGAGGACCAATACTGGCTTGGTTTGGTGCTTTTTCAGCGCGCACTTCAGCTTGGGTCAGGTCAACGGGCTCACCAACTTCCGCCGAAATCAGTGCTTGTAGTTGATCTGGTGTCAAATTTTTACCTGTATGCACAACACGTACACCGGAATCATCATCCGTTGCGGCCGTACCGGGTAGGTAAATCGTGCCATTCGAGAAATCGACAGCGAATGCAATCACACCTGGTACTAAGAAGAACAGTAATCCAATACCATTCAATGCAGCAACGCCCGGATCGATCTTGCCGCTCACTTGACCTTTACGCTCTGGATACAAAATAGTGCCGCATGCACTAAGATGTAAAGTAGTTAAAATCAAGACCGCTGCTTTAAGTGTGTTACGCTTGAAATTTACCATCACTGCCTCCTTGAATGGGCGTGTTAATTTCCTGTAATAAGTGAAGTGTAGCGAAAAAAAAGCAATCCAAAATTCAATTTAATTTATATTTACACTAGTAAAGATTCGTAAATGATCAATAAAAGGAGCACCTTATGTTACGCAAATTACTAGCCGTTAGTATCACAGCGGCGTTAGCCTTGAATGCTACGAACGCAGCTGCAGAGACGGTTTCAACAGAGCGTCACAAGGTTTCTGTGAACACCATTACGGACAAATTAAATAAACCATGGGGTATGGCATTTTTGCCATCAGGTGAGCTGTTAGTGACCGAAAAATCAGGCACGTTGCGTCGTGTAACGCGCGACGGAGCGGTAAGCGACGCATTAAGCGGCGTTCCGTCGGTGGTTGATAAAAGCCAAGGCGGATTACTTGATGTGGCCGTCGACCCGAACTTTGCCGATAACCAGTTTGTTTACATCAGCTATTCAGAGGCTGACCCGGCTGGTGGCGAAGGAACTAGCACCGCAGTAATGCGTGCTAAATTATCAGACAATGGGTTAACCGACGGCAAAGTAATTTTCCGTGGTGCGCCGAAGTATAAAAGTGGCGCTCACTTTGGTTCACGTTTGGTATTTGCCCCAGATGGTCACCTCTTCATCACCCTTGGCGACCGCTATTCAGCCATGGATGATGCACAAACGCTTGATAATCATCACGGCAAAGTGGTTCGTATAAAGCCAGATGGCAGCGTTCCAGCCGATAATCCGTTTGTTGGTAAAGACGATGCGCTTCCTGAAATTTGGTCGTACGGACATCGTAACGTGCAAGGCGCAGCCATTCACCCAACCACGGGCAAATTGTGGACTGTTGAGCACGGACCAAAAGGTGGTGATGAAATCAACATTCCTGATGCTGGAAAGAACTACGGTTGGCCAATTGCAACCTATGGCGTCGATTACGATGGCAGTATCATCAGCGATGAAACGCACGTTGAAGGCACTGTGCAACCGCATTACTACTGGGTTCCTTCTATTGCAACATCCAACATGATTTTCTACACCGGCGATCAATTTCCCGCTTGGCAAGGGGATTTGCTAGTCGCCGCATTGAAGGGTTCGCACGTAGCGCGTCTTGATCTTGAAGGTGATCGTGTGATGCACGAAGAAACTTTGTTCGAGGATGCCGTGAAACAACGTATTCGCGATATTGAACAAGGTCCAGATGGTTATATTTATCTGATTACCGACGATCGCGCTGGTCAACTCATTCAAATCAAACCTGCGGAATAACTATGTTTGTAAGTAGTCACTTACTGGTTTTATCAACGCTGGCTTCGGCCAGCGTTGCTGTTGATGAAGTCATTGTGGTGAACCAAAGTCGTCCACGGACGGCGCTTGAAACACCTGCTTCGGTGAGCAATCGCAACGTTGACGACCAACCTTCGGGGTTGCGTATTGATGCTGCCGAGTTACTCAAAGGCTTAGCCGGCGTGCAAGCTGACTCGCGGGCGAACTATGCACAGGATACTCGTATCACGCTACGTGGTTTTGGCGCTCGCTCAGCATTTGGTGTGCGTGGCGTTATCTTGCAACTCGATGGCATTCCATTGACCATGCCAGATGGTCAAGCGCAAACGTCGAGTATTCTTTTAGACGAGCCGCAGAACGTTCAGATAATTCGCGGACCATTAGCAACCATTTACGGCAACAGCGCCGGCGGTATGATTCAATGGTTTAGCGAACGTCCTGATAGTTCTGGGCTGCGTTTCGATGCCATGTTTGGTGATAACGCAACCCAACGCCAACTGGTGCAAGGTGAATGGGTAACCGATGGCAACGCAGTACGATTAACCGGTACTCGGTTGCGAACCGATGGTCCGCGTGAACATAACCGTGCAGAACGTGATCAACTCGCATTACGTTGGTATCACGATGTAACTGATTCGATTGAAATGATTGTGCGCTTAGATGATAACTATGCGCCTTTTTTGCAAGATCCCGGTTCGCTGACGCCGGAGGATTGGCTGGCTGACCCAACCCAGACCTTTGCCGGTGCAATGCGCTTCAACACACGCAAAAACATTCACCATCAGCAGGCATCTGTGTCGCTGCGTAGCACCGATGGCTGGCATGTGAGCACTTGGAAGGGCTGGCGCGAAATTGAGCAGTATTTGCCTTTTCCTGGCACCGATATCCGGGGCTCTGGGTCAGTGATTGACTTACGACGTAGCTTTATTGGTATTGATGCGAGCTACGATTACGATTGGTCGCTTGCTACCCCATTAACAACAACGTTTGGCATTCATCACGCAGAACAAGATGATCGGCGCTTTGGTTACACCAATAATTTCGGCGAACGCGGTGATTTGCGCCGCAACGAGCTCGGTGAGGTAACTCAGCAAGCGGTTTATACTCTCTGGGATTGGCAGCCAAGCGAACAGCTAACGCTGCTTGGCGGACTTCGCTACAGTGAAGTTGACTTCGCCGTGGATGATTATTTCATCGTTGCAGAAAACCCTGATGATAGTGGCGAGCAACGCCAACACGCTTGGAGTTGGAGTCTGGGTGCCAATTATGCGTTATCTGAGCAGTGGTCGGTGTTTGCTGCCCGCGGTAATGGCTTTGAAACAGCCACGCTGACCGAAATGGCCTATAGCAACACTGAAACTGGTCTTAATACCAATCTTGGTGCCGCATACAACCAACAGTGGGAAATTGGCGTAAAATGGCAAACTCTGACCGTGCAAGCACAACTAACAGCTTTCGGCATCGATACAACTGATGAGATTGTGGTTGATCAAAGCATCGACGGCCGTACAACCTATACCAACGCTGGTTTGACGAAACGCGACGGGGTTGAGCTCGAGGTGAATTGGTTGATGCATGACCAATGGCAGTGGCGCGGTGCGGCAACCTTACTGAGCGCAGAGTATGCAAGTGGTGCGCGTTTGCCTGGCGTAGCCGAGCAGCAAATTTACAGTCAGCTCGACTGGAATTACCGGCCGCAACAACGCCTCAGTTTAATCACTGAGTATCGTGGCGATGTCGCCGCCACCGATTCTAATGACGTGATAGCCCCAAGCCATACCCTCTGGCACTTAAACTGGCGCGGTTCCTATGTACTGGGTGACTGGCAAGTGAGCCCGTGGCTAAACTTGCATAACTTTACCGACGAAACTTACGTGGGTTCGGTGGTAGTGAATCAAGGTAACGGCCGAGCATTTGAGCCCGGCGTCGGCCGCGAATTACAATTTGGTGTGCAGTTTAATCGTCGTTGGTAAGCCAACGATACAATGTGCGGCGTGTGATTCCGAGAATTCGCGCCGCTTGTTGTTTATTTCCTTTTGTGTGCGCTAACACCTTTCGAACGTAATCCGCTTGTAAATCATCCAAAGAAGGCCACTGTTGAGTCGATGCTGATGCCGCGTCGGTAACCTCATCCGTTACTGATGTTTGCATTCTCGCTGGTAAGTGCTCTGGCTTTATCCAGTCACCATCGCAAAACGTCACCGCACGCTCAACCGCATTTTGCAATTCGCGCACGTTGCCAGGAAAGTTATACGCAAAGAATAATTCTTGGGCCTCGTCTGATAATCCTTTCACCTGCTTATTCTGTTGCCGATTCACGGCTTGAATAAAGTGTTCAGCCAACAACGCAATATCATCGCCGCGATGGCGTAGCGGTGGCACCTTCACGCTAAAGGTTTCAAGGCGATAAAACAAATCTTCGCGAAAACTTTTATCTTTTACTTTCGCTTCGAGATTCTGATGGGTTGCCGCTAAAATACGAACGTCTACTTCGACCTCATGATCACTACCTACAGGGCGCATTTTACCCTCCTGTAGCACACGTAATAGCTTGGCTTGCAATGCCAGCGGCATTTCACCAATTTCGTCGAGTAATAAAGTGCCACCATGCGCTTCTTTAAGAAGACCAGCGCGGGCTTTTTGCGCCCCGGTAAAGGCGCCTGCCGCATGACCAAAAAATTCACTCTCAAGAAGCTCAGCCGGAATACCTGCACAATTCACTGCTAAAAAGGGCCCGTCGGCGCGCTGGCTTTGTTGATGCAACGCTTGTGCGACGAGTTCTTTGCCGGTACCACTCTCGCCCAATATCAGAACGGCGCCTTCAACCGGTGCAATGCGATCTATCTCGTCATATAAAGTACGCATAACACGGCTACTGCCAATAATTCCCGCTGGCCCTTGGTGGGTTTGTTGCTGCGATTGACGATAATGCTCAACTTCAGAGCGCAATTGATGAAAGGTTAACACTCGCTCGACACTAACCAGCAAATGCTCAAGATCGAGTGGCTTTGTCAAGAAGTCATCAGCCCCTTGTTTAAGCGCATCGACCGCTTGATCGACGGTGCCAAACGCTGTGATCAAAATTAATGGTGGCGAACTTGATTGCTGCTGCAAATGGGCGAGTAAATCCAGCCCACTCATGCCGGGTAATCGAATATCGCTGACAACAAGATGGCTTGAATGCACCGCCTCGTCATCGAGGTAGGCTTCTGCTTGAGTAAATACGGATACCCGGTAACCCGCACTTTCAAGCTCCTCTTGCAACAAATCGCGTAAACCTGGGTCATCCTCGACAACCGCAATGTGAATATCGATGTTACGCATTATGAACGTCCTTTCGCACGAGGTAGTGAAAGCGATGCCACACAGCCGCTGCTCTTCGAATTTGCTGACGTTGCATTGGCAAGTTTCAGCTGGCCTTGATGATCTGCCACAATATAACTTACTAGCGCTAAACCAAGCCCTGTGCCTTCACCAATTTGTTTGGTCGTTGTGAATGGTTTTAGTAGCTCGTCTTGTGTCACATGTTGAGGAAGTCCAGCACCGTCATCACGAACGTTTATCGTGATGGCGTTAGCATTTGCTTCAACCCAAACATCGACCTCACTTTCGGCCGCTTGCAGGGCGTTGCGTAAAATATTGACTAATGCCAGCTCTAAGCGCTGATTATCGGCTTCAACTTGCACATCTTCCTCCGGCAAAGTGACCTTCAGTTCAGGGCCATGCAAGCTTTGCTCATAGGAGATACTTTGGCAGGCTTGTTCAATAATATTGCGTAATGGTTGTTGTTGTTTCTCTGAGACTGGCGTACGACTGAACGCCAGCAACTGCTTCACCATTTTGGTAAGCCGCTGTACCTGTCCTCGAATTGCATTCAGTTGTCGTTGCGATTCTTCATCGGAATGGCGTTTCATCAATTGCTTCGCACGACCATCAATGACCGTGAGTGGTGCACCTAACTCATGCGCTACACCACTAGATACCTGACCTATCGCGACCATTTTTTCTTGCTCACGGCGCTGCTGCTCGAGTTTTTGTGCCACATAACGATTCACACCACGATAATGACCAAAGACTAAGATGGCTGCGGTTGCAGCAGCCAACACCAGCCATGTTCCCCAAGCAATGCGAGCGAGTTGCGTAAAGGCATTATCAAAGTCTTGGGCACGTCGATTAAGTTGCATGAACCCAATGATTTGACCACCTCGGTCATGAATCGGAACAAACTGAGAAAACACATCTCGACCCGCTACTTCCCGATAGCTGTCTTGTGTTTCACCCGTTAAAATGACTTGTTCGGCTAGTAAGCTTTCAGAGAGATCGCGTTCGGTTACTCCTGCTGAGGCCACCATCATGCCTTTCGTATCATATACCGAGGCGCCGTAAACACGGCCAATTTCAAAAACCGAATCTAAGCCGGCTTGAACCGCACTGATATCTCCCCGAATGAGTGCGTCACTGACCGGTACGTGAATGGCGCGTCCGACCAACTCCAGGTCATCACGCAGGCGTTGGTCTTGAAATACGGCCGCACGTTCAAGACCGATCCCAATGGCAATGCCAGATAGCGCAAGTAGCGGTAACATCACATAAAACGTCAGCGTTTTCTGAACGCTATCGCCTTGCAAAAACCAGCTTCTGTATCTTTTTGTCACATTAACCCCAATCGACACATGTGACATTATTATACATATTTGTATTTTGAATTTCGAAGAATATTTAAATATCTTTATTTTTCATAATGTTATAAAACATGGAAAGTTGGCATGGGGCTTGCAACTCTCCTAGTGAACTCAAAATAGGAGATAAATCTATGCGTAAAACAATGACAGCTTTAACCCTAACTGCTCTTTTTGCTAGTGCATCTGTTGTCAGTGCAACAGCGGTTGCCCAACAGCAACAGCAAGGTCAAGCACAAGCTCAACAAGAGCAAATGATGCAACAACAGCAAGACATCGAGTTAACTGATGGCATGCTAGAGAGTTTCGTTGTTGCGATGAACAACGTGCAAGAAATCAGTAACAAATATTCAGAGCGTTTCCAAAGCGCTGAAGATGCTGAAGAAGCACAAGAGATTCAGCGTAAAGCGCAAGAAGAAATGGTTGCTGCTGTGAACGATTCAGGTCTTTCACCGCAGGAATACAACGCGATTGTACAGCGTGTGCAGCAAGATGAAGAGTTACGTGCACGCTTACAAGAAATGACTGAATAAGTTATTTAATCAACACTTTGCAGTAAAAAAGCCACCTTGCGGTGGCTTTTTTATTGGTCTTATATTAACGCTTTAATTTTTTCAGTAGCGCCTCGGCAACAGCCTCAGAGCTAGCAGGGTTCTGGCCGGTAATGAGGTTACCATCGACAACCGCATAAGGTTTCCAGTCATCGACCTTTTCATACAAACCGCCAAGTTCTTTCAACTTATCTTCAAGTAAAAATGGCACAACATCAGTTAAGCCCACCGCAGCCTCTTCGCTGTTGGTAAAACCGCTCACTTTTCGGCCTTTCACAATCGGATGGCCGGCTGGCGTTTTCGCATTCACCAATACGGCAGGCGCATGGCAAACTGCAGCGACTGGCTTATCTTGCTCCCAAAACTGCTGAATGAGGCCGATTGATAATGGATCTTGGCTTAAATCCCACAATGGTCCATGACCACCCGGATAGAAAATAGCGTCGAATTTATCGGCTGTCACTTCGCTCAATTTGAGCGTGTTGGCAAGTTGCTCCATCGCCGCTTCATCTTCAAACAAACGTACCGTTGCGTTAGTTTGAGCATCACTTTGTTCACTGTTCGGATCAATGGGGGGTTGCCCGCCCTTCGGGCTGGCTAACACGACTTCAGCGCCAGCATCTTTAAAGGCATAGTAGGGCGCTGCAAATTCTTCCGCCCAAAAGCCTGTTTTATGGCCACTGTCACCGAGCTGCTCGTGTGAGGTAAGTACCATTAAAATTTTCATGAGCTTGCTCCTATTTTTTTGCTTCGTGTTAAGGTTACATGGATGCTAAAACATACTTTTTCAAGTTAGGAACAGATCACATGGCTATAGCGTGGAAGCCGGTTGAGCCGAGCTACAAAACTTATCTGCAAATTATTGTGTTAATCGATATGAGTATTTTGGCACTTATCGCCATAGGTATTTATGTTTTTGTGCCTTCTACCGAGTTGTTGCCGAACCCACTT
Source organism: Pseudidiomarina marina (assembly GCF_044807045.1). Taxonomy (NCBI): domain Bacteria; kingdom Pseudomonadati; phylum Pseudomonadota; class Gammaproteobacteria; order Alteromonadales; family Idiomarinaceae; genus Pseudidiomarina; species Pseudidiomarina marina. Next base: position 478,873 of record NZ_CP085233.1, on the reverse strand, counting down.
TGGCTAGGAGTACCGTGGGCTGTACTGACACTATTTTTTGGTTTGTTCTGGTCATCGCGGCGCTTCCAATTCACCGCCTATGCCGATTCTAACGAAGCCATGTACTTGCGACGCGGTGCATTGTGGCGACTGACCCGAGCCGTGCCATTAAATCGCATTCAGCACGTAGAAGTTCGCCAAGGGTTCATTGAACGCATGCTGGGCCTAGCCCATTTAACCCTATACACCGCAGGAAGCGGCGGCGCTGATTTGAGTATTCCTGGTTTAAAATTAAGCGATGCTGAGCAGATGAAAGCATCACTGGTGGATACCATTGCCGAAGAACCGATAGAAGATGCCAGCCATGACTGAGCTCGTGTGGCAGCGTACGCCTATTCTTACTATTGGCTTTTTTATCGCCAAAGAAGTACGCAATCTAGTGCGCAACATCACCAATTTTATCCCCGTACTGGCCGCAATATTCGTCAGTAATAGCGACTGGTTACCTTATGCAGTAATCGGCGGTTATCTGGTGTTCATTGTTGTCAGTGCTTTTTTAAATCATCACTTCTTTCTATATGCCCTTGCCGATGATGCAGTACACCTGCGTACCGGTGTATTTGGTAAAAAGAGCCTGACCTTAAAGTATGAACGTATTCAACAAGCTGAACTTGATCAGAGCTGGTATTTTCGGCCGTTTGATTTGGTGATATTGCGTGTTGATAGTGCCGGTTCAGCAGGAAAAGAAGTCGAAATTCCTGGGTTGCCGTTCAACTTGGCACAAGATCTTCGGCAACGCATGCTGGCGCAAACGGCATCCGCTAAAGCAACGACTGAAAATACCGTTGCTGATCGCGAGCAAACCGAAGCGCCGGCAGAAACCGAACTCACATTTTCCATGAGCGAAATTGTTCGTGCCGGTATTATGGATAATAAGATTTTCGTGCTACTGGCCGTATTAATTTACCCGCTTTCGCAAACCGATATGTTGGAAGAACGCCTCGTACCTTGGCTTGAGGCCAACGTTTCATTTTTGGAAGAAAGCTTGTGGCTCAACATTGGACTCGCCGTTGCCGCGTTGGCAGTATTATTTATCCTCGCTGTCGGCGTGACGCTGATTCGTTACTACAATCTGCATTTCAGTATCTTAAACGAGCGTTATCAGGCTCGTTCAGGTTTATTTACCATTCGAACCGTGAGTTTTCGCTATCAAAAGTTACAACGCGTGCAACTACGCCAAAATTTCCGCGGACGCCTATTAAAACGTTTCAGTATTCGAGTGAGTCAGTTGCAGCCCTCAGCACATGCACAACAGCAATCAGGAAGCGCATCCTTTGTGCTACCCGTGCTAACGCAACACTTGGTGACAGAATTATGTGGTTGGTTGAAGTTACCGCGAAGCGGCGACTTAAATTGGCAGGGTATCAGTTTTATTGCCTTATTGAATCCATCGTTTTGGATTGCGCTGATTGCACCAACCGTATTACTCGTGACCTATGCGAACGACGTTCCGTTAATGAACGGTTTCTTCACTGCGGCGTTGCTGTGGCTGGCTATTCAAGGCTACGCCATCGCGCGCTGGCGCAACTATGGATTTACCATCAGCAACGGTTGGCTGGCAATTAAACGTGGTGTGTTTGGACGCAAAGAGAATTGGTATCCACTGCATAAAGCACAGCAAATTGACGTGTACCAATCGCCGTGGCTTCGCCTTCTCGGTTATGCGGATGTGTTCGTACATACCGCCGCAGGACCGGAAGTTATCAAGTATCAGCCAGTAAGTTCGGCACTAGCGATGCAACGTGAATGGGCCAGCATGATTGGTTCGAATCATCAACGCTGGATGTAATGACGGTTATTCAATAGTAACCGTGGAGCTCGCCATTAATCGTTGTTGCCACTCAATTATGGGCGCCGGCTTGCCAAACAAATAACCTTGGAATTTTTTACAACCGAGCACCTTCAAGTGCTCGAGTTGCTTCACGGTTTCGACGCCCTCGGCAATCACTGAGAAATTCAGGTTTTCTGCCAAGCCAATAATGGTTTTGGTAATCACTTCGTCATTTGCATCACTGAGCATATCGCGTACAAATGACTGATCGATTTTTAACTGATACAACGGTAATTTCTTCAAGTACGCTAACGACGCATAACCCGTTCCGAAGTCATCCAATGAAAAGCGAACACCAAGATCGCCGAGTTTGCACATCCGCTTCACTGTGGCATCAATATTGTCGATTAGCATTCCTTCCGTTATTTCAAGTTCTAGTAGCCCTTCTGGAAGATGCGCTTCACGTAAACAGTGTTCAACTTGAGCCACAAAACCGCCGTGACGGAATTGGCGCGGACTAATGTTTACGGCTAACGGAATATGCTTAAGTGCATCGATCTGTTGCCAATCACGTAACGTACGACAGGCCTGCTCAATCACCCAGGTTCCGATAGGAATAATTAAACCGCTTGCCTCGGCAATCGGAATAAACTCAGCAGGACAAATCGTACCTAAATCAGGATCTGTCCAGCGTAACAGCAATTCGCCCGCAATCACTTCACCGTGCTCGTTCACCTGTGGTTGCAAATAAACTTCCAACTCTTGATGCTGAACCGCGCGGCGCAGTGCAGATTCAATCAACATTCGCCGACTAATGGTTTCTTGCATGGTGGGGTTAAAGAAACGAATGGACCCGCCGCCCTGCGCTTTGGCTTCTGAAATTGCGAGATCCGCACTTTTCAATAACCCAGCAACATTGTCAGGGTTATCAGAAAACATGGTGATACCAATACTCGCCGTGGTTGAATGCTTAATATCACCAAGTTCGTATGGCTGTGCCAGAGAGTCAAGAACCTCCCGAGCCCAATTGCGCACCGCCATGACGGCCTGATCCGGATCTTGACTTATATCTTCTAAAATCACCAAAAAATCATCGGAACCTAAACGTGCTGCTGTATCCGTTTCATCAATACGCGCCCGTATACGCTGTGCAACTTCTTGGAGAAGCTTATCGCCTGCAACATGGCCAAAGGTTTCATTAATGATGGTGAAGTGAGTAAGATCAATCGCAACCAATGCGCCTTCGTAGCCTGTACGTTGTGCACTCGTCACTGCATGCTCGAGGTTTTGTAATAGCAATTTCCGGTTCGCGAGGCCGGTGATGCTGTCATAATACTCAAGCTGATTGAGTGATTCTTTAATATGAATATGTTCGGTGATATCGGTGGAAATACCGCATAAGGCATAAATTTTCCCTTGTGCATCCTGCAATGGTATTTTCACAGATAAAAAATGACGAATGTCACCGTTTTTGGTTACATTATCTTCCTCATCCGACACACGAAGCCCTTCTTCAATTACACGAAGGTCGTTTTCACGCAAATGCGCAGAAGTTTCCGCATCAAAGAACATCGCATCGGTTTGGCCAATGATTTGTTTCGGTGTCGTTCCTAAATAATCACAAACTTTCTTATTTGCATATTGGTAGCGCAGTTCGCGATCTTTGATGAAGATATAAGCTTCAACCGAATCGAGAATGGTATTGAGCTTGAGCTCGCTATGTACTAGCTCTAACGTGCGTTGTTTTATCCGTTTACGCAAGAGCAACGAAACGCCAACAACCAGGAGCAAAGCACTGATAAGACCAATAACAAGAGCCCACGGAAACGGTTCAGCATCGCCAATATTCGCCCGCCATTTTTTCAACGTAACATACAATGGCGATTGCGGATCTTGTTGCCACGCCTGCAAGTAAACGTCAATCGTGTTGAGAATAGGCTGCATTTCAGGTTGTGATGCCACAACAAACAGACGGGCTGGCTGAAACATCACTGGCGTCGGCTCTAAGCCTAAATCACGTGCTTTAATATCGCCATATAGGTGATTCGCTGCTACCGCTTCGGCGCGATTACTTAGAACAGCCTGAAAGCCCTCATCAAACGAAGATACGGGAATTAAGGTGACATCAAGTCCGAAATTTTGGGTGATATCCGACAAATAGCTTTCTTGAATGGAGTTCTCGAGCACAGCTATTCGCACCTTGTCTAAATCTAACAAGGTAGTGACTTTCAATGTGCGCTTGCCATAAAGCTGTGACCAAGAGTGCAAGAAAGGCGTTTCATGAAACAACAAGGTTTCGTCGCGCTCAGTATTCAAGGCAACATCAGGCATTAAATCGATATCGCCGCGTTGCAAGAACTGTAGACACTCATTCCAAGTACAGGGTACGGCTTCAATCCGCCAACCCTCTTGGCTCGCTATCTGCAGGATTAAATCACCAAAGATTCCGGAAACTTGCCCGTTGTTGAGCAATAGTTTTGGAGGGTTTTCATACACTCCAACACGCAATGTCAATGGCTGTGCAACCGCCGTCTGTGCAACTGCGAGGCTAGCAATAATCGCAAGACAAAATCCCCAAAAATTTCGCAAGCAATTAACCTTATTTTATGAATTAAGTTAAAGGTATAGCAGTGATTTTTAATTAAAACCAGCGCCGAACCTGTTTTCGATAGGCGATAAAATCATCGCCGAATTTTTCCTCAAGAATGCGCTCTTCTGGAATAATTTGAAACTGGTTTATGTATAAAATATAGATGATTAACCAAAATATTGCTGGCAAATTCGCTAGCCACACGCCCCAACCAGCAAGTGCCAATAGAAAACCCAAATACATTGGATTACGTGTAAATCGATAAATGCCATTGATCACCAAACTGCTAGCGGCATCTGGATTCATCGGGTTAGCGGTGGTTTTCGCTTGGCGAAACGCAATCACACCTGCTACGGCGATAAATGCGCCAGCTGTGACAAGAGCAAATGCAAGCGCTTTAGCATCGGTAAAATGCCACGGGTCCATCGGCAATAAGCGAGACGTCAGTGCCATCAGCCCCGCAATCACAAGCACGACAACCACGGGTGGTATTTTTAATTCTAATGAGCGCATGTTAGCACTCCTTATTCGCTGTCAAATTTGATAAAATTCGCATTGTTATGTCGCACAATACCATTGCACTGAATCAACAACGTCAGCCACTAGACCACCTTGAGTCGGTCTGGTTATTTGGCTATGGCTCACTGATTTATAAAGCGGATTTCCCATACATACAACGCCGCCCTGCAAAAATTCATGGCTGGTTACGGCGCTTTTGGCAAGGTTCTCATGATCATCGTGGCACACCTGAGGCACCGGGCCGCGTTGCGACATTAATTGAAACGCCAGACGCAGTATGCGCCGGTATGGCCTATGAAGTCACGCCCGATGTGTTCGCCCACCTTGATCATCGGGAAAAAAATGGTTACTTGCGCATTTTCACCGAGTTCGAGTGGTTGGACGGCTCAGGTTCGGTCAGCGGCTTAGTCTATGTAGCCGGCCCAGATAACGAAGCCTTTTTAGGTAAGGCCACTGAAACAGAAATTGCGGCGCATATTGCTCGTTCACACGGCCCCAGCGGGCCAAACGATGAGTATTTATTGAAGTTAGCAGATGCCCTGCGCGAGCTTGGCGAACACGATGAGCATGTATTCGCCATTGAAGCGGCTTTAAAGGAACAGTCTTAAGCTTTTTTCTTGACCGGTTTTTCTGACACGTAAATCGTAATAATACCGTCAATTACCATGGTACCGTCTGTTCGAAAACCCTGTACCGATACCGGCAAATCACCAACTTGCCAAGCAGCCGGATCGCTTGTGGCAACAATCCGAATATCGCTATCGGCTTTGGCGGTGTAATTCACCTGCATGCCTTTCGGAATCCAACGCAACTGTTTCGGAATAGTCGCTTCGGCGAGTGCTCCCATCGCCATCTCTAAACCATTACACAGCGCAATAGCGTGCACTGTACCAATATGATTCTCTACTGCCTTACGCTTCTTAAACGTCAGTACGCAGTGATTCGGCTCTAACGCCTCAATAGTTGGTTTAATGGTTTTGAAATAGGGTGCTTTTGCGGCAAACATACGCGAAAAAAGCGCGCGCCCAAAAGGATACTTCAAGGTTTTATGGTAAAGCTTCAATAAGTAATTATCAGTCATGGGTTAAGCCATACTCGCAAGAGTTTTTCGGAAGCGCTTCAGCGCGATAACAAATAATGCTAATCCTATCACAACCAAGGTTAATAACTGCGGCCAAATGATGCTGATGCCGGCACTGCGAAACAATATGGCTTGGCTCATTTCAATAAAGTGCGTGGTGGGTGCAGCGCTCATTATCCAACGAATAATATCCGGCATGCTTTCGCGTGGTGTCATGCCGCCAGAGAGAATTTCCATCGGTAAAATCACCAAAATCAAAAGCAATCCAAACTGCGGCATCGAGCGGGCGAAACTGGCTAAGAATATTCCCAATGAGGTTGTCGCAAACAAGTGAATGGCCATGCCGACCATGAACAATCCCAAGGAACCAGTAATTGGAATATGGAGCGCGCTTTGCACAACAATAATTAAGCTCAACGTTGCGGCAATCAATACAATGAGCGCCATCGACCAAACTTTTGCAGCCATGATTTCAAATGGTGTGATCGGCATCACCAAAAGATGTTCAACCGTGCCATGCTCACGCTCTCGCAATAATGCTGCGCCAGTTAAAATTATCGACAGCATGGTAATGTGCGAAATAACTTCATTAATGGCAGAAAACCACGATGGATTGAGTAGTGGGTTAAACCGAGCGCGTAAACTCAACTGCACCGGAATGTTGATATCAGCTTGGGTAAAAGTCATGAGTTCTTGCTGAATAATCGCGTGTATATAGCCGTTGCCGGTAAACGCTTGGCTCATACGCGTGGCATCAACAATGACTTGGATAGCCGGCAGATTACCCGCCAGCACATCGCGTTGCATACCGCTCGGAATATGCACAATAAAGGTGAAACGACCTTCATCCATTAACCGATCAGCACGCTGACTATCAATGGGTTCAGGCGGCAAGAAATAGGGTTCTCGAAAGGCTTGAATCAGCTGCTGCGATAACTGCGATTGGTCATCATCAATGACCGCAATGGGCGTTTTATGCAACGTTTCTGGCATTGCTGATGCTGCCGTGTAAACCGACACCGTAAACGCCATTACAATGATGAGCAGCAAAATAGGATCGCGCCAGATAGCCCGAAGTTCTTTTATGCCAAGATACGCAATGTTTTTAACTTGCATATTAGCGCTCCTGCTTTCGCAACAGCATGACACCAATGCTCATTAGCACAGGAATCGTCAGCACCAATGGCCATAATGCCGGCCATAAATCATTCAGTTGTAGCGCTTTTGAAAATACCCCTCGAGTGACAATGATATGGTATGTCGTTGGAAAGATTTCTCCCATTACACGCGCGCCACCTTCTAACGATGGGACTGGGGTTATCAGCCCTGAAAACTGAGCAGCCGGTATAATCGTCGCTAGTGTTGTGCCGAACAGTGCCGCTATTTGACTGCGTACAAACGCTGACATGATAAGCCCGAAAGCTGTGGCAATAATCACATAACAAAGTGTGGCGAAGGTGAGTGCCAGCCCGCTTCCGGTAACTGGTACGTTAAACAGATACACCGCTAGTAACATCAAAATGGCAAAATTAGCCATGCCTAATACAACATAGGGCACCTGTTTCCCCATTAAAAACTCAAGCTTGGTCGTTGGCGTCACATAGAAGTTCAATATTGAACCAAGTTCCTTTTCGCGTACTACAGCAAGCGATGTCAAGATGGCGGGGAACATGAGCAATAATAATGGAATGACCGCAGGCATCATTGCCGGCAAACTTTTTACATCGGGGTTATACCGAAATCGTGATTCAATTTTTGCAATACCCCAACCATTCGTTAACCCCTGCGCTCGCGCTTGCTGCTGTATCCAATGATTGTGAATGCCTTGTACGTAGCCTTGTACTGACTCGCCGCGCATTGGTAATGAACCGTCAATCCAAGCACCAATTTCTACGGCTTGCCCCCGATGAAGATCGCGCGCAAATCCGCTGGGAATTTCAATCACAAGATTCAGCTCACCGGTACGCATGCGCTGATCGAGTTCGTCGTAACTACTCACCGGTGCATGCTCATCGAAATAGCGGCTACCAGACAAACTCCCAATATAATCGCGACTCAGTGATGTTTTATCGCGATCTAATGCGGCGAAGGATAGATTCTCAATATCCATGTTCATGCCATAGCCGAGCACCACCATCAATATCACGCTACCTAGCGAGGCCATCACCAACCGAATCGGATCACGCATTAGCTCAATGCTTTCGCGGCGCAAATGACTCCACCAACGTCGCCAGCTAAATATGGTGGATTGTTTACTCACTGCATGGCGGCTAAACAGTTGTTGCTGAGATCTATCGCTCGGTGGCGCACTTTTCTGAATGGCTTGTTGTAAATAGGCGACAAAAGCATCATCGAGGGAGTCCGCTTGTTGTTTGGCGATAATGGTTTGCGGTGTATCGGTCACTAAAACTTCGCCTGCATGCATAAGCGAAATTCGATCACAGCGCTCCGCCTCATTCATAAAGTGCGTTGAGATAAAAATGGTGACCTGCTGCTCGCGCGCCAGCTTCATCATAATGCGCCAGAATTTATCGCGAGCCACTGGGTCTACACCTGACGTGGGCTCATCTAGAATCAATAGCTCAGGCTGGTGGATCATCGCAACTGCAAGACTCAAGCGTTGCCTATCACCAAGCGGTAAATCGCTCGGGAGGCTATCGACCATGTCCGTCAGCTCAAACTCGGCGGCCATGGCTTCAATGCGGTCGTCAATTTTTCTTTTGGGTAAACCAAACAGACGCGCATGAAGCGCTAAGTTTTGTCGTACTGTGAGTTCACTAAATAATGAAAATTGTTGGGTCATGTAACCCACGCGCTTGCGCACAGCCAGTGAACTTTTATCGGCTGGCGCACCAAATAACCATGCTTCGCCTTCACTGGCTTGGAGCAATCCGGTCAACATTTTCATGGTGGTGGTTTTACCGCAGCCATTTGAACCCAAAAATCCAAATATTTCGCCCTGATGCACCTGTAAGTTCACATCTTTCACTGCAGTAAAATCACCAAAGCGCATAGTTAAATGGCGCGCTTCTATCGCCAACTCTTGGGCGTCACGAGTTTGCCGCGGTATCACTTGAAACGGCTGATAATCTTGCTCATGAGGTAGCAAGCGCACAAATGCTTGCTCGAGGGTAATTGATTGCGTTTGCGCCAATAAATCCGCTGGCGTTGCTTGGCTCAATATACGGCCATTGTACATCGCTACGAGCCAATCAAATGAAGCCGCTTCTTCCATGTAAGCCGTTGCAACTAGAATACTCAGCTGTGGTTGCAAGGCTCGAATGGCACCAATTAGCTGCCAAAATTGTCGGCGAGATAGTGGATCGATGCCTGTTGTCGGCTCATCTAAAATCAAGCAATCCGGATCATGAATGAGTGCGCAGCATAATCCCAATTTTTGCTTCATGCCACCCGAGAGTTTTCCCGCAGGACGCTGTTGAAACGGAGCCAAACCAGTGGCTTCGAGTAATTGCAAAATTCGTTGATGCTTTGCTGTACCTTGAAGACCAAACAAGCCGGCAAAGAAGTCGATGTTTTCATACACGCTCAAAGTGGGATAAAGGTTTTTCCCCAAACCCTGAGGCATATAAGCAACGCGTTGATATAAGCGAGCACGACCGCGATGTGAGCGTAAGGATTCGCCAAGTACCTCAATTGTGCCATGTTGGAGTTGTCTCGCTCCGGCTAATAAAGATAGAAGTGTGGATTTGCCCACTCCATCAGGGCCTATAATACCGACAGTTACAGCGGGTGGAATAGCCAGGTTGATATCGGCAAGCGCAAGTTTATCGCCATAATGATGGTTGACATCACGGACGCTTATCACTGGCGCCGGCGCAGACATTAGTCGTTACCGGCAAGCTGTAAATGCTCAGGCCATGGTTGTTCGGTGTCAATCCGCACATAAGCCATACCTGGCAGCCCTGTCTTTACTTGCTCAATATAGCGCTCAAGTAAATCTTGAGAAATTTGAGCACGCACACGAAACATGAGCTTTTCGCGCTCTAACGAGGTTTCAACGGTTTTCGGCGTGAACTGAGCCTCGTCTGAAATAAATGAAATTTTGGCAGGGATAACATAATGAGGTGCCGCATCAAGCACAATGCGTGCTTCGCTACCTAATGCAAGTTTACCGACAACGGCGGTTGGTAAAAAAAAGGTCATGTAGACGTCTTTGAGATCCATCATATTCAAAATACGTCCACCCGCACCAACAACTTCACCCTGACGGGCCACAATAAACTGAACACGTCCATCGCGGGGCGCTAGCAGTTCACTGTCACTCAACTCAACCTGTAAACGCTCAATCGTAGCCTGCGCGGCTTCCACAGTAGACTCTGCACCAGATACGTTGGTTTCGGCTGCAGCAATAGCCGCATCGGCTGCAGCTATTTGTGCCTTTGTCGCGGCAATAGCGGCTTCGGCACCAATAAGCGCCGCTTTAGCATTATCCAGATCTTGTTGCGACATAGAGCCTTGCGCCGCTAACTGCTCTGTTCGTGCAAACCGTGTTTTAGCCAATTCCAATTCTGCGCGACGTTGCACTAACACCGCTTCGGCAGCCGTTTTCTCAGAGCGTCGTAATGCCACTTGGCTTTGTGCGGCAATCACTGCACTTTGGGCTTGACGATACTGTGCTTGCGCTTGGTGCAGTTGTGCTTGCAAAGCCCCCGTATCGAGTGTTGCTAGACGATCGCCTTTCTGAACAAATTGGCCTTCGCGGACATCAATACTGACAATTCGGCCTGGTGTCTTGGCGGCTATATTGATTTCAACGGCCTCTATACGACCATTTCCACTGGCAATGTGACTCGGCTGCTCTGTTGTTAAATCAGTAAAATAGACCCATGCCAGCCAACCGGCAATAATCACGACGATGATTCGTAATACCCATTTTGTTGCCGGCTTCATGCTTGCTCCGTTGCCTATTAAACCTACGCTTCATGAACCTGTATTTGCCTTGAATAATGATTTTAGATGTTCAATAGCAAGAATCCAAAGCCAATTCGGTTCTGACGATGATTATAGTCAAGTAATGTTTCACCGTAGCCAGAAAAGAACTGAATATAGAAGCGAAGCCCATCAGGCTTGCTCGAATTCACTGGATGGGTGAAATCAAGTTGCCATGACCCTTTGTCCCACGAAAGCTCTCGGGTCGTTCGCGTCAAACTATAAGTACTCAGTGAACTGCGCCATGAGAAACGATTTTCAAAGTTACCTCGGTAGCGCACCAAATCTGGATTATCATCGTCTTCGCCAGTTTCATTAATCCGTTGCTTCCAAGTGGTTTCCCAAATCACCGGCCCCCACTCAGCAGCACCGCCGAAATAAATATAGTTCCAGCTGCGCGAATCGGGTTCCCGTTGACCGTTTGATTCATGAGCTAAACCGGCTTTTGCAAAACGCACTCGAGCATCACCTGGCAGGAAATCCCAGTTATCCTGCCAAGGTAATATGTAAAATACTTCAGGCCTGTAATTGGTACTGCGAAACGGTGAGGAATCTTCTGAGTTCCACGCTTGCCATAGTGATGTTTGCGAGTAGGCGACCCACAAGTCACCGTCTAATAATACATCTTCAAGCAACTTGGTACGCAGTGACAACTGCAGCTTCACCTCGTTCGGTTTGTGACTTTCTAATGGCGTTCCAGCACCGCGCGAAGGCGAGCTCGGTTGAGTGTTGATATCGGAACTGTGGTGAACTGGGAGAATGAAATTTGGTTGAAATGTACGAAGTTCAAATATACCGCGCTTCTGATCTTCACCAAGCTCCCAAAAGCGGCCAATCAGGTCAATTTTCTTGAACTCTTCGGCATTAATATCGAGTTCTTTTTCGGCTTCTGCCACATCTTGTCCGTAAGCCAAAGGCATCATCACAAGTAACGCCAGAATACTCCCTTTACGCATCCACATAATACTTCTCCACCAACTCAGAACCGCACAATAAAGACGGTGTGTAATAACCACCTTGAGGTTGATGGTTCAATATAAATTGCGCCACGTCTACGCCGCCGTGACTCGTCAGTTTATAACCGTTCATGACTTTTATACGTAATGTCTCGACTTCACCTTTATCATTTCGCGCCTCACCCCATACATAGGTAATCGCTTGTTCAAGTTGCTTCTCGCTTGGCCCTGGTGGTTGCTGATCAATTTTCTTCGCAAGAAAATTTTTCATCCATTCAAAACGCAGCAGCCAACGGAACCAATTCAAACGTTTTAGTTTTTTGACAAGCTTTGGTGAAGCCGGAATATAAACCTCAATGTTTGGAATACCGCTGGTGTAGTAGGCGGTCGAAACATCGCCCCAAGGAATCGTCATGGCGAACTTCTCACCATTGCCAAAATCAATATGGCGCGTGTGATAAGCCAATGGCACACTGATGATTTTGCCATCTTGGCGAACCGCACCGCCGTCACCTAAACGGCGAACACTGGTTTTTGCCGTGCCGCGGCTCATCCGCGATGCAGAATCGAAACCTAATGTCAGAGATGTCGCATCCGCTAGCTTTTGTTTGAGTTTTGCCGCCACGCAATCGGTAGGAATAACGTCAAAACCCACGCCCGGACATAACACCACACCTGCATCCACCGCACGTTGATGTTGCGCGTGCGCATACTCAAATACACTTAACTCGCCGGTGATATCGGTGTAATGCGTTTTGGTGGCGAGGCAAGCTTCAATCATTGGTGCTGCGGTTATTTCAAATGGGCCCGCACAATGCACTACCACATCAATTTCTGCCAAGGCCTGTTGCAGTGCTTGATTATCGGTTAAATCAACAACCACCGACGGCAACTCGAGCTCACCGGCAAGACGATGAATGGCCTCGCCATTGCGTCCCGCAAGGACCGGGGTTAGCCCGAGTGATTTGGCATGTTTTGCCATCAATGTGCCGGTGTAACCATTGGCACCATAAATCATCCATTTCATATTATTTCTCTCGCATTTTTGAGACGGCGCTGTTGGCATTATGCATACGCGCGGCAGCAGCAACTTCTTTGCTGACAATGGTTTTACCTACTGGTGATAATGCGACGCCAGCCAGTTTTAAGTGCTGAATACCGAATGGAATGCCGATGATGGTGATAAATAGGGCGATCGCTGAAACGAGGTGCCCCAGCGCGAGCCACCAACCGAGGAAAATGAACCATAATACGTTACCCAAACAGCCAAGGCTGCCGGTACCCAGATCACCTCGTTGCGTTAACTCTTCGCGATCAATCGCTTCTTGTCCAAACGGAAAGAACGAAAACATGCCAATCACAAAACAAGAGCGTCCCCAAGGAATGCCAACAATGGTAATAAATGCAATTAAGCCTGCTAACCACCAGCCGAGCCCCATAATGGCGCCGCCTAAGATGAACCACAGAATATTTCCTAATGTACGCATAGTGTTTGTCCCTGTTCGCGCAAAATGTAGCAGATGCTTCCAGTGTAAATCGCAAAAGGTTTGTAAACCACCTCGAATTTTTTTCTTGCTTTACTATGTTTAGATGTAACTTCAAAACAGGAGGTTCATTATGAAAACTTTGCAGGCATTGATTTTGGCATCTTTGGCAGCGTTGGTATTGTCCGCTTGTTCGCAACAAGAGGAAAACGATACTCGTGAAAAAGCACAATCGTCATTAGAGCAAGCCACTGAAGCTACCCAACAGGCGGCGAGTGACGCAGCCGATTATACCCGCGAAACTGCTGAGCGCACTGGGGACTTTTTAAGTGACAGTGCCATTACGGCGCGTGTAAAAACGGCGTTATTTGAAGCCGACCAAGTGAGTGCCGGCAACATAAACGTCGAAACCATCAACGGCCACGTGGTGCTCAGTGGGGTCGTCGCGACATCTGAAGAGGCGGAACTTGCCGCGCAACTGGCGCAGGGCGTGGAAGGTGTGAAATCAGTAGAAAATGATATTGAAGTGCAAGAATAAACGTAATCTGTGATACATAAAACGGCGCCTAATGGCGCCGTTTTGCTATGCCTTATGCCAAAGTCGAATAATCCAAACCCTGCTGGTATGCGTTACACTCATTGTAGAAAAATTTTGAATCAAGGAGCAGCGCATGTCGAATACTTATACACCGCCAAAAGTTTGGCAGTGGGATCAAGAAAGTGGCGGTAAGTTTGCCTCAATTAATCGCCCAATTGCTGGCGCAACGCATGATAAAGAGTTGCCTGTAGGTAAACATCCATTACAACTTTATTCGTTAGCCACACCCAATGGCGTGAAAGTAACGGTGATGTTAGAAGAACTACTCGAACTGGGTATCACCGACGCTGAATACGATGCGCATTTGATACAAATTCTTGAAGGGGACCAATTCGGCAGCGGTTTTGTTGCGGTCAATCCGAATTCAAAAATTCCTGCGTTGCTCGATGTGAGCACCCAGCCACCGACGCGCGTATTCGAATCGGGTTCTATTTTGCTGTATTTGGCTGAAAAATTTAATGCGTTCATACCCCAGGATCCGGCTAAACGAACCGAAACATTAAATTGGTTATTTTGGCAAATGGGGAGTGCCCCGCTGTTGGGTGGTGGATTCGGTCATTTTTATGCTTACGCACCCGAAAAGTACGAGTATCCGATTAACCGCTACACCATGGAAGTTAAACGCCAACTGGATGTATTAGACCGCCAACTCGCCAACAATAAGTACATTGCCGGTGACGAATACACCATTGCTGATATGGCAATTTGGCCGTGGTACGGTGCGCTAGTGACCAATCAAGTCTATGACGCTGCCGAGTTCATTGAAGCTCATAAGTACAAAAATGTACTGCGGTGGGCGGAATTAATTGCCAAACGCCCAGCTGTGCAACGCGGTCGCATCGTTAATAAAACTTGGGGAGATTTAAATAAACAGCTGCATGAACGTCATGATGCCAGTGACTTTAAATTAAAAACTCAGGATAAATTAGAGAAAAAATAATCAGAAAAGCCGCACAGCGATTGCCGTTGCGCGGCTATTTCATGTAGCTAGGCTTTCTTAAAAGCCCTGACAATAAAGAGCAGAACCACTGCACCGATAGTTGCAACAACGATACTCCAGATAATACCGTTACCGCTCGATACCCCTAAAAAGTTAAACAAAAAGCCACCTATCATCGCACCAATCACGCCGATAACCATATTGCCGATTAGGCCAAAACCGCCGCCTTTCACTAAAGTACCGGCTAACCATCCAGCAATGATACCGACCAATAAGAACCATAAAATGCCCATGATGATCTCCTTTTTCTTGTTTTAACAGGTTCTTAGTAAGCGTAGCAGGTGTTAGAAATAAATAAACTTGCATACCTAACAGTTCTAGGTATAAGATTTATACCTAGCAGCTCTATGTATAAGCGGATAAATTTTATGAACCTCTCAAAAGATCTGATGGCAGCCTCCTCTACACCAATCGTTTTAGGTGTTATTGCTGAAGGGGAGACTTATGGATACGAAATCGTCAAACGCGTTGAAGAGCTCTCGGGTGGCGCGCTGCAATGGACTGACGGCATGTTGTACCCGTTACTTCATCGGCTCGAAAAGCAAGGCTATTTAACCTCACGCTGGCTTGTTGGTGACTCCAATAGAAAGCGCAAGTACTACGCTATCACCGACGAGGGCATGGCGACCTTGAACGAGCAACGCCAGCAATGGCAAGTAATTAACAAGGCGCTCAACCAAATTTGGCGCGATATGACACGGAGCGATGACCATGATGTCCAATTCGTCTAATCAACCCTTTGAACTCGAGCAAAACATTGCACAGTGGCGCGAATTTGTACTTCGGCGTGCCGCGATTCTTGAAGAAGATGCTGACGAACTCGAAAGCCATTTGCGCGACCAAATTGACGCGCTATTAGCGCGTGGATTGCACGTCGATGAAGCGTTTCTCGTCGCCACGAAACGAATCGGTAATCTCGAAGCTGTCTCCAAAGAGTATGCCGAAGTACATGCAGGGCGTCTGTGGCGCAATATTGTTTGGGGCGGCGATAAACCGTCATGGAACACCGACTTTTATCTGGCGTTGCTGCTGGCATGCTGCGCGGCCGTGCTATTTCACCTGCCCAAACTGTTTGGATTCACGCCCGAAACCCACGAATGGGTGTTTGCGCGTAACTTTATGTTGTTTTGCTTGCCTATGCTCGGCGCTTACTACGTGGTGAAGCATCAACTTGGGCAACGGGGTTGGTACTGGTTAATCGGTGCTTCTCTAGGAATTGGCACGGTGATTAACCTAATGCCCTGGCAAGATCCATCAGCCACGCAGTCGTTAAGTCTGCTCCACCTGCCACTATTCCTCTGGTTTTTAGTTGGTATTCTCTACACCGGCAACTGGTGGCAAACCGATGGGCGACGCATGGACTTTATTCGCTACTCGGGTGAATACGCGATTTATTTTGTATTACTGGCACTTGGTGGCGCGGTTCTAACTGCATTAACCATTGGTATGTTCTCGTTTATCGGCATGAACATTGAGTGGTTCGCACAGCAATGGTTGATTCCCTCAGGTGTTATGGGCGCCGTGATTATTGTTGGCTGGTTGGTCGAAGCAAAACAAGGGGCTGTCGAGAATATGGCACCAGTATTGGCACGTATTTTCACGCCACTATTCACGTTGTTGCTACTGACATTCTTAGTGATTATGCTGGTGAGTGGACGTACGTTTGACGTCGAACGTGAACTTCTTATTGGCCTTGATGCCTTGCTGATTGTTGTGCTGGGCTTGGTTTTATATGCCGTGTCGTCGCGCGAATCTGGTAAAGCACCGAGTCTTTTCGACCGCCTGCAATGGCTATTGATTGTAGCGGCGTTATTGGTTGATTTGTTGGCATTAGCAGCCATTGCTAGCCGCATCGCCGACATGGGATTTACTGCCAACCGCACCGCAGCACTCGGCGAAAACTTCATATTATTGGTTAGTTTAAGCGGTTACGCATGGTTGTACTGGCAGTTTATTCGCGGCCAATGGTCATTTGCTTTACTTGAACAATGGCAAACTCGGTTGATTCCGGTGTACGCGATCTGGGCCGCAAGTGTCGTATTTATTTTCCCACTAATATTTGGGTTTTAAAGGCTAGGTTAGTGATCATGATGGTGGTCGTGGTGAGCGCTCTCATCACGACAAACTTCGCCGGGCAGTTCGAGTTCAATCGTGGTATGACTTAACTGATACGGTAGCAATGCTTTGTCTATCGCTTCCTTCAAATAGCGGCGTTGCTCACTTTCGATATCCTCATCAAGCACCAAATGGGCTGTTAGCACGTGATGCTCACCGTCAAGTGACCAAAAATGCAGGTGATGCACGTCTACCACATTCGGTAATTGCTTCAGGGTTGCTGTGACTGCTTCCACCGTGCCATTGTCCGGTGCCGCTTGGAAAAATAAGCGGGCAGTTTCATGTAAGTTGCGAATCACGTTAAATAATATGAACACCGTGAACGCAATCGACAACAGTGGATCGAGAATCGGCCAATCCACAAACAGTAACACAATGCCGACAATCAGCACCGCAACCCAACCCAACACGTCTTCTATTAAATGCCAATTGATGATGCGCTCGTTTAAACTTTTACCCTTCGATAATTTAAACGCAGCGAAACCATTTACCGCAATGCCGAGAACCGCTAAAGCAATCATGCCATTAGCCATGGGCATTTGCGGATCCCACAGCCGTGGAATTGCTTCCAGTAACACCCAAGTTGAGCCAACGATCAGCACGACAGCGTTAATAAAGGCACCCGCTAAACTCAAACGACGATACCCGTAAGTAAACTGACTATTCGCGCGCTTACGGCCTAACTTGTTGAGTATCCACGCCATGCCCAGCGATAGACTATCACCCAAGTCATGCACCGCATCGGCCAAAATCGCCGTACTGTTGGTCAGCACACCACCAATAAACTCAATAATGGTGAAGCAAAAGTTGAGCAGGAATGCCCAACCCAAGCGCTCCGATGCCATATCTTTGCTGTGATCGTGATGGTGATGGCCCATAAGTATTCCGTTAACGCTTCATCGTGAGTGTTTTTAGCATGTCATCACCGGTATCGGTGTTTAACGTAATCAGCGACCAAACCGCTGATAGAACCAGAATAACCGTGTGGGTAATCCAACTATCGAAATTAATATCAACCACAAAGCTAATAAGCCACGCGCCCAAATAGGTGAGGCCAATACTTGGCAAACAGAAAATGGCAAAAGCTACCGCAACAACCCCGGTAGCCAGTACAACGTTGAGTAATTTTTTTAACATGAATAAACTTTAAGTATTAAGGCTTTGAAGGTCAGAATACTATGTATCTGGGCTGCTGACTATCAGCCAAGGTATTGCTTTAATAACATTTTCGACTAAACCCCTTTTAGTACCAAATTTTAATATTTATTGGTATTTAGGGGGTGTTGTGGCGAAAAATACGAGTATCAGCTTAGGCGCTCACTTCGACCAGTTTTTCGATCAACTTATTGAAAGTGGTCGATATGCTTCAGTAAGTGAAGTTATTCGAGCGGGTTTACGTAAGCTTGAGGAAGAACATTTAGCGACAGCGTTAGGAAGTTTTGATGAGGCAATTTTGTGCTTACCATAACCCGAATCCGCTTACACGCCACAAGTATCCATAATTGTTGGATGTTCAAACTAACTTATTGAGTGACTTAAAAACAACGGTTGTCATTCCGCTCATGGCAACGGACGATACGACATCGATTCGCCTATCACGATTAAACCCAACATCCAAATTTACCCACTCACTGCCGCCGATGTTGAACCTAAATCTTTTTTAAATACCAGTACCACCAGATAAACTAGGGCAAACGGTGGAATAATTGAAAGTACTACACCGAGCAAACCGGCTAAAACTGGAGTCTGTGTTTTGCGACGACCAAGGTAATAACACAATACACCCATTATGAAGGCGAATAATGCGATGAACTCGCCGAGCAACGTCACATTAATATTCAATTGAACTCTCCCTGTGGTTTATAACCTTTGTATAGTGTGCACGCTCGTTTTGCTATAAGTGACAACAGGAGCATTGTTTAAAATATGTAATTGAAAGTAAGACATATTTATCAGCGATGCAAGGCAAGATGCTATTGCTGTGCAAAGTAGAGTATGGCACCAACAAAAAAGGCCCTTGCGGGCCTTTTCCAATCGAACAAATTTATTCCACCGTAACCGATTTCGCCAAGTTGCGCGGCTGATCCACGTCGGTGCCTTTGATGATGGCAACGAAGTAGGAGAGCAACTGAAGCGGAATGGTATAAACAATCGGTGCAATCAGTTCGTCACAGTGCGTGACGTTGATGACGCGCATGCTGTCATCACCCTTGAAGTGGGCGTCTTTGTCGGCAAACACATACATGATGCCGCCACGAGCACGCACTTCTTCAACATTTGATTTAAGTTTCTCAAGCAATTCATCGTTTGGTGCCACCACAATCACTGGCATATCTGCGTCAATGAGTGCCAGCGGGCCGTGCTTCAATTCACCGGCGGCATAAGCTTCAGCGTGAATATAAGAAATTTCTTTGAGCTTTAACGCACCTTCCATCGCAATTGGGTATTGCGTGCCACGGCCTAAGAACAAGCTATGGAACTTGTCCGCAAACTCAGGCGCCAAGGCTTCAATGGCATCACTCAGCAATAACGCTTCTTCGAGCTTCGCTGGCAACGTCTTCAGCGATTTCAACACAGCCTCTTGTTGTGAAGCTGGCATACCGCGGAACTGACCTATGGCCAAGGTTAACATCAACAAACCGACTAACTGGGTGGTGAATGCTTTGGTTGATGCCACACCTATTTCGGTTCCGGCACGCGTCATATAAGCTAAGTCGGATTCACGCACCATCGACGAGGTGCTGACGTTACAAATGGTGAGGCTGCCTTTATAGCCCAATTCTTTGCTTAAACGCAGTGCCGCTAAAGTGTCCGCCGTTTCACCAGACTGTGAAATAGTGACCAACAAGCTATTGGGATGCACGTGCGATTGGCGATAACGGAACTCTGAGGCAATTTCGACGTTACATGACACGCCCGCCATCGATTCGAGCCAATAGCGCGCAACCATGCCCGCATGATACGACGTACCACACGCCACAATTTGGACGTGCTCGATGTCTTTTAACAGCTCTAACGAACCGTTACCGAACACATCGTCTGCCACATGACCATCCACAATACGGCCCTCTAAGGCGTTACGCACGGCGCTTGGTTGCTCATGAATTTCTTTGAGCATGAAGTGGCGATATTCGCCTTTACCACCAGCGTCATAGTTACCGTCTGATTCGTGAATTTCGCGTTCAACACGTTCGCCGTTGGCGTCATAAACTTTCACTTCGGTGCGGTTAATGTCAGCCATGTCGCCTTCTTCGAGGTACATGAACTTACGCGTGACTGGTAACAATGCAAGTTGGTCAGAGGCGACGAAATTCTCGCCAATACCTAAACCGATCACCAACGGACTGCCAGAGCGAGCCACAATCAAGCGGCCTGGTTCGCGGCAATCCATAACCACCGTGCCATAAGCACCTTCTAATTGGCGCACTGCTGCTTGAACGGCTTCAAACAAGTCGTCGTGAGTTTTACGCTCATGATGCACTAAGTGACAAATCACCTCGGTGTCGGTATCTGACGCAAAGGTATAACCTAAGCCTTTTAACTGCTCACGTAGTTTATCGTGATTTTCGATAATACCGTTGTGCACCACGGCAATGCAGTCTTCTGAAATATGTGGGTGAGCGTTTGCTTCAGTAACGCCGCCATGGGTTGCCCAACGGGTATGTGCGATACCAGTTGTACCCGATAGTGGGTGCTCACCAACGGCATCTTTAAGCGCTTGAACTTTACCAGTTCGACGAACGCTCTCGATTACGCCTTGTTCGTTTAATACAGCCAAACCCGCAGAATCGTAACCGCGGTATTCAAGACGTTTTAAACCTTCAATGAGAATTTCGCTAATACGGCGCTCAGAAGTTGCGCCAACAATTCCACACATATCGCTTATCCTTTTTTCACTGGACGTTGCCAGCCACTAATATTCCGTTGTTTACCGCGCGCAACCGCTAGTTCTTCGTCTTCCACACTCTTGGTCACCGTTGAACCGGCTCCTACCGTTGCGTTTTTACCAACACGAACCGGAGCAACCAACGAGCTATTTGATCCGATAAATGCGCCATCATCAATCTCGGTCACAAATTTATTTACACCGTCGTAGTTACAGGTGATAGTGCCCGCGCCTATGTTCACGTCAGCACCAATTTGTGCATCACCAAGGTAGGTGAGGTGGCTCGCTTTTGAGCCTTTACCCATGCGCGTTTTCTTAATTTCAACAAAGTTACCAACTTGCACGCCTTCAGCTAAGTCAGCGCCTGGGCGTAAGCGAACAAATGGACCAACGGCGCAATTTTCAGCTAACACGGCATCTTCTATGACGCTGTTTGCTTTCACGCGTGAGCCAGACCCAATTTTACAATTGCGCAGTACACAGTTGCTTTCGATAACGACGCCTTCGCCAAGTTCCACTCGGCCTTCAAAAATAACATTCACGTCAACCACAACGTCGTTGGCAATGATCACCTCACCGCGCACATCAACACGAGCTGGATCCATTAACGTGGCGCCGTCTAACATCAATTGCTCGGCTTGACGCGCTTGGTACGCGCGCTCTAGCCCTGCCAATTGCACCCGATTGTTCGCACCTTCCACTTCGCTAATCGCCTGTGGCTGCGCCGTTGCGATGTTCACGCCTTCCGCGGCGGCCATGGCAACAATATCCGTCAGATAATATTCACCTTGAGCATTGTTATTCGACAATTTGCCTAACCAGCGTTTCAATGCCACCCCACTCACCGCCATCATGCCGGTGTTTACTTCGGTAATGTTTAACTGCTCGGCGCTGGCATCTTTTTGCTCAACAATGCCGACAACCGCATGATCCGCATCACGCACAATACGGCCATAACCGGTCGGATCAGGCAAAGTCACGGTGAGTAATGCTAAATCAGTATTCGCAGCTGCAGCTAACAAGGCTTGCAACGTTTCTGTACGAGTTAACGGCACATCACCGTATAAAATCAAAACCCTTTGATTATCTTGAATGTGCGGCACAACTTGCTGCACAGCATGGCCAGTACCAAGCTGCTCGGCTTGCTCGACAAAATTAAGCGTTTGTCCGGCAAGTTTTTCCATTAATACATCGCCACCGTGGCCATAAATGACATGCACGTGGTCTGGTTCTAGCGAACGCGCTGTATCAATCACATGTTGAACCATCGGTTTATGGGCAACTGGATGCAATACCTTCGGTAGCGCCGAACGCATGCGAGTGCCTTTACCCGCAGCAAGTACAACAACACTCAGAGACATGAATCCTTCCATTTCTGTATTCGAATAAAAGTGATGGGCTATTTTAAAGCCGTTTACAACAAATTAACAGGCGAAAAAAAGACCCGCAAACCGAGATTTACGGGTCTTTTCATTTTCTTAAAGCTTGGCGTGCTGATTATTTGCGTAGTTTGCGAATAACCTGCAACTGAGCCATCGCTCGAGCCAGTTCTGCCGCCGCTTCTGCGTAGCTTAAATCAGAACTTTGATCTGCAATTGCTTCTTCAGCATGTTTCATAGCTTCTAGAGCTTTTTGTTCATCAAGCTCTTCACCACGAATGGCCGTATCAGCAAGGACCGAGACGTTATGCGGCTGCACTTCAAGCACACCACCAGCAACGTAGATGATTTCTTCTTCGCCACCTTCTTTAACCACTCGCACCATACCTGGCTTGATTGTGGTTAAAAGCGGGGCGTGACCTGGGTGAATACCCAGCTCACCTTCGCTACCGGTCACTTGCAGGGTCTCAACGGCACCAGAGAACAAACGTTCTTCGGCGCTGACCACATCAAGCTGTACAGTTTTAGCTGCCATTTAAACCTCCCGGTTTATTACATTTTCTTGGCTTTTTCGACCGCTTCTTCGATGCTACCAACCATATAGAACGCTTGTTCTGGAAGGTCGTCGTAGTCACCGTTTAAGATGCCTTTAAAGCCAGCGATGGTATCTTTCAACGATACATATTTACCTGGTGAGCCGGTGAAAACTTCAGCAACGAAGAACGGCTGTGACAGGAAACGCTGAATTTTACGCGCACGAGCTACGGTCATCTTGTCTTCTTCAGACAATTCGTCCATACCCAAGATTGCGATGATATCTTTCAGCTCTTTGTAACGCTGTAATACTGACTGAACGCCACGCGCTACGTCGTAGTGTTCTTTACCGATTACCAATGGGTCCAACTGACGTGACGTTGAATCCAACGGGTCAACCGCAGGGTAGATACCCAATGACGCGATGTCACGTGACAATACAACAGTCGCATCTAAGTGAGCGAACGTGGTTGCTGGTGACGGGTCGGTCAAGTCATCCGCAGGTACGTAAACGGCCTGGATTGACGTGATTGAACCAGTTTTGGTTGAAGTAATACGTTCTTGAAGTACACCCATCTCTTCTGCAAGAGTTGGCTGGTAACCTACCGCAGAAGGCATACGACCTAACAATGCTGATACTTCAGTACCGGCTAGGGTATAACGGTAGATGTTATCAACGAAGAACAGAACGTCACGACCTTCGTCACGGAACTTCTCTGCCATGGTCAAGCCGGTTAACGCAACGCGCAAACGGTTACCTGGAGGCTCGTTCATCTGACCGTAGACCAATGCTACTTTGTCGAGTACGTTTGAATCTTTCATTTCGTGATAGAAGTCATTACCCTCACGCGTACGCTCACCAACACCTGCGAATACTGAGTAGCCGCTGTGCTCGATAGCGATGTTACGGATAAGCTCCATCATGTTTACGGTTTTACCTACACCGGCACCACCGAACAGACCAACTTTACCACCCTTAGCGAACGGACAAATCAAGTCGATTACCTTGATACCGGTCTCTAACAGCTCAGTTGCACTTGACTGTTCTTCGTACGACGGTGCAGCACGGTGAATTGACATACGCTCGTCTTCACCGATTTCACCCGCTTCATCAATTGGCTCGCCCAATACGTTCATGATACGACCGAGGGTTTGTTTACCCACTGGTACCATGATTGGCTCGCCGGTGTTTTGAACGGTAATTCCACGACGCAGACCGTCAGTAGTACCAAGTGCGATACCACGCACGATACCACCGCCTAACTGCTGCTGAACTTCCAGGGTCAGACCCTTGAGGTCACCGTCGGTCACCTGCAGCGCGTCGTATACCTTTGGCACGTCTGTTTGTGGAAATTCGATATCCACAACCGCGCCAATAATTTGCACGACCTTACCTTGACTCATGACATTTCCTCTAACTCTAAAATTCTTGCAAGCTTCGCCTTAAACCGCTTCGGCGCCCGATACAATTTCCGAAATTTCCTGCGTGATCGCTGCTTGGCGTGCTTTGTTGTACACCAATTGCAGTTGATCGATGAGGTCTTCGGCGTTGTCGGTAGCGGCTTTCATTGCCACCATCCGCGCTGCCTGTTCACTAGCGATGTTGTCCACTACGCCCTGATACACTGTCGCTTCAACATAACGACGAATCAGTAATTCTAAAATTGGCTGTGGATTCGGCTCATACAAGTAGTCCCAGCTACCTGATTGAACTTCGTCACGAGACTCAGCTTTTGGCAACGGTAGCAATTGCGCTATCGTTGGTTCTTGCTTCATGGTGTTCACAAACTTGTTGTACACCACAAACAGGCGATCGATTTTGCCTTCATCAAAGGCATCTAACATTACCTGTACAGTCCCGAGCACATCATTCACGCTTGGCTTATCACCAAGACCTGATTTTTGCGCCAGTAAACGGCCTCCAAAGCGTTTAAAGAAACCCGTAGCCTTGTTACCTATGGCTGCGAAATCAACATCCACGCCGCTGTCTTTATATGCTTTTGCATGCTTAACCACCGCTTTAAATTCGTTGGTGTTTAAGCCGCCGCACAAACCGCGGTCAGTTGAAATCACAATGTAACCAACTCGTTTCACATCGCGCTCTTCTAAGTACGGATGCTTATATTCTAAGTTGGCATGGGCAACATGGCCGATCACCTTGCGAATGCTGTCCGCATACGGACGGCTTGAAGCCATACGTTCCTGCGCCTTTTTCATTTTAGACGCAGCAACCATCTCCATTGCACTGGTGATCTTCTGAGTATTATTAATACTCCCGATCTTGGTTTTTATCTCTTTACCGCCGGCCATGATATTCTCCTGTTAACTCAACGACTTGTGGCCACACATTGTGTAGCCACGCTCCGCTTACCAAGACTGCGTTTTCTTGAAGGCTTTCAAACCTTCGTGCAGCTTCGCTTCGATGTCGTCGTTATAGTTGCCAGTTTTATCAATATCAGCCATCAGTTCAGCGTGCTCGCTACGCATGTACGAAATTAACGCACCTTCGAAGTCGAGGATTTTGTCTTTCTCTACATCTTTCAGGTAACCCTTTTCTGCAGAGAAAATAGACACTGCCATTTCAGCCACGCTCATTGGCTTATATTGGTTTTGCTTCATCAGTTCAGTAACACGCTGACCGTGCTCAAGCTGTGAACGCGTTGCTTCGTCTAAGTCTGAAGCGAACTGCGCGAACGCTGCCAATTCACGATACTGTGCTAATGCCAAACGGATACCACCACCAAGTTTCTTAATGATCTTGGTCTGTGCTGCACCACCTACACGCGATACCGAGATACCAGCGTTAACAGCTGGACGGATACCGGCGTTGAACAAGTCAGTTTCTAAGAAGATCTGACCGTCGGTGATTGAAATCACGTTGGTTGGTACGAACGCTGATACGTCACCCGCTTGGGTTTCGATAATCGGTAGCGCTGTTAATGAACCCGTTTTACCTTTCACTTCACCGTTGGTGTACTTTTCAACGTAGTCAGCGTTTACACGCGCTGCACGCTCAAGTAGACGTGAGTGAAGATAGAAAACGTCACCTGGGTATGCTTCACGACCTGGCGGACGACGCAGCAACAATGAGATTTGACGATAAGCAACAGCTTGCTTCGACAAGTCATCGTATACGATCAATGCGTCTTCACCGCGGTCACGGAAGTATTCACCCATGGTACAACCTGAGTAGGCTGCCAAGTATTGCAACGCTGCTGATTCAGAAGCAGATGCTGCAACAACAATGGTGTTTTCCAATGCGCCGTGTTCTTCAAGCTTGCGTACCACGTTCGCGATGGTCGAGGCTTTCTGACCGATAGCAACGTAGACACACTTAATGCCTGAGTTTTTCTGGTTGATGATGGCATCGATAGCCAAAGCCGTTTTACCGGTTTGACGGTCACCGATGATCAACTCACGCTGACCACGACCGACTGGAATCATCGCATCGATAGATTTGTAACCAGTTTGTACTGGTTGATCAACCGATTGACGCTCGATTACACCTGGTGCGATTTTTTCAACTGGCTCGAAGCCGTCTGCTTCAATCGGACCTTTACCGTCAATTGGCTCACCTAAGGTGTTTACCACACGGCCTAATAAGGCACGACCAACCGGTACTTCTAAGATACGGCCAGTAGATTTAACTTTAACGCCTTCTTGCAAATCGGCATATGGACCCATAACAACGGCACCAACGGTGTCGCGCTCAAGGTTCAATGCGATAGCGTAACGATTGCCAGGAAGCTCAACCATCTCACCTTGCATACAGTCTGCAAGGCCGTGAATGCGAATAATACCGTCGGTTACAGATACGATGGTACCTTCGTTACGAGCTTCACTGACCACTTCGAACTGTTCAATTCGTTTTTTGATCAGCTCTGCGATTTCATTTGAATTCAGTTGCATGCTCAAGTCCCCAATTAGGATTGCAGTGCGTGTGCAAGTCGATCTAACTTGCCGCGCACCGTGCCGTCGATTACCGTGTCACCGGCTTTAATGTATAAGCCACTGACAATTGCTGCATCGACAGTGCAATTCAGCTTAACTTTGCGTGAAAAACGTTTTTCTAACGTTTTCGCTAGATTGTCCTGCTGTTTCTTCGTCAATTTCACCGCTGAAGTTACGTCTACAGCGATTTCTTTTTCGTAGTCGGCGCGCAGTTCAGCGAACAACGCAACCACAGCAGATAAAGCTTTCAAACGGCCATTTTCAGCCATAACGCGAACAAAATTCTGGGCTTTATCGTCCAGGTGCTCACCACATACGTTGATGAAAACTTCAACTTTCTTTTCTAGCGTTTCGGCGCTGCTCAAAAACATAGCCATGGTGGCATCATTTGCTACCGCAGCAGCAAAGGCCAACATTTCGTGCCATTTTTCGATAGCGCCGTTCTCTACTGCAAAATCAAAAGCTGCTTTTGCATAGGGGCGAGCAACCGTAGTCAATTCTGACATTTGCACAAACCCCTTTGGTTAGAGTTCAGCGACCAGTTTTTCAACGATGTCACTGTGAGCGTCTTTATCAATTTCACGCTCGATGATTTTGCTTGCACCAGCAACAGCTAATACAGCTACTTGCTTGCGCAATTCTTCGCGTAAGCGATTGCGTTCAGCTTCAACTTCAGCGTGACCAGCGGCGATAATTGCTTCGCGCTCAGTCTCACCACGTTGCTTGCCTTCTTCAACCGTTTGCTCAGCGCGTTTCTTCGCTTGAGCAATGATTTCAGCAGCTTGCGCTTTCGCTTCTTTCAGTTCGTCAGCAATTTTTGCCTGAGCAAGCTCTAAGTCTTTTTCGGCACGTTCGCCGGCTGCAAGACCATCAGCAATTTTCTTCTGACGAGCTTCAATCGCATTATTTAGCGGAGGCCATACGAACTTCATACAAAACAGTACGAAGACGATGAACGCGATTAATTCTCCGATCAGGGTCATGTTTATATTCATTAACCCCCCCTCCTATAAGTTCTATCGTTCGAAAGTTGAATGGCTTATTAAGCAGCGAACAATAAGAACATGGCGATACCAACACCGATCATAGCAACGGCGTCGATAAGACCAGCTAGGATGAACATTTTAACTTGCAAAGATGGCGCTAATTCTGGCTGACGTGCACACGCTTCCAAGAATTTACCACCCATGTTACCGAAGCCAAGACCAGTACCGATAGCACCGAAACCGATCAATAAAGCTACAGCGATGTATTTAAGACCTAATGCTAGTTCCATTGTTTTCTCCAATATTTCAAAGGTTAATGTTAAAAAGTAAAACTAAATAAAAACAAAAATTAATGGCTTTCTGAGCTGGCCATGCTTAAGTAAACAATGGTCAGCATCATGAATACGAACGCCTGCAGCACGATAACCAGAATGTGGAATACCGCCCATACAAAGTGCAGTGGCAATTGGAATAGACCAATGGCACCAATCAAGATGAAGATCATCTCACCGGCATACAAGTTACCAAATAGACGCAACGCCAATGAAAACGGCTTCGCAACCAATGCAATAAGCTCAAGCAATAAGTTAAATGGAATTAGCAGAGCTTGAACAACTGGGTTGCTTGCGCTAAATGGATGCAAGGTCAACTCTTTGATGAAGCCCATCACGCCTTTAATGCGGATTGAGTAGCCAATCATCAGCAAGAATACGCCGATAGCCAAGCCTGCTGTCATGTTCAAGTCAGTGGTTGGTACAATCTTCATGTAGACATCATGTGAGTCCATACCGAAGAATGTCGCGCCAACCCAGCCTGCAAATGCAGGTAAGAAATCAACAGGGATCAAATCCATCAGGTTCATTAAGAAAACCCAGACGAAAATGGTTAAAGCGAGTGGAGCAATGAGTTTGCTCTTACCATGGAAGGTGTCGCGCACGTTGGTGGCGACAAGTTCAATGATCATTTCGATAAAGCACTGCATTTTACCCGGTACGCCGGTATGTGCTTTTTTCGCCGCTGAGCGGAAGATCATTAAGAACAGGATGCCAAGTCCGATCGACCAAGCGAGTGTGTCAATGTGCCATGTCCAGAACCCTGCATCACTACACGCTTTGTTGAACTCAATTCCGGCATCGGTTGAGCACATTTTGGCGTTAGTTAAGTGGTGCTGGATATGACTCTGGAGCGTTAACTCTTCTGCAGCCATGTTGTTTCCCACAATTTTAAGTTGATTTTAAAAATAAAATTGGTGCTAGCCATTGCACTATAAGCGCCGCGATGTAACCGCTCAAAACCGCACTAAACGGGAGCGTGGTAAACACCAGCAGGCCTATGAGCAAGACCACAGCGAAGCTAATTTTCAAAGCTTCGCCAGCAAAAAAGTTACTGACGATTTGTTTCGCCGCACGGGCGCCGCCTTGTGAAAAAGCGCGCCACGCAAACAGTGCTGTTGGAATAATCACGGCTAATCCGCCGCCAACAACACCCCAAAAATATGTATATCCAGCAATCGGTTGTACGAGGGAAAACACACAGGCCAGCAAAAATATAGTGCCGACTTGGGCGCGAATTAACTTCGCTGCGAGCTGTTTTCCGGTTGCTGTCAGAGTCTGTATCACGGGCTAAAAACCTCGGTTAAAAGCCCGCGATAGTATAAAGATTTGGCGTTGAATTGCAAACAAATTGGGATGGTTAACTATCGTGTTCTACCTGAAAGTGGGTGAGTATGCCATCTAGTTCATCTAAGCTGCTGTAATTAATGACAACTTTACCTTTTCCTTTGCGTCCATGATTGATCGCAACATTGGCACCAAGCCGTTCGCTGAGACGTTGTTCTAAGCGTTGAATATCTGCGTCAGGCTGTGCTTTTGCTGGCTTTTCCTTTGCCGGCTCTAAGGCTTGACGGACAACTTTTTCAGCTTCTCGAACCGTCATACCTTTGGCGGCAATCAAACGCGCAATTTCTGCCTGTGGTTCGCCCTCTAATGCGAGCAATAATTTGGCGTGACCTAATTCAATATCACCGCGTTCTAACAAGGTTTTCGTTTCTTGCTGTAAGTTATTTAAGCGCAGCAAGTTCGTGACAGTTGCACGCGATTTACCAACCGCATCTGCTACTTCTTGATGGGTTAATTGGAATTCAGTTAATAAGCGTTGCAACGCGGTCGCTTCTTCCATCGCATTAAGATCTTCACGCTGGATATTCTCTATTAATGCAATGGCAACGGCCGCTTCATCTGGCACTGCTTTAATTAAGCAAGGTACTTCTTGTAAACGTGCCATCTGAGCTGCGCGCCAACGTCGCTCACCGGCTATAATTTCATACTTTTCGTGAGCAACTTCACGCACCACAATGGGTTGAATAATACCTTGGGCTTTAATTGAGGCAGCAAGATCTTCTAACGCCTCAGGTGTCATGTCTTTGCGAGGTTGGTATTTACCTGGTTGCAACCACTCAATAGGTAACTTTTGTAATTCACCTTTGCTGTAATCAACTTCCGGTGCACCGTCATGTTGCTCTTTATCGCGAGCGGTTTTGCTGGTGGTTAATAACGCGTCGAGACCGCGTCCAAGTCCTCGTTTTTTTGCAGACATAAAGCGTTTTTTCCTTAAGCTTCAGCCGCTGCTTCGGCCTTTTTTTGTTGTTCAGCACGGCGTATCAATTCACCAGCAAGCGCCAAATAAGCTTTTGCACCCGCCGATGATTTATCGTAATACATTGCAGGCGAGCCAAAACTTGGGGCTTCTGCTAAACGTACGTTTCGTGGAATGACCGTGCGATAGACTTTTTCGCCAAAGTGATTTTTTAACTGCTCAGATACATCGTTGGCAAGTCTGTTGCGCGGATCATACATAGTACGCAGAATTCCCTCGATTGTTAAGCGCGGGTTTACGGCCTCAGAAAGACGCTCAATCGTATCCATTAAAGCGGTAAGCCCCTCGAGTGCAAAGTACTCACACTGCATAGGCACCAGAACCGAATCAGCTGCCGCCATTGCGTTCACTGTTAGCATGCTCAGTGAAGGTGGGCAATCGATAAAAATAAAATCGTATTGGTCAACAACCGGCTTAAGTGCTGTTGCTAAGCGTTGTTCACGAGCGAACTCTTCCATTAATTTGATATCGGCAGCGGTGGTATCACCATTGGCAGCAATTAAGTGATATTTCCCGTTGGTTTCTCGAATAATGACATCTTGCGCTGGCTTCTGCTCAACCAAAAGTTCGTAGGCGGTATTTTCAACGTCATATTTATCAACACCGCTCCCCATGGTTGCGTTGCCTTGCGGATCGAGATCAATGAGTAAAACTTTTCGACGTGTTGCCGCCATGGATGCAGCTAAATTCACCGCCGTGGTGGTTTTGCCCACGCCGCCTTTTTGGTTGGCAATCGCAATAATTCTGCCCACAGGACTAACCTCTCGTTGTTATTATAACCAAATGGCGTTCGCCTTCGGCGTCGGGAACCTGTAATCGAATAATATCTTCAACATTAAATTGCGGCGGTAATTGCTCTAATTCGGCCGCTGGGTAGACGCCTTTTAAGGCATAAAACTTACCATGTTCGTTTGGCAAGTGTTCACACCAACTCAGCATATCATCAAGCGAGGCAAACGCTCTACTTATCACACCATCAAATTTTAGGTCAGGTTGATAGTCTTCTACACGACTTTGCACAGCCGTTACATTCTTAAGATCTAATTCGTGACATACCTGACGAATAAATCGAATACGTTTACCCAAACTATCGAGCAAGACAAACTCTTTATCAGGCGCGGTAATCGCCAATGGCAAACCCGGAAGACCAGGCCCCGTGCCAACATCAATAAACCGCTGACCTTGTAAGTGCGGTAATACTACTAAGCTATCCATGATGTGACGGCTGAGCATTTGTTGCGGGTCACGCACCGACGTTAAGTTATAAGCTTTATTCCATTTATGCAGCAACTCAACCAACTTTACCAGTTGTTGTTGCTGCAATTCTGTAATATCTAACGTTGTTTGAGCGAGTAATTGTTTTAATTGTGACAGCATGAGTTAAGCGCTTTTACGCAACAGTCCTTGTTTTTTTAAGTGTACCAACAACATCGAAATAGCTGCCGGGGTAATACCTGAAATTCGCGATGCTTTGCCCACTGTTTCAGGTTGATGTTGATTTAGCTTCGCAACCACTTCATTGGACAATCCTTTGATAGTCGCGTAATCAAAATTATGCGGCAACTGTGTATTTTCATGACGTTGCTGCTTCGCTATTTCATCTTGCTGACGCGCAATATAGCCCGCGTACTTGGTTTGAATTTCAACTTGCTCGGCCGCTTTTTCATCAGTTAAGCCTGGTCCTATACTCTCAATTTTCATTAAGTCGGCATAGGTAATTTCTGGTCGACGCAGGAGTTCTTCACCATTCACTTCACGGGTAATTGGTGTTTTTACTAACGCATTGACTTGTGCCACAGCTGGATGATCTTTGTGGATCCAAGTGGTTCGCAAACGTTGCTGTTCTTGTTCGATGGCTTCCATCTTAGCGTTGAATGTAGCCCATCGTGTATCGTCAACTAAACCAAGCTGACGACCGGTTTCCGTTAGCCGCATATCGGCATTGTCTTCACGCAATAACAAACGATATTCAGCGCGTGAAGTGAACATACGATAAGGCTCTTGTGTGCCTAACGTACTTAGATCATCGATCAATACGCCCATGTATGATTGGTCGCGCCGCGGTGCCCAACCCTCTTTATCCTGTACTTGCAGTGCGGCATTTGCACCTGCCACAAGGCCTTGAGCACCCGCTTCTTCATAACCGGTTGTGCCATTAATTTGGCCGGCGAAAAATAAACCATGAATATGCTTGGTTTCGAGTGTTTGCTTCAAATCCCGCGGGTCAAAATAGTCATACTCAATGGCATAACCAGGGCGCGTAATGTGAGCATTTTCAAAACCTTTTATTGAACGCACAAGAGCCACTTGCACATCAAATGGCAGACTAGTTGAAATACCATTTGGATAAAGTTCATTGGTATTTAAACCTTCAGGTTCAACGAAAATTTGGTGGGCATCTTTATCGCTAAAGCGCATTACTTTGTCTTCAATTGATGGACAATAGCGAGGCCCTACGCCTTCAATAACACCTGAATACATTGGTGAACGATCTAAACCGCCATGAATAATTTCATGTGTGCGCAAATTGGTGTGTGTGATGTAACACGAAATTTGCTGCGGATGATCAGCTTGTGATCCCATAAATGAAAATATTGGTGTTGGGGTATCACCGGGTTGTTCTTGCATGACACTGAAATCAACAGTTTTAGCATCGATACGCGGTGGTGTGCCGGTTTTTAAACGATCCACTCGTAACGGTAATTCTCGTAACCGCTTCGCCAAGTTGTTGGCAGGAGGATCGCCAGCACGACCACCTTGATAATTGTTCAAACCAATATGAATTTGACCACCAAGGA
Source organism: Pseudidiomarina marina (assembly GCF_044807045.1). Classification (NCBI taxonomy): domain Bacteria; kingdom Pseudomonadati; phylum Pseudomonadota; class Gammaproteobacteria; order Alteromonadales; family Idiomarinaceae; genus Pseudidiomarina; species Pseudidiomarina marina. The sequence continues at coordinate 445,581 of NZ_CP085233.1, read as the reverse complement.
AGGTTCCAACAGTTAATACGACGGTTTTTGCAGAGAATTTCAATCCCATTTGGGTAACAACACCAACCACGCGATCGTTTTCGACGATCAGATCATCACAAGCTTGCTGAAACAAACTCAAGTTGGGTTGGTTTTCTAACATATGCCGAATGGCCGCTTTGTATAACGCACGATCGGCTTGAGCTCGTGTGGCACGAACGGCAGGACCTTTTGAGGAATTTAATGTACGAAATTGAATACCAGCGAGATCCGCTGCATGTGCCATTGCACCGCCAAGTGCATCAATCTCTTTAACCAAATGCCCTTTACCAATACCACCAATAGCTGGGTTACACGACATTTGACCCAGTGTGTCAATGTTGTGTGTCAGTAACAGCGTATTACAGCCCATACGAGCTGCGGCAAGCGCTGCTTCTGTGCCTGCATGTCCACCACCAATGACGATTACGTCATAATGCTGATGGTAAGAAGAGGTGTTTGGCATACTTTGCGATCCTAGAATTAACTCTGCGTGAATGTAGAACGTAGCCGGTTATTTTAACCTGATTTAGTCAAGATCAAAACGGTTAAATTTTAGTCCCGAATTGGTAAAGGATCTAATTAATAAATTAAGATCTTTTTTTTTGATCTTTTATTTCTATTCTTATTAGTGTTGAGATTTTTGTGGATAACCATCGCAACGCTATATGAGGCAAGGATCAGAACGATCGGTAAAGATGTGATCAGATCATGATCCTTTCGGTGTTCAAACGGTGGATAACCTAGTGAGTTATACACAGATGAAGTTATTCACAGAATTATTAAGTGGATATAAACAGACTTTAACCGATCTTATACAACGACTATTCACAGTAATTGGATAAAAGAATGCAGCCATGTTGATGATTTTTCGTCCGGATCGTCTTGTGACATATCAATTTCTAGGTGTGTGATCAGTCGCTTTGCACCTAAAATTGCTAGCATGGCGTCACAATCACGACCTGCGGCGCAGAATGTATCGTAGCAGCTATCACCAACAGCAATAACACCGTAACGAAGGCCGGAAAGCTGGGGCTTATGAGTGTGCAGTTCCTCTGCAAAATCAAGCATGGAATCAGCGTATTCACCGGCACCATGGCTTGCCACACAGCAAAGCCAGACCGACTGTTCAGTCAGGCTTTCCATTAGATCAGAGTAGTCTGGTTCGTAATGAAGGGTGGTGCTGTAGCCGGCTTCTTGAAGTTGAGTTGATAGTTGATCAGCAAGATATTCGGTATTGCCAGAAGTGGTTGCAACAAGGATGTCGATAGTTTGCATAGTTGGCTCTCTTAACTGATGGCCACGACTTTATTGCGACCCTCCAGTTTTGCTTGTTGTAAAGCGCGAGTTGCGCGCTCAACGGTTTTATCAATACTTTCACCAAATTGTACTTGGGCAACACCAAAGCTGCCACGTATTGGTAAAATTAAATCGTCGATATGGAGTACTGGGAGCTTATGGCGAAGCTCGTTTGCGCGTTTTGTTGCCTCTTCAATATCTAAATTAGGGAGGAACACCACAAAGGTATCTTGCTCACAGCGGCATAAAAGTTCACTGTCGCGAAGTTCATTTTTGATAATTTGCGCCGATTGTCGAAGTACTTCATCGCCGGTTGTTTGACCGTATTCGTCATTTATTTTTTTGAAGTTATCCAGATTGTACAACGCAATGCAATGATTCTGATTGGGTCGAGAAGATTTCACGACTTGGGTGACCAACGATTTAAATAGCCATTTGGTCGGTAAATCGGTTAGTAAGTCGAGCATACTTAGCTCGGCCAATTGATTGTTGCGTTGCATAAGAGCCGGAATAGATACAGCAAAGTACGAAATGGCTGCGGTGATATATAGGGCAAATTGGTATGTTATTGATTGATCGGTAACATCGAATACACCGACACCAAAGGCCATAAAAACTGTGATAGTGACCAAACTGGCTGTTGCATAAGAAGTTCGTTCAGTTAATACAATCCAAAGTTGTGGAATACTGACAAAAAATACGAAATAGGCGACACCAGGATGCGTTATTTTACTGTCGAGAATGAGAATTCCGATAACTGCAGAAACAGCGACAATCAGTTTTAATAAAAAGGGTTTTAAATCAGCGCGAAGCCTACGGTCGTGGGCATAGAATTCATCGAGCCATGGCAGCCGTTTACGAGAAAATCTTGGCAGAATGAGGCACATTAATGGCGCGATAACCATCACCCCAACCAAGTCGCCGAGCCACCAAGCAAACCAACCTTCTTCCAAAATACCATTGTTCGTTTCTGTCGTGAATTCCCACACCATCAAACCAGATAATGCAGCAAGTAACGCGGCAAGTGCATAAATAACGAGTAATCCGATAATACGTTGTGGCAATCCATGTTGAGCAAAGTGGCTTAGCCAGTGTCGTGCTAATAATCCACCGAGGCCATAAGGGACAGTATGAGCAAGAGCGAAGAGCGTCGCCGATGCAAGATGCGCAGGGTCAAAGCCTTGCTCAAATTGTTCTGCGAATCGAAAAGACACGAAAAATACGGCAAGAAATATAGGGATGAAAGCGCGTTTACCGAAGATTAAGAATCCGGCAATGGAAACTCCCGCAGGCATGTACCAGAGGCTGATAAATTCCGCGAAAGCCATAATGTTTGCTGCATAAAATGTGCCTATCCAAAAAAGGAACAGGAGCACATAGGCGCTCGTTTTCACGAAATTTTTCCTCGAGTTTGTTTTTAAGATTCAAAAACACGAAAGATGGATTGATTGTTGCACTATTTTTAATGGCATGACAAGGCTTGAAAAACCAAAGAAAGCGACAAACAACAGGATTTTACCTGTCAATGCAATGGAGCTAGTACCGTGAAGTTGTTAAAGTAACGTCGTGCGCGCCTACATATAGAGAATAACTAATGAAAAAATCATTTATTTTGATTGCGACGGGATTTGTCGCATCTATGTCGTTAAACCTAGCCGAAGCCTCGGCTGTGTCGCAAACCAAAGGGTCTTTCGTTGATAAATTTCGTCAGCTTGATGAAGTGTTACCAACCCCAAACGTCTACCGTAACGCAGCGGGTGAGCCAGGTGAAAAATATTGGCAACAGCAAGCAGACTACAACATTAAAGTGCGTTTGGATGAAGATAAGCGCCGTATCGACGCACAACAAACCATTCAATATCACAATAACTCGCCGTATACCCTTAAATATATCTGGGTTCATTTAGATCAGAATATTTTTCGTTCGGACTCGATGGCTGAGCGCACCGCTACGTTTAATAGCAAGCCAGATGTCAGCTTGGGAGGTGTTGATAAACCAGCACGTATTTCGCTGAATCAGCTACGCCGCCAACAATTTATGGCCGACAACGAGCTTGGCTTTAACATTAAGCGAGTTGCGAATGGAAATAATGATCTCGACTTTGTGATTGTTGGTACCAACATGCGTGTTGATTTGCCGACCCCACTCAAACCAGGGCAAAAAACCGAGTTAGGAATTGATTTTGGCTTTAACATTGTTGAAGAAGATGCGGTTGGTGCACGCTCAGGCTATGAGCATTTTCCAGATGATGCCCGTGAAGGCGGTAATGATATTTTCTTAATGGCGCAATGGTTCCCGCGCGTTGTTGCTTTTACGGACTATGAAGCGTGGACCAATAAAGAGTTTTTAGGTAGCGGTGAATTCACCTTAGAATTCGGCGATTACAGCGTTGAAATTGATGTACCAGCTGATCATATCGTGTCTTCAACAGGCGTATTGAAAAATGAACGCGCGGTATTAACCCCAACGCAACGTAAACGCCTTGAAGAAGCTAAAGATGCCGATAAGCCAGTATTCGTAGTAACGCCAGAAGAAGCGCTTGAGAACGAGAAAGAAGGTACAGATAAACGGAAAGTCTGGAAGTTTGAGGCTGAAAACGTACGTGATTTTGCTTGGGCATCGTCGCGTAAATTTATTTGGGATGCTCAAGGTTATCAGCAAGGTGGCGATGTGCAGCCACTCGTTATGGCCATGTCATTTTACCCGAAAGAAGGTGGTGAGCTGTGGGAGAAATACTCAACAGCATCCGTGATTCACACCATGGAAGTTTACTCGCGTTTCTCGTTTGATTACCCGTACCCAACGTCACAGTCAGTCAATGGCCCAGTGGGCGGTATGGAATATCCAATGATCACGTTTAACGGCCCGCGTACTGTTTTACAGGACGATGGAAGCCGCACGTACAGCTTGTCTGAAAAACGTTTCTTAATTGGCGTGGTTATTCACGAAATTGGGCATATTTATTTCCCAATGATTGTGAACTCAGATGAACGTCAGTGGACCTGGATGGATGAAGGCTTAAATAGCTTCCTAGATGGTGTTGCTGGACGTGAATGGGATCCGACAATTCCTTGGGGCGTAGAACCGCGTTCAATAGTGGACTACATGAAATCGACCAACCAAGTACCGATTATGACGCAATCTGATAGCGTTTTAAATTTGGGGCCAAATGCGTATACCAAGCCGGCGGCAGCGTTAAACATTTTGCGCGAAGTTATCTTGGGTCGTGAATTATTCGATTTCGCTTTCAAAGAATACGCGCAGCGCTGGGCATTTAAACGTCCAACGCCATCAGACTTTTTCCGTACTATGGAAGAAGCGTCTGGTGTTGATCTCGATTGGTTCTGGCGTGGCTGGTTCTACTCGACTGATCACGTCGATATCAGTTTAGATCGTGTCTATCAGTTACAACTTGATACTGAAAACCCAGACATTGATTGGGAACGTCGTCGCCAAGAGGAAGCCAACAAGCCAACCTCATTGTTTGTGCAGCGCAACGAAGCGGAAGGTCGCAAAACTTGGGTTGAAAAGAACCCAAATATCCGCGATTTTCATGATGAAAACGATCGTTTTACCGTTACTAACAAGCAACGTAATGCGTATCAAAGCTTCCTCGAAAAATTAGAGCCATGGGAGCGCCGTGTATTTGATCGCGCCATTGCCGAAGATAAAAACTACTATGTTTTAGACTTTAATAACGTCGGCGGCTTGGTTATGCCTATTTTGTTGCAAATGACCTATGCTGATGGCAGCAAAGAGGATATGTATATTCCGGCTGAAATTTGGCGCCGTAATGCGAAATCGGTCAGTAAGCTAATTGTGACTGAGAAAGAAGTGACTGAATTTGCTGTCGATCCAAATTGGGAAACGGCGGATGTCGATATTGAAAATAACTATTATCCTCGCCGCATTATGAAGTCTCGCATTGAAGCTTATAAATGGCAGCGTACGACAGACCACGTCTCGCGTGACATCATGCAAGATGCGAAAACAAAGCTAAAGTCAGAAGACGATAAGTCGGAAGATAAGGAGTAATCAACAATGCGTCAGTTGTTTTTAGCATTGTTGAGTGTGATTGCAATAGGGTTGATGAGCGCGACCAGCGCTCATCAACTGCACACTGCAAGTACAACGGTTTTATTTAATGAGCGCACCGGCCATATCGAGGTGTTGCATCGATTTTTTTTGCACGATGCTGAACATGCTGTAAAACAATTATTTGATAAGAAAGCCGATATCCATCAACTCAAGCGCACACAAGCGCAATTCAGCGCTTATGTAATTGAGCGCTTTGGGCTTCAAACTTTAACAGGCGACACGCTTGAATTAAGCGAAGTTGGTTATGAAATTGATGGAAATAACTTTTGGATTTATCAAGAAACACCTATTGTAGACGGTCTAGACGGCTTACGGATTCGCCACAAAGCGTTGCATGATATTTGGCCAAATCAGCAAAATTTGGTTAATGTTGAAGGTCTTGGACCCATTCAAAGCGTGACATTCCAGCAAAAAGACGAGTGGCTGGAAGTTCGCTTCTAAGTCAGGAGGCATGCCATGGTGCGCATGTTTATCGCTTTTCTATGTGCTGTAGTTGGTGCTGCTTTGGTCGGCACCGTCATTCAAACCCAGTTTAATCTTGCCGAGCTAACCGCGCTGTCGGTCGATATTGAAATGTCGACCCGAATGGAGACGATTCTTCATGATCTACTTCATTTTGGACCCGTCATTGCGCTTATCTTAACGCCAACTTTATTGATTGCGTTTATTGTTGCGCGTGGACTCAGTCATTTCTTGCCTAAATTTGAACGTATTTGGTTTATTGTTGGTGGCGGTGTTGGCCTTGCTTGTGCTTTCATTGTCGTCGATAGTCTGGCGCCAATGCCGACGTTAATAGCAGCCAATCGGACATTACTCGGATTCTTGTTGATGAGTGCAACCGGTGCTTTTGCGGGTTGGATTTTCGATAGATTATGGCATCCACAACCACGTGAACTTGCCGAGGAGTTGCCGCGATGAAACGACTCATGATGGGTTTAGTTTTACTGATTGCGACAAGCGCAGTAACGCAAGCAGCCACGCTACGCACGGAAATTTTGGCTGAAAAATTAAACTTTCCCTGGTCTGTTGCCGAATTACCTGAAGGCGGATTTTTGGTGACCGAACGTTCGGGTCAGCTTGTATTTATCAGTGAATCTGGTAACAAGCGTGCAGTAGAACTCGATCTGCCTGATCTCTATGTTGCAGCGCAAGCCGGATTGTTTGAAGTGTTGTTAGCGCCAGATTTTATGACGACTCGAGAACTAGTGCTGAGCTATTCGTGTGGTACTGAGCGTGCCAATAATACCTGCGTGGTGCGTGGAATATTGAGTCCTCAACCGCCGTACAGTCTTCTAAATACGCAAAATATCTTTACGGCGCTACCTAAAAAGGAAGGTGCTGCGCACTATGGCGCTCGAATGACTCGGCTGCCTGACGCAACCTTATTAATAGCGTTAGGCGATGGTTTTGTGTATCGCGAGCAGGCGCAAAAGTTAGATAATCACCTCGGTAAAATTGTTCGCGTCACCCGCAATGGTGAAGCGCCTGACGACAACCCATTCAACCACTCTCAGGCCCCAGAAATATTTAGCTATGGGCATCGCAATGTGCAGGGGCTGATTTACGATGCCGCGCGCGATGCCATTTGGCAGCATGAACACGGGCCTAAAGGCGGTGACGAGTTAAATAAAATTGTAAAGGGCGGGAATTATGGCTGGCCGATTGCTACGTTTGGTATTGATTATACCGGTGCAAAGGTTTCGCCGTTTCGTGAATTGCCGGGTGTTAAACCGCCACTGTATCTATGGACACCATCACTGGCGCCAGCAGGACTCGCATTGTACAAAGGTGATTTGTTGGTGACGCATTTAGCCGGAAAGCGGCTGCAGAGATTACGTCTTGTCGATGATCAGTGGCAGTTGGAAGGCGAATACCTACAAGATATTAATGCGCGCTTGCGGGCGGTTTATGTGGCACCTTCGGGACGAATTTTAGTACTTACCGACAGCGCTGAAGGACAACTACTAGAAGTTTTTTTTGAAGATTAAGGAAGCAACAAACTTATGATGTACTTCAAATTTTTTGGTGCAGTGATGGTCAGTGTATTCATTGCAGCGATGCCATCAACAGCAATGGCTTATGGCAAACATGGGCATAGCGCATTTTGCGAAGCGGCCTATCAGCTCGCCCAGCCACAAACTCGACAACATATAGATGCTCTTGTTGCACAACACTCGAACTACGACAATTTTGGTAGTTTCTGTAGCTGGGCTGATGACATCAAAAGTGATAAAAAATGGGATTGGGCAAAACCACACCACTATGTGAACTTTCCAAGATCGGCAGCCAAAGTGCGCGAAGATGATTGCCCAGTTCAAGGCGGCTGTATTCTAACTGCTATACAGCATCATTATGATGTGCTGAAGCACGACCCGGAAGATTGGCAAGCACTCGCGTTTTTGGCGCATTTTATCGGTGACTTGCATCAACCCATGCACGTTAGCTTCGCCGATGATTTAGGCGGTAACCGTGCACGTTTAACGTACTTTGATCAACCAACCAATTTACACCGTTTGTGGGATACTGACATGCTACTTCGTCGCGGTGGTGAAGATACTTTTGCTAAAGCGAAGCAACTTATTGATGGCTTAGTTGCAGAATCGCCAATAACAATCACTGGAGAAAAAACGTTAAAGTGGGCGAATGAATCAGCGGCGATTACCCGCCGTATCTATTCAAACTACCGTGAAGGCCAAGATTTGGGCGAAGATTACACCGCGCAATGGGAGCCGTTATTAGAGCAGCGCATGCAACAAGGTGCGCAGCGATTGGCTGCAATTTTGGATGGATTGTTCGCTAACAATAAAGCGGAAAAGTAATTAAGCTTTTGAATTTAGGCGCTGAGGCGTAGATTCTTGACTACCATCGGCGCCATACATTGCTGCGCTGCCCGAGCCAGCCGCATCACGAAGAATGTTGAGCATCTGCTGATTGTGATGCAAACGGTGTTGAATGAGTTCGCCATTGAGGCTATTCAGTTGCGCAATTCTTTGCGTACGCTCTAATAACTGTTGCCAAATATCAGTGCAACTCGCTTGCTCTGCCGCCTTTCTAGCGCCTGCGGCGTCATTACTAAACCCAAGTTTTTGCTGCGCTGCGCGACGCTTGCTTTCACTTGATTCGATGTTTTGTTGAATGACGTGTTTTTGTTCAGCTAACGATTTAAGTTTCTCGCCATCAATTTTCCCGTCGCCAAGTAGTCGCTGCTCCTGTTCAAGCAATGCTTGCAGTTGCCCTAAACGCTCAACTTGTTCGGTTAAATGTTGACGTAAACTCATAACGGCTTAAACACCATCAGTTAGGCTTTTCAATAATGCTTCGGCAATATTGTCGGTATTCATGTTCAGTTTCCCATCGCGAATCGCTTCGCGCAGTTCTTCAACGCGTGCCATGTTAACGTCCTGAGACGCATCTTGCGGCAGTTGACTCAAGTGGGTAACTACTTCGGCTTGTTTCGCCTCACCAGCGTTTGTTTTATCAGATTTTTGTGCCGCTTGTGAACGGCTAGACTCTGATTGGGTTACGCTGTTAGGTGGTTGATAACCATTGATTTTCACGGGAAATCCCTCGCTATTATTGGCGTTGCTAGTTCAGTTATCGGCACGAACGCCAATTTCTTTAAATTTATTTGCACAGTTTTAACAGTTACTGTGCTGGCTTTGCACGGCCGGCTGCGGTTATTTCCACACGCAATAATTGTTTGTTATTTAAACGAACACGAATTATATCACCAATTGAGCCAGTATCCATGGCCTCTCCCGTTCGCGTTATTTGAAAGCCGCTTCCCTTCGCCTCAATGATCAGCTCATCACCATAATTGACCACGTTTGGTCGAGTTAGGAGGTTCTCCTGCAGGACACTATGTCGGGTTAATGAGCGGCGCAATTGCTGCCCAACAACACGACTTATTTCTGCTGAAGTCGCCAGTAACGCGTGCCGTGGCAATTGACTTAAGTCACCCTGCTTTATCGTAATGTCTTGGCGCGACAAAGTATGGTTGCTAGCAAGATCTCGCGCTACCACCAAATACTCTCCAGTTACTGCAACATCAATTTGAACAAATAACGGGTTTTGTCGATTTGCATCGTTGCAACGTAGTTCGACCATTGTGCGTCCCGCTAGTCGTTGCGGTTCTCGGGTGAAACTTGCAGCCACGTTTTTGCAGTTTTCGAATGACTGTAAAGCAACGTCTGGCGTGATGAGGTGAAACGAATGTTTTGTTGTCGTTGGTGGCAAATGTTTTTGAACGAGATCGGCAATAGCTTGGTGCCAGAGTGTTTGCCCTGAAATAGAGGCGGCGAAAGAGGTTGTTGCCCACGCCAGCATGCACACAGATAAAGTGCTCCATAATCTGTTCGGCACGAACGCTCTCCTTCACATTAATAAACAACAGTTCGAATTATAGACAGTTCTATCAATTGGAATCTTCAGAATTGGGGGTAAAAAAACCGCTTATTCTTTGCTTTGCCTTTACACAAGTCGCAGTACTCTGCAACGTGAACAGGAGGGTCTGCACGATGATCGACAAGTTAACCAGTGCGTTGCAATTTCAACAACAGGCGTTGGCGTTGCGACAACAGCGACAAGAAACCTTGGCAGGCAATATTGCCAATGCGGACACGCCGAACTTTAAAGCGCGTGACTTTGATTTTTCGCAAGAGCTCAAGCGAGCGACAGCGCAGCAACACGGCGCGGTTAAATTAGCGACGACGCATGCAGGCCATTTACCTTTATCGTCGAGTACCAGCACGGTTGATATGCAGTACCGAGTACCAGCACAAAGTCGCTTGGATGGTAACACCGTCGATATGGATATGGAACGCACACAATTTTTAGATAACTCGATGCGTTACCAAGCAGATATTCAGTTTTTAGATGATCGCATTAGTGGCCTGCGTAAAGCCATGCAACCAGAACAATAAGGAAGCGAAATTATGGCGATCTTTTCAATCTTAGACATTTCCGGATCGGCACTAACCGCGCAATCGCAGCGCATGAATGTGGCGGCGAGCAATATGGCGAATGCTAATAGTGTGGCAGGTCCAGACGGACAACCCTACAAAGCCAAGCAAGTTGTTTTTGAGCAACAGTTGCAAGCTAGCGGCATTGGCGGTGTGAAAGTTAAAGAAGTGGTGGAATCAGAAGCACCAGCACGCCGTGAATATCAACCAGGTCATCCGCTTGCCGATGAGCAAGGGTATGTAACGATGCCAAACGTCGACCCTGTAGCTGAAATGGTCAATATGATTTCTGCCTCGCGGTCTTATCAAGCCAACGTTGAAGTGATGAACACCAGTAAAGATTTACTGATGCGTACACTCAGTATTGGAAAAGGCTAGGGAGTAAGTCATGAGTACTATTGATGCAAGTGTATTAAACCGTGTAAATCAAACTGCCAATAGCTCGCAAGTGGCTTCAGATAGCCAAGAAATGCGAGACAATTTTATGACGCTGTTGGTGACTCAGTTGCGCAATCAAGATCCATTGAACCCAATGGAAAATAACGAAATGACCTCGCAATTGGCACAAATTAACACCGTGAGTGGCATTGAATCTTTGAACGAGACCATGCAAACCATCAACGGGCAGATGGAAACCGCTAAATCAATGCAGGCGTCAGCGTTAATTGGTCGTGCTGTACTAGTGCCGGGTGAACGGATTTTGGTGGGTAATGAAGTTGATGGTAGCGCAACGCCATTCGGCATTGAGCTGAACGCGCCGGCGGAAAGCGTCAAAATTAATATTTACAACGCCAGTGGCATGCTGGTGCGGCGCATGGATATGGGCGAAGTCGGCTCGGGTCCACAATCATTTACATGGGACGGCAAAATGGACGATGGCACTTCAGCACCTGCCGGCTCATACAACTTTACTGTTGAAGCAACCAATGGTGACGAACCAGTCACGTCAGAGCGCTTCAACTATGCACAGGTTATCGCGGTAAGTATGACAGAAGAAGGTCCGCGATTAGATTTAGGCGGTATTTTAGAACCCGTTCGTCTTGAAGACATTCGGCAAATTATCTAAGGAGCTCGATCATGGGTTTTTCACAAGCATTATCAGGTTTACGTGCAGCGGCCACGAATCTCGATGTCGTTAGTAACAACATTGCGAACTCACAGGTTGTTGGTTTCAAGAGCGCCCGCGCTCAGTTCGCAGATATCTATGCCAATGCTCAAGTTGGTTTGGGTACTCGCGTTGCCGGTGTCTTTCAAGATTTCAGCGAAGGCAATATTGAAACCACCAATCGCAGTATGGATTTAGCTATTAGCGGTAAAGGTTTCTTCCGCTTTGAGCAACAAGGGCAAGTGCAGTATTCACGGAATGGCCAATTAAGTATTGATAAGAATGGTTATATCGTAAATGCACAGGGCGCTCAGCTTACGGGTTACCCGCAAGGTGCAGACTTCGGTGGTCAACCTGAGGTTTTACGTGTACCACCTGGTGGCATTCCAGCGATGGCATCAACCGAGCTTGATGGTGTTTTTAACTTAGACACCAGCACAGCCCTTGTCGACCGCGGGACGGTGCCTTTTGATACAACGAACCCAGATAGCTACTCCTATGCCAATTCCGTGACCTTGTATGACTCGTTAGGTAACGCTCATCCAAGCATGATGTATTTCACGAAAACTGCCGATAACCAGTGGGAAGTACGGATGTCTCGCGGCGACGAGGTTGCGCCAGAAGTTGGGCAACTTACCTTCGATGCGAATGGCCTACTGACTGGTGCTACTGGCATGGATGGCTTCACATTTGTGCCAGGTGAAGGTGCGGCTGATATGTCCATAGCTATGGACGTTACCGGCACAACCCAGTTCGCCAATGAGTTCGAGCTCACATCAATGGAGCAGAACGGCTATATGTCAGGCACGCTAATGCAAGTTGCGGTTTCTGAAAATGGTGACCTCATTGGTACCTATTCAAATGAGCAACAAGTTGTTTTGGGAACCATTGCATTGGCTAATTTCAAAAGCCTTGAGAGCATGAAATCAGTAGGCGGTAATGCTTGGATTGAAACCAAAGGCTCAGGCGTTCCAATTTTATCAGTACCTGGCGAAGGCCAATTTGGTTCGATAATGGCAGGTGCAGTAGAGGCTTCAAACGTTGATTTAACTCAAGAGTTAGTATCGATGATTATTGCTCAGCGTAATTATCAAGCAAACGCACAGAGCATTAAAGCTCAGGATGAAGCGTTGCAAACCACGATGCAGTTGAAGTAATTCAAAGCTAACTAAAGAGGCTTAGTGATGGATGCCATTTTATACACGGCCATGAATGGGGCGCGCCAGACTCTTGATGAACAGTCGGTGGTCACGAATAACTTGAGTAATGCATCAACGACCGGTTTTCGGGCGCAGCTTGCTGCAGCCCGAGCTGTCCCGGTAAATGGTGCTGGCGCATTAGATACGCGGGTGGCGGCAGTCACCACGACTGGGTTATTCGATACCTCAGGGGGCGCTATTCAGACAACGGAGCGTGATTTAGATGTGGCACTCGATCAAGCCAACTGGTTAGCAGTGCAAACGCCGGATGGCGAAGCTTACACCAAACGTGGTGATTTGCAGGTTGATGCTAATGGTCAACTTAAAGTAAATGGCATGCCGGTTTTAGGTGATGGCGGACCTATATTGTTGCCGCTTGGCACACAAGTCTCCATAGGTAATGACGGTACGATTAGCGGCATCGGCATGGGCGGTGATGCCAACGAATTAGTACCTTTAGATCGGCTTAAATTGGTGCGTGTTGATCAGCCAAACCAGCTGCAACGCAGTGATGATGGCTGGTTTCGTACACCAGTTGGCGCGGCATTACAGCGCGACGAAAATGCACAGTTGGTTTCTGGCGCGCTAGAGGGTAGCAACGTCAATACCATTGAAGCGATGGTGGCAATGATTGATACCCAGCGTCGTTATGATCTGAACATGAGTGTGATTTCAACGGCCGATGAAACAGCGCAACAGGCCAATAGCCTGCTCTCGGTGAAAGGCTAAGCACCGCTTAAGTGGAGAAAGATTATGATTAAAGCGTTATGGACAGCCAAAACAGGTTTAACCGCACAGCAACAACAGCTGGACGTGATCACCAATAACTTGGCAAACGTGAATACCTCGGGTTTCAAACGCTCGCGGGCGGTTTTTGAGGACTTGTTATACCAAAACATGCGTCAGCCAGGCGCCATGAACAATGCGCAAGACAGTTTGCCATCCGGTTTACAGGTTGGTACGGGTGTGCGCGCCGTGGCAACTGAACGATTGCACACGCAGGGTAGTTTAAACAATACCGAGAACTCGCGTGATTTAGCAATTAGCGGTAAGGGTTATTTTCAAGTATTGATGCCGGACGGCTCTGTTGCTTACACCCGCGACGGGAGCTTTCAGGTAAATCAAGATGGCCAAATGGTTACCGCCAACGGTTTTCCATTAGAGCCTGCGATTTTTCTGCCGGCAAACGCGATGAGCGTGACAATTGGTCAAGACGGTATTGTTACTGTGACCCAACCTGGCAATACGCAAAACATGCAAGTAGGACAAATTACGCTTGCTATGTTTATGAACGACGCTGGCCTAGAAGCCCGTGGCGGTAACTTGTATGTGGAAACACAAGCCTCAGGTGCACCAACGGAATCACTGCCAGGTATGAATGGAGCGGGCACCTTATTTCAAGGTTTTGTTGAAGCTTCCAACGTGAACGTGGTGGAAGAAATGGTCAACATGATTCAAACCCAGCGTGCATATGAAATAAATAGTCGTGCAATTTCTAGCAGTGACGAAATGCTGGCGCGTTTAAGTCAGCTGTAATGAGACGAGGTAGACGGGTGATGCGCGCGGCAAAGGTTATAGCAGGTGGTATCGTGTTGGCGGGCTGTAGCAGTTCTCCACCGGAACCGGTAGTGGTTGAACCTTATGACCCGGTAGTGATTCCGAAAAACGCAGAAGCGGTTCCAAATGGTTCCATTTATCAGGCGCAAAATGGCTATATACCGTTATTCGAAGATCAGCGGCCACGTCGCTCTGGCGACATTATTACCATCGTGCTTGAAGAACAAGTGAGTGCAACCAAAAACGCCTCATCACAGTCGTCACGTGCCAGTAATATCGGTATGGATCTCGAAGGCTTACCGGATGCCTTAGAGGAGCTCGCTGAGTATGGATTTAATATTGGTAGCGCAAACGATTTTACCGGTTCAGGCGGTAGCAGTGCCTCAAACCAATTTTCCGGCATTATCACCGTTCAAGTAATGCATGTATTACCGAACGGCAATCTGCATGTTCGCGGTGAAAAGCAAATCGCGATTAACCAAGGCACCGAATACATTCGCTTTTCTGGTGTCGTTAATCCGCGCAGCATTAATGGCCAAAACAGTGTTCTTTCGAGTGCGGTCGCAGAGGCTCGCCTTGAGTACATTGGTGATGGATATATCAACCAAGCGCAGAAGCAGGGTTGGTTACAGCGCTTTTTTAACTATATTGCGCCGTTTTAAGTAGGGGTTTCATATGTTGCGACAGTTTATTGTGCTCATCGCATTAGCGACTATCTCGATGGGTAACGCGCAGGCAGAGCGCATTAAAGATCTTGCAGATTTTGCCGGAGTGCGAAGCAACAGCTTAGTTGGTTATGGCTTGGTTGTCGGTCTTGATGGCTCAGGTGACCAGACCATGCAGGCGCCATTTACTGGGCAAAGTATGACCAATATGCTAGCGCAGTTGGGTGTGACGATTCCGCCCGGTACGAATATGCAATTACGCAATGTGGCTGCGGTTATGGTTACCGCAACCTTGCCCGCCTTTGCCCGCCCTGGGCAACAATTAGATGTGGTGGTTTCTTCCATAGGTAACGCTCGAAGCTTACGCGGAGGCACTTTATTAATGACGCCACTGAAAGGTGCTGATGGTCAAGTGTATGCCTTGGCGCAAGGTAACTTATTGATTAACGGTGCTAGTGCAGAATCACAAGGTTCATCGGCAGTTATTAATCAGCAAGCTGGCGGCCGCATTACTGATGGCGCCACCGTTGAACGTGAAGTTGCGCTCGATTTGGGGCGCGTGAATTTGCAGTTGAATTTAAAAGAAGCGGACTTTACCACAGCACTCAACATGGTTGACCGAATCAATAATGAGTTTGGATACTCAGTTGCAAATGCAATCGATGGCGGCTCAATTGAACTACAAAGCCCGCAGAATGCGAACGACCGCGTGCGGTTCATGGCTCGTGTTGAAAATATTGATGTGCAACCGGCGGCAGCCGATCCGCGCGTGGTACTTAATTCGCGCACCGGCTCGGTCGTATTAAGTGGCCCTGTAACCCTACGCCAGGCTGCGGTTGCTCACGGTAACTTGTCGGTCACCATTGCGCGCCGTCCATTTGTCAGCCAGCCACCTGCGCTTAGTGGCGGCGAGACAATTACGGGTGAAACTGCCGATATTGCGATTGAGCAAGAGGAAGGTTCGTTGCAAATGGTTGAAGGCGTGGAGTTAATGGAAGTAGTGCAAGCTCTAAATAGCCTAGGTGCCACACCGAGCGACCTCATGGCAATTCTGCAAGCGCTGCAAGCGTCTGGTGCGCTACGCGCTGAATTGGAGATTATTTAATGGCAAACTCAGTCGCTTCAGCAGGTTTAGCGATAGACGTGCAGCAACTCAGTCAGTTAAAGAAGCAAAGTCATGCGCAGCCGGAGCAAGCGGCAGCTGAGGCGGCGCGACAGTTTGAAGCGCTATTTATTCAACAAATGATGAAATCGATGCGCGAAGCCGGCGGTGAATCAGAACTGTTTAATAGCTCGGCGATGCGTAACTACACCGATATGTTTGACCAACAATTAGCCACAGAGGTTGCTGGTAAAGGTATTGGCCTTGCGGAACAACTATTACAGCAATTGCAGCAACAGCAAGGCAAAAAACCATAAAGTTATGCGTGCTAGTGCCGATAAGTAAGGTAGTAGCATTAGGGAGCAAGCATGAGTATCTTTTCAATTGGCCTAAGTGGTTTACGCGCGGCTCAAACTGGGTTGTATGCCACTAGTGGCAACATCAGTAACGTGAATACTCCGGGTTACAATCGCGAGATTGTACAACTAGGTGAAAATCGCACAAACGGTGTATTAGTCAACGGTGTTGAACGTCAATTTAATCAATTTGTTGCCACGCGATTGAATGCTTCTAGTGGCTCGTTAGCATCGCTTGAAACTTACTATAGTCAGGTGCGCCAAATTGATAACTTGTTGTCAGATGAGCGCTCAGGCTTAGCGCCGGTTATGCAAGAATTCTTTAATGCGCTTGGCCAAATGAACAGTAGTCCTTCTGATCCAGCGGCTCGCGCTGGGGTATTAGGAACAGCCAATACGTTAGTCGGTCAGTTCAAATCATTCGATAATTACCTCGAGGACATTGAAAGCAGCGTCAACGCCGAGATGAAGTTTGAGGTGGATACGATTAATGCACTTACTGGGCAAATCAGCTCCCTCAATAAAGAAATTTTGATTGCTCGGTCAGGCACAGGTGAGGCGCCCAACAGCTTGTTGAACCAACGTGACAAGTTAGTGCATGACTTATCGCAACGGATTGATGTGCGAGTTCACGAACAGAAATCAGGTTCGTATACGGTGTCGTTGAATAATGGCTCACCTTTAGTGTCGGGCGATACCGCTTACCAACTATCAGCGTTGACCGACAATGGCGACCCAACGCGCACAGCGATCTTCTATAACGACGTTGCCGGCAATCAAATTCAGTTGAAAGAATCGACCTTTAATCGAGGCAGCTTAAGCGGCTTGATGGAATTTCGATCAAAAAGCTTAGACACCATGCGCAACCAGCTAGGACAGATGGTTCGTGTGTTTACTGACGCATTCAATCAACAGCATCAAGCTGGAGTTGATTTAAACCAAGACCCGGGTCAGGCAATGTTTGACGCAGGTAACGCGGTTGCCTACAGCAATGCTCGTAATACCGGTAATGGTACTGCCGCCGTACAAATTAGCGATTCGACGGAGTTACTTGCTGCCGATTACGATATCAGATTGACCGATACCGGTTATGAAGTTCGTCGTTTGGATAACGGTAAGATAGTGAACGCGGCCTTTGATGGTGCAACCGGGACGCTAACGTTTAATGGTTTAGAGATCACCATGACGGGTACCGTAGAGCCGGGTGACAGCTTCCGAGTTCGGCCATTAGTAAATCAAGCACAGAGTTTTGAATTATTGCTCAATGAAGGTTCACAACTTGCAGCGGCTCAATCAACGGCTAGCGGTGACAACCGTAATGGTTTGGCCATGCTCGATTTGCAGAATCAGTTGCTCGTGGAAGGTAAGGGTACATTCAACCAAGCATACGGCACGATGGTGAGCACCTTAGGTAACCAAATTAATGTCGTGCAGGCGAACTTAGCGGCTCAAGAAGGGTTAACTGAACAATTAACCTCATTACAGCAGTCGGAATCGGGCGTAAACCTTGATGAAGAGGCGGCTAACCTTATCCGCTATCAACAATTCTACCAAGCCAATGCCAAAGTGATTGAGACCGGTTCAACCATTCTCGATACCATTTTACAGTTGCGCTAAGCGAACAACGCGGAGTTTAAATCATGCGAATCAGTACTCTCACCATGTATAACCAAAGCGTGTCATCGATGAATCGGCAACAAACCGATTTTATGAAAATAGGTCAACAAATTGCCAGTGGTAAGCGTATTGTGAACATTTCTGATGATCCGCAGGCAATGACGCAAGCAATTAACATTGGGCAGTCGAAAGCGGTATCGAGTCAGTTTAGCGACGCGCGCGTTGGCGTCCGTAATGCGTTATCGCAAGAAGAAAGCGTATTGAATACAGTGAACGATATATATTCACGCGCCAAGACCCTGATGGTTCAGGCGTCCAGCGATACCTTATCTGATGCTGACCGAGCTTCGGTTGCCAGTGAGATACGTGGGTTGTACGAATCATTGATTGGCTTAGGCAATACACGCGACGGTAACGGCCGCTATTTATTTGGTGGCTATCAAGATGATACCGCACCGTTTGTTCGTGATGTGAATGGTAACGTCAACTATGTTGGTAATCCCGATGTGCGCGAACAACAAGTTGATGGTGATCGTCGGATGGCGGTCGGTCACTCAGGCGACAAAATTTTCCGTTCGGTGCATAGCAGCGCGGGCTACTTAGCTGACGCGGGATTAACCAATCAGGGAACAATGCAATTTAACGGTATTAATATCGTTGATTCGAATCATCCTGATTTCGGTCAAGCCTATGATATTGAGTTTGCCGATAATGCTGGGCAAATGCAGTACCGCGTGAATGGCGGTGCATGGACCGACTACAATGATCCAACAACAATTACGTTAGGTGGCGTTGAAGTTGAGTTGGAAGGTGCCCCAGCTACCGGCGATACATTGCGTGTGGCGCGTGGTCAAGATAACAACATGGATATCTTTCGGACATTTGAGAAAGCACTTTCAGTACTTGATAATGCTGCGAACACAGATGCTGAAAAAGCGCAGCGAGTGAATACATTACGTACCGCAATGCGTGAATTCGATAACGGCATGGACAATGTGTTAGCCACCCGCGCCGAAGTTGGTGCACGGTTGAACGAGCTTGATGCGCTGGACACTATTGGTGGTAATCGCACATTAGCCTACGAACAAGCATTATCTGATCTAGTTGATTTGGATTATGTTGAAGCGGCATCGCAGTATAGTGTGCGGATGGTTGGTTTGCAGGCGGCACAGAAGGCGTTTGTAGACATGAAAGATATGAGTCTGTTTAAGTTCCTTTAAACGCAACGACGATATTAGCCGTTAGATATTAGATATTAGAGCGGTTGTTTTGGGCTTTTCCCAATATCTAATATCCAATATCCAATATCTAATATCCAATAGCTAATATCGTAGTTGCCCTTTACATCGCGAGGAGGACTTGTTCGACCATGTCGAGGCCTAGACGGAATAGGCGCTGCAAGTAACCTCCGAGCTCTGTTGTTAGTACGGTCATCAAGACCAGTCCAAGCGTCAGCGACATGGGGAAACCGACTGAGAATACAGTAAGTTGTGGAGCTGAGCGGTTCAAGATGCCGAGAGTCAGGTTCACAATAAGTAACGCACCGAAAACAGGTAACGCCAGTAAAATCCCCGAGCTAAATACGACTAGACCAAAGCGCGCGACTTGTTCGAATGCGCCTGCATTCAAACCGAGTGTACCTATCGGTAAAAACTCAAATGAACGCGCTAAAATTTCTAGCATGATCAAGTGCCCATCAATAGCCAGAAACATCAGGATAGCGAAGGTATAGAACACACGCGACAAAATCATTGTGTTCGCGCCGCTGTCGGGCGAAAAGAAGGTAGCGAAGGCAAGACCCATCTGTAAGCCAATGTACTCACCGGCAGCTTGTACGGCGGCGAAAACAACTTGAACAACAAGCCCGATAGTCACCCCAATGATGATTTGCTCAACAATAATGCCAAAGCTGGCCCATGAGAATAGCGGGATATCCGGTAATGGCGGCAGAACTGGCGCGATAATGACACTGAATATGAGAGCTAGCCCCAGTTTTACCTGATTTGGAATGCTGGAATGGCTGAATACAGGCGCAATCAGTAATAACCCCGTAAAACGACAGAATGGCCATAAGAATAAGCTAATCCATTCTTGAAGTTGCGCGAAGGTGACCGTAATCATGCGCGACTCCGTTATTGAATCATGGACGGAATATTGGTGAATAACCGCGTGGTGAAATCAATAATAAGCTGAAGCAGATAAGGGCCAATAAGCACGAGTACCGCAAGTACACCAAGAATTTTCGGAATAAAACTTAAGGTCATCTCGTTAATTTGCGTGGCGGCTTGAAACAAACTAATCAACAAACCGAGTAGCAGAGCTGTGAGCAACAAAGGCCCAGCTAAATAGACACAAAGCAACATGGCTTGGTAGGCAATTGTCATGACTGTTTCAGGTGTCATTGTTGCCCCCTACACATAAAAGCTGGCCGCAAGCGAGCCAATCAGTAACTGCCAGCCATCCACCAGAACAAACAGCATGAGTTTAAATGGCAATGAAATGGTTGCCGGTGGAACCATCATCATACCGAGCGCCATAAGCACACTGGCCACAACTAAATCGATAATCAAAAACGGAATAAAAATTGTAAAACCGATTTGGAATGCCGTTTTAAGTTCACTGGTTACAAATGAAGGTACAAGTACGTGAAATGGCACTTCTTGGGGCGAAGCTATGGGACCAACGTCAGCGAGATTTGCGAATAATGCCAAATCAGGCTCACGAGTTTGTGCGAGCATAAATTCACGTAGTGGGCCAGACGCGAGTTCTAAAAACTGCGGGAAGTCGATATTGTCTTGACTAAATGGCAACCAGGCAATGTCATAAATTTGGTTGAAAACCGGTGCCATGATGAAGAATGTCAGAAATAACGCTAGCCCCAGCAATACCTGATTAGGCGGTGCTGACTGAGTACCCATTGCGGTTCTTAATAAACCAAATACGATGATAAGTCGCACGAAGCAAGTCATCATAAGCACAACAGCGGGTAAAAATGTCAGGCTGGTTAAAAAGAGTAAGGTTTGGAGTGATAATGACCATTGCTGACCGCCATTTTCAGTTGGCTCCACTAAAACACCAGGAATAGACTGGGCGAGTGTTTCAACAGGCAACCAAAAGACACCAACAGCGATGATGATAAGCCAAATACGACGCATTATTTTGCCTCTTTGGATGGCGCCGAGGCGTTTTTATTGAGAGCTTGTTGCAACCGCGCGGCGAAGCCATTTAGCTGAGCCTCTGGGCGTTCTTGAGCAGGCATTTCATGGAGCTTGCTCACCTTGCCTGATGCCACCCCTAATACCAACCATGTATTGTTGATTTCGACAATAACGACGCGCTCGCGCTGGCCGACGGCAACAGAGCCGACGACATTGAGCAGTTTCGAGTGGCCTAAAGAGGTGCCATTCATTTTGCGGAATAACCAGGCGCACAGCAGAATAATGCCAATGATTAGAATCAGCACCAATGTTACTTGGCCGAGGAGTGCGAGGCCGCTGTCCACTTCTACTGCCATTGGTTCGTTCATCGGTTTAGCTTTTGTACACGTTCGGACGGCGTCACAATCTCGGTGATCCGAATACCGTATTTATCATCTAAAACAACCACTTCGCCTTGAGCTATTAAATAGCCATTAATCAGGATGTCCATTGGCTCACCGGCTAAGCCATCAAGTTCCACCACGGAGCCTTGTGCTAATTCGAGTAGCTGTTTAATGGTAATGCGGGTACGGCCTAATTCCACACTCAACTTCACCGGAATATCCATGATGATATCCAGTTCATTCATTGAGCTTGATTGAACGGAATTTTCTAGTGGTTTAAATACACTATTCGCATTTTCATCTGGGGCAGCGTCAGCGTTCTCTTCCAGCGCATCAGCCCACGGGTCTTGCTCGTTATCAGGATTTAATTTGTCTTTATTCGTCATCAGAGGACTCCTTGGCACGCAACGGGGTAAAAACACCGCCTTTATTTCGTTCACGCAGAAGTGACTGCGGGTATCGATGATTTTCGAGTAATCGCTTCACTTTGAGCGCACGATTGTCGTTGAGACTGCCAAACTCACATTCCATGATTGGCAAGGCATTCACTGTTGCAGTGACGGTTTCGGGTAGCTCAATTGGGAGGACATCGCCAGGTTTCAGTGACATGACCTGCGGAATTCGCATTGGAATATCAACAAAATTAGCAATGAGCTCGACACTTGATGCCTGTAGTTCATGTGTGATGCGTTGGCGCCATGCTTTGTCGTTACTATTTCCGCCGATATCGGCGCGTAAGTTGGTGAGCTTGTCACGCAACGGCTCAACCATGGCGTATGGCATACAAATTTTAAAATTACTATCGAGGTTACCAACTTCGAGGTGAAATGTAGTCGTTACGACGATTTCACTTGGCGAGCTGGTGATTGCCGCAAATTTAGGCTGCATTTCAGAGCGAATGTAGCTGATTTCTAGCGGGTGGACAGCACGCCACGACTCTTGGTAGGCATCGATCGCCAAATTAAGAACACGATTGATGATTCGTTGTTCAGTACCGGTAAATTCTCGCGCTTCGTTGCGGGTCATAAAACGACCATCGCCGCCAAATAAATTCTCGACAATCATCGATACAAGCGCGTGCGGGAACACAACAAGTGCGCTGCCGCGCAACGGCTTCATTGAGATAATGTTTAAATTGGTCGGTGTTGGCGTCGCGTCAGCAAAATCGCTAAAGCGTTGGTATTTTACCGACTCAACCGAAATGTCAGCGTTACGGCGCAACAAGTTAAACAGGTTCATGCGAAATTGACGTGCGAAGCGCTCGTTAATGACCTCTAGGGTATGTAAGCGCTCACGTACAATACGCGCTTGTGATCCCGGATCAAACGGCTGTTGTTTCACCTTACGCTTGGGTTTTGGTGTCAATACATCGACGCCAGCATCATGGCTAAGAGGAGCCGTAGTCTGGTCATCAGCATCAACATCATCCTCGGGAGCGATACCCGCCAATAATGCATCAAGCTCTTCTTGTGACAGTTGGTGTCCGTTACTCATGTGTTCTCTTTAGTTTATGCTTATTCACGCCGTATTTTCATGCTTACTGAACAATGAATTCGGTAAACAAGACGTCGTTTATAGCGAGCTCTTCGTCACCTTGATAAGGTGCGCTGAGTGAATCCATAATGCTTTTCGCGAGCACTTTCTTGCCTTCTGATTGCGCGATGCTCTCGGCTTCTTGACCTGATAACAACACTAACAAGCGATTACGAACTTGCGGCATATTTTTCATGAGTGTTGCTTTAACTTTCTCGCTTGGCACTTCTAATGTCAGCCCTGCATATAATAAGCGCGGACCAAACTGATCACTCTGCAAATTCACCGTAAATGGCGAAATGTTCACAAATACTGGGTCGGTTGGTTCTGGCTCTGCTTGAACTGCGCCGATGGCAGAAGCTGCCGCCAAGTTACGCGTATCCCATAGTAAATAGGTGTTGAGACCAATTAGCACCAACACTAAAATCAAAATGATCAGCATAATTGGCGAATTACTGTTGCCAGGTGCTGCTTGAGAGTCATTTTTGCGCGCCATTTTCTTATCCTTTAATTTTTACCAACGTACTCATTAAGCAAACGTATCAACTTGACCGTTATGAGCGGCGGCAGTATGCCGAGAATTTGAGCCCATGTCAGTATTCTCGGCCGATTCTGAATTTTCTACAGTGCTTTCGTTGGTATTTTGTCCATTATTTTGCGAATTTGCTGCCCATTGTTGTGCTTGCTGGCGAGCCTGCTGTTGCGCAAATTGCTGTCCTTGATCGCTCACTTGCGATTCACCCAATTGAATGCCTTGGTTAGCAAGTGCATCACGCAAGGTCGACATAGCTTGTTCTAGCGCGCCACGAACCTGTTGGCTGTGCGTCAAAATATTTAACTGTGCCGTGTTGTCATCCATGCGCAACTGAACTTGTAGCGGGCCAAGTTCTGCTGGATGCAAGCGTAAAGTCATTTCATTTTGATTATGCATGACCATTTGCATCACGTTTTGCTGTAATTGGTTCGCCCAAGCTTGGCTACCGACCGGTGCTGTAAGTGACGCCGTCGCTGCTGTTGTGCTTGGTGTTGTCGGTGCCGTTTGGGCTGATTGCACTGATTGAGCAACCGGTGCTTCAACCATGACGACGCTTGCGCTCATCGTCGAAACCGGTGCTTGAACGGTGCGAGTGGTTTCTAGTTGAGTGGTCGGTTTAACTGAATTCAACTCAGTTGTCAGCGGCGCACTTGAGCCACGGATGTCAGGTTTTGCCTGTTCAGGTTCAGGTGTAGCGACAGGAACAGACGCGGCTAATTGCTCGACAGGTTTTGTCGACACTGCATTATTACTGACAGGGGCGGAGGCAGTCGTTGTACTTGGTTCATCAGTGATGACCGGCGATATCTGGTTGGTTGCTACCGGTTGGCGTTGCGGTTGAGCTGCGCTAACAGCATTCGCAACAACGGCCTGCACAGATGGCTTGTTCGCAACCGACTGGGCTGATTGAGGCTGTTGCAAAGCTTGTTGCTGTTGTAGCTGCGCTAAAATCTGAGCAATGGCTTCGGGATTCAACTCGGCCTGCTCTAGTAACTGCTCTTGCTCACTTGGCTTTAAATTGTTGGCCAATTGCTGAAGCTGAGCTTCTGTTGTTGTGGCGTCGAATGAGTAGGTATTTACCCCAGATTGTGAGCCGGAGTGGTTCGACAGCGCGGCAAAAAGCGCAGCAAAGCCTGAGATCGGTGCTTGTGTATCTGTCGATGCAGCAGCGCCTTTGGTGCTGGCTGGTGTAGTCGTCATTAAATTATTGAAATTAACCATCATACTCACCTTTTTTCTCCTAACGCAGCCCACGCTGACGCATGTACATGGCTAACGACAGCTCATCAGCGAGCTTCTGTTCGTGTTTCATGGCTACTTTAACTTCGGCTGCCTGCTTGCGGTCAGCTAAGGTTTCATAAGATGCCAATTTACGTTGTTTGGTCTGCCAAAATTGTTGGCTTTTATCTACTTTTGTTTCTTGATCGACTAACGCATTTTGAGCCCGCGCGACGGCGCTATCTAAACTCGCTAAAAACTGACGATAGTTGCTTAGTAAATGGCTCGCGATACCGTTTTGCATCTGTTGATGAAGCTGCACCGCATAATCGTTTCGATATTGTTGTAACGTTTGTAACTGTTGCGCAATTTTGTGTTTGTTTTGGCGTTCTTCTGCCAATAATTTGGCTGCCTCATTGCGTGCTTTCTCAGCTTGCTCAGTCAAGTGGGCTAAAACAAATCCATTCATGCTTAGGCACCTCCAACCAATTCAGTTAAACGCTGCTGTGCTTGTGCAGTCGATGCTTGTTCCGACATTTTTTGCTGCAAATAGGCTTCAATTTGCGGGAATTTTTGTACCGCTTGGTCTAACAATGGATCATGTCCGGGGCTATAGGCACCAACGCTAATTAAGTCACGATTGCGCTGATACACTGAGAACAATTTTTTCAGTCGTTGAGCTTGTTGCTGTTGACCAAGCGTGGTTACCGACGGCATCACGCGACTAATCGATGCTTCAACATCAATTGCGGGGTAGTGACCGCTCTCAGCTAAATGGCGCGACAATACAATGTGGCCATCAAGAATGGCTCGGGTAGAATCCGCAATCGGGTCTTGTTGGTCATCGCCTTCAGTTAAGACGGTATAAAACGCCGTAATTGAACCACCACCGCGAACACCGTTTCCAGCGCGCTCAACAAGAGCTGGAATTTTAGCAAACACACTCGGCGGGTAACCTTTGGTGGCCGGTGGCTCACCAATCGCCAAGGCAATTTCACGTTGCGCCATGGCAAAGCGAGTCAATGAATCCATGATCAGTAAGACATGCTTGCCTTTATCGCGGAAATCCTCAGCGAGACGTGTCGCATAGGATGCACCCTGTAAACGTTGTAACGGCGAGGAGTCAGCCGGTGCGGCAACAACAACGGAACGAGCCATACCCGCTTCGCCAAGAATATGGTCAATAAATTCTTGAACCTCACGACCCCGCTCGCCAATCAGACCAACCACAATCACGTCAGCTTTGGTGAATCGTGCCATCATGCCGAGTAATACCGACTTACCAACACCAGAGCCAGCAAAAAGCCCCATGCGTTGACCACGACCAACACTGAGCAAACCATTGATGGCGCGGATGCCAACATCAATCGAGGTATCAATGGGCGCGCGAAGCATTGGGTTGATGGTTGTGGTTGCCAAATAGCCGTATTCAGATTGCTTTGGTAACGGTTTGTTATCAAGTGGGCGTCCGCTACCATCAAGAACGCGGCCTAATAAACTCTCGCCTAACGGGAATCGACGGCTATCATGGTGACCATCGTTGAGCGGCATGACGCGAGCGCCAGGTACCAGCCCTTGAACTGCGTTAAGAGGCATCAAATAGGTCACGTCACCGGCAAAACCAACCACTTCCGCTTCAACTAAAACCTCGCCTTGCTGCGGCATTTCAATGACACAGCTACTACCCACTGGGAGTTTTAAACCAACAGCTTCAAGCACCATGCCGGTAGCACGCATCAAACGGCCGCACAGGTACCATTGTGGTAGGTGCTGCAGACGCTGGTTGACACTATTCAGTGTCACCTGCCATTGATGCAATTGCTGCTGGGCGTTAGCCATGGCGTCCTCGTAATTGGTGTACAATGCGTTGCCAACGGGTTTCGATAGTGGCATCGAGCTCGCCGTTAGCGCTAATTAAACGACATCCGCCACGCTCAAGACGATCATCAGCTCGTAGTTTCCAGCCGACCGTGGCAATTTCGTGCTCTAAATGCTGTTTGACTAGCTCTAAGTCATCTGGATTAAGCAACAACACTGGTTTGTCGGTAAGCATTGGGTCTTCGTGCAAAATCGCCCGAATTAACTCTAAAACTTGTTCAGGATTCGCTGCTAACGCTTCACCAGCTAGCTGCCGACCGACAGTTAACGACAGTTGCAACAGGCTTTCTGATAAATGCGCATCCATACCTTGCACAGCTGTATCCGCTTCCTTAATCAGGTCAGCGATTGGCACTAAGGCGGCTTGTAACTGTGCGTTATATTCAGTAAGTCCTTCTTCGCGCCCTATATTTAAACCTTCGTCATAACCTGCTTGATAGCCGGCTTCATGACCCGCTTTTAAGCCCTCGTTATAGGCTTCTTGGCGAGCTCGCTCACGCAGTTGGCGTAGTTCACTTTGCTGATCGAACTGCGCTTGTTCTGCTTTTTGCTGTTGCGAAGCATCGCGTTGCTGCTTGGCAGACAACGGCTCCATATTCCAACTGCGCCACTGATTATTGGTGTTAGACGTAGGCATCATCACCACTACTCAACACAATTTCACCCGAGTCGGCCAAACGCCGAACCACTTGCAGAATGGCTTTCTGTTCGCTTTCCACTTGAGAAACACGAATTGGCCCACGGGTTTCCATTTCTTCGCGAATAAGCTGTGCTGCTCGCTGTGACATATTGCGTAAAAATTTCTCCACCAAGGCATCGTCGGCACCCTTGAGTGCCACCACCAGTGAAGTGGTTTCGATTTGGCGCAGTAGTACTTGAATACTGCGGTCGTCCAAGTCCATAAGGTTTTCGAACAAGAACATTTCGTCGACAATTTTCTGCGCCAATTCATCGTTGTAAGCGCGAATGTTTTCAAGTGCGGTGTCTTCTTGACCGGCACTAAGCAAGTTAAGAATTTCTGCGGCGGTGCGCACACCACCCATTTTGCTGCGTTTCAGCGACTGACCATCAAGCATGCCACCGAGTACCTCGGTGAGCTCTTGCAATGCCGCCGGCTGTACGCCGGTAAACGTCGCAACACGCAGCACCACATCGTTACGCAAGCGCTCTTCAAACAACTCCAATACACCAGCGGCTTGCGCACGGTCTAAGTGAATCAAGATGGTGGCGATAATCTGCGGATGCTCGTCTTTGATCATCTCGGCCACTTCTGGCACGTCCATCATATTCAATGCATCAATACCAATGCCGCCAACTTTGTGCTCTAACACATCTTCAATGAGCGTATTGGCGCGGTCTGAACCTAATGCTTTCGTGAGAACCGAGCGTACATAATCATCATATTTGTCGAGTGAAGGTGTGTTCGCTAAATCACTGTGGAACATTTCAAGCGCAGCTTTAATGTCTGCATGCGACACATCGGATAGCTTCGTCATCTCTTTGCTGATTTTCTGAATCTGATTTGGCGCAAAATGCTTAAATACTTCCGCTGCCGATTCTTCTTCCAGCATCAACAGCAGCAGCGCCGTACGACGCAGGCCGGTCATTTCTTTAGCGACACTTTTGTCAGGTGCGTTAGACGTGGTCATCATCGTTCATCCAATTCTGTAAGATACGAGCAACTTGGCGCGGATTCGTTTGCGCTACTTCTTTCGCTTTTGCTAAGGCTTGGGTGTAGCTCTTGTTGTTACGCTGCTCTGGCCAATGGAAGCTATCGCCTTGATCTTCGGCGACGTTCGAGTCATCTTCAGCATCGTAGTTGGACCCATCTTTACGGCGGCGACGTTTCACCACAACGTCTTCCATGTCATCATCGTCACCAACCACCGCGCGTAGCGTTCCTCTACCGTTAGTTGCTGAGCCTTCGGCCGCCGGCGAAACATGTAAATAGCGCTTCATGACAGGGCGTAGCAGTAATAAGTAAAGAAGCAAAATGCCGATGCCGGCTACTACGTAACGCACCACGTTTTGCGCCAGTTGCATCACAGCAGGTTGTTTGTACCAAGGTTCTTCAACAACAGATTCTTGCTCGCTTACAAACGGACTGTTTACCACTTCAATTTGGTCACCGCGCGCTTCTTGAAAGCCCATGGCTTGGCGCACGAGACGGTTGATGTATTCGAGCTCCTCATCGCTGCGTCGAACGAGCTCAGGATTGCCTTCGTCATCAAGCACGGTACGGTGGTTTATCACCACAGCTACCGATAAACGCTCAAGCTGACCGCGCTGGTGATCCACATGCTCAACAAAGCGGTCGAGCTCGTAGTTCACGACTTGGTCTTGTTGCACTGCGCGATTGCCTGTGGCTGCCGTCGTTTCCGTCTCATTGCCTTCGGCAGTTGTTTCAATCGGTGACGGCTCAACGCCCGGTGGTGTATTCGTTAATGCGCCAGGAACGCCCGTTGCACCAACACCGTTACCTTGCAGGTTGGTATTACGTTGAATGCTACGAATAGCGGCGGTTTCGGGGGTTTGGTTTGGGCTGTATCGCTCAGCCGTCGCTTCACGCTTCGAAAAGTCAACTTGCGCGACAACCTGCGCTTTGATGTTGTCACGACCCAAAATAGGAATCAGGATGTTCTCAATACGTTGCTGATACGAACGCTCAACTTGTTGAATATAATCTAGCTTTGAGCCACTTAAAGCATCATCGCGGTTATTTTGGGAAAGTAACGCACCGTATTGGTCAACAACAGTAACATTGTCCGGTGCAAGCTCAGGTACGCTGCTCGATACCATATGAATTATGGCTTGTACTTGGCCGTCACCAAGCTTACGACCAGGATGCAAGGTTAAAATTACTGAAGCTTTCGCTGGTTCGCGCTCACGCACAAACACTGAGGCTTTCGCCATCGCAAGGTGCACGCGTGCTTTTTGCACCGGTCCTAGCGATTCCATGGAGCTGGCGAGTTCGCCTTCGAGCGCACGCTGGAAGTTAACCTGCTCGGCAAATTGGCTGATACCGAACGCTTGATTATCCATAAGGGAGAAACCGGCGTTGCCACCTTGCGGTAAACCTTGTTCTGCCATTTGTAAACGAAGCTTATGTACTTGATCACTTGGGACCAAAATACTACCAGTGCTGTTAAGCTGATATTTCACTTGGCGGGCATCAAGTTCGCTGACAATTCTGCCGCCATCGGCTTCACTCAGGTTACTATACAACACCCGATATTCTGGTGCGCTTGCCCACATCACTAACGCAAACACCAAGCCAATAAACGCCGCACCACCAATTAGTAAGGGCACTAAACCGCTTTGCTTTAGCTTATTCAGCCATTGCGGAGGCGCTGCATTCGCTGCCGCTGGACTGCTCATTGTTTGTGCTTGCGTTGCTTCCATTGGGTATCTCAATTCAATTTGTGCACGGATTTATCTACTGCACATTATGCGCAAGGAAAAACAAGTCAAAGTGGTAATAAACGCACTTTTTTATGCTTTATTGCGGGCTTCAGTTTTGCATTGAATGGGTATAGTTGCTGCAATCAAAGAAGTGGGTTAGAAGGAATTAGTAATGAGCGTACCGGCTATTCAAACCGCATTACAACAAATGCAAACCATGAAAGCAGAGGTTGCTGCACCAGCCGCTGCTAAGGTGAATTTGAATGTGCAACCAGGCCTTGAGCAAACACAAAAAGGCAGTTTTGCAGGTGAATTGAAAAATTCAATTGAACGCATTAACTCGCTACAACAAACCTCTGCGGCAACAACGACAGCGTTTCAACTTGGCGACCCGAATGTGTCGTTGAACCAAGTGATGGTCGATAAGCAAAAAGCCGGCTTGGCATTTGAAATGGGTGTTCAGGTGCGCAATAAATTGGTGAGTGCGTATAAAGATATTATGAATATGCAGGTGTAACGAGTTGGCTGGTGTGAAGAGGCGTTAAGCCTCTTCGCGTACCAGTAACCCACTCATTTCATGCAAATGCTGAGCAATACGTAGCACTTCTTCGTTTGGAATTTGACGAATCACTTCGCCTGTTTCTTGGCTTACCACTTTGACAATGGTGCGGCCTGAACCATCATCAAACTCAAAATGAATGCCATAGTTATTCATGACTTCATTAATCTGTTGAACTGGTTTCACTAACTCGTCTTTTTTTATTTCTCGTTGCGCTTCGCTTTGACGTACGGCAGGTAATTGCTGCAATACGCGGTCTAGTCGCTGCTTTTCAGCGGCAGCGGTTGTCACCGGCCAATTGGAAGTGGCTTCATTAATTGGGGTAGCCATAGTGTCATCTCCAAAAATACGAAAATATTTTTCGCTTATATTGGAATATCGGCTGAAATCGGACAAACTTTAGCCGATTATTATAGGTTATAAAGTGGAAGCTAATTCACTGACTTTGTTATACAAATTCATAATAGTGCTAAGCGCAACGCGCTCGCTGTCGTCGAGTTCCAAATAGGTATTTTCCGCGCGTCGGCCTTGCGGTTTAATAATATCGGCGTACCGAGTTAACAGGTGATCTAAGTTCATCTGAATCATCATTAATTCTAACTGAAATTCTTGCTGATAAACCTGATATTTAGCCTGTTGCTGCGCATCCTTGCTGTTTTCAATGGCGGCTTTGAGTTTGCTCTCCAAAATAAACTCGACCGTTTTTAGCTTAGGAATCACATCATTGATGAGTTGCTCTGATGTGATGGTTGCGCCTGCAGATTTCATAGTGATTATCCTACCTGCTTACAAACAAAACAGGCTCCCGAGGGAGCCTGCTATTGAGTTTGCACTAGTTAAGTGATTAACCCAACAGTGACAATACGCCTTGTGGAACCTGGTTTGCTTGCGCAAGAACCGAAGTACCAGCCTGCTGAAGAATTTGCGAACGAGTCATGTTCGATACTTCAACTGCGTAATCAGCGTCTTCGATACGTGAACGCGCTGCTGACAAATTAGTTACTGTAGTAGCGATGTTATCGATAGCTGACTCGAGACGGTTTTGAACAGCACCTAAGTTAGACCGCGTTGTGTCGACTGCTCCGATTGCTGTATCTAGGTCAGCCAAAGTTCCGGTAGTCACATCGAATGTGCCTAGATCAAATGCCGCAGACGCTAAAGTTGCTGATGCGATAGTGATTGTTTGTCCATCATTTGCACCCACTTGAATTTCGATGTCCGCTGCAGGATCAAATAAAGCGTTACCGTTAAATTCAGATTGGGCTACAACGCGGCTGATTTCCGCAAGACGCTCATCTACTTCAGCCTGAATGGACGCAACGTCGTCAGCTGAGTTCGTACCGTTCTGAGCCTGGACAGTTAGTTCACGCATACGCTGCAAGTTGTCGTTAACTTGATTTAAGGCACCTTCAGCTGTTTGAGCTAATGAAATACCGTCGTTGGCATTACGTTGAGCTTGTGTCAAACCGCGGATTTGAGCCGTCATTTTGTTCGCGATAGCTTGGCCAGCTGCATCGTCTTTGGCACTGTTGATACGCAGGCCTGAAGACAGACGCTCCATAGAGGTTTGCAAAGAAGATTGCGACTTCTGGAGGTTCTGCTGACCAATCAGCGAGGTAATGTTTGTATTGATAACTGACATAGTCTTATTCCTTCTGTTTCCAAATTAGGCTGCCTAGTTTGGCCTGCCGTCGCTAAGGGTTATCGGTGGGTTAAAAAAAACCTTTAGAAATTTTTTTCAAAAAGCTAAAAATATTTTCGAAGGGAGCACAAACGCTTGCTATATTAGGGGTCAGTTAAAGGCATTAGCGCACATGCCGATAAATGGAACCAGAACATAACTAAGGAAAGGAGCATCGCGTGAGCGAGGCCAGTCAACACGCTCAAACGAGCGAAAATGAATTTACGCCAATAAACAGCTTGGTTGAGCTTGCGACATATTATGACGCATTGAGTCAGCCGGGCGTGGCGGTGTTGACGTTGCTTGGGCCTGCGGAAAAAGATCATCCTGTGGTGCTGGTTGAACAACTCGAAGAAGATTACCTCCTTTTTGATCTCACCGCGATTCGTGATGTAGCGCCACCACTGCGACGTGGTGGTAAGTTTATCCTTTCAGGTTTTACCCCCGGTGGTCTCGTTCGCTCGAACCCCATGGCTGTTCGCGAATTCACCACGGTTGATAGTCGTCTTCTAGCCTATGTCGATTGGCCTACCGAAATTCATGTGAAACAGCGTCGCGCGAGTTTCCGCGCCAGTTTGCGTATTGGCATGAACGTGGGTGTACATGTTCGCACTAAAGATAACGATAAAGATGAACTCGTCGAGCTACAGGGCGACTTGAAAGATCTGTCGGCCACAGGGTGTTTGGCAGAGTTTTTCATGCAAGATGGCGTGTCGCGAGTGTTACCAGATATTGCGACTGAGATTGAGCTGTATTTTCCGAACGGTACCTCGTTTGAAGTAAAAGCCAAGGTGCGGCATTTAAAAACCGACAATGATCGTCAAGTGCTGGCGGTTGGATTTGAATTTGAAGATGTGAGTAAGCCGCAAGAACGAGAAATTTGGGGTTATGTGCGTGAAATTGAGCGTGAAGCTTCACGTAGTGCTGGTAATGGTGATAGCCGCAGTGAATCGGAGTTATTCCGTGTTCGCGACGAGAACGATATTAAATTGAGTCGCCGCCATGGGCATACTTATGCGACACCGATGGCTCGAAAAATGGCTCGCATTGCCGGTTATCTTGATAGTCAGATGGTGGTGATGAAGCAAGGGCAACCGGTGAACTCGTCGCAGTTGTCACTTCATGCAGACCGCATTTTAGATATGCTCGAAGATGACCGCCAAGAAACCTTATTCTCGGTGCATTGTATTCATCGCGAATCGCGCTGGGTGAAGCATGGGTTAGCTGTTGCCGTTCGTTTGGCTGATTTGTTAAATGCGGCAAAAATGCCGCGTGACCTGCGTAAAGCAGTGGTTGCGGCGGCAATGGTTCATGATCTTGGTAAGGGCACGCTTCCCCCGGAAATTTGGAAAGCGACGACATTAAGTACCGATGTGTACGAAGAAATGCAAAGTCACGTGGAAGCGATTATTGAAAAATTAGACGGTGTGAAGTGGCTTGCGCCGGTTGTTCGTGACAATGTGATTGCACAAATCAATGAACGCTTGGATGGCTCCGGTTATCCCAATGGACTTAAGGACAAGCAATTGGGTCAGTTGGCGCGGGCAGCTGCGGTGGTCGATGCAATTGATGCAATGCAGCGGCACCGACCTGATCGTCCAGCGATAACGCCTGTTGCCGCTGGTAAATCAATGCAAACAAGGCTAGATCAGTTTGATGAAGCGTGGGTGAAGCGTTACGTTTCACATTTCGGGCCGCTACCTATTGGTTCATTGCTCCGTTTTGAAAAAGGTCAGTTTGGCTGGGTTGTTGGCTTAGACGCTAAAAAGCGCGTCAATCGTGTTCGTATCTCGCCACATAAAATGGCTCCTGATGATAAGTTAGGTTCCCCCATTGAAGGCGCTGCGCTAGCTGAATTGGGTCGTATTCGCGATATTTTAATACCGGAAAGTTGAAGCATTTCTCCGGTAACCGAAAAAATCACTAAAGTTGAACAAATTGTGGCCGATATACAGAATAGGCGTGTTTTGCGTCGCTTTTTATCGGTTTTGAATTGAATTTATTCATGCAAACTGATTGGCATGAGAAATAGGGGTTAGCACCATGGCATCAATAGCAGCACTCGGTATCGGATCAGGATTAGACCTGAACGGCTTGCTGAATCAGTTGGAGTCGGCTGAGCGACAGCGGCTACAGCCGATCACGCAACAAAAGCGTAGCTATGAAGCGAAAATATCTGCCTACGGGAAGTTAGAGAGTGGCTTAACTAAGTTTCAAGATGCCGTAAAGAAACTTGGTGAAGCGAATACTTTTGGCGCTACAACAAGCAGTGTAAACAACGATGTTCTAAGTGTTGCAGCATCGAATAATACCGCAACGGGTAGTTATTCAGTGAATGTAACGAACTTAGCGCGTTCATATAGCGTTGCTACCCAAGGTGTGGCGGATAAAACTGCAAATTTGGGTACCGGTACTGGAAGTGTCTCATTTACGTTAGGTAACGGCACCACGCATACGATTGATCTTGCCGATGGACAAACTTCCTTAGACGATGTTCGAGACGCCATAAATAGCTCGCAAACCGATGTGCAGGCTTCGATTGTCAACGATGGCAGCGGTACGCCTTATCGATTGGTATTCAGTTCAACGCAAACAGGAACCGATGCAGGTATTACAGATATTACTTACGGTGGTGCGTTGGCGGGTAATCTCGCAACTGACGGTACGACCGAAGTAACCGCGCAAAATGCCAATCTAACGCTAAATGGTATCGCCATTACTAGCCAAACGAATCAGGTTGAAGGGGCTATTGAAGGCGTTACATTGGCGCTAGCCAAAGAAGGCGAAGCCACTATAACAGTGAGTCGTGATCAAGAGAGCATCACCGGCGCAGTAAAAGAATTTGTAGAAGCATACAACGAACTTCAGAAGACCATGTCTGGTTTGAACAATTTTGATGCAGAGACTGGTGCTTCAGGTCAACTTTTAGGTGACAGTGGTTTACGCACGGTTCAATCACAGTTGCGAAATGCGATGTCGAACGGCGTGGAAGGTGCATTTAAAACATTAAGCGACCTTGGTATTGAAGTTGAGTTAAGCGGGCAATTATCACTCGACGAGACAAAACTTAGCGCTGCTGTTTCTGGTCAGTTGGCGGACGTACAGAACTTTTTCGCGGGAACCGATACGGTCGATGGTTTTTCAACATTAACAAATAATACGTTAACCAACTTGTTGGCCGAAGATGGTCCGCTGGAAAGCCGTATCAGTGGCTTTAAAAACAGTTTAGACCGATTAGATGACCGTTACATTAGAGAAGAAGAGCGAATTTTCAATACTGTGGAGCGCTACCGTAAGCAGTTTGCTCAAATGGATAGCTTAATTGCGAATATGAATTCAACCAGCGCTTACTTGCAACAACAATTCGCATCATTAAATGCGCAGTTAGGCCAAGGTAACTAGAGGGAATTATCATGTACGGTATGCGTGGTGCAGCAGCTTATGGTCGTGTGGATGTAGAGAGTCATGTGCTTTCTGCAAGCCCGCACAAGCTCATTGCAATGTTATTTGATGGCGTGCAAAAGCAAATCAGAGCGGCCAAGTTGCATATGGAAAACGGTAACGTTGCAGAAAAAGGCAAGGCCATTGCTAAAGCAACAGATATTGTGCACCTGGGTTTATTGGCGGCGCTAGATAAAGAAAAAGGCGGCGAGCTAGCTGAGCGGTTAGAGTCAATCTACTTATACGTGAGTGAACTCTTGCTTAAAGCGAATTTAAAGAACGATGTCGCCAAGTTAGACGAAGCTGCAGAGCTTTTAGAACAAATCGGCTCTGCATGGAAAGAGATTCAACCACAGGTTGAGGGGGCGTAAGGCACGTGGCCGCGCAACCAAAACTACAACGTGACTACCTGATGTCACCGACGGAGGTCATTATGTCGTATCAGACGCTACTGGAACATTCGAACAGAATGCTCGCCAGTGTGCGCAACGAAGACTGGGAAGCCTTAATTGAAACGGAAGTCGAGTACGTTCGTGAGGTTGAGCGGTTGAGCCATGCCGAAGCCCGAGTTAAGTTGTCTGAGGACCAGCAACTTAGCAAGTTACAACTTTTGAGCACCATCATGGATCAAGACCGTGAGATTCGGGAGCGGTTAGTCGCGCGTCGCACCATGTTGGAGCAGACGTTGCTCAGCATGCAGAAAAAGCAGAAGCTCGAGCACACCTATAGCAGTTGAGTAGTATAACTCCTCTTTTGGATACTTTGGTCCACCAAGTTGCCAAGCAACGTTCAACGGTGGACCTCCTCCCTCGCCACACCTTGCCAGTGGCTCCCATACAAGCTACCGCAAGCACCACTGAATTTAGTCAAGCCGGTCAGCAAATTGCTCGGCTAATCCAATTGATTCAGTCGTTTCAACAACAAGTACCACAACAAATGCAACCGTCTTCGCAGCAAATGGGTGGGCATATCAAGCCGGATGCACCTTTATTCCCAGCGTCAACGCAGCTCGACACACTCACGTTGATGGGGCGATTACAGACAATTGTGAAAGACTCAGGATTATTTTACGAAGCGTTATTAGCCCGGTGGGCAGCAGAGAAAGTCCCATTCCTGCAGGTACGCCAGCAACCACAAAACCTCGGGCAATTTCGAGCAAGCTCACCACAAATACAAGCGATTTTAGGTCAGCAACTTGAGTTGCTGAATTCGGGTATTATTCGTATTGAATCTGAATTGTGGCCACAAGCGCATTTGCAGTGGTTAGTGCAACCAGATGTGAATCCTTTGGTACAACGTTGGCGCGATGAACAACGCCGTAAACAAGGAGAAGAGCCAGAACCGCCGGCATGGACCAGTGAATTAAAGCTCACCCTGCCGCAGGTGGGCGAGATCCGCGCGCAAATGCGGCTGTCACAAAAACATCTTACGATGCAGCTACAATGTGCAGAATCGTTGGTTGCATCATTGCAAGAAGCAACAACCCGTTTAATGGCGCGCTTGCGACTAGGAGCCGGCGTGGAGATTGATAGCATTCCAGTGTCGAGGTTACCGTGATGGCAGATGACCTTTCAAAAACCAAAAAGGCAGTTGCCTTGCGATATCAGGAATTCGAACCGGCACCTAAAATAGTCGCAAAAGGGGAAGGTTTGATCGCCGATAAGATTATAGCGCTGGCAAGCGAGCATAATGTGTTTGTCCACGATTCACCAGAACTGGTCGATCTTTTATCGCAAATTGATCTTGATGAATATATACCGCAAACGCTTTGGCTTGTTGTTGCGGAATTGTTGATTTGGGCAAAATCGGTTGATGCAAGCCGCTGACTTTACGTTTTATACCTTGTTTCAATTAACAAAAAACAAACATTAAGGTATGTAATGTAGACTGTAAAGATTGATCTTTACTATTGACCAACAGTGTTAAGATTTGTTAAAGATCGCTTAAAGAAAGAAAAATAAACAGCAGTGTTGGAGAAATGCCCCCATGAGTCACAGTAAGACTATTTCTGAACTTCAGGAATTAAATTTCAGTTACCTGATGTTGGTTCAGAAATTAATCGTCGAAGATCGCGATACCGCAATTTTCCGATTAAAAATCGACGATGAATTAGCTGATCTTATTGCTGATATGTCTGCGAAGGAATTAACCATGTTAGCGCGTCAGCCGCAAAGTCTTCTACAACCCAATTTGGGTTCGGTAAGCCACTTAAAAGCGATTTTGACTAACAAGCGTGACACCGGTATGCAGGCAACTCATATAGCGATGCACATGGCTTCCGCTTAACCTAAACATAAAGAATCCTTGATGACTGCTAAGAAACTTCTTGAAGAACTCAATCAGGTACAGCTTGCAATAGAGCTCATTGAACTTGGTGCTCGGTTGCAAGTTTTAGAATCAGAGGTGAGTTTGAATCGCGGCCGCTTAGTTCGGTTGTATAAAGAAGTTTCAGGCAAATCACCTCCCAAAGGAATGTTGCCATTTTCAACCGATTGGTTCATGACATGGCAACCTAACGTCCATTCGTCGTTCTTCTTCAATATATATTCGCGCTTGCGAGAAGGGCAGAAACTGGAACGGATGCAGGCATTTATTAAAGCCTACAAACTCTACCAAGAACATATTCAACTGAGCGGTGAAGAAGAGGTTCTGGCGCTAACGCGAGCTTGGACATTAGTGCGTTTCTTTGAAAGTGATATGTTCCAGTTGTCTAAATGCAATTGCTGCGGGCTACAATTTGTTAATCATGCTCATACACCCGATGCGGATTATATTTGTGGGGTGTGTCAACCTCCCTCAAGAGCGGGTAAGCCGCTCAAGCAAAAAACCTCAAAATCGCGAAAAGATATTTAAGTCTTAAGCGTTCGCGCCGATAAACTTCTTAGATGTGTTTTTAGAAAAAGGAAGCGGCCGTGTTAATAGCTATCGGTTTTGTTGTAGTCATTTTTTCCGTATTTGGCGGCTTTGTTTTAGCCGGCGGAGCTTTAGGGCCTATTTTTCAGCCGCTTGAGTTACTAATTATTGGTGGTGCCGGTGTAGGCTCTTTCATTGCCGCCAATAATGGTAAAGCGATTAAAGCAACGTTGCAGTCAGTAAAGCGTTTTAAGCGTTCGACACAGTACAATAGCGAAACCTATCTTGAACTTCTCGCGGTCATCTACAAATTGCTCAATAAAATGCGCCGCGATGGCATGTTAGCCGTAGAGCGAGATATTGAAAATCCAGAAGAAAGTTCCATTTTCCAAGAACACCCCGATGTTCTTGAAGACACCATGATGTTGAATTTTATCGCCGACTATTTGCGTCTCATGATCAGTGGCAACATGAATCCACAAGAGCTTGATGAACTCATGTTGCACGAAATAGAAACGTTTGAAGCAGAGGCCGAAATACCTGGTGATGCATTGCATAAAGTCGGTGATGCGATGCCTGCGTTTGGTATCGTGGCGGCGGTACTTGGCGTGGTGCGTGCGCTCAGCACGGCTGATGTTCCCCCTGACGTTATGGGTACGATGATTGCTCACGCTCTAGTGGGGACATTCTTGGGTATTCTATTGGGTTACGGTTTTATTAACCCATTAGCAAGCCGAGTTGAACGTCAAGTTGCCGAACTTGTGAAAACGTTACAAGTGATACGTGTTACTTTGTTGGCAAGCATGCATGGCTATGCGCCACAGTTGGCAGTAGAGTTCGGTCGAAAAGCACTGCACACCTCTGAGCGTCCAACCTTTACTGAACTCGAAGACCATGTTCGTGGTGCCAAAGCGGAGCAGTAGTCATGGCTGAAGACCATCGCCCGATAATTATTCGACGAAAGAAAATCGTCAAAAAGCACCATGGTGGCAGTTGGAAGATTGCGCTAGCGGACTTTATGACGGCTTTAATGGCGTTGTTCTTGGTGATGTGGATTTTGTCGATGTCGAGCGAAAAAGACCGACAAAGCATTTCGGAATACTTTCGTACACCACTTTTGGTTTCGATGGCTGGCGGCGAACGCTCAAGTAATGCCGCAAGCGTTATTCAAGGTGGCGGTACCGACCCAACGCACATGGAAGGTGAACAAGCGAGAATTGACTTGCGTCGTGAGACTCGCCCATCGGATGTGCGTCGGCATTTTAATGAAATTCGTCGTCGCGTTGAATCTGCAATTGAAGCGGACCCAGTGTTACGAGCTTTAAAAGCACAGTTACAATTTGATGTGACCCGTGAGGGATTACGCATCATGATGCTGGATACCGAGACGAAACCCATGTTTGAGGTGGGAAGTGACCGTATCGCGCCCTATATGGAGCGTTTACTTCGAACGTTAGCGCCATTATTAAATGAAATTCCGAATGAAGTGACCATTAGTGGTCATACCGATAGCCTCCCGTATGCTGGCGGCGAGCGTGGCTATAGTAACTGGGAGCTTTCTGCTGACCGTGCGAACGAATCGCGCAAAGCGTTGCTAGACGGTGGATTTGAACCCGAAAGGCTGTTACTGGTAATGGGCGCCGCCGATCGGATTCCACTGGATGGGACGGCAACAGACGACCCCCGTAACCGCCGAATTACGATTGTGGTACACACATTTGAATCGGCGGAATTTATTAAACGCCAGGGCTTTTTCCCGCAAGATCAAGAAGAGCTCGATGCGCGCCTCGAACCGGATGTTCAGCAACTGAACGAAGAGTTTCAGCGCGCCACGAATGCAACGGATCAAACAAAACAGAAATAAGGGGTTCTAACCCCTTTTTTCGACCCTTCGCTCTTGCATATCATCAGCAATAATTGCTGTCATGGCAGAAGAGCAAACAAGTGACCAAGAAAAAACAGAGGAACCCTCCGCCCGCAGGTTACAAAAATCTCGGGAAGAAGGTCAGGTTGCGCGATCGCGCGAGCTGACCACTTTTGTGATCTTGTTTGGCGGCGTTGTGATGCTTTGGGCGCTAGGTAGCACAATGTATCAGAATCTTGGCTTGGTGATGGAGCAGGCGTTTTTATTCGAACGTTTGCAGGTATCGGAATCTGGTCCAATGTTGCAGAACGTATTAGAGCTCGGGCAATCTGCGTTACTCTCGATACTCCCTTTGTTTGCCGTAATGATGGTGTTGGCGCTCGTCGCGCCAGCCCTACTCGGAGGTTGGGTGGTGTCGGCAAAGGCAATGGCACC
Organism: Pseudidiomarina marina; assembly: GCF_044807045.1. Taxonomy (NCBI): domain Bacteria; kingdom Pseudomonadati; phylum Pseudomonadota; class Gammaproteobacteria; order Alteromonadales; family Idiomarinaceae; genus Pseudidiomarina; species Pseudidiomarina marina. Next base: position 404,663 of record NZ_CP085233.1, on the reverse strand, counting down.
AAAGCTTAGTAAGCTAAATCCAATCAAGGGGTTAAAACGCGTATTTTCAAGCCAAGCCCTGGCTGAACTTGGCAAAGCCATTGCAAAAACGGTGTTGGTTGGCAGTGTTCTGATGCTGTTTTTGTGGGACCAGAAAGCGAACTTTCTACGTTTAATGAGTCTTGAAGTTAAACAGGCGCTAGGCGAAGCCATGAGTATGGCTGCGCTCGCTTGCTTTTTGATGATACTAACCTTGTTGGTTGTTGTTGCTTTTGATGTGCCGTTTCAGTTGTTCACGCACACCAAAAAATTGCGAATGTCCAAAGAAGAAGTGAAACGTGAAAACAAGGAAACCGAGGGTGACCCCCACGTTAAGGGTAAGATTCGACAGCAGCAACAAGCTATGGCACGCCGGCGCATGATGACCGAAGTTCCTAAAGCCGATGTGATTGTAACTAACCCGACACACTATGCGGTGGCATTGAAATACGATGATAGTAATATGGGCGCCCCGCGCGTGGTTGCGAAAGGCACCGATCTCGTGGCACAGCGTATTCGTGAGTTAGGTGATGAGCATCAGGTGCCACGATTAGAAGCACCACCGCTAGCCCGAGCATTACATATGCATGTTGATCTGGGACATGAAATTCCTGCTCCGCTGTATACCGCGGTAGCCGAAGTTTTAGCTTGGGCATTTCAATTAAAACGTGCTCGTGAAGGGGCTGCAATAAAGCCACCAACACCAACCAATATTTCAGTTCCTGATGATTACGAGGTACCGGCACAATGAAGTTAAACATGAATGCGCTAGCAGGAAGCTTTAGCTCGGCGCGCTTGCAGGTTTTAATCGGCCCGGTACTCATCCTCATGATCTTAGCGATGATGGTACTGCCGTTACCGCCATTCGCTCTGGATTTCTTATTTACGTTTAATATTGCCCTGTCGTTGATGGTTTTATTGGTGAGCATGTTCACTGAGAAGCCACTTGAGTTTGCGGCTTTTCCTGCCGTGCTATTGTTTTCTACCCTGTTGCGCTTGTCATTGAATGTTGCTTCAACCCGTGTTGTTTTGATGGAAGGGCACAATGGTGGCGATGCGGCCGGTAAAGTCATAGAGGCGTTCGGGCAGTTTTTGGTTGGCGGTAACTTTGCCGTTGGTTTGGTGGTGTTTTTAATTCTCGTCGTCATCAATTTCATGGTTATCACCAAAGGTGCAGGACGTATAGCCGAAGTGGGCGCTCGCTTCACTCTTGATGCGATGCCGGGTAAACAAATGGCAATTGATGCTGATTTGAATGCTGGCCTAATCGGTGAAGAAGAGGCCCGTCGTCGTCGCCAAGAAGTTGCACAAGAAGCAGAATTCTACGGCTCAATGGATGGTGCCAGTAAGTTTGTTCGCGGTGACGCTGTCGCCGGTATGATCATCATGGTGGTAAACATCATTGGTGGTCTTTTGATTGGTGTCATGCAACACAATATGAGCGCCGGCGCTGCAGCAGAAACTTATGTGTTGTTGACCATTGGCGATGGCTTGGTCGCGCAAATTCCTGCGCTGATTATCTCAACGGCAGCCGGTGTGACCGTGTCACGCGTGAATACCGAGCAAGATGTGGGTCAGCAGTTAATCAAACAACTGTTTGTTAGCCCGAAGGTTTTAATGCTTGCTGCCGGTGTTATTGGCTTGTTGGGCTTAGTGCCGGGAATGCCCAACTTCGTGTTCTTGTTGTTTACCGCAATGTTAGGTGGTTTCGCGTGGTACCTTCACCAGCAACAAACCGCGGAAAAGGCCGCTGCCGCGCAATCTGAACAAGTCGCGCCAGCGCCATCATTTAGCGCACCAGAAGCGAGTTGGAACGATGTTCAATTGGTTGATACGCTGGGTATGGAGGTTGGTCATCGTTTAATTGCCTTGGTTGACGATACGCAGCAAGGCGAGTTACTCGGTCGCATTAAAAGCGTGCGTAAGAAATTTGCGCAAGAAGTTGGTTTTTTGCCGCCTGTTGTGCACATTCGCGATAACCTCGAACTAAATCCAAATACCTATACCATCACATTAAAAGGTGGTGAGATTGGTCGCGCTGAAATTTATCCCGATCGCTGGTTGGCGATCAATCCAGGGCAAGTAAGTGGTGAAGTAGAAGGCATTGATACGACAGACCCAGCTTTCGGATTGCCGGCGAAGTGGATAAGCCAAGATCAACGCGAGCACGCGCAAATTTACGGCTATACCGTGGTTGATGCAAGCACCGTAGTTGCCACCCATTTAAATCACTTATTACAACGTTATGCATCGAACTTGTTAGGTCGCCAAGAAGTGCAACAGCTTGTCGATAAGTTATCGGAAGAAAACAAAGCCTTAGTCGAAGATGTCGTGCCGAAATGTGTTACCGTAACCACATTGCAGCGTGTGCTACAAAACTTGCTTGAAGAAGACGTGTCGATTCGCGATTTACGCACAATTTTTGATACGTTAGCTGAGTTTGAAGGCCAGCAAGCCGATGCGCATGAATTGACGGCGCGTGTCCGTATTGCCCTAGGTCGCAATATCACGCAAAAATGGTTCGGTGGTGAGCGCGAGTTGCAGGTTATCGGCTTAGATGTTTCGTTAGAAAACATGCTTTCACAAGCGCTGCAGCAGAACAGCTCTTTGGAGCCAGGTTTGGCGGTAACGCTACAAGAACAAACACAAAAAGCGTTGCATCATGCCGAAACATTAGGGTTGGCGCCGGTACTCGTAGTGCCACATCAGCTGCGTCCATTATTGTCGCACTTCTTACGCCGCCAGCTACGTGATTTAGTGGTATTATCGCAAGCCGAAATTCCAGATGACAGAACCATTAAAGTAGTCAGTGTTATTGGAGGGTCACAATGACCATTAGGCGCTTCCGAGCAGCCAGCCACAAAGATGCAATGCGCAAAGTTCGCGATGCGTTAGGTGATGATGCGGTAATTGTTTCATCACGTAAGACAACGCAGGGCGCAGAAATTTATGCCATTGGTGAAGCAGATTTGGCTAAACTTCATGATGCTGAAGATATTGATGCAACAGCAACCCCCGATTTTACTGGTATTGCTCAACAGTTACTAAGCGATGTCCAAGATATGCGTGCCATGCTGCATCAACAGCAAGGCGATAAAGTAGCTGATGATAACCGTAAACGGCTGTATCGACAGCTACGTGCAGGTGGCTACAGCGATACATTGAGTCGCCAGTTAGTTGCGTTGCTACCCTCGGCATTGAATCATTCGAATAAAACCTACCCCGAAGCACTGAAGTGGCTACAGCAGCAAATTGTTGCTCGAATTTCTCATCAATCAGAGATGCAAGTACACGATTGGGAGCTTGTTCAGCATCAAGGCGTGATGGCACTCGTTGGGCCTACAGGGGTAGGTAAAACCACAACAACCGCGAAACTAGCCGCGAATTACGTAATGCAACATGGTAATGATAGTTTGCTGCTGGTGACCACTGATAGCTACCGTATTGGTGCGCAACAACAGTTAGCGATATATGCAGAGTTGCTCGACGTACAAATGCATGCATTGGCAGATGGCGATACACTCGATTCATTAGCCGAGAAAATGCAAGGCAAGCGTTTGATTCTGGTTGATACCGTTGGTATGAGCCAGCGTGATCAGCGTTTAGCGCAAAAAATTGCTGCGCTCGGTAGCGCCGAAAAACGAGATTCGACCCGTATTGTCTTATTGCTAAATGCGGCAGCGCAGCAAGAGACGTTGGATGAAGTCGCTCGTATTTACCAGCGCATAGCCAGTGAAAGTGATTTAATCATCCAAGATTGTATTTTGACCAAGCTGGATGAAACCGCCCGCATGGGGGGTGTTTTGGATACCGTGATTCGACATAAGCTGACGGTTCAGGCAACCTCGACAGGTCAACGCGTACCTGAAGACATTCAAGTGCCAGATGTAGAGCAATTAGTTGCTGATTCGTTAACGGCGGATGTCAGCCAATCGGCCTTAGCAGAAAGTGAGTGGGAACAAGGCAATGAAAAGCTGGAACCGTCGCAAGTATTTGCGCACGGCCATCTCATTCAATCGAGTATGCAGGCGCTGCGAAATCAGGTGCCGCATTTTCAAGAGTTCGTGCAGGCTTGGAAACAGCGGGTTTTGCCTGAAAACTGGATGAATGCGGCGTTTCCAGACGAGTTGAATATGATTCGTTGGGCCGCGCCGCAACCGTTGCAAGGCTGGCATCATCTAACCCCACATTTGGGCTTGAACAAGCAAGGTTTGCCATTAGTGCCTCCGGTTCTGCACAGCGCAGATGCGCCAGTGCTACCGGATATGGCGTTAGCGCCGGTACAACTATTTGATTACCTGCCGCAAACCGAGCTACTTGAGGTTTTCTCTGAACATCAAACAGGTTGGTTAGCCACGTTAAATTTGAACCACAAAGTAACTGTTCAGGGTCAACCGAGAGCGGTCAGTGAACTCGTCAAAAAACACGGTATTCCACTGAGTAAGCACACAATTCTTTATCGTGGCGAACGGCGTCGCCTTGAGTTAACGATTGCTGCGGCCGAGTCAGAACAGAGTCAGCAACTCGTTCAAGTGGTGTATGCCGAATTACATGGCGGGCCGAGTAAGAATCCGATACAGCGCCGCTATTGGTTAGCTGATGGGCATTGTACCGCAGAGCAAGTGGTCGAGCGCACGCGCACCATGATGCAGCTGGAAGAATATGCAAGGCTGACACGTCTAGCATGGCGCGCATTAGGGAAACTCGATTTAGATGGTGACGTTCAATTAGCTTTAGCTGGCGCATTGGCCGCAGTAACTTTGCACGTTGAATATCATAGCGCCGCGCAGTTTGCTGGCTTACGAGGCGAACTTCTTAGCATCAGTGGCAAGCGCGGTCGTGTTCAAGGTGATAAACTGCTCCCCGCAATTTTGCATGTCATGCATGCCTATGAATCGTTAGTGGCAGCAGGCCGAGAAGTAGAGGCATAAATTTAGTATGAGTGATCAGGCAGCGAGTTTGCGGCAGTGGGCAGCCAAGCGAAATGGCGATGACCAGGCAAACGAAGCCGTATCAGAAAAAGTTTCGCCGACGAAGACGTCCGATAATCTAGAACAAGTTGTGGTACTTGGGTTGCCAAAACTGAATGAAGAGTACGCTCTAAAGGCTGCTTCGGTGTTTCATCGTTGGGCAGAAGATGGTATGAAATGGGTTGGTGCGGCCGATCGATGGCGGGTTATTCCGGTATCGATTGAATACCCTGAATTTGATAAGTTGGTGACAAACTATCCACGTTGGGCAATTTGGATAGAGGGCGACTTGGATAGTTTTCAGCGGGCTTATCGGGCGTTAAAACGAATTCATGAAGTAAATGGGCCGCGGCGCATTATTGCCCTGCACCCGCCGATGGCGCGAAGTGGGCTAATCGCCAATATTCAAACGGTTGCACGCCAGTATTTCAACATTGATGTTTTGGTATTTTCGGGCTGAAAATTATGTATACAGCTGAAGGTAAGTTCAACAAACACAGTATTATCGAACAGTATTATCCGCTGGTTCGACGGCAGGCGTTTAATTTAAAAGTTAAACTGCCAGCTGGCGTTGATGTGGATGATTTGATTCAAGCAGGTGTTGAGGGCTTACTGAGCTGTGTCGACCGGTTTGATCCTGATTCCGGCGTGGCTTTTTCAACCTATGCCCATCAGCGTATTCGCGGTGCGATGATTGACGAGCTGCGTAGCCGCGATTGGCTACCGCGCAGTGTAAGGCGCAGTGGGCGCGAGCTCGAACAAACCATTCGCAAATTAGAGCAGCGACTCGGGCGCCCGCCTGAAGAGCGCGAAATTGCGGCAGAATTAAATATTGATCTGGGTGATTATCACCAGTTGTTGTTAGACACCAACAATGGCCTTGTTTTGTCGTATGACGAAGTGATTTCAGAGACTCCTGGCAATGAGTCTAACGGTGATGAAGACGCCGAGCCAGAAGCCCAAATTGGCAATGCACAGTTAAAACAGCTATTAATAGAAGCAATTGATATGCTTCCTGAGCGTGAAAAATTAGTGATGACGCTCTATTATCAAGAAGAGCTTAACCTAAAAGAGATTGGCGCAGTACTCGATGTTACCGAATCACGTGTATCGCAGTTACATAGCCAAGCGATCAAGCGGATTCGAGCTCGAGTTGCCACCGATTAACCCAAACAACGTACTCAAAGTACAAGTAGGTGCTTGATGAATAATTATAAATTAGAAATTCGTTGGGGCTTTATCTTCAGTGTCGCCATGTTGGTGTGGTTGCTACTTGAGCGGCTTGTTGGCCTCCATGGCGACTATATTGCGCAACATGTAGTTTGGACAAATTTGTTTGCTATCGTTGCCATTGCAATCTATGTACTAGCAATGCGTGACAAGCGCGAGAAAGAGCTAAATGGCGCCATGACATGGAAACAAGGTTTTCTGTGCGGTATCGGAATAACCATAGTTGTCGCTATATTATCACCATTAACTCAGTGGCTTGCGCATACTTTCGTCTCTCCTGATTTCTTTGCCAACATGGTTGAGTACGCCGTAAGTAGCGGCAATATGACTGAAACGCAAGCGCTCAATTATTTCTCTCTGCAAAGCTACATGATTCAAGCAGTAATTGCCGCCGTCGTTATGGGCGTGATCACGTCAGCTGTAGTGGCCTTGTTTGTGCGAACTAAGAAATAACTAAGCGTTAATTTCAAGCAAACGCAAAGGCAGAAATTCTTTACTGTGCTAAATTGAATGCAACGTTCAGTTGAAAATGGGAATATCAGCATGATGAAGAAATTAGCAGTAGCTGTCGCGGTATCTTCGCTTGTGGTTACCGGCTGTGCCAACATGAGTAATACGCAAAAAGGCGCTACCATTGGCGCTATTGCTGGTGCGGTTATCGGTAAAGGAACCGGCGATCACGATAAAAGCCGTTATGTGTGGGGTGCGGTTGCTGGTGCCATTGCTGGTGGCGCTATCGGTGCGTACATGGATAAGCAAGAGCGAGAGTTCCGAGAAGAGTTGGCTGGTAGTGGCGTTCAGGTTATTCGTGACGGTGATAACATTCGTCTGCAATTGCCAAGTAACGTGACATTTGCCGTGGATAGTACGACCATTGCTTCAAGTTTTGATCCGGTACTTGTTGACGTAGCGAAAGTGCTCAACCGCTATGAGAAAACGACGATGTTAGTGGAAGGTCATACTGATAGTACTGGTGACGCCAACTATAACCAACGTCTGTCGGAGAATCGAGCGCTGGCTGTACGCAATCACTTGGTTGGCAGTGGTGTTGACCAGCGTCGCCTGACCACCGTAGGTTATGGTGAAACGATGCCAGTAGCGGATAATAGCACCGCTGATGGTCGTCAGCTTAACCGCCGTGTTGAATTACGAATTGTGCCGAACGAAGCCTAGTTTAACAGTCAGACTGTTATAAAAAAGCCGCTGATACTTATCAGCGGCTTTTTTGATTCTTCATATCACGAGTTTTAATTGATCGTTATTCGGCTTTAGATGCTTGATTGACCAGTAGCGCAATTGCGCCGTCGCCGGTGACATTACACGCCGTGCCAAAGCTATCTTGTGCCATATACAGCGCAATCATCAACGCTATGGCGGTTTCACCGAAGCCGAGCATGGAACCCAGTAAACCGACCGCAGACATCACCGCGCCACCAGGTACGCCTGGAGCAGCCAGCATCACCACGCCTAACATTAAAATGAACGGCAAAATGGTTAAGAAAGACGGAATGGCTAACGCGCTATGCAAATACATCACCGCAATAGTGCAGCTGACAATTGTGATCGTAGAGCCGGCCAAGTGGGTTGTTGCACAAAGTGGAATCGCAAAGTTAGCGACATCGTCATCGACTTTATTTTCTTTGGCGCTACGCAAAGTTACTGGAATGGTTGCAGCGCTCGACATAGTGCCTAATGCCGTAAAGTAAGCAGGTAACATGTTTTTGATGAGCGTCACCGGGCTGAGGCCGGCTTTTAATCCAGCAACGGTAAACATGCTGATGATATACACCCAATGCAGTGCTACGGCGAGTAACAAGACGATGCCGAATGTTTTAAGTGTACCAAATACGGTGCCTGCGGCAGCCATTTCAGCAAATACGCCAGCAATGTAAAACGGCAATAACGGAATGATGACCTTACCGAGAAGTAACTCAATAATGTCTCGGCCTTGGTCTGAGATTTGTTTGAGCTGTTCTGCGCGCGTCGCAGTAATACCTAACCCGAAAATAAACGCTAGAACAAGCGCTGTCATGATGCCAAACACGGGCGGCATGTCGAGGGTGATGAATGGCTCTAAAACCTTCGCATCGGCTGTCTGAGCGGCTTTAGCAGCGGTTGTTAACATCGGCACGACTAAACTTGCGATAAAGTACGCGACGGTACCCGCCACAATCGTTGAGAGATAAGCGATACCTAGAGTACGTCCAAGAAGTTTGCCAGAATTCTGTGGTAACCCAGCGATGCCGCTTGTGATAAAGAACAAAATCAATAGCGGAATGGTAAAGAATAACAGTTGGCCGAAGAGTTCTTTAAACGTCAGCAGAAGTTGAGTAACCCAATCAGGCGTATAAAGCCCAATAAGGGTACCAATCACAATCCCTAGAACTAGTTTAATAATTAAACCCATGGTTGTTCTCACTTTTTGGTTTTATTGGTATAGAGAGTTCGGTTATTTCCCGATACAGAAACTGCTAAAGATTTTGCCGAGCAAATCATCCGAAGTGAATTCGCCGGTTATTTCATTAAGGTGTTGCTGGGTAAGACGAAGCTCTTCTGCGAGCAATTCGCCAGCTAAATTCATTTCAAGTTGCTCTTGGCCAATCATGAGGTGTTCGCGAGCTCGCTCGAGGGCATCGAGGTGACGGCGACGCGCCATAAAGCTACCTTCACTGGTGGCAGTGTAGCCAACGCAATGTTTTAAATGTTCGCGCAGAAGATCAATGCCGTGACCGGTTTTTGCGCTGAGATGTAGAACAGGGATACCACCGATATCTTCAATTGTAACCGGCTCTTCATTTAGGTCGACTTTGTTGCGAATCACCGTGAATGGTAAATCGTCAGGTAGCTGTTCAAAGAACTCAGGCCAAATGTCAGCGGGGTGTATCGCGTTGGTTTCTGTTGCATCGACCATAAATAACACGCGATCAGCACCACGGATTTCATCCCAAGCGCGCTGGATACCAATGCGTTCGACTTCATCTGGGCTTTCTCGTAGTCCGGCGGTATCAATGATGTGCAACGGCATACCATCAATTTGGATATGTTCACGCAACACGTCACGAGTGGTACCGGCAATGGCGGTCACGATGGCTGATTCTCGGCCCGCTAGCGCATTTAACAGTGATGATTTACCAGCGTTCGGGCGGCCGGCAATCACAACTTTCATGCCTTCGCGCAACAAGGTGCCTTGTTTTGCTTGTACCATGACCTGTTGTAGGCGGTCGATGATGCCTTCAAGATCAGTGGCGACTTTGCCATCGCTAAGAAAATCAATTTCTTCATCCGGAAAGTCAATCGCAGCCTCAACGTACATACGCAGATGAATCACTTGATCAACAAGTTGGTCTATCTCGTGTGAGAATCCGCCCTGTAGGCTTTGTAGGGCAGCTTTGGCTGCTTGTTCTGAAGTCGTATCGATGAGATCGGCGATGGCTTCAGCTTGCGTTAAATCCAGTTTGTCGTTGAGAAACGCGCGCTCGCTGAATTCGCCGGGGCGAGCAGGGCGTACATCGGGAAAATCTAGAATTGCTTTGATGATCATGTCGATGAGTACAGGGCCACCGTGGCCTTGTAGTTCAAGTACATCTTCACCGGTAAACGAGTTCGGGCCTTGAAAAAAGAGTGCGATACCCTCGTCGAGTACCGCGCCTTCGAGATCTTTAAACGGGAGATATTCGGCTTTACGCGGCGCTGGGCAGTGGCCCAACATGCGCTCGGCGACACGGCGTGCCGCCGGCCCACTAACTCGGACAATGCCAACACCACCACGCCCAGGAGGCGTGGCTTGTGCGACAATGGTGTCGTTCGTTAGCTCAAATTCCATTGCTTATTTCTTCTTGCGACGTTCCATCATGCCTTTCTTTTCAAGGCCACGATAGATCCACTGCATTTGACCAATAGTGATCAAGTTACTGCTCAACCAGTACAGTACCAGACCTGCAGGGAACCATAGGAAGAATACGGTAAAGATAACAGGCATGTATTGCAGTAATTTTTGTTGCATTGGGTCGGTAGCAGGAGTTGGTTGTAACTTCTGCATAATGAACATGGATGCACCCATCAAAATAGGTAGGATGAAGTACGGGTCTTTCGCCGACAAATCGTTAATCCACAGGAATAACGGAGCGTGGCGAAGTTCAACGCTTTCCAAAAGTACCCAATACAAGGCTAAGAAAATTGGCAATTGAAGAAGCATCGGTAAACAACCACCGAGTGGGTTTACTTTTTCTTCTTTGTACATTTTCATCATAGCTTGTGACATTTTCTGACGGTCGTCGCCATAGCGCTCACGGAGAGCTGTCATCTTCGGCTGAATCATCCGCATTTTCGCCATTGAGACGTACTGTGCTTTAGTCAACGGATACAACAACGCTTTAATGATGATAGTAATTGCGATAATTGAGAGGCCCCAGTTAATGAGGACACTTTGTACTAATTGGAGCAACTTGAAGATTGGCTGCGCAAGCCACCACAAGAAGCCGTAATCAACGGTCAAATTTAAATCTTCAGCAACCATTGCCATGGCATCTTGGTCTTTGGGACCAACAAACAACGTTGAACGGATTTGAGCTTCAGCGCCTGGTGCGACAGTTGCGGTTGGGTAGAGGACGCCCATAATCGCTTGGTCGCCGCCAACAATGCGAGAGAACAGTTGTTTGGTGCCTTCGCCACGCGGAATCCATGCTGAAACGAAATAATGCTCAAGCATAGCCACCCAACCCTTTTGGGTTTCACGGCTTAAGCGTTGGTCACGCATATCGTCAAAGGCGTATTTTTCGTAACGGTCTTCATCCCATGAATAAGCACCACCTTTATAGGTTGGCATCATCATGTTGCCAGAACCTTCGGTCATGATTTGCTTAAGCTGAGCGTAAAACTGAAGCTGTTTATGGCTACCGGTTGCATTACGAATGGTGTAGACCACGTCTACAGCGTATGAACCTTTCGAGAAGATGAAGGTTTTAATAACTTCGCTACCATCTTCGAGGGTGTAGTAAAGTGGCACTTCAAGCTTGTCACCGGTTAATTGGTATTCGGTTTGTTCTACGTGGAACACTGGGCGACCTTGCGCCGAGTCGGTTCCGTCCGCGCCAATTAGCCCCGATTGAGCAATATAAAGCTGGTTAGGATTTGCATGTAGCAATTCAAACCGCTCTTCGGAGTCTTGAGTACGCGCGAATTGAAGAAGCTGCGCGTTGACAACATCACCGCCGTGAGTGTCAATAACAACGTCAAGTACATCGGTTTGCACTTGAACACGAGGATTATTTGATGCGTTGCTGCTAGCAGGCAAACCACTATCACTTGATTCAGGAACTGAGCTGTCAGTAGCTGATGGCTCCATGCGTGCTTCAGGCACACTTGAATCGGTAGACTGAGTTTGTTGGGTTTGCGCCGATTTTTGTGTACCCGGTGCAGTATCAATGAGCCAATTTTGGTAGAGGAAAAAGCTCACTACCAAGAAAGCGATAAACAAGATAGAACGTGGCGAATTCATAAGTCCTTCGTCTCTGTTTTACTTTGATTCGTTGTTTCCGTTTCACAGGGTTCAGTACCTGGAACCGGGTCGAAGCCACCTGGATGCCCTGGGTGACATTTGAGAATACGCTTACTGGCAAGCCAGAAGCCTCGAATGATACCATGCTTTTGGATTGCTTCGATGGCGTATTGTGAACAGGTTGGCGTAAATCGGCAACGCGGCCCTATCAGCGGACTAATAATTAGCTGGTAGAGTCGGATGAAGCCGATAGGTATTGCGCGCAACGCTTGCTTAAGGTTCGCCATAAATAATCCAAACGCTGCTGCAACTCTTCCTGAGAAAGATCAACAACACCGTTTTTTCCAATCACGATAATATCGAATGCCGGTATTTTATGCTGTTTTAGACGAAAACTCTCGCGAATCTTGCGTTTTATTCGATTTCGATCAACAGCACGCTTGGCTCGCTTTTTTGAAAGCGTGACGCCAATACGAGGGAAACCGAGATTATTAGGAGTAGCAAGCATGGTGAGTTCAGCCGTGACAGCTTTCACCGGGGGATTGTCGAAGACTTCTTGAAAGTGCGCGGGAGTTAACAGTCTTAACTCCCGCCCGTAAGCGTAATTCTGCTTCAATATTATGCAGACAGAACTTTACGGCCTTTGGCACGACGGCGAGCCAACACTTGACGACCGTTTTTCGTTGCCATACGAGCACGGAAACCGTGAGTGCGCTTGCGCTTCAATACGCTTGGTTGAAATGTTCTTTTCATGACGTTACTTCCGTATTCGAGTTACCTAAAAATTTAGAGCGCGAATTCTAACGGTTAAAAGGATCAAAGTCAACGTAAAAAGCTATCCACAAATGCAAGATGAGAATGATTTTAATTGTGGATAAGCGTTCGTATTCCATGCAGTAAATTTGTTGCAAATGCTAGCGATCCTGAGGTGCTTTTAGTACAATCAAATCAATCCAGCCGATGCTAAAATTAAAGGATCGCTACCGATCTGGCTTTAGCTATCGAGACGAATAATTATAATTGACAATATTGGGAGACAGGTGTGAATAAATCGCTTTGGCAATTGTGCGCAGATAGACTGCAAAGCGAATTAACCGCGCAGAATTTCAATACCTGGATCCGTCCGCTTCAATCGGAAGTTGAAGACAACATTCTTACCTTATACGCGCCAAATTCATATGTTGTTGATTGGATCAAAGATAAATATCTGAATCAGATTAATGACTACCTGAATGAGCTTGCTACCGAACGCGGCGAAAAGAGTCCTCGCGTTTCGTTTCGTGTTGGTGGTGTCGAGAAGAAGCAATCCGGCAATGGTGTAGCAACAAGTACCACAACGAATCGAACGGCATCAACGCCTGCTACAGCGCCGGTCCAGCGTCAGCCACGCGCAACGCCATGGAATGCAACTGATGCACCAGCTCCCGCTTTTGAATGCAATATAGATGAAGAATATACCTTTGATAATTTCGTTGAAGGTAAATCGAATCAACTCGCACTGGCGGCTGCACACCAAGTAGCTGAGAATCCCGGTAGTGCATACAACCCGCTGTTTGTTTACGGCGGCACTGGCCTAGGTAAAACGCATTTGTTACATGCGGTAGGCAACGCTATTCGCGCACACAAGAAAGATGCAAAAGTATTCTATATTCGTGCCGAGCGATTCGTTCAAGACATGGTGAATGCATTAAAGAATAGTACTATTGATGAAATGAAGCGCTATTATCGCTCTGTCGATGCATTGCTTATTGATGATATTCACTTTTTCTCGAACAAAAAGGGTACGCAAGAGGAATTCTTCCATACTTTCAATGCGTTACTTGAAGGCAATCAACAGATTATTCTCACGAGCGATCTGTATCCGAAAGAGATAGAAGGATTAGAAGATCGACTGCGGTCGCGTTTTGGCTGGGGTTTGACCATAGCAATTGAGCCACCAGAACTAGAAACACGGGTGGCGATTTTGATTCGCAAGGCGCAAGAACGTGGCATCACCTTGCCGCATGAGGTGGCGTTTTTTATAGCGAAACGGCTACGCTCGAACGTACGTGAATTAGAGGGCGCTTTGAACCGCTTGGTTGCCAACGTAAATTTAACTGGTCGTCAGATTACTATCGATTTTGTGCGAGAAGCACTACGAGATTTAATTGCGGCACAAGAGAAGTTAGTTACGATTGATAATATTCAAAAGACAGTGGCTGAGTACTACAACATTAAAATGTCAGATATGCTGTCTAAGCGTCGCTCGCGTTCAGTCGCTCGACCTCGCCAAATGGCGATGGCGTTAGCGAAGGAATTAACGAACCATAGTTTACCGGAAATTGGTGACGCCTTCGGTGGGCGTGATCACACGACGGTATTACATGCGTGTCGAACGATTGCTAAGTTAAAAGATTCACAGAACGATTTAAAAGAAGATTATCGTAATTTAATTCGGACGCTGTCGGCGTAACGTTTGACGTTTAGTACAGACGCAGCGAAGCGACAAGGAACAAACAACAGGGGAATGTGGGTATGAAATTTTCCATCAGTCGTGATGCTTTTTTAAAGCCACTTCAAGTTGTCAGCGGTGCAGTTGAGCGCCGACATACCATTCCGATTTTATCGAATGTACTCATTCAAGCATCGTCGGATCAGGTACGGCTTACCGGTACGGACTTAGAGGTAGAACTAGTTTCTTCCTGCGCTATTGAGGGCGGCGAAGCCGGTGAAGTAACAGTTCCGGCGAAGAAGTTGGTGGATATTGTTCGCAGCCTACCCGATGGTGCAACAGTTGAATTTACGGCTTCTGCAGATAAAGCAATGATTCGCTCAGGTCGTAGTAAATTCACGTTAGCAACATTGCCGGCGCAAGATTTCCCAAATATTGACGACTGGGATAGCGATATTCAGCTAGTTACAAGCCAAGCAGTGCTTAAAGACTTAATGGAACGCACCCATTTCTCTATGGCGAACCAAGACGTTCGCTATTACCTGAACGGCATGCTGTTCGAAACAGATGTAAACACCTTGCGTACCGTCGCAACCGATGGCCACCGCCTCGCCATGAGTAGCTGTGAGATTGGTCAACCGAATCTCGCTGCCCGTCAAGTGATTGTGCCGCGTAAGGGTGTCATGGAATTACTTCGTCTACTGGACGATGTTGAAAACGAAGTGAAGATTTTAATTGGTAACAACCATATACGCATTGAAACGAATGGTATTGGGTTTACGAGTAAGCTTGTTGATGGTCGCTTCCCTGATTACCGCCGTGTACTTCCGAGTGGCGGAGACAAGGTAGTGGTGGCTGAGCGCGACGTTTTAAAACAGGCCTGTTCGCGCGCTTCGATTCTTTCCAATGAAAAGTATCGTGGCGTCCGTGTTAATTTAAGCGCCGGCGAGATGTGTTTAACAGCAAATAACCCAGAGCAAGAAACGGCTGAAGAGGTGATTGAAGTTGAATACCAAGGCGAGCCATTAGAGATTGGCTTTAATGTAAGCTACTTGATTGATGTATTGAATACCGTACAAGGTAGCAAAGTAAAACTGACGCTATCCGGTTCAGATGCAAGTGGACTTATTGAAGATAACGATGATGATTCGTCGTTGTATGTGGTCATGCCAATGCGTCTGTAAAAGGCGCATTGTTATCGTTTATGTATCTGGAGTCGTTGTCGCTTAAAAGTTTTCGAAATTTTGCGTCAGTATCGATGACGCCAAGTCGAACGGTTAATATTATTTCCGGAGCAAATGGTAGCGGCAAAACAAGTTTAATCGAATCAATTTATTGCTTGGGTTTTGGACGGTCGTTTCGACCTGGTACATTTCGCCAATTGATTCGAAACGAGGATGACCATTTTGTTGTGTTCGCGCGATTAACCGAACAGAATGGCGCAAAGCATCAGGTCGGCTACCAGCGTAATCACGCAGGCGAAGTTCAGCTACGAATTGACCAAGCAAAAGAAAAACGATTTTCAGCATTGGCCCGAATGGTGCCGGTTCAGCTGATGACCCCCGAAAGCATCGAGCTAATTTTGGGTGGCCCTAAGGTAAGACGGCAATACATAGATTGGGGCGTGTTCCACGTGGAACATTCCTTTTATAGCGATTGGGTTGGTTTCGCGAAATTGTTGAAGCAGCGAAACAGTTTGCTCAAGATGAAACGCTTTTATGAAGAACATCAGTATTGGGATGAGCAATTTGCAAGGTTTGGAGAACGCATACAAGCGCATCGAGAAACTTACGTTGAAGGCTTCGTTCCGGTACTAACAAAACGTTTGGCGGAGTTTTTGCCAAACTATAAATTTGAGTTTCAACTGCGGTCTGGTTGGGAGAAAGGCATTTCTCTGGCTGAGGCGCTCGAAAAACATCGTGATCAAGATTTACGATATGGGCACTCAACCGTCGGTCCGCACAAAGCTGAACTTAGAATTTTGGCCAATGGAGAAGATGTCAAAAATTTACTCTCACGAGGCCAGCTGAAGTTACTTGTTGCCGCACTCAAATTGGTACAAGGTGAATACCTTCAGCAGAAAACTGGCGTACAATGTATCTACTTAGTGGACG
This sequence comes from Pseudidiomarina marina, assembly GCF_044807045.1. Taxonomy (NCBI): domain Bacteria; kingdom Pseudomonadati; phylum Pseudomonadota; class Gammaproteobacteria; order Alteromonadales; family Idiomarinaceae; genus Pseudidiomarina; species Pseudidiomarina marina. The sequence continues at coordinate 388,403 of NZ_CP085233.1, read as the reverse complement.
ACATTACAGCCGAATTGGATTCGGTTAGTCAGCAGAAGTTTTGTGGTGCGCTTGTCGCATCCAAGTCACAGGTTTTTGTATCGGCGATTGACGGCAGTGACGTAAGTGCACTCCTCAAAACTGAAGATACTAGAATGTTCCACGTGGAACATGGAACCGTCAAGGAACAATAGAGAAGCTAATTATGGCAGAAAACAATTACGATTCGTCCAGTATTAAAGTCCTTAAAGGGCTTGATGCAGTTCGCAAACGCCCCGGTATGTACATCGGTGACACCGATGACGGTACCGGCTTACATCACATGGTTTTCGAGGTTGTCGATAACTCAATCGATGAAGCGTTAGCAGGGCACTGCAAAGATATTCTCGTGACGATTCATTCCGACGGATCAGTGTCAGTTCGAGATGATGGGCGTGGTATTCCGGTCGACATCCACTCAGAGGAAGGTGTATCAGCGGCACAGGTAATTATGACTGTACTGCACGCCGGCGGTAAGTTCGATGACAACTCGTACAAGGTTTCGGGCGGTTTGCACGGTGTCGGTGTGTCTGTTGTGAATGCTTTGTCAGACAAACTATTGCTGACTATACAACGCCAAGGGCATATTTATCAGCAAACCTATAACCTAGGTGACCCAGTAGCGCCGTTAGCTCAGATCGGTGATACCGATAAAACGGGTACAGAAATTCGTTTCTGGCCGAGCCCTACAATTTTTAGTGATATCGAATTCCATTACGACATTCTTGCGAAACGATTACGCGAATTGTCTTTCTTGAATTCAGGTGTATCAATCATCCTTAAGGACGAGCGTAACGAACGCCAAGACCACTTTAAATATGAAGGTGGAATATCGGCGTTTGTATCGTATTTAAACAAGAACAAAACCCCAATTCACCAGAACGTGTTCCACTTCACAAGTGAGCGTGAAGACGGTATTTCAGTGGAAGTTTCAATGCAATGGAATGACTCATTCCAAGAAGCTATCTACTGTTTCACCAACAATATTCCGCAACGCGATGGTGGTACGCACTTAGCCGGTTTCCGCGCAGCATTGACACGTACGTTAAATACTTACATGGAAAAAGAAGGTCTGAATAAGAAATATAAGACCAATGCTACAGGTGATGACGCGCGCGAAGGTTTGACAGCGGTTGTTTCGGTGAAAGTACCCGACCCGAAATTTTCATCGCAGACGAAAGATAAATTGGTTTCGTCTGAAGTGAAGAGTGCGGTCGAGCAAGCTATGAACGAAAAGCTTGCGGACTTCCTACTTGAGCAGCCTGGTGACGCGAAGATAATCGTCGGTAAAATTATCGATGCAGCGCGAGCTCGTGAAGCGGCGCGCAAAGCCCGTGAAATGACTCGTCGTAAGGGCGCATTAGATTTAGCTGGCTTACCTGGTAAGCTAGCTGATTGTCAGGAAAAAGATCCGGCCTTGTCTGAACTCTACATTGTGGAGGGTGACTCTGCGGGTGGTTCTGCGAAGCAGGGCCGTAACCGCAAAAACCAAGCGATTTTACCTTTGAAAGGTAAGATTCTAAACGTTGAAAAGGCGCGCTTCGACAAGATGTTGTCATCGCAAGAAGTTGCAACACTTATTACCGCATTAGGCTGCGGTATTGGGCGTGACGAATATGATCCAGATAAAACCCGTTATCATCGCATCATCATTATGACCGATGCCGATGTCGACGGCTCCCATATTCGGACGTTGCTGTTGACCTTCTTCTATCGTCAAATGCCAGAATTAATCGAACGTGGTTATATGTACATTGCTCAACCGCCGCTTTATAAAGTGAAGAAAGGGAAGCAAGAAACATATATCAAAGATGATCCGGGTTTGATTCAGTATCTGACCAGTCTTGCACTTGATGGTGCCTCTTTGCATGTTACGAGCGATGCCCCTGGTATTAGTGGTGCACACCTTGAAACATTGGTGAACGACTATCAGTTAGCGCAGAACTCAATTAAAACACGGCTCTCGCGTCGTATGCCTGAAACATTCCTGCAACGCTTACTCTATGCACCTCGGTTGACAGAGGAAATGCTTAAAAATCAACAGGCTATGACGGAGTGGGCGGGTACGTTGCAAAATGACCTTACTGCACGAGAAGTAAACTCTGCAACATATACCTTGTCGGTTCAACATGACGAAGAACGTAACTTCTATTTGCCAGTTGTTATCGTACGTCGGCATGGGATTGATACGCCATATCCATTGAGCTATGAATTCTTGATGTCGCGTGATTACGACCAGCTCGTATCAATTGGTGAAAAGATTAATGGATTGGTCGAAGCGGGTGGCTTTGTGCGCCGTGGTGAGAAAGAGAAACCTGTCAGCGATTTCGTTGAGGCCGTTGAGTGGTTAATCAGTGAATCGAAACGTGGTATCTACATCCAGCGTTACAAAGGTTTGGGTGAGATGAATCCGGAACAATTGTGGGAAACCACGATGGATCCAGAAACTCGCCGTATGCTTCGCGTAACAATTGAGGATGCTATTGCCGCAGACCAATTGTTTACGACCCTAATGGGCGATGATGTAGAGCCGCGTCGTGCGTTCATTGAAACGAATGCTCTGAAGGTTGCAAACCTTGACGTGTAGTTACTAATTGCATCAAAAAAAGGGAGCCAATTGGCTCCCTTTTTATTTTTGGAAACAAAGAATCTAGGCCAGTTATCAAGTAACCTGAATCTTATGGACCTTAGTTTAATTTAAAACCGAAATATCCGCAATTTGTAAGAATAGCTCACGTAGATTTTGTAGTAACGCGAGACGATTCTGACGTACTGAATCATCATCGGCGTTCACCATCACATGATCAAAAAACGTATCTACCGGTTGTTGAAGCGACGCCAGCGAAGCGAGGGCGGCGGTATAATTGCCTGCGTTCAATGCTGCTGCCGAAACCTCTCTAGCTTCTTTAATCGCGTTCGCCAAGGCGCGTTCCGCATCCTCTTGTAACAAGTCATCATTGACGGCACTGGGTAGCTTGCCTTCAACCTTCGCTAGGATGTTACTCACCCGCTTATTGGCGGCTGCCAACGCTTCAGCGGCCGAATGATTTCTAAACTCAGTCACCGCTTTCACGCGAAGATCAAAATCAACAGGCTTGGTAGGGCGTCGCGCAAGAACCGCTTGAATAACGTCAACCGCGATACCTTGTTCTTGATACCAAGTGCGGAAGCGGCCTAACAAGAAATCGACGACATCTTGTTGAACATCTTTCGCGGTTAATAGCGTTCCAAAACTCGCTGCAGAGTGCTTAACTAACACTTCCAAATCGAGGTTGTAGCCACCTTCAACGATGATCCGTAACAAGCCGATTGCGGCGCGACGCAATGCAAATGGGTCACGGTCGCCTTTTGGTGTTTGCCCGATACCGAATATTCCGACTAAGGTATCGAGCTTATCCGCGATAGCAACTGCCGCGCCTTCTGGCGATTGCGGCAGTTCGTCACCAGCAAAGCGCGGTAGATAATGCTCGAAAATCGCTTGCGGTACGCCTTCGGCTTCGCCGTCGTGACGCGCATAATGCATACCCATCACACCTTGTGTTTCAGGGAATTCCAACACCATTTGCGAGGCGAGATCGGCCTTACACAAATAGCCGGCACGCTCTGCCACTGCCGCATTGGCGTTCAAGTCAGACGCAATTGACGCTGCAACTTTCGCAATACGGTCCGATTTATCTTTGATGGAACCAAGTTGCTTTTGGAATAAGATATTAGCTAATCCATCAACACGGTCAGCTAAACGGATCTTCTTATCTGATTCAAAGAAGAATTGCGCATCGGCTAGGCGAGGGCGAACTACTTTTTCGTTGCCCGTAACTATTTGTGCTGGGTCTTTCGATTCAATGTTAGTAATAAAGATAAATGCAGGCAGCAAGTTACCTTGCTCATCTTCGAGTGGAAAGTAGCGCTGATCGTCTTTCATGGTAACAATCAACGGCTCTTTCGGAACCGATAAGAATGATTCATCAAACGAAGCCGATAATGCCACCGGCCATTCAACTAGGGCAGTAACTTCGTCAATCAAGTCGGCATCTTCGACAACACGGCCACCGAGTTCTTTGGCTAATTTATCAATACCAGAAACGATAATATCCCGGCGTTTTGTAAAATCACCGACAACCCAAATAGATTCGAGCGTCGCTTCATAATCATTGGCATTCTTCAGCGCGGCACCTTGAGGGGCGTGAAAACGGTGACCTTGAATCTGATTGCTCGCACTAACGTCCAAAATGGTGCCCGGAATCAGTTCAGAACCGTACAGCATGGTGACGGTTTTAACCGGACGAATAAACTGCGCTGTGCCGTTACCCCAACGCATCGGCTTCGGAATTGGCAATTTTTTCAGTGCCGCAGCTACGAGTTCAGGTAACACGTCAGCCAAGGGCTGCCCCTGAACCTCAGCTTTATAGAGTAACCATTCGCCTTTATCAGTGACCAAACGCTCAGCTTCCGCCACCGTGATACCGTTACCGCGCGCCCAACCTTCGGCGGCCTTGGTCGGATTGCCTGCGTCATCAAACGCTACATTGACCGCAGGGCCGCGTTTTTCGACGATTTTATCGGCTTGTTGAGAAGCTAGCCTCTCAACCTGAACCGCTAATCGACGCGGCGTTGCGAACGACTTGACGCTGTCAAAGGTAAAGTCGTTTTCTTTAAGTAGGCTGCTTAAACCGTCTGTAAATGATTCGCTTAAGCCTTTTAATGCTTTTGGAGGTAGCTCTTCGGTGCCAATTTCAACTAATAACGTATCGTAGCGCACGGTTAAGCTCCTTCTTTTACTACTGATTGGTTTTGCACAAGCGGAAATCCTAATGCTTCACGAGCCGCAAAGTAGGCTTCAGCGCAACCTTTCGCCATGGTTCGAACGCGTAAAATATAGCGTTGACGTTCGGTCACCGAAATGGCGTGGCGCGCATCGAGTAAATTGAATGCGTGTGAGGCACGCATGACCTGTTCGTATGCGGGCAATGGCAGGTTTGCTGATAGTAAGTGCTCACATTCTTTTTCACAAGACTCAAAGCGAGCAAATAATACATCAACATCGGCGTGCTCAAAATTGTAAGTCGATTGTTCGACTTCGTTTTGATGGAACACATCGCCATAAAGGATCTTGCCGCGCGGACCATCGGTCCACACCAGATCATAAATGCTATCGACACCTTGAATATACATAGCGAGGCGTTCGAGGCCATAGGTGATCTCACCAGCAACCGGCTTACACTCAAGACCACCAACTTGCTGAAAATAGGTAAACTGGGTGACTTCCATACCGTTTAACCAAACTTCCCAGCCTAAACCCCACGCGCCCAAGGTAGGTGATTCCCAGTTGTCTTCCACAAAACGAATATCATGAACAAGCGGGTCAAAACCCAACATCTCAAGTGAGCCTAAATAGAGCTCTTGAATATTCGAAGGTGATGGTTTTAGTAGCACTTGGAACTGGTAATAGTGCTGTAAACGATTGGGGTTTTCACCATAACGACCATCTGTCGGACGGCGGCACGGCTGCACATAGGCAAAGCTAGCTGGCTCGGGGCCAACTGAGCGCAAGAACGTCATTGGATGAAAGGTGCCTGCACCCACTTCCATATCCAACGGTTGTACTACAGCGCAACCTTGCTGCGCCCAGTAATCTTGAAGGGCTAAAATAAGGCCCTGAAATGTTTTTACATCGTAGCTAGCCATGCGATATCTCGTGCTGATTTTTAAACCAAATTGGCGTAAATTATACCCTGTGTTGACGCGAGGTTACAGGATACCGTGCGAAATGACGAAAACAATTCACCGCTGCAGTTGGTGCGGCACCGACCCTGAGTATGTTCACTACCACGACACCGTATGGGGCCGTCCTGTGAGTGACAGCCAAGAGCTATTTGCGAAGTTGTGTCTTGATGGCCAACAAGCAGGATTAAGTTGGATTACTATTCTACGCAAGCAAAGCAATTACGAAAAAGCCTTTTGTGACTTTAACCCCCATAAAATTGTGCAATTGTCAGAAGATTACCAAGCCAGCCTGATGCAAAATGCGGGCATTATTCGCAATCGCTTAAAAATAGAATCAATCTTTAAAAACGCACGCGCCTACCTTGCACTCGAAGAGCAGGGCATCAGTTTTAACGAGTTTCTATGGCAATTCAGCGACGGGCAGCCCAGAATTTTCGCTCGACAGGGGGGTGACATTCCCACTTCTGATAAAGTTTCTGATACCATGGCGAAAGCCTTAAAAAAAGCTGGCTTTAGCTTCGTTGGTACCACTATTTGTTATGCGTTTATGCAAGCGGTGGGGATGGTGAACGATCATGTCGTCACTTGCCATTGCTATGAACCAACCTGCGACGCCATGCGCCGTTTCTCATTATAGATAAGAGTTAATCATGTTAGAGATTGTACTTGCCGATTATAGTAATCCGAAACACCGCCAAGCCGTTGTTGATATGCTAGATGACTACGCCCGTGATCCAATGGGTGGTGGCGAAGCATTGCCCGAAGCAACGCGGGAAAACTTGATTGATGAAATGGCGAAGCGTGACCACGTCTTTTCAATTCTTGCGTATGTTGATGAGCAGCCAGTTGGCCTTGCGAACTGCGTTGAAGGTTTCTCAACGTTCGCTGCGAAACCAGTGATGAATATTCATGACATTGCAGTCATCAAAGACTTCCGCGGCCAAGGTATTTCGAAGCGCCTGTTGCAAGAAGTTGAAACTTTGGCGCAATTCCGCGGCTGCTGCAAACTAACCCTTGAGGTGTTGCAAGGCAATGAACCAGCAAAAATAGCTTACGAGAAATTTGGTTTTAAACCTTATCAGCTCGATGATGCGATGGGCAAAGCGGAATTCTGGCAGAAATACCTGTAATTGACGTTATTCGTTAGTCGTTATTGGTTATTCGTGAAGTGAGGTAAACGCATGGCGGGTGAAGTGACGTCACAGCTCGATACTTTGGGTTTGCGGTGCCCAGAGCCGGTGATGATGTTGCGTGTCGCGATGCGTAAACTGAACCCTGGTGATACGCTGGAGGTGATTGCTGACGACCCGGCTACGACTCGCGATATTCCAAGTTTTTGCCGCTTTATGGATCACGAGTTGCTTCTGGCAGAAACGGAAAATCAGCCATATCGCTACCTCATCCGCAAAGGTAGCTAAAAACAACAACGATATTAGCCGTTAGATATTTGATATTGGTAAGAACAAAAAAGACCGCTATGCTCCAAGCAACAGCGGTCTTTCTTTTCTAATATCCAATATCTTATATCGAATATCGTTTTTGCAGTTACACGCGTTCGAAGACGGTGGCGATGCCCTGACCTAAACCAATACACATCGTCGCCACACCCAACGTCGCATCTTTGCTTTCCATAAGATTAATGAGCGTGGTTGAGATACGCGCACCTGAACAGCCGAGAGGGTGACCTAACGCAATTGCGCCGCCGTTCAAATTGACCTTCTCGTCCATCACATCAAGTAAGCCTAAGCCTTTTAGTACAGGCAGTGACTGTGCCGCGAACGCTTCGTTAAGTTCCCATAAATCAATGTCTTTGACATCTAAGCCAGCGCGTTTCAGTGCTTTTTGCGTCGCTGGCACTGGGCCGTAACCCATAATGGAAGGGTCGCAACCAGCTGCCGCCATGGCGCGAATACGAACACGCGGGGTTAAGCCAAGCTCTTTCGCTTTGTCTGCAGACATCACCAAACAAGCGGCTGCACCGTCAGATAACGCTGACGACGTACCGGCTGTCACGGTACCGTTGGCTGGGTCGAAGACCGGGCGTAACGCGGCTAAGCCTTCTACCGTGGTTTCTGGGCGAATGACTTCATCGTTTTTAACCAAGTGCAAAATACCGTCGGCGTCGTGACCTTCTAACGGTAAGATTTCTTTTGCAAAACGGCCTTCAACGGTCGCTGCGTAAGCGCGTTGATGCGAACGCGCGCCAAATGCATCTTGAGCAGCACGATCGATACCAAATTTGCGCGCCAATAACTCAGCGGTCATACCCATGCTACCAGCTGCGCGAGCAACGGATTTGTTCATGCCTGGGTGGAAATCGATGCCGTGCGTCATTGGTACGTGGCCCATGTGCTCAACACCACCCGCGATCATAATGTCGCCGTCGCCGTGCATAATGGCACGAGCAGCGTCATGAATCGCTTGCATTGAAGAACCACATAAACGGTTCACTGTGACCGCTGAAACTTGATGCGGAATGCCAGCAATAAGCGCGGCATTTCGCGCAATATTAAAGCCTTGTTCTAAGGTTTGCTGAACACAGCCCCAGTAGATGTCTTCGAGCTCGTTAACATCTACTTGCGGATTACGTTCGAGTAATCCTTTCATTAAGTGCGCCGATAAATCCTCGGCGCGAACATTGCGAAAAACACCGTTTTTCGAACGACCCATCGGGGTGCGAATACAATCGACAATCACTACGTCTTTCATAAATTCCTCCGTTAGCGCTACGCTAATGATTAACCGGCCAGGTATGATTTGCCTGACTTCGCCATTTCACGCAGGCCATCGGTTACTTGATACATTTCACCTAAGTGCGCGTACTTGTCGGCCAAAGCAATAAAGTTATCGAGGCCAACGGTTTCTAGGTAACGGAATGGCCCACCACGGAACGGCGGGAAGCCAAGTCCGTAAAGTAGCGCCATATCGCACTCAGCAGCACTAGCGACAATGCCTTCCTCTAAGCAACGTACGCACTCGTTTACCATTGGAACCATGCAACGAGCGATGATTTCATCAGCGTCGAGTTGCTTGTCGCCGATACCGAGCATTTCGTAGACTTCAGGTGCTTTTTCTTTGGCTGGGCGACCTTTCTTGTCCACGCCATAGTTGTAGAAACCTTTGCCGTTTTTCTGACCGTAACGCTCAGCTGCTGCTAATTTTGCAATCGCACTGCTGGTGTCGCGTGGCATACGACTTGGGAAGCCATCAGCCATAACCACGGTACAGTGATCCGCAGTGTCGATACCGACAACGTCAGAAAGGTAGGCTGGACCCATTGGCCAGCCAAACTGACGCTCCATGACCTTATCGATACCGGCGAAATCTACGCCTTCATCAACCATACCGGCAAAGCCAGCAAGGTAAGGGAACAACACGCGATTCACTAAGAATCCTGGGCAATCGTTAACAACAATGGCGGTCTTACCCATGCGCGAAGCATAAGCGACAACAGCTGCCACGGTTTCGTCTGAAGTTTTCTCGCCACGAATGACTTCCACTAATGGCATTTTGTGCACTGGATTAAAGAAGTGCATACCGCAGAAGCGTGACGGGTCTTTTAGATTCTTCGCTAAGCGATCAATTGAAATGGTTGAGGTGTTTGACACGATAATGGTGTCATCATCAACAACGCTCTCCATTTGCGCCAGTACTTTGCCTTTCACATCGGGGTTCTCGACCACCGCTTCAACGACAATATCAACGCCTTTTACGCCTTCATCGAGCAACGTCGGGGTAATGGAAGACAGTACTTTAGCCATTTTCTTGTGATCCATACGACCACGTTCAACTAATTTACCGAGAATCTTGCTTGCTTCAGCCATACCTAAATCAAGCGCTTCCTGACGGATATCTTTCATCACAACCGGCACGCCTTTATAGGCTGATTGGTAAGCAATACCGCCGCCCATAATGCCAGCGCCAAGTACCGCTGCGCGCTTAATTTCTTTGGTTGCTTGCTTAGCGGCTTTCTTTGCTTTGCCCTTGACTAACTGGTCGGCCATAAAAATACCGACTTGTGCGCGACAGGCATCTGTTTGCGTTAAACCGACAAAAGCAGCGTTTTCTGCATTTAAAGCTTCTTCACGACCATGTTTCGCGCCATCCTCAACCGCTTTAATAGCTGCATGAGGTGCTGGATAATGTTTACCAGCTTGTGCCGCAGCCATCGCTTTAGCGGTAACAAAGGTCATGGTTAATTCGGTATCGTTAGCTTTCAATGCTTCAAGTTTTGGCTGACGTTTTGCGCGCCAATCTAACTCGCCATCTGCTGCTGATTTCACCATGCGCAATGCCGCATCGCGCAATTTCTCTGGCATCACGACGGCATCCACTAAGCCAATCTTTAACGCATCTTCAGGCTTATTATTTTTACCAGTCGTGATGAGTTCTAACGCGTTGTCTGGGCCGATAATGCGCGGTAAACGCATGGTGCCACCGAAGCCTGGAATCAAACCAAGTTTTACTTCCGGCAGACCAATAACAGCACTGGTATCAACAACACGGTAGTCACACGCAAGCGTGGCTTCACAACCACCACCAAGCGCAAAGCCAGCAACTGCGGCAACGGTCGGTACAGGTAAGTCTTCCAATTGGTCAAATACGCGCGATGCTTTGGCTACCCAAACTTTGGTTTGTTCGACATCGGCAAATAAAGTAAGGAATTCTGTAATATCAGCGCCTACAATGAAAGTAGGTTTCGCGCTGGTGACAATCACACCGCGCAAATTTTTGCTGTTGGCCAATTCAGTTAATGCTTGGCTGAATTCTTCCAAGGTTTTCTGGTCAAATTTGTTCACAGAGCCTGCGGCTGCGAATTGAAGCTCGGCAATGCCGTCTTCTACAAATTCAACCCGAATGCTATCACCCTGATAAATCATATTCGGTCTCCTTGAGCGTTTACTGATAATCAGATTGCTTTCGGTTAAAGTGGTTCTTATAGTCGCCCTAGAGTGTGGCCTTATTGGGGCAATTTTTCAATGATTTTTTAAACGTGCGTTTGAATTATGTCGAAGTGGTATCAGCATTTTTGTGCGGTTGTATTATGTACTAGCGGTTTGGTGAGCGGTATTCATGCCAATGAATTATCGACAACTCAAGCGGCAGACAGTGCTATCGATGTGCGTCAACATCAACGCGACCTTTTTCTAGACGCAGAGGAAGCCTTGAAACGACGCCAACTCGATGAGTACGCTCGGCTTAACCAAGCGCTAAAAGACTACCCTTTACAGCCTTACCTCGAGGCAGATTACATTCGGCTGTTAGCCACACCTGAAGATGATGATCGAGTACTTGAATTCCTCAGCCAACATCATTTATCGCCATTAGGTTGGCAAGTACGCTCGGTGTGGCTGGATAAGCTCATGGATGGTCATCATTATGAACAGTTTTTGCGAGATTATGAGCACCCGGGTAGCACTCGACACCAATGTTTCTCTATTTATGCGCAGTTGGCGACCGGCTCGGGTGACACGAAACCGGTGTTGCGACGCGTCAATGATATTTGGCTGACGGGCGAGTCGTTACCTAAAGATTGCGACCCAGTATTAGAAGCATGGACAAATGCTGGCATGCGCACGACGGACATGGTGTGGCAGCGAATTGCACTGGCAGCTGAAGGTGGTAAGCACACATTAATTCCGTATTTGCAGAAAATGTTGCCGACGCCGATGCATTATTTATCCGAGCACTATCATCGGGTTCGACGTAATCCGAGTAGCCTCAATGAATTAAAGTACTTAACTGGAGACTATCCAGAGCTTGAAACACAAATTGTTGCATACGGTTTAGGACGATTAATTTGGCGTGATCCAGACATTGCGCTCAAACTCATCGATAATTTACCGGCTCATATTAACTTTTCCGCCGATCAATACCTCAAACTGAGGCAAACATTTGCCGTTGCCTTGAGCGTGAAAGGCCATGAACAAGCTGGCCGATGGCTTGCTCGAATTGACGCAACCGAACACACGGATGTAACTCTGCATTGGCAACTTGCCGAATGGCTGAGGCAGGGGGCGTGGACTCAAATCATGGGCCTAGTACCACGACTACCGGATACACAACGCGAGTCTGAACAATGGCAGTATTGGTTCGCTCGATCGCTTGAAGCGTTGGGTTTTGTGCCGGTATCAAAGCAAGTATTTGAGCGCGTTGCTCAGCAACGCAGCTATTATGGATTTCTCGCAGCAGCGAAACTGAAACAACCGTTAACTCTCAGCCGTAATGGGCTTGAATTACCTGCTGAGCAAGTGAATCGAGTGCGACAACTACCCGGTGTTCAGCGAGCGTATGAGTTACGAGCATTGGATAGAAATTTAGCTGCGCGACGAGAGTGGAATGCATTGCTTGAGCATCTACCGCCAAATGACCAGCGGGCGTTGGCAGTCATTGCAAGCGAGTGGGGCTGGCATGATCAAGCGATTTACACGCTGGGTCTGCTCGGCGAATATGACGCCATTGCTCAGCGTTTCCCAACCGCCTACATGGAAGAGCATCAAGAATTTTCAAACGCAGCAAATATTGATGTGAACTGGGCCCTTGCCGTTTCAAGGCGCGAAAGTGCGTTTCGTAATGATGCGCGCTCACACGCCGGCGCTTATGGTCTCATGCAATTACTTCCGAGTACCGCCAACTTGGTCGAACGTCGCGATGTGAGCGTGCATGAGTTGTTTAATCCGTCCTATAACATTCGGCTGGGCACGCGTTATTTAGCGGATTTACAGCGGCGGCTAGGGAACAATTGGATCTTGGCGACAGCGGCGTATAATGCTGGCATCTATCGAGTCTATGATTGGCTTCCAGCGCAACCAATGGAGGCCGATCGGTGGATAGAATTGATTCCGTATGTTGAAACAAGAAACTATGTAAAGAATGTATTGGCGTATCAACAGATTTATCGCTCGCTACGTGAAAATGAACTACAACCGGAATTATTTGGTGAATTAGTGCCAATGCAAATTAGCGGGTCGCAACTGAAACCTTAGGATGGATATGAGCGGATATCGGGTGCCGAGTGTGCCGGCAACCCATGAAATAGTGATTAAAAACAGCCGCTTTATTGCTTCGGTACGTCATGCGGATTCGGCCGCTGCGCATCAGCAGCATGTACGCGAATGTCAGCAACAATGGCCTGGTGCGAGTCACTATTGCACCGCAGCACTCTATGGGTCACCTCAAGATAGTCAGAGCTATGCCATGAGTGACGATGGTGAGCCATCAGGTACCGCGGGACGACCGATGTTTCATGTGTTGCAAAGTAGTGGTATTGGCGAAGTTTCAGTGGTTGTTACGCGTTACTTTGGTGGGGTAAAACTTGGCACGGGTGGTTTGCAACGCGCCTATAGCCAAGCGGTAAGTGAAGTGCTTAAAGTTTTGACCTGCCATGAAAAAGTACTACGCAAACCCGCTCAGATAAACTACGATTATGCAGACCAAAGTGTGGTTTCGCACACGCTACAACATTATGATGCAGTAATAAAAGAACAACAATTCACGGCTCATATTGAAGCGATACTTGATGTTGTGGCTGACACGGCAAGTGAACTTCAATCCGACATAAAAAATGCTACGCAAGGGCGCGTAGTCATGACAATTATAAATGAGGACGGCTAGTGCGCTTTCGCGGCATACTTCGTATTCTAGGACTACTGATTTGCCTCTTCAGTGTGACATTGATTCCGCCAGGAATCGTTGCGCTTATTTATGAAGACGGCGGTGGCGTTGCGTTTTTGCTGGCATTTATTGTCAGTATTACCGTGGGCTTTTTGGTGTGGTATCCAAACCGCAATGAGCGTTCCGATTTAAAGGTTCGTGATGGCTTTCTTCTAACCGTTTTATTCTGGACGGTACTTGGCTCGGTAGGTATTTTGCCGCTGTGGTTCACTGCCGAAGTGCCACTTTCTATTACGGATGCGGCTTTTGAATCCTTCTCCGGCCTAACGACGACTGGGGCGACAATACTTACCGGTATCGAACATTTACCGCACAGTATTCTGTTTTATCGCCAACAACTTCAATGGCTAGGCGGCATGGGTATTATCGTCTTGGCGGTTGCAATTCTACCAATGCTAGGTATCGGCGGCATGCAGCTTTATCGTGCGGAAATACCTGGGCCATTAAAAGACGCTAAAATGACCCCGCGCATTGCCGATACTGCCAAACATTTATGGTACATCTATGTGGCGTTAACAGCAGTGTGCGCAATTGCCTACAAACTCGCAGGTATGGGCTGGTTTGACGCCATAGGTCACGCCTTTTCGACCATTGCTGTCGGTGGTTTTAGCACTTACGATGCCAGCATCGGTTATTTCGATAATTCGCTGATAAATACTATATGTGTCGTATTTTTGATCTTATCATCGATCAATTTTGCCGTTCACTATGCAGCAATAACTGGGCGTTCTTTATGGGGGTATTTTCGCGATCCAGAAGCGCGCGGGTTCATCTTTATTCAAGTGACCCTCATTATCATCGTATTTATGACCGTGCTCGTGCATAAAATTTTCGACAATACCGAAACTGCCTTCAACCAAGCGATGTTTCAAGCTGTCTCGATTAGTACGACGGCCGGGTTTGCAACGACCGATTTTGCGAGTTGGCCATTGTTTTTGCCGATACTTCTTATTTTTGCCAGCTTTATCGGCGGGTGTGCGAGTTCAACCGCTGGGGGCTTGAAGGTTGTGCGCGTGATGTTGTTGTTCCGTCAAGGTGTGCGCGAATTGAATCGGCTAGTTCATCCGCAGGGAATGTATTCGGTGAAATTAGGGAAGCGAATTGTTCCTCCCCGTGTTGTCGAAGCGGTATGGGGGTTCTTTGCTGCTTATGCATTAGTGTTTGTTGTGATCATGCTGGGGCTATTAGCAACGGGCCTCGATGATATCACTGCTTTCTCGGCAACCGCTGCGTGTTTGAATAATCTCGGGCCAGGTTTAGGCGATGTTGCTGCGAACTATGCTGGTATACCAGATACCGCGAAGTGGCTACTGGTTGTAGCCATGCTGTTTGGGCGCCTTGAGGTATTTACCATTTTGGTGCTACTAACACCTACGTTCTGGCGTAGCTAGAAGAATAGGGCGCTTGGTTGGAACAGGCGCTCTACTTCGCGAATATATTTCTTATCAACTAGGAATAAAATGACGTGGTCATCTGCTTGCAATACGGTATCGTCATGAGCAATGAGCACTTCGTTTCCGCGCACAATGGCACCGATAGTAGTACCCGGCGGTAACTTGATTTCATCAATCGTCTTACCGATAACTTTCGAAGTCTTCTCATCACCGTGAGCAATCGCTTCGATCGCTTCAGCAGCTCCTTTGCGGAGTGAGTAAGCGTTTACTATATCGCCTTTTCGAATCAGCGATAATAATGCCGAAACGGTCGCGCGTTGCGGCGAGATCGCAATGTCAATTACGTTATCTTGTACAAGATCCACATACGCTTGACGCTGAATCAGTACCATCGTTTTCTTCGCACCGAGCTTTTTCGCTAACATCGCCGACATTATGTTGGCTTCGTCATCGTTAGTTACCGCAATAAACACATCCATATCTTCAATATGTTCTTCGGTAAGCAACCGCTCATCAGAAGCGTCACCTTGTAAAATAGTAGTGTTTTGTAGGCTCTCGTTAAGTGCTTCTGCCCGCTCTTTATTGTGTTCGACAAGTTTAACGCGATGGTTTTCTTCGAGTAGTGCTGCGAGCCCCGCACCAACATTACCGCCGCCGGCAATCATGACACGACGATACTGGTGCTCGAGTTTTTGCATTTCTTCCATGACCATTCGCACATACCGGGTGTCCGCAATGAAAAAGATTTCATCACCTGCTTCAATGATGGTGGTACCCATGGGCTTAATCGCTTGCCCTTGGCGGAAGATTGCCGCAACCCGTGTTTCCACGTTTGGCATATGGCTTTTTAATGTCGAAATAGCATGCCCAACTAACTTACCGCCATAATAAGCTCGCACAGCAACAAGGCTGGCGCGCCCACCGGCAAACTCCATTACCTGCAGTGCGCCCGGATAGTCCACTAAGCGTTTTATATAGTGGGTAACCTGCTGCTCAGGAGAAATCAGGTAATCTACCGGTATATCGTCTTTGTGGAATAACTTATCTTTGTAGTCGCTGTATTCTTGCGAGCGAATGCGCGCAATTCGTTTCGGTGTACGATAAAGCGTATAGGCAATCTGGCATGCGAGCATATTGGTTTCATCGCTTGGCGTCACCGCAATTAGCATATCCGCATCTTCGCAGCCCGCTTGGCGCAGTACCCGCGGATGTGATGCATGCCCTTCAATCGTGCGAATATCGTGAACTTCAGACAGGGATTCGAGGCGCGATTTATCCGTATCAACAACGGTAATATCGTTGTCTTCACCGACTAGGTTCTCAGCTAAAGTACCGCCAACTTGACCACCGCCTAAAATCACTATTTTCATTTGCGCTTTTCCAGTTTTGCGTAGTAAAACCCATCACCATTTTGGTCGCCGGGTAACCATTGCCACTCTACTGCGCCATCGGGCTTCGTTGCAACAGCTATTGCATCCGAATGGCGTTGTTTAAATGCTTCAATTTGCAGTGTATTTTCTTCTGCCAGTATAGAACATGTTGCATACAATAGTGTGCCACCAGGCTTTAAGGTTGGCCACAAGGCATCCAAAATCTGTCGCTGAATAGCTACAAGCTCAGCAATATCGCTATCACGACGTAACCATTTGATATCAGGATGGCGGCGGATTACACCGGTTGCCGAGCAAGGTGCGTCGAGCAAAATGCGATCAAATAACTGACCGTCCCACCACTTGGTATTAGTGGCGTCGGCGGTTTGTACTTCGGCTTTAAGCTGTAATCGTTGTAAGTTTTCATGAACGCGCTTTAAGCGCTGTTCATCGGCATCAATCGCTAAAACCTGTGCTTCTGGTTGCTTCTCTAAAATATGCGCGGTTTTTCCGCCCGGCGCAGCGCAACAATCTAAAATACGTTCGCCAGCTTGTGCATCAAGTAACCATGCGGCGTGCTGCGCGGCGATGTCTTGCACTGAAACCCACCCATCTTGAAAGTGCGGTAGTTGTTGCACATCAACTGCATTTACGAGTTGTATGGCGGTTTCTAATGGCGCATCGGCAACCGCCTCAATAACGGCCTCGCGCAATAGCTCAAGATATTCCGCCCGATTCGTACGTTGAGAATTGATGCGTAACCACATCGGTGCTTGGTCATTATTGGCCTTGAATATCGCGTTTGCTTGGGTTGGATAATGTTGTGTTAGTCTATCGGCAAGCCAACGCGGATGGCCGTGTAACAGTGCAGGTTTTGTGTTTAATTGCTGTTGCAGTTGCGGAAGCTGGCGCTGAAGATTTCGTAACACGCCATTCACCAAGCCTTTTTGTTTGCCGCGCTTTAATAACACCGCCGCATCAACGGTGGCGGAAACCGCAGCATGTTCAGCTGAGCCCATATAGACGAGTTGGTAGGCACCTACCAGCAATAAACTGTGCAATATTTTCAGTTCACCCTTGAGCGGCTTACTTACTAAGGCACCAACCATAAAATTAAGTGCAGGCAAATGACGCAATGTTCCATAAGCGAGAGCTTGCGCCATACCTTTATCACGCGGTGTCAGCTGTCGATTTAAGTTTGGCAAGGCTTGGCTAAGTGAGCGACCTTGTTCAATAACTTGAAATATCGCTTGAGCAGCAACAGCCCGACTATCGGCTCCCGGGCGCACGTTGGTTTGGCTCATGACTGTACCTGAGGTAGCGAAGTGTTTGGTGTAAGCCAATCACTGCGGCCATTGAGAAAGTCTGCGGCAGCCATCGGCTTTTTACCGGCTGGCTGAAGTTCCAATAAACGTAGTGCTTGGTCTGCGGTTTGAACAACAATGCCGTGCTTATCGGCGCGTAAAATTGTTCCTGGTGCGGCATCCCCACCACCTACAACATCAGCGCGCCAAACTTTGACAATCTCGTTATTCGCACAAGTGAACCAACAAATGGGCCAAGGATTAAACGCACGAACCCATCGTTCTAGCGCGACAGCGGGCTGATGCCAATCGAGTTGCGCTTCTTCTTTGCTCAACTTCTTCGCATATGTTGCCTGAGACTCATCTTGAGTGATTGCGGCGCCTTGCAACTGCTCTAAATTGTGTAGCGCATCACGTAATGCTGCGGGACCCAGCTTTGCAAGTTTTGTATAAAGTGTCGCCGATGTATCAACGGGTAAAATAGGTAATCGGGCTTCAAGCAAAACAGGGCCGGTATCTAAACCTGCCTCCATTTGCATAATGGCAACGCCAGTCTCGTCGTCGCCAGCCCAGAGTGCGCGTTGAATTGGCGCCGCACCGCGCCAACGCGGCAACAGTGAGCCGTGAACGTTCACGCAACCAAGTCGAGGCGTATCTAATACCGACTGCGGTAACAATAAACCGTAGGCAACCACCACCATCACATCAGCGTTATAGCTTGCCAGCTGCACTTGCGCTTCTGCCTGTTTGAAGTTCTCCGGTTGTTCTACCGGGATCTCATGTTGTAGCGCTAATTGCTTGACGGGGCTTGCTTGAAGTTTTTTACCGCGTCCTGCTGGCCGGTCAGGTTGTGTATAAACGGCGACAACATTGATGTTGTCATCCTCGATTAATGCCGCCAAATGCTGCGCAGCAAAATCTGGCGTACCGGCAAACACCACCTTCAATTTATTCGGCATGCAAACGCGCTTCTTTTTCGAGTTTTTTACGAATGCGGTCGCGTTTTAGCGGCGACAAGTAGTCAACGAACAGCTTACCATTAAGGTGATCGAGTTCGTGTTGGATACAAATGGCCAGCAAGCCTTCGGCCGTCAGCGAGAATTCTTCGCCGTTGCGGTCAAGTGCTTTCACGGTCACTTTGCCGGCGCGTTCAACCTTCGCGTACACGCCAGGGAACGATAAACAGCCTTCTTCGTTGGTGAAATGGCCTTCTTGTGCTGTAATCTCAGGGTTAATAAACACCAGAGGTTCGTTCTGATCTTCACTACAGTCAGCAACGAATAGGCGACGGTGAATATCGACCTGCGTAGCCGCAAGGCCAACGCCATTCGACTCGTACATCGTTTCAAACATGTTGTCGATGTCCGCTCTCAGAGCGTCGTCAACTTGCTGAATTGGTTGTGCGACGGTGCGTAATCGCTCGTCTGGATATTTTAAAATTGTTAATTTACTCATAACCTTTCATTCGCTAGTTTCATCTTGCGTGATTTTAACGTAATTTGGGGATGAACACACGGTTTTACAACGGAGCTCAAGATGACCAAATGGCAATTACCGGCGATTGCGCTAATCGGTTTTCTGCTAGGTACACCACTGCATGTTGCCGTGGCGCAGTCAAATACAGCAGAACAAACAAAAGGCGATGTGTTGTCGTTACGTGAAGACGCGCCGCAAGAATATGTTGTCAAAAAAGGCGATACGCTGTGGGATATTTCCGAGTTGTACTTAAACGACCCGTGGTATTGGCCTGAATTGTGGCGTATTAATGAAGATGTGGCGAACCCGCATTTAATTTACCCTGGCGACCGATTACTTTTGGTTTGGGTAGATGGCCGACCGCAATTAACGCGTAAAGAATACCGTGCGTTGTTGCCGCAAGGTGAAGTGAAAGAAAAAGGTGAGCCCATTCCGACGTTTTCGCGTGAGATGCTAGCACCACTGCTAACTGAGCATCGATTGGTAACCCGCGCAGCGCTGGATGCATTGCCGCAAGTTTTGGGTGACAACCGCGGTGCGCCGCGCGTGAACGGAATGTTACCAGTATTTATTAAA
The DNA here is from genome assembly GCF_044807045.1 of Pseudidiomarina marina. Lineage (NCBI taxonomy): Bacteria > Pseudomonadati > Pseudomonadota > Gammaproteobacteria > Alteromonadales > Idiomarinaceae > Pseudidiomarina > Pseudidiomarina marina. The sequence goes on along the minus strand of NZ_CP085233.1, from coordinate 368,867 downwards.
GGCGCGGTGGAGAAAACCACCTATAGTGTGTTCACTCCGGTTGAGCGCATTGATCAAGGTGAATTACTTCGCTATGTGGGTGATGTCGATATCACCTATAACAGTGGTGAAATCGCCGAAGGTGAACTGAGTCGAATTCAACGAGAAATTCGTCGTGGCGACTACCTGCTAGAGACCAAACCATTAAATATTCCAGGCGTAATCACGCCAGTTTCTGGCGCTGAAATGGATGGACAAGTGATTGCCTCACTCAATAATCGTAAAGAGCAGGGCAAGTACGATGTGGTGGTGTTAAATAAAGGCGCAAAACAGGGCGTAAAAGTAGGCCAGATGTATCAAGCCATTCGCCCAGGTTCAACGGTTTTTGTTGAAGGCAAGGAAATCAGCTTGGTGAATTTCTACAAACCATCTGATGACATTTCGCGCTACTGGCGTAACACCGTTCAGCTACCGGTATCAGCAACGGCCGAAATGATGGTTCTAGAAGTGCAAGAAGAGACGAGTTTCGCGATTGTATTGCGTTCACGCGAGTGGCTATCGGTAGGCGATTACTACATTCCAAAGCAGCTTTAAATAAAATCAGAAGCTTGCTTTCCTAAACACTGGAGGTTATCAGCATGGATGCTGAAACCGCGACGACGTTGCTGGCACTTGCCAGCGCGCCGAGCAAACATCGGAAGTTTTTACGCACCCTGAGTTCGTTTGAACAAATTGCTGCCCATGCACGATGGCCGAGTGCCAATCTTGTTCCGGCACGCATTGAAAAGCTGCAGCAGTGGGCAGAACAGCCAAATTGCCATGCTATTCATCTGCGCGATCCGTTATATCCTGAAGCCCTAAAACATATTCACGATCCACCGATGGTACTGTTCGCTCACGGCGATTTGCGCTGTCTGGATGCAACAAATGTTGCGGTAATTGGCAGCCGAAACGCATCTCCAGTAGGGCAACATACAGCCGATTATTTCGCGCGAGGCTTAGCTCGTTCTGGCGTCGTTGTCAGTAGTGGCTTAGCAGCGGGTATCGATGGAGCGGCGCATCGTGGTGCGCTAGATGAGGGGAGAACGCTTGCGGTATTGGCGTCTGGTCCTGATATTTACTACCCATCGCGGAATCGTCAACTGCAACAACAGATTATGCAAGCCGGGTTAGTGATTAGTGAATTCGCGCCGGGTACGCCTCCAAAACGCGATCATTTTCCGCGGCGCAACCGTATTCTCAGTGGTTTGTCGCAACTGGTACTGGTGATTGAGGCGAAGCTTTATAGCGGCACACTGATTACGGCTGGGTTAGCGCAAGATCAGCAAAAAACAATTATGGTTGTACCTGGTTCAATTTGGGATGCCGCATTTACTGGAAGTTTCAAGCTGCTAACTGAAGGTGCAGGAATAGCGGTTTGTGTAAACGATATTCTGCGTGAGTTGAATTTACCAGAATTGCCCCCATCTCAATTATCAGCAAAACAGCATCAAATAAATTCAACGCGAAGCTTGGCAAACCGCCAATTGTTGGCTAATGTGGGATCAGAGGTCACCTCAATAGACACCATTGTGGCGCGCAGTGGACTGCCGGTTGCGATTGTTACAGAGCAGTTGGTGTTACTAGAACTTGAGGGTAGTGTGATCTCAGTTTCAGGCGGTTATATAAAAATGGGGAGGCGCTAACGATGTTTGATATCCTCATGTACTTGTTCGAGAACTATATACATTCGGACATGGAGGTTGTAGTTAACCATGATGAGCTAACTGACGAACTCACCCGCGCTGGATTCCATCGCCAAGAGATTCATAAGGCGCTCGCTTGGTTAGAACGCTTGGCTGACTTACAAGACAGCCATGCCTCACCGTATGTAAATAAATCTGAGAGCAAAAGTACACGGGTCTTCACGACCGAAGAAGTTGCACGACTGGATTGTGCCAGCCGTGGTTTTTTAATGTACCTAGAGAGCCTTGGGGTATTGGATTTTACGACTCGCGAAATGGTAATTGACCGAGTCATGGAACTCGACACCCAACAGTTTACGCTCGATGATTTGAAGTGGGTGGTGCTGATGGTGCTGTTTAATGTACCTGGCCGCGAAGATGCCTACGATCAAATGGAAGGCTTGCTGTTTGAGGAACCCGAGGGTTTATTGCATTAAATGACCGATAACTTCTTGGAACCACAGTCGCTGGGCGTGCCTTGCCCCCGGTGTCAGCGTGATCTGCAACTCAAAAAGGGCCGCTACGGCTTATTTGTTGGCTGCAGCGGCTACCCTGATTGTGATTACATGACTGCTGCCGACTTCGATCCCGGTACTGATGCGCCTTGTCCAGTATGCCAATCTGGCAAGCTGGTTCAGAAGACGAGTCGTTTCGGTAACTCCTTTTATGCCTGTGACCATTATCCTACGTGCAAGTATTCGGTGAATTTGCCGCCAGTTGCCCAAACTTGCCCAACCTGTGAATTTCCGCTGCTACTCAAGAAGAAAACTGCGGCTGGTGAACGGTTGATCTGCGCAAATGATTCCTGTAACTACAAATCTTCGTTAAAATAACGCCACTTTCGGAAATAATCCGGCACTATTAGGCTTTTGAAGAGATCATTTACATGACTGAACAAACTGATCCATGGTTCTCGGCTAAGCAAGCATTTGCCAACGGCGAATTGTTGGCATATCCAACTGAGGCCGTGTTTGGTCTGGGTTGTGACCCGCGTAACGCTGAGGCGGTGAATAAACTACTGCAGGCAAAACAGCGTCCACAAGAAAAGGGGCTCATTTTGTTGGCTGCCGATTACAGTCAGCTGGTGGAATTTGTTGCTGATCATAAAATTCCACAAGATAAACGTTTCAGCGTGTTTTCAAATTGGCCAGGACCGGTCACGCTACTATTACCGGCGGCGGAAAATGTACCGGAATGGTTACGCGGTGCGCATGACCAAATTGCAGTGCGTGTAACCGCTCATGAGCCGGCTCGTCAGTTGTGTAAAGCGCTAGGTAGCGCCATCGTATCAACTAGTGCGAATTTATCTGGGCAGCCAGCGCTCACCACTGCTGACGATGTCCGTGCAACTTTCGGTGACAGCATCGCTTGGGTGATGGATGCACCAACCGGTGGCGCATTAAAGCCATCACGGATTATTGATCCACTCACGAAAAAGGTTATTCGGGATTAAACATGCACGATTCGATGTTGGAACAGGTCAATCACTACTTGAAAAGCCTGCAAGATAAAATCTGCGATGCCTTAGAGCAAGCTGACGGCAAGGGTGTTTTCCAAGAAGAGGCTTGGCAGCGTGCTGGCGGCGGCGGTGGTCGCTCTCGCGTACTTCGCGATGGCGCTGTTCTAGAGCAAGGTGGGGTTGGCTATTCGCATGTGTTTGGTGAACAAATGCCAGCATCGGCAACAGCTCATCGACCTGAACTGGCCGGTCGCAATTTTAATGCGTGTGGGGTGAGTTTAGTGATGCATCCACGTAATCCTTATGTACCCACAAGCCACGCAAACGTTCGTTTTTTCATTGCCGAAAAAGAAGGTGCCGAGCCTGTTTGGTGGTTTGGTGGCGGTTTTGATCTCACGCCATTCTATCCATTTGATGACGACATCAAGCATTGGCACCAAGTGGCATACAACGCGCTGCAACCGTTTGGCGACGAGCTGTATCCAAAATTTAAGAAATGGTGTGATGATTATTTTTGGTTAAAACACCGTGATGAAACGCGTGGTGTTGGCGGATTGTTCTTTGATGATTTGAACGAACGTGGCTTTGAGGAGAGCTTTGCGATAATGCGTGCTGTTGGCGACGCTTATCTCGACGCTTATTTGCCAATTATTGCCCGCCGTAAAGACATGCCATATGGCGAACGCGAGCGTGAATTTCAGCTCTATCGCCGCGGTCGTTATGTCGAATTCAATTTAGTGTGGGACCGCGGCACATTATTTGGCTTGCAAACAGGCGGTCGCACCGAGTCTATCCTCATGTCGATGCCACCGCTGGCGCGTTGGGAGTATGGCTATCAGCCTGAACCGGGAAGTGCTGAAGCCAAACTGTACGCAGATTATTTACGTCCGCGCGACTGGTTAACAGAGCTTTAATTAGAATTAATCATGTGATGCGCCAATTGCGTGAAGCGTTGGCGTAACTGCATTTTTAACAGTTCATCGTGCACTTGTTCATCAAGTACTTGATACATACATAGCAACCATTGATCTCGTAATTTAACGTCAATAGTAAACGGCATATGGCGTGCGCGAAGACGTGGGTGGCCATATTTTTCTTCAAATAATTGTGGACCACCAAACCAGCCGCTCAAGAATTCAAAGAATTTTTGCCGAATGGCCGTCATTGGTTGTGGGTGTATCGCTAACAAATCTTTTGCGCGTGGGGCACTCTCCATGACATCATAAAATCTCTCAGCCATGGCGCGAACTGCAGGTTCTCCGCCAAGCTGGTCATAAATTGATTGTGGGCCTTTTGCTTCTTTGCCCGCACGAAGGAAGTTAAACATGGCGATATTTACAGTTTTTGGGAATCCGGTTGCACACAGTTTGTCTCCCCAAATCCACCAAGCATTTGCTCAACAAATTGGGGTAGAGCTTAATTACACGCGCAGTTTAACATCAGCGTCTGGGTTTAGCCGAGCAGTCGCTAAGTTTTTTCGCTCTGGTGGTGCGGGCGCTAATGTTACGGTACCGTTTAAGCAACAAGCCTTCGAACTCGTCACCTATGTAACGACACGTGCACAGCTAGCTGGCGCCGTGAATACACTGGTGCCTCTCGGTTACGGTCAGCTATTGGGTGACAATACCGATGGCATTGGCCTCGTACGCGATTTACAAAAGAATTTACAGCAAACGTTGGCCAACCGTGATGTCGTTGTTTTGGGAGCGGGTGGGGCCGCGCGCGGCGTTATTGCACCGTTAATAGAGCACGGCGTCGCCAGTTTAACCATTGCGAACCGATCGCGGGAAAGAGCCGCCAATTTGGTCGAGCAGATGGCGGATTTAAAACTTCGAGCATGTACCTTCAAGCAACTGACTATTCCTTCGGGTGCCATTGTTATTAATGCGACCAGTGCCAGTTTGACAGGTCATGAAATTCCTATAGAGAACAATGAATTAGCGAATGCTGGATGCGTCTATGATATGGTGTATGGAGCGCAACCAACGGCGTTCATGCAGCAAGCGCAACAAGCAGGTGTCGCGACTGTTTATGATGGCTTAGGTATGTTGGTTGAGCAAGCAGGAGCTGCTTTTCAAATGTGGCACGAAGGCGCCAAGTTAGATACTCAAAAAGTCATTCAGAAATTACGTGAAACAATAAGCGGGTGACGTTTAGTCGCGTAAAACAATATCAGGACTGAGGTCAACATCGCCCTCATGATTGACACTGGCGAATTCACTGCCACGGCGCACAACCGCCAGCGGGCCGTCTTCAGTATTACGGATAAACGCCAAATCAAATCCAAACTTTTGTAGCTGGTAAACACCAAACTTTTGGTCCATTGACAATCGATCCCACCACTCTGATTGATTGAGAGCGATACGGCGTCGCTCAAACTCCTCGAGTTGGCGTAGCTCATCTTTTGTCAACTTCATTGATTCTGTTTCCATAGGACCACGTTTGGTTAAGTATTAAACAGTCACACTCATCATATACATAGTACTCATTCAACACTAGTTCAGATTGCTTTTGCAAGAACTATGACAAGCAGTATATAGAAAAAGTAAGACAATGTTGATTCCTTTTGCGTATATGGGATTTTGATAACGCACAAAAATTGTTCTAAGAAAATCGCATTTGGCACTGGCAATCGTCGATTAATGTGATAGTCTTCTATTTCGATTCAACGAGAATTGACAGAGCACGCCGTTACCTTCCAAGTATGTGCTAAAAATCAGTTTCCACAACTGAGCCAAAATAAGAATAAAACGCTGTCAGGGATTCAGAAGTACTTCGAACCCCTTGTTATTCAAGACGTTTACAAATCTGTTGTCACCAGAGATCTATGATCTTTCGCTGGTGCATTTTGTCGTTTTCAACAGACTTATCCACAGCCTTTACACAGTATGCTCACGCCTCTCAGTGGCGAAGATTTCGAAGCTGTGGCATGCTACACAGCAACTCTTAGTAGCAAATTTTTGAGATTGCATCCATGGCATCACCAACACCATCAGTACCTGAGAACCCATTCATTCTTGTCGACGGTTCGTCCTATTTATTTCGGGCGTTTTATGCGCCACCACATTTAACGAATTCTGCGGGAGAACCTACGGGTGCAATCTACGGTGTGGTTAACATGCTTAGAAGCCTGTTGAAAAAATATAAGCCTTCCCATATGGCCGTCGTGTTCGATGCAAAAGGTACGACATTTCGTAATGAAATATATGCAGAATACAAAGCGCATCGTCCGCCTATGCCAGATGATTTGCGTCAGCAAATTGAGCCGTTGCATAAAATTGTTCAGGCTCTCGGGTTACCACTGCTATGTATTGATGATGTTGAAGCCGATGATGTGATTGGTACCCTAGCCGAACAGGCGGGCAAGGAAGGGCGATTTACCCTGATTAGTACCGGCGATAAAGATATGGCGCAGTTGGTAAATGACCACGTGATGCTGATTAATACCATGACAGACACGCTGTTGGATTATGACGGCGTGGTCGCAAAGTATGGTGTCAAGCCAGATCAAATGATTGATCTCCTCTCATTGATGGGCGATAGCTCAGATAATATTCCAGGCTTACCTAAAGTGGGTGAGAAAACTGCCTTGGCGATGTTGCAGGGGATGGGGTCAATTGATGCCATGCTGGCCGATCCTGATGCAATTGCAAAGCTTGAGTTTCGTGGTGCTAAAACGATGCCGGATAAACTCCGCGAAAACCAAGACATTCTGTTGATGTCGCGTGAACTCGCAACCATTAAACTGGATGTTCCACTGGATTTTCGACCTGATCAGTTGACCATTCAGCCATCAAATCGCGATGAACTCATCCAGCTCTATAAACAGTGTGAATTCCGCCGCTGGTTAGCCGAGGTATTAGAAGAGGGCGCAGCAACCGATCAAGCGTTGGGAGAGGCGAGTTCGTCAAACACTGCAAACGAAACGTCGGTAAGTCATGACGCCTACGAAACAGTGACCACGAAAGAGCGTTTTGCGCACTGGTTGAAACAACTAGAACAAGCCGAGTATTTCGCTTTTGATACTGAAACCACCAGTTTGAATTATATGGAGGCTGAGCTTGTTGGCGTTTCATTTGCGATTCAGCCAGGGCAGGCCTGTTATATTCCGGTGGCGCATGATTATCCTGGAGCACCTGATCAACTTGACCGAGCTTGGGTACTCGAGCAATTGAAACCGCTGCTTGAATCAGAGCAGCCTAAGTTAATTGGTCAAAACCTGAAGTATGACAGTCACATTTTGCGTCGTTACAACATTCGAGTTGGCGCCATTCGTAACGACACTATGCTGGCATCTTATGTATTCAATAGTGTCGGCTCACGTCATGACATGGATAGCTTGAGCTTGCAGTATTTGGGGCATAAAGCGATTTCTTTCGAAGATATTGCCGGCAAGGGCGCCAAACAATTAACGTTTAACCAGATTGGATTAGAACAGGCCGCGCCTTACGCGGCAGAAGATGCTGATGTGACGCTTCAGCTGCATCACAAGCTTTGGCAGGAAGTAAGCCAAGAGAAAGCGCTGTTAAATGTATTGCAAACCATTGAACTGCCCTTGCTACCAGTGCTTGTCGATATGGAGCAACGCGGTGTACAGATTGATGCACCATTACTGGCTAAGCAAAGCCACGAAATTGCGATGGCGCTGCAGCAACTCGAGAAAACGGCTTATGAAATTGCTGGCGAAGAATTTAATTTGAGTTCGACCAAGCAATTGCAGACGATTTTGTTTGAGAAATTACAGCTACCAGTGCGTAAAAAAACGCCAAAAGGTGCACCATCGACTGCCGAAGAAGTACTACAAGAATTAGCACTCGATTATCCCTTGCCAGATGTCATTATGCAGCACCGCGGATTGAGTAAGTTGAAATCGACTTACACCGATAAATTGCCGAAGATGGTCAACCCGCGCACGCATCGCATTCACACCTCTTACCATCAAGCGGTGACGGCAACTGGACGGTTATCATCGAGTGACCCGAATTTACAGAATATTCCGATTCGTACCGAAGCCGGGCGTCGTGTACGTAAAGCGTTCACAGCACCTGCAGGCTACAAAATCATGGCGATTGACTATAGCCAAATCGAGCTGCGGATTATGGCGCACTTGTCGCAAGATCCGGCGCTTGTAGAAGCCTTCTCAAAAGGTCGAGATATTCACAAAGCCACTGCCTCGGAGGTGTTTGGCGTGGCCTTGGATCAAGTCACCAGTGAGCAACGTCGCCGAGCGAAAGCCGTGAACTTCGGGTTGATATACGGCATGTCTGCGTTTGGCTTGGCGCGTCAGCTTGATATTCCGCGCCAAGAAGCGCAAGACTATATGGACAAGTACTTTGACCGTTTTCCAGGTGTCTTGAAATATATGGAAGACACGCGCGCGCAAGCGAAACGAGACGGTTATGTCGAAACAATCTATGGACGTCGATTGCAGCTACCGGAAATTAAATCTCAAAATGGCATGCGTCGCAAAGCGGCGGAACGTGCCGCAATCAACGCGCCAATGCAAGGCACTGCTGCTGACATTATTAAACGCGCAATGATAGCCGTTGCCGATTATATAAATACCCAAGTAGGTGACGACGAACTACATATGATTATGCAAGTGCACGACGAATTGGTATTTGAAGTGCGAGAAGATAAAGTTTCTGACTATCAAAAGAAACTCGTTGAAATTATGGAGCAAGCGGCGGATTTGAAGGTGCCGCTTATTGCCGAAGCGGGTGTTGGAAACAACTGGGACGAAGCTCATTAAAAAATTTTCATAAATTAAAAATTTTTTTTGAACTATTTTTTGAACAGCCAGTCTGAATCAGTGAAAGGCGCATTAAACGAATCGAGTTCGTTTGTCATTACCTTTCTGAGATGTTCTCTCCCTGGATTGTAAGAACTTTTGCCCGGCTTTATGCCGGGCTTTTTCTTTTTAAAAACAGAATAAATATTAAAATGAATCCTGCGAATGTGAGTAATGACGATACGCCAAGAAATGGATCTAAAACTTCCCGCTTAATGTAACCACCATAAAGAAGATAAAGCCCGATAGTGAGCCCTAACGTACCAAGCTGGTGCAAACCAAACTGTATCCATAACTCTTTTGTCGGTTCGGTTAGTTTCATCCAAACTTTAAGCAGCGCGGCATAAAGAATGGGCACCGTAAAGCCTAACAACATCATGTGAGTATGGGTGGGTAGTTGACGGTGATTTGCGGTAGCCGCCATCCACATGCCTAAGGCAATGCCTAAAATGCCATAGATGAAAGCTATTATTATATATTTGCGATCCATGGTGATGTCCTCTCGTTTTGCATCACCACAAATTTAGCTGGTTATTTTTTAACCGCAAGTTTACGCCGTTGGCGCTACGCGCGGTTTTCGGGCGCGTCGATTAGCAATAAATACGCCAGTCAAGATGGCCGCCATACCAATCGCGTGTTCAATCAGGAACGGCTCACCATCAACCACCCCAAGTATCAACGCCACAATTGGAATGAGGTAGGTGACGGAGCTGGTAAACGTCGTATCAGTCATTTTTACAACCGTATTAAAAATGACGAGTGCCATTGCCGTCCCAACAACACCAAGTATCAAAATAGCTGTTAGCGAGAAATAGGCATCCGGTTGCGAGCCAAGTTGCTCAACAAACGGTGTTGCAAACAGTAAATAGATGAGCGCTGGCGGTGCCACTAAAAATAGACTTACCCCAGTAATAGTTAAGGCACCCAAATCAGGAATATGATGCTTAATGAGATTGAGGTTAATGCCATAGCAAATGGTTGCAACAATGATCAGTAGTGCATAGGCATTGAACTGGAACTCACCGCTGGCATTGGCGGTAATTAGAACCACGGTGCCTGCCAAGCCAATAAGAACACCCACCCATTGCTGTACGGCGACAATTTGATGAAAAATTAGCACACCAATGAGCAAGGTAGCCAACGGCGTAAATGTATTGAGAACGCCAGTAACACCGCTGGGCAGTTGTGTTTGCGCAAACGCAAACAAAAACGCTGGAATAAAACTACCAACTAATCCAACCGAAATTAACTTAGGCCAGTGGTGACGTTGCACAGTTTTAAAACGTTGCATTAAGAATGGCAGTAACACGAAGCCTGCAGAGGCAATACGAATTGCGGCAAGTTGATCGGGATGAAAGGCAATGAGGCCCTTCTTAATCAAGATAAATGAGCTACCCCAAATCATTGCGAGGAGCAGTAACAATAACCAAGCTTTTAGCGGTGGTGCTTCATTCTGCTGCATCGGCGCTAACCGTTGCTTCTGCTGGCGTGTTAAGCCAGTCGGAAAGAATCACCTCAACTTGTGGAAGGCCGATTTTGTTATGCGATGAAAACATTTCTACCTGCACGCTATCACCGAACACCAATGCAGCTTCACGAGCTTGTAGTAACGTGCTTTTACGTTGGCCGGGTTTCAGCTTATCCGCTTTCGTTAACAAGACGAGAACTGGAATGCCGCAATCAGTTGCCCAATGCAGCAAATCCTGATCGGTGTCACGGTATGGATGACGAATATCCATCAATAATACGAGGCCACGCAGTGACTGACGTTTCTGCAGGTATTCACTGAGCGCTTGGTTCCATTTTTCTTTAACCGCTAAAGGCACTTTGGCATAACCATAGCCAGGTAAATCGATTAAGCGTTTATTGGGTTCCACTTCAAAAACGTTGATTAGCTGCGTGCGGCCAGGCGTTTTACTGGTGCGAGCTAAGGCTTTTTGCCGCGTGATCGTGTTTAGTGCGCTTGATTTACCCGCGTTTGAACGACCCGCAAATGCGATCTCGACGCCTGAATCTTCAGGCAATTGTCGAATATTTGCGGCACTCGTGATAAATTTTGTGGGCTGAAAGTTTAACGTGGTATTCATAAACGTATTGTGCGACCTCATTTGAAACCACATAGTAGCATGATTAGACGTTTAATCCTTACAACTTTTGTGTAAAATAGCGTCTGTTACAACTACCCAGAGCAGAGATATCGATCATGAAAAAAATCGCAATGTTCGTAGGCCTGTACCTTGGCTTGACTGGTTTTGCCATGGCAGCAACTGGCGATGCGGAAGCAGGACAACAGAAATCCGCTGTATGTGCTGCGTGTCACGGGCCGGATGGCAATGCCCCATCTGATATGTATCCGAAAATTGCTGGTCAGCACGAGAGCTACCTGTTCAAGCAATTAACAGATTATAAGCTAGCTGCCGAAACGGGTGGCGAGCAAGGTCGTGCCAGCGCAATAATGCAAGGTCAAGTTGCGATGCTAAGCGAACAAGACATGGCTGATTTAGCAGCGTTTTATGCTGCTCAAGAAATGGAAGGCGGTTCTGCCCCAGAAGATGTCATCGCTGCAGGTAAGAAATTGTTTGTTGCCGGTGATGAGTCTCGCGGAATTGCAGCTTGTGCAGCGTGTCACGGTCCTCGTGGCGATGGCATGGCACTGGCGAACTTCCCTGATATTTCAGGTCAACATGCCGCATATACCAAGCAGCAGCTTGAATTATTTCGCAGTGGCGAACGCGCAAACGATTTAAACAACATGATGCGTGACGTGGCTAGCAAACTGACCGATAAAGACATCGAGATCTTATCTCAGTATATTCAAGGTCTATATTAAAATAGGCGATAAAAAGGCAGCGAAAGCTGCCTTTTTTGTTTTTTTGTTGCAAAAAAAACGTAAGAAAAGCCCTATAAAATCGAGGGTTTGACAATAAAGTTATAAAGAAATTCATTTTTAGAACATAATAATCATTGATAATTCGGCACGAATCAGTACTCTGAATGCCATTGGATTTACGGGAAGCCTCATATTATAAGGCTTTCCCAGTAATAAGATTTAAAATCCAGGGAATAACAACACGGCCAGGAGGCCGACTTTTAACCAAGCAAAATAAAAACAACAGAGCTCGGTTAATGCGCTTAATTAATAACAATAATAATAAAGACCTCACGGACGTTATAATTAAAAACATGGAAGATAATGACAACCGTTCTCGAAATCGCACGTGCGCTGTGTGAAAGAATGAGAATAAATCAGGCGATGGCAACATCGCCTTTTTTATTGTCTGCTAGATCAGTTAAACTATGTGTTACGTTTGCAAGCACGCTATGCTTAAGCCAACGTATTACACTCAACTGTTCTGGAAGCACACATGACACGCGTCAAGAAAACCCGCAAAACTGGTCCTCTAGCCCCATCCAAGAAAGTCGAAAAGGATTGGCAGCAGCCGAAAGCAAAGTCAGCACCAACAAAACCGACGCATAAAACCAAGGGCCACAAGCCGGGCAGTCGATTTAATCCAACTTCGAATAAAGCCAAGCGCCAAGATGCGAGTGGCAATACTCAAGCGCACGACCCGCGCCATGGTAGCAAGAAGCCAATTAGCTTAGTTGATCCGAAGCAGGCGGTGCCAGTGCCGAAACAGCCTAGCTTTGACCGTAACGCAGCAATGGCGGAATTGACGTCGATTGAAAACGACGAACGTTTACAAGCGTTGTTAGAGCGCGCTGAAGATGGCGAAACATTAAACGCCAGTGATACAAAGTACATGGAAGAACGTACTGAGAGATTCTCTCAGCTTGCTGAAATGCTCGGCATTGAGCTTGAAGACGATGATGATTTAGACTTCGACGACGAATTTGAGGATGACGATGACAGAAGCTAACTTTCCGGCATGGGCTTGGATTGCTGTTCTGCTCGGTGTTGTAATTATTGCCGGGCTCGCGTTTTATGCTGGTCGCCTGTTAGCGCAATTAAAAGCGCAGAATCAACGACGTGATCAAGCATTAGCAAAGCGAAATGAGAATCTCCACGAAAGTATCGTAACGATAGCGAAGGCGATGGAGCAGGGGCAATGCCCACTGTCAGAAGGCGCGCTTCGTTTGGTGGTATTGTTGGATTTGCGGGTTGAATCAAACCAAGCAGGGTATGCGAGAAAATATCCGTCGTTGCATGATATGTATGAGCGCATCAAACACATGCCAACTCATGAGGCACGCAAGCAATACCCGAAAGCAGAAATTCGCAAAATGGATAATGAGCGCGAAGGCTATGAAAAAGAGCTGGAAGACGTGATATTGCAAGACGTCCGCCAGCTCTTGAAAGATTTCGCTTAACTTATTGTCTGTAGACCGTACCGTCTTTCACAACCAAATTAATGTTGCTGAGCAGGGAAATGTCGTTTAACGGATTTCCCTGTACCGCTACCACATCAGCGCGCTTGCCAACTTCGATGGTACCGATATCAGATACGCCCAAGAGTTTTGATGCTTCTGCTGTCGCACTTCGAATTGCCGCTAAAGGCGGCATACCGGCTTCAACCATGTAGATAAACTCGCGATAGTTTTCGCCGTGGTCGAATACGCCTGCATCAGTACCGAACGCAATTTTCACGCCAGCTTTGTAGGCTTCAGCAAAAGTGCTCTGAATTTTTGGGCCGATGGCAGCGGCTTTTGGCCGCACTAGTTCAGGGAAGAACCCGTCAATTTTAGCGCGGTCAGCGACAGACCGACCCGCCGTAATGGTTGGAACGTAGTACACACCTTTCTTTTTCATGGCGCGCATGACTTCGTCATCCATATAAGTGCCGTGCTCAATGGAATTAACACCGGCCTCAATAGCGCGCAACATGCCTTCTTTACCATGTGCGTGAACGGTGACCTTCATTTCGTAGTCTTTTGCGGTTTGCACCACAGCTTCGAGTTCATCCATCATAAATTGTGGGTTGTGACCGCTCTTCGCAACGCTCAGTACACCACCTGTAACTGTCAGCTTGATCAAATCTGAGCCGTCTTGATAACGAGCGCGAACTGCTTGTCGTGCTTCATAAGGGCCATTTAACACGCCGTCTGCCGGCGTCGGTGTTTCATACAAGCCACTATGCGCGCCGTTGGTTGGATCAGCATGTCCGCCTGTCGTTGCAAGTGACTTACCTGCAGTATATATGCGAGGGCCAACCACTTTACCGGCGTTTACAGCGTTACGTAGTGCAATACTGGCATTATACGAGTCCCCCAAATCGCGAACCGTAGTAAAGCCAGCCATAAGTGTTTTGCGGGCATAATTTACCGCATCTAAGGTGACGTCTGGCGCCCCTTTGGTAAATTTATTCATATAGCTACCGGGACCCAACTGTGAAGTCAGGTGTGTGTGCATATCAATAAAGCCAGGCATCACCGTGCCGTCACGGCGATCGATGACCACATCTCCGTCTTGCGGCTGTTTGAAGCCCTTCTCGATGGCCTTAATCGTGCCTTCATCAATAATCACGGTCATTTCTGACTTCGGATTGGCTTGAGTACCGTCAATGAGTGTACCGGCGTAAATAAGCGTGTCGGCATGGGCGGTTGAAGCCAAGCCGAGTGCTATAGATACTGCTAATAATTTCCGCATGTGATTTACCTCGCTTTATTTTTGCTATAGTCACCACAGTAGCGAGTTATTGCTAGAGGGGTCAATGAAGCGGTCAGCATTTAACCGCTTAAACTGAGTGAACTGACGCAACCAACCTTAAATCTTGGTATAATAACGTTCTTAATGACACTGATTAGGCTTTACATTTCATGTTCAAACGCGTTCGAGAAGATATTCAAAGTGTTTTTGCCCGCGATCCGGCTGCGCGTAATGCTTTTGAAGTACTCACCACATATCCAGGGCTTCATGCTATTTGGTGGCATCGTTTTAGCCATAAGCTATGGACCTGGCGTTGGTATTGGCTGGCGCGTTTCGTTTCCACCATCTCGCGATGGTTAACGGGAGTCGAAATTCATCCAGGCGCGAAAATTGGCCGGCGTTTCTTCATTGACCACGGAATGGGTGTCGTGATTGGTGAAACGGCCGAAATTGGCGATGACGTGACCATCTACCACGGCGTCACGCTCGGCGGAACAAGTTGGAATCAAGGTAAACGTCATCCAACACTCAAAAACGGCGTGGTTATTGGTGCAGGAGCTAAGGTTCTTGGTCCAATTGAGATTGGTGAGAATGCACGTATTGGTTCGAATGCGGTCGTAGTGAAAGATGTACCAGCCGAGGCAACCGTAGTTGGAATTCCGGCGCGCGTGGCGCGAAGTGCAGCAACAGCGGAGACGTCTGAGGTCACCAAACGTCGTCAAGAAATTGCGAAACAATATGGCTTCGATGCGTATGCAATTTCTGCAGATAATCCCGATCCTGTTGCAACGGCCATTGGCCGCATGCTCGATCACGTTCATTTATTAGACCAAAAAGTGAGCGATTTGTGTTGCGCAGTGAATCAACTTGGCGGTAATGTGTGTGAAGAAATACCGGATGTCGATTTAGACGATATGGACTTCCTTAAGGCGGAACAGGAAGCAGCTGAACGTCGTCAGAAAGAGCAACAGAAAGAGCAACCAAAAAAGTCGCCCACTGAAACCAACTAACTCTTGACGATAACCAGTTGCTAGCGGAGGTAATTATGAAGCTAGCAAATATTCTCATGATGGCATTATCACTTGCTGCAATAAGCGGCTGTGCCGGGCAATCGTCAATGAATAGTGTGGCACAGGCGCATGCGAAGGCTCAAATGCCGAGCCTAAACAGCGCTCTCTTCAGGCCCCAACAGTCCGTTGTGTCAGCACAACAATTGTTTGCACTAACCGCTTCGCAACAGCAAGATTTCTTACTTGATTTCAATGATCGTCTCAGTGATTTACCTGAGCACGAACGCATTAGCGTATACCTTCAAGATTTAACTTTCGGCTTCAATTATAAGGAACAAACGTATACTGCCAGTGAAGCTTTTGCACTGAGCGCTGGTAATTGCATGGCATTAGCCATTCTTACGAAAGGTTTAGCTGATCTTGTTGATGTAGAAATTAAGTTCCAGCGCGTGACCAATGCACCGGTATTTGACCGCAATAACAATATTGTTCTGGTATCTGATCATGTTCGCGCACGATTGTATAAACCGCTTGAAGCAGCAAAAGAAGGCGAGAATAAAACGCTTCTTAAGCGCGCTTGGGTTGTTGTGGATTACTTTCCTTCATTGGCTTCGCAGAATGCCGAGATGATCAGCGAAACGGAGTTTCTGGCACTGTATTACCGTAATCGGGCGGCTGAATTGATGGTTGATGGCTTGGTGGATGAGGCTTATGCGTATGCCTCCGAAGCTCTGACATACACGCCGAAAGATAGTGAAGTACTGAATATTTTGGGGCTCTTGCACGGGCGCAAAGACGACGCTAGCACCGCAGAGCAATTATTTAATTACGCTTTGCGCTTAGATGCCGACAACCTCAACGTACTGCACAATTACCAAGCCCTTGCTAAACGTCAGCAGCGTCACGAATTAGTGGCGAAACTTGAGCACCGTATTCAGTCAATTCCCGAAGCGAATCCATACGCTTGGATAGCCTTAGGTGATGCGGCGTTTGCACAAAACCAGCTTGATATAGCCATGACCATGTACCGCAAAGCAGCTGAACAGGCACCATACGTGCACGAAGCCTATTGGGGACAGGCCCAGGTATTTGTCGCACAAGGTGAAACTCACAAGGCGCGACGCATTCTTGAGAAGGGAATGCGCGAAGCGAAAATGTCAGCTACTAAAGCGCGTTTCAAAACTGGCTGGTACAGCTATCAAGAACAGGCACAAAAAAAGCCGCTCAAGTGAGCGGCTTTTTGGAATTCTTCGCTAGAAGAAACGTAATTACATAGGAACTACGTTAGAAGCCTGTGGGCCTTTAGGACCTTGTTCAATAGTGAACTGAACAGTTTGGCCTTCAGCTAAGGTTTTGAAACCGTCTGATTGAATAGCAGAGAAGTGTACGAATACGTCCGCGCCTTGCTCTTGCTCGATGAAACCGAAACCTTTAGCTTCGTTAAAGAATTTTACTTTACCAGTTACTGTAGACATGCTGTGATTCCTCGTAGTGCATGTGAAAATCTAGGGTATTGCTAATAAAAATTACGTGTATTACTTGAGGACTTACAAAACGAGGTACAGCAATTGACTTCGTAACAGGCCACAATTAGACAGCCGAATTTTTCTAGCGACCGTCAGTATACGCTGATCCTAACCCCTGTCAATTAAAGATTTATTAACGCTTATAAGGGCTTTAGCCGCGAATCCAGTTTTTCGTGATGTGACGAAACTGGTCAGTTCCTGAGCGATATAGCCATTCATAGGCCGCCATTTCCGAAGAAATTATCACGACACCCTCTTGCCGCAAGCGCTTTAAAGCGGTTTGTTTGTCACTATCGCGACGTGAACCCACCGCATCTTCAACGACAAATACTTGATAATCGTCGGCAATTAAATCAAGCGCCGTTTGCAATATACATACGTGTGTTTCCATTCCCATTAGTATCACTTGAGAGCGGTTGATTTCGCCGATAGCGTTGACGAAGTTGGGTTCTTGCATGGCGCTAAAGTGCATCTTCTCGATTACTTGAGCATTCTCAATAACGCCGGATAGATCATCGACACTAATGCCTAAGCCTTTGGGATACTGTTCGGTAACAACAACAGGTATATCTAATTCATTGGCGATTTCACCAAGCCAACGCATGCGAGCGATGAGTTGATCGCGCTGATGGATGACGGGCGCGAGTTTTTCTTGCGCATCGACAATGACAAGTATGCTTTGGTCTGCTTTCATCAGCATGATGACAACTCCTTTGATTTGATTTAAATGAATTATGCCGCAAAGTTATTGCTATTCCTAATGCTTGGCGATACTTTGAGCATAGACATGCAATTCAATTTGGTAAGTCAGAAGGACGCTGGCCATGCCCAATCAATCGGCAGATACGCTGCTGCAAAGCTTTCGAAATAAAGTCACGCGCAACATTGTGTGGGCGGGGGCAATTACTCAGCTGTTATTAGCTGGTGTTCAAGTGTGGTTGGTTCATTACATTCAGGCAGCAGTTCTATTGGTCGCGGCAATCGTGTTAGCTGTCATTGCATATTGGTATCGCAGTAAACGTATTCCTGACGTGTGGCGAGTCATATTCATGATGCTGCTAACCTCCATTTGTTTTGCTTCAATTCGCACCAATGGTGCCATCGGTGTTTACTGGGCATATCCGTTACTCGTTGCTAGCTTCTTTATGTTTCGCGATGGCTTTGCTATTGCGCTTGCCTCGGTTGTAACCATAGTGATGAGCGCGGCAGCGTTACTTTATATGCCGGCTAGCGATGGTTGGCGTATCACCGCATCGCTGCTGGTTATTTTGGTACTCGGCAGTGTTTTTGTGGTGATGCTGGGGCGCATGCAAAAACTACTACATCAGTTGGTTGTCACCGATACTTTGACCGGTCTACAAAATCGTCATCGATTAAATAATGTACTCAGCCAGTTGATTCATAATTTTCGCCGATACCATCGTCCCGCCAGTTTAATTATGCTCGACCTCGACCATTTTAAACTGCTTAATGACAAGCATGGGCACCTATTCGGCGATCAGATGCTCAAGCAACTTGCCGCACGATTAAAAGCAACCTTACGCATTAATGATCAATTATTTCGCGTTGGTGGTGAAGAGTTTCTGGTGGTCATGCCAGAAACTGAACTCGAAGAGGCTGTAAAAGTTGCGGAAAAATTGCGACTTGCCATTGCGAATACGCCGTTCGACGGTAAAGATGCACAGGCTCACTTGACCATTAGCATTGGGGTTGCCCAGTTGCGAGCCGAACAAACATGGGCGGAATGGATAAATACCGCAGATACTGCTTTACTTGAAGCAAAACGCAAAGGTCGCAATCAAGTGTGCAAGGCAGAAAGTTACACTCCAACAGCTTAATTGAGAACGGATATTCATGAACTCGACGGTAGCAACTCCCGCATTATCACTGAATTTGTGGCAGCAATTTCGATTAGTTGCCATGCGCACTATCTATTTTGGTGTCGGCTTGGTAATTCTGGTGTTAGCTGGGGTACTTGCCACGGATTCACGCTGGCTAGAATCTGGGGCATTAGTGAGCGTTGCCTTAGCGTTTATTCTCACCGGCGTTATTTACCGAAATGAACTCGCACCGCAATGGATAAACTTCCTATTTATCTGCGCGTTGGGCACGTTAGTTAGTGTCTCGATGAAATCATCCGGCATGATGGGTGTGTACTGGATGTACCCAGTATTAGCTATGGTCTTTTTTATGTTTGACCGCACCATATTCGTGCTTGTCATCATGCTAATTTATGCACTATTTGCAGCAGTAATGTATCAGTTTTTGCCGTTTGAGTACGCCTGGCGAATAGCGCTTTCGATGTTGGTGTTAATAGGCGTCGGCGCCGTATTCTTGGTTATGATGAGTTATATGCAGCGCAATCTTTCCAAGCTGTATGCAACCGATCCGTTAACTGGTTTTTATCGTCGTGACTATGTATCCGAGATGATGCAAACTGAGCTCGAGCGCGCAAAACGTCATCAGCATCCCGTAAGTGCAATGCTGCTTGATCTGGATTCGTTCAAGAATATCAATGACAAGTTTGGCTATATGTTTGGCGACGCTGTGTTGAAGGAAACAGCCGCTCGGTTAGCTCGAATTTGTCGTAAAAACGATGTCATGGTGCGCTACGGCGGTGCCGAATTTCTTGTCATTTTCCCAAATACTTCTCTAAAGCAAGCCGCTGAGCTAACCGGCGAGATGCTTGATAGCCTGCGCCACGAACCATTTGCGATAAAAAGTATGATGACCACAGTCACGGCTAGCGCTGGTGTTGCCGAATGGCGCAAGGGGCAAGATTGGGGCCAGTGGCTTGAGTGCGCCGACGCCGCTAAGGATAAAGCCAAAAGTCAGGGCCGCAATCGTTTGAGAATTGCGCAATAAATTTGCACCTATCGCTTGTCCTAGCTACAATTCGCTCCTTTGAAAAACGGAGCACCACATGGCACCTGTCTTGATCTTAATGGGCTCGCAGTCTGACTGGCCCGTCATGCAACATGCAGCACAAATGCTGAAAGACCTCGGCGTTGAATGGCGCGCTGAAGTTGTGTCTGCGCACCGCACCCCTGATTTATTGAAAACCACCATGGAACAAGCCGAACAAGATGGCGTTCCTGTGGTGATCGCTGGCGCCGGCGGCGCAGCACATTTGCCTGGCATGCTCGCGGCATTCACTGCTATTCCAGTATTGGGCGTACCGGTGCCGAGCAAACAACTGAAGGGCTTAGATAGCTTGCTGTCGATTGTACAAATGCCAAAAGGCGTCGCGGTAGGCACATTAGCAGTTGGCCCCGCTGGCGCTGCGAATGCTGGCTTATTAGCGGCACAAATTATCGGCTCATTTAATGTCGATGTTCGTCAACGTGTGCATGCATTTCGCGAGCAACAACGCGAGAAGGTGATGAACGGTCCGAAATTGGAGCTGCCTGAATCATGAAAATTCTGTTTATCGGTGATGGCCAATTAGGGCAGATGTTGGGTGCAAGCGCTATTAGTCATGGACACGAGTGTCTACTATTTAGTACCCGCAGCAACACCGTTAAACCGCTTTCAGCTCAGATTGATTTGCAGTTATCGCTAACAGACGCCATTGCTTGGGCTGATTTGGTGAGTTGGGAGCACGAAGATATTCCGGCGGATATCCTTGCCGCTGCGCACGACAAGTTTTTGATGGACCCGGCGCGAATTAAAAGCCTTACCGACCGCCGTGCTGAAAAGAAACTCTTTGATGATTGCCGTGTACCGACCTCGCCGTGGCAAACTTATAACAATGCGGATGAGCTTGAGAAAATTCTCAGTAAAGCAGAACAGCCGATGGTGCTAAAAGCCGCTCGTGGTGGCTATGATGGTAAAGGCCAATGGCGTTTCCGAATGGTGGATAACCCGAGCGAGTTAGCGCAACAGGCTGGTCAAGCGCCCGGTATTGCCGAGCATATGATTCCGTTTCACCGCGAAGTATCGCTAGTTGGAGCGCGCAGTAAAGATGGCAGCATTTGTTGCTATCCGCTAATTACCAATGTGCATGATCGCGGTATATTAAGTTATAGCCTCGGCGCCATTGATGTTGTCGACGAGCGCCTACAGAGTGTTGCTGAAGACTGTTTCCGTAAGCTCACGGATGCGCTGCATTACGTTGGTGTTTTAGCCATTGAGTTTTTTGTGGTAGGCGAAGGCGATGATGCACAACTGTTAGTGAACGAAATAGCACCGCGAGTACACAACTCAGGGCATTGGACAATGACCGGCGCGAATAGCAGCCAATTTGACTTACATATTCGCGCACTAACCGGGATGCCACTACCTTTATTGCGGTTAGAACCAACCCTCATGATTAACGTGATTGGCGCTGACCAAATTCCTGCCGGCTTATGGCATCACGCTGATACCGATTGCCATTGGTACAACAAAGAACCTCGCCCAGGCCGCAAGGTTGGCCATGTGAATATTCGCACAGCGAATCGCGATACGGCCATGACGTGGGTAGCGCAATGGGCAGAAAAACTTCAAGTTCTCGCTGACTAAGCGAGAACCTTCTGCAACCATGTATTTATGGCTTGCACCTGCTCGCCACATACCTGATGTTGCATTGCAAAGCTTTGATATTCGGCGTTGTAGCCCTGCTGTTTTAACCATTGATAGGCATGCTGTCCGAGTGCTTCAGGTACAACAGGATCTTGCGAGCCATGCTGCACCAAAATAGGGATATCATTGTTCGCTGCATGCGGTGTAATACTTTGATGCGTCGCTAAATAGGTTGAGAGCGCTAGCAAACCACGTAAGCGTTTGGGATAAGTTAGCGCTGCTTCATAGGCAACCGCGCCGCCTTGAGAAAAACCTGCCAATAAAATATTTTCGGCCGGAATACCACGTTCAATTTCACGCTCAATCAATTGCTGCACTGCTGCTGCAGAATCACGAAGCTGCTGCTCATCAACTTCACGCCCAAGTGACATGCTCAGAATGTCATACCAAGCAGGCATACGCATACCGCCATTAATAGTCACTGGTATTTGAGGTGCATGCGGGAATACAAATCGAACCGCAACCGGCGGTGTTAAATGCGGTACTAAGGGTGCAAAATCGTTACCATCGGCACCGAGACCATGTAACCAGATAATTGCATGCGTGGCCGGCTTCTGAGGTTCAATTTCTACACATGGAAGGTAAGACATATATACTCCACTAGTCTTCGTTTACTGGAAATTGTCGATTTTTACCAAGCCCACCGCTAATAGTGAGTTGCATGGCATCTGCGGGTGACATATCGAGTTTTTCGACGCTTTCGCGCGGCACAATAAGCATATAACCACCGACGTTGTAACTCATTGGCAGGAATACGGCGATGTGGTCTTCATCGAGCATCGCTGAAAGTCGATCGTCTTTTTGTCCTGGTTTTTTCGTGACGATGCCAATTAATTTCACGTCGGCACCGGGCAGGGTGACAAGTACAACAGATTCATCTGAAAAACTTTTGCCTGACATTAAATCAAACACATCAGTAATGGTGCCGTACAAACTGCGTAGAACTGGCATACGATGCATGATGTTGCCCGGCAGCTCCCATAGCTTGTTAATGAAGTTCCAGCGAGCACTAAAGCCAATGATAATGGCAAGTACAATGAAGCTTAAAAACGCTAAACCAGGGAAGTAATATTTGGTGCCAAGAATTGTTTCCCAAATAGGACGCAACCATGACTCAATGGTCACTAAAAACCAATGAACCAGTGCGATTGTCACCACCAATGGGAGTAGAATGGTGAGACCTTTGAGTAAATACTGTATTCCACGTTTCATTTTGGTAATCTCAAGCAGAATGAAGGCATAGCTTAACGTCTTTTAGGGGGCATTATGAAGTTATTTGGCAGTTATACCTCACCATATGTGCGTCACTGCCGTATTGTGTTGACCCAGAACAATGACAAATTTGAATTTATTCCAACCGATTACACGCAAAGCGCGCAACAATCACCCACCCAACGTGTGCCGTTTTTACATGATGGCGCGGTGCAACTGACCGACTCAGCATCTATTTTGCGTTACCTACGCGAGCGTCATCAACAGCCATTTTGCGACGATGTTGCCGACTTCGACTTATTTTGTCTCGCAAATACGGCGCTTGATGCCACGGTGAATTTATTTTTACTCGAGCGTGATAATATAACTACCGAGAACAGCCCATATTTGCAGCGCCAAAAAGATCGAGTTCACTCCATCTTAACGGAGCTCGATCAGCGTGACTGGCCACAGCGAGAAACATACAGTGATGGGCAATTACGTCTCGCATGTTTTTTAAGTTGGGCACAATTTCGAGAGCGTATAAACGTTGCCGATTACCCAAGATTACAACAGTTTTTACTAGGCATGAATCATCAGCCTTGGTTTGCAAATACGCATCCAGCGCTGAGTTAAAAAATAATAACGAGGGGAGTTAAACCACACATGAAATATCTAGCAGCTGTGGCTGGCGTTGCATTACTAAGCGCCTGTTCGCCACAACAAGAATCACACACGGAGACTGCGGTGGATGCAAATATCAGCTATCCAATGACAGTGCGCGGTAATGTTACCGATGAGTACTTCGGTACCGTTGTCGCTGACCCATACCGCTGGTTAGAAGATGACCGTTCGGCTGAAACCGAAGCGTGGGTAAAAGCGCAAAACGAAGTAACCTTTGACTATCTGGAGCAGATTCCTTATCGCGACCAAATTAAAGACCGTTTAGCTGAGCTTTGGAACTACGAAAAAGTTGGCGCACCGTTTAAAGAAGGTAAATACACCTATTTCTATAAAAATGATGGTTTGCAAAACCAGTACGTGGTGTACCGCACTGATGAAGAAGGCAACACTGAAGTATTTTTAGATCCAAATACCTTTAGTGAAGATGGCACCACCTCATTGGCAACCTTGAGCTTTTCAAATGATGGTTCACTTGCTGCTTACGCTATTTCGGAAGGCGGAAGCGACTGGCGCAAAATTATTGTGATTGACGTTGAAACCAAAGAGCAACTTGAGCCGACATTGGTTGATGTGAAATTTAGCGGTATCTCTTGGTATGGCAACGAAGGTTTCTATTATTCAAGCTATGACAAGCCAGAAGGTAGTGAGTTGTCAGCGAAAACCGATCAACACAAGCTTTATTATCACAAGCTAGGTACTGACCAAGCCGATGACAAGGTTGTATTCGGCGGTACTGAAGCTGAGAAACATCGTTATGTTGGCGGCCAAGTTACCGACGATGACCGTTTTTTAGTGATCACCGCAGCAGTTTCAACTTCTGGTAACAAGTTATTTATTAAAGACTTAACGAATCCAGAAAGTGACATGGTCACAGTTCTTGACCACACTGATTCTGATACTTACGTATTGGATAATGTGGGTACCAAACTCTATTTGGTAACGGATTTGAATGCGCCGAACAAGCGCGTTGTAACGGTTGATGCAGCGAATCCTCAGCCTGAAAACTGGGAAGACTTCATTGCCGAAACTGAGCACGTGTTAAGCCCTTCAACAGGTGCTGGCTACATTTTTGCCGAGTATATGGTTGATGCAATTGCAAAGGTAGAACAATACAACTACGACGGCGAGCGTATTCGTGAAATTGAATTGCCAGGCGTTGGTAGTGTTGGCGGCTTCAGTGCGAAGCGTGAAGACGACGTGGTGTATTACACGTTTACCAACTACAACACCCCAGGTACCATTTATGCGTATGAGCCAGACGCTGGTGAATCTGAAGTATATGCTGAATCAAAAGCACAATTTGACAGCAACGCTTATGAATCGAAGCAGGTGTTCTACACGTCAAAAGATGGCACCGAAGTACCGATGATCATTACCTATAAAAAAGGTATGGAACTGGACGGAACCAACCCGACCATTTTGTACGGTTACGGTGGCTTTAATGTTAGCCTTACCCCAAGCTTTAGCATGACCAACGCAATGTGGCTTGAGTTAGGCGGGGTTTATGCAGTTGCTAACCTTCGCGGTGGTGGTGAGTACGGTAAAGATTGGCACAATGCTGGCACCAAAATGCAAAAGCAGAACGTGTTCGATGACTTTATTGCCGCGGCTGAATACCTCATTGAAGAAGGTTACACGTCAAATGGTAAACTTGCCGTACGCGGTGGCTCAAATGGTGGTTTGTTGGTTGGTGCGGTGATGACTCAACGTCCTGACTTAATGCAAGTGGCATTGCCTGCAGTGGGTGTACTCGATATGTTGCGTTACCACACCTTCACAGCTGGCGCTGGTTGGGCATACGACTACGGCACCGCTGAAGACAGCAAAGAAATGTTCGAGTACTTAAAAGGTTACTCACCAGTGCATAACGTTGAGTCGGGTGTGCATTATCCCGCAACGATGATTACCACGGGTGATCATGATGACCGTGTGGTTCCAGCACATTCATTTAAGTTCGCAGCTGAGCTTCAAGCGAAAGACTCGGGACCGAATCCACAGCTGATTCGCATTGAGACCAATGCAGGTCACGGTGCCGGTACCCCAGTATCGAAAACCATTGAGCAGTATGCTGATATCTATGGTTTCACCTTGTGGAATATGGGCATTAAAGAACTGAATTAATTGCTAAGAGAGGCAAAACCCCGAACGTCTAGCGGCGCTCGGGGTTTTTTATTAGGGTTTTGGTTGTTCTGGGCCGTGGAGAATTTCGACACTGATGGCATCTTGCTCAATGGCACCAGGTAAGTCGGTTTCAAGTAGCTTTTGCACTTCGGCGAAAGGCTTGTTGAGCGCCATGACACCCCACGCCTGATTGCGGCCGTGAACTTTACCGGCATAAAGAACCATATCGGCAAGCTGCAATGTTTCTTCCCAATCCATTTGATTCTCATGCAAATCAGCAAACGGGTAACTAATAAAGCCAGCCGTTGCAGTTATCCAGATTTCACGGTCACCGGACTGAATTGGGGTGGAACCAATCACGTCGAGCATGCGTTTTGCCATTGCTGGCAGTTTGCTTTGCTCGGTATTGGTTAAATAAATCAAGAATTCTTCACCACCCCATCGAACAACGAGATCAGACTCTCGAGAAACTTGCAGAAGGCGTTTTGAAACTTCAACGAGCACGTCATCGCCAGCGGCATGGCCAAGGTTATCGTTAATACGTTTAAAGTGATCAACATCGAGTAATAACATCGCGTCGTGACCAACTTTATGTGGCGTTCTTAGTTTATTCTGTAAAGCGCGTCGATTTAAAAGACCGGTTAACGGGTCGCGCACGGATTGCTCAGCTAGCTTACTGTTTGCCACTTTTAATTCCCGGTTACTACGCTGCGCGGCACGATATAACAGGACAACTAAAATCATCGCAAAAACAGCAACAACAACGAAAAGCGTTAAAATGGTGCGCTTTTGACTTTCATTTTCAATAAGCTGTTGGTTGAGTTCATTTTTTTGCGATAGCAGCTCGATCTGCATGGCTTTGTCTTTGCTATCATACAGATTCTGCAATTCAGCAATGCTCTTTTGCTGATCACCCTTGTATGCTTCTTCTCGCAATTCGCGCTGCTCTATCAATACATCGATTGCTTCGTCATGTAACCCAACATGAATAAGTGCGTCGGCATACTCGCCGAGTAGCTCTTCAAATTCAGATGGTGCCCACGCCTCGCGAGCAGCATCCACAATCTGACGCATTTCATTTAAACCCTGTTCGATCTCACCCAGGAAAACATCAACATAACCTAAATTAAATTGAATAATATCGGGTTTAAATTGTTGAGGGTTCAACTTAGCAACGGTGTAAGCTTCCTCTAATACGCGTCGAGCATCTTCGTAGCGGCCGATACGAATATCGACATCGCCCATATTATTGAGGACGGTGAGATAGCTCGCGACGTTATCGGGATTGTCTTTAAGTTGATCACGCAGGCGTGCGTAAATTCCTAACGCGCGGTCGAAGTTTTTACGATCGCTTTCAATATAGGCGCGCTGCAACATGATATCCGCACCCACTTGCTTCATGAGGTCGTTTTCGTTTGCTAACTTTTCCGCATCATCGAGTTGCTCGATAGCTAAGTCATAACTTTTTTGCTGTGTGTAGAGATTCGCAATTTGCAGCTTAGTGGAAACCAGTCGAATTAGGGTTCGCGAATCATCTGTTTCAGCGACAGCATCGGCCGCATAAATGAGGTGTTCAAGTGCGCGATCAAACTGACTACGTTGCTGATAAAGATAAGCCGCGAAATTATTTACAAAATACTTCACACGAGGTATTTGCGCACTTTCAAGCGGAATTAAGGCGTCATTGAGATTTGCCATGGCTTGCGAAATTTTACCCTGCATGGCCACAATTAAGAGTGCCGTTGCTTCAACTTCAGCTATCGCGTCAGGTAAACCGCTTCGCTCAGCAATGCGACGAACCTCCTCAATTTGTTCTAATGCTTTTTCTTGGTCGCCAAGGTATGCGTAATCAAGGGCAATATAACTGAGGGTACGAACACGCGTCATTACCGGTGTTTCAGCAGTAAGGTCGTCGCGAATTTCGGTTAACTGCTGGAGTGATGTTTCTGTATTGGCGGCATTAAGCACTGCATCGAGCCGATCTTCGATGGTTTGGTCTACAGCAGGAACAGTCGCTTCTTGGGCTGAAACGGTGGTAAACGACAGACCCAACAACAGTGCTATCAGAAACAAAAATTTAGGCATCCGCCCTCCAACTAGATGTTAACTTTGCCTAAAACATCGTCAGTTTGACACAAGTGGTCGGACGTGTGTGCCCAATTGCGGCGAATGGCGCGCTATGAACGTTCGTAAGATGGCATGTTAATCTTATGTGTTATACGCTCGATGATACCTCATTTTTTGAGCAAGTGTAACAACTTGTAACACTGATTTGTTGCGCATTTAGAAATGCGCCGTATAGTTAAATTTCCATCTCCTTCGGAATAACAACATGGCTTTAAAAAACCGTTTATATACAACTAGTTTAGTTCTTTCAGCGCTCTGGTTGGCTGCGTGTAGCCCAGCTTCACAAAATACTGCAACGAACGATACGACCGCACAACCACCGATAGCGGAACAACGCCCATATGTGGTTGAGTCACCACAAGGGAATCGTCAAGATCCATACTACTGGCTACGTGATGATAGTCGCACCGACGCTGATGTACTTGCGTATTTAGAAGCTGAAAACACGTACTACGATGCTTATCGTGCGGACTACACTGAACTGACAGACACGCTCGAAAGCGAGATTATTGGCCGTATTAAACAAGACGATACTTCGGTGCCCTACCAGAAAGGTGACTACCTGTATTCGGTGAAATACGAAGCCGGTAAAGAGTATCCAATTTACGTGCGTGCTGACCAAGAAGGCACCGAGCAAGTCGTGCTCGATGTGAACAAGCTGGCTGAAGGCCAAAGCTATATGAACGTTGGCAACTTGGCGGTTAGCCCAAATCAGCAATTGATGGCGTACATGGTCGATAACACCGGCCGTCGCCAGTATGAATTGCGTATTCGTGATTTAACAACGGGTGAAGATAACGCTCAGACTTTAACTGGCTTATCCGCTTCAATTGCGTGGGCGAAAGACAATGAAACATTATTCGTGATTGAAAATGATCCGCAAACCTTATTGTCTACTCGCGTAATGAAATATCGCATTGGTGAGCCGGCAGATACCGCTGAACTGGTTTATGAAGAGAAAGACAACACGTTCTACATGTGGGTGAACAACACCACGGACGGTGAGTACATTCAGATTAACTTGGATCAAACGGTTTCAACAGAAGTGCATGTATTGGATGCGGATGAGCCTGATGGCAAATTCCAAGTATTGGCGCCGCGAGAGCGCGATTTTCAGTATAGTGCTGATCACCTCGATGGTCGGTGGATTATCCGCACGGATTTAGATGCACCGAACTTTCAAGTCATGCAAGTTGCACATGAAGAAATTGGCGATAAGACAAAATGGCAGCCTCTAGTCGAGCATCGCGATGACGTATTCATTCAAGACTTCGCCGTGTTCAGTAATTACCTCGCCATTAACGAGCGTAGCGATGGCTTGCGTCGCATTCGCATCGTGCCTTGGGATGCACCAGACGAAGCGAAGTTTATTGCTTCCGACGAAGAAGCGTACGTCACCGTGTTTGAGCGTAACGTGCAACAAGATACCGACACCTTGCGTTATACCTACAGCTCATTAACCACACCGTCGACGGTATATGCTTACGATATGTCGACCGGTGAGCAAGAGCTATTAAAGCAAAACGAAGTACCAAACTTTGATGCAAGTCTTTATGAAACTGCACGCACTTGGGCAACCGCAGAAGACGGTACAAAAATTCCGGTGTCGCTGTTGTACAAAAAAGGCTTCAAGCAAGATGGTTCTGCGCCATTATATCAATACGCCTACGGCTCATACGGTAGTAGCTCTGACCCTTATTTCCGTTCCACCATTTTCAGCCTTGTCGACCGTGGCTTTGTTTACGCCATTGCTCACATTCGAGGTGGTCAAGAAATGGGTCGTCAATGGTATGAAGACGGTAAGCTTCTGAAGAAAATTAATACGTTTACCGACTACATTGACGTAACCAAGCACCTTGTTGCCGAAAAGTATGCACACCCAGACAAAGTTTTCGGCATGGGCGGCAGTGCGGGTGGCCTATTAATGGGCGCCGTGGCGAACATGGCACCGGAACACTATCGCGGCTTAATGGCCCATGTGCCGTTTGTTGATGTGGTAACCACCATGTTAGACGAGAGCATTCCGCTTACGACCAATGAGTTTGACGAGTGGGGTAATCCAAAAAATCAACCGTATTACGACTACATGCTGTCGTATTCACCGTATGACCAAGTGAAGAAGCAGGACTATCCGGCAATTTTGGTCACCACCGGATTACACGACTCGCAAGTTCAATACTTCGAACCAGCGAAGTGGGTTGCTAAATTGCGTACCCACAAAACCGACGCAAACCCGCTGATGTTCAAAACCAATATGAGTGCAGGGCATGGTGGTAGTAGCGGTCGGTTTGCGCGAATGAAGGAAATTGCAGAAGAATACGCCTTCATCCTAAATCTACTGCAAGAGCGCAATTAGCTATTAGATATTAGCTATTAGAAAAAACGCCGAAACGAAAAAGGCGAGCTTAGAATTTCCAAGCTCGCCTTTCTTATATCCAATATCTAATAACGAATATCGTCGTTGCTCTTTACCACTGGGCGTTGTGGTAGACGTTTTGAACGTCGTCACAATCATTCAGCATATCCAGCAACTTCTCCATCTGCGCAATATCTTCCTCACTTGTCAGGTCAGTCATCATTTGCGGCAGATACTGAACTTCGTCGACTTCAAACTCGATACCGTCGAAGGCGTCTTGTAACGCAACTTTCGCTTTATGTGATTCGGTGTGCGGTGTGAATACGGTAATAAAGCCTTCGTCTGTTTCAATGTCGGTCACATCAACATCGGCCATCATCAGGGTTTCAAGCGCCGCGTCTTCATCGTCGCCAGCGAATCGCAAGATAGCGCAGTGATCAAACATGTGGGAAACGCTACCCGGTGCGCCGAGCTTGCACTTGGTTTTGGTGAAGCAGTTACGTACTTCACCAATGGTGCGGTTCGGGTTATCTGTAAGTGCGTCAACCATAACCATACAATTGCCTGGACCAAAGCCTTCATACATGGCTGGCGAGTAATCTTCACCGGCACCGCCTTTGGCTTTATCAATCGCTTTTTCGATAACGTGTGCGGGAACTTGGTCCTTCTTGGCGTTATCAATCAAGCTACGTAACTGCAAGTTCGCATCGGGGTCGACTCCGCCTTGCTTTGCCACGACATAAATTTGACGACCGTACTTGCTGTAAACTTTGCTTTTTGCAGCGGCCGTTTTGGCTATCGAATCTTTTCGGTTTTGATACGCGCGACCCATAAATTGCTCTCAATCATGTTTGGTTATAAATGAAGTTGGCAATTTTATACCCAGTTACAGGTGATAATCCAGCTTAAACCAGAAAGTACGACCTGGTTCGTTGACCTGTGTGGTTTGTTCGAACCCGGCAACCATGGCACCGGCAGTGCTTAAGTGCTCGGCATAAAGCTTATCCAGTACGTTATCAACACCAAAGCTAATCCGCCAACTGTTCGAAATGCGCCAGTGGGCATTGAGTGCTAAAGTGCCAAAGCCCGCTGTTTCTTTGAAGTCATTGCCAACAATATTGCCCTGGCCAATGGCAACTCGGTGTTGATTATCAACCACGCGCCACAAGCCAGCAAATGTCCAATCGTGGTATTTGTATTCTGCGCCAAGCTTTAGTTCTAGCGGTGGCTGCTGTGCCAACGGGCGTTCATCAGTTAAATTGCTACCGTGAGTGTATGCAAAGCTTGCATCCAGTAACCAACTTGCTGACGGCCGGTAAGTGATCATGGCTTCACCGCCCCAGCTTTCGGCGTTAATTGCCCGAACCAAATCAGGGTTCATCATCATGCCGTTTTCAATCAGAATAAAATCATCGACGCGGTTATAGAAGCCACTGAGAATCCATTCAACTTCACTCTGGCGGTAGTGGTAACCCACGTCGAGCTGATGGGTAAGCTCCGAGCTAGTATGAAAAGAGCTGGCGCTCGTGGTGCTCATGTTTTGATTACCGATCAGCTCCCAGAAGTCAGGAAACCGCTCGGCACGACCAATACCGGCATACCACTGATGCGCGTCAACGGTATATTCATAGCGAACAAAGGCACTGATTAAGTCATCATCGCGACGTTCGTCCATGGTCGGATTCGGACGTGGTGCATGCATCATGCCTAAAAACTGGCGTTGATCTTGTGCCTTCCAATTATCTAAGCGCACGCCACCAAACAACTTGCTACGGACGGTTGGCGCAAAACTTGCTTCGGCAAACAGCCCGGTTTGCTCAATAACGGCATCGGCAAGGCGCGAACGTTCTTCATAAGGTTTAACTGGTTGATTCATAGTCATGCGTTCGCGATGACTATGATATTGGTGGTCGATACCAAGTTGAAGCTTCGACCAAAAATCGCTGTCAATAGTAGCCACCATGCGACCGCCGCGGGTATAGCGGTCTGGGTTTTTCACGCTTGGATTAGGCATTGCCATGGTTGGCGTAAAGGTTCGTAAACTGTAGTTATCCATTACATGGTCGACATAACCAAAGTACACTTGCGTATCGAGTTCGGCGAGCCAGCTCACAGGGTAACTTTCGCGCCAACGCAAACTGGCGCTGGTGCGGTCGAATAGCGCACCATCCATAGCACGGTCCGCGTAGGCGGCTTCTGCGCCGCTTTGGCCAAGGGTCAGCAAAACCACTGTATCATCATCCGGTGTCCAACCAACTTGCGTATCAACGCCCCAACGTTGATAAGCGCTATTCACTTCAACACCAGCACCATCTTCGTAGTTGTCGGCTTCACTGTAACTGGCGTTGAGGCGCCAAAAACCATTGTCATTGCCGGCGGTATAGTCGGCAGTGCCTTCGAGTCGCCCCCAAGAACCACCGACGACACTGACTTGCCCTGGGCTCTGGTTAGGCTCAAATTGATAGCTGGTGCGTTCAAATAACACTGTGCCTGCCGCAGGACCATACAGCACGGTTTGCGGCCCTTTAATGATGCGGATCTGATCATAGTTTTGTGGATTGATATAGGCTGTTGGCGGGTCCATACGACCAGAGCAGCCACCAAGTACCATTTGGTCATCGCTATTAATGGTTAAGCGTGAACCGGCCGCGCCCCGAAAAACTGGGTCGCCACTAGTTCCGCCTTTGCGAATCAGCGAAAAGCCAGGAATGGCCTTTAAATAGTCTCCGCCATCATGCGCAGGTAAAGGCTGCTGCGGCGCTTTCGGATCTTTTACCAATTCAGTTGAGCTTAACGGGCGAGCGCCGGTAACAACAATGCGCTCTAGTTCGGTTTGGTCAACGTCTTGTTGGCTGAGTAACAACATTAAGGAGAGTGTGGTGAGCATAACGGCATTCCTTGTAAATAGTGAATGCGCGAATTATCAACTGATTGATTTCAAAAAGGATGTGGCAAAGTGTCGCAGCTGGAATTCTTGTCAATCTGATGCATACTTAAGAGGTACTTAAGAAGGAGCTAAAACATTTGACCATACGGGATATTTTAACGGCATTCATATTACTGTTCATCACAATGCTCGCTAACAGCTTTATCTGGCTGAATGGCGCGGCAACCAACCCCTACGCCGTATTGATTCTAGTCCCGATGGCGGCTGCCATGTTGCTATTACCTTTTCGTTTAGCCTGGTTGGTCATTGTTGTAGGCGTGGTTGGTCAACTGATGCAACTGCAGGCGCCACTACCCACTCATCATCAGATGGATACCCACTATAGGGCAATGGTGTATGGTCAAATTTTCGCTGGCTTGCTCCTTGGGGTGACCTTACATATCTTGCGCGTGCGCATTGTGCGTCAGCAACAAGCCTTACGAGCCTTGCATCAGCGCCAACATCGCGACGAACAATTGGTAACTATTGGTACCGCTGCGGCGCAATTCAGTCATGAGGTTGCCACGCCCATCCAGACCATACAGTTTATGCTTGAAGATGTGCGGCAACGCTATCCAAACGATGAAGACTTGCAGCGAGCAGAGCAGCAAATTAAGCGTATTCACAACTTGCTATTAGATTGGCGGCAAGTGGCCGAAGATGTTCGGACTCACCGTGTACTTGAGCTGCAAGTAAACGAACTCGTTGAGCAGGTTCGCGATGCATTGCTGATTGCCCGTCCCGATATTCGTGTGCATTGGCATGACGATGAACAGCCTGGCTGTGTTATTCAAGCAGATCGAACATTAATCCCAGCCATTTTAAGCTTGTTGCACAACGCTGCCGATGCAGCGCCGCTCGATTCGAAAATCGACGTTAAAACGCAAGTTGTTGAGAACACTTGGCAGATGATTATTCGTAATGAGGGCGAGCCACTTGATGCTCCTCGAAAGCGTGGGTTAGGGCGAGAGCTGCTGCCAAGTAGCCGTGGTGTTGGCGCTGGCGCGATGTTGAGTTATGCAACCTTTGAGCGGTTCGGCGGTACTGTAAGTTGGCATGTTGAGTCGGGGCACACCGTGACTGAGATTTGTATGCCAGTGGAGGCTCGTCATGGCTGACACCGTGCTGATTATTGATGATGACATTAACCTGCTGCAGGCGCTGAGTAGTCGGCTGGAACGTGCGGGCTATCAAGTGGTGACAGCAGCGACGAAAGCCGAGCTCGATATGCAGCCTTGTGCGCAAGTCGATCATATTCTTTTAGATTTAAAGTTCGGTGAAACGAACGGTTTAGAGCTAATCAAACCATTGAAAATGCGGTTTAATCCTAAGAATCTAGTGATTTTAACTGGCTATGCGAGCCTTGCCACATCAGTAGCAGCGATTAAGGCTGGAGCGACCGATTATCTTGCCAAGCCAATACAAACGCAGGTTTTGCTGCAAACCCTGGCAACAGACGAGGAATTGCCGCCTGAGTTGAGTGACCAGCCACTGACCCCAGCCCAATTAGAGTGGGAACACATTCAACGTGTTATGCAAGAACACCAAGGTAATATTTCTGCCACCGCAAGGGCGCTCGGTATGCACCGCCGCACTTTGCAACGCAAATTAAGCAAGCATTCACCCCTAAAGCAGTGAGGTACCGATTATGAAACGAACAATCTTAGCATTAGCCGTTAGTTTATTGAGCACCACCGTGCTTGCCGATGATCGTCAAACGATTGAAAAGTCGCGTCAATTATCACAAGCATTGCAGCAACAACTTGGCGCTGAGCTAATGGCAGCTATGAAAGCACAAGGGCCTGTTCATGCCATTCAAGTTTGTAATGAAAAAGCACCTCAAATTGCTCAATCACTAAGTACTGAAAGTGTTATTGTTGCTCGTACTGCATTGCGTGTGAGAAACCCAAAAAACGCGCCAACCGGGGAACAAAAGGCCGTGATGAAGTACTTTGCTGAGCGACTAGCTAAAGAGCCAAGCCAAGTACCAGAAGTGCTTTACACCACAAGCAACGGTGAACAACAGTACATGCGTGCAATCGTTATGCAACCCCAGTGTGCCGCGTGCCATGGCAGCGCAGTTAATCCTGAGGTGAAACAGGCGGTGCTTGAGAACTATCCGAACGATGCGGCAACAGGTTTTGAAGTTGGTGATCTGCGCGGCTCGTTCGTCGTAACTTGGCTTGAGTAGTATCTGAACCAAACGGGTTTAACCCGCGTAAAAAGTAGTTTAGTATTTACTAAATTAATCAATTTTCTTGATGAGGTTGAGTGATGTCAGCAGTACAAGTGAAAGCATTTTTGGACGATGACAGCGAAACGTTTAGCTATGTGGTTTACCGTGAGGATGAACGAAAAGCCGTTGTTATTGATCCGGTCTTAGATTTTGACTACAAGTCGGGTCGTACGAGCACACGCGGCGCTCAACGCTTAGTTGATTTTGTCAAAGCTGAAAAATTGCAAGTAGAATGGGTGTTGGAAACGCATGCGCATGCCGATCACTTATCTGCAGCTCCGTTTGTGAAAGAGCAGGTTGGTGGCCAAATTGGCATTGGCGAGCACATCAAAGATGTGCAGAAAATTTTCAAAGATGTGTTTAACCTCGAAAAAGAATTCCTACCGAATGGTCATCAGTTTGATCATCTATTCAAGGATGGTGAAACGTTTAAAGTCGGCTCGATGACGTTTCGTGTCATGCATACTCCAGGGCATACCCCAGCAGATTTGTGTTACATCGTCGATGAAGAGAAAATTTTTGTGGGCGATACGTTATTTATGCCTGATGTTGGTACCGCGCGTTGCGATTTCCCTGGCGGAAGCGCAAGCACACTGTATCAATCGATTCAGAAAATTTTGGCATTACCTGAAACAACGGAAATTTATATTTGCCATGATTATCCGACACAAGGGCGCGAGCATGAGTTTAAGACTACCGTGGCGCAGCAACGTCAACACAGCAAGCACGTTCACGATGGCGTGACGGAAGCTGAATTTGTGAAAATGCGTGAGGAACGCGATGCGACCTTAGAGATGCCGCGGCTGATTTTGCCGTCAATTCAGGTTAATATTCGGGCGGGACACATGCCGCCAGCAGACGCAGACGGCAAAGTGTATTTAAAATTGCCGATTGACCAACTCTAAGCAAGCGTCAATCTCCACCGCAAAGGTGAGTTGTGACTCATATTAAACCGGCATTGTTTTGGCTTGTCGGCATTCTAACGTTGACGCCTTGGATCAGTGCGCCGGTTGCTTTAATTCTCGGCGCGCTGATGGCCCACTTCAGTGCCATTCCGCCGTATATTCAACCAAGTATATTGGTGAAAAAGCTACTCGCAATTGCGATTGTGGCGTTGGGCTTTGGTGTGCAACTCAATGTGGCTTGGCAGGTGACCAGTGATTATTTTGCATTGATGGTCACTAGCATTGTGGTGACTTTGCTGTTGGCGCTGGGGCTCGGTCGACTATTTAAAATGGACACCACCACGAGTCACCTGTTGGGTTCAGGCACGGCCATTTGTGGTGGTAGTGCGATTGCGGCAGTGGCCCCAGCCATTCATGCCAGAAACGATCAAATGGCTCTAGCGCTGGCCAGTGTATTTACTCTCAACGCTGTTGCCTTGTTAGTTTTCCCAATCATTGGCACCGCTTTGGGTCTCAACGAACAAACATTTGGTGTGTGGGCGGCCATTGCCATTCATGATACCAGTTCGGTGGTCGGCGCGGCACAAGCATACGGCGACCACGCATTACAAGTGGCGACAACGTTAAAACTGGCGCGAGCTCTTTGGATCATTCCATTGGCACTCATTTCGGCGCTTGTCTACCAGCGCATGACGAAAACCGAAGGACAACGCAACATCACTGTTCCGTGGTTCATTCCAGGCTATATCGCCGCCATGTTGTTTGCGTCATCGCTGCCGCAATTCGATACTCTATACGCTGCTACGTTTAGCGTTGGTAAGCAGTTACTGGTTTTCTGTTTGTATTTGGTGGGGGCGAGCATTACCGTCGAACGGCTTAAAGCAGCTGGCTGGCGTCCGCTGCTTTTGGCCGTTGTGTTATGGTTAGTTATTGCGACGCTATCGTTAGTGTGGCTTACAGTACTGACTGGCTGAGTACAAAAATAGCCATTAAAATCAGAAACACAGCAAATGCCTTTTGCAGTTTCTGTCGCGGTAAACGAGCGCCAATCCACGCACCCGCATAGCTTCCGACAATGCCGGCGATGGAAATAATCGCAATAATGACCCAATCGAATTCATAGCCTTGTGCACTAAGAGCCGCATAGTATTTGGCAAAGCCAACAAAGGATTTCAGCGCGATAATCATCAAACTGGTACCAATAGCGAGAATCATCGGTACGCCACCTAACAGTACCAACGCGGGCACAATTAAAAAGCCGCCGCCAACACCAACAAATCCGGTTATTGCTCCCACCACGAGACCGTCAATAATCACGCGAACAACTTTCACATCATTTGGTGTATCGGTCGTGCTGCGACCGCGCCACATCATCACCGAGGCAATAGCCATCAGCACAACGAATACTAAGAGCTGAATGCGGCTATCAACCGCCGCACCGCCCCATGCGCCAGCGTAGGCACCAATCATGCCCGGTATACCGAACAACCAAACGTGTGGCCATGAGACGATCTTCTTGCGAGCACTTAATAACCCGCCAAACAAACTGATGAATGCAACAATCAACAAAGACGATGCAATGGCGAGATTGGCAGGCATGTTCACAAGATAGAGTAAGACAGGAACCGTAAGGATAGAGCCACCCGATCCAAAAATGCCGAGGCTTAAGCCGATTAGTATCGCGCCAATAATCGCTTGAATCATGAAGCCTTCTCCTACTTGTTATGTCGACTATGAGACACTAAAAACAACAATCTTTCAATCGAGTGAGCCGATTACGAAAATCGACCATTGCAACTTGCGAAATATCATCATAGCACTTACTTTAGGAATATACGAAATAAGGAGGGTGTTATGAAAAACATGATTCGTTTTAGCCCATCAACTGGCTCTAACTCACCAGATGTCTGGGGTGTTTATGAAGCCGACACTGGTTCAATTCAATATGTTGTTGCTGATCCAGCAACGCGCAAAGCTGCTTTAATCGATGTGGTACAGAATTTTGATCCGCGCTCAGCGCGAACCGACTTTTCAAGCGCAAATCAGGTGCTTGAGTTAGTGAATGAAAACAATCTCGAAGTGCAATGGGTACTGGACACACATCCGCATGCTGACCATATGATGGCATCGTACTACTTGAAAGAGAAAACTGGCGCACCGAATGCCATCGGCGAAAAAGTTAACGAAATTGCGAAGCTTTGGAGCGACTACTATAACTTACCTAACCAATTTTCACCCCGTGATGACTTTGATTATCTCTTCAATGAAGGAGACACATTCAAAATCGGTGAACTCGATGTGCAAGTTTGGCTATCTCCGGGACACACTTTAGGCTCAATTACTTATATTGTTGGTGACGCAGCGTTTGTGCATGACACGTTCATGTATCCAGATAGCGGTACCTCGCGAGCAGATTTTCCTGGAGGCACGTCCAAAGATCTGTGGGCAACCTTGCAACGCATTTTGTCGTTACCAGAGAACACGCGCTTATTTGTCGGGCATGACTATGGCAAAGATGGTCGTGAGCCACAATGGGAAGCCACAGTCAAACAGCATAAGTTAGAAAATATTCATCTTGCAGGGAATGTAACCGAAGCGCAGTATCGTGAACAACGTGATGCGCGGGATGCCACGTTGGCTTTGCCAGACCGCATGTTACACGCGCTGCAAGTGAACTTACGCGCCGGTAAACTGCCTAAGCCAGAGGCTGACGGTGCATCGTACTTTAAAATACCAGCGAATAAGTTTTGATTGGTACTTAACAGAAAAGAGGAAATGAAAATGGGATTACGTATTGGCGATATCGCACCTAATTTTAAAATTGAAACCACCAAAGGTGAAATTGATTTTCATGAGTGGTCAAAAGGTTCTTGGGTATTCTTTTTTAGTCATCCTGCCGACTATACGCCGGTGTGTACCACAGAAATGGGACGTACATCGCAACTTGCAGGTGAGTTTGAGAAGCGTGGTGTGAAACCTTTGGGTCTTTCAACGGATACCGTTGAAGAACACTTAGGTTGGATTAACGACGTAAATGAAACACAAAACACCAACCTGCAGTTTCCAATTGTCGCAGACAAAGACAAGAAAGTAGCCGCGCTGTATGAAATGATTCATCCAGGCGAAAGTGAGACCGCGGCGGTGCGTTCGGTGTTTATCATTGATCCGAACCACAAAATTCGTCTAACCATGACCTACCCAATGAGCGTTGGTCGTAACTTCACCGAGATTCTACGTGTGATTGACGCATTGCAAACCGGCGACCAATTCGGCGTGGCGTGTCCGGCTGATTGGCAAGTGGGCGGTGATGTGATCATTCCACCTAGCGTATCGATGGAAGACGCAAAGAAAAAATTCCCACAAGGTTTTAAAACCGTGAAGCCTTATTTGCGTTACACTAGCGTAAACAAATAACCTTCAATTGATGAATGATTGCGACCGCCTACTCAACAAATTTTGATACGTTACTCCCCGCGCTTGAGGCATGGGTAACTGAAGCTGAACGCGAGGCGGCGCAAGCTTATCGACAAGAGCCACGTCAACAGCAATTTCTTGCTGGGCGTGGCTTATTACGTTGGCTTGTCTGCACTACTTGGCATTGTGCTGCTGGCGCTGTATCGATAACCCGCCAAGAAAACGGTGCGCCGTTACTCTCCGTTGGCGGTCAAACATGGCAGTGCTCGATTAGTCATACCAGGGGTGCCGTTTTAGTTGCCGCAAGCCCTGAATATGTGGTTGGTGTTGATGTTGAACGCATTAAACCTCGCAAGCGTTTAGCTGAACTTGTCGCGAATTACCAAGATGGTTTTTTTGCCGATTTGTCTGCTGAGCATTGGCAACGATTTTTTGAACGGTGGACTCTTGCTGAGGCGGTGACAAAGGCTGAGCAGGGGCTGCTGTTACAAACACTCAAACGACCAGTTGCGAACTACCAAACTGATGCGACACATGAACATCACGATGATTTTATGTTGTGTTGTTACACGCCGAAATTTACCGACTCAGTCAGTTTTCAACGCTTTCCCAGCTAAGCCTTCAATGGTAATCTTGCTTTCATAATCCTTTATACGATCTACCATTAACGAGAGCGCCATGACTCCAGAACAAGCAAAGCAATTGGTTGAAATGCAAATTGCGTTTAACCAAGTCATCGATCCGTCTTATCCGGAAAATCCGCAAGTAAAACGCGACGACGTGAAAGCAATATTGGTCGAACTCGGCGAGTATTTTGAGCATACAGCGTACAAATGGTGGAAGAAGCAATCAGCCGATTGGGCGCAAGCCAATATGGAGCTCATCGATATCCTGCATTTCGCCATATCTGATGCGGTCGAAAATGCCTGTGCGCGAGGCTTGAATCATGAACAGGCGGCAGAAGAAGTTGCTGCACTGGTTCTTCAAGGCGCCACTGGCGGGGCAACGATTAACGATGGTAAAGAAATCGTCGTCGCCCTTGCGAAAGATGGCGATGCGACCAAAGCGTTACAGTGCGGAAGTGCTTTTTTCGCGACGTTATTTGCCGCGCTCATTGATGCTTATGGTGATGCGAACACAGTTTACCTGACCTATATTGGTAAAAATGCCCTTAATAACTTACGTCAACAACGCGGATATAAGCAGGGTACTTACATTAAAATGTGGCAAGGTCGTGAAGATAACGAAGTGATGATGGAGTTGCTTGAGGCGCACGAAGAAGCAATTATTAATGCGCCTCAACCATTACAACAAGCTCAGCAGTTGCTTCTTAGTCACTATGACGAGCAAGTCGCTTAAGATGCTTTAAC
This sequence comes from Pseudidiomarina marina, assembly GCF_044807045.1. Taxonomy (NCBI): domain Bacteria; kingdom Pseudomonadati; phylum Pseudomonadota; class Gammaproteobacteria; order Alteromonadales; family Idiomarinaceae; genus Pseudidiomarina; species Pseudidiomarina marina. The sequence goes on along the minus strand of NZ_CP085233.1, from coordinate 327,880 downwards.
GAAGCGCAGCAACGTTTCATTGTTATTGCGCAATTGCAACGTGTTGCCATTGTCACCCACTTCGAAACCGGTCACTTGATCAAGCGCTTCAAATAGCGCTTGCTCGGCTGACATCTGTTCCTGCGAGCACATCATTTTCGTAGCGGCTAACGGATTAAAGCTGAGCCCCTCACCACTTAATTGAAAGTTACCTTGAAAACGATTGCAGCCACTGTAACCAAATACCGAATTGTCACTCATAAACTGAATGGTCGGCGGCTTATCGAGCTCACTAGCGTGTAACTGCCACGATGCCCCCGAAAGGAGTCGTTGTGGCTCACCCGCACAGCCACTGAACGATGTATCATCACGGGTTAATTTTGCTGTGTATGGATAAGGCATGCCGGACATGGAGTCGCGACAAATAGCGTCTGAAATTTGCAGTACTTCGTCAGTGCGTAGTTTTATTTCCCAAGTATTTCGAGAGGTATCGTTCAGTCGAGACGTTTCTATTTTCGGGTAATCACGATCCCCAGTAGGCTGACGTAGCGATGCGCTACCATTATTGACGTGCACAAGCCAGAAGGGCTCGTTGCCGCGCGCACTAAATTGTTGCGGAAGGCCTGCTTTGTCGATACACAGCGGATAAGGCTGCCCAGCGATGGTTAACTGTGCTTGTGAGCCTTTATTCCAAAACTCAAGCTCTTGTTGTTGGTTAACGTATAGCGCGCCAGATGCACTCGTTTTGGCATCGAGCGCAACACGTTGATCGCCAAACCGAAGTTCGACGTTTTGATTTGAAAAGGTTGCTTCTACGTCAAGTGCACCGCAACCGTACTCAACTGTGGTCGATTGCGGTGCGTTATCACAACCTGTTAAAACAATGATGCTACCAAGCGCTGATAATGCATAAATCAAACGCATCTTAGAATCCTTCACCTAACTGACGCCCATGTTATCTGTTATGACCGTGTTTCAAGTGAATGATTCCATTTTTTAATAATCGTCTTTTTTATCTCTATTCTTCCGTTTATCGTTCTCTTTCATGCGATCTTTCATTGCCTTCGCACGGTCTTTTTCAGACTTTTCCATTTGTTTATACGCTTCGCGCTCTTCCTTATGCATTTCGCGCATCATTTCCATCTCTTCTTTGTGCATTACACGCAGCGTTTTTTCTTCGTCCTTATGAATTTCACGCAAGAGCTTACTATCCTCTTTCATCATTTGAGCTTGGGTCTTGCGATCTCGTTTCATCATCTCCATTTCCGCCTTACGTTGTTCACGCATGGCTTCCATTTCTGCTAGGCGAGCTTCTCGATGTTGCTGATCCATCATTTTAGTTTGCTCGCGCATTTGCTCAGAATCTTGGCTTTGTTGTGCCATTGCTGATGAAGAAAGTACTGCCATTACAATAAAAACTGAAAGTTTAACGTAGTTCATAATCAATTCTCCGTAATTACAGGTCATCTGCACTGCTCGCTGAGTATAGTTCAACTTTCAAATAGCAAATTGAAGCTTTACCTTTTCTTGATAAGGCACAGATATTTTCTTTCCTTTGAGCGATCTATTGACTACTTTCTTTAGTAATAACTAAAAAACATCGGAGGCTTTATGGTCAACGTCGGAACACCGGATCGGATTATTCGAATTATCATTGGAATCGCACTGATTGCATGGAGCGTTTCTGCGGGAAATCTGTGGTGGATTCTTGGTGCAGTCGTACTTGCAACGGGTATCTTTCGTTTTTGTGGATTGTACAAAGTATTGGGTATCAATACCTGTTCAGTAAAATAAGCTGTTTCAAGGAGAAAGTAGTTCCATGTTAAATATGGATTTCTCACAACGAATTGTGATTCGAAGCGCTGAGTTCGATTGGGTCAAAAGCCCAGCTGGAGGTGTATTGCGCAAGCCACTTGAACGCGAAGAAGCAGAACGTGGCCGCGCAACCAGTATTGTAAAGTATGAGCCCGGCGCTTCCTTTCAAACCCATCAACATCCGTTGGGCGAAGAGATTTTTGTACTCGATGGCGTCTTCTCCGATGAGCATGGCGACTACCCAGCCGGTACCTATATTCGCAACCCTCCGGGCTCATCGCATGCCCCATTTAGTGAGCAAGGTTGTACATTATTCGTCAAGCTCCACCAATTTTCTGATACTGACCGTAATGTGGTGCGTATTGATACCAAAAATACGCCTTGGCTACCTGGGCAGGGAAATTTAGAGGTGATACCACTACATAGTCATGAAACTGAACATTGCGCGTTGGTGAAATGGCCAGCCGGCGAAGTATTCAAACCACATCGGCATTTCGGCGGAGAGGAAATCTTGGTGCTAAGCGGCGAGTTTATTGATGAGAACGGGCGCTACCCAACTGGAACATGGATACGCAGCCCACACCTAAGTATGCATACGCCATTCGTTGAGCAGGAAACAATCATCTACGTAAAAACCGGTCACTTACCGTTATCACCAACCTAAAATGCGCGGCCAAATTTCGCGTTGATGTTGCGTGGTTTCCACCACGTAATGTTGGTGCATGGCTGCAGTCGCACACGCGTGGTTTGGCAATACACGTAGCTGGGTACCAATGGGGAAGTCTTGCACGGTGAGACTATCTGGTAGCGCAATAACCCCATGTTCTTGATTAACTTTGGTGACGCAAACATTGTCTAGCGGAACGCCGTTGCTGTCGCAGACAAGGCCGTAACCAAAATCTTGGTTTTGCGATGCCGTGCCACGGTCGCGTGACAGAGCCATCCAACCGGCATCGACCAATACCCAGTTTTTTTCTGCGTTATGGCCAATGATCGTCGTTACAACCGACATGGCGATATCGCTGAGAGTGCAGACGCCGAGGTTATACATAACCAAATCAAATGTGGTATACACCCCAGCGCGAACTTCGGTGATGTTGCTTAGATCTTCGGCAAAATGCGCTGTTGGTGTCGAACCGACGCTGAGAATCGGGCAATCAATGCCAAGCTCACGAGTTTGTTCTGCTGCTAGACGAATTGCCGCGCATTCTTGTGCTGCGGCTTGCGCAATCTCTGCCGTTGTTGTTGCAGCATACGAGCCGCCCGAATGCGACATAACACCGGTAACAATCATGCCATTATCGTGAAGTAATTGGGCTATACGACCGATGAGTGCGCTGTGCGGAGGCAACCCACCGCGATGGTCGTCGCAATCAATTTCAATGAACACAGAAAATGAAACACCATGGTTTCGACCATAATCGACGACCGCTTCGGCTTGCGTAATGCTATCAAGCAATATATGTAACTGAACGCCACGTTCAAGCAGCGCTCGAACTCGGCTGAGTTTATTCGCACTGATACCTACGGCGTATAGCAAGTTGCTATAACCCGCATCGGCAAAAGCCTCGGCTTCTGCTAAGGTCGATACCGTTGCCGGTGAGGATAAATCTGGTAATAAATAGCCCGCTGCATCTATCGAGCGTAAGGTTTTGAGATGCGGCCGTAGCTGACACCCAAGCGCCGAAATATGTTGTTGTAATCGCTCAACATTACGAAGGAAACGTTGCTGGTCGATCAATAAAAAAGGCGTTTGTTCAGTTTCAAGCCACGGCACAACATCAGTCATGGATACAACCTATAGGTAATCAAAATTGGTTACGAAGATAACTCCGATGTACAAGCAGGGCAGCGTTTTGCCGCTAACGGAATGCTTGTTGCACAAAATTCACAGGTTTTTGTAGTGACCGGCGCAGCCTCTTCTTTCGTGCGTAGTGTGTTCATGCCTTTCACAAGGAAGAACACAGCAAATGCTACTATCAAAAAGCTAATGGTGTTGGTAATAAATAAACCATAATTTATTGTTACCGCACCGGCAGCTTGGGCATCAGCAAGCGCCACGTAAGGGCCCGCATTCTCGACACCTTCGCGTAAGACAACAAACATATCGGTGAAGTCGACACCACCGAGCAACAAGCCAATCGGTGGCATAATAATGTCTGAAACAAAGCTTTTCACAATTGTACTAAAAGCTCCGCCAATAATAATACCTACAGCCATATCGACAACATTACCTTTCATGGCAAATTTTTTGAATTCATTCAACATAAGCGTCATCTCACTGTAAATAGCCGTAACCCATTGTTGCGGCAGTGTTATATGTTATAGGCGATATTTGGGATAAAAGATATGTTCAGAGCCAGATTACACACTACGGCGAAACACTAACTTTTTCTGAAAGCGATAACTCAGCAGAAAAACAATGATTTCTGCAACGGGTTTCCCAATAAATGGGGATAATCCAACAGCGTAAAGGGTTTTCGTAAATAGATAATTTGCGAAGACAAGCACAATAGCGAGTGTGGTGTATTTCAACGCATCAGTGGCGAGCGAACGGCCTTTACCAAATACCCATTGTCGGTTGAGTGTGAAGTTAAAAATGCCGGAAACAAGTCTTGCGGAGGCAATTGCGAATAGAATTTCTCCAGTCAATCCATAAACGAGAGCGAATAAACCATAGTCTAGCGCTGCCGATGCAATACCGACACCAGAAAACTTCAGGAATTTTTTATAAATTAGGATGGAGTCTTGCACTGGGCGAAAGTGACTGCTGGCGTTACCTTGTTCATAAACGGTCGTGATCTCAATCGAGCGAAATGGAACCTCTTCCTGCTTAGCTAAAATCAGCATATCAAGTTCAAACTCATAGTGATCGCTTGGCGTGCGAACCAATGCATTGAGCAACTTGATTGGAATGCCACGTAATCCGGTTTGGGTGTCAGGGATATGAATACGCAAGCCCAGACGAAAGGTATAACGAGCAAACGTATTGCCAAGCCATGAACGAAACGGAATACCTCGGCGTTTGAAATTTCGGCTACCAAGCCAGAGCTCCTGAGGGTTCTGGCGAAATTGATCCAGAACCCGAATAATATCTGTCGGTAAATGCTGGCCATCTGCATCGGCAGTTATCGCGCCGAGACTGTTGGGTTTATTATCGAGTATCCACTGAAAACCAGATTTCAGCGCGGCACCTTTGCCACGATTATCGTCATGGGTGAGTACATGCAAATTATCAATTTGCGGTAATCGGGAAAAAACATCAGCGCTGGCGCTACCGTCATTGATGACGACAATACTGTCATAGTGTTGGCGAAATTCCTGCAACGCTTCAATTAAGTGCGGTAGTTCGTTATTTGGATTGTATGCAGGTATTACAATGACTGGCTTTGACACAAAGTCCTCATCCTTTGGTTTGTGGTTATTAAGATAATGACCACAAACCGGGATGAGCGCAATATAAGAGTCGTTTGCTAAAGGCCTATTCAGCTGAACTTAAGTAGCGATCAATCACCTCAGTGATACGTTTATCCATGGGTTCTACTTTGCTTGGAAAACTCGTTACCTGTTTTCCATCTGCCGAAACAATGTATTTATGGAAGTTCCAGCCAGGGGCTTGCTCGGTAGCTTGAGTCAGTGCTTTGAAAATTGTATTTGCTTCGTCGCCTTTTACCGACGTTGTTGCCATCATTGGAAACGTGACGCCAAAATTAACGAAACAAACTGTTGCTGTCTCTTCCTCTTCGTTATGCTCTTGGCGAAATGAGTCGGAAGGGAATCCTAAAATAACGAAGTCTTCGTCTTTGTAGGCTTGATAGAGCTCCTCAAGCCCTTCGAACTGACCTGTGTAGCCGCATTTGCTTGCCGTATTTACCACCATCACGACGCGATTCTTTGTTAGCTCGCATAAGTTGTGATTATCTTTCGAGTGTAACGCTCGCATACTGTGGTCGAACGTTGCTAAACATTCTTTATCCGTTGTAGCAAAGCTCTGTGCCGCACGCTGCGCTGTTGTCACCTCTTTTTGCGTGCCACCGGCAACAGCTGAAAATAAGGTAACACCAGCAATGCCTGCTGCCGCAATTAGCGCAATGCGCTTGCCAATTTTAGTTTGAACCGGTTGCTTCATTGTAAAAAGCTCCACAACAATTTGATGAAAGATGAACTACAACATACGACGATCACCAAGTAATAGCGATATCGTGATAAAAACGATCACTTTGATCGCGATGACATATGAGCCATATCAAGTTAGCGCCGCCACGAGGCTTCACAGTAATCTTCGTTATAGCTAATTTCAAACTTTCCATCATAAGCTTGTTCTAGCGCATGACCAATTCGCTTTGGATGGTGACCATCCGTGAAAGTAAGCACTGTTTCATCAGCATCAGAGTGCAGATCAATAAGTCGGTTCAGAGGGTGTTGTTTGGTTTCGACTTCGATGACGTGTCGAACAAGCCCGAGCACTTCATCTCGGTGCGCTTGAAAAAAATCACCGGCAAGCTTCAAGCGACCGTTTGACTGCCCATTTTGAATTAATTCGCATGCCGGGCAGATTACCTCTGCGGCATCAGGTTCTGGCCGCTCGAGCCACTGCCAACGAGAGTTTTGATACACCACACCACACTGTGAACAAACCGACGGACTCTTTAATTTGTGTGGCGATAATTTGGGTTGCCAAACGCCTCGTTGACCAAGCGTTTTTTGCGGATCTTTGGGAAAGTGAGAGCTCATGATTGACCTCCTCGATACAACTCGCTGTACCAATAGTGAACGAAGTATAGTTAGTGATTGTGAGACTGTCGAACTTCCCTCTCGAAAACAAAATTAGTTAGTAATAATGCGTTGAATCACATGATGTTTGCGTTCGAGGAAAACGGCCAGTTGTAAAATTGTGTTAACTTGATAACAACAACTAAAGACAACAAAAAGGCATTGTTTATGAACAAACCTTCCGCATTGAATGCATTGGTATTAGCGCTGGGGCTTGGCTCGTTTTTGTTAAGCTCAGCACCGATTAATGCTAATCCAGTTAAAATTGATTACCAGCAGCCAAGTCAGGGGCTAATTGATATTGTTGATGCTGCTCCGTCACCTGGCGGTAGTTTGAGTCCAAATGGTGATTTGCTGATGGTGATGAACTATCCGTCGCTGCCAACTATTGCGGACGTTGCCGCTGACGAGCTGAAACTGGCCGGACGTCGCATCAATCCGGCCAACTATACAGTTAGCCAAGCTCGATACATAAGCTCGTTAGGGTTCGTTGATGTCGATTCAGGCGAGAGTCTGCGCATTAAAGGGTTACCTGAAGAATTGAAAATTATTGGCGCCAGTTGGGCGCCTAATGGCGACTATGTCGCGTTTGCACAAATGACAGCTGAAAACGTTGAACTTTGGCTTGTCGATATTGAAAAAACTCGAGCGAAGCGTTTAACCAAGCAGTCGTTGAATGCCGTTTGGGGGCCGATGCTAGAGTGGCGCCATGATAGTGCAGGATTGTATACCTACACCGTAGCAAGTGGGATGAAGAAACCAGCGCTGAAGACAGTACCGACCGGCCCAGTCATCACTGAGAGTATGGGGCGTAACGCTCCTGGTCGTACCTATCAAGATTTGCTGCAGAATAAACAAGATGAGTTGCTGTTTGATTATTATTTCACCAGCCAAATCAGTTTTGTTGGCGTGAATGGTCGTACGAAAGAAGTCGGTGAGCCGGCTATTTATCGTAGCGTAAGCACCTCGCCAAACGACGAGTTCTTGCTGGTTGCGAATATTGAACGCCCATACTCTTATGCCGTGCCTTGGTACCGCTTCCCAGTCACAACAAAAGTCTGGAATACGAGTGGCAAAGCGGTTTATACCGTTGCTGAGCAACCGTTGGCCGATAACTTACCGATCGCTTTTGACGCGGTTGAACAAGGACGCCGCTCGATTAGCTGGCGTAACGACGCGGATGCCACCTTAGTTTGGGCAGAAGCCGCCGACCAAGGCGATCCAGCTGTTAAAACTGAAATTCGTGACCGCGTGTATCAACAAGCAGCGCCGTTTAACGAAGAGCCGCAAAAACTACTCGATTTAAGCAAGCGATACTCGCGTTTATTGGCTGCTGATGCTGACACCATGTTGGTGTGGGAACGTTGGTGGGCGGACCGCGATGAGAAGCTCTGGTTGGTGGATGGTACAGGCGCAGCCGAGCCGAAACTTGTTTGGGAACGCTCGTGGGAAGATCGCTATAACGATCCAGGTCAACCGTTCACCGTGCAACAAGATGGTCGAACGTTACTGTATGTTGATGGCGACAATATGTTGCTAAGAGGTGCTGGCGCTTCCGACGAAGGCGACCGTCCATTTGTGGACAGCTACAGCCTTGCAACCGGCGAGAGCGAGCGTTTGTGGCGCAGTGAAGCACCATATTTTGAGCAGCCGCGTGACATCATTGATGCCGAAGAGCTTACCTTCTTGACGCAACGTGAAGGTGTCGATGATCCTGCAGACTTCTATGTTCGCGATCTCGATGACAACAAACTTCGCGCTTTGACAGAAACGCCGCACCCTATGCCACATACATTAGGCATTACGCGCGAACTGATTACTTATAAGCGTGAAGATGGCTTGCCAATGTCTGCGGAGCTGTATTTACCCGCTGGTTATGACAAAGACCGCGATGGTCCATTGCCGACTATGGTTTGGGCTTATCCACGCGAATACAAGAGTTCAGCTGCCGCAGCGCAAGTTTCGGGTTCGCCATATGAATTCGTTCGCATTAGTTATTGGGGTCCGCAATACCTCGCGACGCAAGGCTATGCGGTGCTTGATAGCGCCACCATGCCAATTGTTGGGGAGGGTGATAAACAACCGAATGACACCTTCATTGAGCAATTGGTGATGAACGGTAAAGCGGCGATTCAAGCGGGTGTTGAGCGCGGTGTGACAGATCCAGAACGTGTAGCACTTGGCGGGCACTCCTACGGCGCCTTTATGACAGCAAACATGCTGGCGCACAGTGATTTGTTCACCACCGGTATCGCTCGAAGTGGCGCGTACAACCGCAGTTTGACGCCATTTGGCTTCCAGCGTGAAGAACGTACTGTTTGGGATGACCCTGATTTGTACATTCGCATGTCACCGTTTTTCCATGCGCATAAAATCAACGAGCCATTGTTGATGATTCATGGTTCTAACGATAACAACTCAGGTACTTTCCCGATGCAGTCTGAGCGTCTGTATCAAGCCATTAAAGGCTTAGGTGGCAGTTCGCGCTTGGTGATGTTACCGCATGAGTCTCATGGCTATCGTGCACGTGAATCAATTCTGCACATGTTGTGGGAGCAAACACGCTGGCTCGATACCTACTTAAAAGAAGAGAAGTAAATTTTATTTTCGGTGACTTTAAAACCCCAATAATTGCAAAGTTATTGGGGTTTTTTGATGGTCTATTTTCCCGCCTGCTTCGATTTAAAGTGCTGCGCAAGGTAGTACGCCACAATGCCAATCAGTAACCCCCAGAATGAACTATTAATTCCGAAAAAATGTGTCCCGGATGCGGTGGTTAAGAAAGCCAAAATGGGCGGAAGTTGATTATTAGCGTCGCTAAAAGCTTTAAACATGTTCGTACTTAGCACCGGTAATAACGCTAGGCCGGCGATGGTGGCAGTAACGGCGGCAGGTAACATTAGAAACAACCCAACAATTGCCGAACTTGCTAAACCAGCAAGGAGATAAAATATACCGCCGGCTACGGCTGCTTTGTAACGCTGAGAGCTATCTGGATCAGCGTCTGACGATTGGCAAATAGCGGCTGTAATTGCTGCGAGGTTTATTGCAAAAGCTCCCAACGGCGCAAGAATTAAACCAGCTAAACCGGTTGTTGTAAGAAGTGGCGACATGGGGGGTGTATAACCATTGCTACGCAGCATCATTATGCCTGGTAGGTTCTGCGACACCATTGTCACAACAAATAATGGAATACCAACCCCAATCATTAATGACAAATCAAACTCAGGCCAAACCCAAACCCATGCCGGCATTGAAAATGTTAATTGGGAGAAATTAAGATCTTGCATGAAGGCTGGTAAACCGATCGCCAGCAAGAGAACCCAGAAAAATACAAACCGTGGGGTGAAATAACGCAACACAAAGAATGCAATCACAAGCGAACCAGCGATAATCGGTTGCTCATAAACTGCCGGCATGACCGCCAATACAAATTTCAACAAAATACCGGCGAGAATCGCCGCGGCTACCGATACCGGAATGTACTTTATCAGGCGATCTGAAATGCCGCTTAAACCAAACAGAACAATAAGCGCAGACGAGAAAATAAAAATACCAACAGCCTGAGATAGTGATACGCCCTCGAGTGCCACAATGAGTAACGCAACGCCGGGTGTTGACCAAGCCGTAAATATGGGAGCTTTATAACGCAACGACAAAACAATACTGGTCATGCCCATAGCGAGACCAAGTGCAAGTAGCCACGAACTTTGCACCGCAGGCGAACCATTGAGCGTTTTCACCGCTTCAAGTATCAGTACCACGGCACTGCTATAACCAACAAATACGGCTGTAGCGCCGGCAGAAATGTGTGATAGAGAAAATTTCATGCATTTGTTTCCAAAACGGGACATCGATGAACTATTGTCATATTAAGCATATTGCCGTTTTTAGGGAACGACAAAACCGAATGAAGTTACCATTTAAAAATCGTCGAGAAGCCGGAGAACAACTGGCAAGCGAATTAGCATCGATGACCAGTCTCACCAATGTTCTTGTCTTGGCACTGCCGCGCGGCGGTGTTCCAGTGGCAGAGCCAATTGCGCAGCTGCTCGGCGTGCCGCTTTCCGTTTTACTTGTTCGAAAATTGGGTGTTCCTGGTCAACCTGAGGTAGCGATGGGCGCAATTTCAGAGAACGGTGTTCGTGTACTTAACAATGAGATAGTGGAAACTTTGGCGATTGATACGCGCGAGATCGCCCGTATCGAGCAACGTGAGCGCCAAGAACTAGAGCGCCGTCAACAACTCTATCGCTCGGGAACGCCATTACCCAAAGTTACGGGAAAAACTGTCATTTTAGTTGATGATGGGCTGGCGACAGGAGCAACAATGAAGGCAGCGATTAAAGTGCTTAAACGAGAGGAAGCCGGCACTATCGTGGTGGCAGTTCCCGTTGCCGCCCGCGAAACCGCGCTGGAAATACGAAGCGATATTGATAGGTTGGTCTGTTTGGCGAAACCGTATCCGTTTGCTGCTATCGGTTATTGGTATCAGGATTTCTCGCAAGTAAGAGACGATGAGGTGCTAGAAATTATTCAGCGACATTCATCTAAATTCGGAAACGCAGTATAAGCGTTAATTTTATTTGCTGAAACCGCAAACTTCCTTTGTGTTTTTCGTCCAAACCACGTAGATTACGCGCCTATTTTTTGTTCGGGTGTTTAAACGTGATTTCTGCTGCAAATATCACCATGCAATTTGGTGCAAAACCTCTTTTTGAAAACATTTCTGTTAAGTTTGGCGAAGGTAATCGCTATGGTTTGATTGGCGCAAACGGCTGCGGCAAGTCAACGTTCATGCGTATCCTTAGTGGCGAGCAAGAGCCATCAGCCGGAAACGTTTCTATTGAACCAAATATGCGCGTGGGTAAATTGCGCCAAGATCAGTTTGCCTACGAGCAATACAGTGTCATTGATACGGTGATTATGGGCCATGAAGAATTATGGCAAGTAAAAGCCGAACGCGATCGCATTTATGGCATGGCAGAAATGAGCGAAGAAGACGGCATGCGGGTGGCTGACCTTGAGGTTGCCTTTGCTGAAATGGATGGTTACACCGCTGAGTCACGTGCAGGTGAACTTTTATTAGGCGTTGGCATTCCGTTGGAATCTCACTTCGGATTAATGAGCGAGATTGCGCCGGGCCTAAAGTTACGTGTGCTATTGGCGCAAGTGTTGTTCTCTGACCCAGACATCATGTTGCTTGACGAACCAACCAACAACTTGGATATCAACACCATTCGTTGGCTGGAGAACATTTTGAACGATCGCCAAGCTACCATGATCATTATTTCGCACGACCGTCATTTCTTAAACAGTGTGTGTACGCATATGGCGGATATTGATTATGGCGAATTACGCGTTTATCCCGGCAATTACGACCAATACATGTTTGCTGCGACGCAAGCGCGTGAGCAATTGCTCAATGATAATGCGAAAAAGAAAGAGAAGATTGCCGAATTACAACAATTTGTGAGTCGCTTCTCGGCAAACGCCTCGAAGGCAAAGCAAGCCACGTCACGTGCAAAGCAAATTGAAAAAATCCAGCTTGCCGAAGTAAAAGCTTCAAGCCGAGTTAGTCCATTTATTCGCTTCGAACAAGAAAAGAAGCTCTATCGATTAGCGCTTGAAATGGAAGGCGTAAGCAAATCATTCGACGAACTACAGGTGCTTTGTAAGTTGAGCGCCATGATTGAAGTCGGCGAGAAAGTCGCGATACTCGGTGCCAATGGTATCGGCAAAACCACGTTGCTCAAATGCTTGGTTGGGCAACATCCAGTTGATAGTGGCATGATCAAATGGTCTGAAAACGTCAATATTGGTTATTACGCACAGGACCATGCCGATTGGTTTAAAGAAAAAATCACTGTATTTGACTGGATGAGTCAGTGGAAGCAGCCGCACCATGATGAACAAGCGGTGCGTGGCGTGCTTGGCCGTATGTTGTTTTCTCAGGACGACATTAAAAAGCCGGTCACAATTTTGTCGGGTGGCGAAAAGGGCCGCATGATTTTCGGAAAGCTGATTATGCAGCGTCCGAACATTTTGATTATGGATGAGCCGACCAACCACTTAGATATGGAATCGATTGAAGCGTTGAACCTCGCGCTTGAGCATTACGACGGTACGTTACTGTTCGTGAGTCACGACCGTGAATTTGTGTCATCGCTCGCCACGCGCATCATCGAATTGACCGAGAGCGGCATGCGAGACTTCTCAGGCACTTATGACGACTATTTGCGCCAGCTAGCTGTTGATTAATGCCATAAATATGAGTGCGGCAATTGATTTCTTAATTGAAGAATCTTGCCGCATTTTCGTACGTGATCTTCCTTCTTTGTCGCTCGGATAAAAACTCAAAGCTTTCTAGACGGTCACGTATAGCTGTCAATGGCATGTTATCCGTTCCCAGCATTAATCGATCTTCTAACCCTGCATCAATAAAGCTCTTGAGGAGCCTACGGTGAAGTGCGACCGGCATCACACTATTGAGAATTGACATGTCCGCGTAGACGTTTGGAAATTCTTGCATTAACTCGATAGCTTCTTTGTGAAAACGAACTTCGCCCGCATGCATTAGCCAGATCTTCAATTGAGGATGTTGCTCGAGTACAGGTTTTAGTAAAAGCGGATTACCTAACTCGGCACTGAAATTAGGGCAACATCCTTCTGGGCGCTCTCTGGGAGGTGGGCCATCTGCCGCATGAATTCCCACGGGAATCGCCATTTTTTCGGCAAGAGCAAAGTATGGTTGAAGCTGTTCATCGGTTGGTGCCATGCCGTAATAAACGTAGAGCAACTCTCCCATAACTGTCATACGGCCACTAGTAAATTGCTCTTCTAACCAGTTGATATCCGGCCAACCGTTATTGTCAGCAAAGCATGGATACATTCGTGGATAAACACCGTCGGTACAGGGAAAAGATGCGCCCACTCGGAATCGCGACGGTGCTTTTTGTTGCCATGCATAGGCGAGCTCCTTATCTGCACCCGAGAGGACTGCAAATTGAATATTGTGTTCATCCATTTCTGCTAAAACAGAATCAACCGTAATCCCTCTCTCATTTGTCGCATGCAAATGCGCATTGATGATAGGTGGTGGTTCGCCAGTGCGATTGCTTTGTTCTTGCGACGAAGCCGCTAGCACCGAAAAAGTTGCGAACGTTAGCATTCCCAAAAGGGTCAATCGTAGCCACATAATCAAGGCCTCGTCATCATGGTTTTGGAATAACAGTTCAACTATAGCCCATTCTCAGCAAAGCAGAATGAAGAGGTTTTCATTACCTATAAGGCAGGGCATTATGTCACTCTGACTATCGGTAAAATGATCACACTCTCTCGAGGTATTGAATTGAAATATTACCTATCAGCATTGGTTCTTGGCCTATCGGCTTGTGCGACAACGCCGCAATTCAGTCATTTTGAATGTTTTGAATCGCGTGAACAGGCCCAGCAAGTTGGTAGTAATATTTTTCATGCAGGATTTACCGAACATGTTGGTCATCGGCTAGGGCTTTCGTCGAATAGCAGCGTAAAGGGGCTAGGGTTAACATGGGGCGGAATTGAGCCGACTGATTACTGTGAGTCGGGACATCCGTTAATTGTCATGTATGACTCGAGTGATTCCGATTATGACTCAGAGCAGGTGATGTTTTGGAGTAAGATAATTTTTCGGGAAATGATTTCTGAAGTTAAGAAGGCAGAACAATGAAAAAATTAACGAGCGTTGCAGTTTTTCTCTCTTTTGGGTTGCTTGGACAAGCTCAAGCCAGCACCGAGAGTTCGCATGAATTAACACTCACTGAGGCGGACAAGTTAATCACGTTGCCACTGCACTGTGTTGAAACACCTTATCCTTACAAAACTGGGATTGTGCTCGGTAGCGCGGAAGATCTAAAAGAACCTTCACAACATCACCCAATATTTTATGGTTGCTTTGATTGGCACAGCGCTGCGCACGGTTATTGGTCGTTGGTAACTTTGCTTCGCCAGTTTCCAGATATGGCGCATGCCGAGCAAGCTCGCGAAGTATTAAAGCGCAATATCACCAAAGAGAATGGCCTGCGCGAAGCGGAATTTTTCAGCAAAGACATCAATAAGGCCTTTGAACGCACGTATGGCTGGGCTTGGCTACTTAAGTTGGCCGATGAACTCGAAGCTTGGGACGATCCGATGGCAGCAGAACTCTCTACCAACTTGCAGCCACTTGTTGGTGTCATTGTGCAGCGCTATATGGAATTTTTGCCACAATTGCTTTACCCAGTTCGTGTCGGTGAACACACGAATACTGCATTTGGCCTGAGTTTCGCCTATGACTACGCAGTGAATCATGAGCTAACAGAATTTGAGCAACTCATCGAAACACGAGCAAAAGCTTATTTTCTGACCGATAAAAATTGCCCAATTAGCTGGGAGCCAAGTGGGTATGACTTCATTTCGCCATGCTTAGAAGAAATTGGCCTGATGCAACGCGTTTTACCGAAGAACGAGTTCTTGCCTTGGCTATCTGACTTTATGCCGCAGCTCGCCGATAAAAATTATCAGCTTGAGGTAGGTAAAGTTAGCGACCGTAGTGACGGTAAACTCGTTCACCTTGATGGCCTAAACTTCAGCCGAGCGTGGAATTTATATGCGCTAGCGAATGCCTACCCACAATACGCGCATTTGCGTGACGTGGCCGACAAACACGTTGCTTATTCGTATCCAAATTTGATTGGCGATAGCTATGAAGGCGGGCACTGGTTAGGTAGCTTTGCTATTCAGGCATTAAATCAATCGAGAGATTAGCAGACGTTTGAAAAAGGTGGCTATAGCGAAACAATCTAACTTAGAAAGATTCGTTCGTTCATAAATTAAACGCAACAACATATATTGAGCGCCAATACCTTTATGGGAGGCGCTCATGAACGCTGCAACATTACCGATTATCTCTTTAACATCGCTTGATTCTGATGAAGGCTTGGCGCATTTGCTCCAAGCTGCCAGTGAGGTCGGTTTTTTCTACCTTGTTGATCACGGTTTAAGTCACGATGCGCAACAAGGCTATTTGGCGTTAAGTAAGGCATTTTTCCAACTCTCCACTAAAGAAAAGCAGTCGGTTGACATGATTCATTCGCCGCATTTTCGCGGTTATAACGCTATGGGAAATGAAATGACAGCCGGTCGATTTGATGCACGCGAGCAATTCGACTGGATGAATGAAGAGCTTGCCCTTTCAGCCGAACAAGTGCGATACCCTTGGCAAAAACTAATCGGACCTAATCTATGGCCAAGCGCGATGCCTAAACTCAAGCCGACATTAACTAAGCTGCAAACTAAGCTAAGTGATATCACGGTTGAGTTATTGCAGAAGCTCTGTGAATCATTGGGTGTTGACGGTCACGCACTTGACCATACCATTGGTGCGCAGCCATACACTCATGCAAAACTAATTCGTTATCCAGCGCAGCAGTCGCCCCAACAAGGCGTTGGTGCGCATAAAGATCCGGGCTACCTGACATTGGTCATGCAAGATTCACAGAGCGGACTCAAGGTTGAGCGTGGCAATGAGTGGGTTGATGTCGCACCAATTCCGGGCGCTTTAGTCGTGAATATTGGTGAGTTATTGGAGCTTGCTTCGAACGGCTTTTTAAAGGCAACCAATCACAAAGTTGAAAGCCCTACTCAAGGTAGCGAACGTTATTCCATTGCTTTCTTTATGGCTGCACAATTATCCGCGACAGTACCGGTACTCTCATTGCCGCCAGAACTGAAATCGCGTGCCTTAGGTCCATCGGTTGATCCGAGTAACCCGCTACTGACTGATGTTGGCAATAACGTGCTGAAAGGGCGTTTACGCTCGCATCCTCACGTAACACGGAAGCATTACTGCGATGAACCGTTAAGGCATCTACTTGAGAAAAGCTTTGCCCACATGCCAACCGCTGACATCTGTGATGAGTGCCGCGTATAGGCCCCATTTTGGTTAAAATGATACTCTAGGGTTGCAAAGTGATACCCTTAGGTTATATTATGAAACCTAAGGGTATCATTGTGATGCCTCAAAGAGGATTACTTTATGTCAAAATGGACAGCAGAAGCTCAGGCGAAATCGCTCAAATATGGCGCTTATATCTCGCTTATAAGCGGTGTTTACTTCACTATTATGTTGATATCGAAATGGTTAGAGCTTGCAGGAAAAGATGTTGGTGAGTGGCCAAGTATTTTGATGGTTCTAGTGGCACTACTATTTGTTGGTGTTGTGACACGAATGAGTACAGGTAGTCATAAACTCGCTGGTGGCTGGCGGGAAATGTTTGGCATTTATAGTGACGAATTCACGCGTGAAACAAGTCGTAAAGCCAATGCTCGAGCGTTTGTTGGGTTAATCATTGTATTGATTCCTGGTGTGTTGATTGGCGAGAATCTAGAAGCAACGCATATTGGAAGTTACGTAACGGTGAGCACCTATAGTTTAACGCTCATCGTCGTCGGAACTTTAGTGTGGTCATTGTCAGTGTTGTGGGAAATGCGAGATCAAGGAGACGATGACAATGGATGATCAGGTTCTGAATAATTTGCCAACATTTCGAGCAAAGCACAGCATGTCGCAACAAGAGCTGGCTGATGCTATCGGGGTATCGCGCAAAACTATCAGTACCATTGAAACACGTCGGTTCACGCCGTCTGTAGTAATTGCTTTGAAATTAGCGAATTTTTTTAATGTGCCTGTTGAAGAAATTTTTACTTTAGAGGTTAGTTCATCATAATGAATCGATTATGGTAGAAAACGTTAATTCGCATAAGGAAATCAAAATGAAAGCAATAGCATTAGCACTGACGTCAGTAAGCCTGTTATCAGGCTGCGTGGTCTACGCGAATATACCAGGTGATGGTGACTCATGGAGAAACAGTGAGCTTCAGCATGAAACAAGAAGTCTGTCGTTAGAGCTTACTGACATTGATGAGATGAAAGCTGATACAGGCGCCGGAAGTTTAGAAATTATCGGTGAAGCGGGTCGTACTCGAATTGATGTGGTTGCAGAAGTTTATTATCGCGATGCTGAAGACATTCGATTGTCACTTCAGAAAACGGGCAGTGACGCAGTTTTAATTGCGGATTTTGACCGAAATTCATATCGCGGTAACAACCCATATATCAATTTGACAGTGCGCGTACCGGCCGATCTGAGTATTGATTTGAATGACGGATCAGGCTCAATTGTATTGCGCGATGTGATGGGTGATCTCAACATCGAAGATGGCTCGGGTAGCATCACGATTGAAAACGGCGGCAATGTCGATATTGACGACGGTTCAGGCTCGATCACGGTACGTTATCTTCGTGGCGATTTAACGATTGAAGACGGCTCAGGTTCAATTGATATTGAACAAGTGGATGGCAAGGTGACTATTGACGATGGCTCTGGTGGCATCAATGTGCGCCAAGTTGGCGACCTAAATATCATTGAGAGTGGTTCTGGCAGCTTGCGCATTGAGGGGGTTGGTAACTCGTCGAAAATGTAAGGTTGGAGCGCAGGCGAATACGCCTGCGCATTATCGCAATGAAGCGTTTTAGGCCGGACAAGCCACAGTTTCACCATATTTTGCGAACTATTGCTGAACAACAGGTTTTTCGCAACAGTTTTAACCACCGTTAACCGGAACCCACGGAAGAGAATAAGGCTGCTTTCTGACCTCAATGAAGTTTCCAGACTCATGATCAACGATGCGGGCAACTGTTCCCTCTGAATAAGAGCCTTTTTGTTTTGCCGAATCTTGTATATCACCAACTAAAGTTAGCTGAACTGACAAATCTTCCCAAACTTGATCTTTAACAGCATCACAAGATAGCCGGCAGTCAATAATCGGGCCGTCGAAATCAACGTCAGCAAAGTAGCTGCCTGAAGCATGATTTGAATAGTTAGTTTTTGATACTGAGTTTTGCTTCGCCGAAACGTAGCGATTCAAGCGCAATGCAAGTGTCAGTGTGCTATCAAACGTTCGGTAAAACTGGCGGAATTTCTCCGCATCAACGTCAGCTCGAGCTGCTAACAATTCGGTTTCGATTTCATATCGCTTCGCAATTAACATCAGGTGTTCGGTTTCTATATTCGCATAGGGCTCTGCTTCCAAATTAACTTTGGCAAGTACCTCTTCATCTGAGAGAGACTCAAGTTCCGAGAGAGCAAATTTACGCGACTGAAAATCGGATATGACGCTAAAAGATCGGTTCAACTCATCGCGCGAGAGACCCACTGTCGATGCTATGAGAAGGATGACTTCTGCGCCTAGATCTGGTCGTTGTTTGTCATTGGCATTGACCGGTTTCGCGTTTAGCAATGACAGCAAGGTCAGGAAAGCTATAGGTAAGAGAAATCGCATTGCAGGAACTCCCAGATATTTAGTGTCATTACTTTATGGATGAACACCTAATTAAGATTCACGTAATATGTTACATAAAAGTTAAAAAATAAACCGTAAAAACATACCTGTCAATTTAAAGTCAGTTTATCGATATCGTTAACGCTTCTGAGGTGATTCCGCAGGTTGATAATCATGGCGAACTTCATGATCGTCGCATAAGCCAAATTAGGTTTCGTCAAACCAGAACACTTCAATAAGACTTTTGTTGAAAACTTTGGCAATACGAAAAGCAGTTTCAAGGGACGGTGAGTAGCGGCGTTGTTCAATTGCCGCTATCGTTTGGCGTGTTACACCAACGAGATCGCCTAATTCGCCTTGCGTCATATCGCCATTTTCTGCTCGTAATTCTCGTACGCAGTTTGCGATTGGCAACATGATTAATAACCTCGGCGGAAGCTAGCAATCTGGACAGCGTATTCGGTGACTTGTGCCACAACTAAACTGAGAAGACAGCTATAAAAGAGTAGGTTACCATCGTTCAAGAACAAAAAATGTAGTAACGAAGTGACAACACCAACGGCTAATACACCGCCTGCCGCAGCTTGACCACGACGGATAAATAGCTTTTCTCTCTCGTCAGTTTTTTGTTCAGCCTGTTTACGATTGGTGATAGCTAGAACTATTTGCCCAATCACACTTAGAACAATTAAGGTGATTGTGAGTTGAATAAATACAGGTAGTACCGCCGGAACCTGATGTTGCTCCGCGTAGGTTTGCACGACAACGTACGTCATGTAAAGCCCGACGCTTAAGGTTGCCAACAACAATAACCAAGCTGATTTTTCCTTGAAAGCCATGTTTCAATCCTAAAGTTAAAAATAATTAACATGCTTAGTTTATATACAAAGCTGCCAATGTCAAATATCTTTAACATTGGTTGTCGTTAAAAGCTATCTAATATAAATGACGCATCCGGCAGAAGTTGAACCTGATATACTCAAATAGTGTCTGATTTGATGGCGAAAGCAGTGTAATTAGAGTGCGGATTTTCAAAAGGCGGATGTGTGCTTAAACCCAAGGTTGTGATTCCTCAGCAATTTATCCATGAACATCCTATTGTTCACGGTGAAGAGTTCGGTGTGCTGTGTTGGAACACTCAGAAACTTACCGAGACACCGCAGTTTCAGCGCGCTTTAGCAAGCGTTCTAGCCGACTACCCATGCCTATTTTTATTGCTGCAAGAGGCGAAGTTGAGTGCGAAAGAGAATTGGCTACTCCCACATTGGTCGTATGCTGTTGCTCCGAATATGCAGACGCGACGCTCTAGCTATGGCGTACTTACTGCAAGTCAGTATGCTTTTACCGAAGCCCAAGCTCGACTGAGCAGGAGGCGCGAAGGTATGTTCGCCACACATAAAAGTTATATGTTGTCGTATCACTCGCTGGCAGAAGGTGGTTCATTGTTAGTCGTCAATGTGCACGCAATCAACTTCGTTCGCGCACATCAGTTTTCGCAAGAAATAGAGCTAATTAAAGAAGAGATTCTAGGTCACAAAGGGCCGCTTATTGTGGCTGGTGACTTTAACGTGTGGAGCCGCCAGCGCCGCTTGCGCTTACTGCAATTCTGTCGAAGCATTGGTCTTCGGCGGGCGATTATGGTGGACCCACATCATATTAAAACTTACCGCCAACACCCTTTGGATTTCATCTTCTACCGCGACCTGTCGCTTCAAGAGGCGTCCGCGATTGATACTAATACGGTGTCTGACCATAATCCTCTTTATGCTCGGTTTAAGTTATAGCGGTTTAAGTTATGATTCTGCAACCCAATAAAATTATTGGGTTGCAGAATTACCGATTAGAATTCCGCCTTGTAAAACTTTGCAGGCTAATTACTTTGCGAACTGTATGGGATTGAATACTTTCCATCCGTCAACTCGTCAATTCGTCAATTCGCCAATTTCAATGTAATCGTTGATTGTTTCATCGAAACAACTGCATGTCTTCTTTCCTGAGCTATTAGGGGGCGTCGAGCTTCCGTAATAACCTTTATCTAAGCAAATCTTCGCACATTGTTCGCTAAGCGTTTTGGGGCGAAGTTCGCCGCGTATTAAAAACAGAGTGACCGAAAGAGCCATAATGCCAGTGGCAGTAATAGAATAGATTAATTGAGTCTTGAAAGAAGAAGAACGGGTATTTTGTTTACAGCCGTGTTGAAATCCAGCATAAATGGTGAGTAACCAGACGCTCAGAAAAACAATGAGTGCAACACTACCAAGGAAATAATCTGACCAATCCGGCCAAGGATTGTCGCCATAAATAAAGAGCCAGAAAATACCAGCAAGCAATGCGACAGTCGCCATCGCCGCAATAAACGCCACCACAAGACCGGGTAATCCAAATAAAATTGCGTAACGATAAGTGGTTTTCATGATTGTTGAGAGACCCAGTTTATTAGTTCAGAGCGCACCATAACTTTAAATTTAGCTGGAAGGCTACAAATTATCCATACAGGCGCTACCACAGGCATCACCGACCGCGCTGGGTTATAACCGACGTCATTGAAGTGGAGTTGGATTTTTTACTTATAACTGCTCCGATTTTTCGGGGGGATTACAATAGCAAAGAAGACGTTGTTCGAATAACACTCAATCCGGTTTATAACAGTAGACTCAAAATTGTCGGTTATTTTGATCGGACAGGTCAAATGGAATTAGTCTTTCAAAAGAAAGAAGAAGAAAGTCTTTTTGACTCGGACCTTTGGGTATTAAACTACCCTAGTGTCCACAAAGAAACAGTAAAGACCACTTTTAAAGAAAATCGATTAATAAGAATTGAATATAAGAGAAACTTCTTTTCTCCCTGACATTTGAAATGTTGCTGTGTTGTCGCAGGCGACGAAGACTGAACCGAACGTTATTCTCTAATTGAGATTTTCGCATCCAAAGCCTCGCCCTCGCAAGGTTTTTTGGTGCGTAATGCAGTAGGCTTCAATAATTAAGCTATATTGCTAACGCACTGTATTAGTTTAATTTTATTGATGCTTTACTATGGCTCGTAGTGTCGATTAATGTATATGCAGGCACGATACTATGATCTGGTGATTGGGCGGTTTTATTCGAATGATCCTGTAGGTGCATTAGATCACTTAAGCACTCCAAACGACATACACGGTTTTAACAGATATGCTTACGCCCACAATAATCCATACAAATATAAAGATCCCACAGGTAAGTCTTCGGAAAAAGCTAATATGTGGGCTAAAATGCTCGGGTTTTCATCCGCTGATCACACAACAACAAAGATCAACAATTCTATCGAGCGTGGCCGACAGGCGATAGCGAATTCTACTTCTCCTGAAAATTTAAGCGCGACATCTGATGCTCTTGCCGGTGCTACTGTTGTTGCTTTGATTGCTGGTTAACCTGAGCTTGCGGCTGTAACAGGGGCAGGCTCATTCTTAGCTGGAGTTGGATCTGCACTTCAGAGAGATGAGCCTGTCGCTGGTGTAGTGATAGAAACAGCGCTACAAGTAACAGGTGCTAAATCAATTGGGAACTATGGCCAAGATTGCTAACTGTGCATTAGATAGCGCCCTCGCTGTTAAAAATGGAATTGACGCAGCATCTGATGCGACTCAAACAGTCATCAAAAATGAAATAAAAGAAGAGATCAATGATGAGTAAAAGAACTCGTTTAGTTGTCTATTTGGACAAAAGGTATCTGCTTGCCTTTAAGATTTGTATGCTTTTGGTATCACTTCCTTTTTTGTATGACGTATTCATCATACTTTCTTCGGGTATAGCGGACTCAGGGGAATATGTAGTTAAACGTGGTGAAGGATGGGGATATTACGCATACTTGTTTAAGAAATCAGCATTTGGATTTTTATTTGTTTGGTTGGGAACTCTAGGCTCTAAAGAGAAATTAAACACTCCTGAAGATTAATGATTTGAATCCAAAGCCCCGCCCTCGCGGGGCTTTATTTTTTGCTTACATCAAGGCAAGTAGCTGCTCAATATTCAGATGAAACGGTGCAAGATTTCGTCTCAATGCCATGCTTGGTGGCAAAAGCCATCAGTTTCTTATCGTAAAAGTTCATATCCCGTTGGTAGCGGCAGAAGAACTTTATTTCTGCATTTTCTTGGTCATAGATAGCCCGAATATCGTTTTCCCCAGCACCAGCCGGAAAAGTACCATCGTCTAGCAGATATCGGAATTGTCTCTAACAATGCTCCTTTGGCCAATGAAGAAGGCGCGTCTTTAATTTTATTTAAAACCGGGCTAACCGTTTAATCAGCTCTGGTGGTATAACCTATCAATATGATGGTCATGGTCGACGCGTGTCGAAAACCTCGGGTGGAATTAAGACCTATAGTCTGTATAACCAACAAGGGACGTTACTTGCGACCTACAGGAATGGCAATTACATTGAGTATTACCATTTAGGCTCGCAACTAGTAGCGCGCTATAACGATGCGCCACAGCAGGCGGATGGTCTCGGCTACACAGGTCATTTGGAAGACGGTGATCTTGAGCTGACGTATATGCAGGCACGATACTATGATCCTGTTATCGGGCGGTTTTATTCGAATGATCCAGTTGGTTGGACAGCTTCCAACCCAGTAATGTCATTCAATCGCTACTTGTATGTTAATAATAACCCTTACAAGTATACCGACCCAAAGGGTGAGTATTTAGAATCTATTTGGGATGCCGCAAGTCTTAGTGTTGGCTTAACATCACTTGGAAGCAATCTGGCTAATGGAAATTGGGCTGCTGCTGGATTAGATGCACTCGGCGTAATAGCTGATGGAGCTGCACTGGCTCTACCCGTGGTTCCCGGCGGTGCAAGTATGGCAATTTCGGCCTCCAGAAAAGGGGCAGATTTTATAGCTACAGCAGATGGAGCAGTCGTCCACAACTCAACAAGTGGAGTAAGAAACTCCCTTGAAGAGGCAGGTATGAGCGGTACGACTGTGACAAATAAAGCTGGAACTGAATCGGGAACGATACACAATGTGCCTGAAATGAAAACGGATGTGCGGGTAATGGATGGGGGCCAAACCATCCCCCAAGAGTGGTGACTTCACGAGAGGGATCATCACAAGCAGTTAATCCAGCGAACGGCTCAAATTTTGGTAATATTCCAAAAACTGAGCAACGAGCGCGAAGTCACATTGAATTAGAGAATTAAAATTATGGATATAGCACTGCTAGCTCTAGCCAATAAAAGGGCAAATGATCATCTTCTTAAGTGTCAGTTGGATAGGTTGATTGTTTCAAGTATCGAGTTGCGCCTATGCTTCTTGACAGAATCAATTCCAAAAAAAGAAATTTGGTTAACTGTTTCAGGTGCTGCATGGGTCGATGATCAATCAGAAAAAGAGGATAACTTTTTCTTGCAGCGAGGTAGGTTTTTATCCCAAATTTATATGCTTATGGGGGAAAGTGTAACAAGTGTAGAAGTTCACAAAGACGGACAGCTCTTGCTATCCGTTGGGCAGCAAAATCTCGTTGTAGAACCTGACGAAGAAGGCTTTGAAGAGGTTTGGTCAATTACTCCAGATAACAGTTCTCAGTTCGCCGAGTTTGACTGGTATGTAACTTACACAGACAGTCGTGAGTTACAAGTTAAATAGACAACGATTCGAACCTCTGGCCTCTGCCTCCGGAGGGCAGTCACGGGTTCGGTGGTAAATCGTTAAAGCTATATTGAGCAGGGGATTAAGCGGTGTTTTGGTTCTCAAGCTAAACATCCGTATGGAACTTAAACGCTAATAAAGCATTCCGCACCATTAATGGTTGCGGGGTAACGCTTTATAAACGTGAGCCATATTATTTCAGGAAAATAAAAAAGGAATTTAAGGAGCCCTTGGCAATGCGTCATAAGTTAATTTTATTGGCAGGTTTGTCAGCATTGTTTTTTATCGCTGGCTGCGCTGTACCAATAGTCTACTTAAACGATTATGAGCTTGAAGAAAGCAACTTTGAAAAGGTGAAAAACGCATTAGAAGAGAAGGGCTTTAAGGTAAATCGAGTGTCGTTAAAAGCGCCTAGTAACATCCATGAATCTACAATCATAACCGGTTCGAAAGCGACCGTTGAACAGAACTATAATCAGATTATGCCGATTCTTGCAAGCTTAGGGTATTCAAACACGGATATTACATTCGTTGAGTCGGGAAATCACTGGTACCGTGGTGATAACATAGGTGTATACCTTTTTGATGATGGGGTTGGTGAAAAGCCCGAGAGGGAAATTATTGGTGAATACTCAAGCGATAATTGTGAATCGATGAAATCACTAATATTAAAAGCGGATGGCAATTTTAATGTTGCTTATACTTTTGGCGGTGAACTGTCCGGCGAATGGCAGATCATCTCGATGCCCTATGTGAATCTTTGGAATAAACGTACGGGTTTAAATTTTTACTATCAGATAGAGATAGAAGAGCAATCAGATTTCTCAGGTAAAGTAGATGTCATTACTTTAGTACCTCTTGATGATCAATCTCAGATTCGAGATTGTATATTTTACAAAGGTATTAGAAAGGGTAAAGCAATATGATTCTCTCCCACAGGAATCGAGCCCGTGACCTCTGCTATCGTGATAGAGCATTTTTCAGGCATGATTAAAATCTCAGTTTAGAGGTAGAAAAAATGCCATCTAAGAAATCGTTCAACTACCGCTGGGGATTAAGCTGATGTCATGAGTTTCATCAGGCGAGGATTCACAAATAGCTTTTCTTTACCTGAAGTTGTCTCTTCTAATATGCCAATTTCAACGAGCTGTTTAAGGTATACAGAAGCGGTTTGACGCTTGGCGATATCGCGTTCCACTAAATTACTAATGCGACAATAAGGCTGCTCAAAAATCACTTGAACAAGCTCATAGCTGTATATTTTCGGTAATTGCTCGCGAATCCTGTTTGTAGTCTGCTCCATTAACGCTCGAATAGCGGCGATCTTCTCACAAGTCCAAAGCGACGTTTGCTCAACACCGCGTAACATGAATACAAGCCAGTCTTCCCAAGCTTGATTCTGGGTCACCTGGTTCAGTAATCGATAGTAATCTTGCTTGTGCGCAACAATGTACCGGCTGAGGTATAAAATCGGCAGTGTTAGGAGCTTCTGCTCAATCAAATAAAGAACATTTAAAATTCTGCCAGTACGCCCGTTGCCATCATAAAATGGATGAATTGCTTCAAATTGATAGTGGCTCACCGCCATTTTTATCAGCGGATCGATAGTATCGGTATCGTGCAGAAACTGCTCCCAGTTACTGAGTAAATTGCGAATAACCTCCTCTCCCACCGGTGGTGTATAAATCACCTCATTGGTTGTTTGATTACCAATAATGTTGCCAGGTAGCTTCCGTAACTCCATTGCCGTATTTTTCAATGTGCTACAGACCTCAATAGCTGTTGTTGTGCACAAAGGTCTTTGCTCTAGCTGCATAAAGCCTTGATGAAGTGCAGTGCGATAGCGAAGTGCTTCTTTGGTTGCTTGATCAGCACCACTGTATTGTTGTGCATATCGAAATAGCTGATCGGTTGTGGTAACGATATTTTCAATTTTTGAACTGTCTTTTGCTTCTAAAAGAGGGAGCAAATTGATGAGCATACTTTGATTAGGGAGTAAGGCACCAGCTTGTTTCAACTCGGCAAGCGCAGCGCGAGCAGAGATGCATGCTTTTAACACGTTATGCGTTTCGATGAGTTCTAATTTGGGAGGTAACCTCGGCAAATCGTTGTAAGGTTGGTTAGCTTGCCACGTCATGTTTAAATATCCATGTAATTTCGACACATTATCAAATTAACCTAAGTGTATGTCGATTCGATCGACACGACAAGTTTATTTGTCGATTATTTATTGTTTTATCGACACGACTCATTTCGAGACTGTAACGGGTCAATTACTCGAGTTTGAATACGGAAACGGGTTGTTGTTTAACCAGAGCTTGGACGCAAAGTTTCGTCCTGACATGCGGTCGATCAGCAATAGTACGGCACTTTTTGAGCATACTTACCACTACGATCTGAATAGCAATTTACTGGCAGTCACAGACATTCTAATGCCTGTCAACACTCTGACGCTCGGCTACGACCGTCTTGATAGATTGACAAGTGCCGATGGTGCATGGGGTAGCGGTTATTTTAGTTATGATGCGCTTGGCAACATCATCAGTAAGACCGTGGGGAACGAGAATATCAATTACCACTACAATAGCTCGAATCGATTGGCTAGTGTGTCGGGTGCAGTTTCGCGAACCTTTAGCTATGACAGCCGTGGCAGTGTGACTTCAAATGGAACGCGTAGTTTTAACTATAATCGGGCTAACCGTTTAATCAGCTCTGATGGTATCACCTATCAATATGATGGTCATGGTCGACGCGTGTCGAAAACCGAGGGTGGAATTAAGACCTACAGCCTGTATAACCAACAAGGGACGTTACTGGCGACCTACAGGAATGGCAATTACATTGAGTATTACCATTTAGGCTCGCAACTAGTAGCGCGCCATAACGATGCGCCACAGCAGGCGGATGGTCTCGGCTACACAGGTCATTTGGAAGACGATGACCTTGCGCTGACGTATATGCAGGCACGATACTATGATCCAGTCATAGGTCGGTTCTACAGTAATGATCCGGTTGATGCTTTAGGGCATATACAGCGTGGTAACAGCATTGCACATGGTTTTAACCGCTATGCTTATGCCAATAATAATCCATATAAATACACTGACCCTGATGGGGAATTTGTTTTCCTAGCAATCGCTGCTGTTGGAGCTGCGATCACCGCTTATGATACTTATCAAACTTATCAGAATGAAGGTGCTGGTGCAGCAGCCAAGTCTCTTGCTGTGGGCGGACTTATAACAGCCGCTACTGGAGGAGTCGGAAAGCTTGCTCATTCAGCCTATAAAGCCTATAAAGGTGCTAAGGTTGCCAGTGGAGCTGAATCTGCTGTTCAAGGTGTCAAACTAGAAAAACAATTAGCGTCTGAATCCCAGTTAACAGAGCTTGCTGAGGGAGGAGGCACCGTAATCAGTCAACCTGCTAAGCAGGCAAATCGTATCGCTGAACAACATGGCGTTGATGCCGTAAATGTACAGAAAGTTAGTTCTTCTGCACATACCGCAAAAGACGGTTCTCAAGTGCAAACCCATGCTTTTAGAGATGCCTCTAGTAATAAAGTTATTGAGCCTAAGTCAATAATTGATGAAAATAATTAGTGAGTGAAGAGTTATGACAAAAATTAAACGTATCTCAACAGAAGATGGCAAAGAAAGTGTTGAAATACACCAGTCAAAAGAAGGAGCATATGTACTTCATAAATATGTTCAGAAGTATGACTTTGAAGAAGAGGTGTATTATGAGGTGCGAGTAACACCAGATCCTGCTGGATTGTTTGGTGACGCAGATTCAGCCACCCAAGAAGCAAAACTATTGCTAGGGTTGGAGTGATGTAAGCCTTTTGTAAATACCTGTAACTACCCCGTAAAATAATACAGCTCACTCGTAGAATTTCTTTTAAACTAAAATAAAGGAGTTTTACGATGAGCAAACGCATGACTGAAAGCCAAATTGTGGCGATTTTAAAAGAAGCCGAGGCCGGTATGCCGGTGAAAGATATCTGCCGTAAGTACGGTATCGGTAATTCAACGTTTTACAAGTGGCGCGAAAAATACGGCGGCATGGAAGCGTCTGATGTGCGCCGCTTAAAAGAGCTTGAAGAAGAGAACCGTCGACTTAAGCAGATGTATGCTGAGTTGAGCCTCAAGTCACAAATGCAAGAAGACATAATAAAAAAGCTCTAGCACCTGTGGCAGAACGGAAAATCTGGGCACGCGAGTTGCAGGTGCAATATAACGCGAGCGTTGTAAAGTGCTGTGATGTAGTTGGCATTAGCCGTACCGCTTACTATTACGAGCCAAAGTTGAGCGATGATGACGAAATCATTGATGCCTTGAATGCTTTAATCGACAAGCACCATCGGTGGGGTTTCCCGAAGTGCTTTAAACGCCTCCGAAAGCTAGACCATCGATGGAACCACAAGCGTGTTTATCGCGTTTATACTGAGCTAAAACTGAACCTGCGACGCAAAGGCAAAAAGCGATTACCCAACCGCAACCCAGAGCCATTGGCTGCACCGAATGCATTGGGTAAGTCCTGGTCAATAGACTTTATGAGTGACAGCTTGCACAACAAAGTCAGGTTTCGCACATTTAATGTCATTGATGACTTTAATCGCGAAGTTTTAGGTATCGATATTGCGACCAGCATGCCGTCGTTGCGCGTCATACGCTATCTTGACCAACTTGCTGAGTGGCATGGTTACCCTGAGAAAATTCGGGTTGATAATGGCAGCGAATTCACCTCGGAAGTGTTTGTAAATTGGGCAAAAGCACATGACATTATGATTGATTACATTAAACCCGGTTGCCCATATCAAAACGCCTACATTGAACGATTTAACCGAACTTATCGTGATGATGTACTCGATTGCTACATCTTCAACAACCTGAACGAAGTGAAGCAAATAACCGAAGACTGGATTGAGCTATACAACAACGAACGACCGCACGATTCACTCAATGACATGACGCCACTTGAGTACCGAAATGCGGCATAAATACTCTACGAGATGACTGTGTTATAAATGGGGTATTTACACACCATATTTATAGAAAGAATGATCTAGTCCCAACAGTGCCGCTTAGAAAGATGGGCTTCTCTGATAGCAGCAAAGAGTACGAGATCACTGATACAGGCTCGATTGCATTAACAGAGCGTACCGACACATTCGGACTGGCAGGCCACGCTCCAAAGCTGCTTTCAAGCATAAAGGCACACTCAATAGAAGGCTATGCAAAGCTGTTAGCTCTAGCAACTGGTATAGAAAGACCGTGATTGTATTTAGAATTGTTCAGCGTACCAAGGCGTTCCTGAATGTCCGCAAATGGCACAAGGCAGAAGGTCCCCAAAGAGCGAACAGCGGACCTTCTGACTTTCAGCCAACTCCAACTAGCGAATAGCCGTCCCGTTATTCGTAAGTGTGGGTGTCGCTAGTGGTGCACGGCACATTCACGTCGGCAATACTGCGTGTTTTATTGTTGTGTTGTGTATTTAAACCGTTTACTGTCAATGACATAAGAAAAAATAAAGATTAGATATTGTGCGCTAGATAGAGTGTAATTGAATATGCTCAAATTGCCTGTGCTAACTCGGAACCTTTCAAGGCAGCAATGCTAGCTTGAACAGTAAGTTAAGATCCGAAAACTGCCAATTGGACGAGTTTCTAAATGCGCACGCACAATATACAAATGTTAGGCTTCTACGAGGATACGATGGAAGAATTTATAGACCTGGGAGATGTTGCGGACTCTCTGTCAGAAAGGTTTCGTAACATTAAAGGATTGTACATATTTGGTTCGAGAGCATTTGGTACGGGGAGTCCTCGATCTGATATTGATATTCTTGTTGAGTATGATGGTCATCTAAGGCCAGCAGATATGAGAGATTTTATATCTATTGAATGTAAGGCTTTAGACCTTTTTCTCGTTAAAGATGGTAAGGCAATTAGCACTCAAAACGAAAGCTATGTTGAAAGCAACAATCTCCCAGATTTGGTTTCAAAATTAAATGCCAAGAAATTTTGGGATGGTGAAAGTGGAAGATTACAGGTAGATATTCCATGGAAGCAGAGGGTGAGAACTGATATCGAGTTTACTCCATCGTCTTTGCCAATGCAGCCAAAGCCAAAGTCACAAAATTCAATCGACCCAGAAAAATTAACCATTGGTCAGCTATTTAGCGCCCTAACTATCAAGCAAATTGTTAGCCTTATTTCAGTCGTCGTCGTTTCTCTATGTGTAGCCTTTGGGGCCGGTCATTGGGTAGGAACTAATACGGTCATAATTAAAAACACAGAAAAAGCTAACGACGAAGCTGGAGAGACAAAGCCTAACAATTCAAGCAAGCGGGACGCCGCAAGCGGCGCCCCTTCTTGAGGCGTTAAAGGACACACAAAGTTATGGATTATCCGTATTTTTCAGATCAGTCTTTTTTTCAATTGCTTTCAGATGCAATCCATTTTGAGATGCTATCGAAGGAGACCTCTGATCAGTACGAATCACAGAGATTTTCACGTGCGTCAATTATAAATTCTATACTTACCATTGAATCAGCAGCAAATTGTTGTGTATCTAGTATCAGTGGATCACCTAAATTTCTTGGTGATATTGAAAAGCTCCCGTCATTTTCCAAGTTTGATATTTTTTCAAAGTTTCGTGAATCTGACTATATCGATAGAGGGAATCATAAGTATCAAAAAGTGGCAGAGTTAAAAAAGGTACGGGATGCTTCAGTTCATCCTAAGAAAATAAAGATTCCTGTTGAGTTGTCACTAGATCATAAAAAGTATGAGGATTTAGTAGAACTTGGGCTTAGTTTCGACGCGTCACCTATGCCACAGACAAAAATCGATAAGTCATCCATGTTTTGGTTTTCCCGAGATGCTAAAGCAGCCCTGGAGGCTATACTTGAATTCTTCGACTATTATTTCCTCGAAATACTTAAGCTAAAGCATGAAGAAATTCTAGGACTGCTTGGTAACTCCCTATTTCTCAAAGAAGACTACTGTATGCTTTTCCATCAACAGTTCTTAGAAAGAGAACTGGAGTACGTTGCAAGCATAGGCATTAAGCAAAACTTCATAAATTTAAAATGCATGCGTCAGCTAAATGTGCCATGGCCTTTAACAAAGCCATCAAATTGACCGCACTACGCTGCGTTTCGTGCGGCAATTTATGGCGGCGTTAACGTCCGCTCTTGGCACATAACGGACAAAGATTTGCGGTTAGCTTCAATTAAAAACTGCTCTTTAAATCTGATTGTAGCCTCTAATCTTCTTTATGTACTCTAAAGCTGTGAAGTGAGGGATTACATTAAAGAGTATTTGAACCATTAAGTCGCGATTCTCTGGTCGTCAATAGCGATTTCTGGCTAAAAGTCGTATTTAAAGAACAGATTTTTGTCAGTGAATTTTTTTGGCACAGATATGGCACGAGAATGTCACAGGATTTTGTTTGTAAGTGCTTACTATTCTTCATGGGCTTGTAACCGTGGCGCACCCGACAGGAGTCGAACCTGTGACCTCTGCCTCCGGAGGGCAGCGCTCTATCCAGCTGAGCTACGGGTGCGTATTGATTCACTAAGGAATCGAAATGAGCCGGCATTATAGTGACCGTCGGCGTTGCTGTCCAGCCGGAATAACGCCAACTAAGGTTGGCGTTTTAACTCTAAATTATGAAAATCGAAGCTGAAATCGGTAAATGGCGCAACGGCTTCCATTTTGGCACCGGTGACCTCGTTCGAGCGATTCACTTCGAAATCTATATAAGCATCGGCTTCTAGCAATGGCTCGTCCCAGCGCACCACAAAAGTATCGCCGTTGTAGTGCTCTAGTGTTCCTTTCAGCATTGGCGTGTGGGTAAAGTTAATGCGTAACTTTTTGTCTGTCATGCCAATATCTACGGCGCCGTACCATGCATCGACGTAGCTACCCACGTAGCGCGCTAATGGCAACGCTTTGCGCGCAACATCAGGCGTTGGCATTTTGAAGTCGGCTTTGGAGTTCATAAACTCCCGGTATTTCTCACTTTCTTCCGCCACCCAATCACGATCTGGCAAATCGAATAAATCTTCCAGCGCTTCTTGAGTGATAGCTGTTAACGCACCGAAGGCTTGTTGGTTGCTCATCACGGTAATGGCGAAATTGCGCTCTGGAATGATAGTAGTGAGCGAGAGCATGCCTAAAATGCCACCGCTATGGTAAACGTGCTTTACGCCATGCTCGTTCTTCACGAACCAACCAAGTCCGTAGCCACGATAATGCGTGCCGTTCTCTGCAGCGCTGGCGCTTACCGACAGTGGCGTCACAACCTGCCACATGGCACGTTGCGAATCGGCACTGAATACTGATGAACCTGAAGAAGTTGAACCTTGAGCGACCTGTGCCAATAGCCATTTTGCGAAGTCATTGGCGTTGCTAGCCATCGCACCTGCCGCTGCAAAATCTTCCAGATAATCCAGCGCGAAGCGGTGCAATTCATCATTCATTTCAATGGTACCGACGGCGACATTAGAAACGTCTGACGGGATATTCGAATATCCTAGCACCGTATCAGTCATGCCCAACGGCTCAAGCAGTGTTTCAATTACATAATCGTTATATGGCATGCCACTTGCGCGAGCGATCACTTCACCGGCGGTAACAAACATTAAATTGTTGTAGGCGAAACGCTCACGTAGCCCAGAAGCAAACGGCACATGGGCAAGTCCAGCCAGAATGTCGGCTGTGGATTTGTCGGTGTTTGGCCAAATCATCAAATCGCCAGCCCCTAGGCCCAATCCAGAGCGGTGGCTCAACAAGTCACGAATGGTCAGTTCGGCGGTAATCGTAGGGTCTGACAGGCGAAATTCCGGAATATACTGAATGACTTTATCGTCCCAACGAAGTTTCTTTTGCTCAACGAGTGTGGCAAGCGCCGCTGCCGTAAACGCTTTGGTATGTGAGGCAACGCCAAATAGGGTGTCGGCAGTTACCGGTTCGCCGTTACCAATATCACGTATCCCGAACCCTTCCGCTAACACCACCTCGTTATCTTTCACCGCAACCACGGCAAGCCCAGGAATGTTAAATGCGCTTAACGCCTCTTCGGCGGTTGCGCGAATTTCATCGGCAGATTGACCGAACGCTGGCGCGGTTGAAAAGAGCAATGCACCGCACACGAAACTGGCTATAGGTTTGAAAGATAACGTCATGATGGTGTCCTAATTTTTGTTCTATTTGTTGCTTGCCAATCTAACCTCATCGCAGAGTTTAGGCAACTTGCCCGAATAGACTAGTGAACCGAAACGGTTAGGATAAACTACATAACGATATATTTCTTAACGAGGAAGAATGATGAAAGCAATGAAAGTTGTTGCGATACTTGCAGCCTTGATGTTGTCAGTACAGGCGTTTGCTTCGCAGTTTTTAATAGAACATAAGTTCAGCGAAGCGGCGAACAATGATAGCAAGGTGATGGTTGTATTTGCCGCCGAAGATCAGACCGTGGCGCTAGAGTCGTGGTCAAGTGCAACGCAAACCATGGTAACCACAGCGTTAAACGCGAAAGAGTTCGCGGGAAAACATGGTCAAATGGTTGAAGTATTGGCGCCTACAGGTTTAACTGCAGAACGTTTAGTTGTTGTGGGTGTTGGCGCGGCTGAGGCGTTTAATCGTGTGAAAGCTGAACAAGTCGGCGCAAAACTCTTGAGCTCATTACCAAGTGATAGCGCCGTGGTTTTAAACGCTAGCCTTATCAATGACGCTGCGGCTGTTGCTGCCATTGCGCATGGTATGGATTTAAAGAATTACCGTTTTGATCGCTACAAGAGCGATGCAAAAGGTCGCGAAACAGTTGCCTATCACTGGCAAGTGGCCGACGATTCAGAGGCACAGCAACATTATGCTGAATTCCAAGCCATTGCTAAGGGTGTTTTCTTATCGCGCGACATTATTAATTTACCTGGTGGTGACGGCTATCCCCAGGCCATTGCAGAAATGGCTTCGAAGGCACTGAAGCCGCTTGGCATTAAAGTGACCGTGTTGAACCCTGAGCAAGTGCGCAAAGCTGGCATGGGTGCGCTATACGGCGTAAGTAAAGGCAGTGAACACAAGGCTTATTTACTGGCGGCGCACTGGGAAGGTAGCGACGATCAACCGATAGCATTGGTTGGTAAAGGCAATACGTTTGATACCGGTGGTTACAACCTTAAAACCTCGTCAGGCTCTATCTTGCGCATGCAGACAGACAAAGCGGGCGGTGGTGCCGTGTTGGGCGCAGTAATGGCATTAGCTGGTCAAAAAGCGCCAGTAAATGTTGTTGCCGTGGTGCCGTTGTCGCATAACTTAATTTCAGGTTCAGCGTTGTTGCCAGGTGATGTGGTCACTGCTGGCGATGGCACCAAAATTGAAGTGGCGAACACTGATGCTGAAGGTCGTCTGATTCTTGCTGATGGTATCTGGTACGCTCGCGACAAATTCAAACCACGCGCCATTGCTGACATTGCAACGCTAACCGGTTCAAAAGTAGGTGCCTTGGGCACAGCTTACTCAGCTGTTTTCACTGAGCACGACGATTTGCTTGCAACAATGAAGCAAGCGGGCGAAGCAACCGACGAGCTGGTTTGGCAACTGCCGTTGGGCCCGTATCCAGGCATTATCAGTAGCACCTTGGCGGATATTAAAAACGTCGGCTCTCCGGGTGCGCAAGCTGGCGCCGTGTTTTTACAGCAATTTGCAAAAGACACCCCATGGATTCACATCGACATGGCAGGTAATGCTTATAACACTGGCGCTAGCGGTATTCACCCAGCTGGTGGTAACGGTTACGGCGTACGTTTACTCACCGAGTGGGTGAAACTGTACTCAAGCCAATCGAACTAGAGTAATACTGCTCGAATAAGGAGGCCGACCAGGGTGATGGTGATCACCCCGGCGGCCCATATACCGATAAACCATAACCAGCGCTGCCAAGTTGGTTTAGTCATGGTAGCCACTATCCTCTTTCACTTTTCCGCGAAATACCCAGTAGGTGTAGCCGGTATAGGCAAATATAATCGGCAGTAAAATCACAGCGCCAACTAACAAGAACGCCAAGCTATTATCAGGTGCTGCTGCTTCCCAGAGCGTGATTTCAAATGGAATTAGGTACGGGAAAATACTTACGGCAAACCCAATAAAAGCAATTAGAAATACGCCAAGCGCCCATAAATAGGGGCGGCCTTCTTGTTGCTTAGTGAGTGAGTTGAGTAATCCACCGCCAATCACAGCCAAGGCAAACGGCACCACCCACAGCGCTGCTGAACCCGGCCAAGTGAGCCAGCGGTCTGCCACATTCTCAAATGACGACACCAGATAAATACTGACGGCGGCAATGGCAAGAATTAACAAGATGGCGCTATTACGTCCATAGTTATAGGCTCGCGCTTGCAGCGGGCCGTCGGTTTTCATTACCAACCAAGTTGCGCCCAACAAGGCGTATCCCACACAAACGGCAATACCGGCAAAGATAGTGAACGGGCTGAGCCAGTCAAACCAGCCGCCCGCATAGGCGCGGTCGGTTACCGCAATACCTTGCAACATAGCGCCGAGCATGATGCCTTGGCTTAACGCCGCCACCATAGAGCCGAGCATGAAGGCGCGGTCCCACCAATGTTTGTTGGCTTTACTCTTAAAGCGGAACTCAAACGCCACGCCACGAAAAATTAGCCCCAATAACATTGCAATCACCGGCATGTAGAGCGCTGGCATTAATACCGAGTAGGCTAAGGGGAAAACGGCAAGTAAGCCGCCACCGCCAAGTACTAACCAAGTTTCATTGCCATCCCATACAGGAGCAACGCTGTTCACCATACGGTCACGATATTTTTCTTCAGGCACCCAGGGGAATAAAATCCCCATGCCTAAATCGAAGCCATCGAGTGCGACATACGCGAACACAGCAATGGCAATAAGAGCTGCCCAAATGAGTGCATAATCCATGGCTTAGTCCTCCTCGTGATAGAGACGTTCAGCGGCCATCGGCACGCGCGCGTAATCAGGGATGTGAGTGTGTTCAGGACTGCCCGCCATTTTCCGTAAAATGTAAACGGTACCTGCGCCAAACACTAAGAAGTACACCACAATAAAGGCCACTAAGCTGGCGCCAACACCTACCGCGTCAATCGGGGATACCGCATCATTGGTGCGCAACAAGCCTTGAATGACCCACGGTTGACGACCGACTTCGGTAACAACCCAGCCAGCGATAACCGCGACGAAACCAAGTGGTCCCATGAGAACTGCGGCACGATGAATCGGGCGCGATTCATAGAGTTGTTTGCGCAAACGCAAATATCCTGACCATAAGCCAATAAGCACCATCAGCACGCCAATGCCAACCATGATTCGAAACGACCAAAATACAATTGGAACTGGAGGCCATTCGTCGCGTGGAAAAGCGTCTAAACCAGTCACCGTGGCATCAATGTCGTGCTTCAATATCAAGCTGGCGAGACCGGGGATCTTAATCGCGTAATCCACTTCTGCGGTTTCTTCGTTTGGCCAGCCAAATAAATACAGTGGTGCTCGGGCTTCCGATTTGAAGTGCCCTTCCATGGCAGCGACTTTGGCCGGTTGATGCTCTTGGGTGTTCAATCCGTGCAAGTCGCCAACGAATACTTGCAGTGGTGCGACAATTAACGCCATCCACATTGCCATCGAGAACATTTTACGCGCCGCTTGTGAGCTCTTGTCTTTCAACAAATGCCAAGCGCCGACAGCGCCCACCACAAACGCAGTGGTCAAGTAAGCAGCTAGTAACATGTGCGCGAGTCGATATGGAAACGACGGATTAAATATCGCTTCAAGCCAGCTCGTTACAACGTATTGACCTTGTTCATTCATGGTGAAGCCGGCAGGCGTTTGCATCCAGCTATTCACGGATAAAATCCAGAACGCACTGATAGCGGTTCCTACCGCCACCATTAAAGTTGCAAAGTAGTGTAAGCGCTCACCAACTTTGTTCATACCGAACAACATGACGCCCAAGAAACCGGCTTCTAGGAAGAAAGCGGTCAGAACCTCGTAGCCCATCAATGGACCGATGACGGGACCGGCTTTATCGGAAAACACCGACCAGTTGGTGCCAAATTGGTAACTCATGACGATGCCTGAAACCACGCCCATGCCGAACGCGACAGCAAAGATTTTCAGCCAGTAACGATAAAGCTTTTGGTACACTGGGTTACGAGTTTTTAGAAATAAGCCTTCAAGTACCGCCAGATAACTGGCTAAACCAATGGTGAAGGCAGGGAAGATAATATGAAAGGCAATGGTGAATGCGAATTGAAACCGGGCGAGCAACACCGCATCTGCCTGTGAGAACCAACTTTCGAACATCGTTCACCTCGTGGGTAGTATGTACCTTAGTCAAAATAAGTATAGGTGTTATTTTAGCTCGTTACGAACGATAACCTGCTGCAGAGCAAGATAATAACTAATCATGCCCATACAAAATGTATGGCATAAAACCTGAGAATTCATCATGTACGTCACACTTTTTATAGCCGCATTGTTATCAGCCACGCTGTTACCCGGCTCATCAGAAGTTTTGCTGGTGACACTGCAAACGCAAAGTTATGCCGTTGGGTGGTTGTGGTTGGTGGCAACACTTGGGAATACATTGGGTTCATGTGTGAACTATGGGCTTGGGCGCTATGCGTTGCACTGGCAGCATCAACGTTGGTTTCCGGTATCACCGAAGCAGTTAGAGAAAGGTCAACAGTGGTTTGGGCAATACGGGAAGTGGAGCCTGCTATTAGCTTGGTTGCCCGTGGTGGGTGATCCTATCACTTTGTTTGCGGGCATTATGCGGCTTCACTTTGGCGTGTTTTTCATGCTTACCGCCATCGGTAAAGCCGCACGTTATGCGGTTATTCTTGGTTTACTGCTCAGTCTCGGTTAATTCGGCGTAAGCTTTTGCAATGTCGGCTAAACGCGCATCGATGGTCTCTCGATCTAGCCATTGCCCCGCCACCATTACCCCAGCATGCTCAGCAAGAGTTTCCGGCGTGATCAGTGGGTTCTCGTTAAGCAAGATAAAATCAGCACGCTGGCCCTCAGCAATAGCACCGAATTTGTCTTTGTTGGCAAAATATTCACCAGCAGCAACCGTTGCACTATGCAGAATGCCTGCCGTAGGAATGCCAGCGTCACGCAACATGCGAATTTCATGCATGGCCGAAAAGCCCGGAACACTAAATAATTGGGGTGCATCGGTGCCAAAAATCATGGTTACACCACCGTCATACAGGGCTTTGATTAGGCGTTGACGATTTTGCTGCTGCACCATGGCGTTGTCTTCATTGAAGTAGCCAAGCGTCGGCTCAGTGAGATAACCAAACCAGCCATCACGAACTTGTTGTGGCACATAGTTAATCTCAGGATAAGCACGTAAGGCTTCTTTGTCCGCAGCGCCGATAATGGTTGCCCATAGTGCTTGAGTTGGCACCACTGCAACGTTATGGCGCAAGGAAAGTGCAACCAAATACTCAAGCTCATATTTTGACGCCGCTCGATTGGTTGCATCAATGGCTTCAAGGTAACCGTCAAGGTGGTCAATTGTGCGTTGACCAGCCTTTAAGGCTTCTTCTAAACCAACATCAGTCGGCACATGGCCACCGAAATCCATCTTCGCATCGCGCGCCGTTTTCGCCATCGCTTGGTATTCAGCCAGTGTTAACCCCGGGTGAACTTTGAGTAAATCCCAGCCTTCGTCACGTTGATCAATGACGCGCTGCGTTGCCTGCTCTGGCGATTCAATGCTATTGCCATTGAAGCTTGGGCCCGCTAAATAAAGCGTTGGGCCAATACGCTTACCGTCGGCGATATCTTGTTTTAATTGCAGTTGATGCGGGTAACCGAGCATACCGCGCACGGTTGTCACACCGTTGGCGACATACATAAACAATACATCATCGAGGTAACGGTCAGGATATTGTCCGAAGCCACTCGCTGGCGGAACGTGCCCATGCATTTCCGCTAAGCCGGCAAGTATATACTTCCCTGTACCATCAATGTGTTGGTAATTTTCAGGAACGGACAAACTAGCTGTATCACCCACCGCCGTAATACGGTCCCCCTCAACTAGAACCGTTTGATTGCTGCGAATCGAACCATCCGTGCGGGTTAACTCAACAACGCTCACCCCATGAAAAGCATAACCACTTGGCTCAACTGCTTGCGGATTCGCTTCGGATTGAGGTTGGCAAGCACTGACTCCAACCACCAAGAAAAGCATGAAAACAAGAACAATGTAACGTTGCATACAGGGTTACCTTTTCTTAAGAAACTAAAATGTATTGTAGTCAAAACACTTCAATGAACAGGCGTTATTTATCGCATGAACATACAAGCTAATCGGATTTCTACTCGCAACCGCTGCAAAATGCTTTAGTCTGAATCCAATAACTTCACTAGAACAACGAAAAAGGATCATCCATGCGACAATTTATCATTCCAGTGGTGCTGGGTTTGTCAGCACTAACGACACAGCTAATGGTTGCGCCAGCAACTGCGCAAGAAGCGCCTAAAACACTTCAGGCAGAAGATATTTTTGCATTGGAGTGGGCCAATGACGTGCAAATTTCACCAAACGGACGTTATGTGGTGTACGTGCGTCATGGTTTCGACATCATGAAAGATAACACCAAGCGTGCCTTATGGTTGGTGGATACCGAAACGGGGTCACATACGCCGCTATTTGATGACCAGCATTCGTACGGTAATCCGAGCTGGTCGCCGGATGGCTCAAAATTAGCGTTTAGTTCCAACCGCGATGGTCGTAACCAAATTCATGTGTATCACGTTGCCACCAAAACTTCGAGTGCGATTACTGAAGTAACCGAAAGTCCACGACAGTTTTCGTGGTCACCAAATGGTAAGCACTTGGCATTTTTAATGAATGTAGCGGCTGAAAAAACTGAGTATGCGAAAGCGGTGAAAAAGCCAAAGGCGCCAAAAGGTGCGAAGTGGGCGAAGCCGCCAGTGATTGTCGAGCGTACCTATTACCAACGTGATGGAGCCGGCGTGCTTCCTGATACGTACAGCCAAATTTTCGTGGTGCCAAGTGACGGCGGTTCAGCGCGTCAACTAACCAGTGGTGCTTATAGCCACAACGGGCCGTTAGCCTGGGTCGATAACGGGAAGGCGCTCGTATTCAGCGCTAATCGGAACGACGACTGGGAATACCAAGTCAATGAATCTGATTTGTGGAAAGTGGCCGTGCAAGATGGTGCGTTGACCCAAGTCACCGATATGCCAGGGCGTGAATGGTCACCGGTAACCTCACCAAATGGCGAGCAACTAGCATTTTTACATCGCGGTAACGAAGCTATTCCATACCACAATGCCAAGCTACGGATTATGGATCTTGACGACAGCGAGCAACGCGAACTGCTCAGTGATTTCGACCGCTCAATTGATAGCCCGCTGTGGATCAGTAATGACCGCTTAGCTATTCAATATGCGGACCGCGGTCGCTACAAGCTCGCTGAAATTCGCATTAATGGTAACAAGAATGAGTGGGTGGATGACGTCGGTGGTGTCTCGGTAAGTCGTCCGTACATGAGCGGTATGTTTTCAGTTGCCGCCGATGGTGACAAAATTGCCTACACACGTGGCTCAAGCTATCGCCCAGCAGATGTTGCAGTGTTTAAAATTCCACGTCGCGGTAGCGCAAAACCACAAAGCTTTACGGCGTTGAACGATGATGTTTTAGACCATCGTAAGTTGGGTAAAGTGCATGAGTTCACCTACAATTCAAGTTACGACGACACAGAAATTCACGGCTGGTACATTACACCGCCAGATTACGATCCAAACAAAAAGTATCCGTTATTGTTAGAAATTCATGGTGGCCCTCATTTAGCCTATAGCCCTATGTTCGCTGCTGAACAGCAACGCTATGCTGCTGAAGGTTACATTGTCTTCTACAACAACTATCGCGGAAGTACTTCATACGGTGCAGAACATGCACTGAAACTGGATGGTTTCTACTCGTCAGAGCGAGATCACGCAGACCATATGTCGGGCATAGATGCGCTGATTGATAAGGGCATGGTTGATCCGAATAACCTGTTTATTGCGGGTGGTTCAGCGGGCGGTATCGCAACGGCCTATGCCGTTGGTCTCACGGATCGCTTTAATGCTGCGGCAGCGACGAACCCAGTGATTAACTGGATTAGTAAAACACTGACAGCGGATAGCTATTTGGGTCAAATCACCAACCAGTTTCCGGCAATGCCGTGGGAAGACTACGACCATTATTGGAAGCGTTCGCCGTTATCGATGGTGGGTAAAGTAAATACGCCAGTCATGCTGTTCAGTGGCGAAAATGATCGCCGTGTACCGATGTCTGAAATAGAGCAGTTCTACCAAGCATTGCAGTTACGCAAAGTAGATACCGCGATGGTACGTGTTCCGGATGCATCGCACGGGGTAACCGCGCGTCCATCAAATATGATTGCGAAAATTGAACACACGCTGGCGTGGTTCAAGCTTTATCACAAGAAGTAACGTTTAAAAAGTAGCATGTGAACAAAATGGTTGCGGCATTGTATTTTTTGATATGATGTCGCAACTTTTTTTGATTAGTTAAGTGACGGGGCAGAACATGGAACGATTCATTGAAAACCTGATGTACAATTTGCGTTGGTTATTGGCGCCTATTTATCTGGGTTTAAGTCTCGCAGTGTTACTTCTTGGTGTGAAGTTCTTCCAAGAACTTGTGCATGTATTTCCCAACATTCTTGAAATCAAAGAAGTCGATCTCATCCTTCTGACTCTAACGCTTATTGATATCGCATTGGTCGGTGGCTTACTGGTGATGGTGATGTTAAGTGGTTACGAAAACTTTGTCTCCACGCTCAATATCAATAACGACACGGAAAAGTTGGCCTGGTTAGGTAAAATCGATTCAGGCGGTTTGAAGAACAAAGTG
Source organism: Pseudidiomarina marina (assembly GCF_044807045.1). Taxonomy (NCBI): domain Bacteria; kingdom Pseudomonadati; phylum Pseudomonadota; class Gammaproteobacteria; order Alteromonadales; family Idiomarinaceae; genus Pseudidiomarina; species Pseudidiomarina marina. The sequence goes on along the minus strand of NZ_CP085233.1, from coordinate 285,369 downwards.
GCGGCTTCAATCGTTGCGATTTCTTCCATTCACTTACTCAAAATTTTCATGAATGCACAAAATATCGATCACGACACCATCAAGTGGTACGTGATTATTCACTTAACTTTTGTGGGTTCGGCGTTTGCAATGGGTTACTTAGACAAAGTAACTCGTAAACAAGGTGATTTTTAACGAATTACCCGCGGCACGCGCGCTGAAACATTAGTGAGTAAATCGTAGCTGATGGTACCGGCGTGCTGTGCTACCCGCGCCACGCTTAAGTTAGGCCCCCACAACTCGGCTTCATCGCCTACGGTGATTTCTGCAAAGTCCGTCACGTCGACGGTAATCATATCCATGGAAACTGTGCCGGCGAGCGGTACTTCATGGTCACGTATTACTACCGGTGTACCGTTTTTCGCGTGGCGTGGATAGCCATCGGCATAACCAATTGCAATGGTTGCGATGCGACTTGGACGTTCGGCTTTCCAGGTACTTCCGTACCCAACAGATTCACCTTTAGCAACATCACGTATCGCAATGACGGGTGCAATGAGGCGCATGACCGGTTTTAATGGCTGCGGCAATGGCATTGCCTTTTCCACTGGATTATCGCCGTATAGCAAAATGCCGGTGCGTATCCAATGACCGTTATGTTGCGACATATCAATTGCTGAACTCACAAGAGCAGCCGAAGTGGCAAGACTCATGTCGAGTTTAGATTCGGTTTGCGCGCAGACATCTTCGAACAACTCTAACTGTTTGTTGTTTAATGGGTGAACATGTTTCTCGGCATTGGCAAAATGTGACATTAAGGTGACACTACCTACCTGCGGCGAGGCTTTTAATTCATCATGAACACGCTGTACCTCATTCGGCGCCCAACCAAGTCGGTGCATGCCGGTATCAACCTTGAGCCAAACCGCCAACGGACGCACTAAGCGAGCCATAAAAATAGCGTCAAGTTGCTGTTGTTGATGAACCACAGGTTGAAAGTTGTGATGTGCGCAAACAGGCAATTCAGCATCACTAAAACAGCCTTCAAGTAGAACAATGGGCTGTTGGAATCCAGCGTTACGAATGGTAATAGCTTCATCAATAAAGGCGACCGCAAAAGCATCCACATGCTCACTAATCGCCTCAGCAACAGTCAGAACACCATGACCATAACCGTCGGCTTTAATCACACCGAGTAAGCGGGCATCGCCAGCAAGCTGACGTGCAATTCGTGCATTATGATGCAAGGCATCGCGATCGATCTCGGCGCGGGTAGGGCGAAAGTGCACACCATTAGCCATGGAGAGCGCCTAATATTGTCGCGTTGAGTTCAATCACGCAGTGATACAACATACAACCGTTTCCTTAAATCATCATAAAACTAGCAATAACGTACAAAATAAGTGTCGCCGCACCTGCAGTTAGCGCATATGGTAATTGCGTGCGTACGTGCTCGAGCAAGTCACACCCAGACGCCAGAGCCGATACTGCCGTGGTGTCTGAAATCGGCGAGCAGTGGTCACCAAAAACGCCACCGCCTAGCACCGCCGCCAACAGTAGCGGCGCTGGTAAATCAAGCGCAATAATCATGGGCGCGGCAATAGGGATCAAAATTGCAAACGTTCCCCACGAGGTGCCGGTCGTAAACGATATTAATGCACCAGTTAAAAACAGCATCGGGGCTATTAGGTATAGCGGCAGGAAATCACCGACTAAGTTTGCCAAAAAGATACCGGTACCTAACTCACGCAGGCTGCTACCAAGTGCCAATGAGAGCAGGACGATACTCACCAGAGGTAATAATTCGCTCATGCCCTTAAAGCCGATATCCACCAGCTGTTGGTGACTATTACGTCGGCTCATCAGCAACATGATATAGGCTACCACGCACGCCAAGGCGGTTGCATAGAGCACAGATTTTGAGCCATCACCTTGGGTAATATCACCGTCACCGGTGCCAAACATAAAGGCAACCATGCCAAATACCATCACCGCCAGCGGCACCAACATATAGCGCGCTTTGCTGTTGCTTGGCACATGTTCTGGAATGTCTTGGTGCGGTTGCGGCTGCTGCTCAACGGCGCGCATCGGCCCGTATACTTTGCCTGAAAACGCCGTATAAAACACGATGCTCAGTGTAACGAGTGCGTAAAAATTATATGGGATGGTGGCCCAAAGCGTACTGACTGAGGAGCCGGGCAACCCCTGTTGCTCAATCATGCCAAGCACATAAGCCCCCCAACCGTTAAGTAAAATCAAGATGCATACTGGGGCACTAGTGCTATCAATAAGGTAAGCCAAACGTGCGCGGCTCATGCCGAGTTTTTCAAACAATCCGCGTGATAAAATGCCTGCCGTAAGCACACTCAAATTCGATTCAATAAATACAAACACACCGGTAAACACTGTCATAAGGCTGGCGCTACGCTTGGTTTTTCCTAAACCGCGCGCAAGCAGCGCCTCGACGGTTGCAGCAACGCCGCCGGATTCTCGGATATACGCGAGTAATGCGCCGACCATTAGGCTAAATACTAAAATGCGCGTGTTACTGGCGGAGCCAAATACGGCCACAATACGCTCAATAGTGGCAGTAAAGGTGAGTAAAACTGATTCACCTGCTTGCACAGTCAGCAATAATTCAGACGTCATAATGGCGAGTAGTAGTGCGACAATGACTTCTTTTCGCCAAAATACCACCAAAATGGCGACAAGTGGTGGTAGAACAGACATCCAACTCATAAGAATGGCCTTTTGTTGTTATTGTTCGGCTTTAGTGACAAATGCTGTGACAGCTTGCCTTGCATTACGATGCAATAGTGCCAAGGCTTCATGATTTATGCAATTTCTACCCACGAATTATGACATTGAGCAATAAAACCTCCTAGTGCTATTGCAATTCAAATGCGAATCGTTATCATTAGCACAATCATTTGGGTCGCTCTATTTTTGGGGGAAGTCATGCGCCTTAACGCTCTATCAATCGCTGTAGCTGCAGCATTAATCACCACACCACAGGTTGTCTTCGCACAAGACACTTCGGCAACCGTGAATGAAATCATTCAAGTTTCTGCTACCCGTACCTCGCAACCAGCCAGTAGCATCGCTGCAACGGTTTCGGTGATTGACGGTGATGAAATTCGCGAACAACTAGCTGTTGCCGACTCGTTGTCCGATGTACTTGGTAATTTAGTTCCTGCATTTTCACCATCGCGCCAAAAACTCACCAGTGCAGGTGAGACCTTGCGTGGTCGCGAGCCACTTTATCTAATTGATGGTGTACCGCAGTCAAACCCATTGCGCAATGGCTCGCGAGCAAGCTATACCATTGATCCACTGATGATTGAGCGCGTCGAAATTATTCACGGTGCCAGTGCCATCCAAGGTATGGGAGCAAGCGGCGGTATCATTAATATCGTGACCAAATCGGCAACTGACGGTTCAGAACAAGAAATTGTGGCCGGTTTAACAACCTCGCCGGAAGAGTTTAGCGACGGCTTGAGTTATCGGGCTGGCTATTTAACGCGTCATGTCTCGGGTGATTGGCAAGTTGTTGCTGGCGCACAGTTGCGCAGCACCGGCATGTACGTTGACGGCAACGGCGACTTCATTGGCACCGATGTCACCCAAGGTGATACTCAAGATTCAGAAAGCTTCGATGTATTCACCAAAGTTGGTTACAACATCGACGACCAACAGCACGTTGAATTGATGGTGAACCACTTCAATTTGCAAGGTAACGGCGATTTTTCGCCAGTTGATGGCAACCGTGCTGAGGGTATCGCCGCTATTTCTGTGAAACAGCCAAGTGAAGGTGATCCAGCTGAAAACAAAGTTACCACTGCCACGTTAACCTACAAGAATAAGTCGGTATTAGGCGCTGATTTGAACTGGCAAGTGTTCTTGCAAGATTTCTCAGCACTATACGGTGGCGGTCGCTACGCCACATTCCAAGATCCGGCTTACGGCGATGATATCTTCGATCAATCACGTAACGATTCGAACAAGTTCGGTTCGCGCATAACAATGAACTGGCGTGCATTATCGGACTTGCCCGTTGATTTGAGCGCGGGCGTGGATTATTTGCGTGACACCACCTTCCAAGAGCTCGCGCAAACCAACCGTAAGTGGGTTCCAGAAACAACTTTCGATAATTGGGCACCGTTTGCACAATTACGCTATCAACAGGACGGCCTGACCGTCAGCGGTGGTTTGCGTTACGAATACGGCAAGCTCAATGTCGACGATTTCACCACGCTGTACGCTTATAACAGCACGTTTGTTGAAGGTGGTGAGCCATCATTCAACGAATTACTTCCAAACCTAGGCGTGGTTTATGCGTTTACTGACTCAGTACGTGCGTTTGCGAGTTACTCAGAAGGCTTCAGCATGCCAGACGTTGGGCGCGTGCTACGCGGTATTAATACCCCTGATTTAAGCGTAGATAGCTTTTTAGATCTGCAACCGGTGATCGCCGATAATCGTGAAGTGGGTGTTGAATATCGTGGGCAAGCGATTCGCGCAAGCCTCAGCTATTTCACCTCGGAATCCGACTTAGGCGCACGTTTACAACCAAACGAAGACGGCATTTTCTCGGTTGCGCGAGAGCGCACTGAAATTGATGGTATAGAATTCTCAGCAAGCTATGCACTGTCGAATTCCACCAGCTTTGATTTGAACTATGCCGATACCGACGGTGAGTATGATAGCGACGCTGATAACGTAGTCGACACGCAATTAGGTGGCCGTAACATTGCGCCACGTCGTATGAATGTAAGCTGGCAGCAGCAATGGACCGACATGGTGAATACGCGTCTGCAACTGAACCATTTATTCGACCGCGATATCTACACCGGTGAGCAAGCCATGAATAACTTCGAAGGCTATCAAACCGTTGATTTGCAGATGAACTACGATTCACCAGATTACGGTTTGTTCACGGTGGGTATCGAGAATCTGTTGGATGAGTATTACCTGACCTATTATGCGCAAACCGCGGGTGCAGATCGCACTAACTTTGCTGGTCGTGGCCGCACAGTGAGCATCAATTGGTTCTATCAATTCTAACCAAGCTGCATCGCTGGCTGGGCTTATTCTTTGGTATATGGCTCGTGCTCGTCGCTTTGACGGGCACGTTGCTGTTGTACAAAGTCGAATTGTTGCAGTGGCGCTATCCGCAATTGCAGCTCGAGCAGCTACCGACCGAACAAACCGCCGCCGGTGTTTTTGATCGCTACAACGAAGGCTACGCGTACATGCCGCGCGAGGCGAATCCGTGGCTTGAAATTGTGATGCCATCGGGTGCACGTCATTACTATAATGCGAACGGCGAACAGATACTCGAACGCCCGTACTTAAGTGACCTCGTGGGTTTTATGGTGGAGTTTCATCACCATTTGTTACTCAAAGATTTGGGTAAAGATCTACTTGGTTATATGGGGATAGCTGGGTTAATTCTTCTTACTACCGGCATCATTCGCTGGTGGCCGCGTCATTGGTCTCGGCGGTTACTTGCAATTCGCTGGGTCTGGCCATGGCACCGCAGTTTCGCTGCTACCTTATTTCAGTTACATAAAGTGATTGGTAGCGTTCTATTTGTACCGGTACTCATTGGAATGCTCACGGGTACCGCGATCATGTATGCCGCGGCAGTGAGTGCTGGTTTAACGGCACTAGCGCCCGAGCAACAGCCACAACCGATCACCGCAGAGGAGTGGCAGCAAGTGGCACCGGCACATAATTGGCAGGAGCGTTTCGAGCGCGCGCATCAATTATTGCCAGACCATCAGCCGCAGCTTGTTTCGTTGTCGAACCTGAGTTTGCGTATGACGTTTCCAGGTGAATGGCATCCGAACGGTCGCAGTCATGTGCAATTTGATGCAGGTACTGGCGCGGTCACCAGCGTTTATGATTTACGTTACGACAGCAAAGGCTACCAAGTTAGCCAGATGATTTTCCCAGTACATGTCGCAGCCGTTGGTGGTCTAGCGTGGTTTATTGTGGTGCTTTTAGGTGGTTTAGCTTTAATTATTCTGCCAGTTAGCGGTATATATTTTTGGTGCTGGCGTCAGTACAAAAAACGCTGTAGGTTGTAGAAATTCCTGCAACCTATTTAAGTCGTGAGAAGTTCGCTGTGACCACTAAAATTGCCACGCTTGGCCCCGCCGGCACATTTTCAGAGCTTGCCGCTCGTGATTTTGCCAAACGCTACAGCAGTAGCGACATTGTTTTCTTTCCGACACTTCGACGCACCATTGACGCCCTAGAGCAGGGTGCTGATATTGTCGTGGTGCCAATTGAAAACATTGTTGAAGGCATTGTCTCACCGGTCGTTGATAGCTTTGTTCGCAAGCCATTACAGATTATTGCTGAAGTCGCAATTCCGGTGCGTTTCTCAGTGGTCATGAATCACTCTCAGCCACAGCGATTATTCGCACAGTTTGTCGCACAAGGTCAGTGCAGCGAATGGCTTACGCAGCATGCGCCCGATATTGTGACAACCGCGAGTAATACTGAAGCGCTCGCATTATTGTTGGCAAACAATGAACCGGCAGCGGCGTTAATTCCAGAGCATTTACTTGATTCGGGAAATATCGCGTCACAATCCTTTGCCAAGGTTGTGCATGACGTGACTGATTTTGCCCACAACGTTACTCGCTTTGTCGCGTTGCAAGCGGCGCAACCGCTGGCGTTACCGAATCATGCCAGTGTTTATAAATCTGCGGTGGTCATTGTGGATGATGCCGATCATCCAGGGCTACTTTTGGAACACCTACAAGCGTTTGCGGTGCACCAGGTTAACTTGCTGTCGTTGGTCTCGCGTCCCACTGGACAAAAGTTTGGTCAATATCATTTCTTTATTGAGTTTGAAGGGCATTTACAGCATAGCCGAGTACAAGCGGCACTTAGCGCAATTAAGTTACGTAACCAGGTGATTGAACTCGGTAGCTACACCTACTCAAGCTCCAGCTCAAGCTGCAGCTGATCGTCAGGGTCGGGCAACGCGACGCTGATGCCAACTAAGCGCACACCTCGATGATTACGACGTTCCCAGGCTTCGCGCACTAAATGATAAAACAAACTCGGCGATGCGGTTTGTGCGGTGCGCGACACGGTGGTTTGTTGGAAATCGCTAAACTTTAATTTCACCGTTTGATTTTTAATGTGTGTCTGTTGCCAACGTGATACGCGCAATCGTTTCAACAACTGTGGTAGTAATACCTCATCAACAAATTGCTCAACTTGGCGTAGTTGATGAAAATCGCTGGGAAGTGTTTCTTCGACACCGACGCTTTTACGAATGCGCTCGGTCACCACTTGTCGAGGGTCAATACCTTGGCAGCGTTGATATAACAACCAACCTGCTTTCTCGCCAAGTAATTCTTGTAACCGCTCAATGCTCGCTTGCTGAATATCGCGCCCGAGGAAAAATCCGGCATAATTCAAACGCTCTAAACTTTTGGGGCCAACGCCAGGAATACGCTTAAGCTGTAACTTAGCTAAATAACCAAGTACCTGTTCAGGCGACACAACAAATTGACCGTCGGGCTTATTTTCTTCGCTGGCGATTTTTGCCACCATTTTTTGGTTTGAGATACCCGCGGAAGCAGTGAGCCCCATTCCTCTTAGCGTGTGCCGGATACTCTCCATGGTGATACTGGCGCTGCCCTGATAGCGCGTGTTGTCGGTCAAATCGAGATAGAATTCGTCTATTGATGCCGGCTCGACGATTGGCGTTGCCTCAGCGAGTACCTGAAATACTTGTTTTGATAATTCTCGGTAATAACCGTGATCGGGTTTCACGAAATGGAGCTCTGGACACAATCGCCTCGCATGCGCACCACTCATTGCGCTGCGAACACCATACTGTCTTGCTAAATAATTAGCTGTAGCCACAACCCCGCGCTCACCACCACCGCCTACGGCGAACGGCCGGCTCTTTAAGCTTGGGTCGCGCAGAACCTCGGCGCTAGCAAAGAAAGCATCGAGATCTAAAAGAGCAATTTTACGCGTATTACTTTGTGTGTTATCTGACATAGCACGGAAGTGTTTAACCTTGGACGGAATCTGGCTATAATCGCAACAACGAACCGAGCTAGCAAGCTCATCAGCTTATACAGGAGTCCACTGTGAACGTACTGAAAGTCGTAAAATCAAGCCGTATTTGGGTTGCTGCACTGGCATTAACCGTTGGTAGCGCAAGCGCTGCTATGTTGCCACAACAAAGCAACGATGACATTAAAGAGCGTATTGCTCCAGTTGCAAAAGTGCGTGTTGCTGGCGCAAATGGCTCAGCTAGTGGTGGTGGCGCAGAAAGCGCACGCTCAGGTGAAGATGTCTACAACAAATTTTGTGCAGCGTGTCACACTTCTGGTGTATTGAATGCACCTAAAATTAATGACGCTGCCGATTGGGAAGAACGTTTAGCTCAGGGCATGGATACCGTATTGAAGCATGCGGTTGAAGGCTATAACGCAATGCCTCCAAAAGGTACTTGTAACGATTGTAGCGATGACGAAATTCAAGCCGCAATTGATTATATGACCGCGGAAATTTAAAGAAAAACTTCTTAAATTCACAATAGTTATAATGAAAAAAACCGCTTCGGCGGTTTTTTTGTGTCTGTAATTTAACCAAAACTCTTTTCTAACTTCATGATGAAAGATATACTCGAGCGTTGTTTTTACTAAAAGTTTACATAACTTTTAGCAAAAAGCGCTGTTCTATATGTATGAACGGTCACCAAATCAGAGTAATAAAACGAACAAAAACAATAAGATGCAACAGTCTATCGAGCTTATTAAAAAGCAAAAGGAAATTGCGCGATTGCGTAAGGCTGTTGCACGCCTGCAAGACCTTGCCCTGAAATATCGCGAATCGGAAGTTATTCAAAAAGCACTCTTCAAAATATCGGAACTCGCGTCGTCAGTTACAGACATGCAACAATTTTACCAATCGGTCCACAATATTATTGGTGACCTGATGGTAGCGAAGAACTTCTTCATTTGTTTGTATGACCAAACCGAAGATACGGTTAAATTTGTTTATTTCGTTGATGAATATGATGATATTCCTTCGCTAGAATCGATTCCTGCTGAACTATTAGGCAAAGGGTTGACCGGTTACGTCATGCGAACCGGAAAACCTTTTTTGTACGACGCAGAAGTATTTAAACGTTTGCTAGACAGTGGTGAAATTCGCGACCTTGGGGCAGCGCCTGTCGATTGGCTCGGTGTTCCTCTCCACTCAGATAATCGTGTTATCGGTGCAATGGTTGTGCAGAGCTATACTGAAGATGTGCGTTATAGCGAAGCCGACAAAGAGCTATTTATGTTCGTGTCGCAGCACATTGTCAACGCATTAGAGCGGGTGCGTCAGCGAGAGTTGATGCAGGCGGAAATTGAACACCAAACGGCAAGACTGCGCCAAATTAATGATGATTTAAAATCAGAAATTGCTGAGCGTGAGCGAGCTCAGCAACTCAGTTCGGTATTGTTCTCGATTTCTGAGGTAACGAATACTTCAGATTCCATGAAAAGCTTCTATGAGCAATTACACCGCCAAATTGGGCAGCTCATCAACAACGACAACTTCTTCGTTGCACTATTAGACGACGACAAGAAATTTCTTGAGTTTCCTTATTATGTTGATGCGTTCGACAACAACCTACAGAAAAAACGCCCATTAGCTCGGGGTATGACTGAATACGTTATTCGCCATAAAAAGCCTGTGTTTATTGAGCGCGAAAAATATGCTGAGTTAATTTCGTCGGGCGAGGTTGAAGGTTCAACCAGCTATTATGGTACGCAACCAACGCAATGGCTGGGCTCTCCGCTACTGGTTGATGATGAAGTTATTGGTGTACTGTCAGTGCAAACCTACAGCGACAAAGTGACCTACAAGCAAGATGATCTCGAATTGCTCAACTTCGTTTCGCAGCATGTTGCAGTAGCCATTGAGCGCCGACGTAATGCTGACGAAGTGCGCCGCGTTAATGCCTATTTGGAGCGCAAGGTCGCCGAGCGCACCGAAGAACTGGTAAGTGAGATTGAGCGACGAAAGAAAGTTGAAGAGAAGTTGTTCTATGATGCGCATCATGATGCCCTGACAGGTTTACCAAATCGTTCGATGTTCACCGAGCGCTTGCAGCAAACCTTAAAACATAAGCGCCGCTATCCACATCATAATTTTGCGGTATTGTTTGTTGATCTTGATCGCTTCAAAGACATTAACGATACCCTTGGCCACTCGGCCGGCGATGAATTCCTGCTTGAAGCCAGTCGCCGTATTGGTGAATGTATTCGAGATAACGATACGATTGCGCGTTTAGGCGGCGACGAATTCGTTATTTTGCTTGATATGATCCGTCATATCGAAGATGCCTGTGACATTGCCTCACGCATTATTGAAAAAATGAAACTGCCGTTTGTGTTTGGCGAAAGTGAGCATTACTCAGGTGCCAGTGTTGGAATTGCAGAATGCAAGTCGCGCAATGACTCTGCCGAACGATTGCTACGTGATGCCGATGCGGCCATGTACCAAGCCAAGAGTATGGGACGTGGTCGTTACGTGGTATTCGATGAGAGTATCCACAAAGATTTAGTGGCGTCATTAAACCGAGAAACCGAACTGCGCCATGCACAATTCGATCAAGACTTTATTCTACAGAAGTTTACAGTACACGAACTGGGCAAGAATCAACCGGTTGCGCAAGAGTTATTGTTGCGCTGGCAACGTGATGACAGCTTGTTACCGGCGGACCGTTTCCTAGCAATTGCTGAGAAAACGGGTATGACCATGGCACTTGACCAATGGATGCTCACCCGCTGTTGTGAATTACTTGCTAGTGATGACGAGGCATTACCGGTTTACGTCAGCATTTCCGCGAAACATCTCTTTAAGTTGGCCGATGTAAAAGCCATTCAGGAAATTATTACCGACTCAGGTGTAGCACCAGAGCGTTTAATTCTTGAATTTAGTGAGACTGAGCTACACGACAACTCCAAACGCCAGCTCAGTTGCTTGCGTCAACTTGCCGAATTCGGTGTTGGCTTAGCACTCAATGAATTTGGCCGCAGCGCCGGCGCATTGCAGTACATACTGAATTATCCATTTACTCATGTGAAGCTTGATCCACGCTTTGTTGCCGATATTGCAACCAGTCAGCGCGCTCAAACTATGGTGCGCAACGTGGTGCACCTATGCCGCGATTTAGGAATTGAAATTTCAGCGTCAGGAATTGATACCACGGACCAACAAAAAGCTTTGGTGCATAATGGGGTTAATGTAGGACAGGGTTCATTGTTTGGGGAACCCGAACAGGTAAAGTCACTATCGCAGGACGAGCCGACTCAAGTGCAGTCGGCCGGAACGGCGTAATCTCTTCTTAATCTTCCATGGCTTTGCGAAGTAAAGCTAAACCGCTTGCGCGGGCAGTCTCACGCGCCGCTTCGTTGGCGGCCGCATGTTCTTCCCACTCTAAATCGTCTTGCGGCAGTTCATACAAAAACCGACTCGGTTCGGGTCGCATCACGTCCCCATATTGGCGTCGCTCTTTGGCCATGGTAAATATCAATGACTGTTGCGCTCGCGTAATACCAACATAGGCTAAACGGCGCTCTTCTTCGACCATCCCCTCATCTATGCTGGATTGATGCGGAAGCAGACCTTCCTCCATACCGACCATAAAGACATGCGGAAACTCGAGGCCTTTGGATGCGTGCAACGTCATGAGCTGAACTTGGTCGCCTTGCTCTTCTTCTTCGTTGCGCGAGAGCATATCGCGTAAGCAAAGCTTTGCCACCGCTTGTTCTAGCGTCAAAGGTTCGTTTTCGTCATCGCCTTTGAGCATTTCAGTAACCCAACGCATGAGTTCGCTGACGTTTTTCCAGCGCATCTCAGCCGCGCTGACACTTGGACTGCTTTCATACAGCCATTCTTCGTAGCCGATGAGCTTCAGCAAATCAAATAATGCTGATGCGGCTTCCGGCGTATGATCGCAACGCCTTGCGGCGCGCTTCATGAAATCGACAAAATACTGCACGGACTGATATTCTCGTGCGCCAAGACGAGTCTTCAATGCCTGATGATCGGCCGCTTCAAACAAACTTATGTGAAGTTCATGCGCCAATTCACCGACGCGCTCCACGGTTTGTGGGCCGATACCGCGCTTTGGAATATTGATGATACGGATAAACGCCGTATCGTCGCTTGGGTTCACCAATAAGCGCAAATACGCCATGACATCTTTAACTTCTGCGCGCGCGAAAAAGCTCTGTCCACCGGTCATGCGATACGGAATACGGTTACTCATCAAAGCCTTTTCAAACACACGAGACTGGTGGTTGCCGCGATAAAGTACCGCAAATTGATGATACGGCGTTCGTTCAAGAAAGCGTCGGCGAACAATCTCAGCCACAACGCGCTCAGCCTCATGTTCTTCATTGCGTCCGTAAATAACGCGTAGTGGAACACCGTATTCCATCTCGGAAAATAACTTTTTATCAAATACGTGCGGATTATTCTCAATAAGAATATTCGCCGCTTTTAGAATGCGACCATGCGAGCGATAATTTTGCTCGAGCTTGATGACACGTAACTGCGGGAAATCCTTTTGCAATAACGCCAAGTTTTGCGGTTGAGCGCCACGCCACGAGTAAATTGACTGGTCATCATCGCCCACCACGGTAAAGTTAGCGCGCTCGCCTACAAGTAATCGTACTAACTCGTACTGACTGGTGTTGGTATCTTGATACTCATCGACTAACAAGTAATGGAATTTATTTTGCCAGCGAGTCCGGGCTTGTTCGTTAGTTTTTAACAATAACGTTGGCAATAGAATAAGATCGTCAAAATCTATGGCGTTACACGCTTTCATGTTCTGTTGATAACGGCGATAAAACTCTGCGAACATTTGCTCATCGGCCTGCTGCGCCTGATTCAGAACCTGATCGGGGCTTAGCATCGCATTTTTCCAATTACTGATTTGGCTTTGCAGCAATTTTAGAAGATTCTTATCGCCATCCAGTTCAGGTTCAGTAAGCGCCTTCAGTAGCGCAAAGGAATCTTGATCATCAAACAACGAGAATCCAGCCTTCATATTCAGTTGGCTGACTTCTTTACGAATAATCGTCAGGCCGAGGGTATGAAATGTGGAAACCGTTAAACCACGAGTGTATTGACGGCCAAGCGTTTGGCCTACGCGCTCTTTCATTTCGCGAGCGGCCTTGTTGGTAAAGGTAACCGCCGCAATATGCCGTGCCTGGTACCCACAACGCTGAATTAAGTGCGCAATTTTTTCAGTGATTACGCGCGTTTTTCCGCTACCGGCACCCGCCAATACCAACACCGGCCCTTCGATGGCTTTCACAGCTTCTTGCTGGCGGGGGTTCAATAGCATGAATAAAAAGGCCTTTGACTGATCGGTTCGATGAATGAGCCGCAGATTTTACCGTAAACTCCTGCTAAGCTAAAAGGTAATTACTCTGAATTGACTTTTAGTGGCTAAACATTTCTTACAAAAAGTAAAAACGGAAGCATTATGGACCCGAAAAAAATTGAAGATATTGCGCGTCAAATCAACGAGAGCATACCAGCTGGTGTAAAAGACTTCGCCGGTAACATCGAGCAGCGCGTAAAAACCGTATTGCAACAGCAGCTTGGCAAACTTGATGTGGTTACCCGTGAAGAACTTGATGTGCAACAACAACTTCTGTTGCGTTTGCGTCAGCGCGTTGATCAGCTTGAGCGTGAACTCGAAGCAATGAAACGCGATATCGACGACGAATCGTAACTTCGATTTATTCCGCAGTACGGCACTGCGCCCATGTTGGAGCGGTGCTAATTGTTTCAGTTGGCAGTGGTGGTAGCGCAGCGCTCGCCTTCGCCACTCGCGCTTCATACTCAGACAGACTTAATTCGTTGCGTAATATCTGATTCACGTCGCGATTAATGAAATACGCGAATGTCCCGATGTTATAAAGCGCCGAGTTCTTTTCTTCGCGCACCAATGCCGTCGCGTTGCCATTTAACTGATTCAAACAACAGTCTTCTAATTTATTCACCAATGTTCGGGTAATTGAATCAGGCACCTTCATGTTGTCTGGGTCACTGGCGTAGGCGCGTAGCCCTTCAATTTGTTCATAAGCTTCGGCAGTTACAGCAATGGCTTGCTGAAGTAGCACCGCAGTTTCATGAGCAAGGGCAATATTCAATTCAGATAGAATCGCGCGGCTGTCATCGGCTTCAGAATTCCGAAACATTCGCTCAGAACGATTTAGCTCACGCCACTGCTCATTCAAATAACGCAGTTCTGCGGTATTCACGGGATTGGTTGGTAGCGCCGCTAACTCCTGAGAAAACTCACACACTTTCGCATTGCTATAACGCGCAATGGGGGCTTCCGAAGTCTTCTCTGGTGATTCCGTTTGTGGCTGACAGCTAGCCATGACGACCATACTGGCAACCAGCATAAGCATCTTCAATTTAATTGTATATTGACTCACCAGAATACTCCTCATGTGTACAGTAAGTGTAACACCTGATCTGGCGCAAAAGCACTGTTATGGCTAGAAAAACTAACGTTAAAACCTTACTATGAAGCCAGTGCTCACCAACGCGAGGAGATACCAATGGCACAATGGTTAACCGGAGAAGTCATTGAGAATTATGCGTGGAATCAAGAGCTTTTCAGTTTGCGTGTGCGAACGCAGCCATTCGAATTTATTGCCGGTCAATTTGTGCGCCTCGGTTTACCCCATGAAGGTGGACGCGTGCAGCGCGCCTACTCATTGGTGAATGGTCCTGATGACAACGTGCTGGATTTCTTAGTCAACCGTGTTCATGATGGCTTATTCTCGCCAATGCTGCACGATTTGAAAGCTGGCCAAACCATTGAAGTTTCTCAGCCTCCTAGCGGCTTTTTTACGCTCAATGAAGTGCCTGATGGCGATAGCCTTTGGCTGATTTCTACCGGCACCGGCATTGGCCCTTACTTGTCGATGCTAAGTACCGATATTCCATGGCAGCGTTTCTCTCGCATTCACCTCATTCATGCCGTTCGTTACGGCGCCGATTTAGCCTACCAACGCAAAATTCTCGATTGGGTTGAGGCGCTCCCGGGCCAATTGAATTATCAACCGATTGTGAGTCGTGAGGATTATCCGGGTGCGTTGCGCGGTCGTATTCCCGCATTAATTGAAAGTGGTGATTTACAGCGCGCCGTCAACGATGTGCTCGACGAGCGTGCGCAAGTGATGCTGTGTGGCAACCCTGAAATGATTCGCGACGCCAAAGTTGTACTCAATGACATGGGCTTACCGAAAAACCTGCGTCGTAAACCTGGCAACGTCACTATGGAACATTATTGGTAATTATTGATAGCACTCTTTAAAAGGATAACTACATGTCAGAACACCATATTGTCGTTGTTGGTGGTGGTGCAGGTGGCTTGGAACTGGCCAGTAAATTGGGTCGCAAGTATGGCTCAAGCAGCAGTGTTAAAATCACACTCGTGGATAGGAATTTGACCCATATTTGGAAACCGCTTCTGCATGAAGTGGCCGCAGGGGCATTAGACGCTGATATGGATGGCGTGGATTATCGTGTGCAAGCCGCCGCGGCGGGGTTCCGCTTTCAACCAGGCGAGCTAACCGCAATTGACCGCGAGTCAAAAACTCTGACCTTGGCGCCGATTCGCGATGATGCTGGTCATGAAATTGTTGCGGCGCGTACACTCCAGTATAACCACCTAGTACTTGCCATTGGCTCGGTGACCAATGACTTTGGTACCGCCGGTGCCGCTGAGCACTGCTATTTCCTCGATAGCGTGAAGCAAGCGAAGAAATTTCACCATACCCTCATGAATACCTTTTTGGCGCTACAATCTGAGCGTTACCCACGACCCCTTCGGGTTGGTATTGTCGGAGCCGGTGCCACGGGTGTTGAGTTGGCGGCAGAGCTCCATAAATCAGCAGAGTTGATTCGCAGCTACGGGTTCGATGACTTTGATTTAAAGCAACTTGAAATTGTCTTAATTGAAGCGGGCGAACGTATTTTACCGGCACTCAGCGAGCGCATCGCCGCTGCGGCAAGCCGTGAACTTGCCAAATTAGGCGTTAAAATTTGCGTTAACACCGCCGTTGAAAGCGTCAACAAAGACGGGTTCGTGACGCGCTCTGGCGATTCGATTGAGGCGTCTATCAAAGTTTGGGCGGCAGGGGTACGTGCGCCAGATTTCCTAGCAAACTTTGCCGGATTAGAAACGAATCGTGGTAATCAATTAGTGGTGACAGATGTTCTGCAAACGACTCGCGATGCCTCTATCTTTGCGATAGGCGACTGTGCCTCATTTACCCAAGCGAATGGCAGCAGAGTTCCGCCTCGTGCACAGGCGGCACACCAAATGGCCGATTGCGTGTACGAAAATATCGTGCGCAGTTTAAAAGGTCAGTCACTGAAACGCTTCACCTACAAAGATCATGGGTCACTGGTATCATTGTCGAATTACACGGCTGTGGGCAGCTTGATGGGTAACTTAACCCGCGGCTCCATGATGATTGAAGGCATGATGGCGCGATTCATGTATAAATCGCTGTATCGCATGCACCAAGTTGCCTTGCATGGCTATTTCAAAACCCTGTTATACATGCTGGCGCAGGGCATTAACCGCCGTTTACGGCCACGCCTGAAATTGCATTGACAAATAAGCTCACTCGTACATAACGATACGAGTTTGGGCTAACTTCATCACATCGCTGACCTGCTATAGTTTGGCTAGTAGAGCCAAGGAGGGCAGTGATGGCAGGTAAAGCTGTTTCAATTGCGCGTGTGTTTACGCGCGCAACGCAGGGTATTGAAGCGCCGCAGGTCTCGGTGGAAGTCTGTTTGGCGGGTGGGTTACCGGGTTTCGCGGTGGTTGGTTTGCCACAAGCGGGGGTACGAGAAGCGCGCGACCGGGTGCGTTCGGCGATTCTCGCCAGCGGTTATAGTTTTCCCAAAGCGACAAAAATCACAGTCAACTTAGCGCCGGCCGACTTACCCAAGTACGGTGCGCGATATGACCTTGCTATTGCCATCGGCATTTTGGTGGCTGACGGACAAATCAGCGAACGTGCAGTTGCTGGTCGCGAGTTTTATGGTGAACTAACACTCAATGGCGATTTGCGTGAAGTCACGGGTATTCTTCCTGCAGTATTGGGATGTCGCGACGAAGGTCGTGAAGCGGTTATACCGCTCGACAATGCGGAGGAGGCTGCTGCGTTAACAGTGCAACAATGCGTTGCGGCGATTAGTTTGCGCGATGTGTTTGAGCATTTAACCAGTCCGCCGCCGTTGCCCTACATTAAACCGTCAACCGCAAAACCCCAACTCACGCCCCATGGTGATATCGCCGATGTGATTGGACAAGAGCAAGCTAAGCGAGCGTTGTTACTTGCTGCCAGCGGTGGTCATCATATTCTTTTTGTGGGGCCACCGGGCACTGGCAAAACCATGTTGGCGCAACGCTTACTCGGGTTATTACCACCATTAGATGAACGCGATGGGCTCGATGTGGCCGCCATTCGTTCGGTCAGCGGCACGCTTCGCAGTGCACATTGGCAGCAACGGATACTTCGTGCGCCGCACCACTCCTGCTCGGCGGCGGCGCTTGTCGGTGGGGGCTTGTCAATTCCCATAATAAATGCTAATTTCTCACAATAAGTGCTAACAAATTATTTTGAGTGAACCTTTCTACAGGTCTTATAAAATCAGGGGTAAAAATCTCGACTCTGCGAAAGATCCTTTTAGGATATAAGAATCACTGTGTTTTCGGTGCTATTAATTGGTAAAAGGTTGAGAGAATGTTTTTGTTAGGTCGGATGGTAATTTTCTGGTTGAAGCTCTCCTTTGCTTTGATAATCAATTTAATTATCTGACGAGCAAAGGAGGTCTTCATGGTCTCAATAAGTGTGAGATACTCATTATAAAAATGAGAAATCTTTTCGATTTTTATTTGATAGAAAAATGACTACATAAACTTGTTAATACTCAAATGCAAGCTGCAGCTCCACAGTCTGAACCGCTAGTTAATGGCACCCAAGAAACGGAACTAAACTGTTTTCTAACTTCAACGAATTTCCCTGATTCACTATCAACAATGCGGGCGACGGTTCCTATTGGTTGTGAGCCATTTTGGTTTTCCCAATCCTGCATATCACCAATTATATTTAGTTGATCTATGAATTCCTCCCAAACTTGCTCTTTTACTGCTTCACAAGAACGATCACACTCTATGGTCGGTCCGTCGAAATCATTCACATCAAAATAACTTAGTGCGGGGTCGGTCGGGTAATTAATGTTCTGCTTTGCTGAAACGTATCGATTCAGGCGCAGAGCTAACGTCATTGTCATATCAAAAGTTCGATAAAATTTGCGAAACTTGTCAACATCAACACCGGCTCGAGCAGCCAATAATTCTGTTTCAATTTCATAGCGTTTAGCTACTAACATTAATCGCTGGCTGTCGAGACTCGCGTAAGGTTCTGCTGCGAAATTAATTTTGGCAAGCACTTCATTATCTGAAAGTGAATCAAGTTCTGAGAGGGTAAATTTACGAGATTGAAAGTCTGATATAACTTTAAATGCTTGGTTTAGCTCTTCTCGGGAGAAGCCCACCGTAGATGCCACAAGTAGCATTACTTCTGCACCTGGATCTGGTCTTGGCCTTTCTTTAGCATCCGCAGGAATAGAGCCTAGTAATGACAGTATTGTTATTAGTGATATTGATACACGTCGTAACTTCATTATGGATAATCCTCATCGCCGACATAATTTAGCTCTAATAGCAGTAAATCCAGTTAAAAAAATGTAGTATTTGAGTTGATAGTAAGTGATGTGTATGGGGTTGTCAACTTTCAAAGATATTTTGAATGCGACAACCTTTTTTTTCAGCGAGTTTCTCACAGGATCTGCGAAATCCCACAACTAATGGAATAATGACGAAATAGCTGCAACTAATTAGATTCGAAATAGCAGTACTCACAAGCATCTCAAAAAAGAAGTTTGCGGGAGCGCTTGCATAGCACGCTCAGTATTTAGCTGTTAAAAATGCTAATTTAACTACCCAAATTGATGCTAAAACCTTTAGCAATGATTCTTGTTTTTTGTGTCAACTCCCATAATAAATGCGAATTTTTATCATAAATGCGAATAAATTATTTTGAATTAACAGTCTTTAAAGGTCTATAAATACTGACTTTCAATTGTTCGGCATGGATGAGTAAGTTTTTCTGAATTGAAATTTAGGTACGTATTGCGGATTTTATTGGCTGTGAGATTTTTTTAGAAATTATTGCTGTTATTAAGTTCTTAGTGCGGTACAAAGTTTTGCTTTGCACCGCGTATCATAGACTGCGTTTCTATATTGGTTGCTGCAAGTTTCCGCAGCATTGACGTACTTATTGTTGTGATGTGTAGAAATGAAAAGCCCCCAATAACTGGCGTGTCCAGCTTTGAGGGCTTAATTTAAATCGCTAACTAACTTGAGAGGGACTGCGATTAATTCCACCACACCAGTGTAATAGGAACGTCGCCACCGGTATATTCAAACTCAACACTAACCAAACCACCACTGTCGGCTATGGCAACAAGCCCATCACAGTCAACGTTTTCGGCACACAAGAAATCATACTGGTAAAATGCATATACGCCAGCTGTTTGCTCATTTGCGGTAAATGGATTTCCTTCTAATGTCACTTCGTTGTACACGTAGCTTGTGCCAATTGCGTCGGGTTGTGAACTAATCACTTCGACGAGCTCGATAGATGTCGCACTGCCATCAGCGACATTATCCGTATCGACATCTTTTTCAATAACGCGTAATTCATAAGATGTACCAAATTCATGTTCAAACCCGATAATACTATCGGTAAACATTTCTCGACCACTGCCGGATGTCGCGGTAGCTGCTAATGGCGGCGTGAATTGAATTCCTAATCCATAATAAACAGGTGTTGACTCGACGGATACATTAAATTCTGTTCCTTCGTCAGAATCACTTGACCCCCCGCAACCCAAAAGCGTTGCAGCGATCACGATGGGAAAAATTCTCGATACAATTTTAATTGTCATTATAGTAGACCTCTTTTACATGCAAGGTGAGTAATATTGAATATAGAAGGAGTTTGAAGGCAGCGAACATTCTCCATTGGCATTACATGCCAAGACTCGAACATAGCCAGACGAACTCAAATTAACAGATGTTGAAGTGTCAAATGTTTGTTTAATTTCCATCCAATAATTCGACGAACTAGAACTACTTTCAATTTTGTAAAATTCCGCTCGGTTTATGGCATCCCATTCAAGAAATGCACGCCCTTGACACATTGCGGGATAGCCTGACAGTGTCGGAGATTGCAGTGCTCCGTACATTTCATGTAATGACGCCTTGTCGACGCTTGATAGCTTATTGCTGCCAGTACTTGCGGCCGGATTCGAATTAACTGTAAGCATAGGTTCGCTGGTGTCGTACACGAAACTTGAATTACTCGTGAATCGACCATAATGCATGATGGACTTAAGATCATAACTTCCAATATGAGTCACTGCAGGGTCGCTAAAAGAATATTTATCAAAATTATGATGATGTTCTGGTCTTATATTTGAATAATTTACCGTAATGTAACTATCACGGTCAGCTCTAGTGTGCATGTGATAAAACCCTAAAGCATGCAATATTTCGTGGACAATAACACCCACATGGCTTTCTGCTGTTGTTTGACAATATGAGGCGAGGCTTATTGTCTGCCGACCACCAATCATACCTACTTGTGAACTACATAAATTGTTTGTTGAAGGAACGAATTCGATGTAGTTTGCGTGACCGTTTCGCTGAACAAATTTGACGCCAGAATCAGCTTCAATTTGGTTTATTGCTAATTGAACCGCTGATTGGACTTGACTGGTGTTTGTAAAATACGAGCTAACTGTATAGGGTACAACGCCATTCGGCCATCTAAATGAGTCACTAGAAATAACGACGCTTTGAGGTTCGAAACTTGCACCTTCTAACCCCGAATTTAGAGCTTGTGGCTGAATTAATTCATTGTTTTCATCGATATAGCCAACAAAAATATCTCCTTCAAAATAAGCACTATTCTCTACGACGGTTAAAGAAACTTCTTTTTCTTGTATACCTTGTAACGTCTTAAAGCTAACGTTTGCAGTTATCACTTCCGTTTTTTGTTCTTTTTGTCTTTTGCTACTGCTGGTGAAATAAGACTGGTGATGATTATTACGAAAATAAACTTTATCAAGTATCCCTTTAACATAAATATCCCTTATTCTTCTATTTTGGGGTAGGAAATTACTATTTATCCTGCGCTCGTCATATTAAGTGTACTTGCGCTGAATCTGATGTACCTATAAGCATAATGGCATTAAAAAAAATGTTAAATTAAGTAAGTGCAAAAGTGATAGTTATTGTTATGCAACTTAAAGTCAACACACACAATGTAAATTTACGCAATAAAAAGAAATTTTTCTGGAAATTATCACTGGCTTGTTGTATCAAAGTTTTAAATTGTTAAATATTTTGTGAAGGATCACTTAAGCATGACTGCTTTTCCTCGCTTGCTTACTGTAGCCTTTGCTTACCTACTTTGTTCTTCAGCCATTGCTCAAACGACGGTGACATTAAAATACGATGCTAAAGGTCGATTAATATCAGTTGATAATGGCAGTGCATTTATTGAATACGCCTATGACAAGGCTGGTAACCGTGTCGCCGTTGGCAACGAGCGATTATCAGGCTCAGCGGAGCCGGTTATCACCAGCTTTAATGTCACCAATATTGCGTCGGGATATGGCGAAAATGCGACAGCCAATTGGGCTTCATCCAACACCTCATCATGTGAAATCACGTTTGAAAACCAGTTTCAACAACACCAGGGCCTACCAAGCTCAGGGACACTTGCGCTTTCTATATATATGTCCGGTGCCGTTTTTCTCACATGTACGAACGGCAGTGACAGTGTTCAAGAAAGCGATTACGTTATCCATCAACCCGGCAGTGAAATTACGCCCTAGCCACATAAGGACATGAAGTGATGAAAATATGGATGCAAGGCATTGTTTTTGGCATTTATATCGTTGGTCTAAGCGCGGGTGTTGCTCACGCCGAAGAAGAGCAAGTGAATATCAAACCACTTAATGTGACTCCAGATGTTAACCAGGTGGACTTATTAAGTGGCCGTTTCTTTCCTGAGTTACCGAAACTTGAAATTCCTGCGGCGCCTCGGTTAACCTTTCACACCCTGCAACAATTTGATAGCAAAGTAATAGGCACATTGTACTCGACCAACACCCAGCGGGAAGAATCGTTCTCACTGACCTTTGGTGGCAAAACGTCGGAATACTTCAAGTGTGTTTCTACCGATTGTCAGCCGCAACAAAATACGGGCTCGACATTCACAGGTCGGGTTGGACAATCGCTTTTTCGGTATACCCAGGGGCAAACGGGCATTAAAGTTGCCTACTCCTCGCTTAGCTCATACTTTGATTATTCTGGCGAGCCATTTGCGACCATCAGCGCCCAGTCTACTTATTACGCAACCTCAATTATTTATCCAGACGGTGAAGTGATTACGATAACGTACGACAAAGCGACGTTATCCCAAGTCACGTACCACCGACCAAGCCGGGTGACATCGAATGTCGGTTATGAGCTGGTTTTGTCGTACTTCTCCAATGACATTAATACCGGTGCTTCGGGGTGGAGCAAGCTCAAGCGTGCTTATATTGCCAAATCAAGCGCCCCGTCGGTTGCACTGGCTGAGGCTGATTACAGCGAAACGGGGAAGTTTACCGATTTAGGCGGACAGTTGTGGCAGTTCACCGGGTTTAGTAATGCGCTTGGAGCCAATGATTTTGCGAAAAACTTTACGCTTAAAACGCCGCAAGATGTTCAAAATAATGTAACCGTCACGAGCGCAACCCGCAGTTATGCTGGGATTTCTCATAATAATTTCGTGTCATCGGTTACGCGCAGCGGCCAAACATATCAGTACAACTATACCGTGGCCACTGGCACAGGGTACGAGCCCCGCGAGCAATTCACGAAATTAGTTATCACGGGTCCGGAGAGTTATCTACGCACGTTGGAATATTATGTGTGGGGTGGACTCAATAAGCGCCAACTGGTCAAGTCCGATACAGATGCGTTACGGAATAAAACGCAATACACCTACACGTTGAATAGTCGTATTGATACGGTGACGTTCCCAGAAGGCAACAAAATAAAATTCAGTTATGACCATCACGCGAACATCACGGAGAAGCGGCAAATTGCCAAGCCTGGCTCTGGTTTAGCCGATAAAGTTGAAACGGCGGTTTATCCGACGACATGTTATGCGATTGCATGTTTTCGCCCCATTTATACGGTTGATGCACAGGGCAATCGAACGGACTATACGTTTTCAGATGAGCATGGTGGGCTACTCACGAAAACCGAGCCTGCCGATTTAAACGGTCAGCGACGCTTTACGTCCAACACGTATACACAAATTAATGGTATTTACCGCCTAACCAAGCAGACAGTGTGTGTGGTCGGGCAATGTGGTGGAGCGCAAGCACAAGTTACCCTTTATACGTATTGGGAGAACACAGGCCTCATTAAAATCAAAACCATCACCAATGCGGCGGGCTCTCCGACCCAACAATTTACTTATCATTACGATAATGCGGGTCGTGTTGTTATAGAAGATGGTCCACTAACAGGAACCGATGATGCAACGTATTACTCTTATGATGCGTCCGGCCGTTTAGTCTGGCAAACCGGCGCGAAGAACGCTGCGGGTTATTTCGCTGCAAAACGTCAAAGCTATCCGAGTGCCACAAGACGCTATCAATTAACGGAAACGGGTACGGTGACGTCACGTTCAAGCACGAGCTTGACGCTCGATGTTGCGACCAATGAAGTCTTAAACAGTGTGAACCAAGTCATCCGCAAAGAACTGTCTGCACCAACAACCATTTCGCGATTATGGCAGTACAGCTACGATGGACGCGGACGCCTGACCTGTGAAGCCGTGCGTATGAATAGCGCGGCATTTACACAGCTTCCAAGCTCAGCGTGTACGCTTGGTGTTGAAGGAACGCAAGGCCCTGACCGTATCACTCGCACAGACTACGACCGCAATTCACAGGTTGTTCGGACGGTAAGCGGCCTTGGTAGCGCAGTTGAATCGACTGAGCGAGAAATGACCTATGCGCCAAACGGAACGGTACTATCTGAAAGCGATGGCAAAGGTAACACAACGTCCTATAGTTACGATGGTTATGACCGGTTGTCGCAAATCACATATCCAAATAGCACGTATGAGCAAAAGACGTACGACAGCAACGATAACTTACTGACTCACCGCAAGCGCGATGGCCTCATATTACGCTACACCTACGATGCAAAAGGGCAAACCAAAAGTTTAGTTATTCCCAATGAATCGACTATCTATTACAACTACGATGGATTGGGTCGTGAAACCGAGGTGGTTCGTGGAACACAAACCACGAGTTATAGCTATGATGGTCTAAGTCGACTCGCTCAGTTAACCACCAACGGTCGAACACTGAGCTATCAGTACAATGCTGCGAGTCAGCGTACACGGCTTACCTTCCCTGATGGTTTTTATGTTACCTATCATTATGATAACGCCGGTAACCTGACCGAGATACGACAGCAAGGAAGCACCACGATTTTGGCCAACGCTTATGACCGAATTGGGCGAGTTAAATCCATCAGTCGTGCCGGTGGTGCCAGTTCAACCATAAGCTACGACCGAATGAATCGGTTAACCCAGTACACCCACAGCGGTGTTACCACGAATAATTACACGTATAATCCGGCCAGCCAATTGGCGCAGCGTTCGGTTACGAATGTTAACCACCAAATTCAAGTGCCGACGCTTGCAACGGAATCCTACACCTCAAATAACTTAAACCAATACACCCGCGTCAGTGCTGGTGGCGTCAGTAAGACAGTCAACCATTCAACAGCGGGTAACTTAACTGGGTTTGATGGGTGGAGTTACCAGTACGATAACCAAAACCGGCTGAAGCAAGCCTCGAAGTCCGGCACCACGGTCACACTCACCTATGATGCAACGGGGAAACTCAATAGCACCACGCATAACGGCAGTAAACTGACTTACCTCTATGATGGTGATGAATTAGTGGCTGAATACAATAGCAGCGGTACCTTGCTGCGGCGTTATATTCACGGCACTGGTGTGGATGACCCGTTGATTCGTTACGACGGCACGGGTACCAGCAGTCGCCGTTATTTACACAGTGATGAGCGTGGAACCATCATAGCTGAAACCACCGCCACTGGTGGAATACTCACGAGTCATAAATATGGGCCATATGGCGAGCCGATTAACGGCAGTACCTCACGTTTTCGTTACACAGGTCAAACACTCATTCCTGGTACCCTGCTATACTACTATAAAGCACGGGTATACCATCCGAAGTTAGGTCGGTTCCTGCAAACTGATCCTGTGGGTTATGAAGATGGCATGAACTGGTATGCCTATGTGGGCAATGATCCTATAAATCTAAATGACCCATCAGGCAGAAGTGCTATGGTAGCTGCGTGTGGTGTAGGGCCAAACCCTGTATGTGTTGCTGGGCTTGCGACACTTGCAGGAGCAGCTATTTATTATGGTGTAAGAGGGACACTAGAAGCGATCAATACTCACAACCAGGGGGCAAAAGATGCTGATCTAACTCCAGCACCAGAGGGAGGGATGGACGGTTGGATATATGGCCCAGAAAATGATCCAAAAATTAATAATGATGGAAGCACAGGTCCTAATACGTGGACAACGCCAGATGAATATGGTTCTCAAGATGAAGCGCAGGATAAATTAGACCCCTTTAAGCCCCTCACAGGTAAAAGACCTGTACATATACCGGGAGGCACGCCAATTAAAACAGGAATCACCCCTGGCGGTGAGGGGCCTTACAATGGTTCTGGAGGTGCTAATGAAGTACTTGTTCCGGGAGGGTTGCCTGCGGGGGCGGCAGGTGAATGGAAACCGCTTAATCAAAATAGAAAAGTTACTTGTATTGGGAGTAGAATAAAAAGAAATAGCTGTTGATTAAATACGCGCGACAACGACAAAGGTTAAGAAATGAAGATTTCATATTTAGATCTAGATTTAATAAAACGGGATGGGCCTTTTGATGAGTTCAAACAAGATGTAAGTGTAGTAAGTGTTGAGCTGAAGTCAGGCGAACAATTCCACCAAATATTGCTGATGTATCCCAATGAAATAATTGGAATGAAGGGCATGTCCTCATTGCCTTTTGCTGTTAAAGAGGTAAATAAGGTATTTCAAACGAAAGATGACTTATCAACAAGGGCGGATATGTCGTGGGTATTTCGTTAATCAATAGAGTGAGAAAAATTGAAATTCATCGAAGAGCTCAAACTCGCTACTGAGTAAGCTTATTTTTTGAGGGCCTCCAAGGCTTTCAAAAACCACTAGGGAACCATCTTCTAAAGCATAAACATTATTAACCCAGTTTTCCGTCTGATACCTAATGTCCTGAGTGATGAGTCCTTAACTGTCAACACATACTTCCTTGATTGTATAACGCTGCACCTCGTCTGGAGAGCTCTTGTCCACCCAGTAAGCGCAATTGCCAAATGACTCGAATATCACAGCGCTTAAATCAGGGGGAGTCTTCAGTCATGTAGATGACATCAAACATATCGCTTTCTATGCGGTTAATGTCAAATCCCACAATTAATGCAAAAATCCCGAAATAGCTGAAATTAATTGAATTTAAATGACAGGCTTTAGAGGCCTTTTAAAATAAGGGATTTCGAGCTCTATCGTATGCT
Organism: Pseudidiomarina marina; assembly: GCF_044807045.1. NCBI lineage: Bacteria > Pseudomonadati > Pseudomonadota > Gammaproteobacteria > Alteromonadales > Idiomarinaceae > Pseudidiomarina > Pseudidiomarina marina. Next base: position 258,509 of record NZ_CP085233.1, on the reverse strand, counting down.
GCTAGCAAAAAAATAGTTGGAATTGCTGCTTTAAACCCCCAAATTTATGATAAAAATTTCTAGTGAATATTTTCGCTTTCTGTGCAGGATGCTTAATTATTTTCTGCTCAATCGTCTTAATGCTGATTAGTTGAATGGCTCGATATTTGTCTTAGGATTATTCTGTGCTACGGTTGTTATCCATGGAGTGCATTCCTAACTAGTCATCTGGAGGCTGTATGGAGCTGCGTATATACACGCCGGTAGCAGGGCCTCAAGATATTTGGTCCGAACTTGACCTTCCGACTGAAGACGCTAAGTTGCGCGAGCAGGTTTCCAAAGGTTTTTCGATTAGGCTTTTCAATTCACTGGCTTCCATATTAGAGATGCACCCAAAAGCGATGCGAGAGACTCTGAAAATACCCCTCACAACTTTTAACCGTCGACGAGATACAGGTCGCTTTACGATGAAAGAAAGTGACCGGCTATACAGTCTTATTGAAACTATCTTTCGCGCGACCGATTTATTTGAGGGTGACCGCAGGGCGGCTGTCGAATGGATGAATAAAAAGGCCCCCGGTCTTGGTGATAAACGGCCAATTGATATGCTGGACTGTCATGCGAACACACAGGCTGTTCTCGATCTTATAACCCGCGTTGAATATGGGGTCTACTCCTAAAGCTGTGGTGTTAACACCTGTCGAACCCCACAACTAATACAAAAAACGAAATCGCTTTAATAGTCTCTTTTTAAAACGGACACTCAATAGTTAAGCTCCCTGTACGTTGTGCCGCGCTATTTTTTTGCGATACTGCATTTGAGGATTTGAACACCACGACGAGAAAACTAACCACGCTCTTGTCACGAAAGCCATCAAAAAGTTTGATGGCTTTTTTATACACTTTATCCAATGGTTATGGCGAAGTAATTATCAAGAATTAGTGCGCATCGGTTATCTTCAACACGAACTGTGCACTCGACGCTTGGTATGTGCTGGCTGAGACCGTAAAGGACGTCTTTGGTGAACCATCCCCTTTCAGCAGTAGTTGTTTCAGGATGCTCAATTAGATAAAAATCCAATATGCACCCAAATGGAGTGCGAGATACATCGAGTAGCGTCAAGTATCCTTTTATATACATGAATCTAATGTAATCGATAATGTTTCGCCCGTGTGTTGGCACTCTCATTCGCTGACCATCCATGAGATATTTTGCTTGAGGCAACAATTCGCTAAACATCTTTTCGCGCTCATCGTTACTATTTACTGAGTCGTCAGCTTTCTCAGTTAGTGAAACGCTAGAAAGATACCTACGCTTATCTATGGCAGAAAGGCTAGATGAAAAGCTGTGGGAACTAAGCATGGCTATATCTCCATCTAATTTAATTTCAGCGGTTTTCATATTTTCGTTCTTTAAGCAACTAAACGTGTTGTGAAGCCCCCTCTATCCTGATATCACGACATGGGAAAACAATAGTGGTTTATGCGAGCTGCATGAAATAGCTTTGAAAGGTCACATTAGTGGGTTTAGTTCATTTGTGTTGTAGTATCACTTAATCAGTCTAATCTTGTATCGAGTGTTGAAGGATGAAACCCATGTACGGAAATGCGTTAACGTTCGACCCGACTCAATTCCGAGCTGCCCATGACCAAGCGACACTTGACGACGATAAAGTGGGATTTAAGGCTGCCGTTAATATCCTAGAGTTATGGAAGTTTACTGATGCTGAAAAAGCAATCGTTCTAGGCGATTTTTCCAATGCAACCTTTCGTAGAATTAAGGGCGGTAATTTGGTCCGAAAACTGACGATAGACCGCCGTACTCGGTTTTCATTAATTTTAGGTATTCATAAGGCATTAAGAACGATGTTCATTCAGGACCAGCATCGGCTAGAATGGGTTAAGAACAAAAATCGAGCTTTCAACGATCATTCGCCCAAGGAGTTGATGCTCTCTGGCGCACTTATCGGTCTACATGAGATTCGTCGCTACTTAGATTCCGCGCTAGTGTAAATTTCACCCTCCAGACTCTCTTTAATGTCTTGGAAGAGCGCAGGTAAAATTGCTGTGTTACTGTATGTAGTAGCTTGGCTGTTTTTTATAACGAATAACTTCTTAGCACTCACTGTCTTGCCGATGCCCTCGTTTATAGCGATGAATCATCCAACATCGTACACCACATTATGACATCACCAATACAACCTACTTATCGTTCACTGCTATAGTTTGGCTAGTAGAGCCAAGGAGGGCAGTGATGGCAGGTAAAGCTGTTTCAATTGCGCGTGTGTTTACGCGCGCAACGCAGGGCATTGAGGCGCCGCAGGTCTCGGTGGAAGTTTGTTTGGCAGGCGGGTTGCCGGGCTTTGCTGTGGTTGGGTTGCCACAAGCGGGGGTGCGAGAAGCGCGCGACCGCGTACGTTCGGCGATTCTCGCCAGCGGTTATAGCTTTCCCAAAGCGACAAAAATCACAGTGAACTTAGCGCCGGCGGATTTACCCAAGTACGGTGCGCGATATGACCTTGCTATTGCCATTGGTATTTTGGTGGCTGACGGACAAATCAGCGAACGTGCAGTTGCTGGTCGCGAGTTTTATGGTGAACTAACACTCAATGGCGATTTGCGTGAAGTGACGGGTATTCTTCCTGCAGTGTTACGCTGTCGCGACGAGGGGCGTGAAGCGGTTATTCCGCTCGACAATGCGGAGGAGGCTGCTGCGTTAACAGTGCAACAATGCGTTGCGGCGATTAGTTTGCGCGATGTGTTTGAGCATTTAACCAGCCCGTCGCCGTTGCCATACATTAAACCGTCAACCGAAAAACCCCAACTCACGCCGCATGGTGATATCGCCGATGTGATTGGACAAGAGCAAGCCAAGCGAGCGTTGTTACTTGCGGCAAGTGGCGGTCATCATATTCTGTTTGTCGGGCCGCCAGGTACCGGCAAAACCATGTTGGCTCAACGCTTACTCGGGTTGTTACCACCGCTAGATGAACGCGATGGGCTGGATGTGGCCGCCATTCGTTCGGTCAGCGGCACACTACGAAGTGCCCATTGGCAGCAGCGGATTCTTCGTGCGCCGCACCACTCCTGCTCGGCGGCGGCGCTTGTCGGTGGTGGCTCACCACCGCAACCTGGTGAGATTTCATTAGCGCACCGCTCCTTATTGTTCCTAGACGAACTGCCGGAGTTCGCTCGGCATGTTCTTGATTCATTGCGAGAGCCGCTCGAATCCGGGCATGTCACCATCAGTCGCGCCGGTCATCAGGTAACTTATCCAGCGCAATTTCAATTAATCTGTGCGTTGAATCCATCGCCGTGCGGTCACTTTGACGGCACGTTGGCTAGCGCTCGTGCAACACCTGATCAAATTATGCGTTATTTGGGCAAGCTTTCAGGACCGTTATTAGATCGAATCGACATGCAGGTAGATGTGCCGCGACAGCCCGATGTGTTGAAGCAACAACATCAGCAGGCTGATCCAGTCACACCTGTTTGGCGTGATTATGTGCGTGAGGCGAGAGCGACGCAACTTGAACGTCAGGGCTGTTTGAACAGTGAACTGAAACCAAGCCAACTGGCGGAATTTTGTAAGCTAGATGACGATGACCATCAGTTTTTAGTGGCTGCGATTGAGCAATTTAAACTGTCGCACCGCGCCTATCATCGACTGTTGCGATTAGCCCGTACCATTGCTGATTTAGCTGATGCCGAGATGATTTCTCGAACCCATTTGGCCGAAGCGCTCAGTTTTCGAGCGCTCGACCGTCTGTTACAGCAATTACACGCGAGCTAGGGCTTGCTTAAATAATGTCAATACTTGCTCGACATCGGAACGCGAAATATTCAAATGGGTCACAAGACGCATGCGTTGTGAACGTGCGGTTAAAACGCCGTTTTCGCGTAAGTAATCGCTTACTTTTTGGGCTGCTTCAAGGTTCGCAAAATTCACATACACCATATTGGTTTGCGCTGGTTCAACCTGCAAGTCGGTATGCTGAGTAGCAAGTTCAGCCAAACCATCATGCAGCAACTGCGCATGTGCGTGGTCGTCGGCAAGTCGCTCAATGTGATGATCTAACGCATGATCCATAGCGGCCGCAACAATACCGGCTTGGCGCATGCCGCCACCGACCATTTTGCGCCATCGGTGCGCGCGTTGAATAAACTTTTTGGTGCCGACTAACACGGAGCCAATTGGTGTACCGAGGCCTTTTGAAAAGCAAATGGACACACTATCAAACGGCGCTGATAGCTCAGCTAGTGACAACCCAGTGGCAACACTGGCGTTAAAAATTCGGGCGCCATCAAGGTGCAACTTCAGGCCATGCTTGTCGCATAATCGTCGCGCTTTCAACATGTAATCCTGGGGAATGACGCGGCCTGTATGGGTGTTTTCTAACGACAATAAGCGCGTGATTGGAAAGTGTGGGTCATCGGGTTTGATGCGTTTTTCAACCGCACTCAAATTCAGTGTACCGTCCGCTTCAATTTCAAACGGCTGCGGCACAATACCGCCAAGTACTGCGGCGCCGCCCGCCTCATAACGGTAGGTATGGTACTCTTGCCCAACTAAATACTCGTCGCCGCGTTGGCAGTGACTGAGCAACGCAAGCAAGTTGGTTTGTGTACCGCTGCTGGCAATTAATGCCGCTTCTTTCCCGGCGAGTTTGGCAACCCGTTGTTGCAATGCATTGATGGTTGGGTCATCGCCAAAAACATCGTCACCGACAGGGGCTGCAGCCATGGCGGCGCGCATTGCGGCGGTTGGTTGGGTGACTGTGTCACTACGTAAATCAATCATCGAAGCGAACCCTTCTACTCAATTTGAAATGAAGTTTATTGCTGATAACCCCAAGCTGGCGGGGGGATATCAACTGGCGTACTTAAATCCACATGAACTTCGAAAATGCGACCTGGACGCGATAGCTTATAGCTCATGGTTTTGTCATCGACAAAGCTAATGGTCCAAGTATTAGTCACCGAAACATCAAGGCCATTTTCAATAAACAATGCTTGGCTGGCTTCATCCACTGGGAATGCCTGCATTGTGGCGCTGCCCGCGGCTAACGTTTGTCCACCATACGGTGATACATCGTCGGCGCTACCGTCTTCGTGCAAGTGGTAATGTTGAAAATCGATATAGCCTGGATGCTGTGTTAATACCCAAGTGCGGGAGCGGTCATCGCCGACATGCAATGGCATACGAATGGTATTTTCTTCGCAGTCACGAATATGCACCACTAAGGGTTTGTCCCAAGCTGGGCTTGGCTGGTTGTCTTCAACAATGGTTGCAGCAAAAGCCTGACCGCAATAAGGGCGAAAGGTGTTAATAAAGGTTGTCTGTTCTGCCACATAACCAGTGTTCGAAGTTTGTTCTGCTGGCGCACAAGCGGCTAACATCAAAACGCCAGCGGCGATGGCAGCGCGCTGCGAAGCCGATAAATAATTGTGTAAGTGGTGCATCCAATTTCCTAGTTATGTCATATTCCAAATAGTGCTGATACTTTGCCACAGCTCGCTTTGCTATAAAACAGGGCATCGTGCGATAATAGCCGCCATTGAGCGCAATTTTTAACGAATTCAAAGAAACGGATCAGACAATCATGCATGTTTATCAGAATGTTTTAGAAATGATCGGCAAGACGCCGATGGTTAAGGTCTCAACGATTGATACCGGCCCGTGTGAGCTTTACTTAAAACTAGAGCTCATGAATCCAGGTGGTTCGATTAAAGACCGCATTGCTGTGAGCATGATTGAAGCGGCTGAAAAGTCGGGTGCGCTAAAACCCGGTATGACCATTATTGAAGCGACTGCAGGCAATACTGGTTTAGGGCTTGCGTTGGTTGCTGCCAGCAAGGGCTATCCGTTAAAGATTGTCATGCCAGATAAAATGTCGGCAGAGAAGGTGAATAACCTCAAAGCGATGGGTGCCGAAGTGGTTCGTACTCGCTCAGACGTGCAAAAAGGCCACCCAGAATACTATCAAGATATGGCGGCACGTATGGCCGAAGAGAACGGCTATTTTTACGTGAACCAGTTTGCGAACCCTGCGAACGTTGAAGCGCACTATAAAACGACTGGCCCTGAAATTTGGGAGCAAATGCAAGGTAACCTTGATGCGTTTGTGTGTGGCGTTGGCTCTGGCGGCACGCTGACTGGTATTGGTCGTTATCTGCGCGAGCAAAACGGCGCGGTTGACTTAGTCTTGGCTGACCCAGATGGCTCAATTCTTGAACCGATGATTAACCGTGGTGAAACGGTTGAAGCGGGTAGTTGGTTAGTTGAAGGCATTGGTGAAGACTTCGTGCCAGACATCTGCGATATCCAATTGGCGAACAAGGCGTACGCAATTAGCGATAAAGAAGCGTTTCATACCGCTCGTGAAGTACTAGTGAAAGAAGGCGTGATGGTTGGTTCGTCAAGCGGTACCCTAATTGCCGCAGCGCTGCGCTACTGCCGTGAGCAAACAGAACCAAAACGCGTGGTCACTTTGGCTTGCGATACCGGTAACCGCTACCTTTCAAAACTTTATAACGATGAGTGGATGGCCGCTCAGAATTTGCTGGAGAAGTAATATGGCTGATGCAAAGAACATGAAATTCGCAACGCGCGCCATTCACGGCGGACAATCACCTGAGCCGGCAACCGGCGCTGTTATGCCGCCTATTTTTACCAGCTCAACCTATATTCAAGAAAGCCCAGGCGTGCACAAAGGCTTTGAATACTCGCGTTCACACAACCCAACACGATTTGCTTGGGAACGCGCGGTGGCGAGCCTTGAAGGCGGGAAGCAAGGCTTAGCTTTCGCTTCTGGTATGGCGGCAACGTCAACAATTATGGAGCTGCTGGATAGCGGTGACCACGTCATTGCGATGGATGACCTGTACGGCGGTACCTTCCGTCTATTTGATAAAGTACGCGGTCGCTCGGCCGGCCTCGAATTTTCTTACGTTGATTTGGCTGACTTGAGTGCGGTTGAAGCGGCGATTACGCCAAAAACACGCATGATTTGGATTGAAACGCCAAGCAACCCAATGTTGAAGTTGGTTGATATTGCTGCTGTGGCGGCTATTGCAAAACAGCACAACATGATTGTGGTGGTGGATAACACCTTTGCGACGCCTTACAACCAACGTCCACTCGAAATGGGTGCTGATATTGTCATGCACTCGGCAACCAAATACCTGAACGGCCACTCGGATATGGTTGGCGGTATTGCGGTAGTCGGTGACAACGACGAGCTCGTGGAAAAAATGCTGTTTTTGCAAAACTCCGTTGGTGCGGTTGCTGGACCATTTGATAGCTATTTGGCATTGCGCGGCGTGAAAACTTTGGCGCTACGCATGAAGCATCATAACGAGGCAGCATTGAAGCTGGCGCAATGGCTTGAAGCACATCCACAAGTTGAGAAAGTCATTTACCCAGGCTTGCCAAGTCACCCGCAACATGAGTTGGCGAAAAAGCAGATGAGCGGCTTTGGCGGCATGATTTCGATTTTGCTGAAAGGTGACTTAGACAAGGCGCGCCGCTTCTTAGAAGCGGTTGAAATTTTCGCATTGGCAGAAAGCCTTGGGGGCGTTGAGAGCTTAATCGAACACCCAGCGATTATGACGCATGCGTCCATTCCGAAAGAAAATCGTGAAAAACTCGGCATTTTGGACAACTTTGTTCGAATTTCGGTGGGTATCGAGGATCTTGATGACCTCATTGCGGACTTAGACCGTGCTCTAAGCGCCTGATATTTCAGGCGCATTAACACTCTTTTACAATTTCATGAAGATACGGTAGGCTAATTCCCACAATAAAAACAGAATAGACAAGGAACAAAATATGCCTATTAGCCTGTTTCTTTTACAAGGGTTAGTGGCGGCATTGTTGTTTTATGTGTTGGTCGGGCAGTATCATCGCCAACCGTTGTGGAATATGCTTGCCGTATTACTTTGTGGACTCGTACCGCCGGTCAACTGGATGGTATTAATGGTTGCTGTTGGTGTACGTATGTGGCGCAAATCAACGCCGATGGTGCCAATTAAATAGCTGCATTATTAACTACAATGGAGTTTGCTGTCTCTATGTCTTCATCGTCTTTACGCCCGTTTCATTTGGCCGTGCCAGTACACGATATTGCAAAGGCTCGCGAGTTTTATGGTGAAATTTTAGGGTTGAGTGAAGGCCGTAGCAGCGAACAATGGGTTGACTGGAATTTCTTTGGTCACCAATTTGTCACGCACCTTGCGCCTGAACGCGCTGGCGTTGTACATCGCAACCCAGTGGACGGTCACGACGTGCCAGTCCCACATTTCGGTGTGGTGTTAACAATGGACGATTGGCATGTTTTGGCAGAGAAAGTGAAAGCGGCTGGCATCGCGTTTGTGATTGAGCCGCATATTCGTTTTCAAGGTCAACCGGGCGAACAGGCCACCATGTTTTTCTATGATTTCAGTGGCAATGCGCTGGAATTCAAAGCGTTTAACGACCTCGGTCAGTTGTTCGCGAAATAACGCACCTGCATTACTTAGTTGGCGGTGCAATATTGCCGCCGCTAATAATCACCCCAATACGCTTCCCTTTGAATAGCTTCGAATACCGTTGAATAGCGGCAATGACCGTTGCCGATGAAGGCTCTATCCATTGGTCGGTTAATTCAAACACCAGCTTTTGTGCAGCCAGCGCCTCGCTGTCCGAAACCAACAAAATATCATCCACATTCTTGCGAATGATCGGAAAGGTTTGATCGCCAACACTCGTTAGCAGACCATCGCAAACACTCAATGGTGGCATGGCAGGTTGCAGCACACCTGTACGAAACGACGCTTCACCATCAGCAGCAAGCTCAGGTTCCACACCAAATACCTGCGCTATGCCATGCGCTTTGGCCGCGACCGAAGTGCCGCTTAACAAACCACCACCACCAAGCGGCGCAATCACACAATCAAGCTCCGGTTGCTCTTGCAGTAATTCATAGGTTGCAGTGCCTTGTCCCTGCCAAATATGGGCATGATTATAAGGTGGAATGAATATTCTTCCGGTTGGGCGCTGCGCAGCGACAAAGGCTTCGCGAGCCGCCATTCCAGGATCAATGGTCACTAACTCGGCATCATACTTCGCCATATTCGCGCGTTTCACTGCCGATGCGTTCGCCGCAACACCAACCCGCACCTTGATGCCAAGTTGTTGCCCAGCCGCTGCCAAAGCCGCACCGTGGTTCCCGGATGACACCGTATAGACGCCTTGTGCGCGCTCAGCTTCCGTCAGCTTCAACAGCGCATGGCAGGCACCACGATATTTAAAGGCACCGGTATGCTGCAAGTGCTCGCATTTCAGCCAAACTTGCGCGCCTAACGCGTCATTAAGCTTTAAGCTAACCAGCACGGTGGTGCGTCGAACCATGGGGGCAATTAATTTTGCTGCCGCTTGAATGGAAGAAGAGTCGAGTTGCAAAGTCATAAAGCGTATACTACCTCAAAGCAAAATCGATATTAGCTATTGGATATTCGATATTCGTTAAAAACCTCGATGCTATCCACCTAATATCTAATATCGAATATCTAATATCGAACTTGGGGTTTTTATGGTTTTAAACACGTTTGAGCGCATCCGCGCCCTACCCTTAGCATACCAAACCGTCATGGCCTTATACCTGTGCCAACGCATGGTGCCAAATTACGAACTATTCCACCATGTTACTGGCTTTGGTGATCCAAAACCACTGCAAGGCGCACTCAATGCGTGTTGGGATTGGGCATGGCAAGGGAAAGCAGTGAAAGTCAACTTTTCACGCTGGCAAGAAAAAGTGGATGAGGTGACGCCAAGTGAACATGGTCACGATATGCTCGGCGTGTACCCAGCCATGGATGCGTGTACGGCCATTAGCACCTTACTGCAGGGGCTAATGGATCAAAATAGTGCTGATTTGGTGAGTGTGGCGAAGGTCTCGCAGGCCAGTGTTGCGAAATTTTTGGAGCTCACTGAAGGCGCCGAGATGGATGCGCAAGAGCGTCGAAAACTCTTACGCGAACATGAGCTGGTTCAATACGAAATTGAAGTGCAGCAAGCCATTCTCAATTACCTTGAAACCTTGGCGGCAACGGATATACAGCCAAGCCAAGAATTGGTTCGTCAGGTTCGCGACATGGTCGCTGACGAAGGCGTTTCAAATATCGGTGTAAGTATGGCCGACGAGTAGCTACGACTTGTCGTTCGTCTGTTCCGCTTCAGCTTGGGTGCGTGCCGGTTGTGCGCGCACTATGGCTAACCAACCAATCACGCCAAAAAATATAATTTGCCAATAGTCGCCGCGTCGCCATTGAATGTGTTCTTTGTAAACCGTTGCGAACATCAATAGCTGCAATAAGTGTAGGGCAATCAGCAAGACCATTAAGAAGAGAAAAAACGCGAAGCCTTTGCCCTCGAATGGCGCCACAATATTTGCCAGCATGACGCCCCAAATCACCGCGAAAATCAGTCGTCCCAGCCAAACTGCAATGCCCATGTATGAAATATCCTTGTTAATAAAATTAATTCACGTGATATAAGCGAAACGCAACCTGACCGGCAAATTTCTCACGATGCAGTTGCCACGTTGCCGGTACTTGCGGATGAATCGCGCGCTCAGTTTCTACATACACCCAGCTGCCACGACTCACCCAATTGTTCTGCGCAATAAGCGACAGACAATCGTCAGCCAGCCCCATGCCAAAAGGTGGGTCGACAAAAATCACATCAAAGCTTGCGTCGGGTTGTTGTTGTAAAAAATGCAGGGCGTCGCCACGTTGCACAAGTGCTTGTCCGGTAACCGCAGCAGATAACTTCACCGCATGTTGGGCTAATAAATTAGCCGCTTGCGCGTCTTTCTCAACTAAAATAACTTGTTTGGCACCGCGCGATAAGGCTTCAAAAGCCAGTGCGCCGCTACCGGCAAATAAATCAATGCAACGGCTATCGGTTAACTCAAACTGCAACCAATTAAATAGCGTCTCGCGAACTCTGTCGGTGGTTGGTCGTAAGCCCGGTACATCAGCGATAGCGAGCTTTCGGCCGCGCAATAACCCACCAATAATACGCAGTTCGCCTGCACCTTTGTGCGAACGTTGCTTGGCGTCATGATGGGGAGCGCTTTTCTGCTTGTACGAGCTTCGCGGCATGCTAAAGTAAGCCTTCTTTTATTTGACGTGTTAAACTGTGTGCCATTGTAAACCGAGCAGCAGTGAACTTCCAAAGGTAAAGCAGGCATGGCCAAAGGATCTTTTTTCTCGTTATTTCGCAAAAATAAACCGAACGAAGCCGAATCAGCGTCGGTAGAGAAAGAGCAAGAGCAGCAAGAACAGCAAGAGCAACAGTCGCAAGAGGCCGATCCGATAGCATCAGAGGCGCTTCCAAAAGAGCCGTCAGTAGCCGAGGTGGCTGCGCCTGATGCCGCTGAAATTTGTGCGCAAGTCACCGCTGAATCGAAAGCTGCTGAAGTTGCGAAGCAACCAGAAACACAGTCAAAGCCGAGCTTGTGGAAGCGTTTAACCGCAGGACTACGGAAAACGTCGTCCGCGATTGGCGACGGTTTGTGGGGTATTTTTAAAGACAAGAAAATTGATGATGAGCTGTTTGAGGAGCTCGAAACTCAATTGTTAACAGCCGACATTGGTGTACCGACAACGCTCAAAATTGTCGAGCGTTTGACCGAGCAAGCGAATCGTAAACAATTACAAGATTCGGCCGAGCTGTTTAAACTTTTACAGCAAGATATGACTGAAATTTTGTCACCGGTGGCGCAACCATTAACCATTCCAAACGACCATGAAGGCCCGTTTGTGATTCTCATGGTGGGTGTTAACGGCGTCGGTAAAACCACAACCATCGGTAAGTTAGCCCAGCAATTTAAGCGCGAAGGCAAGTCGGTGATGCTAGCGGCTGGGGATACCTTCCGTGCGGCGGCGGTCGAGCAGTTGCAAGTGTGGGGACAGCGCAATGACATTCCGGTGGTTGCTCAGCATACCGGTGCTGATAGCGCATCGGTAATTTATGATGCTGTTGAAGCAGCTAAAGCGCGCGGTGTTGATGTGTTGATTGCGGATACCGCTGGTCGATTGCAAAATAAAGCACATCTGATGGATGAACTGAAGAAAGTGGTACGGGTGATGCGTAAGCTGGACGAATACGCTCCGCACGAAGTGATGCTGACATTAGATGCCGGCACCGGGCAAAATGCGATTAGCCAAGCAAAACTATTTACTGAAGCAGTTGGCGTGAGTGGTATTACACTAACTAAACTGGACGGTACGGCGAAAGGCGGTGTAATTTTTGCTATTGCCGACCAATTTAATATTCCAATTCGCTACATTGGTGTGGGCGAGGGAATAGACGATTTGCGACCGTTTGATGCGCAAGAGTTTGTTGATGCCTTATTTCAACGCAAACTGAAAGAGACACAACCATCATGATCAAATTTGAGCAGGTGAGTAAAACCTATCCGGGCGGCTTCCAGGCATTGAACAATGTCAGCTTTCACCTGGAACCGGGCGAAATGGCTTTTCTAACCGGTCATTCTGGTGCTGGTAAAAGTACCTTACTCAAGCTCATTAGTATGATGGAGCGGCCAACAGCAGGCCGTGTGATGATCAACGGTCACGATCTCAAGCGTATTCATTCGCGCCAAATTCCATATGCGCGCCGCGACATCGGCATGATTTTTCAAGATCACCGCTTGCTGATGGACAAAACCGTATTTGATAACGTAGCGTTACCGCTATTAATTGAAGGTTACAGCATGCAAGAAGCGCGCAAGCGCGTGCATGCTGCGCTTGAAAAGGTGGGGTTGGGCGACAAAGTACGCCACTACCCAATGATGTTATCGGGCGGTGAACAGCAACGCGTCGGTATTGCCCGTGCAGTTGTGAATAAGCCACCGTTGCTGTTAGCAGATGAGCCAACCGGTAACCTTGATCCAAAATTATCGATGGAAATCATTCGATTATTCGAAGATTTTAACCGTGTTGGGGTGTCAGTTCTGATTGCGACGCACGATTTAGGACTCATTGCTCGCTTGCGTTATCGCACATTGACGTTGCGCGATGGCCGTATGATTAACGACGGTTTGCAGGAGAGCTAAGCCATGAGTTTACTGTTTCGTTCTCGCCAGCAAGGTGCACAACAAGTCAATATTTCGGGCTTTCGCCGTTTTGTCATGTTTTGGGTGCATAATCTGCAGCAAGCCGTTGCCAGTTTGGGCGAGTTAGCGCGATACCCTATGGCCAGCCTGATGACAATGGCGGTGTTGGGTTTGAGTCTGACGCTACCAGCAACCCTTTATGTGGTGGTGAAAAATACCGAAGCTATTGGTGCCGATTGGCAACATGCCTCGGAAATTACGTTGTTTCTGCGCAAAGATTTAAGCCAGCAAGAAGTGTCAACGTTCCATAAGCGCTTAAGCTTATCGAACGATATTGAAAGCGTGCGATGGATAGACAAAAACGAAGCGTTGCAGGAGTTTCGTGAAAACTCTGGGTTCGGTGAAGCGCTTGACGCGCTAACCAATAACCCGTTGCCGGATGTGTTGTTAGTGCTACCGGTCGCCAACAAGCGCGGCACTGTTCAGGCACAACAACTGGCTCAGCAACTGCGTAATGAACGTGAGGTTGAGCAAGTACGACTTGATTTAGATTGGCTGCAGCGCCTCGAGGCCTTATTGAACTTAGTGCGTGATGGTTTGTTAGCACTAGCAGCGTTACTTTGTATTGCGGTGGTGCTGATTGTAGGTAACACCATTCGCCTGAATATTAATAGCAAGCGCGATGAAATTATGGTGATGAAGCTGGTTGGTGCAACCGACGGTTATATCCAACGTCCATTTTTGTATACCGGTGTTTGGTACGGTTTTGTTGGTGGATTGATCGCGTGGCTTGCAACGGCCGTAATGATTTTATGGATTTCTGGCGCCGTTGCTGACATTAGTGAATTGTATGAAAGCCAGTTTGCCTTAGTTGGGCTAACGTTTAATGAAATGTTGGTGTTATGGCTACTGGCAATCGGCTTAGGATTACTTGGTTCCTATATTGCGGTAAGAAAACACGTTCGTACCATTGAACCGCAATAATCTATCCCCATATGGGTAAAATAGGTGATCAAAATTCATCCCAAAGCAGTCATTGTCAGCAGCGTCAATTTTGCTAGAATGAGGGAACTATTAGACCCTAAAGTGGTCTGAGCAGTGTCTGGATAATGTTGTGCAGACACCAGTGAGAGAGGATGTTGTTGCATGAGCTCTGAAATTACTAGTATGGCATTAGCTGTTCCACAGTCGAGTGGCAGCTTAGAGGCGTACATTTCGACAGTGAACCGCATTCCTATGTTATCGGCAGAGGAAGAGCGCGAGCTGGCGACACGCTTGCAGGAACAGGACGACTTAGAAGCTGCACGTCAGTTGATCATGTCGCACCTGCGCTTTGTCGTACATGTTGCCCGCAGCTACTCAGGCTATGGTCTACCTCAAGCCGACTTAATTCAAGAAGGTAATATTGGTCTCATGAAAGCGGTTCGTCGTTTCGACCCTGCGGTTGGCGTACGCTTAGTATCGTTTGCGGTACATTGGATCAAAGCTGAAATTCATGAGTATGTGCTGAAAAACTGGCGCATGGTCAAAATTGCAACCACCAAAGCGCAACGTAAATTGTTTTTCAACTTGCGCAAAATGAAGAAGCGCTTAGGTTGGTTTACTCAAGAAGAAGTGAACACGGTTGCTGAAACTTTAGGTGTAAGCACCAACGAAGTACTGGAAATGGAAGCGCGAATGAGTGCTCATGATCAGGCGTTCGAGTTGAGCTCTGACGATGATGATGCGAAAGAGGGGAGCACCTACTCGCCAGCACAATATCTTGAGGACAAACGCTCAGACTTAGCTGAAGAAGTGGAAAATGAGCAGTGGGAAAACCACACGCAACGCCGCTTATTGTCAGCCATCAATACACTCGATGAGCGCAGCCAAGATATCGTACGTGCACGTTGGTTAGACGAAGAAAATAAAACCACGCTACAAGAACTCGCTGATAAATATCAGGTTTCTGCTGAGCGGGTACGTCAGCTCGAAGCGAATGCCATGAAAAAACTACGCATGGCAATGTCTTAAAGAAAACACGCTAACACAAAAACGCCGGCTTCATCGCCGGCGTTTTTTTATGGGCTTGGTAATTAGTTCCACCACACCAGTGTAATAGGCACTTCGCCACCAGTATATTCAAACTCAACACTGACTAAACCACCACTGTCGGCTATTGCAACAAGGCCATCACAGTCGACGTTCTCAGCACATAAAAATTCATACTGATAAAACGCATATACGCCAGCAGTTTCTTCGTTCGCGGTAAATGGATTGCCTTCTAATGTTACTTCGTTGTACACGTAACTTGTGCCAATTTCGTCGGGCTCTGAACTGATGATTTCAACAAGTTCGATAGATGTGGCACTGCTATCGGCGACATTATCCGTATCGACATCTTTTTCAACAACCCGAAGCTCATACGATGTGCCAAATTCATGTTCGAAACCAACAATACTATCAGCAAACATTTCACGACCACTGTCAGATGTCGCGATTGCGGCCAAAGCTGGTGTGAATTGAATGCCTAATCCATAATAGACCGGCGCCGACTCAACCGAGACATTAAACTCAGTCCCTTCGTTAGAGTCACTCGAACCGCCACAACCCATTAAAGTTGCCGTCATTAGAATGGGAAAAATAGTTTTAATTTTCATTTGGGTAGATATCCTTTCTGTTTAAAATCCGTTTAAAATCCGTTTAAACTCGTAGAAATCGATTCACAGCCAGTAAACCGATCAATTGAGGTAACTTGTTGATAAAATTTTGCTTTCAGTTACAAAGACCATAATTCCAATTATTCAACTTCGAGTCAACAAGTACAATGTAAAGGCAATTATCTAGATAAAGCTAATTTTAATAATAGCGATAGACATTAATATTGCTCGATTTTGATGCAAGTATCGCGCGATGACGAGGGTGCAAGTTCAATCAATATGACAAGAATTCGGAATCTATTGGCAAGTAATTCTGGAGTAATCTACCGTCAATTCTCAATGCTATTGAGATTCGCGGGGGCACTGCTGCTCGCGCTAATTATAAGCGCCATCGCATTTTTGTATCTAAGCACTATCGATTTCACTGCTGAACACGGTGAAGCATATGGATTAAATATAGGAATGCCTCAGCAAGAAGTGTTCGATAGTTTGCCAAAGGTACTAAATCTCGTTGGTGTTGAAGATTTACGTGAGCCTCTAGTGTTGCAGATATACACAGCCAAGGGCGCTGTACCAAACACGGTTGAATTCGCTTTAAATGAACTAGATTATTCACTTCTAGCGGGCGCCACTCGCTGGACAATCTATATTGATTCAAATTATTTTTTTGACAGTTTCACTTTAGACTTTTGCGAACAAGAACTCTGTCGAATTAAAAGATACAGACAATTTTTAGAATTTCCGTAACTTTGAGTAGCTGTGATGACTTGGAATCAAGAACGTACAAAATTTTATACTGAAATTCCTACGAAGCTAATAATCTTCTCGTTCTTTTCTGTAGGTGTGTACAACATGTACTTTTTCTACAGGAATTTTTTGTTAAATCATGACGATTCACCTCGATTCATCCTAATCACGAAATCGATCTTGTATCCGATATTTTGTTTTCGATTGTTGAAAAAGGCGAGTGAGTATTCCGGTGAGAAGCTAAATCCTCTTATCAAAAGCGTACTTTTGTGGACAACTCTAATCATATTTGTCTACGCGGGTGGATTATTCGAAGGTCATTTGAAGTTTCTAGCCTTCGCTACTTTTATTCCGCTACTGGGTATTAATATGCAATTCAAACGAGCTAACTCTATCTAATCACGATTGATTAACTTATTTATGGCTTAATCGCTTTGTGTTCGGTGAGTTGAATCGTTTCCGTATCGGGGCGTTGAGCTAAGGATGAGGCGACTACAAGTTTGACGCCATAATGACGTTCAATATCGGGCAGAACTTCTTTTAGAAACTCAAGTGTGGAACGGTGCGGATGAGCAATAGCGATAGCTTCGCCGTGTTTGTGAGCATGACGAATCAGATCTTTCCAGCGCAACGCAATTTCGGCAGGTTCTGGATTGTTGTCTAGAAAAACGTGACGTCGTGCAACCGGAATACCGAACTCGCGGGCGACAGTCTCTGCCTGCGTAGCCGCAGTTGTGCGGCTGTCGAGAAAATAAAAGTTACGCAACGCAAGCTGTTCCATCACCCACTGCATCGGTTCAATCAACGCCGTTAAACGACTGCCCATATGATTATTCATACCAACGGCCTGCGGTAACTGAATAAACGCTTGCTCCATGAGCAGAATAGTTTCAGCTTTATCATCTTCGGACGACAGCATACCAGCACCGGCGTCGGCATTCGCCGATGCCTGCATAGGCATGTGAATAATCACTTCCTTACCGTTTTGTTGTGCGGTTTGCGCAATGCGCTCGGCATACGGTGTGTGTGGCAACATGGCAAGCGTTAGCGGGCCTGGAAGTTGGGCAAACTGCTGCTGGAATCGGCTATTACCAAGATCATCAATCACAATCGCAATACGTGGTAATACCTTCTCCTCCGCCACGGTAGCAGGAGCGATTAGGAGTACTGCTGCAATGATCACAATTTTAAATAACGTAGTCATTTAGCGACACCAATTGACAGGGTTTACCGCATCACCTTTTACACGAATTTCAAAATATACCGCAGGATCTTCACGACCACCACTCTGACCAACTAAGGCTATCGTTTCATTAGCTCTGACAACGTCACCTTCGGCCGGTAAAATCGTCTGGTTATGCCCGTATAGACTCATATAACCGTCGCCGTGGTCAAGCACAATCACTAAACCGTAGCCGCGTAACCAGTTGGCAAATAGTACGCGACCATCGGCAATTGCCTTGACCGGTTCGCCCGCATCCGCTTTAATCACCACACCTTTCCAGGTGACGCCACCACTGCGTTGACGGCCAAATAAACGTTCAACTTTACCATCGGTCGGCCAGCTCATTTTGCCTTTACGTTCCGTCAAACCAGCCAGGCGAGGCTCATCGCGCTGTGCCGCTCGAATTGCTGCAAGCACTTGTTCCAAAGCTTCTTGGTTGTCGCGTAATTCTTGAATACGTTTTTGGTCTGCCGATTGTTCACGTTGCAACCGCTTAACTAATTGTTGCTGGTCGGTCTGTTGGGCTTTCAAAACACCTTGTTGCTGACGTTGTTGCTGTTGGCGTTGCGCCAGTTGCTGTTGCTGATCGGCAACGTCGGCTTGTACCTGAGCCAGTTGCTCTTGGGTGATTCGAATATCATCGAGCTCTTGCAATCGTGCTCGATTAAAATAGCCATAATAGCCAAGCAATCGTTCGAATTTGGCTGGTTCTTGCTGTTTTAAAATGAGCTTTAAGTAATCGTGCTCACCCATGCGATAAGCCATATCGAGCTGCTTTTCGAGCAACTTGCGCTGTTTATTGAGCTGTGCGGTGAGTTCTTGTTCTTGTTGCTGAAGGTCGTTAATACGACCTCGAATGTCGGCTAGGCGTTGTTGTGTTGCGTTTAATTCGTTCGCGACGGTTGCCATTTGTTGTTCTAATTGGCGAAGTTCTCGCTCAGTAATACTTAGGCGCTCAGCGCGTTGCCCAATGGCGGCTTCGCGCTTTTTTAGTTCCTCAGCTATTTGCGCCAACTGGGCTTCAGTTGCCGCCTGCTCTTGTGCACTTGGCTGTTGTCCCCAGCTAGCTGGCGACAACAATAGAATCATGAGTGCAACAAGTGCGCGCTTCACGAAGTTAACGTCACAATTGGTGAGCCAGTCATTTCGGCCGGCTGCTCAAGACCGAGCAAGTGCAACATGGTGGGTGCAACATCAGACAAAGTACCACCTTCGCGTGCTGTGGCGTCGCGACCGAAGTAAATAAATGGCACGAGCTCGCTGGTGTGTGCCGTGTGAGACTGACCGGTAGTGTGATCTTGCATTTGTTCGGCGTTACCATGGTCTGCAGTAATCAGACATTCGCCGCCAACCTCTTGCAAAGCTTCGATAACACGAGCAATGGAGCGATCAACAGCCTCAACGGCTTTCACTGCCGCGTCAAAATTACCGGTGTGGCCAACCATATCGCCATTCGGGTAATTACAAATAATCACGTCAAATTGACGCTGACGAATCGCTTCAACAAGAGCGTCGGTTAATTGCTCTGAACTCATTTCTGGCTGTAAATCGTAGGTCGCGACATTTGGCGATGGAATAAGAACGCGTTTCTCACCATCAAATTCTTCTTCACGACCGCCACTGAAGAAGAACGTCACGTGGGCATACTTCTCGGTTTCAGAAATGCGGAGTTGACTATAGTCATTCTTGGCGAGCCATTCACCAAGCACGTTGGTGAGACTTTCTGGCGGATACGCAATCGGGCCTTTTAAGTCAGCCGCATATTCGGTGAGCATGACAAAGGCTGATAATTGCGGCACGTGACCACGATCAAATCCATCGAAGTCAGCGTCTAAAAATGCATGGCTCAGTTCACGCGCTCTGTCGGCACGGAAGTTCATAAAGAACACGCTATCGCCATCTTGTATTGGTGCGGCGTCACCAATCAATGTTGGCTTCACGAATTCATCGCTTTCATCACGTTCGTAGGCGTTTGCCAATGCGATACTGGCGCTATCGGCTAGGTATGGCGCTTGCCCCTGCACCAATGCTTTCCAGGCTTGCTCGACACGGTCCCAGCGCTTATCGCGGTCCATGGCAAAATAACGACCACAAAGCGTGGCAAAGCGACCCACACCAAGCTGCATAAATTGCTTTTCAAACCGTTCGATGGTTGCGGCTGCCGAGCGCGGTGGGGTGTCACGGCCGTCAAGAAAGCCATGTACATAGATATGTTTTGCGCCACGTTGAGCAGCAAGTTCGACCATGGCTAATAAATGATCTTCATGGCTGTGTACACCACCTGGCGACAACAAGCCCATGATATGCACTGCTTTACCTGCAGATACAGCCGCATCGACGCCTTCAGTTAACGCCGAATTTGTGAAGAAATTGCCATCGGCAATCGCTTTACTAATGCGGGTGAAATCTTGATAAACCACTCGGCCAGCACCTAAATTGACGTGACCGACCTCTGAGTTGCCCATTTGACCGTCAGGTAATCCAACCGCCATGCCTGAACCATCAATCAACGTATGTGGTCGAGTGGCCCAAAGTTTATCCATGGTGGGCGTATGGGCTGCGGCAATGGCGTTATCTTCAGCGGCTTCACGATGACCCCAACCATCTAAAATCAATAGGGCTAACGGTGTATGTGGCTTGGCCATGACATCCTCAGTGGTTTTTTAGTAAATTCAAAAAATTGAACTTATTTTATGCGATTTTGTAGCGTAACGCATCCTTTCTAACCTGCGTTTCGTGGCAAATTTTACTGGCAACGTGCGTTGCAGTCGGTATACTCTGTGCCTTGTTTTTTTCAATTGGAGTAGGCAACCCCATGGATCAACTTCTCGCTTTCGCGATGGACCACTACTTTATGAGCCTGTTGTGGGTCATCCTTCTGATCGCGATAATTGTCAGTTATGTGAAAGGCGCAACCTCAAAAGTTAAATTGTTAGAGCCACAGCAAGCCACTTTGTTGGTCAACCGAAACGACGGTGTGTTTGTTGATATTCGTTCAGTGGACGAGTACCGTAAAGGCCACATTCAAGACGCACTTCATGTCACTGCCGACAAGATTCGAAAAAATGAGGTGCAGCCTCTTGAGAAATTCAAATCTGCCCCCATCGTGGTTGTATGTGCAACAGGAATGACTGCTCGTTCAGCAGCAGCTTCGCTTAGCAAAGCTGGGTTTGAGAATGTTGCCGTACTTCAAGGTGGAATCTCAGCCTGGCAGGGCGCCAGTTTCCCACTGGTTAAAAAATAATAAGTGTAACTTTCAGTAATAGGACGTATTAAAATGGCTGACGAACAGCAAGTAAACGGCGCCGCTCAAGACGAAGCGCAACAGCAACAAGCTTTCCAAATTCAACGCATTTATACCAAAGACGTTTCTTTTGAAGCGCCGAATGCACCAGAAGTTTTCCGTCAAGAATGGAAACCTGAACTGAGCTTAGATTTGAACGTGAAAAACACCAAAATTGACGACGGTGTTTATGAAGTTGTTCTTAAAGTAACGGCAACCAACAAAATTGGTGAGACGGTTGCATTTATTGGCGAAGTTCATCAAGCAGGTATCTTCTCAGTTTCTGATGCAATTGAAGAAGGTCAACGTGCTCATTTGTTAGGCGCTTTCTGCCCGAACATTTTGTTCCCATATGCACGTGAGTGTTTATCAAGCTTAGTTAGCCGTGCAACGTTCCCACAATTGAACTTAGCGCCAGTTAACTTTGATGCGGTATTCGCACAACACGTTCAACAACAGCAACAGCAGCAACAAGCTGCCCAAGCTGACGCGTAATATCAGCGCAATCTATGCGTAATTCGCAAGTAACAGTGCTAGGCGCCGGTTCCTATGGAACTGCCCTAGCACTTTGTTTTGCTCGTAAGGGCACACATACCTGTTTGTGGGGCCGTGACGTCGAACAAATCGAAGTCATGGCGAAAACCCGCGAGAACACGCGTTACCTTCCTGGTATTCAACTTCCTGACACGCTGCATGTGACTGCCGATTTAGCGGAAGCTGTTGCTGACTGCAAGAATATTGTGGTGGTGGTGCCGAGCAGTGCATTTGCACAGGTATTAAAAGATATGCAACCTAGCTTGTTGCCAGATGCGCGCGTGGCATGGGCAACCAAAGGTTTAGAGCCAGAAACGGGTCGCTTACTATTTGAGGTGGCGCAGGAAATTCTTGGTGATTCACACGCGCTAGCGGTGTTGTCTGGGCCGACCTTTGCGATGGAAATGGCCAAAGGGTTACCTACGGCAATTTCGATGTCATCTACCGACCCGCAGTTTGTTGAAGAGCTCTCTGAACTACTGCATTGCGACCGCAGCTTCCGTGTTTATACCAATGACGATTTTATTGGCGTACAGCTTGGCGGCGCTGTTAAAAACGTGATTGCGATTGGCGCAGGTATGGCCGATGGTATCGGGTTTGGGGCAAACGCACGTACGGCATTAATTACGCGTGGTTTAGCAGAGCTAACGCGGCTTGGCTTAAAACTCGGCGCGAAGCCAGAAACCTTTACCGGCATGGCCGGCTTAGGGGATTTGATTCTCACTTGTACCGATAACCAATCGCGAAACCGTCGCTTTGGTCTTGCTTTAGGGCAGGGGAAGTCGGTTGAGCAAGCGATGAAAGAAATTGGCCAAGCAGTCGAGGGTTATCGCAATACACGCGAAGTAGTTGCATTAGCGAAGCGGCATGGCGTGGAAATGCCAATTTGTGAGCAACTTTACGATGTCCTATATGGTGACACCACGCCTCAGCAAGCTGCAATTAACTTGCTGAGCCGGGCACGCACTTCTGAATAACCGTCTAGTTAGCTGAGTAACTGTTGAGCGATGGTTTGCCATTGCTCATCAAAGTGCTCAGTTGGTGAACGTTTGAACTCTGAGCGAACGAACTGGGTGATTTTACCATCGGCATAGGCCATCACTAAGTTCGCTAACATCCCTTCATCTAAACCGCCTCTCACTTGCTCGCGTAAACGGCGTTCGCGCAATACTTGCTTCAGGTTGGCTTCTACTTTCTCGAAAATGCCAAGTACGCGGCCGCGCAAGCGCTCGTGTTCACCAAGCAATGCATCACCAGTAAGAATTCGAGTGATACCAGGGTTACGAGCAACGAAGGTCAACACCAAGCGAACAATCATTTCACAGCGGGTGACAGTATCTTTTTCGTTCTCAAGAATTTGATTAATGCGCGACAAAATGGCGTCTTCGGTGAAATCAATTAACCCTTCAAACATCTTCGCTTTTGACGGAAAGTGACGATACAGCGCGGCTTCCGATACGCCCACCTCGCTGGCTAAACGAGCCGTGGTAATGCGTTGTCCAGGGCCGGTTTCTAGCATGGTTGCTAAGGCTGCTAATATTTCTTGTTTTCGATCTTGTTTCGCGGCCACGCAAAACTCCTTCTGTTTGTCGTTGATCGTTATTAGTTAGTCGTTATTGGTTGTTCGATAGAAGCTTTGCTGCTTGTTGCAGAATTTGTTGGGCGATGGTTGATTTGCTGGCGCGTGCAAGCGCTTGCTGCTGCACGTTATTGTTCATATCACGCCAGAATAGAATCATCGCGTTGTCGTCACTATTGAAGCCGATACTACTGTCGCTTACGTCGTTGGCGGCAATCATGTTGAGCTTTTTGCGCGCTAACTTATCTTGGGCATAGTGTGCAACATTGTTTGTTTCTGCGGCAAAACCGATGGTAAATGGTGCTTTGGTGCGCGCTGCTACATCCGCAAGAATATCCGGATTACGTACCAGCGTTATTTGCATACCATCATTTGATTTTTTGATTTTGCTATCGGCTACTTGCTCGGGTCGATAGTCGGCAACGGCCGCACAGCCAATAAATACATCCGCATTGTCGACTGCCTGCATCGCTGCGGTATGCATTTGCTCGGCACTCACCACATCTACTCGCGTCACGCCGGTCGGCGTTGCTAAGTTCACGGGGCCAGCAATCAGGGTTACTTGCGCACCCATGGCTTGTGCTGCTGCCGCGAGTGCAAATCCCATTTTCCCAGAGCTGTGATTACTTAAGTAGCGCACTGGGTCGATGGCTTCGCGCGTCGGGCCAGCGGTAACCACAATATGCTTGCCGGCTAGTTCACGGTTTTGCGGAAGCAACAAACTGCAGATAACCTCACGTAATTCGAGAGGTTCTGGCATACGACCAGCACCGACGTCGCCACATGCCTGCGCGCCACTTGCCGGAGTAACGACGTTCACACCACGTTGGCGTAGCAAGTCGCAATTAGCTTGCACTGCAGCATGCGCCCACATTTGTTGATTCATGGCCGGTGCGACGGCAACAGGCGCAGCAGTCGCTAAACATAACGTGCTAAGTAGATCGCTAGCGTGCCCATGAGCAAGTTGCGCTAATGTATTCGCTGATGCTGGGGCAATGAATACCAGCTCGGCCCATTTCGCCAATTCAATGTGGCCCATGGCGGCTTCAGCCGCAGGATCAAGCAAATCGTGATGCACTGGGTTGCCAGATACCGCTTGTAGCGTCAGCGGTGTAATAAACGCCTGACCACCTTGGGTCAGTACACAGCGCACATCGGCGCCGTAATCTTTTAATCGGCGTACTAAATCTGGAGTTTTATACGCAGCAATGCCACCGCTTATACCTAGCAGAATGCGGCGACCAAGTAACGGCTGATTGGGGCTTGTACTCATAGTAAGTCCTTACCTTTAAACTCTTTTTACACTACCACGAATACGAAAATTGCGCGATATACAAATTTTCGCCAACTCAACATTCAGTGATTGCCGCACAACCGAGCGAATAGAATCGTAATTCGCAGAAGAGCTAGTTTGGCTGTGCTAATTTATCGGTTCAAATAATCGGTTCATTTCAAAGATCAAGGAGCGATCATGGCGAGTGTGAAGGATTGGCCTGTAGCGGAACGACCGCGTGAGAAGATGGCTGAATTAGGTGTCGCGACCTTAACCGACGCTGAATTGTTGGCTATTTTATTGGGCACTGGTATTCGCGGCAAAGATGTAGTGGCGTATTCCCGCGATCTGCTTAGTGAGTTCGATGGTCTGGGTGGTATGTTAGCGGCGAGCGCTGAAACCTTGATGGAGCAACCTGGGTTGGGGCCTGCCCGCGTCATGCAACTCCAAGTGGTGATGGAGATATCGCGACGCTATTTGGCTTGGCAGTTACGTCGTGACGATGGTTTTACCCAACCCGCCATGGTGAGAGACTATTTAACCGCGCAACTACGACACCAGCAACGTGAAATTTTTGTGGTGTTGTTACTCGATAGCCAACACCGTTTATTAAAATACGTGGAATTATTCCAAGGCACCATCAATGCGGCGCCGGTCTATCCGCGGGAAATTATTAAATTAGTCATGCAACATAACGCAGCTGCCGTTATTCTCGCCCATAATCATCCATCAGGAGTAGCTGAACCAAGTCAGGCTGATCAACGGGTAACCGAGCGACTCAAGCGGGCCTTAAGTATGATCGACGTTGCCTTGCTGGATCACTTCGTTATTGGTGCTGGAACACCAGTTTCATTTGCCGAACGCGGACTCTTGTAGTAAAGTAGCGCCGCCGTTTACAGGATCAGAAAGATCAAAAAATATCAGCGATCACTTGATTGCCGGGCCGATTTGCTGTATAAAATGCGCCCTCGGATTCAAGGCAAGGCCGCGATGGGCGACAGGCGAGCTTGAAGCAATTTTGGAGTAAATAAACGATGTCACAAGTATGTCAAGTTACAGGAAAGCGTCCGGTTACCGGTAATAACCGTTCTCACGCGCGCAATGCGACCAAGCGTCGTTTCCTGCCGAACCTGCAATCTCACCGCTTCTGGGTAGAATCAGAAAAGCGTTGGGTTAAGTTGCGTATCTCTACTAAGGGTATGCGTATTGTTGATAAAAATGGTATCGACGCGGTGCTCGCAGATTTGCGCGCTCGTGGCGAGAAAGTGTAAGGAGCTAAACCATGCGTGATAAGATCCGTCTAGTTTCTTCTGCCGGTACTGGTTACTTCTACACTACCGACAAGAACAAGCGCAACATGCCAGAAAAAATGGAAATCAAAAAATACGATCCAGTGGTTCGTAAGCACGTGGTTTTCAAAGAAGCTAAAATTAAGTAAGCTTCTTCTGAGCACAAAAAACCCAGCTTGGCTGGGTTTTTTTGTGCCTGAAATTCCAAACCTTAACGCGTCGGATCAATCACCCCGTTGATACTCGTGTTGTGTCGATACCAACCGGTTATACTGAAGCGATCACGATTGCCAGCTAATACTTCATGCACAAAGACGTCGCTTAAAAATACAACTAATTTGCCTGCTTCTGGGAGTATGGTTTCGAGTACGTTACCACGCTCACCATACATTACCAGTTGACCACCATCGGCTTCCTGCCATTCTGGGTTTAAATAAAATACGGTGGTAAGAATACGATTACTGCGTCCTTTGAATGCATCAAGATGTTTACGGTAAAACGCACCGGGTGGATAGTGGGCTAAATGGCACTCGTAATCGAATAAGCCCATGAACAATTCACGATTCACTTGCAGGCGTAAATCGTCCATCATGGTTAAGTAAGCGCGCTCAAGCTCAATATCACGCTGCAACCAACGAATTTTATCTTGGCGTACGGCAGTGTTGGTGGTGTATTGATCGGCTCGACCAATACCAGCTTGTTGCCAATCAGACGCTTGCAACGATTGCGCATAATCAAACAAACGCTGACAATAGGGCGCTTCTAGAAAGTTCGGCACCACCACATAACCGCGCTCCGCGAGTTGATCAAAATCAATGGCGGAGGTACGAAATGCGTTGGCGTCAAGCTGTACAGGAGCCAAAATTGTCAATGCCGTTAAACTCCAAGATGCGTTGTTGCGTATCGATATCGTTGTCGCTGAAACTGCGGCAAGCAAACGTTGCGCGAATATAATGTAGCCAATGAATAAACACAAGCCACTGTGGATAGAGTATGCCTGAATTACCTGAAGTTGAAGTGAGTCGACGTGGCGTAGCGCCACACCTTGAGAATCAAGAAATTAGTCACGTCATTGTTCGTGATCATCGCCTGCGTTGGCCGGTATCGGCAGAATTAGAGCAGTTGGGCGGGGCGCATATTAGCCAGGTGGAGCGCCGTGCGAAGTATTTAATTCTGCACACTTCAAAAGGTTATGTGATCGTGCATTTAGGCATGTCCGGTGCATTGCGCGTGGTGCCGGCAGAGACCCCACCGGTTAAGCATGACCACGTTGATCTGGTGCTGACGTCGGGCTTCTGTTTACGCTTTAACGACCCACGTCGGTTTGGCTGCTGGCTCTATTCGAAAGAGCATCCGAGTTTAGCGCACCCGCTACTCTGTGAACTCGGCCCTGAGCCATTAACCGACGTCTTTGATGCCGACTATTTGTTTGCGGCTTCGCGTGGTCGCCAGCAGTCGATAAAAACCTTTATTATGGATAACCACGTGGTGGTTGGCGTGGGGAATATTTACGCTAATGAATCACTATTCAAAGCCGGCATCCATCCGAAACGCGCCGCAGGCAAAGTCAGCAAACAGCGTTATCAAAAGCTTGTTCCGATTATTAAGGCAACGCTTGCCAAAGCGATTGAACAAGGCGGCACCACCTTGCAAGACTTCACCCAAGTGGATGGGCAGCCGGGCTACTTTAAGCAGGAGCTGATGGTGTATGGGCGTGGTGGCAAATTATGTATGGCGTGTTCTGGTCGATTAAAAGAAATACGGCTCGGACAACGTAGCACGGTTTATTGCCCGAGCTGTCAGCGCTAAGGCATATGTCGTTGTAGGAATGGCACTAAGTGCGCAATAAAGCCCTCCGGATCGCTGATAAACGGTGCGTGACTGCATTTGGGGGCGACATAGCACTCACTCTCAGGTAGCCACTCACTAACGCGCTCAGCGACTGTTTTGGGCACGAGCGCGTCGAGTTTTCCATACATGCGCAAGCAGGGTACCTTTAATTCGGGCAGGCGCGAGCGGAGATCGACGCTCGCCAACATATCTAAACCGGCATCCAAAACCGCCACTGATGCCATCGGTTTAGCAAACAACCATTCTTTAATTTGTTTGACGTCTTCGCGGGCATGCGGTGAGCCCAGCGATTGCAGCGCCAAAAACCGTTCGACCGTGCGCTTGAAGTCTTTGCTAAGTTGCTTTGCGAAGGTGTTTAACACATGTGGCTCAATACCTGGCCAATCGTTTTCAGCAGGCCCGCTCTGCGAAGGAAAGAAAGGCGACGACGCCACCGTGGTTAAACTGCAAAAGCGCTCTGGGTGGCGCAACGCCAATTCGGTAGCCACTAACCCCCCGAGTGACCAGCCAATTAAATGACAACGTTCTGGCAACGCGGCTAAAGTCAGCTCGCAGAGATTGTCAAAATTCAACGGCATGTCATCTGGCCAAGGCGATTCGCCATAACCCGGCAAATCGAAGCGGTGCAGCGTGCCTACTTGTGCCAATGACGCCACAATTGGTGTCCAAATATTGGCGTTCAAGCCCCAGCCATGGAGTACAACAATATCCGTCCCTGTGCCCCTGACGGCACGCCAAACCGAAGCTACCATTTTAAATTCTCTATCACTGCGAAAGGATGCGTCTATGTTAGGGTATTGCTGGTTGTGTGATCAATCATTACGTATTGCGGAGACCAGTGGCTTATGCCAAGTGTGTCTGCATGATCTTCCGCGTTTACCACCGGCCTGTTTGCGCTGGCGCTGCCAACGCCCTGAATTAGCTTTAGGTCGTTATTGGTTCGCTGCATTTCGTTGGCAGCCAGATATTCAACATTTAGTGCATCGTTTTAAGTTTCAGCGTTGTCCAGAACTTGCCGGTATTCTTGCGCCTTTTCTTGCCGCTCAAGTGCAGCATTGTTACCGAGAACAACCGGATGCCTGGCCAGATATGTTGGTAGCGATGCCAATGACCTACAAGCGTTGGTGTCAGCGCGGTTATAACCAAGCCGGTTTACTTACCCACCAAGTCGCGCCGTTGCTGCAGCTACCAGTAGCCACCGGTTTATTGCGCCGAATTCGAGACGATGATGGGGCACAACACCAAGCAGGTGCCGCTCAACGATGGCAGAATATGTATCGCAGTATGCATTGCAGTCGGGATGTGAGCGGCTTAAAACTGGCGATTATTGATGATGTGTTGACCACCGGCGCATCCATGTCGGCGGCAGCCGATGCGTTGATGCGACGCGGGGCCAAAGTGGTTGATGCGTGGGCGCTGGCGTACGCCGAGCCGCATCAACCAGATAGGGAGGATTAGTGCGCGTGAGCAGCTTCGGCTGCTTCTGCAGCCGCCGCTTCTGCATTTTCTTCATCGCTTAAGGTGGGTCGAACCTCAGGTGCTAAGAAAATCGCATTACTCAGTAATTTTGCACTGCCATAGAAGAAGGCACGGAAATTCATGTCATCAGCGAAAGCAATGACACGACCAGAACCTTTACGGTGCGCGACAATGGCAGCTTTGTCAGCTAAAACCTCACGGTTTGGTTTGGCGGTGAAGCCAGCTAACAATGGCTCTTTCTCACTGTATTTGGCGACAGTAACAAAGGGCTGCTCAGGCACAACCATGGCATTGGTGCTGTCTTTAAATACCGGCAGATTGGCACGCGGGTAACCAAATGCAAGTGGGTGCGTGGTATCTAGCTGCACTTCAAAAATGGCACCAGCAAGGCGACGTTCGCCATAAAAATCGTCCATATCCCCATAGCTCAAGTCTTCTTGTTTAAACGCTTCGCGGAAGGTTTTGGCTTCGACGAACTTCGCACCAAGAATGTCATGCTCACTTAACCATTTCGCGCCGCCTTGTTGGCCAATAATTACACCACCGTTATTGACCCAGTTACGGAGCATATCGGCGCTGCGTTTATTTAGGTTAGAGTAACGGCCGTCAACCATAATGATATGGGTGTAGCGGCTCAAATCTGAGCGGTTCAAACGGTCGGTATCAACCATTGATACTGGAATACCAACGTGACGGTCTAAGTAATACCAAGCTTCACCCGCTTCGTACATATTGGCATCGGTACCGACAACCATCATGACGTTAACAGGTTTTACAGGTGACAAGTTGCGGCTACCGAGATCCATACCACGGGGCGTTAAACCTGAAGTAATGGCATGAACTTTCACTTGGTTATCGGTTGCAATCTCGGCCAATTTCGCTTGTACATCGGCCCAATCATGTTCTTGATAAGCGCGTGTGACAACAACGGTGCCTGGTGTAAACGTGTAGTCGCCGTCGGTTGTTTTTGCGGTAAATTCTTGGTTGGCCTGACGCACATGTACACCGGCTTGCAGCAAGCGGTTTAAGGTACGCGGCGAGAAGTAATTGTGCCACTCAAACGCGTAAGCATAGGCGTCTTGCGCCAGCTCAACTTGCTGCGAGGCAGGCTTTTGCCATGGCGTCTCAGAGGTTTTAATACGCCAACCGTCAAACTTATCAAAGTTCACATTAAACGCATGTGGGAATGTCCACGCTGATACGTCATAGAAGGTGTTGTCTTTGAAGCTTTGCTGATCCATAAAAATGGCGCGAATTAATACGTACTGCTCTTGAGCAAGCGGCACATAGTAGCTTTCATTTGCAGGATAAGTTGTGCCATCAATTTTGATGGTATCGGTTAACGCATAGGCTTTAATACCGTGCTGTGACAGCACGTTAAGCATCTCGTTTACACGTGCTGGGTCGGTTGAATCACCAATCAAATAACCTTTGAAGCCAGCCTTATCTGCTGCCGCCATGGCATCGTCATAAAAACGTTGCTGATAATCGTTAAACCAACGCTTGTTGGCATGCGCGCCATACATGCTAGTTAACGAAGTCGTAAATTGGTTTTGAATAGTGAACGGGAACTCTAAAACGCCATTAATCGAATCTTGGGCGTGACCGCGGCTTGATGCTTGCTCAAACAAAATACCAATCGCGCCTTGAACGTCTGGGTAGGTTGAACCTTTACCCACGTAAAAGTCATCAAACGCCTCTTCGGTAAAATATAAACGGCCTTGCTCATCAAGCGCTGCTGCGTGGCCCTCGGCCAGGGTTTGCGTCAGCTTGACGTTTTCATCTGGCGTATTCGGGTTTTTACGCGAAGGAATGCCTGGCTGGAAGAAGAAGGTGCTATCGGTTCCCATTTCATGGAAATCAGTTAATACATTCGGTTTCCATTTTTGGAAGTTAGCAATGCGAGCGCGTGATTCTGGGTGTTGTAACAGCAGCCAATCACGGTTGAGGTCGAACCAATAATGGTTAACACGGCCGCGAGGCATCGGTTGTACGTGCTCACGATGCTGAGTATCACTCACAAGATTCTGACTCTTGTGTTGGTTCGCCCATTGCGCAAAGCGCGCTAAACCGTCTGGGTTGTAGCTCGGATCGAGTAAGATAATGGTGTCTTTTAATACTTGCTCAATTTTATCGCCTTGTGCGGCGGCTAGATAGTAGGCATATAGCAGCGCTGAGTTACTGCCGCTCGGCTCGTCACCGTGAATGCTGTAACCCATGTATAAAACAAGAGGTGCCTTGTCTGGGTCGCCTTTGCGGTTTGGATCAGACAATGCAATGTGCGCGTCGCGTAGCTCATCAATATTCTGATGGTTTTCTGGTGTGGTGACCGTAACCAACACCAACGGGCGACGTTCATGAGTATAGCCCGTAATTTCAAACGAGAAGCGGTCAGATTGTTCTGACAATACTTCCATGTAACGCACTAATTGCTCAGGTCGAACATGCCATTCACCTACTTCATACCCGAGTACCTCTTGTGGTGTCGAAATATCAGGGTTATAGGTGACATCTTTTGGTAAATAGTCGTCTAACGTGGTTGCTGCGGCTGTTGCCGTGGTCAGTAACCAAACAAGCGCAATCGAAATAATACGAGCCATACGGTTTTCCTATCTTGCATCGCGAAAATGAATCTCCCGAAGCTAACAAAATCTGTTGCTCTTCCCAAGTTGATTACTATGCAATGCGCGAAATTTGCGATAAGATATACCTTACTAAATTACTCAGGTATAGCAGTGAGGTGGTTAACCCATGATTCGTATTACAGAAAGTGCTCAAGCACATTTTCGCAAGCTACTTGCCGATCAGCCGGATAATACTAATATCCGCGTGTTCGTGGTGAACCCGGGTACCCCGTCAGCTGAGTGTGGCGTTTCATATTGTCCGCCAGATGCGGTTGAGCCGGATGATGAGTTGTTGCCGTTTAGCGGTTTTGACGCTGTGGTTGACTCAGGCAGTGCACCATTTTTAATTGATGCGGTCATTGATTTTGAAGAACAAGATCTTGGCTCACAGTTAACCTTAAAAGCACCCAATGCCAAGGCCAAAAAAGTCGCAGACGATGCACCGTTAATTGAGCGCGTTGAATATGTGATTCAATCAGAAATTAATCCGCAATTAGCCAACCATGGCGGTAAAGTAGCAGTCAACCATATTACTGATGACGGCATTGCCGTGTTGCAATTCGGTGGTGGCTGTAATGGTTGTAGTATGGTTGATGTAACCTTGAAAGAAGGTATTGAAAAAGAACTTGTACAGCGCTTTCCTGGTGAGCTAAATGGCGTTCGAGACGTTACAGAGCACCAGCCTGGCGAACATTCGTACTATTAATTTTGTGTAAAAATTAATCTTGTATAAGTTTTAAGAGTGATCCCATTCTAATTCTTTCTTCGTAGTGTGATTTGCCTATACACACAATGAGGATTAAATCATGAATGGGATCACAAAACTTGGTCTCGCGCTGTCAGCAGCAGTTTTAGTCGCTGCTTGCGGTAGCGATAACGACACCCCCGATAATACCGTAACACCACCGCCGCCGCCACCAGCGTCGACGTATGTGCGTGTTCATCACTCGGTTGCTGACGCACCTGATGTCAACGTTCTTGTTGATGGTACGGCAGCGCTTGAAGCTGTGCCGTTTGGTGCTTCATCAGGCGTACTTGAGCTTGAAGAGGGTACCTACAGCATTCAAGTGGATGGTATTCTTCCTGACGAAAGCGTTGCGACAGTTATTGGTCCGGCGGATCTCGAATTCGGTGGTGATAACCGTTACGAAATTTTCGCCGTTGGTAGTGTCACTGACGAAACCATCGCCCCGCTTGTTATTGAAAACCCAGTCTCAGATATTCCAGATGGTAATTTCCGCTTGCAGGTGGTGCACGCCGCGCCAAATGCTCCGGCGGTTGATGTTTACCTCACAGCAGTTGACGCTGATTTAAGCGCCGAACAACCAGCTGCAACCCTTGAATTCACCGATTACACGGCGCAATTAGATGTGCCAGAAGGTGAATACCAAGTGCGTATTACTGCAGCTGGTGATGCAAGTGCCGTGGTATTTGAAAGTGGCGCGTTAGACTTAGCTGCTGGTGCTGATTTGGTTGTGGCTGCTGTAACCAACACCGGTACTGGTGATTCACCTGTCATGTTGCAGGTAGCGGATGGTGAAAGTGCACAAATTCTTGCTTCAGCGGATGCTGGTGGCGAGTTGCGCATTATTCATGCTAGCGCCGATGCACCGGCAGTTGATATTACGGTAAACAATGCCGAGACACCTGCGGTAGCAGACCTCGCCTTCTTAGAGTTTACCGATTTCATTAACTTGCCAGGCGATACTTACTTAGTTGATGTTGCTGCCGCAGGTGGCACGCCAGTGGTAATTGATGACGCAGAGTTGGCGCTCGCTGAAAGCCAACGTGTTAGCGTATACGCGGTCGGTGAATTAGGTGATTCGTCACTAACTTTAGCGGTTGTTGAGGACGACGCGCGTCGCATTGCAACGGCAGCACAAGTGCAGTTAGTGCACGCCTCGCCAAGTGCAGGTAACGTTGATATTTATGTGACAGCAACCGATGATTTAACGGATGCAACGCCTGCGTTTACTGACGTGCCATTTAATGCAGCCGGTTTAGTATCAACTGGTTACGTTGCACTAACACCAGGTACTTACTTTGTAACAGTTACCGCAACGGGTACTCAAACAGCGGCAATCGGGCCAATTGAGCTTACTTTGGAAGGTAACGGGGTTTATACCGCGGTTGCGGTTGATGCCACAGGTGGCGGCTTACCACCACAGCTTATTTTGATGGATGATCTTGCACCAGCAATGTAAGCCCTTTATAGCGTAGGTAGAGCCACTGGCTTACACCTCGCGCTAATAGGAACAAACTCAATGCCAACCACAAGCCGTGGTTGGCATTGCTTTCTGAAAACCACCATTGACTCATCAACCACACGGGCACGAACACACCCAGTACACTAACCGCCATGGTATTACGCATCGCACGTGTTAAGCCCAAGCCGATATAAACGCCATCAAAGTAATAACTCCAATGTCCAAGCAGCGGCATGACAACTAGCCATGGCAAATACATTTCGGCAACCTGAATCACATCGCTTAAATCAGTAAGCAATCGCACAATCTGTGTACCCGCTATCCCGAAAATGATGCAATAAGCGATAGCGAATAACACCGACCAGATCAGCGACAAACGCATCCAATAACGTATTTTTGTGACATCTTTTCTACCCCGGGCGGCGCCCAATAATGCTTCAACCGCATAAGCAATGCCATCTAATCCTAATGAGATGAGCATTAAAAACTGCATCAGTACAGCATTGGCGGCTACCACGACCGCGCCAAAGCGCGCCGCATAGCCAGTCATAACCGCCATACACAGTTGCAGTAACAACGAACGAATGAAAACATCACGGTTCATGGCAGCGAATTGTTTGAAGTACGCTGGGGTGATACGCCAATAAGCGGGCTTTGGAAGCAAATCACGAATGAACCATAATCCAAGTGCAGCTGTCGAAATTTCGGCAAGCACGGAAGCCCATGCAGCGCCGTGAACGTTCAGTTCCAGCCCGATAATTAGGATAACGTCAGCAACGACGTTGACCGCATTGGTAAAAATTACCAATATCATGGCTAAGCGACTTTGTTGGCGGCCAAGCAAAGCGCCGAGAACTAGTAAGTTTATCAGTGCTGCAGGCGCCGCCCAGAGGCGAATACCGATATATTGGGCGGCATAGTGTTGGAGCTCTGGTTCTGGATTGATGACCAGCCAAGCTAAATCAATCAGCCAAGGACGAGCCAACAGAAGCAGCAGACCAAGACCCATCGCTATGGCGACACCATGCACCACTACCCGTTGCGCAAGGTGGTGATTCTCAGCACCAAATGCATGAGCGATCTCTGCCGTAGTTGTCATCCGTAAGAAGATAGCGAGCAGGTAAACAAAGCTAACAACCATTGCACCAAGAGCAACTGCGCTTAGGTAGATAGAGTCAGGCAGATGTCCAATAATAGCGGTATCGACTAAACCCAATAACGGCGCCGCAATATTTGATATGATCATCGGCAAAGCAATGGCAAAAATAGTGCGATGATCAGCACGTTTGCCCAACCAAGAGGGGAGTTTTTGAATGCGTTTCATGATTTTCTTATTCGCACTATTAAGTAGCGTCGCATGGGCTGCTCCAAGTAGCGTCGCGATTCTTCAATATCATCATATTGGTGATGATACACCGCGCGTCACTTCGGTAACAGCCGAAGAGCTTGAAGCTCATTTCGCTTGGCTGAAAGAAAACAATTTTACGGTGTTGTCATTAGCTGAAATTCAACAACGCTTCGAGAACGGTGAGTCAGTACCGGAATATACTGCGGCAATTACCATAGATGATGGCTGGCGCAATGTTTATCGCGAGGGACTCGAAGTCTTTAAAAAATACAATTATCCGTTCACGATTTTTGTGAATCCGAAGTTGATGCGGGAAGCTTCGTCACAATATATGGGGTGGGAGCAATTGCGCGAATTGCAAAAATATGGCGCGCATATTGCCAATCACTCAAACAGTCATTGGCACATGACTTGGCGCCATCAAGACGAAACAGGGCAAGCATGGCGCGAGCGCGTGTTAGCTGATGTGCTCGATGCGCAAGCGGAGATTGATGAACAATTGGGCGAGCAGCCACGGCAGTTTGCATATCCGTATGGTGAATATGATGTGGCATTAGAAGAAATGTTGGCAGAGCATGGCTTTATTGCCTTTGGTCAGCACTCAGGCCCGTGGACGCAGCATAGTCCAAGCACCGCAATACCGCGTTTTCCGGCTTCAGCGCAGTACGCAAATCTTGAAAGCTTGGCGACCAAGCTGAAAAGCTTAGGATTACCGCTTGTTTCGGCCGAACCTAAAGCGATGTTGGTGGCACCGGATGAAGTTACTCCGTCATTTCGTGTCGAAGTCACTTCGATTGATGATTTCAATCCAAATCAGATGAATTGCTTTGCTGGCGGCGATGTTTTGCAACCGCAATGGGAAGGTAATACCTTCACCGTGCAACTTATAAAAGAACTTCCAGTTGGTCGTTCGCGGGTTAATTGCACGGTGCCGAGTTTGTCACAGCAAGGGCGCTTTTATTGGTATTCGCACCCATTTATTCGCGCTGATCAAAAAGGCCGTTGGCCCGATTAGTTAAAGCTCGAGGCAATGATGGCGAAGTCGGTGGCCATGGTGTCCATGTTCACGGTTGGTACTTCGCCCATCACATGTTCAGCTTTAAAAATCGCTTGGCGTTCGCCATTAGGGTTGACCAAAACAATGGCCGCACTGTGGTTCACTAAGTAGTCAGTTTCGCCTTCTTCAGGAATCGAATACATCAAACCAAGGCCATTCACAAACGGATATAGCTGTGGATGCTCCGCACGAATACCCACAAACTCTTCTCCAAAAAATGAAGCGTAATCGGTAACGCGTTTCACTGTGTCACGTTGTGGGTCAACCGAAATCATCCATACGCGTACCGGTAACTCGGTATGCTTTGTGAGTTGCGGTAGGGCTTTGCGTAGATCGGCCATTGTTGTTGGGCAAATATCGGGGCAAAAGGTATAGCCCGTAAATAGCAAGGTCCATTGGCCCTTTAGGTTGTCGTTAGTGACATCACGACCTAAAGAACTTTCCAGTGTAAACGATTCAAGTGCACGCGGCGGGTCATAAACTAGCGCCTGAGGCTGCGGTTTGGGTAGCGTGTTGTATATAACCACACCAGCAACCAAGGCAATGAGGGCAACAACGCTAATGAGTAGTTTTTGCATACCGCTTACTCCGAAATCTAAATGTATTTAAAACGCTGGCGTGACTAAGTAGTGGTCCGCTAACAAAAGAATGAATAATCCGAATAACTGCCAAATTGAGAATTTGAACATATTAAAAGCGGTTAACTTACTTGGCGAAAACTTCAACTTCCACGCGTAAACTAAGAACCAAATACTTAGAATGGTTGAGCCAATCAAATAGATAACACCCGACATACCAATAATGTACGGTAACAAGCACACCACACCTAATAAAATGGTATAGAGCAGAATACATGTTTTCGTGAATTCAATGCCATGCGTGACCGGCAGCATTGGAATATCAGCTTTCGCGTAATCCTTCGCACGGTGAACTGCTAAAGCCCAGAAATGCGGCGGCGTCCAAGTGAACACAATCATCACCAGTAATATTGCGAACGGGTGAATTTCGTTGGTGACTGCGGTCCACCCTAACAGTGGTGGTGCGGCGCCAGCGAGACCGCCAATGACAATATTTTGCGGTGTCGCACGCTTCAGGTACATGGTGTAAACAATGGCGTAGCCCACTAGGCTAGCAAGTGTTAACCAAGCCGTTAGCATATTGACCCAAAGAGCTAAAACCGCAAAACCCAACGCGCCAAGCACTGCGGCGAAGGTTAATACGCGGCGAGGCGACAAGGCACCTGATGGAAGCGGACGTCGCAAGGTGCGAGCCATACGTGCATCGATATGTCGGTCAACTAAATGATTCACTGCAGCGGCAGAACCAGACATGAAGCCGATTCCAATCAGACCAGGAACCATAATTTGCCACGACACCCAAGTGGGAGAGGCTAAACACATGCCTACCAAGGCCGTGAGCAATAGCAGTAGCACCACATTCGGTTTGGTTAAGGTTAAATAGTCACGCCAGCTGGCATGTTTTTTATAGGTTGCGGCAAGCGCTTCATCGGCGCTTGCTAGTTGTACTTGTTCTGTCATCTGTCGTACCCCGCCGCTCATGCATTGCGAGCGATCTTATAATTTAATCCAATTAAGCTGAGCAGTAGTAAGGCGCCAACTGCGTTGTGTGCAACAGCGACTTTCAGTGGCAACATAAAAATGACGTTGCTAAAACCGAGCGCTAACTGCACTACCAGTGCCACCGCTACCCAATTTAAACTGCTGCGAATGACTTGGGTTTGAGTGCGACGATAGCCTAGCCACAATAGAAGTCCGACTACAACGGTGGTGAAGTACGCGCCAAACCGATGTGCAACGTGCATCGTCATTCGCTCAGCGTAATCGTGCGCACCATATTGATAAGTGTCAGCTGCTGGTACAGAAAACGCACCGGCGAAATCAAGACGTTCACCCCAATTACCTTCGCAGAACGGCAACTCGGTGCATGCCATTGCTGCATAGTTAGCGGCAACCCAACCGCCAAGCGCAATTTGTCCGAAAACGACAATAAGTGCGAATAGCGCAAAACCGCGTAGCGACCGCATTTTCGAATCACCTAGTGGCATATGCACGCGTTCAAGTCGCAATTGGAGTAAGTACAGCAGTGAAATGGTCGTAAAGCCACCCAACAGGTGTCCCATAACGATCAACGGCTGTAAATTCATAGTGACAGTCCACATACCGAGTGCGGCTTGGAATGTGACTAATGCAAGCAAAAATACGGGTAACCCAACCGGTTGGGAAGGGTCGTGACGACGGCGCACAAATGCGGCAATTGTAATAGCAAGAATTACCAAGCCTAAGGTTCCGGCCGCATAGCGATGAATCATTTCATTCCATGCTTTCTGTGATTCGAGCGGTGCGTGTGGGAACAGCTCGACGGCTTTCTCGGCATCTTTTGGCACCGTTAACTCACCATAACAACCGGGCCAGTCTGGACAACCCAAGCCGGCGTCGGTTAAGCGCGTATACGCACCAAGAACAATCACTACAAATGCCAATAAAACACTGATTTTGACAAACGTACGCATAGCTCTAACCTACCTTTGAGAGTTTCAACAATGTGCGAAGATCGGCGAGTAGATTCTTCGCTTCCGCCCGCATTGCTTCTTCGTCAGCATGCGTTGGGTAATGCAACACCACATTACCAAGCGGGTCGATAATGAAGAGGTTATGAGCAGGTAATTGGGTTACAGCAAGTTCTAAATCGCCATTTTCGATATGTTTTACAAGTGGTACGTTGGTTAAATCGAGCGTGGTACCGGTAGCGGTAATAAGAATCGGGTTAACGCGGTCGGTCTCTTTGCCAAGGGCGACATCTAATTGATTCATGGCATATAACCCTTGCATGCATGCGTCGCTGCAATTTCCATCATCAACTAGGGCTACGCGCCATCCTTCAGGTAGTACTGAGTTTAAATCGCCAAGCTCAATCGGTGGCACTAACATGGTGCCCTTGTTTGTCACTGCGCCTTGATACCAATTTTGATCAAGAACGAGTTTTGCGCCAATGACAGGAATTAAAAATGCGAGTACGACACCAATTAGCGTTGCTCGCGATCGTTTTACGTTCGTCATGGTCATTCCTCTGTTGTTATTTTTTTGGAACGGCTGGCAAACCAAAATACCAATAAACATGCGAGCGCTAGCGAAAACCATTGCATTGCGTAGGCTCGATGTTTTGAAGGTGTCATGACTTGCGGTTGCCATTGACGTGGCCACCCAAACTCAGCAGTTTCTGAGAGTAGCACCACATAGGGCTCAATGGGAAGTTGTGTTGCTTCGCTTATTGCGTTGGCGTCCAGTTGGGTAACACGAACCGGCCAGCGATTGGCTTCAACATAGGTTTCTCCCGCCCCCCATACTTCGGTTAGCTCTGGCTTATAGAATAGTCCGTCGACGGTTACTTTACCTTGAGGGAGTGCTACCTGCGGCAGTTGCTGTCGGTCTTGCCCCCAAGGCACCCAGCCCATGTTTACCATCACAATGCCGCTGCGACCGGCTGTGAATTCAACGTCAAGGAGGCCAATAACCTGGTAGCCCGCCTTACCTTCCAATATTTGATTATCAAGTAGTAAGTAGTTTTCTAAAAATGTACCTGCGACGGACACTTCAGCATAGCGGACGATATCATTGAACGGTTCATCTGAATGATTCAGGTCTATCGGAGTGGATTGCCGAGCTTCGTAGTCGGCGAAGAGTTGTTCTTTTTCATTGGCGCGGTCAAGTTGCCAGAATCCAAGCTTGACCAAAATTGTAATTGCCAGCACAGTGAGCACTGTCGCAATGAGTTTACTTTTACGCATGGTAAACCCTGCCCACAATTACTCGATAGGAAGCTGTGATGGTCATTACTGCAAAAATCATATTGGTACTACTCATGTTATTTATGGTCGTTAATTTGTTTCGTGCATTATTTGCAATGCTGCGTAACGACCCGACCAAACCATCAATGACAAAGTACTTGGGACAACGTGTGCTGTTTTCAGCTATTGCCATTGTGGTGATCGTGATACTGCTGGCTTCCGGTGTACTGGTGCCAAATCCGCGGCCGTACTGACGTTTTACGCCAGTACGGCGTTAGTTACTACAATTCGTTTTACGTTATAAAACGTACACAAAGATAAACAAGCAAACCCATACCACATCAACAAAGTGCCAGTACCAGCTCGTTGCTTGGAAAGCAAAGTGATTGTCTGGCGTGAAGTGGCCTTTGATAACACGTAGGAACATGATGATTAGCATCAAGGTACCGAGGGTAACGTGCATACCGTGGAATCCGGTGAGCATGTAGAAAGTGTTACCGTAAATGCCTGAATCGAGCGTCAAACCAAGTTCTTCATACGCGTGCACGTACTCTGCACCTTGTAAGTACAGGAAGATACAGCCGAGAATAATGGTGATACCGAGCCAAACGGTGAGTTGTTTTCGGTTATTCTTCTCGAGGCCTACGTGAGCAAAATGACAGGTAACACTCGAGACAATCAGAATAATGGTGTTGTAGAGTGGTAAGCCCATCCAACCCATTGCACCTGACTCGGTGCCGCCTGGCGTTTGTGTCAGTGGCCAATGTGCTTCAAAACCAGGCCACAGCACTTCGTTTGTCATGGCATTGTTACTCGCGCCGCCAAGCCATTCAACAGCAATAACGCGGGCATAGAACAAGGCGCCAAAAAACGCAGCGAAGAACATAATTTCCGAGAAGATAAACCAGCTCATACCTTGACGGTACGAATGGCCGAGTTGATTGCTGTATAAGCCAGACATTGACTCATTGATTTGATCGCGAAACCAACCAAATAACATCACAATCATTACGGCAATGCCGCCAAAAAGAACGTTTGAGCCCCAGCCGTCGGCGGCTTCATTTTTCATGTCAATAACGGTGTGGCCTGCACCGAAGGCAATCAAGCCGAGTCCAATTGCACCCACAATAGGCCACGGACTTGAGGCCGGTACATAATATTTTTCGTGTTGTTGTGCCATAAAACGAATCCTCAGTCTGCCGATGTTGCCGCTTCAAACGAAGCAATAACATCCGGTTGAGCATTGGCTGTCATATCGTACATGGTGTATGACAAAGTCAACGTGTGTATGTGTTTAGGAATGTCAGGGTCTAAGTAGAACTGCATTGGCATTTTTGTATCCGCACCGGCAGCAAGTGGCTGTTGGTTAAAGCAAAAGCATTCGGTTTTGTTTAAATACAAACCCGCCTCGCCTGGAGCAACCGATGGAATCGCTTGCGCGACCATATTTTGCCCGGTTGGATTGCGTGCCAAGAAATTCACCACTTTCGTTTCGCCCGGATGGACACGAACTGACTTTACTTCCGGTTCGAAACCCCACGGCATTCCTTTGTTAACCCGAGTTATAAATTGCACATTAATGGTGCGCGAGGTGTCGACACTACGTGTATTCGCGGCGGCTTGTTCATTCTTAGTGCGGCCGTTGAATCCAGTAATATCGCAGAACACCTCGTACAGCGGCACCAGTGCAAAGCCGAAACCAAACATGCCGACGACCACAAAGAGCAAGCGTCTTACGACGCGCGCATTGTCTGCGCGCGGTGTTGGGTTTGGTGTTGGGCTATTGGTAGTCATGACTACTTCACCTCAGGTGGTGTTTCAAAGGTGTGGTATGGCGCCGGTGACGGCACTGTCCACTCGAGACCTTCTGCACCTTCCCATGGTTTCGCTGGTGCTTTCTCACCGCCGCGTACACATTTGATAACCACCCAGAGGAATATCAATTGGGATAAACCAAATGCGAAGCCGCCAATACTAACGATCTGGTTAATATCCGCGAATTGCAGTGAGTAGTCAGGGATACGACGTGGCATACCTGCAAGACCAGCAAAGTGCATTGGGAAGAACAGTACGTTGACGGAAATTAGCGAGCACCAGAAGTGCCATTTCGCTAAGGTTTCGTCGTACATGTACCCCGTCCATTTTGGTAACCAGTAGTAAGCTGCCGCCATAATCGAGAAGATTGCACCGCTCACCAATACATAGTGGAAATGTGCCACCACGAAATAGGTGTCGTGATACTGGAAGTCCACTGGAGTAATCGCGAGCATCAAGCCTGAGAAGCCGCCAATGGTGAATAGAATCACGAACGCGAGGGCAAACAACATCGGTGTTTCAAAACTAATTGAACCCCGCCACATGGTGGCAACCCAGTTAAACACCTTCACCCCAGTTGGTACTGAAATCAGCATGGTTGCGTACATGAAGAATATCTCCGCCGCAACTGGCATACCGGTGGTGAACATGTGGTGCGCCCAAACAATGAAACTCAAGCCGGCAATGGCTGCTGTTGCATATACCATCGATGAGTAACCGAACAGTTTCTTACGAGAAAATGCCGGAATAATCGCCGAGATAATACCAAATGACGGTAGAATCATGATGTAAACTTCGGGGTGTCCAAAGAACCAGAAGATATGCTGGAACAACACTGGGTCACCGCCACCGGCCGCATCAAAGAAGCTGGTACCGAAGTATTTGTCAGTGAGCACCATGGTTACCGCGCCGGCAAGTACCGGCATTACTGCAATCAGCAAGAACGCGGTGATAAACCATGTCCACACAAACAGTGGCATCTTCATGTAGGTCATGCCCGGAGCACGCATGTTCATAATGGTAACAATCACGTTAATCGCGCCCATAATGGACGAAATACCCATGATGTGAACCGAGAACACGAACAATGCAGTTGAGTCGCTACTGTAGGTGGTTGATAGTGGTGCGTAGAAAGTCCAACCGAAAGCCGGACCACCGCCTTCCATAAACAACGATGCAAGCAGGATTGCAAACGCAAATGGCAGAATCCAGAAGCTCCAGTTGTTCATCCGCGGCAATGCCATATCTGGGGCACCAATCATCATTGGAACCATCCAGTTAGCAAGGCCAGTGAAAGCCGGCATAACCGCACCAAACACCATAATCAGACCGTGAACGGTTGTCATTTGGTTAAAGAAGTGCGGGTCTACAAGTTGTAGGCCTGGTTGGAATAACTCGGCGCGAATAACCATCGCCATGGAGCCGCCAACCAAAAACATGATGAAACTGAACCATAAGTACATTGAACCAATGTCTTTATGGTTCGTCGTGAATAACCAACGGGTAATACCCGATGGCGCGTGGTGGTGATGATCGTGGTGATCCATCTCGCCAGCAACTGTGCTCATATCGGGTCTCCCTTAATTATTCAAAAAGTCATTAACGTCAGCGGCCTGAATCAGGTCACCGGTATCATTGCCCCAAGCGTTGCGCTCGTAGGTAATAACTGCCGCTAATTCACGCAGGCTCAACTGATTGCCGAATGCCTGCATAGCCGTACCAGCTTTACCGTTTACAACGATGTCGATGTGACCAGCTTTATCATTCATCACCATTTCGGTGCCTTTGAGGCTTGGGAATACACCTGGGATACCTTCACCATTTGCCTGGTGACAGGCAGCGCAGCTACCAAGATAAATGCGTTCGCCGAGTTCCATGAGTTCTTCTTTACTCATCGACATAGATAGTAGACGTTGTTCTTCTTCTTTCTCGGCTTTAGCAATGGCTTCTTGTTCGCTTATCCACGCTTCATACTCAGCTGGTTCTTTTGCAATAACCACAACTGGCATAAAGCCGTGATCTTTACCGCAAAGTTCAGCGCACTGACCCCGATAGATGCCCGGCTCGTCAACTTTAGTCCAAGCTTCGTTGATAAAGCCTGGGTTAGCGTCTTTTTTCACAGCAAAATCCGGTACCCACCACGAGTGGATAACGTCATCTGAGGTAACTAAGAAGCGAACTTTTGTATCGGTTGGGATAACCAGTGGGCGGTCGACTTCAAGCAAATAGTTTTCGCCTTTGTCGAGACGATTGTTGATTTGATCTTGGCGAGTAGCAAGCAAACTGAAAAATTCGACATCTCGGTCGAAATATTTGTAATGCCACTTCCACTGTGAACCTGTCACCAATACAGTCACTTCAGCCTCAGACGCGTCTTCCATAGCAAAAAGTGTCTTAGTAGCTGGAATGGCCATACCGACCAGAATCAAAAATGGGATAACGGTCCACAGAATCTCAACTTTTACGTTTTCATGGAACGTAGCTGGTTTGTGGCCTTTCGATTTGCGATGCAAGATCATTGACACGAACATGGCACCGAAAACGATGACACCTATCACACAGCAAATGTAAAAAATTGTCATGTGCAGGTCGTAAACGCGTTGACTGATCTCGGTAACACCTTGAGTCAGGTTCAACTGCGATTGCGCACTAGCAGCAAGTGGAATACTTGCCAATAGCGCAGTGATGAGTCTAGTACTCACGCGACATCTCCTCTCATTCTTCCGACGTGGATTTCCCACGAATACACCGAAGTGCGAGCCTGAAGAACAACGAGGTGAGTAGAAAAAGGAACAGCATTTCAAAAGAAAAATCGCTTTCCCCACTAACCCTTTGTTGTTATGTATCAATATTTATAGTTGTTTATTGTGTTAGCAGTTAATGCACATTCAAAATACCATTTTCTGGTGAAAAAGAAACCGCCATTTCGAATAATTTTTACATTCAACTATAAAAAAAGGGCTGCACTGCAGCCCTCAACTGA
The DNA here is from genome assembly GCF_044807045.1 of Pseudidiomarina marina. Lineage (NCBI taxonomy): Bacteria > Pseudomonadati > Pseudomonadota > Gammaproteobacteria > Alteromonadales > Idiomarinaceae > Pseudidiomarina > Pseudidiomarina marina. The sequence continues at coordinate 213,689 of NZ_CP085233.1, read as the reverse complement.
CAACCTTCACAAGCAGGATTAGTGGAGTGGGGGAAGTGAAGGTAAATCATTAAACACAAAACTGTGGGTTTGGCTGACTTTGCTCGCCATTTTTAGGCGTTGCTGCATGCGTGGTGACATGTCGCCCAACCAGCTAAGAACAATACTACTTGTACTTGCAAGCAAGGCTTGTTCAGTTGCCCATTCACGCTCATCTTGATTACGACCATGCACCCAACGAATACGCGTGCGGCTTATACCCGCGGCAACAAGCTGCTCAATAATCTCGCGACGCCCACCAATGACAGTAATCCACTGGTGTGTGCGCAGCGATAACGCATGTAAACGAGGTAACAGGCTCTCTAAATCGGTTTGAATAGCCGAGAATTCAGGTGCTGCAGACCAAATATCAAAACCTGAGTCATTAAACTGATTGCCAAATTGATTTCTCATAACCATGCTCCATTGCGGATCACACCAACAGCTAAGCCTTCAATAGTGAAGTACTGATGTGTGAGATCGACTTGAATAGGTGAAAACTCTTCATTTTCGGGATGCAGTAAAATAATGTTGCCGCGACGCTCAAACCGTTTCACGGTGACGTCGTCTTCCACGCGGGCAACAATAATTTGCCCATTACGTGCTTCATGTGTTTTGTGCACAGCGAGCAAATCACCGTCTAAAATACCGATATCTTTCATACTCATACCGTTAACGCGTAATAAGAAATCCGCGTGCGGCTTAAATAGGTTTTGATCGACCTGATAATGGCTTTCAATGTGTTCTTGCGCCAAAATAGGCTCACCGGCAGCAACCTGACCGATTAACGGTAAACCTTCAGGAACTTCTTCCTCTTCGATACCGACTAAGCGAATACCACGAGACATGCCCGGCATCATCTCAATCACGCCTTTTTTGGCTAAAGCTTTTAAATGCTCTTCGGCTGCATTCGCTGACTTAAAGCCAAGACGATGAGCTATCTCAGCGCGAGTTGGTGGCATACCCGTCGCATCAATATTGTCTTTGATGAGATCAAGAATTTGCTGTTGTCGAGGCGTTAATGGTCGCATATGAATACCTGTTTATCTATACAGTAATACTGTGAGTATATACAGGTGTTTTGGTTTCGCAACTTTTTTGTGCAAATTTTTTTCGTTCAGACAAATTAAAGCAACAGTGGTATGCTTTATACGTCTGTATTTTGTGGGGATATTGCATGAGTCTGAAAGGCTTTTGGCGCGCTTTAATGTTCTGGCCAGTACGCTGGTTAACGCGCTTTGAAACAATTCTAGATGACGCGACGGCGCAGATTGTTGGCGATAACAATGTGGTTTACGTAATGCGTTCAACGTCAAACACCGACATGCTTGTGGCGCAGCGTGCGTTAAGAAGTGCGGGGTTACCTGACCCAACGGAAGATCTCATGATCAATGGGCAGCAACTCGCTCGTGTCATGTATCTTGATCAAACCGATCATGGTTCTGCCGAGAAGGCCATCGAGGATTTTGAAAAGCTCATTTCTGCACATCAAAAAGACCAACAATTGAATGTCAAAGTTGTTCCTATCGGCCTGTTTTGGGGGCGTAAGCCTGGCCAAGAAGCTCGTCAAGGGCACACCATGGTTGCTGACATTGACAACCCAGGTCACTGGCGTAAGTTTTGGCTGACGATGTTTTCCGGTCGTCATATTCTGATTCGGGCGAGTTCACCAGTACACCTTCGCGAAATGGCCGAGCAACGCGGCTCAACCCAGCGTTTGGCGCATAAATTAGCGCGCGTGGCCCGGGTTCATTTTGTGCGCTTACGCCATGCTGTGGCGGGGCCGAAGATGACCGAGCGCGCCGTGGTCATTCAGGATTTACTCGATACCCCAGCACTGAAGCAAGCGATTGCCGATGAAGCTCGCAGCAAAAAAGTATCGGAGCAGCAAGCACGGAAGACGGCTGAAAAGTACCTGCATGAAATTGCCGCAAACTACAGCGATACGTTAGTTCGCTTGCTCGATCGCTTCATGACTTGGTGTTGGAGTCGAATTTACAACGGTATCCATATTGAAGGGGGTGAACGCATTCGCGAGCTTGCTGAAGCAGGCCACGAAATTGTGTATGTGCCGTGTCACCGCTCGCACATGGATTATCTGTTATTAAGTTATGTTATCTATAAAGAAGGTTTGGTACCGCCGCATATTGCAGCCGGTGTGAACTTAGATTTCTTCCCTGCCGGGCCAATTTTCCGCCGTGGTGGCGCATTCTTTATCCGTCGTAGTTTCCGTGGTAACAAACTGTATTCCACGGTATTTCGTGAATATTTAAACCGATTATTCCAAAAAGGTTATCCTGTTGAATACTTTACCGAAGGTGGGCGCAGTCGCACTGGGCGCTTGTTGCCACCGAAAACCGGTATGGTGGCGATGACTGTGCAAGGCATGTTACGCGGCCAGCAACGTCCTATGTCGTTGGTTCCAGTCTATTTGGGATACGAACATGTAATGGAAGTTGGTACTTACCTCAAAGAGCTTAAAGGTAAGTCGAAAGAGAAAGAGTCGGTATGGCAGGTAATCAGTAGCCTTCGTCATCTGCGTAACTTTGGTCAGGGTTATGTGAGCTTTGGTGAGCCGATTAATCTTGGCGAAGCGCTTGAGAAGTTGCAACCAAACTGGCGTGATTCAATTACAACTGGCGCTGAAGAACCAGAACGTCCGAAGTGGCTCACGCCAACTGTGAACTTACTTGCGGATCAGATTATGTATCGCATTAATAATTCCGCTGCATTTAACAGCGTCAACTTGTGTGCTCTGGCGATTCTTAGTTCCGAGCATCATGCGTTAACTCGCGAAGAGCTTGTAAGCCAGTTAAATTTGTACACGCGCATTATGCGCGAAGTTCCATATAGCAAAGATGCCTACGTGCCGGAAGATGATGGTGAACAGCTGTGGCAGCTTGCGAAAAAGCACGACAAGTTTGTTGTAGAAGCGGACGGTATCGGCGAGTTGATTCGTCTGGATGGTTCGACCGCTATAGCGATGACCTACTATCGCAACAACATCATGCACATGATTATTGTGCCGGCGCTATTAGCGGCATTTGCGCTTGGTCATAAGCGTTTCAATGCTGATGCTGCAATCAAATTATTAACCCAGTTGCATCCATTGTTGCAAAACGAATTGTTTATTAGCCATCGCGCTGAAGACATGACGTTATGGGTTAATGCATTACTCGAACAATATGTGCAATGCGGTTTGCTTATTGACGCGGGTGAGGGCACATTCGCCGTTGCCAAGCGTGATTCGCGTGCTTATTCACAATTGGTGCTACTTGCGCGTAGCTCAAGTGAGACAGCGCAGCGTTATGCCATTGTGTTGGAACTGCTGCAACAGGCACAGCCCATTGCGCGAAGCGACCTCGAGCAACACTCGGTACAACTTGCTGAGCGTCTCAGTGCCATTCATGGGGTCAACGCGCCAGAGTTTTTTGATAAGAAGGTGCTTAGTACGTTAATCGGCACGCTTAAATCAGAAGGCTACTTCAGTGTGATTGATTCTGGTGAGATGATGGCTGACCATCGAGTTGGGGAATTAAGTGATGCTGTGGACTTGTTACTCGAGCCAGCAGTACTTCAAACGATTCGTCAATCGGTGAAACAACTGGTTAACGCTGAGCGTTAACCAGTGTATGTAGAGCTCGATCCTAAAACCAGAAACTAAAACCAATAATGCGCAGCAACAGCGAGGGTTAATACCCAACCCACGTTGTTGTTGTGCAAGAACGCCTGAAAACACCGGCCTGGCTCGCGATACCAAATTAAGTAGTGTTGCCAGACAAACAGCAGCCCAATGATGACAAGCCCTACCCAATAAACCCAATCAAGTAGCAACAAATAGCCCAACCAACCCAATAATGCGAGCGTTATAATTTGTAATAAGGCAATCGCGAATTTATCGTGGCCAGCAAATAAAATCGCTGTGGATTTTACCCCAATTTTTAAGTCGTCTGCCCGGTCTGCCATAGCGTATTCAGTGTCATAAGCTACCGTCCAAGCAATGTTGGCAAAGAACAGAATCCATGCCACTAATGGCAGACCTTGGTCGAGCGCTGTAAACGGCATCAGTACACCAAAGCTAAATGCCACGCCTAATACCACCTGAGGTAATTGCGTAAAGCGTTTGCAAAACGGGTAAAGAGTGGCAACAGCGGCGGCGGCAACGCTCATTAAAACAGTCGCTCGGTTGAATTGCAGAACAATTAGCAATGCGATGATTAACAGCACCCCAAACAGTGCCAGCGCATGCCAAGGCTTCAGCTCGCCGGTAGCTAACGGGCGCAGTTTGGTGCGGCTAACATGACCATCAATGTGGCGGTCAGCGTAATCATTGATCACACAACCTGCAGAGCGCATCACAAATACGCCGAGCATAAATAAAACCACGGTGCGCAGTGGCGGGTTACCTTCACCGGCAATGAGTAACGCGACTAATGTTGGCCAGCCAAGCAGCAAACTACCAATAGGGCGGTCGGCGCGCATTAAACGCCAGCATGCACTAATGAATTGACCAACTTTGACCATGTTAAGCTTCCTCGTCTTGCAGCAATTGCATGAGTTTGGCGGGTACTGAATCGCCGATAAATACTTCGGCAACTAATACTTTCTGACCTGCGGCTTTGAAGCAACTACGACGTCCCCACAAATGTTGCGCTGGATACCCGAGCTGCTGATTGAGTTGACCAATAGGTGACTGTGGCGAAAAATGAGCGACTTCAATTGCGCCACGTTCGAGGTCTGATTGAGCAAATAAGTGTGCGCCGAGCGGCTTATTGCCAAGTTGCCCGAGCTGCAATGCCTGTTCATCTAGCGCACTTTGCGGGAACACACTGCGCGCAAACACCCAAGGCTGCCCATCGCAGCATAACAACACCTCGCGGATGGTGGCGTGTTCGTCATCGCCCAGCCATTTGGCTTCATCAGGGCGAATGCTGCCCGATTGTTGGCCAAGTACCTTCACTTCAAAGCTGTCGCAGTGGCGTTTTAATTTCGCCGTGAGTGAATCAGGATCAAGAAGCCAAGCTTGAATAAGTGAACTGTCAGGTAGAACCGTTTCATTTGCCAACGCCCAGTCAGCTTGCTGATGCGCACGGATAATCGGAAACTCAAGTTGTGCTAACACTGCGCTTTTCATAAGTTGCTATTGGGAGTCTTCTTTGCGGCCAGAATTCTGACCATAAAGCGTAAGCGCACGAATGCCTGCACCTACTAGGAGTCCAGATATGAGTCCGGCGGTGTGCGCGGTGTTGGCAATGTTGACCCAAAGTAGCCCGGTATATCCAATAACCAACCAAACCAACATAAAGATAATGAGGCCATTCGGTAAGAACAATGGGTGTCGCGGATTTTGCCAGCCTACCACTGTGGCAATACCAAATAACCCGTAGACCACTCCAGATAAGCCGCCAAAATAAGGGCCACTCTCAATGAACTGTGAGGTGTTAGAGGCTAGAGCGCAAAACAGAAAAGCGAGAATTAGCCATTTACTGCCGTAGTAGCGCTCGAAACGACCGCCGAGATACCACCACCAGAACACATTAAACACAATGTGCAACACGCTAAAGTGCAACAGTGCTGGGGTGAAGAAACGCCAAGGTTGCGCCCATGGCATCGCTTCAAAGCTGTCAGGGTTAAACAAAAATGCGCCGAGAATTGACTCGGCAAGCGGTGTTAACAAACCGATAAAGGTAAGAATAACAACAACGGCGTAACCTGCGGTAAACCAACCGGCCTGTTGCAAAAGCTGCTGCAAGAAACTTTGTGGCCGCTGTGCTTGAGGTTCGCTTTGAATGTCTTCGAGAACTTCAGCTGTGGCAAGCTCTGGATTCTCTTTAAATGCTTGAATGAGCGATTTGGCATGAGCTTGATAGCTCGATACTGTTAACCAAAGCTCTAATTCATCACCATGCTCACTGACCGTCACCGGTACATTATGGCGTTGCAAGTATGCGTACAACAATGCCATTTCGTCGGCGTTTCGTGTGGTCAGTAATTTTTTCATTTAGCTACGCTCCACCGCCTCAGGGAATGCTTGCGCCCAAGCCGTCATGCCGCCGTCGAGACTACTGACGACTTCGACGCCTTGATGGGCAAGATATTGCGCGGCCCCTTGGCTGCTGTTGCCGTGGTAACAGACGACAACAACCTCCTCATTGTCGTCTAATTCGCTAAGAAATTGCTGAACATTGGCGTCGGTTAATCGCATGGAACCAGGAATATGCGCAGCCGCGTAGGAGCGCTCATCGCGTATATCCACAAAGCGCGCTTGCTTGGATTCCCATAACTCGTGCGCTTTGAGGGTATTAATACGTTTAAAATCAGCCATGTTCTATTCCTTGATTGAGGGCCTTAACTCCAGTCTAAAACAACTTTACCAGATTGGCCTGAGGTCATGATATCAAAGCCTTTTTGGAAGTCGTCCACTGGCATACTGTGCGTCAAAATTGGCGATAGGTCGAGTCCCGATTGTAATAAGCTCGCCATTTTGTACCAAGTTTCAAACATTTCGCGGCCATAAATACCTTTGATCACAAGCCCTTTGAAAATGACTTGGTTCCAATCAATGGCAACGCTGGTTGGCGGAATACCTAGCATGGCGATTTTGCCACCATGATTCATGGTTTCGAGCATTTGCGCAAACGCAGAAGGAACGCCGGACATCTCAAGGCCGACATCGAAGCCTTCCTTCATGCCGAGCTCTTTCATTACATCTTTTAAGTTCTCTTTGCTCACATCAACCGTACGGGTGGCGCCCATTTTCTTCGCTAAATCTAAGCGGTAATCGTTCACATCGGTAATGACGACATGACGGGCGCCAACGTGACGGGCGACCGCTGCCGCCATGATTCCAATTGGACCAGCGCCAGTAATTAAGACATCTTCACCAACCAAATCAAATGCTAAAGCGGTGTGTACAGCATTACCGAATGGGTCAAAAATGGCTGCTAAATCATCGCTAATATCGTCGGGTAATTTGAATGCGTTTTCCGCAGGAATTACTAAGTATTCAGCAAATGCGCCAGGACGATTGACGCCAACGCCAACTGTGTTGCGGCAGAGATGACGACGGCCAGCACGGCAATTGCGGCAATGACCGCAGGTGATATGACCTTCGCCAGATACGCGATCGCCTTTGGTAAAACCACGAACGCCTTCACCCATTGCTTCTACCACGCCGACATATTCATGACCCACGACCATCGGTACAGGAATTGTCTTCTGTGACCACTCATCCCATTTATAGATGTGCACATCGGTGCCACATATTGCGGTTTTCTTGATGCGGATGAGCAAATCATTGTAGCCGTATTCAGGCGTCTCAACGTCGGTCATCCAGATACCTGGTTCAGCGTGCAATTTTGCCAATGCTTTCATAAATCGTTCCCTTCAGTCTTCTAAAAGACGATTAAATAATGCCGAGATCTTTACCAATGCGCGTGAAAGCGTCAATGGCGCGATCGAGTTGCTCACGGGTGTGTGCGGCAGACATTTGCGTGCGAATTCGTGCTTTGCCGCGCGGCACCACTGGGAATGAGAATCCCACAACATAAATACCTTCTTGCAACATGCGATCAGCCATCTCAGAAGCGAGGCGCGCATCACCAATCATCACTGGAATAATCGCGTGATCAGCGCCACTCAAGGTGAAACCAGCTTTGGTCATTTCGCTGCGGAAGTAATTCGCGTTATCCCAAAGTTTTTGACGAAGGTCGTGACCATTTTCAAGCATTTCGAGTACGCGAATAGAGGCTTGAACAATGGCTGGTGCCACTGAGTTTGAGAATAAATACGGGCGTGAACGCTGACGTAACCAGTCAATCACAGGCTTTTTACCCGATGTATAACCACCAGATGCACCACCCAGCGCTTTACCGAGGGTTCCAGTAATGATATCGACACGCCCCATGACATTGCAGTATTCGTGCGTACCTTTACCGTTTTCGCCCAAGAAACCAGTCGCGTGACAATCGTCCATCATCACCAATGCGCCGTATTCGTCCGCTAAATCGCAGATGCCGTTTAGGTTTGCAATTACGCCATCCATGGAGAATACACCATCAGTGGCGATAAGGATGTTGCGAGCGCCATCAGCTTTGGCTTGCTTTAATTGCGCTTCCAAATCAGCCATATCGTTGTTTTTATAACGATAGCGCTTGGCTTTGCTCAAACGAATGCCGTCGATAATTGATGCGTGGTTCAGTTCGTCACTGATGATGGCGTCTTCTGGGCCCATCAGTGTCTCGAATAAACCGCCATTCGCATCGAAACATGACGAGTATAAAATTGTGTCTTCGGTACCTAAAAACGCGCTGAGTTTCGCTTCGAGTGTTTTATGAATATCTTGCGTACCGCAAATAAAACGAACCGAGGCGGTGCCAAAGCCGTGCTCATCAAGACCTTGTTTCGCCGCTTTGATGAGCTCAGAATTATTGGCCAAACCTAAATAATTGTTGGCACAAAAGTTCAATACCGATTCGCCGTTGCCTACTTCAATCTCAGCATCTTGATCACCAAGAATAATGCGTTCGCTTTTGTATAAACCTTCGTTCTTTAGCTCTTCTAACTGCGTTTCAAGCTGTTGATAAAAATCTTGCTTCATGTAATTCTCCGTGCTTCGGACCTGACGGGTGAACTTAAGTGAGGACATGAGTGTTCTGACTTAAGCTGTTACGATTAAGTATAGTTTACCCGATCAGCGGGGGGCTGCGCATCCTCATTTCATCAGCTGGAGAAATTTCATGCACAAACGCGCCATTTATCCTGGAACCTTTGATCCTATTACCAATGGTCATGCCGATTTAATTGAGCGAGCATCGAATTTGTTCAGTGAAATTATTGTGGGTGTGGCAAATAGCCCAAGCAAGAAGCCAATGTTTACCCTCGACGAGCGGGTTGAACTGGTGCGTGAAGTGACTGCTGAATTACCCAATGTCACGGTTGTTGGATTTAGCGGTTTGTTGGTTGATTTTGCAAAAGAGCAGGACGCAACGGTATTGATCCGCGGCTTACGTGCTGTATCCGATTTTGAGTATGAATTTCAGTTGGCAAACATGAATCGCCGTTTGTTTCCGGGCTTAGAAAGCGTGTTTTTAACGCCGGCTGAAGAAAATTCGTTTATTTCCTCAACACTGGTGAAAGAAGTTGCTATTCACCACGGTGACGTGCGTCAATTTACCGACGCACGGGTTGCAGAAGCTTTGGAAAATAAAATCAAATCGCGCAAGTAAGTTTCTACTTACAGCGCAACATCCACAAACACCCACGCTAACAGAAGCGGACAGAACAAACGTAAATGCCAGAATAATAAGCGGTAGCGCCATGACGTTGCCGCCAACTCGCGTACCCGGTTACTGCGCTGCCAAAACCAACCCAGCACAATAAAGTAAAACAAGCCAGAAAGTGGCAGCTGAAACTGTGTGACATAGGTAACCACCCAGTTAAATAACGGCTCAAACCAAATCACCAACGTACAACCAATCACCGCAATAATTGTTGCAATAATACGTGCAGCCTGGCGGCGATTGAGTGGATGCGTCTCAATGGCATAAGCGATTGGTACTTCGGCGGTCGCAATGGTTGAAGTGAGCGCGGCAATGCTCAGCAACGCGAAAAAGCCAAAACCTAACCACGCACCGGCATAACCTAATTGGGTGAATAAATCAGGTAGCACTTGGAAAATCAAACGGCCTTCGCCAATCAGTTGTTCACCTTCGGTAACACTCAATCCTTGTGCCATGGCAACATACAATGCTGGTATAATCAGCAGACCTGCCAAGAAAGCCACTATTGTATCCAGTGCGGCGACGCTCCAAGTTAAACGACCGATTCGGGTGTCTTTCTTTAAGTAGCTGCCGTAAATCATCATGCCGCCCAAACCAATCGACAGAGAGAAAAATGCTTGTCCCATGGCGGAAATTAATAGGTCGGCGTTCCACATTGCCGAAAAATCTGGTACCAGATAGGCTCGAAAACCATCGGCAGAGCCGGGTAACGTGCTCATGTAGGCAATTAACCCAACCAGTAACACAATCAATAACGGCATTAAGCGTCGCGACCAGCGTTCGATACCTTGTTGCACACCGTTGATGACAATGCCAAAGGTAAGGGCAACGAACACCAGCAACAAAATAATGTCACGCATCGTCGAGGCATCTGCAAACCAAGGGGTCATTGCCGGCAAATGCAGGGCAGTTAATAAAAACGTGAAGCCTTCAGCAAGCATCCAGGCCGCTACCAAATGATAAAAGCTCAGCATTAAAATGGCGCCGATAACGTTTAAGTATCCCATCGTTTTGCCGCTGATTGCCGTCAACGGTTGCGCAGTTGTGCTTAACGAGCTTAGCGCTTTTACAGGATTGGCTTGAGCCGCATGGCCAAGGCTTAACTCGGTATATAACGCCGGTACGGCGAGAACCACCACAACGAGCAAATAGACGATTAAAAATGCGGCGCCACCGTGATTCGCAACTTGACTAGGAAAGCCCCAAATATTACCGAGACCAATAGCTGAGCCTGCTGCGGCAAGAACGAAACCAATACGTGTGTGAAAACTATCGCGCATATTTTAACCATAACTTTTGCGGTAAAAGGCGCCATTCTAGCCTTAAAATGATGACAAAGACTATCAATTTCGCGCGTTTGAAGGTAGAATCGCGCCCCACGTTTACTTTTCAAATTTTGCTCAAACCAGACCCGCAGGAGTCCGTCACATGACTGATCTGGATTTAGGCCGTTATGGCATCACAGACGTCACTGAAATTGTCCACAACCCTTCTTATGAACAGTTGTTCGAAGAAGAAACACGCGCCGATCTTCAAGGTTTTGAAAAAGGTGTTGTCACCGACCTTGGCGCCGTTGCCGTTGATACTGGTATTTTTACGGGTCGTTCGCCAAAGGACAAATACATCGTACGCGACGACACCACGAAAGATACGTTGTGGTGGGCCGATCAAGGCAAAAATGATAATAAAGCGATCACCCCAGAAATTTGGGCCGATCTAAAAGAAACGGTAACAGGCCAGCTTTCTGGCAAGCGTCTGTTTGTTGTTGATACCTATTGCGGAGCGAATGAAGATACGCGCTTAGCAGTTCGCTTTATCACCGAAGTGGCATGGCAAGCCCACTTTGTGAAAAACATGTTTATTCGCCCATCAGCAGAAGAGTTAGAAAACTTCACTCCTGATTTCGTGGTTATGAACGGTGCAAAATGCATTAACCACAAATGGCAAGAACATGGCCTTAACTCTGAAAATTTCGTTGCATTTAACTTAACTGAGCGCATTCAGTTAATCGGCGGTACTTGGTACGGCGGCGAAATGAAGAAAGGTATGTTCTCAATCATGAACTACTACTTGCCGTTGCAAGGTATTGCGTCAATGCACTGCTCAGCCAACGTTGGCGAAGATGGCGACGTTGCTATTTTCTTCGGTTTATCGGGCACCGGTAAAACAACGTTATCCACCGATCCGAAACGTCAATTGATTGGTGACGATGAGCACGGTTGGGACGATGACGGCGTGTTCAATTTTGAGGGTGGTTGTTATGCGAAAACCATCAACTTGTCGGCCGAAGCAGAACCAGATATCTACAACGCGATCCGTCGCGATGCATTGTTAGAGAATGTGACTGTTCGTGAAGACGGTAGTGTTGATTTCGATGACAACTCAAAAACTGAAAATACCCGCGTGTCATACCCGATTTATCACATCGATAACATCGTGAAGCCAGTTTCTAAAGCGGGTCATGCGCAAAAAGTTATCTTCTTAACGGCTGATGCGTTTGGCGTATTGCCACCTGTTTCGAAACTGACTAAAGAGCAAACTGAGTACTACTTCTTGTCTGGCTTTACTGCGAAACTGGCTGGTACTGAGCGTGGTATTACTGAACCGACGCCAACTTTCTCAAGCTGTTTTGGTGCGGCATTTTTAACGCTGCACCCAACACAATACGCTGAAGTATTGGTGAAGCGCATGGAAGCATCAGGTGCAGAAGCCTACTTGGTGAATACCGGTTGGAATGGCACTGGCAAACGTATTTCAATTCAAGCCACGCGCGCCATTATTGATTCAATTCTCGATGGCAGCATTGAAGATGCTGAATTTGTTCAATTGCCATACTTCAACTTGGCCATGCCAACGGCGCTTAATGGCGTTCAAGAGCAACACATTTTAGACCCTCGCAACACCTATGCAGATGCCGGTGACTGGGATGTGAAAGCAAAAGATTTGGCACAACGTTTTGTGGCAAACTTCGAAAAGTTCACTGACAACGAAGAAGGTAAAGCACTCGTTGCCGCTGGTCCGCAACTCTAACCATGCGGGTGTGAAATTTGAAAAAGGCAGTTACTTAGCTGCCTTTTTTATTTTCTTGGAATGCGCGTCGTTTTGCCTAGTCGAGTGCAATTACGACCATCATGCTTAGCTTGGTACAAACCATTATCGGCGCGTTGAATAATAGTAATAAGGGTGTCTTCACTACTATATGCAGCACAACCGATACTTACCGTAAGATGCAGCTTTTCATCAGTAAAGCGATGTTCTGCCACAGCAATACGAATTTTTTCAGCTAGCTCGACGGCACCATCCTCATCGGTATCTGGTGCGATAACTAAAAACTCTTCACCGCCCCAACGCCCGAGAATGTCGCTAGAGCGCACATGGCTCAATAGTACTTGGCTCAACTCTTTAAGAACTTGGTCTCCGACAATATGACCGTAGCTATCATTCAGGGTTTTAAAGTGGTCCGTATCGAGAATTAACACGGCAAGCTCATGCTGATGGCGTTGCGCTCGGTTGAGCTCTTGCTCTAACACGTCGTCTAAATGCGAGCGGTTATTCAGTTGAGTAAGCGGGTCTGTGGTGGCAAGCACTTCAAGCTCGCTATTACGTCGTGCCAGAAAGTTAAATGCTTCTTCTCGCGATTTTTCGTAATGGCGAGAAATAGTAAGTACCGCAAATAGTGCTAGGGCAATATTAAAAATAGCCGGAATATTTATCGCATAACTTGGCCACTGTGGTGCAAACCAAATAACAAATACGACTAACGCAGCCAAGAAGCTACCACTGACATACAACCCGAGGCGCAAACCAAGTAAAAAGAATGCGAGCAATGGCAACAGACTAAACCAAATAAATGAATAGTTACGGCCTTGTGCTATGACAAAATAAACGGCCATAAACGCAACCAGTATGCCAATGAGCATTCGTGCGCTTCGTTCAATATTTAGGTTTTTGCGCAAATCAATTTGCAATACCACAATTGCGCTAAACATGATGGCATTGGTGAGTGCCATCCATAAATAATCAAATAGAAAGATGTTTAATACGACAAATAAACCGGTGTATAGCTGCAGAATAAATTGAATATTCTGCATGAGCTTTACCCGCCAGTAGCGCAGATCTTCTGGCTGGAAAGGGTGGGGAATAACCCACCACCCTTTCTTAAATAAATCCTTAAGACCTGACACAAGTCACCTCTATTTTAACTTTTCGGCATGAGGTAGTTCGTGTGCTGGCGCTTCTTTATTACCCTCTACCAAGAAATGCTGCATCCAACGCATTAAGCGCATAGAGTAATCTAGCTGCGCGGCAACACGACGGTTACCATGGCCTTCGCCTGGGTACAGCACGAGGCGAACAGGAACATTGCCATGGGTTTTCAGATAGCGATAAAGCTCCATAGATTGACTTGGGTGCACACGGGTATCTTCTTTGCCATGCATGATTAAGATTGGTGTACGCGCTTTCTCGGCATGATAAATAGGGCTACGCTCTAAGTACCACTGCCATTTTTCCCACGGATAGCTGCGGGCATGAACCGCGTGCATTTCTTTTGCAATATCAGTTGTACCGAACTTCGAAATGTTATCGCTGATACCGACAAACATCACACTTGCGGCAAAATGCTCAGTCAGTGCTGTGGCACCCCAAGCAGAAGCAAAACCGCCGTATGAGCCACCAGTGATACCTACTTTCTTCTCATCAACGAGACCCATTTCAACCAAGTGGTCTTTACCGTCAACTAGGTCATCAAACTCTTTACCGGCATAGTCGTTCTGACCAAGCTTCGAGAACTCAACACCACGACCGGTGCTACCACGGTAGTTCGGGAAGAACAGTGCATAGCCCTGTTGTGCAGCATATTTGACTGGGCTACCGTAGCGGTCTAGCCAACCGTTACTGTAATGCGCTTCGGGCCCGCCATGAACGACCATGATTAATGGATAGCGTTGGCCTTCTTTATAGTCGGTTGGATAAACCACAATGCCTTCAAGATCCAAGCCGTCACGTGCTTCGTAGCGCACGGTTTCTTGCCGCGGCATGGTGATGTCCGCCAGCCATGGATTTGAGTCGGTAAGGCGCTCAATGCGCTGACCACTAATGCGGAACAACTCGGTAGGGTGGGCGGCACTGTGGGCACGAACTAATATATCCTCTTGCCCCGGCGTTACTTCAATATCAACCGCAATTAACTCACTAGGCTCCATGATAATGCGTGTTTCCAGCCACTGCATGGTAAGTGCCTGTACCTCACTTTGCGTGCCACGGTGACCTAACCAGATCAATTCGTCGTTACGACGCCAAGCGATATCTTGAACGTGTCCTTGATAATCCGGCAACACTTCTTTTCGCTCGTTGTCTTTGCGGGTGTCATAAACGTACAATCGACCGCTGGCTGGGTCATTGTAATCGGCGGCGCCGATGACTGCTAAGTAGCGACCGTCTGGTGAAAATTCCGCTTGACCTAACTTACCAACCGATTCAAACGCACTAACTTGCTTACCTTCAAAGTCGAGCAATTGATATTGGCTGCTCATGTAATTGTCATCAACAAGCGCGGTCGGAGCAACACGAACCAGTAATTGCTCGTGTTCAGGACGGAACGCCACCGACAGTACTTGTTGTGAGTCAGTTAGCTGAACTGGTTTAGCGTCTTCGGTTTGGGTATCGTAAAGCCACAGATGAGTGAACTGATGTTCTTCCTCATAAACTTCAGCTTTAAACCCTTTTTTTGCTAACTTTGACTTGGTGTCGTCAGCTTTGCTGCGCGCACGAAAAGCAATGTAGCGGCCGTCGGCACTAATAGCGTAACTGCTAATGGCGGCATCGTGACTCAGTGCGAGTTGTGCTTCACCACCGGTGGTGGCCATTTTATAAAGGCTGGTGTGTTTCGCACCATCGCGTTTTGCTAAAAAATAGATGGTTTGGCCATGAAAGCTCACAGCGCCTAAACTTTCTTTGCCGGTAATAAATGGCACACTAGCAGCCGTTCCACGCACAGTATAAAGCTCAATGTATGAACCGCCATCATCATCAGCGTATGGCGTACGTGGCACCACACGCGTGAAAGCAGCCAGCTGTCCGTCAGCGGCAAGAGCGGCACTATTAATGGATTGGACGGTAATGGTTTCTTCCAACGTGATATCACGTGCATGGGCAGAAACGGACATTACCGCAGCGACTAATACAAGACCAATGCTGCGCAGCATGATGTACTCCTCGTTGCTTTTTATTGTTTCGTTGTTCATGAAATATTCATAATTATTTCCCAATCTTACCAGCAAAATTATTGACTTCCCACGAAATAACGCCAATCTGTTAACAACATTTTAAGGTTTGGACGATACATGGTTGACCAATTATTAATCGGCGCAATTCTACTTGGGGCTCTGGCCCTGTTTGTTTGGGACCGCTGGCGCTATGATTTAGTGGCAATGTTCGCTTTATTAGTAGCGGCTGCGTTAGGGTTAGTACCGACCAACGAGGTATTTTCCGGCTTCGGGAATGCCGCGGTAATAACCGTTGCGGCGGTATTAGTAATTAGCCATGCTATGTGGCGCTCGGGTGTGGTTGATGCGCTGGCGTCACTGATGAAACGCGTTGGCGATAAAGCGTGGATACAAATGTTAGCACTGACAAGCATTACCACCTTTTGCTCGGCTTTTATCAGTAACACCGGCACCATGGCAATAATGATTCCCGTTGCGCTGCAGTTGTCGCGTAGCGGCTTAGGGCATGCCTCAAAAGTACTGATGCCGATGGCTTTTGGCTCGTTACTTGGCGGTACCATCACGATGATTGGTACACCACCCAATATTATCATTGCTGATATTCGAGAAGATGCTTTAGGTGAAAGCTTTGGTATTTTCGATTTCACCCCAGTAGGACTATCGCTTGCGGTTATCGGACTCGTTTTTATGTGGTTGACGAGTCGGTGGCTGGTGCCGAAAACGAACAGTCGAGATAGCGCTAACTCACCCTATGATATGAGTTCATACATGACCGAATTGTGGGTACCGGAAGGCGCGAACCACGTCGGTGAAACCTTGTATGAATTGGAAAGTAACATCAAAGAAAACTTTGCTGTTGTTGCGATAAAGCAAGGGAAGACCGTAACGACAGCGCCACCGCGCTATTACCGCATCAAGGCGGATGATGTGTTGATTATTGAAGCGGATACAGAGACGCTACAACAAATAATTGATGCAACTGGCTTCGAGTTGAATGCGGATGAAGAACTAGCCGACCGTTTTTTAATTTCCGATGAAGTTCAAGTAGTCGAGGGCGTGGTTGGGCCTGACTCTCGTTTGATTGGTCGATCTGCAGCAGACTTGCGCCTTCGTCACCGGTTTGGCGTGAATGTATTAGCGGTAGCGCGCCAAGGTCAACCGGTAAAGCCGAATTTGTCGAATATTCGCTTTAAACCAGGAGACGTCTTGTTACTACAGGGCGATGCGGAAATTTTGACCGACGTATTTCGTCGCTTTGGCTGTTTTCCGCTGGCGCAACGCAGCATGCGCATTGGTGCCGGTAAAAAATTATTTACGCCGCTGGCAATCTTTGCCGTGGCAATCATGCTAAGTGCGCTTGGAATTCTCTCGGTACCAGTCGCTTTCACCGCCGCGGCTGGTGCGATGGTTTTAAGCAATATTATTCCATTGCGCGAATTATACGAGAACGTCGACTGGCCAATAGTTGTGCTGTTGGGCGCAACGATTCCGCTTGGTGCGGCGTTAGAGCGCAGTGGTGCAGCTCAGACGCTTGCGGATTGGGCATTGTTAGTCAGTAGCGATGCCCCGGCAGCGGTAGCCTTAAGCATTCTATTGCTTGTAACTGTTATTCTATCGAATATTGTCAACAATGCTGCTGCCGCAGTATTGATGGCGCCAATTGCATTGAATATGGCCAGTGGCCTTAATGTCGCTACTGACCCATTTTTAATGGTGGTTGCGATTGGTGCGGCTATTCCATTTATCACCCCAATTGGGCATCAATCTAATATCTTAGTTATGGGGCCAGGGGGTTACGGATTTGGTGATTATTGGAAGCTCGGTTTACCACTGACGTTGGTATTGTGTGTTGCTACGGTTCCACTAATTCTTTGGTTTTGGCCGCTTGGCGCGTAGCTTCTGCGCCACGTGCAACAACCCGAAGTTGCGCGATGGTTTGCTCAGTTAAACGCTGGCGCTCCTTTGCGTCAGCGTCTAGAGCATCGGCTCCTGCGCTGAATACAATGCGCACAATGGCATCGGCTTGCAGCTCAGCCAATTCACGCTCAAACTGCTGTTCGTCCACTAAGTAATCGACTAATTCAGCGGTAAAGTGTTCAACTTCTCGCGTTACCGCCAAACGGAATTCACGTGAATTTCCGGACTTTTCCTGTAGCAATAAACGAAAAATAGCGGTGTTATTGGTCACAAACTCCATAAATGTGGTCACCGACGCACGAATAATTGATCCGCCTTTGGCAATTTGTTGACGCGACTGCCGCAACAATTGGCGCAATGTAAGTCCACCTTCATCGACCAAGGTTAAGCCTAATTCTTCCATATTTTGAAAGTGTCGATAGAACGATGTTGGTGCAATACCTGCCTCACGAGCCACTTCACGCAAACTTAAACTGGCATAACCATGTTCCGCACTCAACTGATTCATTGCCGCTTGGATAAGGGCGCGTCGGGTTTTTTCTTTTTGGGCTGCACGAACACCGGCCATAGGATGGAACTCTTGTTTGATTTAGTCGTCGAACAGATTATGTCAGTGAACGTGTGTTCACGCAATTCACCGTTTTTTGCACGATTTTACTTGCGTGCAATAGAAAGGGTAGGTAAATTGAGCGAACACGTGTTCACTGAATGCGAGCGATTTTCTTTTTAGTTTTTAAGTTGGTTAATTTATGTCGTCACATCCTGTTTCAGCAGCCGCTGAAAAACCCCCAATTCTTTGGCTTAACCTTAGCGTGTTTGCCATTACCTTTTTAGTGAGTGTTATTGGCGTACCATGGTACGGCATGACGCACGGTTTTTCGGCTGGCCTTATTGCTGGATTAATCGGTACCATCGTATTCGCTGGTATTTCAATTACAGCGGGTTATCATCGTCTATGGGCGCACCGCGCCTACGATGCACATTGGTCGCTAAGAATTTTATTTGCTCTTGGCGGGGCCTTAGCTGTTCAGAACAGCGCCTTGCACTGGTCATCCGATCACCGTGAGCATCACAAACACGTGGACGATAACGACAAAGATCCATACTCGGCGAAGCGTGGCTTTTGGTACTCGCACATTGGTTGGATGCTGCGTGAATATCAGGCATCGCGCTATAGTAATTACGACAATGCAAAAGATTTGCAGAAAGACCCAATTGTCATGTGGCAACACCGCAATTATCTGTTGTTAACGTTGGTCACCTCAATAGGTTGGCCAGTTGCTTTAGGTTTGATGCTTGGTGATGTTTGGGGAGCGATTATCTTAGTTGGCTTTGCCCGTTTGGTAATTAATCACCACACTACGTTCTTCATCAACTCGTTAGCGCATATTTGGGGTAAGCAAACTTACACCGACCGCAATACCGCGCGTGACAACGGCGTATTAGCGCTGCTGACATTTGGTGAGGGCTACCACAACTATCATCATATTTTCTCGGCGGACTATCGAAACGGTATTCGTTGGTGGCATTTTGATCCGACGAAATGGTTGATCCGAGCTTGTTCTTGGGTGGGGTTGACCAGCAACTTGAAGCGCACGAATGGCTATCAAGTTGAGAAAGCTCGCTTAGAAATGCAATTTAAAAAAGCGACGGCAAAGGCACAAGTTTCTTGCGAAACAACGATGGCCAAATTACATAATGAATTTGATGTGATGATGGCAAAACTGCGCGAGTACTATCAAGTTCGCAAACAGTTACTTGATACGAAAGCAAAAGCGATGGCAGATAGCATGCATATGCCGACGTTAGCCGAATTGCAGGCGAAAGCAGAAATTATGCGAATTGCTTTTCAAACACATAAACAAGAGTTTCACGAGTTATTGCAGCGTACGTTGCGTGCACCACAACTTGCGTAAACTGAAACACCAAAGAAAAAGCCGACCATGAGGTCGGCTTTTTTGTGCTTACTCATCACTATTTTTTCGCTTTGGCGAATGCTTCAGCGAAGGCTGAGCCCATGGCCGAATTCGCTGCTGGCTGAGCCGCAGATTTCGGTCGTGATTGGCCGCCAGTACCACGCGGTTTATTGCCTTGAGGTTTGGCTTGGTTTGCTTGGCTTGGCGCTACGGCAGTTGGCTCATCGGTTAGGCGCATGGTTAAACTTATACGTTTACGTGGCACATCCACTTCCAACACCTTGACCTTCACAATATCGCCGGCTTTGACGATTTCGCGAGGGTCACTAACGAACTTATCTGACAACGCCGATACATGCACTAAGCCATCTTGGTGTACACCGATATCAACGAATGCACCAAAGGCGGCAACGTTACTCACCACGCCCTCAAGTGTCATACCCGGCTTTAGATCTTTAATATCGTCGACGCCTTCTTTAAAGCTGGCTGTTTTGAACTCAGGGCGAGGGTCTCGGCCTGGCTTATCTAATTCGCGTAAAATATCTTGCACTGTTGGCAAACCAAACGTGTCATCGGTAAAGTCTTTCGCGTTGAGTTGCTTCAAGAATGCCGTGTCACCGATGATTTCGCTCACTTGTTTCTGGTTTTGTGCGGCAATACGCTCAACCACCGGATACGCTTCAGGGTGAACCGCTGAACTATCGAGCGGTTGCTCACCGTTCATGATGCGTAAGAAGCCCGCCGCTTGTTCAAACGACTTCGGCCCCATCCGTGCCACTTTTAATAATTGTTGGCGGGTCGCAAAACGACCATGACTATCGCGGTGCGCGACAATGTTTTGTGCCAAGGTTTTGGTTAAACCAGCAACGCGCGCTAGAAGTGCCACTGATGCGGTATTCAAATCCACTCCAACGGCGTTTACACAGTCTTCGACCACGGCATCAAGGCTCTGAGCTAATTGAGCTTGGCTAACGTCATGCTGATACTGGCCAACACCAATCGATTTGGGTTCAATTTTCACAAGTTCAGCGAGCGGGTCTTGTAAACGACGTGCAATTGAAACAGCACCACGCAATGATACGTCTAAATCTGGAAACTCGAGTGCGGCTAGCTCCGAGGCAGAGTACACTGAAGCACCAGCTTCGTTGACAATCACTTTACTGGCTTTAATTTCTGGGTTTGCTTTAAGCATTTCGCCAACAAGCTTGTCAGTTTCGCGCGAATACGTTCCGTTACCAATCGAGATAAGCTCAACTTTATGTTGTTTACACATACCCGCTAGCGTGCGCATGGCTTTATCAACCTGATTTTGCGGCTGGAACGGAAACACCGTGTTGGTTCCCAATACTTTACCGGTGCTATCGACCACAGCGACTTTAATCCCGGTACGTACACCTGGGTCGAGCCCCATGGTCACTTTGTCTCCGGCTGGTGCCGCCATTAACAAGTCTTTTAGGTTATTGGCAAAAATTTGAATGGCGTCTGTTTCTGCGCGTTCGCGGACAGAACCGAATAGCTCGGTTTCCATATGCAACAATATTTTGATTCGCCAAGTCCACTGCACAGTTTGCTGCAACCAGGTATCGGCGGCGCGGCCTTTGTCCTGCCAATTAATATGAGCGGCAATTAACTGCTCACCATAACTCCGCGCCTTCGGGTCTTCCTGTTGCGGATCGGGATTCAACTTGAGTTGCAGAATACCTTCGTTGCGCCCACGGAATAATGCCAATGCACGATGCGAAGGAATTTTCTTCAGCGCTTCGTTAAATTCAAAGTAGTCGCGGTACTTCGCTCCTTCGGTTTCTTTGCCTGCAGCAACAGCACTGGTAATTTCGGCGTTGTTCCACAAGTAATCGCGCACCTTTTTCAACAATGATGCATCTTCTGCAAAACGTTCCATCAAAATAAAACGCGCACCGTCTAGTACCGCTTTTTCGTCGGCAAAACCGGCATCTACATTAATGTACTTCTGCGCTTCAGTCTCTGGTGATAGTTCTGGGTTATCAAAGAGCGCGTCGGCAAGCGGTTCAAGACCAGCTTCAATGGCAATTTGGCCTTTGGTGCGGCGTTTTGGTTTATAAGGGAGGTATAGATCTTCGAGTTCGGTTTTTGATGCGGTTTCTAGAATCGCTTGCTCAAGTTCAGGCGTAAGCTTGCCCTGATCTTTGATGCTACCCAAAATTACTGCGCGACGATCTTCTAACTCGCGTAAATAGGTAAGTCGCTGCGATAAATTTCGCAGTTGTGTGTCATCTAGGCCACCAGTAACTTCTTTTCGGTACCGGGCAATAAAAGGTACTGTCGCACCGTCATCTAATAGCGCGATAGCAGCTTGTACTTGCTGCGAACCTACCGCTAATTCGTTCGCGATTTGCTGAGTAATCGAGCTCATAAATTCTCTCATAACGTCGTGTTCAAAATTAGGAATCGGGCCAGTATATCAGGCTGTTTCTCGCTTGTGTGCGTTTCGGTGTAGAGAATGCGTAAATGCGCCAATGTAGGCTATGAACGTGTTAAAATGTAATCGATTTTGGTTACAATCCACAGTTTTGGGCCGGTTGGCGTGACTACAGTGAACTCATCATCGAGCTGTTTGCCAAGCGCTGCGCGCGCCATTGGCGCATCAATCGAAATGACGTCATCGCGTTGATATATTTCATCGGGCCCAGCAATGGTAAAGGTTCGTTGCTCGCCATGCTCATCTTCCACTGTAACCGTTGCACCAAAAAACACTTTGCCGTCTTGCTGCGGTGAGTAATCGACAATTTTTAGTTGCTCAAGACGTTTTCGTAAAAACCGAATACGTTTGTCTATTTGCCGTAGTTTCTGTTTATTATATTTGTAGTCTGCGTTTTCACTGCGATCACCTAAACTGGCAGCCCAAGCGACTTTCTCGGTCGTTTCGCGACGCTCAACGCGCCATAAATGGTCGAGCTCCTGCTGTAAATGCAGGTAGCCTGAACGGCTGATTAAGTTTGTTTTCATACTGCTTTGTGCCACTTTTCGAACTGCTGAGAAATTTCATCGAAAGGTAACGGTTTACTTAAGAAATAGCCTTGAATTTCATCACAATCCACGCTTTTCAAAAACTCAATATGGGCTTCTGATTCAACCCCTTCTGCAATGACCTGAATACCAAGGTTATGACCCATTGAAATCATCGAGCGAACAAGCGCAGCGCTGTCGGCGTCTTCATGGACATCACTGACGAACGAGCGGTCAATTTTGAGCTGTGAGAACGGGAATCGCTTCAAATAGGCGAGTGATGAATAGCCAGTACCGAAGTCGTCAATTGAAAACGTTACGCCCTTTTTCTTCAACAACTGCATTCGCTTCAGCGCATCATCAGAATTCCCAATTAAAATTGATTCAGTCACTTCGAGCTTTATCGTATTTGGTTTAACGCCATTCGCTTTTAATGTTTCATCAAAACGCTGAATAAAGTCATCGTGCATAAAAGTGAGCGATGAAACGTTAATTGCCATGGTCGCATCCGCTGAAACTTTGCGTAGAGCTTTCACCCGTGTACAGGCTTCATTGAGCACATACAGATCGAGATCAACGATAAGACCGTTTTGTTCAGCCATTGAAATAAACTCATCTGGCGGAATAATCTTGTCGTCATGTTGCCAGCGCACTAGCGCCTCAAGGCCCGATAAACACTCTTTGCGCAAACACTGCTGTGGTTGGTAGTACACAATAAATTCATTTTTGCGTAAGCCTGCGCGCATGGCTTGCTCAAGCTGCAAACGTCGCTGCACCACTTGGTTCATTTCTGGCTTGAATAGGCAGAGTTGATTACGCCCAAGTCGTTTCGCTTGGTACATAGCTGTGTCAGCGTTGCGTTGTAAAACCGACACCGAAGTACCGTCGTCTGGGAACATACAGATACCAACACTGAAAGTAACTTCAATTTTATCGTTATCGAGCTGAATCGGTTCTGCCAATTCACGGCGTAGCAATTCTATCTCACGTATATACTCAGCAAAGCTGCCGTTAGTGAGAATTAGCATAAAGTCATCACCAGCAACGCGCGCCGCAGTATCCGTCGCATCAATACGCGACGTTAAGCGCTCGGCGATGGATTTTAACAAGGCATCGCCAACTTCATGGCCCAAACTATCATTGATCACTTTGAAGTTATCAATGTCGAAGTAGGCGACAGCAAATTGCTCATTGTCCTCAGTTGCATGCGCAATACTTTGTTGCAGACGGTCGGCAAACAAGTTGCGATTTGGTAATCCGGTTAAGCTATCAAAATTAGCCTGACGTTCGAGCTCTTCTTGGTAGCGTTTGTACTCGGTCATATCGCGAACTTCGCCGACAAAATGTGTGATTTTGCCATATTCGTCTTCAACTGGCGCAATAGTGAGTTCATTCCAAAATGGCGAACCGTCTTTGCGATAATTCAGCAGTAATGACGTACCTTGCTCGCCATTTTGTACGGCGCGGCGAATGCGTTCAACATCACCAGGATTGGTGTCTTTGCCTTGCAACAGTCGGCAGTTCTTACCAATGATTTCGTCTGCGCTATAGCCTGTAATTCGCTCAAAGGCAGCATTCACATAAATAGTAGGTTGTTCGGGCGTATTCTCGGTAATCAGAATGGCGTTTGAACTCGCTTCAATAGCGCGCGTTCGCATACGCATATTCGCTTCGCTCTGCATGAGTGCTGAGGTTCGTTTGTCGACAAGATCTTCAAGACCTTCAAATAAACGTGCGCGACCAAGGCACAGAGCTAATTGACGGCCAATGGCGGTAAACGCATCGAGCATTTCCGTTTGCCAAAGCTGTTGATTACGCTGACCAATATACAGGTTGCCCAGCGGCTCACCATCCAATATCAATGGAATTTCAGCCGCGTATTTAGTGGGGTAGTTGGCGCTACCCAACCGCGCAACCTCTTTGAATTGTTTAGGATTCTCAGGCTGCTGCAAGGTTAGCCATACACTCTCGATGCCATTAAATTTGATCAGCGCACCGAGTGCTTGCTCTACCACTTCTTCAGTGGTTTGCGTGGTGGTCATTTGGCTAGCAAATGCATAAAGGTTGTTTAATAACGTATTGGAACGCGCTAATTCATCATGTTTCTCGCGCAGTTCAGTATTGAGGCGAATACCTTGTTCGTAGGTTGAAATCAACAAATCGAGAATTTGCTGGCGCGACGATGTAATAAAGTGACGCTCGCCATCAAGCAATACTTCAAAGCCAAGTTGCATACGTTCGTGCGAACGCAGTTCATTGTTAATCAAAAAGTATTGAATTCGTGAGAGTAAGTATTTTTCACTAAAAGGCTTAACAATGAAGTTATCGGCGCCAGAGGTGAGCCCGCGAATCACATCGCGCGGATCAGCTAACGCCGTCACCAGAATAACTGGAATATCGACCCATTGTTTTTTCTGTTTGATGTGACGACATAGTGTGTAGCCATCCATTTCTGGCATGACGATATCGCTTAATACCAGTGTTGGACGAAACTGGTCGAGCGCGCGCAGTGCTTCTTGTCCATTGCGGGCAAGCGTGACTTCGCAGCCATTTGATTCAAGTAAAAACTGCAGCTCCGCTGCTTGAGTGGGACTGTCTTCAACGACGAGTATGTGTGCGTCCAATTTCATCAAAACTGCCTCATTCCTCTATTTGTAACTCTTGCTGAACTTGTTCAGCAATTTTATTAAGCATAGCGCCAATTTCCGCTGGCGTTAGAATGTGAGAAACGGCACCTGTTCTTATCGCAGCTTCAGGCATTGAGGCGATAGTGGCAGACTGTGGTTTCTGTGCAAGCGTGATTGCACCAACTTGGTGCAACATTTGAATGCCGATTGCACCGTCTTTTCCCATTCCGGAAAGCTGAATTCCAATGGCGGTGTGCTGGAATGTTCTTGCGGCACTTTGCATCGTAATATCGGCTGATGGGCAGATCGGATGGTTGGCTGTGCGCTCGGTCAAATACACATTCTGCGTAGCAGAAAATGCCAGCTGATAATTGTCTGGCGGAATAATCACTTGATTTGGTTTTAGTGACTGATGATTAGCCGCCAAGCGAATTTCCATTCCGGTATAGCGTTGTAGCCAATTGATAAAGCTATCGGAAAACCCAGGAGCAATGTGTTGAATGAGCACAATCGGTAATGGGAACGGCGCTTTGATGGTACTGAGAATTTCTTTAAGCACACCGGGACCGCCAGCAGATGCCGCAATAATCACCACTTTCGGCTGCAGCTCAGCAATATCCGTTTGCAGTTTTTCATTGAGTTCATTTTTGCTGGCTGCCGCAGTTGTTTTCCGACGCCGGCGAATCACTCGCACTTCACGCATAATACGCACCGTGCGCGTCAACTCGTCAATTTGGCTATCAAAGTTTTCAGCAAGCGGATTCTCCGGCTTCTCTAGAATAGCCAATGCTCCGGCCTCTAATGCACGAATGGCTGCTTGATTACTCGAAACGCTAGTGCTGGCACTCAAGATAATAATCGGAATACCGCGTAACTCAAGAATACGTTCGGTGGTTTCGAAGCCATTGATGCCCGGCATATGCACATCCATAGTAATAATATCGATATGCTCTTTTTGCACCATTTCAAGTGCTTGCTCGCCGCTCTCAGCTTCAAATACGCGATAACCGTGTTGCTGAAAAACTTCTCGCAGTAACAGGCGTACAACGCGTGAATCATCCACCACCAAAATGTTCATGTCTATGTCCTATATGAGTCGCGCGATAGCATCGAGCAGACTGTCTTGTTCAAAGCTACTTTTTACTAAGTAGGCATTGGCACCGGCTTCCAAGCCGCGGGTTTGGTCTTCTGGCGACTGCAACGCAGTCACTAGAATCACAGGTAACGAATTGAGTGCATGGTCAGCTCGCACCTTACTGGTGAGTACAAAACCGTCCATTTTCGGCATTTCGATATCTGATACGAGTAAATCAAATTCATTTTGCTTTAGTATATTCCAAGCTTCATGGCCATCGTTAGCCGTTGTGACGAGATATCCGGCTGCTTCGATAATTGATTTTAATAAACCGCGCGACGTAAACGAATCGTCAACCACTAATATACGACCTTGCTTATGTACCCGTTGCGAACGCTCGCTAGCAATATGCTGACTCGGCGACTGCAGACGAATAATCCGTAATATGTCATTAGGATTAATGATTGGGGTGAGATAGCCGCGACTATCTTCCGCTGCGCCCATAATTAACTGCACTGTGTGTAGCGGTGCGCCAAGAGGCTTCACGGTCAGTTCTTGATCACCAATCAACTCATCCACACAAAGCGCAATACTTTCTTGATGCACATGAATAATCACAATGTTGTACGAATCTTGTGATTGAGTTGAGCGCGAATAACCAAGCACGTCACGAAGAAAAATAATGGCGAGTTGTTGGTTGCGGTATTCAATAGTCGGGTGACCTTTCACGGAAGTGATGTCCTGCTCGCTAACCCGAATACATTCATCCACACTTAAGGCAGGCAGTGCATAGGTGTCATCTTCGCAGCGCACCACAACGGCTTGGAACGTTGACATGGATGTCGGCAGGTCGATAACAAACTGAGTGCCTTGCCCCGGTTTACTCTGAATTTTTAACTTGCCGCCAATTCGCTCGAGTATTTCCTGCGTAATGGTCATGCCAATGCCGCGTCCGGAAACCTCAGTGATCATATCGCTGGTCGAAACACCACTGGCGAACATCAACAGTTGCTTATCACGTTCGGATAGATTCTTTTTCTCCGGCGAAATAGCGCCTTGCTTAAGCGCCACTTGATAGAGCTTTTCAATATCAATACCGCGCCCGTTATCGCTGATGGTCAACTCAAATCGACCCGCCATAGATGCGTGCAAACGCACGTTGATCACGCCGCGGTTCACAATGCCATGGTCAACAGCATTACGTAGCATGTGAGTGACGACAGGGCGCAGTTCGTCAATCATGCGCTTATCGATTTGGATGTCATCGACAAAGCTCACAAACTCAATGGTTTTATGGGCATTATCGGCTAAATCGCGCACCATTGCGGCGGCACCATCAAGTAGCCGCGCCGCCGGCTGTAATAGAATTTCTTCAAGTTGTTCATGCATGGTGTCAACGTCACGACGGAGCTGCTGAGCTAACTCGCTCAATTCGCGATTTTGCTCAATCAATTTATCGTGATGATGGCGAAATTGAACCTGCGCCCAATCGGCATAGCTGAGTAACTCGCGCACTAAGCTTTGCTGTTGCGCACTGAATTTTGGTAATAGGCCATGTAATTGCTGAACAACAGAGTCCGAGCGCTGGTGGCGTTGCATGTCGACATCGCGCGAACGAATTTGTGAGTGCAACTTACGCTGCAGCGTACTGAGTTGCTGCTGCACTTGTTTTATGGTGTTGGTGCTGTGCAAGAGCTCGTCAAGTTGCTGCTGATTGACGCGAACCGTGCCTTTCGCAGATGATTTAGGCTCGTGAGGCGCAACTTGTACTTGCGTTGAGGGGGTATCAACAATCGAATGACATAGCTTTTGTAGTTCAGCATGCTGCTGCATTGACCAACGTACTTTATCATCAGAGAGTAAGTCGGGATTGTGACGCGCTTGTGCCAGCAAATGCTCCCAGTCATGACAAAGAGCTTCCTGCTCATGCAGCCCCGCTGCGCGAGCAGCGCCCTTTAGGCTGTGCACTTCACGAAACAATGATTCAATCGACTGGCTGCTGATACTGTGCTGCATCCACTCACTATGAATTTCATCGATGGCTTGCAAGCGCTCTTTCGCCTCTACGAAAAAGCTTTCTTGCAACTTACGACGCAGTGCTTCGCGATCAATTGGCATAATGATGTATCTTATAACTTAAAGCGCGCAGCAAGGCTTTGCAGCTTTTGGCCCAACTGATTCAGGCTTTTCGCGGCTTCATCCACTTGATGAGCACCAGATACGTTATCTTGCGATGCCTGTCGGATATTCTCCATGGCCTGTGCAATTTGATCCATACCGATGTTTTGCTGTTGGCTTGAAGTGACAATTTGTGTCGCAATTTCGCTATTTTCTTCAATGCGCGAACCCAGAGTTTGAATCACTTCACCACTGGTTTGTGCCTGCTCGTAGCCACCTTCAACGGCTTTTGAGCTCTGCTCAGCAAGCATCACCGCTTTATTCATGGCACGCTGAATTTCGCCTAGTATTGAGCGTACTTGCACGGTTGAATCTTTGGACTGATCGGCAAGCGCCTTAACCTCTTGCGCAACGATGGCGAAGCCTTTACCAGCTTCACCGGCTTTGGCTGCCTCAATGCTGGCATTAACTCCCAAGAGGTTCGATTTTTCGGCGAGCTCACCAACTGAGGCGACAATTTCACCAATCGCTTGGCTTTGCTCACCCAAGCGCATAATACTTGAGGCCACGGCCTGCATTTGTTCACGAATTTCAGCCATGCTGGCGAGTGTTTCTTCTACCGATTGACGGCCATGCTGAGCCTCAGCTCGCGTTTTCTTAGTGCTTTCCAAAACCGCTTTGGATTTCTCGCCAGAGACATTGGCGGTTTGTTTCACTTCCTCAATCGTGGTCGCTATTTCACTAATCGCAGTGGCTGTTTCTTGGGTGCTTGCTGCAACTTTAGTGGTAACGGTGAGAATTTCTTCGCTGGAAGTGGCCAAAACATTGATACCGTCATTAAGTTCTTCGACCAATTCTCGTAAATAGGCGCTCATATCCGCAAAGGCGAAACTGAGTCGACCCACCTCATCGTTACGCCCACTCACTTCAATTTGTTCTGGTAAGCGCCCCTTACTAATATTCTCTGCAACGAGGGTTAACTGCGACAGTGGCCGTGCAATATGGCGGGTTAGGCCATAGGTTAGTAATATCCCAGCACCGATCAAAAAGACAACCGCAGCCCATAAAAACTGAGTTAGTTCTTGGTACTCGTTATCAAGTATCACTTGCGCGTTGTAGAGATTTTTCTCAATTAACGCTTCTACCTCATCTGCTTGTTGACCTAAACGCTCATTAAATGAAGCCGATTGCGAGGTAATATTAGCCAACATGGCATCAGATGGCTCATTCTGTAACTGACGCACAAACTGCTCATTGATGGCTTGTTTATAGGTTTTAAAGGTTGTGATGAAATCGCTTGTAGCTACACGAACTTCGTCGCTAACTGCATTAAGCTGTTGCAATTCCGAAGTGACATTGTCAGTTGTATTATTGTACTGGGCAATAAGTGCTAAAACATCGGCGCTGGCGTCGGGCGATGTCTTCAGGGTTGTCATGGCGACTTCATAACGACGACTGTAAAGCTCGATATCCTGAATCAACAAAATACGCTGGAAGCGATTAGTGAAGTCGGCGCTATTCGATTGATACGATGAAAGCCCTTGGCTTGCGATATACAAAGCACCAATACCCACACTTATAATGAGTAGAAACGACAGCAGCAGTTTGGTGCCGATATTTATTCGTGTTCCTTGATGCGTCATGATAGTTCTCTCCCAGTTAAATCACGTAGCAAAGCACTACCATCAAGCATCACTTGGCGTTTCTTCGCGTCGCCACTGGATGGTAAAAAGCCTTGAATAAATTGAATTGGTACGCCATTGGCAATGGATTCTGCCGCGCGAATATCGTTTTTATTCACGCTTTGAAAACCGTGAATACGATCAACTAATATGCCAATTTCATGGTTTTGATAATGAAGAATAAGTAAAAAGTTTTTGTCGGATAAGTTGTGCTGATCAAGCCCGAATAATCGACGTAAATCGATGACGGGAATCACCCGCCCGCGCACAGCAGTAATGCCGCGTATCCAATCTGGCGCAGTTGGTATTCGCGACCAGCGCCTCAGTGGCACGACTTCACGCACGAAGTTTTGCTCAAGGGCATAAAATTCTTGGTCAATTAAAAAATGAAGCAGCTGCAGTTGCTCGCTTGCAATGCGCTGTTCGGGTCGTTTCGCAAACTCGGTACTGCGTGCCTGGAGAGCTTCAATGAGCGAACTATCAATCTGCATAAGTCACTCCCGAATGGATTAATTGCTCTGCCAATTTCTGTATGTGTCCCGCACTCAGCTCACCGGTATCCTCGATGACTTTCGCAGTATCTAAGTCTTGCACGAGTTTTAAGCATTGTTGTAACGCTTTTATTGCCGTAGCTGCTCTGCCGCACTGTTGACATGCTTGCCCATAATAAAAGTGTGCAGCGATATTGCGGTCATCTAGGTAAATCGCTTTGTGCAGTGTATCTGCGGCGAGCGTTGCTTGCTGAGTGAATAAATAGTGTTGACCAAGCAACAATTGACCACGAACGTTAAGTGGTTGTATCGAAACCGCTTCGGTTAACCACGATAAAGCTTCATCGAGGCGGTTCTCTCGTTGAGATTTTTGCGCGAGCTCGATACAAATTGAGGCTTTTTCAGCGCGACTTAACGCTGGGTTCTCTAGCTGTTGCTGTAAGTTCGCTGTTGGTACTGGCGCTTGGGTAGGTTTAGCCACCGAAGGACGTTTTGGTGATGCTAAAGCGGCTTCGGTTGTTTTACTCAGTGGTCGTATTTTGGGTGTGGGTTCAGCCGAACTCAACACTTGATTAGAAATTTCGGATAACGGCTCAGTTAATGAGAGTCTCGGATTTGAAGCGTCGGTTTTGCCCCACACTGCGTAATTATCACCGGCCCAGAAACCATGATAACCAGCTGTTGCAGCCAGGCTGGCATCAACCGCGCCAAGTAAAAGAACGCCATCGTCACGAAGGTTCCGCATATACATATGAATAATCTTGCAGGCATCGTCCTGGCTGAAATACATCAATACGTTTCGGCATAGAATTAAATCGAAAGGCGCATGACCCAACGGTGGTTTGTATTCAATTAAATTTAAGGGCTCAAATTGAATACGATTGCGCCATTTTTCGAGTACAACCCAATCGTTGTCTTCAGCTGCAAAGTAACGTTCTTGAAAATCTGGCGCAGGGCTACGAAATGAACCTTGGCGATAACGTCCGGCTCTGGCCTGCCGCAAAAATTCCCGATTTAAGTCGGTGGCGACAATATTGACCGAGAAGTCGGCGGGTTGTAGCTCGTTGATTAAAAACAACAAGCCATAGGCTTCTTCACCGGTGCAACAACCAGCACTCCAACAGTCGATGCGCTTTGATTGCTGGCGCTTCGCGATAAGTTGTCGGAAGAATGTCTTTGCTAACCACTCACTTGCATTCGGGTCTCGGCGGAAATAGGTTTCGCCAACCGTAAAGGCTGGAATCACTTGCTCGCGTAAATTTTCAGTCCATGGTTGTTGCGCCAACATATGCAACCACTCATCCACTTCTTCAATATGTTGTTGCTTGGCAATCCAAACTAATTTTCGATAGAGCTCAGCGGGGCGAGATGAAACGGCACTTAAACCAAATTGCTCTTTTGCTTTGGATTGAATTTGGCGCAAGGTGTCACGAGGAACAGTGTTCGTTTTCATAACGGCTCCTCTTCTTGTGACTGAAAATTATCGAGGTAATCAGTTAGTGCTTGGTGCAGTTGGGCGTCATCCTCGGCACTCAGCAAGGCGTCTATATCCATGATAATGAGTAATTGGTCAGCTTTCGAAAGCACTCCGTTGAGCATGGAACTGTTGATGCTTGCATGGCTTCCTTCAATAAACTGTTCAGGCTCTACCTGCAGAATATCGCCGACCGATGCCACTGGAATCAATAATTCACGTTTGGAAGTGTGTAACCAGATCATCGGCGTCCACAGATCCACCTTGAGTTCCGGCTGACGACATGTCTGTGCTAAATCAACGACGGGTAGCACTTGGCCATGCACAGAAACAACCCCAGCGATATTGTCTGGAGCGCCAGGTAGTTGTGTCGGCAGCAGCATAGGGATGACTCGAATGATGTGATCCAGCGGGACAGCAAACTGTTGCGCGGCAAGTTGAAAAGGCAGCACAGAAACCAAGGAGATTCCTCAATGAGAAGTTCGAACTTGTTGTAACTTCTATGTTTTTTAACAGACTTTAAGATTAGACCAAAACCATAAAAAGACAAGAAAAACTGGTATATCGAGCATAAACTGACTAACTTAAACAATGAGTTAAACAAATAGCAATTTACAGCAAGTCTTCTTACATGTGGGCTTTAGGAGAGTGCAGTGAAAGGCGACACCATCAAACATCGAAATTACGTGACGAAACACCGTGAGCAAGGCATTCCTGTGCTTTTTGGTCATGGCTTCGGTTGTGATCAAGTTATTTGGCTGCCAGTGATTAGCCAATTACCCGAAGAAGTTCTTCCGATTACATTTGACTATGTTGGTTGCGGTCGCTCCGACTTCAGTGCTTATTCTAAAGAGAAATATTGTGATTTTTCCGGTTACGTCGCTGATTTGATAGACGTTATTGAGTCATTGAATGTTGGTGCTATTACGTATGTTGGCCACTCAGTTAGTGGCATGATTGGTATGCTGGCATCAATTGAGCGGCCGGATTTGTTTCAACAAATAATTGCGATTGGACCGTCGCCACGTTATTTAAATGATCCTGATTATGACGGTGGTTTTGAACGAGAAGACATTATCGAGTTGCTGTCGATGATGGAGCGTAACCATTTTGAATGGGCAGGTTATTTGGCGCCGATTGTAATGAAGAATAGCCACCGCCCCGAATTAGCAGAGCAGCTTCGGGATAGTTTTGCCAATTCGAACCCTGAAATTTCTCGGCAATTCGCTGAGGTTGTATTTTTGTCTGATAATCGCGACCTGTTACCGCAAGTGAAAACACCAGTGAAATTGATGTATTGCGATGTTGATGTCATTGTTCCTGAGGCCGTTATTCAATATATGGCAACGAAGATTCCGCAAACACAGCTGATAAAATTAAATGCGACGGGACACTACCCGCATGTCAGTTCTCCTGAAGTGGTCAGTCAGGCAATTATGGCGAATATATGATTAATGATGATGCGTGGGTCGAGCAGGCACCCGTTGGAATTTTGACCATTCAAGGTAACAGTATCATCACGCAAGTGAACACGATGCTACTGAAACTATTAGGTTATGAACGCGATGAAGTCATAGGGCAGCCGATTAATCTGCTATTTGCCCGATCGGGGAAACTATTCTTTTTGACGCACGTGTTTCCTCTTCTACAACATCAGGGCATTGTTGAGGAAATGTACCTGCGGCTGCGAGATCGCGAAGGGCATGATGTTCCTGTTCTCATCAATGCCAACAAATTAGAACATGCCAATGGCGTGCCCGTATTCATTTTTGCGTTGATGCCAATTCAGCGGCGTTTCATATTTGAAGATCAGTTGGTTGCGGCACGTAAAGAGGCCGAACAGGCATTAATGGCGCAGCGTGAAGCGATGGATGCACTGCAATTGGCGCGTGAAGAGTTAGAAGACAAACAAGCCCAGCTTATTCGGCTCAACGATCAGTTGCAGCGCCTTGCACATACCGACGAGTTAACGCAACTGGCAAACCGTCGTAGTTTCGAGGAAGCGCTGGAATATCAATTGGCAATGCATAAGCGTCAATCGATAACAATTGGATTAATGTTACTCGATATCGATCACTTCAAGAAAATCAATGATATTCACGGGCACGGAAAAGGGGATGAGGTGCTGAGCAAAATGGGCACTATTTTGCAAACACTCATGCGTGAGGTAGATACGGTGGCGCGTGTTGGTGGTGAGGAGTTTGCCATTGTTCTTCCCGGTGTCGATGAGCAGGGTGTCTATGTAGCCGCGGAACGGGTTCGAACTAAGCTCGCATCAACCAAATGGCATCATGGCTCGGTGACAGTGAGCATTGGGGTTACCATGCTACGTCCAAACGATTCCCGAGAATCTGTGTTACAGCGCGCTGACCGAGCACTTTACCAAGCAAAACGTGCGGGCCGTAACTGCGTTGAGTCTGCTTGAAATCTTTCGTTACAAGCCTTTGTTGGCAAAAGAATTTGCTTCGCATATAGTTCATCATAGCTGCCGACATAGTTGCCTAAAAGAGCAAAAAATATGAGCCAAGAAACCTTTAAAATCATCGTAGTCGATGACGATGCGCGTCTTCGAAGTTTACTCGAGCGCTATTTAGCTGAACAGGGCTTTCACGTGCGCACAGCCGGTGGAAGTGACCAAATGGATCGTTTGCTCGAGCGTGAGAACTTTCATTTGATGGTTCTCGATTTAATGCTGCCCGGTGAAGATGGATTATCGATTTGCCGTCGCTTACGCCAACAAAATAACGAGATCCCGATTGTGATGTTGACCGCGAAAGGTGACGAAGTCGATCGGATTATCGGGCTTGAGTTAGGCGCCGATGATTATCTTGCCAAACCATTTAACCCGCGTGAATTATTAGCGCGGGTTCGCGCTGTATTGCGACGTCGAGGCAAGGATATACCTGGTGCGCCAAGCGCTGAAGACGAAGAAATTCGCTTTGGTGAATTCCGTCTCAACCTAGGCACGCGCGAAATGTTTCGTGGTGACGAACCCATGCCCCTAACAAGCGGTGAATTTGCCGTTCTGAAAGCGCTTGTGACGCATCCGCGGCAACCGATGTCTCGTGACAAACTGATGAACCAAGCTCGCGGCCGAGATTATAGTGCATTGGAGCGCAGTATCGATGTGCAAGTTTCACGCCTGCGTCGCATGCTTGAAGCTGACCCAGCAAGCCCACGTTACATTCAAACCGTTTGGGGTTTAGGTTACGTGTTTGTTCCAGACGGCAAAGATTCCGGTAAATAAGCCAACTATGAGACTTTTCCCTCGATCAGCGTTTGCGCGCACTGTGGCGCTGATTGCAGTTCTGCTGCTAATCAACCAAGTTGTTTCCTACATCATGATTGGCTTGTATGTGGTGAAGCCGAGCATGCAGCAAATTAGCAGTGTGGTCGCTCGGCAGGTGCAAGGGATTATGGCGCTCGATCAATGGTTGAATGAGTCGGAAATTTCTCCTGAGCAACAGCAACGCTTGGTTATGCGATATACCGACGCAACTGGCATTGAGGGCATTAGCGAAGACAAAGCGCTTGATTATGGTCTTGCGCAAACGACGACCTATAATTTCTTATCTGCACAACTCTCAGACTTATTGCAGGCCAATACCGAAGTGCGTATTTCTCAGGGCGATGCTTATCGCGTCTGGATACGCACCGAGAGTCTACCGGGCTATTGGTTAGTCATTCAACTTGATAGCTTCGACGAAGCGCGCTTCTCACCATTACTATTTTATTTGGTACTTATTGGTGCATTGAGTGTCTTTGGCGGCATGGTGTTTACCAATTGGCAAAACCGTCCGCTGAAGGCTTTAGAGGCGGCGGCAAAGAAAATTGGGCAGGGCGATTATCCTGACGATTTACCCGAGCGAGGCTCTAGCGAAATTATTGCGGTGACTCGAGCCTTTAACCAAATGACGCAAGGCGTGAAACAACTTGAGCAAGACCGAGCATTGCTTATGGCCGGCGTGTCTCACGACTTACGGACACCGTTGACGCGCATTCGCTTAGCGACAGAAATGATGCCGCCAAGCGAAGATTACTTGGCGGAGGGAATCATCAGCGATATCGATGATATGAACGCCATTATTGACCAGTTTATTGATTATGTTCGCAGCGATACATCAGCTGATAACGACCAACAGAATCTAAACTACATTGTTGAAGATGTTGTCGCTCACGTACCAGATTCATGGCACAGCAAAATCGAAGTGATTTATAACGAGATGCCAGAAGTACTGGTTCGTGAGGTATCGATTAAACGCGTGTTACTTAACCTACTCGAAAATGCCGA
Source organism: Pseudidiomarina marina (assembly GCF_044807045.1). Lineage (NCBI taxonomy): Bacteria > Pseudomonadati > Pseudomonadota > Gammaproteobacteria > Alteromonadales > Idiomarinaceae > Pseudidiomarina > Pseudidiomarina marina. Next base: position 177,587 of record NZ_CP085233.1, on the reverse strand, counting down.
GCGTTATGGCCATGAGAAGGTCTTGATTGAAACCGGCTATGACGAGCAACGTCATATGGCGTGGATTAAAGTTTGTGATGATGGCCCAGGCATTCCTGCCAGCCAAATTGAGTACTTACTGCAACCATTCACACAAGCTGATAAAGCGCGCTCAACCAAGGGTTCAGGTCTCGGATTAGCGATTGTGAAGCGCCTTGTTGAGCGCCACCATGGCCGCGTTCTATTTGGTAGCAGTCAGCGGCTTGGTGGGTTATGTGTTCGGGTGGAAATACCTTCGCAATCCAATACCGGCCAAAGTTAACCGCGAACGCGGTTTAAGCCATTCAGTGCGGCAACCCGATAAGCTTCGGCCATAGTTGGATAATTAAAGGTAGTATTAACGAAATACTCAATAGTATTGCCAGCCCCTTTTTGCTCCATTATGGCCTGACCGATATGAATAATTTCCGCCGCACGCTCGCCAAAGCAATGAATTCCCAGCACTTCATTGGTTTCGCGATGGAATAGAATCTTCAAGCTACCAACGGCCATATTTGAAATTTGCGCACGAGCCAAGTGTTTAAACTGCGCGCGACCCACTTCATAAGGAACTTTTTGTGCGGTGAGTTCTTCTTCGGTTTTACCTACCGAACTAATCTCCGGAATAGTGTAAATGCCAGTTGGAATATCGCTAATAAGGCGTTGATCGCACTCACCATCAAGCATCGCTGTGGCACAAATCCGGCCTTGATCATAGGCCGCGCTGGCTAATGACGGATAGCCGATAATATCGCCAACAGCGTAGATATTATCTGTTTTGGTTTGATAGTGATTATTTACTTCAAGTTGGCCGCGGTGATTCGGTTTTAGGCCAACCGCGTTAACGTTGAGTGTTTCGATATTACCCGAGCGACCGTTAGCGAATAATAAGCAGTCGGCATCAATGCGTTTGCCTGATTTCGTATATAAAGTGACACCATCGGCATGGCCTTCAATGCGCTCATATTCTTCATTGTGACGTATGACCACACCACTATTGCGTAAGTGATAGCTCAGCGCATCGGAAATTTCTGCATCGAGAAAGCTCAGCAGCCGCTCCCGGGTGTTAATTAAATCGACTTTTACCCCTAAGCCACGAAAAATACTCGCGTACTCACAACCGATAACACCGGCACCGTAAATAATAATGCTGCGCGGCTCGTGTTCAAGATTAAGTACGGTATCGGAGTCATATAGGCGAGCATGCGAGAAATCGACATCAGGTGGATGGTATGGCCGTGAACCGGTGGCGATAACCACCTGCTTTGTGGTTATATACTCAAGCGTCCCATCGGCTTGCGTAATTTTAAGACGATTGGCATTTTCAAACGAAGCAGTACCGTGAATAACGGTAACGCCATTGCGCTCGTAAAAACTACTGCGCAACCGAACTTGCTTGCGAATCACTCCTTGCGCATGCTTCAAAATTTCGGCAAAGGTGAGGCCGCGTTGAATGCGCTCGGCGGCAAACAGCGGGTTGGCATTATATTCAATGAGTCGACTAACCGAATGGCGCAACGCTTTCGATGGAATGGTTCCCCAGTGCGTGCAGCCACCACCGATGGAGCTGTGCTTTTCGACCATGGCAACTTTGCGGCCATTTTTTGCTAGTTGCATAGCGGCACCTTCGCCGCCTGGGCCACTGCCTATCACTACAGCATCAAATTGCAGATCTGCCTGACTCATCAAATGCTCCTTCTGGTTGTACCGCTTGCTTCTTTGCCGTTATAGTAACGAAAAGCCGATGTATTTAGCCAGTAATATGGAATTCTTATGGCGCACAAACCAGTTCCAGAGATTTTAACTCGCCAAATTGTAGCAACGAGTCGCCTTCTGCGTATTGAAGCAGTTGATTTACGATTCAGTAATGGTGTTGAGCGCCAATTCGAACGCATGGCAAGTAGCGGTCGTGGTGCGGTCATGATTGTTCCGTTTATTGATGACGAAACCCTCATGTTGGTGCGCGAATATGCCGCTGGTTTGCATAACTACCAACTCGGCTTTCCTAAAGGATTGATTGATCCGGGTGAAACTCCGGAGCAGGCCGCGAACCGCGAACTAAAAGAAGAAATTGGTTTCGGCGCAAAACAACTCATTCCACTTAAGAGCGTGACCATGGCGCCACAGTTTTTTTCGGCAACCATGCATATTTTTATCGCCCGCGATTTGTATCCTGAAAGCTTACCAGGTGACGAACCGGAGCCATTGGAAAAGGTGCCGTGGCTATTGAGTAAAACCGACGCATTGTTGGAACAAGAAGACTTCACGGAAGCACGCAGCATTGCCGCTTTGTTGATGACGTTACGGGAGCTTGGCAAGTGACGACAAATAGCTCGGTAGAACAATTACAGGAATGGTTACACGGCGCGGCGGATATTGCGTTGAAAGCTGGCGATCTCATTCTTGAGCTGTATGAAGAACAGGCTTACGAAACGTACGAGAAAGACGATGATTCACCGGTCACGAGTGCCGATTTTGCCGCCAACCGCTTGATTGTTGATGGGCTTACGGCATTGACTCCAGACATTCCAGTTCTCTCCGAAGAAGGCTCACATTTAACCTTTGAAGAACGCCGTCAGTGGCCACGCTATTGGATGATTGATCCGATTGACGGTACACAAGAGTTTATTGCGCGCAGCGGTGATTTTGGTGTGATTATTGCGTTAGTTGAACATAATCAGCCGGTGCTCGGTGTTATTTACTGGCCAGCTGGCGATGTGTTGTATACCGCTCAACGAGGGCAGGGCGCTTTTCGCCGCGATGTGCATGGCTCGCAGCGAATTCATGTGCGCCGCCTTGCGGACCCGATTACTGATGTTTTGCATTTAGCGATTAGTCGGCGTCAGCCTCGCGAACGTGTGCTACAGCGGATGACGAGCGAGCGAGAATTACAACTCGTGCCGGCGGGTAGCTGCTCGTTGAAAGCCTGTATGATTGCCGAGGGGCGTGCCGATTGTTTTCTGCGCGTCGGGCCAACCGGCGAGTGGGATACAGCCGCCGCGGAAGTGATTGTTGGTGAAGCTGGAGGTCGTATTGTCAGTGAAAGCTTTACCCCACTTACCTACAACCAAGAAGCTAATTTAGGCAACCCAAACTTTATTATCCTTGGTGACCCCGATGTGCCCTGGCAGGAAGTATTTATTCATCATCGAAGCGATGATTAGCCGGTAAAATATTCACGGTTTCGTGAAGTTCTGACCACACTAAAATCGCTTCGCCAGCGGCCAGCTGGCGCCGTACATCCTCGACTTTTTCTGCCAAGGACTTCTCTTCGTCGCCGTAATCAGTGCCCTCACGCAACACAAACATCTCAATTAAATTTGTGAGTGTTTCAGAATCGACTTGTTGCCATGGAATTTCCATTAATCTTGCGCCTCTTGTAATGCTTCTTCGGCCGCCATCCATTCTTCTTCTGCTGCGGCAAGCTTGGCCTGTGCCTGCGCTTGTTGTTGAAGAATATCCGCTAGGTCAGCTTTGCGGTCAGCCTCGTACAGTGATGTATCTGCTAACAGGTCGTTAAGAGTTGCAAGTCGTTGTTCCGCTTGCTGCAGCGTTTTTTCTGCCTTGGTAACACGGTCTTTTAATGGCTTCAACGCTTGTCGACGCTCGGCGGCTTGACGCTTCTCGGCCTTTTTATCAGCTTTTCCACTATTGGCACTCGAGGTATTCTGCGAGCTTTGAGCCTGTTGTTTAAGCCAATCGTGATAGGCGTCTAGGTCACCTGCAAATGGCTCTACTTGTTGGTGGGCAACTAAGTAAAACTCATCAACCGTCGTGCGCAATAAATGGCGATCGTGCGACACAATCACCATGGCGCCAGTAAAGTCTTGTAGCGCATAAACGAGCGCCTCTCGCATACTACTATCAAGGTGGTTGGTTGGCTCATCAAGAAGCAGTAGGTTTGGCTTCTGATAAACAATGAGGGCTAAAACTAAGCGTGCTTTTTCGCCGCCCGACATCGGCCCAACTAGGCTGGTGGCAGCATCGCCGGAAAAGCCAAAGCCTCCAACAAAGTCACGCAACTGCTGTTCTGTTGCAAATTTATCAAGTCGCTGCAAGTGCTGCAGGGGCGTCGCTTGCGTATCCAATGTTTCCAGTTGATGCTGGGCGAAGTAACCCAGTTTAACACCCGGATTCAAAGCCACCACGCCTGCTTGTGCGGTTAATTCTCCGGCCAGCAACTTGACCAATGTTGACTTGCCAGCGCCGTTGCGGCCAAGAAGACCAATGCGACTGCCGGGCACCAGGTTAAACTGAATATTTTTTAGAATAACCGCATCGCCATACCCCGCCTGCACTTTTTCAAGCGTTAATAGAGGGTTTGGTAATTGTTCGGGTTCTTTAAACGCAAATTGAAAACCGCTTGCAGCGCGCAACGGTGCACTTGCTTGCAATCGCTCCAAGGCTTTGATGCGGCTTTGTGCTTGCTTGGCTTTGCTCGCTTTGTAACGGAATCGGTCAATATAGCTTTGCAGATGTTTACGCTGGGCTTGTTCTTTTTCGAACTGTGCTTGTTGTTGCGCTAACTGCTCGGCTTGCTGGCGCTCAAAACTACTATAGTTGCCGCTGTAGCTGGTTGCACGCTGGTGTTCGATAAGAACAATCTGCTGCGCGATGGCATCGAGAAAATCGCGGTCGTGCGAAATTACAATTAATGTACCTGGAAAGCGTTGTAACCAATCTTCAAGCCAGAAAATCGCATCAACATCTAAATGGTTGGTGGGTTCATCAAGTAACAACAAATCGGCGCGTGCAATCAAAGCTTGCGCCAAGTTAAGACGCATTCGCCAGCCACCTGAGAATGATTTTACCGGTGCATATATTTGCTCAGGCTCAAAACCTAAACCAGCTAAGAGAGCGGCCGCCCGTGAGGGGGCTTCGTAACCGCCAATTGTAGCAATGGCATCATGCAAGTGCCCAATGGCATTGCCATCTTGCTTGGCTTCGGCGTCAGCAAGTTGTTTTTCCAAGTCGCGGAGCTCTTTATCACCATCAAGCACGTATTCTATAGCAGCCTGTTCAAGTGCAGGCGTTTCTTGCTTTACGCTGGCAATACGCCAGCCACTTGGCAGGTCGCAAGAACCTTGTTCAACGCTAAGTTCGCCGCGAAGCAATGCAAAGAGAGATGACTTACCCGTGCCATTACGACCAACGAGCCCAACGTGATGGCCGGGGAAAATGGTTATGTTTGCATCTTCGAGTAATAACTTGCCGCCGCGCATTAACGACATCGCGCGAATGTTTATCATGAATAGTCCTAACTTGGTGTTCGACTCAGTTTCTGCGACAATTATACCTGATAGCCACAGAGGTGAATATGACTCAAACTCGCAAACGTTTTATCGCTGGTGCGGAATGCCCAGCCTGCCATGCGCAAGATACGCTCATGCTCACCATTAAAGGTGAACAGGAAGAAGTGAGCTGTATACAGTGCGGTCATACGTTTTCAGAACGTGGTGCTAAGCCTCCTGCGGCAAAACAAGCGGAGACGAGTGCGCCAACCGCAACGGGTAAAAGTATTCAATCCGACAGCATTATCGGTATCTTCAAGCCTGAATAAGTTGCCATTGCAGACCTTGTCATTACCCGCTACTGTAAGGTTTCTTAGATTCACGAAAAGGTAGGGTCATGAGTCATCTCGTTTACGCTGGGGTTTGGGTTATTTTAGCCACTGTGATGGTGCAGTGGTTCATCGCGAGCGGCAGTAAAGCAAAGCAACCTGGAGCAATTCCAGGGAAAATTGATGAGCGTTTAAGTCATCAGTCATTCGTGTTCCGTGCCCATCGAACCTTTCAAAATAGCCTTGAGAATGTTCCATTTTTTCTCGCCGCCGTTTTCTTAGCCGTTTTTGCGGGCGTCGATTCGCAATGGTTCGCGATATCAGTTTGGGCGTTTGCCTTTGCTCGTATCATTCACATGTTGCTGTATTACGGCATCGCGACTGAGCGCAATCCGAGTCCACGTAGTTATTTCTTTATGATTGGCATCATCGCCAATATTGTGGTGTTGGTTCAAATCGCCATCAAGTTACTGGCATAAGAAGATTTGCGCAAAATAAGAGAGAAAAGGTTAAACAATGACAGAGCAGCAGTATCCAATTGGCACCCCAGGACAACCTTGGGGTGTTGAAGAAAAACAGCATTGGCTTAAACAACAATCTGTAAAACGGTCATATTTTGATGATGTTGTGACTCAAATTAATCGACTACATGATCAATTTGATGTCGAGCAATATGGCGCGCTCGAATATCCCAACAATACATTTCCGCTGTTTTTACTAAAAACACGAAACTGGGATGCCGCCAAACCAAATGTGTTGGTGACAGGCGGTGTGCACGGCTATGAAACATCAGGCGTTCATGGCGCATTAGCTTTTGCAAAACAGCACGCTGAGTATTACAGCCAATGGTTTAATATTCTCATTGCGCCATGCATTAGCCCATGGGGCTACGAAACCATTAATCGCTGGAATCCGTTTGCCATCGATCCGAACCGTTCGTTCAAAGAGAACAGCCCAGCGGGTGAGTGTGCGGCAATTATGGACTACATCGCGAGTCATCAACTTGAGTTCGTGATGCATATTGATTTGCACGAAACCACCGATACGGACAATTCAGAATTCCGTCCAGCACTTGCGGCTCGCGATGGCAAGGTAAACACCAATTGGAACATCCCGGATGGCTTCTATACCGTTGGTAATTCTGAGAAGCCAACACCGGATTTCCAAAAGGCGATTATTGATTCGGTGCGGCAAGTTACCCACATTGCTCCTGCCGATGACGAAGGCAAAATCATTGGAGCCCCGGTTGAGCAAGAGGGTGTCATTCACTATGCCGGGAAAGAGCTCGGCCTATGTATGGGCTTAACGGATGCCCCGTACGTGAGCACCACCGAGGTCTATCCAGACAGCGCCAATGCATCTCCCGAAGAATGTATTGAGGCACAGGTAGCCGCCGTGAAAGGCGCGTTAGAGTATATGCGACAGCTATAACGACTAAGTTATTTTTGCAAACGGAATGCAGTACTGTGCTGATGAGCCCAACATCTCGCAGACCGACAACAAGAAGGGCAAATCAAAAAGGAAAAATAACATGAACTGGTATCTTACCGTTTTAAAGAAGTATGCGGTTTTCAGTGGTCGCGCACGACGTTCTGAATATTGGTTTTTCGTTTTATTTAACACCATTATTGGTTTCGTGCTTGGGTTTATTGATGGCATTTTAGGGTTCAGTGACCCAGATATGAGCATCGGTGTTCTCGGTGCAATATACAGCTTAGCGGTGCTAATACCGTCTATTGCAGTCGGTGTGCGTCGTTTACATGACACAGACCGTTCTGGTTGGTGGCTATTAATTGCCTTGATTCCGTTGATTGGTGCGATTGTGTTGATCGTCTTCTTTGTGATGGACAGCACGCCAGGTGATAACCGCTTTGGTCCGAACCCGAAGGCGATGGCATGAAGCCTCGAATCTCCTTTATTACCTTAACGGTGGACAACTTGGAGAAAGCCGTCGCGTTTTATCGCGACGGCTTAGGTTGGCCAACTGAGGGCATTATTGGCGAGCAATATGAGAATGGAGCCGCTGCTTTTTTTAAGCTTGAGAATAATCTGATGTTTGCTTTGTGGCCACGGCAAAGTTTGGCAAATGACAGTGGCTTGCCACTGGGGAAAGCCGAGCCAACGCATGTTTTATTGGCACACAATGTTGATTCCGAAGAAGCCGTTGATGCTATTTTGGATGAAGCATCGAAAGCGGGTGCTGCTTGGGTGAAACCAGCAAAAACCACCTCGTGGGGTGGCTATGCCGGTTATTTTATGGACCCTGAAAAACATTTATGGGAAGTGGTATACAATCCGCATTTATGACAACTGACTTGATACCGCAAATCACTGCGCAAACTAAAGCTTGGGTAGACCAAGTGATTGTTCAATTTAATTTATGCCCGTTTGCGCGTCGTGAAGTTGAACAACAAACCATTCACTATCAGGTGGAGACGAGTGCCGATATTGCGGAACAGCTCCAAGCATTACTCAAATTAATACAGAAACTCGATACTCAGCCTGATATTGCGACGGCGCTGCTGATTCTGCCAAACGGAGTGAGCGATTTTGATGACTATCTTGATTTAGTCGACTATGCAGAGCGCTTACTCGAACTCGAGGGGTACGACGGAGTCTATCAACTCGCCACGTTTCACCCAGAATATCAGTTTGCCGATAGTGATGCTGACGATGCTGCAAACTATACTAATCGCGCCCCATACCCAATGCTTCACGTGCTTCGCGAGGACAGTGTCGCCAACGCACTGGCAAGCTACACAAAGCCGGAGCGAATCCCCGAACGAAATATTGATTTTGCCAGACAAAAAGGCGCCGATTTCTTTGCTAAGATTCTAGACGATATCGCTAAAATTAAGAGTTAACACCACTTCAATGACGGAGGACTTATGCAAGCAAATTGGCATGCGATGCCGCCTGCAGCTGTTCTCCAACAGACCCAATCCAACACTAGTGGCTTAACGAGCGTTGAAGCTGAACAACGGTTTCACGAACAGGGGCCGAATACACTTCCGGCGATAAAGACTGAGCCAGCATGGAAACGTTTCATCCGGCAGTTTCATAATGTACTTATCTACGTTCTTTTAGCGGCAACTGGCGTCACGCTATTACTGCAACATTATGTCGACGCGGTGGTGATATTTGCCGTCGTTGTTATCAATGCGATTATTGGTTATTACCAAGAAGGCAAGGCGGAGTCGGCACTTGCCGGATTACGTCATATGCTGGCGCCAACCGCTTTAGTCGTGCGTGACGGTAAACGACAGCAACTTCCAGCTGAACAGTTGGTTGTCGGAGATATCGTGATATTAGAGGCGGGGGCTCGCGTTCCGGCTGATCTCCGCCTACTAGAAACCTTTAGCCTTCAGGTGCAAGAGGCGGTACTGACTGGTGAATCGCACGCGGTGACCAAACAGACCGAAGATCTCGCCGAACAAACAGCGTTAGGCAGTCGTTCAAATATGGCCTACCTTGGCACCTGGGTGACTACTGGGCATGCGCAAGGCGTGGTGGTTGCGACAGGTTCCAGTACGGAGTTTGGTCGTATTGGTGTGATGTTGACAGAAGTATCGAAATTAACGACACCGTTGGTTGAACAAACCGCACGTTTTTCGAAATGGCTGACGTTTCTAATTCTTTTCTTTGCTGGCGCTCTGCTCGCTTATGCAAGTTGGTTGCAACTCAAGCCATTTGCTGAGCTATTCATGATTATGGTGAGCATCGCTGTTGCGGCGATACCTGAGGGCTTGCCAGCGGTGATGACCATCACACTGGCTGTTGGCGTACAAGCGATGGCGCGACGCCATGCCATTGTGCGCCACCTGCCAAGTATCGAAACTCTCGGTGCAGTCTCAGTGATCTGTACCGATAAAACGGGAACGTTAACGCGAAACGAAATGATGGTCGCAGCGCTCTCGTTGAGCGATGCCCAGTTTAATATAACCGGCGATGGTTATGCGCCGAATGGCGAAGTGATCAATGCGACGGTTGACACTGCTTTGGTCAGCGATGAGGCGCGTTTGCGTGATATTGGGCGCATAGCACTGCTATGTAACGATGCACAGTTACATGAATCGGCAGACGGCTGGCAAGTTGTGGGTGATCCGATGGAAGGCGCGCTACTAGCTTTCGCAGCAAAACTCGGCATTTCGGTTGAACACGATCGCCGGCAATGGCATCGCCACGATGAAATTCCTTTTGATGCCGAAACGCGCTACATGGCGACGTTAGATCATGATCATCAAGGGCATGCGTTTGTCAGTGTAAAAGGCGCGCCTGAGCAAATCCTAACGATGTGTTCTTGGCAGTATGCGGTGGGACGGCAGGTTACCGAACTTAATCGTGACTACTGGCTGGCCGAAGCCAAGCGGCTTGCCGCACAAGGATTGCGTGTGTTGGCATTGGCGCAACGCCAAATGGCGGATACTGATGTCGTGCTTGAGCAATCAGAGTTGAGCAAAGACCTTGTTCTGGTTGGTTTGGTTGGGCTCATCGATCCGCCACGTGCGGAAACAATCGCGGCGATACAACAGTGTCGCCAAGCTGGTATTGGTGTGAAAATGATTACTGGCGACCATCCCGGAACTGCGACAGCGATTGCACATCAAGTCGGCATTGAAAATGCGGATAAGGTACTGACCGGCAGCGAGCTTGATAATTTATCTGATGAACAATTCAACGACACCGTAAAAGAAGTGCATGTGTTCGCCCGTACCAGCCCTGCGCATAAATTGCGCTTAGTTCAGGCGTTACAAGCACAGCAGCAAGTCGTGGCGATGACCGGCGATGGCGTGAATGATGCGCCGGCTCTAAAACGTGCTGATGTTGGCATCGTCATGGGTATTCGCGGTAGTGAAGCGACCAAGCAAGCAGCAGATGTGGTTCTCACTGACGATAACTTTGCCTCCATTGTCGCTGCAGTGCAGCAAGGGCGCACCGTTTACGATAACCTCAAGAAGGTGATTAGCTGGGATATTCCAACCAGTGTTGGCGAATCTATGGCAATTATTCTCGCCTTGTTACTGGGGTTGGCATTACCCATTACACCAGTTCAGCTGTTGTGGGTGAATTTGGTGACCGCCATCACCTTAGGTTTAACGTTAGCGTTCGAACCGACGGAGCCGAATAGTATGAAACGACCGCCACGACATCGTTCAGAACCCTTGTTACGCGGCGCTTTAGTATGGCACGTTGTATTTGTTTCGATATTATTTGTTATTGCTCTATACGGGGTGTTTCAATACGCCCTCAATCAAGGTCAGAGCCTTGAAGTTGCGCGCAGCATGGCACTGAATACAGCGGTTGTGCTCGAAATCTTTCATCTTTTCTTTATCCGCAATATTTATGGTGCTTCGCTTACATGGCGGGCCCTCCGAGGCACTCGTCCATTATGGACAGCAGTTATTTTGATTGTCATGGCGCAAGCACTGGCCACTTATGTGCAACCGCTACAACAGCTCTTTGGTATCGCTGCGCTTGACTGGCACGAGGTATTACTCGTACTGCTGATTGGGGTGGCGCTATTGGTAACAGTTGAATTTGAGAAGCAATTACGAATCCGGTTTTTTAACTGGCGATTGTAACGTTTGTGCTCAAGAAAATTACGTCCGTGCCGATAAGTTGGTTATCTGTTGTTGTAGAATAGGTCCGCTAATAACGATGAATTTATCAACTCTGCTCGGCATGCTCTCGGGTATCGCCATTGTTGTCCTTTCAATATTTCTAACTGCGGCCGATGCTTGGGCGTTTGTGAACTTACCCGGGCTTGCAATTGTGCTCGGTGGTACCTTCGCAGCAACTTTATTGGCCTATCCGTTACGAGAAGTTATTCGGGTATTTAAAATTCTCTGGATTGTTCTGCGCAATGAAAAAATGTACGCCCATGACGACCAAAAAGAATTGGTGGAAGTTGCTCGACAACTCGTTCAAGGGCGAATCGCCAATGCTGAAGATCAACTCGCGCAAGTTAAGAATCCTTTCTTAAAGACGGGGCTTCAATTACTGATTGATGGCACGCCAACGCAAGATATTGCTGAGTTACTTGAGTGGCGTATCTTAAAGATGAAAATCAAAGAGCGTGCTGAAGCTCAGGTATACCGTACTATGGCAGCTTTCGCACCGGCCTTCGGCATGTTGGGAACGCTTGTTGGTTTGGTCAATATGCTGCACGGCATGGGTAGCAGTAGCATGACTGAAATTGGCGTGGATATGGCCTTCGCGTTGCTAACGACATTATATGGTGTGGTGTTGGCAAACATGTTTTTTAAACCAATTGCGATTAAATTTGAGCGTCGAACCGAACGCCGTGTGCAACTGATGAATATGATTCTTGAAGGTATTTTACTCGTCGCACGAGGCCGTAGCCCTGGCTATATTCGTGAATATTTATCAACATTCTTTGCTCACGTTGAAGACGAATTAGATATTCACGAACACGAAGCATTGCAAAAGAATTCGTCAGAACCGGCACAAGAGCGAGTTTAGGCATGAGCAATGAACCGACGCTCAATGAGTTAATCGAACGTCATGCTGGCGCGCCAACAGAAACGAATCGGGAGCGCGCGCAAATTGCTGATGGCGGTGCACAGAATATTGCTTCGCGGATGCTCAGCAGAACGCCACGAAGTCATTTAGACGAATCGCCAGAAGTTAATCAAGAAGAAGATAGTTGGGTAACCACCTATATGGATTTGTTGACGTTGCTGTTGGTTCTTTTTGTTGTGCTTCTTGCCAATGCAGATTTGTCCGGCGAGTCAAAATCGGCTAACCAAAGTTTAGTTGCGCAGGGTGGCCTAGGTGCAATGCAATCGCGTATTGAAGAGCAGTTCGCTGGTGCTGGTTTGGGCGATTCTGTTAACGTGAGCTTGTCGCCAGGAAAGTTAAATATTCGTTTAAACGACAAAATTTTGTTCGATAGTGGCGAGGCAGAATTTAATCAGCAGGCTGCAGCGGTGATGCAACCGTTACTCACGATGTTGGCAGATTCAGACCTTCACATCAGTGTGGAAGGGCATACCGATAATCTACCCATTAACACGCCGCGTTTCCCAAGCAACTGGGAGCTGTCAGCGGCGCGTGCGATATCGGTTGTACGTTATTTGCAAACGAATGGAATTAATGCGGAGCGATTGCGAGCGATAGGTTATGCAGACAGCCAGCCGCTTCAAAGTAATTCGACAACAGCGGGGCGAAGCGAGAACCGTCGCGTGAACCTCGTGTTGACGGAGGCTCCGGCGATTTCTGTTGAGTAAATTTAGTTTTACTCAATCCTTTCACTTCTCACATTGTTCATGGGCGCGCCGCTCGCTACTATGCAACCGTGAATTCAACGGTACGCAAGTGGGGGCGCAATCATGTACAAATTCTTATTGGGACTAATCATGAGCACCATGGTGATTTTGGTTGCTTGCAGTCCGCAAGAACAAGAAACCTTTGTGAAAAGCTCGAGCATTAAAGAGCCTTCTACTCCGGTGGCTAAGCATCACGCGGGAGCCCCTTCTCAACAGCGCGGACAAGTCGAACTACCTGTTTTTCAACTTTAACGGCACCACTGCGTTGCCGTTCAAGCGCCCAATCAATGTGTTCGGCAACCATTTCAGAAACATCGGGGCGACGTTTTTCTAGTGCTTTGATTATGTCGGTATCGGTTGGCGCATTCCCCATCGCTACAGCCAAATTGCGTAGCCAGCAATCATAGCCAATACGGCGAATCGGCGAACCTTCAGTACGCTTCAAAAACGTTTCTTCATTCCACTGCCATAACTCGAGTAACTCTGGCGCATGCAATTCCTGTCGGGGCGAAAAATCGCCTTCATCGGTTAGTTGAGCATAGCGGTTCCACGGGCAAATCAATTGGCAATCATCACAGCCATAGATTCGATTCCCCATAAGTGGGCGGTACTCTTCCGGAATGCTGTCGCGTAATTCGATGGTTAAGTAAGAAATGCAGCGGCGTGCATCGAGTACATAGGGCTCCACAATGGCTTGCGTGGGACAAATAGTGATGCAAGCACTGCAAGTACCACACTTCTCCTCAACTTCGCTATCGGTAGGCAACGGCAAATTAACCAATAATTCGCCTAAAAAAAACCATGAGCCGCTACCTTCATCAAGCACCAGAGTGTGTTTTCCACGCCAGCCGAGTCCTGCTTTTATGGCCAAAGGTTTTTCCATAATCGGCGCAGAATCGACGAAAGGTCGAAAATCTAGCTCAGCGCAGGCTTCTTGAATTTTTTCACCGAGTTGCTTGAGCCGTTTGCGCATCAATTTGTGGTAGTCGCGTCCCAATGCATAGCGGCTGATATAGCCCAGGCGCGGGTTTTTTAAAGTTTTTGCAAAGCCAGCCTCAGCCGGCAGATAGTTCATACGCACAGAAATCGCGCGCACGGCACCTTCGTGTAGTTGGTCGGGGCGGGTGCGTAATGCCTCATGACGCGCCATCCATTCCATGTCGCCATGCATACCTTGCTCTAACCAGCGGCGCAAATGCTCACGTTCAGTGCTGAGATCGACATCGGTAATACCAACCTTTTGGAACCCCAATTCGGCGCCCCAGCGTTTAATATCTTCGGCCAGTTGGTGATAATCCATAGAATTCGATTTATCCTCTACACTAATAGTGCACGTAATAAGTCAACGTGATGTGGCGCTAACATAGCAAAAACGGCCAAGGGATGCACCGATGTCATTCGATTTAACCAGTATGATCTACACCGCAGAGCAAGTACGAACTGGTGAGCAACAAGCCGCTGCTGCTTGCGATGTGAGTATGGCACAACTGATGCAGCGTGCCGCACAAGCATGTTTGGGCGCAATTCAAGCGAAACAGCCAGCTCCCGCAAACTTGTTGATCGTCTGCGGGCCAGGTAATAACGGTGGTGATGGCTGGGTACTAGCACGCTTGGCGCAGCATGCAGGCTACAAAGTGCAAGTTGCAGCGGTTCAGCCAAGCTCGGAACTAGCGGTGCTTGCGGCACAAGCCTGGCGTGACCAAGGTGGACTGGTGCTTGAACTTGAATCATTGTCAGCCGAGCACTTTCAAGGCATCGATATTGTTATCGACGCGATGCTAGGCAACGGGCTCAGCCGCAACTTGACGGCACCATTTGTCGATGCGGTTGAATTGATTAATCGCTATGGGCGTCATTGCTGGATCTTGAGTGTTGATGTTCCGACCGGTTTAGATAGTGACACTGGGGTAGCGAAGCCAAAGGCTGTTCAAGCCGACTGCACAGTAACGATGATTGCGCTGAAGGTCGGGTTAGTCACCGGCGAGGCCGCGGACTATTGTGGCGACATTGTGCTGGCTGATCTGGGTATTAGTAAGGCTTTTTTCCGCACACCAGCAACGCTGCGCGTTATACAGAGTAATTTGGTGAGTGAGCACTTACAACGCCGTCGTAAATCGTCCCATAAGGGAGATTATGGTCACGTATTAATTGTTGGGGGCGGTGTTGGCATGAGTGGTGCTGCTGTGTTAGCGGGACGAGCGGCATTAAGATGTGGTGCTGGAAAGGTATCCATTGCCTGCCACCGTGATTCGCAACTGGCCATCGCATCGGCACAACCCGAATTGATGGTGCATGCCGTAGCGAATGATTTAACCGAGTTGTTAGAGGTAGCAACAACGGTGGTGATTGGACCGGGACTTGGCCAAACACCATGGGCAAGAGTATTAGTTGAACAAGTAGCAAAATGGCCGGGGACAGTCGTGTGGGATGCGGATGCACTTAACAGCCTTGCCAAAGCTCCGTTATCGAAACCAGATAAACATGATTGGTTGTTTACCCCTCACCCCGCCGAAGCTGCTCGTTTATTGCGTTGCGCCACGCAAGACGTTACTGCGAATCGACTTCAGGCACTTACACAAATTTGTCAGAACTTTCATGCGTATGCGTTACTCAAAGGAGCAGGAACATTAGTGAAGTCGCCGTACCAACAGGATGCATGGGTATGTCGTCGAGGTTCACCAGCTTTAGCAGTAGGTGGTAGTGGGGATGTATTAAGCGGGGTTGTTGGCGCTTTGTTGGCACAGAATGTGTCGCAACCCGTAGCGCAACAAATTCCGCTTGAACAGGTACTTGCAATGGCTGCATGGTTGCACGCTGTAGCTGGCGAAAATGCTGCGCAACATGGAGAACGTGGTACACTACCGAGCGATTTAATGGCCGAACTTCGCGCCCTTGTGAATCCGCACCAGTTACTGACAACCGGTGCTTGAAAAAAACGCTGAATGAGTAGGGGTTCATGCACAAGCAGACATTGTTTTTGAAAGATGAAGCGGCGTTACTGGATACTGCACGCGCGCTTGCTGATGGGGTTAAAGCACACGAAGAAGAACTAGCCGAGAGCGGCTTGACGATTTATTTGTTAGGTGAACTGGGCGCTGGGAAAACGACGTTTAGTCGCGGATTTATTCAACAGCTTGGTCATCAGGGGCATGTGAAAAGCCCGACGTACACGTTAGTTGAGAGCTATGAGTTAGAGCCTTGGCAAATTAATCATTTTGATTTGTATCGCCTAGCCGATCCAGAAGAGCTTGAATTTATGGGCATCCGTGATTACCTTGGAACCCATAGAATCATTTTGGCCGAATGGCCGCAACGTGGCAAAGGCTATTTACCACAGCCCGATATAATTATAACGATTGATTATGCGGATACTGCGCGATCAATCACCTTAGAAGCGCTAACAGAACGAGGTCGAGAGTTACTCGATACGATGTAATGCGAAACTTTTTAGCGAAAGCGGCGGTGTTGTGCTGGCTATTAGGCAGTGCGGCGTACGCGAACGATATTGACAATATCCGTATCTGGCCAGCTCCGGATAATACGCGCGTTGTTTTTGATCTGGGAACAAGCCCAGATTACAGCTACTTTACACTGTATCAGGCACCGCCTTATCGTTTAGTGATTGATTTTAATGCCACCAAACTTAATGTCGATCTTGCTAAGCTGCAAAACGAATCATTGCTCATTAAAAAAATTCGTACCAGCACCCCAAAAGATAAAAACTCAACGCGTATCGTGTTAGAGCTAAGTGACAAAATCGATGCGAAAGTATTTCCTCTGGCAGCAAATGATCGCTACGGCGAGCGCTTAGTCATTGACCTTCCAGGACGCTCGATTGAACGACGTTCTGAAGCGTTAACCGTCGAGCAATTACAAGAACGAAAAGTCACTATCGCAATAGATGCAGGTCACGGTGGCGATGACCCCGGCTCAATTGGACCTCGTGGTACTTTTGAGAAACACGTTGTACTTAAAATAGCGAAAGCGTTGGCTGATATCATTAACCAAGACAGTGCAATGCAAGCTTATTTAATACGCTCAGGTGATTATTACGTGGGCCTAAAGGATCGAACTCGCAAAGCCGAAGACATCAAAGCCGATTTATTAGTGTCGATTCACGCAGACGCCTTCACCAGTCCGCAGCCTCGTGGGGCATCGGTGTGGGTGCTGTCCACACGTCGCGCAAACAACGAAATGGGTCGAATGCTCGAAAATAAAGAGCGCATGTCGGATGTAATCGGTGGTGTCGATATGCGCCTAGAAGAGGATGATACCTACGGTTACATCAGTAAAACCATTCTTGATTTGAGTATGGGGCACGCCATGAGTACTGGCTACGAAATGGCGAAAGAGGTTATAGCAGAAATGGGACGCGTTGCTCGTATGCATAAGCACGAGCCGCAACACGCGAGTTTGGCGGTTTTAACCTCCGGTAATGTCCCGTCGATGTTGGTCGAGACTGGGTTTATTTCAAACCCACAAGAAGAACAGCAGTTGTTGACCAATAAACATCAACAGCAACTCGCGCGAGCGATTTATCAGGGTGTGCGTAATTATTTTCAGCGTCGTCCGCCGGACGGTACCTTGTTTGCTACGAGCCGAAGTAAAACGCATATTGTGCGTTCGGGCGAATCGTTGTCGGTTTTAGCGCAGCGTTACAACACCACGGTTAAAGCAATCAAAGAGCGCAATAGCCTTTCAAGCAACGTGCTGCACATTGGTCAAAAGCTAGAAATTCCGTCGTCATAATATTAGGTTTCGGTTATGCCTATTCAGTTACTGCCGATTAGTCTGGCCAACCAGATTGCGGCAGGTGAAGTTATCGAACGTCCCGCATCAGTAGTTAAAGAATTGGTGGAAAACTGTCTGGATGCGGGCGCATCACAAATCACCATCGACATCGATCAAGGTGGACGGCGACGTATTCGTGTGCGGGATAACGGCGGTGGTATTCCGCGCGACGAGCTGGCGCTGGCTTTGAGTCGTCATGCAACCAGCAAAATAAGTTCATTGAGTGATTTAGAGGCGATTCAAAGCTTAGGTTTTCGCGGTGAAGCATTGGCGAGTATTAGTTCTGTATCGCGTCTAACTCTCACCTCAAAAACAGCGGAGCAAGAGCAAGCCTGGCAAGCATGGGTTGAAGGCCGTGATATGCAGGCGGAGTTAGCTCCAGCGAGCCATCCCCAAGGTACCACGGTGGATGTTCAAGATCTGTTCTTCAATACGCCAGCCCGACGAAAGTTCTTGCGCACTGACAAAACTGAATTTAGCCATATTGATGAAGTATTGCGGCGTATTGCCTTGGCTCGTTTCGATGTGCGTTTTCAGCTACTTCATAACGATAAAATTGTCCGTCAATATGCCGCCGTGCAAACACCAGAGCAATATATAAGACGCGTAGGGCAAGTTTGTGGTAATAACTTTACCGATGAAGTCATTGCTATTGATGAGCAATCGGGCCCGGTAAGATTGTGGGGTTGGGTTGCCCCAGCTCATGCGTGCCGCCATCAAGCGGATGTGCAGTATTTTTATGTGAATGGCCGTATGATGCGTGACCGTTTATTGGGACATGCTGTACGTCAAGCCTACGGCGATAGCTTGGGTGAAGATAGAACGCCTACCTTTGTGTTGTACCTTGAGTTACCAGCGCAAGATGTCGATGTAAATGTACATCCGGCCAAACACGAAGTACGCTTTCATCAGGCTCGGCAAATTCATGATTTTGTTTTGGCGGGCGTGCGTCAAGCAGTCGCTACGCAGAAATCACAGTCGAATGCTGAAGCGACGAGCGGTAGTCAACATGGTTATATATCGAGTAACGAAGCGCTCGCACAACAGGTGCGAGAGTTACAGCCGCAGCATCGAGATATTTTTCCAACGCGTACGACAGTTTCGCCATCGGCCGTCGCTGATTATGCGAACTTTGCAACGCCAACACGAGCGCCGTCAGAAGATAGTGCAAGTGTCGAAACGACGAAATCCGATAGCAAAGTATTGACGATTATTCAGCAGCGTTTTGCGCTTGTTGAGAATAAATCTTTGGCTTTGCTAAATTTGCAGCAGGTGCAACACCATTATTTGCAACACCAGTTAAGCCAACAGGCTAAAATTGGGCTTGCGGGACAACCTTTGTTAATACCGGTGAAACTCACCGACCCAGACATTGTGACTGCGCTAAAGTCTGTCGATACGAAAGAGCTCGCGTTATTGGGCATTCGAATAGAGTGCTCAAAGCAGTCAGTTACCGTATTAGACGTGCCATCAGCACTACGTCAAACCGACATTGCATCGAGTATGCGAACCTTGGTATCGAAGCGCAACAGTCAACAAGAGTTGATTGCATGGTTGGCACATCACCAAGTGCAAACAAACTACTCAATGGCTCAAGCCGAACACTGGTTACAATATGTACGAGAACTGAATGACTGTCCGGCGTCATTTTGGTTGGCGGTAACGTTACCATCTTTACCAGAGGCGTTACGATGACTAAACCTCATGTCATTTGCCTTTATGGGCCCACCGCAGCAGGAAAAACAGGATTAGCGATTGCGCTCACGCAACACTTGCCGTGCGACATTATCTCTGTCGATTCAGCGTTGATTTACCGCGGAATGGATATCGGTACAGCGAAACCTACGGCGGAAGAATTAGCACAAGCACCACATCGATTAATTGATATCTGTGACCCAGCTGAAAGTTACTCCGCAGCACAATTTGCCGCAGATGCACGTCGAGAAATTGACAACATTATTGCGGCTGGCCGTATTCCGTTATTGGTCGGTGGCACTATGTTGTATTTCAAAGCGCTGCTTGAAGGCATGTCGAAACTGCCGGAAGCTGACGCCGCGATTCGCGCGCAATTGACTCGAGAACTAGAACAAAAAGGTAGCGAGGCACTGCATACCGAACTGCGACAAGTTGACCCACAAAGTGCACAGCGCATTCACCCGAATGATCCACAACGCTTATTGCGCGCATTAGAGGTTTACCGAATTAGCGGTAAAACAATCTCAGAACTTACCGAAGCTCGGCACGGGGCATTACCATATCCTATTATCCAAATAGCGGTTGCACCGAGTGATCGTGCAGTCTTGCATGATCGTATTGCGTTAAGATTTCGTCAAATGGTGGAACAAGGCTTCATTGATGAGGTCGAACAACTACGACAACGGTCGGATTTACATATTGATTTGCCTTCGATACGTTGTGTCGGCTATCGCCAGGCGTGGCAGTACCTCGATGGCGAGTTTGATTTTGAAGAAATGATCAATCGCGGCATTTTCGCGACTCGACAGCTGGCGAAACGCCAGTTAACGTGGTTGAGGAAATGGCCTGGTGTTCATTGGTTGGAAACTGAATCGCCTACGTTGGTGCAGGATGCGTTAGCAATTTGTGCCAAACCGGCACAGTTATTTACACAAAGCGACCTTGAAAACTAAAACATTCACCTTATATTCAGTATAAGCTGAAATAAAACTAATCCCGATGTGAAATCGCGAGATTTAAACTATATTAGAAGTGGCTGGCATAAGCGGGTGGTAAGATATTGCTAGACACAAACAATAACAAAAAAGGAAATAAGAATATGGCTAAGGGGCAAACATTACAGGACCCGTTTTTGAATGCGTTGCGCCGTGAGCGCGTTCCGGTGTCAATTTACCTGGTTAATGGAATTAAACTGCAAGGCCAGATCGAGTCATTTGACCAATTTGTCATTTTATTAAAGAACACGGTAAGCCAGATGGTTTACAAGCATGCAATCTCGACTGTTGTTCCGGCGCGTATTCCGCAGAACTACTTGCCGATTGGCGAGAACAGCGAAGAGGCAATTGATTAAGACAACTTAAAAGGAGCAGTGATAGCTTGTTTGATAGGTTTGAAAGTGGTGAGCGGGCTATCCTGGTCCACGTTGATTTCCCTGCCGAAATCGATCGTGAAGATCTCTCTGAACTTAAATTATTAGTTTCCTCAGCGGGTGTTGAAACACTTGGCGTGGTCACCGCCTCACGGAGCACACCAAGCTCCAAATATTTTGTGGGTTCTGGTAAAGCGGAAGAAATTGCCGATCAGGTCAAGTTACTTGATGCCAATATTGTGATTTTTAATCACAGTTTAAGCCCTACCCAAGAGCGTAACCTCGAGAAACTTTGCGAGTGCCGAGTACTCGATCGTACAGGGTTGATTCTTGATATTTTCGCTCAGCGAGCGCGAACTCACGAAGGTAAATTGCAGGTAGAGCTTGCGCAACTTCGACATATTTCCACTCGACTTGTTCGAGGTTGGACTCACTTAGAGCGCCAAAAAGGTGGTATCGGTTTGCGTGGTCCTGGTGAAACCCAGCTCGAAACGGACCGACGCTTAATTCGTGGGCGCATCAAGAATATTTTAGGGCGTCTCGAGAAAGTTCAAAAGCAACGTGAGCAAGGACGAAGAGCACGTCAGCGTGCCGAGATTCCGACGGTTTCGTTAGTTGGCTATACCAACGCCGGCAAATCAACCTTGTTTAATCGCATCACTGAAGCGCAGGTATATGCTGCGGACCAATTGTTCGCGACACTCGATCCAACGCTACGAAAATTAGAATTGCCCGATGTTGGCCCAATTATCCTGGCCGATACAGTGGGTTTTATTCGGCATTTGCCGCACGAATTGGTCGCGGCTTTCAAAGCTACTCTACAAGAAACCCAAGAAGCCGATTTACTGTTGCATGTGATTGATGTGGCTGACGAACGTCAGGCTGAAAATATGCAACAAGTACAAGATGTACTGCATGAAATTGGTGCGGATGAAATTCCGCAACTGCTGATTTGTAATAAGATTGATAAACTTGCCGACGGTTCAGCGCGTATTGATACAAACGATGAAGGCTTACCGATTCGTGTGTGGCTCTCATCGCAAACGGGCGACGGAATTGATTTGTTACAAGAAGCCTTGGTGCAACGCTTGCGCCCAAGCATGGTTGACGTATCCTTGCGAATTCCGCCATCAATGGGCAAATTACGTGGTAAGCTGTATGCCATGAAGAGTGTTACGGGCGAAGAAACTCGTGATGATGGCCAGCTAGCTCTGCACGTGCGGATGTCGGCGGTCGATTGGCAGCGTTTAAGTAAACAAGTCGCCGAAGAGTATGGCGATAGCTTGCAAGGCTTTGTAGAATAGCTGCAACATTTTTAATAAAACTTATTTTAAACTACCCAGAGTTGGAGTAATCAATGGCCTGGAATCAACCGGGAAACGGTAATAACAATGACCGTGATCCATGGAAAAACCAAGGCGGCCGCGATCAAGGCCCGCCTGATTTAGATGAAGCGATTCGTAACTTGCTTGGCAAGTTAGGTCTTGGCGGCAACAAAGGTAATGGTGGTGGCGCTAACAAAAGTGGTGGCGGTATGCCGTCGCGCGGAATCGGCGTTATTGTCATTCTTGCCGTTGTCATTTGGTTCATTGCCGGTTTTTATACCGTCAAAGAAGCAGAGCGCGGAATCGTATTGCGCTTTGGCCAATACCACAACTTAGTTGAGTCTGGTCTGCACTGGCGCCCGTTCTTAGTCGACACGGTGGAAACAGTCGACGTGAGCAACGTGCAACAGTTCCAATCTGAAGGCTTTATGCTGACTCAGGATGAGAACGTGGTTCATGTTGAGCTGGACGTTCAATATCGTATCGTTAATCCACGCGACTATTTGTTTGCGGTTGAAAATGCCGACCGTAGTTTGGCGCAAGCGACTGATAGTGCATTACGTTTCGTAGTGGGTCACACCACAATGGACGAAGTACTAACTGTAGGTCGTGAGAGTGTTCGTCAAAACACCTTGGAGTTATTGGAAAACATTATTGCACCATACCAATTAGGTATTCAGGTGGTTGATGTGAACTTACTTCCAGCGCGCCCGCCAGAAGCTGTGAAAGATGCGTTCGATGATGCCATTGCGGCACAAGAAGATGAGCAACGCTTCATTCGTGAAGCAGAAGCTTATGCGCGTGAAATTGAGCCGCTTGCTCGTGGTCAGGTTCGCCGTATTCTGCAAGAAGCTCAGGCTTACCGTGAACAGACTGTGTTAAAAGCACAGGGTGAAATCGCACGTTTCCAAGAACTCTTGCCTCAGTACAAGGCCGCACCTGTAGTCACGCGCGAGCGTCTGTATCTTGAAACGCTAGAGAAAATTTACAGCAACACGGCCAAAGTTATGGTTGATGTTGAAGGTAGTAATAACATGATGTATCTACCGCTCGATAAAATTCTTGAGAAACAGCGTGCAACAGAGCAGCCTGCGCGTAGTGAAGCGCAAGGCACTAATTCGAGCCCAACGCGAAGCTCTAACAATAATGAGTCAAGCAGCTCGTCTCGCTCAAACAATAGCGTTCGCACCAGCGATCGCTTCAACGATGGTCGGGGGTAAACGATGAAAAACTTTGTAGCTGTATTAGTTATCGTCGCTGTCGTACTCGGCTTTTCGTCGGTGTTCGTAGTGAAAGAAGGCCAACGCGCCATTGTGGTTCAGTTTGGTAAGGTATTACGCGACGCCGATACTGGCGAAGCAACCGTGTATGCTCCTGGTCTGCACTTCAAATTACCATTCATTGAAGACGTAAAACGTCTTGATGCGCGTTTCAAAACGCTTGATGGTAATCCAGATCGCTTCGTGACCAGCGAGAAAAAAGATTTGATTGTTGATACATATGTGAAATGGCGTATTTCTGATTTCGCAACGTATTACCTTTCAACGAATGGCGGTAACCAAGCACAAGCAGAAGCGCTCTTAACGCGTCGTGTAAGCAGTGGTCTTCGTGCGGAATTTGGTAGCCGTACTATCAAAGAAATCGTCTCTGGTGAGCGTGATAACCTCATGCGTGAGGCGCTTATTCGTGGTGCTGATAGTGCACAAGAGCTAGGCATTGAAGTCATTGATGTTCGCGTCATGCAAATTAATTTGCCGACCGAAGTCAGTCAATCAATTTTCCAGCGTATGCGTGCAGAACGTCAAGCGGTTGCCATGGAGCACCGCTCAGAGGGTCGTGAGCAAGCTGAATTTATTCGTGCTGATGTTGATGCGCGGGTAACGGTTATGCTAGCCGATGCTGAACGTGAGTCACGTCAGTTACGTGGTCAGGGTGATGCTGAAGCGGCTGGTATTTATGCTAGTGCTTACAACAAAGATTCAGAGTTCTTCTCGTTTATTCGAAGCCTACAGGCTTATGAAAAGAGCTTTGAAGCTGGCAACGATGTCTTGGTACTTGAGCCAGATAGCGACTTCTTCAAATATCTAAACAAAGCGACTGCGAATTAAAAGCAAGAGCGATATTAGCTAGTTAAAAGCAAGAGCGATATTAGATATTGGATATTAGGAACCCGCGGTTGTCCCGCGGGTTTTTTGTGTTTACTCTCTGACGAATAACGAATAACGAATAACGAATAACGAATAACGAATAACGAATAACGGACACCTATATATGTCGTATAAAAAACACTATAGTCGCTATCTAGCCGAGCATCCGAATAGCTTACATTTTGCACCCCACAGTCATCATTATTGGCCTGATGTGACGCGCGATGCGCAACTGGCGTATTGGGATGATAGCGCGCGGGATGTTGATCATAAGTGGGGAACTATCTTTGGCGAGCGCGTTCCTGCGGTGCAGAAATACCTTGCTCAGTTGCTGAACCATCCGTATCCCGAGCAGTTCGTATTCGCCAGCAATACTCATGAATTGCTGTATCGTGTTATTTCGAGCTATGCGCCGAATAAACCACTGAAGATTCTCAGCACCGATAGCGAGTTTCATAGTTTCTCACGGCAAATTAGACGCCTTCAGGAACGGCCTGAAGTTGAATTCGTTAGTATCGCAACCGAGCCATTTGCGACCTTTGAAAGCCGCTGGCTGGAGGCCATTCAGCAACAAGCGTTTGATCTGATTTTTACCAGCCAGGTGTTCTATAACTCCGGTATCGTTGCACCTGAGTTGAATACTTGGATTGATGCCGTGCCGTCATGCACACAGATTATTATTGATGGCTACCACGGCTGCGGCGCCATTCCGACTGATCTTGCATCGTATGCTGATCGGGTATTCTATCTCGCTGGAGGTTATAAATATTTGCAAGCGGGTGAGGGCTGCTGTTTTATGGCAGTTCCCAAAGGATGCCAGCTGCGACCAGAGTTTACTGGTTGGTTCGCCGATTTCGCCAATCTTGCGAAGCCTCAAAAAGCGCAGGTTGAGTATGCCGACGACGGCATGCGTTTTGCTGGCGCTACGATGGATTTTTCAGCCGTATATCGCCTCGAAAGCGTCTTAGCATGGTGGTATCGCGATGGCCTTACTGTGGCAGCGATGCATGATTATGTGAAGCAGTTGCAGCAAGCCTTTTTAACTATTTTAGATGAGGTTAAGCATCCGCATATTAATCGCCAAAATCTACTTGCGAAAGATCTGAACCACCACGGTCATTTTCTTACATTCAAGCTTGTTAATGCAGAGACAGTTGAACAACTTGCCGCACACCTCAGTCAGCACGGCATAGAGACCGACTATCGGGGTGAACGTCTACGTTTTGGCTTCGCGATTTATCATGATGTTGAAGACTACCAGCAATTAAAAAATGCGTTGACTCAGCTCTGATCGGGCTACCGTCGCCCCTAAATACCTGTTAAAATCGCCGCCTGTTTTTTCAACAGTAACTGCTGGTAGCGAGATCATGGGTAAAAATGTAGTAATTCTAGGTACACAATGGGGTGACGAAGGTAAAGGCAAAATCGTTGATTTGCTTACCGATAAGGCGTCGCTAGTCGTTCGCTATCAAGGCGGACATAACGCTGGCCACACCCTGGTCATCGACGGTGAGAAGACCGTTTTACACTTGATCCCATCCGGCATTTTGCGCGCGAACGTAAAATGTGTGATTGGTAACGGCGTGGTTCTGTCGCCAGAAGCACTCATGACTGAAATTGCGATGCTTGAGCAACGCGGTGTACCGGTGCGTGATCGTTTACTTATCAGTGAAGCCTGCCCGTTGATTTTGCCATACCATATTGCTTTAGACCAAGCGCGCGAAAAAGCACGTGGCAATAAAGCGATTGGCACCACAGGTCGCGGCATTGGGCCAGCCTATGAAGACAAAGTTGCTCGCCGTGGTTTGCGTGTTGGCGATTTGTTCAACTTCGCTCGCTTTGAAGAAAAACTTCGTGAAGTTGTTGAGTTCCACAACTTCACCCTAGTCAATTATTACCAAGTTGAACCGGTGAATGTTGATGATGTATTGGCTTATTGTGAAGACGTTGCGAAGCAATTAAAGAGCATGGTTGCAGATATCCCAGCGTTACTAGATGACGCTCGTAAATCTGGCCAACACATCATGTTTGAAGGTGCTCAAGGTACTTTGTTAGACATCGATCACGGTACTTATCCATACGTAACCTCATCAAACACAACCGCTGGCGGTGTATCTACTGGTGCTGGTTTTGGTCCGCGCTACATTGATTACGTATTAGGTATTGTGAAAGCTTACACGACGCGTGTTGGCAGCGGTCCATTCCCAACTGAATTGGAGTGTGAAGTAGGGCAGCATTTAGGCGTTAAGGGCCATGAGTTTGGCGCAACCACTGGGCGTAAACGTCGTACCGGTTGGTTTGACGCGGTAGCGGCTCGTCGTGCGGTACAAATCAACTCGGTGAGTGGCTTCTGCTTAACTAAACTCGACGTGTTAGATGGCCTCGAAGAATTGAAGATCTGCGTCGGTTACAAACTACCAAATGGCGAAGTGGTTGAGTACCCGCCGATGGCTGCTGAAGACTACGAAACCGTCGAGCCGGTATATGAAACTATGCCTGGTTGGAATGACAGCACTGTGGGCATTACTCAACATAAAGATTTGCCAACTGCTGCACTTGCGTATATCAAACGAATTGAGGTTTTAACTGGCGTACCAGTGGACATTATTTCAACAGGTCCAGACCGCGCTGAGACGATTATTTTGCGCCATCCGTTCGCAAATTAACCGATCGAACCAAGAAAGCTAAAAAAAATGGTATTTCCTATTGCATCATCAAAATTGATACAATAGAATGCGCTCCACCTAACCGGGGTGCCGGCATAGCTCAGTTGGTAGAGCAACTGACTTGTAATCAGTAGGTCCCGAGTTCGACTCTTGGTGCCGGCACCATTTTAAAATCTGGTTTTGGAGGGGTTCCCGAGCGGTCAAAGGGATCAGACTGTAAATCTGACGGCTCAGCCTTCGCAGGTTCGAATCCTGCCCCCTCCACCACTTTTTAGCATGGTCATGCGAATGCGGTGAGTCCAGAATGGTTTGAGGTGGCCCGATTCAAGGCATGCGGGTATCGTATAATGGCTATTACCTCAGCCTTCCAAGCTGATGATGTGGGTTCGATTCCCACTACCCGCTCCAAATAATCTGTATTGTGCTGATATAGCTCAGTTGGTAGAGCGCACCCTTGGTAAGGGTGAGGTCGGCGGTTCAAATCCGCCTATCAGCACCATGTGTCAGGCCAAACTCTTCCCTTGTCTCGCTTATTTCGGCATAATCGCCGGCTATAGATTTTCAATTGTTGGTGTTAATCCACCGTACGTTGTCCAAAAAGAGGCTGTCATGGCAAAAGAAAAATTTGAACGTTCCAAACCGCACGTTAACGTCGGTACAATCGGCCACGTTGACCACGGTAAAACTACTCTGACCGCTGCGATCACCACAGTATTGGCGAAAACCTACGGTGGTTCAGCACGTGCATTCGATCAAATCGATAACGCACCAGAAGAAAAAGCGCGTGGTATCACCATCGCAACGTCACACGTTGAGTACGATACTCCAGCACGTCACTACGCACACGTAGACTGCCCAGGACACGCTGACTATGTTAAAAACATGATCACCGGTGCGGCGCAGATGGACGGCGCTATCTTGGTAGTTGCTGCGACTGACGGCCCAATGCCACAAACTCGTGAGCACATCTTGTTGTCACGTCAGGTTGGTGTTCCATACATCATCGTGTTCATGAACAAGTGTGACATGGTCGACGACGAAGAGTTGTTGGAATTGGTTGAGATGGAAGTTCGTGAACTTCTTTCTGAGTACGATTTCCCAGGCGACGATTTGCCAGTAATCCAAGGTTCAGCATTGAAAGCATTGGAAGGCGAAGAGAAGTGGGAGAAGAAAATCATCGAATTGGCAGAAGCTTTGGATTCATACATTCCAGAGCCAGAGCGTGATATCGACAAGCCGTTCATCATGCCAATCGAAGACGTATTCTCAATCTCAGGCCGTGGTACTGTAGTAACTGGTCGTGTTGAGCGCGGTATCGTTCGCACTGGTGACGAAGTTGAAATCGTAGGTATCCAAGATACAACGAAGACGACTGTAACTGGTGTTGAAATGTTCCGTAAGTTGCTTGACGAAGGTCGTGCAGGCGAGAACATTGGTGCCTTGTTGCGTGGTACTAAGCGTGACGAGATCCAGCGTGGTCAAGTATTGGCGAAGCCAGGTTCAATCACGCCACACACTCAGTTCGAAGCTGAAGTGTACGTATTGACCAAAGAAGAAGGTGGTCGTCACACCCCATTCTTCAAAGGCTACCGTCCACAGTTCTACTTCCGTACCACGGACGTAACTGGTGCAGTCCAGTTGCCAGAAGGCGTAGAGATGGTTATGCCAGGCGACAACCTGAAGTTCGTAGTTGAACTGATTCACCCAATCGCGATGGACGAAGGTCTTCGTTTCGCGATTCGTGAAGGTGGTCGTACAGTAGGCGCAGGCGTTGTATCTAAGATCATCGCTTAATGCGTAGCCCGGCGTTCTACGCCGGGTTGTTTAGAAAAGGGAGCTTCGGCTCCCTTTTTGCTTTTGAGAGCAACAACGATATTAGCTATTAGATATTAGATATTAGCGAAAACACGAAAGACCAAGACCGCTCTTCTAATATCCAATATCTAATAGCTAATATCGCTCTTGCAGTTTCCCTTGTTTTACGGTCTTTGATCGGTATAATACAGCGTCCGTTTCTGTCACATGTACAGAACTTGCAGGGGTGTAGTTCCAATTGGTAGAACAGCGGTCTCCAAAACCGACGGTTGGGGGTTCGAATCCCTCCACCCCTGCCATATTCAGCTATTAGCTATTGGATATTAGATATTAGAAAATACGGACGGACTGCTAATATCCAATATCTAATAGCTAATATCGACGTTGGTTTTAATTACAGGATTGAATAATGAGTGCAAACACCGAAACGCAAAGCAGCTCACTCGACGGCTTAAAATGGATCGTCGCTATTGCACTGCTCGCTGCTGCAGTACTGGGTAACTACTATTATGGTGACCAAGTGTCTGTACTTTATCGTGCCATTGGCGTGGTACTTTTAGTTGTTATTGCGGGTGTGATTGCAGGTATGACTGGTAAGGGTCGCCAATTCCGCGAATTTGCCAAAGAAAGCCGCAAAGAGACGCGCCGCGTTGTATGGCCTTCGCGCCAAGAAGCGACGCAAACGACTTTGATCGTCGTTGTTGCTACCGCAATCGTTTCATTAATTCTGTGGGGTATGGATGCGATTTTGGTGCGCATCGTAGGCTTCTTCACCGGACTGGAGTTTTAATCAATGACTGATCAAGTGAAAAAACGCTGGTACGTGGTTCAAGCATTCTCAGGTTTCGAGAAGCGCGTAGCCGATTCTTTGCGCGAGCATATCAAAATGCATGGCATGGAAGATAAATTCGGTGAAGTGTTAGTGCCTACCGAAGAAGTTGTTGAAATGAAAGCTGGTAAGCGTGCGAAAAGCGAACGTAAATTCTTCCCAGGCTATGTTCTTGTAGAAATGGCGATGGATGAAGATGCGTGGCACTTGGTAAAAAGCATCCCACGAGTATTAGGTTTTATTGGCGGTACGCAGGAGCGTCCTACGCCAATCACTCAGAAAGAAGCAGATATTATTTTGAACCGTCTGCAAGAATCTGTTGATAAGCCGAAGCCGAAAACGTTGTTTGAACCAGGTGAAGTGGTTCGCGTTAACGATGGCCCGTTTGCAGATTTCAATGGTACGGTTGAAAGCGTTGATTATGAGAAGAGCCGTTTGACTGTATCAGTTTCTATTTTCGGTCGCGCAACGCCAGTCGAGCTCGAGTTCGGCCAGGTCGAAAAGGCCTAATAAATACAAGTACGATATTGGCTATTGGATATTTGATATTAGCCAAAACACAACTTGAAGCGGTCAGCTAATATCTAATATCAAATAGCTAATAGCTGATCTCTTGCAATGAGGGGCGAATAGGACTATAATTCGCCTCCTTTTTTATATTGGGGAGCCGTTAGAGTAAGTCATCTCTTAGATTTACGAGGCGTTTGACCCACAACCAAGAGGCATAAACATGGCTAAGAAGTTAAAAGCTATCATCAAGTTGCAAGTAGCAGCTGGTGCAGCTAACCCGTCACCACCAGTTGGTCCAGCTTTGGGTCAGCACGGTGTGAACATCATGGAATTCTGTAAAGCGTTTAACGCTGCAACTGACCAGCTTGAGAAAGGCGCGCCAGTTCCAGTAGAAATTAGCGTTTTTGAAGATCGTTCATTCACGTTCATCACCAAAACTCCTCCAGCAGCATTCTTGTTGAAGAAAGCAGCCGGTATCAAGAGCGGTTCAGGCCGTCCTAACACTGAAAAAGTGGGTACTGTGACTCGTGCTCAGTTGGAAGAGATTGCGAAGGTTAAAGAGCCAGACTTAACAGCGGCTGACCTTGACGCAGCGGTACGTACTATTGCCGGCTCTGCTCGTGCAATGGGCCTGAATGTGGAGGGTCTGTAAGATGGCTAAGTTAAGCAAACGTGCACGTCTTATCCGTGAAAAAGTTGAAGCGCGTGATTATGAAATCAACGAAGCAATCAACTTGTTAAAAGAATTAGCGACTGCAAAATTTAAAGAAAGCGTTGATGTATCTGTAAACTTGGGTATCGACGCTCGTAAATCTGACCAAAACGTTCGTGGTGCAACTGTACTACCAAACGGTACTGGTCGTGACGTACGTGTAGCAGTTTTCACTAGCGGTGCTAACGCTGATAAAGCGAAAGAAGCTGGTGCAGACCTAGTAGGTATGGAAGACTTAGCTGAGAAAGTTAAGAAAGGCGAAATGAACTTTGACGTTGTTATCGCTTCTCCAGACGCTATGCGTGTTGTTGGTATGTTAGGTCAAATCTTAGGTCCACGCGGCTTAATGCCAAACCCTAAGACTGGTACCGTAACGCCAGACGTTGCAACTGCGGTTAAGAACGCAAAAGCAGGTCAGATTCGTTACCGTAACGATAAAGCGGGTATCATCCACGCGACTATCGGTAAAGTTGATTTTGATAACGATAAATTGAAAGAAAACCTTGAAGCATTGTTGGCAGCTTTGAAAAAAGCGAAGCCGTCTTCAGCGAAAGGTCAGTTTATCAAGAAAGTTAGCCTTTCAACCACTATGGGCGCTGGCGTAGCCATCGACCAAGGTTCGTTGACTGTAGCTTAAGGTTTTATGGGTTGGAGCTGTAGCTCCCGTCCAAGACCGCAGGTGTATCGCGGCTGACATCTCGAGAGAGATTATTCAGCGACACTTAATTTCCTGCGCAGATGGTGATATCCGATCCAGACTCTCTGGGTAAGAGATTCACCGTGACAACGTGGTAGATGCAATAACGGTCTACCTATGTGTAACGATCGGCCCAAAGTTCTTTGAACTGCGGGCTAAAAAAAGAGGTGATACTAGTGGCACTAGGTTTAGCAGCAAAACAAGCAATCGTTAAAGAAATTAACGATGTAGCTTCAAACGCTCTATCCGTCGCTGTTGCTGAGTATCGTGGTATGGAAGTTGCGCAAATGACTCAACTTCGTCGTCAAGCGCGTGAGCAAGGCGTGTATCTGAAAGTTATTCGGAACACTCTAGCGAAGCGTGCATTTGTTGACACGAAGTTTGAAGACATGGATTCAGCGTTAACAGGTCCTTTGGTCTACGGTTTTTCTTTGGACGCGCCAGGCTCTGCCGCACGTTTGTTCAAAGAGTTTGCTAAAGACAGTAAGCACCTGAAAGTTACTGCACTATCAATTGGCTCAGGCCTGATGGGCGCAGACAAGCTTGACGCTGTTGCATCACTTCCGACTCGCGACGAAGCATTGGCGAAATTGCTCGCAACCTTCAAAGCGCCTGTTAGTAAGTTCGTTCGTACTATTAACGAAGTACCTACTAAGTTTGTGCGTGTGTTGTCGGCAATTAAAGACGCTAAATAGAAGCGGTTTTTTTAACCATTTTTTTGTAATTTATAACCCAGGAGTTTAGAGTTATGGCTCTTACTAAAGAAGATATTTTGAACGCGATCGCTGAAATGCCAGTTATGGAATTGGTTGAGTTGATCGAAGCTGCAGAAGAAAAATTCGGTGTTGACGCTTCAGCTGCTGTTGCTGTTGCAGCTGGTCCAGCTGCTGCCGGCGCTGCTGCTGCAGAAGAGAAAACTGAATTTGACGTAATCTTGAAATCTGCTGGCGCTAACAAAGTAGCAGCTATCAAAGCAGTTCGCGGCGCAACTGGTCTTGGCTTGAAAGAAGCGAAAGACATGGTTGAGTCTGCACCTGTTGCTGTTAAAGAAGGCATCAGCAAAGAAGACGCAGAAGCACTTGCTAAAGAATTGACTGAAGCTGGTGCGGAAGTTGAAGTTAAGTAAGTTTAACAACTTGCATAACTTGGCCTTTTAGGCCTAGGGCTGGTGGCAATTTTGCTACCAGCCTTTTTGCGCTGTAAAGCATGTATCATTTTTGCCCGTTATTGGGGTGCATGCTCGCGGTGACAAAAACGGGAACGACAAGCTTTAAGTAGTTTGTTTTTAACCATCGACTCCTACTCCGGTGGTTAGGGTCATCAATCAGCTAGCTGAGGAACCCCATGGCGTACTCCTACTCTGAGAAAAAACGTATTCGCAAGGATTTTGGTAAACGCCCTCATGTACTTGAGGTGCCATACCTGCTGTCAATCCAATTAGATTCATTTAAAAAATTCATCGAGCCGGATCCAGAAGGCAATAATGGCCTGGAAGCGGCATTTCGCTCAGTATTTCCAATTACCGCTTATTCAGGTAATTCGGAACTGCAGTACGTGAGCTATCACCTTGGTGAGCCTGTATTTGACGTTCAAGAATGTCAAATTCGTGGCATCACTTACGCAGCTCCTTTGCGGGTTAAACTGCGCTTGGTTCTTTTTGATAAAGAAGCAGCGGCAGGTACCGTTAAAGATATCAAAGAGCAAGAAGTTTACATGGGTGAAATCCCATTGATGACCGAGAACGGTACGTTTGTAATTAACGGCACCGAGCGGGTTATCGTATCTCAGTTACACCGTTCACCAGGTGTATTCTTTGATCATGACAAAGGTAAGACGCATTCTTCAGGTAAAGTGTTGTATAACGCTCGCGTTATTCCTTACCGTGGTTCGTGGTTGGATTTCGAATTCGACCCGAAAGACAACGTATTCGTACGTATCGACCGTCGTCGTAAACTACCGGCGTCAATCATTCTTCGTGCGCTTGAATTTAGCACTGAAGAAATTCTCGATATGTTCTTCGAAACCACGTACTACCAGTTCCGCAATAAGAAAGTATTTATGCAACTGGTACCAGAGCGTTTACGTGGTGAAACTGCGAAATTCGACATCAAAAATGATGATGGCGAAATTATCGTAGAAAAAGGCCGTCGTATTACTGCACGCCATATCAACCAAATTGCAAGCTTGAACCAACCAGAGATGGAAGTTCCACTTGAGTATTTGGTAGGTAAAGTTTTAGCGAAAAACTACACCGACAAGAAAACCGGTGAAGTGATTGCTGAAGCGAACTCTGAGTTAACTTTAGAGTTGCTTGCGAAACTGCGTGAAGCTGGCTTCAAGAAATTTGAAACTTTGTTCGTGAACGACCTTGATCACGGTCCGTACATGAGCGAAACCCTGCGCATCGATTCAACCAACAATCGTTTAGAAGCGTTAGTTGAAATTTACCGTATGATGCGTCCGGGCGAGCCGCCAACAAAAGAAGCGGCTGAAACATTATTTGACAACTTGTTCTTCAGCGAAGATCGCTATGACTTATCGTCAGTAGGTCGCATGAAGTTCAACCGTCGTTTAGGTCGTGAAGACTTAACTGGCCCAGGTGTATTGACCAAAGAAGATATCGTTGAGGTAATGAAAAAACTCATCGAGATTCGTAACGGTCAAGACGAAGTCGACGATATCGATCACTTAGGTAACCGTCGTATCCGTTCTGTGGGCGAGATGGCTGAGAACCAATTCCGTGTTGGTTTGGTTCGTGTTGAGCGCGCTGTTAAAGAACGCTTAAGCCTAGGCGACCTTGATGGCACCATGCCACAAGACTTGATTAACGCGAAGCCAATTAGTGCTGCCGTGAAAGAGTTCTTTGGTTCAAGCCAGTTGTCACAGTTTATGGACCAGAACAATCCATTGTCAGAAGTCACGCACAAACGTCGTATTTCTGCATTGGGTCCAGGTGGTTTGACGCGTGAGCGCGCGGGCTTCGAAGTACGTGACGTACACCCAACGCACTACGGTCGCGTCTGTCCAATCGAAACCCCTGAAGGTCCAAACATCGGTCTAATCAACTCGTTGTCAACGTTTGCACGTACCAACGAATATGGTTTCTTAGAAACACCATATCGTCGCATTGATAACGGTGTCGTAACCGATGAAGTCGATTATTTGTCAGCGATTGAAGAAGGTAACTTCGTCATCGCACAGGCAAACGTTGCCTTGAACGATAAAGGTGAGTTGGTTGAAGACTTGGTTCCATGTCGTCACAAAAACGAATTCACTTTAATGTCAAAAGAGCAAGTTCAGTACATGGACGTTGCTCCGCAGCAGATCGTGTCGATTGCAGCAAGCTTGATTCCGTTCCTTGAACACGATGACGCCAACCGTGCATTGATGGGTTCGAACATGCAACGTCAAGCCGTACCAACACTGCGTGCTGACAAGCCGTTAGTCGGTACTGGTATTGAACGTACCGTTGCGGTTGACTCAGGTGTAACCGTTGTTGCGAAACGTGGTGGTGTCGTCGATAAAGTTGACGCAAGCCGCATTGTCGTGAAAGTGAACGAAGAAGAAATGATGCCAGGCGAAGCCGGTATCGATATTTATAACCTTGTTAAATACACCCGTTCTAACCAGAACACCTGTATTAACCAGACCCCAACTGTGAATGTTGGTGAGCCGGTAATGCGTGGCGATGTATTGGCTGACGGTCCGTCAACCGATATGGGTGAATTGGCATTGGGTCAAAACTTACGCGTGGCATTCATGCCATGGAATGGTTACAACTTCGAGGACTCGATTCTGATTTCAGAGCGTGTGGTTCAAGAAGATCGTTTAACCACTATCCACATTCAAGAATTAAGCTGTGTGGCGCGTGATACCAAACTAGGTGCTGAAGAAGTTACTGCCGATATTCCAAACGTAGGTGAATCTGCTCTGAACAAGCTTGATGAAGCCGGTATCGTTTATGTTGGTGCAGAAGTTTCTGGCGGCGACATCCTCGTTGGTAAAGTAACGCCGAAGGGTGAGACTCAATTAACGCCAGAAGAAAAACTGCTGCGTGCAATTTTCGGTGAAAAAGCTTCAGACGTAAAAGATAGCTCACTGCGTGTGCCTAACGGTGTCACCGGTACGGTTATCGACGTTCAAGTATTTACGCGTGATGGCGTAGAGAAAGACGCACGTGCGAAGTCTATCGAAGAAATGCAATTGAAGCAGGTTAAGAAAGACTTAACGGATGAGTTCAAGATTCTTGAGAAAGGTATTTTTGAACGCGCTCGTAGCTTGTTGTTAGCGAACGGTTTTGACGAGTCTAAACTTGCTAGCCTTGAGCAAAGCAAGTGGTTGACGCAAAACTTGAAGAAAGAAGCTGCGCAACAACAGCTTGAGCAAATTGCACAACAGTACGAAGAAATTCGCGCCGATTTCGACAACAAGTTCGAAAACAAGCGTCGTAAGATCGAGCAAGGTGATGATTTAGCGCCTGGCGTACTGAAGATTGTTAAAGTGTACCTTGCGGTTCGTCGCCGTATCCAGCCTGGTGATAAGCTAGCTGGTCGTCACGGTAACAAAGGTGTTATCTCAACGATTGTTCCAGTTGAAGATATGCCACACGACGAGCACGGCACGCCAGTGGATATCGTATTGAACCCATTGGGCGTTCCGTCGCGGATGAACATCGGTCAGATCCTTGAAACTCACTTGGGTATGGCTGCGCGTGGCATTGGTACCAAAATCGAAAACATGATGAAGCGCCAAGCGAAAGTTGCTGAAATGCGTGAATTCTTGGACAAGGTGTACAGCTTAGGTAATACCCGTCAAGAAGTTGATATCAACGACTTCAGCGATGACGAAGTGTTACGTTTAGCGGAAAACCTGAAAAAAGGTCTTCCAACTGCAACACCTGTATTCGATGGTGCAGTCGAAAGCGAAATTAAAGAACTACTGAAACTGGCTGATTTACCAGAATCAGGTCAGATCACGTTGTGGGATGGTCGTACCGGTGAGCGTTTCGAGCGTGATGTAACTGTTGGTTACATGTACATGCTGAAATTGAACCACTTGGTTGACGACAAGATGCACGCGCGTTCTACCGGTTCTTACAGCTTGGTTACTCAGCAGCCGCTGGGTGGTAAAGCACAGTTCGGTGGTCAGCGCTTCGGTGAGATGGAAGTGTGGGCACTGGAAGCATACGGTGCTGCTTATACGTTGCAGGAAATGTTGACGGTGAAATCGGACGACGTAAACGGTCGTACGAAGATGTACAAAAACATTGTCGACAACGATCTGCGCATGGAAGCAGGTATGCCGGAATCCTTCAATGTACTTCTGAAGGAAATCCGCTCGCTTGGTATCAACATCGAGTTGGACCAAGACTGAGACACCACCGGACGCTATTTGCCAGGAGATAAATCGTGAAAGACTTATTAAAGTTTTTAAAACCGCAAAACCAGACTGAAGAGTTCGATGCGATTCGCATCGGACTTGCTTCTCCGGACATGATCCGTAGCTGGTCTTTCGGTGAAGTGAAAAAGCCAGAAACGATCAACTACCGTACGTTCAAGCCTGAGCGTGACGGGTTGTTCTGTGCGCGCATTTTCGGCCCGGTAAAAGACTACGAGTGCTTGTGTGGTAAATACAAGCGCTTGAAGCACCGTGGTGTAATTTGTGAGAAGTGTGGCGTCGAAGTTACCCTCACTAAAGTGCGTCGTGAGCGCATGGGTCACATCGAATTAGCGAGCCCAGTTGCACACATCTGGTTCTTGAAATCATTACCAAGCCGTATCGGTTTGATGCTAGATATGACCTTGCGTGATATCGAGCGAGTATTGTATTTCGAATCATACGTTGTTACTGAAGCAGGTATGACCGACCTCGAGCGCGGTCAAATTCTGACTGAAGAAGAGTACTTAGACGCATTAGAAGCACACGGCGACGAATTTGAAGCCAAGATGGGTGCTGAAGCGGTGTTGTCATTATTGCAACACATTGATATCGAAGGTGATATCAAGCAATTGCGTGAAGAACTTCCAGAAACCAATTCAGAAACGAAGCGTAAGAAAATCAGCAAGCGCTTGAAGCTTCTTGAATCATTCCATAACTCAGGCAACAAGCCAGAGTGGATGATCTTGAAGGTACTTCCAGTATTGCCACCTGATTTACGTCCGTTGGTTCCATTGGATGGCGGCCGTTTCGCGACTTCAGATTTGAACGATCTTTATCGTCGCGTTATTAACCGTAACAACCGTTTGAAGCGTCTTTTAGACTTGGCAGCTCCTGACATCATCGTACGTAACGAAAAGCGTATGTTGCAAGAAGCTGTTGACGCCTTGTTAGACAACGGTCGTCGCGGTCGTGCTATCACTGGTACCAACAAACGTCCTCTGAAATCTTTGGCTGACATGATCAAAGGTAAGCAGGGTCGTTTCCGTCAAAACTTGTTGGGTAAGCGTGTTGACTACTCAGGCCGTTCAGTAATCACTGTTGGTCCTAAGTTGCGTTTACACCAGTGTGGTTTGCCAAAGAAAATGGCACTCGAGCTATTCAAACCATTCATCTACGGTAAGTTAGAAGGTCGTGGCTTAGCTACTACCATCAAAGCTGCTAAGAAGATGGTTGAGCGCGAGATTCCAGAAGTTTGGGACGTACTTGACGAAGTAATCAAAGAACACCCGGTTATGTTGAACCGTGCACCAACGTTGCACCGTTTGGGTATCCAGGCGTTTGAACCAGTATTGATCGAAGGTAAAGCGATTCAGTTGCACCCATTGGTGTGTGCGGCTTATAACGCCGACTTCGATGGTGACCAAATGGCGGTTCACTTACCATTAACGTTAGAAGCGCAGTTAGAAGCGCGCGCGTTGATGATGTCAACCAACAACATTTTGTCACCAGCAAGTGGTGATCCAATTATCGTTCCTTCACAGGACGTTGTATTGGGTCTGTACTACATGACGCGCGAAAAAATTAACGCGAAAGGCGAAGGCATGGCGTTTAAAAACGCTAAAGAAGCCGAGAAAGCATACCGTAACAAGGATGCTGAGCTGCACGCACGCGTTAAAGTACGTATCACTGAAACGTTAACCGACGAAGAAGGTGTTACAACCACCACGACAAAACTGTACGACACCACTGTAGGTCGTGCCATCTTGTCACTGATTCTTCCTACTGGCATGCCGTTTGACATGATCAACCAGTCAATGGGTAAGAAGCAGATCGGTCGTTTGTTAAACCGTTCTTATCGTGACTTAGGCTTGAAGCCAACCGTTATTTTTGCTGACCAAATCATGTATACCGGTTTCCACTACGCGATGATCGCGGGTGCATCTGTTGGTATCGACGATATGGTTATTCCAGACGCTAAGAAAGATATTATCGAAGCGGCGGAAGAAGAAGTTGCTGAAATTCAGGAACAGTTCGAGCAAGGTTTGGTAACAGCCGGCGAGAAATACAACAAAGTTATCGACATTTGGTCAACTGCGAACGAGAAAGTCTCGAAAGCAATGATGGAAAACCTGTCGAAAGAAACTGTGATCAACGCTAAAGGTGAAGAAGAGCAGCAAGATTCTTTCAACTCGGTTTACATGATGGCTGACTCAGGCGCTCGTGGTAGCCCTGCACAGATTCGTCAGTTGGCTGGTATGCGTGGTTTGATGGCGAAGCCAGATGGCTCAATCATCGAAACCCCAATCGTTGCTAACTTCCGTGAAGGTTTGAACGTACTCCAGTACTTCATCTCAACCCACGGTGCGCGTAAAGGCTTGGCCGATACCGCATTGAAGACCGCGAACTCAGGTTACCTGACGCGTCGTTTGGTTGACGTTGCACAAGACGTTGTTATCGTTGAAGACGATTGTGGCACCGAAGATGGCTTGTACGTGAAGCCGTTGATTGAAGGTGGTGACGTTGTAGAACCATTGCGCGAGCGCGTATTGGGTCGCGTTGTTTGTGATGACGTTCTTATGCCTGGTGGCGACGAAGTACTGATTCCACGTAACACATTGCTTGATGAAAAAATGTGTGACGTGTTAGAGCAGAACTCTGTTGACCAAGTAAAAGTACGCTCTGTCATTACCTGTGACACCGACTTCGGTGTGTGTGCGAACTGTTACGGTCGTGACTTGGCTCGTGGTCACTTGGTGAACCAAGGTGAAGCAGTCGGTGTTATCGCGGCACAGTCAATCGGTGAGCCTGGTACACAGTTAACCATGCGTACGTTCCACATTGGTGGTGCGGCATCGCGTGACTCTGCAGCCAACAACATCCAAGTGAAGAACAAGGGTACCTTGAAACTTCACAACGCGAAATTCGTTGAAAACAGTGACAGCCACTTGGTTATCACCTCACGTTCAACTGAATTGACGTTGATTGATGAATTTGGTCGTGAGCGTGAGCGCTATAAAGTGCCTTACGGTGCGATTCTGAAGAAAAACGAAGGCGACACCGTTGATGCGGGCGAAATCGTTGCGAACTGGGATCCACATACGCACCCAATCATCACCGAGGTGGCAGGTCGTCTGAAATTCGTCGACTTGATCGATGGCGTCACCATGACCCGTCAAACCGACGAGCTGACTGGCCTATCAAGCATTGTTGTGCTTGAAACGGGTCAACGTACTAGCGCCGGTAAAGACATGCGTCCAATGGTGAAGCTAGTTGATGCGAAAGGTAAAGATGTCAACATCGCCGGCACCGATATGCCAGCGCAGTACTTCTTGCCAGGTAACGCGATTATCAACCTTGAAGATAACGCTGAAGTGAAAGTGGGTGACACGGTTGCACGTATTCCACAAGAAGGTTCAAAAACACGCGATATTACCGGTGGTCTACCGCGCGTTGCCGACTTGTTCGAAGCACGTCGTCCGAAAGAGCCTGCAATTTTGGCAGAAGTCTCTGGTACCGTTAGCTTTGGTAAAGAAACCAAAGGGAAACGTCGCTTGATCATCACCCCTACGGATGGTGGCGAGCAGTACGAAGAGATGATTCCAAAATATCGTCAGTTGAACATCTTCGAAGGTGAGCAAGTGACCAAAGGTGAAGTAATCGCCGACGGTCCAGAAGCACCACACGATATCTTACGTTTGCGTGGCGTTAGCGCGCTTGCAAACTACATCGTGAACGAAGTGCAAGAAGTTTACCGTTTGCAAGGTGTTAAGATTAACGATAAGCACATCGAGACCATCGTGCGTCAGATGTTGCGTAAGGCAATCATCTTAAACCCAGGTGAAACGGAACTGCTTGAAGGCGAAATGATGGAGCTGTCTGAAGTACTTGCTGCGAACGCGAAAGCGGAAGCAGAAGGTAAGATTCCAGCTTCTTATGAGCGTCAGCTGTTAGGTATCACTAAGGCGTCATTGTCGACTGAGTCGTTCATCTCTGCTGCATCGTTCCAAGAAACGACGCGCGTATTGACCGAAGCAGCCGTACAAGGCAAGCAAGATCCATTACGTGGCTTGAAAGAGAACGTTATTGTGGGTCGCTTGATTCCAGCTGGTACTGGTTTCGCTTACCACCGCGAACGTGCGCGCAAGCGTGCTGAAGCGTTGGCAGGTACCGAAGCACCTCGTTTAACCGCAGAAGAAGCAGAACAGCAACTCGCTGATGCTTTGAACTTCGGTAACGAAGCTGCTGATAACGGTGACAATACCGAGTAAGCAGTTGCTTTGACGAGCAAAATATAGCGTTAGAGGCCGTTCGCGTTAGCGAGCGGCCTTTTTATTTCCGTCGCTTTTCCTTGACAGTCCAATTATTGACCATTAAAATTCGGCCTCCCCATATTTGGGCGATTAGCTCGTGGCTTGTCGACAGCAAGCTTAAAAATAGGGGGAAACTTGGATTTTTCATTCTGTTGAGCGACATCAACATAATCAGGAGTAATGAATGGCAACAGTTAATCAGCTGGTGCGCAAAGGTCGTCAAAAGCCGGTTGTTAAAAGCAACGTTCCGGCACTTGAGGCTTGCCCACAAAAACGCGGCGTATGTACCCGTGTTTACACTACTACCCCGAAGAAGCCAAACTCTGCACTGCGTAAAGTATGCCGTGTGCGTTTGACTAACGGCTACGAAGTTTCTTCGTACATTGGTGGTGAAGGTCACAACTTGCAAGAACACTCAGTCGTATTGATTCGCGGCGGTCGTGTAAAAGACTTGCCAGGTGTTCGTTATCACACAGTTCGTGGTGCTCTCGACTGTGCAGGCGTGAATGATCGTCGCCAAGCACGTTCTAAGTACGGCGCGAAACGGCCTAAGTCTTAACGGTTCTCCGTTAGTAAGGCCAAACTGTAATTTATAAGTTTTGGGGAATACCCTGAATTAATCGGAGAATATTGAGATGCCAAGAAGACGCGTCATAGGTCAACGTAAAATCCTTCCGGACCCTAAGTTCGGATCAGAGTTGTTGGCTAAGTTTATCAATGTCGTCATGGTTGACGGCAAAAAATCTGTCGCTGAAAAGATCATCTACGGTGCGTTAGACATCCTGGCTGACAAGTCAGGCAAAGACCACCTTGAAATTTTCGAAACTGCGTTGGACAACGTTCGTCCTACTGTCGAGGTTAAATCTCGTCGTGTTGGTGGTTCTACCTACCAAGTACCAGTAGAAGTACGTCCTGTTCGCCGCAATGCACTGGCTATGCGCTGGTTAGTTGATGCTGCGCGTACTCGGGGTGAAAAATCCATGGCTCAGCGTCTAGCAGGTGAAATGCTAGATGCATCAGAAAATAAAGGCTCTGCTGTGAAGAAGCGTGAAGACGTCCACCGTATGGCCGAAGCGAACAAAGCGTTCGCACACTATCGCTGGTAAATTCACAGTTAACCCAAAGAGGAATTTATGGCTCGACAAACATCGATTGAGCGTTACCGTAACATCGGTATCTGTGCTCACGTAGACGCAGGTAAAACAACCACTACAGAACGTGTGTTGTTCTACACCGGCTTGTCTCACAAATTGGGTGAGGTACATGACGGTGCAGCGACTACCGACTGGATGGAGCAAGAACAAGAGCGTGGTATTACAATTACCTCTGCTGCTGTAACTGCTTTCTGGAAAGGTATGGATCAGCAGTTCCCAGAACACCGTATCAACGTTATCGATACGC
Organism: Pseudidiomarina marina; assembly: GCF_044807045.1. NCBI lineage: Bacteria > Pseudomonadati > Pseudomonadota > Gammaproteobacteria > Alteromonadales > Idiomarinaceae > Pseudidiomarina > Pseudidiomarina marina. The sequence continues at coordinate 135,074 of NZ_CP085233.1, read as the reverse complement.
CAGGACACGTTGACTTCACTATCGAAGTAGAACGTTCACTGCGTGTACTTGATGGCGCGGTCGTTGTTTTGTGTGGTTCTTCTGGCGTACAGCCGCAAACTGAAACCGTATGGCGTCAAGCAGACAAGTACGAAGTTCCACGTATGGTATTCGTCAACAAGATGGACCGTGCTGGTGCTGACTTCTTGCGCGTTGTAGGTCAAATCAAAACGCGTTTGGCTGCGACTCCAGTTCCAATTCATTTGAACATCGGTGCTGAAGATAACTTCAAAGGCGTTGTTGATTTGATCAAGATGAAAGCGATCAACTGGAATGAAGAAGACCAGGGGATGACTTTCAACTATGAAGAAATTCCAGCGGAACTGAAAGACAAAGCTGAAGAAATGCACAACGACTTGGTTGAAGCTGCTGCTGAAGCCAACGAAGAGCTGATGAACAAGTACCTTGAAGAAGGCGACTTGACTGAAGCTGAAATCAAAGCTGGTTTACGTCAACGTACGTTGAACAACGAAATCATCCTTTGCTTGTGTGGTTCTGCGTTTAAAAACAAAGGCGTTCAGGCAATGCTTGACGCGGTTATCGAATACTTACCTTCACCAACTGAAGTTAAAGCGATTCGTGGTATTTTGGAAGACGAATCTGAAGGCGTGCGTAAGTCATCTGACGACGAGCCGTTCTCAGCATTGGCATTCAAAATCGCAACCGACCCATTCGTAGGTACTTTGACCTTCTTGCGCGTATACTCGGGCGTCCTAAAGCAGGGTGATACCGTTTATAACCCAGTGAAGAGCAAGCGCGAGCGTATCGGCCGTATGGTACAGATGCACGCAAACGACCGTAAAGAAATCAAAGAGATCTTGGCGGGCGACATTGCTGCAGCTATCGGCTTGAAAGACGTAACGACTGGTGACACCTTGTGTGACCCGAACAACGTCATCACGCTTGAGCGTATGGAATTCCCAGAGCCTGTAATCTCTGTTGCTGTAGAACCAAAAACTAAAGCTGACCAAGAAAAAATGGGTATTGCTTTAGGTAAATTGGCTGCAGAAGATCCATCGTTCCGCGTTAAAACCGACGAAGAGTCTGGCCAGACAATCATCTCTGGTATGGGTGAGCTTCACCTAGACATCATCGTTGACCGTATGAAGCGTGAGTTCAAGGTTGAATGTAACGTTGGTAAACCACAGGTTGCTTACCGTGAAACTATCCGTCAGAAAGTGGAAGTTGAAGGTAAATTCGTACGTCAATCAGGTGGTCGCGGTCAGTTCGGTCACGTTTGGTTACGTATCGAGCCAATGGACTTTGATGCGAACGACGATGATGCACCAAACTACGAGTTCGTTAACGAAATCGTTGGTGGTGTTGTACCGAAGGAATACATTCCTGCGGTAGACAAAGGTATCCAAGAGCAAATGCAGAATGGTGTAATTGCTGGTTACCCAGTACTTGGCGTTAAAGCGACCTTGTACGATGGTTCATACCACGATGTCGACTCATCAGAAATGGCGTTCAAAATCGCTGGTAGCATGGCATTCAAGAAAGGTGCTCAACAAGCTAAACCAGCATTGCTTGAACCAATGATGAAAGTTGAAGTTGTTACCCCTGAAGATTTCATGGGTGACGTCGTTGGTGACTTGAACCGTCGTCGCGGTATCATCGAGGGCATGGAAGATGGTCCTGGTGGTCTGAAAGAAGTTCGCGCACAAGTTCCATTATCAGAAATGTTCGGTTACGCTACTGACCTGCGCTCGCAGACTCAGGGCCGTGCATCGTATGCAATGGAATTCTTGAAGTACGCTGAAGCACCAAACAACATTGCTGAGCAGGTTATTGCTGCTCGTCAGGTTAAAGATAAAGATTAAGTAGAGTCTGGTCCGGTTCTACCAAGGACCGGACTTTTAACTTAAGTTAAGGAAAAGTCATGGCAAAAGAAAAATTTGAACGTTCCAAACCGCACGTTAACGTCGGTACAATCGGCCACGTTGACCACGGTAAAACTACTCTGACCGCTGCGATCACCACAGTATTGGCGAAAACCTACGGTGGTTCAGCACGTGCATTCGATCAAATCGATAACGCACCAGAAGAAAAAGCGCGTGGTATCACCATCGCAACTTCACACGTTGAGTACGATACTCCAGCACGTCACTACGCACACGTAGACTGCCCAGGACACGCTGACTATGTTAAAAACATGATCACCGGTGCGGCGCAGATGGACGGCGCTATCTTGGTAGTTGCTGCGACTGACGGCCCAATGCCACAAACTCGTGAGCACATCTTGTTGTCACGTCAGGTTGGTGTTCCATACATCATCGTGTTCATGAACAAGTGTGACATGGTCGACGACGAAGAGTTGTTGGAATTGGTTGAGATGGAAGTTCGTGAACTTCTTTCTGAGTACGATTTCCCAGGCGACGATTTGCCAGTAATCCAAGGTTCAGCATTGAAAGCATTGGAAGGCGAAGAGAAGTGGGAGAAGAAAATCATCGAATTGGCAGAAGCTTTGGATTCATACATTCCAGAGCCAGAGCGTGATATCGACAAGCCGTTCATCATGCCAATCGAAGACGTATTCTCAATCTCAGGCCGTGGTACTGTAGTAACTGGTCGTGTTGAGCGCGGTATCGTTCGCACTGGTGACGAAGTTGAAATCGTAGGTATCCAAGATACAACGAAGACGACTGTAACTGGTGTTGAGATGTTCCGTAAGTTGCTTGACGAAGGTCGTGCAGGTGAGAACATTGGTGCGTTGTTGCGTGGTACGAAGCGTGACGAGATCCAGCGTGGTCAAGTATTGGCGAAGCCAGGTTCAATCACGCCACACACTCAGTTCGAAGCTGAAGTGTACGTATTGACCAAAGAAGAAGGTGGTCGTCACACTCCATTCTTCAAAGGCTACCGTCCACAGTTCTACTTCCGTACCACGGACGTAACTGGTGCAGTCCAGTTGCCAGAAGGCGTAGAGATGGTTATGCCAGGCGACAACCTGAAGTTCGTAGTTGAACTGATTCACCCAATCGCGATGGACGAAGGTCTTCGTTTCGCGATTCGTGAAGGTGGTCGTACCGTAGGCGCAGGCGTTGTATCTAAGATCATCGCTTAATGCGTAGCCCGGCGTTCTCTCTATGAGGGTAAGGCCGGGTTGTTTAGAAAGGGGAGCTTCGGCTCCCTTTTTTGTTTTTGAAGGCAACAACGATATTAGCTATTAGATATTAGATATTAGCGAAAACACGAAAGACCAAGACCGCTCATCTAATATCCAATATCTAATAACGTTCTTGCAGTTTCCCTTGACTTTGAAGGCTGATGTGTGAAGGATACACAAGAGTTAACGGAGTAAGCGAAGTCTTGAAGTACTTAATAACTATAATAACAATACTATCTGGTTTGTTTTTTCATGCGACCGCAGAACCAATTCAAGTTCGAGTTGCGGCGTACGAGTACCCACCATATTACTCTGAACAAATGCAATCGCACTTGGTTGGTGACGTCATCAAGGCTTTGAATCATATTCAACAAGACTACCATTTTTCTCTTGAACCTATCGCTCCGAATGCGCGTTATGTTGCTTTAAGTGCTGATGGTTGTTGTGATTTGATGTTATTCGAGGATATTGACTGGGGCTGGCGTGATGAAGACATCGATTTGCATGTAACCGAACCGTTGCTTGTCGGTCGAGAGCGTTTCGTGGCGTTAAAACACTTAAATCGAGATCAGCGTTTTTTCGAAATGAAAGGTCTCAGATTTGGTGGCATTGTAGGTTATCACTATCCATTTGCTGCGAATGAAAAAGACCATCGAATTCTTGAAGAGGATTACGGCATCTATTTAGCGCATTCTCACGAAGTGAATTTACAGATGCTTTTGAATAAACGATTAGATTTGATCATGCTCTCGGACGAATATCTGGCGGCGATGGTTCCTCGTTCAGTGAAGGAGCAGTTATTAATTTCCAAAAAGCCATATGGCGTTTTTAACATGGCTACTGTGGTCAATAAAAATAAAAACGTTGATGCGTCTCAAGTTGAGCATTTAATCGACCGTCTAAAAGAAAACGGCAGGCTTAGTGCTATCTTTAAGAAGTTTAAACTACCGGCCAGCCATTAGGGGCGTCGATTAATAAACACTCAAGCCTAAGTGGTTAGCTAGCTCGCGAATCATAAACATGCCTCTCGCGGAGTTGCCATAACTATTAAGTGGCGGGCTCCAAGCCGTGATAACACCATAGTCAGGAACGATGGCAACGATGCCGCCACCAACACCACTTTTGGCTGGTAACCCAACCGTGAATGCAAACTGCCCCGATTGATCATACATGCCGCTGGTACTTAATAATGCATTAATGCGCTGTGCGTCGCGATGTGAGGTGATTTGTGCACCGCTACGTGGGCATTTACCACGGTTGGCGAGAAACGCGAAGCTACGGGCCAATTGTTCCGTTGACATGGTCAATGCACATTGCCAAAAGTAGTGGTCTAATACCTCTTCAACATCCGCTTCAATATTACCAAAGCTTTTCATCAAGTAAGCTAACGCGGCGTTGCGAGCCCCATGCGCACGCTCAGAGTCGTGCACGCGCGAATCAACGCAAACATCGTCACTACCGCACAAACCGCGCACCATACTTAGCAAAGCCGATTTACTGGCAGAATAATGACTAACTAAAACGTCACTGACTAATAGCGCACCGGCATTGATCATCGGGTTACGGGGTATTCCTTTTTCCCACTCCAACTGAACAATAGAATTAAAGGGTTGGCCCGACGGCTCCATTTGAACCCGTTCCCATAGCGGATCGCCAAGCCGTTCCATGGCAAGCATTAGGCCAAAGATTTTTGAAATGGATTGAATTGAAAAAACCTTGTCGGAATCACCAACAGAGGTGACTTTGCCATCTAATGTTGCGACGGTAAGAGCGCAATAATCAGATTTCACTTCAGCCAGCGCAGGAATGTAATCAGCAACTTTTCCATCATTCACCGTTAAAGCCTGTTGAAGAATGCTCTCCAACAAAGGCTTTAAGTTGTCTGGTGCATGGATGGATTGACCACCACTGATGACATCTGTCGTCATGATTACCCTAACATTGGTTTAAGGAAGCGAGCGGTGTGTGACGCTGTACATGTCACGATATCTTCTGGCGCACCTGCCGTCAAAATTTCACCTCCGCCAGAGCCGCCTTCAGGGCCCAAGTCGATGATCCAATCTGCGGTTTTAATGACATCGAGGTTATGCTCAATAATAACGACGGTGTTGCCATGGTCCCGCAGTCGATGCAAGACCGTCAGTAACTGCTGAATATCATGGAAGTGCAGACCGGTGGTCGGCTCATCCAAAATGTACAAGGTTTTGCCGGTATCACGTTTGGATAATTCGCGCGCTAATTTGACGCGCTGGGCTTCACCGCCTGACAATGTGGTTGCACTTTGACCTAGACGAATATACGACAAGCCAACATCGATAAGCGTTTGCAGCTTGCGCGCAATTGCGGGAATTGGTGCAAAGAACTCACGCGCGTCCTCAACGGTCATATCCAAGACCTCGTGAATACTCTTGCCTTTGTATTTAATCTCTAAGGTCTCGCGGTTGTAGCGCTTGCCTTTACAAACGTCACAGGGCACGTACACGTCCGGTAAGAAGTGCATCTCTACCTTAATGACACCATCGCCTTGGCAAGCCTCGCAACGACCACCTCGCACGTTAAAGCTGAAACGCCCAACCTTATAACCACGCGATCGTGCTTCTTCTGTACCAGCATAAAGCTCACGAATTGGCGTAAAGATGCCTGTATAGGTTGCTGGGTTCGAACGCGGTGTACGGCCGATAGGACTTTGGTCAATATCAACGACTTTATCTAAAAATTGCATGCCGTCGATGCTCTCATAAGGCGCTGGCTCATTGGCTGTCGCTTTGTTGAGCTCTCGGTGGGCAATACGGAATAGGGTGTCGTTAATCAACGTTGACTTGCCGGAGCCGGAAACGCCGGTTACACAAGTCATCAAGCCTACAGGTATCTCGGCGTTGACGTTTTTCAAGTTATTGCCAGAAGCGCCATTCAATTTAACCCAATGTTTGCCAGGTTGATGGCGCTTTTTCGGTACCGCAATCTCTTTTCGGCCCGACAAATAATCACCGGTTAATGAGTCTTCGTTGGCCATGATTTCTTCGTAATGGCCTTGCGCAATCACTTGACCACCGTGAACGCCCGCTCCTGGACCGATATCAATGACATGATCGGCGGCTCGTATTGCATCTTCATCGTGCTCAACCACAATTACGGTATTACCGAGGTCACGTAAGCGCGTGAGCGTGCTCAATAGACGTTCGTTATCGCGCTGATGTAAGCCAATCGACGGTTCATCAAGCACGTACATCACGCCAACCAGGCCGGCACCTATTTGCGATGCTAATCGAATACGTTGCGCTTCACCACCTGAGAGGGTCTCTGCGCTACGCGATAAGCTCAAATAGTTTAAGCCAACGTTGACGAGGAAGCCGAGACGGTCATTAATTTCTTTCAGAATTTTTTCGGCAATTTTTGCGCGCTGGCCTTCAAGTTCGAGTTCTTGGAAGAATTTCAGAGCATCGCCAATCGAGCGCTCAACAACCTGAGGTAACGTTGTGTCATTCACAAACACATGACGCGCTTCCTGACGTAAACGGGTGCCGCCACAACTCTTACAAGGCTGTGATGCAAGATACTTTGATAAATCTTCGCGAACCGCCATCGAGTCGGTTTCCCGATAGCGGCGTTGCATGTTAGGAATAATCCCCTCAAACGCATGCGTACGCGTCACACGGTCGCCGCGATCGTTCATATAGGTAAATTCTATTTCTTCTTTGCCGCTACCAAATAACACCACTTGTTGGTGTTTTTCGTCGAGGCTCGCAAACGGCTTATTCAGGTCAAACTTGTAGTGACGCGACAGCGACTGCAACATTTGGTAGTAGTAGAAATTACGTTTGTCCCAGCCACGAATCGCGCCGCCAGTAAGGCTAAGCTCTGGATTGGTGACGACTTTGGCAGGGTCAAAGAACTGTTCAATACCCAAACCATCACATGAGCCACACGCACCAGCCGGGTTATTAAATGAGAATAAGCGCGGCTCAAGTTCTTGCATGCTGTAACCACAATGAGGGCAGGCAAAGTTTGCGGAAAACACAATATCTTCAATTTTCGAATCGTCTTCCATAGGCACCACAAGGGCCGTCCCGCCACTCAACTCAAGCGCGGTTTCAAACGATTCAGCGAGTCGTAACTCAAGGCCTTCGCGAACTTTAATGCGATCAACCACCACTTCGATAGTGTGTTTTTTATGTAACTCCAGTTTTGGAGGATCGCTTAAATCACATAATTCACCGTCAATGCGGGCACGTATGAAGCCTTGCGCCGCGAGATTTTCGAGAACCTTAGTGTGCTCACCTTTACGCTCCTGAATAATTGGTGCGACAATCATCAGTTTTTCGCCTTCTGGTAAGGCAAGTACTTGATCCACCATTTGTGAAATGGTTTGTGCCGCTAATGTAACATTGTGCGTTGGGCAACGTGGTTCGCCGACCCGAGCAAACATTAAGCGCAAATAGTCATATATTTCGGTAATGGTACCGACCGTTGAGCGTGGATTGTGTGACGTTGATTTTTGTTCAATCGAGATAGCTGGGGATAGACCTTCGATGCTATCCACATCAGGCTTTTCCATCAGCGATAAAAACTGCCGCGCATAAGCCGATAGGGATTCAACGTAACGACGCTGCCCCTCGGCATATAGCGTATCAAAAGCTAACGAAGATTTTCCCGAGCCAGACAGTCCTGTGATGACCACCAGTTTGTCGCGCGGAATGGTCACGTTAATGTTTTTCAGGTTGTGGGTGCGGGCACCGCGGATTTCTATTTTATCCATGAGAATTACAACTCTCCGTTGCCAATGACAAGCAATTGAATGAAACGAGTATTATCGCACAACCGATACCTTCTGGTACAATGGCCAGCGATTTTTTCCTGCAGCAATGAGATGTTCATGCGACAGCAAAACCAAGACAATCGACTCACTCCGACTGAGCGGCGCGCCTCTGGTGCTTTAGCTACTGTATTTGGATTACGTATGCTCGGGCTATTTTTGATCATGCCCGTTATTGCCATATATGGTCAGCAGTATCCAGATTACACACCGTTGTTAATCGGCTTAGCCATTGGTGCCTATGGTTTAACACAGGCGCTATTACAGATTCCGTTGGGTATGCTCTCTGATCGAATTGGTCGTCGGCCTGTGATTATTGCTGGTCTGTTAATCTTTGCCGCTGGGAGCTTAGTGGCTGCATGGGCAGATACACTTGTCGGCGTAGTTATCGGTCGCGCATTGCAGGGAATGGGCGCAATTGCTGCTGCAATATTGGCTTTGGCGGCGGATATTACGCGCGATTCACAACGTCCGAAAGTAATGGCCGCAATCGGCATGTTTATTGGTTTGTCGTTCGCCTTGGCGCTAGTTTTAGGCCCATTGCTTGGTGCGCAAATTGGCTTGTCCGGGTTATTTTATTTCACTGCCGTAAGTGCTGTGTTTGGTATTGTGGTATTTCTTGCGGCCGTTCCAAAAGTTGCGCAGAAGTCAGCGCGCGGTGATTTGATTCCATTAAAAAATGAACTCGGCCAGCTATTTAAAGACCCCCAATTAGCGCGTTTGAATTTTGGCGTACTGGTACTGCATTGCGTCTTAACGGCGTTTTTTGTGGTGGTGCCGTTACAGCTTATGCGCGGTGGATTGGCCGCAGATGAACATGCGTGGTTGTATTTACCAACATTGATTGCATCTTTTGCCTTTATGATTCCGATGTTGATAAAAGCCGAGCGCCAACGTCAGCAACCACGTTATTTCCGCGTTGCCATTGGCTTAGTTATCTTGGCCGTGGCAGTTATCGTATTTATCCCAGCGCATTGGACTTATTTAGCTATCGCCGTTGTGCTATTTTTTACTGGTTTTAACTTCCTTGAGGCGACGCTGCCAAGCTCACTCACGCGCTTTGCGCCAGCAGGGCGAAAGGGAAGTGCAAGCGGTATCTACGCCACATGCCAGTTTTTAGGTGCGTTTGTAGGTGGTGCCGCTGGTGGCTCCATTTATCAATATTTTGGTTTGTTAGGTGTTGGGATTTTCTGCACGGTACTGCTAGTATGCTGGTTTACAATCAGCTTCGGCATGCAGCCACCGCCACAACAACAAAGTGTGAGTTTCACCTTGGGTAAATTGAATGCGTCTCAAGCCGATGGTTTAGCCGAACAGTTGAGTCAGTTGAATGGGGTAGAAGAAGTTCGCATTGTGGCCGACGAACAAACGGTGTATTTAAAAGTTCATAAAACTGATTACAATGATTCTGAAATAGAGGCGCATATAGCGCCGTACCGAACGTAAGTATCGAACATAAGAGATAGTGAAGGAGCAGATGGCATGGCCAGTCGCGGCATTAATAAGGTAATTTTAATTGGTAATTTAGGCGCCGATCCAGAAGTGCGCTACACGCAAAATAATACAGCCATCGCAAACCTTTCAGTTGCAACCAGCGAGACGTGGAAAGACAAGCAAACTGGCGAGCCGCGCGAGCAAACCGAGTGGCATCGTTGTGTAGCGTATCGTCGCTTAGCGGAAATTGCCGGCGAGTACCTGAAAAAAGGCTCAAAAGTTTATGTTGAAGGCCGTCTGCAAACACGTAAATGGCAAGGACAAGATGGCGTTGAGCGCTACACCACTGAAATAGTTATCAACGACCTGCAAATGCTTGATGGTCGCCCAGGTGGCGGACAAGGTGGTTACGGTGGCGGTCAGCAATCAGGCGGCTTCGGTGGTCAGCAAAGCGGCGGGCAAGGCGGCTCACAAGGTGGACAAGGCCAGGGTGGCTTCGGTGGCGGTCAGCAAGGTGGTCAGCGTCAAGCGCCAGCACAAAGCTTCAACCAACAGCCTGCGCAGCAACCGCAGCAGCAACAGCAAGAACCGTTTGTGCCAGATCAAGACTTCGACGACGATATTCCGTTCTGATCAGAGCGTTAGTACTTCCCCAAGTTTACGATGACTTGGTTTCGGCCTTTTCGTTTGCCTTCATATAGCGCCTGATCAGCGCGTATGAGGGCAACGCTGACATCAGTATCGTCGCGTTTAATTTCAGTTACCCCAAACGTCGCAGTGACCGAAATTAACAGTTCTTTTGTTTTAATCTCGAGCTCACTAATGCCTTTCAGAAGGGTCTCAAGCCTTGGCAATGAAGGATGTAACTCCGTCTGATGAAGCAACAAAACAAACTCTTCGCCACCAAGTCGAGCGACTACGTCAGACGGCCGCAGGGATTGCTTTAGATAATTTGCAATAGATTGCAACACCAAGTCACCAACATCATGCCCGTATTCGTCATTCACCTTTTTAAAGTGATCGATATCAATAAGCACTAGTGTTGACGGATGGTCAAATCGTTCAAGATGGTAATAGGCGAGCTTAGCCTGGCTCATAAAATAGCGTCGGTTGTAAAGCCTGGTTAGTTCGTCTGTTTCGCTGAGTTCTTCTAACTGCGCCTGATACTCTTTTGATTGCGTGATATCACGCATGGTACCGACGATGTAGTCTTCGTTGTTGATTTTGCAAAAGCTGGCGCGTTCGTGAACCCAACGCAGTTGGCCATCGGCGCGTACAATGCGATGCTCTATGTTGTAGTCACCAGTTGCCTCAGCTGCAGCGAGGTTGCTATCAAAAAGCTCCCGATCGTCTGGATGTACAAAATTGCGAAAGGCCTCGACCGAAGGTTTTACCGAGTTTGGCTCGAGGCCAAGAATGTCATAAATTTTGTTCGACCAAAATAGATCATCAAAGCCAATACGTGATGTCCAATAACCCAATTGGCCGATCTCTTGTGCGCGCTCTAACGTGATTTGTTTTTGTTCGAGCTCTAGTTCAAGCTTATGCTCATCGGTGACGTTAATGATTGAGCCGATGGCTTGTGTAATACGCCCATTGTCAATGATCGCTCGCATGCGCTCTTTTAGCCAATAGTACTGGCCGTTTGTACCGCGAATGCGGTAGCGCCGTGACAGCGGCTCTTCCGAGCAAGACCTTATCCACTCTTGTAATTTCGGCAGCATGGTTTCGCGATCAGTTGGATGAATGCTGTTCTGCCACCAATAGGAAGCGTTAGAAATAATATCATCCGCATCGTGCAGTAATTCGACGCGTTCGCCATATAAGTGCAACTCATCCGAGTCTAAATTCCAGACGAAAATCGTTGTCGGCGAGCTGTCAATAATTCGCTGTAATTTGCGTTCGGTAGCTCGCGCTTGGAACTCAGCTTGTTTTTCGGCGGTAATGTCAAAATGCATGCCCACCATCCACTCGGGCTTTCCATCAGAGGACCATGAGATGACTCGGCCGGTGTCACGCACCCAAACCCAATTGCCGTTCTTATGTCGCATGCGAGCATCGCATCGATAGGTGGGTGCGTTGCCGCTAAAATGCTGTTCTAGCTGGGCTGCAGAATTTTCGAGATCATCGGGATGACTAAGTCGTTGCCAAGTGGCTATTGAAATAGGCGCTAACTCATCGAGTGTATAGCCGACAATAGCGGCCCACATTTCATTAAAATAAGTCTCACCGGTCTGAATATTCCACTTCCATGTGCCAGCTCCAGAACTATCAATTATCGCTTCTAATTCATCGAGCTGGTTGTTGATATTTCTCATGATGGCTCACTTTGTTCTTTATTTCGTCTTAATCTAAACTAAACTAGTCGCAATTGAAAAGATTTATGTCGGAAGTACCGATATTGTCGTAGTATAACTATTGTTAGACAGCTAGCTTGGCAGTTCGAGGAGTGGATACGTGAAAAGACGGTTTTGGGTCATATCACTGAGTATTTTTATGGTATTTGGCTGTCAACCTCAACACGATCCAATTAACGTGGTCGGCAATTCGTGGCTTGGCTATCAGCCGTTCTACGCTCAACACAAGTTGAATCCAGAACAACAACCGCAAGGCATTCACATCACCATGCTGGTTTCCGATATTAGCGTTGTGCGCATGCTGACGAATCAGGCTGCAAGTGTTGCCATGTTGAGTTTAGATAATGCCATAAGTCTTAATTCACGCACCAACCTCGATTTATGTATTGCGTTGGCGATGTCTAGCTCTGACGGTGCCGATGCCGTACTTGCTGCTCCAAACTTTCTTCCTGAATTGTCAAAAGATGGGCCAATACGTGTGGGCATGGAGGATAGCGCCCTGGCTCGTTATGTCGTGTCGCGCTGGATTGAGGAAAAATCCATTGATGAAACCCGATTGCAACGCCATATTTTACTTCCAACAGGACACATTTCTGCATTGAAGAATAACGACGTGGATGTTATCGCAACGTATGCGCCTTTCACTCAAATTTTAGCGGAGCAGGGCGCTGAAGTTATTTTTTCAAGTCAAGAAATCCCGGATGAGATTATAGATACGGTTGTCGTACGCCAAGATGCGTGGCGCCTCCATAAAGAGCGCTTACTTTCGTTTATTACACACTCATGGGATACGGCTCTCCGCGAGGCTCAAACACCAGACTCCGACGTATTTAAGGCGATGATGAAGCTCTCTGGTCTATCTGCGACGGAACTACGTACGACGATGGCACAATTAAAATTCTATGATTCGCAAACTAGCCGAGAGTTTTTGGCAACGCGCTATACCGAAGTTAGCAATATTGTCAGTAGTCACCTCGCCGAAGCAGGTTTGTTTAGTACGCCGCGTTCGCTGCCAGTTTGTGAGGGTGTGTTGGAATGAAACTGCCTTTCTATCGACGACTAAGCCTACAAATTACAGCACCCATTGTACTAATTGCATTTGCGATATTAGCCGCGCTCAGCTTTTATCTCATTCGAGCGCAACAAGAAGAAGCTTTTGCTCGGGCTGAATTAGAACTACGTTCGATGGTGGTAGTAGCCCAAGGATCCTTGAATCGAATGTTTGGATTGAATCGCACCGATTCTGTCTCGGAATTGTTAAGTGAAGTTCATGTTCACCCGCGTGTCGAGAAGGCTTTTATGCTTGATAGCAATGGTCGGCTCATGCGCTTTTATGCGATGAATCAGATTAATCCGCAGCTCGAACAGTTTATTAGTGAATTACCTACAAATAGTGTGCTGGAAGCGTCACGATCTGGTGTCACAACCATAAATTATCATCCGGAGCACAAACATTTTGTTGCGATAGTTCCAGTGGTACCACCTGGACAATTAAGTGCGCAGCTACGGCGTAACCTATTTGTCGTTGAATACCGCCATGATGATACGTGGTATCAACTGAGTTCATTGGCAATAAATGAGCTGAGCGCATTTCTCTTTATTTTGGTGTTCCTCGGTATTGGGCTCTGGCTGGGCTTACAATTCATTATTGCGCGTCCGGTTGGTAGCATCGTAAAAGCACTCGATAGATTTTCGAAACGAGAATATATCGGTGATATTAAGGTGCCTTCGTATAACGAACTCGGATTGCTTTGGGAAACACTCATTACTGCAGCCAAATCACGTGATGACTATGAAACACGTTTGCGCAAACTGTCTGCGGCGGTCGAGCAAAGTAGCGATTGTATTGTAATTACTGATCTTGATGCCCGCATTGAGTATGTGAACAAGACGTTTACCGATATCACCGGCTATTCAGCTGAAGAAGTATTGGGTGTTAACCCTAAAGTACTTGCCTCTGGAAACACACCGAAGTCAACTTATGAGGCCATGTGGAGTGCATTAACCGAGGGTAAAGTCTGGCAAGGCGAGCTTTATAATCGTCGTAAAGACGGTAGCGAATATCGTGAGTGGGCAACTATTTCACCATTAAGAAATGAGCATGGTGAGATCACTAATTACCTTGCGAGTAAACAGAATATTACCGAACGCAGAGCTGCTGAAGCGCAGGTAAATTACCTTGCTTACTTTGATGTATTAACGGGCTTACCGAATCGTACGCAATGTACCGAGCTTCTGAGTCAAATGCTCCAGTCACGTGAGCCGCGCAAATACGGTGCCGTGGTGTTGCTCGATGTTGATGGCTTGCAGCGCATCAATGACGTTCGCGGATTCGAATTTGGCGATCAGGTGTTATTGACTTTAAAAGAGCGTCTGAGCCAAGTGGTATTGCATGAAGCCGGCGCAAAGCTTGGTAATCTTGGCGGTGATTTGTTTGCGTTACTGCTAAGTGCTTCAGGTGAGCGTGAGCATGTTTTGGCTCATACGCAAGTTTTGGTGAAAGAAGCGCTTGATGAAATGAGTAAACCGCTCATCGTTGAAGGCGAGCGGATTATTGTTACAGCCAGTGCTGGCATGGTTATGTATCCAGAGTATGGTGATACGCCTGAGTCAATTATTCGTCATGCTGAAACCGCTGTTCATCACGCAAAAGAAGCTGGTGGCAATCAGCTGATGGTTTATAACCCATCGTATAGTTATGCACTCGAACAACATTTTGAGATTGAGCGTGCGCTGCGAGATGCGATTGGTACCGAACAACTTCAGTTACATATGCAACCGCAGCAACTGGCTGATGGCACTATGGTGGGAGTTGAAGTGTTGTGCCGCTGGCAGCATCCAGAACTTGGCGCAATATCGCCAGGAGTCTTTATTCCAATTGCTGAAAAAAGCGAACTGATAGTGAATTTAGGCAAGTGGATTGTCACACGAGCACTCGAGATCGCGGCTGAATTACCAGAGCATTTGACGGTTGCTATAAATATAAGCCCACGACATTTCCGCAAATATGACTTTGTTTATTTTATCGAGCGCCAGTTAGTTCGTAATGGCATTGTGCCAAACCGATTGATTTTAGAGATCACGGAGAATCTTTTAGTCGATGATATTCAGGATATTAAATTGAAAATGAAAACGTTAAAGGAAACCGGCGTGCAGTTTTCAATTGATGATTTCGGCACTGGGTATTCATCACTGAGTTACCTGACAACATTACCGATTGATGAATTAAAAATTGATCAAGGTTTCGTGCAAGGCATTGGCGCCTCAAACCAAGATAAAATTGTCGAAACGATTATTTCGATGGGCCAGCATTTGGGCCTACGCATTGTTGCCGAGGGTGTAGAAACGAAAGAGCAATTAAATTTCTTAGAACGCCTTTCAAAAGACGTTGTGTGCCAAGGTTATTATTTTCATAAACCAATGCCATTAGATGACTTCAAAGCGGAAACAATGAGAGGCGTAAAATAGCGCCTCTCAAGTCAGAGTCTTTAGCGAATACCGTGCTCTGCAGCAATCTTATCAAAGTATTCTAATGCCTGCTTCGCGTAGGCACGTTTCGCAATGTAGTCACCTGCAAAGAAGTTTTTCTTGAAGCCGTAAGCGACCATATCTTTTAGACGTTTTAATGGCACATCGACAGCGCTTAACGCGAGTTCATATTCTTGTGTCACGGTAGTGCGCGAAACCAGTCGGTTATCGGTACAAATGACGGTTGCTAACCGGTTCGCATACATGTGTTTAAAGTTATGGTTGCTGACATCGCCAATATCTGGGTTTGTTTGTAGGTTACTGGTAATACACACCTCAATAGCGATGCGACGGTCGGCAATAAACGACGCTAACCGACGCGCATAATCCTCTTTATCGGTAATTGTCGGGTCTTGAATCATCTCTGGCGAGAACAGTGAATATCCATGCCCTAAACGGTCGGCATAACACTGTGTGAGTGCTTCAAAAATACTCTCAGCGCCGTAGGCTTCGCCAGCATGGACAGTTTTCAGCAAGAAGTTCTGATGCGCATACTCGTAGGCTTCTTTGAAATCGTGCGCCGGGTAGCCCATTTCCTGACCGGCGATATCTAAGCCAACAATTGGTAAGCCTTCTTCATCGCGTAGACGCACGCTGGCGCGGATCATTTCCATGGCCGCGGTTTTAATCACTTGCTTTGGCTCATGGTCGCGCAACATTTGGAATAGCTGGGTGTAGTAAGGCGAGAACCCTTTTTTGCCGAACATACGCATAGCGCAGTTAATGATGCCGTAATCAAACGGCGGTTTACTGCCATTCTGAACCTCAGGCTGTGCATTGTATTCAATTTGGGCGCGCTTTAAGCCTTTGTTCGTTGTGTGCATCACGGTATCAAAATCGATGCCCCGAGCTGGGTCCATCATTAATTGCGGCGCAAAGCGAACTTCAATGTAGATAACACCCTCAGCAATATTATCTTGGGCTAATTCATACGCGGCTTGCTCAAGGTTTTCCATGTCGCGTAAAACCGCACAGGTGTATTGGAAGCCGTTCAAATATTCACCTAAATTCTGATACGACTCTTTAAACACAAGGTCGTACAAGCCATCAACCGTGTATGACGGTAGCTCAATACCACTGCGCTTTGCCATTTCAATTAAGCCATCCGGACGTAAACTACCGTCCAAGTGCAAATGCAGGTCGGCTTTTGGCATAGCTTTTAAGAAGGCGTGAGAATAAGGTGCGGTCATGGGCTTCTCCTATTTGAATTTCACAAAGTATATCAAAACAAAGGCGTTAATCGTTATTGGTTGTTCGTTATTCGTGGGAAAGAAAAAGAGTGGATATTAGCTATTGGATATTAGATATTAGAAAAACACTTCGAATAACCAATAACCAATAACCAATAACCAATAACGATTAACGATTAACGATTCTATGGCTTCACTTTATTTTACTTACTCGGCAATGAATGCCGGAAAAAGCACTTCGTTGCTTCAAGTTGCCCATAACTATGAAGAACGTGACCAACACGTGTTACTGCTGACCCCGTCGATTGATGATCGGGCGGGGCACGGGCGTATTGCTTCGCGGCTGGGGATTGATCGTGAAGCGTTGGCCTTTTCAAACACGACGGATTTAGCCGCACTAATTGAAGCGCGGCATCAACGAAAACACATTGACTGTGTATTGATTGATGAGGCGCAGTTTCTAACCGAAACGCAGGTTTGGCAGCTTACCGACGTGGTTGACCGTGTTGATATTCCGGTAATGTGTTACGGTATCCGCAGTGACGCATTTGGCAAAGCTTTTCCAGGTAGTGCTGTATTACTAGCTGTGGCTGATAAATTGGCAGAGATGAAAACCATTTGTTTCTGTGGTCGTAAAGCGACTATGAATTTGCGGATTGATGCTGAGGGCAACGCGGTGAAGGTGGGTGACCAAATCGCCATTGGTGGCAATGATCGCTATATCTCATGTTGCCGTAAGCATTGGAAGGAACGATTAGGCCTTTAAGCCGTAAAATAGTTAATTGCATCAATTGCTTTGGGAAAAGTCTGCTACTATTTGAATAGAAATTGATCAAGTTCAAAGTGGAGAGTCAATGAAACCAGCACCGCTACCGCGAAACGAAGTAGAACGGCTGCACTTGCTGCATGAACTCGACATCTTAGATACCGAGCCCGAACCAGTTTTTGATAAAATCACCCAATTTGCCAAACAACTATTTGATGCGGATGCTGCGTTGATTACGCTTGTTGATAGCGAACGGCAGTGGTTTAAATCCAAGATTGGATTTCAAGAAAATGAAACCCCTCGGGAAGTTTCGTTTTGTAGTCATGCGGTAGAAAAAGCGTCGACTATGGTGGTAGAGGACGCAACAAAGGATGAGCGCTTTTTCGATAATCCCTATGTTGTTGCCGAAAATGGTTTACGCTTTTATGCCGGTGTACCGCTAGAAATCGCACCAGATATTTTTGTCGGCACATTATGTATTACGGACTCTCGCCCTCGGAATTTTTCAACTCAGCAACGTGAATGGCTCGAAATTCTTGCAGAATGGGTAAAAAACGAGCTTGTTGGTCGTTATGCAATTAGTAATTTTGAACAAGAACGACGAGTACTAGCTGAAGGGCCGGTAGCTGCGGTGGTGTGGCAAGTCGAGCCATTTCCACATTTAATTTATACGGCATCGAATGTTGAGCGCGTACTGGGCTATCCGAGCGACTATTTGTTAGATCCTGACGTTAACTACGAAACGATTGTTCATAAGTCTGATTGCGAGGAGTTGCTTGCCCGTATGCAAGCAGTTCTTGATGGTGAGCAAGAATCACTCGAATTAGAATACCGTGTTATTACACCTAAAGGCGATGTCCGTTGGGTTCATCACTATGCGCGAGCGGATCGCGACAGTCATGGCCACCTAGTTCGGGTACGTGGTTACTTACATGACAGCACGAAACGCAAAGAGCTCGAAATAAGCCTACAACAAGCGAACCAAAGTTTTGCCCTTGCACTGGCAGCTGGAAACTTGGCGACTTGGGATTGGAATCTGATCAAGCAAACCGTATCGGTTAATCATACTTGGGCTGAAATACTAGGTCGCGATGAAAGTTATGCTCAAAACAATCGCTGGGCGACGTTAATTCATCCCGAAGATTACCAAGCGACCCGAGATGCGTTACAACGCCACCTAAAAGGCCAAGCTGAACGATTCGAGGCGCGCTTCCGATTGCAGCATGCTGATGGTCATTTTATATGGTTACATAGCATCGGCAAAGTCATAGAGTTCGATGACAATGGCTTGGCGGTGCGTATGGTAGGTATTCATCATGATATTACCGATGAAGTTAAGAATGAATTGCGCCGTAAGCAACAAGAAACTGTCCTAAACCTCGTTTCAGCAGTTCAGCATGAATTTTTATTCGTCAAAGAATTCAGTGAAGTGTGTGATATCGCTTTACCGCAACTAATGGCTCTAACCCAAAGTAAAGTAGGCATTATCGGTGAACTTCCAGGCAACTCGGTGTCGCGGGAATTACTTTGGTTGCATGGTGTTCGGCGTAGCGACGACGAAGTAAAGAACCAAGCATATCAAAAGTTAATTCACCAAGGGCTTGAAGTTGAGGTAACGGGTCGTGTTGTTTGGCAAGTATTAACGGAAGGGAAAGCACAACTCTGTCCTTATCCGGTTCAGAATGAAGAAGCGTTGTTTCAGCCTCTCGACCTGCCATCATTAGAAAATGCTTATATATTACCGCTTTATTTCAAGCGTCAAGTTGTTGGTTTATTACTTTTGGCGAACTCTGCGCAAGGCTACAACCAAGAACTCCTAGCCACACTCGAACCTATTTTGAATACGCTTGGCACTTTGATGCATTTTCGCCGCATTGATGAGCAACGAATCAACGCCACTGAAGAACTTCGGCGCATGGCAACTATCGATGAGTTAACTCAAGTGGCGAATCGCCGAGTGTTTATCGAGGCCGCTGAGCAGCGATTCAACGAACAGCAACGCTACGAGCTGCCAGTCAGTGTCGCCATTATCGATTTAGATCATTTTAAAAAGGTAAATGATACCTATGGTCATGCAGCCGGCGACAAGGTGCTGAAACAATTCGCGGATATTACTAGAGAAGTTTTGCGTGATGGCGATTTGTTAGGACGCCAAGGCGGTGAGGAATTTGCCATTTTATTACCGCATGCAGATATTAATCAGGCACTACAGGCTGCTGAACGCGTGCGGCAACGTATTGAAGAAACTGAGTTTGAATGGCAAGGTAAAACCATCCCAGTCACCATTAGTATTGGCGTCGCGCAACTTCTCCCGACCGATAAAGATGTCGATCGTTGGTTTGCGCGCGCGGATAATGCTCTTTACCAAGCAAAATCTGACGGACGTAATCGCTGTATTGCTGCAAAAGAGGTATAATATTGCGTAATTAATCATCGCATCGAACATTTCACATTATAGAGGTACACATGCAGGTTTCTGAGCTAACAATTCCCACTCCCGACGATTGGCATTTACATCTTCGCGACGGCGAACTGTTAGCGACAACGGTGCCTGCGACCGCAGAAGTGTTTTCTCGCGCGGTGATCATGCCGAATTTGGTACCGCCAGTCACAACCGTCGAATTGGCGCAGCAGTATCGTCAGCGTATTCTTGAAAATCGTCCGCATGGAAATCAATTTGAGCCGCTGATGGCGCTATATCTTACTCAAAACACTGCGTTAGAGACGGTGCGAGCGGCCGCTGCCGATCCTAATATTATCGGATTTAAACTGTATCCTTCCGGTGCAACCACCAACTCAGATGCTGGTGTTACGAATGTCGATGGTTTAGACGATGTGTTCGCAGAAATGGCGAAACTCCAAGTGCCATTGCTTGTACATGGCGAGGTTACGACAGCAGATATAGATATTTTTGACCGTGAAAAGGTGTTTATCGATCGACACTTACGTCCGTTGCTGCAGCGTCACCCGAAACTGAAGTTAGTACTGGAGCACATCACGACGGCCGACGCCGTAAAATTTGTTGAAGAACAAGGTGAGAATGTGGCAGCAACGATTACGCCGCAACACTTATTGATGAACCGCAACGATTTATTAGTAGGCGGAGTGCGACCGCATAATTATTGCTTACCGATTTTAAAGCGCCGTGATCACCAACTTGAACTGCGGCGAGCCGCAGTATCTGGAAACCCGAAATTTTTCTTAGGTACCGATTCGGCACCTCATGCGCAATCGAAAAAAGAGACGGCATGCGGATGTGCGGGTTGTTACTCAGCGCCGGCGGCGTTACCTTTGTATGCAGAGTTTTTTGAACAAATGAATGCGCTTGAAAAATTGGCAGACTTTGCGAGTGGTTTCGGTGCAGATTTTTACGGGTATGCACGTGCAACATCTTGCGTGACTTTGGTACGGAAACCGTGGCGCGTACCCGAAACGGTCATGACAGCCGTTGGGCCCATGGTGCCATATTGGGCTGGCGAAATATTAAATTGGCAGCTAAAGTAATTGTTAACAAAATAAAAACAAGCTATTGAACAATTTAACACGCTAGCAATCCCCCTCAAGACATGGTCTTATATGGCTTGAGGGTTTATAAATAGAACTATAATAAAAATTATAATTTGAAAGGAAAGCAACTTGATTCGTTTGTGGCGCGCTAAACACAACAATCGACTGGTGCTGACGTACGCGTTGGCCTCAGGGTTCGTGTCTCTGGCGGTTGCTGAATTTGCTGATGACGACGCAGGTCACGCGCCGGCCCTTATTGTTTCCGACCATCTTGAAGTTATCGATGGCAACTGGGCGACTGCAATTAAGTCTCTGACGGTAAAATATGCGCGTTACACGAAAGGCAATCCTACTGTTCTCGTTGTGCTTGGCCCCTCGTTATATCAAAGCGTGCAACTAGAGCGCCCGAATCTCCCTGCTGAAGAAATTACCCAAGCTTTGCGTTACAACCTGCGCGATCTCGTCACGTTGCCTCCGGCAGATATTATCGCTGATTACTATGACGCGCCGGTACAGCTAGCAGGACAAGACAAAATCAACGCGATTGTTGCTGACAGAAAGGTACTCGAACCGGTATTACACGAACTTCACCAAATTAGTGACAATATCGCTGGCATTGTTTCTGAAGAACAAGCGATAGCGCAATTGTTCGCAGAGCAAGTTGAGCCTGCGGTATTGGCTTATCAACACGATTTAGAACCCGCATTGCTACAGGTGTATCAGCAAGGGCGGCTCCAAGTAAATCGTGTAGTACGCAGCTTAGAGCAATTATCTCAGTTAACTTCAGACGAAATAAAACTCGGCGGTGCTGCGCCGCTTAGCGTCGAGGTACAACGCTCAGCTGACTACTTTGAACGTCAATTACGGCAGCGACCCATTCGTGAAGTAATTATTGCGATTGGCACAAAGAATCGCCAAGGCATTACCCAGCAGCTTGATGAAGATCTTGGGCTTACGTCGCGTTGGGCTGATTATCCGCAATGGGCACAAGAGTTAGCGGCGGGCGATTTCTCGGATTATCCGGTGCTTGGAGGGGTATTGCTCGCGCAACGCTTGCGCATTGAAAGTCGGGAGGTTGCATGAAGCAAATAGCGAACCTTTACGTACTTGAATTGCGGCCCAAGCATGAAACGTTAACCTTTAAGCGGGTGATGACTGCGGTGGCTGCTGTCTTAGTTCTCGGCGTATTTGGTTCGGTTGCGATGACGTTGTGGGCAAACCAAACCGAGATTAATACACAGCGCATGGCTCACAATCTTA
The DNA here is from genome assembly GCF_044807045.1 of Pseudidiomarina marina. Lineage (NCBI taxonomy): Bacteria > Pseudomonadati > Pseudomonadota > Gammaproteobacteria > Alteromonadales > Idiomarinaceae > Pseudidiomarina > Pseudidiomarina marina. Next base: position 113,071 of record NZ_CP085233.1, on the reverse strand, counting down.
GCCAGTCGCAGCAGCAACTAATAGCGAAACAAGCTGAACTTCGTGCAGCGATGAATGATGCAAAAGTAGCGCAACAAATTGAGCAAATTGAACTCGATTTAGCCCAACGGCAACGATTGCTGCAACAGATGCAAAATGTGACTCAAACTCAGGCAGCAAGTTTTGCCGACGTACTCGACGATCTGGCTCGCGCTGACACAGATGCCATTTGGCTTCATCGAATCTTGATTTCGAACGGGCAGTTGACGCTGCAGGGTAAAACCGCCAGCGCCAGTGCGTTGCCGCTTTGGTTGGCGAGTTTTTCCGATTACGACACGTTGAGCGGTCGACAGTTCGGCGTTTTTGAATTACGAGATGTTAATACATCAGGTGTTCTCGATTTTACCGTGGGTAGCCTACAGCACAGCAGTTTGCTGGCACAGCCACGAACGAATGCGGGGGCAGCGCGATGAAACAGCAATGGCTGCAGTGGCAACAAAAATTCGAAGCAGTTGATGCAAAGCGCCGCCGCATTTGGTTCATTGCTGCATTGTTCTTAATTGTTTATTTGAGTTATTGGTTTGGTTTCCGTCCAGCTCTTGACGTCATTCAGGCAGAAAAGACCAAGCAAGAAATGCAACAAAGCCAAGTAGACCAATTATCGCGTGAGATAAAACAAATAGATCAGCGTTTGGCAGGTGACCCACAAGCTGCTCAAAGACGACGCTTAGAGCAATTGCAGGCAAGTCTGCTTGAAGTCGATCAGCAACTCAATCAAGAAGCCAATTATGTGAGTGCTGCCGACAATCGAGCTTTACTGCGAGCTTTATTGAATCAAGCAAGTAACGTCAAAGTACAGTCGGCTCAAGCCTTACCGGCTGAACTTATTTACCAAGATGAAATGAACCAAGATACAGGTATCTTTCGTCATCGTTTACAGCTTGTCATTCGAGGTAATTATTTTTCGTTAAGTAATTACCTGCAACAGCTTGAGAAGTTGGAGTGGTCATTCTACTGGCAGCGCTTGGATTACAATGTACTCCAAGCCCCTGAAGCGGAATTGACGTTAGAAATTTATACCATCAGCTTGGAGCGTGATTATGTTGCGAGCTAATGGATTACTGATATTACTACTCATAAGTGTACCGGCATCGGCGCTGCAAGAACTGCGTGATCCAACGGCGCCACCTCGAGTTCTTGAACGTGCTGGTAGCCCAACGCCTGCATCAGAAGTATTGAAATTGCAGTCTATTCGGTGGGTTGGTGAACAACGAAAAGCACTGATTGATGGCCAGTGGAAAGTTGTAGGTGAGACAATTGGACCGTACAAGGTGACAGCTATCCAAATGAGTGAAGTAAGTTTGCGAGATACGCGGAATAGTAAAGATTTAACCTTACGGCTGTTTAGCTTTTCAGCAACACCGTATTACCCGTCAGCAGGGAGCAGTTTATGATTCGAGTAGGCTTGATTAGCATCGCCTTACTGTTGGTGGCCGCCTGCGCTCATCAGCCAGAGCGCAAGCCAACAGAGGCGCAGCAGGCGTTGCAAGAGCGTTCGACAGGGCGCGCAACGAGTGAACGCCCACCACTGCCTGATTCAGTGCGCGAAAGCCTGCGTGGTCAAAATAATCAATTGCGTGAGGCGGGCGAACAACTTCTTGCTGAACCGCGTTTTTCTATTGCCGCAAATGAAGTTCCTGCTGCTCAGTTTTTTGCAGGATTAACCGCCGACTCGCCCTATAACATCGTGGTTCACCCCGAAGTCTCGGGTTCCATAACGGTGAACTTAAAAGACGTAACATTAACCGAAACGCTCGATGTTATTAGCGATATTTATGGTTATCAGGTGCGCAAAGAACGCAATATGATTCGTGTATTTCCAGCAGGGTTACGTAGCGAAACCATTGCACTTGATTATCTAGCGCTGCGTCGCATGGGGCTTTCACAAACTAGTGTCAGCTCAGGCGGAGTAAAAGACAACGATCGCAACAATAGCGGTAACAACCAATACGGCAGCAACGCTAATAACAATTTGTTAGGTAACCAGGGTGGTGTGAATAACAACAATCCGCTCTCGCAAAACTTGAACGGCATGCAAACCAACGGTTCTTCAATCAGTAGCTCTTCTGAAACCGATTGGTGGCGCGACCTGAAAGCTATTATTGAGGGCATTGTGGGGCCAGGCGAAGGACGTCGTGTCGTTGTTGCGCCGCAAGCTGGATTAGTTACGGTCACCGCATTACCTAGTGAAATTCGCGCTGCGCGAGAATTTCTGGAATCAGCACAACGTCGTCTACAACGTCAGGTCATTCTTGAAGCGCGCATTGTCGAAGTTGCGCTGAATGACGATTATCAACAAGGCATTAATTGGAACGATATTTTTGAAGCTGGTAACTCGGTAGGCACTATTAGCATGAGCGGTTCTGGCATTTCTGGTAGCAGCCTCGGTGGTGTATTCGGTATGACCTTGAACGTTGGTGAGTTCACCGGTGCATTAAACCTGTTGCAAACTCAAGGAAATGTCCAGGTGCTGTCAAACCCGCGGGTGAGTGCAGCAAACAACCAAAAAGCCGTGATTAAAATCGGTGAAGACGAATACTTTGTTACTAACGTTTCAACAACGACGGTCACTGGTACAGCCACCACGTCGACACCGAACATTGAGTTAACGCCGTTTTTCTCTGGTATCTCTCTCGATATTACGCCGCAAATTAGTGAAGACGGTGAAGTGATTTTGCATGTGCATCCTTCCGTTGTTGAAACCACGGAACAAGAAAAAGTGGTTAAGTTGAACAATGACACCTTTGTTCTTCCATTAGCACAAAGCAACATTCGTGAGAGTGACACGATCGTAAAAGCACGCAATGGTGAAATTGTCGTCTTGGGTGGGTTAATGCAGACCTCATACACCGATACTGAAGCGAAAGCACCTTTGTTGGGCGATATTCCGGTTGTTGGCAACCTATTTAAAAATAAGCGCCGCGTCGAGCAGAAGAAAGAGCTGGTGATATTGATTCGCCCAACCGTGGTTGGCGTGGATACTTGGCAGGACGAACTTGACCGTTCTAGCGAAATTTTGAAGCAATGGTACGGAAACTGAGACCGCTATGTATCAAAAGCATTACGGCTTAACCGAACTACCATTCACGCTGACGCCGAATACCAGTTTCTATTGTGATCTTGAAGGTCACCGCGCAGCTTTGGAAGTATTGTTAACCGCATTGCGTACCGGTGAAGGTTTCATCAAAGTTGTTGGTGAGGTTGGTACCGGTAAAACCTTATTGTGTCGTAAGTTACTGAACGAATTACCCGAACCATATGTGACGGCATACATCCCAAATCCGTTTTTAAATCCGGATGAACTGCGTGCACAAATTGCTCGCGAACTACAAGTGGATATTTCATCAGCAAGCAGTCAGCAGTTAGTTACGCAAGCGATTCAACAACGGCTCATGGAGATTAATGCTGCGGGTAAAACGGTCGTCATTGTATTGGATGAAGCGCAAGCATTGCCGAGCGATTCACTTGAAGCGCTGCGTCTGATCTCGAATCTGGAAACTGAGACGCGAAAACTCTTACACATCGTTTTGTTTGGGCAACCTGAGCTGAACGAACGTTTAGCGGCACGAGAGCATCGCCAGTTACGCCAGCGCATCTCGTTTAGCTATCACTTGCAAGCAATGACGGTACACGAGTTGGCACGTTATATTTCCCATCGTTTACATGTGGCCGGTTATAAAGGTGCGCCAATCTTTAATGGCCGCGTCGTGAGTATGCTACATCAGGCGAGTCGCGGTATTCCAAGACTTGCGAATGTTCTATGCCATAAGGTGCTATTGCTGTGTTATGGCGAGGGTGTGTATCCGGTTACTCCGAAGCATGTGCGTACTGCCGTCGACGATACAGAAGATGCAATGTTGCCGAAACGTACTTGGTATTGGTGGGTATTAGGTGCTGCTGCGCTCGCGGCGCTAGCATTTTGGGGTTATCAACAGCAATGGTTTGCTGGAGGTAACCTATGAGTGTTATCAATCGGATGTTACGTGATCTTGACCAGCGTCAGCAGCAAAATAACCGACGCACTTATACACCGGCGGCGGTTGCGCCTCAACCGATTCATTGGGCATGGATTGTTGGCATTTTAGTCGTGAGCTTAGCGGCGATAATCGGGGCATTAAATCTGTGGTGGATGTACAGCTCAAATCAAGCGTCAGCGGAAGTTGAGTCAGCATCAACGGTTGAAACGACCCCAGTTGAACTGAGCCAAGCCATTGCTAAATCGGAGGCGTTGGCTGCCGAGACCGTGGGAAAAGAGACGCCGACAAAATCTGAAACCTCATCACAAGAAGCGGCAGCAAAAGTCGAAAAGCCAAACGTCATTGTTGATGTGGCAACGTTACCTAAAACTCAAGACACCGAAGTGACGGAAAAATCACCGAAGCAGCCTACGACAGAGTCGGAGCCTGCGGAAACTAACGTGATAACCGAACCAGCTCCAACACCTGAGCCGACCCCAAAAGCAACGAAGAAGCCGCCAGCATCAAGTTCATCTCAGTCGTTTAGTGTTGAGCGGGTGCAATTATCATCGCAAGAATTAGCCGATACAAACCTAGCAAAAGCTCGTGAAGCGTTCCAGAAAGGTGAACAGGCTAGAGGACAAGAGTTACTCGAGAAAGCATTGGTGGTTAAACCAGATCATGTAAAAGTTCGCTCTGAACTGGCCGCATATTGGTACGGGCGGGGTTTAACGAGCCGAGCAATCACCTTGTTACAACAAGGGTTAGATTTAAAGCCTCAGCAAACCGAATGGCAGTTGTTGTTAGCACGAATATATGAGCGAGTGGGTCGAGTTGAACAGGCGTATCAGGTACTTGCCGTTATTCCTATGCAAGCGCCAGAAACTCCGGAGTTATTGCAATTAAGAGCGTCATCGGCAACGCAGCTTGGTTATTTTAATGAGGCTGCCGCTGACTATACCGCGCTTGCGACGCAATCGAATGAAGGTCGTTGGTGGCTTGCCGCAGCTGTCGCCTACGAAGATGGCGATAATATTGAAGCTGCGGTTCGCAGTTATCATCAAGCGATAAAGCAACCGGACTTAGGTCAGGACGCTCGCTCGTATATCGAACAACGTCTTGCTGTATTGGAGGGATTCTAAGATGCGCCCACGTTTAAAAATGCGCCTCGGTGATCTACTCGTTCAAGATGGCATGATTACAGAGTCTCAGTTGCAGCAAGCGTTAGCCGATCAGAAGCAAAATGGCCGGAAGCTTGGTGTGACATTGATTGATCTTGGGTTCATTGAAGAACATGATTTGCTTGAATTCTTAGCGCGTCAGTTGAACATCCCGTTGATTGAACTCGGTGACCGTAAGATTTCACAGCAAGTGGTGAACCTAATTCCCGAAGTTCAGGCGCGTCGTCATCGCGCCTTAGTCATTGAAGCTGATGAAACGAATGCTCTCGTTGGTATGAGCGATCCTGCTGATCTTGCTGCCGTAGACGCTATTTCTCATTATCTGCAGCCACGCGAAATGAAGCTTGCGGTAGTGCCCGATGCGGATTTACTTGAGGCATTTGATAACCTTTATCGCCGTACCAAAGACATTGCTCAGTTTGCAAAAGAGCTGCAAACCGAAACCCAGGATGGAGCCGAATTTGATCTTGGCGCATTGTCGCTTGATGACGATGACGACGAAGCAACGGTCGCCAAGCTCTTACAATCGATTTTTGCTGATGCCGTGCAAGTGCGTGCTTCAGACATTCACATCGAACCAGATGATCGTGCATTGCGCATTCGGATGCGAGTTGACGGTGTGTTACAAGAAAACGTGCTCACTGAAACCAATATTGCCAACGCCCTGTTGTTGCGATTGAAGCTGATGGCTGGCTTGGATATTTCCGAGAAGCGATTACCACAAGATGGTCGCTTTAATATTAAAATACGCGACCACTCTATTGATGTGCGGGTATCGACGATGCCGGTACAGTATGGCGAATCGTGCGTCATGCGTTTGTTGGATCAGTCTGCAGGCTTGCTGCAGCTCGAGCAGACGGGTATGCCAGAACATATCCTCAAGCGTGTGCGTCGATTGATTCATCGTCCGTATGGCATGTTAATTGTGACCGGTCCGACAGGCTCGGGTAAAACCACAACGTTGTACGGCGCGCTAAGTGAACTCAACCAAGCCGAAAAGAAAATTATCACGGTTGAAGACCCAGTCGAATACCGCTTACCTCGTATTTCTCAGGTTCAAGTAAACAGCAAAATTGGACTGAGTTTCTCGAACGTATTACGTACCACTTTGCGCCAAGACCCCGACATTATCATGGTGGGTGAGATGCGTGATCACGAAACCGTTGAAATTGGCCTGCGTGGTGCGATTACGGGTCACTTAGTACTGACCACCTTGCACACCAACGATTCGATTACGAGTGCGCTGCGATTAATTGATATGGGTGCAGCACCATATTTAGTTGGTGCGGCTTTGCGAGGTGTTCTCGCACAACGCTTGATTCGTCGCGTGTGCGACAATTGCAAGATAGCCGATACGCCAGAGGTTGCTGAGTTGACACTCTTACGCCGCATGGATCCCAGTATTCCGACAAATGGCAGTGGCTTTGTGCGTGGTAAGGGCTGTCGTAGCTGTAATCATACGGGCTATAAGGGTCGAATTGGTGTATTCGAATTTCTAGAAATGAACGAAACGATGATTGATGCGTTACGCGATAGCAATATGCGCGAGTTTGCCCAAGCAGCGCGTCAGTCAGAAGGGTTTAAACCATTAGCGAGCGTTGCATTGGAGTATGCGCGAGCAGGTATTACTTCTCTTGATGAAGTGTTGTTTTTGGCTGAAACAGTCGAAGAAAAAGAACTACGAATAACGGCGGCAACCACAGAGGGTGGCGATGGCGAACTATAAGTATCGTGGCCGCGATAATGGTGGCCAGCCAGTGCAGGGGGTTATTGAAGCGGCGAGTGAAAGCTCAGCAGCCGATAGCTTATTGCGTCGGGGAATCACCCCGTTGGCGATACAAATTGAAGTGACCGAAGCCAAAGCGGGAGCCAAGTCCTCTGGATTGTTTCAACAACGCATTAGCCATGTTGATCTGATCATATTTACTCGACAAATGTATTCGTTAACCAAAGCAGGTATACCGCTGCTTCGTGCCATGGAGGGATTAGCGGAGAATACGAGTAACAAACGATTTGGTGCTGTATTAAAAGATTTAGTGGAGCAGCTAGAGCGCGGTCGCCAGCTATCTTCTGCAATGGCCTCTCATCCACGTGTGTTTCCACGCCTATTGGTTGCAATTGTGCACGTTGGCGAAAACACGGGTGAATTAGAAGGCGCATTTTTGCAGCTTTCAGACTACCTAGAAAAAGAACAAGAAACGCGTAAAGCGATTAAGTCAGCGCTGCGCTACCCCATGTTTATTATGTTGGCGTTAGTGGCTGCGGTCGTAATCATAAACATTTGGGTGATACCGCCGTTTGCGCAAATGTTTGCGAATTTTAATGTGGATTTACCATTACCGACGCGCATTATTCTCGCCACCTCAAATTTCTTCGTAAATTGGTGGCCACTGATGCTCGGAGTGGTTGTAGTGGCGATTGCAGGCGCAATCAACTACGTTAAAACCGTACCTGGAAGAATGGTGTGGGATCGATTCAAAACGCGTATGCCAGTGGTTGGTGATATTGTCATGCGTTCGTTGCTAGCTCGGTTTGCGCGCACGTTTGCGGTGATGTTGCAAGCGGGAGTGCCATTAACGCAAGGCTTAGGTTTAGTCGCTGAAGCAGTGGATAATAGCTGGATGAGTGGGCGCATTAACGACATGCGACGTAATATTGAGCGCGGTGAGAGCTTAACGCGAACTGCCCGCAATAGTGAGCTATTTACGCCCTTAGTATTGCAAATGATAGCCGTTGGCGAAGAAACAGGTCGAGTCGATGAAATGTTATTTGAAGTGGCTGGATATTACGAACGCGAAGTCGATTATGATCTCAAGAGTTTGACCGCGCGCATCGAGCCGATTTTATTAGTATTTGTGGCGGTAATCATCACCATTATGGCATTGGGTGTATTCTTACCAATGTGGGAAATGATGGATGCGTATCGGGGTCGATAATTAACCGTAATTTAACAATTGTGGATAACCATTAATATTTGCATGGTTTTGTTATAAAAATCATAATAAACCTACGGGGAATAAGGGATGCAAGCAGTGCAGACGAAACTTACTTCAACAGCGAACCAGTCGGGTTTTACCCTGATTGAGCTGATTATTGTTGTTGTTATTCTGGGCTTGTTGGCAGCCTCGGCACTGCCACGCTTTACCAGTGTGACAGCTGATGCCGAAGATGCGGCCGTAGAAGGTGTTGCCGGAGGCTTTGCCAGCGCGGTCGGCCTTGTGCGTGCTGAATGGGAACTACGCGGTCGTCCACAAGGTAACGCGGATGGCGCAGGCGCCGTTGTTGTCATGGATGGCATTAGCGTTAACGTGGATGGAAGCACCGGCTACCCAGTCAGTGGCGACAACAATCTTAATGCCCACGATTTAAACATTACCAGTGAAGATTGCCGCACCATGATGCAAGCCATTTTACAAGGTGCGCCAACCGCTACCACCAGTTTTACCCTGCTGGGTGAAAACCGTTATTACGTGACCCGCGAAAATAACGGAACCAATGATATTTGCGTGTATTATTTAGCAAATACCATTAAAAACTTGGCTTCAGCGCCAAGTGGCACCGACTATCTCTCTGTCGGTAACGTGTTTGTCTATAACCCACGTACCGGTGGGGTCAGTATTTTTAGTAATAATTAGTTTATACTTCGGGGAATACTCCTTAATTTTTTAAAAGGGAAAGCGCTATGAAAACACAAAAAGGTTTTACATTGATCGAACTGATCATCGTCATCGTGGTACTCGGCATCCTCGCCGTCACTGCCGCTCCGCAATTCTTTAACTTCTCAAGCGACGCCCGCGAGTCAACCATTAAAGGCCTTGCAGGAGCTGTGAGCGGTGCAAAAGACATCGTTTATGGTAAAGCAGCAATTGAGGGAATTGAAGCTGATGCAACTGGAACTACAGATGGAGGTGTCGATGTCGTTTATGGTTACCCAGCTGCTACCGCGGCTGGTATCATGGCTGCGTTGAATGTTGGTTCTGATTTTGCTTCGTTAGAGATCGATGGTACTGAAACTGAACTTACAACTTCAGCAAATGGTGACTTGGTAATTTACCCAACTGATAAACCTATAAATGATACTGCAGATACAGAGTGTTATGTGGTTTATACCCCTGCTGCTGATGCATCAACACCACCTGTAGTAACTGCGGTAACCGGTGGTTGTTAATTAGTATTGGAAGCATAGGAAAGCGCCTTCGGGCGCTTTTTTATTGTCTGTGATTTAACCGAACAGTGAGCGAAGCGAACGGACGAACAGCGGAGCGCACGAATCTCGAATAACGAACAACGAATAACGAACACCGTATTTGAGCTCCAGATTAACGGCGCTTCGCGCCACTCGGCGTAGAACGCCGAGCTACCGCCACCCGGCGTAGAACGCCGAGCTACCGCCACTCGGCGTAGAACGCCGAGCTACCGCCACTCGGCGTGAAACGCCGGGCTACTGTCTTTCCATCCAGAAGATGACGCGGTCATTACCGCGGTACTGACCGAAGCCCGCCGTGGCTCGTGGATTCTCGTTTACTTCAGCTGCATCGTGACCCCACTCATAACGCAACCATGAGTCAGCTTGATATTCGAAGATAAAGTCACCGAAGTTATTTGGTGCATTGGGCGCAAGCCAGAACAAGTCGCCGTAGTTCAATTCACCGTTACTGAACGTAATTGGACCCGTCAGCTGATCGGCAACGGTATCGATCGCGTCTGGATTATCGATGATATTAAGATTTGCGGCGGTTACCGTGGTACATGAATCAATATCATTGAGGACAAAGCGGTTGCCATCAAAGTATTCGTTGTACATCACAATCGGTAAATCTTCATTTTCGGGGCCGAAGATATTCTCAAGTCTCATTCGACCGTAACGAAGCTCGAGTAAGCCGCCAATTGGCACGGCGGTTGATGGCAACGTCAGTGCCGGATCGTTCTGGACGGTCATCGACTGATCGGCGGCCGCGAAATTGCGGGCATCTGTGCTGGGATCGAGCAACTGCAAACCAAGCTGGAGATCAGGGTAGGGGCCGTCGGGCTCATTATCTACGCGGCGGTTAAATGATACGGCCGAGCTTGCAAAAGTAAGTTCGCCCGCTAACCAAGTGGTTTGAGGCAAGAAATCGAGGCGGTTATAAAACTCATCACCAATATCATCAACAGGAGTTAAACTGGCGGCGCGCATTTGAACCGTCGCAGTATCGCTGTAGAGTACACCACCAGAATTGGCGTAGTTTTTCGTCACTTCATCCAATTGATTTAACGCTTGAACGGTGTAGGTGACTTCAATGGCATCTTGTCCCATATAACTGAAGCCGCTACAAGCATTGACTACGTTCGCCGCTGAAACGGTGAAGCGACTCGGATAAAAACGACCGATGGGGCTTGGTGGACGCGAGAATGCGTCACCGGCGCCAAGATAGTTGTCGCCGCTTAAGCGAGCCGTTAAGTTGACGGTGCCAACTTCCTTCCAAATTGCCCCAGATGTGCGCTTCGCTCCAGGATAGGTTGGATCAATGACAAAAGGGTTGTTCAAGGTCAATTGAGAGCCATTGCTATCGATATCTGCGGGGGTTGGATAAGCCATAGAATGAAATTGGACTTGTACTCCCGCAGAAGTCGATTCTAGGCCGAAGTTAGGCGTTGGATTGCCAGCAGCGTTTAGCGACTGGACAACCATACTAAACGGCGCTGCCGCGGCGGTAAATCCTGGCCCCGTTGCTGTCGTGCTGGTCCATAAATCACCAGCATCGTCGAGGGCGCGTGTCACTAACGTGTGCGGTTTTACTACAAAGTCATTGATACTGGTGCCCACAAGTTCAATATCGGGATCGCTAATAGCCGGATTGGACGCCGATGGTGCTTCCGTTAGTGGCAGTGAGGCAAATAATCGAATCTGGCCTACGTCGGAATAATTGACCACCAAATCATTTTCAACGCGGCCCGTCGCATCAAAAGTTAGCGCAAGTGCTTGGGTGTTGGTGTTGCTTCCAGCAGCATTGAGGCCAATAGCTTGACCGTCAATTGTCAGTGATTGTCCCGGCTGACACGTGCCCGGATTCAAACACTGCATGCCGAAGTTCACGGTATGAGTGCCGGATAATCGCGCTTCGCAAGCACCTGTCGTGGTATTGGTTTCAACCGCGCGTAAAGCTGCAGGTAAATCATTTCCTGCGAAGGTTGCAGGCAATGGGCTAGCGCCATCGATATCGGTAATGATTAAACCGGCGGTGTTGAACGTTACTTCACAACTGGTGGCTACTGTGCCACTGCTGTCGTAACACTGCGTCGCTTCAACCGCTGTGGGTGAGGCATTACTTAGCGTTAATGCTGCCGCTCCACCATTAATATTACGCAGGCCACTGCCACCAGTGCCGTTACTAAATAATAGGTTAGCATCGGCACCTGTGGTTGAGTCGAGAGAACCGCCTTGCCAGACACTGTCTGCATCGCTCGAACTCACGGTAATTGTAACAGGGTCATCATAAGTGGCTGAGCACGTTTCATCAGCGCAAGCGATCACCTCGATAGCTGCCGAGTAACAACTAACCAATACTTGTGGGTGGAGGAGACGGTAATGATGTACTTCGGCATCGACCGGCGCACAGCCTAACGATGCCGTGACTTCAGCTTGTACTTCCGGACTGTAATTGAAGACCGTATCGGTACCAACGTCAATGGTTCCAGCAGTTAGAATACTGCCTTGTAGCGTATTATTGTTGCCTAAGGTTATATCGTTGTCGGGGAATGGGCCATATATGGTGCCGTTAAAGTTGAGTGTATCCTTATTGCCACCCATATTACCGTTACCCAATGATATCGTCGCACCTTCGTAAAGGTAAATTTGAAGATTCGACGCTGAGCCGCCGCTATTAATTTCGAGCTGGTTGGCATTGGTTTGGCCAATTCCGGTTTCGATAAACAATCGAGCTGGTCCAGCGCTGGTGGTATTTACATAGATACCTGAATGAAAAACAATTTCGCGAATAAAGTAATCGCCAGGGCCAAGTGTAATACCGGTTCCGCTCCCTGTTGCGCCAACTTCTAATCGATCAATGTAGTAAGTGCCGCCAAGAAAATTACCATTATTGCCGCCTGCGACATTGATTGTGCCGTAAGTGCCGGCGGGAATGTCACTCGGATCGTTTTTCTTACTAATATTTAAATCTGCTCCACCACTAAACGTCGGGAAAATCAATGGATCAAGTGGCGGATACTCCAAGTCAACAGTATCAACTTGCCCAATAGGTGTCGGTGTGTTTCCGGTGCCATCGATGGGATTACCGTTAATCTCAGAACCATTGCCAAAGGTGAATCCCCCGCTTCCTACAACGCCATACGAGGTTAATAGTGTCACTTCACTACAGTAGTCGTATTCGGGATCCTGCGCGCCGGGGCACGGGCCAACATAAGAATTAATGCTACAAGTATATGGCGCCGTACCGGTACCACTAACGCTGGGTGCATTGATATACCCTAGTACGGTTCCGTCGTTCACCACCGGACTGCTGGCGTTAATACTGCCGGCTGTTGCGCCACTACTGTTGGTGACTGCTCCTACAGCATCAATATTGGAAGTAACAGTACCGTTATTCTGCACGCTACCTGACGCATCGACGCGTCCGCTAAGGACAGCGCCTGAATTATTAACGAAGCTACCCGCTGTCGTCACCTTGCCGTTAATCAGACCGCTATTTGAGACGCTGCCGCCAGCTATAATATCGCCATTAATGGTTGGCCCAGACGCAACGGAAACATTTGCGAGGGCGTTTAAATTGCCATTCACAATCGTTTCCAATCCACTAACGGTAATATTCGCGGCGGAAATATTCGCATTGATGACGGCATTATCACCGCTCATGAGAAAGTTACTACTGCCCAACTGTATGTTTAGAACATAACTATTATTCGGATTAATCGTGATGCCATCAGCGGTGGTAAACGCGCCATTTATCACCAAGTTAAGATTCTGTGTGAGGCTTAATGTTGCATCGACAGTGGTGAGCGTGATGTCACTATTACAGGTAACAGTCTGTCCCCCATCGAAGCTGCATCCGGCGAAGTCACCGACGTTATTCACTGCGTCATCAGGGAGGGTCCAATTGGCGAAGGCGAGCGCGGGCAACAATGCGATTGCTAGGATGACTGATTTAATAAACCCCATCACTTGCCTCCAACATAATTTCCTTTGAATACGTTAAATCGCCAGCACCACAGCTACCTTGTGCAAGAATACGAAAATGTATACCAGAATAGGGCGCCGATAACTCAGCTTGGTCGCAGTAAACGGTTGTTGAGCAATTAGCGAGTCCGTCAACCGAGAAACTGGATTGAACCACTACGGAGGTGGGTTCGCTGCTCGTTCGTTCCGGACAAATCGTCTCGTCGGCGTTGCTTGAATTAAGTGGAAACAAATCGACCAATAACGTTTCTGCGCCGCTACGAGCTGCGGCTTGGGCGCGAGCTCCAAGTACTTCGCCAACCGTAGCCGATGTGGCGTCGCCTAAAATACGTACCATGGCCATGCCGATCAGGCTCATTACAACAATAATAAACACCGCAACAGCCAGTGCGGCGCCGCGTTGTCGATAAACTGAGGTTTGCAGTCGATTACGGAACATTCGGTATATACACCTCGTGTAAAATCTCGAGCGGTTCTTGTGCCGCATCACGACGGAAGCGCCAATCAAACTGAATCAAACTGTTTCTGTAGAGCGTTGCCTCAAACACTTTAAATGGGAACTCACTGTTGTTGAGGTCATTATAGATATTTTCGGCCATAAGTTCGGCACTTGTCGCCGTTGATAATTGTAGGTCAGCGAAAGAGGGCTGGTTATTCAATCGACCATAGCCTTCAAATCGATACAACCCGCGACTGGTTTCGTCGTAGCACCAGCTGATTGGCATGCCGCCGATGTAGTAGCGTCGTACAGGACTGTCGGTAACGAAAAATGTGTTCGGCGAATAACTGATATCAACGAGATTATCAACCGGCGGCGTAACGCCGGTTACCTCTTTTCGACGCTGCGTAGCATTGCCATAAATATGCTGTGTGGTAGTGGCATACACCAACAAATAGCCGCCGACTAATCCATCAAGTGTGGTTGGCGCAATGGCTGTGAAGGGGACATTTGACACTGAAGGAGGGCCTGGGCGCGGAATGCGTACATACTGACTACTCGCCAGTATCGGCATAAATTCAATGCAACGTTGACTGTCGGCAACGCTTACACGAACACTGCGGGGAACAGCATTGCGCAGCTCACTCGTTAAGCGATTTAAGACAAACCGTGATTGTGAGACGAGTTGATCACGTTCAGTGGTGTCGCGAAAAATCTGTGCACCGAATCCGAGGTAATTAAACACAAATAGCCCGGTAAGAGCGAGTAACACAATCACGATAACAAGTTCGACCAGTGTAAAGCCACGAGATCTATGCTGATAATTTATCATTAGTAATTACCTCGCAGTGAGGTAAAAACAAAGTCTTGGCCAAACGATGTAGAGACGGTGACGCGAATACGTTTAAACGCAGTAATGGTTGATTGGCATACGCCTAAATTATCGCTATAGCACACGTCAATGGCATAGGTGAAACCGACGTAGCGGCCAGCAATATCGTCACCCAAGGCATCTTGTAAAGTTGGTGCGGTTAATTCGAGTTGATGGTAATCATCAACATCATCGAAGGTGTCACGTGTTTCGCTATCAGGGCCTAGAGCGGCTGGGGCGGTACAAGTTGTTGTACCCTCGCCACAACGAACTAAACCACCCTGGCGATCACTATTTTCATCAAATGATTTTCCGCTAATTTCATCGATAAAAGCTTGCCCCAAAGCGGCAGCTCGTTGTTGTAGGATTGGTTCGGCGCTACGTTGCGCTTGAGGAAACAGCAATACGGTTAGGAGCACTATCGAAATGCCCAAAACCACAATGCCAATAATAATCTCAATCAACGTGAAACCACGTTGTTTTGAGTGACTTGGCCGTTGCGTGATCGACATTCGAGGCATAGCTAAGCTCCGAGGCTTCTACTTTTCTTATAATTTGTTGATATATTGTTCTGTATACTACACTTTTTTCGTTTACACTGCATAAATTGTTCGCCCAAAGTGATTAACGACAAAGAGCTGACGAAATCATGCTATTACGTCCGACAAGGCACCGTGTAATTGTAAATAATCAGCAAGGTTTCACGCTTGTTGAGCTGATTATTGTTATTGTATTGGTCGGTATTTTGGCCGTAACTGCAGGCCCTCGAATTTTTGGTTCGGGTAGCGTCGATCAGGTTGTAACCGAACGTCAACTTTTAAGCTTGTTGCGTTTACAACAGCAGCAAGCCATGCAGGATGTTGTCAATCGGTGTTATGGCGTGACATTAAATAGCGCCGAAGTGATACCGTACGACTGTGGCCAACCCGTTGATAACGCGCGTATTGTTGCCCTGCCTGCTGAAAACACCTTGTCGATAGTTTCTGCCTTGCCAAACGCAGCGACGGGTTTTCGGTTCAATGCGCTAGGGTGTCCGGTTTCAACGGGGCATGCAACCACTGCCGAGAACTGCGGTCAAAGTGCAGTAGAATTACAAATAAATGGCGCGAATGCTCGCAGTGTTTGCGTTCAAAGCCAAGGGTACATACGAGTGGGAAGTTGCAGTTAATATACACGGTATAACGCTTGCCCGCACGGTGTCAGCTTGGTAAAGTTACACAGTTTTCAGTCCACCAAATTACGAGTAAGGGAACATCCCCTCATGTTTAAGAAGTTACGCGGCATCTTCTCCAACGATCTATCGATCGACTTGGGTACAGCAAACACACTAATTTATGTGAAAGACGAAGGTATTGTCTTGAATGAACCTTCGGTTGTAGCGATTCGTCAAGAACGCTCAGGTGGTCCTAAGAGTGTTGCTGCTGTTGGTCAAGCAGCAAAACAAATGCTTGGTCGAACGCCTGGCAATATAAAAGCCATCCGCCCTATGAAAGATGGTGTAATTGCAGATTTTTACGTGACTGAAAAAATGCTGCAGCACTTTATTAAGAAAGTGCACGACAGCCATTATTTCCGCCCAAGCCCGCGTGTTTTAGTGTGTGTGCCATGTGGTTCAACTCAAGTTGAACGTCGCGCCATTCGTGAATCTGCGCTCGGTGCTGGCGCCCGTGAGGTGTACCTGATTGATGAGCCAATGGCCGCTGCAATCGGTGCTGGGCTTCCGGTTTCGGAGCCAACCGGTTCAATGGTCGTCGACATTGGTGGTGGCACAACAGAAGTTGCGATTATCTCACTGAATGGTGTGGTGTATTCGTCATCGGTGCGAATTGGTGGTGACAAGTTTGACGAAGCTATCGTGAATTATATTCGTCGTAACTTCGGTTCATTGATTGGTGAAGCAACAGCTGAGCGCATTAAACATGAAATTGGCTCAGCGTTCCCAGGTGAAGAAGTTCGCGAAATTGAAGTGCGAGGCCGAAATCTAGCTGAAGGTGTACCACGCTCATTTACACTTAACAGCAATGAAATTTTAGAAGCACTGCAAGAGCCGCTGATGGGTATTGTCAGTGCCGTTATGGTTGCATTAGAACAATCACCTCCAGAGTTGGCATCTGATATTTCTGAGCGTGGCATGGTGTTAACCGGTGGTGGTGCGCTATTGCGTGATCTTGACCGACTGCTCATGGAAGAAACTGGAATTCCAGTGATTGTTGCTGATGACCCGCTGACTTGTGTTGCTCGTGGCGGTGGTAAAGCACTCGAAATGATCGACATGCACGGCGGTGACCTCTTCAGTTATGAGTAAGCGACATTATGAAGTCGCTTTTTGAACGAGGGCCAACCCTTCTTACACGACTCGTATTGGCGCTATTATGCGCCGGTACGTTGATGTTTCTCGACCACCGGCTGAACACCATGCAGCCGGTGCGTTCGTTTTTATCGACCCTTGTTGCTCCCGTTCAATATCTTGCCGTGTTACCTGAGCAAGTGCTCGATCGCTTGGTTTACTTATCCACAACTCGCACCACGCTGCGCGAAGAAAACAAAGCCTTAAAACAAGAGCTGCAAGAATTGCAAATGGCCGTGCAGCGACTCAACTTTTTAGAAAATGAGAATGACAGATTACGTCAATTGCTGGGTTCGGATATTCGCCAAGCAAGTCGACGCATGGCGGCGGAAGTTGTCGCCGTAGCAACCGACCCATTTTCACATCAAGTCGTGATCAATAAAGGTAGTGCTAACGGCGTTTATGAAGGTCAACCGGTACTGGATAATCGCGGTATTTTGGGGCAGGTGATGAGTGTCGGGCGCGGCACCGCCCGTGTTTTACTGATTTCCGATCAGAGCCATGCGTTGCCATTGCGAGCAGAGCGCAACGACATTCGCGTGTTAGCGCGAGGCACCGGCGATTTGCAACGTCTGGAATTAATGTTTATTCCACATTCAAGTGAACTTGAAGTGGGTGACAAATTAATGTCATCGGGGCTTGGTGGTGTTTATCCAGAAGGCTACCCCGTTGCCGAAATTACCCAGATTGACCGTAATGAGCGGCTACAGTATGCCCGCGTTACAGCGCGACCTTTTGCACAACTCGATCGTATTCGTACGGTGTTACTCCTTTGGCCGCCTAGTGCAACGGAGCAACCGGTTTACGACGATACGAAGGGGGCTGATAATGTGGATTAAATCCGGTTTATTACCGCTTCTTGTCAGTTATCTTGTTGCTTTGGTTTTGATGGTTATGCCAATGCCAGCGTTTCTCGAGGCATGGCGGCCAGATTGGCTCAGCTTGGTCATTATTTACTGGGTGATGGCGTTACCGCACCGTGTCGGTATGGGCACAGTGCTCGTGCTTGGGCTGATTGCTGATATTCTCATGGGCTCGGTTTTTGGCATTTATGCAACCGCCTTATTGATTATGGCTTATCCAGCAATTCGTCATTTTCAACGTATTCGCAATTATTCCTTTACCCAACAAGCATTCGTGGTGGCGGTTTTAATCCTCGTGAAGCGGGTTATCGTTTACGAGCTTGAGCACGTGCTCAACGATGCAGTTTTCAATTTTGCTTACTTATATCCGGTACTTTCGTCAGCTATCGCCTGGCCGTGGGTATACTTAATTTTGCGGAAATACCGGAGGCATTACCTTGTTCGCTAATGAACTTGTATTAGCTTCGGGCTCTCCGCGTCGCCAAGAGTTACTTAAACTACTCGACAGACCGTTTTCGGTGGTGGTGCCAAATGTGCCAGAGGAACGCGCCGCGAATGAATCGGCAACGAGTTATGTGCAACGTTTAGCGCTAACGAAGGCGCGTGCTGGGGCTGAACTAGCACAGCCGAACAGCCTTGTGTTGGGGGCTGACACGATTGTCGTTTGTGACGACGAGGTTCTCGAGAAACCGCGCAATTTCGAGCACTTTGTTGTCATGATGAAACGCTTATCGGGACGCAGCCATTTCGCAATCACCGCCGTTGCTGCGGTGCTAGGCGCCAAGGAAAAAGTGGTAATCAGCCAAGCTGAGGTCACTTTTAAAGAGCTTAGCGACGAGGACATCGACCACTATTGGCAATCAGGTGAGCCGCAAGATAAAGCCGGTGGTTATGGTATCCAAGGGCGTGCATCTAAATTCGTGACACATCTTAACGGCAGTTATTTTGCCGTAGTTGGTTTACCGATGTATGAAACGGAACATCTTATTCAAACCATTGAGGGGCGCGTATGAGTGCAGAAATTTTAATGAACGTCACGCCCACCGAAACTCGCGTTGCGCTGATTGAAAACGGTATTTTGCAAGAAATTCATATCGAGCGCCAAGCGAAGCGTGGCTTAGTCGGCAATATTTATGTCGGAAAAGTGTCACGTGTGTTGCCTGGCATGCAAGCGGCATTTATTGATATTGGTTTAGATAAAGCGGCATTTTTACATGCGTCAGATATCGTCACGCAACTTGAACAAGCTGAGGGAATTGCTCGGGGTACCATGCCTGCTGCAGATATTGCGCAATTGGTGCGTCCTGGCCAAAAAATATTAGTGCAAGTAGTCAAAGACCCACTCGGTACTAAAGGCGCTCGGTTAACTACTGATATTACGATTCCTTCTCGCTACATGGTACTGATGCCGCAATCACCACATGTGGGTATTTCACAACGCATTGAAGATGAAAAAGAACGGAACCGACTGAAGCAAGCGGCGATGCCCTATTGCGATGACGAGGGTGGGTTTATTGTTCGCACCGCAGCTGAAGGCGCGAGCGACGATGAATTGCAGCGTGATGCCAAGTTTTTACGACGCCTGTGGGATACCATTCAAAAGCGTCGTAAAGGCATGCGCAATATCGGTTTGGTATACGAAGATCTCAATCTCTCGTGTCGAATCCTGAGAGATTTCGTCGGTGAGCAAATTGAACGAATTCGGGTCGATTCGCGCGTCACCTTCGACTTGTTGAGTGAATTTGTGAAAGAATTTATTCCAGAGTTAAGCAATGCGTTGGAATATTATGCGGGGGAGCGGCCGATTTTCGACTTGTTTGATGTCGAGAATGAAGTTCAGCGGGCACTCGACCGAAAGGTGGAATTGAAGTCAGGCGGCTCGATAATTATCGACCAAACCGAAGCGATGACGACGATTGATATCAACACTGGCGGCTTTGTCGGTCATCGCAACCTCGAAGAAACTATTTTCAATACCAATATTGAAGCGACTCAAGCAATTGCTCGCCAACTACGTTTACGCAACTTGGGCGGTATTATCATTATCGATTTTATTGATATGCAAAATGCCGATCACCGTCGCCGTGTGCTGCATAGTTTGGAACAGGCGCTCGGGAAAGACCGTGCCAAAACCTCGATAAACGGTTTTACATCGCTTGGCTTGGTGGAAATGACGCGTAAGCGCACCCGCGAAAGCCTAGAGCATGTACTATGCTCAGAGTGTCCGGTATGTGGTGGACGTGGCTCAATGAAGACGGTTGAAACGGTGTGTTACGAAGTGATGCGCGAAATTGTTCGAGTCAACCGCGCCTATGCAGCCGACCACTTTATGGTTTATGCCTCAACAGCCGTAGCGGACATGCTCTTAAATGAAGAGTCGCATGCCTTGGCAGAGCTCGAGGTTTTTATTGGCAAGCAAGTCAAAGTGCTCGTGGAGCCGTTGTACAACCAAGAGCAGTTTGATGTGGTAATGATGTAATTATGGCGGGTAAGGCGTTCGGGTTTGTCTACCGTACTCTAATATACACTGTAGCAATAGCTTTGGTGCTCTTTGCGCTGCTCATTAGTGGGCTGCGCTATCTGTTACCGCAACTCCCCGATGTAACACAACAAGTTGAAACATTCCTTGCTAGTAATTATGCGACTGAAGTGTCGTTGTCGCAGATTAGTGCGGATTGGGGGCGAAGCGGGCCAGAGTTGATATTGCATGAACTGGTGGTGCGCCCCGATGCCAACAAGGCAACGCGTGTTGAAATTGACGAAGCGCGAGTGTTGATTGATTTTTGGGCGAGCGCGCGCTCGTTAAGTATTCAATTTGAACGCGTTCAACTCGATGCGATGCGCCTCCATTAC
The DNA here is from genome assembly GCF_044807045.1 of Pseudidiomarina marina. NCBI lineage: Bacteria > Pseudomonadati > Pseudomonadota > Gammaproteobacteria > Alteromonadales > Idiomarinaceae > Pseudidiomarina > Pseudidiomarina marina. Next base: position 92,349 of record NZ_CP085233.1, on the reverse strand, counting down.
GACTTGCGAGATAGTTATGGTGGTAGTACCGACAGCGAATTTAGATTGTCGCCCAATTTAACTAATTTGTTACTCCATCAACTCGATTATATTCAAGTCGCCGACAGTACGCTTGAGTTAGTCAATTTAGTTGGGGTGACCCGAGCAATCGAAATCACCGAATTACGCTGGGTTAATCAACAACAGCGGCACCAAGGTGTTGGTAAGTTGGCGTTTTCGACGGTATCCGATAATACACTCGATATTATCATCGATGTGCAAGGTTCGGATACGAGAGCGCTAAGTGGTCAAGTATACGTGGCTGCCAACCAGTTAGATATTACGCCTTGGGTACAACAGCAAATTATCGACACGGAAATTAAGAAGGCTGCTTTTAACTACAATTTATGGCTCAATTTTAAACAGAATCAGTTTACCGATGGTCTGTTGCAACTGGGTGAACAAGCGCTGATTTGGGAAGTGGATCAGCAGCAACATCAATTACGCATTCCAGGCGGAGAATTAAAGTTACGCCCGTACCGTAACGGCTGGCGCGTCAATTCCAACCCGCTTACTATTGAACATAATCAACGCAGTTGGACGTTGCCAACATTTAGTTGGGAGCAAACACCAACCACCACCGCCGTCAGCGTCGATGATTTACCATTATCGCCGATGCTTGAATTACTCAATTTGTTCGGTAGCCAAGGGGCGCAAGTAAGCGAACAATTTGCAGAACGCGATACACAAGGTCTCATCGATGTCGTTTACGAGAGTGATATCGATGACGGCGCTCGCTGGTTCGCCCGGGGCGAGGCCTTAAGTTGGGGACAGTTTGCCGGTGTGCCAGGCTTAAGTAACGTGAATTTGCGCCTGCGGGGCATTGATAATCAGTTGCACTGGCAGTTAGATGGTGAAAATGCGTCATTTATCAGCCGTGCTTTAGACTACGATGATCCTTGGCCATTATCGAAAGTGGCTTTATCTGGACAGTTTCTATGGTTCGAGGATGGTGATTGGCAGTTACGTGTTGCCCCACAAAGTGAATTGCACTTAGATGGTCTAGAAATAGGCCTTGCGGCAACGCTGACCCCGAGTGAAAAATCCGTACACGTTGACGCCGTAGCGAAGAGCTTGAATCAGCAACCTATTGATGCTGAGGTATTACGCCGTCATTTACCCGTGGTGATGGGTGACAATTTACATGATTACTTGAGTGTTGCCCTTCAAGACGGTCAAGCGCAAGATTTAGCGATGGTTTGGCGCGGTGCTGTTGAGCACTTTCCATATCACGATAATCAAGGGTTATTCGAAGCACGAGCTCGTATTACCGAGTTGAATTATAAATTTCAACCAAATTGGCGACCAATTTATGACGCCACCGCGGTGGTTAACTTTCGTAACGAACGGATGCATATTACTGCCACTGATGGCTTACTAGGCAATATTGCCATTGCTCAAGCGGATGTCGTGCTACCGGATTTATTAGCACGTGAACAAGCTCGCTTAGATATCTCGGCTACGATTTCCGGTAACGCCAATGAGCTAAAACCTATCTTTGATGAAAGTCCATTGGCCAACTCTTTGGGCGCCACGTTTAGCGAACTTCAGTTAAGTGGTCCAATAGCGAGCGAATTAGAGTTAACTATTCCGCTGGTGAATTCAGCTGACGTTGTCGCACAGGGATATGCGCAACTGGACGATGTGACGATGTATGTTCGAGGTTTAAACGAGAACTTTCGTAATGTACATGGGCGTGTGAACTTTCGAAATGATGTTATCGATGCGCAAGATCTCATCATGACCTGGCGGGGCTTCCCACTTCAAGCAACGTTAAACAGCGCGCAGCGCGAAGATGATTATTTTGTTGAAGTAGATGCCAGCGGCACGTGGGAACTCGACGAATTTGCCCCGCTTACGGCCGGGGAAATGCCGTGGCAGGCAGACTTCAACTTAAGTTTACCAAAGGACGGCGGCTATTCGTTCCGCTGGCAGCAAACTGCCGATTTACAACCTGTCGCAATAAACGTGCCGGCGCCGTTATCAAAAGCTGCAGATGAATCGGAACAGCTAGAACTGAGTGTATCGGGAAGCGAAGACAGTATTTTGGTAAATGCTGAGCTCGGTGAAAAAATGATGCTCGAATTGCAGTTCGATGGTGGCGCGGAAGTTTTGCAGTCAGGTTACGCAAGAATTGGAAGGGTATTAACGCAGGCACCCAATCCGAACGTTTTGCGGCTCAATCCAACCTTTACCGTTGAAGCAAATATGCCGCCAAGTGATGTAGCGGTTTGGCTTGAGAAATATCATCATTTGCAAAGCTTTCTCCCTGAAGGCTCAGGTGAAAGCGAGCTAGCGCAGCTATTGCGTCCTGATTACGTTCAACTGATCAGTCCGCAACTGAGTTATGGTGACTTGTTACTTAATGATGTGACTGTTGTTGGCTGGCCGGAGCAGGATCGTTGGCGCGCAAGAATCGATTCGCAACAAGTCATCACGGATGTCGAGTGGCGATCGGCAACAGCCAACAGCGAGAGATCTCGTTCTCAGCTCGTATTCGATGCCGAGTTTATTGAGTTGCATGGTAAACGACCGAAAGAAGTGATCGATGAGACATCACCTTTCGAAGAAATTAGTTTGCCTCGAAGCTTCGCGAAACTGCCTGATATCTACCTGACCTGCAAGCGTTGCCGTTATGATATCTATGATTTGGGTGAAGTGAGTCTTCACTTGCGTGGTGAAGATAAGTTACTCGAGTTGGTTGATTTCAATGCACAACATCGCAACCATACACTGAAGGCGAGTGGCACATGGGCGCTGGAAACAGAAACGCAGCATCCGCAAACGCGCATTTTTGGGGAGTTTACCTCACCAGATTTTGGCGAGTTTTTGGAGAATTATGAGTTCACATCAATGGTTCGCGATAGTAATGCAACTATCGCTTTTGATTTGAGTTATTTGGGGGCGCCACAACAGATACAAGCAACTTCACTCAATGGCACGGTAAATTGGAGACTGGGTCAAGGATATCTGAATGAGGTGAGTGATCGTGGCGCTCGATTGTTCTCACTTTTGAGTCTCGATAGTATTTTGCGAAAACTTCGTTTCGACTTTCGTGATGTTTTCGCCAATGGCTTGTTCTACACCAATTTCAGTGGTGACTTTAATATCGTTAACGGAATTGTCTCTACCGAAAACACGCAGCTTAATGGCGCAGCAGGCGACATGGAGGTTAAAGGGCAAACCAACCTGATGACGCGCACGCTGGATTATGATCTGCAATTTGTACCAAAGGTCACTTCGAGCTTACCGGTTATTTTAGCGTGGATGATTAATCCACCATCAGGACTCGCTGCTTTGGTCATTGATCGAATGTTGCATGACGCGAAAGTCATTAGCCGTCTCGAATATAAAATTTCAGGGACAATGGACGAGCCTCAAATCGAAGAGATCGCGCGAGATAGCCGCGATGCGCCAATTCCACCGGAGGTGCAAAATGAACCAGAATCTGAACAACAGCCAAGTTCAACTGACGGCGCTGCAAATGACGAGCAGCCCGCATCTGCAACAGAACCTACAGGAAATTGAGCAGCAGCTAAAAACGCTACCTGATTTTCGTCCGCAACTCGTGGTATTGCCTGAAGCAAGCTTATGTTTTGGGGCCGGCGACAAGCGGCAACGAGAGCTCGCCGAGCTTCCTGGCGATGGTCCCATGCAACAAGGTCTCGCCGAGTTAGCTAAACGTTACAATATCTGGCTAGTGGGTGGCACTATCCCGCTAATCGACTCTCCAGAAGATAAGAAATTCAGCGCCGCAAGTTTAGTATTTAATCCGCAAGGTGAATGCGTTGCTCGCTACAATAAAATGCATTTGTTTGATGTTGATGTTGCGGATAACACCAAAAGTTATCGTGAATCCAATTGGACTGATGCGGGTGATGCTGTGGTAACCGTTCCAACTGAGTTCGGCACATTGGGGTTAGCGGTATGTTATGATGTGCGCTTTGCAGAGCTGTTTCGTGCGTTAAGAACAGCTGGCGCCGACATTTTGGTATTGCCCTCAGCATTTACCCAAGTGACAGGGCAGGCGCATTGGCATGTTTTGACGCGCGCTCGCGCCATTGAACAGCAATGTTTTGTCGTTGCCTCGGCACAAGCCGGTGAGCACGATAATGGCCGTCAAACCTATGGTCACGCCCTTGTAATTGACGGCTGGGGCCGCATATTAGCTGAAACAGAAACCATGCAACCAAGTATTGCAACAGCCTTGGTTGATACCGCAAGCTTACACAAGATCCGCCAAGATATCCCAGTAGCGGAACACTTCAACCGTAGTAAAAAGGTTTTACATGCAAGCACAGAACGTTGAGCATAACCTGCTTCATCAATACGATTTAGACAGTGATAAACTGCAGCAATCGCTCGCGACGCTCTACACGGGCGCCATCGATTTTGCCGACATCTATTTACAGAGCAGCGTCAATGAATCTTGGGTTTTAGAAGATGGCATTGTGAAAGAAGGGAGCTTCCATATCGAGGCTGGTCTGGGAGTACGCGCAGTACACGGTGAAAAAACTGGCTTTGCATATGCAGATGATATATCGCCGCAAGCCCTTCAAAAAGCCGCTGCAGCCGCTCGAGGTATTAGCTTAGCTGGTGATAATAAACAGGTGAACGCGTTCTCACGGTCAACTGTTGGATTGCGATACCCTGCGGTAAATCCGCTAGCCAGTTTAAACGAACAAGCGAAAATCGAGTTACTCCGCGAAATCGACGCTTATGCTCGAAGTCTTGACTCACGCGTTGTTGAAGTCATTGCCAGCATCAGTGGGAGTTACGATGAAATTCTTGTCGCTGCTACTGATGGCACTTTTGCGACGGATATTCGTCCGTTAGTACGAGTAAACTGCACTGTGCTGGTTGAACATAATGGTCGTCGAGAGCGCGGTAGTGCCGGCGGCGGTGCTCGGGTTGATTACCATTATTTCACTGCCCCAGTTGACGCAACGCCGCGCTGGAAAGCTTATGCGGATGAAGCCGTTCGCCAAGCGCTGGTTAATTTGGAGGCGCGTCCAGCACCAGCCGGAACAATGCCTGTTGTATTAGGCGCCGGCTGGCCGGGCGTGTTGTTACATGAGGCAGTTGGCCATGGCCTTGAAGGTGATTTTAACCGTAAAGGTGCCTCAGCGTATGCCGGCAAGATCGGCGAAATGGTCGCCTCGGAATTGTGCACAATTGTTGATGATGGCACGTTACAAGACCGCCGTGGTTCATTGGCAATCGACGATGAAGGCACGGAAGCAGGTTACAACGTGCTGATTGAGAAAGGTCGTTTAGTCGGCTACATGCAAGACAAAATGAACGCGCGCTTAATGGGCGTGAATCCAACCGGTAATGGCCGTCGTGAGAGTTACGCCCATTTGCCGATGCCTCGGATGACCAATACGTATATGTTGGCTGGTGAACATGATCCAGAAGAAATTATTCGTAGTGTGAAGCGCGGCATTTATGCACCGCATTTTGCCGGTGGTCAAGTTGATATCACTTCTGGCAAATTCGTCTTCTCAGCATCTGAGGCTTATTTAATTGAGGATGGTAAAATTACCGCCCCAGTTAAAGGTGCAACCCTAATTGGTAATGGCCCTGAAGCCATGCGTCAGGTATCCATGGTTGGGCATGATTTGGCGCTAGATCAAGGTGTTGGTGTGTGTGGAAAAGACGGTCAAAGCGTGCCTGTTGGTGTTGGACAACCAACATTGAAATTAGACGCAATGACCGTTGGTGGCACCGATTAAACGGTTGCCACTTCACGCAAATATTTAAACAGTTCGCGTTTTGCCGCTGGCGGCTTATTTTGTTCAGCTTGTTTGTTCGCTTGGCGATAGAGCTGACGCAACTTCTGGCGATCGGCGTGCGGGTAGGCATCAATGAATTGCTGAATGGCCTCGTCGCCATTCGCCAAAATAGCATCACGATGTTTCTCAAGTTGATGAAACAACGCATTTTGCTCATGGTGTGAATGCTCAAGTTCGGCTAATGCCTGCTCGATAGGACCAGTATCTCGGTTGCGCATCATTTTACCGATAAGTTGCAACTGGCGACGATAGCCTTCGCGCGTGTTGCGAATACGCTGTGCAAGATGAATAGCATCACGTAGCTCTTCATCGAGAGGAATTTTTGCTAGTTTGCCTTCAGCTAGGCTAACAAGGGTTTCGCCAAGCTGTTGTTGCGCTTCAGCGGCGCGTTTTAATTCAGATTTACTGACGATATCGTCGTCGTGCTCAAATTCGCTCATGGGATGCCTCTGTGGTTTCGAGCGAATTGTACCCGAACACAGCGTATAAATACAAAAACGATATTAGCTATTCGATATTAGATATTCGATTGGATATTTCCGGTTCTTGTTCTTTAACTAATATCTAATATCGAATAGCTAATATCGCTCTAGGTTTTTAAAGGAGATGTAATGATTCCGGATATGAATGAACTTCAAACAGAACTGCACGAAGTGAAACAAGCTGTAGCTGACGCAATCAACTACGCCACACAGCTTGGCGTGAGTGCGGCTGAGTGTGCAATGAGCCGCAGCAGTGGCATTAATGTTGCAACGCGATTGGGTGAAGTTGAGACGGTTGAATTCAATCAGGATGGGGCGCTGGGCATTACCGTATTTCGAGGCCAGCAAAAAGGCTCTTCTTCGACTACAGATTTGACCGCCAAGGCGATTCGTGCAGCGGTAGAAAAGGCCAATGATATTGCTCGCTATACCTCAGAAGATCCTTTCGCTGGGTTAGCTCCTGCTGAACTTATGGCAACAGAGATTCCGGATTTAGATTTGTGTCATCCAGCTGACCAAAGTGCTGAGTTTGCCTTAGAGCAAGCACTCGCGTGCGAGCAACATGCGCTGCAACTCGACCCTCGAATTGTGAATTCAGATGGTGCCGGATATAGCAGTCATGTTGGCTATCGCGTGTATGGCAATAGTCATGGATTTGTGGCTGGATACTTGCAATCGCGGCATAGTTTGAGTTGCTCGCTCATTGCCAAAAGCGGTGAGGCTATGCAACGCGACTATAGCTATACCGTGGCGCGTCATCGTGACGATTTATGGACGCCTCATCAGGTAGCAGAAGATGCCGTGCAGAGTACGGTGTCGCGTCTAGATGCTCGCAAAATTGCAACCGCAAAAGTACCGGTAATTTTCCGCGCTGATGTTGCGAACAGCTTATTTGGGCATTTAGTGGCAGGAATTAGCGGCGGCAGTTTGTACCGTAAATCGAGCTTTTTGGTGGATCATTTGGGTAAACAAATTCTACCAAGTTGGTTAACTGTGCAGGAGCGGCCGCATTTACGTGGTGCCTTGGCGAGTAGCCCGTTTGATCATGAAGGTTTGGCGACGCATGACCGTGACATTATCAAAGATGGTGTATTGCAAACCTATTTATTGACGAGTTACTCGGCGCGTAAACTTGGTATGAAGCCTACCGGTCACGCTGGTGGTATTCACACTTGGGAAGTTAATCACCAGGTAGAAAACTTGGCAGCATTATGCAAAAAAATGGGCACGGGCTTATTGGTCACTGAACTGATGGGGCAGGGTGTGAATATCGTGAATGGCGATTATTCTCGCGGTGCAGCCGGTTTCTGGGTTGAGAATGGTGAAATCCAATATCCAGTCGAAGAGATCACAATAGCTGGCAACTTAAAGGATATGTTGGCGAATATTGTCGCCATTGCAGGTGACGTAGACGCACGTCATGGCGTTCGTACTGGTTCAGTTTTACTCGAAGAAATGCGAATTGCTGGCGTTTAACCCAGCAATAACGTTGCTGTGCCAAGGAAGGCAAAGATACCGACCACATCGGTGACAGTAGTCAGAATCACACCGCCAGCCAGTGCAGGGTCGATATCAAACTTTTTCAAAATAAGTGGAACAGTGACGCCAGCCAAACCGGCCGCTAATAAGTTGGCCATCATAGCGAACGCGATGATACCGCCGATCACCAAATCTTGTTTCCATAACGCAACGACACCGGCAATTAGAATTGCCCAGATGACACCATTGAGTGCACCAATAGCCAGCTCTTTACCAATCAACCAACGTTGGTTGCTTTGACCGATATGACCAAGAGCCATACCGCGAATGACCAAGGTCAGTGTTTGCGAGCCAGCGATACCGCCCATACTTGGTACAATGGTGTTCAAAATGGCCAAGATTGCCATTTGCGCCAAAATATCTTCAAACATGGAGCTTACCGCTGCAGCCAATAACGCAGTGATCAGGTTGACGCCTAACCAGATACTGCGGCGACGCGTACTTTTAAGAACAGGTGCAAAGGTATCTTCATCGTCGTCTAAACCGGCCATACTTAGCATGGAGTGCTGAGCATCTTCACGAATAATATCGACCACGTCATCGATGGTGATACGACCGAGTAGTCGATTTTCATCGTCAACGACGGGTGCTGAGATCCAGTCTTGGCGTTCGAAAAGCTTCGCGACTTCGGTTTCGTCCATTTCGACGGGAATACCTTGGATATCTTGATCCATCACATCGCTAACGAGCTTGGTTGGATCAACGGTAAGCAAGCGAGTAATGCCAATCTCACCGATAAATTTGTCGTCGCGGTCGACCACATAGAGTTTATCAGTGGCTTCCGGTAATTCACCTTTGAGGCGCAGGTAACGCAGTACCACGTCGATGGTAACGTCTGGACGCAGGGTGATAGTGTCGGTATTCATCATACCGCCAGCGGTTTCGTCGGCGTATGACAGGGCTTGTTCGGCTCGATGACGATCTTGCTCGTCCATCGATTTTAGAACTTCTTGATAAATTTGCTCCGGCAGGCCACGTAACACGTAAGCAAGGTCATCGGTATCCATGCCTTCGGTTGCAGCTGCCAATTTCTCTGGCGCCATTTGCCGAATGACGGACTTTTGAACTTCTTCTGAAAGTTCTTCAAGAATATCACCATGCTCGTCAGCATCGACGAGTTGCCAAATAATGGCACGGGCTTTTGGAGGAGAGGATTCGAGTAATAGAGCAACGTCCCATGCTGGGAGGTTGTGCAGTTGCCGACGCGCTTGCACGTACATGCCACGAGCTAACGATTCAGAAACTTCCTGAATACGTTGTTCGGCAAATTCTTTGTCGGCAACTTCAGCTAGCATACAATAAACCCTCAGTGATATGAGAAGTTTACCGCATCATTGCTCTTCATCAAAGCGAGATTCAATTAAGTTTGCAATAGCATCAACTGCTTGACTGGCGTCTTTACCTTCGGCAACGATGTCAATTTCGCGTCCTTGACCACTCGCTAGCAACAGTAGACACATGACACTAGAGGCATCGACGTGTTGTTCACCTTGTACAATAGATACCTGCGCATCAAATTCATGAGTGAGTTTGGCGAGTTTGGTTGCTGCTCGAGCATGGAGACCGAGCTTATTGCGAATGGTCACGGTACGACGAATAACATCAGTCATGGTGTACCCCTTAGGAAATTCGGTTCAAGGCTTTTTATGACGGCTGGATTCACGGTGCCGTACTTGAACCTTGAATGGTTGTTCAGTGAATCGCTTAGCAAGTTTTTCGGCGATGTACACTGAGCGGTGCTGGCCACCGGTGCAACCGATACCAATAGTTAAGTAGCTTCGGTTACTACGTTGGAAATGTGGTAACCAAGTTTCAAAAAATACTTCCAATTGATGGATGAACTTCGTCACGAGCGGTTGTTGCTCAAAAAAATGTTGTACCGCGGGATCGTTGCCGGTTAACGGTTTGAGCTCAGGTACCCAGTGAGGATTTGGTAATATTCGCGCATCGAAGGCATAATCTAAATCGGGCGGTAGACCATATTTGTAGCCAAATGACTGGAATACAACAATTAATCGAGAAGCCGCTTTGCCAAGCACACGTTCGGAAACCTGTTCGCTAAGTTGGTGAACACTGAGATCACTACTATCAATTCGCCATGTCGCACGCTCCGCTAAAGGCTCGAGCATGGCCGCTTCTGCTGCTAACGCATCGGCGAGAGGCATTTCCTTCTGCGACAACGGGTGTAATCGACGCGTTTCGCCAAAGCGGCGAAGCAAAATCGCTTCTGATGAATCGATGTAGAGAATCTCAGGCTTAACTTTGCTCGGCAAAAAATCGAGAGCTTCGGTCAGTTCGCTTTGGTCCGCAGGAAGGTTTCGAACATCAACACTGACAGCAACTTTATCGTATTGATCAATCACCGCATGCACCAATGTGGGCATTAATGTGATTGGTAAATTATCGACACAGTAATAGCCGAGATCTTCAAGAACTCTGAGCGCAATAGTTTTCCCTGAGCCTGATCGGCCTGTGACAATAATCAGTTGCATGTCGTTATCTACTTAACCCGTGAACAGGTCGTATAATTCTTGATCGCTATGGGCATCACGTAAAGCCCGCGTGCAAATTTTATCATTTAATCGCTGCGCCACTGACGCGAGTGTTTGTAAATGTTGTTCGTGCTGATCTTCAGGAACCAGCAAAGCAAAAATGATATCCACCGGTTGATTGTCTATCGCATCAAAATCGATAGGTGATGACAGAGTAATCAATATTGCAACCGGTTTGTTAGCGCTTGCTAACCTGCCATGAGGTATCGCAACGCCCATCCCAATACCGGTGCTACCAAGCCGCTCGCGATTAAGCAGGCTCTCAAAAACATCGAAGCTGGTGGTGCCAGACAGACGAGGGGCGGCCATTTGACCAATGAGCTCAAGTACTTTCTTTTTACTTGAGCCGTCGACTGCACAGCGTGTGCAGTCGGGGCTTAACAAGGTGGATAAATCCATGATTTAGTGACGTTTCATCTTTTCTTTATGTTTAATAACCTGCCGATCGAGTTTGTCGATCAACCCGTCTATGGCGGCATACATATCTTGGTGCTCTGAATCTGCGAAAATTTCGCCGCCATTCAAATGCAGCGTAGCTTCCGCTTTTTGCGTCAACTTTTCAACATTTAAAATGACATGGACGTTGTTTATGTGGTCAAAATGTCGCTCGAGTTTACTAAATTTGCTATCGACGTACTCGCGTAATGCGTCAGTGATTTCTACGTGATGACCAGTCAGATTAATTTGCATAACATCTTCCTTCTGTTGTCCAAGATTCAGATAAGACGTTTGCGTTGACTCGAGGGCGGAATATTGAGCGCCTCTCGATACTTCGCAATGGTCCGTCTAGCTACTTGGATACCTTGTTCCGCGAGGAGTTCAGTTAGTTTACTGTCACTCAGCGGCTTTTTCGGGTTTTCCGCAGCAACTAGCTTTTTCAACAACGCCCGAATGGCCGTTGATGAAGCTTCCCCTCCAGTATCAGTACCGAGCTGACTTGAGAAGAAGTACTTCAATTCAAACACACCACGCGGTGAATGCATATACTTTTGCGTGGTTACTCGAGAAATAGTTGATTCATGCATCTCAACAGCGCTTGCAATATCCGCTAACACCATTGGTTTCATTGCTTCTTCACCGTGTTCAAAGAATCCTTGTTGACGCAATACAATAGCATTCGCGACCTTCAGCAGCGTTTCGTTGCGGCTTTCAAGGCTGCGGATAAACCATTTCGCTTCTTGTGTTTGTTGGCGTATGTATTGCATGTCGTCGGTTTGGCGCGTTCCTTGGCATAACTTCATGTAACTTTCGTTCACTTTAAGTTTAGGCACACTTTCTGGATTTAGCTCAACCATCCAGCGATTATTTTTCTTGCGCACCAAAACATCGGGAATAACGTAGTCATCGTCGCTATTGTTAAACGCTTCGCCAGGCCGCGGCTGAAGGTGTTGAATGAGGTCAATCACAGCAGCGAGGTCGTCTTCATTTAAACGCAATCGACGTGCTAAAGTTCGGTAATCGCGTGATCCAAGCAAAGCCAAATGCTCACGCACAGTTGCTAACGCTTCGTTACGCCACGGCGTATCATGGGGCAATTGTTGGAGTTGTAAGGTGAGACATTCGCCGACATCACGAGCACCAACCCCAATGGGGTCAAAATGTTGGATGCGTTTTAATACGACAGCCGCTTCATCGAGTTCAACAGGTTCATCGGTTTGACGATTTACGGCGGTTACAACTTCTTCCAGAGAAACCGCCAAGTAACCACTATCGTCAATGGCATCAATGATGGCGAGGGCAATTGCTTCATCGATAGCTGAAAAATGAGAGAGTTGCATTTGCCAAATCAAATGGTCTTGCAAAGTTGTGCCTGAGGCCCCTTCAAACACTGAGTCTTCGCCATCAAAGCTCGAGCTGGACTGACCTAGTGCCGCAGAACAAGGACTATCCCAAAGATCATCATCGTCGGTAATGGCCGTTTCGCCTTCAGCCTCAGCTTGTTCTAATTCCAATAACGGGTTTTCTTCGAGCGCTTGTTGAACCTCTTGTTGTAGTTCAAGCGTCGAAAGTTGTAGAAGTTTAATTGCCTGCTGCAGCTGCGGCGTCATCGACAGCTGCTGAGAGAATTTAAACTGCAGGCCTTGTTTCATTGCACCACCTAAAGGGTGAATTGCTCACCCAAATACACGTCTTTAACCTGTTGATTATTTAAGATGGTATGGGCGTCACCAGTCGCAATCAACTCACCATGACTAACAATGTAGGCATTTTCACAAACAGATAAGGTTTCGCGAACGTTATGATCGGTGATCAAAACGCCAATGCCGCGATTCTTCAAATGTTCAATAATTTTTTTAATGTCTAATACTGAAATTGGGTCGACGCCCGCGAACGGTTCATCAAGCAGAATAAATGCAGGATCGGCCGCTAGCGCGCGAGCAATCTCTACGCGGCGACGTTCACCACCCGACAAGCTCATGCCAAGACTATTCGCAATGTGCCCAATATGAAATTCTTCCAGCAGGCCATCTAAGCGTTCTTCACGACCATTGGCATCAAGGTCCTTTCGCGTTTCCAATATTGCCATAATATTGTCGCGAACCGTGAGTTTCCTGAAAATTGACGACTCCTGCGGGAGGTAGCCGATTCCGCGTCGCGCTCGTTCGTGCATTGGTAGTAATGAAATGTCGTCATCATCAATCAGGATGCGGCCTTTATCATTATTGACCAAGCCAACAATCATATAAAACGTGGTGGTTTTGCCAGCACCGTTGGGGCCAAGCAAGCCGATAATCTGACCGGATTCGACGGTCAAACTCACATCTTTCACTACTTGTCGCTTATTGTATGATTTCGCTAGGTGTTCAGCGATTAATCGGCTCATTCTGGTTGTCGCCCTTTTTCTTTGGCATAAAAATAGTGGTGACACGATCGCTTTCGTTTTCACCGCGATTGGCTGTGAGTTGTTGCGTCGCAAAGTTGTAAATAATCTCGCTACCTTGAATCACACTATTATCTTGCGAGACTTTAACATTGCCAGACAACGTTAATAATTGCTTGTTTTGATCGTAACTAATTATGTCTGCTTCCGCTGAAATAGGTGAGCCATCATCAAGCATCTGCTCATAGATAGCTGGGCTCCCTTTGGCAGTAAAAACATCGGATTGGTCATCACGACGCGTAACTTCAAGATGGTCGGCGCGAATCGACAAGCTACCTTGACGAATCACCACGTTATTTTCGAACACGGCAACTTTGTTTGCGACATCAAATGAGTCACGATCGGCATTAATTTGAATTGGTTTATCAAAATCTTCTCGACCTTGAGCCGCACTATCACCGACGTACGCTAGATTAATTGCTACGAGTGCTACGACCGGTATAAATCGTTTCAACATGTTTCGTCATTTCCAATGTTTGAGCGCGCATATCGGCACGCAGACCTTCGCCTTTTGCCGTAAAATCACGACCAATAATTAAAACTGGTTGATCTGTGACAACGGTTTCTTCGCGCGTATCAATGGTTAGGTAACTGGTTTCAATCCGTTCAATAAACTCTTCTGTCGAGAGGCTCAACATTTCAATGTTGCGTTCTAAAACGAGAGTTTTATCCGCATAGAATGAACCTTGCTCAGCCTGAACTTGCCACATCGGGCCGCCATTATTCAACTGAACAATGTAAGTAGGCGCCATCAGTTCTGTTAGCCCAATGGGGCTATAGTGAGTCATTTGTTCGGCCGCGATTTTGTGCGCAAGTTCACCTTGCTCGCCGTAGACTCGAACAATGAGACCCTTAGCCGTGAAATCTGGTTTTATTTCTCGGTAGCCTTGTTGCTCTTCTGCACCGTCACCATCATCAAACGGGCGCCAAATAAGTACCGCAGCGGCGAGAAATATAATGCCGATAACGACCAGAATATTCCGATTCACAGGCTGACGCCCCCGTGCAACTGCAGTCGCCCTTGCGCTAACAAAATTAAATCACTCAGTTCTCGAACCGCGCCATATCCGCCCCTTTGCGCCGTCACATAATCAGCTGACTGCTGCACATAGGGATGACCGTCTTGTACTGACACACCAATGCCACTGCGTTTAAGCATATCGACATCGGGAACATCATCGCCAATGCTCGCAACGTGAGCTTCGTCGAGACCCAATGTCACAAGTAGTTGCTCAAAACAGCTTAGTTTATCTTCTTGGCCTTGGTAAATATGCTTTACGCCTAATGCGGTCATACGATTTTCAACAATGGCTGAACGTCGGCCCGTGATTACAGCAACCTGAATGCCAGCATTGAGCAGTGCTTTCACGCCGAAGCCATCGCGAGTGTTAAAAGCTTTCAGTTCTTCGCCTTGGTTTCCAAGATAAATGCAGCCGTCAGAAAATACACCGTCCACATCGCAAACCACGAGCTTGATTTGCTTCAAGCGCTCAAATAATGTTGCGTTAATATCGCCATACCACGTACTGATCATTGCCATTACATGACTCCTGCTTTTAATAGGTCGTGCATGTTCAACGCGCCCTGCGGTATGCCTTGGTCATCGACGACAAACAGGCCATTAATTTTACGATCTTCCATCAACTTCAACCCTTGCGCCGCAAGCACATCCGGTTGAATGGTAACAGGGTTGCGCGTCATGACTTGGGCAATCGGTGTGCTATGAAGATCGATGCGCTGGTCGAGAATACGACGCAAATCGCCATCGGTAAAGATGCCCGCTAACTTTCCTTCGGTATTCGCAATACCAGTCATTCCAAGACCTTTACGCGACATTTCTAGTAGAGCTTCAGAAATGGTTGCTTGCTCGGCAACCATTGGCATACGTTCGCCGCTATGCATCACATCGTGAATATGTAGGAGTAAACGGCGACCTAGGCTACCACCTGGATGAGACATCGCAAAATCGTCGGCAGTGAAACCTCGGGCATTCAATAATGCCACCGCAAGCGCATCTCCCATCACTAATGTTGCTGTGGTTGAAGAAGTAGGGGCGAGCCCTAACGGACATGCTTCTTGCTCTACAGCGATACATACGTGCACATCGGCGAGCTCGGCCAATGTTGATTTTGGGTTTCCGGTCATACTAACCAGCTTGACGCCACGACGCTTAATGAGGGGGGCAATTGCTAGTAGCTCTCCGGTTTCACCCGAATTAGAAATACCTAATACCACGTCATGCTCGGTAATCATACCGAGATCACCGTGGCTCGCTTCACCAGGGTGGACAAAAAATGCAGGGGTGCCGGTTGAAGCCAGTGTCGCTGCAATCTTACCGCCAATATGTCCAGATTTACCCATACCGATAACAATCACCCGACCACGGCAATTTAAAAGCAGCTCACAGGCGTGCTCAAAATTGTTATCAAGAAACCGTTTTAAGCCAGAAACGGCGGCGGTTTCGATATCGATAACGCGTTCACCAAGCTCGCGAAACGAGCGTATACTGGAATCTGTCATATCTGGTTTTGCTCCGACCCAAATCTGCTGGGATGTGTTATTGATAGCAATAATAACCGATCGAAAAGCGAAATGCAGACGTAAAAAGCAGAGAAACTAACGATTTGTCACAATTTTTACCGCCTTCACCTGTAGCAAAAGCGCTAAATCTGGTACACTAGCGGGCTCGAAAAGGGAGATATCAAGGCGATGCAGACGGCTCAAAATTCGACGAGCAACCAGCCACAAACTCACGCTGAGGATGAAGCACTCGTTGTTATTGACAACATTGACTTCGCGCATGGGTTCGGCGCTCACCAAGTTTATCGCGGTTTATCGATGCGGATTCCAAAAGGCAAAATCACGGCGGTGATGGGGCCAAGTGGTATCGGGAAAACAACCCTATTACGCTTAATTGGCGCACAATTGCGACCGCAGCAAGGAACAATTACATTCGCGAATGAGAATATTCATGCGCTAGGGCGTTCTGACTTATACGAACTGCGTAAACGAATGAGTATGTTGTTTCAAAGTGGTGCGTTGTTTACCGATATGACGGTTTACGACAATATTGCGTTTCCGATTCGCGAGCATAGCGACTTACCAGAAGAAATTATTGAAACCATCGTTAAGCTGAAATTAGAAGCCGTGGGTTTGCGTGGAGCTCGACATTTGATGCCCGCTGAATTGTCAGGGGGGATGGCGCGTCGCGCAGCACTCGCTCGAGCAATCGCTCTTGATCCTGAATTGATTATGTATGACGAGCCATTTGCGGGACAAGATCCAATCTCGATGGGCGTTATTGTGAAGCTTATTAAAGAGCTTAATCAGTCGCTTGGTCTTACTAGCATTGTAGTAACTCATGATGTAGCTGAAGTAATGACCATCGCCGATTACGTCTACATCATTGCGGATAAAAAGGTGGTTGGACACGGCACGCCGAGTCAACTTGAAGCGTCAGACGATCCGCTCGTTCATCAATTTTTGCATGGCGAAGCCGATGGCCCAGTGCCATTCCATTATGCAGCAGCGTCGCTGGAAGATGAACTATTGGGGGGAAACCATGCTCGATAGAGTCGCTGCGTTAGGGCGCACAACACTGGATACAATTGCTGGCGCTGGTGCGGCATTTTTCATGCTGATGCGAGCTTTGATCGGTAAGCCGAATTTGCGTAAATCGTGGCCGTTATTGATGCAACAAATGTACTCGGTGGGGGTACTGTCGCTGTTGATAATCGTGGTCAGCGGATTGTTCATCGGCATGGTTCTTGGCTTACAGGGTTACACTATTTTGGTGGATTTTGGTGCTGAGCAATCGCTTGGCCCAATGGTCGCATTGTCACTGCTTCGCGAACTGGGCCCAGTCGTAACGGCATTGTTATTCGCGGGTCGAGCGGGTTCTGCATTAACCGCAGAAATTGGTTTGATGAAGGCCACTGAGCAACTATCGAGCCTTGAGATGATGGGAGTCGATCCACTAAGACGTGTGATTTCACCGCGTTTTTGGGCCGGTTTTTATAGCATGCCGATTCTCGCCATCGTGTTTTCTGCAGTAGGTATTTATGGCGGCTATCTTGTTGGTGTGCGTTGGTTAGGCGTCGATGATGGTGCTTTTTGGTCGGTCATGCAATCGAACGTAGAATGGGGCCAAGATATCGTCAATGGAATTATCAAAAGTTTAGTTTTTGCATTTGTAGTGACGTGGATAGCCTTACACAAAGGTTACAGCTGCACACCGACTTCGGTTGGTATTAGCCGCGCCACAACATCGACCGTTGTTACCGCATCTTTAGCGGTACTCGGCCTCGACTTCGTATTAACAGCATTGATGTTTGGATAAAAAGCTATGGAATCAAGAAATACACAACTTGCAGTCGGTTTCTTTGTCATTATTGGCGTACTGGCATTGTTATTTTTGGGCTTACAAGCAGCTAATACGAGTGCTGTGACGAATGGCGAAACATATAAACTTTATGCAAAGTTTGACAACATTGGTGGACTAAAAGAGCGTTCACCGGTCAAAGTTGGTGGTGTTGTAGTTGGCCGCGTGAGCAAAATTTCACTCAGTGGCGACTACTATGAGCCGTTAGTCGAAATGACGATCAGCAAGCAATATAGTGAATTTTCTGACACGACGTCGGTCTCAATTCTCACTTCAGGTTTATTAGGTGAGCAATATATCGGATTGAACCCTGGTTTTATTGACGACACGGTTGAGATGTTGAAAGACGGTGATCAAATTTATGACACCAAATCAGCTCTTGTGTTGGAAGACTTAATTGGGCAGTTCCTATTTAGTCAGGGTAACGATTAAGGAGTACGTATGAAAAAGTGGTTGGTAGCACTATTGGTTACGGTAGTCGGGTTCACCGGAACTAGCGTGGCGCACGCCGAGTTAATTCGTGACGAAAACCCATACGTTTTATTGGAAAAATTGGCGAACAAAACCATTGAACGTATCGAGCAAGACCGTGCCTTAATCGACGAAGACATTAACCATATTCGTGTTGTCATTCGTGAAGAAATGATGCCGTATGTAGATTACGTATATGCGGCAAAGCGTGTGCTCGGACGTAACTTAACTGAAACCACTGAAGAGCAACGCCAAGAATTTTACACCGTTTTCCGTGATTACTTAATCACAACATACGCTGGCGCGTTTACGCAGTATGATGAAACCAAGCATACCATTGAGTTCGGTGACTCAGGTCGGTTCGAGAAAGGGAGCCGTATGGTTGTTGTGAACACCCGCTTAATTGAGAACGGTCGTCCGCCGGTGCGCATGGATTTCAAAATGCGTTATGACAACAACGATGATGTTTGGAAAGCTTACGACTTAGTGGTCGAAGGTGTTAGCTTATTAAATAGTAAGCAAGCTGAAATTAGCGCGGTCATTCGTAGCAATGGCATCGACGGTACAATCGCACTATTGCGAGAAAAAGCCCAAGAATCGGTAAAACCGCATGATGACGGTGTGGGTGCTGACTAATGAAAAGTTGCGAATGGCAGCGTAACGAGCAAAATGAAATTGTCCTCGTCGGCGAGCTGGATCGTATGACAGTTCCTGCACTGTGGAAACAACGCAAAAGCTGGCTTAGTGGTGAGCGAGTACTTACTCTTAATTTGCGGGACGTGACTAAAGTGGATTCCGCAGGTGTGGCAATGTTACTAGAAGCGAAGCGAGCACTGTTGGCCGAACAACGTGAGCTTGTGATTACTCATGCCAGCAAGCAATTGCACGCAATGGTGCAAGTGAGTGGCGTTCAGGCGTTACTGCAACTTGATGAACACACTAATAAATAAAGCGATTAAATGAATATGATGACAGCAGAATCAATACAGCAGCATTTGCTGGATGAACTCGATGTAACAGAGGTTTTGGTGAAACTTGATGGTAGCCACGCCAATATTACGGTGGTTGGCGATATTTTCGCCGAACTATCTCGGGTTAAAAAACAGCAGGTTGTGTATGCACCGTTGAAAGAACTAATCGCTAGCGGTGAGTTACATGCTGTGTCAATTCGCACCTACACCCCTACCGAATGGCAACGCGAGAAAAAACTCGCGATGCTCAGCTAAGCGGTAGGAGGAACAATGCAAAAATTAGTAATACGCGGCGGCAACCCGCTCCACGGCGAAGTTGTAATTTCTGGTGCTAAAAACGCAGCTCTTCCTATTCTGATGGCGGCTCTGTTGCCATCTGAAGATGTTCAATTGGACAATGTACCGGCGTTACAAGATGTGCGCACCAGCTTGAAATTACTAAGTGAGCTCGGAGTGACCAGCGAGTCACTGGGGCCGAACAGTTATCTGATCAAGCCACAAGGTATCAACCATCATGTGGCCAGCTATGACCTCGTGAAAACAATGCGGGCTTCGATTTTAGTATTGGGCCCGTTACTGGCGAAATTTGGCCAAGCACAAGTCTCATTGCCAGGTGGTTGCGCAATTGGCGCTCGTCCAGTCAATCTACATATTGAAGGTCTGCGCCAAATGGGAGCCGATATTACCGTCGAAAACGGTTATATCAATGCCAAAGTAGATGGTCGTTTGCGCGGTGCAACGATTCTGATGGATATGGTCAGTGTAACGGGCACCGAAAATCTCATGGCTGCAGCAACCCTTGCTGACGGTGTGACGATAATCGAGAACGCCGCGCGTGAACCTGAAGTGGAAGACTTAGCCAACTTCTTGAACAGTATGGGTGCCGATGTTCGTGGTGCTGGTACCGATACAATTACGGTGTATGGAAAAGAAAAACTTCATGGCGGTACTTATCGTGTTCAACCCGATCGCATCGAGACCGGCACATTTTTAGTTGCAGCGCTGGCAACCGGGGGTGATGTAACGTGTCGCAACACCGATCCAAGCATGTTAGATGCCGTGATGAAAAAATTAACCGAAGCTGGCGCCACCATAACGAAGGGTGATGATTGGATTCGAATTCAGGCAGCGGAGCGGCCACGACCGGTTAATATTATAACGGCACCGCATCCGGCGTTTCCGACCGATATGCAAGCGCAGTTCTGCGCGCTCAATGCCATCGCCGATGGCGCCGGTTGGGTACGCGAAACGATTTTTGAAAATCGCTTCATGCACGTACCAGAGCTGCGCCGTATGGGTGCAAACATTGAGTTAGAAGGTAACACTGCGATTTCTAAAGGCGTGAAACAGCTAACGGGTGCACATGTGATGTGTACTGACTTACGCGCTTCAGCATCCTTGGTAATTGCCGGTTTAGTTGCTCAGGGCGAGACAGTGGTCGAACGGATTTATCACATCGATCGTGGTTATGAAGCGATTGAGAAAAAATTATCTGCACTTGGAGCAGATATCAAACGCGTGAGTTAATCTCACGCGTTTAATTCGTTACTGCTGCAGTTTTGTAATTGTAACTTCTGTTGTTTCTTCTTTATTGTCACGTAAAAACTGAACTTGTAATGTTGTACCTGGTTTGGTTTTCGCAACCAAGGCAAGACCCTCAGCCGCGGTAAGCATCGGCTGACCGTTAATTTCAGTAATATAATCTTCAGCACGTAAACCGGCTCGTTCTGCGGGGCTATTGGGATCAACTCCAGTAATAAAAATACCGGGTTGAGTGTATGGGTTTGACTGTGGCGTTTCGCCGACTTGCACTCCCAAGTAACCACGCACCACTTCACCTTCTCGAATGAGTGTATCCATGACCGAACGCGCGAGCGGGTAGGGAACGGCAAAATAAATACCGTCGATACCTTGACCGCGAGCATCACGAAACTGAGCATTATTGATGCCTACCAAATAACCTTGGCTATTAATCAACGCGCCACCGGAGGCGCCTTCATTGATGACCGCATCCATCTGAATCAGGTCGGCATGCGAGTGAATAACCCCCATACGCCCGCCAGTCGCACTGACAATACCTTGCGTGATGGTTTGGCCTAAGTTGTGCGGGTTACCAATCGCAAGCACCACATCGCCAACTTGCGTGGTCAGCGATTCATTTTGCGGAATAGTTGGAAGATTATCTGCTTCAATACGCACTACGGCTAGGTCGGTAATACGGTCAAACCCAATCACCTGACCGCTGTAGTTACGACCATCTTGTAGCGCAACTTGAATTTCGTTCACGTCAGCCACCACATGGTAGGCCGTTAACACATGTCCGCGATTATCCATGATCACGCCTGAACCCAATCGAACAAGGCTATTTGGTCGGCGTGAGTAATAAGAATCGCGTGTCGAGCCGATGCTATAAATATTCACGACCGCTGGAGCGGCACGTTGCACGGCTGTAGAAAAACTCAAAGGTTGCTGTGATTGCTGTGAATTATTACTAAATTGCTCACGCAATTGTGGCAAGGCATAAATCACAATGGCGGCGACAGCTAGGCCAAGAATGACCGAGCGAACAATGTACCAAGCAAATTGCCGTAGCTGCATAGTGACTTGTAACCTACTGATTTAAGAATAGAGCCAAGCATAACACTGTTTACAAAAGAAGGCAGTAATTGTACTGCCTTCGTTTTGGTTTTACCGAGTTAATTGGTGCCTCAACGCCAATCAATTAACCGCCGCGCAACACGAGATACAACTGGGAATTGCCGCGACGAATGTTTAACGCGACCACGCTACCTGCATTGCTTAGCGCTTCGCGTAACTCGCTCATACTATTTATCGGGCTACGGTTAACACCAATAATTACGTCGTCTTTGCGAATACCGTATCGCTCAGCTAATGAACCTTCTTCGATATTGGTAACCTTAAGACCACCGCGTTCGTCCGGTGCTAAGATGATGCCATCTAGCGCAGGATGTAATGCCGCAGCAGTTACTTCTTGCTCGTCAGCGGTAAGCACCACATCAAATTTTCGCTCTTTTCCATCACGTAATACGGTAATTTCAAGTTCTTTGCCCACGCCAATGGTGCTCACTCGAGCGCCTAGGTCAGCAAAGGTGCGAATTTTCTCACCGTTCACCGCAACAATCACGTCACCTGATTTTAAACCAGCTTTATCGGCTGCTCCCTCAGGAATCACTTCGGCAATAAACGCACCTTGGTTTGCTTTTAAATCAAGAGCTTTAGCGATTTCATGAGTCAAATCATTTCCGCGAACACCGAGTACACCGCGACGCACCTCACCAAACTCAACAAGCTGCGCAACAAGGTTTTTCATCATGTCAGCTGGAATAGCGAAACCGATACCAATATTGCCGCCATTTGGCCCCAAAATTGCGGTGTTGATACCAATCAACTCACCTTTCAAGGTCACCAGTGCACCGCCTGAGTTACCGCTGTTAATGGCTGCATCGGTTTGAATGAAGTTCTCAATTTCTTCAATACCTAAGCCACTACGACCCAACGCACTAACAATACCTGACGTGACAGTTTGGCCTAGACCAAATGGGTTACCAATGGCAACGACGAAATCACCAACGCGCAAATCAGCGGAGTTACCAATCTTGATCTCGGTTAGATTTTCACCATCCTTGATCTTAAGTAACGCAACATCAGAACGGTCATCCGTTCCGATAACTTTCGCATCGAACTGACGGCCATCTTTTAAAGTAACTAAAATTTCCGACGCGCCATCAATCACATGGTTGTTAGTGACAACATATCCTTCATCAGCATCAATAATAACGCCAGAACCTAGCCCCTGGAACGGTCGCTCCTGCACTTGCTCGCGAGGGCCTCCTGGACCAAAGAAAAAGCGAAACATATCTGGAATACGTTGGCGAACCTCACGTTTCCCTTTAACTGAGATATTCACCACCGCAGGGGTGACTTCCTCAAGCATAGGGGCAAGTGTTGGCGTCTCATCTTTATCGCCAAAGAAAGGAATGCCGGCTGAAACAGGCGCAATAATTAATGCACTTGCCAATGCCAGAACCGCAATGAACTTCACTTTCATCAGAGTTAACTCCTATACACACATTTTCTGCTGCATGAGGGTGCGAGCAGGGTTTGGAATAATTTCAGGTAGATGCAGTTAAAGACTGACCATTATTAAATAAGTTCACAGCGGATGTGTTTCAAGATGTAAAACGAAAAACAAAAACGATATTAGCTATTGGATATTGGATATTAGAAGAGCAAGAGCGATAATCAATGTCAGCTATTAGATATTAGGATGTAACGGGTATTTGTCTTTTCTAATATCCAATATCCAATAGCTAATATCGCTCTTGCAGATTTACTTGAAGAGGCCCGACTTGGTGTCGCTGTAGTCACGCGGCATATCACTTGGCGCCTTATCATCCGAGCGACGTTTCTCGCCATTTACTTTGTTCGCCATACGCAGTTCGCGGATGGTGTCTTCGGCAAAAAATGGCAAGCTAGGTTGTTCTTGCTCACGTTGTAATAGGTCGGCACTGTGGTGCAAATACGCTTTAAGCTTATCTTGAGTTTCTTCAAGCTGACCCACGAGTGCTTGGGCAGTAGCAAGGTGCTCAGCAACTTCTTGGCGATAATCTGCAAGCTGTTGTTTAGTTTGGGTGACTTGCTGGTTTAACTCGGCTTCATCTGTATGCTCGGCAAGCCAGTAACGCGCAACAAAAAATCCAACGATTGCGCCTGCTATCACGAGTAAAATTCCAACAATCCAGCTCATAAAAACTCCTTAAAAATGCATTTCGCATGATAAACTACTGCCTACTAGCATAATCCAGAATAGGGTCGAAGTGGTAGTGACAACGAACAAGCTGACGCCATTATCAAAATATGAGCAGGATTTAGCGACTGGAAACTTTCAGCCGGATGCTGCGCAACGACGTGCTGTAGAGGCGTTACAGCGCCTTTATGACGAACTGGTCTTATTTCATCAAGCGCACAGTGAGGCGGGATTGTTTGCCCGAATAAAGCAAGCGCTAGGCGGTGCAAGACCAACTCCGAAAGGCATTTACTTTTGGGGTGGCGTAGGACGCGGAAAGACCTATTTGGTTGACACTTTTTTTGAAACTTTACCGTTTGATCAAAAGTTGCGTGTTCATTTCCATCGCTTTATGCACCGCGTACATAGTGAATTGAAAGAATTGAAAGGGCGTAGCGACCCGTTGCCTATTATTGCCGATAAACTGGCTAGCGAAGCTCGGGTGGTCTGTTTTGACGAGTTCTTCGTGCAAGACATTACCGATGCAATGATTCTCGGCACATTGATGCAAGAGCTATTCAAACGCAACGTTGTGTTGGTCGCTACATCGAATATTGTGCCTGATGATCTTTATCGAAATGGCCTGCAGCGACAGCGTTTCATTCCCGCCATCGAATTAATTAAGCAACATTGTGAAGTTATCAATGTCGACAGCGGTATTGATTACCGTCTACGAACGTTAACTCGCGCAGAAATTTATCACGCCCCAGCGGATGCAGCCGCTGATGAAAACCTCCAGCGATACTTTACGGAGTTAGCGCCTGATCATTGCAATCGCGATGAGCGAGGATACATTGTGGTGAATAATCGCAATATTCCGGTACGCATGGAGTGTGACGACGTCGTTTTATTCTCATTTGATGCTATTTGTGGTGGCCCACGTTCGCAGAACGACTATATTGAATTAGCGCAATGTTATCACGCAGTTTTGATTAGCGATGTGCCGCAAATGGGCGCGCACAATGACGATGCGGCTCGGCGCTTTATCGCGTTGGTGGACGAATTCTATGAACGCCGCGTGAAGCTAATTATGTCAGGAGCAGCGCCACTGGATGAACTTTACACGCAAGGTAAATTAAATTTTGAGTTTAAACGCTGTGTTAGTCGATTATTAGAAATGCAAAGTCACGAATACTTAGGACTCGCCCATAAACCATGATGTTAACTGACTGGACTTTAGCGCTCGGGGGCCTCGGCCTCTTGTTGCTCGGCATGCAATTGCTGACCGACGGCTTAAAAGCTGCAGCTGGAAGTCATTTACAGAGTTATCTAGAACGCTCCACGCAAACGAGGCTGCGAGCTGCTTTGTCAGGTTTTACGGTGACCGCATTAGTGCAGTCATCCAGTGCTGTTGTCGTAACTTTACTCGGTTTTACCAATGCCGGCATGTTGAAGTTAAAGCAAGCGGCTTGGGTGGTGTTCGGAAGCAACGTCGGTACAACGATGACGGCATGGATAGTCGCACTGATTGGTTTGAAGCTGAATATCGGCATTGTTGCTTGGCCATTAATTGGCTTAGGTATGCTCCTTCAGCTGGTGCGTCGTTCCGACCCATTAGGTAGCATTGGTCTAGCCGTTGCTGGTTTCGGCGTGCTATTTGTCGGATTAGATACACTGCGAGAAGCCTTCGAGCAGCTTGTCACGATTTTGCCAGTTGGCCAATTATCAATTAGTGGTCCGTTCGGTATTCTCCTGGCGGTACTAGCAGGGGCGCTATTAACAGCTCTGGTGCAGTCTTCTTCCGCCGCTTTGGCGATTGTGCTTACCGCATCCGTCAGCGGTGTGTTTTCGCCGTTAGCTGGCGCCGCCGTGGTTATTGGCGCAAATATTGGCACCACCGTCACAGCGTTGCTAGCCAGCATTGGCGCCACAGCGCACGCAAAACGCCTTGCCGCCGTACATGTATTAATGAATACCGTCACCGGAATTGCGGCGTTAATTTTGTTAGTTCCTATGTGGTGGACGGCAGAATTATTATCAGGGGGCGAACAGGTTACGAATATTAGTACCGGTCTCGCGGTGTTCCATACATTATTTAATGTACTCGGTGTGGCCCTGATGTGGTTGCTCGATGAGCGAATTTTCCGCCGAGTAGAAAGTTGGTATCGGCTACCGCCACTGCGTTCAGGCGAACCGCGTTTCTTAGATAAAACCGTTTTAGAAGTTCCCGCGATGGGTCTCAACGCTGTGCAACAAGAGCTCAATCGCGTACTACGCCAGTATATTTTGCGGTTGCGTACCCTGTTAAAGGACGAGGCTGCGCTCACCGAAACCGAAGAAGATATCGCCACTGGTGAATTATTAGCGCATATAAAAACGTACCTAACCAAGTTAAGCGAGAAACAATTACATGGCGACGAAGCCTTATTGCTCGCGAAACTTCACACGAGTCATGCACGGTTACGCGACTTACGCGATATTGTTGAAAAACTACGCGCGGCTACTCCGGAACAAATTGACGCAAGCCTCAACCACCAACTTCGTGAACAGCTACTCGAATTGCTCAACGGCGCCGATATGAAAGATCGCCCTGAAGCAAACTGGGCGTCGCTTGCCAGCTCCATTCGTGCTACACGCAATTTATTGCGTCACACATGGCTGAATCAAATTGCAGCCAACGAGCTCGAACCAACGGAGGGGGCGGCGTTAATGCAGTTGGCGAGTATGTGGGAACGCAGCGCCGAAATCATCACCGCCCTGAAAACCTAAAAACAAATACGATATTAGCTACTGGATATTAGATATTAGACAAACAATAAATACTCGATACATCAGTCCCAATATCTAATATCTAATATCTAATATCTAATATCTAATATCTAATATCTAATATCTAATATCTAATATCTAATATCTAATATCTAATATCGCCGTTGATCTTTTAAGCGCTTTTCCCTATAATCCGCGCAGCCCACGTTACAGGTACAACTAACCGAATTTGTGGCTCAACCACAACGGTTGTTGTGGTTCGCGGGGAAGCCCGGAACTACTGTCGTGAACCTTAAAGAAAGAGTAATTCTCAATGAGTACATTTGTTGCAAAACCAGAAACAGTACAACGTGACTGGTATGTTATTGACGCTGAAGGTAAAACTTTAGGTCGTTTGGCAACTGAAGTTGCCCGTCGTTTGCGCGGAAAGCACAAGCCTGAGTACACGCCTCACGTTGACACTGGTGATTACATCATCATCGTTAACGCTGAAAAGGTTGCTGTAACTGGCCGCAAAGCGCAAAACAAAATCTACTATTCACACACGGGTTACCCAGGTGGTATCAAAGAAATCAACTTCGAGAAGTTGATTGCTAAGAAGCCTGAAATGGTAATTCAGAAAGCGGTGAAAGGTATGTTACCTCGTGGTCCACTAGGTCGTGCCATGTTCCGTAAACTGAAAGTGTACGCTGGTGCAGAGCACAATCATGTTGCTCAGCAACCAAAACAACTTGAAATTTAAGACGGAGCATGAAGACTATGGCACAGAATCAATACTACGGTACTGGTCGTCGCAAAAGCTCAACTGCACGCGTTTTCTTGCGTCCAGGCAGCGGCAACATCAGCATCAATAACCGCACGTTAGAAGAATACTTCGGTCGTGAAACTGCTCGTATGGTTGTTCGTCAACCACTCGAGTTGGTCGACATGGTTGAAAAATTCGACTTATACATCACTGTTAAAGGTGGTGGTGCAAGTGGTCAAGCAGGCGCAGTGCGTCACGGTATCACCCGTGCACTGATGCAATATGACGAAGCTTTACGTGGTGACTTACGTCGCGCGGGTTATGTAACTCGTGACGCGCGTCAAGTTGAGCGTAAGAAAGTCGGCTTGCATAAAGCACGTAAGCGTCCACAGTTCTCGAAGCGTTAATTCTTCGGAATCTCGACTACGTCAAAAACCCGGCCTTTGTGCCGGGTTTTTTGTCTTTATCCTTGTAAAAATCAGGGCATTTCTTTATCATCTGAAGGCATTTTTTTGCCGTTCACCTAAAATCACTTTAGGTGGACCTATCGCAGCAGCTAATTACTGACTTCGCGGCTATGTCTCGCGAAGCGTCCAAACTGGAGAGTAAGTGGATGAGCAATGCGCCTGTAGATAAAGGCCGCCGTCGTTTCCTGACCGTCGCGACATCTGTCGTCGGTGCAGCGGGCGCGGTTGGTGTTGCCGTTCCTTTCATTGCGTCTTGGAACCCGAGCGAAAAAGCTAAAAACGCGGGTGCCCCAGTGGAAGTGAACATTGGAAAAGCCGAGCCGGGTCAATTGATTCGTGTTGAATGGCGTGGTCAGCCGGTTTGGGTGGTACGCCGTACCCCTGAAATGTTGGCATCGCTTGAAGCCGTGAACGACCAACTCCGTGACCCAAATTCTGACGAACCACAACAACCTGAGTATGCGAAAAACTTGCACCGCTCGCGCAAAGAAGAGTTCTTTGTTGCCGTCGGTATTTGTACGCACTTAGGCTGTTCGCCACAGTTCCTCGATCAAGG
Organism: Pseudidiomarina marina; assembly: GCF_044807045.1. Taxonomy (NCBI): domain Bacteria; kingdom Pseudomonadati; phylum Pseudomonadota; class Gammaproteobacteria; order Alteromonadales; family Idiomarinaceae; genus Pseudidiomarina; species Pseudidiomarina marina. The sequence continues at coordinate 63,954 of NZ_CP085233.1, read as the reverse complement.
CATGGGTGAATACGTTGAGGGGGCTCAGGCAGGCTTCTTCTGTCCGTGTCACGGTTCTACCTTCGATATCGCTGGTCGAGTATTCCAAGGCGTTCCTGCACCGTATAACTTGGTGGTTCCGCCTCATTACTACATCAACGATAACACCATTTTGGTGGGTGAAGATGGGGAGCAAGCCTAATGAATAAACTCATTGCATGGTTTGACGAACGTATTCCGATGACCAAAACGTGGAATATCCACTTAGCTCAATATCCAGCTCCAAAAAACTTTAACTTCTGGTACATCTTTGGTGTGCTAGCAACGTTGGTTTTGGTCAACCAAATTTTGACCGGTATCTGGTTAACCATGAACTACGTCCCTTCAGCTGAAGGCGCTTTCGCTTCAGTTGAATTTATCATGCGTGATATCGAGTACGGCTGGTTACTTCGCTATATGCACTCAACCGGCGCGTCGGCGTTCTTCGTGGTGGTTTACTTGCACATGTTCCGTGGCATGATGTACGGCTCTTACCAGAAGCCGCGCGAATTGCTGTGGGTGTTCGGTATGCTCATCTTCCTTGTCTTAATGGCCGAAGCCTTCATGGGCTATTTGTTGCCATGGGGTCAGATGTCGTACTGGGGTGCACAGGTAATCATCTCGTTATTCGGTGCGATTCCAATTATTGGTGACGATTTAACACTATGGATTCGTGGCGACTACGTAATCTCAGGTGCGACGCTGAACCGCTTCTTTGCACTGCACGTGATTGCATTGCCATTAGTGTTGGTTATCTTGGTGTTCTTACACATCATTGCGCTACACGAAGTTGGCTCGAACAACCCTGAAGGTATCTCAATTAAGAAACCGAAGGGCTCGGTGCCAGACTCAGAGAAGCCGAAGTTTACCTTCCATGAGCGTTTTACTAAGAAGTACGACATTGTTGATGCATTCCCATTCTTCCCGTATTACATCGTGAAAGATTTGGTGGGTGTCGCTATCTTCTTGTTCTTCTTCTGTTATGTCATTTTCTTTGCTCCGGCAATGGGCGGCCTGTTCCTTGAGCCACCTAACTTTGAAGCGGCGAACCCGCTGAAAACGCCAGAACATATCGCACCAGTTTGGTACTTCACGCCGTTCTACGCAATTTTGCGCGCGGTACCTGACAAGCTACTCGGTGTTATTTTGATGTTCGGTGCTATCGTTGCGCTATTCGTGCTGCCTTGGTTGGATCGTGGTAAAGTGCGCTCAGTTCGCTACCGTAGCACGTTGCACAAAGTAAACCTGACTGTGTTTGCAATTAGCTTTATTGCACTCGGTTATCTGGGTCTGAAGCCAGCGACAGAGGTTTACACCATGTTCGCTCGTATCTTCACCTTCTTGTACTTTGCGTTCTTCGTCTTGTTGTTCTTCTACAGCAAGAATGAAAACACGAAGCCAGTTCCAGAGAGGATTACTAAGTGATGAAACAGTTAATCAAAAGCACTCTGCTGGTAGCAGCATCACTGTGGTCAGTTGCAACATTAGCAGCTGGCCCAACAGTACCACTGGACAAAGCTGACATCGATTTGCATGACAAAGCGTCACTGCAACGTGGTGCACAGTTGTTCATGAACTACTGCTTGGGCTGTCACTCAATGCAGTATCAGCGCTATAACCGTACCTTCCGTGATTTAGAGATCCCTGAAGAGTTAGGTATTGAGAATCTTCAGTTTACTGGCGAGAAAGTCGGTGACTTGATGACCAATGCCATGGCCACTGAAGACGCGGGTAACTGGTTTGGTACAGCGGCACCTGATTTAACCTTGGTAGCTCGTGTGCGCGGCGCAGATTGGATTTACACCTATTTGCGTTCATTCTATGTGGACGAGTCGCGTCCATTTGGCGTGAATAACACGGTATTCCCGAACGTGGGTATGCCGCATGTGCTCGAAGAGTTGCAAGGTATTCCACGTAAAACCACCGAAGAGAAAATGATTGACGGTGAAATGCAAGATGTTTACGTGGGCATTAAAACCGACGGCAGCGGTATGTTGACTGATGCTGAATACGATCAAGCAGCGCTCGACTTGACTAACTTCTTGGTTTACACCGGTGAACCTATGATGTTGGAACAGCAGCGTATGGGTTGGTACGTGTTCGGTTTCCTACTGGTCTTTTTAATTTTCGCAGTACTGCTGAAACGCGAATTCTTTAAGGACGTGAAATAAGCTTTATGGAGAACAACATGTCGGTTGCGGCAAACAAGCGGTCAGTGATGACCTTATATTCGGGCGTAAATGACTTACGCAGCCATCAAACACGTATCGTACTCGCTGAGAAAGGCGTGGGCGTTGAGATTACTTTTGTTGAACCGGATAATCTTCCGGAAGACTTAATGCAGCTCAACCCCTATGCAGATGCGTTGCCAACGTTGGTGGATCGTGAGTTAGTGTTATACAACGCTCATATCATCATGGAATATCTTGATGAACGTTTCCCGCATCCGCCATTGATGCCGGTTTATCCGGTTGCGCGTGGCACGAGTCGATTAATGATGTATCGCATTGATCGCGATTGGTATGCGTTGGCGGATAAAATTTTGGCAGGTGGAAAGGGTGCAGATGCAGCGCGTCAAGAATTACGCGAAGGTATTCTTGCGCTGGCACCTCTGTTCGCTGATTCACCGTTTTTCATGAGTGAAGAGTTCAGCTTGGTAGACTGCTACCTGGCGCCGTTGTTGTGGCGTTTGCCATTGTACGGTATCCAGTTAGAAGGTACTGGTGCGAAAGAAGTGAAAGCCTATATGGTTCGTGTGTTTGAGCGCGAATCATTTCAAGAGTCACTGACTGATATTGAGCGAGACTTAGGTCGGTGAGTGACGAAGCGATGACACCACGTCGCCCGTACTTAGTGCGGGCGATGTATGAGTGGATTCTGGATAATCAGCTCACACCACACCTTGCGGTTGACGCTGATTACCCTGGCTGTCAGGTGCCATGGCAATTTGTTCAAGATGGACAAATCATTTTGAACATTTCTCCTACCGCAGTAACTAACTTTACTGCTGACAACAATACGGTTCAATTCAATGCTCGCTTTTCCGGCAGCCCGCACCGAGTCATCGTGCCGATGGGTGCCATTCTTGCCATGTATGCGCGGGAAAATGGCGCAGGGACGATGTTTGAACCTGAACCAGATTACGATAATCCGAGCGCGATAACGCCTGTTAGTGAACCTACGGCGGAGAGTGTAAAAAGCGAAAAAGCAGAAAAAGAAACCGACACCAAGAAAAAAGAAAGCCAGAAGAAAAAATCTTCCGGCTCTCATTTGCGGGTTGTGAAATAATTCAAATCTCTTTTATTCGAAAGCGTCAATAACGCGTGTGACACCGTTGATGTTGCGCGCTATGTCGATTGCCTGACGCGCGATGTCGCGTTCGACAAACCCCATTAAAGCGACCTCACCATTTTCCGTAACCACTTTAATATCGCTGGCTTTGATATTTTCGTCGGCAATAAATTTCGCTTTAATCTTACTGGTGATGTAAGTGTCTTTACTAATTTGACCGAGTGATATCACGGGCGCCACTTTAAGTTCATTGTGAACTCTATCGACGCCTTGAGTATTACGTACGATATGACTTGCTAAATCGCGCAAGGAGCTATTCGTTACTTGGCCCAATAGCAACACCGAACGATTAAATGAAACCACTTGGACACGAGAATTATCAAGGCGATCTTCGCGTTTTAGTGCCGTAATAACCCGAACTTCAATGGTTTGATCGTCAATTTGAGTACCAACGCTACGCGTATCCGTTGCTGCAGATATACCCACTGCAGTCGCGCCAACGAGAGCTGCAGCACAACCACTTAAACTAACCGCCACCGCGGTACAGAATACCGCAACAGACAAAAACTTCCGAGGTTCAGCCATTAATCTGTCTCCTGTGGGAAAATTCGATGCTCTACAACACTGCACAGCATGTTAGATATTTGCAGTAAATGCTCACTGGCACGAGCAGCATTACTTGTTGGAATACGTATCTCGACATCATCAGGGCCTAACAATCCGGCAATATCGACGTCACTGTTTTGGGTTAGCGCGATGATCAGCATGTCGCGGCTGAGCGCAGCCTCCATCGCTCGACTTACGCGAGGTGCACGCTCGGATGCATTAAATACAATGAGGACATCGCTTGGCTGGCCGACAGCTTGTAGTTGCTGTGCAAACATCCGGTCATACTCAAGCGCACCATAATCGGCGTGCAGCGAGGTTACCGGAAATGGTGGGCGCTCGAAGCTTAACCCGGTAAGCATTATATGGGCGAAATGCCTTGAGGTTGCGTGTGCAAGCCCTTCACCACAACAGTATACTTTACGCCCATTCAATAACGAATCGACCAACAAATTGCAGGCCATCTCAATTGGCTCTTGCAGCATATCGGCGGCAGCTATTTGTGTCTGAATACATTCGGTAAATAAAGTCTTTATAGGGTCCTGCATAACACCTCGTTAAAACGCATCTTGCAACCACTGCGCTTGTTTGTAGTCCATCACAATAGCCACGACATCGAATCGCATGCGCGTCACGTGTTCATTTAAATTTTGCTGTATCAGAAAGAGTTGCGCACAGCGTCGAATTCTTTGACATTGGGCAGCGGTAATCTGTTCCACCACGCTAGCAAAATGCTCATTACTACGGCTTTTTACTTCAATGAAAACCCAGGTATCCGCCTCACGCATAATTAAATCAATTTCACCCATGTCGCAACTATAGTTGCTTTCGACATGCTCTAAACCATGGCGCTCAAGCAGTGCGCGGGCGATCTCTTCGCCGTCATTTCCCATATCTTTTCGAGACATTCCTTGTCCTTTTAGCGTTATTGGCCGGCGACAACCTCGTGTCCGTCGAAGCGCGCCCAATTTAATTCACGAATTACCTGATTATTGCGAACCGTGAGTACCCCAGTTAGCCCTTGTGCTGAAATGCCAGGCATTGTCTGTAGCAGAGGAAGGCGTTGGCTGAGCAACAACGCATCATGGCCGAATGCGACCAGCCGCGCTGTGTTATAACCCCAATTCTTTCTTAATTCGAGTAAATCTTTTAGCTGCTGAGCTTCGTTGTGACCGGGCAATAGCCACGGTGCATCGGTGAAGCGTACATCATCCAAATCATTTTCGCTTAAATCATTACGTAGCGTATGGCTGCCAGAGTTTGCATACACAGGTAACGCCTTCATAAATGGCGAAATATTAACATCAATGAACGGCTTTAAAAGGCGTGTTTGTTCAATACCGCCAACTAAATAGACCGAATCGACATCCGCCCGACTGCGCGCTTGAGAATCGACAATAATCTTGCCAGCAGCGATTTTTACCTGATTTATTCTGGCTTCACTGGTGGTTACACCCAATTGATCTTGAACCGCTGTTTTCATTTCCTCAGTATTACGGTAGTTGCCCATCGAAATAGGGATTGGATCATTGAACTCTGCTTCCCATGCTGTTTTGAATACTTCGGCATGTAGTTGACCTCGCGCGGTTTCCGGCGCAAGCACAATTGGATGGCGATGTCCGCGTTTTGCCATATGTTTAGCTGCTTGGCGTATCTCAGTTTCCGCATCCAAAGCAAAAAAGTGCTGTTGTGGTAACGTTGGAATCAGCACCTCACCCGGTTCATTTAAAGTTAACCACGGCAGACTTTCTGGTAATTGCGAAGCATCAATTGCAGCAACGTTCGGCTTGAGTAACGGGCCGATTAGAACATTGGCTTGGTGTTGCTGAAGTAGCTCGGGTAGCGCGGCAAAATCGAGTGTGTTGGTATCGATAAACTTTGCGTGTACTTGCGGTAATCTACTTAAGGCTTTGACGAGCCCGTCACGAACCGCCAGGCCTTGCTCAGCGTACTGTCCAGTTAAAGGGAGTAAAACTAGGGCACGATGGCGCGGCTGTTCGGTTAGCGCGATTAAGTTATCAACCACAAATTGCGCGGGGTGTTCTGAGAAGTTAGCTTGCCACTGAGCAAGTGCATCATCCAATTCAGACGGCGTTGCACTAATTTGGTGCAATGTACGCATTAAATTAGCCCAGCCCGCCACCAGTTGGCTACGATCAAAGCTTGGCGGCAATGTGACTTGGTCAGGGTTTTGTACGTTACGTAAAATTTCCCAAACTTGTTCCGGTTGAGTCGAATCTGGTGCGATATTCAGTAGTTGTAATTGGTAGCTTGCTGCAAGTTCCCATTCTTGTTGTGCGCTTGCTGATTTTAATGCAAGTTCTAAGGTTTGCTCGGGATAATCCACCGACAGGCGAGGCTGAAGCAAAGGCTTGAGAAGCTGTTCGACATAATTCCAGCGCCCGTCGTGTCCTGCAAAACGCGCCTCTAGCAGTGCCATAAGCTGTCTTTGGGCGTTATTTAATGACTCCGCTTCGAAGTGACGTTGAATTTGTGCGATCACGACAGCACTTTGTTGCCATTGTCCATCTCGTTGAAACGTTGCTGCTGCTTGTAATAACGCATCAACTTGCTCTTTGCCTTCCATTAATCGTGCATTAGCGAGCCAACTTTGTGCTGAACGAAATTGCTCGTCTAGCGGCACCGCAGTGAATTCAGAACTGTCTTGACTGGTTGTGGATTGGGAAGCGGGTTCGCGTGGCCCTGATGAACAGCCATTGAGCGCAGTGAACAGCGCGACAATAACCATGCACAACAGCAACTTCTTTGGCACAATAGCAACAGACATTTTGAATTCACCCATGTTTTTTGCAATGGGTCATACTATAAACCGTACGGCAAGGCTTCACAATCGCGCCGCGAGGTTCTTACAAGGGGTTAACATGAGTACCGACAACGTTGGCTGTTTATATATTGTGCCAACACCAATTGGCAATTTGGCGGATATCACCGAGCGCGCAATCACTGTCTTACGCTCATGTGATGCAATTGCTGCTGAAGATACACGCCATAGCGGACAATTGATGCAGCACCTTGGTATTCGCGCAACCTTGTTCGCTTTGCATGAACACAATGAGCGGCAGCGCGCTGAACAAGTGATTGAGCGATTGCAACGCGGTGAATCGATCGCGTTAATTAGTGACGCCGGCACGCCGTTAATTTCTGACCCTGGTTATGTGTTGGTACAACAGTGCCGTCAAGCTGGCATCAAAGTCATTGCCTTGCCAGGCGCCTGTGCATTTGTCACGGCGTTGTCGGGAGCCGGCTTGCCAACCGACCGCTTTAGTTTCGAGGGTTTTTTGCCCGCCAAGCCACAACAACGCCGCAAGCGTCTTGAACAGCTCGTCAGCGATACCCGAACGTTGGTTTTTTACGAATCGCCCCACCGAATCACGGATACTTTAGCGGATTTGATGACCACAGTTGGTAGCGAACGCCCGTTGGTCTTGGCACGTGAACTGACCAAACAATTTGAAACCTATTTAACGGGCACTGTTGCCGAAGTTCAACAGCAAGTGCTCAGTGATAGCAACCAACAGCGCGGTGAAATGGTACTCATTCTAGGTGGTGCACCTGAAGTGGAGCACGATGATGTAAATCCAGCAGCACTGCGAACGCTCAACCTGCTTCGCAACGAATTGCCATTGAAAAAAGCGGCGGCGCTCGCAGCTGAAATACATGGCGCGCGCAAAAACACCTTGTATCAGCTAGCGCTTGAGCAAGATAACCAGTAGAATGCGCTTCGGGAGTCAGCCAGACAATCGCTGCCTATGCATGCATAGGGGGAGGAAAGTCCGGGCTCCACAGGGCAGGGTGCCAGATAACGTCTGGGCGGCGTAAGCCGACGACTAGTGCAACAGAGAGCAAACCGCCGATGGCCTACGCAAGTAGGATCAGGTAAGGGTGAAAGGGTGCGGTAAGAGCGCACCGCGCGGCTGGTAACAGTTCGTGGCACGGTAAACTCCACCCGGAGCAAGGTCAAATAGGGGTTCATTGGCGCGGCCCGCGTTGAACCCGGGTAGACTGCTTGAACGCTAGAGTGATCTAGTGGCTAGACGAATGATTGTCCACGACAGAACCCGGCTTATCGGCTGGCTCCCGACACTTCTTTCTCTGAGTTGGTTCGCTCTAACACATCACGATTAAATTGCTGCGTAAAGCGAATGAATTCCTTTAGAGGCATGGCACGGCCGTAGAAAAAGCCTTGCTGGTAATGACATTTTTGCTGCTGCAAAAATTCGACTTGTTGCTCATGCTCAACGCCCTCGGCAACCACACTCATGTTCAGTGTGTGTGCGATACGAATAAGCACTTCAACCAAGGCTTTTTGTTGCCCCTGATGTGGTACGTTATGTAAGAAACTGCGGTCGATCTTTATCACGTCAATAGGGTACGAACGCAGGTAGTTCAAGCTTGAGTACCCAGTCCCAAAATCGTCAATGGCTAACGAAATACCAGCGTCTCGCAGTTTACGCAAGTTAGCAAACTGGCGTTCTTTATTGCGCATAAGCATCGACTCAGTAATTTCGAACATCAATCGATTGGTCGGTACATCGGCTGCTGCAATTACATTTAACCAATGAGTTGCCGCCTGACGGTCATTGAATTCACGCGGCGAGCGATTCAGCGCAATCGCTAAATCAAGACCGGCGCTATGCATCTTTTTCCAATCACGAACGACCTGGCGCAGTACGAAGTCGCCCAAACCAATGATCGCGCCGGTCTTCTCGGCAATTGGAATGAATTCTGCGGGCGAAATAGCGCCTCGTTCTGGATGTATCCAGCGAATTAAAGCCTCACAACGTGTCAGTAAGCCTGTTTCCGTTTCAATAACCGGCTGGTAGTGCACCTCAAACTGTTCCGCTTCAATTCCTTTAATAATTTGATGGTGCAGATTAATGTCGCGCTCCGTGCTTTGGCGTAGCTGTTCATCGAAGAAGTGAACACTCATTGCGCCTTGTGCTTTCGCGGCATACATCGCTAGTTCCGCGTGCTTTAATAGCTGTTGAACTTCTTGGCCATCGTGCGGGAACATGGCGATGCCCGTACTGGCGGTCATATTGATATGGTTATGTTCAATGTCCAGCGTATGAAGTAAGTCGCTCATAATCGCTTTAGCGCGAATTTCAGCTTCACTCGGATCATTAAGATCTCGCAATACTATCGCAAACTCGTCACCACCAATGCGCGCTAATAAATCATCTTCGCGAATACTGGTTCGAATGCGCTCGGCAACGCGTTGCAATAAAGCATCACCCACTTCATGGCCTAATACGTCGTTAATTTCGCGAAGATGATCAAGATCGAGAACCAGCAGTGCGAATTTTTGTTGCGAGCGTAAGGCCGAACGAATATCTGCGCCAAGTTGTTCCGAGAAGAAGTTGCGGTTCGGTAAATCCGTTAAACCATCGTAGCGGGCTTGATACGCGATAGTCGAAATAGCGCCGCGTAATCGATGCTGAGTAAAAATTAGCATTAAAAAGGCCGATAGAATAACAGCCGTAAGACCGATACCAATCGCCCAGTGCAGCCAAAAATCGGCATTATTTGCGACCCACTGCCCGTCGCGAGGATAAGCTGCTAACTGCCAGCGACCGCGAGGAAAAGCAATTTCAGTGACCAATGCATCAGGGTTAAATACATCGTTATTACCAGCAAATGCGGTGGGGGTCGGGTTCAGATCATTTTGCACATGACGAATAGCAAAAGAATAATTCGGATGCTGATAAAATCGGACACCCTCTAAGAGATTCACATGGTCAATAACCAGCGAAGCGACACCCCACAACGTACGGTCATTACGGAATACCGGCATCCGTGCAATCAGAGCATCACGGCCTTGATTAAGACGCAACGGACCGGTCAACACCACGTCTTTTATCGCAATTGCGCGCAAGATGCCCGCATACTGCTCGGTATCCAGTCGGTAATTAAAACCTATTAATGACTGATTACCTTCGACTGGGTAGACGAATTTAACGACCAAATCGGGCGCGAGGGCAACATGCATGATATCGAGATTAGAGGAGAGAAATTCATCAATGATGTGTTGTAAGCGAACGCGATCGGGTGTGTCTTGCCAAAGAATTTCAGGACGCAACGCGCGCAGTGCTAACATATTGGCTTGTAAGCGCTGTTCAATTTGGCCTCGCATTGCACTTAAGTGCTCGCTGGCTCGGCGTTTTTCTATTTCCAGTTGTTGTTGACGTTCACCATCGACGACAAGATACACCGCGTACAATAAAGCCGATGCAATAAAGAGCACAACAACAAGGTAGCGCAATAAGCGCCAGCGTTCGGACTGCTTACCGAACTTATCTGGAAAACTCACGACATCTATCTGCTTCATTTATATGAGAAAGCTTGTTATTAGAATTATATGCTTGTTGACATAGTATTCGCATCATCCTTTACCTAATCCTTGCCGTCAAGCGCTGTTACATATCGCAAAGCAATCATTTTTCCTTGACAGGTGGAAAGATCGGCACCTAGACTGTCACATTGTGGGGATTTGTGGGTAATAGTGGATCAAATAATATGTTTCGTGGCGCAGCAGCACTCAGTCTAGATGACAAAGGTCGGCTCGCGATACCAGCAAAGTATCGCAAGAGTCTGCTTTTGGATTGTGACGGGCAAATGGTCTGTACCATTGACATTAAGCAACCCTGTTTATTGCTGTATCCATTGCCGCAGTGGCAATTGATTGAACAGAAGCTCACCACCTTATCAAGCATGAACCCCGCAGAGCGTCGTCTCCAGCGTTTGTTACTGGGTCACGCCGAAGATTGCCAAATGGATAAAAACGGTCGCATTTTGATCGCACCAACCCTGCGTCAACATGCGGATTTGAGCAAGAAGATCATGATTATTGGTCAGCTCAATAAGTTTGAACTTTGGTCTGAAGCGGCATGGCAAGAACAAATCGCAGCCGATATGGCAGCGGAGCAAGAAGGCGACTTGGCACACAGTGATCGACTACAAGACTTCTCATTATAATGACAACAGAAGCGCAACAACACGTCTCGGTGTTGTTACAAGAGTCCATCGAGGCTCTTGCGATCAAACCAGACGGAACTTATTTAGATGCAACCTTCGGTAGAGGGGGGCATTCGCGCGCTATTCTGGCCGAATTAAACTCGCAAGGTAAACTTTATGCACTCGATCGTGACCCCACCGCGATTGCTGCCGCCGCTGCCTTGCGTGATGACCCACGGTTTACCATCATCCACACCCCATTCTCACGATTAGATGACGTGCTTGAAACGCAGCAATTGCGCGGCAAGCTCGACGGAATATTATTTGACCTTGGCGTCTCCTCCCCACAATTGGACGACGCTGAACGCGGTTTTAGTTTCATGCGCGAAGGACCACTCGATATGCGCATGGATACGAGTACCGGCATGACTGCGGCGGACTTCTTAAACAGCGCTAGTGCAGACGAAATTGCATTTGTGCTGCGCGAATATGGCGAAGAACGCTTTGCTTGGCGAATTGCCCAAGCGATTGTTAAGCAACGCGAAGAGAAGCCTCTTGCCACTACACGCGAATTGGCCGAATTGATTGCGCAAGCGGTGCCATTCAAAGATAAACACAAGCACCCAGCAACGCGAAGCTTTCAAGGTATTCGCATTCACATTAATGGTGAGCTCGAGGAGATTGAAACAGCATTAACCGCAGCTGTCAGCGGATTGAAACCCGACGGACGGCTTGCTGTGATTAGCTTTCATAGCTTAGAAGATCGCATGGTCAAACGCTTTATGCGTGCTCAGGCACAAGGCCGAGCAATTCCAGCTGGACTACCTATTCGAGACGCCGACTTTGATCGCGGTCAAACGCTGCGCCTCATCGGCAAGGCCATCAAGCCATCGGCGGCGGAAATAAAACTAAATCCAAGAGCACGGAGTTCCGTGCTACGCATTGCCGCGAGGTTAGATTATGAAAGCTAGCCGCGTACCTGCATTAGTAGCTGTTTTGTTTGACGATTTTCGCCAACACCTTGTGTTGGTTTTGCTGTTTTTAATGGTCATCGGCAGTGCCATGGCGGTGATTTACGTTTCGCATAGTCATCGCTTGCTCACCATAGAGCGCGACGAGCTACTCTCGCAGCGCGATGAGATCGATATTGAATGGCGTCATTTACAGATTGAACAGAACACGTTAACTGAACACAACCGAGTTGAACGGATTGCGCAGCAACGCCTCGATATGGTGCGTGCTGAGGCTGAGCAGGAGGTGCTAGTGCCATGGCAGTAACACCAAAACCAAACCGCCGCGCTGTTAAGAAGGCGCAACCACACTTAAGCAAGGGACGATTCTACTTCGCCTTGCTGATTGTGTTTGGTGTGTTTGGAAGTTTGGTGGCACGAGCGGCATACATTCAACTGATTGAACCTGAACGGTTAATTTTTGAGGGTGATCGTCGCTCCCTTCGTGCTGATGCAACGACCGTGCAGCGCGGCAGTATCTTAGATCGCAACGGTCGCGAGCTTGCAGTGAGTGTTCCGGTGCAGACGGTCTGGGCTGACCCGAAACGAGTTCATGAAGGCGATGGCTTAGCAAATCGTGAACGTTGGCTGGCTCTTGCAGAGGTATTTCGTACCGATGTGAATGAGTTGCTTAGCAAAGTGGCTGATCCAACTCGCCGCTTTGTTTATCTCGAACGTAAAGTTACCCCAGGTGTGGCCGATTTCGTTCGTCAGTTAGCTATTCCTGGTGTGTATTTGAAAACCGAATCACGGCGCTTTTATCCGGCGGGTGAAATCGCCGCGCATGTTGTTGGTTTTACGGATATTGATGGTTTAGGCATTGAAGGTTTAGAAGCCATTTACAATCAAGTTCTTACCGGGGTACCCGGTGAGCGAGTTTATCGCAAGGACGCGGCAGGACGGGTTGTTGAAGAAATACGGGTGACCGAAGCGCAACAACCACAACAATTAACGCTGAGTATTGATCAACGCTTGCAATCATTGGCTTATGCCGAAGTCAAAAAGGCCGTGCGCTATCACCAGGCGACTTCTGGCTCTGCAGTGATTCTTGACGTGAAAACCGGCGAGGTACTCGCAATGGTCAACAGCCCGTCCTACAACCCAAACAATCGACATGATTTGCAACCACACAGATTACGCAATCGTGCGATTACCGACGCTTATGAGCCGGGTTCAACGGTGAAACCGCTGGCCGTGATTGCTGGATTGGAGGCTGGCGTGATTCAACCGGACGACGTGATTAACACCAGCCCAGGTTGGATGCGTCTGGGTGGTCGTCGAGTGAGTGACCCAATTAATCGTGGTGAGCAAACTATTACACAAATTTTAGAGAACTCTAGCAACGTTGGCACTGCCAAAATCGCATTAGCTACAGGTATCAACAGTATGTTGGATACTTATGCGGCAGTGGGCTTTGGTAATGACACAGGGGTAGCCATGTTGGGTGAGAGTTTCGGTATTTTACAGAACCGTCAGCGTTGGTCTGATTTTGAAATCGCGACCCTATCGTACGGTTATGGCATGTCAGCAACCACGTTACAGTTGGCACAGATGTACGCCATTATTGCTAATGGTGGCAAACGTGTGCCGTTAACCGTTCAACGCCGCGAAGGCTTGCCCGAAGGCGAACAAGTTATTTCGGAGCGGACGGCGAAGACGGTTCTCGCCATGCTTGAGAGTGTGGTTGCAAATGGTTCTGGTGGACGAGCGAAGGTTCGTGGCTATCGTGTAGCGGGCAAGACCGGTACATCGCGTAAAGCGATAGCTGGAGGCTATGGTGAAGAGTATGTCACCTTGTTTGCCGGTATTGCGCCAGTGAGCGATCCGCGAATAGCAGTGGTGGTGACGGTGAATGAACCAAGTGGCGACGAGTATTATGGCAGCGAGGTTTCGGCACCAGTCTTTGCAGAAATTGTCAGCGACGCGCTACGCGTGATGAATATTCCGCCGGATAATTTAGCTGATGCACAGTTAAAAGCGGCTGGTTTTGGAGGTGCAGATGATTGATCTGATGACCTTATTACCAGATTACCCGTTACAGTTACCGGCCGTGAAAGTTGGCGGACTAAAGCTTGATAGTCGCCAAGTTGCAGCGAATGATGCGTTCGTTGCTGTGCCTGGCTATCAGGTTGATGGTCGACAATTTATTGATGCGGCAATTGAGGCTGGTGCCGCCGTGGTGCTTGCCGATTCGGAAACCGTTGGCATGGAGCTACGGGGGCGTACCTGGGTTGTTGAAGTACCACAGCTGAAGAATGAATTATCCGCTATCGCCGGTCGATTTTTTCATGAACCATCGCAAGCACTCAGCGTGATAGGCGTTACCGGCACCAACGGTAAAACCTCGGTGACTTATATTACAGCGCAATTACTTGAAGCTTTGGGGGTGCCATGTGGCGTGATTGGTACCACGGGTTCGGGTTTCCCGGGTCGATTGTTACCAGAAACGCACACCACCCCTGATGCCATTGCTGTGCAACACCGATTGCATGTGATGCGTAGCGAAGGAGCCCAAGCGGTAGCGATGGAAGTGTCATCGCATGCGTTGGTGCAGCGTCGTGTTGAGGCTGTGCACTTTAAAGTCAGCGTGGCCACCAACATCAGCCGTGATCATCTCGATTATCATGGCACGATGGCGAACTATGCTGGCGCCAAACGTCGGTTATTTACTGAGTTAGATACACAATTCAGCGTGCTGAATGCTGATGATTCGGCGGTAGCCGCTTGGTTGCCCGATCGCACTGACAGCTGGCGCTTCAGTTTAACGCCGCAAAACGCTACTCGCAGTATCTGGGCGGAACAGGTCAAGTATGATCACGACGGCACCCAGTTTAATTTGTATGTGCGTTATGACGCTGAGCGCGTTGAACAAATTTCGGTACAATCGCCGTTATTGGGTGGCTTTAACGTTTACAACTTGCTGGCTGCTATTGCTGCCGTTATCAGTTTAGGTCAAGAACCACAAAAAATTGCTGCGGCATGCGCACAATTACATGCTGTGCCAGGTCGAATGGAAGCGTTCGGAGGTCATCACGGTAAGCCGCTGGTGATTGTCGATTATGCGCATACGCCTGATGCACTACAGCAAGTACTTAGTGCCCTGCGTCGTCATTGCGAAGGCCAACTATGGTGTGTATTCGGTTGCGGTGGTGACAGAGATCGTGGAAAACGTCCGCAAATGGGTGCAGTGGCGGCCGATATGGCCGACCGTGTTGTGGTGACCGATGACAATCCACGTACCGAGCCACCAGAACAAATTGTGCAGGATATTATTGCCGGCATGCCAACACGCCAACGTGTGCAAGTGATTATGGGGCGCGAGAATGCGGTACGCCAAGTGATCGCGCAAGCGAAAGCAAATGACGTGGTGCTATTAGCCGGCAAAGGGCACGAAGATTACCAAGTGATTGGTCAACAGCGCATTGACTATAACGAGCGTGCACTGGTAGCGGAAATCACTGCAACACCAACAGCGGAGGAGCTCTCATGATTCGCATTGACTTAGCATGGATAGCAGCCGCAGTTGAAGGACGATTAGTTGGCGCAAACCGCACGATTGATGCTGTCAGCACCGATACGCGGTCGCTGCCGAAAGATTGCTTATTTATTGCATTAAAGGGCCCCAATTTTGACGCGCACGATTTCGCTGCTCAAGCATTGCAGAGCGGTGCCGCGGCGATTATGGTGGAGCGTGAACTAACCGATGACGTTTGTATGGCGGCACCGCAAATTATCGTCAATGACACCCGTTATGCGTTGGGGTTACTCGGCGCAGCAGTTAAAGCGAAAGTGGCTCCAAAAACCATTGCAATAACCGGTAGTAGCGGCAAAACCACCGTCAAAGAAATGCTAGCGGCTATTTTGCGTCAACGTGGCGAAGTGCTTGCAACCGCCGGTAACTTTAATAACGACATTGGCGTGCCATTAACACTTTTACGAATTGAGCCACAGCACGAGTTTGCGGTTATTGAACTCGGCGCTAATCATTTAGGTGAAATTGCTTACACCACTCGCTTAACCCAGCCTGACGTGGCCATCATCAACAATGTCGCACCAGCGCACGTTGAGGGCTTTGGTGATATTCACGGTGTGTATCGGGCTAAATCGGAGATATTCCGTGGTTTAGGTCCGCATGGCTTAGCACTCACACCGTTTCACTCGCAGTTTGCGCAGGGTTGGAAACAGATGTTAGCGGGCACCAAACACGAAACGTTCGGCCGTGTGGTCGATGCAGCGGATGAGCAACCGACCGTGCGTGCTTCCAACGTGCAAGTTAACCAGCAAGGTTGCGCGGAATTTGATGTCGAATTGACCGGTGAGCAGCCCCAAACAGGACATATCACCCTGAGTCTGCCTGGTTTACACAATGTTGACAACGCACTGGTAGCCATTCGCGCCGCAGTTGCGGTAGGTTGTGCGCTCGCTGATGCGCAGACAGCATTAGCGCAATTAACACCGGTTGCTGGACGCTTGAATGTGATTCGTCTAAATGACCACATTCAATTGATTGATGATACTTACAACGCCAACGTTGGCTCGGTAAAAGCGGCGCTCGACATGCTAGCGGTATACCCAGGCTATCGCATGATGGTTTTGGGAGATATGGGTGAGCTAGGTAGCCAAGCCCGTGAATATCATGAAGAGGTTGGTGCATACGCCATTACGGCGGGCATTGATAACTTGTATACCTTAGGCGTGCTGAGTCAAAGCGCAAGTGAAGTGTTTAATGGTCGCGGCGGACGTCACTTCTCAAATTTGGATAGCGCCGTTGCGGCGATTATCGCGACAGTGAATCAAGTACCAGTGCCGATCACCATTTTAGTCAAAGGCTCGCGCAGTGCTCGTATGGAGCGCGTGGTGCAAGCCTTGCAAGAACGTCAGGAAGAATTAAAACCAATGACTTCAGCAGAAGGAAAACACGCATGTTAGTGTGGTTAGCGGAATACCTCACGCAGTTTGCGAGTGCGTTTAACGTCATCTCGTATCTAACCATGCGCGCAATTTTAAGTGTATTGACCGCATTGTTGATTTCCCTGTGGATGGGGCCAACACTGATCAAATACTTGCAACGCTTGCAAGTAGGGCAAGCGGTTCGCGATGACGGCCCACAAAGTCATTTAAGTAAGGCCGGAACACCAACCATGGGCGGCGTGCTCATTATCGCCTCCATCGTCATCTCTACCTTGTTGTGGGCGGATTTATCGAATCATTATGTGCAGGTCGTGTTGGCTGTGGTATTGGGTTTTGGTGCTGTCGGGTTTGTCGATGACTATCGTAAAGTCGTGCAGAAGAATCCGCGAGGTCTTCCGGCTCGATGGAAGTATTTCTGGCAATCATTAATTGCCACGCTAGCCGCTGTCTATTTGTATGCCCACGCCACCGTTGGCGCAGAAACGCAACTGCTGGTGCCGTTTTTTAAAGATGTCATGCCGCAACTCGGCCTTATGTATATCTTGCTGGCCTATTTCGTCATTGTTGGAACCAGCAACGCCGTTAACCTAACCGATGGTCTTGATGGCTTAGCGATCGTGCCAACCATTATGGTCGCTGGCGCGCTTGGGGTATTCGCTTATGCGTCGGGTAACGCGAACTTCGCCAGCTATTTAAACATTCCATTCTTACCGCTTTCTGGTGAGTTATTGATTGTGTGTACCGCGATTTTTGGTGCTGGTTTAGGCTTCCTTTGGTTTAACACCTACCCAGCACTGGTATTCATGGGTGATGTTGGCTCGTTGACTCTGGGTGCCGCGCTCGGCGTGATTGCTGTCATGGTGCGCCAGGAATTGGTGCTCTTCATTATGGGCGGTGTGTTCGTGATGGAAACCTTGAGCGTCATGCTCCAAGTGGGTTCATACAAATTACGTGGCAAACGTGTGTTTCGGATGGCTCCTATCCACCACCACTACGAATTAAAAGGCTGGCCAGAGCCACGCGTCATTGTGCGCTTTTGGATTTTAAGTTTGGTATTCGTATTGATTGGTTTAGCAACCTTGAAGTTGAGATAAACAATGAAATTAGCAGCATTAGATACATATGAAGCAATCGGTGTGGTCGGTCTCGGCCAAACAGGGTTGTCGTGTGTGCGCTATTTGCTGCAGCGTGATATTGAGCCCGTTGTTTTCGATACGCGTGCCGAGCCTCCGGGGTTGAAAGAGCTCAATGAGCTCAATGCCGAACTCGAAGTTCATACTGGCGCGTTGGAACTCGAACATATTTTGGCAATGGACTTGTTGGTTGTGAGCCCGGGTGTTGACTTACGTACGCCGGCGTTACAACTCGCAATTGATGCCGCCATTCCAGTTGTTGGTGATATGGATTTATTTGCGCGCCATGCCAACAAACCGGTTATTGGCATCACTGGCTCGAATGGAAAATCCACCGTGACTCGCTTGGTCACCGATTTACTGACCGCCGCCGGCAAGAAGGTTGCCATGGGCGGCAATATTGGCGTGCCGGTATTGGATTTGGTTGGGCAACCAGCCGATGTGTTTGTACTTGAGTTATCGAGTTTTCAGCTTGAGCTTATGCACGATCTCCATTTGCGTGCTGGCACCATTTTAAATATCAGCGATGACCACATGGATCGCTACAGTGATTTGCGCGACTACTCGAATGCGAAACATCGCATTTATAACCGAGTTGACGTGGCTGTTTGGAACCGGGAACAGGAAATGACGGCGCCGTCTTTAGTGCCGATGAATGCTCAGCTTACTTTTGGTCTAACCCCAAGTAGCGAGCATGGACCTGACCAATTCGGGTTAATTGAGCACGAAGGTGAGTTCGCGATTAGTTTTGCTGGCAAACCGTTGCTGAAAGCGAGTGAGTTGCAGTTAACCGGCGTACATAATTTACTCAATGTTCAAGCCGCATTGGCATTGGTTTATGCCTATGGTGTCGATCCTTATCAAGTACTTGATGCGGCGCGTCGCTTCAAAGGTTTGCCGCATCGCTGTGAACTCGTGGGTGAATATCAGCAAGTTCAATGGGTGAACGATTCAAAGGCCACCAACATTGGTGCAGCCGAAGCAGCCATTTTTGGCACCCGTCAGTTAGTAAAAGGCAAGCTGATACTCATTGCTGGTGGTGATGGCAAAGGTGCTGATTTTGCTCACTTTCGTGCCGCTCTCAAGCAAGTGGATGTGGTGATTGTGTTGGGTAAAGACGGCGAGCGCATCGCCAACCAGATTGAGCACGCAGTGCGGGTCAAAACACTTGAAGAAGCCGTCGCAACCGCGGCCGAGCTTGCAACGCCGAATAGCATGGTATTGCTGTCACCAGCTTGTGCCAGTTTAGATATGTTTAAAAATTACGAACAGCGGGGCGAACGATTCCGTGCCGCAGTGGAGGCCCATTATGGTCGCAAAAGCGCATAAAGCGCGTACGTCGAATAGCACCGAGCAACAGCTGGAACTTGGTATCCAGCAGTCGCTTGATACTATGAGCGTGCCGCTTTGGCAGCGTTGGCGTGACTGGTGGGTGGCCAACGATAGTGCGTTATTGTATGACCGAGCGCTACTTTGGTTGACCTTAGCGCTAATTGCCATTGGCCTAGTGATGGTGACGTCAGCATCGTTTCCAGTGGCCGAGCGACTGACCGGCAATCCGTTCTACTTCATGATCCGTCACGGCATTTATGTAGGCGTCGGTATCGCATTATTGCTAACAGTTATACAAATACCGGTGCAGTGGTGGGCGAGTGGTAGTAGCAGTCTGCTGCTTATTTCAATGGGCATGTTGATCATGGTGTTGTTTATCGGTCACGAAGTGAACGGGGCGAAACGCTGGATTAAATTAGGACCATTAACATTGCAAGTTGCTGAGGTCGCTAAGCTCTTTTTCGTGATTTATATGTCGAGTTACTTAACCCGCCGCGTGGGAGAGGTTCAAGAAAACTTAAAAGGTTTCTTGAAGCCATTATTGGTATTGTTCTTCTTCGCCGGATTACTGTTACTGCAGCCAGACTTTGGCTCGCTGGTCGTCATGTCGTGTATTGCTGTGGGCATGCTGTTTCTTGCTGGTGCACGGTTATGGCAATTCTTTGGCGTCATGGTCGCCTTTGCTGCAGCGATTGTGCTGTTAATTGTGAAAGAACCGTATCGAATGCGCCGCGTTATTTCCTTTTTAGACCCTTGGGAAGATCCATTCGGTAGTGGGTATCAATTGACGCAATCGTTAATGGCCTTCGGCCGCGGTGATTGGTTCGGGCAAGGGCTAGGCAACAGTATTCAAAAATTGCAGTACCTACCTGAAGCGCACACCGATTTTATTATGGCTGTGGTAGGTGAAGAGCTGGGCTTTTTCGGCATTGTTTTGATTTTGGTACTGTCGTTTGCCTTGGTACTGCGTGTTATGCAACTGGGTCGAAACGCATTACAAGCGGGTCATCAATATGGCGGTTTCGTCGCCTATGGCATCGGTATTTGGTTTGCGTTTCAAGCTATGGTCAATATCGGTGCTGCAGCCGGCATTTTACCGACGAAAGGGCTGACATTACCGCTGATTAGCTATGGTGGTACCAGCTTACTTATCAGCTGCGTTGCCATCGGTATTTTACTACGAGTGGATTACGAGGTACGGGTGAGTCAAATTAAAGTGGCACCGCGCCGTCGTAGCCCAGCGAAAGCCGGAGGTGCCGCATGAATCGTGTGATGATTGCAGCTGCCGGAACTGGTGGTCATGTGTTCCCAGCACTGGCAGTGGCTGAACAACTGCGCGGTTATGGTTGGGAAGTGGTGTGGCTTGGTACCACCGAACAACGCTTAGAAAGTAACGTTGTCCCGGCTGCCGGCTTTAAACTCGAGCAGATAACCATGCAGGGTGTGCGTGGGCACGGCTTGATGCGTAAGTTAGGCACGCCATGGCGACTGTTTAAAGCGTTTCGTCAATGTCGACGATTACTTAAGGTGCATCAGTCACAGTTACTTTTATCATTCGGTGGCTATGTATGTGGACCTGCGGGGCTCGCTGCGCGGTCATTAGGAATTCCGTTGTTAGTGCATGAGCAAAACGCGGTTGCGGGGCTCACTAACAAGGTACTATCACGTATTGCGCAGCACGTGATGGTTGGCTTTGCTGCGGCAAAAGCGCAGTTGCCTGATGCCGAAGTGGTCGGCAACCCGTTACGAGCTGATTGGTTGAAGCCAATAGCGGACAAAGAATTTAGTGATAGTGTGCGCTTACTCATTGTTGGCGGTAGTCTTGGCGCTCAAGCGCTGAATGAAGCAGTTCCCGCTGCCGTTTCCCAGTTAGAAACTGAACTGCAGCAGAAACTTAGCGTCCACCACCAGTGTGGAGTAGGTCGCAGTGCAGAAGTTAAACAGGCCTATGCAGCGGCGCAAGTCGCATCGCTCGAAGTTGAAGATTTTATTCATGACATGCACAGCGCGTACAGCAATGCCGATATCGTGATTTGTCGCGCTGGCGCGTTAACAGTGGCGGAGCTGGCCGTTGTCGGAACACCAGCGATTTTCGTGCCGTTACCACATGCTGTGGATGACCACCAAACCGCGAACGCTAATGAGTTAGTGCGAGCTGGTGCAGCACGGTTACTACCGCAAGCACAGTTAAAAGAAGTGACACCCTTGGTGCAGTTGTTAACTGAATTAGTGCGCGACCGAGAAGGGCGCGAAACAATGCGTAAGAATGCAGCTCAAGCAGCTTATCCAAACGCAACAGAGGCAGTAGTTAGCCAATGTGAGCGTTGGGCAAACCCTGAACAAATAAAAGTAGGCAAATAGCAATGAAGCAAGAGAAGTTAGCCCCATTTACAGTGGTCAGTGTGCCGGAAATGCGCCGCGTGCGTCGCATTCACTTTGTCGGCATTGGCGGCGCGGGTATGGGCGGCATTGCTGAAGTATTGCTAAATCAGGGCTACACCATTGCTGGCTCAGATATAGCTGAGAACGCAAACACCCAACGTTTACGTAATTTTGGTGCCGAAATTTTTATCGGCCATGCGGCCGAGAACATTCAAGGCGCCGATGTAATTGTCGTGTCATCGGCAATTAAAGCAGATAATCCAGAACTTGTGGCAGCCAACGAGCAAATGATTCCACAAGTACGCCGTGCTGAAATGTTGGCGGAGCTCATGCGATTCCGTCATGGCGTAGCAATTGCCGGTACCCATGGCAAAACCACGACCACGAGCTTAATTGCTAGCGTATTCGCTGAAGCGGCGTTAGACCCCACCTTTGTCATTGGTGGTTTGCTAAATAGTGCTGGCACTAATGCCCGCTTAGGTACCAGTAAATATTTGATTGCGGAAGCAGATGAGTCCGATGCATCGTTCTTGCACTTGCAGCCAATGGTTTCTGTCGTTACCAATATTGAAGCGGATCACATGGACACCTATGGCGGCGACTTTAATAAGCTGCTCGATACCTATGTGGATTTCCTTCACAACCTACCGTTTTATGGTTTAGCGGTGATGTGTGTCGATGATCCTGTAGTACGCGATCTATTACCACGTGTTGGCCGTCAAATTATTACTTATGGCTTTAGCGAAGATGCCGAAGTACGTGCAGCAAATTATCAGCAAAACGGCGGGCAAAGTTCATTCACTGTTTATCGTCATGGCTTTGAACCGTTAACTGTCACCGTGAACCTACCCGGTAAGCACAATGCCTTGAATGCGCTGGCTGCTATTGCCGTAGCAACCGACGAAGGTGTTAGCGATGATGCGATTATTGCCGCCTTGGAAAAATTTGGCGGTATTGGTCGTCGTTTTGAGCACCTCGGCGCGTTTGCGAGTGAGCATAACGGTCAATCGGGAGATGTATTGTTAGTTGACGATTACGGTCATCATCCGTCTGAGGTGGCAGTTACGATTGCGGCAGCACGTGCAGGTTGGCCAGATCGACGTATCGTGATGGCGTTTCAGCCACATCGTTACTCACGTACCCGCGACTTATTTGATGATTTCGTAAATGTATTAAGCGAAGTTGATGTGTTGTTACTGTTGGATGTGTATAGTGCCGGCGAAGCGCCAGTGACTGGCGCTGATAGCCGAGCTTTAGCGCGCGCCATTCGCATGCGTGGGCAAATGGAACCGATTTACGTAGGTGATCGTGCGTCGTTGTACAAAGTATTAGCGGATGTTCTGCAACCGAATGATATGTTGCTGGCACAAGGCGCCGGAAACATTGGTGCAATTGCACGCGATTTGGTTGCGACGCAGCTAGCGCCAACACAATTGCGGCATAAAGCGGATGAATTGCAAGGAGAATCCAAGTCATGGTAGCGAAGACTGAGTTTGGCAAAGTCGCTGTATTGTATGGCGGCCATTCAGCGGAGCGTGAGGTGTCGTTGCGCTCGGGCCAGGCCGTTCTCGCTGCATTGCAAGCACAAGGCATTAATGCGCAAGGTTTTGACCCTGCAGAGCAGCCTTTGACTGCCTTGGTTGAGCAACAATTTGACCGTGCCTTTATTGTTCTGCATGGCCGTGGCGGTGAAGATGGCACCATTCAAGGTGCGCTTGAGTATTTGGGCATTCCGTATACCGGTAGTGGCGTGTTAGGGTGCGCGCTAGCGATGGATAAAGTACGCACCAAGCAAGTTTGGCAAGCGGCTGGTTTGCCGGTGGCGCCAAGTGCCGTGATTGCGCGAGGACGTGCGGTCGATTGGCAAGCACTGATCACCGATTTGGGTGGCAAAGTGATGGTGAAACCGGCGCAAGAAGGCAGCAGTATTGGAATGAGCCCAGCTCGCAATGCTGCAGAGCTTGAGCAAGCTGTCGCACTGGCGCACAAATATGACCGCGAGGCTCTGGTTGAAAGCTGGCTCAGCGGTCCTGAGTACACCGTGTCAATTTTAGGTGATCAAGCCTTACCGGCTATTCGGGTGCAGTCAACGCACGAGTTTTATGATTACGATGCAAAGTATCAAGCGGGTGACACCCAGTACCACTGCCCAGCGGGCTTGTGTGAACTTGAAGAGCGAGCGTTAGAACAGCTAGCGGTAACGGCATTTCATGCAGTGGGTGGAAAAGGTTGGGGACGCATTGACGTGATGTGCGATCACAACGGGAATTTTAAGTTACTTGAAGCGAACATGGTGCCGGGTATGACCACCAAGAGTTTGGTGCCGATGGCCGCGAAGGCGGTTGGCATGAGCTTCGAGCAACTGGTGAAGCGCATTCTCGAACTTAGCGAGGTGTAGTGTGGCGGCAGTCCGCTGGCAGTTTTGGCTGGGATTTAGCTTTTTTCTCAGCGTCGTCATCGGAGCCATAGCCGGAGTCGCGTGGTTGTATTACCTCGCCATGGATGCCAATGAAGTACCGTTGAAACGGTTAGTGGTGCAAGGCGAACTGAAGTATCTACAGCGCACACAAGTACGTGATGCGTTGGCCGGAGAAGAACTGGGCAGTTTTTTCTCGGCGGATGTGAATGTCATTCGCGAACGGCTTGAATCGGAGCCATGGATTGCTCAGGCATCGGTTCGTAAGGAATGGCCGGATATTTTAAAGGTGTTTTTGGTTGAGCAGAAACCGCTTGGCCATTGGAACGAAAATAGCCGCCCGAATGCTTTAGTTAGTGCAACGGGCGAAGTGTTTGAAGTCGACAAATCGGTGATTGATGAGTTACTGCCGAAATTGTTTGGCCCAGAACACGCAGTCAAAGAAACTGTAGAGCAGTATCAACAAGTGCATGAACTGCTTGAAATTAACGGCCACCAGGTGGTGGCGCTGACGCTCTCCGAGCGTTTTGCAGTGGATGTTGAGTTGTTATCAGGCATTCGTCTGCGCTTAGGCCGCGAAGGCTTACTAGAACGGGTACAGCGATTTATTGAGGTATTCCCGACCATAGTGCGCCATAAAACGCAGCCAATAGATTATGTTGATTTACGTTATGACACCGGCGTTGCGGTGGCGTGGAAAGAAGACCAAGAGAGAAAATAGCATGTCGAAAGCAGCAGAACGGAACATGGTAGTAGGGCTAGACATCGGCACCAGTAAAGTGGTGGCGCTGATTGGTGAAGTCATGCCCGATGGTGACATCAGCGTTATAGGCGTTGGTGCCGCAGCTGCGCGCGGTATGGACAAAGGCGGCGTGAACGATTTGAATCTTGTCGTGCAATCAATTCAGCGTGCGGTGGAAGAAGCAGAACTAATGGCCGACTGCCGTATTGCCTCAGTCTATCTGAACATTTCCGGTCGTCACATTGCGTGTCAGAACGAATCGGGCATGGTGCCGATTAATGAAGCAGAAGTGACTCAAGACGATGTTGATAGCGTGATCCACGCTGCGAAATCGGTGCCGATTGCGCAAGAACGCCGCATTTTGCATGTGCTGCCACAAGAATTCATTATTGATTCGCAAGAGAGTATCAAAAGCCCTATCGGTATGTCGGGTGTGCGAATGGAGGCCCGTGTCCATATTATTACTTGTGCGAACGACATGGCGAAAAATATCGAAAAGGCGGTGGAGCGTTGCGGATTAAGCGTCGACCGTCTGATTTTCTCGGCATTGGCGTCAAGCTACGCGGTACTGACTGACGACGAGAAAGATTTGGGCGTGGCGCTGGTCGATATGGGCGCAGGTACTATCGATATTAATATTTACACGGGTGGCGTATTGCGTCACACCGCAGTCATTCCAGCGGCAGGTAACCAGGTCACCAGCGACATCGCGAAAATCTTCCGCACGCCATTGAATCATGCCGAAGAAATTAAAACCAAATATGCATGTGCACTGCGCGAATTGGTTGGTAAAGATGACCATATTGAAGTGCCATCCGTGGGTGGACGTCCATCACGTAGCATGGAACGGCATATTTTAGCTGAGGTCGTCGAACCACGTTACCAAGAGCTATTCGAGTTGATTCGTGACCAGATCACGCAAAGCGGTTTAGAAGATCAAATTGCGGCAGGTATAGTGCTCACCGGCGGCTGCGGCCGTATGGAAGGAGCCATTGAGTTTGCCGAAGAAATATTTCAAATGCCAGTGCGCTTAGGCGAGCCACTTGGCATGCACGGCTTGAGCGATTACGTACAAGATCCAACCTATGCGACGGCGGTTGGCTTGTTACGTTATGGCCAACAAGATGTCCAAAATCGTCAAACTGAAGCAAGCTCAACGAACGTTATAGGAATGGGGAAACGTTTATTGAGCTGGTTTAAGGGCGAGTTTTAATAAAAACAACATTTTGGATATGAATTTAGGGGTAGTACAATAAGCAGGTTAAAGGAGAATTAACATGTCAGAAGAAGTGTTTGAAGTACTCAACAACTTTGATACTGACGCGGTGATTAAAGTCATCGGCGTCGGTGGTGGCGGTGGCAACGCCGTGAAACACATGATCAATGAGTCCATTGAGGGCGTGCAATTTATTGTTGCCAACACCGATGCGCAAGCGCTGCGTAATCACGGTGCTCATGTGACCATTCAACTCGGCAGCGACATCACCAAAGGACTCGGTGCTGGCGCCAATCCGGAAGTCGGTCGTCAGGCCGCTGAAGAAGCGCGCGATGAAATTCGCAAGCAGTTGCAGGGCGCCGATATGGTATTTATCGCGGCCGGTATGGGCGGTGGCACCGGTACTGGTGCAGCACCGGTCGTTGCGGAAGTTGCGCGCGAGCTCGGTATCCTAACGGTAGCAGTAGTGACTAAGCCATTTCCGTTCGAAGGTCAGCGCCGCATGGCTGCAGCAAAAGAAGGTATTGAACAGCTTGCTCGCCACGTTGACTCGTTGATTACCATTCCGAACGAAAAACTTTTGAAAGTTTTAGGTAAAGGCACCAGTTTGTTGGATGCATTCGGCAAGGCAAACGACGTATTATTAGGCGCGGTTCAAGGCATCTCCGATTTAATTACCCGTGATGGTTTAATTAACGTCGACTTTGCTGACGTTCGTGCAGTGATGCGCGAAATGGGCACTGCGATGATGGGTACCGGTGTGGCACGTGGTGAAGACCGTGCGCAGGAAGCGGCCGAGATGGCGATCAACAGCCCACTGCTGGAAGATATCGATCTTTCTGGTGCTCGCGGCGTATTGTTGAACATCACCGCTGGTATGGACTTGAGCATGGAAGAGTTCGAGATTGTCGGTAACGTTGTTAAAGGCTTCGTGTCTGAGAACGCAACGGTTATCGTCGGTACCGTTATCGATATGGATATGTCGGAAGAATTACGCGTTACTGTCGTTGCTACCGGAATTGGTGGTGAACGAAAGCCTGATATCTCGCTGGTTAATCGTCGCGAACCAGCGCCAAGCTATGGTAACCGTACTTCAGCTGGTAGCTCAGCCGCTGGTAACAATTACAGCAACACGGCTACGGCACGCCAGTTGGAACCAGAAGTAGATGAAGAGCCTATGGAGGCAGAGCCGGTGGCATCGAAGCCAGCGTCAAAACCTCAGGCAAATCAAGGCAAAGATATGGATTATCTCGACATCCCGGCATTTTTACGCCGTCAAGTCGATTAAGAACGCGGTTTTCTTGCGGTTTTTTAGATAATCCGGTAAACTATTGCGCCTTTTGCTAGTCAAAGGACTGGAAACTTCTTTAACTTTTGAGAAGAACGAGAAGAGCAGACATGATTAAACAACGTACAATCAAGCAGCCGATTGCAACCACTGGTGTGGGTTTGCATAAAGGCAACAAGGTTCAGCTCACGCTGCGCCCAGCACCTGTGAATACAGGTCTGGTGTTTCGCCGTGTGGATTTGAACCCTGCGGTTGATATTCCTGCTAACGCTGAGTTAGTGCGGGATACGCGTATGTGTACCTGTCTGATTAACGATGACAACGTGCGTGTATCTACCGTCGAGCATTTGCTTGCGGCGGTTGCGGCAATGGGCATCGACAATCTTGTTATTGAAGTGGACAGCCACGAAATCCCGATCATGGATGGAAGCTCTCACCCCTTTGTATACCTGCTACAGAGCGCGGGAATTGAAGAGCAAGGCGCAGCGAAAAAGTTTATCAAGATTAAACAGCCGGTTCGGGTTGAAGAAGGTGATAAGTGGGCGGAACTGCTACCCCATAACGGTTTCCGCATCGACTTTGCTATCGATTTCGACCACCCGGCAATTGCCGACACCGGCCAAGTGCTGAGCATTGATTTCAGTAGCAGTAATTTCATCAAAGAAATTAGCCGTGCGCGTACCTTTGGCTTCATGAAAGACATCGAAATGTTGCGTGCCAACAACCTGGCACTTGGCGGCAGCTTTGACAACGCCGTGGTACTAGATGAATTCCGTATTCTTAACAGCGACGGCTTGCGCTACGACGATGAGTTCGTTAAACACAAAATTCTCGACGCAATTGGCGACCTATACCTGGGTGGCTATGCAATTCTAGGTAACTTGCGCGCGTTTAAATCAGGCCATGCTCTGAATAATCAGTTGTTGCGTGCGGTTTTGCAGAATCAAGAGGCGTGGGAATTTGTGACGTTTGAAGATGAAGCGGAAGTGGCACCAATCGCGTTCGCCAACCCCGTCGTCGCGTAACAACGCAAGTTCGATATTAGCTATTGGATATTAGATATTAGTGAAGACCGCTACGGCTGAAGTTGGAAGCGGTCTTTTTATTTTTGCCAATATCCAATATCTAATAGCCAATATCGCTCTTGCTTTTAGGTTTTCTCGTATTTCTCCGCTAAGGCGAGTAGCTGCGAGCGCAACGGCTCCTCGCACAACTCCGCCTGCCGCCTCAATTTCGCTACCGTCTCATCATCATTTTCGCCTGCGTTTTTAACAGGTTGCGGTGCTTTTTCGGTCGGTTGAAGCGACGGCGTACTGATTTTTGGACGTACCTGCACATCAATACGAGAGATATGCCCCGTAGATTCATCTTGAAAATACGTTATAATGCGGCTTTGCTGAAGTTTTATACGGCTAGCAAGAGCTGCCGATGAGACTTCGAGCACGAGGGTGTGCGCACGAACCGACACCACTTTACAGTGTGCCAACAGAGGCGACAGCTGCAGTGCAACAAAACATTGTTGCAATTGCTGTTGCCAGCGTTGGTATTGCTCTGTAAAGTCAGTAAAACGCTGTAAGCGCTGACCGCCAAACAGTTGTTGGATATCGCGAGGTCGTTTTCGAGCCATGTTTGCGTGCCATTTAATTATAATTAGCAGCGAGAGATTGCATGAGTTTATCAGTCTTCTACCGAGGCACCAAAGTAAAATTCAGCTTTGAGCTGAGCCGTCGACGTTTGATGTCGCTGGCCGGCCTTGCTGCGCTTGGTGTGCTTGCTGTAACGAAGCCATGGGAACATCAGGGGTTAGACGCCGAAGCCGCCCGGGCGAAAATTACAGAAGAGAAAATCGCGTTAGCTGCACAAGAGCAAGCTGTACGTGAGTTAAAAGACGAAACCGAGAAAAAACTCACCGCCATGACCATTTATTTAGGTGAAATGCAGTCACAACTGCGTCGCCTTGATGCGCTTGGCAAACGGTTAGCATCAGTTGCGGATCTTGATAACGGCGAGTTTGCCTTTGAGCAGCCACTGATTGAGATCATGGGTGGTCCTGAAGCATCGATTACCGATGCACCAAAAGTTGATGGCCGTGATGTCATTGATCAAATTGAAGGCATGATGGGTGAGCTTGCCAGTAAACAAAAACAGCTCGCGCTACTTGAGTCGGTGATGATGAGTCACCATATCTCAGCAGAGAGCTATATTGCTGGTCGTCCTGTCGACTCAGGTTGGTTGTCGTCGCAGTACGGTATTCGTAAAGACCCATTCAACGGTCGTCCGGCAATGCATAAAGGTCTCGATTTCGCCAGTTTAGAAGAAGGTGCCGGCGTTTATGCCACCGGTGCTGGTGTCGTGACATGGGCTGGCGAGCGTTCAGGTTATGGCCAGTTGATTGAAATTGATCACGGCGGCGGGCTGAAAACTCGCTATGGCCACAGCAAAGAATTATTGGTGAAAGAAGGTGATGTTGTCACGCGCGGGCAGAAAATTGCTCTGTTAGGTAGCACCGGTCGCTCTACTGGGCCACATGTTCATTACGAAGTGCTACGCAACAATCGTCAAATTGACCCATATAAATATGTCTATCGTTCGGCTGACTAAGGCCGTTCGATTGTTACAACAGGAACATAGATTCACATGTTAGGTAGTTTATTCCGCAAGGTATTTGGTAGCCGCAACGATCGTATTCTTAAAGGTTTGCAAAAGAAAGTTCAGCAAATCAATGCACTTGAACCTGAATTTGAAGCGCTTAGTGACGAAGAACTTAAACAAAAAACCGTCGAATTTAAGCAGCGCATCGAACAAGGTCAAAAACTCGATGATTTACTAGTTGAAGCATTTGCGACAGTGCGTGAAGCATCGAAGCGTGTGTTTAAAATGCGTCATTTCGATGTGCAGTTAGTCGGCGGTATGATCTTAAACGACAATCGCATTGCTGAGATGCGTACCGGTGAGGGTAAAACTCTAACCGCAACATTGTCGGCTTACTTGAACGCATTAAGCGGCAAGGGCGTGCATATTGTAACCGTAAACGATTACTTAGCTCGTCGTGATGCCGAAACCAACCGTCCTTTGTTTGAATTTTTGGGTCTTACCGTAGCCTTCAATATTCCAGGCATGAATCCAACGGATAAGCGTGCAGCTTACGCAGCAGATATTACTTACGGTACCAACAACGAATTCGGTTTTGATTACCTTCGCGATAATATGGCATTTAGCCCACAAGAGCGTGTTCAACGTGAATTGAACTATGCGATTGTGGATGAGGTTGACTCCATTTTAATTGATGAAGCGCGTACGCCGTTAATCATTTCAGGTGCAGCAGAAGACAGTTCTGACATGTACATCAAGATGAACGAGATTGTTCCGTTGCTTGTACGTCAGGAAAAAGAGGATACCGAAGAAGAGCGCGGCGAAGGTGATTTCACCGTCGATGAAAAATCGAAGCAAGTGCATATGACCGAACATGGTCAAGAGCACGTTGAAGAGATTTTGAAAGAGCGTGGGCTACTCGCTGAAGACGATTCGCTGTTCTCAGCAGCTAACATTACGCTGCTTCACCACGTGAACGCTGCCTTGCGCGCGCACCACTTATTCCAAAAAGACGTCGATTATATTGTCAAAGACGATCAAATTGTGATTGTTGATGAGCATACCGGTCGTACAATGGAAGGTCGTCGTTGGTCAGAAGGCTTGCACCAAGCCATTGAAGCCAAAGAAGGCGTGAAAATTCAAAACGAAAACCAGACGTTGGCGTCAATTACGTTCCAGAACTACTTCCGTTTATACACCAAGCTCGCCGGTATGACCGGTACAGCCGATACCGAAGCATTTGAGTTCCAATCCATTTACGGCTTGGAAACGGTGGTGATTCCAACCAACCGTCCGATGATTCGAGATGACCGTGCGGATTTGATTTTTATCACCGCCGAAGAAAAATACGAAGCCATCGTGGCTGATATTGAAGAATGCCGTGTCGCGAAGCGTCCGGTCTTGGTTGGTACCATTTCAATTGAAAGCTCTGAGCTACTGTCTAAGCTTTTGAAGAAGAAAAAGATCCCACATAACGTATTGAACGCAAAATTCCACGCTCGTGAAGCTGAAATTGTTGCGCAAGCCGGTCTGCCTGGTGCGGTGACTATTGCTACCAACATGGCCGGTCGTGGTACCGATATTGTGTTGGGTGGTAATTTACAGACAGAAATTGCTGAGCTGAAAGACCCAACGCCTGAAAAAATTGAGCAAGTGAAAACTGAATGGCAGAAGCGCCACGATGCCGTCATTGAGTCAGGCGGCCTGCATATTATTGGTACTGAGCGTCATGAATCACGTCGTATCGATAACCAGCTTCGCGGTCGTTCAGGCCGTCAAGGTGACCCGGGTTCATCACGTTTTTATCTCTCGCTTGAAGATAGTTTGATGCGGATGTTTGCATCGGAGCGCATGGCAACCATGATGAAGCGCCTCGGCATGAAACGTGGCGAAGCGATTGAACATCCGTGGGTTAGCCGCGCGATTGAGAACGCGCAGCGCAAAGTTGAAGGGCGTAACTTCGATATTCGTAAGCAATTGCTTGAGTACGATGACGTTGCAAATGATCAACGTAAAGTCGTATACGAGCAACGCAACGAATTGCTAGATGAAGGTGATATTTCAGAAACCATCGAGGCGATTCGCGCCGATGTGGTTGATCGCGTCATCAGCGAATACATCCCGCCGCAATCACTCGTTGAATTATGGGATCTTGAAGGTCTCGAAGAGCGCTTGCGAGCCGATTTCGCATTGCCATTGCCAATTCAGCAATGGTTGGCGGAAGACGACAAGCTTCACGAAGAAATCTTGCGCGAACGTATTCTTGACGAGTTAGTAAAAGCGTATAAAGAAAAAGAGCAGATGGTGGGTGAGCAGGTGATTCGCCAGTTCGAGAAAACCATTATGCTACAAAGCCTCGATATGCACTGGAAAGAGCATTTGGCGGCAATGGACCATTTGCGTCAAGGTATTCATTTACGTGGCTATGCACAAAAGAACCCGAAACAAGAATACAAGCGTGAGGCATTCGAACTGTTCGCTGAAATGCTTGAAGCACTGAAGCTAGAAGTGGTAACTATTCTAAGCAAAGTACGAGTTCGTGCGGAAGAAGATGTTGAAGCGGTTGAAGCGAAGCGTCGCGCTGCAGAAGCTGCTCAGCAGAAAGAATACCAGCACGAAGGTGCGCCTACCAGCGGCACTGAACCATCGCCTAAACAAGCTGCAGCGGCTGCACAGGTCGGTCGTAATGACCCGTGTCCATGTGGTTCTGGTAAGAAATTTAAACAGTGCCATGGCAAAATCTAAACGCATTCACGTTGCCGTTGGGGTGATTCAAAACCCCGACGGCGATGTGTTTATAAGTCGTCGTCACGCCCATCTTCATCAGGGCAACAAATGGGAGTTTCCTGGCGGTAAAGTTGAAGCCGACGAGGATGTTTACCAAGCGTTGTGCCGAGAACTTCTCGAAGAATGCAATATTAAGGTGCAAGCTGCCGCGCCATTCACGGCAATTAGCTTTGATTACCCAGATAAGCAGGTATTGCTAGACGTGTGGGTGGTGACTGAATTTCACGGCGCAGTACGTCAGCAAGAAGGGCAAGAATCGGCTTGGGTGCCTTTGCATCAGCTTGATGCTTATCCGTTTCCTGAAGCCAACCAGCCAATTATTGAACGGTTACAGGCGCAAACCGCGCGTTAGGTAACGAGATTCCAGAATAAGTGGGATTACGGGCAGAGTGCCAGCTCGAATTTCACCTCGTCGTCGACAGAGGCTTTGCCATTAATTGGCTCATATCGCAAAAAGCGAATGCTAAAACGTTGTTTGTGCCCAGAAATCACCGGGTAGGCCGGTAAATCGGCTGGCACACGAATACGTAATAAACTCAACGGTTCGGTACTTTCTTGCAGTAAGCCATTGGGTGCGGTTACCGCCTGGTAACGCGCCTGACCACGCATCAGCTCTAATTCCAACAATAAGCCATTCACCAAAATCTCAAGCTCAGACCACCAACGCATGGTATCAACATCGCGCACTTGCTGCGGTTGGTGCAACCAAAAATGTAACTGTGGCACATCGAAGTTGCAGGTGCCGCCCGGCATCGCGAAGCGTTGACGAATGGCGCTTAGCAAGCGGTCTTGCTTTAAGCTACTGCCTACTCGATTAATCGGTTGTATTGCTTGGATCGCTTGATTGACCTGGTTTAAGGTCTGCTCTAATGAATTTTGATTCACATCGGGGTGTTGCGCCCAAACTTTTAGCTGTGCTTTACGACGCTCAAGATCTTTTTGCACGTCGGTGCGCACGTCACTGCGCTCGCACAGATCGAGAATTGCAAACAA
Organism: Pseudidiomarina marina; assembly: GCF_044807045.1. NCBI lineage: Bacteria > Pseudomonadati > Pseudomonadota > Gammaproteobacteria > Alteromonadales > Idiomarinaceae > Pseudidiomarina > Pseudidiomarina marina. The sequence continues at coordinate 30,262 of NZ_CP085233.1, read as the reverse complement.
TGCACTGAAGTATCGTGTGTAGTTTTGCAGGGTAACTGGCGTATCAGGCTGCAACGCTTGTAAGATATGTTCTAGGCGCAAATACGTGCGCACCCGCTCAAGAAGTGGGTACTCGTAAGCTATGGTTGCATGATTATTATTATTATCCATCTGCTCTATCATAGCTGCTTATTAAGAAGTTTCAATGAGTTGACTGTTTAACTAGTGCTAAACGGAGGTAAAGCTCGTGCAGAGTCTCAACTTGCGACGTCAATTCGGCTTCATCGCCTTCATTGTGAATGATGTTATCTGCTGCTTGTAAGCGTTGCTCGCGCGAAGCCTGCGCATTAATAATCGCCTGCACTTGGTCTTCGCTCACATCATCACGTTGTTGGGTGCGTTCAAGCTGGGTTGCTTCGCTAACATCGACTACCAGTACTCGGTCACAAAGTTTGGTCAGACGGTTTTCAATCAGCAATGGCGCCGACAGAATCACATAGTCAGATTTTGCTTGCTGCAATTGACTTAGAATTTGATCACGAATCAGAGGATGGGAGAGGTCGTTCAGCCATTGCTTGTCTTCAGGGTGCTTAAAAATCCGTTCACGAAGCCAAGCTCGGTTCAGGTTACCATCGTCTAACAACGCCTTATCACCGTAGCGTTGCACGACAGCTCTCAGCGCTTCGCCCCCTTTATCCATAATATGACGCGCAATCACATCGGCATCGACAATCACAATACCGTGCTGCTGGAATAAATTGGTGACCGTGGTTTTACCGCTACCAATTCCGCCAGTAACGCCCACAACAAACATTAGTGCGCAACCCAGTTGAGATAACCAGTGAGTAAAGACTCACCCCAGAGCATGGCGACAACGCCACCACAAATCAAAAACGGGCCAAACGGAATGGGCTGTCCTTGTTTATTGCGGTTAATCGTTTGCCACGCAATGCCAATGATAGCGCCGCTTGCTGCTGCCGCTATGATTGTGACTGGTAGAAGTTGGTAGCCATGCCATGCCCCAAAGGCCGCTAGCAGCTTAAAGTCGCCATACCCCATGCCTTCCTTACCAGTGAGCAATTTAAAGCCCCAGTAGACGCTCCAGAGCGCTAAATAGCCGGCCATAGCACCAATGACGGCGTCTTTAAGTGGGATATGACCGCTATATATCGCAAAACCTAAGCCAGTCCATAACATGAGGTAAGTCATTTGATCCGGCAGTAGCATGTGATCGGCATCAATAAAGAACATGCTGATCAACAAGCACGCGAGGAATAAATATACGAATGTGGTGAAAGTGAAACCCAAATGCCAGACCGCGACAGCAAAAACAATGCCGGTTAGAAGCTCGATGGCTGGATAACGTGCGGAAATTTTCGTTCCACAGCTACGGCACTTTGCCTTTAATACCAGCCAACTGACGACAGGAATATTGTCATACCATTTAATTGGCGCTTGGCACTTCGGACAATGCGAGTTCGGTTTCGCAAGATTAAACGGTTCATGTTGCTCTGGCTCAACGCCGTTAACCTCAGCACATTCGCGCTGCCACTGACGTTGCATCATCACCGGAAAGCGGCCAATGACAACATTCAGAAAACTTCCGACTACAAGACCAAGTAATAAGCCAAAAACCGTCACCCACCAAGTTTGTGCCGGGTAGTCAAAAACGATTTCCATGTTAGCTAACCACCTTACCGAGTGAGAAGATTGGTAAGTACATTGCGACTATCAGACCACCAACAAGCACACCGATAACAACCATGATCATCGGCTCGAGTAGGGCGGTTAAGTTATCGACGAGATCGTCCACTTCACGCTCATATATATTCGCGACTTTCGCCAGCATATCATCCAGTGAACCAGACTCTTCACCGATAAACACCATTTGTTCAGCCAGCGTTGGGAATAGGTCTTGCGATTGCATGGCCGTGTTCATTTGCATACCGGACGTGACCTCTTCACGAATGCGCAAAATCGCATCGCGATAAACGGCGTTTCCTGATGCACCAGCTGCCGATTCAAGGGCGTTAATGAGTGGCACACCCGCAGCGAAGGTTGTCGAAAGTGTACGAGCAAAGCGCGCAACAGCGGCTTTATTCAAAATTTCTTTAATAACCGGAATCTTTAAAGAGTATTTATCGACTTTGTCACGAAGTTTCTGACTCTTTGAATACGCTCGCTTAAATAACCAACCGGCGACAACGAATCCAGCCGCAACATAGAGGAAGTAGGCTTGCACAATTTCGGACAACGTGACAACAAACTGCGTCATAGCCGGTAACTCGGCGCCGAAATCTTTAAATACCGCTTCAAATTGAGGTACCACGAATACCAGCAAGATAATGGTCACAACAATCGCAACCACGATAACCGACGCCGGATAAACCAAGGCCTTTTTGATTTTTGCTTTGAGTGCTTCTGATTTTTCGCGGTACGTTGCAATCCGGTCGAAAATGGTTTCCAACGAGCCTGATTGCTCACCCGATTCTACAAGGTCGCAGTACAAGGTATCGAAAATATCTGGGTGCTTACGCAGCGAAGAGGCAAACGGTGAACCGGCGGCGACGTCATTGGCAATGGTGAGCATCAAATCACGAATTTTAGGATTCTCAACACCCTTTGCAACCATCTCTAATGATTGTAATAAAGGAACACCCGCACTTAACATGGTGGCGATTTGACGGGTAAACAGCGCGATATCACCGCCGTTAATTTTCTTACCACCAAATAACGATTTGCCCTTCTTCTTGACGCTTTTCGGCATGACGCCTTGGTCGCGAAGTTTCGCGCGTACGTGCTTGTCATTATCGGCTCGCATCACGCCTTTAACGCGTTGCCCACGCTTATTAATGCCCGTCCAGGCAAATTCGGAAATTTCTTTGATGGCTTGTGGCTTTTTGGCCATGACTGCACCTTTATTATTCTGATTATACTAATTAGAAGTTGGTGACACGGTTGGCTTCTGCCAGGCTAATGGTACCTTTTAATACTTTCAACAATGCCGACTGGCGTAATGAATTAATGCCGTCTCGACGTGCCTGCTTTGCAATTTCTAGTGACGATGACCCCTGCATTATAAGGTCTGCAATGTTGTCTGTAATCGGCATAACTTCGTATACACCTGTACGACCTTTATACCCGCCGGTGCATTGATCGCAACCAACCGCCTTGAATATTTTCGCAGTCTTTACCTGTTCTTCAGAAAAGCCTTGGCGCAACATTTCTTCTTTCGGCAACTTTTCTTCATCTTTGCAGGTGTTACACAAGCGGCGAGCAAGACGCTGCGCAATAATCAGGGTGACCGAACCCGCAATGTTGTACGACGGCACGCCCATGTTCATCAAACGTGTCAGGGTTTCAGCCGCCGAGTTGGTGTGCAAGGTGGAGAGAACTAAGTGACCGGTTTGTGCCGCTTTAATCGCAATTTCTGCGGTTTCTAAGTCACGGATCTCACCCACCATCACCACGTCGGGATCCTGACGTAAGAAAGAGCGCAGTGCATCAGCGAAGGTCAAACCGGCTTTGACGTTAATCTGAACTTGGTTAATTCCCATTAAGTTAATTTCAACAGGGTCTTCCGCCGTCGAAATGTTTCGTTCTGGGGTGTTCAAGATATTCAAACCGGTATAGAGCGAGACGGTTTTACCGGAACCTGTCGGACCCGTCACCAAAATCATACCTTGCGGCTTTTCTAAGGCTTCTTCATAGAGTTTTTGCTGGTCGGGTTCATAACCCAATGATTCGATACCAATCATTGCCGCGGCAGCGTCGAGTATCCGCAAAACGATTTTTTCGCCATACAAAGTAGGCAAAGTACTGACCCGGAAATCAATCGCTTTATGTTTCGATAATTTGAGCTTAATACGACCATCTTGCGGTAATCGACGCTCGGCTATATCGAGCTGTGACATAACCTTCAAACGTGCAGCAATGCGGCCAGCGAGTTGCACGGGCGGTTTGGCCACTTCATGTAACACACCATCGATACGAAAACGGACACGATATTCTTGTTCGTACGGCTCAAAGTGCAAATCCGAGGCGCCACGTTTAATGGCATCGAGCAGCATCTTGTTGATGTAGATAACAATGGGCGCATCGTTTTTTACATCGGCCGATACCGCGCCGCTATCGTCCTGACGTTCGCCTTCGGCATCAATTTCGCGAAGCTCTTGTTCGTCTTCTGCCGTAACGCCTAATGCAGAGGAGTCATTCTCAAGAACCGTATCAATCAGCTTTTGGAGCTTGCTCTCTTCGACTAATACCGCTTCAGTTTGCATCCGTGTACGGAACTGGAATTCATCGAGTGTCTCAATACGCGTTGGGTCAGAAACCGCCACGTAGAGCACGCTGCCACGCATATACAGTGGAATCGCATGATTCTTACGAATTAAACGTTCATTGATAAATTCTTGGGGAATGTAGTCGGGATTAAAGGCGTCGAGATCAAGCCAAGGGGCATTCGATTCAAGATAACAAAAGTTGGCAAGTTCGCTTGGCGAAATAAGCTTCTGATCAATTAAGCAGGCACTAAATGGAAGTTTATTTTCCCAAGCATACTCACTGCATTTCGTGAGCTTTTCTTCAGGAATGAGTTTGTCACGCAGCAACAGCGCCGCGAGGGAGTGATGCAGCATGATTTACCTATATTTTACCGATAAAAAGTCACCTCAAAATATAAATTTGAGGTGACTTATAAATGAATCAATGATTAGACTTCATGTCATTACGACGTAATATTATCCGGCGGTAGCAATAGCACCAGAACAGCCATCAACTCGAGTTCCTTTACCGTGGTCTGAACACAGGATTTCCCATGTTAAAACACCACCACCTACCGAAGGCGCAGGAGTAACAGTTACCGTAATCGGTGTGCCATCTACGTCAACCGCTTCTAAAATCGCAGTAATAGTCCCACCAGAAACGCTTGCTTCCGTTACACCATTTACATCATCATTTGCGTCAATAGCTGGAGGAATTGGTGTAATGTTTTCTGCTACTGGGTCTCCATTAGTATCTGTAGTGCCAGCTGGAGTCGTTGAGTCACAATTAGTCAACGCGCCATAAGTTTGATAGCACATTGCAACAGTAGTTTTGTAGTTAGCCAACGCAGCTAAGCCAGTAGAAGCTTTTGCACGCTGGGTGTAGTCGCTGTACATAGGAATTGCTACAGCAGCCAAGATACCGATAATCGCAACAACGATCATCAATTCGATTAAGGTAAAACCTTTTTGAACTTGCGCTTTCATGAAATATCTCCCGAAAGTAATTTCAACTTATTTAGTTATTGTAGTTGTCTAAAAGTAGCATCCAGATGCACTTCAGCACTTGGATGGCCGCTTTACGGACCACTACAAGTCTTCTGCATCAGCCGAAAGAACAAGTGGTTTTTGCTTTGTCGACTTTCATCGGAAAGCTACTTCATCCACCAGACTTTAGCCTGCAGCCCCGCTATCCGCTGGTATTTTCCCGCAGGATAAATGCCAGTTGGACCGGAGGTTTTGCGTCACCACCTCTCGGTGGCTTTGCCTTTTAAAGCATGCCTGGCCCCTAAGCCCATTTCTGGTACTTAGTTGCGCACTGCACATAAAACATAGCAGATGAATAAAATTCGTCAATAGTTAAAGTTTTTGAAACCTTAAAGAAAGGTCAACGGCCTGTATATTTTTTGTTAAAGCGCCGGATGAAATGTAGTCAACGCCAGTTAAGGCCAATTCTTTCAAACGCTTATCGGTTATGTTTCCCGACACTTCTAAACGGGTCTGACCTGTACGTTGTTCTACTGCGGTGTAAATATCATGTAAAGGGAAGTTGTCGAGCATAATAATGTCTGCCCCTGCTTGCAGAGCATCTTGATATTCGTCTAAATTCTCGACTTCCACTTCGACGGGTTTACCTGGATTTAGTTCGCGAGCTTTACGTATTGCTTGCACTATGCCGCCACACGCCATGATGTGGTTTTCCTTTATTAGGTAGGCATCGTAAAGGCCAATACGGTGATTGAAGCCGCCGCCGCAAACCACGGCGTACTTCAAAGCGGTACGTAATCCAGGAATGGTTTTTCGCGTATCCAGTAGGCGCGTATCGCTACCGTCTAAATGACGAACATAGTGCGCGGTGGTGGTCGCTACGCCGGAAAGTGTTTGTAAGAAGTTTAAGGCGGTACGCTCGCCGGTTAAGATAACCTGCGCTGGACCTTCGAGTTCGCATAATAGCGTATCGGCATCGACGGCATCGCCATCAGCCACATGCCAAGTGACAGTAACCGAACCACCTAGTTGCTTGAATACTTCGTTCACCCAATCAATGCCACATACCACCGCATCTTCACGGGTAATCACCGTGGCTCGAGCCTGTTCGCTCGCAGGGATCAGTTGCGCGGTAATATCGAGCTCGGCGCTCAAGCCGTTCAAATCTTCCTGCAAGGCGCGCTGCACCATTTGCTCACGATCAGATGCCAAAAGGATAGGGTCGACTCGAGTGTCCATCGGTGTGCCTTCTATATATAACTAGTTCAAATTGCGCTTATTGTAGGGCGACCGGTCACTTCTCACAAGGCGCTTCGCGATTAATCGACGTTGCGTAAAATTTCTCGGGTTTCTAGCAAATACAATTCAAACAGTTTGTAATGCGTACTGTTGAGTATTTGCGTGACATTCACACGTGATTTATTCAGTTTATTCGCTAGTGCCTGATGCGTCATTGGCATAAAGCGCAAGTAGTAACTGAGTACTTGGGCTTGCGTTGTTGTTAACTGCGACAGTAAGGCATCGGCGAACTTCGTCGTCAGCCTTAACCTCTCATTTAACTGTTCACTATCGGTCTGAATACTTAATCGTTCCTTTTTAATTGCACTCAGCGCTTTCTCAGAAAGTTGTTCGGCTCGGCGTTTAACCGTCGAATGATTATTTGATCCTTGCTTAACCACGCCCACCCCAATGCGCACATCCCAATCTTCCTGTTGCTGCTTGGATTTAAGAAATAAGCGCAGCAATAACGCAATAGTCACAGATTGATCAGCGTGTTCAGTTTCTATCACGAAACGACTCCCCCGAAATACTTCATAAGAGAGTGGGATATAGTCATGAATCAGCCGCAGCCCGAGTTCAATATGCGCACCAAGATGCCGGCGGCTATCAGCACTTTGATGAGGCGATTCAACGATATCGCCCATTAACACGGCAAATTGATTAGGCATGTGATGATTTCCTTAGTTTATTAAGTAATTAAATATAGTTACATAATAAAAAGTAATCAAATTAAATTACTTTAAAATCGCCGTAATAGTTTTAATCAAAGTAGATGGGTAGCTAACAATCAGCTAAATTAATTAAGTAATCCATTTTGTTCGGAGAAACAATGATTAACAACGGCTGGCTAGAGCAAGCAACCAAGCGTGAATCACCGCATGTTGATGAGCGACCTGACCCCGAAGACATCAGTTTACTGGTGGTTCATGGAATTAGCTTGCCAGCGGGCGAGTTCGGCGGCCCTTATATTGATGACCTATTTATGGGCACGCTCGACAGCACGGCACACCCTGACTTCAAGATACTCGAAGGCTTGCGCGTTTCGGCTCACTGTTTGATTCGACGCGATGGCGAGCTCCTTCAGTACGTTCCGTTTCATCGTCGCGCATGGCATGCCGGGCGTTCGAATTATTGTGGCCGGCGCCGATGCAATGACTTTAGCATTGGCATTGAACTTGAGGGAACCGATGAGCAGCCTTACACTAAAGCACAGTACACGCGCTTAGCCGAAGTGGTCGAACAACTGTTACAACACTACCCAGCGTTAACGCGGCATCGTATAGTAGGGCACCAACACATTGCGCCGGTGCGAAAAACTGACCCAGGTCCGGCGTTTGATTGGGCCTACTTCAAACAACTTGTTAGCGAAAGGGTATAAGCATGTACTTGTTGGCAATATTGCTCGCATATTCATTAGAACGCACGCTAGAAATCACGCGCAATCTGCATTGGCGTCGCATCATATTGCGCTGGCAACATTGGCAAGTAAGCAACACCAAACTGGAAGGCTGGCGTCAGAACGATCTCGGCTATGTGTTGTGGGCAATTATCCCGGCTCTATTAATTGGCTTTGTATTACTGCTACTGGACAACGTCTTATTGACCTTTGTCGTCAGCACCGCCGGCTTGCTGAGCGCCATTCAAGCTCCTGCTGCACGTGTGGCTTACAAAGCCTACTTACAGGCCGTACAAGATGAAGACGGTGCTGAGCAAGCCAAACAACTAAAACACCTGCAGCAAGCCTCAGGTCGTGCCGAGGCCGCACCAGTCGAACACCTTATTCTATGGATTCACTTGCGTCATTATTTTGCCGTGATGATTTATTTCGTACTACTTGGCGTCGCAGGTGCACTGGTGTATGCCACGCTACGCGACATGCGTCACAACAAGAGCCCGCGTTGGCAGGTGGTTCACCAAATCATCGATTGGTTACCAACACGGCTGATGACGCTCGGCTTTTTGTTGGTGGGCAATTTTTCGAAAGCAGCCGCTACCTGGCTGAACTCCGTGGGCAACAAGCCACAAAACAACTTCATTGCCCTAACCAAAGTCGCCGAGCTTGCCGATGACCTCACTGCTCCGACCACCACCGCGTTAGTTAAGCGTAACTTCCTGTTATATATAGTATTTGTTGCTTTACTGACGATTGGCGGCTGGCTGTAAGCGGAATCTGTTTGGATTTTTCGCGCCACTGATCTAAAATGCTGGTCTATTGGTATGACCAAAAGAAAGCTAGAGCGATATTCGCTATTGGATATTAGATATTAGACAATCAATAAATACCCGATACATCAGATCTAACATCCAATAGCTAATATCGAAGTGGCTCTTCTAATATCCAATATCTAATAGCTAATATCGGGTTTGACTTTAACTATGACTTTCCAGCGCATACAACAGACCAAACTTTCCGATGTCATCATGGAGCGCATCGAAGCCATGATCGTCGACGGCACGCTCGAAGCAGGAGCGCGGTTGCCGTCTGAGCGCGATCTCGCCGCACAGTTTTCCGTGTCACGCCCAAGTTTGCGCGAAGCTATTCAAAAACTCGAAGCACGTGGCTTAGTTGAGCGACGTCAAGGCGGCGGCACTTATGTGTGCGATAACATGCAAGAACGTGTTGCCGAGCCTTTGCTAGACTTACTGGCACAACATCCAGAATCACAATTTGATTTGCTTGAGTTTCGTCATGCACTTGAAGGTATCTCTTCATATTATGCGGCGATGCGCGGTACCGCGACCGATATAGAAGCCATCAACGCAGCATTCGAGAAGTTACAGCAAGACCCTGGAGCGGAGCTTGCCGCACAAGCGCAGGCACTGACCGAGTTTAATTTGCGTATTACCGAAGCCTCGCACAATGTGATCCTATTGCACTTGGTACGCAGTATGCTGCCATTGTTGCAGAAAAATATTCAGCAAAACCTGCAGGACCTCGCGCACAAGCCCGGCGTCATGCAGCAGTTACATGAACATCGGCAGCAAATTGTTGCTGCCATCACGGCTGGTGAACCCGAGCAAGCGCGTGAAGCTTGTCATCAGTTGCTAGCCTATATTGAACATGCGTTGCTCGCCTCGAATCGTGAACAATCACGCATTCAGCGGTCGCTACGCCGAACTCAGCAAGGGTAAGGACAGAAGTATGACTGACCATTTAAAAGACGACATCGACCCGCAAGAAACGCGCGAGTGGCTTGAAGCCCTCGAGGTCGTGTTGGAAGAAGACGGCCCAGAGCGTGGCCATTTCTTGCTCGAAAGTCTTATTGAAAAAGCGCGCCGTAGTGGTGCGTACTTGCCATATAACGCAACCACAGCGTACTTAAACACTATTCCAGCAAGCCAAGAACCAACTATGCCGGGTAACCGCACCATTGAAGCGCGCATTCGCGCGGCAATTCGTTGGAATGCGTTAGCCATGGTATTACGAGCGTCGAAGAAAGACTTAGAGCTTGGTGGCCATATTTCAAGCTTTGCATCGTCGGCAATGCTATATGATGTCGGCTTTAACCACTTCTTCCGTGCGCCAACAGACCAAGACGGTGGCGATTACCTCTATATTCAAGGTCACGCTTGCCCAGGTATTTATGCACGAGCGTTCCTCGAAGGTCGCATTAGTGAAGAGCAGTTGAATAATTTCCGTCAAGAAGTTGACGGTAACGGTATTCCTTCGTACCCACACCCACATTTAATGCCTGATTTCTGGCAGTTCCCTACGGTATCGATGGGTCTCGGCCCAATGCAGGCAATTTACCAAGCCCGTTACCTGAAATATCTCACGGACCGTGGCATTAAAGATTGCTCGAATCAGCGCGTGTACTGCTTCTTAGGTGATGGTGAGGTGGATGAGCCAGAAAGCTTGGGCGCAATCGGTCTGGCGACGCGCGAAGGCCTCGACAACCTGACCTTCATCGTCAACTGTAACTTGCAGCGTTTAGACGGCCCTGTGCGTGGTAACGGCAAGATTATTCAAGAACTTGAAGGTACTTTCCGCGGCGCTGGCTGGGAAGTCATTAAAGTGATCTGGGGTCGCTATTGGGATCCATTATTGTATCGCGACACCGAAGGCAAGCTGGCACAAATCATGCAAGACAGCGTTGACGGTGAATACCAGAACTACAAAGCAAAAGGTGGTGCCTACACCCGCGAGCACTTCTTCGGCAAAACTGAAGAAACCAAAGCGATGGTGGCTAACCTAACCGACGAAGACATCTGGCGCTTAAACCGTGGTGGTCACGATCCGATGAAAGTGTATGCGGCTTATCACAAAGCGGTAAACACGAAAGGTCGCCCGCAGGTGATTCTTGCGAAAACCGTCAAAGGTTACGGCATGGGTGCCGCTGGTGAAGGTAAGAACATTGCCCACCAGGTGAAGAAAATGGATATGGAAGCGATCAAACACTTCCGCGATCGTTTCAGCATTCCAATTAAAGACAGCGAGCTTGAAGATATTCCGTTCTACAAGTTCCCTGAAGATAGCGATGAAATGAAGTACATGCGCGAGCGTCGTGAGTCGCTTGGCGGCTTCATGCCGAAGCGCTTACCGAAAACGTCGGTTGAGCTTGAAATTCCATCGTTGAAAGCATTTGAAGCGGTGACCAAAGGCTCTGGCGAGCGCGAAATTTCGAGCACCATGGCGTTTGTGCGTGTACTAACCGCATTATTGAAAGATAAGAAAATTGGTCAACGCATTGTGCCGATTATTCCGGACGAAGCACGTACCTTTGGTATGGAAGGCCTTTTCCGTCAAGTCGGTATCTACTCAAGCCAAGGCCAGAAGTATGAGCCACAAGATTCAGATCAAGTAGCTTACTATCGCGAAGATAAAAAAGGCCAAGTTCTGCAGGAAGGTATCAACGAGCTGGGTGCAATGGCGTCATGGGTAGCGGCAGCAACCAGTTACTCAACCAACAATGAGCCGATGATTCCGTTCTACATCTATTACTCTATGTTTGGTTTCCAACGTGTGGGTGATTTGGTGTGGGCTGCGGGCGATAGCCAAGCACGCGGCTTCTTGGTCGGTGGTACAGCGGGTCGTACCACACTGAACGGTGAAGGTTTGCAGCACCAAGACGGCAGCAGCCACATCTTGTTTAACACCGTGCCAAACTGTATTACGTATGATCCAACTTACGGATACGAAGTGGCGGTGATTGTGCAGGACGGCTTGCGTCGCATGTATGGCGAGCAAGAAAATGTGTTCTATTACATCACCGTGATGAACGAGAACTACCAACAACCAGAAATGCCTGAAGGTGTGGAAGAAGGTATTCTTAAAGGCTTGTATGAGTTTGAAACGCACAAAGCCAAGAGCGCGAAGGGCGAAGTGCAGTTGCTAGGCTCGGGCACCATTTTGCAGCAAGTGCGTGAAGCGGCTAAATTGTTGGCGGATGACTTTGGCATTACCGCTAAAGTTTATAGCGCAACGTCGTTTAACGAGTTGGCGCGAGATGGATATGACGTTGAGCGTTATAACATGCTACATCCTGGCAAAAAGCAGAAAACTGCGTACGTCACTGAGCTGTTAAGCAAAGCGAAAGGCCCAACCATTGCAGCAACCGACTACATGAAGCAATACGCAGATCAAATTCGTGCGTGGGTACCAACGCCTTATCGGGTGTTGGGTACAGATGGTTTCGGTCGTTCGGATAGCCGTGAAAACTTACGTCGTCACTTTGAAGTGAACGCGCACTACATTGTTGTTGCTGCGCTGACCGAGCTGGCGAAAGCGGGCGATATCGATGCCAAAATGGTAGAAAAAGCCATTAAAGATTTCGGCATTGATACCAACAAAATCAACCCACTGTACGCGTAAGCAACGGGAGCGGAGGCAATAATGGCAGATTTAAAAGAAGTAAAAGCCCCCGATGTGGGCGGTGATGAAGTAGAAGTCATCGAAATACTAGTTAGTAAGGGCGATAGCCTTGAAGCAGAAGATTCGCTAATTACTGTCGAGAGCGACAAAGCGTCGATGGATATTCCTGCACCGTTCGCTGGTGTTGTCGCTGAACTGAAAGTAAAAGTCGGCGACAAAATCAAAGAGGGCGACCTTTTAGCGATGTTTGAAGCATCGTCGTCTTCTGACGACGATGCCGACGCCGACACATCAGATGAACCGGCGTCTGACACCGCGCAAGCGGGGTCTGACACCCAATCTACCGACTCAGCAGAAGAAGCTGAGTCACCAGCCAAAGCTGAATCAGCCGACGAAGGCAAGCCAGCAAACAAAGGCAAGTCAGGCGGCGAGAAAAAAGTCATCGAGGTCACGGTCCCAGACATCGGCGAAGATGGTGAAGTTGACGTAATTGAGGTGCTCGTCAGCGAAGGTGACGAAATCAGCGCTGAAGATGGCTTGATCACGCTTGAAACTGACAAAGCAACCATGGATGTACCAAGCCCAGAAGCAGGCGTGGTGAAATCGGTGGAAGTGAAAGTTGGCGATAAAGTCAAACAAGGCTCACTCGTCATCAAACTCGAAGTTGCCGGTGAACCGGTGTCTGACAAAGCGCAAGCGGGGTCTGACACCCAATCTCAAGGCTCAGCAGACGCAGAAAAATCTCCAGCCAAAGCCGATTCAGCAGAATCAGGCAAAAGTGAAGACAAATCAGCAGATCGCAAACCGCCAGTCCCTGATCATCCGCTGGACAAAAAATCGAAAGCCGAAGGCTTGGCTTACGCATCGCCTGCTGTGCGCCGCTTAGCGCACGAATTTGGGGTGGATTTGAACAAAGTAAAAGGTTCAGGTCGCAAAGAGCGGATTTTGAAAGAAGACGTGCAAGAGTACGTGAAGTACGAGTTGTCACGCCCGAAAGCGACGGCCTCTAGTGGCGTCGGTCAAGGCGCTGGCGGCTTGCAAGTGATTGCGCCTCCGAAAGTAGACTTTAGCAAGTTTGGCGAAATTGAAGAGGTGCCATTAACGCGCATTCAGAAAATTTCAGGCCCGAATCTGCATCGCAACTGGGTAACCATTCCACACGTTACGCAATTTGATGAGGCGGATATCACGGAACTAGAAGCATTCCGTAAGCAAGAAAACGAGCTGCAAGCGAAGAAGAAAGACGGCGTTAAAATTACGCCATTGGTATTCATCATGAAGGCTGTTGCCAAAGCATTGCGCGAGTACCCAGTATTTAACTCGTCGCTGGCAGATGATGGCGAGCACCTCATCATGAAGAAATACGTGCACATTGGTATTGCAGTGGATACGCCAAATGGCCTCGTCGTTCCAGTGATTCGTGATGTGGACAAAAAAGGCATCTACGAATTGTCTGACGAGTTGCTTGAAATCAGTGCCAAGGCACGCGACGGCAAGCTAAAAGCACAAGACATGCAAGGCGGTTGTTTCTCAATTTCTAGCCTTGGCGGCATTGGTGGTACAGCCTTTACGCCAATTGTGAATGCGCCAGATGTCGCAATTTTGGGTGTATCGAAGAGCGAAATGAAGCCGAAATGGAACGGCAAAGACTTCGAACCACGCTTGATGTTGCCGTTGAGCTTGAGCTATGACCACCGCGTGATTGATGGTGCCGTAGCAGCGCGCTTTAGCGTGTACTTAAGCGCAGTGCTTTCAGATATTCGCAAATTGGTTCTATAAATTAAACAAATGAGCACGGGGCTGTTATAATCAGCCCCAACGTTTTTCCCGAATTCTAACGAGGTTGATATGAGCAAAGAAGTGAAGGCCCAAGTTGTCGTTCTCGGTGGCGGCCCAGGTGGTTACTCTGCAGCATTCCGTGCTGCTGACTTAGGTTTAGAAACCGTATTGGTTGAGCGCTATAGCACCTTAGGTGGCGTGTGCTTGAACGTAGGCTGTATTCCTTCAAAAGCTTTGTTGCACCTTGCGAAGCACATTGAAGATGCGAAGCACATGGGTGCTGAAGGCGTGGAATTCGGCGAGCCAAAAATCGACCTCGACAAAATTCGCAAGCACAAAGAAAAAGTGATCGGTCAGTTAACCGGTGGCTTAGGTCAAATGTCGAAAATGCGTAAAGTGAAAGTTGTGAATGGCGTGGGCGAATTCGCTAGCGATAAGCAACTGAAAGTGAAAGACGCAGACGGTAACGAAACTGTGGTGAACTTTGAGCACGCCATCATCGCGGCTGGTTCGCAATCGATCAAACTACCATTTGTGCCACACGACGATGAGCGCATTTGGGATTCAACCGATGCACTCGAATTGCCATTCGTTCCAGGCCGCATGTTGATCTTAGGTGGTGGTATCATCGGCCTCGAGATGGGTTGTGTGTACAGCGCGTTAGGTGCCACAGTTGACGTGGTTGAAATGACCGAGCAACTGATTCCGCCAGCAGATAAAGACATCATCAAAGCATTCACCAAGTCAATTTCGAAGAAGTTCGACAATATCATGTTGAACACCAAGGCGGCGAAAGTTGAAGCCAAGAAAGACGGCATTCACGTCACTTTCGAAGGCGACAAAGCACCTGAGAAACCAGTGAAATACGACGCCGTATTGGTTGCTGTCGGTCGCGCACCAAACGGTAAGAAGCTTGGCGCAGAAAATGCCGGCGTGAAAGTGACAGATCGTGGTTTCATTGAAGTCGACAACCAAATGCGCACTAACGTGAAGAATATCTTCGCTATCGGTGACATTGTTGGTCAACCAATGTTAGCGCACAAAGCTGTTCACGAAGGTCACGTGGCTGCCGAAGTCATTGCTGGCAAGAAACACTTCTTCGATCCGAAAGTGATTCCTTCAATTGCTTATACTGATCCTGAAGTGGCGTGGGCAGGCTTGACTGAAAAAGAAGCCAAAGAACAAGGCGTTGAGTACGAAGCCGCAGTATTCCCATGGTCAGCTTCTGGTCGTGCGATTGCGCAAGGCGCAACCGACGGCTTCACCAAGTTGTTGTTCGATAAGAACAACCGCATCATCGGTGGTGCCATTGTTGGTTCAAACGCGGGTGAATTGCTTGGCGAAATCTGCTTGGCTATCGAAATGGGCTGCGACGCAGAAGACATCGCGCTTACCATTCACGCTCACCCAACGCTACACGAATCAGTCGGCTTGGCCGCAGAAGTGTTCGAAGGCTCAATCACCGACCTCCCGAACAAAAAAGCGAAAAAGTAGCCCGGCGTTTTACGCCGGGTAGCGCGCAGCGCTGTTAATGCCGGCCAGTATCGCGATGTTACGCCGGGTAGCGCGCAGCGCTGTTAATGCCGGTCAGTATCGCGATGTTACTGCCGGGTAGCGCGCAGCGCTGTGAATGCCAAAACCCCGTGACTCACCTCACGGGGTTTTTTTGTGGGTAATTTTTGAATTTTCACCGTGGCTTTGCCACGACCCGGCGTAAAACGCCGGGCTACGAAATATTTTGCGACAAAAAATCTACCGATTGCGTTACTTCGCATAGCATTTGTGTTGTGAACAAATGGCGCATAGCTTATGGTAGAAAGGTTATTGCAACAATCACTGACATCTCACGATAGCAACAACGGAGGCATTTATGGCCAACGAAGGATATCACGAGCCGTACGAGCTGTTGTCGGACGAAACCCGCGACATGCACCGTGCAATTATTTCATTAATGGAAGAATTAGAAGCAGTCGATTGGTATAACCAGCGTATTGACGTCTGCAAAGATGAAGAATTAAAGAAAATTTTAATTCACAATCGCGACGAAGAAAAAGAACACGCAGCCATGACCCTCGAATGGATCCGGCGCCGTGACAAAGTGTTTGATGAAGAGTTAAAAGAATACCTATTCACTGAAGAAGTGATTGGTCATTAAGAAAACGGGGAACCTATGAACAAAGTAAGTACCATTGCGCTGAGCGTTGCGCTCGCGTTAGGTGTAGCTGCGTGCTCACCGCAACAATCAACTGAACAACAAAACCAGCAGGCCAAGCAAGAGCAACCGCAGCAACAGCTGACGTCAGGCTTGGTACTTGAAAACTTTGATACCGATGTGCGTCCACAAGACGACCTATTCATGTTTGTGAATGGTACGTGGCATGAGAATACTGAAATGCCAGCGGATAAGTCGCGTATTGGTTCGTTTTTAGATTTGGCTGAATTAAACCAAGAACGCTTGCGCAAAATTATTGAAGAAGCCTCAGAAAGCAATGCCGAAGCGGGCAGCAATGCTCAGAAAATTGGCGACTTCTTCAATAGCTTCATGGATGTTGAAAAACTCAATAGCCTTGGTCACACACCAATTGCAGCTGACTTACAAGCAACCGCAGACGTTTCAACGCATGCGGATGTTGTCACGCGCATGGCTGAGTTAACTAAGCTTGGTGTGAGCTCACCGTTTGGATTCTATGTTTATCCTGACGCTAAAAACCCGAACGTTAACGCCATTTATATGTCGCAGTCTGGTATTGGTTTACCCGATCGTGAGTACTATCTGAGTGACGACGAAAAGTACGTTGAGATTCGTGCGAAATACCAAGAATACATCAGCGATATTCTAGGTCTTGTTGATTATGCCGAGGCAGCCGAAGCCGCCGATGCAATTCTAGCCCTCGAAACGAAAATTGCCGAAGCGCATTGGACACGTATTGAGAGCCGCAACGCCGACAAAACATACAACAAAATGACCAAAGCTGATTTAGCGAAGGCCATGGATAGTTTTGATTTCGACAGCTACGCAGCACTGACAGGCGTTGACGTTGCCGAAGAAATTATTATTCGTCAGCCAAGCTATTTCGAAGCATTTGGCGACATGTTTGACGATGTTGACGTTGAAACGTGGAAACACTACATGACGTTGAAAACCGTTGAACGTTACGCAACGGCATTGACTGAAGAAATCAATGATCGCCGTTTTGCGTTCTACGGCACCGTGCTGAACGGTACCCCAGAACAAGAGCCGCGTTGGAAGCGTGGCGTGCGTGCAACAGATGGCGCTTTGGGCGAAGTTTTAGGTCAGCTTTTCGTGGCTGAATACTTCCCACCAGCAGCCAAAGCACGCATGGAAGAATTGGTTGATAATTTAATTGTTGCTTACGGCGAATCAATTAAAGATCTCGAGTGGATGTCGGACGAAACCAAAGAAAAAGCACTCGAAAAACTAAGCAAGTTTACTCCGTTCATTGGCTACCCGAGCGAATGGCGTGATTACTCCGATTTAGTCGTGGCAGCTGACGATTTGGTTGGTAACTACAAGCGTTCATATGCGTTTGATTATCAAGAAGAAGTGAGCAAAATTGGTCAGCCAGTGAAAGATGAAGACTGGGGTATGACACCACAAACCGTGAACGCATACTACAGCCCAGTGCGGAATGAAATTGTATTCCCAGCGGGTATTTTGCAGCCGCCATTCTTTGATATGGAAGCTGAAGACGCTGTGAACTACGGTGGTATCGGCGCTGTAATCGGACACGAATTAGGCCATGGTTTTGATGACCAAGGGTCAAAATACGACGGCGACGGTAACCTGAGCAGCTGGTGGACTGATGCTGACCGTGCTGCGTTTGATGAGCGTGGTAATAAGCTTGCTGCGCAAACCGACAAGTATGAAGTTATTCCAGATGCTTTCTTGCAGGGCAAATTAACCCTGGGTGAAAACATTGGTGACTTAGCTGGTTTAACTATCGCTTATCGTGCCTATCAAAATTCATTGAATGGCCAAGAAGCGCCAGTCATGGACGGGTACACTGGTGAGCAGCGTGTGTTTTTAGGTTGGGCGCAAGTATGGCGCACTAAGATGCGTGATGAATTCGTTCGCAACCAAGTGGTTCGTGGGCCGCATTCTACTGCAGACTATCGTGTCAACGGTACCGTAGTAAACATTCCAGCGTTCTACGAAGCCTTTGATGTGAAGCCAGGCGACAAGCTTTACTTGCCGCCAGAAGAGCGCGTTACTATCTGGTAATAGAATTTGGTAATAAAAGCTGGTAATAAAAGCTGGTAACTGCTCTTAGCAATCTAATTAAACCCACTTCTGGCATTTCACCCAGAAGTGGGTTTATACTATCTACCATGCAAACATTGATGAAACTGATGATTATCGTAAGCCTATTGCTAGCGCCGTTCGCGGGGCAAGCCGGAGAGGTCATGTCGGTACCATCAGAACAATCAATGTCTCACCACGCACAATCGCACGACATGACGGATATGCATGCCAATCATGATTGCTGTGATACCGAACCGGCGCAAGCAACAGCCAATGTTCACTTTGAGTGTGACAATAGCTGTGGCGACTGCCAACACCATTGTAGTTCTTCTGCTAGTGGTCTCATTGCCACCATGCAGGTAGAACCCAACATGACTATCTATGAACAGTGGCCAAATCTGCAAGCGGTGCCATTGTCACGTCAAGAAGGCCAGTTGCGCCCCCCAATGTCTGCCTAATTAAAACTGTTCTAACGCAAGCAACGTAGCTTGCGCGTTTTAATTTTAACTTTGGCAGGTCTTTTTATGACAATTTTACGTTTGCTTACCGCGTTACTATGTTTGGTTTTGGTTGTGCCACAAGGGCATACACAAGAGTTCGAACTACAACATAATCACAGCGATCAAGCTGAACCAACTGAAAAGCGCACAGAGTACGTGTGCCCAATGCATAGTCATATTGTGAGTGACGAGCCAGGTTCGTGCCCAATTTGTGGCATGGACCTAGAACCGCGTCAGCGCCAAGAGGAAAAAACGGTACAAGTCAGCGGCTCGATGCAGCAAAACTTAGCTATCCGCACCGCAACGGTGCAATACGACACCCTGTGGCGTTACTATCCAACCATAGCGCAAGTGGCGTGGAACGATAATGCGCGTCATCATGTGCATGCCCGTGCCGCTGGGTGGATCGAAGAATTGTATGTACGTAGCGAAGGCTCATCGGTAAAACAAGGCGATCGACTCTATGATATTTATAGCCGTGACTTAGTTGTTGCGCAGCAAGACTTATTGCAGGCGCTTGCCAATGGCACCAATAATGCGCGGCTAATTCGAGACGCCAAGCTTCGTCTTGAGTTGCTTGGCTTTGCACCTCAGTTAATCAAAGAAATTGAGAAAACCCGTGAAATTATGTACCGAGTACCCGTTTATGCACCGCAAGCTGGGGTGGTTACTGAATTGAACGTGGTCGATGGCATGTATGTTGAACCCGGTCTATCCATGTTGACCTTAACAGGCGACGAGAGTTTTTGGCTGATAGCCGATGTTCCTGAGCGATACAGTGATTGGCTGAGCGTCGGCGCACCGGTTGATGTGACCCTGCCACAAGCTAACTTAGACGGTTATGAAACCGAAATTGAATACATCTATCCGTCGCTCGATGCACAAGCTCGCACCCAACGTGTACGTATTAAATTACCAAACAGCCGAGTCGGCAGTAATTTATTGGTAGGAATGCAAGCACAAGTTGAACTTTATGGTGGACCTAAGCGCGATGCGTTAACTGTGCCGCTAAGCAGTTTAATTGTGACGGGCTCAAACAATCGCGTCATCGTAAAATCCAACGACAATACCTTTGAGCAACGTGACGTGCACGTTGGTCTCGTTATTGGTGAGCAAGCAGAAATATTGCATGGACTCGAAGAAGGCGAACAAGTGGTTGTTTCAGGCCAGTTTTTACTTGATTCAGAGGCAACGTTGTTAAATAGCCGAGCTAGCGGCGAACAGGAGGCAACTGATGCTCACGCACATCATTAATGCCTCACTTCGCAACCGTGTATTAGTTATCATTGCGGCAGTGCTCGCTGCTTGGTTCGGTTGGCGTGCAATGACCACGACACCGCTAGATGCGATTCCTGATCTCTCGGATGTTCAAGTAATTGTCAAAACCAGTTATCCGGGCCAAGCCCCTCAATTGGTAGAAGAACAAGTAACGTGGCCGTTGGCTAACGTGATGCTCGCAGTGCCGGGCGCTTCAGAAGTGCGTGGATATTCGTTTTTCGGTGATTCCTACTTATATATTTTGTTTGAAGACGGCACCGATATTTACTGGGCGCGTAGCCGTGTACTCGAATATTTGAGCCAAGCACAAGAGCAGTTACCAACAGGCGTGACACCAGAGTTAGGGCCAGATGCCAGCGGCGTGGGTTGGGTATTTCAGTATGTCCTTACCGACCGCACCGGCAAGCATGATCTTGGGCAATTGACCAGTTTACAAAATTGGTTCTTAAAGCAAGAGCTTCAAAGCGTGAGTGGCGTATCAGAAATCGCCACAGTAGGTGGCATGGTGCAAGCTTATCAGGTGGTCATTGAACCACAGCGCCTGCAAACCTATGGCTTAACCATCAGCGATGTTCGACAGACTATTCAGACAGCCAATCAAGAAGTCGGTGGCGGCATTGTGGAAATGGCTGAAGCTGAGTTTATGGTGCGCGGCACCGGCTATATTCAGTCATTGGAAGATTTGCGGCAGTTGCCGTTGAATGTGCGTAGCGCTGCCGGCAATGCAATTACTCTTGATGACGTGGCGACCGTGCGTCGTGGACCACTGAGCCGCCGTGGTATCGCGGAATTTAATGGTGAAGGTGAAGTGGTTGGCGGTATTGTCGTGATGCGTCATGGCGAGAACGCGCTAGCCACCATTGAACGTGTACGCGATAAGCTGAAAACCCTGCAGCAGGGGCTTCCTGAAGGCGTTGAAATCACACCTGTGTACGATCGCTCACAGCTTATTGAGCGGGCGGTGGATAACTTAACTAATAAACTGATTGAAGAAATGGCATTTGTCGCATTAGTCACCGTGCTGTTTCTATTGCACATGCGCTCAGCGTTGATTGCCATCATTACCTTGCCTTTGGCTGTATTGATTAGTTTTGTGGTGATGCGCTGGCTCGGTATCAACG
Source organism: Pseudidiomarina marina (assembly GCF_044807045.1). NCBI lineage: Bacteria > Pseudomonadati > Pseudomonadota > Gammaproteobacteria > Alteromonadales > Idiomarinaceae > Pseudidiomarina > Pseudidiomarina marina. Next base: position 8,999 of record NZ_CP085233.1, on the reverse strand, counting down.
CCAACATTATGAGTTTAGGTGGAATTGCTATTGCTATTGGCGCGTTAGTGGACGCGGCGATTGTTATGGTGGAGAACGCTCACAAGCATCTAGAACGTTACCGCGAACAACACGGCGACGAACCGCGAGGTGCTGAGCATTGGCAGGTGATGGCAAAAGCAACAGCAGAAGTGGGGCCAGCGCTATTCCTATCACTGCTGATTATTACCTTGAGTTTTGTACCTGTCTTCGCGTTAGAGCAGCAAGAAGGGCGTTTATTCGCACCGCTTGCTTACACTAAAACGTTCGCCATGGCGGCTGCCGCATTGTTGTCCATTACGCTTGTTCCGGTTCTGATGGGCTACTTCGTACGCGGTAAAATAATTAGTGAGCAGCGCAACCCGCTTACTCGTATCATGGTTGCAATGTACCGACCGTTATTGAACGTGGTATTGAACTGGCCGCGCGTTACAATCGTCCTTGCAGTTCTTGCTGCAGTAAGTGCTTACTACCCTTACAGCAAGCTTGGCAGCGAGTTTATGCCGACCATGCAAGAAGGCGATTTGCTCTATATGCCAACCACGATGCCGGGCATCAGCCCTGCGGCTGTGGGCAAGCTACTGCAACAAACCGACCGACTCATTAAGCAAGTTCCTGAGGTGGATACCGTGTTTGGTAAAACCGGTCGTGCTGAAACAGCAACCGATCCGGCACCTTTAACGATGCTCGAAACCACTATTCAATTGAAGCCACAAAGCGAATGGCGTGAAGGGATTACGATTCACGATATTATTGCAGAACTTGATGCGACGGTGCGCGTTCCGGGTATCACTAATGCGTGGGTACAACCGATCAAAACACGCATTGATATGCTTTCAACTGGATTGAAAACGCCGCTCGGGTTAAAAATTGCAGGGCCTGAGTTAAGTGAAATTCAGCGAATTGGTGCGGATCTGGAACAGCGTCTGCAAAATGTCGAGGGGATTAAATCCGTTTTCGCTGAGCGTCCAGCAAGTGGTCGCTACATTGAAATTCGTCCTGATCTTGCGCGTGCGGCGCGTTACGGTTTAAGTCAGGCTGACATTCAAACGGCAATTCAATTTGGCATTGGTGGGGCAACCATTGCTGAAACTGTTGAAGGCACCGAGCGTTATCCAATCACACTGCGTTATCCACGTGCTGAGCGAGATCATGTCGAACGCCTGAAAGCTTTGCCATTGGTAAGTACAGATGGGGCTTGGGTTACACTTGAGCAAGTTGCAACGGTTGAGGTGACCGAGGGACCGGCCATGATTCGCAGTGAAAATGCGCGCCCGACTGGCTGGATTTTTGTTGATGTAGCAGATGGCGTTGCCGTCGGTGACGTTTTAGCCGCGGCGCAACCAATTGTCAGTGAGTACCAACTGCCGCCACGTTATAGCGTGAGTTGGTCCGGACAGTATGAATCGATAGAGCGCGTGCAGGCTAAGCTTAAAGAGGTGGTGCCAGTCACTCTCGCGGTTATTCTAATTTTGCTGTACTTAACCTTCCGCTCATTCAAACAAGCGGTGTTGATTATGGCGACGTTACCACTGGCGTTGGCGGGTAGCCTCTGGTTTATTTGGCTGCTTGGTTACAACTTATCGATCGCTGTCGTTGTCGGGATGATTGCGTTGGCTGGTGTAGCCGCCGAATTCGGCGTGGTGATGCTGTTGTATCTGAACAATGCATGGCATGACAGTAATTCGCGATCCGAACAAGGCTTACACGATGCCATTATAGAAGGGGCGGTACAACGAGTGCGGCCGAAGGCCATGACAGTGATCACTATCATCGCCGGCTTGTTGCCGATTATGCTAACTCACGGTACCGGTAGCGAAGTGATGCAGCGCATCGCCGCACCGATGATCGGTGGCATGGTCGCCGCACCGTTATTGAGCCTATTTGTTATACCAGCCGTCTATTGGCTCTACCACCGTTATACGTTAGCTCGCGCCGAGCATAAACAGACGTAGCTGTTGCTCGTCGCGCATCACATGCACAATGACAACCCGCTGTTGCTCGCATTTATAAAAAATGCGGCACGGCGGGATCACTAATTCACGATAAACCGAGCTCGGTAGTTCGGGTGGAATTCGACCGCGTTGCGGGAGTTGCTCTAACTGTCGACAGCTTGAGAGTTTCTTTTCGATGAGTGCGGCAGCTGCAGACGGGTTATCTAAAGCAATGTAGCTAGCGATGGCATGTGTATCGGCAAGTGCGGACTGTGTCCAAATCACTTCAGCCATTGATTAAGCTCATTCTCCGCCTCTTCTTGGGTTAACGTTCGTCCCTCAAGTATATCGAGTTCACCGCAAGCCAACCCTTCGAGAAGCCTTAAACGGCGTTGCGAAAATTCGTAATCTTGCACATCCACGAGATAAGCCGAAGGTTGTCCATGCTCAGTGATCAACACGTGTTCCTTGGTTTCATGCAATTCGGCAAGAATTTTGGTGGCTTGGCGTTTCAAGTTAGTAACCAGTTCAACTTTCACAACACACTCTCATTAGTCGTCATATAGTATCACTTTATTTAAAGTGCCACCCACGAATAACGAATAACTAATAACGAATAACCAATAACGTTTAAAGCAGAACCTGCCACCCTTGCGGTGGCTGAATCTCCCGAAGTTGCTTATGCACCGCATCAGCCACATCGGGTTTCAAGTGGTTAATCCACACGCGGCGGGGCTGCTCCTGCAGCCCTTCCAATAACTGCAAGCACAACTGCGGCGTGAGATGACAGGATTGTTGCGCAATGGCCTCGAGCTCATTCGGAAATGAACATTCTAAAATGATGTCATCAAGCGGACCTAAGGCGTTGATATTCTCAATTACGCTTTCGGCATACCCCGTATCGGCCACAAACGCCGTGGTTTGATTCTCTTTGCGAATCGCAAAACCGAAAGTGGGCACCGTGTGATAAGTGCGAAATGATTCTATACACACATCATCAATACAAATTTGTTCGCCGGCGTTAATCTCTTGTAGGCGTAACAGCGGCTTATCTTTTGATGGTAGTTCGCGCATATCCGGCCATACCACCCAATTAAAAACATGTTCGCGAATCGCTTCTAACGTGTCATGAGAACCATACACAGTAACGGGGGCGCCAGCGTCGGCAACGTTAAATAAGTTACCCAGTAGCATGGGTAAGCAACAGATGTGGTCACTATGGCTATGGCTCAGAAAAATATGACGCACCTGTTGCATTTGTTTTAGCAGTAACTGCGTGACGCCCGTACCGGCGTCAATCAAAATCGATTCATTGGCTTGCAAGCAAGTACTGCCAGTGAGGCCGCCTAAGCCACCACTGGCACCTAACACATTTATGTTCATTTAACGCGCATCACCAAAGCATACATAACAGGAACCACCACCAAAGTTAACAAGGTGGCGAAGCCGAGGCCGAACATTATAACTACCGCCATGCTGACAAAAAAGTCGTCAAACAACAACGGAATCATACCAACTATCGTCGTTGCTGCGGTCATCGTAACCGGCCGCACACGACTGACTGAAGCATCAACCAAGGCTTGTAGCGCTTCTTTGCCGGAGTGCAATTCGACGCGAACTTGCTCGAGTAATACCACCCCGTTCTTAATCAACATACCCGACAAACTCAAGAAGCCCAGTAGCGCCATAAAGCCGAACGGTTGATTGGTTAAAACAAGACCTAAGGTGACGCCAATAACGCTTAATGGCACGGTGGTCCATAACACGCCGGCCTGCCGAATCGAGCTAAACAGCAGCACGGTAATAATAAACATCACTAAAAACGCCAGCGGTAGCGCTTGGAAGATAGCGCCGGTGGCTTTATTTGAGGCTTCAAATTCGCCTCCCCAAGTCAGCTCATAACCGGCCGGTAATTCTATTGCTTCAATAGCAGGGCGAATGCGCGCAAGAACCATGGCTGGGGTTTCTTCGCCGAAAATGTCATGGTCGGCCATTACGGTCACCGTCCGCTTGCGGTCGCGCCGGATAATCAAATTATCTTCAGCTAATAGCGTTACATCACGCACCACCTGACCTAATGGAACATGTTGCTCTAAGGCTGAGCTATACACTTGCAGTTCTTGCCAATTATCTATGTCGCTGCGCTCGTTCGCTGGTGCTCGCACAACAATTGGTAATAGTTCAGTACCATCGCGATAAACCCCGACCGTTTGACCAGTAAAGTTTCGTTTCAGTACATCATCGACATCAGCTTTGGTGATGCCGAGGCGACGCGCTGCAGCCTCATTAAAATCAGTTTCCAAAACTTTGGTACGCTGGCGCCAATTATCTCTTAGGTTACGAATACCCGAATCTTGTGCCATCACTTCTCGTGCCTGAGCTGCAAGTTGACGTAGCACAATTGGCTCTGGACCACTAAAACGCGCCTCAATCTTGGCAGTCTGTGTCGGTCCCATTTCAAGCGGCTTCATTTTATATTCAACATCGGGCTGTTCAGAGCGTAAATAATCTGCAAAGTCGCGAAGTATATGCTCGAGCTGCTCGGTGTTTTCAGCTCGCAAAATCAGCTGCGCATAACTCTCATAAGATTTCTCCACCATATAAGTCAGCGTAAAACGGGGAGCTCCCTGACCAATAGTTGCCGCCGAAAAGACTAACCCTTCGTTCTCAGCTCGTTCGTTTAAGTAATGCTCAAGCTGTTTAACTTGCTGCGCGGTGGCTCGAATATCCGTGCCTTGCGGGTACCACAAATCAATGAACGCCATGGGCGTGGTGCTAGGTGGGAAGAACGATTGCTTGATGGTTGTGAAGCCGTACCCTGCAACAACAAGTAACAGTAACATCACCGCGATGGTCGTTTTGCGCCAAGCCAAGAACCGGTGCAACATGACACGATAACCGCGAAATACCCAGTGATTATAAACGTGGTCGTCATCTTCTGGCTGCTCGCGAGCCGAGCGTGCACGCGCATCTTTGCGGAATAAAATATTGCCCAAGAATGGGGTCAATGTAATGGCGGTGAACCAACTCAGTAGTAGCGAAATAAACAACACCCAAAACAGTGAGTTGGCATATTCACCGCTGGCATCACGGGAAAGCCCAATGGGCGCAAAGGCAATAACCGCTATGGCCGTAGCGCCGAGCAACGGCCAAATATTTTGTTGAACAACGTCGCTGGCTGCCTGAATGCGCGACAAACCACGGCGAACACCAACCAACATACCTTCGGCAATCACAATCGCGTTGTCCACCAACATTCCCAACGCAATAATTAAGGCGCCGAGTGAAACCCGCTGCAGTTGAATATCCATCAAATACATAAAGATGAAGCTACCGAGTACCGTGATCAGTAGCACCCCACCAATCAGCACACCAGAGCGCAGACCCATGGTTAACAGTAGCGCAATAACGACAATCACAACGGCTTCAGCGAGATTGATCAGGAAGTTGTTGACCGAGTTATCAACTTCCGACGGTTGGTCATAAATTTTTTCAACTTGTATACCAATGGGCTGTGCAAAGCGAAGCTCTTCAAGCTTTGCCATAACCCTGGCACCAACTTCAACCACGTTAACGTCTTCGGCGAAAGACAGCGCAAGCCACAACGAGTCACGTCCGTTATAGCGCACTAAATGGGTTGGAATTTCTTGATAATCCCGAGTTACCGTCGCCACGTCACGCAACAAAATGCGTTCCTCGGCACCAGGATTACTAATCATCAAGTTCGCCAGTTCATCCACACTGTCAAACTCGCCACTGGTTTGTAGCCGAATTCGCTCTTGACCAACTTGCACGCGGCCGGCGTCACTCACAGCATTTTGGGTTTGCAGTAAATTCACCAGTTGTTGCGGTGGGATGCCAAAATTCGCCAGTTTTTCGCGCGACACTTCAACAATCACCTGCTCGTTCTGCTTGCCTGCCACCATGACCTTGCCAACACCTTTCACTAGCACCAGTTCACGGCGCAAATAGTCGGTGTAGTCAGCAATATCTTGATAACTATAACCGTCACCACTAATGGCAAAGGTCATCCCGTATACATCGGCAAAGTCATCTTTTACCATTGGCTCGCCACTACCTGGCGGCAATGTTTTGCGCGAATCATTCACCTTGCGACGCAATTCATCCCACACCTGCGGCATTTGATGTTTGCGCAGCGTACTGTGCATTTCAATCATGATTTGGCTTAAGCCCGGCTGCGATACCGAGGTAATATGGTCAACGTAGCTCAGCTCTTGAATGGCATTTTCAAGCCGATAGGTGACTTCTTCTTCTACCTGCTGCGCAGTGGCGCCTGGGTACTCAGTAATTACCATCGCTTGTTTTAAGGTAAACTCAGGATCTTCTAATCGCCCAATATTTTGCAGAGCAACCAAACCACCGAGAAACAGAATTAGCAACAGCATCCAACTGGTGGTGCTGCGCTTCATACTGAAGCGAGCAATATTTATCACAGACCACGCTCCTTCACCCAAGGCCGCACGCGTTGGTTGTCAGAAATGGCATGCACGCCCGCAATAACAATCTGCTCACCGGGCACCAGCCCTTCAATGACTTCAGCACCGCGATTTGTCAGCGCACGTACTTTCACCTCACGCTGACTAACACGTTGAGTTTCGGCATCGTAAACCCAAACAAAATGGCCTTGTTCAGGAGCCTGAGTGCTTGGCGAGAACAACGCCGAGGCGGGAACAATCAGTGCGGCATCGCGTTGCTGAGAAACCGCCTGCGCGTCAACCGCAACCATTGCCGACATACCTGGCAAAACGTTTAAGTTCTCTGGCGTTGGTAGGGTAAACACCACCTTGTAGGTGTTGGTGGCAGGATCCGCGGTGGTATCCCACTCTTTTAGTGTTGCTTTAAACTGTTGCTCGGGCGCTGCCGCGAAAATCACATCGGGTTGATAGTTTGTATTGCGTTGAACGCGGGCGAACAGTCCCTCAGGGACGCGAATACTGACATCAATTGCATTGTTCATCTGCAATGTTGCTATCGCTCGTTGCGGTTGCACCGTTTCATAGCGTTCCACGAAGACATGCGCTATCGTGCCAGCGAATGGCGCCCGTAACTCGGTGTATCGCACGTTCGCTCGCGCCGTCTCAAGGTTTGCCCGTGCAACCTCTAAATTCGATTTCACTTCATCAAACTGTTGCGGTGAAATAACGCCTTGCTCCACCAAGTTCTCAGTACGACGAAATTGGGCCTGCGCCAACTCAAACCGCGCCTGTGCTTGATCCAACACCAGTTGGTAATCGGTGGGGTCGAGCTTGGCAATTAAATCACCTTGGTTCACCTCGTTACCGGCTTTGACCGGAAACTCAGTAATTTCACCACCAACTCGAAACGCCAATTGCGCCACCTGCGCAGCCTCAACCACCGCAGGAAATTGCCGTAAACGTTGGTCATCAGAAAAATTCACCGTATATAGTTTCACCGGCTGCACAATTTCCTCACGTACTGCAGTTTCAGCGGCATCACTGCAGCCAACGAGGTTGGCAACTAAGGCGGCAAGGCCGGTCAGTAGTAAAGCCTGAATACGCATAAACTCTCCTTGGTGAAACAACGACGATATTAGCTATTGGATATTAGATATTCGAAAGCCAATTCGATATTAGTTATTAGATATTGGATCTAATGTATCGGGTATATGTGTTTCCTCTAATATCCAATATCTAATAGCTAATATCGCTTTTGATTTTACCTTGTTGCTTGTTAATTTATATTGAATTAATCTTGACTACATATTCAGATAAACTTAATAAGATTACCTCTTATGAAAATACAGCAGCTACAAATGCTCAATGCACTAAGTGAAACCGGTACCTTGCAAGGGGCTGCTGAGCAACTGCACCGAACGCAAGCCGCTGTCAGTATGGCACTTAAAAAGCTTGAGGACGAGGCGGGATTTCCGCTGTTTGACCGAGACGGTTATCGATTGAAGTTAACTGCTTTTGGTGAGCAGTTTCTGCGCCAGGCGAGAGAAGTTCTGAGGCAACAGCAGCGCCTGCAAAGTTTAACGCAACAATTGCGTGAAGGTGCCGAACCGCTACTGCGCATAACATATGATCACACTTGCGCTCCGGCGAGCTTATTTAAAGCGATGCGCGCCGTGCAAGAGCGTTATCCGGCCACTGACTTATTGCTAAACGGCGAAGCTCAGTTACGGTCGTTACGCGCTGTGCGCGAAGGTGAAGCCGATTTGGCGCTTACCCCGTGGCTACCGGTGTTTCGTCAACATGGTGACTTTGAAACTAAACTGGTGCGGCCTTTTGAACTTTTGGTCGCAATGTCGCCCAGCCTAGCGGCTAAACATGGTTTGCCCAAACAACGCCGAGATTTACTCGATATTCCGATGCTCATGCCACAGAACCAAGACGTTGGCATTAACCTCGATAGAATGATTCGTATGCCGGGTCAACAACGAATACGCGTAAACGACTCAATTGCACAGCGAGAGCTTCTGGTTGCCGGAATGGGGTGGGGCATTGTGCCTGGCGATATTATTGTCGATGAACTGGCGCGTGGTGATCTGGTCCGCATCGACATTCCTGATTTCATCAATCAAGTTCACTTAGAGGTGCATTTGGTGCGCTCAGCCGAGCGAATAGCTGGTCCCGCCGCACAAATAATTTGGGATTACTTCTGAAGAGCAAAAGTGATATTAGCTATTAGATATTTGATATTAGCGAAAACAGACATACCCGAAACATAGGTTCTAATATCCAATATCTAATAGCTAATATCGTACTGCGCTTAAACGAGTTTCTTCCAGATTAAACGCGGCTTCGGCTCTGGAATATAAATTGCGTAACCAAACTGCGCGCGAAGCTCTGACCCAGCAACCTCTAAACCACGTTGCGAACTCAGCATTATATCACTTGCGGTATCGTTTCGAATGTCATTGCGCGCAACATCAACACTATGATCCCAGCTACCTACAGCTCGTTCGGCAGAATAAACATAGCGATATATTTGCATATCAGCGGACTCAGCTGATTCAATTGATTCAGCCGCAACTGGCGCTGCAGAAGTTAGTGCTGCAGCTAA